>NZ_CP174131.1:0-66610 GCF_056880625.1 Methyloparacoccus sp. NF-16 | reverse complement strand
GCGTTCGCCACACGCGTGACGCCCTGCCCAAAGTGTTGGGCGCATTGAAGGCGCTGGAGTTTGAGGCGCAAGTGATCGAAGCGGCCGAGACGCTCGGCGCGCCCGCCCCGGCCGCCACGAAGTGGTGGCCTCTTGCGATCTCCGGGGGGGCCGCGCTGGCTGCCGAGGTGCTGTATTGGCTCCACGGCGGCAACCACTGGTCAGTGATGGTCTTGGCGCTCGCTGCCATCTTCACCGGGGGCCTGCCCACCTACAAGAAGGGCTGGATCGCGCTGAAGAACCGCAACCTCAACATGAACGCCCTGATGTCGTTTGCGGTCACCGGCGCGATGCTGATCGGCCACTGGCCGGAGGCAGCGATGGTCATGGTGCTGTTCGCGCTGGCGGAGGTGATCGAGGCCAAGTCGCTGGATCGAGCCCGCAACGCCATTCGCGGCCTGCTCGATCTCGCCCCGGAACAGGCCACCGTGCAGCAGCCGGACGGCGCTTGGCGCGAGCTGGATGCCCAGCAGGTCGCCATCGGCAGCCGAGTGCGGATCAAGCCGGGCGAACGCATCGCCCTCGACGGCGAGGTGCTGGATGGACGCTCGACGGTCAACCAGGCTCCCATCACCGGCGAGAGCCTGCCGGTCGAGAAAGCGCCGGGCGATCCGGTATTCGCCGGTACGATCAACGAGTCCGGCTCCTTCGAATACCGGGTCACGGCCTTGGCCAGCAACTCCACCCTGGCCCGCATCATTCATGCGGTCGAGGCCGCGCAAGGCAGCCGCGCCCCGACCCAGCGCTTTGTCGATCAGTTCGCGCGCTGGTACACGCCCATCGTGTTCGGCGTGGCCATTGCGGTGGCGCTGCTGCCGCCCCTGGTCGTGGGCGCAGCATGGCTCGACTGGATTTACCGCGCGCTCGTTCTTCTGGTCATCGCGTGTCCGTGCGCGCTGGTGATCTCCACGCCCGTCAGCATCGTCAGCGGCCTCGCTGCGGCCACGCGGCATGGCATCCTCATCAAGGGCGGCGTCTATCTGGAGGAAGGCCGCAAGCTGCAATGGCTCGCCCTGGACAAGACCGGAACGGTCACGCACGGGAAGCCCGCGCAAACCGACTTTGTCGCGTTGGGGAAGACGTCACCCGACGACAGCCGCCGCCTCGCGGCGAGCCTGGCGGCCCGCTCCGACCATCCCGTGTCCAAGGCCGTCGCCCAGGCCGCAAGCGCGGACTGCGTGGCCTTGCGCGAAGTTGCCGAGTTCTCGGCGCTGCCGGGGCGCGGCGTGCGAGGCAGCATCGACGGCGCGATCTATCACCTGGGCAATCATCGGATGCTCGGCGAGCTGGGTTGCGGCACACCGCAGTTGGAGCAACGCATCGCAGCCCTGGAGTCCGAGGGGAAGACCGTGGTGGCGCTGGTGGGTCCCGATGGCGTGCGGGCTGTCATCGCGGTGGCCGATACGATCAAGGACAGCAGCCGGCATGCCATCGCCGATCTGCACGCGCTCGGCATCAAGACGATGATGCTGACCGGCGACAACCCGCACACCGCGCAAGCGATTGCGGCTCAGGCCGGTATCGACCGCGTGCACGGCAACCTGCTGCCGGAAGACAAAGAACGCGAGGTTGAGCAACTGACGCGACGCGGTAAGGCCGGCATGGTCGGCGACGGCATCAACGATGCCCCCGCGCTGGCGCGTGCGGATATCGGCTTTGCGATGGGGGCCGCCGGCACCGATACCGCCATCGAGACGGCTGACGTGGCGCTGATGGACGATGACCTGCGCAAGATTCCAACCTTCGTCCGCCTGTCGCGTGCGACCGCGCAGGTGCTGACGCAGAACATTGTGTTGGCCCTGGGCATCAAGGCGGTGTTTCTCGTGCTCACCTTCACGGGGCACGCCACCATGTGGATGGCGGTGTTCGCCGACATGGGCGCAAGCCTGATGGTCGTGGCGAACGGCCTGCGGCTGCTGCGCAAATGACCTTAATCGGCGAAAGGGTATCGACCGAGTGCGCTGCATTGTCTTGGAAAGACTATACAAGGAGTGCGCGACCCCAACGGAGAAGTTCTCGCAGGAAGGCGAAGACCTGAAACGCAGGAGAACACCTTTGTCATTTCATCAACCGTGTAGGAGCGTCAATCATGAAGAAAACCGTGTTGGTCGCCTTGTCCGCTGTTTTGCTCTCGAGCACGCCCGCTCTCGCCCAGCCGTCGCCGGCTAACCAGGCGGCGCCGACGGCCCCCAACGTGCAGGAGTTCGACAAGCAGATGGCGCAGGCGCAGGAGAACATGAAGAAGATGCAGGAGCAGATGGACAAGATCCGCCAGACGCAGGATCCCCAGGAGCGGCAGAAACTGCTCCAGGATCACTGGGCCACGATGCAGAGCAACATGCAGATGATGCACGGCATGTGGGGGCCCGGCGGCGGAATGGGCTGCTGCATGGGCGGGCCGGGAATGGGGCGGGGGATGATGATGGGGCCGATGATGGGTTGGGGGCAGATGGGCGGCTACTACTCCAAGCTCACCCCGGAACAGCAACAGCAGCGCCAGTACATGATGGACCAGTACACCGGCATGCAGCAGATGATGATGGACCACATGATGCACCACAACCAGTGGATGTGGCAGCAGCCGCCATCGAGGTAGGTCGGCAGCCGGGCGCGGCCGTCCGGAGCCGAGCTCGCCGTCGACCACATCACCAGGCGGTACAGCGAGGTGAGCGACGGAGTAAGGCATCCGCGGCCGGTGCTGCCTTGTCCAGATAAGGCATACCCTAACCTGATGTCAGGATAGCCCGTCTGGAAGTGTCAGAATAAGGCAGTGTGGACTAGCGGGAGCATTTGAACAGAAACTTACGGTTTCAACAAAATCAGACTATGCAAAATTTCTCTAAAGCGGCCACTGACAATGATTCATTTCGAACAGACTGGCCATCAGGTCACGACCCCTAGTTGACGTTCGAAGGTTTGCGCTTAATGTCGGAAGGCAGCCAATGAGCTGACATTCAACGCCAAGTTAAGCGGAAGGAGCGCAGTTTGCGCAACAATGTCGAAGCCATGCGCAATAAGGTGAAAAACAGCATTCTTTATTTACCATTAATCAGCACTGAATTTCCTCCGCGACTACCCCTTATAGGCAAAAATTTATTGACAAAATAGACGACCGGTCGTATATTTCCTACACATTATGAACAGCAAGCTATCCAAACGCACAAAATTACTAGATCAGGGTGTTTATCTGCTGATGAACCAGGGCTATCATGCAACCGGTATTAACGAAATTGTCAATGCCGTACAGGTACCAAAAGGTTCATTTTATAGCTACTTCGGTAGCAAAGAAGAGTTTGCTGCTGAAAGCATCAACCACTATATCGAACCCTTTATACAGCTATTAACGAGGCATCTACAACACTCACAAGTTGACCCGCTCACTGCATTAAAAAACTACTATGCAGAGCTTATTGTTGCAGTGGAAAAGAACGGTTACAAAGGCGGATGCTTGTTGGGTAACTTGATGGGTGAAATCGGCGATACCAGTGAGTTATGCAACCAAGCCCTAAAGTCAGCGGTTGAACGCTATAAAGCGCTGCAATATAAGGCATTGCTGCAAGCCCAAAAAGAAGGCACGGTACGTAATGATAGAAGTGCCGAAATTATGGCTAACTTGTTGGTAAATAACTGGCAAGGCGCGTTGTTACGGATGAAAATTGAACAGTCCGTGCAGCCTTTACAAGAATTTTACGATACCTTATTGAATGATTATTTTGTGCCTAGTCGATTATAGATTAGGAACAAGGCAAGTCGACACAACCGCCGGTTGTCTAGGTCATTTTTTGCCCAACAGTAAAACGACCGGTCAACTATTAACCATGGGAATTTGATATGAGCGAAGAAAAAACCTTAATGGACTTTGTTAAACAAGCAAAATCACAAATACACGAAATAGAGGTATTAAATGTTAAACCGCTGTTGGATGAAGGCTATCAGGTACTGGATGTACGAGAACCTGCCGAATTTATGTCAGGCACAATTGAGGGTGCGTTAAATATTCCACGTGGAATACTGGAAGCGGCGGCAGACCGTCAATATGCGGGTCGTCGTGAAGAATTGATGGATCGTGATAAAAAATGGCTACTACTTTGTGCCAGTTCGGGGCGTTCTGCCATGGCGGCGGCTGTGATGCAACAAATGGGCTTTAAACATATTAGGAATATTAATGGCGGCATTGCAGCCTGGAAAGCGGCGGAATTAGCCGTGACAATTCCACCAAAAAATTAAGCATTAATCATTTAACAAGACTGTTTAACTAACAAACTTTTAAACGATATCGCCATGATGGCTTATATCGTTTTTTTTAACAACCAATCAAAGACGACTGGTCGTATATCAGCATAGGAGACCATATGCCTAAATATATTATTGAACGGGAAATCCCTAACGCAGGCCAATTAACCACGGCAGACTTACAACAAATATCACAAAAGTCCTGCTGCATTCTGAACGACATGGGGCCGCAAATTCAGTGGCTGGAAAGTTATGTGACAGACGACAAAATCTATTGCATTTACATCGCGCCCGATAAGCAAAGCATTAAAACACATGCAGAACGCGGTGAGTTTCCGGCCAACTCGATTGCCGAAGTAAAAACCATGATTAATCCAACAACAGCTGAACATAACAGAGGCTAAGCATCATGAAAATACAATGGGATAAACAAACATGCTCTCATTCCGGCAACTGTGTCAAATCACTGCCTGAAGTTTTCAAAGTGGTCGACGGACAATTCCTGATCGAACCGGAAAAAGCGACTGACGCTGAAGTCGTTAAAGTTATCAATCAATGCCCTTCCGGTGCGCTCAAACGCGTCGACTGACTAAAAAAACGGGTCTTCTTGTACATGGCGCAAGATATTCATGCTTGATGCGCCTAACACGTTGACCCTTCACTGAATAATCAATTGAAGGAGTCATTATGACTAACTCGACAAAACGCATTATCGTCGTTGGCGGTGGGATTGGCGGCACGATGACCGCCAATAATTTAGTTGCTAAATTTTATCCGGAAATCCTAAAAGGCGAAATTGAGATCATGATGCTCTCAAATTCCCCTAACCATATTTACAAGCCGGCCAATATGTATGTGGCTTTCAATGCTTTTCATCCGCATGAACTGGTGCGTAAGCAACGTTCGTTATTACGCCCGGAAATTATTTTTCATGTCGATGGCGTTGAAAGTTTCGAATTTGAGCAAAATCGTGTCCTCTGCGAAAGCGGCAAGCGTTACGATTATGAGTATCTGGTTATTTCTACCGGCTGTATTCCGGCACCGGAACGCATTGAAGGCCTAAAAGAGGCAGGCGATCATTTTTACCAAACTAAAGCGGCGCAACAACTCGCGCAAAAATTACGCACCATCCAGGAGGGCCGTATATTTATTACGGTTAATTTCCCTAAAACCCCGAATGTGCCTCATCAATGCGGCATTGCCCCTATCGAAACCACGTTAATGCTTGATGAATATTTGCGTAAACGCGGCGTACGAGACCGGGTGGAGATTATTTACAGCTATCCAACCGTCTCTCAATTATTGCGTAATTGTTTATTTTTACAAAAACCCACCTGCGATGTATTGCCTACCATTTTCGATAGTAAAAATATTAAATATCAACGCGGCTTTACGTTAGATAGGGTGGATCCCGAAGCAAAAATTGCTTACTCGGAGGAAGGTAATTCTCAAGAATTCGATATTTTAATGGCCACGCCACCTATCAGGGCGGTTGACGCAGTTATAAATTCTGGCAAGTCGCAAGCCCAAAATAATGAAGGCTGGCTACCGACCGACTTTGAAACCTTGAAAATGTACGGCGCCGATAATGTCTATGTGATGGGCGATACCGTTGATTTGCCGGTTAGTAAAGCCGGTGGCACTTGTCATAACCAATCGCCTGTCGTGGTGGAAAATATCGCCTCGGAAATTCGTCGTGGTTATACCTCTGCTATCTATGATGGCAAAGTACAGGCCATCGCTCAAATGGGATTGGAAGCCGGCATGCCGCTGTGGTACGACTACAAGAACGATGTCCAGGTCGTCCCACCTACCAAGCTCGGTGGTTTAATGCGTAAAACGTTTAATCGCGGCATTTATTGGGCTGTTGCGCGTGGAATAGTTTGATTACAGAGGAATTACTTATGTCTGAAGAAACACAGTTAAATAGAAATGTAGAAAAACTTATGTCGGCTCCGGTACTTAATGACCAGGCAACCATCGATGGCATTAAGAATCTAATCGATAAAGCCGCGCCTTTAGTACAAGCCGGACGCTTCAACAACATCATCGATTTATTGTCGCTCCTCTCGGACAATATCGAATTTCTTGATGAAGCGGCGCTGGAAAAAACGACTAAGGTCGGTGAGGAAATTCTAGCCTTGGGTTGGACAGCCGGTAACGCCGTGCGTATGGCGAACGCACAAACCGAAGCATTAGAAAAGCCACCCGGTTTGTTTCAATTAATCAGCTCGCTAAACGACCCGGATGTGCGTCGTTCATTACATTTTTTTATCGGCACCATGCGCATTATTGGTAGACAGATGAAAAATGATTAATCCCTGTCTAGGACAAAAAATCTCAACAAAACAAAAGGAATTAATTTGCAGTTTATGAGTATCTTGCATAGGTAGGTTGGGTAGAGCGTTAGCGAAACCCTTCTTACCGTCTTAATCGTAATCTCTAAACAGAGCATTAAATTTTAGTGATCCACTTAAATGGGAGAAACGATTGTTAACTCAGTTATGCAGACTAAAGAGCTTATCGCTTCATAGATTACTGTTCTGTAGAGCAACTCTTTAGCCTGTCATTATTATTTGTTCAGCACCCTTAATTTATAAACACGATTATTTTCATGAGGATTTATCTATGCTAAATGGTATTGATGTTGACGCACTAAAAAATATAACAAACCAAGTTACTAACAACCCGCAGCAAGGCATGACCTCATGGGGCGTAACAACCACCTGGCAAGGCGGCACTCGCTCTGACACACAGATTAATGCTTTTTCAGTGGGTGGCGAAACGGTTAAAAGAAATTTCAACCTTAAAGTGGATGAGCCTACTGAATTTTTAGGCACCAATCAATTTGCCAACCCGCAAGATTATCTATTAACCGCTTTGAATGCCTGCATAATAGTTGGCTACGCGACACTTTGTGCCGCTGAAGGAATTAAAATAGATACTTTACGCATAGAAACAACTGGAGATATTAATTTACGAGGTTTTCTGGGAATAGACCCCTCTGTCAAGAACGGCTACGACACAATAAAATTTACTGTTTTTATAACAGGCGATGCGACAGCCGAACAATTTCAAAAAATTCATGAAAAGGTTAAAGCAAGTTCGCCCAATTTATTTAACTTGGCCAACCCTATTAACTTTGAAACATCATTAATCGTAAAGATGGCAGACCGTCCTTTACCCCATTGAAAACAAAAGTGTAACCAACCTGCCCTACTCCACTAAAGAAATGTTTATGAAAAAGACTCACACGTTAAAAAAATCGCTTATTGCTTTAATTTTATTGTTTCCAATGCTGGCACAAGCTGAAATTTTAGCGTTAGTTAATTATCAAAGTAAACCCGATCAAACGCCAAAGCGAGAAGGATTAGCGATTATTGATCTTGATTTCAACTCTGAGAACTTCGGAAAAATTGTAACGGATATTCCATTGCCCACAGATTTAGTGGTGCATCATATTTTTTATAATAAAGATGTAACCAAGGCTTATGTTGCTTCCTTAGGCAGCAATCCCTTACAAGTAATAGATATGACAAAACAACCTTATGAGCTTAAGGCCATTTCTGTTCCTGAGTGCCAGGTAGCGGAAGACTTGGTCTTTTCAGACGATAAAGAAAGGTGGTATGTCACCTGTATGGGTTCTAGCAATGTCATTATGGGTGATGCACAAACAGATAAACAGATTAAAGTCATTGCCGCAGCCAAAACAGCGACAAGCAAAAAATTTATTAGTCATCCACACGGTATAGGCATAAACGATAAAATTAATCGAATTGTAATTGCTAACACGGTGCACCCGACTGATTTCAGCGATGCAGATGAAACAGTAACGGTCATTAAAGCTCGTAGTGGTGAAATCCTCTCTACACATAAAATGTCGGAAAAAGCATCACCTTCAGGCTCAGCCCCTGTTGAGGCGGTATTTTTACCTAAATCAAATCCAGTACGGCTTTATATCAATACCATGTTTGGCAATACCTTGTGGACAGGCGTTTGGAATAGCATGAGTCAAAACTTTAGTTTTTCACAAATTTTTGATTTTAACCCTTTAAAACAAGGAGTCCCTTTAGAGATTTACTTTAACCATAAGCTTGACAAAATGTATATTACTACCGCAAGCCCAGGTTATTTAAATATTTTTAATATTAAAAATCCAGCTAAACCGGTACTTGAAAAATCGATTGCAACTGCCGAGGGCTCGCACCATGTTGTCTTTTCTCCTGATGAAAGATATGCCTTTGTACAAAATAACCTTTTAAATTTACCAAATATGAGTGATGGTTCTATTACGGTAATTGATTTGCAAAAATCGACTGTGAAAATGACGATTGATACTTTTAAAAATCAAGGCCTAAATCCAAACAGTATTGTCATGATGCCGAAATGGTATCATGATAACGCCCACTAGAAACGGTCGAAAAAGTTCAGTGACGCGACTAACTTGATTCATGGTTTTACAAAACTGCAAGTAAATATCCCCCGGGCAAAGTCAGGGGGATTTTTTATTATTGGTTAAGTTAGCAGTGCACAAATGCCGCATTGCCAATCGAGCGTCGGCACATACCTTTCGCCACAACTTCGCCGATTAATGGTTACAAGCCAACGTCGATATTCGCAACGTTAACGAGTTTTTGGGTTATAGCGGTTTGAAAACCACGCTGATCTGTATTCATCCCATACTCAGTAGGACGATCAAAAAAGCTAAAGGCCGGCTAGATGTTTAAGCCAAGCCAAATCTTTGGCGGAAATGAGCCAATTTGCTGTCATTGGTCAATAGGTGCTGAGTGACTGCAAGTGGCCGACTGCTTCCGATCAGTAGACATCATTTCCAGCGGCTGCTTTGGAATTGGAAAAAGTGCCAGGTTTGATCAAGAATATACACTCACTCTTCTTCAATAAAATAAGTTCCGTTCGGAAGTACATGTTTGTATGGCAATAGAGAGATATGAGCCAGTGTTTCGTCGTCCACTATTTCCCCTTGGTTTCTCAAGTCCTCGACAATCTCGCTAATTCTGGACGTATTCCAGTACAAGATCGCATTTGACACCAAGCTCAAGCAACTGGCTTTATTCATGATTTCCTCGTAATCACCGGTGGTAAATTCACCCTGGTTGGCAAAGAAAACCCATCGTGGCAGCTTGTGCCGATATTCCCCTTTATTGAGTTGCAATTGAACGGTTCGGCGAAGCGGCTTGTCCGTGATATACCGCAGGATATATTCCGTTTTAATGATCCGCCCCAGATTGGTAAACGCCCTCGAAAGTCGGTCGGCTGGAAAACTATTGGTTAAGCGCTGAACAATCACATGCGCCGGCGCCGTCCGTTCCTTGAGAGATTGGGCAACATGGATCATCGCTTCCCACTGCTCTTCGACAATATCAATATCGGCCGTCTTGTTGAGCAAGGGGTTGAAGATGCCGTGATTGACGTTCCGATCTACTTTGTAGAGCTGTTGATCCTTTAGGTCGCGAATTCTGGGCATGAAGTAATAACCCAATAGGTAGCACAAGGCAAATACGATTTCGGTATAGCCGTGGGTGTCCGTCGTGTGCTCCCGGATTTTCAGGATAGAATTATTTTCCAGCAAGCCATCCAAGACGTACAACGCCTCTCTGGGGCTACAGGATATAGCCTTGGTGCTGTACACGGCATATTGGTCGGACACATGGGTGTAAATTCCGATCGCTTTCTCATAATATCCGTAATACCTTGGGTAATAAGAGGCTAGCAGGGTGTCGGCCCTGATTTTGAAACGCTGAGCATCGGATGACGAGACCGTACCCGAGCCATGAATCCCGCTGAACGGCAACTGATGATGCTGATTGACAATTTCGGCACTGGCATTTTTGTTGGTTTCCTCGCGCACATAGAATTGTAAGACGTGCCGTAACATATCCAAGGTCACACCTTTAACACTGGCGCTCATGGCGACCACACCGAGATTGGTTGCCTGTGAGATCATCGCTGCAATCAGCGTTTTGTAAAAATTTGCCGGTCTGGACTGGTGTTGCTGTAGGGGGATAAAGTGGCGGCTAAACCCTGTTTGCCGATCCACTTCCATCAGTAGCTGCTCAATTCGAATAGGTGGCAGACTGGCATCAATGACTTTTTGCAGCTTGATGACGGCATCGGGGATTTCGGCTTTGTCGTCTTTTTTCAGCCTCAATTTGCCATCCTTGATTTCTGCGAACGTATCGAGGCCAAAACCTTTTTCAGCTTTAGCAACGGCCTCATGGAATTGTAATGTCAGGACAGATTTAACGGCATCCTGATAAGGCTGCTGAAGCATATCATACGAAGCCTCTCGGCTGGCTTGCCAGTGGCGCTCATCCAGCATGAGATCCCAGAACGACACATGCTGTTTACTTCGCGGCAGATATAAATCGCCGGAGCGAAACGCCTCTTTCATGGCAATCGCAAGCCCTAGTTCCCAGGCATTACGCTTTATATTGCCGTCCTGATCCTTGTATGAGCGGCGAAGCTCATGCGGAATAAATCCTATCGGGGCATTATCGGGTATCTTCTTGAGAGTACCGGCATCCAACTGACGAACCAGGTTAATCCCATTCATTAGTGGCTCGGTGCCGGATTTTACGGCGAATGGCAACTGAATAAATTCGGCAAAATATTTGCGCAAGCTGGGGTAACGTCCCAACAAAATATCACCATACCCACGTTCTTCTAGCCGCTTGAAGTTATGCAGATCAGTCATGGATTCCAACAACTGCTTCTCGCCAACCTGTTGCCATAGATCCGTTTTATGTAAAGGTTTGTCGTCCGGCCAATCGACAATCAACTGGGTGGTATCGAGTACCGTATCAATGGCTTTTTTCTGACGTTTACGAAACTCTCGGTGTTTCATTTCATGAATGTGCTTCGCTTTTCGCAACATGTCCATGATGAACTGGTCGTGCATTTTGACCAGGTAATCCAGTAAAGCCTTACGGGTTTCCAGAAGAAAACAGGCCATCATGGCGTAGCGTTTGGGTTCCTTAAAACGCTTGATGTCTCTTGCGCTGTAGCGGCGGGCGAGTTTGTAAAGATAATCGATAAAGGCGGGATCGACACACTGCGCTTCCAGTTTACTAATGCCTGTTCCTTCAAGTTTCCGGTATCGTTCCAGGTAATTCTGGATCGAAGAAATCGTGGCTGATGGCGGATATTCTTTCAACAGGTAGAATAATGAACGTTGTTCACCGGGGTGCACGACCAACAGATTATCAATGGCTGTTCTCAGTTCTGGCGTAAGCCTGTCGCACAAGATTTTAAATAACTGTTCATGTGTTTCAGAGCAAACGCTGATAATCAGCCGCTCTAACACACTGCTTCCTGGCAATACCACACGCTCGGCTAAAAGATAGCGTTCGGCCCGCAAGAATAGCTCGTCGGGCAGATGTGCTTGTAAAGCTTGTTGTTCCAACCATTTTTGCAATCGAGACTGGGCTTCATCGTCGTATTTGGCAAAGCCCAGATAATTCAGGATATTTTTTCGGTACTCAGATAATGTCGCTTCGCGATCCGGCGTTGCTACTGTCAGCGAAGGCGGCAAACCCAATTGGTTGTTGAGGTAGTTGACAATGCGGGGTGACAGGCTATTGACTTCGGCCAGAAAGCGACCATACAAGCGTAACGCGCTTAACTGGATGGCAATAAATGTCCGGGAATTTTTTCGGTATTTGCTGATTTCCTTTTTGTCGGCATCGGAAAGTGTCCAGTCTCTGGCCATCTCTTCATCTGAGAAATCCTGTGACAGCTTAATGGACTGGTAGCGTTGCCGTCGGTTTAAGAAACCTTCACTGGTAGTCATCGATAACGGCACTCGCTGATTGGTACAAAGTTCTTCAAGAAACTGGCGATAGTTAGAATTCCTGGAAAAACGGATGTTGTTTTTGAATGACACCTATTTTTGGTGCTCTCGGGTTCCAAAAGCTGTGCATTTGAATCTTGGTCTAGCTACATGTCGAGTCCCGTGAGCTGATAAACCTTTTTTCGAAAGAGATGAGGGTGTGAAGACTGCCATTCTTTCATGCTCTGCACCGGTGATCGATGGTTCAAGGCTTTTTGCGGGATGTGGTGGTTGTAAAGGTGCGTGTATCGATGCAATGTGGCTTCGAGGTCCTCTGTGGATTCGAAATGGTGGGTTTGCAGTACCTCGGCAATCCTGCCATTGAAGCGCTCGACCATGCCGTTGGTTTGGGGGTGGCGTGGCGGTATCAGGCGATGCTCGATGTCCTGTTCGGCGCAGGCGCGATCAAAGGTGTGCTCCCCTGAGGGGCCCTGTTCGCGGCGCAGACAGCGATCGGTGAATTCGGAGCCATTGTCGGTCAGGCATTTCTGAATACGGAAGGGTGCGGCCTGAATCAAGGCTTTCAAGAAGGCTTTGGCTGACAGTGCGGTGCGGTCTTTCTTCACCGCAATGAAGACCCAGCGCGTCGCCCGATCAATAGCCACGAAGAGATAGCGTCGAGGGTCACCCTCAATGGCCGGCAGGTATTTGACATCGATGTGCACAAAGCCCGGTTCGTAGGCCTTGAACGGTTTTACGACAGGTCGCGATGCCCGGGGTTGCAGGGCCTTCAGGTTGGACACACCATGACGACGTAAACACCGGTCCAGGCCGGAGCGGGACACCGCTGGATTGAGGAACTCTCGCGTCACTGTCAACAAATCATCCAGAGGCAACTGCAAGGCGGTTCTCAGATACACCACAATGCTTTCCTGGGCCAGTGTCAAAGTGGTTTGCAGCTGGTGAGGACGGTGCGATGCGTCCGCCACGTCGTCACGTTTCCTCCACTTGCGGATGGTCGAGCGGGTGGTGTTGTAAAGGCGGGCCAGCGCCCGTTCACTCAGAGAGGAAGATTGAATCTCCCGACGAATCGCAGGTGTCGTACGAGCCTGCTGATGAAGACGGATGTTCATGCGGTTTTCCCCTGTACGTCACAACCAAACACCTCCCGAAGAATGCTTCGAGCCTCAAACAAAGCATAACTCCTTAAAGGAATATAATCTCGCGGGACGCAACAGCTACACACTTAGAGAAGGCGCATTTTTGTGCATTTGTAGTTGAATTTGTCTAAATGCACAACTTATAATGTGCACATATTCTATATGCACAAAACACCCAAGACAATATGAATTCAACAAAAATCGGCTATTGCCGAGTATCCACAACGGAGCAAAATATGGCTGCCCAGTTGGAATTACTTAACAAGGCGGGTTGCCATGAGATTTTCAAAGAAAAAGTATCGGGAAGTAATGCTGATCGCCCCGAGTTAAATAAGTTACTGGCTTACATTCGTAAAGGCGATACCGTTACGGTGACAAAACTTGATCGGTTAGCACGATCAACCAAGGATTTGTTGAACATAGCCGAAGCGATAAAAAAGAAAGGCGCCGACTTTGAAGTCCTCAATATTAATTTGGATACTAAATCCCCAACCGGGCAATTGATGCTCACCATGCTAGCGGCTATAGCTGAATTTGAAAGGGGTATCATGCTGGAACGCCAAAGGGAAGGCATCGAAATCGCTAAAGAGGATGGTAAATACAAAGGCCGTAAGCCTGTTAACGAAGCCAAGCTACAGCAAGTGCAAAAGCTTGTCGATAATGGCTCGAGTGTTAGCAAAGCCGTTTTTGAGGTGGGTATCGGTCGGCGCACTTATTACAAGGCCATTAAAGAAGGCCGGATTTAACGCCAGTTTTGCTTGGAGATCAGTACACAAACTTACGGTTACAAACAGGCAGCTGATGGCGAAACCGTAAGTTTCTGTTCAAATGCTCCCGCTAGTCCATCATGGCATCAACCCAAAAACCGAGACCCAGCCGGGGCAGCGGCGGCTCATTCTGGATCACGCGGCAGGCCATCGAGGCGCTGCTGGCCAACAACGCCACGGCAACCCAGATTTGCGCCTATCTCATTCTGGCCAGATTCACCGATGAGTCCGGGCAATTCTCAACGGCAGGCAGGCAGGCGGTCTATAAGGGCATCGGCATCGGGCAGGATGTGGCCAAGCGGGCGGTGGAGGCGCTGTGCAAGATGCGAATGCCGGGTACAGGCAAGGCCAAGTCCGGGGCCATGTTGGTCTATCCGGCTGAAGCATGGGCGGCCAGCAGGGGCCAAGACCTGCCGCATGGTCCGAGTGAAATGTCTATGGTGCGCTGGGTACTGGATACCTTCATGACCGAGACTGACGACCGGGTTTGGATGGCCAACGAGCTGGTGGACGGGATCGGCTCATTCACCAAACCCATGCAGCGGCTCAAGCGGTCCGGTGATGTGGCGGCCAGAATCCTGCTGCTGGCTTACCGGGAGCAAGACCTTGAGCGATTCGGCGGCATCAACCCGGCAACCATGTTTTATGACGCCTACGGCATGGAGCGCATATTCAAAGACATGAGAGGGGGCTATGACCTCTGGCATGGGGAGCATCAGAATAGCCACGTTTACACATCGTGCTCATGGCCAACGCTGGGCATTACCCACTGGCCGGATGATGAAGAGGAGAAAAATGACCTCATCAATCTCTGGTTTCGCGCCATGGCGGCTCTGGATTCGGCAGGTTTCATCTATCAGGTGGTCTCGGTGCTGGACCGGAAGCAAAACCATCCCGAGGCTCAGGTGATTTTTGAGCTGCATACCAAGACCCGGCATGGCTACAAGCCGAAAGGGGAGGGCGGTCTGTCCGGTCCGACCGCCAAGCTGGCGGGTCTGTTGGATAAGCCGGTGACTGACTCCATGGGCAGGTTTTACGACAAGTACGCGGCGGTGGTCCCGGCAGGCATGGAGACTCACATCATCGGCATATGGCGGCTGAGATTCAGGGTCTCCAATCCGAAAAACCACGGGGTCAGGGGCGCATGGGCGCGAATCCATCGCAGCCAGCAGG
The DNA here is from genome assembly GCF_056880625.1 of Methyloparacoccus sp. NF-16. NCBI lineage: Bacteria > Pseudomonadati > Pseudomonadota > Gammaproteobacteria > Methylococcales > Methylococcaceae > Methyloparacoccus > Methyloparacoccus sp. NF-16. The sequence continues at coordinate 51,449 of NZ_CP174131.1, read as the reverse complement.
AGGCCATGGATTGGCTCAAGGATGTGGCCGAGCAAACCGGGTGGTCTGAGGAGATGGGATTCGAGAAACCGGCAACAGAGCAGGCATGGACCGATGAGGATTGGCTGGATAATGCGCCAGATGAGCCGATAGAAACCGTGTTTCATTAGATGGCAAAGCCACGGCTCACAAGGCATTCAGCGGATTTGTAGGCATCAACAATCTTCAATGAGTTTCAATCTACTCCAATGATACTTCAATTTTCTTCAATAACCTCTCAGGTAGGGTAATCCCTAGACATGCTCAGGCGCTGTCGCGCCAGCAACCGCATTTTTCACAAGAGGAGGCATGACGAAATGCTCAGGCACATCAGAAAACCCAAGGTGACAACCATCAGGCTGGAGCAACCCTTTTGGACGGCCATCGACAAGCTGGCGGCGGCTGATGGTATCCACTGGCGGGAGCTGGTCGAGCAGATGCTGGCGGCCAAGCCGAAAGGCCAAGGCGCGGCGAGCTGGCTCAGGGTCTGCTGTCTGAGCTGGTCGGGTCGTCAGGCAGCATAGGCATGGCGCGAAAATCGACAAAGCCGAAAGCCAACGGCAAGACTGCCTCCGAGAATTGCGCCATCTTGGCAACACGCGCTCCGGTGTTGGCCGGTCAGGTGATGCGCGAATTTACCGGGTTTCAGGATCGGGTCGAGCTGACGGATTTGGTCAAGGAGCTGAAGAAGGTGGCCGCCGAGGTGGTCGAGGGCGACATGAGCCATGTGGAGCGCATGCTGGCAACGCAGGCCATCATGTTGGACACCCTGTTTTGCAACCTGATGGGGAGAGCCGGGTTATCAGAGCAGGTGCGGCATCTTGAGCTGTATTTGCGGCTGGCACTCAAGGCGCAAGCGCAGGCCAGAGCCACCGCCGAGTCGCTGGCCATCCTGAAAAACCCGCAACCCTACATCCGGCAGGCCAACATCGCGGCGGGCCATCAACAGGTCAACAACACATATGCCGGTATGCCATCAGGCAATGATGCTCACGCGGGAGATTCTGAAACCGGGCAAAGCAAACTATTGGAGGCGGGCCATGAGCAACGGCTGGACATTGGAGCGGCGGCGGCAACAGTCCGAGGCCATCAGGACATGGCGGCCATGGGAGCGGTCTACCGGTCCGGTGACTGAGGCAGGCAAAGCCAAGGTGAGCGGCAACGCATGGAGGGGCGGCCAGAGGCAGATGCTCAGGGCCATGAGCAAGATGCTCAATGCAGAGCTGAGAGCGGCAAGGGACCGGGCATCATGGGTCTCGGGTCCCATGCTGTAGAGCATGCGGCGGGTCCTGGCGGTGACTTACCCATGCGAGCGGTGCGTGCCGTGTGCATCCGGTAGTCAAGGCACGGGCATGGTTTCATCCACTCGATCACATATGGGCATAAGTATGTGACAATCAAAGCAGGCCAAATCCGCCAACAGAGCAACATGGCAAAACGCATCAACTCGCGGTCCATCGACCGCATCATCACTGAATCTCTGGCTATTGAAGCCGAGGCGGCTCAAGAGGCCAATGCTCTCGGTTTCATGGCCAGAGCCATGGTGCAGGCAACCCTGCCGCATCGGCAGGTGGCGGGCAATGAATTTACTCGGGTCAACGGCGATTTTTCGCTGACCCTGTTGGCACCTTCATCGGTGGGTCTGCCGTATGGCTCAATCCCGCGTCTGCTTCTGGCATGGCTGACTACTGAGGCGGTCAGGACCAAGAGCCGGGAACTGGAGCTGGGTGATTCGATGAGTGCATTCATGCGGGAGCTGGGGCTGGTCCCAACAGGTGGCCGGTGGGGGTCGATTACCCGGCTCAAGACCCAAACATCCCGGCTGTTCTGTTCAACCATCAGCGCCATCTACCGGGATAGCAACCGCATGGAGGAGATGGGGTACAGGCTGGCCGACAGGTCCGTGCTGTGGTGGGACGCTAAGTCTCCCGCGCAAGCATCCCTCTGGCGGTCCACTGTGACGCTCTCAGCGCCGTTTTTCGATGAGGTTGTCTCTCACCCTGTCCCGGTGGACATGCGGGCGCTGAGGGCGCTCAAGCAGTCTCCACTGGCTCTGGACATCTACTGCTGGCTGACCTACCGCATGAGCTACCTCAGCAAGCCGACGACGATCCCATGGGAGGGGCTATCCAACCAGTTCGGCAGCAACTATGCCGACATCAAGAATTTCAGGGCGCACTTCATCAAATCGCTCCATCAGGTGCTGGCGGTCTATCCCGAGGCCGATGCTATGCCGACAGAGCATGGTTTGGCGCTGAAGCCATCCATCACGAGCGTCAGGAGGGGCCGGTGAACAACCATCAGGCTGTCTCTTACGACGAGCAGGCGTACCGGCAGGGCTATGCGGCGGGAGCTGCTGGAAAGCCGAGCCGCAATCCTTACCCGGAGGATGGGACCACGCGGGCGATTTCATGGATCAGCGGCTACATCGAGGGCAAGGCCAACCCGGACCGATTGCCGCAGATGAGACCCATGGCACCACGCATAAATGGTAGCGGGCAGGTGTGAGCAACCCTGTGGATGGGCGAAGTTATCCACGCATAAATGGTAGCGGGGGACAGGCCAATCTACGCATATTTGGTAGCGGAGTCACGCATATTTGGTAGCGCACACCTTATTACCTATATGCCCTGTAATGAATACCTGTAGTTACCGCATCGCGGCTGTTGAAAACCATCCTGGTTTCCAACAAGCCACTCGCGGCAGCAGCAAGAGAGAAAACCCAAAATGGCAAAAATCATCGGTGTGATACAGGTCAAGGGAGGAGCGGGGCGATCCACTGTCTCGACCAACCTTGCCGGGGAGCTGGCTAAAAAGGGCAAGACCGTTTTGATTGACTGCGACATGCCGCAAGGCACGTCGGCAAGTTGGTATGCGGTCCGAGAGCAGTCCGGCAAGACTCAGGACCTGTTGGCCGGATTGCAGGCTGATACCGCCAGCAGTCATCAGGAGTTGGTCGCCAAAACCGAGCGGCATGCCGATGCGGACTGGATAGTGTTGGACGGTCCACCACGGCTTGCCGAGCTGACCCGAGCCATCCTGATGCTGGCCGATTGCAACATCATCCCGATAGGGGCCAGTACCGCCGAGGTCTGGGCAACGGCTGACATTCTCGACCTGGTGAAAGAGGCAAAGGCCATCAGGCCAATAGTCGCCAGAATGCTCTGGACTCGCTACCGGGCGCACACAAGGCTGGCTCAAGACCTGAGTGAACTGGCATCCAAGGAGCTGGGTCTGGCATCCATGGAGACCGTGCTGGGTTTGCGGGTGGCCTACATGACCGCATTGGGCGAAGGATTGACGGTAGCAGAGACCGCCGACAGGACCGCCAGAGCCGAATGTCTCGGGCTGGTGGGGGAGACCATGAAACTACTCAAGAGAAAGAAATGAAGCGATTGGCAAAGCCGATACTATCCAAGCCAGAGGCGGCTCTGGCATTCGCCGAGGCGGGCAAAAAGAAACAAGCCGGGGGTGAATCAGGGGCGAGGGTGTTTCATGCGCCAACAGGCTACAGGCGGCTGACCATCAACCTGCCGATTGAGTTGCATAAACGGCTGAAGCTGGCGGCCATCCATCAGGATTGCACGGCAACCGACATCATCCAGAAACTGCTGGAGCGGGAGCTGGCCAAGGATCAGGGGTGAAACATGTCCGTAAGCGCAATTACGATATTGCCACATAGCAGACATACCACAGGGAAAAGTAGGTAAGTTTCATGCTGGGGCTGATTGTATTTCGACCCCAGCATGAAAATCTATCAAAGCATCACCACATGCACTGGGATGTAGCTGAGAATGTGGTATTTTTAATAATGTTGTTTACATAAGTTTTTGTCGCGTCCTTCACTGAAACCACAAGTTTATCCAAACTAAGGTTATCAAGGCCATAGAAATGACCTGTAATCTTTGTTGTTAACTTTGTCGTGAATGTCGGATAGGCGCAGGATGAAGCCACACTAGCAAATGTGCTAGCTGCTGCAAGAGGGGATGTGAAGAAGGAAGCAACACCTGCAGCGGAAATGCCTGCTAATGTGCATGTGGTAACAGTTTCGTTAGCAGCAGAAACTGCATCGTTTTTCAAGACCTCACCGGGATTCTGCAAGTATGATACTGCTCCAAGAACCCCTAATCCAGAAAGAACATCATTACCCCATTGTGCATTAATTGAGGACCAGTCAACATTTTGGTTTTGGTAAACAAACCATTTCTGTGGTGCAGTTTGCAATGTAGGAGATGACCAACAAACTCTCCTGCCAAAAACTCTTGTACATGTTTGACGCCAAATCACACGGCTACAATTTGGAAGGTAGCCCCAACCAATTTGTTTAACACCCTGTGGGCTTGCAATAAGGCTTGTATCAATCCCAGTATTAGGGTCAATTGTTCCGTTATCTGTGTACTCATTATCTGTGCCGGAATTACCATCGCCATATTCGACCGTATTGCCGGACGTATTTATACGTCCAACTAGACTATAACCGCTTATATTAACATCACCAAACTCTATAATTGACTTATCTGAGCCAGTGTTTTGTTGAACGCGACCCTGAATTACTAGTTTTACTTTCTTGTTGAGTATAAGTCTTGAAAGATCATCTCTTGCCTTTATCCCTTCTTGAGTTTCTACTGTTGGCGTATTAACCCCATTAAGCCGAAACTTGTGTATCTCTCCCTTGTATTTATATTCAAACATGTCTCCAGAAGTGACTGATACTACCTTGCCTTGCAGTTTATCTTCCGGAACTACCGCTTCGTTGGCCCCAGCTATTGAGGAAATAAATAACAAAGCAAAGATCAATTTAGTTGTTTTCATATTAACACCTATATCTTTGTAAAAATTAAAATTTCCTTATTTGTGCCAAGTTTCGCACCGAAGTCAATCCATTAAAAAAAATTCTATTTGCAAAAAAATCATGTGTAAATGCGTACTTCTACGTATGCATGTACGTACTTCTACGTATGCATGTACGTACTTCTACGTACATGCATGGATAATTAAGCATCTTAGATAAACAGCAAAGTTGTAGTCAGACGCGGGCCCTACCGGCGAGCCTGCAATGCGGGTCGGTGCAAACCGCTTGATTAACTGAATCCCAATCTGGCTCGGCTTGCGCGGCAAAATCTATGCATTCCGACACTGGCATACATATGCAGCATTAAAATTATGTGATAGCATATTATCAAAACCAAAAGGAGGAGACATCCATGAGAGCTGCAATCGGGTACATCAGGGTTTCAACAGAGCGTCAGGCTCAAGAGGGCGTCAGTCTGGAGGCGCAGCAGGCGCGTATCGAGCAATGGTGCCAAGCCAACGGCTATGAGCTGGTCAAGGTCGAGGTGGACGCGGGCATCAGCGGTAAGAGCATGGAGACTCGCAAGGGTTTGCAGGCGGCTCTGGCCGGTCTCAAGAAAGACATGGTGCTGGTCTCTTACTCCCTGTCCCGGCTGGCGCGGTCAACCAAGGATGCTCTGGAGATTGCCGAGCGGGTCTCCAAGAAAAGAGCCAGTCTGGTCTCCCTGTCCGAGCAACTCGATGGGACCACGGCAGCGGGTCGCATGATGATGCAGATGATGATGGTTTTGGCCGAGTTTGAGAGAAACCTGATTGCCGAGCGGACCAGTACCGCACTGCAACACAAGAAGCGGTCAGGCCAGAAGTACACCAACCAGACACCCTATGGTTTCGAGGCCATCGAGGGGCGGCTGGTCGAGGTCAAGGCTGAGGCGGATGTGGTGGCCGAGATTCAGGCAGAGCGGGCGGCAGGCAAGACCTTGCAAGCCATCTGGGGTCGTCTCAGAAAACGGAAAATAAAGCACGCTAAGGCGTAACTACCCTCGGCTACACCGCGTCGGCACCACGCGGCTCTTTCTCCCCTTGCAGCGAAGCAATCAGCGGGCAAGAAACGTTCCCTTGCCGCGCATGGCAGGCGAACACAAGTTCGGATAGCACGGTTTCCATGCGCGCCAGGTCGGTCATTTTTTCGCGCACGTCCTGAAGCTTGTGCTCGGCCAGGCTGCTGGCTTCCTCGCAGTGGGTGCCGTCATCCAGCCTCAGCAGCTCTGCGATCTCGTCGAGGCTGAATCCGAGCCGCTGGGCTGATTTCACGAAGCGCACCCGCGTCACATCCGCCTCGCCATAGCGGCGGATGCTGCCATAGGGCTTGTCCGGCTCCGGCAACAAGCCCTTGCGCTGATAGAACCGGATTGTTTCCACGTTGACCCCGGCCGCCTTGGCGAAAACGCCAATAGTCAGATTCTCCAAATTTTTTTCCATATCGCTTGACTCCGTACATTGGTACGGAAGTAAGCTTAAGCTATCCAATCCAGATTTGAAAGGACAAGCGTATGTCTGAACCTCAAAACGGGCGCGGGGCGCTCTTCACTGGCGGGCTAGCCGCCATCCTCGCCTCGGCTTGCTGCCTGGGGCCGCTGGTTCTGATCGCCCTGGGGTTCAGCGGCGCTTGGATCGGCAACTTGACGGTGTTGGAACCTTATCGCCCGATCTTCATCGGCGCGGCGCTGGTTGCACTGTTCTTTGCCTGGCGGCGCATCGTCCGACCGACCGCAGCCTGCAAGCCGGGCGAGGTGTGCGCGATTCCGCAAGTGCGCACCACCTACAAGCTCATTTTCTGGTTCGTCGCCGTGTTGGTCTTGGTCGCGCTTGGTTTTCCCTACGTCATGCCATTTTTCTACTAATCAGGAGTTCATCATGAAAAAGCTGTTTGCCTCCCTCGCTCTCGCCGCTTTCGTTGCCCCCGTGTTCGCCGCCACCCAGACCGTCACGCTGTCCGTACCGGGCATGACCTGCTCCGCTTGTCCGATCACCGTCAAGAAGGCGATTTCCAAGGTCGAAGGCGTCAGCAAAGTTAACGTGACCTTCGAGACACGCGAAGCGGTTGTCACCTTCGATGATGCCAAGACCAGCGTGCAGAAGCTGACCAAGGCCACCGAAGACGCAGGCTATCCGTCCAGCGTCAAGAAGTGAGGCACTGAAAACGGCAGCGCAGCACATCTGACGCCCTTGTCTGCTACCACAAACGAAAAAGGATCTGTCGCATGACCCATCTAAAAATCACCGGCATGACCTGCGACTCGTGCGCGGCGCACGTCAAGGAAGCGCTGGAAAAAGTACCCGGCGTCCAATCTGCCATAGTGTCCTATGCCAAGGGCGCGGCCCAGCTCGCCCTTGATCCAGGCACAGCGCCGGACGCACTGACCGCCGCCGTGGCTGGCCTGGGCTACAAAGCGATGCTCGCCGATGCCCCGCCGACCGACAACCGCACTGGGCTGTTCGACAAGGTGCGCGGCTGGATGGGTGCCGCCGACAAGGGCAGCGGCGGCGAGCGCCCGTTGCAAGTCGCCGTGATCGGCAGCGGTGGAGCCGCGATGGCGGCAGCACTGAAGGCCGTCGAGCAAGGCGCGCAGGTCACGCTGATTGAGCGCGGCACCATCGGCGGCACCTGCGTCAACGTCGGTTGTGTGCCGTCCAAGATCATGATCCGCGCCGCCCACATCGCCCATCTGCGCCGGGAAAGCCCATTCGACGGCGGCATGCCACCCACACCGCCGACGATCTTGCGCGAGCGGCTGCTGGCCCAGCAGCAGGCCCGTGTCGAAGAACTCCGTCATGCCAAGTACGAAGGCATCCTGGACGGCAATTCAGCCATCACCGTTCTGCACGGTGAAGCGCGTTTCAAGGACGACCAGAGCCTTATCGTTAGTTTGAACGAGGGTGGTGAGCGCGTCGTGATGTTCGACCGCTGCCTGGTCGCCACGGGTGCCAGTCCGGCCATGCCGCCGATTCCGGGCCTGAAAGAGTCACCCTACTGGACTTCGACCGAGGCCTTGGTCAGCGACACCATTCCCGAACGCCTGGCCGTCATCGGCTCGTCGGTGGTGGCGCTGGAACTGGCGCAAGCCTTCGCCCGGCTGGGTAGCCAGGTCACGATCCTTGCGCGCAGCACGCTGTTCTTCCGCGAAGACCCTGCCATCGGCGAGGCCGTCACAGCCGCCTTCCGTGCCGAAGGAATCAAGGTACTGGAACATACGCAAGCCAGCCAAGTCGCCCATGTGGACGGCGAATTCGTGCTGACCACTGGACAGGGCGAAGTGCGCGCCGACAAGCTGCTGGTCGCCACCGGCCGGACACCGAACACGCGCAGCCTGGCATTGGAAGCGGCGGGGGTAGCCGTCAATGCGCAGGGGGCCATCGTCATCGACAAGGGCATGCGCACCAGTAGCCCGAACATCTACGCGGCCGGCGACTGCACCGACCAGCCGCAGTTCGTCTATGTGGCGGCAGCGGCCGGCACTCGTGCGGCCATTAACATGACCGGCGGCGACGCCGCCATCAATCTGACCGCGATGCCGGCCGTGGTGTTCACCGACCCGCAAGTGGCGACCGTGGGCTACAGCGAGGCGGAAGCGCACCACGATGGCATCGAAACCGACAGCCGCACGCTGACGCTCGACAACGTGCCGCGTGCGCTCGCCAACTTCGATACCCGCGGCTTCATCAAGCTGGTCATCGAGGAAGGCAGCGGACGGCTGATTGGCGTACAGGTGGTGGCCCCGGAAGCGGGCGAACTGATCCAGACGGCTGTTCTCGCCATTCGCAACCGCATGACGGTGCAGGAACTAGCCGACCAGTTGTTCCCCTACCTAACGATGGTCGAGGGCTTGAAGCTCGCGGCGCAGACCTTCAGCAAGGACGTGAAGCAACTGTCCTGCTGCGCCGGATAAGGAAAAGGAGGTGTTCGATGAACGCCTACACAGTGTCCCGACTGGCCCTTGAGGCCGGGGTGAGCGTGCATATCGTGCGCGACTACCTGCTGCGCGGATTGCTGCGGCCAGTCGCCTGCACCACGGGCGGCTACGGCTTGTTCGATGACGCCGCCTTGCAGCGGCTGTGCTTTGTGCGGGCCGCTTTTGAGGCGGGCATCGGCCTGGACGCATTGGCGCGGTTGTGCCGGGCGCTGGATGCGGCGGACTGCGATGAAACAGCCGCACAGCTTGCCGTGCTGAGTCAGTTCGTCGAACGCCGACGCGAAGCGTTGGCCGATCTGGAAGTGCAGTTGGCCGCGATGCCGACCGCGCCGGCCCAGCAAGCGGAGAGTCTGCCATGAACAGCCCCGAGCGCTTGCCGACCGAGACACACAAGCCGTTCACCGGCTACCTGTGGGGTGCGCTGGCGGTGCTCACCTGTCCCTGTCATTTGCCGATTCTCGCCATTGTGCTGGCCGGCACGACGGCCGGCGCGTTCATCGGCGAGCACTGGGGTATTGCAGCCCTCACGCTGACCGGCTTGTTTGTCCTGTCTGTGACGCGGCTGCTGCGGGCCTTCAGAGGTCGATCATGAGCGCTTCCCAGCCAATTGAATGGACAGTGGCGCAACTGGCGCAGGCGGTCGAGCGCGGGCAGCTTGAGCTGCACTACCAGCCGATTGTCGATTTGCGCAGTGAGCAGATTGTCGGCGCGGAAGCCCTGTTGCGCTGGCGTCATCCGACGCTCGGACTGTTGCCGCCGGGCCAGTTCCTGCCCGTGATCGAATCGTCCGGCCTGATGCCGGAAATCGGCGCATGGGTGCTGGGCGCAGCCTGCCGTCAAATGCGCGACTGGCGGGTGCTGGCATGGCAACCGTTCCGGCTGGCCGTCAATGTTTCGGCGAGCCAAGTGGGGCCAGATTTCGACAAGTGGGTAAAGGGCGTGCTGGCCGATGCTGGGTTGCCCGCCGCGTATCTTGAAATTGAGCTGACCGAATCGGTTGCGTTCGGTGATCCGGCGATCTTCCCCGCCCTGGAAGCTTTGCGACAGATCGGTGTGCGCTTCGCCGCCGACGACTTCGGCACCGGCTATTCCTGCCTGCAACACCTGAAATGCTGCCCCATCAGCACGCTCAAGATCGACCAATCGTTTGTCGCCGGACTCGCCAACGACCACCGCGACCAGACCATCGTGCGCACCGTGATTCAGCTTGCGCATGGGCTTGGCATGGAAGTAGTGGCCGAAGGCGTGGAAACATCGGCGAGTCTTGATTTGTTGCGACAAGCGGACTGCGACACAGGACAAGGCTTCCTGTTCGCCAAGCCGATGCCGGCGGCGGCATTCGCCGTCTTCGTCAGTCAATGGAGGGGTGCCACCATGAATGCAAATGATCCGACTGCCACCAGTTGCTGCGTGTGCTGCAAGGAAATCCCGCTCGATGCCGCCTTCACCCCGGAAGGCGCGGAATACGTCGAGCACTTCTGCGGGCTGGAGTGCTATCAGCGCTTCCAGGCGCGCGCCAAGACCGGGAGCGAAACCGATGCCGATCCGAACGCCTGCGACTCATCACTGTCAGACTGAGGCATACCCTAACCTGATGTCAGGATAGCCCGTCTGGAAGTGTCAGAATAAGGCAGTGTACGCAATTTTTTGACAGATGCCGCCAAGGGCCATAGATTTCTGCCTGACACTTTCGGCTCAGGAGAGGCATCTTGCAGGGGCATCGCATCGGCTACGTTCGCGTCAGTAGCTTCGACCAGAACCCGGAACGGCAGCTCGAGCACGTCCAGGTGGACAAGGTGTTCACCGACAAGGCGTCGGGCAAGGACACGCAACGCCCGCAGCTCGATGCGCTGCTCGCCTTCGTGCGCGAGGGCGACACAGTGGTGGTGCACAGCATGGACCGCCTGGCGCGCAACCTGGATGACCTGCGCCGTCTGGTGCAGCGCCTCACCCAGCGTGGCGTGCGCATCGAGTTCGTCAAGGAATGCCTGACCTTCACCGGCGAGGACTCGCCGATGGCGAACCTGATGCTGTCGGTAATGGGCGCGTTTGCCGAGTTCGAGCGGGCGCTGATCCGCGAGCGGCAGCGCGAAGGCATCGCGATCGCCAAGCAACGCGGCGCCTACCGGGGCCGCAAAAAGGCGCTCGCGCCGGAACGGGCGACCGAACTGCGGCGTCGCGCCGGTACCGGCGAGAAAAAGGCCCAGCTCGCCCGTGAATTCGGGATCAGCCGCGAAACCCTCTACCAATACCTCAAAACGGACGACTGACCCATGCCGCGCCGCTCGATCCTGTCCGCCACCGAGCGGGCCGGCCTGCTCGCGCTGCCCGAGAGCCAGGACGACCTGATCCGCCTCTACACCTTCGACGAATCCGATCTGGCGCTGATCCGGCAGCGCCGAGGCGATGCCAACCGGGTCGGCTTCGCCGTGCAGCTCGCCTTGCTGCGCTATCCGGGCTATGCGTTGGCGAGCGACATGCAGCCCCCGGGGCCGATCATCGAATGGATCGCCCGGCAGGTGCGGGCCGACGGGACTGCCTGGACGCGGTACGGCGAGCGCGACGAGACGCGGCGCGAACACTTCCAGGAGCTGCGCGCCTATCTCGGGCTGTCGGCGTTCGGCCTGTCCGACTTCCGCTTCCTGGTGCAAACGCTGACTGACCTTGCGATGCAGACCGACAAGGGTGTGCTGCTCGCGGAGCACGCGCTGGCGACGCTGCGCCAGCGGCGGGTCATCCTGCCGGCGCTGACTGTCGTCGAACGGGCCTGCGCCGAGGCCATCACCCGCGCCAACCGGCGCATCTACCGGGCCTTGATCGAGCCGCTGAGCGATCCTCATCGCCGCCGCCTTGACGATCTGCTGCGGCTCAGGCCGGACAGCAACCTTACCCGGCTGATGTGGCTGCGGCAGTCGCCGCTGAAGCCGAATTCGCGGCACATGCTGGAGCACATCGAGCGCCTCAAGACCTTCCAGGCGCTGGGCCTGCCGGACGGCATCGGCCGCAGCGTCCACCAGAACCGCCTGCTGAAGATCGCCCGCGAGGGCGCCCAAATGTCGCCGGCCGACCTCGCCAAGTTCGAGGGCGAGCGGCGCTACGCGACCTTGGTCGCCGTGGTGCTGGAAGGCATGGCGACCGTCACCGACGAGATCATCGACCTGCACGACCGCATCCTGGTCAGGCTGTTCAGCACGGCGAAGAACAAGCATCAGCAGCAGTTTCAGAGCCAGGGCAAGGCGATCAACGAGAAGGTGCGGCTGTACTCCCGGATCGGCCGCGCCTTGCTGGAGGCCAAGCAGGCCGGTGCCGATCCCTTTGCCGCCATCGAGGCGGTCATCACCTGGGACGACTTCGAGCGAAGCGTCAGCGAGGCCGACCTGCTCGTCCAGCCGGAATCGTTCGACCATCTGCACCTGGTCGGCGAGCAGTTCAGCACGCTACGGCGCTACACGCCGGAATTTCTCGACGTGCTCAAGCTGCGCGCCGCGCCGGCCGCCCAAGCGGTGCTGGACGCCATTGAGGTGGTGCGCGGCATATATGCGGACAGTGCTCGCAAGGTGCCAGCGGACGCGCCGACCGGCTTCATCAGGCCGCGCTGGAAGTCGCTGGTCATGACCGACGCCGGCATCGACCGCCGTTTCTACGAAATCTGCGCGCTGGCCGAGCTGAAGAACGCGCTGCGCTCCGGCGACATCTGGGTGCAGGGCTCGCGCCAGTTCAAGGACTTCGACGAGTACCTGTTGCCCGCCGACCAGTTCGGCGCGCTCAAGCAGGCGAACGAGTTGCCGATCGCGGTCAGCGCCGATTGCGACCAGTACCTGCACGACCGGCTGACGCTGCTGCGAGAGCAACTCGCCACGGTCAATCGTCTGGCGCTGGCCAACGAGCTGCCCGATGCGATCATCACGGAATCTGGGCTGAGAATCACGCCCCTTGACTCGGCGGTGCCGGTCGCGGCGCAGGCACTGATCGACCAGGCGGCCGTGCTGCTGCCTCGCGTCAAGATCACCGAGCTGCTGATGGACGTGGATGACTGGACGGGCTTCACCCGCCACTTCGTTCACCTGAAGGACGGCGAGCCGCCCAAGGACAAGACGCTGCTGCTGTCCGCCATCCTGGCCGACGCGATCAACCTGGGCCTGACCAAGATGGCCGAGTCCTGCCCCGGCACGACCTACGCCAAGCTGTCGTGGCTGCAAGCCTGGCATGTGCGCGACGAGACCTATTCCGCCGCGTTGGCCGAGCTGGTCAACGCCCAGTTTCGCCATGCCTTCGCCGAGCACTGGGGCGACGGCACCACCTCGTCGTCGGACGGTCAGCGCTTCAAGGCCGGCGGCAAGGCCGAGAGCACCGGCCACGTCAATCCGAGGTACGGAGCCGAGCCGGGGCGGCTCTTCTACACCCACATCTCCGATCAGTACGCACCGTTCCACACCAAGGTGGTGAACGTCGGCGTGCGCGACTCGACCTACGTGCTCGACGGCCTGCTCTACCACGAATCCGACCTGCGCATCGAGGAGCACTACACTGACACCGCCGGCTTCACCGATCACGTGTTCGCGCTGATGCACCTGCTCGGTTTCCGCTTCGCGCCGCGCATCCGCGACCTCAAAGACACCAAGCTCTACATCGTGAAGAACGGCGAGGACTATCCGGCGCTGCGCACGATGATCGGCGGGGCGCTCAACATCAAGCACGTGCGCGCCCATTGGGACGCAATCCTGCGGCTCGCAGCCTCGATCAAGCAGGGCACGGTGACGGCCTCGCTGATGCTCCGAAAGCTTGGCAGCTACCCGCGCCAGAACGGCCTGGCCGTCGCCCTGCGCGAGCTGGGCCGCATCGAGCGCACGCTGTTCATCCTCGACTGGCTTCAGAACGTCGAGCTGCGCCGGCGGGTGCATGCCGGGCTCAACAAGGGCGAGGCGCGCAATGCGCTGGCCCGCGCCCTGTTCTTCAACCGCCTGGGCGAAATCCGCGACCGCAGCTTCGAGCAGCAGCGTTACCGGGCGAGCGGTCTCAACCTGGTGACGGCCGCCATTGTGCTGTGGAACACCGTCTATCTGGAGCGTTCGACGCAGGCACTGCGCGACGCCGGCAAGGCGATCGATGACGGGCTGCTGCAATACCTGTCGCCGCTGGGCTGGGAGCACATCAACCTGACCGGCGATTACGTGTGGCGGCAGAGCCGGAAGGTCGATGACGGGCAGTTCCGGCCGCTACGCCTCAACGGGAAGGCTTAACGTACGATTTTTTCCGTTTTCTGTGACGGCCCCTTATGGGCCTGCTGTTCTTCCAACGTCCGCCGGTCGATGGCCCGCTGGCGTTCTGACTCGAACAGGTCGATGCCGGCCTGGGTGTCGATCTTCTTGTCCTTGATCATTTGGCATAGACCAACCCGCAGGGCGTACAGCTTGATGACGAGTTCATCACGCGGCGCCGACTGCAACAGACCCTCCATGGATTGCCAGCCGGCCGGATCATCGCAGTAGTCCGGGGTCGCTGAAGATTCTGGTTCTGGCGCTGCCCACACGGCCATGGACACAAGCCAACCCGCGCAAATAGCCTTGATCATTTCGCTGTTCCCCCACGTTCGGCGATGATGGGGACTTTACCCCAGCCCTGGTTTCATAATGAAGCTCATCGCCCTGCTCTGCCTGGTTGTGTCGGTCCATGTCCACGCCGAAACCCTCACTGGCCGGGTTGTGGGGGTCGCCGATGGCGACACCCTGACAGTCCTCGATAGCAACAAGGGCCTGACCAAGATCAGGCTCCACCAGATCGATGCTCCCGAGAAGAAGCAGGACTTCGGCCAGCGATCCAAGCAATATCTCTCCGATCTGGTCTATGGGAAGCAGGTCCGCGTCGAGGTGTTCGACGCCGACCATTACGGTCGGAAAGTGGGAAAAGTCTGGATCAACGGCACGGATGCGAACCTGGAGCAGGTCAAACGCGGCATGGCCTGGGTATATGAGAAATACGCCAGTGAACCCATCTATTTCGCGGCGGAACGTGCCGCCAAATCGGGCCGGGTAGGCCTCTGGAATCAGCCGAACCCGACCCCGCCATGGGTGTTCCGGCATCCGGACCTGGCTGCCACGACCACAACTGCCAAACCCCCTGCCCTGGCCCGCAAATTAGCCGGTCGTTGCGGTGAGAAACGCTTCTGCAAGGAGATGAGGGATTGCCCCGAGGCCGGCTACTTCCTCAATGTCTGCGGCGTGAAGCAGTTGGATGGCGATGGGGATGGCCGACCGTGTGAGAGTTTGTGCCAGTAATACCCAGCGAGGACGCCATGGGACTTCAAGACCGCGATTACATGAAAGAGAGTGGCCCTGCCACAGGACGAAAAACGCAACCCGGACTCGATCCGAAAGTCTGGGGTCGAGCACAACGCAGTAGCCATAGCGGTTGGAAACCTTACGTAATCTGGATCAGCGTACTTGGCTTGATCTGGTACCTCTGTAACGTCTACTTGGATAGCAATGGCTACACCCTGAAACGCATGGTGAAGGAAGTCAGCAGTCACGGGCCATGGATTGAAATGCCACTGAACCTGTTTTCATGACAAAAACGGTGGAGTCACCATGACTACCAGCAGTCAGAAACGAGAAACCCGCCACGAGGGCGGGTCTCTCTGCTTGCAGCCACTCGGCGTCTCGATCCCTGGAGAAGAGCGCCAACCCCCAGAACACGGGGGGCGGCTGGCTGAGGTTGGCATTTCGCCTAGGGAGCGGTCGCAACCCTCGACCACTCCTCCCAACCCAGACATGACAGACTCGTAACGGAGTCTTCGTTTGCTCCTCGCTAACCGGGAGGAGCCGCCTTAACTCAGGCTTGGTTATCTGGGCTGGCAACTTAACTATAGGTCAACTTGGCTGCGTGTCAAATCGGGTTCTGATAATGCACGTTTACACTGGGCCACCGGCACGGCTCACCGGCCACGGACCATTAACCTGGAGACATAACCATGAGTTTGTACTTTGACGACGACTACCAGACCCTTGACCAGTGGCTGCTTGACGTGGACTCGCTTACATCACGACTGCAGGAGGCCATCGAAGAACCATCCATGAACGGCGGCAACGAGTTTATAGAGAAACATGCGCATGACGAGCTTGCTGCTATGGTCCGGACATTCGAGAAGTTGCGTTTGCCCCAGGCAAGCAGCATCCCTGAAACTGAAATCGTCTTCTGATAGTGTACGTTTTTCATAACGTCACCCACGTCGACATGCAAACGGCTCACATCCGCCCTCCCCTCTATGCCTCGCGCGTATCGGCCGGGTTCCCGTCTCCCGCTGACGATTACATCGACAAGCGGCTCGACCTCAATGATCTCCTGGTACCACGCCCAGCCGCGACGCTGTTCTTTTGGGTTCGTGATGACGCCATGCGCCCGGCAACCTTATGGCCGGGTGACATCCTGATTGCTGACCGCAGCATCAAGCCCCATCACAACAGCATCGTCCTGGCCCGGGTCCACGGTGAAACGCTGGTCCGGAGGCTGGTGACCAATGGGAAGACTGGCCGTTTGGTCGCCGACAACCAGGACTATCCCGCCATTGAGCTCAAGGAAGGGCTCGACTACCGAATCCTCGGTGTGGTCAGGTACCGGATCGGCGAACTCTAGGTCGGCTCACAGGATGTGACCGTTACCGCCGAACTGTCGCCTTTCACAGAACTGGAACTACCCAGTTTCTTTATCACGATGACGCGGGCTTTCGAGCGCACTGCGCTGGCGAAGGACTTGGAGCGGTCATCGCAGCCTACCAACTGACGGCTCATGACCGAAAACGATGTGACTTGGCCAGACGGCATGAAGGAGATGGTACGAGCCACATCTGATTCTTCCCCGCGAAGCGTGATGTTGCCGCGCATTGGCGCACCGACCCGCAGGATCGGCTCACCCGTGCCCAGGCTGCCGTCGCCATTGGTATCGCGGTAGATCAGATAACCCTGTTCCCAGCCACCGGAACCGGCGCAGGATGCGCCATTCGAGCTCGCGCAAAGCGTAACCCGCCGCCCACCCTTGATAGCTTCGCTGCGTCCCAGGTTCAGAAAAGCGTTGAAGCTGTTGATCTCGGACGTCAGCCGGTTGCTGGCGATGAATTCCTGAAAACTCGGTACGCCTACCGTGAGCAAAATAGCCGCTACCGACAGCGTCACCATGAGCTCGATCAGGGTGAATCCTTGAGCCATGGCAACACGCTGGTTCAACCGCGACCAAAACCAGCCTCTCTGGACGCCTACGAGCCTCGTAGCGCCACAATCTTTCGTGAAATCATCCATCCCTATCTGTTGACCTCTTCTTGCGGCTTCTCTGCCGGTATAACCTGCCTATGAACGCTGTTTTCTTTTCCCTTCTTTTGTACTGATTCCTGTCGGATTAAGTCCCGCCACCTAACGCTGCAAGCCCCGACACTTAAAACCCGGGAGTAACAGCCTGACCAAGGAACCCGCAGCCGAATATGTGCCGGTAACGGCCGGGAATCAGTCAATCCGACCTGGTTGAAGGGCAAGAAAGGGGATTTATCCGGCGAAGCCGGACAATTGGGCGAGTTTTGTCAATCGGCTTTGAAAAGTTTCCAGGGAAGAGCGCCGAATAGTTTCCAGATGAGCGCTAGGGTGATTGGGGTGTGATGCTCCTTTTGCGTTGCTTGAAACGATAGGAGTCATTGCCCGTTTCCAGGATGTCGCAGTGGTGGGTGATGCGGTCCAGCAGGGCCGTGGTCATCTTGGCATCCCCGAACACCTGCACCCACTCGGCAAAGTTGAGATTGGTGGTGATGATCAAGGACGTCTTTTCATAGAGCTTACTGACCAGATGGAACAGTAAGGCACCCCCGGAGGCAGGGAACGGCAGGTAGCCCAGCTCATCGAGAATGATGGCGTCCATGTGGACGAGTTGTTTGGCCAGGTTACCTTCGCGACCTTGCTGCTTTTCCCGGTCCAGTTGGTTGACCAGGTCGACGGCGTTGAAGAACCGCACCCGCTTGCCCTGATGGATAGCGGCGATGCCCAAAGCGGTGGCCAGGTGGGTTTTACCGGTTCCGGTGCCACCGACCAGAATCACGTTGTGCGCTTCCGCCATGAAGCCGGCCGTGGCGAGTTGTTCGACCCGATGCTGTGCCAACGGCGTTTCATGCCAGTTGAAGTTCAACAAGTCGCGATGGATCGGAAAGCGAGCGGCCCTGAGTTGATAGTTGAGGCTGCGTGATTGCCGATACGCTTGTTCAGCGGCGATCAACCGGTCCAACCAGACTTCGGGTATCACGGGCTTTTGTTGATGACCGAACTCGGCCAGCCATTCACTCCAGGCAGCGGCCATGCCATAGAGATGCAAGGCCTTGAGGTCGACTACGCGATCAATGGACATAGGTCACCCCCCGTAAGCTGTCGTAGCGGCTGCAATCGGCGACCGGTTCCAGCGTCAGTTGCGGTATCGACGCACCGGCGGGTTCAAGGGTTTTCGGCCTCGATGCCTCGGTCAGTCGCTGCATGGCATTGACCACCACGGCAGCGCAGATCACGCCGGACTGCAACGTCAACTCACAGGCCACTTCCAGGGTTTCCAATCCGCTGTCCCCAAGCGTGCGCGCCATCAGCAGGAGCTCGACAAAGGCGCGATCGCCCTTGTCCTGCTTCAGAATGCGGTCTCGCACGACTTTGATGGGAACGGGCAGATCCCACTGGACGAAGGGTGCCCCGTGGCGCAGGGCGCCGGGTTTGCGCTCGATCACGGGGAGGTAATGCCAGGGATCACAAATCAGCTGACCGCGACCGAAGCAACGAGCATGGTCAGCCACGATGTCATCGTTGGCCACCATGCGGACTCGGTCAGCGGAGAGACGGACCGAGACCACCTGATTAGCCCATTGGGCCGGTACGCTGTAGCGGTTCCGGTCAGCCGACACCAGGCATTGGGAACTGACCCGGCGCATGTCATCGACATGCCCGTCGAAACGGGCCGTGACGGGAATCAGACAGCCCTGTTCTTCAGCAAAGCACGCCGCGATAGTACGTGAAGCCTGTTCCGGGTGAGCGCGTCGAGCCAATTCCTCACAACGCTGAGCCAGCCAGACATTGAGTTCAACCAAACTGTCGAAATGCGGTGTCGGCGTGAACAGCCATTCGCGCACGTTACCGACCTGATTCTCCACTTGTCCTTTTTCCCATCCCGATTCAGGGGTACAGGCGACCGGTTCAAACAGGTAATGGCTGGCCAGGGCCATGAACCGTCGGTTGAAGCGACGCTCCTTCCCCAGGAATATCGTGTCCACCACCGTTTTGAGGTTGTCATAGACCATGCGCTTGGGGGCGCCGCCAAAGAACGCAAACGCCTGAATATGGGCATCCAGCACCATTTCCTGGGTCTCGCGTGGGTAGGCGACGACGAACATCTTCCGGCTGTAGCTCAGGCGGAAATGCGCCACCTTCACGACGTGCTCGACACCGCCGATGACCACGGTCTCATGACTCCAGTCGAACTGGCAGGTGTCCCCCGGGGAGAACACCAACGGCACAAACACTTGCGTGACTTTCGGTGTTTCGGTGCGTGCGCTCTTCCACACCTTCACAAAGCGTTGAACGGAGGAATAGCCGCCGCGATAGCCCTCCACCTGTAATCGCTCAAACAGACGTTGGGCGGTATGGCGACGTTTCCTGGGCAGGGATGCATCAAACTCCAACCACTCCCTTAACCGATCCCGATAGGGACCCAGTTGGGGATAGGGTTGCTGCTTGCGGGTGGGATAGACCGGGTCGCCCTCGGTCTGTAGATGCTTTCTGACCGTCGGTCGGGATAGATGAAAGCGCCTGGCCAGTTCGCTGATTTTGACCTTCTCAACAAAATGCAGGCGCCGCAGTTCGGCAATGAGTTCCACTCTGATCACTCCAGGTTACTCCGGCTAAAAGCCGGGCATTGAACGACCTGGGGTGGAAAGTTTTCAACGCTCTTTTCCCCAGGACCCTGGAAAGTTTTTCACGCCGTTTTGCAGAGTTTAGCCAGACCCGCGCTCAGGCGGGTTGAGTGTTGGGCGTCTGGGGTCTTCGGCCCAGCATTTCGAAGATGGCCTCGATACTCAGGTCGGGCCGGGATGCCATGAGCCGGGTGAGTTCGGCGGTACGGTTCGGAGACTCCTCGGGTGGGCCGGGTTGACGCCGCTGCTTGAAGAGATCGCGGGTAAACATGTCACGGCGCGCCATGTCCCGTTTCATCATGCGCATGCGGAGCTTGCGCCGTTTGGCTGCAGCCCGGTCGCGCTCGTGCTTGAGCCAGCCTTCGAGGCCGAATACTGCGAACAAGGTCCGCGTCACAGTTCGAATCGCTCCTTTGCCGATGTAGCTCCCGTTTGCATCACGCTTGGTGACTGGATTCACGCGAATGATCCCGGCATTGACCAGATCCCGCGTGGCCCTCTCGACCCGCCGCTTGCAAAGAGCGGTTCGCTCAACCAGGAAGTCCACGGTTAAGCCGGTGACCTCGCCGTTGGCTTTGGGAATGCCGACCCGCAGTGTCACCAGGTCCAGATAGTGGATAAGCGCATTGAGAACGATCAGACAGGCCTCCCGGCGCTCTGATCGTTGCTGACGATCAGAGCCGTTGGCCAGATTGAGACTGGGCAAGATGCCGTGGGGCGTGCCGTAGTAATCATGTAGCCGCTCTCCCAAACGCAAGAGAATCGTTGGCCGTGCCTTGTGACTTGGCGGCGGCGCGAAACGCCGAGGGGTTGCCGGCTCATGACCGCAACGATTTCCCCAATTCATGCGTAACTTGGTGTGGCCATGTTGTACCGACCCCCCGCCCTGTTTCCGACGTGGTTACGATGGTACTAAGCCTCATCAAGCCATTGGAAATAACTAGACCGAAAAGTTTTTATAAGTCTGGCTTATTGCAGCCCAACTATTCCTTCGACCATACGGCCTTGATCTGCCGGCGAAGCCATTGGTTTGCCGCGTCCAATTCCATGCCCCTGTGCCAAACCAGATAGGTCGGAATGGGTTCGACTTCTGCGGGTAGGTCGTACATCTCCAATCCGAAATTCCGCACCGCGAAATTCGCCATGTTCTTGATGGTGATGCTCACCAGATCGGTCATGGCTAGCGCCGGCATCAGTTGCATTGCCGCTGGTACCTCCAATACGACACGCTCCTGTCTGATTTGTCTGAGCAGTTCATGTTCGGGCAAATCGTAGTGCAGTTGCTCATCATGTACGGCAGCAAAGTCCAGTGACCATAGTTCTTCCAGGCTAAATCCGCCTGATAGCTTGGGATGGCCCT
The DNA here is from genome assembly GCF_056880625.1 of Methyloparacoccus sp. NF-16. Lineage (NCBI taxonomy): Bacteria > Pseudomonadati > Pseudomonadota > Gammaproteobacteria > Methylococcales > Methylococcaceae > Methyloparacoccus > Methyloparacoccus sp. NF-16. Next base: position 30,388 of record NZ_CP174131.1, on the reverse strand, counting down.
TCCTGGCAATCAACACCAGATGATGCTCGGCCAACTTGTCATAACAGAGTGAGTTGTCATGACCATGAACGTGATACATGGCGAGGTCTATGTTCTTTTGCCGCAGTAGGTCCGGGATCATGCTGACTGGATCGATGCTGCGTAACGTCAAGCGCACGTTGGGCGCAACCGCCCTCACCTGCGTGAAAAGCTCAGGACCATGAATCACACCGCCGCTGTAACTTGCCGCAATGCTGAAATGACGGTGGGAAGCGCTTGGCCTGAATTGCTCGACCTCCTGAAACCCGGCACGAATTTGATTCAAGCCCAAGTGGAACTGGCTGTAGAGATCATTCGCCGTGGCCGTTGGGTTCATGGCCCGGTCATGGAAAAGCTGATCGTTCAGGGATGTCCTCAACCGAGTCAGGGCATGGCTGACCGCAGGTTGTGAGATGCCAAGCCGTTCGGCCGCGCGGCTCTGGTTCCTTTCCTCGTACAGCGCCTCAAAGATGGCGATCAGGTTCAGGTCGAACTCTTTCATGTGTTGTTACCTACTAACGGCAATTCCCTGCCCACGCGAACTTGTCCACAGATTCATCCCTTCAACTATTAGCAGGACCTATTTGCAGAACTAACCCTATTTGTATGGGGGGCGGATGTCACGAACAAAGGGGGGCGGATGTCACGAACCAGGGGGGGCCGATATCACGAACCAGGGGGGGCGGATGTCACGTGCATAACTTGCCCTGTCCACAGGGTTGCGCACTTTAGATGAGCCGCACAAGGCGCGTAAAGGTGGGGGCGGATGTCACGAACTGACGGATAGCCCCGGACACCCAAGGGGGGGCGGATGTCACGAACCCAGCTACCCAAGTGGGGGCCGATGTCACGAATTGCCGAGGGGATACCGTGCGGGCAGACGGGCGCGACTGATGTAGCGACCGGAAAGGGGGGGCGGATGTCACGAACCCGGCATGATGATCTTGCCGACCGCCGGGCTCGATTTACGCAGCATCAGCCCGCCGGTCACGATCTCGACCTTGGCGTCGGGATAGACCGACAAGGCGTCCTTGACCGCCGGAATGAAGCGATCCTTGAAATTCCGCAGGGAGTCAGAGCCGGTGTACTCCTGACCGAATTGCTCCTGCCATTGCTTCCAGGTCACCTTGACGCCCTTGGCGTTCAATCGGTGTAGCCGGTAGCAGAGCATCAGATAGACGTCCTGGGATAAGGCGGAGTGGGCGAGGGCGGCATACGCGCGGGGATCGTAGGGCACGCCGTGCTGTATGAGGTCGTTGAAATAGTCATCCCGCAGTTCGATCACGCCCGGCCAGACGGAACGCTGGCCCTTGTCGTCGTCCTGGCTCCAGAGCTCGAAACGCTTGACCGGCATGGTGTTCAGGGTGCTCGGGGATCCGTTCGGACTGAAATAGCCCAGCGTGAAGCGACAGGCGGCGAGGGCCATGAGCTGCTGCCGGACCAGCTTGTAGGTCCGGCCATCATCCGAGCGGAGCCCGATCAGACCCAGAAACTCGCGGGTACTGTCGCCGATGCTGACGATAGGGCTCCGGGTCCGTATCGCGGCGGTATGGATGTAGCCGAGCGCCAGCCGGGCCTTGGGGCCGTAAGGCACGAACTGTTGCACCAGGTCCTTGCCGTCGAACAGCTTGCCGGCCTCGACGCTGAGGATGGCGCTCTGGCTCCGGCGCTCGAAGGTCGTGGTCTTGAGCTTGGAGCGGGGCAGGCCAACCTGGCACAGGATGCTGTGCTGATAGTTGATGTCGTCGGGGGGATCGGTGGCAATCGAGACGGACGTATCGGCCAACCGCCGTTTGACGGGCGGCAGTGTGATGGGCGAGCCGAAGAGGTCAGTCAGTGGCTCGTCGGCGTCGGATTGGGCCTGCGTGTTCATGGCCCGATGATAGCAAACGGACTCAATATCCGACCATTATGAACACGCATTGAGCCGACTGAGCCCAAAAAAGAAGCCCCGGAAGCGGGGCCTTGAGGGAGGAGACCTGGGAGCTAAAACGGGCCGCGTTAACCCTGTTGCGAGGAGGCTGCCGATGCGTGGCTCGGCAGATCGACAGTCGCAATGGCGGCGATCAGGATGCTTGCAAGTACAAAGATTTCCATAATGCTTTCCTCTTTTTCGTGTGTTTCTCTTTGGTTTCGGTTTGTACTTTATACGAACACAAAGACACAGTGATAACCTTGTTTGTTCCCTTTAATGAAACAAAAACCTTTTGATGATAGGGATAAGCCGGGCCGTATGTAGCAATCCGCATTGACCGGAGCTTGGCCTTCGTGCCACCCTTGCATCATGCACGGAATGAATAGCTAACGAACACGCATGGCCAAGATAGAAACCCGCATCATCGCCGTCGCCAACCACAAGGGCGGCTGCGGCAAGACCACGACCGTGGTCAACCTCGCCGCCGAGTTCGCCCGGATGGACCTCAACGTCCTGGTGGTGGACCTGGATCCCCAAGCCAATGCCAGCCTGCACATCGGCAAGAGACACCCGAGCGAGATCCCGGTGACGGTCGCCGAGTTGCTGCTGTCGGAGGCCGAGAAACTGCCACTGGCTATCCATGACGATACGCACCTGGATGGCGTCGCCCTCATGTACGGGTCATTGAATCTGGGCAAGGCCGAAGACGAGCTCAAGGACGCCACGCCGAGGCCTTCGGAGGAATTGCGGGACAAGCTGGCGCCGCTGCAAGGCGTCTATGACGTGATCCTGATTGACTGCCCGCCCAGCCTGAAGCTGCTCACCAGCAATGCGCTGGCATCGGCCACCCACCTGATCATCCCGATCGAGTCGGGCTCGCAATATGGGATGTACGGGGTAACCGACCTGTTGAGGCACGTCACCAAAATCCGCCGGATCAATCCGGGGCTCCAGCTACTCGGCGCGCTGCTGATCAAGCACGACGAGCGGCAAACCGTGTGCAAGCTGATCGAGGGCGCGGCCCAGGAACAGATCGGCAAGCTGCTGCCGACTCGCATCCCGACCAGCACCAAGGTCAATCAAGCCGCTATGGCTCAAACCAGCCTGCATGGCCTGGACCGCACCGCCAAGGTAACGCGGGAGTTCAAGCAACTGGCCGCGCACTTGGCCCGTGAATTAGGCTTCCAGCGCAAGGAGGCTGGCCATGAGTAAGAACATCAAGGCCATCCTGGCCGAGAAGCTGGCTGCCAACACCCAGCGCCACGCCGCCGCCCATCAGGATGCCTACGTCGACTACGGGCGCACGCACAGCATGATCCCGGTCGAGGTCATCGAGCCCAATCCCTACCAGCCGCGCAAAATCTTTCCCCAGGAAGAGATCGAGGCGTTGGCGCAGTCCATCGCCGAGGCCGGCCTGCTGCAGCCGATCATGATCCGGCCCAACGGCGACCGGTATCAGCTGATCGCCGGTGAGCGTCGGTTACGCGCCCATAAGCACTTGGGCAAGCCCACCATCGAGGCACTGGTCAGCGAGGCCGAGGAAGGCGACATGGCGGTCTTCGCCCTGGCCGAGAACATCGACCGGGAAGACCTCTCCGACTATGAAATCGGCAAGGCGCTCCGGCAGGTCGAGGAGTTGTTCCCGACCAGGAAAAGGCTGGCCGAGTCGCTGGGACTTGGACGCCAGGACCTCTATCGGTACTTTGCCTTTGACGATCTGCCGGCCGTGATCCGGGAACGGCTCAACATCAACCCGCGGTTACTGGGCCGGGGCCCAGCCGATGCACTGAAACGGGTACTGGCCGAAGAAGAGCAGCGCGGCGATTTGCCAGCCGAGATTGTGGAAAGTTGCCTGATGGAGTGCTGGGAACTATTGGAAAACGCCGAACTGGATCAAACCAAGCTACCGGGGCAGTTGCAGCGGGCGCTGATGGCGATCCGCAACGAGGGCCGCACGCTGGACCGGGATGTCGTTGACATTACGCGCGTTGGCAAGCGGGTCGGGACTATCGTCCGGGATCCCCGGCATATCGTGGTGAAGATCCAGGCCGGCACACTTAGCGAAGAGCAGGAGCTCGAGCTCGAGCGCTACGTTCAAAGTTTGGTCAGCCAATCCGTGTCTCAAATTGAGACACAATCCTGAGTGTTTTGTAGGGTTATTCGCCCCTCAACCAGTCTGATCATCCCCATCCGCACCCAGAAACGGCAGTTTCGCCCGTAGCTCGGCCAAGGCCTCCAAGCCTTTGGCCCGCTACCCCGGGCTCAACGAGCGAACGGCTTCAGCCTCGGATAACACCCGCTCTGCCTCAAGCCAGCCCCGTAGCCAGGCATTGCGCCGCTCCGGGCGCCGGTACGGGCAGGCGGACTCGGGCTCACCCACCAGTCGCGCCATGTGGCCCGATTCGTAGGCCAGGCGCAGGGATTGCGCCTCGCGTTCCTCAGCCCGGCACCGGGCCAGCGCCGACCGAATTTCAGAGGCCTCGCCGTTTGACATCGCGGGAACAGCCTCAGAACTTCACGCTCGCCAACACGCTCGGATGCGGCTTGAAGAATTCCTCATGCTGGGCGCAGGTAACGAATTCGGCCATCCTGCCGTCAGGCATCTGTAACTTGGTGATGAACTTCCCTTTGGACCGGCAGCGGCTACGGTCGCGGTTGGTACCCTGGCAACGGTTTTCTAACGGCGTGGACCGATCGGGCCGCCAGTAGCACAGGGGCTCTTCCACCACGTGAGTAGGTAACGGTGCGGGCGCTGGCCGTCGGCCCGCCAGGGCCGCAGTCGCCACGGCTTGCCAGTCGATACCGCCGCGCGGACCGGGAAACACCTGCTTGAGCGCCCCCATGTCCGCCACTGGTAGCCACACATTGGCCAGTTTCCGCCCGGACTCCAGGCGTTTTTCCTTGAGTCGTTGCTGTCGTTCTGCACTGCTCATGACCCGGCTCCGTTAGTAGGTAACGAATACTGTACTCGGCGGGACCAGGGCCGGCAACCCGGAAAAAAAGAGGGCGGCAGCGCCGCCCTCATCAATGCCCTACCGCACCGCCAACCGCGTCCCGCGCGTGAGCGCGGCACCCGGCACCGACGCCCCAGCCTCAAGCGCCCGCTTGATGCCGGTTTTGTCGAGCTTCACGGTGACAACCTCCTCCTTGAATTCCGCCGGCACGGCGGATTCGTCGAACACGTCGACCGCAGCCGGGTTCTTCTGGATCGCCAGCACGAACCACGGCGATTCGATTTTCTCGATGCCGCAGGCGTCCATGTTCTGCTTGAGATAGTCCTTGAGCCCCTTCACCCGGGCCTCGATGGCCCGGCGACGCCGGGCCATGCCGTCCTCGGCCTCCTTGATGGCGCCCGCCATGGCTTCCAGGTTGCGGAAGAACTTGGCGACATTGATCGCCTTGTCTTCGAGACTGCCTTGCAGGCCTTCGAGGGTATCGGCGATGACCTCGGCCGGCAGGTCGTTCTCGGGATCCGTCAGCGCGTCGAGCGCCTGGCGGTAGTCATTGCTCAGTTCATACAGCGTGATCGTATTCACGTGTGATTCCTCCAATGGGGGAGGGGCGGCGCCAGCCGCCCCGATGGGTTAATGGGCGACGGACGCGGCGGCTTGGCCACGGCGCGGACGGCCGGTAACGGCCGCTTGCTGGGCGCGTAGTGCGTCGAGGATGGCTGTGCGCCGTTCGGCATAAACCGCCTTCAGCGCGTCGACATGCGGCGGCAGCATCCGCTCGATGTCGGCGGCGTTGGCCCGCCACCAGCTATTCAGGTGCGGCACGTTGTCGATGGTGACAACGTGCGCCTTGAGCTTGTCGAGCTGCTGCCGGCTGGCGTCGGTGATGTCGACCCCCGAATCCAGCCAGCCGCGCAAGGCTTCGCCGGTTGCCTTGACCGGCACCCAGTGGGCACCGTCAAACAACCCGGTGCGGTCCTTCGCGGCCGTGGCCACATGACCCTCGACGCTGAGGTCCATGACCACGGTGAACTCGTATTCGAGCCCGTCGCGCTGGACCGGGGCCAGGCCAACCTTGATCGGCCGTTTCTTGCCGTTGCCATCGTCGCTGAGGTCATACGCGGTTTTGGTGCGCATGGTGACGATGACATGCAGGTCGACGCCGAGCAGCGCATCCACCAGTGCGTTATGCCGTGGCGTGACTTCGCGCCAAGCCGCGAAGCTGTTGCCGCTGCGCGAGGCCTGCGTGGCGCGGTCGTGCAGGTCGAGAATGCCGCCTTCGCCGACCCAGGCATGGCTGAGGCTGTCGATGATCAGCACCTGGTAGCCGGACTCGCCGGCCAGCCGAATCCGTTCGATGTACCGGTCTGGCGTGTACGGTGGCGCCAGGGGCGCCACGTCGTAATCGACCAGATGCGAATACAGCGCGCCGCTGCCGCGTTCGGTATCAATCATGGCGATACGCCCATCGGGCGCCAGCCCCTGAGCGATCAGCAAGGCCGAATAGGTCTTGCCGCTGCCAGAGGGACCGCAAAGAGCCAGCCGGAGGCGGGCTTGTGTGCGTTGAGCTTTGGTAAACATGGAATGACTCCAGTGGTGCAATGGGAAAAGGCGGGGCGCTGCCGGCACGCAGCGCCCCAGCCCGGTTAATACTCCTCGGGGAGGAGCACGGTAGTAGCCGACCGATCCGCTTCGGTGATAACCCAGACGCGGAACACATCGACGGCGTAGGCCGACAGGATGCGAGCGCCATGGCGCAGCGCGTCCTTGTTGGCCTGGACATCGGCCGGATCCAGATCGCCGAAATCACCGAACAGGTGACGGCTGAGGAACTCGGCCGGTGAGTGGTTGACCCGTTCGAGCGCCGCCAGGGCGCCCGGGGTGATGAGGGTCCGGCCCAAGGGGAACAAAGGCCGGCCGGCTTGCTTGTAGAGTGGCGTTGTCATACGCTGCTATCTCCTGATAGTGCTATTGGGAAACCCAGAGAGGGCGCGGGCGGCATACCCGCGCTTTCTCGCTTCACGCCGCGCGTAACTGCGTCAACTCGACCGACCGGTCGAGATTCAGCCGGAAACGCAAATCCGCCAGAGCGCGGAAATCGTCCGCCGACACCTCGACCTCCAGGGTCGAACCCTCCACGGCAAAACACACCAACACGCTGCCGCCCCTGGGCGACTCGGTCACGCTGAGCGTGCCGCCGTTGATGCCGTCAAAGATGTACTGCTGTCGCATAGCTGCTGCTCCTCTCGAAAATGAATGGATAAGGGACTGTCTCGCCTTCCTGGCGCTGGGCTCCCAGCCCTTCCTTGAGTGGCACGGGATCCGGTAACACCGGCTCCCGGCGCCCGTCTTCCTCGGTGGCGCATGCCCACCGAAAGGCCTCGTCGAGTTCCATCCGCTCGATGACCTGAGCCTTTACCCGGCCCATGACGGCATCCGGCTCGATGGCGCGGCAGATTCCGGCTGCGCATCCACGGGCCGGGCCCGGAGTTGATCGGCCGGCAGGCCGTGGCACATGGCGAAAATACGCACGGCCCGTTCGGGATCGTCCGACCGGGCGCCGCCGATAACACGGCCCTTGCTGTCGAGAATGAAAAACTTCTGCATGGCAAAACCTCCGAAAAGCCGCAGAGGATGAAAGCCCCCGGACGGCGCTGCGGCGCCGGCCGGCCGGGGGACGGGAACTAAACCAGCACCTGCAGCCCGGACGGCTGCAAGGCGGCCAGGGCCGCGCGAGCGGCCTTGGCCGGCAGGCCTGCCGGCAAGGCCACCTTGACTTGAAACGGCGGGACCATGACCCCGCACGCGGACCAGACCGGGGACCCGGCCGACCCGCGGCGCACCCACACCCGCCAACCCAGACCCATGGCCACCCGCTGCGCGAACAGGCCAGCCGTGGGGCCGCACGGGAACGGGAAGAACAGACAAGCCGGCGCCTGGTGCCAGCCAGGACCACCCGGCAAGGCACGCCACGCCCAAACCACGCCGCGCGAGTAGCGCGCCACGATGCCAGCCCCACGACGACCAAGAACGGAAACGAAACCAGACATGACACACCTCCGACAAACGCTTGTTGAACCCGCACAACCCCCCCCACCGCCTTAACGGCGCACATTTGCCTAAGGGGCAGGAATGCAAGCGGACGTGGAATAAATGGGGGGGACCCGTTGCCGCCGCGCTGAGCTTGAACGCGGCTGGCACGACCGAGGGCGGCAATGGGGAGCAAACCGTTTATGCCGCGAAAGCCGCTTGCATAGTGCGCACCGGACACGCTGGGAACGCGCATCGAATAACCCGCGAGAACGACACGCTGGGAAGGTGCACACCGGAGACGTGTTCAAGGGCTTTTTTAACGGTCAGCGGACAGACCGCACACGTCATGTTGTGTACGTCGAGCACGGCGGTACGTGCTGCGGCCAGAGCCACGTCCGCAGTAACGGTTAATACCAGAACAAGCGCAAGGATTCGGGTTTTCATCGGTTTTCCTCAATAGAACAACGGAGCGATCCACGGGAACGCAATCAAGCCCAACAAGGGAATGGCCACACTCCAGAAGATGAAACGCTGCTTGCGGATAACGGCATCATCGGCGCATGGCTTGCCGGATTCGCAGGTTGGCGGCGTTAGGTAGAGATTGCGAAAAGCCAGCCCGATGAAAATCAACGTGAGCAGCAGAAAAACCGGGCGCACTGGTTCGAACGCGGTGAGGTTTGCCACCCATGCCCCGCTAAGTCCTAGACTCAGCAATACCAAGGGCGCGACGCAGCACAAGCTAGCGCCGATCCCGGCGAGAACGCCCGCGATCATGGCTTGTTTCTGGTTCATGGCGGTTCCCCGTGTTTTCTCACACGGCTTACTATAAGCTCCGTACCTAGGTACGGAGGCAAGCCCCATGACACAAGAAAACTTCACCATTGGTGTATTGGCGAGAAGAGCTGGGGTGAATGTCGAAACTATCCGCTTTTATCAGCGGCGCGGTCTGCTGACCGAACCTGACCGGCCGCTTAAGGGTGTCAGGCGTTATGCCGAACGCGACGTACAGCGCGTACGTTTCATCAAACAGGGGCAGAAGCTTGGGTTCTCGCTGGACGAACTCATGGAGTTGTTGCGCCTTGAGGACGGACAACACTGCCGGGAAGCTCGGGAAATCGCCTTGAAAAAGCTTTCCTCGATTCAGGAACGGATCGAGGGTTTACGCACCATGGAAAAAGCCCTATCCGCTTTGGCTGAACGCTGTTTGCAGAACACGGGCGCAGTATCTTGCCCCATTATCCTCGCCCTGCTCGGATACTCTCAGGCTTAGCATAGGATTTTTCCGTTTCATTTGAGCAGCCCAAGCCCCTCCCCCTCTGGGCCGGTGTGACCGACCCGAGCACGGCAGGCCGGAACGCAGTGGAGTCGACGCGCACAAGGGCGGGCGAGTCACCGGCCCGCATCAGGCGTGAGCCTGTTGCGTGAAGGTCCGCGCCGGGCGACAGCCGGGCGAGCACGATGGGTAGGGCTGACGGGGGTACGCGGCTGAAACAGGACTCCAGGCCGATGCCCGCACAGCCCATCAGCGTGCGACAGCGCGCGCATCAACATTTGTCGCCCCTCGGCTGGGAACACATCAACCTGACCGGTGACTACATCTGGCGGCAGAGCAAGCGGGTCGAACAAGGGAAGTTTCGGCCGCTACGCTCGAGGGGGCACCTCGAGTGACATTTTCGTAAGATTTATCAACGGTGGAGTTGCTGATCTTGATTTTGAAAACGACCTTACTGTTCATCGCAACAGCACTTGCCGAGATCGTCGGCTGCTTTCTCCCATATCTGTGGCTGCGTAAAGGCGGGCCAATGTGGCTGCTAATTCCGGCAGCGATGAGCTTGGCGCTCTTCGTTTGGCTGCTGACCTTACACCCAGCCGCCAGTGGACGCGTCTACGCCGCCTATGGTGGCGTTTATGTTGCGACTGCGTTGGTTTGGCTTCGAGTCGTCGATGGCGTAAAGCTGTCCGCGCTGGATTGGGCAGGGGCTGGAGTCGCGCTGCTTGGCATGTCAATCATTGTGCTGGGCTGGCACGACAAGGCTTAGCGTACGATTTTTTCCGTTTCGTGAGCTGACCCCATCTATTGGCCTGCGCTGTTCGTAGCGAACGCGAAGATGAGCGCAGACGATGGGTAGGGATGGGTGGATGATCGGGACCGGTCGGGCCCCGGCGATGAGGAGTTGCCGGGCATCAGGCGTTAGCCTGGTGCCTAATGACTTGAGCCGGGCGAGCACGTTGGGTGTTGTCGCCGCTGGGAGGCGGCCGGGAACCAGTCTCTGGACGTGAGCGCCCGCAGGCAGGTGTTGGATGGCGAAAATCCTTGGCGATCTTTGTTGTTATTAACGTTAAGCGACCGCCAAGCCTGAGTTCTCTCTCATGCAACCGTGTCAGGGGGAGTTACGGTTGCGATTTTGTTTTTCTTCTTGTTCTCTCCACGAGCTTCCTTGGGATGGGGGGTGAAGCCCATGAAGAGGCTGCCATGGTAACCAGTCTGTTTCCTTGTGGTCAACATTAAGTCGGGCGATAGCCTGACGCGGTCAAACCCCAAGGTCGGCACCCCGTTAGCTACTAACGACGCCCAGCGTACACCGCTCGAAGAATCCCCCCTGGATTTTCTTGGCGCTCTTTTGCGCGCCGCAGGCGCGCAAAAGAGGAACTCGACGCCACACGCGCACCGTGGGCCCGCGAGCCCCAACACCCCATGGGGCACAACCCCGGCTTTGGCCAGCGCGCCAGCGCGAGGCCTGCAAGGCGGGCCCATGGTGGGCGGGGGAGGCGGCGGACTCAAACAACTATGAGCAACGCGAACACAAGACCCAACGGCGAACCGTGAACCGCCACCGCCTGAACACAACAACCCCGCCAGTCACGACCAGCGCGGCATTTTGCATAACGTCGATTATGCGCGGGCGGAACCGACTCGAAAATAGCCAACCACGCAGAACGCTCGCGCATAATCCCCCACGTTATGTAACTTGCCGCCACAAGAAGAGCGCATGGCAGGGATGCCTTGCGCGATAGCCTGACGCAGGACGCGCTTCCCGCGCCGGGGCGAGTAGGCGGCGGGCGCAGCGTGTCACGGATGGCGCGTGGGCCCGGCGCCGTTGGGAGGCCGGGCGCGGGTCACGGCGGGCAGGGATGCCGGCCGTTCAAAATAACGTGGGCGGACTGGCCCCCGGAACCGGGAACGACGTCCGGGATGAGGAGCAACCGGTGAAGGGGGCGAGGTAGCCCACACAAGACCTTGCAGCGATCAATGCCGCCCGTAGACCAGGGCATAGCCGTGTTGCTCTCGGACTTTGATGGAACTGGCATACAAGTTCACGCCACTGGCGTAACTCGGGCACAGCTCCCGCCGAATCTGACCCAGCGCCGTACCCTTGCCACCCCATACCCGCGTCAGCAACCAATCTCCCCACAAGTCCTGTTGCAGGCGTAGCTCGTAGTAGCGGGTATCGCGCTCCCAGCGCGAGAACAAGGCCGGCTCCTCCTCGGTCACTCGGCCGGTTCCTGGCGGGCGGCCCCGACCGCCAGGTCTTCTATCGCCGGCAACAACAGCCGGCGCAGCAGACGGTTCTGGGTTGTGTCCTGGGTTTCCGCCAAGTGGCGGATCATGGCCAAGTGGTAGTCGTTGACCCGAATCGACAGCGTGTTCTTGGGCGGCGCGTTCCGGTCCAGACCGGACCAGGCCGGTGTGTCGGGATCGGCCAAGGGCGCGTCTACCGATCTGGCGCCGGAGGCGAAGGCCTCCAGGGCGGAGAGATCCACATCCGGCACTCGGGGTCCGGGCTTGTTGGCGGCTTTTCCGAAGGGAAGCGAGAACTTGGGCATGGATCCTCCTAGCGGTAAATCTCGTGGCCCAAGGCGTCGATCTCGGCCTGGGCTTTGTCGTTGAGCATTTCCGATACGCCGTGGCCGGAGGCCATGGCGTCCCGGTAAATCTTCCGATCACGGATGATGATGTCGGATAACGGGATGGAAGGCAGTTCACGCAATACTCGCGCCGCCTCGGCGGTGTCGCCACCCTCGCCGGTCGGGGCCATGGTCAGCAGCCAGCGGGCCGTCAGCGACGGGTTCAGGCTCCGGGCCAGGGTAACCAGTTGGTGCATGTGTACCGACGTCTCAAGGTCGGGCTGGCTGGTACGGAGTGGCAGGTAGACAACCTGGGCAGCGACCAGGGCGGTGCGCAGTTCCTCCGAGTCCCGGCCCCCAGCATCGACAATGATTTCGTCGTAGCGCTGGGACCAGTCGCGCAGGGCATGGAAGACATTGCCGTGTTTCTCGGCACCGTGGACGGTCGGCAACTCCTCGGCCAGGGCATGACGCCGGTCGATCCAACGGCTGGCCGTCAGTTGCCGGTCGGTATCCACCAGCAGCACGTCTTTTCCTTGGTGGGCCAGCCAAACCGCCAGGTTGGTGGCCAGCGTGCTCTTGCCGGTCCCGCCTTTCTCACCGCCACATAGGATGATCAATGGCTTATCTCCTGTCTGGAGAGTGCATCATACTGCTTTGAATCACTTCAAATCATTTTGAAGCATGCTTTTTCGCATCAATGCATCTTCAGCCGCCGCCAAAGCGACTCGATAATCACCATCGAGGCGTCGTCCGGGTGGGCCGCGCCGGTACTGGCAAGCAGTGCCGGGTTCTCGCCGTGCAGGCCAAAAACATTGCGGATGAACCGGCCCAAGCCCATCAGGTGAAAGATCAGGTCATCCTCGGCCGTTGCCCGCAGTTCGTCCAGGTTCACGGGACCAAGGTCTTGCAGCAGGATATCCACGGCCTCCCGCACCGTGGCGGGCCTGGGCAGGTCGGTTAAGTCAATTTCCATGGGACGGCTGGCCAAAAAGTGAACGATTGCCCCGGCTAACGATGCCTTGGGCGATTTCATCAAACGGTAACAAGGTTATCCACAGAAATTGTGGATATCTGGAGTAGGCCTTGGTCATCAGAGACACCTTTCGCGCTTGAACTTCCTAAAAAAAAGACTTTAGGAATTTTAACCCCTTTTCAGGTAGGATGTGTGTGCTGTTGAAGTTTGTTATGGGCGCTTTTTTGTCAGAAATGCCGTTGTTTCCCTTTATGCATTCATGAACGTCACCATTAAAATAGTAATTTTAGGAAACTAGGTTCCCGGCAGAACGCCCCCGGGATAGCAGGCAGGATTCGACGGACCCGGTGGAGGCGGACTAACGGAATGGAAACCAGCGACCCAATTTGTCCGACGGACCCGGTGGAGGCGGACTAACGGAATGGAAACCAGCGACCCAATTTGTCCGACGCACCTGCTAGATCGAATGACCCAGCGTTACGCAGCAACACATATGAACCCAAAGTTTGCAGCCAGCCTCACCCTGCCCTCTGGCCAATCTCCGGGACGGTCATGAACAGCCCCGATCTGAGCCAGCTTCCGAACGCCCGCAAGGAGTTCCTGGCCTACCTCAAGTTCACCAAGGGCCATCGGGACACGACCTGCTACAACTACGGCTCCGACTTGAACATCTGGGCACGTTGGCTGGAGGAGGCCGAATTGGATTGGCGCAGCGTCCAGCCGGTGGACCTGGAGCGCTACGTCGCCACCCTGAGCCGGAACGGGACCGGCCCCCACGCCGTGGCCCGCAAGGTGTCCAGCCTGGCCACCTTCTATAAGTGGGCACGGCGTCAGGGCCTGGTCGAGGAGGACCCGGTATATCTGATCGAGAAGCCCAAGCGGCCCCGGCGAATCCCGGTCTGGATGGAGAAGGAGGAGCAGAACGCCTTTTATAAGGCTATGCGGAATCATGACGACATCCCGGATAACGTCTTCGGCCGGCCCCGGACCGCACTGCTGGCCATCCGGCAGCGTTACGAACTGCTATTCGAGTTGATCCAGAAGACCGGCCTCCGCATCAGTGAGGCGCTGGGGCTCAAGATTCAGGATATCCGCGTCGTTGACGGCGTAGCCCGCTCGATCCGGGTGATCGGCAAGGGTAACAAGGAACGGCTGGTACCGGTCCCCGACTCTTTCGGCCGGGTGCTGGGCATCCACATGGCAGGCAAGCCGGCGACAGAATACGTGTTCGCCAAGACCACCGGCGGCAAACCGATGACACCCCGTGCCGCCCGAGACTACCTCAAGAAGCTGGTCGACAAGGCCGGTATCGAGAAGCCCATCACGCCGCACAAGCTACGCCACACCTACGCCACTAGGTTGCTGGAGAACAACGCCCAGCTAATCGATATCCAGGCCTTGCTGGGTCATGAGAGCATCGCCACCACGCAGATTTACACGCATGCGGGGCAGGAGAGGTTGAGCAAGTTGGTGGAGGGGATTTGATGGCAGAACGTCGTATAAATTACCCGTTGTGCGACATCTGGAGTTTGCTTGTGGCTGTATGGGCTTGCAATCAACAATAATCGCTTGCCAACCCTCCAGCAAAGAGACTCCCTGCATCCTTTGCACCGGCAATAGCTTTGCGAACTGCCTCATCCATCAAATCAAGAACGCGCAGCTTACCCATCGCCTCGGCAACGGATTCGAATCGGCGATAGACCTTAGCGTGCTTTTCAGCATACAAGGCCAGACCTTTCAGCTTCGGTAGAGCATCAGCGAGGTGTAGCCCGTGAGGGTCCACGATGTCAGCTACTAGGGTTCCATCTGTCTGCGTGGCGAAAAAGATAAAGTCAGGGCGGACGATGCTGTATTGATCGCCCGAGAGGTAAGCAATCCCGAGGGATGATTGCCCGGGCTGCTGCGGATTACGATACCAGAAGCTAAAACCCTCGCGCTTCATCTCGGTTTCAATGACTTTTACCTCCCAGGCGTTCATCTCTGCTGGATAGTCGCCCTGCCCATCGCAGAGGAGGTGATCCTTATAGGTAGGCAGCGCAGTCTCCTTGTCATGATGACGCGCTTTCGTCATTTCGAATCTGGCCTCTGGTTTAACCAGGCCGATATCCTGCGGTTCTGTGCTCATCTCCTTGACCAAGCGATAGGCTTCCTGCCGATCATGGGAAAGGCCCTTAATGGCGGCGCCGTACTTAGCCATCCAAGCCTTGGCCAGCTTGTCCGCCTCTGTATCAAAGTAGAGTTGTACTTCCGTTAACAAGCCCAGTGCGGCGATCGAAACTCGGGCGTCGACAAGGGCTTCCTCGAATTCATCGGCTTCATCAGGGTTTGCAACCCGATACGCTAGAGCATCGACATAGGTACGCGATATATCAGGACTGAAGATGCGAGCACCACGCCGGTAAGCATCATCAATGACCGCCATGTCGGCATCTTCCAGGAACTGATTGAATGTCTTGGTTTTGCCCAGAAGATCAGCAACCACTGTCTTGCCGTCGACGGTCATGACGCCATCGCGCTTCTGCTCAATCTGGGTTTTGTACTTTACCTGTGCCGCATCGAGGATCTTGTGCATCTCCGTATGGGCTAACTTGCCAGCCCCCGGGAGAATAGCGTCGGCTGCCAACTCATGAGCCAAAGCGGTCAATCGCTTTGCCGGCTTAGCCACACGTTGCGGGCGTGTCTGGGAAGGCAAGGCTTCGAACTTGTCCCACACGGCTTGAGATGCAGCCGGGTTCGGTACCAGCTCGACCGGGTTAATGAGCACCCGCCCGCCCGGTGGCGGTAAGGTATCGTCGCCATTCATCAACGCATCAACCACCTCGCCCACTGTCTTGGCGTCGAACTTTGGCAAGAGGCAATCGACCGAATTGAGGCGGTCATTGCCTGGGATGCGTCGCGCCAAGGGAGAGCGAACCATGCGCCCCAACAACTGCGTAATATGGGTCCGGTCGAGTGCCGTGCGGAACGACACCATCACCTCAGCCCGCGGGCAGTCCCAGCCGGTGCTAATAGCGTCCTTAGCTATTAGCACGCGTACCCACGTCGATTCCTGCACGTATTCCGGCGAGATGTAGGGCACGTTACGGTTGCCATACCTCTGGGTCGAGTGATCACCGAGCACATGCGCCAGACTAGCGCCCGGCAAGTTGGGCCATTGCTGATAGATGACATCCAAGGCCCGCCCGATGGCATTTGGGTCTGGCGTGTTAGGCACCTGCAGGACCATCAACGGAATCACTGTATGCGAATCCACCTGCTGCTTGGCGTATTCAGCCCAAGCCTCGGTCGATTCTTTCAGTTTGTCGGTGGCACGCCGCAATAAAACGGTATCGAAATCGCCAACCTCATCGGGAATTTCGACGATGATGGTGTCTTTGATGAGGCCAGACTCCTGCACTTTGGCCGAATCCACCACTACATCCGGGAGGGTGATGTGCTTTTGCGCCCCTTCCATGGCCTTTTTGAAGCGCTCCACCGTGGCGGAAATTCCCCACACCACAGGGATACCCGGCACCGCCGCCGCGCCATTGATGAGCCTCTGGACGATGGTGCTCTTTGCGCTCAGTGCGGCATTGGTGGGATTGCCCATGCCCCTATGGGCTTCATCCAGGACCAGATACAGGGTCAAATCCGGGTCTTCGACCGTGTTACGAATGGTGTCCCACAGGGTGTAAGCCTGAGCATCAGGCCGGGTTTCCGAAAGCAGGTCATCTCCTTCAAAACCGCGTACCAATAGGCTGTTCTTGCCGAGCTTCTGGGTGTTGAGGAAATAGATTTTCTTGGCTTCGAACCTGGCTCGGCTGAAAGGATGTTCCACCACCACCAGGTCGGTGTGCCGAATGCGGTCCGAGGCCTCCATCAAGCGGAAGCGGGTTTGCTCGTTAAGAGCAGGATCGTCGCTGAACCAGATCACCACCGCGCCCGGATCGGCATCGAAGTCATATTCGTCATCACCGTGGAAAAGCGCCTCAAAGGCGGCGGCGGCCATGACGGTTTTACCCGCACCTGTAACAGCCGTCAGGGAAAAGGCATGCTTGTCCGCATCCTCATGCCAGCGCTTGCGAGCTTTCTTCAAGTTAGTCAGAGCATCACGCACCGCATCGGCCTGATACTCCTTCAGCGTGAACTTCATCCGTCATTCCCCATTGGAAAAGCTGAAATTGGTCAGGTAGGACTCATAAAGGCGTACTGGCTCCACCCCATCGGGCAAGCGCTGCGCTATGGCCTGAAAGCGTCGGTCATCATCGGTAACGATATAGGCTATACGCAAGGCTTTAGCATTAACCATGGACTTGATGAACGGAGTTGCGGCATCGAGATCCACCAAAAGGCCATAAGCATCGACCACCTCCCAACCAGCATCTGGAAGCTTTTCGATACGCCGACCCCAGCTACCGGCACGTAGCCATAGCAAGGGAGCGATCCGGGCAAAAGCGCGGTTGTGGTTGACGGAAATCGGGGTTTCGTAGGTCAGTGTGAAGAACTCGGCGTTTTCCTCAAAGCCCTCTGCCATCGGAAATTCATCGGTGAATTTGTAATCGCCCACGATTGGCTGCCCCTCCGGGGTAAGGCCGGTAATAGCAGCTTTTACTCGTGGCTTGGTGATGTAGTCGCAGATACCCCACTGCTCCCATTCGGGATCGCCGGGGCGTAGTCCATTTTCACGCAGTGCCTTTTGTTCGGCGGCGGTGACCTCATTGTTGGTGACGGAAATGCACTGGCGCTGACCCCTGTCCTGGCGGTTTAGGCGCATGACAGCATGGGCGGTGGTGCCGGAGCCGGCGAAGAAGTCGAGGATAATGGCTTCGGGTTTGCTTGCAACAACAAAGCGCAGCGCATCTTCAACAGCGTACAGAGACTTAGGGTAAGGGAAGGTCCTACCTGCCAATAGATCCTTCACGAGTGCGGTCCCATGTCCGGAAGTAGAGTGCGATGCTTGATTCCAAATGGTTAGCGGTGAGCGCAGGCTTGCCACCTTTGTTAGTTCCACCGCGCCATCTGCATCCTTGCCAGTCACCACTAGATCTCCGGACTCAATGGCAGCCAATTGGCCTTCCATCAAGTAGTACGGCGTCCTTCCTCCGCCATTTCTTCTGCCGAACTTCACGTAGCCCTTCTTTATGTAGTCGTTAAACTTGGGCTGGCTAAGCGACCAACGACCATCGCTACCGTTCCTCTGCATCGGCCAGAGCACTGTGGCTCCGTCAGGTACCTGTACCGTCTCGATAGGGACACCATCAGCAATCGGATCGCCCGCGTATAAAAACTTCAGTGTCCCCGCGTCGAAGTAAAGTGGGTAGAACATGTTGAAGCGACCAGACGTCTGACCTGTTGACGCTAGGCGAAGTAGGCTCTTCCATCGAATATTTTCATCGCTGGAATCTTCAACTCGGTTCAACATGTCTGAATGCCAAGGTGTGATTCCAGCATCACCAAATCGAATGAAGTAGATGAACTCCTCACTACGCGAGAACTCGCCACGCCGCGCATTCCCCTTACGGTTAATGACAGTCGAGACCATCTGTGATCGACCTTCAGGAAATATTTGCTCCAACAATAACCCCAGTCGCAGATATTCCTTCTCATCAATGGTGACGATCAGCACCGAATCCGCCGGATTCAACAGTACCTTCGCCACCAGCAAACGCCGCTCCATCATCGCCAGCCACTTGCTGTGCCGATATAAATCGTCGCCCTCGACGTAGTCGTTGTTGTATTTCCAGTCCTTAGCCCCACTGTTGTACGGCGGATCGATGTAGATGACATCCACCTTGCCGCGATGGGTGTAGGTCAACGCTTTCAGAACGTGGTAGTTCTCGCCATTGATAACCGTGTGGAAGGGCTTCTCACCGCCTCGTTGAACCTTGCCGGTACTGACCAAGCCCGGATAGATGGTGTCGCGAAACTCCGCCACCACCACCAAGTCTTGGATTGCCACGGTCTGCGTTACGGCTCCTGTCTCGCTCGGCCGCAAGAGGTTGGCGGTCTTCCCGCTATCGGTCCTATGAACGGATTTGACACGCCAAAGCCGTTGGTCACCCTTCTGGGTTGAACCGCGCTCAGGCAGTACCCGAACTTTGTCGCCCTTGCGAACCGGTACTTGTGGTAGTTCCACGGCCTCGGGACGATGACGCTCGAAATTCAGTCCGAAAGGCAAACGCTCGGAAAGGACATTGAACTCCCTTTCAAGGTCAGCTCCGAGTTGAGGGTCTTTGGCTTTTGCTTGGGCAAGCAGGTCAGTCAGTCGTGACACAAACAGTCCTTTTCAGTCTTCTTAAAATAAGGCTTTCAAGTCATCAAGGCGACCCGATGCATGATTCTGTTGCAGATGCAGGAGTTGTCTATCCGGCCCATCCTTACCGTCTGCGACCAGCGGTAATGAACACTTCAGAACCCAAGTATAGCCACTGGCAAAGGCGGTATGAGCGGAGATGAGTGGCCTACTCTGGTGCTTTGTTAGGCGCAAAATTGGCCGTATCAAGCCTCTTTCTGATGATATCCGAGTCCTTCTTGATCCGGTTGCTAACGGATTTTTCAGAGGATGCCGAGGCCTCAACGCAAAGAAAAAAGTCCGATCCATAACGCTTTTGCAGGATTGGTGTGCAGGCCTCCGCGAATGAACGAGCCAGCTCCTCAGATTCAACATGAGCCATGCTGTTGAAACCGGACATGCGAACATGCGGACTCAAGAACATCTCCTGGTGATAGCTCTGCGAGACCAGGGATGGTAAATCTGGATCAGACCCAGAAGGCCTGATTACCCAGAATTCGACTTTTGCCATCGGATTTGCCCCATGCAATAAGGTGGAATGTATCGCTAATCACCGCCGCCCTCAATGAGCGGCATGCCCCTCAACCACCTTCACCGATAGCCCGCCTCCAACTCGGCCAGACGCTGCTTGATGACACCGGCATCATTAAATACGGTCCCCACTGGAAATCTGCTGAAGATTTCCATCTATGGCCATTATGATTTATTACTTGAATAAATGTAACTCCTGCCTATAGTATAATTCTACTGCTCAAGCTTAGGCCCGTCAGTAAATGGAGCCGGATGATCAGCTCTCCAACGATTATGAAGGTCATCATAATCCCCAACATCTGAATTGGGTAGACTAAGAACCCACTCGCACTCGCTAGCCCGGTCAAAAAATATTTCCCTGCTCCTCGCAGGACTGTCACGCTGATACTTGACCTTATCGAGGTGTATATCTTTCCAAATACCCCAAACCTCTCGAGCGGATGTAATGGCACGCACGCATGATAAGAGCGACCCGTTGTATGTGGTGGCAAATATGATCCCCTCCCAACGTCTATCTTGCTCGTTTATCTGTTTCTTAGATGGCTTACCTTGGATCAGTTTCCATGTGTTATCAACTTCTTGTCTTGCCAATTTCAACGCAAAAGCCGCCTGTTGTTTACTGTTGGATTTAAGGGAGTCATAGAACCTGTAGTATGCCGATGTTCCACGTACTTTCGGGTTTGATGCCTGCTCTTCGGTTAGTAACTGTTCAGTTGACCCTTTTTCGGCATGATCGCCGCCCCATAATATGCCATTGAATCCCACCAACAGCGCACCAAAAGCTAATCTGATTATTATTTTTATCAAAGCATCCTCCTATCTCAGACTTCAAAAGACCGTCAGATTACATCCTGCCGACCGCCCCTAAAACAACCCCCGCAACCCCTTCGGCAACTCCACCTTCACCGCCTGCGTCCCCAGCGGCAATGACGCCAACGCCTGGCCGGTGTCACCCCAGCCCTGAATCATGACCTCGCCCCGGATCGCCACCAGGCGCCGATAGCCGGCCAAGTCTTCCGGACGGGCGTAGTGCAGCCGTACCCGGTCACCAGAGCCCTGGACCGGATGATAGAGCGCGATGTCCTCCACTTGCGGCGGCTGGTCGGAATCCACCCAGAGTTCGCCCAGCAGGTACAGGTTCTTCTGCCCGGCCAAGGCATCCATGAGCCAGCCCAGGGACCGGCCCTGCATGTCGACCTTGCGGGTCTGGATGTCGAGCGGCGCGCCCGGCTCCAGGACCGCAGCGGTCGGGTAGAGGTTATGGTTAAGGGCGCTCTTGCCCACGGCCCGGGATTGTCCGTTGAAGTCGATGATCAGCCCGTCCTTCCAGGTACCCAGAACCGGGCAGACACAGCGCACATGCTCCAGCGACAGGTTATCGATGGCCGACAGTTCGACGCTGTACCAGCGGGTACCGGCTGACTCGCGGTACTCGTCAAAGGCCATGTCGAAGTTCTTGAGCATCTGATGCAGCCCGCCCCGTAAACCCATCTGGCTGACCGGGTACATGGCCACGGCCCAGACGATGAAGGCCGACATCAACACCATTTCGGCCTTGCTGCCGACTTCCATCCGGTACGCCGGCCGGCCCGGCATGACGACCCGGACCGAGGCCGGCCAGAACAGATCGATGCCGCGCATATTGAGCATGTCCAGCCACAAATGCGACCAGTAGCCGCCGACCATGGCCCAATACCAATCGGCACGATGGAACGAGAACAGCGGCGACGCCAAGCCGGCCACGACCAGCAAGGCGATGGCGGAATGGGTGATGGTCCGGTGGCCGTGCTGCTTCTCCAGCCGGACCGATAACCAGAACAACGGCCGGCCCACGCGCGAAGTCGGCAGGTCGATATCCGGCAGGATCGAGAACAGTACCGTGATGGCCCAGGAGATCGGGTCAGCCGGGTACTCGAACAGGGCGGAACCGCCCAGATAGAGCCCGCTGGCAAAGGCGGCGTGAGTGGCGGCGATCATGCTGGGAAACGGCTAAAGTTCACGGAGAAACCACTAACGTTTGAAACAACAGGCGCGCTTTAGAGTGGGCGGTTTTTATTTAGTGGTTAAATCCCTCTGTTGACTGGTCATTACTTGGAATATTTGTTGGAACATTAATTTCTGGTCCTGTGGACTGTATTTGAGCACGTTGAATTGTAGGGGCTTGCATTATTATCTGCTGCGTCTGCTGGATGTACGCTGTACCCATATGATTTTCAATAATTTTGAATGCGGCAGTGCTATTAAGGGTATGAGAATATATGTGATGTATAGAAAGCACCTTATCTTGTAGTTTTTGATCCGCTTCAAAATCAATTATATTGAGACCAATTTCTTTGCACTTTGATTTTGATAGATGTCTATTGTGAGCATAACTAACAGAATGATCTATAAGTTCGGTAACTATATTGTTAATGATCAGATCCTTCTGAGGGTCGCCAGCAAGCATGTTTCTGCCCAGCCATTCAATAACCAAATCTGTTGACCACTTAACGGCCTTCTCGCATTCGCCAATGAACGCTGGGCCATATTTAGCTATTACAGGCTGCCATACGGGGATTGTTCTTGGGTCTTGAACTATCTCATTGTACGCACGATTAAACTCCTCAATCACACCGTGCGCTGGTATTCCACCAAATTGCGGATCCACCGGCCCAAGTGAAGACTGTTTCCCCATCCATATTTCTTTGCATGAACACGCAATCATCGTCCCTGCTGACATGGCCATCTGAGGAACGAAGCAGCGAATATCACCTTGAAATAATTGCCACAAATATTCAACTATTGATTCAGTTGCAGCAGTGTCGCCGCCTGGGGTATGAAGCACCAAATCCAAACCCTTTGAAACATCGAGTTTGTTTATAGTCGTCATAAGACCATTTTTGTCATTATCATTTACAGCGTTCGCTGCGCCCACCTCGGGCTTTTGCAACCAGCCGCTGTAGTAGCAAACAACATTCCTGCCTGTATATTTTGCCAAGTCTTTAACATACTTCCTTCTTAGGATGTCATATGGGCTACCTAGCTGATTAATTTCTTTTAGTAGATCAGACCAATTTGGCATCACCTTTCTCCATAGATTCAAATTTATCCCCAATCATCTCAATTACAACTGTTTTTATTGTGTGCGCTGAGGATTTATCTTCATCCATATTTAACCCTGCAGAGTAGTCCTTGAAAAGAGCTAGCTTTTCATCATCCAACCCGAACATCTTATACTTTTCTTCTAAGGTCATAGTCGATCTCCTTACGATAAACCTGAAATTAAATAATACACATAAATATGTTTTTTATTCCCAAGATGTCGAGTCCCGTGAGCTGATAAACCTTTTTTCGAAATAGATGAGGGTGCGAAGACTGCCATTCTTTCATGCTCTGCACCGGTGATCGATGGTTCAAGGCTTTTTGCGGGATGTGGTGGTTGTAAAGGTGCGTGTATCGATGCAATGTGGCTTCGAGGTCCTCTGTGGATTCGAAATGGTGGGTTTGCAGTACCTCGGCAATCCTGCCATTGAAGCGCTCGACCATGCCGTTGGTTTGGGGGTGGCGTGGCGGTATCAGGCGATGCTCGATGTCCTGTTCGGCGCAGGCGCGATCAAAGGTGTGCTCCCCTGAGGGGCCCTGTTCGCGGCGCAGACAGCGATCGGTGAATTCGGAGCCATTGTCGGTCAGGCATTTCTGAATACGGAAGGGTGCGGCCTGAATCAAGGCTTTCAAGAAGGCTTTGGCTGACAGTGCGGTGCGGTCTTTCTTCACCGCAATGAAGACCCAGCGCGTCGCCCGATCAATGGCAACGAAGAGATAGCGTCGAGGGTCACCCTCAATGGCCGGCAGGTATTTGACATCGATGTGCACAAAGCCCGGTTCGTAGGCCTTGAACGGTTTTACGACAGGTCGCGATGCCCGGGGTTGCAGGGCCTTCAGGTTGGACACACCATGACGACGTAAACACCGGTCCAGGCCGGAGCGGGACACCGCTGGATTGAGGAACTCTCGCGTCACTGTCAACAAATCATCCAGAGGCAACTGCAAGGCGGTTCTCAGATACACCACAATGCTTTCCTGGGCCAGTGTCAAAGTGGTTTGCAGCTGGTGAGGACGGTGCGATGCGTCCGCCACGTCGTCACGTTTCCTCCACTTGCGGATGGTCGAGCGGGTGGTGTTGTAAAGGCGGGCCAGCGCCCGTTCACTCAGAGAGGAAGATTGAATCTCCCGACGAATCGCAGGTGTCGTACGAGCCTGCTGATGAAGACGGATGTTCATGCGGTTTTCCCCTGTACGTCACAACCAAACACCTCCCGAAGAATGCTTCGAGCCTCAAACAAAGCATAACTCCTTAAAGGAATATGATCTCGCGGGACGCAACACCAAGACGATGATAAACATATGTCAATTCAATTTATCGGGGTGAAAGCGCCATTTATACGCCTGGAATGCACAATTTTACGACTCAACACTGCGGGCACCGACTGCGGTCGCGACCATAGCCCCCTTACCTGCTCAAATGAAGTTTTAACGAGCACTCCCCTTCGCCAACAGCATCCGCACCGCCAGGAACATGGCGGCACCGATGCCGGCCATGACGTACATCGTCCGGTCCCCCATCCCCAGCGCCACATAGCGCAGCGCCACGATCCCGGCACCAGCCACGATCATGACCGGCGTGAAGTCGAAGTAACGGACACCGGCATCATGCCGCATTTCGCGGATACGGCGCTTGTCTACCACCCGCTCTTTGGCGCTGGCATCGAGCATGTCATGGATCGCCTGCGGCACTCCGCCGGACTGGCGCACCACATGGGCGGTATAGAGCTCCGGCGACTCAATCAGCACGCCCCGCTTGGCGATGTAGGTCCGCACAATCTCGGTGGCCGTCTCCGGCGGTAACGGCGGCACCTCCAGCACCTGCATTTTCCACCAGAGCTTACGCAGCCCGTGCTTGCGGTTGCTGGCGCAGCCGGCTATCTGGGAGAACTCGAACACGGCCAGCCAAAAGGCCTGCTGGGTCGGGGTGAGATAGGTCAGGTCATCGACGGCAATCAGCGGCTTTTCGCCGTGCTCGGCATGCTCGGCCAGGGCCGGGATGATGGCGTGGGTCAGGTCGCGCAGGCTGAGCCGATTCACATGCCGGCGAATGGACTGCCAGGGAATCTCGGAACCCGGCTGGTCGTGCATCTTGTCAGGCAGGAGCAAGGCAGCGGGCGGCAACATATCGGTCGCAAGCATCTGCTGAGCCAGGCCGACAAATTGCCCTTTGGCCTGCTGGTCGTAGAGACGGAAGATCATCCGGCGTTCGGGCTGCGCATCCAAGGCCTTGGCCAGCACCGCCGACTTGCCGATGCCAATCGGCCCGGCCACCAGAAGATGCTTCCCTTTCTTGAGCTCCTTGCGCGCCTCCTCGATCAGCGCCTCGCGCCCGATGATGCCGGTGACTTCTTCCATCAGGGCCTACCGCGTGGGGCGTCGAACGGCGCCCGGCTCTTCCCTTCCAGGTAGCTCATGAGCCCCTGCCAGTGATCGCCGGCATACTGGGACAGCTTGTGGCGTTGGGACGAGGCCAGCAAGGACAGACGTTCTACCGATGCCTTCTCGTCATTGAGCTTGCCACCGATGGCCCAGAGCTTTTCCATCTCGCTGAAGCCCTCCTCCATGCGCTTCTTGAGCCATTCGGCCTGGTCCCGGTAGAAACCCATCCGCACCTCCGCCGCCTTCAGGTCGGCCTCGTAGCCGCGTAGCTGGGCAATGTCATTCAGGACCGAGGATCTGATGCTATCCACCGACTTGGCCAGATCGACTTGTTTGGCGGCCATGGCCTGGCGCTCTTCGGTCGAGGACACCGGGATCCGCATCTGGATACCGCCGAAGGCGGTGACACCGGCGGTCTTGCTGCTGCCGGCTGCCACCACGTCATCGGCGGCGATCAGGGGCGTCATGACGCCACCGAGCCGGGCCACGAAGTGCGTGTTATCGAGCACGGCCTGTAATGCGCCGGGTACGTGATGCTGGCTCACCAGGTCCTGCTGGGCCTGGATGATCGGATTCGCGCGGGTGATGGCGTCGAGAACGACGTGATCCTCCCAGGCAAGGGCTGGCAGAATAGCCTGCGATATGGCGATAATGACGCCGCACAAGGTTGTTTTCAACATAACAAAACTGCCTTTTTGTGCCAACGATAACGGCCTGATGCTATCACAAAAAAACCGTTTAGATGCAAACCCGAGAGGCCCGATTACTGCACTCCACCGGCGTCATAAAAGGCGCGGTCATCCGCCAGATGGCCGGCGGCTGGACCGCGGAACTGCCCGGCAAGCACGGGCTGAACCCGGTACTGGAACTGGCCCGCGGCGGACCCCGCGTGTTCAAGACGCTGGACGCTGCCGTTGAAGTGCTGTTCGAGATTGGCTTGAAGACCGTCAAGGTGGAACGCAACCCCAACCCGTGAGGTGCGAAATGCGCGAGAACAAAGCCACCCCGGCAGTAGCGCCGGACTATCCCAATACAGAAACCAGACCCGCTGCCGAAATCGGCTGGGCACAGGGCGTCTTCAGCGACGGCCGGCCCTGGCTGGCGTCACTGTGGGAAGACGACGAAGGCGACCGAACATTGTCGATCACCTATCCGGCTGCCGAGCACGAAGAGGAAGACGAGGAAGCGCTGATTCAGCGGCTACTGGATGAGGAACTGGTAGTACCGCTCGCCGACGGCATCGAGTTTTTCGTGGCCGAGAAGCGTGATGATTTATTCAGCCCGGCCCCGATCTGGATGATCGAAATTCTGCTCAGTGACTATGAGAACGATTGGGCACGGCCCGGGTTTCCGGTGCTGGACTTGAACGAGTACCGGCTGCATTGACCGCTACCGTCGGAAAAAGGCCACTTGCCAAAGAGCGACTTGCAGCAAGGGGAGGACAAGCTTTCTGCACAGCTCAGCCTATTCTAAATTGACGATCACGCGCGAGTGAGGTCCACACCCCCAGACCTAGCCGATTTGCGTGAGCAGTGAACCTGAAAGATCCGAAAAATGGACATGAAATTCTCAAGCCGAACACTCCCGTTTCTTACCGAAGCTGGCAAGCAGACTGAACCGAACTGGCTTGAGGAGAATCAAGCCACCTATGAAGCCCATGTCAGGGGGCCGTTCATCGACTTGGCAGAGAGGCTCAAGGCCGCACTGCAGCCAATCGTTCCGGACTACCACTTCCCCATTAAAGGGATCGGCAGGATCAAAAGGGCGACCAACCATGTGGTGAGTGGCGGCCCTTGCTTCAAGGACTGGCTGTCCATTTCGATCTCGAAACCCTCGGACTCCCGCTTTGAGCGCAATCCTCACTTGTTCTTCGGCATTCTTCCCAACATCCCGCAGTACATGGGGGTGGTGGTCGCAGGGGGACTGTTCATGCCATCCGGGCCACAACTGAAAAAGGTCAGAAGTGCCATTGCACAGGACGCTCGACCTTTTCATGCGTTGTTTGCCGATCCCACTTTTACCGCGCGTTTCAAGACCAACTTTTCACGCGAAGAAGTGGCTTCCCGCCCGCCTCGCGGATACGATCCAGATCATCCGGATATGGATTGGTTGAAGCTCAAAAGATTTTTGGTGGTGAAGAAACTCACCAATGCCGAGTTCACCTCTCGGGACCTAGTCCCGGCGGTGGTGGAAGACTTCAAGCAACTGATCCGCCTCAATCGTTTACTCGAGGATGCGCTCACTTAGTCCTCGGCGACCACATCGCACCCTCAAACGTCTGATCTAGGTCGGGAGCCGTCTGCACCCTAGCTTACGATTTTTTCCGGATTCTGAGGCGACTCTATAACCCGCCATGCCCTTGAAGCACGACCAATCAATGACCCAGCAACTGCGAGAGAAGCTCAACCCTGACCGATTCCCCAACATAAGCCTGCACATGGCAGCCATCATGGGCTATTTGCTGGACCAGACCTACACCGAACCTGCGATAGTAGAACTGCAGATTACCCCGGATGACTGCGTAATCGGTCGCACCAGCGACCAGCTAAAGAGCTTTTATCTAGGCGAAGCGGCGGATTTACGCGCCAATCTTCGACGCCTGGGCATGGCGGCCGGCCTCAATGACGAGGAATGGGCCGAGTATCTCGACGTGGCCTATCGCAAGCTGGGAACCCATATCGACGAACCTGAGGCATGAGCTACCAAGGCCCCTATCCGCTGGCGCGAGCCTCCACCGTCAAAGAGGAACTGGTGGCCATCAAGATTGAGCTGCAATCCGTCATGGAATGCGATCCCAGCTACATGCTGAACCTGCTCAAGAACGTGATCAGTACCCGCGAACAGGTCGTGGCCTTTGAGGGGCGCATAGCGGCCCCTGTTGATCTTACCCGCCGACTGGTCAGCGGTCGAAGCAGAGTGTGCTCGATCTATCCGAGCAGGTACTAACCGGGATTTGACGGATGCCACATCTCAAATATCTCCTCCTGGAATGTATTGACATTGGTAATGTAGTCATCCGGTAAATACACGTAGCCTTTAGCACCCCACAAGCCCCAGCTATTTATCGCCTTGAAATACATGGATTGTGGATTTGATGATATATAAGGGCCATAGCCGACAATCACTACTGTGTGTCCTCCTGTGGGTTTGAAGGTATCCAATTTTGGTAATGGAACGGCACCTGTCGAACCGGCCTTGGAGAAGCTATCATCCAAAAGCAACCCAGTCAGCACAGGATGCCCCTTCGAGAGCGCATTCACAATTTTCGCCCGTACGGCTGCTTTTTCGGCATCGGTGTTCTTGTATTTCAAATCCATCTTGCGGTATGGACTGGCAATATCGTAAGACTTAATCTTTTTGCATAAGCTAGGGAACGGGTTCACTTTTGGTAGTGATTGATCCCTGAGCTTTCTTTGAGCGACCAAGCCAAGCTGACCTTTACCGACGGAATCAAATGAGATATCTTCGGTAATAGCAATCGTGTAGCTCATCGGATCAGGCTGTTTCTTGTATTGAGTTGAGTTATCACTATATGCCCACCCCTTGTACTTATAGGTCCCCGCAAGCTCGGAGTACCTAACTGTACCTATATCCCAATCAACACCTTCAGGTGCGCAGCCGGTCTCTTTTAAGGAAAGCAATGCGCCCAATACACTTGTATCAGAATCAATGTTTGTATTTATCCCACGACTAGGCATTACCGTCTGCTCGAAGTACCGCGCATTCCAATAAAGATATAGCCGGGAAGGGTCGAGAACCCCATTTAGCCCATACTGCCTAACGGAGAAATATCTAACCACAAAGCCAATGGCGTTCGATATCGTAGCGCCAAGATTCCCTTGATCATAAATCAAACTAGATGGCCATGCGTCCATGCCGGGTATTTCAACCTTTTGGCCACTTGCCCCCGGGAACGTCTTGGAAAATGGCACGTTAACAATTTGGTTCGACTGGGCACCCGTATCCTCGGCAACAGCAAGGGTCGCGCAAAGGCACAAGGCTACTGCCCCTAAATTGGTTGTCCTGTTCATGACGGCCCTATTGATGTGAGCATGCTATGCAAACGGATGAGTGAAAGCCAACATAGCCCAATTTTTGCGGTTAGCAAGGACAAAATCCGAAGCTGAATACTTTCAGGATAATCAGCGCATCCATGAGGAAGTCGCGCAGCTCATTGGTGCCACCCTGCAAGCGGACCCGGATTGATCCAAGGCATGGGTATACGCATCTACCTGTCGCTATTGAGACTCCAAGCGTTTGTGTTCGTGATTTTCCGACGCGCAGGCTTCCTCATCATCCATGTCTTTCGCGCCTTCCCTGCCATCCGCACGCTCATTCGGCACGGCAAGGATCTGCTGAGTTAGAGCGGATGCGCTGAACGCTTATGGGGGGCGTCACAGAAAACGGAAAAATTCGTACGCTAAGGCCAAATAGGTCAGTCGGGGGACGCGACCTGGCCGATGAGATGACAGCTGCAATCCGTCAACCCCTGCAAGATTCCACAAGCCTTGATGGGACGGGCGCCGGAGCACTTCTCGCGCAATGCGAGCAAGTGCTGCTTCAGCTGCAAGAGTGCCTCGACACGCATTTCGACCTGTCGAATGTGGGCATCGAGTAGCGCGTTGACCTCGCCGCAGTCTTGCGCCGGGCGGTCGCGCAGACGAAGAAGCAAGCGAATCTCGCCGAGGGTCATGTCGAGTGAGCGGCAGTGTCGAATGAACTGCAAGTGCTCGACATGCTCGTCTCCATAGATCCGGAAATTGCCGCCACTGCGCGCCGGGCGCGGCAGTAACCCCTCCTTCTCGTAGTAGCGGATGGTCACGACCTCGCAGCCCGTTCGCCGCGCGAGTTCACCGATACGGATGTTCATCTTTCCTTCCTCAAAGCGCTTGACTCTATAGCTGCTATAGGAATTCTAATCCTGATCATCGGCGATGTTCACGACGGAAAGACGATGAGCGAATGCAGTGGAAAGGGCTGTGGCTGCTCGGCCGCATCCCTCGTTCAGCCTGAAACACGTACCCGCCCCACCACCGAGGCGGCCACCGTCCGTTTTCGCATCGACAACATGGACTGCCCCACGGAGGAAGCTCTGATTCGGGGCAAGCTGGCTGGATTGCCGGGTGTTCTGCGGCTCGATTTCAATCTGATGCAGCGCACGTTGAAGGTCACTCACGCCCTTCCGTCGTTAGCGCCAGTCGAAGACGCATTGGCTGCCATCGGCATGCAGGCGATGCAGATGGATGACGTGGCGGCCGAGCAGACCACGCTGCTCGCCATCGCCAAGATGGATTGCCCGACCGAAGAAGCGCTGATCCGGGCAAATCTCGCCGACGTGGCCGGGGTGGTCGGTCTCGATTTCAATCTGGTGCAGCGGACCTTGA
>NZ_CP174130.1:2995000-3309309 GCF_056880625.1 Methyloparacoccus sp. NF-16 | reverse complement strand
CTGGCTTCCGCCGGCTGGCTTTTGCGGGCCGGCCCGCGGGTTCCGGGCAGCGCGGCCCGTCCTGGTTTCAGCTGGCTGTGCCGCGCAGGCGAGCCAGCAGCCATTGGTAGCCCAGGGCGCTCGCCACCACGATGACGGCGGCCAGCGCGAACAGGATCAGCAGCCGGCGGAAGGCATAATCGACCAGCGCCTCGCTGCGGGCCTGGGTGGTTTGGGTGATCCGCTCGGCCTGTGTTGCCAGGTTTTCGAAGGTGGCAGGGTTGAGCAGGGCCTGGAAGGTTTTCAGGGTTTCCGTCAGCCGCAGGGCCATGCGGTTGATCTCCAGCGCCGTCGCGGCGTAATCCTTGATTTCGAAGGGTGGCGAATCGGGATTCGAAGGCATCCGCTCCAGATGCCCGAGAATGTCGTCGAAGGCTTTCAGGGCCTGGTCCGTCGAGGACGCCATCTGCTTGCCCTCGGCAAGCGTGGCGGCGAAATTGCGCGACAGATCGCCCAGACCGCGCTGCTCCGCGTGCAGGGCGCTGACCAGCTTCTCGCGCTCGGAACTGACCAGCCCCGGCATCTGCTCCAGGGTACGGCTGAGGCGGTCGCTGGCGGTGGCGATCTGGGTCGAATTGGCGATGACCTGCTCCACTTCGGGGGTGGAGGTGGAACGCATGGCGAGGAGTTCCATCTGCCACTGGATCAGTTGCGGCATGCGCTGGCCGATGAACAGGGCCCGCTCGGCGAAAAGCCGGGTTTCCGTGAGTTCGCGAGTGGCCGGATCGAGCCCTGCCAGGGGATCAAGATCCAGCAGGGCAAAGACACTGGAGGGGAGCGATGAGTTCCTGGCTTCGCGGCTGCTGCGGGTAACCTCGTTGACCAGCGAATTGCTGGCGAAGGCTTCCAGCTGACCCGAGGCATTGGCGACGTTCTTGCGCCACTGGTGGATGGCCCCGCGCAGTTCAGCCTGCATCTGTGGCTTCAGCACCCGGTTGGCGATGTTCCAGATTTCCTCCTCGCGAGCCTCCAGGGATTGCAGAGCCGGTTCGGCGGAAACGCCGTAGACCTTGGGCAACCAGTAATCCTGGACGCGCCAGCGGGCGACGGAGGCGAATACGGTGAGACCGACCAGGTTGGCAAGGGCATTGGAGCCGGTGGCCAGGCCATAGACATCGCTGGCCAGCGTGACCTTGATGGTCAGCAGTTCCTGCCGCGGGATGGGTTTGCCGTCGCGCTGCAGCATCTCCACGCCCTTGGAGGTGGAGGCCACGAAGTTGTCGGCGAAGCGCAGCATGTCTTCCTGCAGGTCGATGGGGTCGACCGGCTCGGTGGTTTCCCCGCCCGGCAGGACGGCCTCGACCGCGCGGAAAGGCAGGTCGACCGTGGTCTGGACCAGCGAGCAGCCGGACAGGCCGACCAGCAGGGTCAGCACCGCAACCCATGCCGAAAGCCCAGCGCGGGCGAACAGGCCAGATGTCGACATCATCGCGGGGAAAGTCACCTCATGTCACCCTGGGGCGTCGCACGTCGCCTGCGATTGTAGCCTTGCCGTGTTCGTGTGCCAGTCACCGCAGTGTCATTGATAATGCCTCGGGATGCGCAACTGGATGCAGGCGCCATGCGGCCGGTTGTCGCCCAGCTGCATCTGCCCGCCCAGCTCCCGCACGAAGCGCTGCACCATGGCCAGGCCCAGCCCGGTGCCGCCGGGCTTGCCGGTCACGAAGGCGCGCACGCCATTGTTCAATATCTGGGGACTGAATCCCGGGCCGTTGTCGCAGACCTTGAGCACGAGCCAGGATGGGTCCACCGCCTCGACCGAAATGACGATGCTGCCCGTCTGCCTGCCGATGGCCTGGGCGGCGTTGATGACCAGGTTGAGCAGGCACTGGCGGATGCGGTTTTCCGGCAGTTGACAGACGATGCCCGGCGGCGCGTCGATCTGTAGCCGGATTTCCGGCGGAATCTGATAGCGCAGCAGGGAAACCAGGTTGTGGATCATGGCCGACAGGTCGAAGGCCGTAACCGGGGCGGGCGTGTGCTTGCTGAGATCCAGCAGCTCGTTGAGCAGCCGGCCCATGCGTTTCAGCTCCTCGATGATCAGGCCGACCCTCTGGCTCTGGTCGGTGTCGGTGATTTCCCGTGCCAGGTTGGCGCAGCTCATCTGGATGCCGGCCAGGGGGTTGCGCAGCTCGTGGGCGATGCCCGCGGCCAGTTCGCCGACAGCCGCCAGCTTTTCGTTGCGCGAGAGGTCGGTCTGTTGCTCCAGCAGGGTCTGGGTAGCCTCGCGCACCTCGGCTTCCAGCGATTCGGCGTAATGCCGCTTGGTTTCCTCCAGTTCGCCCAGGTGGCGGACCATGAGGTTGTAGCTGCGGAATACCGGCATCAGCAGCGGATCGATATTGTGTGTGTCGATCGGCCGGTAATCCTCCTTGGCCAGCCGCAGCAGCAGCTTTTGCAGATCCTTCAGCGGCGCGAGGATGCGATAGCGCAGGAAGATGCCGACCAGGACCAGCAGCGCCAGCACGGTGGCGAAGACCAGGGCGATCTCGGTGCGGGTGGACTGGCCGATGTCCTCCAGCAGGGCCTCCCGGTTGAGGGTCTCGGCCTCCATGATGCCGCTGGTGATGTTGAGTGCCGCCAGCAGCTGCGCTTCCTGCTCCTCCAGCGAGGCGGTCGCGTCGGTGAAGTCGCGGATGCTGGCCTGCAGTTCCCTGAGCTTGGCTGGCGTTTCCGGCGCGACATGGTAGTCGTTCCGCCCCAGATCCATGATTTCCGCCGTCAGCCGTGTCAGGCGATGACCTTGCAGTTCGCGATTCTCGGAGATGAAGTAGTCGGTCAGGGAAGACTGGATGTCCGTGGCTACCTGCTGGATGCGGTGCGCATAGGTGACGTAGGCGCGCATGGTTTCCAAGCGGTCGAAATTGCGCCAGATCATGCCGCCGAGCAGGGACAGCACCAGCAGCAGCAGCAGCAGTACCGCCCAGACGCGCAGCTGGGCGTAGCGATAGGGGAAATCTTTCAAGGACAAGACCCGGAGTCAAGGCAATGCCGCCATTATAGGCAGGCCGTTCCATGCCTTGCCGGGCCGGTGGCTCAGCCGGAAGTTTCGGGCAAGGGGCGTGGGTGATGGTGGCGGTAAAAAGCCAGGGTTTTCTCGATGACCTCGTACAGGTGCAATTGCTCCTCGGCGGCGATTTCCCGCAGCAGCTGGTCCGTTTCGCCGCTCAGCTTGACGTTGAGCTGGTGAATACGGTCCGTATGGTGTTTGGATTGGGTGATCCAGGAGCGTGAAACCGGTCTTTTCATGCTGGCTTTGTTCACGGTATGCAGGTGCTAGTTTGGGTCAGGCCTTGGCCTTGCGCCGCAAGGCCAGAGGGTGATCGGAATAGCTCAGGTGCTGGTCAAGGCCCTTGATCAGGCAGCGGCCGCCGTGGGCGTTGTAATCGCGACGGTAATTCTCGATGAAATCCATCACCGTATGGCAGATGAGCGAAGCGTCCGCCAGGTCGAACACCACGGTCTTGCCGGCCGGCAGATCGGCCAGCGCGCTCTTGAGGCCGATGAAATTGGAAAAAATCGCTGCCCCATGCACCTGGACCCGGATTTCATCGGTTGACGACCGGTCGATCACATAGGAAATCCGCAGCAGGTTACCGGGCTTTACGCCATGCGCCAGATGCAGGATCAGCTCGGCCAGGATGCCCAGCAGGACGCCGAACAGCAGATCCGTCGCCAGCACGCCAATGATGGTGATGACGAAGATGGCCAGCTGCTCGGGGCCGATGTCCATGGTCTTGGCGAACTCCCTCGGCGAGGCCAGCCGGAAGCCGGTATAGACCAGCAGGGCGGCCAGCGAAGCCAGCGGGATTTCATGGATCAGTCCCGGGAAAACGATGACGAAAAAGGCCAGAAAGCTGCCATGGAAGAAATTCGCCCAGCTGGTGCGGGCACCGTTGGCGATGTTGGCCGATGAACGGACGATTTCCGCGATCATCGGCAGTCCGCCAACCAGCCCGGACAGGAGGTTGCCGATGCCGATCGCGGTCAGATCGCGGTTGAGGTCGGAGTGGCGGTTCCAGGGATCGAGCCGGTCCACGGCGGTGGCGCTGAGCAGCGTTTCCAGGCTGCCGACCAGGCAGATGGAGACCACCGCGCCCCAGAAGGCGCCGGTCCCGAGCTTGCCGAAGTCCGGCCAGTAGAAGCTGCCGAGAACGTTGTCCGGGATGCTGACGAGGAATTTCGGTCCCACCGTGTAGGCATGGTGCGGCAGGAAGGCCTGGTCCGGCATGAACATGTAGACATGCTCGTGGTCGAGATCGAAGTAGCGCTCCAGCAGCATGCCGACGCCGACCACCACCAGTGGCGCGGGGATCATCTTCAGGCGCCGATTCCTGACCATCGACCACAGGATCAGGATGGCCAGCCCGCTGAAGCCGATGATGGCGATTTCCGGGTTGAGGCTGGCCAGACTGTGCGGGATTTCGCCGATGGTGCCCAGAATCTCGCTGCTTTCCGGCTTGACGCCGAGCATGACGTGAATCTGCTTGGCCATGATGATGATGCCGATGGCCGCCAGCATGCCGTGCACCACCGAGGACGGGAAGAAAACATTCAGACGGCCCGCCTTCAGCAGGCCCAGCAGGATCTGGAAGCCGCTGGCCACGACGATGGCCGCCAGCGTGTAGCGGTAGCCGGCCATGGGATCGCCTTCGCCCAGCGACTGCACGGCCGCCAGGATGACGACGATCAGCCCGGCCGCCGGTCCGTTGATGGTCACATGGGAGCCGCTGAAGCGGGACACGATCATGCCGCCGATCACCGCGCCGATGATGCCGCTCATCGGCGGAAAGCCCGAGGCCATGGCGATGCCCAGGCAGAGCGGCAGGGCGATCAGGAAGACCAGGAAACCGGCGACGACATCGGCGCGCCAGTTGTCCCGTAAACCCGCAAGACCGGTCTTGGGCGGCGCGACAGGGTGGAGAGTGGCCATAAGGTATTCACGCAAGGTAAGGATGGTTATCCTTCATGCCAGCTTCATGCCAACGTCAGGCATCGTTCAAGCCGTTGATTTGGCCGCGTCGATGGCCGGAGGCGGTGGTTTTCACCGCCCCTGGCGTGGTGGAAAACCACCGCATTCCGCCGCCGGGCCAGGGGATGGCAACGGCCGGCCGGCGTTGCGCCGGGACGACTCCGTTACAATCAACCCTCCGGCAGCCGACTGCCAGCCCTGCAGCGAGACATGGACGCGCGCTATCTCCCCCGCGATTTCATCGAGACACCGGATGGCCTGCTGTTCGCCGTTGTCGACCAGCGGCTCGATGACGGCCGTGTGCCCTGTTTTCTCCGTTACCGGCGCGCGGGCGGCCGGCTCATCAAGCTGGACACCGCTGCCGCGCAGGACTGGCTGATGGCACACGCGCCGCGGTACCGTTACGACTCCGAACGTCTGGCAACGACCCTGCATGGGGTGAGACCGATGGACATCGCCTGCCACCATCGCCCCCGGGCGCGAGTGGCTTCACTCATGCGGCAGGGTCCGCGGGGTACCATCGAAACCCGTGCCCTGCAGGTGCTGACGATGCTGGTCGAGGGCGGCCTTGCCGCCAGCCGGGTGGGCCTGACCGGTTCCCTGCTGATCGGCGCGCAGCATGCGGCATCCGACATCGATTTCGTGTTCTACCAGCGGGAGGCCTTCCATCGGGCCCGCGCCATCGTCGGCGAGGCCATTGCCGGCGGGCGGCTGGCCGAACTCGATCCGGACGCCTGGCGGGCGGCCTACGCGCGGCGCGGCTGTGAACTCGGCTTCGACGAGTACCTCTGGCATGAGCGCCGCAAGTGCAACAAGGGGCTGTGCCAGGGTGTGAAGTTCGACCTTACCCTGGTTGCGCTCGACGGCAGCGACCGGCCGGGCTCGATGCCGGCGCGGAAGCTCGGGGCCGTGCGGTTCGATGCCGTCGTCACCGATGCGACGGGCGCGTTCGATTTTCCCGCCCGCTATCGGCTGGATCACCCCGACATCGCCGAGGCCTGGAGCTTCACGCAGACCTACGCGGGGCAGGCGTTGCCGGGCGAGCGGGTGGAAATCGCCGGCCAGCTGGAGGAGACGAGCGGGGATCGGCGGCGCGTCATCGTCGGTTCCTCCCGGGAGGCGCGCGGCGAATACATCCGGGTCAAGGCACCGATATCGCGTCCGGGCGATACCGAAACGGCGAAGCCGGCATGACCGCCCTGCCGCCCTTCGACGCCATCCTGCTCGACATGGATGGCCTGCTGCTGGATTCCGAATCCACCTACTGCGAGGCCTGGCGGCTGGCCGCCGCCGAACTTGGCCATCGCCTTGAGCCGGATTTTCTGGAGAGCCTGTTCGGCCGCCACGCCGACGACGTGGTGAGCGCATTGTCGGCGGCGCTGGGGCCGGCCTTCCGGCGGGATGTCTTTTTCCGGGCTGCGGAAGCGGTCTGGTTCAGATCGGTCGAAAGCGCGGGCATTCCCTGCATGCCGGGCGCGAGGGAATTGCTGTCCTGGATGAAGGTGCAGCATCGACCCTATGCCGTTGCCACCAACAGCGATGGCCCGTATGCAAGCTATTGCCTGCAACAGGGCGGTCTGGCGGGGGAATTCCCGGTCGTCGTGACCCGCGACCAGGTGGCGCGCGGCAAACCTGAACCGGATGTCTACCTCGAGGCGGCGCGCCGGCTGGGCGTCAGGCCGCAACGATGTCTGGTGCTGGAGGATTCCGAGACCGGTCTCCAGGCCGCCCGTGCGGCCCGCGCCTGTCCCGTTCTCGTCCAGCGCAGGGCCGATTTGCGCGCCAGCATGCAGCACCTGGCGTCATTCGCCTTTCCGTCCCTGCACGCCTTGCTGGCGATGTTGGAATCCGCCTGAGACAAGGCGTCAGGCCGCCATCATGTCCTTGCCCGGGTTTGCGTGGGCGAGGGTTGGCGTCGATACCGAAGCGCGCGATCGGCAGGGGGCCGACCCGACCGGCGGATCAGCCCCCTGCCGCGAAGGTTATTCAGGCTTAGGCTCGCTGCCGATGAATTGCGGCAGCAACACGCTGTCGATGATCCAGACGATGCCGTTGCTGGCGCGGACCGCTTGGCAGCTGACATTCGACTGGTTGATCTGCGGGCCTTTCTCGCCGTAGTTGAAGAAGACGGTTTGACCTTCCTCCGTCGCAATCTCGACCGGCAATACGGCACGTCTCGGGTCCAAAATGCCGGGCGATACGTGATAGGTGAGAACCTCGGTCAGCAGGGGTATATCTGATCCAATGGCGGACAGGAGAGATGCTGGAATCTTCCCGAAAGCTGCGTCTGTCGGCGCATATACCGTGAAGGGGCCTTTACCTTGTAGGGTTCCTACAAGTCCAGCTGAGGTGACAAGGGTTTTTAAGGTATCAAAGTCCTGATTATTTGAAACAAGATCGACTATCGAGCCGGGATAATTGATCGGCGCTTGCTTGAGGCATTTGAAGTAGCCGAGCCCCAGACCGAATGCCTGGGCCTGCGATCCGAACAGGGCGGTGGACAGCGCGAATGCCGCCAGGGATTTCCCAAGTATCTTATAAGCTTTCATATCTACTCCAATGTCTTGATAGATGGATGGTTTGCTGTAAAAAGCATAGCCTAGGATGGCGGAAGTGAAAATAAGTTCGCGCGCCGGAACCCAGCCAAAATCAGGCCATTTCATCGCGGGTGGTCCGGCTTGATGGTAGTATCGGCAGCAATGATCACGTTAATGGTATGAGTATCTTGATTTGTTCCTCGAGCTGATCTTGCGTTTAATCACCCATGACATATCACGACCTGCGCGATTTCATCCGTCATCTGGAGACCCTTGGCGAACTCAAGCGCATCGCCTACGCGGCGGACCCGCATCTCGAAATCACCGAAATCTGCGACCGTACCCTCCAGGCCGCGGGGCCGGCCTTGTTGTTCGAGCATCCCAAGGGCCATGACGTGCCGTTGCTGGGCAACCTGTTCGGCACGCCCCGGCGGGTGGCGCTGGGCATGGGGCAGGACTCCGTGATGGCGCTGCGGGAGGTTGGCCGGCTGCTGGCCTTCCTCAAGGAGCCGGAGCCGCCCAAGGGTTTCCGCGACATGTTCGACAAGCTGCCGCTGTTCAGGCAGGTGCTGAACATGCCGGCCCGGGTCGTGCGCAAGCCGCCCTGTCAGGAGGTGGTGCTGGCGGGGTCCGACATCGACCTCGGTCGCTACCCGATCCAGACCTGCTGGCCGGGCGATGCCGGGCCGCTGATCACCTGGGCGCTGGTGATTACCCGCGGGCCGCACAAGGAGCGGCAGAACCTCGGCATCTATCGCCAGCAGGTGATCGGTCGCAACAAGACCATCATGCGCTGGCTGGCCCACCGTGGTGGTGCGCTGGATTTTCGCGACTGGCAGGAAACCCGGCCGGGCGAGCCCTTCCCCGTGGCGGTGGCGCTGGGTGCCGATCCCGCCACCATCCTCGGCGCGGTCACGCCGGTGCCGGATACGCTGTCGGAATATGCCTTCGCCGGTCTGCTGCGCGGGTCGAAGACCGAGGTGGCCCAGTGCCTGACCTCTGACCTGCAGGTGCCGGCCGGCGCCGAGATCGTGCTGGAGGGCTTCCTGCATCCCGGCGAGATGGCGCCGGAAGGCCCGTTCGGCGACCATACCGGCTACTACAACGAGGTCGGCGAGTTCCCGGTCTTCACCATCGAGCGCATCACCCAGCGCGCCGATCCCATCTACCACAGCACCTACACCGGCCGGCCGCCGGACGAGCCAGCCGTGCTGGGCGTGGCGCTGAACGAGGTGTTCGTGCCCATCCTGCAGAAGCAGTTTCCGGAGATCGTCGACTTCTACCTGCCGCCCGAGGGCTGTTCCTACCGGCTGGCTGTGGTCAGCATCAAGAAGCAGTATCCCGGCCACGCCAAGCGTGTGATGGTCGGGGTCTGGGGCTTCCTGCGCCAGTTCATGTACACCAAGTTCGTCATTGTCGTGGACGACGACGTCGATGCCCGCAACTGGCGTGACGTGATCTGGGCGATCACCACGCGCATGGATCCGACCCGCGACCTGACGCTGATCGACAACACGCCCATCGATTATCTCGACTTCGCCTCGCCGGTCTCGGGCCTGGGTTCCAAGGCCGGCTTCGACGCCACCAACAAGTGGCCCGGCGAGACGAACCGCGAGTGGGGGCTGCCCATCGTCATGGACGCCGGCGTCAAGCAGCGGGTGGATGCCGTCTGGGACAGCCTCGGTCTCTGAGCCGCGGCCGCTGTTCGCGACGCCGGGTAACCTCGTCTTGCGGCGGGCGGGATCGTGTCGCCAGGGCCGTGCCGGGCAAATCCCGCAGCCGGATGGTTTCCGGCGCGCGGGCAACCGGTTCGCGCCAGCCTCCCGGTCCTCCGGCAGCGCGGTACCGGAAGACCGCCTGCTCATCGTCGGCCATGGGGTGCCGATGGGTGACCGGGGCGTCTGCCCGCCGGATTTGTCCCCGCCCCTCGCCCTCTTTCCCGGGAACCGCTGGCCTGCGGGACTTGCCGAAGCGGAAGGTGCCCCTGCGCCGGCCTCTCTTTTGCACCTTGTACTAGAATGACGAGAATCCTTCTCGTTTTCTCTCGCTACTTCTCCTCCTTCGATCATGCATCAATCCATAGCCCTGTTGCTCGCGCTGGCGCTGGTTTCGGCGCCGGCGCTCGCCACGTTGCCGCCCATGTCCGTGCATATCACGCCCGAACTCAGTGCGCGCATCCGTCTGGAGCCGGTCGAGGTCGTATCGCATACCGACGCCATCCGCCTGCCGGGGCGGGTGGCGCTGGACGAGCATCGGGTCGCCCGCATCGGTCCGGTCCTGAGCGGCCGGGTGGCCGAGGTCAGGGCCTTTATCGGCTGGCAGGTGAAGAAGGGTGACGTGCTCGCCGTCCTCAACAGCACCGAACTCAGCAACGCCCAGGCTGCCTATCTCAAGGCCAAGACCCAGGTAGGCCTGCAACGGCTGGCGGTAGACCGGGCACAGCGGCTGTTCGGCGAGGGCATCATCAGCAAGGCCACCCTGAAGGAGCGCGAGGGTGCGCTGGCCGAGGCGGAGGTGGAGCTGCGGGCACTGGCGGACCAGCTGGGCGTCATGGGCATGAGCGACACCGCCATCGAGCGGCTGGCCCAGAACGGTCAGATCAATTCCGTCACACCGGTGACCAGCACCATCGAGGGCACCGTGATCGAGCGGCATATCTCCGTCGGCCAGATTGCCGAGATTTCCGACGAGCTGTTCACGGTGGCCGATCTCTCGCGGGTCTGGGTGGTGGCCGAGGCGCCGGAGCAGGATGCCCATATCGTGCAGATGGACAGCCGGGTCGAGGTCAAGGTCTCGGCGCTGCCCAGGGAATCCTTCATCGGCAAGATCGTCTTCATCGCCGATACCGTCAAGCCGGAAACCCGCACGGTGACCATGCGCATGGAGGTCGACAACACCCATCGCAAGCTGAAGCCGGAGATGCTGGCCGACATGCTGATCAAGCGCCCGGCGGAGCGGGTGCTGATGCTGCCGTCGGCGGCGGTGGTGCGCGTCAATGATCAGGATCACGTGTTTGTCGCGGTCGCCAGCGATCGCGTCGAGCTGCGCCCGGTCAGCCTCGGCGAGGACAAGGAAGGTCAGCGGCGGGTGTTTGCGGGGCTGGCCGGCGGCGAGCGCATCGTGGTCGAGGGCGCGTTTCACCTGAACAACGTCCGCCTGCTGAAGGAACTGGAGTAGGCCGGTGATCGAGTCCATCGTCCGGGCGGCGCTCAACCAGCGCATCGTCGTCGCGGTCATCGCCCTGTGCCTGGTCGGTTTCGGCATCCTGCAGCTGAAGGAGCTGTCGGTCGATGCCTTTCCCGATGTCACCAACGTTCAGGTCCAGGTGGCGGCCGAGGCGCCCGGGCGGTCGCCGGAGGAAGTCGAGCGCTTCGTCACCGTGCCGCTGGAAATCGCCATGACCGGCCTGCCCGGCCTGGTGGAGATGCGCTCGGTCAACCGCAACTCGCTGTCGCAGATCGTGCTGGTGTTCACCGACGAGACAGACATCTATTTTGCCCGCCAGCTGGTGCTGGAGCGCTTGATCGAGGTGGGCTCGCGCATGCCCGAGGGCGTGACGCCGGTGCTGGGTCCGGTGTCGTCGGGTCTCGGCGAGGTCTATCAGTACACCCTGGAGCTGCCCAGCGACGGCGATCGGCCCCTGACCGACGCGGAGCTGACCGAGCGCCGCACCATCCAGGATTGGGTGGTGCGGCCGCTGCTGCGCGGCGTGCCGGGTGTCGCCGAGATCAACTCCATCGGCGGCTACGAACGCCAGTATCAGGTCCAGCCCGATCCGGACCGGCTGCGCCACTATGGCCTGACGCTGAAGGATGTCTACACGGCGTTGGCGCTCAACAACGCCAACAGCGGTGGCGGCAAGCTGCCGCATTACGACGAACAGTACCTGATTCGCGGCGTTGGCCTGATTCGTGGCGTCGAGGATATCGAGGACATCGTCCTCAAGGAATCCGGCGGCATCCCCATTCATGTCCATGATGTCGCCAAGGTCATGGTCGGCACGGCGGTACGCTCGGGGGCGGTGATCAAGAATGGCGTCACCGAATCGGTGGGCGGCATCGTGCTGATGTTCCGCGGCGGCAACGCCAAGCGCATCGTCAGCGACGTCAAGGCGCGGGTGGCGGAAATCAACCGCGAGGGCATGCTGCCCTACGACCTGCAGATCGTGCCGTTCTACGACCGCTCGGAACTGGTGGATGCCGCCATCCATACCGTCGGCAAGGTGCTCCTGGAGGGCATCGCGCTGGTCGTCGTCGTGCTGTTCGTCTTTCTCGGCGATATCCGCTCCAGCCTGATCGTGGTGGCGACGCTGATCATCACGCCTCTGTGCACCTTCATGGTGATGAACCACTACGGCATCTCGGCCAACCTGATGTCACTGGGCGGCCTGGCCATCGCCATCGGCATGATGGTGGATGGCTCGGTGGTGGTGGTGGAGAATGCCTTCAGCCATCTCGGCGAGCATGCCGCCAACGATCCCACCAGCAAGGGCCGCGTGCTGCTGCGGGCAACGCGGCAGGTCGGCACGCCGGTGGTGTTCGGGGTCGGCATCATCTGTCTGGTGTTCCTGCCCCTGATGACCCTGGAAGGCATCGAGGGCAAGCTGTTCGCCCCGCTGGCCTACACCATCGCCATCGCCCTGTTCATTTCGCTGATCGTCTCGCTGACACTGTCGCCGGTGTTGTGTTCCTATCTGCTCAAGGGGGGCGCCGAGCACGATACCTGGCTGATCGGCCTGTTGAAGCGACCCTATCTGGCCATGCTCGATTTCGCCCTGGGCCGGCCCAAGACGGTGATGCTGATGGCTCTGGCGTCGCTGGCAGGCAGCGTTGCCCTGGTCCCGTTCCTGGGCAGCTCGTTCATCCCGGAGATGATGGAGGGCAGCATCGTGCCGGGCGTCAACCGGGTGCCGAGCATGTCCCTGCAGGAGTCGATCAAGCTGGAATCGGAGGCCATGCGCCTGGTCAAGGAGGTTCCGGGCGTGGCCATGGTGGTGTCCCAGCTCGGCCGCAGCGAGAGCCCGACCGACCCGCAACCGGAGAACGAATCCACGCCCATCGCCACGCTGCTGCCGCGCGACCGGTTGCCCAAGGGCTGGGACCAGAACACGGTGATGGAGAAGATCCGCGAAAAGCTGGCGGTGCTGCCGGGCGTGCAGGTCGTGATGGCCCAGCCGATCTCCGACCGTGTCGACGAGATGGTGACCGGCGTCCGCTCCGATATCGCCGTCAAGGTGTTCGGCGATGATCTCGGCGAACTCAAGCGCGTCGCCGACGAGATCATCAAGGTGCTGAACACCATCCGGGGCGCCGCCGATGTCCGTGTCGAGCGCCTGAGCGGCCAGCAATACCTGACCATCGATATCGACCGCCGCGCCATCGCCCGCCATGGCATCAACGTGTCCGATGTCAACGACATCATCGAGGCGGCCATCGGCGGCCGGGTCAGCACGGAAGTTTACGAGGGCGAGCGGCGCTTCTCCGCCGTGGTGCGTTTCCCCGAGTCCTTCCGCAACAGCACCGAGGCCATCGGCCAGATCCTGCTCAAATCGCCCAACGGTGCCCTGGTGCGGCTGGAGGACCTGGCCAGGATCAGCGTGGTCGACGGCCCGGCCCAGATCAGCCGCGAAATGGCCAAGCGCCGCATCGTCATCGGCGCCAATGTGCGCGATCGCGACCTCGGCGGGTTCGTGGCCGAACTGCAGCAGGCCGTGGCCGACAGGGTGCCGCTGCCGGACGGCTATTTCCTCAAGTGGGGCGGCCAGTTCGAAAATCTGGAGCGTGCCACCAAGCGTCTGGCCATCATCATCCCGGTCACCATCGCGGCGATCTATTTCCTGCTGTTCATGCTGTTCAATTCGCTGCGCTTTGCCGGGCTGATCATTCTGGTGCTGCCGTTCGCCTCCATGGGCGGCATCTTCTCGCTGTTCATCACCGGCGAGTATCTGTCGGTGCCCGCCTCGGTCGGTTTCATCACCCTGTGGGGCATTGCCGTACTTAACGGCGTGGTACTGGTGTCCTATATCCGGGGCCTGCGCGAGGGTGGCAAGGGGCAGCAGGAATCGGTACGGCAGGGCTGCATCCAGCGCTTCCGGCCGGTGATGATGACGGCCACGGTGGCGATGCTGGGCCTGATTCCCTTCCTGTTCGCCACCGGGCCCGGTTCCGAGGTACAGCGGCCGCTGGCCATCGTGGTCATCGGCGGGCTCATCACCTCCACCCTGCTGACCCTGCTGGTGTTGCCGGCCCTGTACCGCTGGTTCGAGGAGCCGCGCTTGCGCTAGCCGTGCGCGGTGTCAGGACGCCGGTGGCATTAGCCGGGCCAGCTGGTCGATCATGGCCCCCAGGTCGACGGGCTTGCTGAGAAAGTCATCCGCTCCGGCGGACAGTGCGGCGTCGCGCTCCTCGATCAGCACGCCGGCGGTGAGGGCGATCACCTTCAGCCTGGCCCAGCGCGGATTCTCGCGAATGGCGCGGATGGCGGCCAGCCCATCCATGACCGGCATCTGGATGTCCATCAGCACGGCATCGAAGTCGCGCGCTTCGGCCGCCAGCCGGTCGAGGGCCGCCTGGCCGTGTTCGGCCAGGGCGACTTCGGCGCCCTCGCGCCGCAGGGCGCGTTCGACCACCAGTCGATTGATGGCGGCATCGTCGGCCACCAGCACGCGCAGCCCCCGCAGCCGCGTGCCCGATGACGGGATGGTAGCCTCGCTGTCGGCTGCGGATGTCCCGGGTACGGTCTGCGGGTGCTCAAAGAGCAATTCGAAACCGAATCGGCTGCCCCTGCCGAGGGTACTTGCAACAGTGATTTCGCCGCCCATCATGGCCACCAGCCGCTGGCTGATCGGCAGTCCGAGCCCGGTCCCGCCGTAGCGCCGACTGATGCTGGCATCGGCCTGGGCGAAGGGCGTGAAGATGCGGCGCAGCGATTCCG
Organism: Methyloparacoccus sp. NF-16; assembly: GCF_056880625.1. Classification (NCBI taxonomy): domain Bacteria; kingdom Pseudomonadati; phylum Pseudomonadota; class Gammaproteobacteria; order Methylococcales; family Methylococcaceae; genus Methyloparacoccus; species Methyloparacoccus sp. NF-16. The sequence continues at coordinate 3,294,828 of NZ_CP174130.1, read as the reverse complement.
CGTCCATGCCGATGCCGGTATCGGCTACCTCGAAGCGCAACCGTGCCGAATGTGCGGTTTGGGTGAGGCACTGTACGCGGAGCACCACCTCACCCCGGTCGGTGAACTTGATGGCGTTGCCGACCAGGTTGTAGAGCACCTGCTTCAGCCGCAGGGCGTCGCCCAGGAGATCCGCCGGCAGGTCCGCCGGGGCTTCGAGGCGCAACGCCAGCCCTTTCAGGCGGGCATTGGCGGCCATGACGCTGATGATGTTCTGGAGTACCAGCCGCGGCTTGAAGGCCTGCCGCTCGAGTTGCAGCTGGCCGGCTTCGATCTTGGAGAGATCGAGTATCTCGTTGAGGATGCCCAGCATGGAGTGCCCGGCGGCCAGGATGTGCTCCACCATGTCGTGCTGGTCGGCGCTAAGGGTATCCTGCGCCAGCATCTGCGCCATGCCCAGCACGCCGTTCAGCGGTGTGCGGATTTCATGGCTCATGTGTGCCAGGAACCGCGACTTCGCCGCATTGGCTGTCTGCGCCTCGGCCGTGCGCTGGCTGACCTTCTCTTCCAGATCACGGTTCAGCGCCCGGATTTCCTCCTCCATGGCGCGCTGGGCGGTGATGTCCTGGGTGATGCCGGCCACCGCCTGCGGCCGGCCATCCTGCAGGTTGCAGGCGCGGCCCAGCGCCCTGATCCAGCGCCGGGTGCCATCCGGCTGGATGACCCGGTATTCCGCCGAATAGTCCTGTTGCGACTGCCGGGCTGCCTCCAGCAGCCGCGCGACATGCGCCCGGTCGTCGGGGTGCAGCGCGGAGTAGAAAAGTTCCAGGCTTGCCTCGATTCCCTCCGGTGCCGCCAGGTGCCGCCGGCAGGTTTGCGACCAATCCAGCCGGTTGGTCTGCAAGTCCCAATACCAGATGCCCAGGTCCGCACCCTGCGTGGCGATGCGCAGGCGCTCCTCGTCGCGACGCAATTTCTGCTCGGCCAGGTAATGCCGGGTGATGTCCTGGACCGTGCCAACCATGCGCAATGGCTGACCGTCCACGGCGTGGAGCAACGAACCCTGGCCGTTGAGGTAGCGCAGCTGGCCGTCCGTCAGCTGGCGGCGGAAGACGAGGGCCGGGGGACATTGACCGGCCAGGCAGCCGTGAATCCAGTCGTGCATCGAAGCGCGGTCCTCGGGATGCAACAGCGCCACGAAGCTCGCCACGTCGAGCTTGAACGAGGTCGGATCGACGCCGAAGATCCGGTAGGTTTCCTCGGACCAGCGGATCCTGCCATCCAGCTCGCACACCCAGCTGCCGATGTGAGCGATGGCCTGTGCTTCCGCCAGCTGCCGTTGCTGTTCGCTCAGAACACTCTCGACATGCTTGTGGTCGCTGATGTCCTTGATCATGCCATCCATGCGCAACGGCTGACCTGTCAAGCCATCCCGATGGACGTTGCCCCCGCCGAGCAGCCAGTGCTCGGAGCCGTCGGGCCAGATGACGCGGCATTCCCGCTCGTAGTGGCCGTCGCCGGCCAGAGCGGCTCGCACCGCCTGGTCGATGGACTCCCGGTCGTCGGGGTGTAGGCAGTCCAGGGCGCGACGGCAATCGATCCGTGTGCCGGGGGGCAGGCCAAGCAGCCGGTAGGTCTCCTTGGACCCGTACACGGTATCCGTCAGCATGTCCCACTGCCAGATGCCGATCTTGCCACTCTCGAGCGCCAGATGGAACCGCGATTCCGACCGCTTTTCCCGACTGATGTCCACGGTCAGCATCAGGTAGCCGCAGACCGCGTGCCGGTCATCCCGCCGCACGCGCACGAAGACCCGGGCCCAGGCTTCCTGACCCGCGCGGGTGCGATAGCGTTGCTGGGGAATCTCCGCGATGCTTGCCGGGTCGTCGGGATCGAGGAGGCTGCCCGGGTCCTGCCAATCCTCCGGAGCGATGAACTCCCGCAGCGCTTTCCCCAGCAGCGCGTTATCCTCATAGCCGAGAAAGCGGCCGCATGGATCGTTGACCCACCGGAAGCGCCATTCCGGGTCAAGCTCTGCGACCCCCAGACTGTCGCACACCAGCGCGGCCAGCTGCCACCAGTGACGATCCGTGCTGGGCGGGCGGCGAGTGGTCTGAGATTCCTGCATCCCGGTAGAGGCTGTATCTGAAGATGGAGTCTGGCCGCAATTGGCCTTATATCGTCGGCTGATAAATCAACGCCGAATGAACTTATGACACACCCGGGCCGCAACCCGCAAGAAAACCTGTGGCTTTGTCGGGATATTCATATAAATCAATAGCTTGTATCTATGTGCGGTATCATTCAAGGGTACGCTTCTGCGTCGGTATCGTCCCCGCCAGGCCACCCGTCGCGCCGCTCCCGCCATTCGCATGGCCACGTCCCCAGTGACCCCTGAATCTTCACCCTCTCGACGATGATGTTACGACGCGCTTTCTGGCTCCTCCTGCTGCTCGGTTTTGCCGCTGTCCTTCAGGCCGCCGCGCCAGCCGGCAGCAATGAAAGTTTCCCCTTGCCCCCGGTCAAGACCTGGCAGAAGACGCTGGAGGACATGGAGCGGCAGCTGGGTTCGGACGAGATCGCCGATTCGCACCTGCTGGGGCTGCGCGACGACCTGCAGACCCTGGTGAGCGCCATCCGTGAAGCCAGGGATGCGGCCGGGGCACGGCTGAAGCTGCTCAGGCACGACCTCGACGCGCTGGGTCCGCTGCCGGCGGATGGCGCACCTGCGGAGTCGGCCACCGTGGTGGCCAGCCGCAAGAAACTGGGTGACGCCATTTCGGAGGCCGAAGGCATCGCCAAGGAGGCGGACCTGCTCATGTCGCGGGCCGACCGCGCGGCCGAGACGATCAAGGTGATGCGCCGCAACCGTTTCGCCGAGCAGGCGCTGACGCGCAGCCTGTCACCACTCGACCCGGCCTTCTGGAGCAAATCCCTGCCGGAATGGGCGGCGCTCTGGGATACGGTCCACACCGGCCTGACCTCCGCCCTGCTGCAACAGGCCGAATCTTCGACAACCTTCGTGCCCGGCTCCCGGTTGCTGGCCGGTTTCGCCACGGCGCTGCTGCTGGCGTTTCCCGTCAAGCGCTGGATCATGCGGCGGCTGGGCCGCCTGCTGCCGACCCGCCGGCCCTCGGATGGCCAGCGCTTGCTGATCGCCCTGCTGTCCGGGTTGCTGAATGCCTGGTGGCCATCCCTGGCTGCGCTGGCCATCTACCTGAGCCTGACGGTGGACAACCTGCTGTCGCGGGACATGCAGGTACTGGCCAACCAGGCCCTGCTGGCGCTGATCACGGCCTCCCTGCTGGCCAGCTTTTCCGCCTCGGCGCTGCGGCCGCAGACGCCCAATCTGCGGCTGCTGGCCTTGCCGGATGCCAGCGCCCGGGTGATCGGGCGGGTGATTCACAGCCTGGCCGCGATATTCGCCTTCGATTATGTCGTCGGTCTGTTCCTGGCGCAGCAGGATGTGTCGGTGGAAGTCATCGCCAGCCAGAACCTGCTGTTCGGCGGGCTGGTGACGCTGGCCCTCGCAGCGCTTCTGCTGCCGCGGGTCTGGGCGCGGGATGGACAGTCGCAGCCGGGTGCCAGGGCCAGCTGGGGTTTGCTGCACACGCTGCTGGTGCTGGTGATCGTCGCGATTCCGCTATCGGCGTTGCTGGGCTACTCGGTGCTGTCGCGCCTGCTGGCCAGCCGGCTGGTCATCACCATCGGCCTGCTGGTGCTGACCTGGGTCTTGCAGCGGCTTGGCCAGGAACTGGCGAACCATCTCGTCGATGGCGACAGCCGCAGTGGGCGGTATTTGCGCCGGCACCTGGGATTGACCACCGACGGTGCCGAGATGCTGGGTTTCTGGGTCGGGCTGTCGCTCGGCGGCCTGCTGCTGCTGGCCGGCCTGCTGGGCCTGGTCGTGCTCTGGAGCCCCGACAAGCGCGATGCCTGGCTCTGGCTGGAACAGGTTTTCCGCAGTTTCAAGCTCGGCGGGATCACGATCTCGCTGGCGGACATCCTGCTGGGTCTGCTGCTGTTCGCAACCCTGCTGATGCTGACAAGGCTGCTGCAGGGCTCACTGGACCGGCGGCTGTTTCCGCATACGCGCCTGGACAGCGGCGTGCAGCACTCCATCCGTTCGGCACTGGGCTATGCCGGGTTCACCCTGGCGGCGATGGCCGGCATCTCGACCATGGGCATCGACCTGTCCAATCTGGCCATCATCGCCGGCGCCCTGTCGGTGGGCATCGGCTTCGGGCTGCAGAACATCGTCAACAATTTCGTTTCCGGCCTGATCCTGCTGATCGAGCGCCCGATCAAGGCCGGCGACTGGGTGGTGGTCGGCGATCATCAGGGGTATGTGCGCAAGATCAGCGTGCGGGCGACCGAGATCACCACCTTTGATCGGGCCTCGGTATTCATTCCCAACTCCAGCCTGATTTCCGGCGCGGTCATGAACCGGACCTATGCCGACAAGGTCGGCCGCGTGCTGCTGCCGTTAGGCATCGACTACCAGGCCGACCCCGAACTCGCGCGCGATACCCTGCTGACGCTGGCGCGGGCGAACCCCGCCGTGAAGGAGGTGCCGGCACCCGCGGTGATGATGACCGGCTTTGGCGAAAGCGCCATCAACCTGGAGCTGATCTGCTTCGTCCACGATGTGGACAAGGTGAAGTCCGTGACCAGCGACCTGTGCTTTGCCATCCACGCCGCATTCCGCGAGCGCGGCATCGCCATCCCCTTCCCGCAGCGGGAGCTCCGGCTGACCCTGGACGATGCCCAGTTGCAGCGCATCGTCGGGGCGGCGCAGGACTGACGGTCCGGCAGACCGGTTGTCCGCGCGCGGCCGCGTTCAGTCCCAGCCTTTCGGCGCCCGGTTGGCGGACGACCGCCGCGCGGCCTGCCAGCGCCGCAGCCGTGCGGCGCCTTCCCGCCGGCTGGCCGCGACCCCTGCCATCAACCCGTTGCCCAGGCCAGCGATCAGGTGCCGCAGGGCCAGCCTGGCCCGTGCGGCCAGTCGCCGGCCACGCACCCAGGCAACCGGCCGGTCCGGTACGGAGCCGCGGGCGATCAACCAGCGCAGCAGGCCGGTGACATAGAGGATGGGCAACGCCAGGCCGGCGAGGAACCAGGCGAAGCGTCCCCAGCCACCCAGCAGTTCCCCGGTGTGCAGGGGCCAGATGGCGGTCAGCGCTGTCTCGCCGGGGCCGAAGCGCAGCGCGTTGCGCACCTCGCGAATCTGTCCGCTGTGCGGGTCGATCCAGACCGCGGTCATCGGATGGCGGTCGTTCAGCTCCGCCGGCTGGCGGAACGTGATCCGGTAGGTGCCCTCGGGACCGTCCGGCGTCGTCACCAGGCGCACGTCCGAGCGCGGAAACGGCCCGCGTGCCAGCAGGACGGCTTCGGCCAGCCCCACCGGTCGCCCCCCCATGGCCTGTCCCGTACTGCGGACACTGGGCCCGTCATCGCCGTGACCCATGCCGGAGGTGCCGACCAGGGTTTCGCCGACGCCGGGGTAGGCCAGGCCGAAACCGGTCAGTCCCAGCATCAGCAGGGCGGTGGAGCCGAGCAGACCCAGCCAGCGATGCACATCGACGCTCAGGCATGCCAGCCCTGCCGCGGTGCGAAAGCGGAATGCCTGAGGCAGGCGCCGGAACCCCGGCCACCAGAGATAGAGGCCACTGGCGGCCGAGAATGCCAGCAGCAAACCGAGGCTGCCGACCAGGCGCCAGCCCCGGCGGCCCAGATGCAGCTGGCTGTGCAGTTGCAGCAGCCAGCTGCGGGCGGTCTGTCCCCACAGGCGGCTCGCCAGCACCTCAGCGGTGTATGGATTGACCGCCACCATCAGCGGCGCATACGGCTGGCCCAGGGTTTCCAGCGGTTTTTCGTACCAGGCGGTGAGCGGGTCCGTGGGCGAGCGCGGCAGCTCCAGCGTCCAGGGACCGGCGTAGTCGGGATGCGCGCGGCGGACGGCGCTCATCAGCTCATCCAGTGATCGCGGGTCGCCATGGGGCTCCACCGTCAGGCCCGGATTGAACAGCCGGTCGAGTTCGTCGCCGTACAGGCAGAGGCTGCCCGAGAGTCCGATCAGGGCTAGGAAGAGACCGAAACCCAGCGCTACGGCCAGATGCGCGCGCAGCCACAGGCGGCGTGGGGGCAGACGGCTCAGCGGCATGCGGCGCGGGTGATCCCCGGGCTATCGCCGGTGCCGCCGCGAACGGATTGACAGTGCGTCATCCAGGCGGATTCGTCGGGATGTCGGCACAGCGCCAGGACCAGCGCCAGGGCGGCATCGAGATGCGATATGGCGGCATTGCTCAAGGGGTCGCCCAGCGCGAAACGTTCGCCGCGAATGCCCAGGATGAAACTCGGCGGCGGCATCCGGCCGTGCAGTTCCATGAAGACACGCAGCACGGCGGCGGGGCTGATGGCATGGGTGCTGTAGCTGGCGTCGGCCTCCGGTTCGAGCGGCGAGAGCTGCCAGGGCGGAGGACAGTCGAGATGGGCATCGACGAACAGGATCAGCCGGCGGCCCACCAGATCGAGGGCATGCTCGATTTGCAGCTGGAAGTCGGTCAGGCACTCGATGCCGCCGGCCGCCGCGCGCATCCCGGGCGTCAGCTGCCGCTCCAGGCGATCGATCAGCGCGGGCCCCAGCGCGTCGTCGCCCCGGCTGGGGTTGCCGTAAGCGAATACCAGGACGGCCGGGACGGTGTCGACAGGCCAGCTCAAGCGTGGCGTTCCAGCCTTGCCACCAGGTTTTCCTCCGCGTCCAGCACCTCCAGTTGCAGCGGCATCTTGCCGAGCGCGTGGGTGGCGCAGGACAGGCAGGGATCGTAGGCGCGGATGGCGACCTCCAGATGGTTCAGCAGGCCTTCGGTGGGTTCCTGGCCATCCAGGTAGGTGGCGGCAACCTGGCGGATGGATTCGTTCATCGCCTGGTTGTTGCTGGTGGTGGAGACGATCAGGTTGGCCTTGGTGACCAGATCCTGATCGTCGATCTGGTAATGGTGGAACAGCGTGCCGCGCGGGGCCTCGATGACGCCGATGCCTTCGTGGCGCTTCTCGCCACGGGTCATCAGGTCCTGACTCTGGATGTCCGGATCGTGCAGGTAGCGCTGGATGCCTTCGGCGGAGTGCAGCACCTCGATCATGCGGGCCCAGTGGAAGGCCAGTGAGCTGTGCACCGGACCGCCGGCGCCGTGGGCCATGAAGTCGACCCGCGCGGCCTCGGCCAGCGGGGTGTCGATGAAATCGCAGTTGTTGACCCGCGCCAGCGGGCCGACGCGGTACCAGCCATTCTCCCTGCCCAGCGAGGCGATGTAGGGGAATTTCATGTAGGTCCAGGACCGGACTTCCTCGCGCAGGAATTCGGCATAGCGGCGATAGTCGACGTGGTCGAAGATCGTGTTGCCGAGGTCGTCGTGGGCGCGCAGGCCGCCATGGTAGAGATCCAGCGCGCCATCCGCCCGGATCAGGCCAAGGAAATTGGAGCGGATGTAGGCAAACTGCTGGTTGTGTTCGAGATCGCTGAGGAACAGCTGCTTGGCCAGTTCGACCGCCTCGGCCGACCAGGTGAGCGCCTCCTCGAGGCCTTCCAGCAGATAAGCCACCTCCTCTCCGCTCAGCGACTTGTTCATGCCGCCGGGCAGCGCACCGGTACCATGCACCCGTTTGCCGGTGATCATGCGGATCACTTCCTGTCCGTACTTGCGCAGCTTGACGCCCTTGAGGCCGATGTCCGGGTAGGCTTCCAGTACGCCGACGATGTTGCGCCGGGTCAGGTCGCTGCCGAAGCCGAACAAGAGGTCCGGCGAGGACAGATGATAGAAATGCAGGGCGTGGGATTGCAGGGTCTGGCCGAAGTGCAGCAGGCGGCGCAGCTTGTCGGAGGCGGGCGTCAGCTGGTCGACGCCTACCAGCTGATCGACCGCCTTGGCGGCGGCCAGATGATGGCTGACCGGGCAGATGCCGCACAGCCGCTGTACCAGCACCGGCAGTTCCCAGTAGGGCCGGCCCTGGATGAAGCGCTCGAAGCCGCGGAATTCGACGATGTGCAGCCGGGCCTGCCGGACCCGGTTGTCCTCGTCCAGCAGCAGGGTCACCTTGCCGTGTCCCTCCACGCGGGTGACGGGGTCGATGACGACGCGCTTGAGCTTCTCGGTTGAGTCTGCCGTTTCCAGATGCTCGTACATGGTGCGCTCCAGACGCCAGGTCGGTTAGGTGTTCCAGGGGTTCGGACGATCAGTTTCGAGCATAGCACAGCGACGGAAGGCGTCGCCCTCAACAGGGGCGGCCCGGCCCGGGTCTCTGGTGCGGTCTTTTGCCAAGCCTAAGGTGTTGCGGTAAGGTTCCTCTTGTAGGCCTTCCGGAGTAAATGGTGCATTCGCTGAAAGCGGCCGCATGCGCGATGCTCTTCCGGCAGGCCAACCGATAATCGAGACGGTGCCGCCCCCGGACCCGGCGACGCCCCCAGGCGGGCAGGCACTTCCTTTCACCGTGGCGAGAAGGAGGCAACCATGTTTCTCAAGCAAAAGAAGGAAGGACATCTGGTCGAGGTGCTGGGTCTGAATGACCTCGTCAACCCCACCCACAAGAACATCATCGGTCGACTGCACTACGGCGAGGAAATGCAGGACCCCGAGAAGTTTCCCAAGGCCGATCTGGCTTTCCCCTCGGGGGAGGATCTGCCGCGTTGCTGGCTGGATGTGCACTACCGGGATGCGGAGCTCCGCAAGTAGGCGTTCCCGTCCCCCGTTCAGATCCCCGAGGCGAGGCGATGTGCCTGTCGCGTCGTCTCGGGCAGCCGGTAGCGACGGGTGCAGCGCATCACCCAGTCCACGGATGAGGCCAGCGTGATCCTGTGCCCGGCCGAGACATACACCGGCCGATAGCGCGGACGGGTTCTCAGTACCGCGCCCACGATTTCCCCCCTGTCTTCCAGTGGTGTCCAGCCGCCCCGCTCATCCGGTGCCGGGCCGTGTTGGCCCACCAGCCGTGTCTTGCCGACCCCGATGCTGGGCAGGCCGGTGAGGATGCCGAGATGGCTGGCGATGCCCAACCGGCGCGGATGCGCGATGCCCTGTCCATCCACCAGCAGCAGCTGCGGCGGTGTGGCCAGTTGGGCCAGCGCCTGCAGCACGGCCGGCAGCTCGCGGAAGGACAGTAGCCCTGGAATGTAGGGAAACGTGGTCGGGCAGCGGGCGATGCCGCTCTCGATCAGGGTCAGCGCCGGATAGGACAACACCGCAATGGCGGCGCGTGTCGTGGTGCCGCCATCCTCGAAACCGACATCCACGCCGGCGACGCAGGTGATCTCGTCCGGCAGTTCGTCCCGCAGGATCACCTGCCGCCGCAGCTGGTTCTGGATCGCTACGGCTTGTTGTGGCGTCACCGTCCAGTCGTGGTGCGGCAGCATGCGGGTTCAGTCCGGCGCCGGCATCTTCTCGCGTCGCTTGGCCTCGTCCCAGAGCGCGTCCAGTTCGGCCAGGGTGTGATCGGTCAGTCGGGCGCCGCGCTCGGCGATACGGCGTTCAATGTGGCCGAAGCGCCGGACGAACTTGGCATTGCCCTGCCGCAGGCAGGCCTCGGCATCGACATCCAGGTGCCGGGCGAGGTTGGCGACGACGAACAGCAGGTCGCCCAGCTCTTCCCGGATGTTGGCCTGGTCGCCCGCTTGATGCGCCGCCTTGAGTTCGTCCAGTTCCTCGTGCAGCTTCTCGAACACCGGCTCGATGTCGGGCCAGTCGAAACCGTGCCGGGCCGCGCGCTGCTGCAGTTTCTGCGCGGCCATCAACGCCGGCATGGCCGGCGGCAGGGTGCCGAGCACGCTGTCATCGGGTTCGGCCTTGCCTTTCTCGCGACGTTCCTGGGTCTTGGAATCTTCCCAGTAGCGATGCCGTTCCTCGTCGGTCGCGAATTCGATATCGCCGAAGACATGGGGATGTCGCCGCACCAGCTTGGTGGCGATGGCCTCGGCCACGGATTCGAAATCGAAATGGCCGGCTTCCTCGGCCATGCGGGCGTGGAAGGCCACTTGCAGCAGCAAGTCGCCCAGCTCTTCCCGCAGATCTTCCATGTCTCCGCGCTCGGCCGCTTCGGCGACCTCGTAGGCCTCTTCCAGGGTGTATGGAATCAGGCTGGCAAAGTCCTGGCGGAGATCCCAAGGGCAGCCGTTTTCCGGATCCCGCAGGCGGGCCATGATGTCGAGCAGTCGGCGGGTCTTTTGCATGGCCGCGTGCCCCGGTTCAGAAGCTGGCGCCGAAGTTTTCCCGGTAGCGTTCCTTGAACGCGGCCAGGGTGAGGGTATGGTTCTGGGTGCCGTGGGTCTCGACCTTGATGGCGCCCATCAGCGAGGCGATGCGGCCGGTGGTGGGCCAGTCGAGCTTTTCCAGCAGGCCATACACCAGGCCGGCCCGGTAGGCGTCGCCGCAGCCGGTCGGGTCCAGCGTGGTATGTGGCCTGGCCGGGGGAATCTCGATGACCTGGCCATGGGTATGGATCAGGGAGCCGTTGGCGCCGCGGGTGATCACCAGCGCCTCGACCCGGCGCGCCAGTTCGTCCGCCGACAGGCCGGTGCGCTCCTGCATCAGCTGGGCTTCGTAATCGTTGAGCGTGACCCAGGTCGCCTTGTCGACCAGGTCCAGCAGTTCGGCGCCGTCGAACATCGGTATGCCCTGGCCGGGGTCGAAGATGAAGGGGATGCCGGCGGCGGCAAACTGGGCCGCATGCTGCTGCATGCCATCCTTGCCGTCCGGCGAGATCAGGCCGAGGCGGATGCCGCGATCGGTCGGTACCGTGTTGCGGTGCGAGAAGGACATGGCCCCCGGATGGAAGGCGGTGATCTGGTTGTCGTCCAGGTCGGTGGTGATGTAGGCCTGCGCGGTGTAGCTGTCTTCCAGCACGGTGATGTGCTCCTGGCTGATGCCGCAGTAGCCCAGCCACTGGGAATAGGGCGCGAAATCCTTGCCGACCGTGGCCATGATCAGCGGCTCTCCACCCAGCAGCCTGAGGTTGTAGGCGATGTTGCCGGCACAGCCGCCATACTCTCGGCGGAGCTCCGGCACCAGGAAGGACACATTGAGGATGTGTACCTGCTCCGGCAGGATGTGGTGCTTGAACTTGTCGGGAAACACCATGATGGTGTCGTAGGCCATGGAGCCGCAGATCAGGGCTGTCATCGGTGAGTATCGGGTCCGGTTGTGGGGTTGGGAATCGGCTTGCGCCCGGTCCGGGCGCGGGGGATGGGCGGTCTTGGGCGATGTCCGGGACGATAGGCCTCAGGCGTCGGCCCGGCGCAGCTCCAGCGACATTTCCTGGGTCATGAACTGGTAGCTGTCCTTGATGATGCGCTGTTTCTCGAGTTCGGACGTCAGCTCGGCGTCAAGGTCGTCGGTCAGCTGGCGCATGATCAGCATGGCGATTTCCCCCTTGATGGCGTCGAAATAGGCCAGCAGCTCGACTTCCAGCTCCTCGAAGTAGTTCTTGATGCCGCGGCGGGCGAACAGGTTGATCTGGTGCTGCTGCCGGTGCGCGTAGTCGAGAATGCCGGTCTTGTAGTATTCCAGTGCCCGGTCGATGGCGTCGCCGGCATGAGGTGCGCTCCCGGGGGCGGCCGCTGTCCCGGTCAGGGCATGGTGGATGCGGTTCAGGGCATCGAGGCCGAGCTTGCGCAGCTGCTGGATACCGTCCCCGGGGCCGATCAGGCTCATGGTGCGGGCCAGTGTGACGGCATCGTCGGGATTGCCCTGGACCGTCTTGAGGATATTCTCGGCGCTCTGGGTGTCCCGCAGCGTTTCCTGCTCCATGACGGTCCGCCCGAACTGGTTGACGACATCGCCGTATTCGAACAGGAAGACATCGCACATGCCCTTCAGGCGGTTCTGCAGGTCGCGGCCGCTCAGGCGGTCCTCCAGCTCCTGGAGCACGCTGTCCGGCAGCACCTCGGTGGCGACGATGGCCTGCAGCAGCTGGGTCAGGTGGCGCCTGACCATGTGGTCTTCCAGCAGCTGTTGCAACTGGCCGCGGAACGTCTTCTGGATGTTGAGGTTTTCCTCGATCTTGTGCGGCAGTCGGCTGACCACCGCGTTGAGGTCCAGGCCCTTGAGCAGCTCGTTCTTGAGCGCCTTGCGGTCGAGCGTATCAATGGCGGTCTTGACCTGTTCGCTCAGCTGGGCCTGATCCTCCTCGCGCCAGAAGACGAACTCCGGCAGCAGCTCGGTCCGCAGCAGCTTGACGTGCTCCTCCACCGTCTGGCGCAGGCATCGCAGGGCTTCGTCCTGCCGGCGCGACAGCTGGCTGGCGATGAAGGTGCTCTTCATGCCGTCGTCGTCGATGTCCTGGTAGCTGCGATACAGCGGTTCCAGCCATTCGCGCAGCCGCCGGGCCAGATCCAGGTACTCGCCGCGGGCTTCCTCGAGGAATTCGGCCTTGGCGGTATAGGCCAGGTACTCGAACAGGCTGGTACGGAAGCTGGAAAAGCTCTTGGTTTCCTCCAGCGCCTTGATCTGGTGGGCGGCCTCGCCCTTGTCGGGGACCCGGCCGATCGCCTTCTTGAGGCTGTCCACGTGCTCGCGCACGCTGGGGCTGGCATCCAGGCGGCCCTCCTGGATAAGCTTGAGCAGCAGGTAGTTGAGCGCCGAGACCTTGAAGACCCGGTCCTTGGTGATGTGGAAGCCGTAGTGCTCGATCTTCTGCTCGAAATTCGCCAGTTCCTCCTTCTTCTGCCGCGCGCTGAGGACATCCCACTGGTTGATGACCCAGAATGCCCGTTGCAGCACGCGCTTGCGCTGGCTGTGGATCTCCGCCAGCAGCTCGATCTCCTCGCCCTCCAGCAGGTGGAAGACCTTCATGGCGATGACGAAGGCCTTGGCGTCGTTCTCGACATAGGTCTTGGTGACCTTGCGGTGCCGGGGGTTGACCACGCCCAGCCCCGGCAGGTCGACCAGCACCACGTTCTCGGGGATGTTGACGTCGCTCAGGTAGATCTCGGCCTGGTTGACGAACAGGACATCGGCATAGTCTTCGGTGACGTAGTTGGGCAGTTCCTCCAGTCTGATTTCCTGGGTGGCGCCGCTGAGCCGGTCCCAGCCCTCGATCAGTGCCTTGAGTTCGTCGAAGAATTTCTGCTTGTTGAAGGAGCCGTACTGGGTCCGCTGGCGCTCGATGTCGCTGCCCAGGCGGGCCAGCAGCTCGGCCCTGCCCAGGGCGCGGTAGGTCTCCGGATTGGTGCGCAGTTCCTTGGAGAGTTCCTCCAGGTACAGATCCTTGAGTTCGGCACGCTCCGCCTCGGTAAGGTAGGAGATGATGGCCTTGTTGCTGCGGCCCTTGCGGATCAGTGTGGGGATGGCGGTCAGCGACTTGGTCGCCTGCGGCAGGATGTCGTCGCCGAGCACGGCGTTGATGATGGTGCTCTTGCCGGCGGAGAAGGCGCCGAGGAAGGCGACCGGGAATTCGGGGGACTTGAGGCGTTCCAGCCAGGCACGCTTGCGACCGATGAAGTACTGGAAATCCTCGCTGACGTTCAGGTAGGGCGCCGCCGCGTCGAAGACGTCGAACAGGCGGGTGAACGCCTTGATGTACGTGTTGTAGTCCGCCTCTTTCATCGCCTCTGCTTCCTGTGGATTCCCCGGCTCCACCGGGCGGAAAGACCGCTGCCGCCATGGCCGGCTGCTGCCTGATGCCCCATGGGCACGCTAGTTTACCATCGAAAGCCGCGGCGGCCCGGGCCTTGCCGGCCGTGGGCGCGCGCGCTCAGCCCGCTGCATCGGGACTGGCGGCCAGGCGGCGGAGGATGCCATCCGGTTCCGCCACACCCCGCGCGACGATGGCATCGGCCCTTGCCTGGCTGTCCGCTACGGCGTAGATGCGCAGCTCGTCCGCATTGCCGGAAGGCCGCAGGTGGGCGATGTCGCCATTGCCGAAGGACAGTCGCAATCCGTCCAGAGTGTTGATGCGGACGATGGCATCAAAGCCGTCCTCGGGCGTGAAGAAGGTCGCCAGCGTGGCGCGCAACCCCAGCAGCTGCCGGACATCCGCCGCAGTCAGTGGCAGCGGCTCGCCGGTGGCGGTACGGCCGTGGAGCGTCTCATCCGCTGCGAACGCCAGTTCGCAAAGGCCGGGCTGGGGCGGCGAATGGCGCGCCAGCAGCGCGAGGCTCTGCGCCCGCGGGAAGTTCCTCAGCAGCGCCGCCCGGCTGTAGCGGCGCGGGAGCTCCTGGAACAGCGTGGTCAGGGGAATGCCCCGCTCGCGAGCGGCGGCGAGGACCGCGATGATCGGCAGTACGGCATCCCGGGTCGGCAGGGGTGCCAGTCGCCGGCCATGCCGTTCCAGGGTCGAGCCGGTCAGGAAGCCGCCGTTGGCCTCCCAGCCGCACACGGCCTGCCTGCCCCGCGCCAGTGCGGCCTGCATGCCGGCGATGACGAAGGGTGAGCCGATGCGCGTCCTGGGTTCGAGGCGGTCGCGCAGCGTGCCCCGATCGATGGCGTCATTGCAGCTGATCGGCACCACGACCGCGTCGGCAGCCAGGTATTCCGCGGCGATCATGCCGACCAGGTCGCCACCGAAGAACTGTGCCCGGCGCGTCACGGGGTCGATCCCCACGATCAGCGGCCGGTCGCTGTCCCCATCGGTCGAGACCAGTGCGTCCACGGGGCCGTGACGGACGGCGGCTGCGTCGATCAGTGACTGCATGCCGCCGAGCTGGGCCTGGTCGATGTTCTCGGTATCGATGGGCACGAAGGATTCGCTGCGCCCGGCCTCGATGACCTCGGCGCCGAGGCCGCGCAGGATCTCCGGCACCAGATCGCGGCCGACGGCGGAATGCTGGTACATGACTATCTGCAGCCCGGCCAGGATATCGGCGGGGAAAAAGTCCAGGTACCGATGCAGATAGTTTTCGCGGGCGGCCGGCTGGATTGCGGGCAGCTGCCGATGGCCATCCTTGAACTGGCCATCGGCGCCGAAGGGCGAATCGGCCAGGGATTGGGCATAGACACGCGCGCGGACGCTGGCGACCTGCTCGTTGATGGGGTGTTCGTGGTGTTTCAGCAACTCGCCACGGGCGGTGTTGGTCTTGTAGCCGTTGCGATCGAAGGGAATGTGGCTGCCGGTCACCATCATGCTGCCCTTGCCCAGCAGCAGCGCGTGGGCGGTCAGCGCCGGCGTCGGAATGGCGCCACAGTAGACGGGGTTCATGCCCGCCGCGCGGATGGCTGCCACGATGGCCTGCGCCAGTTCGCCCCGGTTGGGTCGCCCGCCGATCAGGCTGGTTGAGCTGGGCCGCAGGTCCGTGGCAAGGAAAAAATCGTCGCCCCGCAGGATGCCGCCTTCATCGGCTGGCAGGCTTTGCAGGTATTCGAGTTCGGCCAGGGCGTTGATGAAAATTTCCAGCTGGGAAAGGTCCGCCAACAGGCCCCGGCGGCCGCTGGTGCCGAACTGCAGCGGGCGCGGTGCTGGCGACAGTTGCCGGCCCAGACGCATCGGATCATGGCTTGAGGCGAGGGTCGAGCTTGCGAATGTCATGGCGGGAGCGATTTCTTGATGCAGTGGTACAGGTTTTTCCTGCTCCGGGTTTGGCGCTTCGGTCGGGCAGTGTGCCCGGCGTTCGTGGCGACATGGCAACCCGCCGCATCTCCTGTCGGGGAGGGGATGCCGGGCGTTGCGATGCTGCGCAAAAAGCAAACCCGCCATGAGGCGGGTTTGCAGGGTTACAGGTAACCGGGGCTACCCATGTCGAGGGCGGGGAGCTTAGTCACCCATCCAGCGCAGTTCCACGCGGCGGTTCTTGATGCGCCCTTCCTCGGTGCCGTTGTCGGCGACCGGGTACTCGGTGCCGTAGCCCTTCGCATACAGGTTGTTGGTCACACCCTTACTGCGCAGGTACTGGGCAACGGACTCGGAACGATGCTGCGAGAGGCGCAGGTTGTGCTGTTCCTTGCCTTTCTTGCCTTCGTAGCTGGCATAGCCGGCGACCTCGATATCCTTCTTGGCCGGGAAGGCAACCAGCTGCTCGACGACACCGTCGAGGATGGTCATGGCGCCCGGGGTCAGTTCGGCGGAGTCATACTTGAAGTTGACGCCCTTGAGTTCCATCACGATCGGGCAGCCCTGGTCGTCGACCTTGGTGCCGGAAGCGGTGCCGGGGCACTTGTCGTCGCAATCGTTCACGCCGTCGGCGTCGGTGTCGCGGGTCGCGCAGTCGTCGGCCGCGATGGGTGCGGCAGCGGCGGCGCCCGGCTTGTCGCCGAACGGAACGACGAAGCCGACGTTCACGAGCAGGTCGTTGAACAGGTCGGTGTTGCCGGGCCAGTTGCTGGCGGCGGTATCGCCACGGTAGCGGACGTCGCCGCGCAGCAGGAAGTTGTCAGCCAGTTCGTAGGTTGCGCCCGCGCCGGCTTCGAAGATGAAGGAGGCGGTCTGCTTGCTGGTCAGGTTGTTGACGCCACCCGGGCCGGTGGCCAGGTCATTGAAGGAGCCGCGCCAGCTGGAGTTCATGCCGCCCATCGCGAAGACGGCGTAAGGCGAGAAGGTGTCGCGCATGAAATAGTACTGCAGGTCGATGGTGCCGCCGGTGAAGTCGGTGCCGCCATGATCCCAGGTATTGAAGTTGTTGGCTTGCCGCTGGTAGGCCGCGCCCAGCTGCGGAACACCGTTGTTGGTGATGTTCTGCCAGAAGCCCCGGATTTCCACGTTGAAGTATTCGTTGATGATCTTGCCCAGCGCCAGGCCCGCGCCCCAGCCGCCCTGTGCATTGCGGGCGCCTGCCGGCTGGATGAAGGTGCCGAACGGCGCGGCGTACCAGCGATCATCGGTGTATTCGCCGTTGCCCACCGGAGCCGAATAGGCGGCTGCATCGGTACCGGCAGCAGACGCGTCGACGGACGTGTCCAGTGTGTTGTGTTCGTCGGCGTAGGCGACGGATACACCCGTCAACCCCGCCAGGCTCAAGGCCAGTAAAGTTTTCTTCGACATGGTTTAGCTCCCAATTAGCCCAATTAACAACAGATGTTGAGAAATTCGCAACAGGGCCAATAGTAGCTGTTGCTGACAAGCCTTGCAACTACATTTTGCGGCGCGGAAGTCAATCCACCGGGTCGGGATTGGCGGAGCAAAGCACGCTCCCGGCCCGGGTTATCCGGCGGTCTCGTCTGTGTGGGCGTGGGCGTCCACGTTGGTGCGATGGCCCGGGAACAGGCAACTGAAGGTGCTGCCCCGGCCCAATTCGCTGATGATCCTGAATTCTGCCCCGTGTCGCGCCATGACATGCTTGACGATGGCGAGGCCCAGACCCGTGCCACCGGGGCCGCGACCCGCATCGACACGGTAGAAGCGTTCGGTCAGCCGGGGGATGAATTCCGGGGCGATGCCGGGCCCGGTATCGCTGACGTCCAGCTGCACCCCGCTTCCGAGCGGGCGCCAGCGCACGGTCACCCGATCGCCCGCGCGGCAGTACTTCATGGCATTGTGGACCAGGTTCGAGAACGCGCTGCGCAATTCCTGCTCGCTGCCCAGCAGCCCGCTGTTGGTTTCCAGCGACAGCGCGATTTCGGGCTTGGCGTCGACGGCGAGTTCCTGCGCTTCCTCGACGATGGCCTGCAGCAGCTGTGGCACAGCGACCCGCTGTTTCGGCAGGGGATGGGTGGTCGATTCCAGCCGCGTCAGTGTCAGCAGGTCGTCGATCAGGGACTGCATGCGCAGCGTCTGTTCCTCGATGCGCTGCAACATCCGCGCCTGCGGTTCCGGAATCTGGCCGGCATTGTCGACCAGGGTCTCGATATAGCCGCGAATGACCGTCAGCGGCGTGCGCAGCTCATGGGAGACGTTGGCGACGAAATCGGTCCGGACACGCTCCATGAACCGTAGCTGGGTCACGTCCTGCGCCACCAGCAGACGGAGATCCTCGCCGTAGGGCACGATGCGGATGTCGAGTTGCAGGTTCGCGTTGGCCGGGGACGGAATGTCCACGGTGGCATCGTAGTTGGCGTGGGCGAGATAGTGATTGAACTTGGGGTAGCGGATCAGGTTGCCGATTTTCTGGCCAATGTCGCCGCGCCTGAGTCCCAGGAGTCGGCCGGCGGCATCGTTGAACCAGTCGATTTCGTCGCCGGCGCTGAGCACCACGGTGGCGTCCGGCAGTGCCGCGGTCGCGGTGCGGAAGCGTTCCAGCATGCGGATCAGCTGCTTCTTCCGGCGACGGTTGCGGCGGCGCAGGCGGAAGATCAGATAGAAGATCTCCTCCCAGATACCTGTGCTCTGGGGCAGCTTGCTGGCCTTGCCGCCGCGCAGCCACTCCAGCAGGCGGTTGGCGTGGATGAGGTGATGGGCCAGATAGACCAGCACCACCACCCAGATGCTCAGCCAGGGGTGATGGAACAGCTTGCCCAGGAAGGCGCCGATCAACAGCGCCAGCAGGATCAGGGAAAGCTCGGAGCGCCAGGGGTTCAGCATGGTGTTGGATCAATGCAGCAGGGGCCGCCGATCATAAACCAGCATCAGTCATGTCATGATGACAGCCGGGGCCGGCAGCGCCAGGACGGCGGACCCGGTCTCACGCGTCCCGGTTCAGCAGCTGCAGCAGGCTCAGGGCCGCGAGTCCGAGGAAGCACAGCAGTACCCAGAACGGCATGCTCATGCCGAGCAGGGTCCAGTCCACATGGGCGCAGTCGCCGGTTCCGGTGACCATGGCCCTGAGTGTGTCCGACAGCGGGAAGTACTGGAACATGTAGGACAGGCCAGGGCCGCAGGCCGGGACCTCGTCCGCCGGCAGATGCTGAATCCACACGTGCCGGCCGGAGATGCTGGCGCCTGCCAGCGCCGTCAGCCCGCCGGCGATGGCGTAACCGCCGATGCCGCGCGGCCCCGGATTGTGGATGGCGGCCGCCAGCAGCACCAGGCCGGTGGCCACCACCATGATGCGCTGGGAGATGCACAGAGGGCAGGGGTCCAGCCCGTCGACGAACTGGAAGTAGAAGGCGGTCAGTATCAGCCCGACACAGAACAGGAATCCCAGCAGAAACCACTGCCGGGCCCGCAGGCGGTGCAGGAGTGTCAGCAACATCGGCAGCCTCCTGACGTTCAGATGGCGGAAACGGAAGGCTGGCTATCGAGCCGCATGCCAACCTTCATGATGACCTGGAACTGGGTGACCTTCCCGTCCCGGACCTGGCCCCGGGTTTCCACCACCTGGAACCAGTCGATCTTGTGTTGGGCCTGCGTAGCCTTCTCGATGCCGCTGCGGATGGCATCGTCGCTGCTCAGCGGCGAGGTGCCGACGACTTCCAGAAGTTGATAGGCGGTGTGGGACATGGGGACGGTTTCCTCCTGCAGGGTGGGGAGGATATCTCCCCGACGGAGGGCAGAGATTATCAGCCGGCCGTGTTTTGCTCCACCCAGCGTTCGCCCCTGGCCAGGGTTTCCCGTTTCCAGAACGGCGCCCGGTGCTTGAGTGCCTCGATGATTGCCTGCGTCGCCTGCAGTGCCGCCGACCGGTGCGCCGACCAGACCGCGACCAGGACGATGGTCTCGTCGGGCCGCAGCTGCCCGACCCGGTGGATGACGAGGCAGTCGAGAAACGGCCAGCACTGCTGCGCTTCGGCCACGATCCGTGCCAGCTCCCGTTCCGTCATGCCGGGGTAATGCTCCAGCCACAGTCCCGCGACCGTCTCGCCCTCGTTGAAATCCCGCATGGTGCCGACGAACACGCTGGTGGCGCCGTACTTGCCGGCCGCCTGCCGCAGGTGCTCCGCCTGGAAGCGGAGCAGTTCCGCATAGGGGTCAAAGGCGGTTTCGCGTATCGAGATCATCCTTTCAGCCCCCGGTGACCGGCGGGAAGAAGGCGACCTCATCGCCATCCCGAACCAGCGTGGCCGCCTGGGCGTACTCCATGTTGACGGCGCAAAGCAGGTTTTCCGGCAGCGGGCGCCCCTCGTCGACGCTTTTCCAGACGTCCCCCACGGTGGTCAGGCCCTCGGCCATCAGCTGCTCCTCGACCCGTCCCATCTTTTCCCGCAGGCTGGCGAAATAGCGTACCCGGATGGCCATGGCGATGATCTCCAGAAGGATGGCGAGGGCATGAGTGTAACCCGCGTGAACACGCGTTCGGGCTGTTCCAGACCCCGGGGCAGCCGGCCGTGGTTGCCGGGCCCGCTCACCCAGACCGGGCGCGCCCAGCCGCGGGTGAAATCCGGAAAGGCCGAATCCAGCAATCCCGACTGGATCAGGGTTGGCAGCGCCGCCGTCCCGGCGGGCGGCTCGGCGGACTTCACCAGCAACAGTTGCAGGGCCGAGAGCCGTTCCGCCAGCCAGGCGGCCAGGCTGTCCGAACTGACCGACCAGCTGGCAGGGATGGCCTCCCGTACCAGCTGGTCGGCATCCGGCAGCCAGATGACCGCCTGCCCCCGCCTGTGGCAGGCGCGCAGTCCCCGCGTATCGCTGGCCATGGCCAGCGATGGGCAGAGTCCCTGCAGCATCCGGCCATACTGCGACATGGCACGGATGGCGAGCGCGTGGGCCAGCCGGTCGTCGAATTCCCAGCGCGCCTGCGCCTGGCGGACCGCGTCGGCGAAGGGGCCGCCGCCCGGCACCAGCACCACCGCATGCCGCGCGAGGCCCGCCAGCCACAGCGGCAGGCGGGGGGAGTCCCAGAAGCTCCCGCCGAGCTTAACGACCCAGGAGATGGGCACCGCTGGGGTCCCGGGTGCGGAACTGCCGCACCAGCCGCAGCATTGCCGCGGCCTTGTCGTGGCATTCCTGGTATTCCTGGTCGACCTTCGAGTCCGCCACGATGCCGCCGCCGGCCCAGAAGCGCAGTTCCCCGCGGGAGTGGACCAGGGTGCGGATGCTGATGTTGCTGTCCATGTTGCCGTCGAAACCGATGTAGCCGATGGCGCCGCAATAGAGGCCGCGGCGGTGCGGCTCCAGCTCCTCGATGATCGCCATGGCGCGAATCTTCGGCGCGCCGGTGATCGAGCCACCCGGAAAGCAGCCGCGCAGCAGATCCATGGTGCCCTGTCCGGGCCGGAGACGGCCGCGGATGGTGCTGACCATGTGGTGGACAGTAGCGTAGCTCTCGATCTCGAACAGCTTTGGTACATGCACCGAGCCCGGCTCGCAGTTCTTGCCGATGTCATTGCGCAGCAGGTCGACGATCATCAGGTTCTCGGCCCGGTCCTTGAGGCTGTCGCGCAACGCCAGCACCTGCAGTGCATCACCGACGGCGTCCTGGATTCTCGGACGCGTGCCCTTGATCGGTTTGGTCTCGACCTCGCCCCGGGTCACCTTGATGAAGCGCTCCGGCGACGAACTGAGCACCTGCACCTGCGGATACTGGAGATAGGCGCTGAAGGGGGCGGGATTGGTGGTCCTGAGGTATTGGTAGGCGACCCAGGGGTTGCCCTGGCAGGCCGCCGCGAAGCGCATGGCCAGGTTGACCTGGTAGCAGTCCCCCTCGGCGATGTAGTGCTGGATGCGTGCGAAGGCCCGTGCATAGGCGCTCCTGTCCAGGTTGGCGCGGACATCGGCCAGTACCTCGAAGTCCCCGAGCCGCCAGCCCAGGGTCTGGATCTGGCTGAAGGCCTCGATCAGGTGCGGCCAGCGCCGCTCGACACGCCGGCTGTCGCCGCGTCCCGCGAGCCAGGTACGGCGTTCGCGGTGATCGACGACGACACACCATTCATAGATGCCGACCATCATTTCCGGGATACCCTCGGCATCCAGGGCCCGCTGCGGGAGCTTTTCCAGCCGCCGGGCCAGGTCGTAGCCGAAGTAACCGATGGCGCCGCCGCAGAACGGCAGGCTGGTGTCGGCTGGCCGGGCCCGGCCCAGCGCCGCCTGGACCAGGGCGAAGGGATCCTCGGGCGACAGCCGGATGTCGGTGCCCTCGCGAATCTCGGTCAGGCTCCCGCGGGTGACCAGGGTGGCGACGGGGTCGGCGGCGATGATGTCGTAGCGGCCCTGGCGGCTGTGCGGGAAGCCGCTGTCCAGGAAGACCGCCCAGGGCCGATCGGACCAGGGCAGGAACAGGGCCGCGCTGTCCTCGAAATAGGGCAGCTCCTGAAGTCGTGTCGTCATCGGACCTCCGCGCGCCAGTCATGCAGGGCCAGCGCCGCGATGGCAGCGGCCGGGCCGCAGTCGGCGGCATCGAAGTCACCGGCCGCAGGCCCGGTCGTGAAAAGGTCGCCGAACTCGCGATAGGGCCGGTCCAGGCGCTGCGCCAGCTGCCGGACCAGGAAGCGCCCGACACCCAGGCCCACCAGTGGTGCCTGCTCCGTCAGCAGGCCGCGCGAGAGTTGCAGTTCGACCGCCTCCCGCAGCCGGGCAAGCTGGCACTCGCGCAGGTATCGGGCCAGATCCTGCCAGTGCGCCGGCGGCAGATCCTCGGCATCGTATCCAAATTGCCGCGCCAGCCGTTGCCGGCTGGCGGCCGATGTCTTGGGCCCCTGATCGGCGGCCGGATGCTGGTCCGCCCGCTCGGGCAGTTCGCCGGTCAGTCGATAGACATCCGCGGTGGTGGCGAACAGCTCGGCCATGACCGGCGCCCAGGCGCCATTCACCGGGGCGCGCGGGGCGATCGTCATGGCCGGGGTCCTTGCCACGCCGCCGTAGAGCAGTTCGTCGTGTCGCATGCGTTCGCTGTCGGTAAAGCCGCGTGGTCGCGGTTGACCACTGGCGAAGGGCAGGAGATCGGTGGTGGTGGTGCCGATGTCGATCAGTAGTCCCTCTGGCATCCGGCTGGCCGTCCAGAACCCGCTGGCCAGCCAGTTGGCCGAGGCCACCCGGCGGGCATGATCGGGCGCCAGCGCGGCGGCCGCAATCCAGCCGGCATGGCCGGCGAACACCTCGACCGGCATCGGCGCCAGGTGTTCCCGCATACGTGCCGCGAGCGCCAGGACGCCTGCGGTCCGGTTGGGGAAATTGTCGGCCAGCTCGCCCGTCATGGTGATGCCGTGGCGGTCGGCTGCCGGTTTCGGCAGATGGCTCAGGATGCGCGCCAGAGCCGCTTCGAGTTCCCCAAGGCCGCGCCAGAGCGGGCAGGCTTCCTGGCGGGCGAACACGATGGCGCCGGTTGCATCCAGCCGGACGGCCTTCAGGTGGGCGCCGCCGATATCCCAACCGACCACGCTACCGTCCATCAGTGTCCACCCCAGGCGATGGTGACGGGCTGGGCGCGTGGCGGCGGCACCGCAGGCAACACGCCGTCGGCCTGGAGTTGCAGCACCAGCGCGGCCGGATTGACGCCCGTGGCGGACCCGAGCCCGGCATGGGACGAGGTCAGGCGCGGATTGACCTCCAGAACCTGCGGACCCTGGGTGGTGAGGATCAGGTCGACGCCGGCCAGCCCCCACAGCTCGGGCATGGCGGCGGCGATCGCTGTTGCCAGCCGCTGGAAGGTGCCCCCGCTATCGGCGAGCGAGCCGACCCGGCAGCCCCGCAGCGAGATCCCCCCCTGCGCATCGACATGGATGAGCTGGGTATTGATGCTGAGCAGAGCGGCCTGGCCGTGCGCCGCCAGCAGGGACAGGCTGAGGCTTTCGCCAGCCAGCCAGGGTTGCGTCAGCCGGGGGGTATCCGCGGTGACGGCGTTTCGCCGCCGCGCCCATTGCCCGGGCTCGCTGACGCGGTAGGTCTCCTCGCAGCCCGCGCCGCCATCGGGTTTGACGACGAACGGGAACGGCCAGGGTGGCGCGTCCGCATCGGCGGGCAGCGCCCGGCTGGGCACCACGGGAATGCCATGCTGCGCGAGGCGCGCCAGGGTCCGCCGCTTGCTGGCGGCGAGCTCGACGCCGGCCGTGCCGGTCGTCAGCAGCACCTTACCGGCTTGCTCGACGTCCCGGCACAGCGCTTCCAGCAGGCCATCGCTTTCGGGGGCGATCGGCCAGGCGGCATCGACCTGCGCGAGCAATTCCCGCCAGCATTGCCGGCCATCCGCGCCGGGTTCCACGAACCGCCAGTCCACGCCGCGGGCCGAGGCGGCCGGGGTGATGGGCAGGCGGCGGTCGCGCAGCGCCAGCAGCCTCAGTCCCGGCAGTGCCGACAGGTCCGCCAGCAGGGCGTCCAGCATGAGGTCGCCTTCCGCCGCGAGGGCATGGCTGGGCGCGCCGGCCTGGCCGGCGCCGGTAATATATTCAAATACCAGAACTTTCACGGTGTTTCCGCGTGCAGATCATTCCGGTCATCGATCTCATGGGTGGACAGGTTGTCCAGGCGTATCGGGGCCAGCGCCAGCACTACGCGCCCCTGCGGTCGCCGCTGAGCCCGGATGCCGGTCCCGTGTCGGTGGTAAGCGGCTTGATGCGCCTGGCGGCGTTCGCCACGGTGTATGTCGCCGATCTGGATGCCATTCTGGGGAGCGCGCCGCAAAGCGCCATTATCGCCGAATTGCTGCAACGATTTCCGGACACGGTCTTCTGGGTCGATGCCGGTCTGCCGCTGGAACCTCCGGTGCGAACGGGCCGGCCGGGGCAATGGGTGCCGGTGCTGGGCAGTGAGTCGCTGACCGAGGCGACGCTGGGCGAGCTGGCGCGCTGGCAAGCCGATTGCGTCCTGTCGCTGGATTTTCGCGACGACCAGCCGTTGGGCCCCGGGCGGATATTCCGGGAGGCGGACCGGTGGCCGCGGGATGTGATTCTCATGACCCTGGGTCGTGTCGGCAGCCTGGAAGGCCCCGATCTCGGACGCCTGGAAAGTCATGTGCGCCGTTATCCCGGCCATCGCCTGATCGCGGCGGGCGGAGTTCGCCATGTTGCCGATCTGGAATCGCTGCAGCAGGCCGGAGCCGCGGCGGTGCTGGTGGCCAGCGCGATACATCGGCAGTGGCTCGATGCGGCGGTGATTCGCCGGTTCAACGCGGGAACGGTCAGCCGCTGAGGAATGAAGGGTGAAAAAAAACGCTGCCCGGGGCCAGGCCCGGGCAGCGTTTTTAGTGCGAGGCGTCTTACTTGTGCGCCGCGAAGGGATGCTCGACAGAACCCTTCTGGGCCACGACGTCGGCTGCCTTCGGCTCGCCGGCAACGGCGCGCTTGATGGACAGCTTGGTCGCTTCGTAGTTGTAGTCCTGGATCTTGGCGTCGTCCTCGGCCAGCCAGTGGATGAAGACGCCGACGCAGATGAACAGGTCATCGGCTTCGTCGGCCGGGATGGTGCCGTCTTCCACGCAATCGGCAACCGCCATGGCGACGCCGCGCTGGGCCGGTCCGAACATCTGGGTGGCCTGCTTGCCGTTCTTGATGGTGACCTTGTTGAACATCACGGTGGCGGGCTTGCACAGCAGGTTCGGCGCGACCACGGCCAGCAGGCTGGTGAAGCCATCCTTGTTGTTGGTGACGCAGTTGGCGAACGCGGTCTCGGCCGCGCTGCCGCGCGGACCCATGATCAGGTCGATGTGGGCGATTTCGTTACCGCCGCCACACAGGGCCTCGCCAACCAGCATCTTGTTGATTTTTCCCATATTTAAGTCCTCGGTATTATCGTTGTTGAAGAAAGAAAAGAACTTCCTAAGAATCGACATTGGCATGTCTCCCCGGCAGGTGAACCCGGTGGGGGCCCGCCTTGTTATTGGTATTTCGGTCTCCTCACTGTGGCCTGAAATCTCGCGTTTCAGTATTGACTCTCCAGTCGCGCCGCCAGGAGCGTCGCCACTGTCAAGTCCGCCGATGTGCCCGGATTGATGCCGCCTGCCTTGAATTCCCTGTCAAGGTCACGCAGGATCTCCAGTCTCTGGTGGGTCGATTCGCATCCGGCCAGGCGGATTTCCGCCTCGGTCGTGCGGCTGGAAACCTGTCTGGCCTGGTCCGCACCGAACTTGCGTTCGATGTGGCTATCCGGATGACGGCTCAGAAAGCTGACAAACACGGCTACGGTCGCCCACTCTTCATCATCCCCAAGGGATAGCCGCGCATCATACAGTGGAACCGCTATGCGGAAAATATCGGCAAATGAATCACTGTATTGCCGGGCCACGCGGTCGCGGTCGGCGGCCAGGCGCATGGCGTCGCACAGGGAGACGGTCGGCTTGTCGTGGACATCCTGTTCGGCGGCATCTCCCAGGCCCGCCGGGTTGGCGCAGCGAATGGCCCGGTAGACCCAGGTCGCGTCGTCGACGGACGTCGTGGCGAGGGTCTGCCGCAGCGCTTCGTGCAGCGAGGATCGCCGCACTGGCGAGAGGAAGGCCGCCAGCAGGGGCGCCGCGAGCAGCAGGATGCCGAGATTGGTGTTGCAGCCGACCTCGGCGCGGGTGACCTCGGTGGCGCGACAGATGCGTTCGCCGAGGCCAAGTTCGAGCTCGCAGAGCCAGGGCGCGCTGACACGGGCGCTGCGGCGGAAGTCCTCCACGGTCATGTCGTGCCCTTCGGAATGCAGGCTGACATTGCCGGGCTTGAAGGCCCTCAGTTCCAGTTCGCAGGCCCATCGATAGGCGGCTTCGGCCGCGGCCTGGCGCCCCGGCCGGACAGCCGCGCCGCTCATGGGGCGCACTGGCGGTCGAGGACGGCCGGGTCGAGCCGGGCCAGCAGGTCGTCCACCAGACGATCGGCGATGGAGGTATCGGTCACGCCCTGCAGACCCTTCCAGGCGGGAATGCTGTTGACCTCCAGCACGGCGTAGCGCCCCTGCCGGTCGCGGATGATGTCGACTCCGGCATAGTCCATGTCCAGCACCCGCACTGCCTCTTCGGCCAGGCGGCAGAGCCGCAGGTCGTCCAGCCGCACCGGCTCGCACATGGCGCCCTGATGCACATTGTTGAGCCAGGTCAGTCCGGAGCGGCGCATGGCGGCGACGGTCCTGCCGGCGATGACGAAGACGCGGAAGTCGTGCGAGCTGTCCCCGGAATCGATGAAGCGCTGCAGGTAGTACATGCCCTGGTCAGCGCTGAAACCGTCGAGATCCTCGCGGCGGTCGTAGCGGCGCAGGCCATCGCCCTGCGAGCCGAACAGCGGTTTCGACACCAGCCGGTGGCCGCTGGCGAGCTCGCGCTCGGCCAGTTCGCGGGCGGCCAGCGGATCGCTCATGACCCAGGTCGGCGGCGTCGGGATGCCGGCGCGGCGCAGCAGGAAGCTGGTCATGGCCTTGTCGACCGTGCGCTCGATGGCGCGGCCATCGTTGTAGACGGGGATGTCCAGCGCCGCAAGGGCATGCAGGATGTCCAGGTAGAACACCACCTGTTCCAGCGTGCCGCCCGGCACGCCACGGACGAACACGGCGTCCGGCAGCC
Organism: Methyloparacoccus sp. NF-16; assembly: GCF_056880625.1. NCBI lineage: Bacteria > Pseudomonadati > Pseudomonadota > Gammaproteobacteria > Methylococcales > Methylococcaceae > Methyloparacoccus > Methyloparacoccus sp. NF-16. Next base: position 3,267,656 of record NZ_CP174130.1, on the reverse strand, counting down.
GGCCTTCCAGGCCGGGCAGCCAGATGCCCGGCCCCTCGCTCTCCAGGTCCAGGCGGCAGGCGGTGAGGCTCAGGAAGCGGGCCTCGCAGGCGCGCGCGGCCAGCGACTCGCGCAGGCGCTTGCCGTGCCAGCCCGGATCCTCGGTGAAGATGGCGATGCAGGGCCGCACTATTCCTCGAATGAACGGTCGAGCAGGGCCTCGTCCAGGGCGCCCGCGTGGAAGCTGTGTCCGGATTCGATGGCGGTCACGATCACCCGCGCCGGGCTGAACAGCATGGCGTCGACCTTGAAGAAGTCGTAGCCGTACTCCTTGAAGACCTCGGCAAACGGCTTGCCGTAGTCGCGCGAGGTCGAGCTGGGAAGCTCGGTGGCCAGCGCCTTGGCCGCCTCGTCGCTACCCTTGACGAACAGGTGCGCGGTGCCGCCGAAGAGAATGGCATCATTGGTGCGGCCCATGGCCTTGACGAAGCTGGGGTGCGGCGGCGGGACCGGCGCCGAGGCCATGCCGTCGACGATGTTGCCCAGCGGGAAATGCAGCGAGTGAGCCTTGTGCAGGGCCACTTCCAGGACCCGGCTGACAACCTGCATGCCACCGGCCAGGCTGGAGGTCGGTGTCAGGATCACGTGCACGCTGTCGGTTTCGACCTTGCAGGCCCGGGCGATCTTGTCGATCACCTCGACCGGCGGCACCTTGTCGACTTCCATGACGATGGCGGTTTCGCCGTGCACGTCGCGATAGCCGAGCTCCTCGTAAAGCTCCTCGACCGGCTTTTCGACGCCGTCCTTGATCTTGGTGGCCATCGCCCGCGCCGGGCCGGAACCCAGGGCATAGAAGGCGCCCTTGCCCTCGCCATGGGCAAGGCTCCAGCCGGCGTACTGGCTGCCGAGGCAGGCGAACACCGGGTTGGTGCTGTGGACATTGACCATGGTCGGCCAGCGCTTGAAGGTCGAATCCTGGATCAGGCTGACCTTGCCCAGGCCCCCCATGCAGATCTCGGCGATCAGGCGGCCGGCTTCGAGACCGCCGACCGCCTGGATGCCTGCATCGATGACGGTGCAATTGTTGGCCAGACGGTCGATCTTCAGCCGCAGCCGGTCGGCATGCGCGATCATGTACTTGACGATGGGCAGGGCGTAAGCGTTGACGCTGACGTGGGATTGCATGAAGCTCGTCTCCGGATGTGAGTGATGTGGGGGTGTGGTCGGTTTGGCCGGATGCCGTTATGGCGGCAGCAGGGCGTTCAGGCGATGGTGGCGCCGTGCCAGCTGCGCGAGCGTCGCCGCCGGGTTCGGCGCCGCGGCCAGTACGGTGCACAGCGGTTGGCCGGCTTCGCAGCGGGTGCCGGGCATGGGCCGGTCGGCGACCCAGGCCGGCCAGCGGATATCCGCCGGCAGCGTCATGGTCCGGGGTGCCAGCGCGACGCGGAAGGCACGGATCTGCCGGGCCGGGGCGATGTCGACCAGCTGGCCGCTGCGGCAGGCGCGAACATGGGCGGCGAGAAGACCTTCCGCGTAGTCGGGATCGTGGAGGGCCAGGGTGGCGCTGGGGCGGGCATTCACTTCCAGTACCTGCGGCTGGCCCCGTCGGTCCAGCACGAAATCCAGGCTGCCCAGGCCCACGAGACCCGTTGCCCGCGCCAGCCGGTCCAGCCAGCCGGATAGCGTTCCGGTCAGGGGATGCTGCGGCAGGGGGTGGCTCATGGCGCCAGCGAAGAGGAAGGGGGTCTCGCCGCGGTCCAGCGTCCAGAGCGTATTGATGCCGAGCAGGCGCGCCGATTCGCCGTTCGCCAGAAACAGCGCCGAATGGGCGGCGCCTTCGATATGGTGCTGGAAATAATCGCCTGGAGCGGCCTCATGATGGGCGCAGAAGCGTACACGCTTGCCCCCCTCGCTGCAACCGGACTTGATCAGCCAGCCGGCGGGATCCCGGGGGCGCTGGAACCGGACCTCGGGATACGGTATGCGGCAGCGATCCAGCCATTCGAAGAAGCGCCGGGGATCGCGGAATTGGCACTGGATTGACGGCGGATTGCCGAGCATGACCCGCTCGCGGCCCAGCCGGGACAGCACCTCGGGCTGCCCGTCGAGACCGCTGCCGCAGACCAGCGGGTAATCCCAGGCCGGTGCCAGCCGTGCCGCGGCGGTCAGCAGCGCCGCGTCATCGAAGCCCTGTCCGGTGTCGGGGATGGCGGCCACGGCTGCCGCGGCGGCGCGCGTATCGGCATCGCCATAATGGTCCAGGACAACGGCCCGCATGCCTGCCCGCCGCGCCGACTGTGCCAGCGCCCGGGCCGAGCAGCTGATCAGCAGCAGTTGCGGCGGCAGATCGGGCGCGCAGGCCGGGGATGTGCCGATGGCGGCATCAGGCAAGGGCGCCGGCCAGATCCTGCACCAAGGCGCCGCGGCGGCGCGGAGTGCCGACGAGGAAGCGCAGGTGCTCCTCGCCGGATTGCTGTTCTCGGCACCGCGCGCACAGCCGCTCGGCCTCTGCCCGGCTGGCGGCCAGGCAGAACCCGGTCGGACCCCAGGAACTCTGGCCGATGCCTACGCCACCCTGGGCGGCCAGGCAGTCCAGCGCCGCGGCGACCCGCGGACTGGTGAAGCGGCCGCCCTGCGCCGGCGCGAAATGATCGCCCACCGCGGCCTGCAGGGCGGTGACGAAGTCGCCGAAGGCCACCAGATCGGCTTCGAGCAGGGCCGGCAGACCTTGCATTACCAGCAGGTGGCACAGGTGGGCGGCCGCGGCCCGGGGAAATTCCGGCAGCGTGGCAAAGGCCTGGGTCTCGCCCTGACCGTGCAGACCCTGATCCGCCTGATCCAGCACGATGACGAAGTGCCAGTCCGCGGGAAAATCCAGCCGCGCGATCACCGGCGGAACCCCGGTTCGCGCCCCGCGCCCCGCGTCCACCACCAGGCCGCCGGCTTCGAAGCAGGCGATGCCGATGCCCGAGCGGGCGCCGCGCTGGGTGATGGCGGCAATCTCCGCCGGGGCAAGATCGAGCCCGTGTAGGCGAGCGAGCGCGGTACCCACCGCCAGCGCCATCTGCGTGCCGGAACCGAGGCCGGCGTGGCCTGGAATGGCTTCGCGGATGGTGATGCGGGCCGGCAGGGCCCGGCCCAGATGGACCGCCAGCCGTTCCGCGCCACGCCGCGCCCGCTCCGCGTCGGGCCCGCTGACCCGCAGTTCGTCGGCCGCCTCCGCGATCAGCTGGGTACCGATCTCCTCGAGTCCGACGCCGATGCTGCCGAAACGCCGCCCCAGGCTGCCGCCCAGGTCGAGAAAACCCATGTGCAGGCGGGCCGGAGCCTCGACCAGGACGGCGTCGGGCAGTGTTGCTGGGGCAGGCTTGCGATGTGGCACGGGGAAATCGTGGGGGCGCGGTCTCGGGCGGCAGCTGTCCGGTACGTCCTCAGGCCGTGGCTCAGCGGCTGACGGTCTGGATCACCCCGCAGGCCATACGCGCGCCGCCAGGCTGGTCGGCGTAGTTGTCGGCCTCCGCATGGATGATCAATGCCCGTCCCCTGACCTCGTCCAGGCGCAGCCGCTTCGAGACGATCGCCTCCCGGGCCGTGCCGTCGGCGGCCACGTTCAGCATCGGCAGGTCACCCTTGTGCCCGGCACCCTCGGGGCCCTTGTGCTGGCCGGTCTTGTCGGGATCGTAATGGCCTCCGGCGGCGAGACCGGCCTGAGCCTTGCCGTCCTTTTCACCGGGAGCGCAGCCGCTGCCCTCGTGCAGATGGAAACCATGCGGGCCGGGCGGCAGGCCGGCCAGATCCGGCTGGAAGGCCAGGCCGGCGGCGGTTTCGCTGATGGTGACGGTGCCGAGGCGCGCACCGACGCCCTGGGCATCGATGCGGTGGATCTCGGCGCTGGCCTCCTGGGCCGAGGCCAGCAGGGACCAGGACAGCAGCAGCAGGGTTAGCAGGGACTGTGACATGGCGCGCTCCGTGATGGTTTTTCTATCCATTGTAAACGGATCGAACCGGGCGGGGATCGGCGCGGTTTCAATCCGGCCGCAGCCGCCGGACCGCGAGAAAGGGCAGCGCCACCCCGCAGGCCAGTATCAGGCCGCAGCCGATCAGGGCCGTGCTGTCGGGTGTCTCGCCAAAGAAGGCGATGCCCATCAGCATGCTCATCACCGGCGCGGAGTAGCCGACCGCGCTGACCAGTATCGCCGGCGCCAGCTGGTAGGCCCGGGTGAGCAGCAGCTGCGCCGCGCTGCCGGCGATACCGGCCGTCAGCGACCAGGTCCAGGCCATGCCGCCTGCCGGCAGGGCGAAACCGCTCCAGGCGAACCAGACGAGATGGAACAGCACGGCCACCAGGCAGAAGTAGAACACCACGGTGGCGGGCGGGTTGCTGCGGCCAGCGCGGGCGATCATCAGGTAGGCCAGCGCCGCGAGGAAGCCCGAGAGCACGCCCATCAGGCGGCCGGTCAGGTCGACGGCATCCAGGCCGGGACGGAACAGCAGGACCATGCCCGCCACCGCACCCGCTATCGCCAGCCAGTCGCGCAGGTTGTTCCGCTGCGACAGGACCCACGGTCCCAGCGCCGCGACGAAGATGCCGCTGCTGGCCGTCAGGAAGGCGCTTTCGCCCGGTCCGATGCGCTGGATCGAGGCAAACGAGAGCATCAGCGATACGCCGCCGAACAGCCCGCGCAGCCAGAGTGCCAGCCGCAGGTCACCGAACAGCCCGCGCAGGTTGCCTGCCACCATGGCCGGGAGGAGTAGCGCCGCCAGATTGACGCTCACGCGGACGAAGCTGATGACGCTGGCTGCGACTGGCACCGCCAGTCGGGAGGCCGCATACACGCAGTTCGCCATCAGTGCGAAGAGAACGCAGGCCAGCAACATCAGCAGCAGTCCTCGCGCCTCCTGCGGGCGGCTTCCGGTGCGGCGGGATATCGGCATGGAAGTGATTAGACGCCAGGCCTGCCGGTGGCTTCAAGCCGGCCTGTCAGCGGCGGGCGCAGGGGGCGAAAAAAACGTGGGCAAAACGGAAAGGCCGTGTTACCGTAGCTTCGCCTGTACAGTTCTTCCATGGCGTCGCGTTATTGCTTCGCGAATCCAGCGTCTCAGCCGCTCCGTTCTTGAAGTCCGCTCTCCCACGAAGTAACTCCCAAGGTTGAACCGGTCCCCGTGACCACTGTTGTTTGTCAAGTTTGAGTTCCGACGGCCTGTCGGAGCTGGAGATGTTGGTATGAAAAACATTTACGTAGGCAATCTTTCCTTCAAGACCACGCAGGATGAACTGCGCGAGGCATTTGCCCAGTTCGGCGACGTGTCCTCCGTCAATATCATCACTGACCGCATGACCGGCCAGTCCAAGGGTTTCGGTTTTGTCGAAATGGAAGATGCCGGCGCGCAGGTCGCGATCGACAAGCTGAACCAGACCGACCTGGGTGGCCGTACCATCACCGTCAACGAAGCGCGTCCGCGCGACGACAACCGCTCCGCGGGTCCGCGTCGCAGCAACTTCGGCGGCGATCGCAACGATCGCGGTGGCTTCGGCGGCGGTCGCCGCTTCTGATCGCCCCTCCGGTCAGGCGCTGACGCTTCGCGGGGCCGTTATCGGCCCCGTTTCCGTTCTGGCACCCGGAAATCCCGGCCATGCGTGCGGGGGGATCGGGTCCTCTCTTTCCTCACAGCCCTCGCGGCAGAACCTTCGGCCAAGCACGGCCGGCGTCTTGCCCCGGCGTCCTTCCCATCCCCCATCAACCCGCGTTTCCCGCAGGGATTCGACCAAGGCTTGCCCCGTCAACCCTGACTGCGAGCGATCTTCCGGCGGCGCCCGCTTGCGTTGCCAAGGCTCCCGAACCGGTCCGGCGGCCGGCCGCCAGCGCGAAGGTCGCAGACCATCCCGTCGCATCGCCGCCCGGTTCCCGGAACTGACGTGAGCGGCGGTCACATGATTGCGCTTGCTTTTGCCCATACCGCATTGCACACTCCGAACGTCTGGTTTGTTGCGACATAAAAGGGGTATGGGTCATGGAAAACGAAAATAAGCCGCCCATCACGTCGGAATTTACGCCGATTGGAACCTGGGCCTTGCTGTGCATGGTGGCCATCGCCATGCTTGCGGCCTGGTTATTCCTGTATTTCGGGGTTTTCCTGCCGCGTGGCACGGTGCATTAGCGGAGTTTCACGATGGACAAGAATCATGATTCTGATCAGAGATCGCCGCTGGCCGCCGAGCTCCGGGAACTGCGCGACCTGCCAGCCAGGTTGCACGTCGATCCGCTGGAGAAACGCTGGATCTACGTCGCCCTGGCCATGGTCGGCACCTTCGTGGCCGCCATCCTCTACACGGGCCTCGTCAAGCACGTGCATCCGCCCGGCGCGATGGAAACCATCGATTCTGCCCGTCTGCATCTCAGCGAGGAATTCGCCGAGGACAGGCTGGGCGTCGCCACGCTGCCGGACGGCAGCATCCGCGTGACGCTGGTCGCCGCCCGCTACGGTTTCTATCCGCGCGAGATTCGCATTCCGGCCGGCCAGCCGGTCACCTTCCGAGTGGCCAGCGCCGATGTCCTGCACGGCATTCACGTGCCCATGACCAACATGGCCACCATGGTTGTGCCCGGCTACGTTTCCACGCTGACGACCACCTTCCCCAAGCCCGGCGAGTACCCGATGCTGTGCAACGAATACTGCGGCATGGGACATGACCACATGTGGAGCAAGGTCACGGTCGTGTCGCGCGAAAGCTGGCAGTCCGGCACCACGCAAACGACGGGGAGATAAGGGCATGGCTGAGAAAAACTTCAGAATCTTCGTGCTGGGCCATTTCTGGCTCGCCTTCGGGGCCTTCGGCCTGGCCTGCCTCCTGGGCTTCTATCAGGTGCTGGAGCGCAGCGGCCTGATCGCCGCCATCCAGTCGCCACAGGTCTACTTCGCCTCCGTCAGCACCCATGGTGTCCTCATGGGGTTCGTGCTGACCACCTTCTTCATCATGGGCTTCGGCTATCTGGTGGCGACCAGCAGCCTGAAGATGCCGATCTGGAATCCGCGCCTGGCCTGGGCCGGGTTCGCCATCTCCGTGTCCGGAACCCTGATGGCGGCGGTTCCGCTGCTGCTGGGCAAGGCCTCGGTGCTGTACACCTTCTATCCGCCGGTGCAGGCCAGCGCGTTCTTCTACCTGGGCGCCACCCTGCTGATCGTCGGTTCCTGGTTCTGGGCTGCCATCATGGTGGTGATGTTCGCCCAGTGGAAAAAGGCCCATCCGGGCGAACCCGTGCCGCTGCCCATGTTCGCCAATACCGCGAATGCCCTGCTGTGGCTGTGGACTAGTGCCGGCGTGGCGCTGGAGGCCGTGTTCCAGCTGATTCCCTGGGTACTGGGCTGGATCGATACCATCGACGTGGGGCTGGCTCGCACACTGTTCTCCTGGACCCTGCACCCGATCGTCTACTTCTGGCTGATTCCGGCCTACATCGCCCTCTATTGCCTGGTGCCCCAGGCGGCCGGCGGCAAGCTGTTCAGCCAGGACCTCGCCCGCCTTGCCTTCGTCCTGCTGCTGGTGTTCGGCTTGCCGATCGGCTTCCATCACCTGTACATGGACCCCGAGCAGGGCAAGGGCTTCAAGATGATCCATGGCATCGGTACCTTCCTGGTGGCCGTGCCGACCCTCTTGACCGGCTTCACCGTGGTCGCCTCGCTGGAGAAAGCCGGTCGCGATGCCGGCGGCACGGGGCTGTTTGGCTGGATCGGCGCGCTGCCCTGGCGTAACCCGCTGGTGCTGGCAGCCATCCTGGCGTTCCTGATGCTGATCGCCGGCGGTTTCGGTGGCATCGTCAACGCCAGCTATGCCATGAATGCCATGGTCCACAATACCGCCTGGGTGCCGGGGCATTTCCATCTCATCTTCGGCGGCACCACGGTCATCCTGTACTTTGCGGTCGCCTACGCCGTGTGGCCGCGGGTGACCGGCAAGGCGCTGATTCCGGGTACCCTGCCCTTGGTGCAGTTGTGGAGCTGGTTCATCGGCATGATCATCCTCAGCACGCCCTGGCATATCCTCGGCCTCCTCGGCCAGCCACGGCGCATTTCCAGCGTCGCCTACAACAGCGTGCTGACGCTGGCCTGGGATCCCTACGAGCTGGCCATGATCATCGGTGGTGCGGTTCTGCTCGGCTCGGCCCTGCTGTTCCTGCACATCCTGGCCAAGTCCCAGAAGCGCGGCGAGCCGGTGAGCGAGGCCATCGCCGAAATCCGCTACGCCGACAGCGAGCCCGCGGGCGCCCGCGTGCCGCCGCTGCTGAATGGCTTCGGTGTCTGGAACGTCATCATCCTTGCGCTGATGCTGGCCAACTTCGGCTATCCGATCGCGCAGTTCTTCCTGACGAAAACCTTCGGCTCGACCGGATGGGGGTATTGATCATGAAAACAGCCTATTGGCTTGCCACCCTGCTGATGGCGGTCTCGGTCGGCGCGGCATGGGCCGAACCCTCCTCCAAGGTCGCCTGGACCCCGGAACAGCTCGCGGCCCTCAAGCGCGGCGATGCCGCCAAGGGCAAGGTCATCGCGGAAACCTGTGCCGCCTGCCATGCCAACGGCGGGCAGTTCCCGTATCTCGACGGCCAGCTGGCGCCCTACCTCTACAAGCAGTTGCAGGACTACAAGGACGGCAGCCGCGACAATCCGGTCATGACCGGCCTGGTTGCCGGCCTGTCGGCCGAGGACATGGCGCATGTCGCGGCCCACTACAGCCAGCAGGCGCTGCCACCCGCGCCCAAGACCGAGCCGGCCTCGGAAGCCGCCGAGGTCCTGGTTGAGATGGGCGACAGCCGCCGCATCCTGCCGCCCTGCGCCGCCTGCCACGAGGCCAGCGGCAAGGGCCAGAAGATCGACGTGCCCGCCATCGCCGGGCAGAACGCCGCCTATCTCGAACAGACGCTGCTCGATTACAAGAGCGGCGCCCGCTACAACGACCTCTACGGCCGCATGCGCAGCATCACCCAGCAGCTGAACGAGGACGAGATCAGGCAGCTGGCGCGCTACTATGCTGGTCTGCGTCGCTAGATGTCTGGGCGGATGTCGATGCAGCGTCCTTGCTATCCAGGAAAGGGATAGGCAATCGGTATGGCCCGCGTGGGCTCGCTTGCCTCGGCTTGGCGATCAAACCCCTGCCCCGTGCCGTGGGAACGGGACTTGATGTTTTCGGTTGTGCCTCGCGCGCGCCTGCGCGCACCTGCGCGCACGATATCGAGGACCTGTCAGAACAGTGCGATCAGAGCCATGATCGTTGCCATGAGATTCAGCAGCACGATCAGCCCGGCCGAAATCGCCAGCACCAGCAGAAACACCGGGTTGGTGAAACTGAGGGTGCCGCCGAGGATGGCCATGAGGTCGGTGGCGTCGAGGCCCATCGCGGCGATGTCGTAGGTCAGCCCGCCCAGTTTGCGCAGGTCGCCCAGGCGGCCGCTCGTCTCGGCCGGCGGCTTGTCGGCCAGCAGGCGCTGCGCCACGCCACCGGCCAGGTGCTTTGCCTGTCCGGCCCACTGGGCGACGCGCTGCGGCAGGTTGCTGGCTTCCGCCAGCACGTACCAGCTCCAGCCCAGCACCAGGCCGGGCAGGAGCAGGAGCGTGCCGAGCACGACTGCCCAGGTCGCCGACAGATCCCAGGCGCGGACGGTCAGCCAGTCCAGCAGCAGGGCTGACAGGACGCCGCTGATGGCGAGCCACCGTGCCAGTCCCTTGAAGCGGTTGGCGAGGTTCTGCACCAGCCGGGCGAAGCCCATCAGCTTCGGCAGCAGGTCGGCCAGCGTCGGTCGGCTGGCGGTGTCGGGTGTGGTCATGGCGCGTCTCGCGGGGATGCTCAGGAGAGCTTCTGCTTCAGCAGCTCGTTGAGCTGCGCCGGATTGGCCTTACCCTGGGTGGCCTTCATGGCCTGGCCGACGAAGAAGCCGAACAGCTTCTCCTTGCCGGCCCGGTAGCCCGCGACCTGGTCCGGATTGGCGGCGATGATCTGGTCGATGATGGCCTCGATGGCGCCGGTATCGGTGATCTGCTTGAGGCCCTGCCGCTCGATGATGGCATCGGCCGCATCGGCGGAGGTCCACAGGGTCTCGAACACCTCCTTGGCCATCTTGCCGGAGATGGTGTCGTCGGCGATGCGCCGGACCAGCCCGGCCAGGCGTTCCGGCTGCACCGGGCTCTCCCCGATGTCCAGTCCGGCCTTGTTCAGCGCGGCGGCGAGATCGCCCATGACCCAGTTGGCGCACAGCTTGGCGTCGCAGTCCGCGACCTTGACCACCGCCTCGTAGTAATCCGCCAGCTCGCGGGTGGCGGTCAGGACGCCCGCGTCGTAGGCGTTCAGGCCATACTGCGACTGGAAGCGGGTCCGCTTGGCGTCGGGCAGTTCCGGCAGGGTAGTCGTGACCGTCTCGATGAAGCCGGTCGTGATCTCCAGCGGCAGCAGGTCCGGGTCCGGGAAATAGCGGTAGTCGTTGGCCTCTTCCTTGCTGCGCATGGAGCGGGTCTCATCCTTGACCGAGTCGTACAGCCGGGTTTCCTGGACCACCGTGCCACCGGCTTCGAGGATCTCGATCTGGCGTTCGATCTCGAAGTTGATCGCCTTCTCGACGAAACGGAACGAGTTGAGGTTCTTGATCTCGGCGCGGGTACCGAATGTCTCCTGGCCCTTCGGGCGGATGGAGACGTTGGCGTCGCAGCGGAACGAGCCTTCCTGCATGTTGCCGTCGCAGATTTCCAGATAGCGCACCAGGGCATGCAGCTTCTTCATGTAGGCCACCGCCTCCTTGGCCGAGCGCAGGTCCGGCTCGGAGACGATTTCCAGCAGCGGCGTGCCGGCGCGGTTGAGATCGATGCCGGAAAAGCCGTGGAAGTCCTCGTGCAGCGACTTGCCCGCGTCCTCCTCCAGATGCGCGCGGGTGATGCCGATGGTTTTCTCCACGCCGTCCACCTCGATGACGAGCTGGCCGGTGCTGACCACCGGCAGATCGTACTGGCTGATCTGGTAGCCCTTGGGCAGGTCGGGGTAGAAGTAGTTCTTGCGCGCGAACACCGAGCGCGGCGCGACGGTGGCGCCGATGGCCAGGCCGAACTTGACCGCCATGCGCACGGCGTCCTCGTTCAGCACCGGCAGCACGCCAGGCAGGCCCAGATCGATGGCGCAGGCCTGGGTGTTCGGCTCGGCGCCATAGGCGGTGGCGGCGCCGGAGAAAATCTTGGACTTGGTGGCGAGCTGGGCATGGATTTCCAGCCCGATCACGGTTTCCCACTGCATAAACGGTACCTTCAACGGGTCAGACAGGCCGGGGCGCGCCCGTGTCCTGGGGTTCATGAAACATTCGGATGGTGGCCCGGCCGCCGTACCCGAGGGCCAGATCCGCCGGGGCCATCGTCCGCCACAAGGCCTGGCCAGCCGGATGGCGCGATGCGTTCGCCGGCCTGCCGACAGCGGTAGGTCGGCCGCGCTGCCGGGCCGGCAGCCCGTTGACCATCCCCGGGTGAATGCCCGGCGGGTTGGCGGCTGTCCGGCGGGTGTCGCTCATCGTCGGCGACCCGCTTCAGGCCGGCAGCGCGGGCGCCCGGCGATGCCAGTCGGTCGCCTGCTGGTAGCGGTGCGCCACGTTCAGCAACCGCGCCTCGGCGAAATAGTTGCCGATGACCTGCATGCCCACCGGCAGCCCATGCGAGAAACCCACCGGAATCGACATGCCCGGCAGCCCTGCCAGGTTGACGGCGATGGTGTAGATGTCCGACAGGTACATGGCGATCGGGTCGGCGCTCTTCTCGCCGAAGCGGAAGGCCACCGAGGGCGAGGTCGGCCCCATGATCACATCCACGTCCTCGAAGGCACGCCGGAAATCCTCGCTGATCAGGCGACGGATCTTCTGCGCCTTGAGATAGTAGGCGTCGTAATAGCCGGCCGACAGGGCATAGGTACCGATCAGGATGCGACGCTGGACCTCGGCACCGAAACCCTCGCCGCGCGAGCGCATGTAGAGATCCTTGAGATCCTTCGGCTCCGCGCAGCGGTAGCCGTAGCGGACCCCGTCGAATCGGGCCAGGTTGGAGGAGCACTCGGCCGGCGCGACGACGTAGTAGGCCGGGCCCGACAGGTGCATGTGCGGCAGGGAGACCTCCTTCACGGTCGCGCCCAGCCGGCGGTACTCGTCGACCGCCGCGTGGACCAGGCGGGCAATCTCGGGGTCGAGCCCCTCGCCGAAGAACTCCTTCGGCAGGCCGATGCGCAGGCCCTCCAGGCTGTCGCCGAGCGTGGCCGAATAATCCGGTACCGGCTGGTCGACGCTGGTCGAGTCGCGCGGGTCGAAGCCGGCCATGACCTGCAGCATCAGGGCGCAGTCCTCGGCGGTGCGCGCCATGGGGCCGGCCTGGTCGAGGCTGGAGGCGAAGGCGATCATGCCCCAGCGCGAGACCCGGCCATAGGTCGGCTTGAGGCCGGTGATGCCGCAGAACGCGGCCGGCTGGCGGATCGAGCCGCCGGTGTCGGTGCCGGTCGCGCCGGGCGCCAGCCGCGCGGCCACCGCCGCCGCCGAGCCGCCGGAGGAGCCCCCCGGCACCGTGCCGGTATCCCAGGGGTTTTTCACCGGCCCGTAGAAGCTGGTCTCGTTGGACGAGCCCATGGCGAATTCGTCCATGTTGAGCTTGCCCAGCATCACCGTGCCGGCCTGGTGGAAGCGCTCGACCACCGTGGCGTCATAGGGCGAGACGAAGTTGTCGAGCATCTTGGAGCCGCAGCTGGAGCGGACGCCCCGGGTGCAGAAGATGTCCTTCTGGGCGATGGGGATGCCGGTCAGGGGCCCCGCCTCGCCGCGCGCCCGCCGGGCGTCGGCGGCCCGGGCGGCGGCCAGCGCGGCCTCCCCGGTCACGGTGATGAAGGCGTTCAGCTCGCCGTCCAGCGCCTGGATGCGGTCCAGGCAGGCCCGGGTCAGCTCCTCGCTGCTGTAGTCCTTGTTCTTGAGGCCGAGCGCCAGCTCGGCGATGGTGTTCTCGTGCATGGTTCGGTTCCGGAAGATCCCGGGCGGATGGCCGGGGCGGCGGGCGGTCGGCTGCGCCGGCGCGCGGCGTGCCGCTGCCTCGGGAGGGGTTTACTCGATGACTTTCGGCACCAGATACAGGCCGGCTTCGACGGCCGGCGCCTGGGCCTGGAACAGCGCGCGCTGATCGGCTTCGGTCACGGTATCGGGCCGCAGGCGCTGGACTTGGTCCAGTGGGTGCGCCATGGGCGTCACCTGGTCGGTGTCCACGGTACCCATCTGCTCGATGAAATCCAGGATGCCGGACAGGTCGCGGGCGTAGGCGGCGGTCTTGTCCGGGTCGATGGCCAGCCGGGCGAGCCAGGCAATGCGATTGACCTCTTCAGAGGTAAGGGACATGGTTTTTGCTCACTCTAAGCGGAAGGCTGGGGATGGGAATGTCCACCATTATTCGGGAAATCCATCGGTAACGTCAAAGCATCGGCTCGGGGTCGCCGCGGACAATGTCCTTGTGGTCGCGCCGGCGCCTGGATGGCGGACCGTGCCGTGCGCCCCGGCGGGGTATCCCGATCACGTCGGGGCTGCCTTGCGACACCTGACCGGCCGTTGTTAAATAGCTGATTTTTGGACGGCGGAAAGATCATGTTTCTGAAGCAGCTCCGGGGTTTTTACTCGACCGACCTGTCCATCGACCTCGGCACTGCGAACACCCTGATCTATTGCCGGGGCAAGGGGATCGTGCTGGACGAGCCCTCGGTGGTGGCGATCCGCGAGGACCGGGCCCGCGGCCAGAAGAGCATCGCCGCCGTCGGCTCCGAGGCCAAGTCGATGCTGGGCCGCACGCCCGGCAACATCACGGCGATCCGGCCAATGAAGGACGGCGTCATCGCCGACTTCACGATCACCGAGAAGATGCTCCAGTATTTCATCCACAAGGTTCACGAGAGCCAGTGGTTCCGGCCGAGTCCCCGCGTGCTGATCTGCGTGCCCAGCGGTTCCACCCAGGTGGAGCGGCGCGCCATCAAGGAATCGGCGCTGGGTGCCGGTGCCCGCGAGGTCTACCTGATCGAGGAGCCCATGGCGGCGGCGGTCGGGGCCGGTCTCCCGGTCGACGAGGCGCGCGGCTCCATGGTGCTGGACATCGGCGGCGGCACCTCGGAAGTGGGCATCGTCTCCCTCAACGGCATCGTCTACTCCGCGTCCGCCCGCATCGGCGGCGACCGCCTGGACGACGCCATCATGAGCTATGTGCGTCGCAACTACGGCACGCTGATCGGCGAGGCGACCGCCGAACGCATCAAGCACGAGATCGGCTCGGCCTATCCCGGCAGCGAAATCAAGGAGCTGGAGGTCACCGGCCGCAACCTGTCCGAGGGCGTGCCGCGCAGCTTCGTGCTCAGCAGCAACGAGATTCTCGAAGCCTTGCAGGAGCCCCTGCAGGGCATTGTCGACGCCGTCAAGACGGCGCTGGAGCAGACTCCGCCCGAGCTCGGCTCCGACGTGGCCGAGCGCGGCATCTACCTGACCGGCGGCGGCGCCCTGCTCAAGGACATCGACCGGCTGATCTCCGAGGAAACCGGCTTGCCCGTGCACATCGCCGAGGATCCGCTGACCTGCGTGGCCCGGGGCGGCGGCCGTGTCCTCGAACTCCTGGATACCAAGGGCATGGCGATCTTCTCGATGGAGTGAGGCGCCCCCGGGCCGATCGACGCTCGCCAACTCCGCCGCATGCGCGCCAGAAGCGATTCGCGGCCGTTGTTCGCCAACGGCTCGACGCTGCATCTGAAGCTGGTCCTGTGCCTGCTCGCCTCGCTGATCCTCGTCTCGCTGGAGCGGCGCGGCGCGCTCGCGCCCCTGCGCCAGCCGCTGGCCTACCTGATCGATCCCATCCGCTATGCCGCCAGCGCCCCGGCGCGGCTGGCCCGCGAATTCGGCGAGCAGCGCCGGGCACATGCCGAGCTGGCCGAGGAAAACCGGCGCCTTAGGCGCGAGGCCCTGATCCTGCAGGGCCGGCAGCTCAGGCTGGAAGCCCTGGAACAGGAAAACATCCGCTTGCGCGGCCTGCTCGACACCACCTTCAAGGTCGGCGATCAGGTGCTGATCGCCGAGCCCCTGGCCATCAACGTCGTGCCCTACGAGAACCTCATCGTCGTCAACAAGGGCAGCCGGCACGGCTTGCAGCCCGGTCAGGCGGTGGTCGACGGCAACGGCGTTGTCGGCCAGGTGCTGCGGGTGACGGTGCACAATGCCGAGGTGATCATGATCACCGATGCCAGCCACGCGCTGCCGGTGCAGGTCAATCGCAACGGACTCAGGACCATCGCCGTCGGTACCGGCGCCAGCGACCGGCTGGAGCTGCCCTATCTGGCCGGCAGCGCCGACATCCAGGCGGGAGACCTGCTGGTCACCTCCGGCATGGGCGGCGGATTCCCGGCCGGCTACCCGGTTGCCCGCATGGTCCCCGAGCCCGGCAGCGGCGCGCTGCGGGCGGTGCCCGTGGCACAGCTGGACCGCAACCGGGAACTGCTGGTGGTTCGCAGCGATGCGACGCCCATTCCGCGCATTCCCGCCGTCAGCCAGGCCGGCACTGCGACCGACCCCGACCATGCCGCTCGCTAGGCCGTCCGGCATGGCGCCGGGCGGCACGCTGTTCGGCCTGCTCCTGGCCCTGCTGCTGCGCCTGCTGCCGTTGCCGCCGGGCTGGCTTGCCCTCAGCCCCGACTGGCTGGCCTTGCTGCTGCTGCAGGGCAGCCTGCAGGCGCCCGGGCGTGTCGGCATCCTCACCGCCTGGCTGTTCGGCCTGCTGGCCGACGCCCTGACCGGCCGGCTGCTCGGCCAGCAGGCCCTGGCCTATGCCGTCATGGTCTACCTCAACCTGCGCCTGCGGTCACGATTGCTGGGGCTGCCGCTGCCCCTGCAGGGCCTGTGGGTGCTGTTGTTGCTGCTGCTCGGGCAGTTGCTCGTCCTCTGGACCCGGCCTGCCGAACTGGCCGAATCCGTGCGGGCCGCCTATTGGCTGCCGGCCCTGAGCGGCGCCCTCGCCTGGCCGGTGCTCCGCGCGCTGCTGCGCGGTCCCGGCACCCTGGCGCGAGAGCCATGAGCGAGAATCTGTCGATCCGGGACGATTTCCGCGAGAACCGGCTGTTCCTCAACCGCATCATCGCCAGCGTGGCGGTTATGCTGCTGGCCGTGGTCGCGCTGGTGGTGCGGCTGGTCTACCTGCAGATTGCCGGCCACGAGCAGTACGCCAGCCTGTCGCGCGAGAACCAGATCAAGATCGCGCCGCTGCCGCCCAACCGGGGCATGATCTACGACCGCAACGGCGAGCCCCTGGCCGATAATGTCGTGACCTTCAATCTCGAGATCGTCCCGGAGCAGGTCGAGGACTGGCCCCGGCTGCTGGAGCAGCTGACCGAGGCGCTCGACCTGAGCCCGTCCGAACTGCGGCAATTCCACGCGCAGCGCGCCATGCGCAAGCCCTTCGAGAGCGTGCCGCTGCGCCTGGGCCTGTCCGAGGAGCAGGCGGCCCGGGTGGCCGTGCGGCTGCCCTGGCTGTCCGGCGCCGAAATCCACACGCGCATGATGCGCACCTACCCCTATCGGGAGCTGACCGCCCATGTGGTCGGCTACATCGCCCGCATCAACGACAAGGAGCTGGCCAGCCTCGACCCCGCCCAGTATCGCGGCAGCTTCTTCATCGGCAAGAGCGGGCTGGAAAAGAGCTACGAGACCCTGCTGCACGGGCTCACCGGCCACGAGGAATACGAGGCCAACGTCAGGGGCAGGATGGTGCGCCGGCTGGGCCGGCACGAGCCGGTGAGCGGTACCGACCTGTTCCTGTCGCTCGACATCCGCCTGCAGCAGACCGCCATGGATGCCCTGGGCGAGTATCACGGCGCGGTGGTGGCCATCGATCCCCGCAACGGCGATGTCCTCGCCCTGGCCAGCAAGCCCAGCTACGATCCCGACCCGTTCATCCAGGGCATCAGCCGCGAGCGCTATGCCGCCCTGCAGCAGGACGAGGCGCGGCCGCTGTACGACCGCGCCACCCGCGGCACCTACCCCCCCGGCTCCACCGTCAAGCCCTTCGAGGCCTTGGCCGGGCTGGAACTGCTTGGCCTGTCGCCGGCCCACCGTGTTGCCTGCCCCGGGTATTTCCGCCTGCCGGGCTCGCGCCACCAATACCGGGACTGGGCGCATGGCGGACATGGGCCGACCGACATGCGGCTTTCCATCGTCCAGTCCTGCGACGTCTACTACTACGATCTGGCCACCCGCCTGGGCATCCGCCGGCTGCACGACTTCATGCACGGCCGCTTCGGTCTCGGCCAGGTGACCGGGCTGGACATCGCCGGCGAGAAGGCCGGCATCTACCCCTCGGAGGAATGGAAGCGCAAGTACCGCAAGGCTGAATGGCGGGCTGGCGATACCGTCATCGCCGGCATCGGCCAGGGGTTCGTCACCGTCACCCCGCTGCAGATGGCCAGGGCGACGGCGGTGCTGGCAAACCGCGGCCTGGCTGTCGAGCCACGCCTGGTCAAGCGCATCAAGGCCGGCTGGGAGGTCGAGCATCCCTACCCGAGATCGCCCGCGGGCGGCCGGCCGATCGATCCCGGGCACTGGGATACCGTGGTCGGCGCCATGGTCGACGTGGTGCAGCGCGGCACCGCCCGCCGCATTGCCGCCGGGCTGAGCTATCGCATGGCCGGCAAGACCGGTACCGCGCAGGTGTTTTCCGTGGCCCAGGGCAAAAGCTACAAGAGCATGCGGGTGACCCAGTCGCTGCGCGATCACGCCTGGTTCATCGCCTTCGCGCCGGCGGAGGCGCCGCGCATCGCCGTGGCCGTGCTCGCCGAGAATGCCGGTCACGGCGGCACCGTGGCGGCACCGATCGCCCGCCGGGTCATCGACCAGTACCTGTTGCAGGACCAGCCATGAAGATCGACCACCATCTGCTGCGCCTGCGGCTGGCGCCCGACGCGCCGGCCGGCCCGTTGCGGCGCCTGCCGCTGGACTGGCCGCTGCTCGGCGGCCTGCTGCTGCTCTCGGCCGTGGCCATGGCGGTGCTGTACTCGGCCTCCGGACAGGATCCGCAGGTGCTGTTGCGCCAGGCGCTGCGCCTGCTGCTGGCCCTGGGCGTGATGCTCGCCATCGCCTGCGTGCATCCGCGCCAGCTGTTCAATGCCAGCCCGATCCTGTACCTGGTGGGCATCGTCATGCTGGTGCTGGTGCTGCTGTTCGGCAAGGTCAGCATGGGCGCCCAGCGCTGGCTGGACCTGGGCTTCGTCCGTTTCCAGCCATCCGAGCTGACCAAGCTGTCCACGCCGATGATGCTGGCCTGGTTCCTGTCGCGCGCCCTGCCGCCGCCCGGGCGGCTCCAGCTGCTGGTCTCCGCCGTGCTGATCCTGTTGCCGGTGCTGCTGATCGCCCGTCAGCCCGATCTCGGCACGGCGATCCTGGTCGCGGCCTCGGGCGCGGCGGTGGTCTTCCTGGCCGGGATCGGCTGGCGCTACCTGGCCGGCCTGCTGATCCTCGGCGTCGGCTCGCTGCCGGTGCTGTGGCGCTTCCTGCACGGCTACCAGCGCGACCGCATCCTGATGCTGCTCAACCCGGAGGCCGACCCCCTGGGCCGCGGCTACCACATCATCCAGTCGAAAATCGCCATCGGTTCCGGCGGCGTGGTCGGCAAGGGCTGGCTGAGCGGCACCCAGGTGCGCCTGGAGTTCCTGCCCGAGAGCTCGACCGATTTCATCTTCGCGGTGCTGGCGGAAGAGTTCGGCCTGGTCGGCTGCCTGGGCCTGCTGGCCGCCTATGGCATCATCCTGGCCCGCTGCCTGTACATCGTCGTTCAGGCCAAGGATCGCTACAGCCGCTACCTGGCCGGCGCCCTGGCCCTGACCTTCTTCGTCTACATCTTCGTCAACATCGGCATGGTCATCGGCATCCTGCCCGTGGTCGGCGTGCCCCTGCCGCTGGTCAGCTATGGCGGCACCTCCACCGTCACGCTGCTGGCGGGTTTCGGCATCCTCATGTCCATCGAGGTGCACCGGCTCCGCCGGCGCGACTGAAACCGCATTGGCCCGACGCGCCCTTGCCGCTATGCTTCGCTTTTCGCTTCACACCACCCGCGCATCATGAAAACGAGCTCGATCGCCGTCTTTCTCGCCGCCGCCAGCCTCGCGCTGGGCGGCTGCTCCACGCCGACCCCCTCGACCGTGCCGGCGCCCGTCGACCGCAAGCCGCCCCGGCAGGCCGCGCCCCGGCCCGATGCCGACGAACCCAAGGTCCTGCTGCCGCCGGCGCCGGGCATTTCCCAGCGCCCCGAGGTCCGTGACTTCATCGCCGAGATGAGCCGCAAGCACGGTTTCGGCATGGCCGAACTGACCCGCGCCTTCGACCAGGCCGGCAGCGTGCCCGCCATCCTCGACGCCATGGCCAAGCCCTACGAGGCCAAGCCCTGGCACGCCTACCGCAAGCTGTTCCTGACCGAGAAGCGCATCAACGGCGGGCGCGACTTCATGGCGCTCAACGAGGCGGCGCTGGCCCGGGCCAAATCCCGCTACGGCGTGCCGCCGGAGATGGCGACCGCGATCATCGGCATCGAGAGCGCCTATGGCGTCAAGCCGGGCAAGTACCGGGTGATCGACTCACTCTCGACCCTGGGCTTCGACTATCCGCGCCGCGCCGGCTTCTTCCGCAGCGAGCTGGAGCAGTTCCTGCTGCTGTGCCGGGAGGAGGGCATGGATTACCTGGGCCCGCTGGGCTCCTATGCCGGCGCCATGGGCATGCCGCAGTTCATGCCCAGCAGCTATCGCAAGCTGGCCGCCGACGGCGATGGCGACGGCCGGCGCGACATCTGGAACAACCCGGCCGACGCCATCGCCAGCGTGGCCAATTATTTCGCCAGGAACGGCTGGCGCGCCGGCGAACCCATCGCCGTGCCGGCGCGGGTCAGCGGTGACGGCTACCGCGACGTGGTCAGCACCAAGAATCCCAAGGCCAGCCTGACGCTGGGGCAGCTCGCCAATCTCGGCGTGATGCCCGCCGAGCCGGTCGGTGGCGGCCAGAAGGCCGGCCTGTTGCAGCTGGCAGGGGAGAACGGCCCCGAGTTCTGGATCACCTTCCACAACTTCTCGGTGATCATGCGCTACAACCATAGCCCGCTCTACGCCATGGCGGCTACCGAGCTGGTCCGCGAATGGCGCGGCGGGCCGGGCCGCTGACAGCGGGCAGCGGCATGGCTGTCGATGCCGGCATCCCGGAAACCCCGGCCTTCGTCTATGACGAGCGCCGGATTCTGGCGCGGCTCGGCCTGTTTCAGCGGCTCTGCCGGGCCAGCGGCGCGCGCCTGCTTTACTCCATCAAGGCGCAGCCCCTCGCGGGTCTCCTGGCGCTGATCCGCCCCGGCGTCAGCGGCTTTGCCGCCAGTTCGCTGTTCGAGGCGCGGCTGGCGGCCGAGGCGCTGCATCCCGGTGACCCCGGCGCCGCCGCCCTGCACCTGACCACGCCGGGTCTGCGGGCCGCCGACATCGCCGAGCTTGGCCGGCTGTGCACGGCGATCAGCTTCAACAGCCTGGAGCAGTGCCGGCGGTTCCTGCCCGGCCTGAATCCGGCGGTTGCCGCGGGTATCCGCGTCAACCCGGGACTCTCCGCCGCCGACGATCCGCGCTACGATCCCTGCCGGCCGGCATCCAAGCTTGGCGTGCCCCTGGACGAGCTGCGGGCGGCGCTCGCAGCCGAACCGGCGCTGGCCGCGCGCATCGACGGCCTGCACTTCCATACCCATTTCAATGGCCGCGAGCCGGGTTCGCTGCGCGATACCCTGGCGCGCATCGAGGCGCTCCTGGGGCCCCGGCTGCAAGCCCTGCGCTGGATCAATCTGGGTGGCGGCTACAACCCGCGCGACATCGCGCAGGCCGACGCTTTCGGCGCGGCGATCCGCGCGTTCCGTGAGCGCTGCCCGCTGGCGGTGTGGCTGGAGCCGGGCAACGCCATCGTCGGCGGGGCCGGGAGCCTGGCGACCACCGTCGTCGATACCTTCCGGCGCGATGGCCAGGCGGTCGCCGTGCTGGATACCGGGGTGCATCACCTGCCCGCCGTGTTCGAATACCAGCGTCCGCCGTGCGTGCGCGAGGCCCGGCCGGACGCCCCCCATGCCTGGCTGCTGGCCGGCAGCAGCTGCCTGGCCGGCGACCTCTTCGGCGTGCACCGCTTTGCCGAGCCGCTGCGGGTCGGCGACCGCCTGCACGTCACCGACGTGGGCGCCTATGCCCTGGTCAAGGCCAGCCGCTTCAACGGCCATGACCTGCCATCGGTCTGGCTGCGCGAGCGCGCCGGCCGGCTGCGGCTGCTGAAAGCCCATGGCTATGCGGAGTACCGGCGGCAATGGACGACACCGGCGCCGCCGGCGGTCCGGTCGCTGGAGCCCGCATCCCCGGGCCTGGCCGCGGCGGATGAACGCGCACCGGCATGCCCATGACCCGCTGGCTGTGGCTCGGCCTGCTGCCGCTGCTCGCGGCGGGTTGCGCCAGCCAGCCCACGCCGGCGCCGCGGCCGGTTCGCCAGCCCATCAATCTGGCGGTCGTGCGCGAGGCGCTCAGCCTCAAGGGCATTGCCTACCGCTGGGGCGAGGAATCGCCGCAGCGCGGCTTCGATTGCAGCGGACTGGTCCAGTACGTCTACGGCAGGCATGGCATCGCTCTGCCGCGCACCGCCTACCAGATGGCCATGGCGCTGCCGACGCTGGACAGCCGCCAGCGCCAGCCCGGCGACCTGGTGTTCTTCAACACCACCGGCCAGCCCTATTCGCACGTCGGCATCTACATCGGCAACGATCACTTCGTCCACGCCAGCAGCGCCAGGGGCCAGGTGGTGGTCTCGCCTCTGGATGCCCCGTACTGGACCCGGCACTATCTCGGCCTGCGGCGGCCGCTGGCCGATGGGCCGGTCGCGCCGCCGCTGCGGATCGGCCGCTGGATCCCGTAGCCGTCCGCTTCGTTTCACCCCATCGAGAGCTGCCCATGAAAGCCATCCTCATGACCCGGCCCGGTCCCGTCGAGGTCCTGGAACCTGCCGATCTCCCCGAACCCGTCATCGCCCATCCCACCGGGATCAAGGTCCGGCTGCGGGCGGCGGGCGTCAATCCCGTCGACACCAAGCTGCGCCGCAGCGGCCTGCTCGGCGCGGGCCCCCTGCCGGCGGTGCTGGGCTGCGACGGGGCCGGCGAGGTGGTAGCGGTCGGCGCGGCGGTGGACCGCTTCCGGGTTGGCGACCGTGTCTGGTTCTGCCATGGCGGCCTGGGCGACGAGCCCGGCAACTATGCCGAGTACACCGTGCTCGACCAGCGCTGGGCGGCGCCGATGCCGCGCACGCTGGATTTCGTCCAGGCCGCGGCGGGGCCATTGGTGCTGATCACCGCCTGGGGCATGCTCTACGACCGGGGGCGGCTGCAAGCCGGCCAGACGGTACTGATCCATGCCGGCGCCGGCGGGGTCGGGCACGTCGCCCTGCAGCTGGCCAGGCTGCGCGGCGCGCGGGTGCTGGCTACCGTGGGCTCGGCGGAGAACGCACGCCGGGCGCGGGACTGGGGCGCGGATGAGGTCATCGACTACCGGGAGGCGGACTTCGTCGCCGAGGTCAACCGGCTCACCGGCGGGCAGGGCGCCGATCTGGTGGCGGAGACGGTCGGCCCCGAGATTTTCGCCCGCAGCATCGGCTGCACCGCGCACTTCGGCGACCTGGTGACCCTGCTCGACCCCGGCCCCCTGTCGCTGGCGGAAGCCCGGCTGCGCAACCTGCGCATCGGCTTCGAGCTGATGCTGACACCCATGCTGCGGCGCCTGGATGCCGCCCGCGACCACCAGCTGGCCATCCTGCGGCAATGCGGCGAGTGGATCGACGCGGGCCGGCTCAGCCTGCACGTCAGCCAGACCTGGCCGCTGGCGCAGGCCGCCGCGGCCCATCGGCAGATCGAGACCGGCCACACGGTCGGCAAGCTGGTGCTGACGATGGCCTGAAGCCGGCCCGCCAGCGGGTGGGTTGCGACGGGTTTCAATCGATCATCGCGGGTGCATAATCAGGCGGCGTCCGGGGCGGTCCCGGGCGACTTCACCGGCACCTAACGGAGAACACCATGAAAAATGCCATGCTGATGCTGATAGAGTCCCTCGCCAAGTTCGGTCTCGACAAGCTGGAGCGCGCCCTGCTGTTCGGCGCCGCCCTGGTGGTCGTCCTGGCCCTGGTTACCGGCACCGTGAAGCTGGATCACAACTGGTTCAGCTTCCTGTTCCGCTGGCTGCACGTCATTTCCGGGGTGATGTGGATCGGACTGCTCTGGTACTTCAACTTCGTCCAGATCCCGTCGATGCCCAAGATTCCCGACGAGCAGAAACCCGCCATCGGCAAGGTCATCGCGCCCACCGCGCTGTTCTGGTTCCGCTGGGCGGCGCTGGCGACGCTGGTGACGGGTCTGGTTGTGGCGGCCATGAATGGCTACATCGTACGGGCCATGACGCTGGGCATCGTCGGCGACGGGCCGTCGCGCGATCTCTATATCGGCATCGGCATGTGGCTGGGCATCGTCATGGCCTTCAACGTCTGGCACATCATCTGGCCGAACCAGAAGATCGCCCTGGGCCTCGTGGAGGCCGACGCCGAGGCGAAGAAGGCCGCCGCCCGCACGGCCATGCTGACCAGCCGCTTCAACACCATGTTCTCGATTCCGATGCTGTATTTCATGGTAGCGGCGCAGAACGTCGGCTGACCGGCCATCCTTGCCGGATTGGCTCCGAAACCCGGCTCCGGCCGGGTTTCGGGTTTCAGGCCCCCGGGTTCATTCCGCCAGGCTGCCGGCGGCGCGCAGCAGCGTCGCCCGGTCCACCGAGCCGCCGAAGCTCAGCGGCAGCCTGCCGAAGGGGCCGAACCCGTCGTGCCAGATCATGTCGCCGGTGACCCGGTAGTCCAGCGCCGGCCGGGATCGCAGGGTCAGCAATTGCCGGACCGCACCGAGGGTGTCGGCGGAGAGGTCCACCGTCATCTCGGATGTCGCCAGCTTTTTCAGGACCAGGGGGCTGCGGCTCACCCCGGTCGCCACCGGCTGCCCGTTCAGGGCGAGATCGACGTCCGCCCCGTCCAGCCGGATGTCGAGATCGTTCGGATTGTCCACCCGCAGTCGCACCCGGAAGGTCGGCCGGAGCGGGTTCGGGTCCTTCAGGCTCAGTTCGGCCAGCGAAACATCGGGCTCCCTGAGTCCGCCGGCATCGGTGCTCCAGGCCGAGCAGCCGGCCAGCAGCGGCAGCCCCAGCCCCAGCCCCAGCCCCAGCAGCGGCAGCGGCAGCGGCAGCGGCAGGCGGGTCATGGCTGGTCGGTTGACACCGTTCAGTCCGTGTCCAGTTCCAGCGCAATGGCCACGCGTCCGTCCTCCGTGGCCTTGGCGGCGACGGCCGGTCCCTGGACCAGCCGCGCGCGGTCGAAGCGCTGGCGCTCGGTCAGTTCGGCCATCACCGCCCTGGCCCGGCGGTCGGCCAGTTCGGCCAGCGCGCCGGGCGGCAGGACCGCATGTTCGACCACCCAGTCCAGCAGCCGCTCGTAGAAATCCGGTGTCTGGCTGCCCTGCCCGAACCAGCCGGCCACCCTGCCCACCCGCTGCGGATTGCGGCCGGTGTCGCGGACATAGGCGGCGGCCACGTGCTCGCCGCCCTGGCCGGGCGCCGCCAGCATTTCCAGGGCGCGCTGGCTGGCGGGGTCGGTCACGTTGACGCTGTCCGGCGTCTCGTCCGGCGCCAGCGGCACATCCAGTTCGCGGGCCACGGCCCGGCGGACGGCCAGCCACTTCAGCGCCAGGGTATCCGCCTGGTCGTCGACGCCGCCATGCACGGTCAGTTTCAGGCCGGGTTTGCCGGCCAGCATCCCGGCCAGCTTTTGCAACTTCTCCCGCTCGGGTGGCGGCAGCTCGGCACGCCCCGGATCGAAGGCCACCGTGCCGGGATCGCCGCTGCTGCCGCCGGGTATCAGCGCGGCGAGGGCATTGAAGGGCGCCGAGACGATGTTCCTGACCAGGGTCGCGAAGGCCTCGCCGATCACCTTGCCATAGGCGAACCTGGGGTCGTCCAGCCGCCCCTCGATCGGCACCGAAACCTGGATCCGGCCGTTGGCGTCGGTCAGCAGCGCGACCGCCAGGTCCAGCGGCAGGGCGGTGGCATTGGGGCTCTCGACGCGCTCGCCGAGCCTGAACTGTTCCAGCACCAGCTTGTTCTGGCTCTTCAGCTGGCGGTCCTCGATCCGGTACAGGAGGTCGAGATCCAGCTTGCCGGATTCGATGGTGCGGCCGGCGAAGGTGGCGCTGTAGGGTGACAGCGAGGTCATGGCGACGTTGCGGAACGCCACCCCGATGTCGCTGAACTGCTGGGCATCCAGCGGGCTCAGGGAGCCATCCACGCGGGCTTCGCCGAATGCGTCGACGTGGCCGGCCAGCTGTATCGTCGCCCGGCTCTTCGGGGTCAGGCTGAAGCCGGCGATCGAGCCGCTAAGATCGTGCACCCGCGTTGCGAAAGGCAGGACCAGGCTGGCATCGCTGAAATCGACGCGACCGCCGCTGATCAGCAGGCGGTTCACGGCGACCGGGAAGGCGGGCGTGGCGGCCGGCCGGGCGGGAGAGAGGGGCGGCGGCGCGGCGGCCGCCGGTTTGCCGGCATCGGGCGTTTTCAGGATGTCGCCGATGTTGGAACGCTTGTCCTCGCGGATGGCGATGACGCTGTCCATGCCGATCAGCTTGAGTTCCTTCACGGCCAGCCGGTCCGGGGCCAGGCTGAAGTCGATGCCGCGGGCGATCAGATCGTCCCAGGACAGGAACTTGCCGCCGTCGCGGCCCTGGGTCAGCTTCAGGTTGGCGAGGCTGGCGCCGCCGCTGACGCGGACCTGCGGCGCCGGCCGGGCGTTGCGGTAATCGAGGGCGAGCTGGGTGGAAAGGTTCGCCGCCTCCAGTCGCAGGGCGACATGCTCGTCGAGCATGCCTTGCAACGGCCGCAGGTCGAAGCGCTCCAGTTCGATCCTGGCGCGGGCGGATTCGCCGCTCTGCGCGGCGCTGCCGTTGACGCGCAGCTGCCCGCCCTGGCGCACGCGCGCCGCCAGCGTGAACGGCATCGGGGTCCCGACGCGGTTGTCGACCGCGCGGACCGATAGCGTCAGGCCGTCCAGATCGTAGGCCAGCGGCGGCGTCCGGGTCTGGTCGTGGATGCCCAGGTCGAAGTCCTGGATCGCCACCTCGCCGAGGCTGTAGTGCCAGGGTGGCGCGGTGCTGGCGGTCGTCCCGCGGGGCGGCTGGCTGGTGGGCGCCGGCGACTCCGCGGCCGGCGCCCGCAGGCTGGAGAGCGGATAGAGGTCGCCGCCGGCCTCGCGCGCCAGCGCGGTACCGCCCCCCTGCACCAGCAGGCGCCGCGCGCCGGCTTCACGCTGCCCGAGGTCCGCATGACCATCCTCCAGACGCAGCACATCCCAGGCCAGCAGCGGCGCATCCTGGTCCAGCTCGGCAATGGCCAGCCGGTTCAGTTGCAGGTTCAGGCCCTCGACCCGGACCTGGGGCGCTGCCGCGTCGAGGCTGGCCGCAGCCTTGAGTGTCAGCCCGAGTTCGCCCAGCTGGGCCATGATCGGCGCAGCGCGGCTGGCGTCGCTCAGCTCCAGGCCGAGCCCGTCCAGGCGCAATTCGTCCAGCGCCAACTGCCAGGGTTGGCCGGCGGGGGTATCGGCGGCCGGCGGTTCTGGCGCTGTCGGCGCGGTGGTTGTCGCGTCCGGCGCGGGCGGCAGCAGCGCCCGCCAGTTGAGCCGGCCCTCCGGATCGATGTCGGCGCCGATGCGGCCCTTGCCGATCGCCAGCAGCGGTGCATGGATCGCATGGGCGACGCCGTCGATGCTCGCCCGTTCGAGGCGGATGTCGTCCAGTTGCAGCAGCGGGTCCTGGGCCTGCCTGAGGCTGATCTGCCGCAGTTGCAGGCCGATGTCGCCGATCTTCCAGTCTGGCGCCGCGGTGCCGCCCAGCGTCGCCTCGACCCCGAACGCCAGCCCGAGGCTGCCGATGGTCGCTTCTACCGGCGTCTCGTTCGGTTCGGCCCGGTAGCCGATGGCGAGATCCTTCAGCTGAAAGGCCCCGAGCCGGATCGACCAGGGCCGCCCGGGTTCGCCCGTGGCACTGGCCGCCGCCGACGTGGGCGGCGTGACGGATGGTGCGGCCGGCGTGGCGGCGGGCTGGCCGCGCCCGAGCAGGGTGAGCCAGTTCAGCTCGCCGTTGGCGTCGGCCACCAGGTCGAGCTGGCCCTTTTCCAGGGTGATGGCCGGTATCGCCACCGTCTGCTCGCCGAGGTCGATCCGGGCCGGGTCGATGCGCAGGGTATCCAGGGCCAGCAGGGGGCGCCGCGGCTCGGCGGTGGCCAGTTGCAGGCCCTTCAGCAGGACGCGGGTCTCCTCCAGTTGCAGCCGGTTCTCGCCCTCCTGCTGCGCGAAGGCATAGCGGCTCGACAGCTCAAGGTCGCCCGCCGGTTCCGCCAGCGCCAGACGGTCCTGTGCCCAGTGCCAGAGCGTCGCCAGCTTGAGTCCTGCCACCGTCACCGTGCCGCTGGAGCGGACCGGATTCAGCGACAGCTCGCCGCTCCAGCGCAGGCTGCCGCCATCCGGCAGGGCCGCGTCCACCGCGTAGCGCCCCGCTCTTGCGGGCAGCGTCGACAGGTTTTTCAGCTCCAGGTCGAGATGCTCGGCCTGGTTGGCGATGGGCGGCTCGCTGGCGCGGTTTTCCAGCGCGACCCGCCCGTCGGCGAGGACGATCCGCTGCAGCACCAGTCGCGGCGGTGGGCTGTCCTCCGCCGGCGTGGCGGGCTCCGGGCTGTCCGGCAGATCGTCGATCAGCCGCGACAGGTTGAGCGTGCCGTCCGGTTCCTGCACCAGCTGGAGCATGGGCCGTTCCAGCCGCAGCTCGGCGAAGGTCGGCGCCCGGTTGCGCAGCGTGTCGAGCAGCTCGAAATCGATCAGCAGGCGTTGCAGCGCGAACAGGGGCTGGCCGTCACCCTCGGTCAGGGTGGTGTCGCGCAGTTCCAGGCGCAGCAGGAAGGGATTGAAGTTCACCGCCCCGATGGACAGCGGCCGCTGCAGCAGTTGCCCGACCCGGGGCGGCAGCTGGTGCCGCACCAGCCAGGGCAGGCCGAGGAATCCGATCAGGCCGTACACCAGCGGAACCGCCAGAACCGTCCTGACCCAGGGTTTGCGCAGGATCTGCAATATCGGCTTCATGATGGCGCCATGGGGGAGTGAAACCATGCCCGGCATTGTAGAGCCGGAGCGCTCGCACGGTCACATCCGCGGAGCCGGGACTGACAACCCGGTGTCCCGGGGTTTTGTAAGCGTTACAGCGACAGCCCGACCCGCCGGCGGGCGTCCAGGCAGTTGGCGCTGCCGCGGGTGAAATCGCGGCAGGTCTGCGGGCGATCCGGGTAGATGGTGCAGGCGAAGCCCTCGCCGGGTTGCTGGCCGCCCGTCAGCGCCGCGCAACGGTCGCCGGCGCGCCGCAGCCGGCGGCGCGTGGCCTCGACCTGCACCAGTTCCGGGTGGCGGCGGTTGACGGGGTCGCGGGACGAGACCTCGACCGCCTGGTAGGCCTCGCGGCAGCAGGCGCCGCAGGTCTGGCAGTCGAGTTCGGCGGCGGGCTCGTAACGGTCGCAGGCCGGCGGGTTGCCGCGCAGCCGGGCCCGGGGGACGTGCCGGCAGCCGAGGCTGTGGCGCCGTCGGTCATGCCAGGCGCAGTCGCCGCAGGTCGCGCCCGCGTGGTACGCGGCGATGGCCGCATGCCCGGCCGGGTGCGGCGTCGGCGGCGTCGTCGCGGTGTCCCACAGCGGTACCAGGCTGGCCGGCTGGCCAGCCGTCGGACCGCCGTGCCCGGCCACCAGCGCCGCGATGCCGGCGGTGGCCTGCAGGGCCTCGCGCAGCGGGGCCGCCCAGCGCGGCAGGCTGGCCCGCCAGGCGCCAATGCGCGCCGCCACGCAGCTCCGCTCGCGCCGGCCGCCCTGTCCGGGCGGGACGGCGAAGGGATCGGCCGGCAGGCTGTCCCAGAAACTGACGCGGAAATCCGTCGTTGGCGCCAGGAAGTCGCGCAGGCCGTGGCGATCCGCCAGCCAGGCCTGCAGGCGCAGGCAGGCATGTTCGCGCCAGGGGTGGCCCGTGCGGGTATTGTCCAGGCCCCAGTCCGGCAGGCCTTCGCCCCTGTCCCCCTCCACCAGTGCGTGACAGAGTTCGTGGAAGATCATCTGCCCGAGGTTGTCGTCGGGGTCGAACTGGTCCTCGGTCGCGATCAGCAGGTTGCCGCACCCGTCGGCGGAGGCGTAGGCCTCGCGCGAGCGGATCACGCGAAAGCCGACCCGTTCGGCGCAGAGCCGCCAGATGCGGGCCAGCGGGTCTTCGTAGGCGTGCCGGGGCTGGCGCAGGAATTCGCTCATGCCCGGGGTATGCCCGTCTGGCATATCGATGGCCACGGACGTTCCCGTCCGGAGGCAACAGCGTGTCGGGCGCGATACCCGGGCATGTGGCCCGGACGCGGGGCCATGGCGATCAACCCTCGCCCTCCTCGAACTCGGCGTTCCGGAAGCGCAGCACGTTACAGTTCTCCCTGACGGCCCGTTGCAGCCCGTCATCGAAGCCCGCGCTGTAGTCGGCCTGAATTTCGACGGCAATCCTGACCTTCACCCCGGCCCGGGTCGTGAACGGCTGAACGACTTCGTCGACAATGTCGGCGAACTGCATCTTGGCCTTCACGGGATCAAGGTCGATGGTGCCGTAGAAGTGCCGCTGGGTGGTCCGGGTGACCTTGCCTCCCGTACCGGGTGTCCCGGATGGATCGATAGACGGTGGCGTTCCTGCCGCCGGCGCGTCAGGTGTGCTACCCGGAGGCGTTCCCTGTGCAGGCGGCTCCTTGATGGCGGCCGCATAGGTCTTGGCCACGCTCGGTTCGATCAATAGAACGGTATCCAGGAAGACCGAGGTCCGCTCGCCGAAGCTGAAGCCGATGTAGCGGTTTTCCTCCTTGCCCTGCGCCAGGCCGAAGAAGTCCCGGCTTTCCGCGCCGGCCTGGACGGTGTGGTGAAAGACATGGTCATTGAGCAGGCGCGGCAGGTACAACTGCTGGCAGGTTTGCTGCCAGACATTGACCGCGCTGACCTCCTGCACGCCGTCCTTCCAGAACCAATCCCTCAGCAGCTTGAGCAAATGAACCGGCGCCCATTCGGTAATCAGCAGCTCGTTTTCCTTGAGGACGCGCTCGATTTCCTGGGTCAGGTTCGGCGCGCCGGGGTTGACCGGAAACGCCTCCCACTGAATCTCGGACAGCCCCTTCCCAGGCTTGGCGTCCTGAACCGGCGCCAGCAGCCACTTCCAGGTTTCGCGCACCATGCGCTTCAGGGTTTCGTTGGCCTCTTCCAGGCTCTTGTTCGCCTGCTTGGCCTGAAACTGATCCAGGTTCAGTTTCATCTCGCGGATGTCGCTGACAATCGATTGCCAGGCCAGCATCGAGCGGGTCAGGTCACGCAGGCGGGCCACGTTGTCGTAATCCGGCGAAAGGAAGATCAGGCGATTCTGCTTGAAACGGGGCTGCTCGCCGCGCTTTTTCAGGATGTCGATGGCACGTTCTTCGGCGACGCTGTGGCCCGAGCGGCTGTAGTGAGCATCCGGTGGCAGCACGACCAGACGCATCTGCCAGTCATCGGGGATATCGGCGCTGGGCGTGAACACATGCACCCCAGCGAACAGCCCGGGGGCGAAGGACTTCTGCACCCGGTCGCGAATGGCCGGGATCACATCCTCCTTGTCCTGGAAGCGGCGCTTGCGGTCTTCCATTTCCCGGCGAAGATTGGGCCGGGTATCGAACCAGAACCGGTTGTTGGCATGGTTCAGGTAATGCAAGCGGTCACCAAGCCGGCGGATGGCATCCTTGTAGGTGCCGATCGGCTGACCGGCTACCGCCGCGCCAAGCAAGACCCGCTCCAGTTCGATGCCCCGCACCATCTGATGCGCCGTGCTGGGCGCGCTGCCGAGAAACACGGCGCGGGCACAACGGCGGCAAGCCTGCAGGCTGCCGAAACGGGTGTCCTGGCTGTCGATGTCGGTGGTCTCGGCCCGTTCGCCGTCCACGTCCTTGTCCATTACCGGGTCCCAGCCTTGTGGCAGGTAGTAGATGATGTCGTTGCGGGTATCGCCGTCATACAGCGGCAAGCTGCCGGGCATGATCATCGGATCGTTGTTGCCATCCTTCCACAGCCGGTGGATGACCTTGGCCATCAGCTTGAGCACGCCCCGGGTGCGCTGGAAGTTGTCCAGCGAGGACCAGTCCTCATACAGCCGGTCGAAGACTTCGGGGTGGATGGGATAGGCATGCTGCAGCCGTTCCAGGTAGCGGCTTTCCTGGGTGTCCTGGGGGAAGTCGCTGCGATGGGTGGAGTAGAAGTCGGCAAAGGCCCGGCAGACCGTTTCCGCTGCCAGCCGGTCGGTGATCTGGCTGAACAGCCGCCGACGCACGATCTCGAACGCCTCTTCGGTGGCGACGGGTTTCCACAGCGACTGGATGCGGCCGAAGTAATGCGACAGCGCCTCCAGCGCCTTCACACCGCGCTGGCTGCCGGCCTCCTTGTCCGATTCCGGCAGCGAAGCCAGCAGCACCGCCGTGGGTACGGCCTTCAGCGCTTCGGTCAATGCCTGGATGAACGACAGGTTGGAATCGAAGCTGCCCCCGGTCAGTGTCTTGCCGTCCTCGAACTGGCGGACATAGGCCACCAATTCATCGATCAGGATCACGCACGGCGCGTAGCGGGACAGCAGTGTCTCCAGCACGGCCTTGCCCGGCGACGTGCCGGACGCATCGGCGTCGGCCACCAGGGCATAGCCTTCGGCCCCACCCAGTTGCCAAGCCAGATCACCCCATAGGGTGTGAATCGTGGGAGCGCCGCCATCCTGGCGGCCCTTCGTCGATGCCGGCGAGACGCCGGCGCTCCCGGGGGTAAACGGCTGATTGGGCGCGGACTGGTTGCCATCCAGCACGGCCACCCGCGCCCGGGGCAGTTCGGTGATACCGGACGCATCGAGAAGGGTCGACAGACCGGGCATGTCGCTGACCGGCACCTCGCCCTTGGCCAGGTGATAGACCGCCAGCATGGTGTGGGTCTTGCCGCCGCCGAATGCGGTCTGCAACTGGATGACCGGGTCACCGCCGCGACCGGCCAGCCGTTTGATGACCGAATCGAGCAGCAGGCGCATGCCCTCGGTGATGAAGGTGCGCTGATAGAACAGCGCCGGGTTCTGGTATTCCTCGTTGGCGGTGCCCGCGTGCACGCGCGACAGATCGGCGGCAAACTCGGCCTGTTGGAACTTGCCCTCGCGGACATCGGAGTGGGGTTCGGCGATCTCGCGCCAGGGTTTGAGGGTCATGGCGTCATCTTGGGCAGAGGATCGATCAGGCGCAACCCCTCGATCCATTGAAAGTCGCTCACGTTATTGGTCACCAGCGGCAAGCCCTGAATCAGGGCGCTGGCGGCGATGATGGCATCAGGAATCTTGATCTTGCGCATCTGACGCAGACGAATGGTCTGTGCGATGACGGCATTGTCCACGGCTATCGGGTTGAGCCGTTCAAAGAGTTCCTCCGCCAAGGCCAGTTCAGCGGCTGACTGCGGATAGCCCAGCACCTCGATACGCGAGATGACGGAATAGGCGCCGCCTTCAATCAAACCGGTTCGCAGCAGAGCCTGCCCTGTGTCCCCCAATACGCCATTCAGTTGAAAGATGAAGACATTGCTGTCGAACAGGTAGGCCATCCTCAGTCGCTCCCCCAGTCGGCCTGACGCTGTTTGGCCATGCGCGCTTTGACCTCGCTGGTCGAGTGTCTACCCCATGCCCCGGCGGTTCTGGCCAGCAGTTGATCGACCTGATCAGCGGGATGTTCCGGGGGTATGGTGACCTGATCAGGCTCAGCCACGATCACCATCACCCGGGCGTGTTCAATCCGGGGAGCCTGATCGACCCATTGGAGACGGCCCCGGTCATAAATCGCTTCGTAACTCTTCAACATGGCGTGGTCCTCAGAAGTTGTCGAATCCGGTCTGCTCGCCCCGGGTGCCGGATTCGCTGGCGGCGCGTTCGACGCCGGTCCAGGCGGTGACCAGTTCATTGTAGGCGCGGGCGTCATCGGCCCAGCCCTTGCGCTCGCAGAGGGTGTAGAGGCGGTAGGCCAGCGCCCGGATCGGTTCGGCCCGGGCCGGCATGCGGGCCAGCAAGGCGCCGGCTTCGGTCTCGCCTTGGCTGTTCAGGGCGCGGATGAGTTGGTGCAGGGCTTCCCAGATCGGCGTGCGGTCGTCGGTTTCGGGGGACCAATCGCGCGGGTATTCGGCCCAGCGCAGCAGCCGCAACTTGCCGCCGCCGGATTCGATGACGCCGGCCGCCTGCATGCCCAGCACGCTGGTGCCTTTGGCCCGGGCCAGCACATCGGCCTGACCGTACTGACCCTCGGCCCAGCCCTGGGTCTCGAACCAGTGCAGGCAGAACTGGGTATCGTGGTCGAAGTCATCCTCGGCCAGGAAGCGGTTGATCAGTTGCAGCGCGGTGCGCACCGACATGGGTTTGCCGTCCGCTTCCAGCACGGCGGCGTACTGGCTGAAGATGCCCATGCCGGGGCCGATGATGGCCTGGGACAGGTCCACCGGCGCAATGGGAGCGCGGCCATCTTGGCCGCTTTTGGCGGGCGAGACGCCCGCACTCCCTGGATTTACCATATCCGCCAAGGCATCCGGCAGCACGGCATTCAGTTCGCGGATGAACTCGCGGCGACTGACGGTGGGCGCATCGGCGGGACGCTTGCGGCAGACGAGGACGATGCTGGAGGCTAATGCATTGGTGCCGGCACCGATCATGCGGTTACCTAGTTCGGTGCGCATGGGCCAGGTGCCGGTGAGGGCGAAGCCCGCTCGGATCACCGCGTCAAGGAAGGTTTCCCAGCCGGTGCTGGAGGTGCCCGCTTCGCCCTTGGTTTCAGCTTGTTTGAAGGCGTAATAAATAGTTACTGGAAAGGCCGGGTGGGCTTGATCAGCCAGATTGCGGATGGCGCGGGTCATACCGTCGAGGAAGAAAGCCTCGGCCTGTTCCTTGCCGCCATGGCGGTAAGGCGTGGCGACCAGTTCCTCGGCCTTGGGCACGGCCAGCGTGGCATACAAGCCGGGGAAGATCGGTTTCAAGCTCTTCCGCAACCAAACGTAGAAGAAGTCGGAAAGGTCAGCGTAGCCGATATTGTCGTAGTACGGGGGGTCGGTGGAAATGACCTTCGTCTTGCTGATCGCCTGCGATTGTGCATCAGCTTGCGTCGCTACTGGTATACCGAATGCATCTGCAACCGCTACGCCTTCAATGCTCTCGGCTGTCCATCCCGCAGCCCCTGTGAAACTTCCTGTGCCACTTAGCAACGTATTCAGTTCGGCAAAGTCCCAAGTCATCGGAATCGATTGACGCGCGAAGGTGTTACGTGTCGAGTCTCGCTCGGTAAACCATGTGCAAATACTAGAGCCGCGGTCGGCTAGTTTATTCAGCGCAAACCCCAAATACACCCCCACCGCCTGCGCATACGCCGTCGCGCCGCTGCCGCCTTCGTCCAATGGAATTTCATCCTGGGAGCGCGGGCGTCCCGCCCGCTCTTCCTTGCGGCCAGGATGGCCGCGCTCCCATGCACTCCCAAACTCCCATTCCTCGGCGCTGGTGCACAGACCTGCCTTCACCGGGTTATTCTCAATATATTCGACAGCACGCGCGAAATGCGCATCGCTGCGAATCGCCCGGTCAAAGTACTCTTCCAGCCAAAACTCTCCCGCTCGCCCCAAAATCCGGTTGGCTTCTTTCGCCGTGAAGGACTTCCAGGAATGCAGGATCGAAGAAAGGCTATAGCCATGCAGCGGCGTTGCCAGTACGTGTACATGGTTGGGCATGATCGTCCAGGCGTGCAGCCGGTAACGTTGCCCATCAAAATGCAGCAAGGCGTCTTCCACAATCTTGGCAACATCGGGGCAGCGCAAGTGGCAAGCGCCGTACCCTGTATCCAGCGCGATTTCGATGCGCTTACGGCGTTCTAAGGATTGTTCGGTTTCGGGAAGACGGGATAGCTCCTCGCGCCATTGTTCCAGCAATTCACGGGGAAGGCTGTCATGGAGACGGAACGTGATGGCCTGGGCGATTTCACCGGCTTCCCAATGGGGAAGGTAGCCTCGGGTGTGCCAGGTTTTTTGCGGGCGGGACGCCCGCGCTCCCAGGTAGTTGGCTTTGCATTTTTCGATGGCTTCCTGCACCAGATCGGAAAAGGTGGTCAGCGCCACCAGTTGGCGGGGGGTGAAGAGGTCGCCCCATTCCTTCATGCCATACGGTACGCAAGTGCCGCCAGTCAGGCGAGCCGGCACGTCGCCGGATGGCTTCCATTCCGGCTGCGCCTGTCGGGCGATGGCTTCATGAACGTCTGTTGGCGCCACATAGACGCGGCCACGCACGCCTTCGGCGACAATCGCCATCAGTCGTGCCCCCATCCGTCCTGCCTGTCCCTCGGCCTTAATGTAATCGCCTCCAATCGGCATTCCGGACAGCACACAGGTGAAATTTGCACCGCGCCCACTCGCCTTGGTCCCGCTCTTCGCACTCTCCGGCGGTGTCCCCACCTTCACCGTAAACCGATACGAGTCTCCCTCCACCACCGGTTCCACATACGCCTCCTTGCCTTCCTTGCTCGACAGCACAAACGTCGAGGCCAGCGGCACGTCGGCATGGCTGAAAGCCGGGTTGGGGCTGCGCACGGTGCGCGCCCATAGCCAGGCGATGACGGTCAGCTTCTGGCCGACCAATGGTTTCAGGTCGGGCCGTTCCACCGCCATCTCGGCGGTGATCTCGATCTTCGGATACAGATGGCCGATGCGCTTTTCCGCCTCGGATCGCATCCAGGCCCCATAGCGCCTGACGTCCTCGGCCAGGCCGCGCGCGCCGGACCAGTCTTCATGCATGTCGACGTTCTTCTTCTCACCCGCCGGTAGCGGCCCGACCGGTGTGCGGCCGGCGAACCGCGGCGGGATTTCGATCATGGCCTTGTTGATGGTCACCGCCACCGGGTTGAGGTCGGAGGCATAGGCCTCCAGCCCCAGTCGCTGGGCTTCCAGCGGCAGCGCGCCGCCGCCAGCGAAGGGATCGTGGAAAGCGGGCAGCTTATCGGGATTGAATAACTCTTGGAGCGCGGCCATCTTGGCCGCTTCTTGCGGGCTGGAAGCCCGCGCTCCCAGGTTCTTGTTCAGTTCGCAGGTCTCGCGCCAGCTTTTCCAGATTTCCGCGCGCGCTTCGTTCAGCACCGCCTCGTTGTTGGTGTTTTCCCACAGCACCAGCCGTTCCAGAATGCCGAACAGTCGCGCGCGCTCGATCTTGACCGCATCTTTCCATGACCGTGTCCGTCGATCACCCGGTACCGATTCCGATGGATCGTTGACCATCTGCGCGAAGATGACCGCCCGTGCCGCCGCCAACGGCCGCCGCGCCCACCATAGATGCAGGGTGCTGGGGTGCCCGTGCCGGATCGACTTCTCCCGCGCCGCCGCCGCGTTGATCTTGTCCAGCGGCAAGGCGACTTCGATGAGTTTTCTGGGGGTTTTGATGGGGGTCATGGGCTGATGGCGAAAAGGCGGTTTCTGGTCTGGGCTGCGCGGGACGCATCCGCTTCGGCCAGTCGGCCGAGGACGCCACGAATCAGCCGGGCATCGAGGGTAAACAGCTTGCAGCGCAC
Source organism: Methyloparacoccus sp. NF-16 (assembly GCF_056880625.1). Lineage (NCBI taxonomy): Bacteria > Pseudomonadati > Pseudomonadota > Gammaproteobacteria > Methylococcales > Methylococcaceae > Methyloparacoccus > Methyloparacoccus sp. NF-16. The sequence continues at coordinate 3,230,876 of NZ_CP174130.1, read as the reverse complement.
CACCGAGGGCGCGGGCAGGCCGGCGGTTTCGAGGTCCTCGATGGGACAGTCCAGCGGCCAGCGGGGATTCCGGGCCGAGGTGATCATGGCCAGCACCAGATGACCCGAGGGGGTGTTGAAGGCGGCGGGATCCGACAGCACCAGTGCCGGCCTATTCTTGCTGGCGACATGGTCGGTGAAGGGAAACGGCACGCGCACAACCTGGCCGGCCTCATAGGTCACGGTAGGCGTCCTCGTCTTCCGCACTGTTCCATTCCGTCAGCGTGCCCTCCACCGCCTTGAGGTATTCGAGGTCGATGGGCCGGACCCGGCGCACCCGGGCGATGCCGTCGGCGCCGATGTCCCAGGCCAGCAGGTCGCCCGGGCCAACCCCCAGGGCGGCGCGAATGTCGGCGGGGATGGTGGTTTGACCCTTGGCGGTGATCTTGGCGACGGCGGTCATGGGGTTTATCGGTAAGGGAGGTAAGGAGCGCCTTACTTTAATGGGCGGCTTCGGCGCGTGCAAGCCGGCGAATAAAGCCTCATGCTAATCATCAACTCCCCGTCAGCCATTGGGTTTTTCGTGATGAGGTCGGACACAACCTGGCCACAGTCGTGAGGCCTCATCAATCTGAATCAATCCCAGTTCACGCAGCTTCTTGATGTCACGCAGACGGGTCTTGTCGTTGAGCTTGAGGTATTGGCTGGTGTACCAGGGTGCCTGACGAATCACGTCCATCGGAATCGGCCATGCCTGAGCCAGCAGCTGCGATACGATGCTGTACTGTCTGGGATTGATGGCTTTGCCATCCAGCAATGAGCGACAGTGGCTCTGGAAAAGCAGCAGGCTGACCATTTGGTTAACCCGGTCATGCAGGGTGTTGATGGTGGCGAACATGCCGTTCAGATGGAAGGCGATAAATTCGGTATTCGGATGCGGTTGGTGTTTTTCCGCTGCTTTTCGGCAGGTGTTGAAGCGCGCGAAGTACTCGTCGATGTGCTCAAGGTAATAGCGGGCGAGCGCAAACGGCGCGTACTCATAGCCCGCAGACTGGAGTAGCGTCGCCTCGATGACCCGGCCCACTCGGCCATTGCCGTCCCAGAAGGGGTGGATCAGTTCGTAGTAGTAATGCACCAGCGGCGCTCTGATCAGCGGTGGGATTCCGGCCTGGGTCAGCTGTTCATGCCAGGTGATGAGTCCTTCCAGCAATCGGTGGATGTCCCCGTCATGTTGAGGGGGCTTGTAGCGTCCGCCATGGTTCGGACTCCCGACATGGGTGATGCGACCTTTGGGGTTGTCACGGATGATGCCCGGGCGGTTATCGTTGTGGGGGATGTCCCGAGTAATCAGGGCATGCACCTCGGTAATGAAACCTATCGACAGGGACCAAGCGGGATCTCGGGCAGCCTCGCGAGCACGTTTGTAAGCTGCCTGAATGTTGAGCACCCGGCGCTGTTCAATCTCCTGGACCTGAGCAGGATCGAGCTCAAGGGCAGCCTGGGTTTCATCCTCGGTCAGCGTTCCGCCTTCGATGGTGTTGGTCCCATAGATGCTGCCGGCAATGACTTCCCGCTCCAACTGGCTCGCGACCTGCGCAAGTGGCGAGGTGGCAAACCGGCCATGAGCGTCCACGACACGCAGCAGTGACCGCTCAATTCGTCCAGGGTCCACACCGACCTGGAAGGTAAATGGTCCGGCGCGGTCCGTGTCGACCTGAAGAGTAATGTCGGGAATCTCCGGTTCGTTCATGTCCTGAAAAATGTCCGCCGGCAAATGGGCATATTCTCCTTGTGGATCATGTGGATACGGTCAATGATGGGGTCTGGATGTCCGCGAAAATGTCCGTCCATCCGGCATCATGGAGCGGGCTCGGCTGCTTCGAGCAAACTTCCCAGGTCGAGATTGATGCTGCTCACCGCCCAGTCCGGCTCCTGGGTAAACGGCTTCCTGACGTAATGCGGCCCATCGTGGGCTTCGCCCTCCACCAGCACGATGGCCAGGATGAATTGCTCCTGCTGGTTGAGCCCATAGAGGATTTCATTGCGGGTGACGGTAATGGTCGTCTGACCCTTGGCGCGGCCCTTGACCTCGATATGCCGGGACGGCGGCAGCTTGCCGTTGACGGCCGGCGGCTGGCTGGTGATGTCCCAGCCGCATTTCTCGGCCGAGACATCGGTGACGCGATGGCCCATGGCGACTTCGGCGTCGGTGACCGCGCGCATGGCGATGCGTTCGATGCGGCTGCGGGCTTCCGCGTCGGCTGACCAGCCGGGTTGGCCCTGTCGCTGCAGTAACAGCCCGGCCGGGATGACCAGCGCCCCACCGATCACGACTGGCGGGGCCGAGATCACGTGACGCATGGCCTGCAGTTCCTTTTCACGGGATTCGCGCCGGGCGGTCAGGTCATCGATGGTGCGGCGGACGTTCTCCAGGGGCAGCCGCACATCCTTGCCGGCGGCGATGTCGTCCTTGAGCTTCAGGTAACGGTCCGACCAGAAGTTGATCTCCTTGACCAGCCGCTCATGAACGGCGGCGAGGGTCTTGTCGACCCTCTGTTCGCGACGCTCCCGAACCTCCTGGAAATGCTGCGGCACCAGATGTTGGACCACCTGGGCCAGTGCCAATTGCTCCAGGTTCACCCTCACCCCTGACCCCTCTCCCGCCGGGAGAGGGGAACCCAGCCATGGCGCATTCAGGATATCCGGGATCAGCGCCAGGTCGGCCGGCTCGATGGCCTGCAGGTCGAGATGGGGGGCCCAGCCGGCGTGGGTGGTCTGGCCCTCGGGATCGATCTCGATGAACTGCAATCGTCTGGAAAGGACCTTGGTGGGATCGGCGCCTTCCTTGATGGCGTGATCGACGATGAACAGCACCTTGGGCGTCAGCCCCAGGTCGGCGGGATCGACCAGCACCGCGCCCTGCTTGAGGGTGTGGCGGTATTGCTCGATGACGATATCGGTCACCGCCTGCATCAGCGGGTGGCCGGGGTGAATGAGGCTGGCCATGGGTGTGCCGACCCGGTCCAGCAGGCGGACGTAGTCCTTCTCGAAGCAGACCCGCTCATAACGCTTCAGCACCGGATCAAGGTTGCGGCGGTCACGGCCGCTGATTTGCCGGTCCCGTTCACGGATGGCGGCGGGAACATGCTTGATTTCGTAGCGGCCAGATTCGCGCAGTTTCAGATCCCCGCCCAGTTGCCGGAAGGCCTGGGTGAAGAACGCCCGGATGAAGTAGGGTTGCAGCTTGCGGGCCTCGGCCCGTTCCATGTCCTCGCGGACCTGGAACAGCCGATCCGCATCCATGACTTCCTGACACAGCGCATTGCGGCGAAGAATGTCCTGGATGTGCTGGGTGTCGAGCAGCCCCTCGATCTGCTGGAACAGTCTGGCGCGGGTGGCCGGGTCCTCGCCGTAGCGGATGGCTTCAATCAGCAGGTCGCGCAGGCTCGTTTCCTCGAAGACCTCGCCCAGGATGTCGAACACGCGTCCGCCCAGGGCCTGGCGCTCGACGTCCAGTTTCTCGAACAGCCGCTGGAAGACATCGCCCTCGCGGGTTTCGGCGGCGACGACGTTCCACAGATGGCAGACCTCGGTCTGGCCGATACGGTGGATACGGCCGAAGCGCTGTTCCAGCCGGTTGGGATTCCACGGCAGGTCATAGTTGACCATCAGATTGGCGTTCTGCAGGTTGACGCCTTCACCGGCCGCGTCGGTAGCCAGCAGCACACGGGCCGCCGGATCATTGCGGAACAGCTCCTGCACCTTGCGCCGTTCCTCACGCTTGACCCCGCCATGGATCATGATGACGGCCTCTTCGGCACCGATCAGTCCGCGAATGCGATCCGCCAGATAGTTGAGGGTGTCGCGATGCTCGGTGAAGATGATCAGCTTGCGCTGACGGCCGCTGGCATCGCGCATCTCCGGGGTGTCCTGCAGCAGACGGGAGAGTTCTTCCCATTTGCGGTCCTGGCCGGCATGCACCAGTTGCCGAGCCTGTTCCTCCAGGCTTTCGAGGATGAGGATTTCGGCGTCCAGTTCCTGGAGGGTCCGGGCGGCGGTGGCCTGGTCGACCACGGCTTCCTCGAAGGTTTCGTATTCGTCCGGGTCCAGGTTGTCGGCGGACTCCCAGATATCGTCCGGGGTGCCGTTGAAACCATACTGATCCAGGGTTTTGGCCAGTCCGTGGCCGCGTTGCCGCAGTTTTTCTTCCTCGACCCGGCGCTTGAGCTTGTGGCGGCGGCGCTTGAGTGACTGGTAGATGGCTTCCGGGCTGGAGGCCAGCCGGCGCTGCAGAGCGGTGAGCGCGAAGCCGACCGTGCCCTTGCGCTGGCCTTCGAGTTGATCGGCCCGGTTCATCTCCTCCTTCACGTAGTCGGTGACGGTGTTGTAAAGCGCGGCCTCGGGATTGGAGAGCTTGTAGTTAAGCGTGTAGGCCCTTCGTTCCGGGAACAGCGGCGTGCCATCGAACTTGAGCAGGTCTTCCTTGACCATGCGGCGCATCAGGTCGGAGATGTCGACCTTGTGGGCGCCATCGCGGAACTTGCCGTAGAAACGGTCGGAATCCAGCAGGGACAGGAAGAGCTGGAAATCTTCTTCCTTGCCGTTGTGCGGCGTGGCGGTCATCAGCAGGAAATGCCGGGTAATGGAGCCCAGCAGTTCGCCCAGCAGGAAGCGCTTGGTCTTGTTGATCTTGTTGCCGAAGTAGCTGGCGGACAGCTTGTGGGCCTCGTCGACCACGATCAGGTCCCAACGCGAGAGCCTGAGTTTCTCCTGCAGGTCCTCGCTGCGCGACAGTTGATCGAGACGGGCGACCAGCAGATCGACATCCTCGAAGGGATTGCCGCTGCGGGATTGTTCCACCTGTTCGCGCGAGAACAGCGCGAAGCGCAGGCCGAACTTCTCATCCATTTCATCCTGCCATTGTTCGACCAGACTGCCCGGGGCGACGATCAGCACCCGCCGGGCATCGGCCCGCATCAGCAATTCACGGATGAACAGGCCGGCCATGACGGTTTTGCCCGCGCCGGGATCGTCCGCCAGGACATAGCGCAAGGGCTGGCGCGGCAGCATGGACTGATAGACGGCGGTGATCTGATGCGGCAGCGGGGTCACGTTCGAGGTGTTGACCGCCATCATCGGATCGAACAGGTAAGCGAGGTTGATGCGGGTGGCTTCGACCGCAAGCTTGAAGTCCTCGCCAGGGGCATCGAAGGCCCAGGGACGGCCGGTCTCGGCCAGGGAGAGCGTGACCTCGTCGGTACGGAACAGCATGCGCTCCGATAGCCTGCCGCCGGTGGTTTTGTAGTAGACGGTCAAGGCGTTGTCACCGACCGGCTCGGTCGTGACGATGCGCACCACCTGCCCGGGCTCCAGGCCGGAGATGGCGGCATCCTTGCGGATGTCTTCGAGCTTCAAGCGGAGTACCTCGCAAGGCTGGGGTCTGAAGGGCGTCAAGTTTAACGCCCCTGCGGCCGTTTGCCGGGCACGCCGGGCGTGCCCTCCGCCAGGATTGCGGTGATATGCCGTCCCGCGTTATGCCGGGCTCAGCGGTCGGCGGGATTCAGCTCGTACTCGATCTGGGTGCCGTCGCTGGGCGGCGTGATGTGGGTGATGCGGCCGACGGCATTGTCGGCGCGTGCCTCCGCCGCATCGCCGCTGAGCGCGGGCTCGGCGGGATCGGTTGTGGCCGCCGGTGCGTCCAGGGACTCGCCCTTGGCAGCGAAACGCGGCAACGGCGGCAGTCTGAGCGTGGCGGGGTCGGGGGGCGGTTCCGGCAGCTTGCCGGCGAAGCGCTGGCCCAGGGGCGCGAACAGCTGCCGGTCGTTGAAGAGGGAGCCGTTTCTGGCCTGCTGCCGGTTTTCCGGGCGGCTGAGCCGGATCTGTTCGCGGATCATCTGCCGCTGCTCCAGCCATTGGCGCAGCTCGCGCAGGCGCTTGAGCTGGTCGTAGCTGAGGCCGGAGATGGTTTCCACGACTTCGGGCTCCTCGCCTGGTCCGCTGGGACCGAGGACGATGCGAGGTTCGGCCAGAACGGCGCCCGCCGGCAGCAGGGCGCCAAGCAGCAGGACGGCGGGTACACCGGGGATGACGGGCTTCATGCGCTTGGGCGGTGAGGGTTGGCGGCCCGGAAGCCGGGCGTCGCAGGCGGGACTATACCCGAGCCGGCGGGCCATCAGTAGGCGTTGGGATGCACGAAGCCCCGGAACAGGGTCAGGGCGATGATTTTCAGGTCCAGCCACAGCGACCAGTTCTCGATGTAGTAGAGGTCGTGCTCGATGCGTGTCGGCAGGTCGGTATCGCCGCGCCAGCCGTTGACCTGGGCCCAGCCGGTGATGCCGGCCTTCACCAGGTGCTTGCGCATGTAGTCGGGAATCTCGTCCTTGAACTGCTCGACGAACATCGGCCGCTCCGGCCGCGGTCCGACGATGGACATGTCGCCCTTGAGCACGTTGAGGAACTGCGGCAACTCGTCCAGGCTGGTGCGGCGCAGGAGGCGGCCGAAGCGGGTTGCCGGCTTCCTGGCGGAACCGCCCCAGCGGATGGCGCCGGCCTCGGCGTCGACCGGCATGGAGCGGAACTTCAGCATCATGAACGGCCGGTTGTTGAGGCCGACCCGTTCCTGCCGGTAGAACACGGGGCCGGGCGAACTCAGCTTGACCCCCAGGGCCAGGAGCAGCATCAGCGGGCTGAGCGATACCAGGATCAGCAGCGCCAGCAGCTTGTCCTCCAGGTACTTGAGCGCCCGGTTCAGGCCGGTCATCGGCGAGGCGGACAGGTCCAGCATCGGGATGCCCAGCACCTCGCTGATGCCGTGGTTGATCAGGCGGAAGGTGAACCAGTCCGGTGCGTAGCGGATGGCGGCCGAGGTGTGCCGCAGGCCATGCAGGGTCTGGCGGATGCGCGCCTCCTCGCTCATCGGGATGGCCACCCAGATCTCGTCCAGCGGCCGGGCGGCCAGCCGTTCCAGCGCCCCGGTGTCGGGTTCGGGCAGGCGCTCGGCGATGTGGTAGCCGGTCCAGCCCGCCTGCCGCAGCCGCCGGACCAGGCTGTCGGCCGTGGCGCCGGCGCCGATCAGCGCCACGTGCTTCAGGTTGTAGCCGCGCCGACGCAACAGGCGCAGGCTGAAATAGACGGCCAGCCGTTCCAGCCACAGCAGTGTGGTGCCGATCAGCAGCCACAGGCCGAACCACAGGCGCGAGAAGTCCTCCGACGCTTTGACCACGAACAGCCACAGCAGCAGCAGCCCCACCACGCTGGCCCAGCTGACGGCGACCCGCGCCATCATCATGGGCAGGGCGGCGCTGCGCCAGGAGCGGTACACCGGGCGCGACAGCAGCAGGAAAACGATGGCGGCCGCCGCCATCAGGCTGTGATAGCCGGACAGGTCGTCCGGCAGGTAGACCGGCAGGTCGAACAGCCGCCGGATGTTGAGCGCCATGAAACCCGCCAGGGCGATCAGGAGGACATCCAGCGTGCGGATGATCGCCGGCATCAGGGGAGTCGAGAGTCGCAGGTGGGAGTTCACGGCGGATCGGTCGGACAGGGCGCCGTCGCGTCTGTCGCGGTCGGCTTGGGGTGGGCGGAAGGGTACGGGAGGGGGTTCTGCCGATCCCGCGCGGCTACCGCCGGCCGCGGTTGCCGGGGCAACGGCGGCGCGGATGGCCGGTCGGGCGCTGCTCAGGCGGGCGGCTCATCGGCGCTGACCTTGAGGATCACGTTTTCCGCATCGACCACCCGCACCCGGGTGCCGGCGGGACAGTCCGCGCCTTCCACCCGCCAGGTGGAATCGTCCACCCGGATCCGGCCGCGGCCGTTGACGATGGGTTCGGCCAGGGTGAAGACGCGGCCCACGTATTGCGCGGCGCGCTGGTTGAGCAGCGGCCGGTCGGTCTGGATCGGGTTTGCGCGAAGAAACCGCCGGAAGACCAGGATGCTGAGCACCGACAGCAGCGAAAACAGCAGCACCTGATGCTCGAAAGTCATCGCCGGAAACAGCCAGACCACGGCGCCGACGACAAAGGCGCTCTCGCCCATCCAGATGAAGAACATGCCGGGCACCAGCAGTTCGACGATCAGCAGGATGGCGCCCAGCGACCACCAGTGCCAGAACACCACGTCAAAAGGCATGGCGTCAGCCCTCCTTTTTGGTGAAGGCTTCGCGGGTCAGTTCGCCGATGCCGCCCAGCGCGCCGATGACGCTGGCCGATTCCAGCGGCATCAGGATGACCTTGCTGTTATCGGCGCTGGCGAGATGCTGTATCGCTTCCACGTATTTCTGCGCGACAAAGTAATTGACCGCCTGCACATCCCCCTTGGCGATGGCCTCGGACACCATCAGCGTGGCGCGGGCCTCGGCCTGGGCCAGGCGCTCGCGGGCTTCCGCCTCGCGAAACGCGGCCTCCTTGCGGCCCTCGGCTTCCAGCACCGCCGCCTGCTTCTCGCCCTCGGCCTTGAGGATGGCCGCCTGGCGCATGCCTTCGGCCTCCAGCACCGCGGCCCGTTTGTCGCGTTCCGCCTTCATCTGCCGCGCCATCGAATCGACCAGATCCTGCGGCGGCTTGATGTCCTTGATCTCGATGCGCGTCACCTTGACGCCCCAGGGCGTGGTGGCGTCGTCCACCACCGCCAGCAGCCGGGCGTTGATCTCGTCGCGCTTGGACAGCAGCTCGTCCAGGTCCATGGAACCCATCACGGTACGGATGTTGGTCATGGTCAGCTGCAACACGGTGTATTCCAGGTTGCTGACCTCATAGGCCGCGCGCGCCGCGTCGATGACCTGGTAGAACACCACGCCGTCGGCCCGCACCATGGCGTTGTCCTTGGTGATGACCTCCTGCGAGGGTACGTCCAGCACCTGTTCCATCATGTTCATCCGGGCGCCGATCTGATCGATGATCGGCATGATCACGTTCAGGCCCGGGGTCAGGGTCATGGTGTACTTGCCGAAGCGCTGCACGGTGTAGGCCATGCCCTGCGGCACGAACTTGACGCTGAGCACCACCAGCACGATGGAGAGCACCAGCAGCAAGAAGACGAACGAACCGAACGCCGACATGAGACACCTCCCGCAGGCCGTGGTGAAAGGCCGGGAGGCGATCGCCTCCCGGGGCGGTCATGATAGCGAAGATGGCGGCCCGGCGGGCTCGCCCCGCGACGCTAGTCCGGCCGGTTGCCGGCCTGCCGCTGCACCGCGGTGAGGATGCCGCGCAGCAGGTGCAGCTCCTTCTCGTCCGGCCGCGCGCGGTTGAACAGTCGCCGCAGCCGCCGCAGGATCGAGGTTTCGTGCTTGCTGGCGTGGAGGAAGCGGATGTCGCGCAGGGTGTTCTCCAGATGGCCGAAAAAGGACGCCATCTGCTCGCCCGTGGCCGGCGCGGCGGTATCGCCATCGCCTGACGGGCCGGGCCGCGCCTGGCGGGCGGCCATGAACAGCTCGTAGGCCACGACCTGGATTGCCGCGGCCACGTTGAGCGAGCTGTAGTCGGGGTTGCAGGGAATGTGCAGCAGGAAGTGGCAGCGCTCCAGTTCCTCGTTGGTCAGGCCGGAATGCTCGCGGCCGAACAGGATCGCCGTCCTGGCCTCGGTGCCGAGCACCCGGGCGGCGCATTCGCGGGGGTCGAGCTGCGGCCAGGCGATGCTGCGCAGGCGGGCACTGGCGCCGACGACCAGTTCGCGATCGGCGATGGCCGCGTCCAAGGTCGGGAACACCTCTGCGCCCGCCAGCACATCGTCGGCGCCGGAGGCCCGCGCGGTCGCCTCGCCGCTGGGGAAGTCCAGGGGCGCCACCAGCGCCAGGTCGGCGAGGCCCATGTTCTTCATCGCCCGGGCCGCCGCACCGATGTTGCCGGGATGCGTGGTGTTGACCATCACGATCCGCACCTGTGCGAGGGAGCTCATGCGGGCGGGGTCCATGGTTGCGAGGGGCGCAAAATATAGCAGAAGTCTGCTACCCTTGACGGCTGCCGGTCATTGGCCGCCAGGCCGGAGCCGCGGCCTTTCCCGGCCCCTCCCCCTTACTTCACCCTACCGAGCGCACGACCCGAGACATGGATCCCATGCTGAACATCGCGGTCCGGGCAGCCCGGGCGGCGGGCGACATCATCGTCCGCGCCATGGACCGCGTGGACCTGCTGAACATTTCCCTGAAGAGCCGCAACGACTTCGTCAGCGACGTCGATCGCCAGGCCGAACACGAGATCGTCGGCATCCTGCGCAAGGCTTACCCTGGCCACGCGGTGCTCGGCGAGGAGCACGGCGAGCAGGGCCCCGCCGGCAGCGATCATGTCTGGGTCATCGATCCGCTCGACGGCACCACCAATTTTCTCCACGGCTTTCCGCAGTTCTCCGTCTCCATCGGCCAGTTCTACCGCGGCCGGATCGAGCGCGGCGTGGTCTACGACCCGCTCCGGCAGGAGCTGTTCGTGGCCCAGCGTGGCGCCGGCGCCACGCTCAACAACCGGCGCATCCGCGTCACCCGGCAGAAGGGCCTGCACGGCGCGCTGCTGGGCACCGGCATCCCGTTCAAGGACCAGAGCTACATCGATCCCTATCTCGCCATGCTCAAGAGCCTGCTCAGGGATGCCGCCGGCATCCGCCGGGCCGGCTCCGCCGCGCTGGACCTGGCCTACGTCGCCTGCGGGCGTTTCGACGGCTTCTGGGAAATCGGTCTCCAGCGCTGGGACATGGCCGCCGGCGTGCTGCTGGTGCTGGAGGCCGGCGGGCTGGTCAGCGACCTGGAGGGCGGCGACAAGTATTTCGACACCGGCAGCATCGTCTGCGCCAATCCCAAGCTGCACGCGCCGATGCTGGAGCTGATCGCTCCGCACCTGACCGATCCGCTGCGCGGCCGGCCGACCGTCTGAGGCTTCAGGCCGGCCGCGCCGGCCCGGCCGGGGCCTCGCCGGTGAGCCAGGTCACGCGCCAGCCGCCCTCTGCCCGGTGCGACAGGGTCTCCCACAGCCAGGGCAGGGTCTGTTCCAGGGTGCTGTCGAGCCGCCAGGGCGGATTGATCAGGATCAGGCCGCTGCCATTGAGCCGGAACGCCTCGTCGGCCAGCACCCGCAGCTCTACCGCCAGCATCCGCGGGATGCCCAGGCGTTGCAGGCGGCGCCGGAAATCGTCCGCCATGGCCTGGTCCTGGATCGGGTACCAGAGGGCGTAGATGCCGGTGGGCCAGCGTGCGTGGGCCTCGGCGAGCGCCTTGAGGACACGCTGCCGCTCGTCCCTGCGCTCGTAGGCGGGGTCGATGTGCACCAGGCCGCGCCGCTCGCGGGGCGGCAGCCAGGCCCGCAATGCCTGGTAGCCGTCGCCGCTCTCGATCCGGACCTGCCGGTCTCCCTCGAACTCGCGGGCGATGATGCGGGCCTCGCTGGTGTGCAATTCGCAAAGCGCCATGCGGTCCTGATGCCTGAGAAAGGGCCGGACGATGCGGGGCGAGCCGGGGTACCAGAGCAGCTCGCGGCCGGGGTTGGTGGTGCGCACGGCCCACAGGTAGGGTTCCAGGGCCTCGGGAACGTTACCCGATCGCCACAGGCGCTGGATGCCGGTCTCGTGCTCGCGGTGCTGGCTGGCCCAGTCCGAGTCCAGCCGGTAGCGGCCGGCGCCGGCATGGGTGTCGATGAAGACGAAGGGCTTGTCCTTGTGCAGCAGGGCGCGGACGATCAGGCTCAGCACCCAGTGCTTGAGGACATCGGCATGGTTGCCGGCATGGAAGGCGTGACGGTAGCTCAGCATGAGGGTGGCAGGTAAAACGATGGCAGTATAGCAATGGCTTCCCGGCATCCCCTGGCCCCGGCCGGTCCGATCGTGTCGCCGCCGCTCGGGCTCTACATCCACATCCCCTGGTGCGTCCGCAAGTGCCCGTATTGCGACTTCAACTCGCACCGGGCCGAATCGGAACTGCCCGAGCGCGCCTACGTCGATGCCCTGCTGCGCGATCTGGAAACGGAGGCGGCCGCCATCGGCGAGCGGACCGTCGAGACCGTGTTCATCGGCGGCGGCACTCCGAGCCTGTTCAGCGCGGCGGGTATCGCGGATCTGCTGGCGGGCGTCAGGCGCCGGGTAGCCCTGGCGCCATCGGCCGAGGTGACGCTGGAGGCCAATCCCGGCACGGCCGAAAGCGACCGCTTCCGGGGATTTCGCCAGGCCGGCGTCAACCGGCTGTCGCTGGGCATCCAGAGCTTCGATGCCGCGCAGCTGCGGCGGCTCGGGCGCATCCACGGGCGCGAGGAGGCCCTGGCGGCGGTCGAGATGGCGCGGGCGGCGGGCTTTGCCGCGCTCAACCTGGATCTCATGTTCGGCCTGCCGGAGCAAGGCGAGGCGGAGGCGCTGGCCGACCTCCGTACCGCCATCGGGCTGGGACCGACGCACCTGTCCTTCTACCAGCTCACCCTGGAGCCCAATACCCTCTTCCACAAGTATCCGCCGCGCCTGCCCGAGGAGGAGGCCCTCTGGTCCCTGCAGCAGGCCTGCCAGGCGCTGCTGGCGCAGGCCGGTTTCCAGCAGTACGAGGTCTCCGCCTACGCCCGCGATGGCGCCTGTTGCCGGCACAACCTCAACTACTGGCGGTTCGGCGACTATCTCGGCATCGGCGCCGGCGCCCATGGCAAAATAACCGACATGCGCACCGGCGACGTCACCCGCACCACCCGAATCAGGCACCCGCTGCACTATCTGGCGGCCGCGGGCGATCCGGCCCGGCAGGGCACGCGCCAGCGGGTCGCGCCCGACCAGCTGCCGTTCGAATTCCTGATGAACGCCCTGCGCCTGCGCGAGGGGTTTGCCGAGCCGCTGTTCGCCGCGCGCACGGGGCTGCCGCTTGGCCGGCTGGAGCCACAGCTGACCGCCTGCCTCGACGAGGGCCTGCTGGAGCACCAGGCCGGCAGGATTCGCTGCACGGCCACCGGCTTCAACTTCCTCGACAACGTCCTGCAGCGGTTCCTGCCCTGATGACCTGGCTGCGCCGCCATCCCGCCGGAGCCGCCACACCCGTGGCGTCCCCGCCAGCCGCCGTCGTCCGCCCCGATCTCGACGAGCTGATCGCCCTGAGCCATCCGGCCTCCGGGATCGCCCTGGCCCGCCCGACCGCCCGGGCGCTGCAAAGCGGCCAGTACCTGTCCCGCTTCAAGGGCCGGGGCATGGAGTTCGACGAAGCACGCCTGTACATGCCCGGCGACGATGTGCGCAATCTCGACTGGCGCGTCACCGCCCGGACCGGCCGGGCGCACACCAAGCTGTTCCGCGAGGAGCGCGAGCGCCCTGTGTTCCTCAGCGTCGATTACCGGGCCAGCATGTTCTTCGCCACCCGCGGCATGTACAAGTCGGCGATGGCCGCCCGGCTGGCCGCCCTGGTCGCCTGGAGCGCCCGTCGGCACGACGACCGCATCGGTGGCCAGGTGTTTTCGGAGGCCGGCAGCATCGAGCTGCGGCCTGAGCACGGCCAGGCGGCCGTGCTCAGGCTGCTCAAGGTGCTGGTGGACCGGGCCCAGGCCGGCGCCGCCGCTACCGATGGTGACCCGGTCCGAGCCCTGGAGGATGCCCTGCTGCATCTGCCCCGCCACGCCCGGCCCGGCAGCCTGGTGTTCATCTTCAGCGATTTTCGCGGGCTCAATGCCGCTGGCGAGGCGGCGCTGAGTCGCCTGTCCCGGCATTGCGACGGCGTGCTGGTGATGATTCACGATCCCCTGGAGCGGCACCTGCCGCCCGGCCGCCGCCGCTACGGCGACGGAACCCGGGAATGGGTGATCGATGCCGACCGGGCCGCCATCGCCGAGTGGGAGCGGCGCTTCCTGACGCGTCAGGCGCAGGTCCGCACGCTGGCACGCCGCCACGGCCTGCGCTTCGTCGACTGCGGAACGACCGAATCGCCCCTGGCGGTGCTTCAGCGCGGCGCTCACCGCACCCTGCGCCATGCCTGAGCCGGCGAACATCGAGCAGCTGCCGCTGCGCGACATTCATCTGCCCGAGCCGATCGGCTGGTGGCCGCCGGCCCCCGGCTGGTGGGGGCTTGCGGTTCTGGTGCTGGCCTTGATGGCGGGGCTGGCGCTGTGGTGGCGGCGCCGTCGCCGCCGGCCCGGCCCGGTGCAGATCGCCCTCGCCGACATCGCCCGGCTGGAGGCCGACGCCACCCTGTCGCCGGCGCAGAAGGCCCAGGCGCTGTCCATCCTCATGCGCCGCGTGGCCCTGAGCCTCTATCCCCGCGAGACGGTGGCGGGGCTGTCCGGCGAGGACTGGTTGCGATGGCTGGACGAGGTCGGGCCGCGGCCGCTCTTCAGCGAGGGTCACGGGCGCGGTCTGGTCAGCATGCCGTATGCCCCCGACCCGGCAGGACAGCTGGAGGCGCTGCTGGCGCATTGCCGCACCTGGCTGACGGCCCTGGCGGAGAGGCCTGGCCGCACCCCGTCGTAATGTCTGCCGCATTCCGGATCGTTGCCGATCATCGCCGGGACGCCGGCCGGCAGCCGCAGGTCTCGCTGGTCGTGCCGGTCTTCAATGTCGAACCCTACCTGGCCGAATGCCTGGCATCGATCGCCGACAATGCCGGTGCGATCGATCTCGAGCTGATCGTCATCGACGACGGCTCCACCGATGGCTCGCTGGCGCTGGCGCATGCCTTCCTGCAGGCCGAACGCCGCCTCCCGGCCGTCCTGATCCAGCAGGCCAACCAGGGGCTGTCCGCGGTGCGGAACCTGGGCGCCACGCTGGCCAGCGGACGTTACCTCGGCTTTCTGGACAGCGACGACCGCCTTGCTGCCGGTGCCCTGGGCAGTCTGCTGCGGCTGGCGGAGGCCAGCGGCAGCGACGTGGTCCTGGGCCGGACGCTGGTGTTCGACTCGGCGAGCCAGGCCATCCGCCCGTTCTACGACGCGGCCATCTGGCAGGGCCTGCTGTCCGGCCGGGCCACGCGCGTCACCGATGCCCGGCAAAGCCCCCGACTGCTGTCGCTGGAGCCCAACGTCAATTACCGGCTGATTCGGCGGGCGTTCTACCATGAGCAGGCCCTGGAGTTTCCGCGCGGGCTGTATTTCGAGGATCCGCCCGTTCACTTCGGCATGCTGCTGGGGGCGCGCCGGATCGCCCTGGCCGACCGGGTCTATTACCACTATCGCGTCAACCGGGAGGGCAAGATCACCGAGGCGCGCAGCCTGAGGCGCTTCGACGCCCTGCGCGTGGCGGCGCTGGCGCTCGATGCGCTCCGGGCACGTTCCGTGGCGCCCCCGCAGGGTGGCGCCGCCCTGCGGGTCCTGTTGCGCATGGCCTGGGGCTGCGGGGTGAGAACGCCGCCGGCCGCCCGCCGGGCGTTCTTCGCCGAGGCCTGCGGGCTGTTCCGCTCATCCGTGCCCGGGTCCTGGCTGGCGGCCTATCGGCGACAGCAGGGCTGGGATCCCAAGCATCTGCTGCTGGCCGGGCTGTTCGCGTCCGGTTCCGTGAACCTGCTGACCCGGCTGGCGCAGCTGGCGGATGGCAATCGCCCGGGCTCTCTGCGCGGCGTCGTGCGGCGGATCGCCGGGGGATGACCGGGAAAGCTGCGATAATGCCGGCTGCGTCGCGCTGAGCCCCGTTGCGGCGCTTCCGGTATCGACTTCGAGGGAGGTGAGTGTGAATCTGGGTGTCGTGGGCGCCGGCTTTTCGGGTGCCGTCATTGCCAATCAGCTGGCCGAGCAGGGGCATCAGGTCACCGTCATGGATGCTCGCCCGCATGTGGCGGGCAACTGCCACAGCGAGCGCGACACCGAGTCGGGCGTGATGGTGCATGTCTACGGGCCGCACATCTTCCACACCGACAACGAGCGGGTCTGGCAGTTCATCAACCGCTTCGCCACCTTCGAGCCCTATGTCAACCGGGTCAAGGCCACCACCGGAGGTCGGGTCTTCTCGCTGCCGATCAACCTGCTCACCATCAACCAGTTCTTCGGCAAGACCTTCAACCCGGCGCAGGCCGCGGCTTTCATCGCCGCCGCCGGCGACAGCCGCATCCACGATCCGCAGACCTTCGAGGAGCAGGCCCTGCGCTTCGTCGGCCGGGAGCTGTACGAGGCCTTCTTCAGGACCTACACCGTCAAGCAATGGGGCGTTGCCCCCGCGGACTTGCCGGCCAGCATCCTCAAGCGCCTGCCGGTGCGCTTCAATTACGACGACAACTATTTCGCCCATCGCTACCAGGGCATGCCGCGGGACGGCTATACCGCCATCGTCCGGCAGTGGCTGGCGCATCCGAATATCCGCGTCCAGCTGGACCGCAGCTTCCGGCGCGCCGAGGCCGGCTCGTTCGATCATGTGTTCTACAGCGGCCCCATCGACGCCTGGTTCGACCACGCCGAGGGCCGGCTGGGATACCGGACGCTGGACTTCGAGCCGATTCGGGCGGAGGGGGATTTCCAGGGGTGCGCGGTCATGAATTATTGCGATGACAGCGTGCCCTGGACCCGCATCAGCGAGCACAAGCATTTCGCCCCCTGGGAGCAGCATGAGAAGACGCTGTGCTTCCGGGAATACAGCCGCGCCTGCGGGGCTGACGACATTCCCTACTACCCGATCCGGCTGGTGGCGGAAAAGGCCCTGCTGGCGCGCTATGTCGACCGGGCCAGGGCGGAGACCGGCGTGACCTTCGTCGGTCGCCTGGGCACCTATCGCTACCTCGACATGGATGTGACCATCGGCGAAGCCCTGGAGACCGTGGACTGTTTCCGGGAGGCCTGCCTTGCCGGCCAGCCCATGCCGGCCTTCGTGAAGGACCCGCTGGGCGCATGACCGCCGCCATGCCCGCGCCGGGCCGGCCGGATGGCTGGCGGGTGGCGGCCGTCATCGTGACCTATCAGCGGCCGGAGGAACTGCGGCTGGTCGTCGACGCCCTTGAGGCGCAGACACGGCGGCCGGATCATCTGATCGTCTTCGACAATGGCGGGACGATCCGGGCGGACCGCAGCCTCGAGGGCAGCGAACTGCCGATGGAGATCATCCTCAACCCGTCCAACGTCGGCGGCGCGGGCGGTTTCTCGCGCGGGCTGGAGCGGGCCCTGGCCTGGCAGGCGGACTGGATCTGGCTGCTGGACGACGATGCGATTCCGCGGCCCGACGCGCTGGCGAACCTGATCGGGGCGTTGCCCGGGCTGCCCGACCGAACCGGTGGCGTCGGTGTCGCGGTGCGCGAATACGGCCGCTGGGCGGTTCGTCACCGCCGGCGGTTCTGCTCCTGGGCCGGCTGGGAGTGGCCCCTGGCGCGGGCGCGGTATCGGCAGGCACGGGCGGAAATCGATACCGCCTCCTTCGTCGGCTTCCTGGTTGCGGCCGAGGCAGCGCGGGCGGTTGCGCTGCCGGATGCCGATCTGTTCATGGCCTTCGATGACACCGACTATTCGCTCCGGCTGCGCCGGGCCGGGTGGCGGCTGTGGCTGATTCCCGGCGCCGTCGTCGACCATTTGCGCAGCCCCGAATCCCGCCTGCACAGCTCCAGGCTGGGCAGCAAGCACTACTACAACATCCGCAACCGCCTGCTCGTCCGGCGCCGGTACGCGCGATGCGTGGCGCTGGTCGCCATCGATGGCGTGTTGTACGGCCTGCTGATGTGGCTGGTGACGGGAGGCTGGCGCAGTCTCGCGTCGACCCGCCTGCTGGTGCGGGCGCTCCGCGATGGCCTGTCGGGCCGGGCGGGCAGGCTCGCGTGACGGCATGAGCGACGGGGCGGTTTTTGCCCGGCCGCGCGGCGCCGCGATCATCCGTACCCAGGCCCGGCGGCTGGACGGGCTTGCCGAGGCGCTGGATTCGGTGGCGCGGCAAGCGCTGCCGGTGACGGCTTTCGTGGTGGTGCACGGCAGCGTGGTGGAGCTTGAGAGCGCCAGGGAGCGGGTCCGTGGCTGCCATCCCGATATCCGCTTCCTCCAGGCGCCCGATACCGGGCGGCATCGGGGCTATCCGCTGAATCAGGCGCTCAGGGCTGTCCATGCGAGCGATGTGCCCTTCGATTTCCTGTTCTTTCTCGACGACGACGATATCGTCTACCCGGCATTCGCGGCGACGCTCTGGGATGCCCTGTGCCGCGGGTCCGCGGATGTGGCCTATGCCGCCAGCAATCGCCGGGTGCCGGGCCAGGATGCCGGGCCAGCCTATGCGCCCCTGCCCGTCAGCTGCCTGCTGTTTGAAAACTTCATCCCCATCAATGCCTACGCCGTGCGGATGGACGCCGTCCGCGTCCTGCGGCCCTGCTTCGACGAAACGCTGGAGGTGCTGGAGGACTGGAATTTCCTGCATCGCCTGCTGGCGCTGGGCCTGCGCTTCGAGCCGGTCTTCGAGACATTGTCGGAATTCCGCCTGACCGGTGATGGCAATACGCCGGACAAGCGCGACCAGGCCATGTGGGATCGGTCCTGGGATGGGGTGCAGGCTTTCCTGAAGCGTTTCTGGCGGGACGCCGATCCCGGGCGCTACCTGGCCTGCATGGCCGCGTTTGATTACCGTCGCCGGGGGACCTTGAGCGCCGCCGAGACGCGCATGGTGCGGGAAACGGAGGCCTTGCTGTCCCGGCGCCTGCGCGAGGTCGCATCCTGATCCGCCGGGTTTTGGCAACAACTGCGCCCGGCGGGCTGCCGCCGCAATATGACATTACCATTACAATGTCCCGGCCGTCCCGCATCCGGAACACCCCTTCGCGCACATGTCCGATGACCTGACCCGTCCTGGCGCTCCTCCCGGCGCCGAGCTTGCCAGCTGCCGGCGCCGGTGTGCGGACCTGGAGGCCCAGCTGCACCAGGCTCGCCGCGAGCGGGAAAACCTCCGCCGGGACTTGCAGGCCCGGCTGTTGCAGGTCAGGCTGGCATCGGAGCACCGACTGGCGGCGGCAAGCGCCGCGGCAGAGCGGGCGATGGCCGACAGGGAGGCCGAGCACCGGCAGGCACTCCTGGCCTGCGAACAGGAGCGGGATGCCTGTCTGTTGGCCTGCGAGCAAGAGCGGGATGCCTGCTTGCAGGCGCATGAAATCCTGCGGGTGACGGCTGAGGAACGGCAGGCTCAGGTGCAGGCCTTGACGGATAGGCTGGCCGCCCTCGAGACGACCTGCGCCGAGCAAGCCCGGGAACATGCCCGGCAGGTGGCGGCGGCCCTGGCCACGCGGCGGGAGCTGGAGGAACGCCTGGCCGAGCAGGAGCGGCATCGCAGGGAACGCGAGCAGGAGCTTCGCGGCGTCTATGCTTCGCTCAGCTGGCGGCTGACGGCTCCGCTGCGGGGCATGAAGCGGATCGTCCTGCGGCGGCGGCATCCCGCCGCATGAGCGCACCGGCCGCAACCGCCTGGCGCGGCGGCACCTGGCCGGTGCCGGGCATGTCCTCGCCGTCCTCCCTGAACGGCGCGCTGGCGCGACTGTTCGACGCCGACTGGTATTGCCGGCAATACCCCGACGTCGCCTCTTCCGGGAGCGATCCGCTGCGGCATTATCTCGAGCATGGCGCCTGGGAGATGGCGAACCCCAATCCCCTGTTCGACAGCGCCTGGTATCTGCGCACCGTTCCGGAAGCGGCCCGGGCGGGACTCAATCCCCTGGTGCATTATGTCCAGGCGGGGGCGGCGGAGCACCGCGATCCGCACCCGCTGTTCGATACCCGGACCTATCTGGATGTCGCCGGACGCTTGCCGAACCATGTCACGCCCCTGGAGCTGTTCCTGTCGACGGGGCGGGATTTTTGCGCAGGCGCCTATCGCAGTCTCGACATGCTGGAGACGGTACAGCAGCACTTTCTCCGGCAGGTGCGGGTGGAGCTGATTGCCGACCGGCGTGCCGGTCCGGCCGGCTGGGCTGTCTTTCTGCAATGCGGCCGGTCCTCCCTCCATCGCCGCTGGCTGTCGCCGGGGGGGCGCAGACCCTGGCATGTGATAGCGAATTTTTACGACGACACCTACAATCAGGCGGATTGGGCGGACGTGGTGCTGGCGCAGAGTCTGGGGACGAAGTTTTCGGCGATCCACCGTCTGCTCGAGGACCGGCCGGGATTCCTGGAGCAGTACGACTACATCCTTTACCTGGATGATGACGTCCTGATCACGGAGGAGGCCATCACCCGCCTGTTCCGGCTGGCGGAGACATTGCAGCTGCAACTGGCGCAGCCCGCGTTGACGCAGGACTCGGTCAGTGCGTGGGAGGTGCTGAAGCAGCGATCGGGTTCCCTGGGACGCTACTTGAATGCCGTTGAAATCATGATGCCCCTGATCAAGCGCGAGGCGCTCCTGGCTTGCGCCTTCCTGTTCCCCCGCAGCATCAGCGGCTGGGGTCTGGATTTCGCACTCGGCGGACTGGTGCGGCGGCTGTTCGGACCCCGGCGGATCGCGGTCGTCGATGCGTTAACGGCCGCGCACCGGAAGCCGGTCGACACCTGCCAGGGTGCCTATTACCGCATGCTCAAGAACCATGGGCTGAGTGCCTTGGTCGAGGAGCGGGCAAACGGGCTCCGCTATGGGTTTCATGGACCTATTGCAGAGATAAGCGATTGATCGGGCCTGCGCCGCTCTGAGTAACAAGCGGTTCAGCGTTGGTCGATAAGTTCGATTGATCAGGTTAAACATGCACCTTGAATACAAAGCTGAATTTGATTCCCGAGCGCAGAGTCGGGACGTACCACCAGATGTGTCGCTGATTGTTCCCGCCTATAATGTTGCTCATTATGTTGAGGAGTGTTTGACCTCCGCCTTTGCTGCGCTGCACGGCATCTTGGCGGAGGTGATCATTGTCAATGATGGGTCAACCGATGGCACGCATGATGTCATCATGTCTGTTCTGGCCCGGAACTGGCCTTGCGAACTGCTGTATATCAAACAGAAAAATGCCGGGGTGTCGGCGGCTCGCAACCTCGGGCTGAATCTTGCCAAAGGCGAGTATATTGGTTTTCTGGATAGCGATGATCTGCTAATGGCGGGGGTCGTCAAGGATGCAGTGGATTTTGCTCGGCATAATGCCTGCGATGTGGTTATGGGGCGGACCCTGGTGTTTGATTCCAAGACACATGATGTTTATCCGTTTTACGACGACTGGGCGTGGGACCGACTGCTTGGCGGCAGTGTCAGCAAGGTGGTTTCCAGACATGGAAATCCCGACCTGTTCTATTTGGAGCCAAATCCAAACTATCGGCTCATCAGCCGCAAGCTGTTCGAGAGCGGGCGGTTGAGGTTTCCCGAGGGACGATTCTTCGAGGATCCGCCGGTTCATTACGAAATGCTGGCAAGTTCCACCCGTGTGGGCCTGATGGACATCCCCTATTACTGGTATCGGGTGGCGCGTCCGGGCAAGACCACAGCCGACCGCAGCCGAAAGCGGTTTGATATCCTTGCCGTTGCGGCCGAAACTATCGAGAAGCTTGCCTCTGCCGAGCTGACGGATCGGGAGGGCGCGGCGGTACTCTACGGACTCATCCGCATTGCCTGGTGGTGCGGCACCATGCTGCCATCGGATCTCCGCCATGAGTTCTATGGAAAGGCCTGCGAAATTTTCTCCAGCATGCCACCCAGTGCTTGGGTCGCGGCTTATCCTGGACAAAAACTTCCCGAAGATATCTATTACCTGATTGGCAGCGCACTGCTTTCCGGTGACAGGTCGAGATTGATTGGTCTGGCTGCGGGCAGAAAGGACCCCGTGCGCTCGGCTTATCTGCTGTTGAGGGCAGGGAGGCTTGATCTGCTTATGGCTCGTGCCAAACGAATTCTTGTCAACTTTATTGATCGTCGACAATTATCGGGATTTATCTCATGGGGGCGATAAATAATTATATTCAGCGCGTTCTGTCTGGGCTGTCATCCAGAACGCCAGAAAAGATGATTACGGATGATCTGTGGCGAATCCGCCATCACTGGTTAGGGCCCGCCGCTTTTGTCGGGGCGCCTGACACCAGCATGCTCAGTTTTGGGGGACGTTCAGGGTTGTATGCCCTGGTGCGGGCGTATCGTAACCCTTCCGAGACGATTCATGCCGTCGAGCGAGATCCGGCCCTGAGGCTGGCAATTGCCGAATCCATTGCCATGCTGGGTCTTCAGAACGTCAGACTTCATGCATCCTGCCTGGATGCTCTGGCATTACCTGAGTTGGATAAGGGCCCCGTGGGGGCTGTTCACTTCGACAGGGAGTATTTCGATCGCGAACTTTTGACGACGCTTGCCGCCAGGACTGGTTTTGATTACCTGGCGGGAGAATTTTCCGAGGCTAAGGCGAATGTTTTGTGGGTTCACCGCCTGAGTCGCCAAGTTGCAAAAAACTTCCATTGGCGTATCACCGGGCAGTCTGGCGTGATCGCGGGATGCCGCTTTGCCGGTCCCGACGTGTCGGTGGTGGTACCCGCCTATGGGGTCGAGGCTTGCCTGGACCAGTGCCTGGAAAGCCTGGTTACGCAAACCCTCGACGCGATGGAGATCATTGTGGTCGATGATGGCGCCAGGGATCGTTCTGGAAAGATCGCCGACGAGTGGGCAAGGCGGGATGCTCGCATCAAGGTTCTGCATCAAGAAAATGCTGGGTGCGCGGCTTCCCGTTCGAATGGCATGAGGGCTGCTGGTGGGCTCTTTATCGGTTTCCTGGATGGAGACGATTGGGTCGACCCGCCGATGTATCAGGCGCTGGCGGAGTCGGCGATTCGGTTTGGCAGCGATATAGCACAATGCGGTTTTCGGCATGTCTACCAAGTGGATAACACGCGGGAAGATGAGCGGGAGCATTTCCAGCTGTCCCGTGCGCTCTCGCCGGGCGAAGGCCTGGTGGAGAACCCCAAGGCATTGATACCCCTGAAGCCTTCGATATGGCGTCGAATATACCGGCGGGATTTTCTTGAAGAAAACGGGCTGGACTTCGCCAGAAACTTGCGGCGATTTGACGACACCCCGTTTCATTTCATGACCCTGGCGCTGGCGCAGCGGTTATCGGTTGTGAATGGATGCTATTACAATTACCGGCAGCAACGTCCTGGGCAGGATATCGGTGTCGCCGATGAGCGACTTTACGTGCATTTTCCAATTTTTCAGATATTGAAGGAGTTTGTGCGGCAACATCATTCCCGGGAGCTGGAGGAGGCGCTTTTCAAGACTCAGGTAGCCTCGCATTATTGGGCAGCGAGTGTCATTGAACCCCGGCTGCACAATACCTATACGAATGCCGCCAGATACGACCTTTTTGGGGACAATGTGTCCTTGCCGCCGGGAATATTGCTGAAGTCCACCCGCTCTCTGGGGCGAAGTCGATCGTTGTGGGCAAAATCCATGCGCTATCGGTCCGATGCTGGCAAGGATGCCTGGATGTCCGTCAAGGATTACGCCAACTAGCCTGGCCGTGTTTATCAAGTCCAAAAGCAGGCTTTCGCTTGCTGGGTGACGTGGTAATAGATCAAGAAATACCCTGCCATGCTAGGCCCCAAAACATCGTAAGCCTTGGCTTGGGTTGATCTTCTGATGTCCAGCTTGTTGGGATGAGGGGATCATGCTGACATTTCCGGAAATGCAACACATGGCCAATAGCCTTGGTAAAGAAGGTGTTCAGGCATCATGCGAAGTCATCCTGGATAGCCGTTCAATCGTCAAGCGTGCTGATCCTGACGTCTCGCTGATCATCCCGGTATATAATGTCAGAGATTATGTTGACGAATGCCTCTTGAGTGTGCTGTCGAACTGTCACCTGATATCTCTCGAGATCATCATCATTGATGATGGTTCTACCGATGATTCAGCCGTCGAAATCTCCAGCTTGCTGCGGGGCAGACAGGACGTCCAGGCTCTCTTTATTCGGCAGGATAACCAAGGGCTTTCTGCGGTCAGAAATCTTGGTGCCAAGCTCGCGAGAGGGAGGTATCTCGCTTTCCTGGATAGCGACGACTTTCAGATGGCGGGCTCGCTATGCAAACTGTATGGCTTTGCGCAACGGCAGGCCTGCGAAGTGGTTCTCGCGAGGAGCTTGGTTTACGACGCCAAGACCCAGCATGCGTTTCCCTTTTACGACCAATGGGTGTGGGACCGCCTGTTGGGCAGGGCACAGGTCCGGGTGATATCGCGACTTGAAGAACCCGACTTGTTCCTGTTGGAGCCCAACGCGAACTATCGCCTGATTCGGCGGGATTTCTTTCATTCGCATCGTCTATGTTTTCCTGCAGGGCGTCTGTTCGAGGACCCGCCCGTGCATCTGAGGATGTTGGCACTGGCCAGCAGGATCGGCTTGATCGCTGATTTCCATTATATCTATCGTGTCAATCGACCGGGTAAAATCACGACCCAGCGTGGCAATACCCGGTTCGATGCACTTGAAGTAGCGCTTGAATCTCTCCAATCCATGCGGGACTTGAATCCTCCCGCAGCCATCGGTGCTGCGGTTCTCTATTCTTTGATACGTGCAATTTGGTGGTGTGGGGGCATGACGTTTCCCGGGCAGCGCCATGACTTTTTTTCCAAAGCCAGCCAGATTGTGCGGGACAATGTGCCGGAGGACTGGCTGAATGATTACTGGATCCTGGAGTGCCCGGATAGTCCAAGCCAAAGGCCGGTGGTTGATGCTTTGATGCGGGCGGATGTGCAGAAACTGGTAGGTTTATCTGCGGGCATGGCCTAGTTCTCGGGCTTTCTGAGCCATGATCATCTCTGCATCCCATCGTATTTTAGGCGCTAGCCGGCAGGATGGGTTCGACATATCGCTATGAGAGTGCAAGACCTCGTCGGCTATCTTTCTGTGTTGACGCCTCAGCATCTTCTTGAGGACGACAAATGGCGCCTGTCACATTTTTTTTATGGGCTTCATGCCGAGTGCAATACGCATGAAGGACCATCGCTAATCTTCGGTGGCAAGTCGGGATTGCTGCCGCTGCGTTGGGCCATCAATGATCCCAGGTACCCCGTCCATGTTGTCGAGCGGGACAGGTTTCTGCGCGAGGTCATCGGTGAGTCGGCTCAATCTTTGGCTGTCAACAACCTGATCCTGCACGGTTCCAGTGATGCCTGCATGGCTAGCCTGGGTGACGAATCCAGGGTCTTGGGTAAAGTATGGGTCGATTGGAAGTACTTTTCGGCCAGCCTTGTCGAGGCTCTGGTCACCGGCTTTCGGATCGGCTATCTGGCGGGTGAATTCGACGAATGGCTCGCCAATCCGCTCTGGCTGCATCGAGGTAGCCGGGAAACTGCCCGGCAGTTCTACTGGCACAATGCCACGGTCGCGCTCCCGATGTCCGGACGCCAGGAAAGGGGACCTGATGTCACCCTCATCGTGTCCCTCCCTGTCCGGCAGGTGCTGGATGAGGTTTATCGTTCTCTGGCAATTCTCCTGGCGCAATCGCTGATCGATGTCGAGCTTCTTCTGGTCTTGCCGGCGGAATGTGATCCCGAGAGCGGCCCGTGGCTTGGACCTTTACGGGACATCCAGGATGATCGTATTCGAGTGCTGCGGGCGCCCGCATGGTCCATGGCTGAGGCGCGTACCTTTGGTTTGCGCGAGGCCTCCGGACTTTTTGTTGCCTTTGCCGACGCAGCGCAGGGTGGCCTTGAACCTTCAATGCTCGGGGGGTTGCTCGAATCCGCCGTCCGCTTCAACAGCGATATTGCCTTCTGCCGTCATCCGTCGGGATCGTCAATAACCGCCGCAGAGCTAGACCCTCAGACAGGCTCGGCAACCGGGCTTCTGGTCGAACCACGCGCGCTACTGGGCTGTCCGCCTCTACTCGACGCATGTCTGTTTCGGCGGCGGTTCCTCCAGGAGCATGGTCTGTCATTTCCCGCCGAGGCAGGGCAGTTTCACGATCTTGCGTTCCGTTTCATGGCTCACGCCCTGTCTGAACGGACCTCCGTACTGTCCTGCGCCCATGGCACTGCTGGTTGTCAGGCAAGATCGGTTGAGGATTCCGCGCACGATGAATCCAGCCTTGAGCGAGACCTTTGCGCGGTCGACGCCGTATTGCGTGACTTCGTTTGCCGGCATTACGAGCCTTCCCTCGAAAAGGCCCTGTTCCTTAACCGGGGGTATCGGTATCGTCAGGCTTTGGCGCGCATGCCAGTTGATAGGCTTCCGGAATATCGGGCTCAATTGCAGGGGCTCTTCTCGGCAGAGGGCATTCTGTTGCCGTCCGAGGTGCTGCTGGCCGATATGGCTGGACAGGATGAGGCGCTTGCCAGATGGTGGGTCGAGCTGTGATCAGCCGAGGCACGGAGCGGCTAACCGCGGCTTCATCCCATATCTGCGCCAACATGGATCCCTGTCCACCGCGGCTACCCCTGAGCAGCTATCACAAGGTCTAGCGAGGCTGAGCCCTGAGCCGGTTGATTTCGGTGAGGGTTTCGCGGAATTTTGGCAGGTCGGGCTCCAACCGGATCGCCCTCTCCAGGTTGATAGCTGCATCGTCAACCGCTCCCGCCCGGGCCTGAAGGCTGGCAAGCAAGGCCAGTCCCTCGGCATGGTGTGGCGAAAGCGCCAGGAACCGTTGCAGTTCGCGAATGGCTGTTGATTCATCTCCCATCCTCAGCGAGGTTGCGGCCAGCCCAAACAGGGCCCTCGTGTTGTTGGGGGACCACTTCAGTGCGGTTTCCCAGTGAGAGCGTTCGTCCAGTGTGGATGCCGAGCGGTCGATGTAGGGCAGTTTCCGCGCCATATCGGCATAATGTTCGGAGACAACCCAGCGGAGAGGATAGCTGGCTAGGATCAGCGCCAAGCCTATGGCCAGCGGCACGGACAATGGGGATCGCCAGAAATGGCAGGGCCAGCTTGTTGCAGGGTAATTGGCGACGGGTAGGCGGCCATGGAAGACGCCCAACGCCAGGGCGGCCATGAACAGGCTGGCCGGATTGAAGAACACATGGTTCACCTGGGCATCCAGCCCCGCTGCCCACAATACCCAGACCGCGCACAGCCAGAATGCGCAGGGCTCTCGCCAGGCTTGGCGCATGATCTGGGCGGTCAACCCGATATACAGTCCGGCGAACAGGACCGCCATTGGCACACCGTGTTCGGCAGCGATCTGCAACAGGACATTGTGTGGATTCGTCTTGATTCGGCTGCCCAGGGTTTCGAAATCCCCGAAAACGTCATAGCGCTTGGCAAAGGCCGGGTACTCATATAGATAGCTGCCAGTTCCGTAGCCGATCCAGGGCTGCTCCGCAATCATGCCTGTGGTGCTGGCCCACATGGCCGTGCGTGCGCCAAGGTAAGGCTGGATCGCCAACCAGAATGGAGCCAATGGTGGCAGCTGTTTCGCGTTGGCGAGGTCGCTTGCCTTGGGTGCTTTCCACCACACGGCGCGTGTGAACATCTGTTCCTTGAAGGTGGCGGGCATGCGATCCAGGATGGGCTTGCCTGTCAGAGTCGCGATGGTGGCCATGCCGGCCAGCGTTAGCAGCCATTTCCGGTGGGGTCTTGCCTGGCGTGGTGAAGGCAGGCGCCTGCTTTGTCCAAGCATGATGGCCAGTATCCCGAGCGTACCGGCTATGCCCGCGCCAACGGCTAGCCCACCCATGCCGCCAAGGCTGCCGCTGGTTAGCAGCATGAAGCCCGTCGTCAACAAGGCAGGCAACGCTAGCAGGGGCAGCCAGGCGGACTGGGGCGAAAGCGTTGTCCACGCCAATAGCGGTATCAGGATCACCAGCACATCGGCGGTGAAATTGAAATGGCCGATGCGTGAAAAAAGGACGAACTTGTTGAAGCCGGGATTGTTGAATTTGAGGAAATAATCGCGCCAAAAGAAGGCTGCCAGCAGGCAGGCCGAGATGGCCAGCGCCCATTGTAGGCCGCGGAAGTAGTGCGCGACCCCGTGGGCGGAGGCGCTGCTACTGGCGAAAACCAGCCCGGCCGCGAGCCAGAAGGCCAGGCGGTTCATGGCGGCCTCCGGATTGACGCTGTAGCAGGCGCCAAGCGCAATGCCGGCCAGAAAAATCAGGCATAACACGCGGACCCACACAGGATCCCGAGGCTTCAAGGTGACGTTTTCAGAGGATCGGCATTCCTGGAAACGCAACCAGGTGCCGCTGATGGCTAACCCCAGCCCCACCAGGACGAAAACCGCCCATTTCGGCTCTTCGTTCGGTGCGATCATGGCGTCGACACGCAGGCACAATACCCAAGGCAAGGCAAGCAGGGACGCTCGGATCCAGAACTGTTGGCAGAGAGTCGTCAAAACCGCAGTCATAAGTCGCAGTGAACCTCAGGTGATGTGTACGCAAGCCTGGCATCGGGCAAGATTTTGCACCAGTTTGGGAAGCATAGCATTCGCTCGCACGGTTCTTCAGCGAACCGTGGCGGGCAGAAAGAGGCAAGGTTGTCGGCGCGTCGCGGGCATAGCCTGCCGGGCAAGGGGTCAGTGATATTGGTCGCCATGCTTCATGGGCAAGCGCCGGCCGTTGCCTTGGTGATGGTGCCCGCCTTGTCGGGAGAGCGGGTACGGCATTCTGCAGCTGCTAAGCTCCGTAGAGCGGCCTTCGTGCAAGGGTCGTTGCCAAAGAGCAACATTGCGGTATGCCGACGACAGTGAACTCTGCTGCACGAAAAAGTCGCATGACACATGGCGCTCTGGCGCTTCAGGCAGGGTGATAGGGGGGCGGCAAGGTTGGCTGTGGCTACGGATTGTGGCTTTTTTGCAATGATTGCTTGACAAGCCGGAGCGGGGTGGACTACTTTACACCTACGCTCTCTGCTTGATGCCATGGCAATGATACCGAAAGCCCGGGTGCGTCATGGCAAGGTGAGCGGGAAACGGGGGTGAGACGAGGTTAGCTCCCGCTCTCCGGGGTTTGATGGAGTCTCCGCAGGAGAATCTGT
The DNA here is from genome assembly GCF_056880625.1 of Methyloparacoccus sp. NF-16. NCBI lineage: Bacteria > Pseudomonadati > Pseudomonadota > Gammaproteobacteria > Methylococcales > Methylococcaceae > Methyloparacoccus > Methyloparacoccus sp. NF-16. The sequence continues at coordinate 3,202,162 of NZ_CP174130.1, read as the reverse complement.
CAGGCTCTTTAAGTAAAACCTGATATCGATATGCGAGGATTTTATGAAAACATGCCTTAAAAAGTTGGCAGTCAGCATGGCGCTCGCCGCCGGCTCGGCTGCGACGATGCCGGCACATGCTGTATTGCAGGGCTTGCCCGGTGAAGCGCAGCTGGTGCCGTTTGTCTACGCCAATGACGCAGTAGACCCGGTGCTTAATGCCGAAGTGAATACCATCATCAGGTTTGTGGTGCCGCGCTCCGTAGGTCAGGACACCATGATCCAGTTCACCGCTCCGCATGTGATGCAGGGTGGGCCGCTGTCGACCCAGCCGAATGGTCGTGAATCGACCAACAGCCCTGGACTGGCTGAGCTGACGCCGGGTATCCCCAGAGTCAACGAGATCCATTGGATCCTCTTGGATCGCCAGAGCCGACATGTCTGGAACGACACGTTCCCTGTGACGCCGGACGATGTCCAGGTGGTTGACGTATACCGTGATGTTCTGAGGCCGCTCGGGTTTGATTCTGTAATTGGCTATCTCGTCGCCGTTACCGAGGCAGCCTATACAGGTGTGAACTCTGCTGACTTCGCTTTCTTTGCCGACGCCTACATGACGCTGCAGCGTGAAAATGAGGTGCGGAATGGTATCGTTACGATCCCGACCTTGGCGATGTCCGACGGTGCCGATACGGCTGGCGTAGGCCCGAAGGTCTTCAATGAAGTCGTGAGCCTGGACCGTGTGGCACCGCGCGTGTCCCCGATTGCTTCCGGTATTCGTACCAGTGGTGAGCAGCCGTGGCGTGTCATCGATCTGACCCTAAATGAGCAGGGTAGGCATAACGCCACACTCATGGTGTTCTGGAATGACAGAAACCTGGGTGACAAGGGCGAAATGCCGGGCTACGTGTATGACACTGAGGAAGATTTCGTATCCCGCAATGTTGTCCTGCCGTACGAAATCAGCACCGCGCTGGTCGGATACAATACTGAGCTGCCGACTACTGAAGATCCGCAGTGCGGAAGCGGCAAGGTTGCATCTCTCCTGTGCGCCTACAATGCCAGCACGAACCCCTTCGGTGTGAACAATATCGTACCCCTCACCGCAGGCTGGGGTAAGCACGAGCCGGGTCCTGCTGGTGCTGGCTTCTACAAAATGTTCATCCCACGGCCGGAGGGTTCCTCCACTGGGCTGTCGGATAGCGCTATGATGGCCTTCTCTATCGGTCTGTATAATCCGAAGAAGCAGGGCGGTCCTGTTGCTGCATCCGCCGTCAGCGGTAATCCGTATTGGGATGTCTACAGCGACACTTGGATGCCGCATGACCATGGAACATTCACTGGAATGTAAAATGGCTTGAAGCAGATGGTAAGCACATGACCATCAGCGTAACTTGAGTTGAAGATAGCTCAAATAGGGCGAGCCAGGTGACTGGCTCGCCTTAATTTTTTATATTGATTGGTGAGTATGTTCGCGATACGAAAGTGGGTGGCGCTGTTGTCGGTGACAGCAGCCCTCTTGCTGGTGCTGTTATATGTTTATAGACATCCAGGATATGTCGATAGCCTTGGGTCTGGGCATAGCTTGCCTACTAATATTCTCATCGCAGATATCAATGGAGACGGCAGGAAAGACATCAATGTTGTTTATCATGCGGAGAGTAGAGCTGAATACTATCAGCAGGTGGCAAAAAGGGAATTTGACCTCATCAGCCAGTACAAAAATGTTGGATTCCATCCTGGTGATCTGATCGAGTGGCCGGATGCCCAAGGTCATCTGATCCTGGGTGCAGAGGGCGAGAAAACGATCAAGGCACTTTCGTTTGTGCAGAAAGAGCGCTCAGATCGAAAAGGCGACTCGGAAACCTGGGAACCAACAGTAATAAGCAAACGGTCACTACCAGATGTGCGTCATCTTGAAGCCTTCAAATGGCCAGGATGGGGTACAAGCCTAGTGGTTCAGTTTTTCCAGCATGATTCCGTAGGTATTTTAAAGAACCTAAGCATCAATAAGATGGGGTTATCAGAGGTAATTGGCATCCCTCTGAGCCAGAACCCACCATCGGTACGAAATGCCAGCCGATTCTATGTGGGTGATATAGATGAGGATAGCATCGATGAGATACTTTTTGTAAGCACGATCACCAAAGAAGTATTTGTCATAAAATACCCAGGGGAAACAAACAAGCCGGAAGCACGTGTCTTATTGAGAGACGATGCTTTTAACATGTCCTCAATAGTTAAGGGCCTCGACGTTGCTGGAGACCAGAGTATTGATTTGATAGTGCCGGACGAGGCGGGTAGTGGTGGGTTACATATTCTGGAAAATAAGGGTGGATTGCGTTTTGAAAAAAAACAGTTTGTCGAGAATCCTTTTCCTACTTCAGTCCTGTTTCAACCGGGCATCAGACAGCTTGAGCCGTTTGTGGATAAAAATGGCGATAAGTTCATTTTGGTATCAGCCTTGCAGGGGCTCGTGTTATATAAAATAGGGCACGATAAACGGCTTTCTTGGGAGAGAAAACTTGTTTTGTCAGAAGCGGTCGAAACTAGCTATGACATGAGGGTGGAAGACCTCGATGGCGATGGATTTCAAGATGTGGTGCTTGGCAGATCTGGGGTGGAGAGGAATATCATGATAATTTATGGGCCATTATGGGATCATTTTGAGGATTTAGTTGGTAGGGGCTATGTTTTGCATTGATTATAAGAATCTTGAGCGAGTTGTAACATGCTAGGTGAAAAGCAAATGTCGAGAACTGCTTGTTTTTATAGGGTTGTATTTTTCATATGCTGCTTTGCTTTTTCTAGATCCGTATTTCCGGCCAACGGTTCAAGCACCATGGTCTCAGATGCGCAGGAACATAAACCTATCCCAGTCGTGATGTTTAAGATCAATGATGAAGAATTCAAGGTAGACCAATACGTTCAGTTTCTGCAGGCTAATCAAAAACTGGTTGCGAGTGCAACTTCAACAGATGAGGGTAAGGCTGCGGCTGTCAGGGAGATGGCGGCAACTTATCTGCTGAGAGAAGCCCTGTTTAAGGAAGGGTTACTCAAAAAGGGGGTGGAGCCGTCGAGAACAGAAGTCATGAAGGCCTATGAAGAATTGGCTAAACGTCATTTTCCGGTGCCTCCAAAACCCGAAGAAAAGCAGGCATACCAGTATTACCTGGCGCATCAAGGGAAATATGGAATTCCGGAAATGATTAGGCTAAATCAGATTTTGCTGAAACTGCCGAAAGGAGTGGACAATACGGTAAAAGAAACCATAAAAAAACGTGCGGAATCTATCTTAGAAAGATTGCGGGGAGGAGAGAGTTTCAAAGAGCTTGCATCTAGCATAAGCGAGAATGCCATTGGCAAGGCGGCTCAAGGTGATATCGGTTTTGTGTCGCTTGAGGGTAAGCCTTGGTTGAAAGAAAGAATTGAAGGAAAGCAGCCCAATGAGATGATTGGGGTTGTGGAGTCTCCCGATGGGTTTGAAATACTTCAAATAACGGATAGGCGGCCAGCGTTGATATCTCCTTTTGCCAATGTTCACGATAATGTCATAAAAGAAATGCAGGAAGATGAACAAGGCAGAATGCGTGCAGCATACGTCAAAGAGCTATCAAAAGACGTTAAGTGGGAAATTGTGGAGCCTACATTGAAGCCGATTATTGGTGGCGTGCTATTCCCATAAAATGCTGTAAACGGCTGTAGTGGTGCTTTTTCTTGTATATCTGAATGAAAACAAAGACCTTATTGGTTTTGGCGATAGCGGGCGCAGTGCTTGTGACTGCTGTTGTTACGATAATGTTGCTGTCGAGAGAGAGCGACCAAAGGCGGCATAAGGAGCTTCTAAGTCGAGCGACACAATATTGGGATGCTTTTCGGATAAACGATTTATATACCTGCTACAACATGGAGGCAGACGTCGTTCTTGGAAGGGTGATGCCCCATCAGTACGACACGTATACTATGTTCAATGCAAGTCTTGCGGGATACACGTTTACTGATGTGCGTGTTAATGGTGATACCGCGGAAATTACAGTGGTGAAAGAGTTGACGATGCCGGATATGAATGGAAAAACCTTTTATGCAGGTAAGGTAAGGGATGGCTGGACGTATTTGAGCGGTAATTGGTACCACGGCTTAATTAAGAACAGTCCCTGAAGATATGTCATTGATAGATTGGGTTGTATTGAGCGCGGTGAGTTGTGAGAGCGTAGATAGTGTGGCAGGGCGTCTAGGGAGCCTCTGAACAACTCCCTGCGGCAGGATAGCTTTCACCGTTTGCTGCCCCGTTGGATGGCCCCATGAAACAGACCACCTTTGCCTCCCTCAGTTATGACGCCAAGAAGAAGCAAACCCGTCGGGAGCGCTTTGTGCTGGAGATGGAGCAGGTGGTGCCATGGGAGGCGCTGTTGGCCGTGGTCGAACCGTTCTATCCGAAATCAGGCCAGCCAGGGCGTCAGCCGATGCCGTTGAACATGATGTTGCGGATTCACGGTTTGCAACAGGGGTTCAATCTGTCGGACCCGGGGGCTGAGGATGCGCTGTATGAGATCGAGTCCATGCGCCGCTTTGCCGGCATTGAGTTGGGAGAGACCCCGGTCCCGGATGAGACGACGATGCTCAATTTCCGGCGGTTATTGGAACAGCATCAGCTGACGGCCGCCTTCATGAACACCATCAATGACGGGCTGGAACAGGAAGGGTTGCTGCTGAAAGGCGGCACCAGGGTCGATGTCACCCTCATCCATGCGGCCCCCTCGACCCAGCATCGGGACAAGACCCGCGACCCCGACCTGCATCAGACCCAAAAGGGCAATCAAGGGCACTTCGGCATGAAGATTCACGTGGGGGCGGATGTCGAGAGTGGTGTGGTTCACACCGTATCGGTCACCCCGGCAAATGTGGCGGATGTTACCGAACTGCCTGACCTCTTGCGAGAGGATGATCGGGCTGGGTTCGGTGATGCCGGCTATGTCAATGATCAGTACAAGCGGGCCGCTCGGCGGGCGGGTGTCTATTGGGGTGTCGCGCTGAAAGCGCGTCCCACGTCCCGCTTGGGGTCCAGCCAGAAGCAGAGGAACCGCAAGCACGCATCGATCCGCAGCCGGGTTGAACACGTATTCCGGATCATCAAGTGCCAGTTTGGCTATACCAAGGTCCGTTACAAAGGTTTAGCCAAGAATGCCGCCCAGGTCTTCATGCTCGTGGGACTGGCGAATCTCTATCTCAAGCGCAGGGCGTTGCTGGCGTGACGGGAGCAATCCGTCCGCAACGTGGGGAAACCCATGCGCAGGCGGCCATCAGGGGAAATCCTTGAGCGAAAAGCCGAGTTTTTCGACCCGTTGAATGGAAAAAACGATCTACCTCCCTCTTCCACGGCAGGAAAACGGAGTTGTTCAGAGGTTCCCTAATGAAGCTGCTTTTAAGGTGGTGTTTGTCCTGGTTTGCTTCATATTATGAGGTTTTCGCTGCAATCATCCAGCAGCGACAGCTATTGATTCGCCTCATGTGGCGAGAAGCCATCAGCCGGACAAGTGGGACTGGGCTGGGAATAATATGGCTATTTGTACAGCCGGCACTACAAGTGCTAACCTTTTGGTTTTTGTTGGACTACATCCTCAAGGTCAGGCTGCCGGGCAATGTGCCGTTTCTGGAATATTTTCTTGTGGCGATGCTGCCATGGCAATTGGTGCAAGATTCATTATCGCGAAGCCTAGGAATATTTTCTGAGTATAGCTCGTTATATCAGAGAACAATATTTCCAACATTCCTCCTGCCTTGTCTCCCCTTAGTTGTCGGGCTTCTGGTTTATGCTCCGATATACGCAGTAGTATCCGCTGTTCTCACTTCCAATCTAGGCTCTGCTATCAGAGCAATAGTTGCGATGGGTTCACTGGCGCTGTGGCTTTTCCCCTTCTGCTATCTGCTGGCGGTCTTGGGACTATTCATTCGTGAGCTACGGCAATTGGCGCCATTTGGGATTACGATCATCCTGTACGCGACGCCCATACTTTATACGCCCGCGGCTGTGCCAGAATCCATCACTGCCTTGATGCAGTTTAACGTAATGGCGGATGTGATTGCCTTGCATGAATGGAATATTCTTGGCTCCCCAGTCGACCAGTGGAACGTGGTTCGTCCCCTGAGCACTTGGTTGCTGATGACACCAGTGGCATGGCGAATTTTCCAGCGTGTGGCCCCATATCTTCGGGAAGGATTGTGACTGCTATCTGCCTGAAGGACGTCAGCAAAAGCTATCCGTCGACAACGAGTGCGGGCCTACGTTTTATCCAGATGCTTCGTGGCAGTGTCTCGGATGATAACCAACAAGTCGCCTTGCATCCTATGAGTCTGAGGATTGATCATGGCGAAGTGGTAGGCTTGATTGGTGAGAATGGGGCTGGCAAAAGCACTTTGCTGAAGCTGATGGCTGGGACACTGCTGCCGAGTTCCGGCAGCTTGAAGGTAAATGGACGGGTCTGCGCACTGCTGGAGTTGGGTGCTGGATTTCATCCGGACATGAGTGGCAGGGATAATGTATATCTGGCTGGGGCCGTCGCCGGTTTATCCACGTCACAGGTGGATGCACTCATGCCGGATATCGTCGCATTCTCGGAATTGCATCGAGCGATCGACAAGCCGGTGAAAACCTATTCCTCGGGGATGAGCATGCGGCTGGCATTTTCGGTATCGACGGCGGTTGATCCGGATATTCTGATTCTTGATGAAACCCTCTCGGTTGGCGATGGGCGATTTGCCAAAAAATCCTTTGATCGCATTATGTCTTTCAAGGACGCTGGCAAGACAATTCTATTTTGCTCGCATTCCATGTATCAGGTTCAAGCCATCTGTTCCAGGGCTATCTGGCTGGACGGTGGCATCATGAAAATGGACGGCAATCCTGAGCAGGTCATCATGGCTTATAACGCTCACATGAAGCGGAGGGATGGATTGTCGGCTTCTGTCAATTCTGCCTTGACAGGTACAGATGGCGAGGATGTCAGCCAGGAATGGCCGGGTAGTAAGCTGAGGCAGGTGGGGGTTCTGGTTGATGGTGTACCAGGGCGCAAGCATGCGGTGCGCTCCGGCAAAAGTAATCTGGAGGTCCGCGTTGATTTTTATTCGGATCCGAAGCAACCGATACCAACCGTTGCCGTGGTCATCATTGATGAGAATGGACATCCAATTAGCAGCGTGACGAGTCTTATAGATGGCATGGAGCCATGCCTTTCCGCGCTTGGGTTAGCCTCTATAAGCCTGGTCTTCCCGCGACTACCACTCATGAAGGGCCACTATTGGGTGCATGTATTCCTGCTGTGTGATCGTGGGGTGCATATTTACGACAAGGCAAGAATGATCGCCGAACTTGTGGTGACCCAGGATCACCCCGCCATAGGCATAGTGAGCCTCCCGCGCGAATGGTCTATGGGTGTGAGAAAACGTGGTACTGAGCCATTAGAGTGCTAGCAATATATCAACTTCTTGTGGCTGATACTGCATCGCTATCATGAAAGCTGGGGTTGGAGTGCGGCAGGCAGTTCTACGCGAGTGCTATCAGAATGAAGATATCCATCTTGTACTGAATACCTTGTGTCCCGGGTCCAATCGGGGAGGCAATGGTGGCATTGAATTTACGATTCAATCAGCCAACGAAGCGAGTCGACTCATGATAACCACATGGGATGAGAAAGTTGTGGGGCTGGCACGAGTTGCTGAGCTAACCGGTTGGTGGAAGCAGGAAGCCAAGGTTCACTCGAACGGCGAAGGCTTGACTGTGAGGTTAATGCCTCAGATTCCTGCGCCCAGATATGGGTTCACGTGCATGGATTCCATTGACAAAGAACCGGTTCTGGAACTGTTTGAACGCTGTTTTTCCGAGCCTGCCAGTCAAGCTTTATGGCAATGGAAGTATGGTTCCAGCAATGGCCTATCACTGGTTGCGAGAAAGCACGACAGGCTTGTGGCCCATTATGGATGTTTACATCGGATACTGCATTTCAAGGGCAGGTCGGTGCTTGGGTTGCAAATGTGCGATGTCATGGTGGATCCGTCTGAGCGTGGGATCTCCCTTGGGATGGGCCTTTTGGAGCGAATGGCCACATTAGTGCAAGCATTGTACTTTGGTTATGGTCAGAAATATGCCTTCGGCTTCGGATTTCCGAATGATCGTCATCTGAAGCTTGGTGTGAAGCTCGGGTTGTACGCCAAGATAGAAGAGTTTGTGGCATTCGAGTGGAGTGCCACAGCCGCGAAAAGAATTGGACTCACCCGAGGCAGGTGGCTTGCTTCACTTGAGCATGTGAAAGAGGTCGTTAATCAATTATGGAAGGACATGCGTGATGATTTGCATGATGCGATTGTCTGTGACAGAAATCATGAATATCTGCGCGCACGCTACGAACGTCATCCCGGATTTAAGTACCATTATCTTCTCGTAGAGAGTGGTTTGACATGCAAGCCAAAGGGATTGGTTATTCTACGGCAGGAGGGCGATGCATGCAGAATAATGGATTTTATTGGCTCCTTGGGTCATATTCGGGTCATGTTGTCTCATGCTCGTGGATTTGCTGCCCGACTCGGCGCCACAAAGGTGCTGTTGTGGATCAATTCAGGAAATGCGAGCCGATTTAAAAGTCAAGAAGCCTTAGGGATGAAAACAGGAATCTCAGTTGCCTCGACATGCAAAATTCAGCGTATCCCGACCGCGGATGTCGCCGATAACTGGTGGCTCACGATGGGGGATACAGACTATCTGTGAGCCCAAAGCTTTCTGACGAACCTGTTGTTGGCCTGAAGATGGCAAGAATGTTTGCCTCCGAGAGTCCAGAGCCTGGCATCCTGATGGTTACCCGCGAGTACCCGTGGGATATGCGATTTGGTATAGGTAGAAGCCTTACTCCTCTTGTCGATGAGATGAAATCGCGTGGATATCGGGTTCTTTACTTGCACCAAGGACATGTCACGGATCTACGCAGGCAAGCCCGCCAAAAGATCCTCGAAAGGCTGGTAAGAGCTCCGTTCATTCAATCCAGGTCAGACAGGATGGCGTTGGCTTCGGCCTGGGTAGAGCGACTGGATATGGGTTTCCTTGCCTACCAAATGGCACAAGAAAATGCCTACCGCTATGTGCATTTACATGATCCTTGGTTAGCCATTGGTTTTTGGTTGGCAATGCGACGCCATATGCCCTGTGCAGCAGCCAGGATCAGATGGGGTATTACCGAACATGGATTTGGCAGTTATGCCCAGGCTGCTGCTGTTGATGGGTTGCCTCAGGGGCCATGGGCACGTAGGCTTTTAACCGGATTGGAGAGGTTTGTCGTAGCAAGATCAGATTGGGTCATTATACCGACCAAAATCGGTCGTGACTGTTTGCTCAAAGATTTGGGATTGGATAGCCCTCCTGTGAGCTGGCATGTGATTCCGCATGCCAGGCCGAACCTGAGCTCGATGTCGAAGTTAGAGGCGCGACGCATGCTGGGATGGTCGCAGGATTGGGTTATTATTCTGGCGATAGGCAGATTGGTATCTCTTAAACGATTTGATGCTGTCGCCAAAAGTTTCATCGAATTATCTCGTGTATACCAAAACCTGCATTTATGTGTTCTGGGAGCAGGGGATGATCGTTCATGGGAAAAGCCAATTCGTGAGCAAGGATTGGGCGAGCGTTTTATGCTGATGTGCGCAGATGATGTGTCACCTTATCTGCATGCCGCTGATCTCTATGTAAGCGCGTCTGCTACTGAGTCCTTCGGGCTGGCAAATCTTGAAGCGCTGTCCGCTGGCCTGCCTGTGATCTGCACCAATGTGGGTGCGGTTCAGGAGGTGGTGGGCAAGTCTGCTCTACTGATTAAGGGCGATTTAAGCGATCTAATATCTGCTATCCAATCCTTGCTGGACTCTGATGTGAAAAGAGCCACGCTATCCCGCGCGGCTCTCTCACATGTGTCTTCATGGCCAACAGTTAATGTGGTTGCGACGAGGTATCTGGACGCGTATGGTCTGGCGTATGAATAAGATTCCTTGCAGTGAGCCTCTCTGTGCCCTGCCCGCTGAGCTCGATTTATCAGCCCTCTCGCGTGTGCTGGTTTTTGCCCCCCATCCGGATGATGAGAGCCTCGGTTGCGGGGGTACTCTCGCCATTTTGGCAAAAAGAATTGATGTAGATGTAAAGGTTGTCTTGGTAACGGATGGCAGTGGCGCGGGGGAACTGCCCCTGGGGACGGATGTGATTCGGCAGGGGGAGTTTGTCTCTGCACTGCATGTTTTGGGTATCGATGATTCGGTAATGTTGAACCATCCTGATGGTTTTTTTCATGATGGTATGGTCTTCGAAGAAGAGTTGATAGGCTTGATACAGCAATATGAGCCCAAGTGGATATTATGTCCGCCGCCTGCGGACATACATCGGGATCACAGAGCGATTGCGGCAGCCGTTATCCGAATATGTCAAAAAGCAGCTTGGGTGGGTGGCATTCTGTGCTATGAGGTCTGGACGCCTGTAAATGCTACCCATGTTGTGGACATTACTGATGTCCTTGAGCTCAAGAGTCAGGCTATTTCATGCCACGCGACCGCCTTGTTGGCAGGTGACTATAGTTCCTGCATCCTGTCGTTGAACAGATACCGTGGGTTATATCTTGGCTTTGGAAGGTACGCTGAGGCATTTCGGTTGCTCAAGCTGGATGGCAGCGCCTGCTAAACTCAGCAGGCTCTGATTCAATATTTGCACGTGATATGGTCGCGGATATCTCTTCTGGCTGGTGTCTGTGCATGTGGCTTGGGATTTTGCTTGGCCTTTCTGCTGGTCAATAAGAAGGGGGAACGACATGATTAAGCAGTCAATCAAGCACCTTCTTGGTGGTGTGATAAAGCGGTGGGACAAATTTCTCTATCAGGGATACTACCAGGTTGGTATTCTGCCGGTGAGGCCATTTTATCAGGTCAATATCGAAACCACCACCGTGTGTACTAGGAAGTGCGATTTTTGTCTGTATGGTATCAAGGAATCGGTGCCGGCAACCCGGATGCATGATGATGTATTTCGCAAGCTTATCGACGAGTTGGCGGGCATGCGCTTCAGCGGCAGGCTATCACTGTTCAACATCAATGAACCACTGACGGATAGGCGTATATTCAAGTTTCTTGAATATGCCAGCTCAAGACTGCCGAAGGCTTACCATGTGCTTGTTTCGAATGGAGATCTGTTGACCCAGGAACGGCTTGGGCGATTGTTTGAGTCTGGGCTGGATGAACTCTATGTCAATTCCTATGATGAGTCAGGTTTGGCGCATAATCTTGAAGTTATTAGCTTGATTCCTGAGTATCGACACAGGGTCAGGCACGTTGATAGGACACAGTATACGGAGTGGCATGGCAGGGCTGGCAATGTTGCCAAATATTACTCGCAACCAACTGCCGGCTATTGTGAGCTGCCTAACTATGTCCTGTATATAAAGCCAAACGGTGATGTGCTTTCTTGTTGCAATGATTTCGAGTCCGTAAACGTTCTGGGGAATGTGGTTTCATCTTCGATAAGAGACGTATGGTATGGCAAGAGGTTCAAGGATTTTCGCCGACGCCTAAGCCAAGGTGATAGGGGGTGCTCGGCATTATGTTCCAAGTGCGATTACAAGGCTAACCTGCCCTACTTTAAGAAAAATCATCGCGTAGCGATGGGGAAAGATCGTGTGGTATGAGTTGATATATCTTGTCGCCCCTGGGTTTCTGTAATAGCACATGTTTTTAGTTTTTGTCTGGCTCTGTGGTTAATGGGTGTCTCTTCTCTGGGTGGCCATGCGAAGCCTATATTTTTATAGTACTTTGAGAGCTTCAGGGGAAGATAATAACTTTCTTTTGATCAGGCTGGTTGCCTGTGTCTTTGTGATAATTGGCCACTCTTACTTTCTTGCTCCCAGGGAGTGTGGGCACTGTGTTGATTTCATGCTGCTGCTGACCCGTTCATGGCCATCTCATGTATTGGGTGTGCAGATATTGTTTCTGGTGAGCGGATTTCTGGTTGCCACCAGCTATCGTCGACACCGTTCCTTTGTTGTCTTCATGCTGCTGAGGGCTGTGAGGATACTGCCGGGCTATTTTGTATGCATTTTGCTGATGGGGCTTGCTGTGGGGCTTTTCTATACCGAGCAGCCATGGCGAAGCTATCTTGCCCATGTCGATCTTCACCGTTACCTGCTCAAGAATCTTTCATTAAGGATGTTTGTGGACAATCTCCCGGATGTTCGGTTTTCTGCCAGGCAGGGCGGTGCTACTGTTAACGGTAGCTTGTGGACGATCCCAGTCGAGGTGCGTCTTTACCTGCTGGTGGGGCTGGCCGGGTTTGTTGGCGTGCTTCGCACGTGTTGTTCAGCCAATCTTGTTATTGCTGCACTGCTGGCTGTGCTCGTATATATGATCGAGTTCGCGGGTGGCGGCAGTGTTGCACAGTTAAGTCTTTTCTTTCTCATGGGGGTTTTTTTCTGTTGTAATAGCGCCCTTATTCCGCTATCCATGCCAACCTTGCTGGTGATGCTTGTTGGGGCATTTATTATTCATGGCCAGCCGGGGTTTCGATATTATCTTGCGTTTGTTCTGTCTTACGCGGTGCTGTCATTTGCCTATGCGCCAAGAGTGCCGCTACCAGTATGGCTTGAGGACTACTCTTATGGCATATATCTATATGGGTATCCTGCGCAGCAGATTGTGGCTAGGCATTATGCCGAGTCCGGTCCCTATGAGCTGATGATGATGGGCCTGCCCATCGCGTGTATCATGGGCCTGTTCTCTTGGCACGCAATAGAAAAGCCAGCCATCCGATATATCCGAATGCGCTTGGGCCAGGCTCACCTTGTTCCTGGCGCTGCGCCCTGAGGGTTGCACTGCGAGGCATTCATCTTATTTATATGAAGATAATGTTTGTTCTGCCGGCTTCAGCTGTAGGGGGCGCCGAAATCAGGTTTCGTTCCATCATCACATCCTTGCGAATGGGGCAAGTAAGCCTGATCACGCAGGCCTGTGTGGCCGATCTCTTTTCGGAGGCTCATGTACCAATCCGATTGTTCGAGGATTATGGGTGCACAGAGAGCATGCCCATGAACTTCCGAAACATGGTGCGCTATTCCGCTGCGATTGCCCAGTTCGCTGATGAGCAGAATGTTGATGTGATCTTTGGAGTCATGCATGTTGGGACCTTATATGCCGCTTTTGCTAGAGACCGATATCGGTTAAGAGCGAAGGTTGTTGGCTCCCTTCTCGGCAATGTAAGTGCTTATTTTGCTGCTCGGGGCAAAGGACCAAGCCGTTGGGAGCGGATGGTCGTTAAATATATGCTCACAAGATCAGACAGAATAGTGGTTTCTACGCGTGGTGTCAGGGATGATCTGGTCAAGGCCCATGGCGCCCGCGCGACCAAGGTGGAGGTTATCAATAACGGTATCGATATTGATCGGGTGAGGCGGCTGGCCTGCATGCCTGTGACGGAACTTGAGCCATTCTCGGGCAAGACGATTCTTACGGCCTGCCGCATGAATCCGCAAAAGGATTTGTATGTTCTAGTTGATGCTTTCGCCAAAGTCCTTGCCAAGTGCGAGGCGCGGCTCGTTCTTGTGGGAGGGGGGGAGTTGCTGCCTGCGCTGGTACAATATGCTAAAGATGTAGGTGTGGCAGAACATGTTGTTTTCTGTGGCTATCAAGACAATCCATACAAATATATGCGCGAAGCGGATGTGTTTGTTCTTTCGTCGAAGTTTGAGGGATTTGGTAACGTCATAGTGGAAGCCATGGCCTTGGGCGTTCCAGTGGTTGCGAGCGACTGTCCCTCAGGCCCTTCTGAGATCATCCAGCATGGGATCAATGGGTATTTGACAGCACCGGGCGATGTCGATGCGCTTTGTGCAGCAGTCCTACACCTTCTGCTGGAAAGGGAAGATTCCGCAAAACTCGCTGCCGCTGGACGGCGTCGTGCTGAAGACTTCAGGCTTGAGCATATGGTTTGTGCCTACGAAAAAGTTTTGTCCGCCGTTTTCTAATATTGCCATTCTATTCTTGGCTTCATGCCGTTTATGAAGAGGTGTGTGGAAGCTGGCCCTAATGTGCGGTCCTGCCAAGAGGGCTGTTCCGGTCCGAAGCTGGTGGTTCTTACGGATGACTTTATGCGGCAGTCCTGCTGATGATTTATCTGGAGTGGGTGTATTCCCTATTGGCTCTGCCATCTCCCTGGATTGTGATGCGTGCTTTAAAGCATTCACAGGGTGATTCATTATCCATCTTGAGGTTTCATCCGGTCGATGATATTTCGAATATTGGCAGTTTTGGGCGCAACCAAAACTCATCGCATCTAGTGTGGCGGCTTGCAGTCTTCGCCTGGTTCTTGTTGATCGTGGCTGCTGCCCGTCCCGTCTGGCAAGGCGAGCCCATCGAGCAGGGTGTCAGCGGGCGTGATCTGATGATGGCCGTCGATTTGTCCGGCAGCATGGAAGTCGCCGATTTCATGCTCAAGGGGCACAAGGTTGACCGGTTGACGGCGACCAAGGCCGTCGCGGGTGAATTCATCGAGCGCCGGATGGGGGACCGTGTCGGGCTGATCCTGTTCGGCGAGAAGGCCTATTTGCAGGCGCCCCTGACCTTCGACCGCAAGACCGTGCGGACCCTTCTCGACGAATCCGTGATCGGCCTTGCCGGCGACAAGACAGCCATCGGCGATGCCATCGGTCTCGCGGTGAAGCGGCTGAAGGACAATCCCAAGGATCAGCGGGTGCTGATCCTGCTGAGCGACGGCGCCAACACGGCCGGCAGCATTGCCCCGCTGCAGGCGGCCGAGCTGGCGGCCAAGGCGGGGCTCAGGATCTACACCATCGGCATCGGCGCCGAGGAAATGACGATACGCGACCTGCTCGGTAGCCGGAGCGTCAATCCGTCACAGGATCTGGACGAACCCACGATGCGGGGTATCGCCGAAAAAACCGGAGGACGCTACTTCCGGGCGCGCGACGTGCGCGAGCTGGAAGGGATTTACCGGCTGCTGGACGAACTGGAGCCGATCGAGCGCGGCAAGCGTTACTATCGTCCCCGCACGGAGCTCTATCCCTGGCCGCTCGGGTCCGCCCTGCTGCTGTCGGGGCTGATCTATCTCGCAAGACGACACCAGGCTAGCGTGTGACCGATTTCCACTTCCTGCGCCCTGCCTGGTTGCTGGCCTTTCTGCCACTGGCGGTCCTGCTGTGGGACTGGGCGCGGCGACGCCAGGGACCCGGGGACTGGGCAGCCTATGTCGATCCCGCCCTGCAACCCCATGTGCTGATCGGAACCCCTTCCCGATCATCCCGTCTGCCCCTCTGGCTGGCCGGCATCGCCGGCACCCTGGCCATCCTGGCGCTGGCTGGCCCGGCCTGGGAGCGCTTGCCGACGCCCGTGTTCCGCAATCTCTCGCCTCTGGTCGTCGTCATGGATCTGTCCTGGGCCATGGAGGCCACCGATCTGCGGCCCAGCCGCCTGGAGCGGGCCCGCTACAAGATCGATGATCTCCTGCGCGCCCGCAAGGATGGCCAGGTTGCTCTGGTTGCCTATGCCGGCGATGCCTTCACCGTCACGCCGCTGACCGACGATGCCGCGACCGTCAGTGCCCAGCTCGCGGCCCTGTCGCCACGGATCATGCCGGTCCAGGGCGAGCGCCTCGAGCTGGGTCTGGACACGGCCGCGCGCTTGCTGGCGCAGGCGGGACAGGCAAGCGGCGACGTGCTGGTGGTGACGGCGGGCGAATCGGTCACGGCAGCCAGGGAGACGGCTGCCCGGCTGAGACGGGAAGGCTATCGCGTCTCGCTGCTGGGCGTCGGATCCCGGGACGGTGCCCCGGTGCCGCTGCCGGATGGCGGCTTCCTCAAGGATCGCGAGGGTCGTGTGCGGGTATCGCGGCTGGATATCAAGGCGCTTTGGGATGTCGCGCAGGCTGGCGGCGGCGTCTACCGGACCCTCGATGCCGCCGCGGCCGATACGGACGCCCTGCTGGACTTTATCGACCGGCGCGCGGTGGCCGAACAGCAGGCGGGTCAGCCGGTGCAGCTCGACCAGTGGCGGGACGCCGGCATCTGGTTGTTGCTGCCGCTGGTTCTGCTGGCGGTGCTCGGATTCCGGCGGGGCTGGCTGGGCCTTTTGTTGCTGGGACTGCTGTTGCCGTTGCCGCCCCCTGCCGAAGCGCTGGAATGGCGGGATCTCTGGCTGCGCGCGGATCAGCAGGCGCAGCGGGCGCTGGCGGCCGGTGACGCGAAGGCCGCTGCCGAGCGCTTCGACAACCCGGACTGGAAGGCAGCCGCGGAATACCGGGCTGGTGACTTCGCGTCGGCCGCCCGGCGCCTCGAAGCGTTTGATCAGCCGCGCGCGCACTACAACCGCGGCAATGCGCTTGCCCGCCAGGGCCAATGGGCGCAGGCTCTTGAGGCCTACGACCGCGCGTTGGCGGCCTCGCCCGGCGATGAGGATGCCCGGTTCAACCGCCAGTTGGTGGAAGAAGCCCTGCATCGGCAGCAACAGGAGCAGAAGCACGAGCAGCAGGCGCAGCAGGATTCGTCCTCCTCGCAGGGTAGCCAGGCGTCGGGCGATCCGCCCCAGGCCGGGCAGAAGAATCCGGCAGCCGGGCAGGATGGCCAGCCGGCATCGGCGCAGAATCCATCTGCCGGCGAAACTTCTGACGAGGCACTGCAATCCCAGGAGGCGCAGGCCGATTCCTCCGCCGACCGCTCCGGGCAGGCTGCGGCACCAGGTGATGCCTCCCGGTCGACCGGGGCCACCGCCGATACACCATCGCCGGATGCCGGCGGTCGTGAGCCGGTCGGCCAGGCGGGTGCGCCATCGGAGCCCCATGATGCGGAAGCCTCGCAGGGACAGCCGCAGGCGGCAGCCGAGCCTTCCGCCGAGACCGCATCCCGGGGTGCGGCCACGTCGGCCGCCATGCCCAGTGAGCAGGATCAGGCCGATGCCCAGTGGCTGCGACGGATACCGGACGATCCGGGGGGTCTGCTCCAGCGCAAGTTTCATTACCAGTATCGATTGCGGCAGCAGACCCAGCCGTCGCAGTGAGGGATTGATGACATTCATGGATTTCGCGTGGCGTCGCCCGGCATCATCCAGCAGCCGCCCGCAGGGTGCGAGCCTTCCGCTGTTGACGGTATTCCGGCGGCTGGCGCCGCTATGGCTGCTGTTGCTGACGGCACCGGCGCTCCGGGCGGCCAACATCGAGGTCAGCCTGGACCGCAATCCCGTGCCCGTCAACGAATCCTTCACCCTCACCTTCTCGGCCGACGAGTCGCCCGATGGCGAGCCGGATTTCTCGCCGTTGCAGGCCCGCTTCGAAGTGCTCAACCAGAGCCAGAGCAGCCAGTTTTCCATCGTCAACGGCCGCGCCACGCGCCGCCTGAACTGGCAGCTGCAGGTCATGGCCAAGCAGGCCGGTACCCTTGACATACCCGCCATCGCCTTCGGCTCGGATCGCTCCCGCCCGTTTGCGGTCACCGTCACCCACGGTGCCGTGCGCAGCAGGCAGGGCGGCGAGGCCCGGATCTTCCTGGAGGCCGACATCGAGCCAAAGAATCCCTACGTCCAGGCGCAGGCCATCCTGACCCTGCGGGTACTCAGCCGGGTGGCCTTTAGCGGTGACCTCGCCCAGCCCGAGGTACCCGACGCGGTGGTGGTCAAGCTGGAGGATGATCGGGAATACGTCACGCTGCGGGATGGCGTGCAGTTCCGGGTCGACGAGCGCCGCTACGCTGTTTTTCCGCAGAAGAGCGGGCCGCTGACCATCGGCCCGGTCAACCTGACCGCTCAGCTGGGGGCCGCCTCGTTCGGACCTTTCTTCCGCGCTCCCGCACGCCAGCAACGGCTGCATTCGGATCCCCTGACGGTGAATGTCCGTCCGATTCCGGCGGCATTCACCGGCAAGCACTGGTTGCCGGTGGCCAGCCTCGAATTGAGCGAGACCTGGACGCCCGCCAAGCTGGAGGTAGCGGCAGGCGATCCGGTGACCCGCAGCATCCGCGTGCAGGCCCGGGGCGCCAGTGTCGGCATGTTGCCCGAGCTGATGGCTGGCGAGATGTCTGCCGCCGATCTCAGGCAATACCCCGATCAGCCGGTGACGCAGGAAGAGGTCAGCGCGGATGGGTTGCGCAGCCAGCGCGAACAAAAGATCGCCCTGATGGCGGCACGGCCGGGAACCTTTGCCCTCCCGGCGGTGGAAATACCTTGGTGGAATACCGCGACCGACCGCATGGAAGTGGCGCGGCTGCCGGAGCGCACGCTGTCGATCCTGCCCGCCGCCGGTGCCGAGGTGGCGGCTCCACCCGTTGAGCCGGTGGCAAAATCCGAGCCCCCGGCACCCGCGCCATCCGCCGAGACAGCGTCGCAGCTGCCGCCACCCGTCTTCGAGAATCCCTGGTTCTGGATGGCCCTGGTCATGGGGGCCGGCTGGCTGCTGACAGGCCTTGCCTGGTGGTGGCGTTCCTCGCGCGCAGGAGCCCGCGGGATGGCGGTCGGCAACAGCAGCCCGGTGCCATCGGAGAAGGCCCTGCTGAGGTCAGTGGAGCAGGCCTGCAAGAACAACGATCCGCGCGCCGCTCATGCAGCGCTGCAGCAATGGGCCAGGCAGCGCTGGCCAGAGGCTATTTCGCCTTGGGTGGCGTTACTACAATGCGCCGACCCGACACTGAGACTACAAATGATAGCGCTATCCAGGGCTCTATATTCGGTCTCGGCTGGCGGCTGGACGGGTGGGCACTTGTTAGACGCCTTAAAAACCTCCTTCTGCATCAAGGCAGGTCATGATGCTGGGCGTGAAACGGGGCCGCTAGAAGAACTGAATCCTATATGAGCAGGCGGTGTGGATTGGCTGGGGTCCAGGCAACTGGCGTGTTGTTGGTTGCTCGAGGCGTGGGAGAGCGGCAGTCTCAATTCGGATTATGGTTTTCAAAGTCTGGCTTTTATCGGTGATCTAGACGACGGCGTGGCGCTGGCTTGCACTTGGCATGCATTGAGTGGCGTGGTAGTTATGTCTACCTGGGATCAGGGAACATCATCAAGATGTGGCCATCAGTATTGGATATCGTCTGCTTGATTCCTGTGGCACTTAAGGCTGCGCATCGGCTGGCCTGATAAGGCTCGACATGAATGCGATGTGCGCCCCACATGGCATTCTGGAGATGCCTTATAGGGTCAACATGCATTCTTGCCAGGCCCGGGTAACTTCTTGGATCTCCGCAAACTCTGACAACCTTGTCATTGACAAAAGGTGTGAATGATTTTATTTCGTCGGAAAAATACCCGAGTGTTCTAGATATCTTGGTTTCTTCCAGAGAGATGTCTGCCCAGAGTGTCAGCCCCCCATTAAGTGCAATTAGGCATGCGGAAAAGCCGATGAGCTGGAGGATGTTTTTCTTTTGATAATGCATGAGAAAGGCTGCGGGCATGATGGCGAATATCCATAGCCAGACTTCAGACCGCCCAGCAACGCGTATACCGGTTTTTATCTCTATGAGTAGCTCGAAGCAAAATATGAAAGCGCCAGTCAGTAAGGCTGTTTTGGATGCTCCGCGAGTTTCTTTGCTCCAGAATGCCAAGAGGTGGCAGAGGCCGGATGCTAGGAATGTGGATGGGGAATACTGAATAACATCAAGCAGGGTTCTATAATATTTCTCTGCGTTGGGTACGATGTCGCCAAGGTGGTGGAGTGGGTTAGGCTCCCGCCAGTGTTGGAGCATGATTCCGAAATAGCCGTGATATGACTGATTTAGAGTATAAATCGCAAGTACAGCGAGCAGATACGATGCTGAATATGTCAGTATGATGGCTGAAAAGTTCTTTCTGTTGGCTTCCGCATGTCTCAATGCCATTAATATAAGCGGTATGCTGCTCAGGCTTGCATAAGAAGCAACCAGGAGAACTGTGGCGGCCGAGAAAGCCAGCAAATGCCTCCTGAACCCATCTGTAAGATGAATTGTGGCAGTCATGGCGAGCAGCACCAGCATCGCCGGAGTTGACGTGGTTGGCCAACGAGAGAGATCGGCGATAATCGGTGAAAAAAATAAAGTCAGAGCAATCAGTCCGGAGAAGTCTTTCCTTGACAGCAAGATGGATATAATGCCCGACACCCCTGCATGGCACGTGATAAATATTAGCGAGGACAGCGTCGCGGTTAGGTGCTTGCTGAAAAAGTACCAGATATAGTTGAGCCAGCGGCCTTCCCACAGTGTACGCTCCCAGGGAGTTCCGTAGCCGGGTACAACGCCAGCCTCAAATAGGAAATCCCAGTCATCATGATTGATGACGGCCTGGGTTATCTGATTCATGCCAAGCAGAGCCATCGATATGATTACGGCGTAGTGCGCGGAGTTGAGTTTAGGCAGGCTTGGTTTCACGGCATTAAGCGTGCGTTGAGTGTGTTCGAAATTTCGATGCCAGAATGCTTCGAACTATCCCGTGAGGCATTGTGGTGATGAGTCTCGGCCCGATCGGTGGTTTGCATCCTTCTGAATACAGCCTGGGTTATTGGCGAATGCTTTTGAGTCCGCCATGACTAGATTGCTTGCTGGCGAGCTCATCGATGTGCTGTTTTGTTCGTCTTGGCTGCGGATAGGGAAAAGGCCGGGGATATGAAGTAAGCGCTTCGCGACAAGTTGATTTGCTGTAAACTCTCGGCATTCTGGGATATGGACGGACGAGAGAGCAGTGGCACGAGTTGCACCGATAGAATTGGAGGACAGTGAGCGCGAATGCCTGATGGAGATCATCAAGAAGGGCGCGGATTGGCGCGAGCGAGATCGGGCGGAAACGATCTTGTTGCTGGCAGCAGGGTATAGCGTGCAATCGGTGGCGGAACAGCAGAGGCTGTGCCGGGAAGCGGTGCGGGTTCGGCGGCGCAAATGGCTAAAATCAGGTTTGGCGAGTTTGCCGGATCGACCGCGCAGCGGGGCCCCGAGCAAGCTGACGGACGAGCACCGCCAGCAGTTGGGAACGTGGGTGGAGAGTGAAGCGTTGTCGTCGCGGGAATTGCTGACGCGCCTGGAGCGTGAATACCAGGTTGTCATCGGTCGGACCACCTTGCGCCTGGAATTGAAGCAACTGGGCTACGTGTGGAAGCGTACGCGCTACAGCTTGAAAAAAAACGCGATCCGGAGCGATTCGAACGGGCCCGAGGCGACATCGAAGATCTGATCCAACAGGCCCAAGCGGGCGAAATTGAGCTGGCTTATGTGGATGAGGCGGGTTTCGCGCCGCAACCGCCGAACCGCTCGGCCTGGAGCAAGGTGGGTGAAACGCATGCGGTGGTATCGAAGCGGTCGCAACGCCTGAATGTCATTGGCGCGCTGCTGTCCTCGGGGCGGTTGATGATGGCGAAGCTGTGGCATAGCGTGACTGGCCTGTGGTGCTTCGGTTTTCTCATGGCCCTGATCGAGCGGGTCAAGAAGCCGATGGTGGTAATCCTGGACAATGCATCGATCCACACGGCGAAAGCGCTGGAACCGTATTGGGAACTGCTGAAGGAGAAAGGCATGCGGTTTTACTTCCTGCCGCCCTACAGCCCGGAGTTGAACCGGATCGAAATCCTGTGGAAGAAGATGAAGTACGAATGGCTGCCCTTCAAGTCCTTCACGCCGACTGAGCTGGAACAGGCCATCGACAAAATCGGGGCTGGTTTCGGCTCAGAATACCAACTGACTTTCTGCTAGGCACTTACATGCCTCATATATTCAATTTATTGAAGATGATTGCCGGCAGATGCTGTATGACTCGCATGATGATGCGCCACTTGCCCGGAACATAGGCGATGGCGGCTCCGCGCCGCACGGCTTGCCGCGCCTGGTCGGCCACCTGCTCCACCGGCGCCACCTTCAATCCCTGCGCCTTCATCCCGGCCGTCATCGGCGTATCCGTGGGGCCCGGCTTGATCAGCACGACCTTGACCGGTGTGCTTGCCAGGCGGTGCTGGAGTCCCTGCGCGTACCGTTCCACCATGCCCTTGGCGGAACCGTAGACGTAATTGGATTTCCGGCCTCGGTCACCGGCCACGGAGCCGATGATGGCCAGGGTGCCGCGGTTGGCCTTTTCCATGTGTCCGGCGAAGGCTTCGGCGAACAGGACCGGCGAGAGTCCGTTGATTGCCAGCGTGTCCCGGCACAGTTGCAGATCGTTCTGGCAGGTGATCTGGTCCGGCAGGGAGCCTTGGGCGATCAGGACCGTGTCGATGGGCTTCCCGGCGATATGGTCCACGGTGGCGCGGATTTTCGCCGGGTCGAGAAAATCGCTCGCGATCACCTCGACCGTTGTGCCGGGGCCGCGGACCCGAAGGTCGGCCGCCACCCGTTCGACCCGGGCAGCGTCGCGCCCGACCAGCACCAGATCCACCGGTCCTTCCCCGACCCAGTGACGGGCACAATGCTCGGCGATGGCGGAGGTGGCACTGACGATCACGATGCGTGGACGATTGCTCATATTCAGGTATCCATCAGTCGGCGCGACAGATCCGAGCGAATGCCTGGGTCGCGGTAGGGCAGGAATTCCGGCCAGCGGGGGTAGCCGGCTTTGAACAGATCGCGCGGCATGCGGGCGTCCTTGGCCGGGTAGATACGCCCGTCGGCGTCGCGGACGATGGCGTCCAGCCGCTCGAACAAGCGGTGGGTATCCGCGCCGCGGTTCGGGAAATCCAGCGCCAGCGTCACCCCGGGGCGGGGAAAGCTCAGCATCCCGGGCGCCGGTCGCTGGCCGAAGGTTTTCAGCACCGCCAGGAACGAGCCCTCGCCGGAACGGGCGATAGCCTCCAGCATGGCCTGCACGGCTTCCTGGCCGCCGTCCCTCGGGACCACGCTCTGGTATTGGTAAAACCCGCGTCGCCCGTACATGCGGTTCCATTCCAGCAGGTTGTCGAGAGGATAGAAAAAGGGCTCGTAGTGGACCCTGGCGCGACCGGGCTTCAGCCGGTGTGCATGAAAGTACGCGGCATTGAAAGGACGCAGGCTCAACCGGTTCACCAGCGAGAACGGCGGTGTGAACGGCATGGCGCGGGCCCGGGTCGGCGCTCGCGGGCCCCGGTCGGCGGCGACGTGATTGGCGCGCATGAACAGCCCGCGCCCGCCCGGGTACAGGCAGTCGATCCAGGCGACCGTGTGCTCCCAGCCGGACTCGGAAGCGTCCGCCAGGTCGAAGAATGGCGCCAGGCCATGGAAGGGCAGGGTTTCCGCCTGCAGCCAGGGACTTTCGCAGCGCCGCAGCTGCAAGGTTGCCTCGGCGATCACGCCGGTCAGGCCCAGGCCGCCCACCGTGGCGGCGAACCAGTCCGGCTGTTCGTCGGGACCGCAATCGATGGTTTCGCCGCTGGTGCGCAGCAGCCGCAGCCGCGGCAGGTGGTCGCCGAAGCTGCCCTGGACGTGATGGTTCTTGCCATGCACGTCGTTGGCGATGGCGCCTCCCACCGTCGCCAGCTGTGTGCCTGGCGTGACCGGCAGCATCCAGCCCCGCGGCACGAAGAGGCGCTGGATGTCGCGCAGCAGCACGCCGGCCTCGCAGCGCAGGCGCCCGCTCGCCGGATCGAAGGCGATGAAGCGATCCAGCGTGGTGGTCTGCCAGAGTGTGCCGCCGCTGTTCAGGCAGATATCGCCGTAGCTGCGGCCGTTGCCGAAGGCGATGCCCGGCCGGCTGTCGGCGATTGCCTGACCGATCCGGTTGCGGTCGGCCAATGGCACCACCCGGTGCGACGGGCGGGTCAGCCGACCCCAGGAGGTCAGGTCTGTCATGCCGTCGCGCCGACGCGGAAGACGAAGCGTTTGTCGAGTTGATACTTGGTCAGATAGCCGAGGGCCAGGCCGATGACGCCACCCAGGTAGCGCATCTCCTTGGATTCGAACAGCCGGTCGAAGCCAAATTCGAAGCCCCAGAAAATCACCGTGGTCAGCAGGCCCATCAGGGTATAGAGCGCGAAGGTCAGGCTGTCGTGGACGGTATCCCGGGCGCGGAAGCGGAAGATATAGCGCTTGTCGAGCACATACTTGACGACCAGGCCGACCCCGGTGCCGGTCATGACGGAAATCAGCACGGCATCGGTGCCGTCGTAGTGGCGGACCACCAGATCCTGGGCGCCGATATTGGTGGCGGTGGCGATCAGGGCCAGGAAGGCATACAACAAGGCGAGCTTCATCGTGAGAAAATGATTCCGTGGCTTGTTTGGGGGGAAGTCCTGTGAATTGTAAGGTAAACCGTGCCGCGCGGCTTGACCGCTGGCGCGGATTGTGGCGCCTGATGCGTCCCCGGCAGTGGATCAAGAACGGTTTCGTCCTGGCGCCGCTGCTGTTTTCCGGCGAATTTCTTCAGCCGCTGGCGGTCCGGGATTCCCTGCTGGCCTTCGCGCTGTTCTGTGTGGCGTCCTCGGCGACCTACATCGTCAATGACTGGCGCGATATCGAGCGGGACCGGCGCCATCCCGTGAAGTCGCGCACGCGGCCGCTGGCGGCCGGGCAGGTGTCCGTTCCGGCAGCGCTGACGCTGCTTGCCATCCTGTACGCGGCGCTCATCGGCGGCGGCGTCCTGATGCCGCGGGTGATCCTGGTCATTGCCGGCTATCTGCTGCTGAATCTTGCCTACACGCTGGTGCTCAAGCACCAGCCGGTCATCGACATCTTCACCATCGCCATCGGCTTTGTCCTGCGGGTGATGGCCGGCGCCATGGCCCTGACGGTGCCGCTGTCGGGCTGGATGTTCGTCACCACCCTCTGTCTGGCCCTGTACCTGGCGGCGGTCAAGCGGCGGCAGGAGCTCAGCCAGAGCGGCAGCGAAGGGCGCCAGGTACTGGCGCGCTATTCGGTGGCGCTGGTCGATCGCTACGCGGAAATGGCGGCGACCGGGGCGCTGGTGTTCTACAGCCTGTTCGTGATGACCGCCAAGCCCCGTCTGGTGTTGACCGTGCCGCTGGTGCTGTTCGGCCTGTTTCGCTACTGGTACGTGGTCGAGGAGCTCGATGGCGGCGAATCGCCCACCGACGCGCTGCTGGCCGATTGGCAGCTGCTGCTCACCGTGGCGCTGTGGGCGGCCGTTTGCGGCTGGGCGCTGTGGCCCGTCGGAGGCTGAGCATGGATCTGGCCTATCTCGTCACGCCGGGTCTGGCCTGGCTCACGGCCGGCAGCCTGAAGTTCCTCGTCAACAGCCTCAGGGCAGGGCAATGGGCATTTGGCCAGATCGGCTACGGCGGGTTGCCCAGCAACCACAGCGCGATTGTCAGCAGCGCCGCCGCGCTGGTAGCCCTGCGGGAAGGCATCGGTCATCCGGCCTTCGGGGTGGCGGTGGCGCTGGCCTTCGTTGTCATGCTGGACGCCAACAGCCTGAGAAGGCAGGTCGGCCGCCAGGCCGAGGCGATCAACCGGCTGGCGGCCGGCCAGCCGGACGCGGGGCATGTCCCGCTGCGCGAGCGCATGGGCCACAGCCGGCTGGAGATCCTGGTCGGCGTGCTGGTCGGCAGTGCCGTCGCGGCCGCTGTCCAGCGCCTGATGGGGTAGGCGCCCGGCGCCATCAGTCTTGCGGGCGGCGCCAGCGATCCAGTTGCCAGAAAGCCGCCTGGGTCAGGAGCACGCCAAGGCCGAAGCCGAGCACGAAGAACTCCGAGGCGTGATGCCCCGCCCAGCTTCCCAGACCCTTGCCACACAGGTAGCCCAGCAACAGCGCCAGGCCGATTCGCAGCCGCTTGACGATTTCCTCGATATTCATGATGCGTGGGCCAGGGTGTGTATGATCGACCATTGATGATAGCCGGATCTGGCCGCGGCGCGGATGCTCCGCCGTGTTCGGGAACCCTGGGCCGGCGCCCGGTCTCGAAGGGCCCGCGTTATCCAACAGCCCCATGGTGATCGACATGAGCGACGACGACAAACATGACTATCGTGCCCTGCGCGACTGGTTCCGCGCGGCCATCAAGGCGCGCGGCCTCGACCATCGCGCCGAGCCCATGAGCTACGAAGCCAATACCGCCTACGACCATGCCTATTATCGGTTGCAGGCCGAGGCCCGCGAGGTCTGGCTGCGGCACCATGGTTACGCACCGCCGGACGAGTATCTCGCGCGCGCCTTTTTCGATGCCGAGATCGACCGCTACCGCCGCGCCCGTGACTGGCGCAACCCGCTGGGCTGGCTGCGGCGCCTGTGGACACAGCGGCGCAAGCCGCGTTGCCCACACGCCCGGTGCGGTTGAAAAAGCCAGGCGGAAAACCTATTCTTCCCGGCTTTCGGCAGGCCGCCCGGCAAACCCACGGCGGCCATTCACGCAGCGCAAGCCATCCAGTATCCGGGGGTACCGGGCATGAGCCAAACCCAGCCCATCGTCCATGACAACGTGCCGAGCCCGTTCTGCGGCATCGGTTCCGACGACTTGCGAATCGCCGTCGACGGGCTGCAGGTCACGGTGGCCGCGCACGGCGATGCCGTCACCCGGGCCGGCTTCGAGCAACCGATCACGGACACGGTCGCCCGCGTGGCGGGTCAGCCGGCCACGCTGGAAGCGGCCGTCGCCCATGCCGCGGAGCTGCTGCGCTCGGCCCAGCTGCCGGTCTTCAACGGTTTCGGCACCGATGTCGGCGAGACACGCGCCGCGCTGGCGCTCATCGAACGCTGCGGCGGCGTCTTCGATCAGGCCACGTCCGCCTCCGGGCTGCGCAACCTGCTGGTGCTGGCGGACTCCGGCTGGATGACCACCACGCTGGCCGAGGTGCGCAATCGCGCCGATGTGCTGGTGGTCTTCGGCACCGACATCGAGGCGCTGTTCCCGCGCTTCTTCGAGCGTGTCATCTGGACCGAGGAAACGCTGTTCGGCGGGGACCCCCGCCAGCGCGACATCATCTTCATCGGACGGGCGCCGTCAGGCATCGCGGCCAACACCCCCGATGGCCGGCCGCCGCGCGTGATCGACTGCGCGGTGGAGGACCTGCCGCAGGTGGCGGCGGCCCTGTCGGCGCTGGCAGCCGGCGCCCGGTTGCAGGCCGAGACGGTGGGCGGTGTCGCCATGGCCGAGCTGCGCGATGTTGTCGAGCGCTTGCAGGCGGCGGCTTACGGCGTCATTACCTGGGCCGCCGCCCAGCTGGATTTCCCGCAGGCCGAACTGACCGTGCAGCAGCTATGCAAGGCGGTGGCCAGTCTGAATCGCGCCACCCGCTGCGCCGGCCTGCCGCTGGGCGGGCGGAACGGCGACCGGACCGCCAGTCAGGTGGCCGGCTGGATCACCGGCTATCCCACCCGTGTGGGCTACCTGCGCGGCTACCCGGAATTCGACCCCTATCACTACGATGCGGCGCGCTTGCTGGCCAGCGGCGAGGCCGACCGGCTGGTCTGGGTTGCATCCCTCGCCGTCACGCCGCCGCCGGTCGTCGACGTGCCCACCATCGTCATCGGCCGCTCCGGCATGACCTTCGCGCGAGAGCCGGAGGTCTTCATCCCGGTCGGCGTACCCGGCATCGATTTCCCCGGCCATATGTACCGCTGCGACAGCGTCGTCGCCCTGCCGCTCTACCAGCTGCGGGATTCCGGCCTGCCGCGGGCGTCCCGGGTGCTGCAGGCCATCGAACAGTTGCTGGATGCGTGAGCGGGACAGGCGCGGCGCCGGTATGGCGGCGCCCGGTTCCGCCGGCTTGCCCGCCCGCCGCTGAGATCGGCGCGGCGTTCCATCGCCACAGGAGAGTGAATTCATGCTGATCAAACTGACCGGCGGCAAGGTTGTCGATCCCGCCCACGGCATCGACGGCGATGTGCGCGATATCTACATCCGTGATGGCCGCATCATCGCCCATCATGTGGCCGACGGCGAGCGGCCGGATCAGGAGTTCGACTGCCGGGGCAAGGTCGTCATGGCCGGCGCCATCGACATGCATACCCACATCGGCGGCGGCAAGGTCAACATTGCCCGCAACCTGTTGCCGGAGGATCATCGCGGCGATCCCGTGCCCCGCTCCGGCCCCATGCGTGCCGGCGCCGGCCATGTGGCACCCTCGACGCTGACGGCCGGCTACCGTTATGCCGAAATGGGCTACACGGCCGGGTTCGAGCCCGCCGTGCTGCCGGTCAACGCCCGCCAGGCGCACATGGAAATGGCCGACACACCGCTGCTGGATGTCGGCGGCTACGTCATGCTGGGCAGCGACGACTTCTTCCTGCGCCTGCTGTCGTCCGGCGCCGGGCAGGAGGTTATCAACGATTACGTGGCCTGGACCATTCATGCCGCCCAGGCCATCGGCATCAAGGTGGTCAACCCCGGCGGCATCAGCGCCTTCAAGTTCAACCAGCGCAAGCTGGACCTGGATGAGCAGCATCGCTATTACGGCATCACGCCGCGGCAGATTCTCCACAGTCTGGCACGCGCGGTGCATGAGCTCGGCATTCCGCACCCCTTGCATGTGCACGGCTGCAACCTGGGCGTGCCCGGCAATCTGGACACCACGCTGAACACCATCGTCGGCATCGAAGGGCTGCCGATGCACCTGACCCACATCCAGTTCCACAGCTACGGGACCGAGGGGGATCGCAAGTTCTCGTCTGGCGCGGCGCAGATTGCCGAGGCCATCAACAGGAATCCCAACATCACCGCCGATGTCGGCCAGATCCTGTTCGGCCAGACCGTGACGGCCTCCGGCGACTCGATGATGCAGTTCGCCAATCACACGCACGCGCACCCCAACAAATGGGTGTGCATGGACATCGAGTGCGATGCCGGCTGCGGAGTGGTGCCGTTCCGCTACAAGGACAAGAACTTCGTCAATGCCTTGCAGTGGTGCATCGGCCTGGAAATCTTCCTGCTGGTGGAGGATCCCTGGCGCGTGTTCCTGACCACCGATCATCCCAATGGCGCGCCGTTCACGACCTATCCGCATCTGATCCGGCTGCTCATGGACAAGAGCTTCCGTGACGACCGGCTCGCCTCCATCCATCCCGACGCCGCCGCGATGAGCACGCTGGGCTCGCTCCAGCGCGAGTACAGCCTGTACGAGATCGCCATCATGACCCGCGCCGGGGCGGCCCGGATACTCGGGCTGCACGACCGGGGCCATCTGGGTGCCGGGGCGGCCGCCGACATCACTGTCTACACCGAGCAGGACGACAAGGAAGCGATGTTCGCTACGCCCGACTACGTCTTCAAGGATGGCGAACTGGTCGTGAAGCAGGGCCGGGTGGTCAAGGTGGTCTGGGGCAACCTCCACACCCTGCGGCCCGAATTCGACCGCGCGGCCATCGAGAGCCGGTTGCGGCCCTACTTCGACCGCTATCACACGATGAAACTCGAAAACTTCATCATCCGCGACTGGGAAATCGAGGACGATGGCCGCAGCAAGATTCTCGTGCACCCGTGCCGGGGGCAGGGTTGACACCCGCAGCGGTAACCGACGAGTCAGCCGAGAGGATTTAGCAGCATGAACATCAACGGCGTACAGATCGACGCGACCTTCGCCGAGGCGTTTCCCATGCGCGGCACGCGCATCGTCATCACGGCGCAGAACGCCAGGTGGGCGCGCATCGCCGCCGAGACCATGACCGGTTTCGCTACCTCCGTCATCGCCTGCGGCTGCGAGGCCGGCATCGAGCGCGAACTCGACCCCGGCGAAACGCCCGACGGGCGTCCCGGCGTTGCGGCGCTGATCTTCGCCATGGGCGGCAAGACCCTGGCCAAGCAGGTGGAGACCCGCGCCGGCCAGTGCGTCCTGACCTGTCCGACCACGGCGCTGTTCTCGGGGCTGCCGGACGGCGACCCGATCGCGCTGGGCAAGAACCTGCGCTTCTTCGGTGACGGCTTCCAGATTTCCAAGCGCATCAACGGCCGGCGCTACTGGCGGGTGCCGGTGATGGATGGCGAATTCCTGTGTGAGGAGAGCACCGGCATGGTCAACGCCGTCGGTGGCGGCAATTTCCTGATCCTCGCCGAGAGCCAGCCCCAGGCGCTGGCCGCCTGCGAGGCCGCCGTCGAGGCCATGCGCAAGGTGCCGAACGTCATCATGCCGTTCCCGGGCGGGGTGGTGCGCTCCGGCTCCAAGGTCGGCTCCAAGTACAAGGCCCTCAACGCCTCCACCAACGATGCCTTCTGTCCCACGCTCAAGGGGCAGACCGCGTCGCAACTGGGCCCCGAGATCGAATCGGTCATGGAAGTCGTCATCGACGGCCTGACCGCGGAGGACATCAACCGGGCGATGCGGGCCGGCATCCAGGCCGCCTGCGCGCTCGGCCCGGAGAACGGCATTCGCCGCATCAGCGCCGGCAATTACGGCGGCAAGCTGGGTCCGTTCCTCTTTCATCTCCAGGAGATCATGGCATGACCGCGCTGATTTTCACGCTCAGGACCGAACCCCGTCAGCGCCTCGATGTTTCGCCCCTGACCGCCGATGGCCTCGCCGGCAAGAGCCCGGTCGAGATGGGCGCGATCCTGCTGCAGACCGGCAACCGCCAGGTTCGGGTCGATCAGGTGTTCGACATCGCCGGCGACGACCCCGGTCATATCGTCTTCAGTGGTCCGACCGCCAAGCTGGATGGCGTGGGTTACGGCATGACCCAGGGCGTGATCGATGTCCATGGGGATGCCGGCAGCTATCTCGGCATGCGCATGAAGGGCGGCCGCATCACCGTGCAGGGGTCGATCGACGCCTACGGCGCCTGCGAACTCAGCCGTGGCACGCTCGTCATTCACGGCAACGCGGGCGATTTCCTCGGCGCCAGCCTGCCCGGCAACAAGAAAGGCATGGCCGGCGGTGTCGTCATCGTCAAGGGCGATGTCGGCGAGCGCGCCGGTGATCGCATGCGTCGCGGCATCCTGCTGGTCGAGGGCGATGCCGGCGACTACCTGGGCGCGCGCATGACCGCCGGCACCATCGCCGTACTGGGTCGCATCGGCCGGCACCCGGGTTACGGCCTGGTGCGCGGCACCCTGCTGCTGGCCCGGGCGCCGGCAGAGATCCCGCCCACCTTCAACGATTGCGGCACGCACACGCTGGGTTTCATTCCCTTGCTGCTGAAGGGCCTGGCCGCCCATGACACACCGTTTGCCGGCATGGGTGACGCGCTCAAGCGCGTGCGCCGCTACGCGGGCGATTTCTGCGCGCTGGGCAAGGGCGAAATTCTGGTTGCGGTTCCGGGCGGCAGCACCGCCTAGCCGAATCCGCCATCGGCTCGGCATCCCCGCCCGGCGCTGGCCGCCAGTCCCGGGTTGTGGCCGGGTGGTGCCATGCCGCATGCCCCGCCGCGAGATGTATCCGATCCCCCGTCAACGCCCGGTTGCCATCGCTTGAACGTCCATCCGCCCTGCCCTGAAACCGGTGGGTCCATCCTGAACCGGAACCTCCAGTGGTGGCTGCTGGGCGGGCTGATTTTCCTGATCCTATTCGCGCGCTCGCCCGGCGTACTGCTGCTCCCGCCCCTGCAGGCGGAAGATGGCTCCCATGTGTTCGCCTATTTCTACGAGCACCGCGAGCCGATCCAGATCCTGCGCGAGAAGGGGGGCTACATACCTCTGCTGGCCAACCTGATCGGCTACCTGTCGGTCCGGTTGCCAGCCACCATGATCCCTTACGGGCTGACCTGGTTGCCGCTGCTGCTCACGCTGGCGGCCTACAGTCTTTTCTTCAGCCGCCGCTATCGGGTCATCATCGCCAGCGATGCCGTGCGGGCCCTGGTCTGCCTGTTGTTCGCGCTGGCGCCGCTGTCGCAGTTTCACCTGCTGGCACATACCGATTACTCGATCTGGAATGCGTTGCTGCTGCTGATCCTGCTGGGCGGCATGCCCCTTCCGGCCGGGTCCGCCCGGGCGGCACCCTGCTGGTTACTCATCAACCTGCTGGTTTGGGCGCACCCCCTGTCGATCGTCCTGCTGCCGCTGCAGCTTCATTTCGCGTGGCGTGACCGCTCGCGCCGCGCCTGGTATCTGGCGACGACGCTCAACCTGGTGCTCTATCAGTACCTGGGCACCAAGGGCGGGCAGGTCTTCGCCCATCAGGATCTGCTGTCGATACTGGCGCTGCTCGGCAGGAGTCTCGTGGCTACCGTCACCATGCTGGGCGACATCGCCTCTCGCACGGTGCTTGGCCAGCCCCTGTTCGCCTGGGCCAGGCAGCACATGGGGTTTCTGATCGTCTATGTCGACCTGGCGGTGATTCTGCTGGTCGGCTGCGCCGCGGTCCTCGATGCCGGCTACCGGAGGCTGGTTTGGGTCCTGCTGTACCTGATGGCGGGCATGACGTTCCTGAGCCTGCTGTCGCGGGGGCTCTCGCTGGCCGACCTCGAGACCTACAGCGGCGGTCCCCGATATTGCTATCTCCAGTCGCTGGGTGTCCTTGTCCTGCTGGCGGGGGGCGTGTCCAGCTTGCTGCACTCTCCGGCTGGGCGGCGGGCGCTGCATCCGGCGCTGCCCTCGCCGGGCCGGATGATCTCTGCGGCCGCTCTGCTCCACTATTACCTGCTCAATACCCAGTACGGCCATTATCTGGTCTTCAATGCGGACACCAAGGATCCGGCCTATCAGAAAAGCCCGTACTACCCCGGCAACCCGATGAATGGCCGCATCGTGCAGACATTCTTCCGGGATCTGGCCGCCAGCGAGGCGAATCCCCAGCCCGGCCCTGCGCAGCGACTGGTCGCGGAGAAGCCCGGCGATTGGCCGATCGACATCACCATGGGCGGCGCCGCCCGCCTTGACCATTGCCCCTCGACCAGACGCCTGTGCCGCCTGGTCCAGCCTTTTGACTAAGGCCTGCCCCCGCGCCCCTGTGCGGCAGTTGGGTCAATCGACGACATGAAGCCCGTGCCACAGGCCGTGCCGATCCCGCCGTGTCCGGCCACGGCCGACGTCCCTGCAACCCTGGCCGATCAGGCGCGGGGCCGACCGCGTCCGCATCCGCCGCATCCGGGTCTGGCCTATCGGCCCGACATCGACGGCCTGCGCGGGGTCGCGGTGGCGTTGGTGGTGATGTATCACGCCTTCCCCGGATGGCTGCCCTCGGGCTTCATCGGCGTCGATATCTTCTTCGTCATTTCCGGATACCTGATCACCGCCATCATCGGCTCGGGGCTGGCGTCGTCGCGTTTCCGGTTCCTGGATTTCTACAGCCGGCGCATCCGGCGCATTTTTCCGGCGCTGATGACCATGATGGCGGCCCTCCTGCTGCTGGGCTGGTTCCTGCTGCTGGACGAGGAGTACCGTCAGCTGGGTCGACATACGGCCGGTGGCGCGACGTTTCTCTCGAATCTGATCCTGTGGCGGGAGAGCGGCTACTTCGACGGGCCGGCCGAGACCAAGCCGCTGCTGCACCTGTGGAGCCTGGCGGTCGAGGAGCAGTTCTACCTGCTCTGGCCGGCCCTGCTCTTCCTGGGCTGGCGGTTCGGCTGGAAGCCGGTGCCGTTCCTGGGGCTGCTCTGGCTGGTCTCCTTTGCCGGCAACATCTACCTGGTGGGGCGTGATCCCGGCGCAGCCTTCTACTGGCCGATCAGCCGGTTCTGGGAACTGCTGACCGGCGCCCTGCTGGCGGTTGGACCGGCGCATGTCGAGTTCCTGCGTCGCCGCTACCGGCGGAGCCTGACCCTGGCGGGCCTGAGCCTGCTGGCGGCGGGCCTGCTGCTGATCAACCGCGAGCGGCTCTTCCCCGGCGGCTGGGCGCTCATGCCGACCCTGGGCGCGGCCCTGCTGATCGCCGCCGGGCCGCATGGCGCGTTCAACCGGCGCGTCCTCGGCAACCGGTACCTGGTCCGGCTCGGGCTGATCAGCTATCCCCTCTACCTGTGGCACTGGCCAGCCCTGACGCTCCCGCGGATGCTGGAAGGGCACACGCCGGACGTCGGCACGCGCCTGCTCGCCGTGGCCGGTGCGCTGCTCCTTGCCTGGCTGACCTATCGACTGATCGAGAAACCGCTGCGCTTCAATCCCGGCCGCTGGGTGACGCCGGCGCTGCTGGCTGGCATGTTGCTGCTGTACGGACTTGGCATCGCCGTCAAGAACCTTCCGGTGCCATCGCAGCGACCCGTTCACGGCGTCGTCCGGGCGGGTGCCGCGAAATGCCGGGAACCGGACATCCAGCGGGAGCTTGGCCGGCAGCGCTGCCTCGATCGTCCGTCGCTGTCCCGCCATTACGCGGCGGCCTGTCGGCGCGAGATCAACCCCGGCAAACCCTTCCATATCGTCGTCTGGGGCGACTCGCATGCCCATGCCTGGGGCAGCCTGGCGGCCGAAATCGCCGCCCGGGAGGGTTACCACCTGACCCTGGTCCAGCACAATGGCTGTCCGCCGCTGGCCGGCGTCCGGCGCGCCGACAACCAGGATCCGGATTCCCCATGCGCCGCTACCCGGGCAACCCGCGAGCTGCTGGGTGACATCCTGCGACTCGAGCCCGATGTCGTGGTGCTGGCCGCCCGCTGGAATCTCTATGCCCACGGCTGGATCAAGGACGGCGTGTTGCAGACGGCCACCCATTTCCTGACCCGCGCGGACGAGGGGCGGGCGGATGCCGCCAGTTCCCTGGCGAGCCTGCAGGCCGGCCTGGCGGAAACCGTGGACCGCCTGACGGCGCAGCGGGCCAGGGTCATCGTCATCAAGAATCCACCCGGCCTGAAGGGCGATGCCGCCGACCTCCGCCGGGAGGTTCAGGTCAGCCGGGCGGAACATCTGCAGGATTCCCAGGTGATCGATGCCTTGCTCGACCACCGGCAGGATATCGAGGTCATGGACCCCGCCCGGGAGCTTTGCCGGGACGATTGCCGCAGCGAATTCGCCGGTCGCTATCTGTACGATGACGACAATCACCTGAGCTACTGCGGGGTCTCGCTGTTCCGGTCCGAGCTGGCGGCGCGCCTGAAGCCCGACTGACGGCGCGCGCGGGCCACTTCCTCCGGATTCCGGTCCCGAACCGCGGCAGCCCGACGGGATGCTTACGCGGGAATGTCTTTTGCTATAGAATTCCGTGGTTTATTTCCGTCTTCCGGGGCGGATTCCCCCCAGAAACCTGCGCCGGCCGGGCCGGCTCATGACCCATCCAGGAGTTTTCATGGCGATCGAACGCACCATTTCCATCATCAAGCCCGACGCGGTGGCCAAGAATGTCATCGGCGAAATCTACAGCCGCTTCGAAAAGGCCGGCCTCAAGATCGTCGCCGCCCGCATGGCCCACCTGTCCCGCGAACAGGCCGAGGGCTTCTATGCCGTGCACCGGGAGCGCCCCTTCTTCAACGATCTGGTCGGCTTCATGATCTCCGGCCCGGTCATGATCCAGGTCTTGGAAGGTGAAAATGCCATTGCCAAGAACCGCGACATCATGGGCGCCACCAACCCGAAGGACGCCGCCCCCGGCACCATCCGCGCCGATTTCGCCGAGAGCATCGACGAGAACGCCGTCCACGGTTCCGACAGCCCGGACACCGCGGCGCAGGAGATCGCCTATTTCTTCCAGCCGCATGAATGCTGCGCCCGCACCCGCTGACGCGAGCGACAGGCTCAATCTGCTAGGGCTCGACCGGAAGGCCATGGCGGCCTTCTGCGTCGAGCAGGGCGAAAAGCCCTTTCGCGCCTCGCAGCTGCTGCAATGGATCCACCAGCGCGGCATCGGCGACTTCGGCGAGATGACCAACCTCAGCAAGGTCCTGCGGGCCCGGCTGGAGGACAGCTGCGAAATCCGCCCGCCGGAGATCGTCCACGAGCAGATCTCCGCCGATGGCACCTGCAAGTGGGTGTTGCAGACCGACGCCCAGAACCGCATCGAGACCGTCTTCATCCCCGAGGAAGGCCGCGGCACCCTGTGCGTGTCCTCGCAGGTCGGCTGTGCGCTGGAATGCTCGTTCTGCTCCACCGCCCGCCAGGGCTTCAACCGCAACCTGAGCACCGCCGAGATCATCGGCCAGTTGTGGGTGGCACAGCGGGAGCTGGGCATCGGCGCCGTCACCAACGTGGTGCTGATGGGCATGGGCGAGCCGCTGCTCAACTTCAACAACGTCGTCGCCGCCATCGACCTGATGCTGGATGACCACGCCTACGGCCTGTCCAAGCGCCGGGTCACCTTGAGCACCTCCGGCATCGTGCCGGCCCTCGACAAGCTGGCAGAGGTCAGCGAGGTCAGCCTGGCGGTATCGCTGCACGCACCCACCGACGAGCTGCGCGACGAGCTGGTGCCGATCAACCGCAAATACCCGATCCGCGAGCTTCTGGCCGCCTGCAAGCGCTATGTCGGTCGCGACCATCGGCGAAAGGTCACCATCGAGTACGTGATGCTCGACGGTGTCAACGACACGCCGGCCCATGCCCGCCAGCTGGTGCGCGTGCTGAGCCAGGTGCCGTCGAAGGTCAACCTGATCCCGTTCAATCCGTTCCCGGGTTCCGGCTACCGCTGCTCCAGCCGCGAGGCCATCCAGCGCTTCAGTGACATCCTGCAGGCCGGTGGCCTGATCACCACCACCCGCAAGACCCGCGGCGACGATATCGACGCCGCCTGTGGCCAGCTGGTGGGCCAGGTCAGGGACCGCACCCGCCGCACCATCCGCCTGGCCGCCGCGTCCTGATGGCGCTGCCGCGACGGGCGGCGTGGCCGCTCATGCTCCTGTTGCCGGCCTGTTCGCTGCTCCCGGAGGAGGAGCCGGCAACGCCCCGGTCGGTGGCCGCCGAGTCGCTCAGTCCCGCGCAGGCCTCGCAGATTTATGTCGAGAAGGGCGTGCACTACCTGGAGGCCGGCCAGTACGAGGTGGCCCTCAAGGATTTGGAGAAGGCGACCGAGCTCGATGACGACAACAGCGAGGCCTGTAACGCCCTCGGTGTGCTCTATCAGCAGATCGACCGGCCGGATGAGGCCGACAGCCATTTCCGCAAGGCCATCGGCCTGAATCCGGACAATTACGGCGCCCGCAACAACTATGGCCGCTTTCTCTGCAAGACCGGCCATGCGGAGGAGGCCTTCGAGCAATTTCGCGCGGTCTATGGCACCCGGCTGTATGGCCAGCCCTGGCTGCCGCTGACCAACGCCGGCCTGTGCGCGCAATCGGTCGGCCGGATGGCCGAGGCCGAGCGTTTCCTGCGTCGTGCGCTCGAGGCCAACCCGCGCTTTCCGCCCGCACTGCTGGCCATGGCCCGGCTGAGCCGCGACATGGGGCAGCTGCTCGCCGCGCGCGGATTCCTCGAGCGCGCCCTGAGTGCTGCGGGCTCCACGGCGGAGGCGCTGCTGCTGGGTATCGAGATCGAGATGGCGCTGGGCAATCGCCAGGCCGCCGCCGGTTACATGGCCACCCTGACGACCCGCTTTCCCGACGCCATCGAGCTGATGCAGGCGCGGCAGCGGTTCGGCGGCTGATGCGCCGCATGCTTCCCGGTCCGGCTGGCTAAGCCGCCGGCGCTTGGGGTTATCATTCACCGTTTCCACCCTGGTGGCCCGTCCTTGAGCATTTCCCGCCCTGTGCGCATCTGGCTGTCCGGCATCGCTGCCGGGACGGCGGCCGACCGCCCCATCGTCTCCACCCCGAATCACTGAGCATGTCCGAAAAGATCCAGGCCATCCGCGGGATGCACGACATCCTGCCCGACCATGCCCCCCGCTGGCAGCATGTCGAATCCGTGCTGCGCCGCGTGATGGGCGCCTACGGCTACCAGGAGATCCGCCTCCCCGTCGTCGAGAAGACCGAGCTGTTCAAGCGCTCCATCGGCGAGGTCACCGACATCGTCGAAAAGGAGATGTACACCTTCGCGGACCGCAACGGCGATTCGCTGACGCTGCGGCCCGAGGGAACCGCCGGTTGCCTGCGTGCCTGCCTCGAGCACGGCCTGCTGCACAACCAGACCCAGCGTCTCTGGTATCTGGGCCAGATGTTCCGCCATGAACGGCCGCAGAAGGGGCGGTATCGCCAGTTTCACCAGCTGGGCGTCGAGGCCTATGGCATGGCCGGACCCGACATCGATGCCGAGCTGATCCTGCTCTGCCGGCGTCTCTGGCGTGAGCTGGGCATCGCCGACAAGCTGGAGTTGCAGATCAACTCGCTGGGCACGACCGCCGAGCGGCTCGCCTACCGGGCCAAGCTGGTGGCGTATTTCCGCATGCATGTCGAGGCGCTCGACGAGGACAGCCGCCGCCGGCTGGAGACCAACCCGCTGCGCATCCTCGACAGCAAGAATCCCGCCCTGAAGCCGATCATCGCCGGCGCGCCGCTGTTGACCGACGAGCTCGACACCAGCTCGCGCGAGCACTTCGACAGCCTGCGCCGGCAGCTGGATGCCGCGGGCGTCGCCTACGTGGTCAATCCCCGTCTGGTGCGCGGGCTGGATTACTATTCCCGCACCGTGTTCGAATGGGTGACCGAATCCCTCGGCGCCCAGGGCACGGTCTGCGCGGGTGGCCGCTATGACGGCCTCATCGAGCAGCTGGGCGGCAAGGATTCGACCGCGGTCGGGTTTGCGCTGGGCATGGAGCGCCTGATTGACCTGCTGGACGACCCCGGCCGCTTCGACCGGGCCGCGCTGCCGCAGGCCTACCTGATTGCCGTCGGCGAGCTGGCGGAGGCCCGCGCGCCCCTGCTCGCGGAGCGTCTCCGCGATACCTTGCCCGGGCTGCGCTTGCAGCTGAACTGCGGCGGTGGCAGTTTCAAGAGCCAGTTCAAGCGCGCCGACCGCAGCGGTGCCGAGGTGGCGCTGATCCTCGGCGACGACGAGGCCCGCGACCAGACGCTCGGCGTCAAGTCGCTGCGGCGCGAGGAAGGCCAGCAAACGTTGAGCGAGAACGAGGCGATCGCCTTTTTACATTCCCTGATCTGAACCGAGGAGCGCATGGAAACCTATCTGACCGAAGAGGAACGCCTGGAGGCGCTGCAGCGCTGGTGGAAGGAAAACAAGTCGTCGATTTTCGGCGGCCTGCTGCTGGGGCTTGCCGTGATCGCCGGCTGGAAGATGTGGCAGGGCAGCCAGCGGGAAACCGCCGAGCAGGCGTCGCTGGTCTACCACCAGCTGGCCGAGGCGGTCCAGGCCCGGCAGAACGAGGCGGCGGTCAAGCTCGGTGAGCGGCTGGTCCAGCAGTATCCCAAGACCACCTATGGCGAATACGGGCGGCTGTTCCTCGCCAGGCTCAAGGTCGATGCCGGCGACCTCGACGGTGCCCGCAGGACGCTGGAGGAGGCACTGAGCCAGACCCGCGACGAGGCGCTCGCCGGGCTCATCCGCCTGCGCATGGCCCGCGTGCTGCTGGCCAAGGGCGATAGCGAAGCCACCCTCAAGCTGCTGGACGGCGTGAGCGAAAAGGCCGCCGGCCAGTATGCGGGGCTGTACGCCGAGCTGCGCGGCGACGCCCTGGTGGTCGCCAAGCGGCCGGTGGACGCCCGCGCCGCCTACGCCAAGGCCCGCGAGCTGGGCGACCATTCGCCGCTGCTGGAACTCAAGCTCAACGATCTGCCGGCCGCACCCTGATGCGTCTCGCCCTTGCGCTGCTGGCGTCCCTGTGGCTGGCGGGTTGCAGCCAGCTGGGCGCTTTCGAGGACCTCGGCAACTCGATCCAGGGCCTGATCAGCGGCAACGACAATGCCGAGCCGCCGCGCGAACTGGAGCCCCTGGAGCCTTCCGTCAACATGACAGTGCTGTGGAAGGCCAGCGTCGGCAAGGGCTATGACGACCAGGTCGTCAACCTGGTGCCGGCGGTGACGGCCAGTACCGTCTATGTCGCCGACCGCCGTGGCCTGGTGCAGGCCCACAACCGCCAGGATGGCGAAAGGCTGTGGGCCGCGGAAACCCGGCTGGAGCTGTCCGCCGGGCCAGTCGTCGCCGGTGACAAGCTGCTGCTCGGCACCAGCAATGCCGAGCTCATCGCCATCAGTCTCGTCGACGGGACGCTGGTCTGGAAGAGTACCCTCAGCAGCGAAATCCTGGCCCTGCCGCGGGTGGCACACCAGCGCGTGGTGATCCGCACCAGCGATGGCCGCCTGGCCGGCGTCGATCTCAACAACGGCGCCATCCGCTGGACCCACGACCGCAGCATTCCGCCGCTGTCGGTGCGCAGCCTGGGATCGCCCACCATCGCCGGCGACCTGGTGCTGGACGGTTTCGGCGGCGGCAAGCTGATCGCCCTCAACGTAGCCGATGGCAAGCTGGTCTGGGAAACCACGGCGGCCATCCCGCACGGACGCTCGGAGGTCGAGCGCCTGGTCGAGCTGGATGCCGATCCGCTGGTCAAGGATGACACGGTCTACATCACCGGCTTCCAGGGCGGCGTGACGGCCGTCAATCTGAATGACGGCGATATCCTCTGGCGTCAGACGACTGTGTCTTCCAGCCATGGCCTGGCCGCCGGCCGCCGCTCGCTCTACATCAGCGACGCCAGCAGCGATGTCTGGCAGCTGGATCTGCGCAACGGTGCCGACCTGTGGAAGCAGGATGCCCTGCACCAGCGGCGGCTCACGGTGCCGGCGCTGATCCGCAACCGGCTGGTCGTTGGCGACTTCGAAGGCTATCTGCACGCCCTCTCGGCCGATGACGGCAGCCTGGTCGGCCGTCTGCAGGTCGATGACACGCCGGTCCGCGCGGCGCCTGTCGTCGACAGCGAAACCCTGTTCGTCTACACGGCAGGCGGTGTCCTGGCCGCCATCGGAATCGATTGATCATGCTCCCTGTCGTTGCCCTGGTTGGCCGGCCCAATGTCGGCAAATCAACCCTCTTCAACTACCTGACCCGCACCCGCGATGCCCTCGTGGCCGATTACCCGGGCTTGACCCGCGACCGCCAGTACGGCCGGGTGCGGCGCGGAACCCGCGATTACTTCGTCGTCGACACCGGCGGCATCGTCGAGACCGAGGCCGGCATCGACGAACAGGCCATGCGGCAGGTGCAGATCGCCCTGCGCGAGGCCGATGTCATCCTGTTCCTGGTCGATGCGCGCGACGGTCTCAATGTGGGCGACGAAGCCATTGCCCAGCGGCTGCGGCGCACTGGCAAGCCGGTGGTGCTGGCCGCCAACAAGATCGACCAGGCCAGCCTGGCAGCCGCCACCGCGGATTTCCATGCCATCGGCCTGGGCGAGCCGCACCCCATCTCGGCTTCCCATGCGCAGGGCATCGGCAGCCTGCTGGACACGGTCGAGGCGCTCCTGCCGAAGCAGGATGCGTCAGCCGCCGAGGACGAGGGTGGCATCCGCATCGCCATCGTCGGTCGGCCCAACGTCGGCAAGTCCACTCTGGTCAACCGCTTGCTGGGCGAGGAGCGGGTGGTGGTGTTCGATGCCCCCGGCACCACCCGCGACAGCATCGAGATCGCCTTCGAGCGCCACGGCCGGCGCTACACGCTGATCGACACCGCCGGCATCCGCCGCCGCGGGCGCATCGCCGAGACGGTGGAGAAGTTCAGCGTCATCAAGGCCATGCAGGCCATCGAGAAGGCGCATGTGGTCATTTACCTGGTCGATGCCCGCGAGGGCGTGACCGACCAGGACGCCAACCTGCTGGGCATGGTGCTGGAGATCGGCCGCGGGCTGATCGTCGGCCTCAACAAGTGGGACGGCATGACCCCGGACCAGAAGGAGGAAACCCGGCGCCAGCTGGATCTCAAGCTGCAATTCATCGACTTCGCCGAGAAATATTTCATCTCGGCCCTGCACGGCACGGGGGTCGGCCACCTGTTCGATGCCGTGGTCGAGGTGCATGGCTCGACCATGACGCAGATGGGCACCTCGCATCTGACGCGGCTGCTGCAGAGCGCAGTCGCGGCCCATCAGCCGCCGCTGGTGCGCGGCCGGCGCATCAAGCTCAAGTATGCCCACCAGGGCGGCACCAACCCGCCGACCATCGTCATCCACGGCAACCAGATCGACGAAATCCCCGGCAGCTACAAGCGCTATCTCATCAACTACTTCCGCGAGGCGCTGGCGATCAGCGGCACGCCCATCAAGCTGGAGTTCCGCACCGGCGACAACCCGTTCAAGGGCAAGCGCAATGTCTTGACCGAGCGGCAGGTCCGCAGGCGCCGGCGGCTCATCCGGCATGTGAAGTAGCCTGCCGGCGAGCGAGCCGCCCGGACCTGCCGCTCGGCTGGACGCGTGAGCGCAGGCCGTCTTCCGGCCGGCATGCCTCCCGCATCCGGGGGTGGTGCAAGGCATCATCCCGTATCACACTGTCCCGACGCACCGGCGGCTGGGCGGCCCCACGCCCAGCGAGCTGTTGCGGACACGATAGGGAGGAAACGCTCATGCAAGCTTCATCCGCAATCCACCCGGCGAATGCGTTCGCCGCGCTCTCCTGTTTCCTGCTGCTTATCCCGCTAGCCCATGGGCCGGCGCAGGCGCAGGAGGAACGATGCCAGGCAAAACTGTACCGGCAGACGGGCGATTACCTGCGTTGCCAGATGCATGCCGAATCCGCACTTGCCAGGGGCCAGAAGCCGGGCAAGAACGAAGCTGCCCGCAGAGCCTGTGAGAAGGCCTATGAGAAGGGTTATCTCGCTGCCCTGAAGCTTGCCTCGGAGGGGTGTCCCGCAACAGGCGGTGTGGCATCCGGCGCTCCGTCGCCATTGGTGCAGGAGATTCGGCAAACCGTGGCCGAGGTGCGCGGGATGGTGTCAGGAACCTTGCCCAATCCGGTAGCCGGGCAGCTCATGCTGTACAACCATTGCGCCACGCCGATCAAGATCATGTCGCCCACCAGCCATGCGATCGACGGCTCGACGCTACCGCCATACGACAGCCTGGTGTATCCCACCGGTAGCGGGGGAGGATTGAGCCAGAATGCAGCCAACACCTTCATGTTCGCGCCCATCACCAGCGACGCCCAATGTGCCTTGGTGAACTGCGGCAACTGGGCGGACATCCAGGCGGCGGGGCAACGCATGGGCTACATGTGGATGAATAATGCGCCGAATCAGCCGCCCGGCAACAATAACCTCACCTATGCCGCCTATTGCCAGCCCACCAATGCGGCAGTAGGGCAGTGCACAACCACCGCCACAACCCCGTGCTGTGGCTCGCAGATGAATTTCGACAGGACCTTCGGCACCACCTTCGAGATCACGCCCAAGGGTGGCGCCGGCCTCGATCAGGACTTTGTCGACCTCAGCACGAACTACGGTGCGAGCCCGACGTCGCCGCCGACCCTCTGCAGCGCCAACGGCGCCGACCCCGATAACTGCGTGAGCGAGACCGCCAACATCTTTTTCAATGTCCCGATCCGCGTGGACATGAGCAACAGCGCCGGCTGCACGTTTCCGCAGGGTGGCTCAAGCCTCGGCTGCACGGACGTCGCTTGCCCGGACGCCTATCAGTACCCGGTGGATAACAAGCAGGTGGCCTGCCCGGCTGGCACGGGGTATGTCGTCACGCTCTGCCCGGGCACGCATCAGCTGCCGTCCCTGGGCCAGGCCAGCGCCATCCAGGACAAGGTCACCATTCAAAACAACCTTGGCAAAAACTCTCCCTGTCCGAATGGCAACACGGTAAGCATGTTCACCGCCGGCGGGCAGCAGGTCATCCCGCCTGGCGGTGGTTCGCTTACCCTGCAGGGGAATTATTCCGTCTACCCCGGCATCGGCCTGCAGATCAATAATTGGTACTGGACTTCCGAAAACCTGCCGGTCCAGGCGGGACCGCCGCAGAATCCCGACAACTCGGGTGCCCAGTTCGTCGTCTCCGATGCGTGCACCGTGTCGCAATCGCCACCCGTCTATGGCAAGGGCATAGAAACCTACAAGGTTTCGACGGTGACTGCCCGCAAGACCGGGGCCAACGACTGCCTGATCACCATCAGCGAAAAGCCGCCCTACACCGATGCCGTCACGCCAGGCTGCTGTGCGCCACCTCTCCGGAACATGGCCAACGTCTGTACCGGGCCATGGGGCGTGACCAACAACCAGCAGCCCTGGCCGCCCCAGTGACGGAGGGCTTCCGCCATCCAGCACAACACCGAACGCCGGGTATGCCCGGCGCATGGCCGTCCGAACTCTCCGCCGCCAAGAGATGATTCGGCATCGGAAACAGCGTGGCGAAGAAAAACCGCCGCCATCTTGAGCGACCGTGTCCGCCACGGCGCGCCGGCGCGAGGCTCGCGGGCCCGGGGCAGGCAACCGCGGCGTGGTATCCGCTCAGCAAATCCGCGGCAGCTGTTCGCCGCTAAGGCGCAGCAGCAGGCGTTCGGTGCCGTAGCGGGTGCGGACGTGGACCGGTGCCGCCGC
This sequence comes from Methyloparacoccus sp. NF-16, assembly GCF_056880625.1. Taxonomy (NCBI): domain Bacteria; kingdom Pseudomonadati; phylum Pseudomonadota; class Gammaproteobacteria; order Methylococcales; family Methylococcaceae; genus Methyloparacoccus; species Methyloparacoccus sp. NF-16. Next base: position 3,158,049 of record NZ_CP174130.1, on the reverse strand, counting down.
CTGCGCCGTGCCGGTGACGCGGCCGATGCGGGCAGTGCCGGCGCCCAGCGGATGTTGCCGCAGCCGGGCCAGCGCCCGCTCCGCCTGATCGCCCGGCACAAGGGCGGCGAAGCGCCCTTCGTTGGCGACATGCAGAGGATCGAAGCCGAGGAGTTCGCAGACGCCGGCCACATCCTCGCGCACCGGGATCGACTCCTCGTCCAGCTGCATGCCGACGCCGGCCGTCTCGGCGATCTCGATCAGCGCGCTGGCCAGCCCACCCCGGGTGAGATCGCGCAGGCAATGGACCTCGATGCCGCTATCGAGCAGGTCCAGCACCAGTCCCGAGAGGTCGGCGCAGTCGCTTTCGATGGCGGTTTCAAGGTCCAGCCCCTCGCGCCGGGCCATGATGGCGATGCCATGGCGGCCAAGGTCGCCGCTCACCAGGATCGCATCGCCGGCCCGCACGGCCGCCGGCTGGATGGCCGGCCGGCCGGGTTCGATCAGCCCGATGCCGGCGGTGTTGATGAACAGTCCATCGCCACGACCGCGTTCCACCACCTTGGTGTCGCCGGTGACGATCGCCACCCCGGCCGCCCTCGCGGTTGCGGCCATCGAACGCAGGATCTGTTCCAGATCACCGACCGGCAAGCCTTCCTCGATGATCAGCGCCGCGCTAAGCCAGAGCGGTCTGGCGCCGGCCATGGCCAGGTCGTTGAGCGTGCCGCACACCGCCAGCTTGCCGATGTCGCCGCCCGGAAAGAACAGCGGCTTGACCACGTAGGAATCGGTGGTGAAGGCGATCCGTTGCCCGCCACAGTCGATCACGGCGCTGTCGTGCCGGGCGGACAGGGCGGGATTGTCGAAGACCGGCTGCACCAGCCGGTCGAGCAGCTGCTGCATCAGCTGCCCGCCGCCGCCATGCGCCATGAGGATGCGCTCGTACTGGCCGAGCGGCGCCGGGCAGCTCAGGTCCATGTCGGCGCTCACGGGTTCTGCGTCGTCCGGGGCGGGATGTAGATGGTCTGGATGCGCTCCCGGCCGGGTTGACGGGGCGGCTTGGCAGGCGTGGCCGATGCGGCTGGCGGGCTGGACGCGGGTGCGGGTGCGCTGGCTGGTGACGCGGGGGCGGTTCCGCTGGCACTGGCCGTGGGCGCCGGCGGCTGGCCGGCGCTGGGGAAGCCGCGCAGCCTCAGGCATTCGCGTACCGCGGCCTGGGTCGGCGGCCGCATGGTTTTCGCGCCGCTGGCTGACACGGCGGCCGTGCCCTGCTGCGGGCACTTGCGCAGCGCCACCAGCAGCGGATCGGTTTTGGCATCCTGCTGGTAGCCCAGCTGGTTCATGCAGCGGAGATAGCTCGCGGCGTCGATACTGGCGGCCGGGTCGGCCCCGGGCGCGATGGTTCTGGCCGGATGTCTGGCCCGGCACAGCTGGGCATCCTGGTAATACGGCGTCGTCTTCTGATTGGCCGCTTCGGTGGGGGAGTTGGCGGCGCAGCCGGTTTGCAGCAGCAGCCAAGCCCAGATCAGCGGAGCGCTGCGGGGCCGCGAAAACCGGCACGGACCGGTCCGGGGGCGAGAGGTATCGGTGACAGGGTACATGGCTTGCGTTCTCCGATGGGCTGGCGGCGGCCAGCCGGGGTGCGGGTTTGCGCCGCGTCAGGCCGCGGCGGGGCGGGCGTTCGGGCGATAGCGGTAGTATGCCGCGCAGGCGCCCTCGGCGGACACCATGGTCGCGCCCAGCGGATGCTCCGGCGTGCAGCGGACGCCGAAGGCCGGGCAGCGATCGGGCTTGATGGCTCCCTGCAGGACCCGGCCGCTCTGGCATTCGGTGGTCTCCGTCGCCAGCGGGACACCCGGCGCGAAGCGCCGTGCGGCGTCGATGCCGGCGAACGCCGGGCGCAGTCCCAGCCCGCCGGCCGGGATCGGCCCCAGGCCGCGCCAGTCGCGATCGACCACCTCGAACACCGCCTCCATGCGCCCGCGGGCCACCGGGTTGCCCGCGCGCCTGACCATGCGCCGGTACTGGTTGGCAACGCCCGCCTCGCCGCGCTCCAGCATCTCCAGGCAACGGTGGATGCCGGCCAGCAGGTCCACAGGCTCGAAGCCGGTCACGACGACGGGGATGCCGTGGCGTGCGGCGACAGGTTCATACTCGTCCGTGCCCATCACCGTACAGACATGCCCCGCGGCCAGGAAGCCGTCGATGCGGCAGGCCGGCGCGGCCAGCAGGGCTTCCATGGCCGGCGGCACGCGCACATGGCTGACCAGCAGGGAGAAGTTGTCGAGGCCCTCTTGCCGCGCTTGCCAGGCTGCCTGCGCGGTGGCCGGGGCGGTGGTTTCGAAGCCGACGGCGAAGAAGACCACCTGCTGCCCGGGATGCTCCCGCGCCACCTGCAGGGCATCCAGCGGCGAGTACAGCCCGCGCACCGTGCCGCCCTCGGCGCGGGCGCCCAGCAGGTCGCCCCGCGATCCCGGCACCCGCAGCATGTCGCCGAAGGAGCAGAGGATCGCACCCGGCGTGCGGGCGATGGCGATGGCCTGATCGATGGCGGCCGTGGGGGTCACGCAGACCGGGCAGCCGGGTCCGTGTATCAGTTCCACGCCGGGCGGCAGCAGGCGATCGATGCCGTAGCGCAGGATGGCATGGGTCTGGCCGCCGCAGACTTCCATCAGCGTCCACGGCCGGGTACACAGCCGGGCGATGGCGTCCGCGAGCGCCGCCACCAGCTCCCGCGCCCGGTACTCGTGCTGGTGATTCATGCCCGGCTCACGCCTGCTCCAGGGCCCCCAGGGCGGCGAATTCCGCCAGCGCCTCGCGGGCCTCGTCCTCGTCCAGCCGGGAAATGGCGCAGCCGGCATGGACGATGACGTAGTCGCCGACCGCCGCCTCGGGCGTGAAGGCCAGGCTGACCTCCTTGAGCGCGCCGCCGAAACTGACCCGTCCCCGCGGTTCGCCCGCCCCGGGCTCCGACAGGCTGATGATTTGACCCGGTACCGCGAGACACATGCGCAACCTCAGGAAAACGTTTGGGAAAACGGCGGCGCACGGCGGGCCCGCACCGGGCCGCCATCACGCCTGAAGGGCTACAATAGCGGGATTTTGGGCGGCGTGAAACTCGCGACATGAAAGTCCTGCATTGCTCATGGATACCCGAGCACGGGGACGGCTTCATTCAGGCCGGCGACTTCTGGGTCTGGGTGGAGGACCAGACGCTGCGCGGCGCGTCCCGGGAAACGGGAGTGCACCCGCGCCATCTGCCCAAGAGCGAGCTGATCGCCTTTCTCGAGGGCACGCTGGAACTGTCCGTGTCCGCCTATGAGCGACGCTTTCATTTCCTCCCGCAAACCCTGGCCCTGCCGACGGTCGACGGCTTGCCGCTGCCGGCGCCGGAGTTCGAGCACGGCCTGGACGAGGCCCTGCCGCCCGCGCCCCTCTCGCCCTGGCGGGTGGACGCCTACCGCCAGGTGCGGCCGGTGCCGCAGCTGGGCGAACTGCGCTTCCTGGCCTTCTGCCGGACGCCGGAGACGCGGCCCGGCAGTGACCTGCTGTTCTGGCATTACTTCACCCAGTCGGCCAAGGCGGTGATCCTGCGCGACCGCTACATTCCCCGGCTGGTCTACCGGGAAACCCCGGCCGGCGGCTACGAGCTGCACGGTGGCTGGGAAATCGTGGCCGACGAGTTCGAGCAGCTGATCCGCGAGGCGGTGCAGCTGATGCCGGACGCCTGCGCCACGCTGGGCGGGTGCTGCTACGAGAAGACCAGCCTGCTGCGGCACTGCGCCGAGGTGCTGGTGCAGCGCATCGTCGGTCAGGCCTCGGCTTCGGCCAAGATCGACCGCCGCATCCGCGGCACCCTGGTCGATGCCGCCCGGCAGGAATTGCAGTCGCGGGTGCCCTGGAAGAGCCGCGAGGGCCTGCCGGTCTACCAGGCCTGGCTGGCCTGGCGCCGCAAGCTGGTCGGCCAGCACGGCGAGGCGCCCTTCAGCCTGCTGTTCCAGCTGCGCGAAGCGGAGACCGAGCAGGCGTCCTGGCGCCTGGACATGCTGGTGGCGCCGCGCCAGGACCCGTCCCTGCAGATCACCCTGGCGCAGTACTGGGCGCTGGACGAGCGGGCGCGGGGCTTCTTCGCCACCCGCTGCGGCGAGGACTTCGAGCAGCGGCTGCTGCTGGCCATGGGGCAGGCGGCGCGCATCTATCCACCCTTGTGGGAAGGGCTGGACGAGGCCCAGCCCTCCGGCATCGACCTCGGTCTCGAGGAGGCCTTTGGCTTCCTGCAGCGGGATGCCTGGGTTCTGGAGGATGCTGGCTTCATCGTGCTGGTACCGGCCTGGTGGACGCCGCAGGGGCGCCGCCGGGCCAAGATCCGGCTGCAGGCCGGCGGCCGCTCGCTGTCCGGCGCGGATCGCCGCAACAGCCTGGATCTCCAGAATCTCATGGCCTATCGCTACGATCTGGCACTCGGCGACGAGACCGTGGACGAGGCGGAATGGGCCGGCCTGGTGGAAAGCAAGTCGCCGCTGGTGCGGTTCCGCGGCCGCTGGCTGGCGCTGGACCGGGAGAAGATGCGCGAGATGCTGGAGTTCTGGCGCCGCCACCGCGACGACGAAACCGGCATGAGCCTGCCGGAGCTGATGCGCAAGTCGGCCGAGGATGCCGATTTCTTCGAGATCGACCCCCGCCACGCCCTGGCCGAGATGCTGGGCAAGCTGCGCGATCACAGCCGCCTGGAACCGGCCGACAACCCGCCGGGCCTCGCGGCGCAGCTGCGCGACTACCAGAAGCGCGGCCTGGCCTGGGTGGCCTTCCTCGAAAGCCTGGGCCTGAACGGCTGTCTGGCCGACGACATGGGCCTTGGCAAGACCGTGCAGGTACTGGCCCTGCTGGTGCAGGAACGGGCGCCGGGCCATGGTCTGGCGCCGACCCTGCTGGTCGCGCCGACCTCGGTCATCGGCAACTGGCACAAGGAGATCGAACGCTTTGCCCCCGGCCTGCGGGCCTTCATCCACCACGGCACGGTGCGGGTGCGCGATGCCGAGGCCTTCGCCAGCGCCTGCCTGGCCAGCGATGTCGTCATCACGTCCTACGCCCTGGCGCGGCGCGACGAGAAGATCCTCTCCACCATCCGCTGGCGGCGGGTGGTGCTGGACGAGGCGCAGAACATCAAGAATCCGGCCTCGGCGCAGAGCAAGGCGGTGCTCAAGCTCGGCGCCGAGCACCGCCTGGCGCTGACCGGCACGCCGGTGGAAAACCGCCTGCTGGATCTCTGGTCGGTCTTCAATTTCCTCAATCCCGGCTATCTCGGCAAGCAGTCGCAGTTCCGCCAGCGCTACGAGCTGCCGATCCAGCGCGACAACGACCCGCGCCGCGCCGAGATGCTCAAGCGCCTGATCGAGCCGTTCGTGCTGCGCCGGGTCAAGACCGATCCCGACATCATCCGCGACCTGCCCGATAAGCTGGAGAACCGCCAGTTCTGCAACCTCGGCAAGGAGCAGGCGTCGCTGTACGAGGCCGTGGTCCGCGATGTCGAGCAGCGTCTCGGCGCCGCCGACGGCATCAATCGGCAGGGGCTGATCCTCTCGACGCTGACCCGGCTCAAGCAGATCTGCAACCACCCCGCCCAGTTCCTGCACGATGGCAGCGTCTTCGCCAGCGACCGCTCCCCCAAGCTGGCGCGGCTGTGCGACATGCTCGGCGACGTCATCGCCGAGGGCGAGAGCGCGCTGGTCTTCACCCAGTTCGCCGAGGTCGGCGGCCAGCTGGAAAGGCATCTGCGCGAACAGCTCGATTGCCCGGTGTTCTACCTGCATGGCGCGGTGCCGGCGGCCAGGCGCGAGCGCATGATCGCCGAGTTCCAGGACCCCGAGACCGGTCCCGGCGTGTTCCTGCTGTCGCTGCGCGCCGGCGGCGTCGGCATCACCCTGACCAAGGCCAACCATGTGTTCCACTTCGACCGCTGGTGGAATCCGGCGGTGGAGGATCAGGCCACCGACCGCGCCTTCCGCATCGGCCAGCGCAAGAACGTTTTCGTGCACAAGTTCATCACCCTGGGCACGCTGGAGGAGCGCATCGACAAGCTGATCGAGGAAAAGAAGCAGGTGGCCTCGCTGATCGTCGGCAACGACGAATCCTGGCTCACCCAGCTCGACAACGAGACCTTCAAGCAGCTGATCGCCCTGAACCGGATGGAGGTGCTGGAGTGAGGTGGCGATGCGGTGGTGCCGGCAGTTGCCATGCGCGGTGGCGGCGTGGATGATGGCATCCCGGGCCGGACAGCCGGCCTTCGCGGCGCCGGCATGGCCGTAGTGCCGCCCGTTCGTGTGGCCGACTCCGGGGGCTCCCTCATGTTTGTCGACATCCCGCCGATCGCCGCGCAGCCGTGCCGCCACGGCGCCGGCATGAAAACCGCCCCGGGCGTTGCCGGGGTGACGGCATGAACCAGCTGCTCGCCATCGCCATCGGCGGTTCGCTGGGCGCGGTCGCCCGGTTTCTGGCCGCCAACGGCATCTATGCCTGGCTGGGTCGGGGCTTTCCGCTCGGCACCCTGTTCGTCAATGTTGCCGGCTCGTTCCTGATGGGCCTCCTGGCCGAACTGATGCTGCAACGCTTCCCGGTGGCGGCAGAGGTCCGGGCCGCGGTGCTGGTCGGCTTCCTCGGCGCCTTCACCACCTTCTCGACCTTTGCGCTGGAGAGCCTCCACCTGATCAACCAGGGCGGCTATCTCAAGGCCATCCTCAATCTCGTGCTCAGCCCGCTGCTCTGCGTGCTGGCGGTGTGGATCGGCATCGTCTGGGCGCGGACCCTGTTCACCGGCATGTCGCCGGCCTGGACGGCCCAGGGCCTGGCCTGGCTGGGGCTGCTGCTCGGGGGCGGCGTGCTGTTCGCGCTGGCCCTGCTCGCCACCCTGGCCTTCCACCATTTCGGCTGGCCGCCGACCGGTCGCGCGGTCATGCTGATCCTGCTGCTCGGTCTGGCCACGGTGGCCGCGACCCTGTGGATGGCGCTGCGGCTCGGCGACGTGCCGCTGGAGCTGGGCGGACTCTTTTCCATTTTCATGCTCAATGGCCTCGCTGCCGCGACCCTGCTGTGGCTGGCCTCGCAACTGGGTAACTGGCTATGGCAACTCACGCCGTCACGGTAGCGCGGATTTACCTCCGCGAGGGCGAGCATCGGCTCGCCAAGGTGCTGGACTTTCTCCACGCTCAGGAAAAGGTGGCCGGGGTCACCGTGCTGCGCGGCATCGCCGGCTTCGGCCCGGACGGGCGCCTGCACACCGCCTCGCTGGTGGACCTGTCGCTGGATCTGCCGCTGATCGTCGAGTTCTACGATGAACCGGAGCGGGTCGCCGCGATCCTGGGCCGGCTGGAGGACATCATTCCCCTGCCGCATGTCATCAGCTGGCAGGCCACGCTCCACCGGCATGGCGGCTGAGGCTCAGGCGACGCCCGCCCCGGCCCGTGGTCTGTCGCGGATGATCTGTTCCACCACGGCCGCGTCGGCGAGGGTGGAGATGTCGCCCAGCTGGTCGATCTCGTCCGCCGCGATCTTGCGCAGGATGCGGCGCATGATCTTGCCGGAACGGGTTTTCGGCAGGGCCGGCGTCCACTGGATGACGCCCGGCGCGGCGATGGCGCCGATCTCGTGCCGGACCAGCTCGATCAGGTCGTGGCGCAGGCCCTCGCCCGGCGCGGCATCGGCGGTCAGGGTGACGTAGGCGTAGATGCCCTGTCCCTTGATCGGGTGCGGGTAGCCGACCACAGCGGCCTCCGCCACCTGCGGGTGCAGGACCAGGGCGCTTTCGATCTCCGCCGTGCCCAGCCGGTGGCCGGCGATGTTGATGACGTCGTCGACCCGGCCGGTGATCCAGTAGTAGCCGTCCTCGTCCCGCCGCGCGCCGTCGCCGGTGAAGTAGTAGCCGGGGTAGGGGGCGAAGTAGGTGTCGAAGAAGCGCTGCGGATCGCCATGGACCGTCCGCGCCTGGCCGGGCCAGGAGGCCGTCAGCACCAGCACGCCCTCGCCGGGCCCCTCCACCGGGTTGCCTGCCTCGTCCAGCAGCGCGGGCCGCACGCCGAAGAACGGCAGGGCCGCGGAGCCGGGCTTGAGGTCGGTGACGCCGGCCAGCGGCGTGATCATGATGCCGCCGGTTTCGGTTTGCCACCAGGTGTCGACGATGGGGCAGCGCGAGTCGCCGATGACGTGGTAGTACCAGGCCCAGGCTTCCGGGTTGATCGGCTCGCCCACCGAGCCGAGCAGGCGCAGGCTGCCGATGTCGGCCGTGTGCACCCAGCGGTTGCCGAGGCCCATCAGGGCGCGGATGGCGGTCGGTGCGGTGTAGAACAGATGGACCCGGTACTTCTCGATCACCCGCCAGAAGCGGCTGGCATCCGGCCAGGTCGGCACGCCTTCGAACATCAGCGTGGTGGCGCCGTTGCAGAGCGGCCCGTAGACCACGTAGCTGTGTCCGGTGACCCAGCCCAGATCGGCCGTGCACCAGTAGATCTCGCCGTCGTGATAGTCGAACACGTAGCGGTGGGTGACGGCGGTGTACAGCAGGTAGCCGCCGGTGCTGTGCAGCACGCCCTTGGGCTGGCCGGTGGAGCCGGAGGTGTAGAGGATGAACAGCGGGTCCTCGGCATCCATCGATTCCGGCGGGCACACCGGGTCGGCAGCCTCGACCAGCGCACGGTAGTCGTGGTCGCGGCCTGCCATCCAGCCGGTTTCCGCGCCGGTGTGCCGTACCACGATGACGCTCCCGACGTCGGGACAGGCGCTCAGGGCCTCGTCCACGTTCTGTTTCAGCGGCACGCGCCGGCCGCCGCGGCGGCCCTCGTCGGCGGTGACCACATGCCGGCAGCCGGCGTCGAGGATGCGGTCCTTCAGCGCTTCGGCGGAGAAGCCGCCGAACACCACGCTGTGCACGGCGCCGATGCGGGCGCAGGCCAGCATGGCCACGGCGCCCTCGGGAATCATCGGCAGGTACAGGCACACCCGGTCGCCGCGCCGCACGCCCTGCGCCTTCAGCACGTTGGCGAAGCGGCAGACCTGCTCGTGCAGTTCGCGATAGGTCAGCCGGCGCTGCTGGTCCGGTTCGTCGCCTTCCCAGAGCAGGGCGACCTGGCCGCCGCGCTCGGCCAGGTGGCGGTCCAGGCAGTTGACGCTGGCATTCAGCCGCCCGCCCTGGAACCACGCGATCCGGGCGGTCCTGAAATCCCACTGGCTGACCCGATCCCAGGGGTGGTCCCAGTGCAGGAATTCGCCGGCCAGATCGGCCCAGAATCCGTCCGGGTCGGCCAGCGAGCGCGCATACAGCGCCTGATAGCGCTCGGCCGTGATCAGCGCGCCGGCCTTGGCGTCCCTGGACACCGGATAGACCGGTTCGTGGGTGGGCTGCACCGGGTTGAACGAACCCGCCGTCATGGCAATCTGCCGGTCCAGTCCGGCAATCTTGAATACCTTCTTCAGCAGCGGACTGACGTTGATCATGCGGATGCGGCCGCTGCCGACCGTTTTCGCCGCCAGGATGCACAGCCGCAGGAAGGCGGAGGCGACGAACGCGACGTCCTCCATGTCCAGCACCACCGCCTTGCCGGCCGCCGTGATGCGGTCGAGCAGCGGCTGGTGAAGCTCGGCGCAGACGGTGCTGTCGAGACGCCCGGCGAGGCGCACCACCAGGGTGGTGTCATGTTCGACGATGTCCAGGGGCGGAAGGTGGTCGGCGGTGGCGGTCATGCGCGGGCTCCGGGTCGCAGGCGGGATGGCGTAATGGTGAGCGCGGATTTTTACACGGCGCGGGCCGGGGCGTAACCGGCGGCTGGCATGCAGGGCCCCGCGCGGGCGAGGATGCGCGCCCCGCCCAGCTGTCCGGATTGCAGTGCTGCCAGCAACTCGGCATACCAGCGCGTGACGAAGCCATGGGCCTCCGCGCCTGCCAGCGCCAGCATCCCGGCTTTCCGGTCGTGGAAGCGTTGCAGCAGGTTCGCGTACCAGCGGATGAAGTGCGGCGTCCAGTCCTCCAGGCTCTCCAGCTGCCAGCCCGCCGCCGCCAGAACCCCGGCCAGCTTCGCGGGCACCAGCGGCTGGCCGATTTCCGTGCCGAGCCCGGGCGGCAGCGGGGCGGCAAGCGGGCGCGTGTATTCGACCATCAGCAGCCTGCCGCCGGGCCGGCAGACCTGGCGCATCTGCCGCAGGGCGGCCGGCTGGTCGGCAAAGGCATACAGGGCGGTGAACAGGTAGACGAGGTCGAAGGGCGGGAGCCCCAGCGTATCCAGCCGGGTGGCGTCGCCGGCCAGGAAGTGCACCGACGGATAGCGCTGGCGGGCGAAGGCGATGGATTGGGCATCGAGATCGACGCCGGTGACCGTGCCCCAGCCCCGTGCCTGGAACCAGGCGGCGGTGCCCCCGCGGCCGCAGCCCACGTCCAGCAGGCGATGGCTGTCCTGGCGCGCGAGCCCGGCGCAGGCGAGCCGGATGGCTTCCGCCTCTCCCGGATGGGCGTAGTCGCCGTCCCGGGCCAGGGCCAGGAGCGCCTTGCCCTGGGGTGAATTCAATGAAAAGGCGGTCATGCCGGCGGCGACGCCTGAAGGCGCGGTGGGCGCCCGCCAGACATCATGAAGCGCCTAGCGCCGCTGGGCGAACAGCCAGCGCCAGAGCGCCGGCTCCTGATAGGCGACATCCCAGGCATCGTGGCCGACATCCGGATATTCCGTGTGCCGGGGCGGGTGGCCGCAGGCCGTCAGCGCCGCCGCCATGCCGCGGGTGAAGCCCGGGTGCACCACCTCGTCGAGGGCGCCGTGAAAGGCCCACACCGGTGTCGGCGCGATGGCTTCGGCCCGGGCCAGGTAGATCGCCTGGTTCTCTCCCGAATCGGGGCTGCCGCTGGCGGCGGCGGGGTAATGGACGCCGCCGCAGACCGGCACCAGCGCGGCGAAGACCTCCCGGTGGCGGGCGCCCAGATACCAGACACCGGTGCCGCCCATGGACAGGCCGGTCAGATAGCGCCGCGCCGGATCCACGGTTTCCTCGCGGCAGGTTTTCTCCAGGCAGGCCATGGCCAGTGCGGCCATGTCGGGCCGGCTCCAGCAGCGGCCGCCGCTGATCTGGGGAAACACGGCCAGGCAGGGAAACCGGTCGGGATGCCGGCGTATCGCCGCGCCCAGACCGACCTGGGTGGGCAGGATGCCGTCACGACCGCGCTCGCCGGCGCCGTGCAGGAACAGGATCACCGGCCAGCCGGCCGCCGGCGGCTCGCCACGCGGACGAAACAGCTGGTAACGGTACAGGCGCTCGTCCAGGAGCAGGCTGCGGTCGAGAAAGCCGGTCTCGCTCATCGGGTCGCCAGCCTCAGTGATCCAGCCCGAGCCGGGCCAGCCGGCCCGGTGCCGGGGCCCCGCGGGTTCCCGGTACCGGCCGCGGCCGGTCGGCGGCCGCCCGCAGGTCGTGCGTCGGCACATCCAGGGTGGGTTCCGCGCCCAGCCAGGGCTCCTCGCTGGCCGATGGCGGCGCCGGTTTCTTGGGCAGCAGGAAGGGCGCCGCCGCCAGCGGCAGCAGCATCAGCACCAGTGCCAGCGGGCGCAGGCATGCGCGCCGGAAGGTATCCAGATCGAAGAAGCTGCCCGCCAGTCTGGCGGGCTGCATCCGGGCCGGGTGTTTCCAGGGTTTTCCGTCCAGCCAGGCCAGCAGCTGGCCCAGGCCCAGCAGCAGGGCCAGGCCACCGACATTGACAGCCAGCAGTGGCAGCCAGCCATGGCCGGTCTGGTCGAGCAGCATGCCGCCCATGCGCGACAGCAGCAGACCCAGCGCGAAGATGGCGAGGGACTGCTGTCCCAGCATCCGAACCTGCCTGGCCAGGGGGCGCTCCAGCCAGGCCCCGGAGCGGGCCAGCCACGAGGCGACCAGATAGCCCAGTGCCGCGAAGTGCAGCAGGCGCAGGGGGCCAAGGCGGGTTTTGTCGTACCAGGGCTCAATCAGTTCGTGCAGTCCGGCCATCCAGGCGAACGGCCGCAGCAGGGCTTCGTGGGCAAACGGCGCCGCCAGCAGCACCAGCGCCAGGCTCAGCCGCAGCGGCCAGCGCTGTCCCAGGCGGATGCGGATCCAGCCGGCGCCCAGCAGGTAGCCGCCGAAGAACACCAGTTGCCAGGCGAAGGGGTTGAAGAACCAGCCACGGGTGGTGGCTGGCTCCGCCGACAGTTCCAGGTTGAAGCGGTAGGTGGCGAGATACAGGGCAAGCGAGGCGGCCACGGCCAGCGCGCGGCTGAGTTCCGACAGCGCCCAGAACACCGGCGTCCACAGCAGCAGCACCAGGTACATCGGCAGGATGTCGATGCCGTTGGGCAGGTAGCGCAGCGTCACCAGCGCTGGCAGCGCCTCGTGCGTCTGCTCGAAGAAGAAGCGGATGTTGAGCTGCTGGATGTAGTCGTGCGGCGGGAACAGGGCATTGCCGATCAGGCAGCTCAGCGCCAGCGCGCCGAACAGTCCCAGGTGTGCGGCATAGATCTGCACGCAGCGTTGCAGTACCCGGGCCGTGCCCGGCCACAGCCCGGAGCGCGCGAAGGCCTGCCCGAACACCCGGGCCGACACGAAGCCCGAGCAGAACACGAACACCTCGGCGGCATCGCTCCAGCCGTAGCGCGACAGGGTGAAGAACTGGCCCGCGTTGTTCGGCATGTGATTGACGAAGATCACCAGCAGCGCCAGGCCGCGGATGAAGTCCAGCCGGATGTCGCGGGGCGGTGAGGGGGGCGGGAGACTCATGATCGGCGATCACCTGCTCGGGAGGATTTGGGTATGCTAGCCGGGCCTCCGGGCGGGTTTCCCGATCCTCCGGCGCCTGGCCCAACCGGGGCCGGCAGCCGCGCATGGTAGCGCCGAAACCTTACATGAACCTTTCATAACCGCGTGCATGAAAATACTTTTGGTCGAAGATGACGCGGCCCTCGCCGACGGCTTGCAGCACAGCCTGGCCGAGATCGGCTTCGACGTCACGCTGGCAACTACCTTCAGCTTTGCCGACAGCGCGCTCCGCACCCAGGCCTACGACCTGATGATTCTCGACCTGGGATTGCCGGACGGCGACGGCCGCGACCTGCTGAGCCAGCTGCGCCAGCGCCGCTCGACCCTGCCGGTGTTGATCCTGACCGCCCGCGATGGCCTCAACGACCGCATCGGCGGCTTGCAGCTGGGGGCCGACGACTACATGATCAAACCCTTCGAGCTGCGCGAGCTGGAGGCGCGGGTACAGGCCCTCTTGCGGCGCAGCCTCGGCGGCCATGGGCGGACGCTGGCTTTGGGGCCGCTGCGGCTGGACAGCTTCCAGCACCAATTCCACCTGCAGGAGGCGCCGCTGCTGCTGCCCTCGCGTGAGCATGGCGTGCTGGAGGCGCTGATGCTGCAAGCGGGCCGCGTGGTCAGCAAGGAACGCATCGCCCAGCGGCTGGCGGTGGGCGCCGGCGAGCTGGCCGACAACGCCATCGAGGTCTACGTCCACCGCCTGCGCCGGCGGCTGTCCCCGGCGGGCATCCGCATCCGCACCCTGCGCGGCCTCGGCTATCTGCTCGAACTGGACGGCGATGCGGCGTCGCGCGCAGAGTCTTAGGACGCAGCTGCTGCGGCGGCTCAGCGGGCCGCTGCTGCTGGTCGTGCTGCTGGATGTCGCCGTGTCCTATTTCGTGGCGCTGCACTATGCCAACCTGGCCTACGACCGCTGGCTGCTGGATTCCGCCCGCTCGCTGGCACAGCAGGTCAAGAGCTACAGGGACCGCATCACCTTCGAGTTGCCGCCGATCGCCGTCGAAGTGTTCCGCTGGGACGCCATGGACAAGACTTTCTTCAAGATCGAATCGCGCGCCAGCGGTTTCATGGCCGGCGACCGCGCCCTGCCCAGCCCGGATCTCCGCGAGCTGATGCCGGAGGAGCCCTATTTCAGCGACCGCCTGATGCAGGGCGAGGAGGTCCGCGTGGTGTCGGTCGTCGCCATGCCCGGCGTCAGCGGCGCGGAAGTGGTGGTGTCGGTGGCCGAGACCCTGCACAAGCGGCGCGGCATGCTGGAGGAGATGCTGCTGGCCGTGGTGTTGCCGCAGTTGCTGCTGGTCTGCATCACCGTGTTCCATGTCTGGACCAGCGTCAGGCTGGGGCTGCGGCCGCTGGCGGACCTGTCGCGACTGATCGACAGCCGTTCCGCCCGCGACCTGACGCCGATTCCCGATGCCGACGTGCCGCTGGAGGTGCGTTCGCTCACGCATCGGCTCAACGCTCTGCTGGAACGGCTCGGCGGCGCCCTCGCCAGTCAGCAGCGCTTCATCGAGAACGCCGCGCACCAGTTGCGTACGCCGCTGGCGGGGCTGAAGCTGCAAGCGGAGCGCGCCGCGCGGGCGCGCGACATGGCCACCCTGCAACCGGCGCTGGAGCATATCCAGCACGCCGCCGACCGGGTCGCGCATCTGGGCTCGCAGCTGCTGGCGCTGGCGCATTCCGAATTCGCCCGCCAGGCCCAGCGCGAGCCTACCCGGCTGGACATGGCGGCCCTGGCCCGGGAGGTCTGCCTGGAATGGGTGCCGCGGGCGCTGGAACGGGGCATGGAACTGGCCCTCGAGGCGCCCGACGGGCCGGTCGAGGTCAACGGCGACGCCCTGCTTCTGCGCGAGTTGCTCGGCAATCTGCTGGACAACGCCCTGCGCTATGGTGGCGGCCGGGGCGCCATCGAGGTATCGGTGACGGCAGCGGTCGCCGGTCCCGTACTCGGCGTCGCCGACGCCGGGCCCGGTATCCCGCCCAGCGAGGCCGGCCGGGTTACCGAGCGCTTCTACCGCATTCCCGGCAGCCCCGGCGACGGCTGCGGTCTGGGTCTGGCGATCGTCAAGGAGATTGCCGACCGCCATCGCGCCGAACTGGCCATCGGTGCCGGCCCCCGCGGCGGGGCATGCATCGCCGTTCGCTTCCCCGCCCCGGCCTCGGTCCCGGCGGCCGGCCAACCGATCGTGGCCGAAGCCTGAGCCGTATCGGCCGGCCGCTGCGGGTGCCACAGGCGGCGCAGCCGGGCAACTGGAGTCAGAAGCTGCCGGCGTTGATGAGGAAATGCGCGCCGATGGCGCTGGCGTAACCCAGCAGGATGGCCGGCGCCCAGCGGAGGTGGGTGAGGAAGGTGTAGGCGCCCTTGGCCTGGCCCATCAGCGCCACCCCGGCCGCCGAGCCGACCGACAGCAGGCTGCCGCCGACGCCGGCGGTCAGGGTCACCAGCAGCCATTGACCATGCGACATGTCCGGATTCATGGAGAGGATGGCGTACATCACCGGGATGTTGTCCACCAGCGCCGAAACCAGGCCAACCAGGATGTTGGCGCCGGTGGCGCCGAGATCCCCGTAGAGAAACTGCGAGGCCAGCGTCAGATAGCCGATGAAGTTGAGGCCGCCGACGCAGAGCACGATGCCGTAGAAGAACAGCAGCGTGTCCCATTCCATCGAGGCCAGCTGGTGAAAGACGTCGAAGCGTGGCGCGCGCTCGCCGGCTTTCTCCGTGGTCGTCGTCTCCAGTTCCGGGTGATGCGCGGTGTCGCCCAGGCTGACCGGCATGTCCGTGCCCTCCTGGTGCGTCAGCTGCATAAAATAGGAGAAGAATTGCAGGTAGGTGAAGCCGGCCATCATGCCGATCGCCGCCGGCAGGCTCAGATAGTTCTCGAACAGCACGGCGGTCAGGATGGTCAGCAGGAACAGCAGCACGATGCGTCGCGCGCCCCGTTCCAGGGTCACCGGGGTGTCCAGGGGCGCCGGCCGTCGCCTGGGAACGGCGAAGTGCATCAGCGCGGCCGGGATGAGGAAGTTCAGCAGCGACGGAACGAAAAGGGCGAAGAAGGCCCAGAAGTCCAGGATGCCCTTCTGCCAGACCATCAGGGTCGTGATGTCGCCGAACGGGCAGAAGGCGCCGCCAGCGTTGGCCGCGACCACCGTGTTGACGCAGGCAATGCCGACGAAGCGCGGATCGTCCTTGCCGACCGCCATCACCACCGCGCACATGAGCATGGCGGTGGTCATGTTGTTCGATACCGAGGAGATGAAGAAGGCCAGGAAACCGGTGACCCAGAACAGCTGCCGGTAGCTGAAGCCGAGGTTGATCAGCCAGGCGCGCAGGCTGTTGAACACGCCGCGTTCGTCCATGGCGTTGACGTAGGCGATGGAGACGATCAGGAACAGGAGCAGCTCGCTGTATTCCAGCACCACATGGCGTACCGCCCGGGTCGCGACCTCGGGTTGCCCCAGCAGCTTGTAGCTGATGGCGATCGCCACCCAGATCAGTGCGGCCGCCAGCATCATCGGCTTCGACTTGCGCAGTTCGATGACTTCCTCAAGCACGACCACGACATAGGCGAGGGCGAAGGCCGACAGGGCAAACCAGCCGACCGCGTGGCCGGTCAGGTCCACGGCGGGTGTCTCGGTTGCCGTTTCGGCGGCGACGGGCAGGGAGAATCCGGCCAGCAGGAGCCACCATGCGGTGAGAGGTAACAGGCGTGCCATCGTTGTCCCTGGTCTTGTGTTCTGGGGGGGGAACACCACGGCGGACGGGCGCAGTCGCCGTGGCCTGTCGGATACAATCCTGGCGGGAGCAGCCGGCCAGCGGGTCCGGATTCCCGACCGAATCAGTCAACAAAGATAGTTTCGCATACATAATTGTTCCCCATGCCAGGGGAAGGTCGCGCAGCCCGGGAAACAGACATGCACAAAATGGGAAAAACCTGGTGGGGCGAGCGCTTCCTGCATGTGCTGGAAACCTACACCGAGCCGAGCCGGCTGGTGCGCGGGCGCCAGTACCTGAGCGGGCAGCGGATCGACCAGTGGGCGGTGAAGGGTACCCGCGTCGAGGCGCGGGTGCGCGGCAAGATCAACCCCTATTACGGCATGCACGAGGTGCCCGTGTACGATACCTGGCTACAGTTCGAGCCGGTGCCGCACGCCGCCTGGGATGAAGCGCTGGGGTTGATCGGCAGCCGCGCCGGCTATATCTCGCGGCTGCTCTTCAACGAGATGCCGGACGAGATCGAGCGGCCGCTGGCCGGGCTGGGCGTCAGCCTGCTGCCGGAAAGCCACCGGGAAATCCGCAGCGGCTGTTCCTGCCCGGATGTCGAGAATCCCTGCAAGCACGTGGCCGCGCTGTACTTCCTGCTGGCGGCTCGCCTGGATCAGGATCCCTTCCTGTTGTTCGAGTTGCGCGGCCTGTCCCGTGCCGACCTGATCCGCCGGCTCAAGGCCACGCCGCTGGGCACGGCCCTGGCCGCTGCGCTGGACGAGGCGCCCGCCGAGCCGGTCGCGGCGGCCAGCTTTTTCACCCGCCCGCTGGCCCAGCCCCTGCCCGCCGCGGTTTCTCCCCACGGATTCTGGCGCGGCCAGCGCCGGCTGCCGGCCGGTGTCGAGCCCCCGGCCACCGCGGCCGTGGCCGGCATCCTCATCCGCAAGGGTGGCGATTATCCGCCGTTCTGGGACAAGGACGAATCCTTCGTCGATGTCATGGATGCCTTCTACGAGCAGGTGCGCAAGAAGGGCAAGGATTGGCTGTAGGCCGCCCGCCTCAGGCAGCCTCGAACCATCCCCGGGTCCGGTTGCAGGCGGCGCAGACCGACAGCATGACAGGCACTTCCACCAGCACGCCCACGACCGTTGCCAGCGCGGCGCCGGATTCCGGCCCGTACAGCGTGATGGCGGTGGCCACGGCCAGTTCGAAGAAGTTGCTGGCGCCGATCAGCGCGCCGGGTGCGGCGACGGCATGGCGGACGCGGAGCAGCCGCATCAGTCCGTAGACCAGCGAGGCGTTGAAGTAGACCTGGATCAGGATGGGGATGACGATCAGGGCCACATGGAAGCTGCGGCCAACGAGGTTGTCGGCCTGGAAGGCGAAGATCAGCACCAGGGTCAGCAGCAAGGCGCCGAGGGCGACAGGGTGCAGGCGCGGCAGGAACTGGTGCTCGAACCAGTCCTTGCCCTTCCGCTTCAGCAACGCGCGGCGTGTCAGGATCCCCGCCGCGAGTGGGACGACGATGAAGACCAGCACCGAGTGAAGCAGGACTGCGAAGGGCACGGCCAGGCCCGACGCTCCAGTGACCAGCCAGCTGACGATGGGCGCGAAGGCCAGCAGCATGACGAGATCGTTGACCGCCACCTGCACCAGCGTATAGCCGGGATCACCGTCGGTCAGGTAGCTCCATACGAACACCATGGCGGTGCAGGGCGCGGCGGCGAGGATGATCACGCCGGCGATGTACTGGTCGGCGGCTGCCGGCCCGATGAGTGGCAGGAACAGCTGCCTGAAGAACAGCCAGCCCAGCAGCGCCATGCTGAAGGGCTTGACCAGCCAGTTGACGAACAGGGTGATCAGCAGGCCGCGCGGATGGCGGCCGGCATCGATGACCGCGGCGAAATCCACCTTCAGCATCATCGGGTAGATCATCAACCAGATCAGGACGGCGAGCGGCAGGTTGATGTGGGAGAGTTCGAACCCGCGCAGTGCCGCGACGGGTTCCGGCAGCAGCCTGCCCAGCAGCACCCCGGCCAGCATGCACAGGCCCACCCAGAGGGTCAGGTAGCGGTCGAAAACGCTCATGCGTCTGGCCGGGGAGGTCGCTGCCCGGGCCGCGATCCGGCTCTGCGGCGGTTGCCCGGGTTTTGCCTGGATGGACATGGGGTTCCTCCGCCGGGCTCTGGTGCGGGTCACGGATGGCCGATCGATCGCACGGCCTGTTCCGGGGCCAGGCGTGCGAGTCCCCCGGGATGCCGTCCGACCCGCCGCTCCAGGATGGCAAAGGCCCGGGCGATGGCCAGTTGGGCGGGACAGATTTCTCCGGCCGCGTTGTCGCAGACGGTGATGACGAAATCCAGCGCCGCGGCGCTGGGCGTGGCGAATTCATCCCAGCGCTTGCGGTGCGGCTCATGAACCGGAATGCCGTGCCGGGCCAGGGTGGCCAGCGCGCGCCGATCGACCCGGCCGGTCGGCTGGCTGCCGGCGCTGCGCGCGATGAAGCGATCCTGTCCCGGATGGTTGAGCAGGGCTGCCGCCATGATGCTGCGCGCCGAGTTGCCCGCGCACAGGAGCAGGACCCGATAGGGGGGCGTGCCAAGGCTCATGGGCGCCTCGCGGGGCGTCAGCGGATGTCGCGGCCGATGCGATTCAGCTCCGCGCCCAGGGCTTCGCGGTCCAGCTCGGCGAGCGGGAGACACAGCATGGCTTCGACGCGCCGCTGCAGGGTGGCAAAGGTCGCATCGAAGGCGGCGATTCGTGCCTCCGGGGTGCCTTCCACATGGCCGGGATCGGCGACGCCCCAGTGGCCCCGCACCGCCGTGCCCAGGTAGGCCGGGCAGGCTTTGCCGCCCGCCGCGTCGCAGACGGAAATCAGGATGTCGATCGGCGTGTCCCGGAATTCCTCCCAGGACTGGCTGCGATAGCCCTCGGTCGGCAGGCCATGCCGGGCCAGGGTTGCCAGGGCGTCGTCGTTGATGCGGCCAAGAGGATGGCTGCCGGCGCTATAGGCCCTTACCCGGCCATGGCCGAGCGCGTTCAGCAGGGCTTCTGCCATCACGCTGCGGCAGGAGTTGCCGGTGCAGAGCACCAGCACGTTGTGGAGCCGTGCGCTCATGGACAGTCTCCCTGCTTTGGCGCGCAGCAGCTCGCGGGGGACGCTTGGCCGAGGTCGCGCGGCGCCTTGCCGAAGACCGGGATCGCGGTCAGTGAACGGAAGGCTTCCCAGGGCAGCCCGCTGGGATCGACGGTCCAGTACTTGTCGGACGTCGCGTAACAGCAGGCGGTGCCCCGTTGTTCGGTGACCGGCAGGGCTGCCCCGGCCAGGCGCGTGTTGATCTCTTCCAGCTCGGCGTCGGACTCGACCTGGATGCCGAGATGGTCGAGGCCGGGCTTGGCGCCGCGCGCCGAGATGGCGAAGTTGACGCGCGGATCGTCCAGCAGCCATTTGGCGTAATCCGGCTTGCAGACGCCGGGTTCGGCGCCGAACAGCGCGGAGTAGAAGGCGATGCTCTCGGCCAGGTTATCGACGGAGACATGTAGATGCAGGCGTTTCATGACGGCCTCCCGGGGGGCTTGGAAGCGTCGGGGGCGCAGGGCGCGCCACCGCAGCAGTTTTCGCTCAGGTAGCCGATGACGCCGTGCATGGTGGCGAAATCGGCGCAGTAGATGACAAACCGGCCGCTCTGTCGCGAGGCGACCAGCCCGGCATGGCTGAGCTCCTTCAGGTGGAAGGACAGCGAGGACGGCGGCACGGCGAGCTGTTCGGCGATTTTTCCCGCCGTAAGTCCCGCCGGTCCGGCCTGCACCAGCTGGCGAAAGATCGCCAGACGGGTTTCCTGGGCCAGGGCGGCGAGCGTGGCAAGGACGGTTGCTGTTTCCATAATTCAACAATATTCGAAATTTAGAAATGAAGCAAGCGCCGATGCCGATGGGGTGCGATGGCTGGACCCGGGGGGCGGCGCGGTGGCCGGAAAACGGTTTGGAGGGACAACTATTCACAATCAGCCCAGGAGGCTGATTGTTCCTGATCACCGTCTTCTGGCGAGCTTGATGTAACGTGAAATCAATGGCTTATATCGCTGTCGGATTTTTGGACGATCCAACGGGGTTCCCGCGAATGCTGCCAATCCACAGCATTGCCCACACCGTTATCCACAGATTTTGTGGACAATGCCGCCGCGGACGCTCAATTGTCCTTCTGGTAGCGGTAGTTGACGATCGCCTTGCAGAGCGCGCGGGGCAGCTCGGTGCCCGACTCCGTTTCGCAGCCCGAGGCATAGATGTGTACGCTGTCCTGCCAGCGGTCGGCCAGCAGATAGATGCCGACGGCCAGCAGGATGATGATCAGCAGTGAGGACAGGATATGGTTCATCGAGATTCTCCAGGCGGAGCATCAGGGTGGATGTTGTTGCGGTCGAGCGCTATGACCTGCCGGGCGTCGAATGAATCCGCGAGTGCCGGAGCTTTTGCCCGGACGGTAAGCCGTCAGGGGGTGTTGCCGCGCGATGCCGTCGCGCCATGAGCGTGGTGCCGGCAGTCACCGCCATCCTGCCCGGCATGCCGCCCTGCGTGCGCTACGTCGGGGGCGGCCTGATCGTTGCCGACAAGCCTTCGGGACTGCTCTGCCAGCCCGGGCGTGGCCCCGATCTGGCCGATTCCCTGCTGACCCGCCTGCGCCGGTATTGGCCGACGCTACAGTTGGTGCACCGGCTTGATCGCGATACGTCGGGTCTGTTGCTGCTGGCCCATGATCCCGTACTCCATCGGGCCTTGAGCCGCCTGTTCGCCGAGCGCCGGATCGACAAGGTCTATTGTGCCGATGTCGTCGGTGTTCCCGGACGATCGCAGGGCGCGATCAGGCTGCCACTGGTCAAGTGCGGCGACCGGCCGCCCCGCTACCGGACCGATCCTTGCGGCAAGCCTTGCCATACCGAATGGCGGCGCCTGGACAGTCACGATGGTTGGTGTCGGCTCGAGCTCAGGCCGCGGACCGGGAGGTCGCATCAGCTGCGGGTGCATCTCGCGGCCCTGGGCCACCCGATCCTGGGTGATCCCATCTACGGCGATCCGCACTCGGTCGGGCGCCTGCGCCTGCATGCCTGTGCGCTCGGTTTTGCCCACCCGGCCAGCGGCGAGCCGCTGGTCTTCCGCTCGCCCTGCCCGTTCTGAGGCAGGTTCTTCCGGTTGCCCGTTTCCCTGGAAAGCGACGAGCGCTGTGGTGAGCTCATCACGGGCGCAGATGGAAGACATGCTTCCAGGCGCCGTCTGCGAAATGGAAGGTTCTGGCCCAGCCATGCGCACCGGCAAAGCGGCCCGCTCCGCCCAGGATGGGACGGATGGCGCTGCTGTCCGCGCCGATGGTGGCGCTGTCGGCGGGGTAGCGGCTCTGGCCGCCAACGACGATCTGGTCCTGTTCGCGTCCGATCTGGAACACCAGGTTCGCCTGGCGGATTTCATCGCCCGGCCTGGGTGTATCCATGGCCGTGGTGGTCAGCGTGCCGTGCATTTCGCCGATCTTCGCGCCCCTCCGGTCGGTCAGCTGGGCCTTGGCGACCCGCAGATCGCCCAGTGCGGCGGGGCCTGCGCGATTCACCGGCACGTAGGTCATGGCTACGCCCTGGTGGAATACCGTAACGCTGCGCTCTCTCTGCGCATGCGCCGGGTTGGCGCCCGCGAGCAGCAGGCTCGCGCCGGCCAGCAGGCTGGCCAGGACGGGTGACCGGCGCTGGCCGGCGGTGTTGTTTCTGTTCATGGGGCTCTCTCACGGGTCTGGAACGGGACGATGGCGGATGCTCGGGGCGTCCTGCGCGGCGACAACAGGCCGATTCCATTGCTATCACCATGGGCGGTTGGAAGACGGGTTCAGCGGCTTTTCCGGTAGGTTCCGACCAAGGTGGCTACCCCGAGAACATGCCCTGCCATCGCCTTTGCGAGCGCCGCCTTGCTGGGATGGTGCAGGTCGGGCAAGACCGTATCCAAGGCATAGAGCGTGTGGAAATAGCGGTGCCGGCCGATGGGTGGGCAGGGACCGCCGTAGCCGGTACGCTGCCAGTCGTTCAGCCCTTCGCGTGCCCCCGCCGGCAGGGTGGCTGCGGTGAGGGCTTCCGCCAGCCCTCCGGTCGAGACCGGCAAGTTGTAGAGCACCCAGTGCACCCAGGTCATCCGGGGGGCGGCCGGGTCCGGGGCATCCGGATCCTCGACGATCAGCGCCAGACTTTGCGTGCCGCCTGGGATACCCTGCCACTGCAACGGTGGCGAGAGATCGTGCCCCTCGCAGGTATGGAGGACGGGGATGTCGCCCTGGTCGAGGAAGGCGGTGGAGGTCAATTGCGGGGTGTTGGCTCCGAAGCTCGGGGTTGCCAGGAGGAACCCGGTCAGGAGAGCGGCCTGTCCGGCGGTCCGAAGACCGGGATGCGTGTGCGGATCGATCATGACGGGGCTCCCTGTGGTTCGTGGTCGGGATTCGATGCTGCGTCTGGAGAGGAATTTACTGCATTTCCGGCTGGCGATGACGGCCCCGCCGCCGTCTCGGCATGGCATTCGGCGCAGTGCCCGGGCCGTCTCGCCGGGGCATTTTTTCCATCACCGCCTTTTGTGCCCTCGCTCGTGATGGGCTAAAGAATGACTGAGGCGCAAGCGGGCAGGGCGAGACGGATGTCTTTGCCGCCGGGGCGCCGATTTCATCCCATCCACCCATAGACGAGTCTCCATGAAGAAAAACGAACCGATCGCCAAGATCATGTCCTCCGATGTCGTTGCCATTCAGGCAGGCCAGAAGCTCAGTGAAGTCCGCCACCTCATGGCGGAGGGGAACATTCATCATGTTCCGGTGTTGGAGGGCAGAAAACTGGTGGGTCTGGTGAGCTTCACCGACATGATGAAGCTGAACTTCGTGATCAGCGGTGCCGACGAGCGGACCATCGATACGATCATCGACCAACAGTTCGACATCCGGGCGATCATGTCCACGCGGCTGGTGACCCTGCCCGTCACCGCGAGCGTGCGGGAGGCGTCGGAATTGCTGGCCAAGGGTGAATTCCACTCGTTGCCGGTGGTTGATGCAGACGACCAGCTGGCCGGTATCGTGACGTCGACCGACCTGATCCGCTACCTGAACGATCAGTATTGAAGGTGATTCTGCGAGGGCTGGCCGATACCGGCTCGTTCATCCGCGTTGATGGGCGCGTATCGGCCGCCCCTCCCCCGGCGCGTGAGCCGGGGTGATCGCGGCGGACAACACAAGAGCCCCGCCCTGATGGAGGGGCCTCATGTCCTACGTCAACATGCGTGCCGTCAGGCGAGGCCCTGGCCTGTTTTGGATTGCTGGCTGGAGAGGGCAGTCAAGTCCCCCGGGCAGGATCCGGAACGGGAAAGATCAGGACGGGCAGGAATGTATTGAATCAATACTTGTTGACAGTCTTGGCCCGGGGGGCTACCTTTACGCCACTAGCTCGCACACCCCGTGCTCATGTGTCCCCCGTACATCAGCCCGGCAGTCACTCCACCACTACCGTGCGAGCTAGTCCCTGCCAGAATCCTGCCGTTCCGGCCAGGCGGCGTTTTCGCCCGTTTCCGCCGGATTTTGCCCGAATCCCGCCCTTGTCCCTCTCGGCGGCCACTATACCGCGAAGCTTTCCCCACAACCGCACTCCGCCTTGACGTTGGGGTTGTCGAATCTGAATGCCTCACTGATGCCCTCGCGGCGGAAATCGACCGTCATGCCATCGAGGTAGGGCAGGGTATCCCGGTGAACCACGACCTTGACGCCATGCTGCTCGAAGATTTCATCCTCGTCCCCGGCGGCGTCGGCATAGTCGACGACATAGGCAAACCCCGTGCAACCGGACTTCTTGACGCCGAGGCGCAGGCCCAGCCCGGTGCCGCGTTTCTGCAGCTGCTTGGCAACCTGTCGGGCCGCGCTTTCGGTAAGCGTAATGGACATGATGACCTCCTTGATGTGTGAGGAATCGTCGGGTCGGGTACCGCGGACGATTCACTGAGTGGGTAAAAGGTCGCGAAGGGCGTCCAGCAACCGGTCCACGTCCTCCGCACGATTGCCGTGACCCAGGCTGATGCGGACGGCGCCCAGGGCGGTTTCGGCATCCACCCCCATGGCGGTCAGCACCGGGCTGGGTTCGTTGCCGCCGCTGGCGCAGGCGGAACCGCTGGAAACCGCGAAGCCGCGCCGGTCCAGATGCATGACCAGGGATTCGCCCTGATAGCCCGCCAGGCTGAACTGCACGGTGTTGGGCAACCGTGGCGCTTGTGCCGCGAAAATGGTCAGCCCCGGCAGGGATTTCAAGCCCTGCTCCAGGTGCTTGCGCAGCCGGCGGGTTTGCTGGCCACGCTCGTCCAGTTCCAGCCGTGCCAGTTCCGCCGCTTTGCCGAAACCCACGATTCCCGCCACATTTTCGGTGCCGCCGCGCAGGCCCCGTTCCTGTCCGCCGCCATGCAGCAGCGGCTCGAGCGGGACGCCGCGTTCGACAACCAGTGCGCCCACGCCTTTGGGGCCATACAGCTTGTGCGAGGACAACGTCAGGGTATGGGCGCCGGTGGCGGCGAAATCCAGCGGAATCTTGCCGGCCGCCTGTACCGCATCGACATGCAGGCAGGCGCCGCCAGACCGCAGGATCGCGGCGAGGGGGGCGGTATCCAGGATCACGCCGGTCTCGTTGTTGGCCAGCATGAGCGTGCCGAAAATCGGTGGTTCTTCCCGGAAAATCGAGTAGCTGTCCGCCTCCGGCAGACCGTCCCGCGTCACCGCCAGGGTGCGCACGGTCCAGCCATGTCCGGCTAGGTGCGCGAGCGGTTCCGCTACGGCGGGGTGTTCGGTCGCGCCCGCGATCACCGTGCCCCGCCCCAGCGTGGCGGCCAGGCCTTTGATGGCCAGGTTGTTGGCCTCGGTACCGCCGCTGGTGAAGATGACCTGCTCCGCGCTGGCGCCGACCAGCGCGGCGACCTGTTCGCGCGCGGTATCGATCGCCCCGCGGCTCAGCCGGCCCAGGCGATAGAGCCCAGAGGGATTGCCATAGCAGCCGCGCAGGTAGGGCAGCATGGCTTGCAGGACGCGCTCGTCGAGCGGGGTGGTGGCATTGTGGTCGAGGTAGACCATGCGTCGGGCATCAGCTGCGGATGCCCCGCTGCAACGGCAGTTCGACCCGCTGGCCCGAGACCTGCTGATCCTGCCGCTCGGCCACCTGGCGAACACTCTTGCGCATCAGTACGTCGTGCAGGCTGATCGAGTCGAGATACTGGCGAATCTGGTCGCTCAGCCCCATCCACAGGTCATGGGTCAGGCAGGGCTGGGAGCTCTGGCAATTCGCCTTGCCGCCGCAGCGTGTGGAGTCGATGGTTTCATCCACGGCGGAAATGATCTCGGCGATGCTGATCTGTTCCGCCCGGCGGCTCAGCTGATAGCCACCGCCCGGACCACGGACGCCCTCGACCATGCCGTAGCGGCGCAGACGGGAAAACAGCTGCTCCAGGTAGGAGAGAGAGATTTCCTGACGCTTGGCGATGTCGGTCAGGGTCACGGGTTTTTTTTCGCTATGATAGGCCAAGTCCAGCATGGCGGTGACGGCATAGCGGCCTTTGGTCGTTAAGCGCACGGACGTTCTCCTCTGAGGGGTGAGCCACTCGCTCGGAGCGTCACATATCCTAGCAAAATAGTCAATTATTGTGCCGTTCATGGTTCCCGCCTTCCCCTGCCGCCCCGCATGAGTCCGGGCGATGCGTGCTGGCAGTTCTGGATCGATCGCGGCGGCACCTTCACGGACATCGTCGCCCGTCGGCCCGATGGCCGCCTGCTGACCCACAAGCTCCTGTCCGAAAACCCGGAGCGTTACCGGGACGCGGCGCTGCAGGGCATCGCTGATATCCTGGACGTCCATGCCCGGGATTCCGCGGCGGTCATCCAGGCGGTGCGCATGGGCACGACCGTCGGCACCAACGCCCTGCTTGAACGCCAGGGTGCGGCCACGGTGCTGGCCATCAACGATGGCTTCGGCGATGCCCTGGCGATCGGTTACCAGAGCC
Organism: Methyloparacoccus sp. NF-16; assembly: GCF_056880625.1. Lineage (NCBI taxonomy): Bacteria > Pseudomonadati > Pseudomonadota > Gammaproteobacteria > Methylococcales > Methylococcaceae > Methyloparacoccus > Methyloparacoccus sp. NF-16. The sequence continues at coordinate 3,131,540 of NZ_CP174130.1, read as the reverse complement.
GGCCGGACATCTTCGCGCTGCGCATCCAGCGGCCGGCGCCACTCTACGGACACGTGCTCGAGATCCGCGGCCGGCTGGATGCCGCCGGCCGCGAGGTCGAACCCCTGGATCTGGCGCTCGCCGAGGCGGGTCTCAGGGCGGCATTCGCGCAAGGCTATCGCTCGCTCGCCATCGTGCTGCTGCATGCCTGGCGCAATCCCGCGCACGAACTTGCCCTGGAGGACCTGGCCCGCCGTCTCGGCTACGATCAGGTCTCGGTCTCGCACCGTTGCAGCCCTGCCATCCGCCTCGTCGGCCGGGGCGACACGACGGTGGTGGACGCCTATCTTTCCCCCATTCTCAGGCGCTATGTGGCGCAGGTGGCCAATGGCCTGGCCGGTCTGCGGCAGGCGACGATCCGTGGCAAGCCTGCTCGCCTGCGCTTCATGCAATCCAACGGTGGGCTGGCCGAGGCCGGGCATTTCCAGGGCAAGGACAGCATCCTTTCGGGGCCGGCCGGCGGCATCATCGGCGCGGTGGTAGCCGCCCGCCGGGCCGGCTTCGACAGGATCGTCACCTTCGACATGGGCGGTACCTCCACCGATGTCGCGCACTGGGCGGGTGAGCTGGAGCGCGCCGAGGAAACCCGGGTGGCGGGCATCCGCCTGCGCGTGCCGATGCTGAACATCCATGCGGTGGCCGCTGGCGGGGGCTCTGTGCTCCACTACGATGGCCTGCGCTTTCGCGCGGGGCCCGACTCGGCCGGCGCCAGTCCCGGGCCCGCCTGTTACCGTCGTGGCGGGCCGCTGACGGTGACCGATGCCAACGTCATGCTCGGCAAGCTGAGGCCGGAATTCTTCCCGCGGCTTTTTGGTCCCGATGGCCGGCAGCCGCTTGATGTCGAGAGCGTTCGGGCAGGGTTTGAGACGCTGGCGGCTGCCGTCAGCCGGGATACCGGCCGCGCGGTCCTGCCCGAGGCCGTCGCCGAGGGATTCCTGGCCGTGGCGGTGGAACACATGGCTGCGGCGATCAAGCGGATATCGGTCCAGCGCGGCCATGATCTCGGCCGCGATTACACCCTGTGCGGTTTTGGCGCCGCGGCCGGGCAGCATGCCTGCCGGGTCGCCGAACGGCTGGGACTGCGGCGCATTCTGCTGCATCCACTGGCCGGGGTGCTGTCCGCCTATGGCATGGGACTGGCCGATCATCGGGTGCTGCGCGAGCGGGCCATCGTTCGGACGCTCGAACCGCAGCTGGAACCCCGCCTGGCCGCCGAGCTGGCGACGCTCGAGGCGGCATGCCTCGATGAGCTGGCCAGCCAGGGTCTGGCGGATGCCGGACTGGCCTGCCTGAAACAGGCCAGCCTGCGCTACGCGGGCTCCGACACGGCGCTTGAGGTGCCCTTCGCATCAGCCATCGCCATGCGCGAGGCGTTCGAGGCGCGTCACCAGCAGCGATTCGGCTTCATCGCTCCCGACAAGCCGCTGGTCGTCGACCGCCTGGGGGTGGAAGTGGTGGCGAGCGAGCCGGTCACGGCGGCATTCGAGATGCCGGCAACGGATCGCGGAGCAGGGGGGCTCGTGGCGCAGGTGCGGCTGTTCAGCGGCGATCGCTTCCACGAGGCGCCGGTCTACCAGCGGTCGGGCCTCGCGGTCGGCCAGCGACTGGAGGGGCCGGCGATCGTGCTGGAGCCGACTGCCACCACCATCGTGGAGCCCGGCTGGGTGGGCGAGATCACGCCGCTGGGCGATCTGGTGCTGACGTCCCGGTATCCGGGCAACGTCGCCGCCTATGGCGACACGACGCCGGATCCGGCCCGGCTGGAAATCTTCAATCGCCTGTTCATGTCGCTGGCCGAGGAAATGGGCTACGCCCTGCAGAATACGGCCCACTCGGTGAACATCAAGGAGCGGCTGGACTTTTCCTGTGCGATCTTCAACGAACGCGGCGAGCTGATCGCCAACGCGCCGCACATCCCCGTGCATCTGGGCTCGATGGGCGCCAGCGTCGAGGCGCTGATCCACAGCCGGCGCGAGAGCCTCCGGCCCGGCGATGCCTGGCTGGTCAACTCGCCCTATCATGGCGGAACGCATCTCCCCGACATCACTGTCATTACGCCCGTGTTCGACGAAAGCAGCGAGCGGATACTGTTCTACCTCGCCGCCCGTGGCCATCATGCGGATGTTGGCGGCATCACGCCCGGTTCCATGCCGCCCGGCAGCTGTCGGATCGGGGACGAGGGCGTGCTCAGCGAGGGTCTCCGCATCGTCGCCGATGGCCGCTTCCTGGAGCCGGAGGTGCGTGCCTGGCTGGCGGGTGGTCCCTGTCCCGCCCGCAACCCCGAGCAGAATCTCGCCGACCTGCGCGCCCAGGTGGCAGCCAATACCCGCGGTGCCAACGGACTGCGGCGGCTGGTGGCGGCGTATTCGCTGGCGACAGTGCGTGCCTACATGAATCACGTCCTCGACCATGCCGAGGAGTCCGTCCGGCGCGCTATCACCCGACTGCGCGATGGACGTTGCGAGGTGAGGACGGATGCCGGCGCCGCGATCCGCGTGGAAATCCGTGTCGATCCGCGCAACCGCTCGGCCCTGATCGATTTCACCGGTACGTCGCCGCAGCAGGCCGACAATGTCAATGCGCCGGCGGCAGTGACCCGGGCGGCGGTCCTGTACGTGTTCCGTACCCTGGTCGCGGACGACATTCCGCTGAATGCCGGTTGCCTGCGGCCACTGGCCATTCGCTTGCCCGACGGCTCGATGCTGAATCCCCGCCCGCCGGCGGCGGTGGTCGCGGGCAATGTCGAAACCTCGCAACAGGTCGTCGATGCCTTGTACGGCGCCCTGGGCGTGATGGCGGCGGCGCAGGGGACGATGAACAACCTGACCTTCGGCAATGCCGACTACCAGTATTACGAGACGATAGGCGGCGGCTCCGGCGCGGGTGCCGATTTCGACGGTGCCGATGCGGTGCAGACGCACATGACCAATTCGCGCATCACCGATCCGGAGATCCTGGAGTGGCGATTCCCGGTCCGGGTGGTGCGTTTCGCCATCCGGCGCGGCAGCGGCGGGCCAGGCCGGCACCGGGGCGGCGACGGCATCGTCCGCGAGTTTCTGTTTCTGGCGCCGATGACCGCTGGCATTCTGTCCAGTCGTCGGCAGACGGCGCCGTTCGGACTGGAGGGTGGTCTGCCGGGGCAGCCGGGCGTCAACGTTATGATCCGGGCGGATCAGACGCGGCAAATCCTGGGCCCGCGGGCGGAAGTATTCGTGGCGGTCGGGGACCGGCTGTCGATCGAAACGCCCGGTGGCGGGGGATTTGGCTCGCCACCCGCCACGGGCACTTGAGGCGATGGCCGTTTCAGGCCTCAGGGCTTGTCGCCGGCATTGGCCAACTGGCGATGGTAATTCGCCATCTTGCGGCTTTCGGCGGCGGCCAGCTCAAAGTCGTGGATCATGCCCTGCGAGCGGGCCTTGATATCGAGGATTTGCTTGCCGTACTTGTGCGGTGCCGCGATGTACTTATCGAGCATCGCCTTTTCCTCGGCGGCATCGGCATCCATGGTCTGGGCAATTTCCTCGTAGTGGTCGGCGAGCCGATTGTGCGCTTCCCGCGTCTCGGCGGTCTGCACTTCCATGGCCCAGTCGTGCGGTTTGTAGGGCTTGTTGCTGCAAGCCGCAAGGCCCGCCGCAACCACTGCCAGCATCAACGCTTTCCACATGGTTCGGTCTCCTTTGGTCGCGGGAACGTCGGATGTTCCCCTGGTCGATGTCGGCCACCTCTCGGCGGCCTCCCGTGCCCCGATTGCGGGGCCCAGGTTCATCGTAGCAAAGAAAACCGCAAGGAATCGGGACCGCGATCGCGTCCCCGTACCGTGACGAAGCGGACCTGCCTGGAGATGGGCACTACGTGCTCAGGCAGGCCCATCTCGTGGCCCGGGATCAGCCTTCCCCGGGGAACATCCCGACCGAGCCGGGTTTCAGGCGCTTGCAGGTGACCCGCACGTCTTCCAGATGGCACTGATACTTGCCGGACTTGCCGTCGCATTCGTTGCAGATCAGCTTGCCGTTGTCCTTCACCTCGGATACGTGCCAGCCGTAGCCCTGGGTTTCGCAGAACACCTTGACGTACTTGTCGACGTTGTAGCTATCGGTGGCCTTGGTCTTGGCGTCACTCTCGGCCGCGCACTTCTGGGGGGCCAGGGTGTTGCCGAGCAGGTCGCGGAACATGTATTCGGCGGCACCAGCCTGTCCGGCCACGAGCAGCAGGCCGCTCAACAGGGCCGCAGAGCCGGTTTTTGCAAGGATGTGTCTCAGTTTCATGAACATTCTCCGTGGATACTGTTTACTGCACGACACGAATGTTCATGCGGGCCATCTCCTCGTTCTGCTGCTGGATGATGGGGTCGTATTTCTCGTTCTCGCTCAGCTTCACCATCAGGATCACGCCGACCAGGGCGATGGTCGCGCCGGCGACATAGAGCCAGAAACGATCGGGGGCGGTTTCTTCAGCTGGGGTCATGTTCTCCTCCTTCGGTCCAAATTATTGTCTGTTGGCGGAACCATCATCCATGATGCCGAGGTTTTTCATCAAAACGTTCCGCGTCGATACTGTAGGCGCGAGGGTAATTTCCTGTCAATACCAGATCGTCGGCAGGCAGAAATACCCAAGCTGCCGTCCGGGGACGCAGGAGGTGGCGGCGTGACGAACGCCATGCGCGGGTTTCGGGAGGCGTGTTGCGGAAGCTGCTGCGGGGCATGGCGAGCGTCTCGCCAGACCCGCCTGGAGGCTCAATCCCGGCAGCTGCGACAGGCGGCCTCCTGGAACCCCCGATCCGCCACCAGCGACATCACGGCCCGGTCCAGTGCATGGTTGACGGTCTCCTGATAGTTCACCGCTGCGCCGGAATCGCCGTAATTGCTGGATTGGCCCGTTACCGACTGGTGCCAGCAGACCTGGCCTCGGGCATTGACCAGCGCGGCGTCCAGCGTTACCCGGGCATCGTAGCCGGAGTTCACGTAGACGTTCTCGTGCACGGCCATCTCGTCCAGCCGGAGCTGCAGGCGTGGCCCCTTCGCGTCATGCGTATCGAGCGTCGCGCGGCGCAGCATTTCGGCAGACCCGGCGCGAACCCAGGCCGCCAGGTTGCCCGTCATGCTGATGTTCTGGGCGGGTACGGCCCGGGATTGCAGGGACCGCTCTCCCACCACGGCATTCGGCAGGCCGTTTTCCACATCCAACCCGGCCACCGTGGCGCAGTTCTTCGGCTTCACCACATCGGCGTTGTCGAGTTGCGGCTGGTACTGTGAGGCGAACGTGGTGGGCGAGAGGGTTTTCTGGGCGCAGGCGGCCAGCAGGCTGGCCAGGCAAATCACGGTATGTGCGGGTATGCGTCTCATCGGTCGATCTCGGCGGTGAAAGTGAATGCTTGGGCGTGAAGCTTCGCGACCTGGCGGCTTGCCAGGTCGCCGCCAGCGAGCATAGCGAAGCCCATTTCCACCGACAAACGCGGCGGAACTGGCGCGGGATGGCCGGCCTGCCGGGCCGGTGTGCGCATGGTATGCTGGCGAGCATGATTCCAGCACCGGCCACGGTTCCACCCGGCACATGCGTTACCCCCGCGTACCCTGATTTGCGGCGTATCTGCGTCTTCTGCGGTTCCAGCCCGGGCCACCGGGGCGGCTACCGCGAGGCGGCCGTGGCGCTCGGCCGGCAGCTGGGGCAACGGGGCATCGGGCTGGTCTATGGAGGCGGCAACATCGGGTTGATGGGGGCGGTCGCCGATGCCGCCCTGGCGGCGGGCGTCGAGGTGATCGGCGTGATACCGCGCTCGCTGGTCGGGCGCGAGGTCGCGGGAGCGGCCGTCGAACACACAGGTGTGACGCGGCTGGAGGTCGTCGAGTCCATGCACGCGCGCAAGGCACGCATGGCCGAGCTGGCAGACGGCTTCATCGCCCTGCCTGGCGGCTTCGGCACTTTCGAGGAATTGTTCGAGATCCTGACCTGGGCGCAGCTCGGCTTTCATCGCAAGCCCGTCGGACTGCTCGATGTGGACGGCTACTTCGAACCGCTGCGCGGGCTCTGCGACCGGGCCCTGAGCGAGGGTTTCCTGCGCCCCGATGCCCGGGCGCTGCTGCTGTCGGAAACGACGCCCGACGCACTGCTGGCCGCCCTGGCGCGGCACGAACCGCAGCGCTTCCGGGCCTGGATCAGCCGCGAGGAAGAGCTCTAGCGGCCGGCTTCAGCCGAGCAGCCCGCGGATCAGCGCGGACTGCGTCGCCGCCTGACGGGATGTCTCCAGCCGGCGGGTGGTCAAGATGGCGCCCAGCTCGGCCAGCGCCACGGCGAACACATTGTTGATCACCACATAGTCGTATTCGGCGTAGTGCGACATCTCCGAGATCGCGTCGGCCATGCGCCGGGCGATGGTCTCGGCGTCGTCCTGTCCGCGGCTGCTCAGGCGCGATGCCAGCGCTTCCCGCGACGGCGGCAGCACGAAGATGGAACGGCAGCCCGGCATCAGCGTGCGGATCTGCCGGGCGCCCTGCCAGTCGATTTCCAGGATGACATCCTTTCCTCCCGCCAGCGCGGCTTCGACCGTGCTGCGCGCCGTGCCGTAGAAGTTGTCGAACACCCGCGCATGCTCCAGAAACTCGCCGGCCTCGATCATGCGCGCGAACTCGTCCTGGCTGACGAAGAAATAATCGCGGCCATGCTCCTCGCCAGGGCGCTGGGCGCGCGTGGTATGCGAGACCGAGACGGCAAGCCCCGAATGCGCCTGGCGCAGGGCCCTGACCAGACTGGTCTTGCCGGCCCCGGAGGGCGCGGAAACGATGAACAGCGTGCCGGCGCCCGCCGGCTGTGTCATGGCGTGCACGGAATTCCTCCATCGAAAACCAGCCGGCCGCCCAGCAGGGTCTGGGTTACCCGGCCCTGCAGTGGCTGGCCCCAGAAAGGCGTGTTGCGGCCAGCGCTCAGCCAGGTTGTCTCGTCCGGCGTCCAGCGGGCCCGTGGATCGAAGATGCAGACATCCGCCGGTGAGCCGGGCTGAAGCCTGCCGCCCGGCAGCCCCATGATGCGCGCCGGCCCCAGGGTCAGCGCGGCCACGATCCGGGAAAGGCTCAGGCCGCCGCTTTCGGCCAGCTTCAGGCTCAGTGGCAGCAGGGTTTGCAGGCCCGAGAGACCGGGCTCGGTGGCCGGGAAGGCGTCCAGCTTGGCATCGGCTTCATGGGGCTGGTGATCGGAACAGATGGCTGCGATCACGCCGTCGCGCAGACCTTCCCGGAGTGCTTCGCGATCGGCCCGCGCGCGCAGTGGCGGGCGCAGATGGCACTGGGCGTCGAAGCCCTCCACCGACGTGTCGGTGAGGTGCAGCTGATGCGCGGCGACATCGGCGGTCACCGGGAAGCCCTTCTCCTGGGCGCGGCCGATCGACCGCATGGCCCGGGCGCTGCTGAGCTGGGCGAAATGCACTCGTGCCCCGGTATGTTCGATCAGCGCCAGCACTTGGGCCACGGCGACGGTCTCGGCGGCATAGGGTATGCCGCGCAGCCCCAGCCGGGTGCTCACCGGCCCTTCATGCACGCAGCCGTCATCGGCCAGCTCCGGATCCTCCGGCCGCACGATGACCAGCAGATCGTGGCTGGCGGCATATTCCAGCGCCCGCCGCAGGACCCGCGTGGTGGCCACTGGCGCGTGGGCATTGCTGACGGCCCGGCAGCCGGCTTGCCGCAGGGCGCTCATTTCGCTGAGATCCTGGCCCCGCAAGCCCTGCGTCAGCGCGCCAACGGGCTCGATGCGCAGGCATCCGGAGGCCGCCGCCCGGTCCCGCAGCAACTGCACCACCGCCGGTGTGTCGATGGTCGGCAGCGTGTCCGGTGGCATGCAGACGGTCGTGATGCCGCCAGCCGCCGCCGCCCGGCTCTCGCTGTCAATGGTGGCCTTGTGTTCATGTCCCGGCTCGCGCAGGCGGGCGCTGAGGTCGATGAAGCCAGGGCAGACGATCCGGTCGCGGGCGTCGAGGATGCGGTCCGCGCGGAAGCCATCGGGGGTTGCGCCCAGCGCCAGGATCTGTCCGTCGGCGACAAACACGTCCAGCGCCGCGTCGAGATCCCGGGCCGGGTCGATCACCCGGCCGCCACGGATGTGGATGCGCTCGCTCATGCCGGCCGCTCCCCGCTGTCGTGCTGCATGGCCATGGACATCACCGCCATGCGGATGGCGATGCCGTGGGTGACCTGTTGCAGGATGACCGACTGGCTGCCGTCGGCCACCCTGGATTCCATCTCCACCCCGCGGTTGATGGGGCCGGGATGCATGACCATGGCATCCGGCTTCGCCAGCGTCAGGCGTGCCGCGGTCAGGCCGAAGCGGGCGTAATACTCGTGGGCGCTGGGGATGAAGCCGCCGCTCATGCGCTCCCGCTGGAGCCGCAGCATGATGATGACGTCGGCCTCCCGCAGGCCGGTGTCGAGATCATGGTGAATCCGGACCCCCAGGGTCTCGATGTCGGACGGGATCAGCGTGCGTGGCCCGACGACGCGGATCTCGCGGACGCCCAGCGTGCGCAGGGCGTGGATTTCCGAGCGCGCCACGCGCGAGTGCAGCACGTCGCCGACGATGGCGACGGTCAGCTTGCCGAAGTCCGGCTTGTGCTTGCGGATGGTGAAGACGTCCAGCATGGCCTGGGTCGGATGGGCGTGGCGGCCATCGCCGGCATTGATGACGCTGATGTGCGGCGCCACGTGGCGGGCGATGAAATGGGCGGCGCCGCTGTGCGCATGCCGGACCACGAACATGTCGACGTGCATGGCCTCGATGTTGCGGATGGTGTCGAGCAGGCTTTCACCTTTGGTGGTCGCCGAAGTGGCGATGTTGACCGTAAGCACGTCGGCGGACAGCCGCTTGGCCGCCAGTTCGAAGGTCGTGCGGGTCCGGGTGCTGGTCTCGAAGAACAGGTTGACGATGGTCTTGCCGCGCAGCAGCGGCACTTTCTTGACCGTCTGCTCGGTGACGCTGGCGAAGGATTCAGCGGTGTCCATGATGGATTCCAGCAGCGCCCGGTTCAGCCCCTCGATGGTGAGAAAGTGCCGCAGGCGGCCGTGCTCGTCCAGTTGCAGGTCACGTTTCGTCATCGTCTAGTCCGCTTGCAGCGTGAATGCCAGCGGGTCGGGGCCGGTCAGCTTGATGCGCTGTCCCGGCGGCAGCGTCAGGGTGCCGCCGGCGCAGTCCGGGCGAATGGGAATCTGCCGCCCGTCGCGTTCCAGGAGCACGCCCAGCACCACCTGGGCCGGCCGGCCGTAGTCGAAGATCTCGTTGAGCGCGGCCCGCACCGTGCGGCCGGTATAGAACACGTCGTCGATCAGCAAAATGTCGCGGCCCTCGACCCGGAACGGCAACTGACTGGCGCGCACCTGCGGGTGCATGCCGATCTGCGAAAAATCGTCGCGGTAGAAGGTGATGTCCAGCCGGCCCAGGGGCTCGCGCAGCCCCAGCCGGGCATGCAGGTGCTCGGCGATCCAGATGCCGCCGCTGTGGATGCCGATCATCGCCGGATCGGTCAGGTCGCGGCGGTCGATTTCCAGCCGCAGGCGCTGCGCCAGCGTGTCCAGCAGGCTCCCGGGACGGGGCAGCTCAGTCATGGCCGGGCTCCCGGCTGGCGGTGTGGTCCAGCCAGGTTTGCAGGATCAGCTGGGCGGCCAGTTCGTCCTTGATATCGGCGAAGCGGACCGACTTCTTGCTGCGTTGGCTGTAGAACAGGGTCTGCGACTCGCGGGTCGACAGCGCTTCGTCCATGACATGCACCGGCCGCTGGTGGCGCGCTTCCAGCTCGCGGCAAAACGCCAGGATCATGCCGATGACCGGATTCCGCTCGGTCGTCGGTTCGATCGGGTAGGGCACGCCGACCACGAACGCCGCCGGCTGCCAGGTCCTGACCAGCCGCGCGATATCCTGCCACAGGGCGTCGCGGTTCTGCGAGCGCAGGGTTTCGAGTCCGGTGGCGGTGCCGGTGATGCGCTGTCCCACGGCAACGCCGGTCTTTTTGGTGCCGACATCGAAGCCGAGGTAGGTCGCGGTCCGCGGCTGGGCGCTCGCGGCGGGGGCCGTCTGCGGTTCAGCCATGCCCTGCCTGCCTGGAGAGCAGCGCGATGTCGATGCCCATGAGCCCGGCGGCGGCCTGCCAGCGGCTGTCCGGCGGGTGGTTGAAAATGATGGACTGCTCGGCCTCGGCGCTGAGCCAGGCGTTCTGGACCATTTCCTGTTCCAGCTGGCCCTTGGCCCAGCCGGCATAGCCCAGGGCCAGCAGTATCTTGCGGGGCCCCTCGCCGCGGCTGATGGCCTCGAGAATGTCGCGCGAGGTGGTCAGCCAGAGGTCGCTGCTCATCTTCAGCGTCGAATTCCAGTCGCCTACCGGCTCGTGCAGGATGAAGCCGCGCTCGGGCTGTACCGGTCCGCCATAGTAGACCGGCATGTCGATCAGCGCCGGATCGTCGAGCGTGATGTTCATCTGCGTCATGACGTCCTTCAGCTTCAGCTCCGAAGGCCGGTTGACGATGATGCCCAGCGCGCCCTCGTCGTTGTGCTGGCAGAGGTAGGTCACCGTGCGGGAAAAGAACGGATCCGTCATGCCCGGCATGGCGATGAGGAAATGATTGGTCAGGTTGGCGATGGCATCGATCATGCCCATAGTATCGGGGCAGGTCCCCCCGGGTGCAACCGCACGCAACGGTTCAGCGGGCGCCCATTTCCAGGCGATAGTCGCTGTCGAACCGCCAGGTGCGGGTGATGACCAGCACGTCGACTTCCTCGCGGATGTCCTCCGGCAAGGGCGCGAACGGTGCCGCCAGCTCGACGATGTGGCGGGCCGCGAGATCCACCGCCGCCTGTCCGGATGACTGCTGGATCTGGGTCGAATAGACGCTGCCGTTGGGCTTGATGCCCACCGCCAGCACCAGGGTTCCGGCCAGCCGGTCGCGCCGGACGTCCTCGGGGTAGTTGAGATTGCCGATGCGCTCGACCTTCTCCTGCCAGGCCTGCTCGTAGGCCGCCACCGCCAGCCGGTTGTTCTTGACCGCCTGGGTAAGGACGATCTTCCTGTCGCGCAGTTCGGCGCTGCGGCGCTGGTAGATGTCGGCGCCGACCTCGGCAATCTGCTGGCTCAGCAGGCCGGCGGAAAGCGCCGGTCTGGCCCGGGGGCTGGTTTCTGCCCTGGACGAAAGGCTGTCCGTCGCCTCTGCCGGGGCGGAGGGCGGCGTGGCATCGTGCCGGTCCCGCCGTCCGCGCGCCAGGTCGGGGGGGCGGTTCTGCCGTGGTCTCGCGGTTTCGCGTGGGGCCGGTGCCGTTTCCTGATGGGGCTGCCGGACTGGTGGCTCCGCTGCCCTTGCGGCGCCCGCGGGCGGGGCGTCGGGTTTGTCCTGCGTGCGGGCGCCGACCGGCTCGGCCACCGGCCGCCGCCCGTGCTCGCCGCTCTCGGCGGGCGCCAAGGATGGTGGCGGGCCGGCCGGCGCCGACTTCTCCAGTGTCATGGTGATCATCCGGCGCGCCGGCTGGCCGGGGTGGGGCGGTTCCGGCCGGATGCCGAAGATCAGCAGGGCGTGCAGGAGGGTCGCGCCCAGCAGCGCGATCCGGAACGGCAGCGGAAAGGCCCCCGGACGGGACATGCGGCGATCAGGCGCGATGTTCGATCGCGCGCTCGATGTGATCCATCAGCAGGGCGCTGATGTTGAGCCCGAACTGGCGGTCCAGTTCCCGTACGCAGGTGGGGCTGGTGACGTTGACCTCGGTCAGGTAGTCGCCGATGACGTCGAGCCCGACAAAGGCCAGGCCCCGCCGCCGGAGCTCGGGGCCGACTTGCGCGGCGATCCAGCGATCCCGCTCGGTCAGCGGCCTGCCCTCGGCGCGGCCGCCGGCGGCCAGGTTGCCGCGACTCTCGCCCTCGGCGGGAATCCGCGCCAGGGCGTAGGGCACCGCCTCGCCATTGACGACCAGGACGCGCTTGTCGCCGTTGGCGATGTCCGGCAGATAGCGTTGCGCCATCACGAAGCGGCGATTGTGCTGCGTCATGGTTTCCAGGATCACGCTCAGGTTCGGGTCGCGCTCGGCCACGCGGAAGATGGAGGCGCCGCCCATGCCATCCAGCGGCTTGAGCACGATCTCGCCCTGTTCGCGCAGGAACTCGCGGAGCCGGCCCGCTTCCCGTGCCACCAGGGTGGGCGCGCAGCAGTGCGGAAACCAGGCCGTGAACAGCTTTTCGTTGGCATCGCGCAGCGAACGCGGCTTGTTGATCACCAGGACACCATGGCTTTCCGCCGCTTCCAGCAGGTAGGTGGCGTAGATGTATTCCTGGTCGAAGGGCGGGTCCTTGCGCATGAGGATGACGTCCAGCGCGTCCAGCGGATGGTCCTCCTCGCTGTCGAAGCGGAACCAGTCCCGCTCGTCGCGCCGCACGTGCAGCCGGCGCATCCGGGCGCAGGTGCGGCCATCGCGGAGGTAGAGATCGTTCAGCTCCATGTAGTGGAGCTGATAGCCGCGGGACTGGGCTTCCAGCAACAGCGCGAAGCTGGTGTCCTTGTGGGTCTTGATGTGTTGGATGGGATCCATGACGATCCCGAGTTTGAGGCTCATGGGTCTGCCGGGTGGGGGTGGTGTGAGCGTGGCCAGCGGCGCGCTGCTTGACTTGGGCGCGAGGCCTGGCTTATAAAGTGCGGCTTTTCCGACTCCAGCCAGGCGAACCGAGGTTCATCATGTCCAGAATATGCCAAGTGACGGGCAAGGGCCGCATTGTAGGCCATAACGTCTCGCATGCTAACAACAAGACCAAGCGGGTCTTCAACCCGAACCTGCACGAACACCGCTTCTGGGTCGAGAGCGAAAACCGCTGGGTGCGCCTGCGCGTTTCCAATCAGGGCCTGCGCACCATCGACAAGCGCGGCATCGATGCGGTGCTGGCCGATATCCGCAAGCGCGGCGAAAAAGTCTGAAGCAGGAGTAGATCATGCGCGACAAGATCAAACTGGTATCCAGCGCCGGCACCGGCCATTTCTATACCACCACCAAGAACAAGAAGAACATGCCGGAAAAGATGGAGATCAAGAAGTTCGATCCCGTCGTCCGCCAGCACGTAACCTACAAGGAAGGCAAGATCAAGTAATTCCGGCCGGCTCGTTGGGCGCATCCGCGGCGGGCGACATGGCAGGATACGGAAACCCCAAGCTTCCGGCCAGGCTGGTCAGGGAAGCTTGGGGTTTTCTGCGCCGGGCCACCGGCGACGATGCCTACGAGCGCTACCTCGGTCACTGGCAGGCACATCATGCCGACCGGGGGCCGCCCCTGGATCGCAAGGCCTTCCATGCCGCCGAGTTGCAGCGCCGCTGGTCCGGCATCAAGCGCTGTTGCTGAGCCGCGCTTCCCTGGCCGGCGCATCGGTGGCGCCCGCCCCCGCCCTGCCCGCTGAGCGACCGCTCGACCGCCTGCCATGAATTCCGGCGATACCGCGGCTTACGACAGCCTTGCCACCTACCGGCGCCTGCTGGGCTATGCGGCGCCATACTGGCGACCGTTCCTGCTCTCGGTCGTCTCGATGGTCGTCTACGCGGCGCTGGGACCGGCCTTCGCCAAGCTGATCCAGCCGCTGATCGACGGCAGCTTCGTCGATAACGATCCCTCGGCCCTGCGCGCGGCGCCCTTCATCCTCATCGGCCTGTCGATCCTGCGCGGCCTGGCCGGCTTCGGCAGCGACTACTACTCCGGCTGGGTCAGCCGCCGGGTCATCACCGACCTGCGCCGCGACATGTTCGAGCGCTTCCTGAGCCTGCCCTGCGCGGCCTATGACCGCGCCTCCTCCGGCCAGCTGATGTCCAAGCTGCTCTTCAACACCGAGCAGGTTGCCGAATCCCTCACCAGCGGTCTGACCGGCCTGTTCAAGGACGGGCTGACGATCGTCGGCCTGGTATCGCTGATGGTCTACGAGAACCTGCAACTGTCCATGGTGCTGCTGCTGGTCGGCCCATTGCTGGGCATCAGCATCTCCCGGGTCAGCAAGAGCTTCCGCAAGATCAGCCGGCGCATCCAGGAGTCGATGGGGCATGTCGGGCATGTCGCCCAGGAGGCCATCGACGCTCAGCGCATCGTCAAGGTGTTCAACGGCAAGGCGTACGAGTCCGCCAAGTTCGAACGCGAGAACGAGCTGAACTTCGCCCGCTTCATGAAGCGCGTGGCCACCGAGGCCGTCAGTGGCTCCATCGTCCAGCTCATCTATATCTCCGGCTTCGCCGCGGTGCTGTATGTCGTATCGCTGGAGTCGGTGCGCAGCACCATCACGCCCGGCAGCCTGATTTCCTTCATCGCAGCCATGTCTATGATGCTGAGCCCGATCAAGCGGGTCACCAATCTCGCCAATGTGCTGCAGCGCGGCATCGCCGCCGGCGCCAGCATCTTCGAGCTGCTGGATGTCGGCGGCGAACCCGATGACGGCCGCATCGATCTTGCCAGGGTCGAGGGCCGGGTCGAGTACCGCGGTGTCAGTCTCGCCTATCAGGATGACGGCGATACGGTGCTGCGCGACATCAGCCTGTCCATCCCGGCCGGCCGGACCATTGCCCTGGTCGGGCACTCCGGTAGCGGCAAGACCTCGCTGATCCGTCTCCTGCCGCGGCTCTACGAGCCCACATCGGGCGAAATCCGCATCGATGGCCACGACATACGGGAGCTGACCCTCGCCAGCCTGCGCCGGCATATCGCCTACGTCGGCCAGGAAGTCACCCTGTTCAATGACACCCTGGCCAATAACATCGCCTATGGTCACCGCGACACCGCCACGGTCGAGCAGATCCGCGAGGCTGCCCGGGCGGCGCATGCCCTTGCCTTCATCGAGAACATGGCGGATGGCTTCGACACGATGGTCGGCGAGCAGGGCATCATCCTCTCGGGTGGCCAGCGCCAGCGCATCGCCATTGCCCGGGCGCTGCTCAAGAACGCGCCCATCCTGATCCTCGATGAGGCCACCTCGGCGCTGGACGCCGAATCCGAGCGGCATGTGCAGGAGGCGCTGGAGAACCTGATGCAGAACCGCACGACGCTGGTCATCGCGCACCGGCTCTCCACCATCCAGAATGCCGACCGGATTTACGTCATGCGCGATGGCCGCATCATCGAACAGGGCAGTCACGAGACGCTGCTGGCGCAGGCCGGCCACTACGCCGAGCTCTACCGCCTGCAATTCGGCTCCGCCGCCTGACCGGCCTGGCGCTGCAGCCGGTGGCCGCGCCAACCCGCGCAAGGATTGCGCTTTTGACGGGGAAAGCCTATTTTGTGCGACTGCGGGGCTTCTCCCATCGCGAAGGGGTCCGGGTAGACGAAGAAGACGGCGCGCAAGCCGTCCTTTCCAGCGAGGCAATATCCATGTTCGAGTTCCTGTTCATACTGACGGCTGTTTACCTGGCCTATGTCGCCTACGAGGCCTATCAGGCCGTCGAGCGGGCCGAGAAGGGCGAGCCGATCTTCAAGCCGAGGCCGCCGGCCGTCGCCAGCACCGCTGCGGCGACCGCACCGGCGGCCCCCGTCAGGGTCCAGCCCGCAAAGCCGGCGGCGGCCGGCGGCAAAAAGCCTGCCGCCCCCCGGCCGGAACCCGTCGCGAAGGCAACTCCGGCAGCGTCGGCAACGCTGGCCGACGAGCTCCGCAACCCCGCCACCGGCGAGCTGTCCCCGGTGCCGACCAATTACCGGTTCGCCAAGAAATGGATCAAGGACGCGCTGGTGAGCGAAAAGCTGCTGGATCGGGTCTACAAGCCCAGCGAGCTGGACGATGCCACCGCTCTCAAGGTCAAGGAAGCCATCGAAAAACTGCGCGCCATCAAGAAGTACCAGGCTTGACGGCCTGCCCCGGGACCGAGCTGGCCGGCGCCCGCAAGGGCGACCGGCCTTTTCGTTGCCGGCCGGCGGAAATCCCGTCCTGGTTGCCAAACACCCAAGCAGTACGCGGAACAGGCCGCGTGCGTCAGGAGACACATGAACCTTCATGAATATCAGGCCAAGCAGCTGTTCAGGGCCTCTGGCATCGCCATCCCCGATGGCCAGCCAGCCCGCAGCGGCGAGGAAGCCGCGGCAGTCGCGCGGCAGATCGGCGGTCTGCGCTGGGTCGTCAAGGCGCAGGTGCATAGCGGTGGCCGCGGCAAGGCGGGCGGCGTGATCCTGGCGGACAGTCCCGCCGAGGTGGCGGCGGCGACGGACCGCCTTGTCGGCACACGGCTGGTGACGCCACAGTCGGGCGGTGCCGGCCTGCCGGTCGAGGTGGTGCTGGTGGAGGCGGTCCGGCCCATCGCCCGCGAGCTGTACCTGAGCTGCCTGGTCGATCGCGGCAGCGCCCGCGTCCGCTTCATGGCCTCCGCCGCCGGCGGCATGGACATCGAGGACGTTGCCGCCACCTCGCCGGAAAGAATCCTGACCTGCCTGATCCACCCCGCCGCCGGTCTGCAGGGCTATCAGGCGCGGGAACTGGCCTTCGGCCTGGGGCTGGCCGGCGATCAGGTCAAGGCGCTGCACGGCATCATGGCGGCCATGCTGCGGCTGCTGCTGGACAAGGACCTCGGCCAGATCGAGATCAACCCGCTGATCGTCACCGGGGATGGCGACCTGCTGGCGCTGGATGCCAAGATCAATGCCGACGACAACGCCCTTTACGCGCATCCCGACATCGCCGCCCTGCGCGACGAGGCCCAGGAAGACCCGACCGAGACCGCTGCCCGGGCGCATGATCTCAGTTACGTCACCCTCAACGGCACCATCGGCTGCATGGTCAATGGCGCCGGGCTGGCCATGGCGACGCTGGACGTGATCAAGCTGCATGGCGGCGAGCCGGCCAATTTTCTCGATGTCGGCGGTAGTACCACGGCCGCCAAGGTGGCCGAGGCGTTCAAGCTCATCCTTGCGGACGGCAAGGTGAGGGCCGTGCTGGTCAACATCTTCGGCGGCATCGTCCGTTGCAACCTGATCGCCGAAGGCGTGATCGCCGCGGTGAAGGAGGTGGGCGTGCGGGTACCGGTCGTGGTCCGGCTGGAAGGCACCAATGCCGAGGAAGGCCGCCACCTCCTGGAAGCCTCCGGACTGGCGCTGATCGCCGCCAGCGACCTCGATGATGCCGCCAGGAAAGCCGTGGAGGCTGTGCAATGAGCATACTCGTCGACAAGCATACCCGTGTCATCTGCCAGGGCTTTACCGGCAAGCAGGCCACCTTCCACTCCCGGCAGTGCCTGGAGTACGGTACCCGGCTGGTCGGCGGCGTCACGCCGGGCCGCGGCGGCCAGGAGCATCTGGACCTGCCGGTCTTCGATACCGTGCGCGAGGCCGTGCGTGCCACCGGCGCCACCGCCAGCATGATCTACGTGCCGCCACCCTTCGCGGCGGATGCCATCCTGGAGGCCGCCGACGCCGGCGTGAAGATCATCGTCTGCATCACCGAGGGCATTCCGGTGCTGCACCTGCTGCGGGTCAAGGCGGCGCTCGCGGGCAGCGATGCCGTGCTGATCGGGCCTAACTGTCCGGGCATCATCACCCCCGGCGAATGCAAGATCGGCATCATGCCCGGCTTCATCCACCAGCCGGGTTTCATCGGCATCGTCTCCCGTTCGGGGACGCTGACCTACGAGGCGGTCTTCCAGACCACCCGCGCCGGCCTGGGCCAGACCACCTGCGTCGGCATCGGCGGCGATCCGATCAAGGGGCTGGATTTCATCGACGTACTGTCGCGCTTCGAGGCCGACCCCGCCACCAAGGGCATCATCATGGTCGGCGAGATCGGCGGCAGCGCCGAGGAGGAGGCCGCCGAGTACATCAGGGCGCATGTCAGCAAGCCGGTGGTCGGCTACATCGCCGGCCTGACGGCCCCGCCCGGCAAGCGCATGGGCCATGCCGGGGCCATCATCACCGGCGGCAAGGGCACCGGCGCCAGCAAGGTGGCGGCGCTGAAGGCGGCGGGTGTCGCGGTGGTGGATACGCCTACCGAGATGGGACAGCGGATGCTGGCCGCGTTGGGGGGCGGCACGGCCGGGTAGCCAGGCTCTGCCCGCCGGCGCGGCCCGCCTCAGCCCATCGGGCCGTGCCGGTCCGGCGCCAGGTCCTCGACGTGGATGCCGCAGATCCCCGCGCGGCGTTCCGAGAAATACAGTTGCAGGGTACGGCGCACGGTCTCGAAGGCGAGTTCCTCCCAGGGGATCTCGTGCTCGTGGAACAGCCGCACATCCAGGCTTTCCTCCCCGGCCGCGAACCTTGGTTCCGCCATCCGGCCATGGAAGAAGGCATAGACCTGCGAGATGTGCGGCAGGCTGAACAGCGTGAACAGCGGGCCAAGGTCCACCTCGACCTGGGCTTCCTCCCACGCCTCGCGGCGGGCGGCCTCGGCCAGCGTCTCGCCCAGTTCCATGAAGCCGGCCGGCAGGGTCCACAGGCCGAGCCGCGGCTCGATGGCGCGGCGGCAGAGCAGCACCTGCTCGCCGAATACCGGGATGCAGCCGGCGATCACCTTGGGATTCTGATAGTGGATGGCACCGCAGGCATCGCAGACGTGGCGGAGCCGGTCGTCGCCCGCGGGAATCGCCTGCCGTACCGGCTCGCTGCACTGCGGACAATAGTTGATAGGGCTGTTCATCGCCATGCTCGGGCTGCCGACTGGCCGTGCCGCTTCAGTCGGCCATGGCGCCGATCAACTGGTCTTCCAGCGCGAACCGCACGCTCAGGGCCTCTTCCAGTCGCGCCAGGTCGGGGCCCAGCGATTGGGTCAGCGCCTCGCCGGTCAATCCCTCGCACGTGTCGTTGAAGTCGACGGCGGCATCGGTCGCCTGCATGAACTGCGGGTAGAGCCGGTTGGCCAGCGCCTGGACCCGCTCGCGGCGTTCCGGCACATCGGTCAGGCGCGGATACATTTCGAAATGGCCCAGCGAGATGTAGTCGACCAGGACCTGGCAGAACTCCCGCACCTGGCTGTCCAAGGACTGTCCGGCCTGGAACGGTTGCAGCCGCTGCAAGGCGGCGAGGAGCGACCACAGCTGCCGGCGCTCGTCCAGGAGCTCCTGCACGACGCGATGATCGTGCGCCCGCCGTTCGGTGAGTGTTTCGGACATTTCAGCATTCCCTGTTGTTTTTGATGGCCGATACTGTATGCCATCCGCCGCCCGCGAACAATTCCGCGGCCAGCACCCGGCAGGCTATCGGGGACCCGGGATTGGGCTTACCATCGCGGCTCTCGTCACCCCTGAAGCAGAGTTGAAAAACCATGATTCGCAGCATGACCGCCTATGCCGGCGGCGAACGGGAATGGAACGGCTGGGCCCTCGCCTGGGAAGTCCGTACCGTCAACCACCGTTTTCTCGATCTCTCCCTGCGGTTGCCCGAGGCCTTGCGTTTCCTCGAATCGGAGGTACGCGGCCGCATCGGCCGGCAGGTCAGGCGCGGACGGGTGGAGGCGACCCTGGCCTGGAAGCCGGCTGTCGCGGGCACGGCAGCGATCCAGCTGAATCCGCAGCTGGTCGGGCAACTGCTGGAAGCGGCGCGCGAGGTCGAGCGGCTGGCGGCTTCATCCCTCGCGCCCTTCGATGCGCTGGCCGTGTTGCAATGGCCGGGCGTGCTGCATCAGCCCGAGGCCGATCGCGACCGGCTGGCCGAGCAGACCCTGGCCCTGCTCGACGAGACCCTGGACCAGCTGATCGCCGGCCGCGAAACCGAAGGCCGTCAGCTGGCCGCGCTGATCGAGGAGCGCTGCGCTGGCATCCGCCGGCAAGCCGCGATTGCCCGGGAGCGGCTACCGGCGGTGCTGGGCGCGATTCGCGCCCGTATCCTCTCACGCCTGGCCGAGATCGGGGCGACGCCCGATGCCGACAGGCTGGAGCAGGAAATGGTCTATCTGGCCCAGAAGCTGGATGTCGCCGAGGAACTCGACCGGCTGGAAACCCACCTCAACGAGGTCAGCCGCACCCTCCGGCAACACGAGCCGGTCGGCCGGCGCCTCGATTTCCTGCTGCAGGAGCTGAACCGCGAGGCCAATACCCTGGGCTCCAAATCCGCCGATGCCGAAACCACCCAGATATCGGTCGAAATCAAGGTGCTGATCGAGCAGATGCGCGAGCAGGTGCAAAACCTGGAGTGACGGTGCGGCCCGTTCCAGCCGGTCCCGGCCACGCCCGAGCGTCCCCCGCTTCTTGGGGGTCTTTGGGTGGCTTCGGCTTGCCAGCCCGTCCCCGGAGTGCAGAGCCGATACGGCAAGCGCCTGCTCAGGTTTCGGGGGACGCCGATGGGCAATGTCTCCGGATCATGTCCGAGAGCTGGTTGAGGTCCATGGGTTTGGCCATGAAATCCGTCATGCCCGCGTCGAGGGCTGCCTGCTGTTCCTCGGCCATGACCCCGGCGGTCAAGGCGATGATGGGCAGCCGGGTCAGCTGCAATTCCCGGCGAATGCGGTGAGCGGCCTCCAGGCCGTTCATCACCGGCATCTGCACATCCATCAGCATCAGGTCGAAGTCCGCGGGATGGCCGCGAAGACGCTCCAGCGCTGCCTGGCCATCGACGGCGAGGGTTGCCTTTGCGCCGCGCTTCGTGAGTGCCTTTTCGGCAACGAAGCGGTTGAGTTGGGCATCGTCGGCCACTAGCACCCGCAAGCCGTCTAATGAAGGGCTATCTGTCGGATGTGGGGTGGTCTCGGGAAGCGGTATGTCCTCCATCCGGCCAAACGGCAGCTCAACCCAGAAGGTACTGCCCTTGCCGGCCTCGCTGTCGACCCCGATGGCACCGCCCATCAGTTCCACCAGCTGTTTACTGATCGTCAGCCCGAGGCCGGTACCACCGAAACGCCGGGCGATGCTGCCGTCCGCCTGCCGGTAGGCCTGAAACAGGCCGGCTACTTGCTCAGGAAGCATGCCAATGCCGGTGTCTTCCACCTCGAAGCGCAACCGGACCTGATCGGCCAGCACCTCCAGCGGCTTCACGCGCAGTGTGACACCGCCCACATGCGTGAATTTGACCGCATTGCTGACAAGATTCAGCAACACCTGCTCAAGCCTCAGCGCATCGCCACGTAGCCGTCCGTTGAGGTTTGTGCGGTCATCCACCCACAGTTCCAGGCCCCTCTCGCGTGACGATCCACCCATCAGGTTGTCGATCTGGTGCAGCATCTCCTCAAGCTTGAACGGTCGCCGCTCGATTGCTAGTTGCCCCGCCACGATCTTGGAGAAATCGAGGATATCGTTGAGGATGGTCAACAACGAATGGCCCGCCGCACGCATGCGCCGCACCATGCCCTTGGCCTCCAGCGCGGTCTTGAGCTGGTCGGTGCGTTCCGCGACCTTCTGCTCCAGGTCGAGATTCATCTTCATGATCTGCTGCTCCAGTGCCTCGCGTTCGGTGACATCCAGCAGGATGCTATGGGTGCACAGGAAGCGGCCTTCGTTGTCGCACTGGATGCGGCCAGTAATCTGCACGGTAATGGGGCGCCCATCGGCCCGGCACAAGAACAACCTGCCTTCGACACCATGGGTGCGCTTGAACTCCTCGAACTTCGTCTCAAACTGATCCCGAAAGGTGTCCGCCCAATAGTCGACAAAATTTTGTCCTAACAGCTCTTGGGGCTTCTCGATGCCCAGGAGGTCCGCCAGCTTCTGGTTGGCATCAAGCCAGCGGCCCTCACGGTCCAGCGATTGATAAGCGATGGGCATATGTTCGAACAGGTCACGGAAGCGCCGCTCGCTGGCGATCAGGTTCAGCTCGTTCTGCTTGCGCTGGGTAATGTCCAGGGTGATGCCCAGCATGGCGGTGGCCTGGCCGGCAGCACCGAAGATCCCGCGGCCCATGGCCCTGATCCAGCGATAACCGCCATCGGGCTGGACGATGCGGTATTCGGTGACATAGTCCTGGTGCTGCTGGAGGGCGTCGCGCACCAGCTGGTCGGTGGCCGTGCGGTCGTCGGGATGCAGCACGGACAGAAAATGCGCATAACCAGGGGTTGCGTCAGGCGGAAGCGCCAGATGCTGGCGACAGAGCGGCGACCAGTCGAAGCGGTCGGTGGCGATGTCCCAGCACCAAATACCTGCCCCGGCGGCCTCGGTCGCGAGCCGAAGCCGCTGCTCACTCTTCTCTGTGCCAGTTGCTCGTGTGCTTGCGCCAACGCTTCTAGCTGTAGACGGATCTCGGTGATGTCCTCCACCATACACAGGTGGCGGAGCCGTTCGCCTTCGGCCACCTTCACCGGTGCGACGGTCATGCCCACCCGGGCCATGTTATCCAGGTCTTCCTGCACGTCGTCCGGGTGGGTGATGCGCATCCAGTCCAGCGCGCGCATCTCGGCGAGGCTGCGTCCGGCGATCTCGGCAAACCGCGCGTTCAGCTCCAGGATTCGACCATCTACGGAATCGATCAGGGCGACGCCGACGGGCGCTTGCTCGAACAGGACCTGGAATCGGCTGGCGTAGTCCGCCCGCTCGCGCTGAGTTTGCAGCAAAAGCGCCCAGCGGCGGTCCTGGCGGTCGCTCCACCAGGAGACCCCGATACCCATGAGCAGGAATTCAAGAAGGCCAAGGCCATCTGGCAGATGGCTGAGTTTCAGGCTGTAGCGTGGTTCCATGAAGAACCAGACCGCCAACCCGCCGGATAACAAGGTGGCCGCCACCCCGGCACGCAGGCCACCCAGAACGATGCTGGTAAAGACGGCTGGGTAAAAGAAAAACCAGATGCGGGGCTGGATTTGATCCCACACCAGCGACTGGAGCCAGCAGGCGGCCCCTGGCGCCAGCAGGGCCAGAATCAGGCGTGTGTGCCTGCGGGCAAGCATGGATTGCAACTGCTTCATCGTTCGGACCCCTGACGGCGCCATGTTTCCCGGAGGCCGGCTGAGCACAGTCAAGCCGCCTCGGCTTGTTGGCGATCATACGCCGCTCCCCCCGGGTGTTGCGGGCCGCGGTCGTATCGGCGCGGGTTTTGCCGGACCGGCAGAGGGGCGCGCGGGCAGCATCTCCCGTGTTTCCTGTCCGGTGGACGGGGCCTCGTTGGCGTGCGGCCAGGCATCCGTGCCTGCCGTGTTCCATGGGCACTGCCGCCGCACGCGCCCGGCAGATCGCCGCAGCTTATCCCCATTTTTCGTGGACAGCCTGTCAAACAAGCTGTGGCTATCTCTTCAGGTCTCTGATGACAAAACCGGTTTTCGGTCTGGCTGAAAACGAGTCAGCTCTTTCGGGCGCGCCCAGGGGGGCCGCGAAGCGGCCGGGGCCCCGGCGCTAGCGGATCAGGCAGAGCGCCATCAATGGCGCGACGTTGAACAGGAAGATGCCGATCTTGAACAGCGCCATGCCGGCATAGTGGATCGCATCGAAGGTCGCGACCGACAGCCGGAACCAGCGCCGGTGCAGCTGATACAGCGTGTCATGCCCAAAAGCGAAGGCAGCGAACCAGAGACAGAGCAATCCGTAGTTGACCGCCAGCGATCCGAGCAGCCACGCCTGAAGTTCGGGAATTGTCATGATGTCGCCATTCTGTGCGGTGGAACGGGCCCGGATCGGGACATCTGGCAGCGGCGCCAGTGCTGCCGCAAGCGGGGCAGCGCTGTCCCCCGGTCAGCCGCACAGGTTGCGGCAAGAACCCCCCGTCCCTGTGCAGCAGGCGCCAGCGACCGCGCGCTACGTTCTGGCGGAGTTGCCGTCGGGGGCAGGGTATTGTCCCGATCAACCGGGCGCGACGGGCCTATTGCTGCTTTTCCTGCCTGAGCGCTTGCAGCGCCTTGGCGCAACCGACCGACATCTGCTCCTTCTTGCCGAGAAGACATGCCTTGATCCGGCCACCGCCGGCGGGCACGTTGGGACAGAGCCGCTCGATATCCGGCGCGCAGTAGGCCAGAAAACCGTTCGCCGGGTTGTCCTTCGTTGGCGGTTCCTTCGCCCATGCATTGACGGATGCCATCAACAGCATGGCCAGCAGGGCCCGATATGTCGTTGTCATCAGCGATCTCCGGTACGAGGTGATGAAAGCCCGGCATCGTCGCGCAGGGCGAACCATGACCGCGAGACCAGGGCAGGGGGCGAAGAGTGTGTCGGATGCGGCGGTTCCGGGCAACCCTGGGCGGAGGCGATGGCGCCGTGCCTCGGCAAGCCGCCAGCTTGAAGGCTCCGCGCGGTTCTGGCAGGGGGGCGTTATGCTGTCACCAGATGCGACCCGTACCGCCGACATGCAGGGCAAGCTTGAGGATATCGGCTTCCGTGACCCGGCACCGCGGCGAGATCATCCCGATGGACCGGCGATTGCCGGTGTTTCCCTCCGCGATGCCACCGGCACGGGTATTATCCAGCCGGGAGGTTTCGCAACCCTGGACAGGAGCCGGACCATGACCTTCACCTTGCCGCCGCAGAAACACCTCGCCTGCATGATCGGGCATCCGGTCGCCGAAAATCCGATCGATCGGATGTTCGATGCGGTGTTCGCCCATCATGGCTTGCACTGGCAGTTCTGGAAAAGCGATGTGGCCAGCGAGGCCGAGGTCGCCGCCGCCATCGGCGGTATCCGCGCCCTGGGATTTGCCGGCGCCTGCGTCACTGTGCCCTATAAGGTGGCTGTCATGCCCTACCTGGATGCCGTCGACGACGATGTCAGGGCGATCGGCGCGGCCAATTACCTGACGATCCGCGACGGCAGGCTGACCGGTCACAACAATGATGGCAAGGGTGTCGTCAAGGCCATCCGCAAGCTCACCCCGATCGAGGGCAAACGGATCGTCATGCTGGGTGCGGGTGGCGCGGGACGGGCCATGGCCGTGGAGCTGGCCTGGGCTGGTGCGGCCCATCTGACCCTGGTGACCCGGCGGGCAGCGCAGGGCCAGGATGTCGCTCGCATGGTGATGCAAGCATCCGGCGTGCCATGTACGTGGCAGCCATGGAGTGGTGACATCCGCCTGCCACCCGCTACCGACATCCTGATGAACGCCACCCATCTCGGCTGTGCCCCGGAACGGGAACCCGTTCCGGTGGACTGGAATACCCTGGCGCCGGCCACGACCGTCGTGGACGTCATCACCAACCCGAGGCTTACGCCCTTCCTGAGCACCGCACAGGCAAAGGGGTGCCCAATTGTCGATGGTGTCGAGATGCTGGTGCAGCTGGCGATGCAGATTTTCGAAGCGTGGACCGGCATCCCGCCGGATGAAGCCATTTTTCAGGCGGCGGTTGCCCGTGCCCTGGGCGAAGCGCCGGCCTAGATGCGAGGCGGACCATGGTGACCTGTCGGCACCACCGACGATCACCCGGACCGGCATCCTTCCACGCGGATGGAAAGCGGGGCCGTTCACCCGGGGGTTGACCTGTCGCGATCAGGTCACGGCGACGGATGTGACCTGCATGTGACAGAATGTCGGTGCCGGCCGATCGGGTGTCATGCCCGATCGGCCACCCGATTGGTAAACGCCAACAGGCGGGAGGTAGACGATGAAGGCGAGCAATCCCGTGGCCAGGCATGCCCGGGCCTACAACAAATCGACCGTGCAGGTCGACCGCAAGAAGGCAGCCCGAAAAGGCTACATCAAGCACAAAAAGCCCGGAGCCCCCGGGCTTTTTTCTGCCCGCGCGCCCTCGTCATGGAACCCCCGGCCTGTCACGGGCGATGGCTATTACTCCGGCCACAATAAAACGTACGGCCATGGGGTCAGTTGCCGCGCCACACAAGGCTTCCATGGTTTGTAGCCGTTCGATAAAAAATGGCCGGGTTAATATCACCCTTGAGCTGTGTGAGCGACCGGCGTTGCGCCGGTGCCGTCGTGGTCTCCCGCACGATTCGGCTGCCAGGCGTCATTCTCCCCCGCCATATCCGCGGCAAGGGAATCAGTTCTGCTCGGGTTCCATCCGCAAGTGCGCATGGAACCAATCCAGGAACTCCCTGGCAAACCGGGCCTGGGGTGAACTGGCCGCATGATATTCCTCGTAGAGACGCAGCGCCTGTATCAGGTGTCTGGCCTCCTGGTCTGTCTCGAGGGTGATGCTCAGGGGTTTGAACCGTGGTGCTGGATGCATCGGGGTGCGCTCCTTGAACTTGCTTATTAACGAAATGTAGGGCTGCCCCAGGTCGCTCCCCCGGCAGCCTTCCGGCGGCGTCGCCACCGTGATGGCAGGCCAAGAGGGGCCGGGATCACGCCTCTCCGGCAACAAGCCCGGGTTTATGCGCCTATTCGCCTCACCATGCTCGTGGCCAGTCGCCGGGCCCGTTGCGGAGGCCGATGCAGCGCCTGCCAGCGTTCGGGGCGATGAGGCTCAGTCCAGGCAACACTTCCTGTCTTGCGTGCCGCAGCCACAGGGGCAGGGGTCGTGACGGCCGACCCCGGGATCCGCGTGGCGGGGCCGCGACGGCGGTGCGTCGCGATCGGTGGACTGCCGGCGGCCAGCGGTCGGATGCCGCCAAGGGCAACTGAGCGGCAATGATACGGCACGGGACGAAGTCAATGGCTACGGCCAGTCCGGCACGGGCGCGCTCCATTCCCCGGTACTGCTCCATGCACGTCCGGCTGCCCCGAACCGGCTTCGCAAATGCCTCGCCAGCGTCCCGGGTCCGGCGCCGACGTTGCTTACCGGCCTGCCCAGCCAGGCCGACATCAGACTGGTCGCCGACGACCTCAGGACCGACATCCTCAAATGCGGTCAGCCAGGCGGACAGGGTTGCAAACCCCATGGGCGCCCGGTGACCAAGTGGTACCTGGGAATGGCGACAGATCTATGCCGTGCGGGTCGCCCCGCGCTGACAGGACTGCCACACGGCCAGCGATCCCGGCAATCCGGCCACCAATGACTACCCGCGCCCGCATCTGTTCGGCATCAGCCGTGGCGAGGATGACAAGGGCTTGCCGAACGGTCGCTGTGAGATCTGTCATGGTCCCGAACCCCAAAACCGGCGCGCCCGGTACTCCGATGCCCGGTGCCCAGCTGAAAAATCCCGAGACCAACGGCTGCTTCACGCTGGATCGAGAAAGGCGCGCCTTGCCCCCGATGAATCCGGCACTCTCCCGAAAATCTCCTGAATACGGCTGATATTGCCCATCGTTGAAGCCAAATTCATAGGAAGGTGCGCTTGTGTCGCCCAGGTTCGACTTCCTCGGCTGTTGTCTGGCTATCCTTTGGATATTGCCTTGGCGTGTGGTGTTGAGAGGCAGCGAGCGTGGTGAATAAAAAACGGACACTCCAGTGTCCGTTTTGGGGTTTTAAATGCGGTGCTGCGCTATTTGTTGGTCACGAGTTCCCGGCCATTGAGGTCCTGAAGATGCCTGTCATTGCCGTCGTAAAAGCTTTTCAGTTTGACGAGTTGCGCTTCGGACATTGTAATGGGTTTTTCATACATATACCAGTTCACGCCCTCGGTGCAGGGAGGGGTGGTTAATGAGCCGGAGTAGGTATAGAACTTGCTGCTGCCAGTTCCCTTGGGGAGGAGTTTTTTCGGATCAAAGACAAGGTTTGTCGGATTGTGGGTTTTCTCCTCCGGCTTGTTTATCGTATTGTCAAGCATCAACTGGATCTGCGGGTTGTAGGCGCCAGTCTCAATGAACATACCCACGACAGTGACGCGTCCATCGGTGCGTACGTTGACGAAATGCATTTCGCCTTCGAACTTTTGTCCGTTCAGCGTATGCTCGCTCGGTGTGTGCAGGTGGGCTTGCAAGAGCGGGTAAACGTCTTTTCCGACCTTGGTCGTGCCCTTGTAGCTTTTGGGGTCAACGGGCTGCACCTGAACGGCATGTCCAGTATTGTAAAAGTCAGCGGTAAACGGTTTCCAGTTGAATGTAAGACCGTTGAGGATGGGCGTTTTCCTGGTGTTCGATATGTCTACCGGGGTTTGTTTGGTGCCAATGGCGCACTCCGCATAAGGGTAGTTCATCGGGGGTGGCGTGCCTGCGCCTTCGATGGCTCCCCAGCCAGCGGGTTGATCCTGCTCCTCGTAATTCCAGTGCGGGACGTCAGCGAAGACTGCCGCGCTGTTTATGATGCCTGCTGCGAGCAGGGCAATTACATTATGTTTTCTCATGGCGTTGCTCTTTTGGGGCTGTAAGGCCTAGCCTCGTCTTAGCATGTGTGTTCGCGACAGTAATCAACCATGGACGGTTTGGTCGGAGGTTGATCTTCTGGCCTGTTAGCGCTCTGTGACTGAGGCTGTTGTTGTTTGTCGGCAGGAACCATAGTCTGTGGGCTGGTGGCGGCTTGTGGTTGCGAAGGCTTGGCGGAATCTTCGGCTGCATACAGGTTGGTGAAGCAGGTGCAGGCAAAGAACGCGCATATGGCAAGGTTTTTATTGATCATGGGCTTCGGTAAATGGATAGGGTGGGCGAGCGTGGCAGGGAGGATCGGCACCGCCTATGTCATTGGGCATCGTTTTGCATGGATTGAAATATAAGCGGAGTGATCACGGCCGATTCTACGGCCGAGGCGTCATGCGTGCTAGCGGAAATCCACGACCTGCAGGTTCCGGCACAACCCATCATCTCGACCGGTACGGATCGCATTGAGCGACGGCCAAGTGCCTGGACGGGAGCGCGCCGGCGCTTTACGAAACCTCGTTCATGGCCAACCTCTCCTGCCGGTGCCCCGATAGGCAACCCGGGCGCATGGGCCAGAGCGGAAAGGACCATCAAGTGCGGCTGTGTCATCGCCGATGAAATACTGCCCCCTGCGCCGAAGTGAAACTGACCCACCTGGGCGAGGGTGGCATCGCTCAGGCAGGTGACGGCCAATTAGGTGGTGCGCTTCTTCACTGCCGCCGACCTGATGCTGCAACTGGGCACAGCGCGCAGCCAGGGGCGCTTGAAGGAGTATGTCAACCGGTCGGCGCTGGGGCCAAAGCTGCGGGTGGTCGACGAGGTTGGTTACCTGCCCTTCGGGCGGGAGCGAGCCAAGCTGTTATCTAGTCCGAGCTGAATATCTCTTAGTCCTTTGATTTGCTTTATAAAAGGACCATCTTTTAAGGTCTGGAATTGCCAGAATTGAGATAATAGAGCCATGAACGGCCCCGGGTATCGAGGAGGCCAGTTGGTTTAAGTTGAGGCCGATGTGGCGGCCTCACTGGCGAGTTGCCGCCAGTAGTTTGCCTCAGCTTCTGCCGGAGGGATGCCCCCAATCGGCTTGAGCAGTCGGATGTGGTTGAACCAATGCACCCATTGCAGGGTGGCCAGTTCCACGGATTCCCTGGTTTTCCAGGGGCCCCGGCGGTGAATCCATTCGGCTTTGTACAGCCCGTTGATGGTCTCGGCCAGCGCGTTGTCGTAGGAGTCGCCCTTGCTCCCGACCGAGGGTCGGATGCCGGCTTCGGACAGGCGTTCCGTGTACCGAATGGACAGGTATTGCGACCCCCTGTCCGAATGGTGCACCAGGGCATTGGCAGCGGGCTGACGCTCGTACAGGGCCTGCTCCAGCGCATCAAGCACGAAGTCCGTCTGCATGGTGCGGCTGACGCGCCAGCCCACGATGCGCCGGGCAAACACGTCGACGACGAAGGCCACGTACAGCCAGCCCTGCCACGTGCTGACGTAGGTGAAGTCCGACACCCACAGTTGATTGGGACGCTCGGCCTTGAACACCCGATTGACCCGGTCCAGCGGGCACGGCGCTGCTGCATCTGGCGTGGTCGTGCGAACGCTCTTGCCTCGACGCGCGCCCTGCAGCCCCAGGCGCCTCATCAGCCGCTCGACCGTGCAACGCGCCACCCGGATGCCTTCGCGGTTCATCTGCAGCCAGACCTTGTCGGCACCGTAGACCTGCCAGTTGGCGTGCCACACGCGCTGGATGTCAGCCGCAAGGGCCTGGTCACGCTGGGCGCGGGCGCTGCGCAGTTCAGGCCGGCGCCGGCGGGCCGCGTGGCGCCAATAACACGACGGGGCCATCTGCAACACCTGGCAGATGGACTCGACCCCGAACATGTTGCGGTGCTGGTCGATGAAGCGCTTCAGCTCTTCAAACGGCGGTCGAGCTCCGCCTGGGCGAAAAACGCGCCGGCGGCCTTGAGGATGTCGTTGGCGCGGCGCAGCTCCTTGTTCTCACGCTCCAGTTGCTTGAGGCGTTCGCGCTCGCTGCTGCTCAGGCCATCACGCTGGCCGGCATCGACTTCCTCGCGCTTGACCCAGTCCAGCAGCGTCTGCGGCACGCAGCCAATCTTGGGCGCAATCGATTCCACGGCTGCCCACAGCGACGGGTAGTCGCCCCGGTGCTCTTGCACCATGCGCACAGCGCGCTCGCGCACCTCGGGTGAGAACTTTGTTGACTTGTTCATGGCTCCATCTTCTCAAGTGTTGGAGCCTCCTCAAAACCCGGGGCCGTTCAATCCGAGGTTTTCAAATTAGCAGCTTAACCTGTGCAGATTTCGCTGGGTCATTACACATCGTCGTTCACTGCCGCACAGGCAGCTCAGAAACGTCTACCCAGCGCAGATTGTGCGCGGGGTCGTGTCGGCGCCGGTTGCGGCTGATCCCGCAGCGGAACACGCAGCCGGATTTGTTCCATGGACAACCACGGAACGCCAACGCCTTGAACGGCCCGGGTTCGGGGACTTTGGTGGAACGCCCCGGAAGGAGGCATGGAGCCGGCGAAAGGATTCGAACCCTCGACCCGCGCATTACAAGTGCGCCGCTCTACCAACTGAGCTACGCCGGCCAGGCGGATGGCGGATACTGGTCCGCATGTATGTGCGATGACGGCATGTCCCCGGTCGCTGTCGGCCCGGCGAGTCATCGCCTGGTCGTGCGGGGCCATCCGCGAGCAGATGGACCAACCTGATGTGAGATCAACTCCCTTGATCCGTATCCCGCTGAAATCGCCTTATTGGTGAGAAAGAGGTATTTCTGCGATACATCAGGCTGGCCCGGGTACCTTACCAGATGTCGTCATGGCATTGCAAAGGCTGCCCGGCCGGATGGCCGCATGCGGCGCGGTGTCTGGCTAGGCATAATGGCGCCGGTGGCGGACGCCACGCATCGCGAAACCACATCCGGGGGTGCGCCCTATGTCCATCAGCCTGAACAGCCTGCTGTCTTCCTCGGGGCTCATGCCGCATGGCATGTGCCTGATGTGGAAGCCGGAACTGCTGATCCTGCATGTCGTGTCGGATACCCTGATCGCGCTGTCCTACTTCTCCATCCCCTTTGCGCTGGCGTTCTTCGTTTCCAAGCGCAAGGATCTGGAATACCGCTGGATGTTCAATCTGTTCGCGGCGTTCATCCTCGCTTGCGGCACCTCGCACGTGTTCGACGTCTGGACGCTGTGGCGCCCGGATTACCTGGCTCAGGGCCTGGTCAAGGCCGCGACGGCCCTCATTTCGTTGGCCAGCGCGATACTGCTCTGGCCGGTGTTGAAACAGGCCCTGCAACTGCCGAGCCCCCGCCAGTTGGCGCTCATCAACGACGATCTGAGCCGCGAAATCGCGATGCGCCGCATGACCGTCTCCCTGCTGGAGGCCGAGGCGCATGAGCGCCGCCAGCTGGAAACCCGCCTGCGGCGCAACGAGGCGCGTCTCAAGACCGTCCTCGATACGGCCGTCGAGGGCATCCTGACGGTCAACGAGCGGGGTGTGGTGGACATGTGCAATCGGGCGGCAGCCCGGATGTTCGGTTATCGGCCGGGCGAACTGGCCGGCCTGCAGGCACAGGCGCTGATACGGATCGACGATCAGCCTCTGGAGCCTGTGCTGCTGGCCCAGCTGTCACGCCGACACCACCAGCTGGAGCGCCCGGTCACCTATTTCGGCTGCAAGCGGAATGGCGACCGCTTCCCGCTGGAAATCTCCGTCGGCGTGTTTCAGGATGGCAGGCAGCATTACACCTGCATCGTGCGGGATATCTCCGAGCGCATCGCCACCGAGGCGATCATGCGCGACAAGGAGGCCCGCCTGAAGCAGCAGCAAGGCGAACTGCGGCACATGCAGCGGCTCAGCACCGTCGGCGAGCTGGCCGCCATGATGGCGCATGAAATCAATCAGCCGCTGGGGGCCATCGTCAATTACCTGGGCGGTGTCCGCTTGCGGTTCGGCCAGCTGCTGCAGGAGCATCCGGGGCTTGCCGATACACTGGAGGAAGCCGTCCGGCTGGCGCAGCGGACCTCGGCCATGGTGCAGGGCATTCGCAACCTGGTGAAGCCGCGCGAGGCTGACCGCGAAAACCTTTGCCTCGGCTGGCTGATCACCGAGACGCTTGCCTTGCTCAAGCCGGAACTCGACCGTCGCCACATCGCGCTGATCGATCGTCTGCCGGCAGACTTGCCGCCCGTCGTGGGGCAACGCATACATCTCCAGCAATTGCTGCTGAACCTGATCCTCAATGCCGTCGATGCCATGGAGCCGCGTCCGACCTCGGCGCGGCAGCTCGTCATCGAGGGCCGCCAGGTGGACGGCCCGGCGGTGGAAATCAGCCTGGCTGATACCGGCATCGGTTTTCCCGCCGATCAGGCACGGGCGATCTTCGAGCCGTTCGTGACCAGCAAGCGCGATGGTATCGGGCTTGGGCTGTCCATCTGCAAGAGCATCGTCGAGGCGCATGGCGGCGAGATCCGGGCTGTCTCCAGCCCGGCCGGCTCCACCTTCATCGTCCGCTTGCCGGTAGTCGCCGCCGGGAGTCAGCGCGCATGACCGAAGAGAGCCGGGTCTTTGTGATCGACGACGATGCCGATATGCGGCTGTCCCTGCAATGGCTGCTGGAATCGGCAGGCTTGCGGGTCTGGCTGTTCGACTCGGCGGAAGCCTTTCTGGCCGCGGATGTCCATCGCCAGCCCGGCTGCCTGCTGCTCGACGTCCGCATGCCGGGGATGGGGGGCATCCGCCTGCTCGAGGAACTCGGGCGCATGGGCTGTCGCCTGCCGGTGATCATGTTCACCGGGCACGGCGATATCGCGATGGCGGTGCAGATCATGAAGGCCGGCGCCTTCGATTTTCTGGAAAAACCCGCCAGCCATCAGCTCATCATCAGCCGCGTGCAGGAGGCGCTGGAAAAGGACCGTCTGCAGCGCAGCCGGCAGCAGGATCTCTCGGACATGGAACAGCGGTTGCAGCAGCTGACGCCGCGCGAGCGGGAAATCCTCGAGCGCCTGACCGAGGGACTTTCGACCCGCGAGATATCCGCCTGCTTCGGCATCAGCGAGCGCACGGTCGAGAAGCACCGCGAGCGGCTGATCCAGAAGTTGAATGCCCGCTCCGTCGTCGATGTGGTGCGCCGCGTGCTGGAGCATCGCAACGGCGCGGAGGCTTCCCCGACGGCGTCCTAGCCGGGACCGGCCTCGGCGTGGGGTGGCGGCTCCATCGGTTGCCAGCCGCCACCCAGCGCCTTGTACAGCGCCACCAGGCTGGTGGCGATGCGGGCATTGCTGGCCACCAGGCTGCTCTGGGCAAGGTACAGCGCCCGCTGTGCCTCCAGCACGTTGAGAAATGCCGTCAGTCCCCGCAGGTAGCGCTCCTCGGACAGGGTCACCGCCAGCGCGTTGGCCGTCACCGACGCGCTCAGCGCACGGCGGCGGTCCTGTTCCCGCTGATAGGCCACCAGCGCGTCCTCCACTTCCCGGAAGGCCGTGAGGATACTCTGCTGGTAGGCCAGCAGGGCCTGCTGCTGCTGGGCGCTGGCCTTGTCGATCTCGGCCTGGATGCGGCCCCAGTTGAAGATCGGCGTGCTGATGCCGCCCGCCATCGCCCAGGATTTACCCACCGGCGTGAAGTCCGACAGGCGGGTATTCTGCAGCCCCAGGAAGCCGGTCAGGTTCAGCTTGGGGTAGAGCTGGGCCGTGGCCGTGCCGACGTCGGCGGTTGCCGCTGCCAGCTGGCGTTCCGCCTGCAGGATGTCCGGGCGGCGGCGCAACAGCTCCGAGGGCAGGTCGGCGATCACATCGGTCGGTGCCGCCGGCACCGGGGTCTGCATCTCCAGCAGATACAGCAGGGTGTCGGGCGATTTGCCCAGCAGCACCGCCAGGGCGTGCGCGTCCTGGCGCGCGGCGATCTCGTAGGCGGGCAGCTGCGAGCGGGTGGTTTCCAGCTGCGCCTGCTGCTGCGCCACTTCCTGCTGGCTGTCCAGGCCGGCGCCCGCGCGCGCCATCGTCAGTTGCAGGGTGTCCTCCTGGGTAGCCAGATTGGCCCGGGTGATGGCCATCTGCTGCTGGTTGGCGCGCAGGTCGATGTACAGCCGCGCCACCTCGCCCAGCAGCGACACCAGCACGGCGCGGCGGTAGTCCTGCTCGGCCTCGATCATCGCCTGGGCCGATTCGATGCGCCGGAACAGGCCGCCGGCGGGATCGATTTCCCACTGCACGTCGAAGCCGGCCTGGATGATGTCGATCAGGTTGTTGCCGAAATAGCCGCCCGCTGCGGGGTTGCTCAGGCCGCCGCCGCCGGTGATGAAATCGTTGCGCCGCTGGCTGGCGTTGGCGCGGCCCTGGAGGCTGGGCAGCCCGGTGGCGATGGTGCGCTGGCGTTCCGCCCGGGCTGCGAGAATCCGCTGCCCGGTCTGGCGGATGTCGAGATTGAAGGCGGCAGCCTCCCGGATGAGCCGGTCGAGTACCGGATCCTTGAAGACCGTCCACCAGGCATCCGGTGGCGGAATGTTGTGGTGGTCGCGGGCGCCGGCATACTTGCCCGGCGTGCCGACCTCGGGCAGACGGTAATCGGGACCGACCATGCAGCCGGCGAGTCCCAGCGCCGCCAGCAGCAGTGCGAGCACCCGGCTCACGGCGGCGTGGCCGCTGTCGGCGGCCGCATGGCTTCCTGGCCGGGCGCCTCGATGAAGACGTCGACCTGCTGGCCGACGTAGGCGGGCAGGCGCTCGCGGTCGAAGCGGTAGAGCGCCTGCAGCACACGCATGTCCACCCGCTCGGTGCTGTCGCCGGTCAGTGACCGCTTGGGTACCACATAGGGCTCCACGTAGGCCAGCGTCAGCGGCGTGCTGAATGCCCGGTTGCCGCGCAGGTAGGCGATGGCGTGGCCACCCGGGCGAAAGCGCCAGGCATCGTTCTCGTCGATATCCACGCGCACGTGCAGCTGGTCCAGGTTGCCCATGACCAGCAGCGGTGTCGTCAGCGGTCCGGCCATGGCGTATTCCCCGGGGCGGATGTTGACCTGCAATATCTCGCCGTCCATCGGTGCCCGGACCGTCAGCCGGTCGAGATTGGTTTCGGCGGCGGCGAGCTGGGCCTCCGCCTGCTGCACCTGCGCCCTGGCGCTGTCCAGCCGTGCCCTGGCGATCAGCACGGCATTGCGGCGGCGTTCCAGTTCCTCGGCGCTGATGGCGCGGCGGTCGGTGACGGCCTCCGCCAGCCGCTGCAAGGTCTGCGCATCGGTCAGTCCGGCGCTGGCTTCCGCCACGGCCGCCCGGGCGCGGGCAAGGTCGGCCCGGCGCATGGCCAGCACCGCCCGCGCGTCGCGGTCGTCGACGCTGAACAGCACCGTGCCCGCCCTGACCTGGTCGCCTACCTTCACCGACAGCGTCTGCACCAGGCCGGGCAGCGCCGCGCCGATGGCGACGTTGCGGTTCTGCGCCTCGATGATCCCGGAGCCGGCGATGAAGGTGCCGAAGGGCGCCTCGGCGGGCTGCACGACCGCCGGCGCCACCGGCACCGGCCGGTTGCCGTTCACGACCGTGTAAACGCCGAAGGCGAAGCCGGCCAGGGCCAGGGCGGGGAGGGTGTATTTGGGCAACATCGCTCAATGTCCGGGCGGCAGCGGACGGATCGCCGGCAGCGTACGCGGCGCCGGCGGGGTGCGGGAACCTTCAGGCATGTCTGTCCTCCAGCGTGATGATGTGGCCGTCGTCCATGTGGGCGATGCTGTCGGCGAACTCGAAGATGCGGGCGTCATGGGTGACGATGATCAGGGCCTTGCGCTCGTCCAGGGCGACGGTCTTGAGCAGTTCCATGACCTTATGCCCGGTGTCGTGATCCAGCGCGCTGGTGGGCTCGTCGCAGACGATCAGCCGCGGGTTGTGCACCAGCGCCCGGGCGATGGCGACGCGCTGCTGCTGGCCGCCGGACAGCTGCGCCGGCAGCGAGCCCAGCCGCTCGCCGAGGCCGACGCGCGCCAGCATCGCCGCCGCCCGCCGCGTGGCCTCCGGCCGCTTGAAGCCATTGATGATGAGCGGGATGGCGGCATTCTCCACCGCCGTCAGGGTCGGCAGCAGGTTGTAGGCCTGGAACACGAAGCCGATGTTCTCGGCACGGAAGCGCAGGCGTTCCTTCTGTCTCAGGTGCAGAAGATCCTCGCCGAACACCTGGCACAGGCCGGCGTCCTGGTCGAGGATGCCGGCGATCACCGAGATCAGCGTGGTCTTGCCGCAGCCGGACGGCCCCACCAGCATCATCAGCCGGCCGGTGTGGATGTCGAGGTCGACGCCCCGCAGCGCCATGACCTTCTGGTCGCCGGTGTCGTAGGTCTTGACCAGGTCGCGGCAGTGAACGGCCAGTTGTGCCATGCCGGCTAGCCCTTGAAGACCACGGCCGGTTCCAGCGCGATCACCTTGCGAATGCTGACCAGCGCCGCGAAGATGCAGATCAGCGTCACGCCCAGCCCGCTGAACAGCAGCAGCTGCCAGGGAAACTTGAACGCCAGGATGGTGTTGCGCATGCTCCAGCCGAACAGCGAGGTCAGTCCCACGCCCAGGCCATAGCCGATCACGCCCACCAGGGCCGCCTGCAGCAGGATCATGCGCAGCAGGGTGCCGTTGCTGGCGCCCATCGCCTTCAGCACGCCGAACTGGCGCAGGTTCTCCATGGTGAAGCTGTAGAAGGTCTGGCCGGCGATCGCGGCACCGACGATGAAGCCCAGCAGCACCGACATGCCGAAATTGATCGGGATGCCGGTGTTCTTCATGAAGTAGGTGTAGGTCAGCCGCTTGAATTCGGCCTGGGTATAGGCGGCCAGCTCGGTGGTGCCCTGGATGCGCGCCTTCAGCGCCATGAGATCGGTGCCCGGTTTCGCCTTGACCAGCACGAAGGACAGCAGCTTGCGTTCCCGCGGCGCGTACAGCATGGCCCGGCTGTAGGTGGTGTAGATCACCGGCTGCGACTGGAAGGTGCGGGTGTTCCTGGCGATGCCGACGACGATGGCGCGGCGGTCGTTGAGTTCCAGGGTGTCGCCGACCTTGAGCGGGATGGGCTGGCCGTCCGGGCCCGGCATGCCCAGTTTTTCCACCGCCCCGTCGCGGTCGACGATCACGGCGTCGGCGCGGCGGAGGTCCTCCAGCCGGCCCTCCAGCATTTCCGGCGGGCCGCCGATCAGCGTGGCGTCGTCCAGGCCGATCAGGTTGCAGGTCTGGAAGTTGCCGTTGGTCAGCCGCGCCTTGATCAGCCCCTTGTACAGCGGCATCGCCCACTCCACCCCCTCGATGCCGCGCACCCGGTACAGCTCCATGTCCTGCAGCGGCTTGACGTCGTCGATGAACTGCACCTTGGGGTCCATCACCCAGATGTCCGGCAGGCCGACATCGGTGATGAAGCTGAAGGTCCGCATCATGATGCCGATGAAGATGGCCGGTTGCTGGGTCATGATCAGCGAGGCGAAGGTCAGGCCCATGACGATGCCGAGATACTTGCCGCGATCGCCCATCAGCATCTTCAACGCGATGTAGTTCATGCGTCCTGCTCCCGCCCCAGCTGCCGCAGCGCCGCCAGCGAGAACCGGTAGATCAGTTCGGCGGTGCGCTCGATGGCCTCGGGACCGGTGAAGAGCTCCGGGCACATCCGCTCGATCATGGGTCGCGAGTGCCGGTAGACCAGACACTGGCCGATGATCTGGAGGATCAGCCGGTCGATGTCCGCCGGCGCCCAGTCGCTGCCCGCCAGCCGCGGCACGATGTCCCGCAGGGCCTGGAAGCGCGGCCGCATGACCGTGTCGACGAGATAGTCCAGCGCCCCGGTCGGGTCGACGATCTCGCGGGCCAGCAGCTGCGCGTGAAAGCCCAGGTGGCTGTCGTCCAGCAGCCGCGAGAGGAGCGAACGGATGAAGAACCGCAGCCGGTCCTCGGGCGGCAGGGTGGCGTCGGCGAAGGCGATCTGCGGATACTTGCGGTCCGCTTCCCGGAACGCGTACATGAGCGCCTCGCGATACAGCGCCTCCTTGCTGCGGAAGTAGTAGTTGACCGAGGCCACGTTGACCTCCGCCCGGGTGCAGATCTCGCGGACGGCGGCCACCTTGAAGCCGTGCTCGGCAAAGATCTCCAGCGCCGCCCGCAGAATGCGGTCGCGGGTCAGATCGGGTTCGTCGGTCGGGGACATGGGCAGTATTCAAACATCAGTTTTAATCATCTTATTGAAACAACTGTTTTGTCGTCAAGTGCAGGCTTTCGGTCGCCGCCGCCCGGGTATGCGGCTTGCTATACTTGCCGCCCTTTCCATACCTCCCGTCACCATCCGCCATGTCCCGCTGGCGCCCGCCTTCGCCCAGATCGTCACCCTACATCACGGCCGACGGCGCCCGTCGGCTGGAGGCCGAACTCCGGCAGCTGTGGGTGCGGCGCGCCGAGGTGACCCAGCACCTGGCGGCGGCCGCAGCCGAGGGCGACCGCTCGGAGAACGCCGAGTACATCTACCGCAAGAAGGAGCTGCGCGAGATCGATCGCCGCCTGCGCTACCTGCAGAAGCGGTTGCCGGCGCTGACCGTGGTCGGCGAACTGCCCGGCAACCGGGAGCGGGTCTTCTTCGGCGCCTGGGTGACACTGGAGGATGCGGCCGGCGAGGAAAGCACCTTCCGCATTGTCGGTGCCGACGAGATCGACCCGCAGCAGGGCTGGATCAGCGTCGACTCGCCCATGGCCCGGGCCCTGCTCAAGAAGGCCGTGGACGACGAGGTGCGGGTTGCCTCCCCCTCCGGCTTCGCCACCTGGTTCATCGTCGGGATCCGCTACCAGGCCGCAGCGCCGCTCGCGGAGCGTCCATGAACCTGCGCATCGTCCTGGCCCAGTTGGATTTCCGGGTTGGCGACATCGCCGGCAATGCCCGCCGCATCCGCGAGACGGCCGCCGAGGCCCGCGACCGGCTGGGCGCGCAGGCAGTGGTGTTCCCGGAGCTGACCCTGTCCGGCTATCCGCCCGAGGATCTCGTGCTGCGCCGGGACTTTCTCACCGCCGTCGAGGCGGCCCTCGACGAGCTGGCCCGCGACATCGACGGCATCACCGCCATCGTCGGTTTTCCCGAGGCCGTCGACGACGGTGTCTACAACAGCGCCGCCGTACTCGGCGAGGGCGCCATCCGCCGGATCTACCGCAAGCAGCGGCTGCCGAACTATGGTGTTTTCGACGAAAAGCGCTACTTCCAGGCCGGCAGCGCGCCCTGCGTGTTCCCGCTGGCCGGCGTGCCGGTCGGGCTGACCATCTGCGAGGACATCTGGCAGCCGGGGCCGGTGGAGCAGGCGGCGGCGGCCGGCGCGCGGCTCATCCTCAACCTCAATGCCTCGCCCTATCAGGCCGGCAAGCTCCGCGACCGCGAAGCGGTGGTGCGCGCGCGCGTCAGCGCCGCCGGCGTGCCCCTGGTCTACGTCAACCTGATCGGCGGGCAGGACGAACTGGTGTTCGACGGTGCTTCCTTCGTCATGGACCGTCAGGGCCGCATCGTGGCCCATGCGCCGGAATTCGGGGAAACGCTGCTGGCGGTGACGTTTGCCGCCGGCGACGACGGCCGGACGGTCGAACCCCGCCCCGGGCCCGTCACACCGCCGCTGCCGGACGATGCCGGCATCTACCGGGCGTTGCTGACCGGCATCCGCGACTACGTGCGCAAGAACCGCTTCCAGGGTGCGGTACTGGGGCTGTCGGGCGGCATCGATTCCGCCCTGACCCTGGCGCTGGCGGCCGATGCCCTGGGACCGGAGCGGGTCGAGGCGCTGCTGATGCCGTCGCGCTACACCGCCGACATGAGCAACGAGGACGCCGTGCGGCAGGCCGAGGCGCTGGGTTGCCGCCATCACGTCATCCCCATCGAGCCCGCCTTCGCCGCCTTCATGGACATGCTGGCGCCGAGTTTCGCCGGCCTGCCGCCCGATACCACCGAGGAGAACATCCAGGCCCGCTGCCGCGGCATCCTGCTGATGGCGTTTTCCAACAAGACCGGCAAGATCCTGCTGACCACCGGCAACAAGAGCGAGATGAGCGTCGGCTATGCCACGCTCTACGGCGACATGGCCGGTGGTTTCGCGCCGCTCAAGGATGTGCCGAAGATGCTGGTCTACCGGCTGGCGGAATACCGCAACAGCCTGTCGCCGGTGATCCCGCGCCGCGTCATCGAGCGCCCGCCCTCGGCGGAACTGCGTCCCGACCAGAAGGACGAGGATTCCCTGCCGCCCTATCCGGTGCTGGACGCGATTCTCGAACGCTACATCGAGCGCGACGAATCGGTCGCCGAGATCATCGCCGCCGGCTATCCGGCGCATGAGGTGGTCCGTGTCGCCCGCATGGTCGACCGCAACGAATACAAGCGTCGCCAGGCGCCGCCAGGGGTCAAGATCAGCCGTCGCGCCTTCGGCCGCGACCGGCGCTATCCGATGACGCACGGCTTCGGCGGCTAGCTCCGCCGCGCGCTTGCGGGTGCCGTCATCAGGCGTGGCGGGTATGAAGTCCGCCATGCGGGTTATCATGCGTGCCAGCCGGTTGACTCGAACGACCGGGTCAATGGGCAACGGCAACCCGCGATTCGTCAGCAGAAGCAATTGGCATGATTTTTGCCGAATCACAACGTATCATTTTCACCACGGAACCCGCGTGGTGTCTGGCTTTTTTGTTTTTTGCCGCGTCATGCGAAGTCAGGCTATAAACGGAAATGTGTGTAGCTAGGTGTGTAGCTAGAAAAAGTTGGTATTACTGGGCTTTCGCATGGCGGGGAAGATCACCGACGTACAACTGAGACACTGGATCAGGGCCGGCAGGCCGCTGGCCAAGGCGCAAGGCGAGGTGGCGGGCTTGACGTTCACCCTGTCGGCATCGGGCACGGCATCCTGGGTGCTGAGATACCGTTTCGGTGGCAAGCAGCGCGAATTGACACTTGGCCGGTATCCCGACATCGGCGTTGCGGAAGCCAAGCGCCTGGCGCTGGCGGAACGCGCAAAAATCCATCAGGGCGCAGACCCGGCACGCGATAAACGGCTGGCCAAGCTGGAGCGGGCCGGCAGCATGACGCTGGCTAAGCTGGCAGAGGACTATTCCGGCAAGATCGTTCCGACGCTGGCTACCAACACGCGACGGATGCGGCAGTCGTACATCGACGACATTGTGTCCTCACTAGGGCCGATCCTGGCCAAGGACCTGACCGGTGCTGATGTTGTCGGGCTGATAGAGCGCGTCGGGCGGCAGCGGGGGGCCATCGTGGCGGGTAAGCTGATGGGGGCCTTGCGCGGATTGATGGCGCATGGCGTGGCCAAGCGGGTTATCGCATCCGACCCCGCCCATGGAATACGCGTTATGGCCATATGCGGCGCGGAACCTGCACCACGCCAGCGGCTGATGCTTGGCGAAGAAGAAATCCGCGTACTCATGACGACCAGCGTGCTGCCAGAATCACCCCACCTTGCCGTGAAAATCATGCTTGGGACGTGCGTGCGCGTCAGTGAGCTTGTCGAGGCAAAGTGGGAACACGTCGACCTGACCGCATTGATCTGGACGGTCCCCAAGAGCAAGACGTCTTCCGAGCCGTTCAGAATCCCGCTGTCAAAACCTGTGGCGGGGTGGCTCACGCGCCTGAGAGAGCTGGCGCGGTCGTCGGCGTGGGTGCTGCCATCGCCAAACGGGAAAGCGCCGAGGACCGCCAGCAGCATTCGTGACGTGCTGCGCGACCGGGACATTGGCATCCGCAAATTCTCTCCACATGACTTGAGGTCAACGGCGAGATCGCACTTAGCCCAGTTGGGCGTCAACCCCGAGATCGCGGAGCGATGCCTTAACCACCACGTCCCTGGACTGGTTGGCATCTACGACAAACACGACCGCTTCGACGAGCGCCGCCGGGCGCTGGCCCTGCTGGGCGACTTCCTAGAAGCTTGCGAGGCCGGGACGCCATGGACCCCGGCGGAAGGCAACGTGGTGCCAATCCGACATGTCCGCTGACGGCACGGCCAAAGTTCACATAAATCAATGGCTTGCGATAAACATCAGAATTGTGCTTGACACCATAAAAAACCATGAGACGATGACTCCATGAGCTGACCCGGCACGCCGGCACGCTCACCAGCAACCCGCCCCAAGGCCGCTTGCGAACCAACCCCACCGGGGGACAGTTCTGGCGGTTTTTTTATGCCGACTGTTCCCCGGTGGTCGATCAAATCGACATCGAGGTTCACTGTGGCAACACAATCGACATCAACACCACGGCGCGGCCGTCCCCGCAAGGACGCGTCCGCCACTCCCGCTTCGCCGGCTGATGACG
Organism: Methyloparacoccus sp. NF-16; assembly: GCF_056880625.1. Classification (NCBI taxonomy): domain Bacteria; kingdom Pseudomonadati; phylum Pseudomonadota; class Gammaproteobacteria; order Methylococcales; family Methylococcaceae; genus Methyloparacoccus; species Methyloparacoccus sp. NF-16. The sequence continues at coordinate 3,089,208 of NZ_CP174130.1, read as the reverse complement.
CCGCCCTGCTGGCGTCCGTGCTGGCCGGCTTCGACGAGCTTCCAGATATCGCACATGTGCGTCTGCCGGTTGTCCGCGCGCTGTATGGCTTCTGTTCCGCATCAACGATCTGGCGTGGCGTGCGCAATGGCACGGTCCCGGAGCCGGTCACGCTGGGCGAGCGCATGACCGCCTGGCGTGTTGGCGACTTGCGTGCTGCGCTGAACACGAGAGGTGCAGCATGATGGTCCACTGCTTGACAGTCCCAGGCGGTCAGGGACAAACTGTTGCCCGCCACCGCCTCAATGAGGTGGCCGGTCTTGGTCGACCGCAACAACAGGCGCACGAAAGCCGCGCCATTTCTGGGAGCGGCTTTTCTCTGCACAATGGAAAGTCCTATGGGCGTTCCATGTGGGAGGGGGCAACCCCTGCCGGTCCTGTTGCCGGTCGACCAACCCGCATGGAATCGCCCACCCCCTTGGTCGGGGGTGAGCGGTTTTCGCAACCGCAACAACAGGACTTCACCATGTCACACGCCAACACCCTGGGCGCAACCCGCCCGAACACCACCACCTCCACCACCACCACCGACGGCATCGCCACTGAAACCAAGTGGATTCAGGAGGCCACCCTTGTTAAGCGACTGCGGCGCAAGTTGGCGTCAATGGACCTTGCGCTCCGGCGGAACCGCCAGGGCAGCGCCGACCGCGCCAAGTATGGCGAGTGGACGGCCATCGACCCGAAGAGCCGCGCCATCATCTGGCACAACGTGTTGTTGTGCGAAATGGCCCGAGATTTAGGCGTACTGGCCCCCGACGAGCGCATCGACCCGCCAGCATACGCCGGATGGAGGTTCTACGTGGCGATCCAGCGGATCGCCTGCGTCGACGGGATCAATACTGTGCTCAATGAGCGTGTTTCGCGCGATTTCACGACCGCCGAAGCGGCACGCAAAGCGGCAGAGCGGTTTGACGGCGATGACATCGTTGTCGTCGGCTACGACGGCACGCTGGCTGATCGGCAGGAGGGCCGCCATGACGCCAGATAAACGAAAGCCGCGCCCGGCGGCAACCGGGAACGCGGCCAATTTCGAAATACAGCAAGGCAAGAATACCAAACTGCGCGAGACAGTCGCAATGGTGTTTGTAAGCTTGCTGTACGCCGTCCTGCTGCTGGACTGGACCTTGGGCATGCTTGAAGCACAGCGGGTATCCGCCTTGCGCATGGCCAAGATCGCATCGATGCAAGCGGAGGTGACCAATGAATAACGTCATCGACGCTTTCTCTGATGCCATGGCCGCCGCTGGCATCGTCACCCGTGATCCGATCCTGGCCGATAGCGCACTGCACCGCATCCACATCGAGGGCCATCGGCACGGCACCCGTAACGGTGCTTACATCCTGCACAGCAACGGCGTCCCGGCCGGCTGGTTCATGGATTTCGTGTCTGGCGCAACCGGCACCTGGAAATCCGGCGGCGGCAACTGGACCATGGACGACGCAACCCGCCGCATCATCGAAGCTGACCGGCGGAAACGCCAGGCTGAGCAGCATGAGCGCGAAGCCTGGAAGGCGTCGGAGGCTTGCCGCGTCTGGAATGCTGCAACGCCGTGCGCAAGCCATCCCTACCTGAGCCGCAAGGGCGTCAAGGCCCACGGCCTTCGCGTCGGCACCTGGCGGAAGTGGGTACAGACAGGCGATGGCTGGCGCGAACTCGCCATCGACAACACCCTGTTCATTCCGGTTGTGGACCCCGGCGGCAAGCTGGTGAATCTGCAAGGCATTTTCCCAGAGCCGCATCCTGACTTGGGCCGCGACAAGGATTTCCTCGGGGGCAGGAAGAAGGGATGCGCCTTCTATATAGGTGAACCGACCGACACCGTGCTGATCGCCGAAGGCTACGCCACCGCTGCAACCCTGCACGAGGTCACGGGGCACATGACGGTAGTGGCGTTTGACTGCGGAAACCTGCTGGACGTGGCCCGCTCGGTTCGCCAGGCGATGCCCAACGCCAAGCTGATCGTCTGTGGCGACAACGACCGCCATACGGACGGCAATCCGGGTTTGACAAAGGCTAGGGCGGCTGCTGTGGCTGTTGGCGGCAAGCTGTCGGTGCCCGCCTTCCCGCCGGGATGCCCATGCACCGATTGGAATGATTGGTACCAATTCAGGGAGGAGCACGGCCATGAGTGACCTGAACATTTTCTCTCCGGCGGATTTTCTACCGGAACAACATTCACCAGCTTCACAAAGTTCACACGAGACCGAGGATGTGGCGGCCTGCCTTGCCGCTGATGACGTGGTGGATGGTTCCGATGTGGGGCAAAAAGATTCTCCACAGGATTTTCTACCGGAACAACATTCACCAGCTTCACAAAGTTCACACGAGACCGAGGATGTGGCGGCCTGCCTTGCCGCTGATGACGTGGTGGATGGTTCCGATGTGGGGCAAAAAGATTCTCCACAGGATTTTCTACCGGAACAACATTCACCAGCTTCACAAAGTTCACGCGGCCCTGAGGATGTGGCCATCGATCCGACGCTGGAGGCTGTGGCCGAGGCCGTGGCGACGGTGGAGCGCGTCATTGCCGGATGCCAGGATGATCCTGGACTTCTGGCTGATGCTGGCTTCATTGCGGCACTGGCCTTCATCCGCCAGCATGACCCGGCTGAGGCATTCCGGCTGCGCGACAAGCTCAAGCGCAAGAAGCCGTCGGGCGTGCTCCTCTCCGACATCGAAAAAATGGTGCGTGATGAAGCTGGTGACGGTGGCAGCGAGGAGCCGCAGACCGCCGACCGATTGATCGAGCTTGCGCTAGAGCTTGGCGACCTGTCGCATGATCCCGAGCGTCATCCCTACTTCACCACCAAGGCCGCGCCGCACCAGACCTTCCGCGTCGACTCTTCCGCTTTCAAGGATTACCTGTCCTTTGCTTTCTACATGAGAACCAAGGAGGAGCGCGCCGGCGGCATCGGTGTCGCGGCATCCGATACGGCGTTCAGGTCGGCAACCGTTGCACTATCCGGTATTGCCATGCACGAGGGGCCGGAGGAGCGTGTGTGGCTGCGGGTGGCGCAGCACCAGAACGGCATCATCATTGATCTGGGTGACAGCACGCGCCGCGTGGTTGAGGTGCTGCCGACCGGGTGGCGCATTCTCCAGCAGTCACCCGTGAAGTTCCTGCTGCCGAACAGCATGGCCCCGTTGCCGGTACCGGTCCCGGGTGGCGACTACAGCCAGCTATGGCGCTTCGCCAACATCCCGGTCGAGGCGCGACCGCTGGTGACGGCCTGGCACATGGAGTCATTCCGGCCAAACACCCCGCATCCGGTGCTGTGCCTGTGCGGCCGCCAGGGCTGTGCCAAGTCATCCACCCAGAAGCGGCTGCGCCGGTTGATCGATCCCAACATCGTCAACCTGCGGGCCGCGCCAAAGTCCATCGAGGATGTGTTCGTATCGGCGGGCGTGAACTGGGTGGCTAGTTTCGAGAATATCTCCCACCTGTCGCCCGCCATGCAGGATGCCTTGTGCACGCTGGCCACCGGTGGCGGATTCGCTGCGCGGACGCTCTTCACTAATAGTGAAGAAACCATCATCGAGGCCAAGCGCCCCATCGTTATTAACTCCATCCCGCCCGTAGTGACGGCGCAAGACCTGATGGACCGCGTAATCCACATCGAGCTGCCACAGTTGGACGGGTATCGAGAGGAAGAGATCGTCGAGGCCGAGTTCGAGGAGGCCGCGCCCGGCATCTTTGGCGGATTGCTGGACCTGATGGTGGCCACCCTGGCCAGGCTGTCGCTGGTGGACTGGCACCCGCGCGACATCCGCATGATTGACTTCGTGCGCCTTGGTGAATCGATGATGACCAGCATGGGCGGCACCAGGGGCGAGTTCTCACGCCTGTACGGCGACAATCGCCGTGACAGTGTGGCGCGTGGGCTGGAGGCATCACCTGTGGCGCTGGCTGTGAGGGACATGGTGGATGGCCACGCGGGCGGGCCGGTCGTGTTCTTCGGAACGATGAAGCACTTGCTGCTGAAGCTCAGCGACTTCAAGCCGGACTCGGAGCCGGCCTGGCCGAGATCCCCCAAGGGCCTGGGCGACGCGCTCCGTCGGCAGATTCCGGCCCTGGCCAGCATCGGCATCGAGATCGCCATCCACAAGCCAGGGCGCGACGGTGTGACGGTCGAGATTCGCAACCGTGAACATCGTGAACGTCGTGAACAACGTTCCGGTAGCAAATCTCAGGGAGAGAATTTTTCGCCTGATGTGGAGATTTTCTGATGGACGCGGCAACCTTCATCCATCGCATCCGTGAGTCAGGCTTCACGTTGACCGAGGTGGACGGTAATCTCGCCGTCAGTCCCGCCGCCCGGCTGGAGCCTGGCCAGCGTCGATACATCGTTGACCACAAGGCCGATCTGGTGGCGGCACTCCGAGCATCGGAGTCGCTGCTACCGGCAGGGCCGGCCGGCAATGACATCGAACCGGCAAACCATCGCCACCAGGTACCGCCCGATCTGGAGCAGCTGGCCTTGGTGGTTTGCAAGCTCTACGGCGATACCAACCGGGACAAGGCCGACATGCTGGCCGACCTGGCCGGGTATCCGCCGGATGCCTGGCCGGCGCTGGCCGCGCACTTCCAGCGCAAACTGGATCCTGTCGCCTGCGCCACCTGCCGGCATGCGCGCCGTCACCAACATCCGATGCTGGCCGCCTGCACTGCCGGCGTGGACTCGGGCACGGTCGTTGGCGGCTACTGGGCAACTGACCGGCACCTGTGCGCTTGGTACTCGGGCGAGGAGGTGGCGGCATGACTGCCACCCCCCACTTCGGCCCCGGCCATCCTGATGCAGTGCGGTGCAAGGATTGCACGCACTGTCCGGCACGGCCGAGCAAGATATGTGAGATCGCGCATCGGCAGCCGATCGGTTATGGCTACTGGCGCAAGTGCTCGGCATACGACCCTGCCCCACGCCACCCGCCGTTGCTTGCCGGGCCGACGAAAACCGAGGAGCGGTTCCGGGTTCCCGACTGGCAGATACGCGGAAAGACCTTTGACGCTTTTTGCGACGAATGCTGGATCGTGTCCGACTCTTCCGTTGAGCCTGCCTGGGCCGCCGACGAGGAACTAGCCGTAACGCTGTTCATCCGGTGGCTGCGGCAGAAGCGGGCCGAGGAGGCCCGGCGGTTTGAGATCGGTCGACGCCGGGCGACGCTCAAGACTGTGTGACGCGCGCGGCGTTTGACACTTTTGCACCGCGAGCCGGAATCACCCGATCAACCCGACTATCCCGACTCTCGCGCCAGCAAAACATCCGCGCATGAGTCGGGTAAGTCGGGTAAGTCGGGTGGTTTTCAGCCAAGCCAAAAAAGTGTCAACGGCGCGATGGCGGCTCACACCGTCTGAAACCGACCAGACCCGCGCCATATTCACGACCCCGCCAGAATATCGACCTCCTACAACCCCCGTAGAGCGCCGATAACACCCTGACCTATACAACCACACTGCTACACAGTATCGCGCTTCTACGCGCCTCTCACGCGGTTACTGGTATCGTGGGCCGGGAATGCTGCCCTTGTATACCCGAGAAATGTTCGCGGGTCCTTCCGCAAAGCGTGTGAGTGGGGTAGTGGAAACCACCTTTTTTTTCCAGTCACAAAGCCTCTATAGGCGCACCGATAGTCTTGATTTGCCGTAGGTTGAGATAAACCTTATATTGGCGGCCACATAATCACTCAAGGTGCCCCGATGCGCGTCACGATAAACTTCCTCTCCGACTTGACCGGCAAAGACCGCCGGACAGTTCAAAAGCGTCTGGCGGATATGACGCCAGCCGCTGATAACACCTTTAACAGCGCAGAAGCCTTGCTGGCCATATACTCCCCCGGCGGGGCGCTTGATCCGCAACAGGAAAAAGCCGCCTTAGACCGCGCCAGGCGGGAATTGACGGAATTGCAAAAGGGCGAGAAAGAGCGGTCATTGATACCAGCTGAGGCAGTTTTGCAGCACTGGTCCCGATTGATCGGCAACGCCAGGTCACGACTGCTGAATCTACCCGGCCGACTGGCAATTGAGTGCTCGGGAAAATCCCAACATGAGATAGGCCAGATCGCAAAAGCGGTCATTCACGAGGCCCTTGCAGAGCTTGCTGCAAGTGGACTTCCAAACGACGACAACAACGGCGAGGCCGACCATGCCGCCTGATAGCGCCGTTCACCTGGATGACCTGCTGAACGCAGATAGCCCTTCATCAGAAACAATCGCATGGCTTCGCGATTCATTCCGCCGCCATCTTGACGGCGATTCTCTTCCAGTCGCGTTCGGACCCGGACTGCGCGATGCCTATCACCGTCACCACTGGCGGCAGCATATCGACGCTGCAATATCCTTGCTCGATCAGCCGAGCGTGTCGAATCTGTCTATCGCCAAAATCCTGTCCGCAGAGTTCGACAGGCAGCGCCGGACATGCAGGAAACCCACCGAGCCACTGGCGCGGCATATCAACTCTGCATTAGCCGCATATCCGAGTGCTGCCAGTACCGCCGATGCGCTTTGGCATGAAGTTCGACGGTACCGTAATTCAAAATAGACACCCGGTTTTGTTTTGATTCCGGGCATGGTTTCATATACCTACTGAAACCCAAGAGGTTATATGAATATCGACTTGAACAAACTTGAGAGCCTAGAGCTTCGCTTGGTACAAGCGGATTCGGCGGTTGAGCACCTGAAGCAGCAGGTATCTGACCGTCGTAGATATGTTCTCGAAACCCGACGCATCGCCGTCCTGACTGCTGAGCGTTCCGGTCTGCCGCGCTCGCTGATGAATCTCGGCCCGCGCCGCGCGTCGGCCTTTATCTCTGCTTTCGAGGCTGACCGCACCGGCTTTCTCGCGCGTGCAGAGGCCGCCGCACCTGGCGACATTGTTGTTGACCGACTGCGCGACCTGGCCGCCGCCCTTGAGGCCGCTGACAGTGCCGAACAGCAGCTTGCCGAGGCTGAGATGCGCCGCGACGGTCTTGCCCATACGTGCAGGACACTTCGCGAGTTTGTCCGCCAGGCGAACGGCGCTGGTGGCCCGACCGTCCCCTTACCCACCGCCAGCGGAGTCATCGCATGAAGAAGCCAGTAAAAGATGTTTCTCTGGCTGGCCTTGAGTCCATCCGCCAGCAGATTGTCGGCATTCGACAGCAGATTGCCGAGATCACCGGCCAGCCGCTCACAGCGGCCGAGATCGCGGACGCCGTAAACCGCACTGTTGATGGTTGGGCATCCCGCGTCGACGGCGGCTGGATCGGCATCAATATCGCCAACGGCCGCGCCGTTGACCCGGCCATGCTGACCACTGCCGCTGCTGGCGAGGAGGACAAGTTGACCTGCCTGCTGGCATGGCTGCACGGCGACACCATCAAGGAAAAACTGCTTTCCGCATCCCTGCCTTTCGCCAGCGATGGCATGTCGCTCGCTGCGCGCGCCGAGCGCGCTCGCGAGCTGGAGGGCGAGGTGCACCAGCTGGAGATCGAGGAGGAAGCGGCCGTCTGCGCCTTGGAAGCCCGAGGCATCGAAGTTTTCCGACGCCCCGATGCTGATCCGGCCATCGTCCTGGGCATCGACGAGGCCGCATGAAGAATCGCTTGCTGGCGAGCGTAAGCACCAGCACCGGCCGCTCCGGCGGCCTTTCCGAGTTTGTTGTGGTGTGTTGTGGTTGAGCTTCCCGCCCAAGGGCGGGGGTTTTTTCACAGACACCCACCATGAGTTCGCCGGGCGTCGGACACCCGGCAACCACGCCGCTGGCTGGCCGTACCGGTGCAGCGGCACTCTATTTCTGAGGTATCAAGATATGGCTTCACCCGCTAGACGATCCGGACCGCCCACCGGCGTTCTTTTGAACCGTGGACCGGGCTCCCTGGGCCTGGACAATGACCACATACGCAGGCTGCGCCAGGCTGCTGACCAAAAAGCAGCCCGCCACGCGCGGGCCGAGCCGAAGCGCCAGGCTGCTGCTGCAAAGCCTGTAAAGGCGGCAGAGCAGAAACCCAAACCCTGGCGAGTGGACCTATGGGCTGGCGACTTCATCGAGCGTGACGCCAGCGGGCGGTACTGGGGCCACTTCAATTCGCCCTTCGGCCCACTCGGCAAGCGTTTTGCGAACATCCATTCACCGCATAAAAAACAGCGGATCGAATTGAGCGCCTCTGCGGCATGGGGTTTTTGCGACGAGGCAGGCGAGACCTTCCCCGGATGACCGCCATTTTCGATCACCGTGAGCGGGGGCTTCACCTGCTGAACCGTAGCCCGACACTGCGGCCGGCTATGACGCGGATCGCCATGGCCCACCTTGCCGAGCAGCTGGCGCTGGCCGACCTGGAATATCTGACGAACGTTTTTCAGCACGAGCTGGACGCCAGACGCGGCCGAGCCAAGTACCAGCCAACCCTGCTACATGCATCCGGATCGGCTGATACAGCGACTGCCGAAGGCTGACCCAGCCACGCGGCTGGAACACTACCTGGCGCTGGAAGCCGTGCTCCACTTCATCGCCCGCGCGCCAGGGCGCACTGTTCGCGCTTCCGCACCGGCCGTCTGGACAGCGGCCAGGATGCGCGGCTTTCACCTGCCCTTGTCGACCATCGCCCAAGCCATGCAGCTGCTGTTGGGCCGCTGACCACCTGCCGATTATCGGCCCTGCTATCATCTGGGGTCTGATGCCAGCAGCGAGACAGGCCATGAGCAAGCACCTTCACCTCATTCTCAAGACCGAGCCGGGCGGCTATTGGGCTGCCTACTGCCTGGACTTCACCTTGTATGCCGTCGCTGACACGGCGCAAGAGGCACAGCGCAAGCTGTTGATGCTGGTGAACGAGTATCTCGACGATGCCGTTGCCGATCCCGCCCACGCGGACCAGCTGCTCAACCGACGTGCGCCGCTGGGCGACTGGCTAGGCTTCTTTGCTCTTCGCGCCTGGCAATCCGTGCGCCGACTCAGTGACGGCCTGACGCGCCAGGCGCTATCCGTGGCGCATCCGCTCAAGCATGCATGAGTCAGAAGCATCGGCCGCTGAATTGCAAAGAGGTAAAGCGCATTCTGAAGAACCTGGGCTTTACACCTGAACCGCAGCGGGCCGGAACCCCCATGAGAAATGGTCCAGGGTCTCATTTGGCCGCAAGTACGTCGTCACCGTTGACTGCCCCAAGCAGCCATTTAGCCACGACCTTGTAAGGTACATGGCCATACAGGCTGGCGTCACCAAGAAGCAGTTTTACGACGCCATCTAAGGGCGTCCGTTACAGCATTCCCCAACTGGACGGTATCCCCTGTTCTTCCAGAAACTTGGGACCGTTCATTGCAACAGTCTGCGCAAGCTCAAGGGTATCAATGCCGAGCAGCTTGGCGATTCCGTAAATATCCCACAGCGGCCGACCATCGACCGGATCGGCCAAACGAGCCGGGGGCAGATACCCGCGCGTAATCAGCTTGTAGATAGCCATATCGTCAATCACGATACCGCCAGGGTCTGGAGTATCGGCAGCCGCCTGTGATTCCTCCCGCTGTTCCTTCAACTTGGCTTGCACATCCCGTGATGGCGGCATATCGGCACCAAGCTGTTTTGCTCGACGCTCCCGCGCCCAAAAGGCCGATTGGCATCGGTCAGTGCAAAACCTGGGACGATGTGTCGGCTTCTCGCAATTGGCGCAGGTATTCACGATCAGTATCACGGCGATGGAAGAATGACGATATTCTAGGTCATCACGGGTTTTGACGCAGTACTGACAAGCCTTGCAGGGCCGCCGCAGAGCGCCGTTACGCATTATCTGGCAGGTTAGGCAAGGCTGGCCCGCAATCGCGCCATAGCGCGGGGGCTGTGCGGTATCTGTGGCGTATCAGGAGCATCTGGCGGATGTATTCGTTGATAGCACGCTTACTCATGCCGGTAACTGAGGCTGTTGATGCAGCAAATCCTTTTTCTTTCTCGCAGCCCTTCTCGAATGTGCCGTCTTGGTTCCTGGCGGAACCCAAGGTTCCACTAGGCTCCTGTTCCTTCAACGACTCCCACAGAATCTGCCGTTTCTTGAGCGCTTTTGCTTTTTCAGCAGCCGTGAGTTCCGCCGGGCTGGTGGCAAAGTACAAATTTGTACTTTGGCAACTGCATCGGCTGGCAAGGCTGTAGATGTGCCAATTGGCACATATATCCAGTCATCCTGTTACTGGTGATTTCAAAGTGCAAATTTGCACTTTGATTGGTTTCAAAGTACAAATTTGTACTTTGATAGCTGCTGGCTGTGGATGCGCCAATTGGCCAATCCACCCAATTCGACTAAGCCATCACATGCGGAAAATGTACAAATTGGTACTTTTTAAGCCCGATGCGGCTGTAGATGCGCCAATTGGCGCATCTATCCAGTGCGGCTAAGGCTGACAAGCAAGGAAAATGAGCCAATTGGCTCATTTATTGGCCGGTCTGTGGCTGCTGAAATCAAACCACCAATTGACCCTTTGAAATCCGATACGGCGCTACTGGATTACGTAGTATCCATCAATATACGCAGACGCCACCTGACGGAAAGCCAGCGGTCCATGGCTATGGCGAATCTGCGCAGGCTGGAGAGGGGAGGTGATAGAGGAAATCAATATACGGGTGGCAAAGTGCAAATTTGCACTTTGGCAACTGAGGCGGCAGCCGAGAAAGCCGGTGTCGGAATAGTAACCATGCAGCACGCGATGGCTGTCGACCGCAGAGGTGCGCCAGAGCTTGTTGAGGCAGTATCGGCTGGTACCAGTACATGCTGAGCTTGGCGGGAAAAAAACGACACGGTGTCGTTTTTCAGAGCGGATTCAGAGTTCTAGCCGAAGTCACTCAAACACGCGACGAAGATATTCGACAAGCGTTACAGGAGGCACACCAGCCTTGCCACGCACATGCAGGGCAAGCGCGTGATGGAAATCGTGACACTATCACATGATCGGTTATCCACCATCCGCGTGCGCAACCCTGTGGACAACCAGCGCACGACCAGCTGGCGGGCGCACCCGGCAGGGCTTGGGGCGCGTTGGACAGATTTTGGTCAGCAACGGGCCAGGTTCCCCCTGTTCTGGCCGGGGGAACCACCAGGGAACCTCTGGAACCCGCGCGGTACAAGGTGGTTCCCCGGGTTCCCTTGGTTCCCCCATGAAAACGGAAATCTGAAACGGAATCCGCCGTGAGGCGCTGGCATGGGCTGATGACGCCAACGGCGAGATATTGAAATTCACTTTTTGAGGGTACCGGGGAACCTGGCGGGTGGTCGTCAGGGTCAGGCACCGGGTGACGTGTGAACTTTGTTAACGTTGTGATGATTGTTCAGGTAGCAAACTCGCCGGAGAGAATTTTTTGGGCTGGCTCGGATCGTCACCAGCATGTGCTGGCGGCGGCATGGATGGATCATTGGTTGGCGTTGCTGGCCAATCCGCCGGAACGTCATTCTGTAACTGCACCAGTGTGCGAGAATGGCGCTACACGGCAGCAAATGTGTAGCTAGCTGAGTAGCTGGCTGGGGCAAGAGAAAATAAAGGCATTGCAAATCAATGGCTTATAAGTTTGTTTGCGATTCGTCAGCAGGATCATCATGAGCAAGAAAACCAGATCGCCCAAGAGCCCCGATCAAGCGCCTTCCCCGCGGCCGGCGGGGACGCCCGCCGTCAAACCCGAAGGCGAGGCTGCCGCGACCGCCGGCCAGCCGGCGGCGTCCCCGGCCGGCCGCGCCGGCAGCGAGCCGCCACGGTCCACGCCGAAGACGGTCACGGGAGCGCCGGGATCGAAGCCGGTCGCGCCGCCGCCGGCTGCCCGGTCCGCCGGGAAGGTCGCCGCTGGCCGATCGGCAGCGGTCGCCGCGCCACCGGCCACCGGCGCGGCGCTGCCGGCGTCCGATGCCGCCGACCAGCCGACGCCATCGGCGCCATCGGCGCCGGACGCGCATCCTGTGATGTCGGCAGCACCCGTGGATGCCGGGGCGGCGCACCCGATCGCCGCCTCCGCGCCCGAGGTGCCCGCCGCGCCCGGGGCGGATGAACCGGCAACCCCTGTCGAACCGGTTGCCGCGATGCCGGCGGAGGCGCCATCCTTGCCCCTGGCCGATGCGCCACCCTCCGCCGAGCCGCCAACGATCGAACCGGCCGTGGCCGTCGCGACCGCGGCGCAGCCCTCCGAGCCCGAACCCGAGCCGGAATGGGCGCCCCCACCGCCGCCGGCCCGCGATTCGCTGTTCATCGTGCACATCTCGCCCGAGCTGGCGCCGGTCGCCAAGGTCGGCGGGCTGGGGGACGTCGTGTTTGGCCTGTGCCGGGAAATGGAACTGCGCGGCAACCACGTCGAAATCATCCTGCCCAAGTACGACTGCATGCGCTACGACCACATCTGGGGTCTGCAATGCACCTTCGACGACCTGTGGGTGCCGTGGTACGGCGGCGCCATCCATTGCTCGGTCTATTTCGGCTTCGTGCACGGGCGCAAGTGTTTCTTCATCGAGCCGCACTCGGCGGACAACTTCTTCAACCGCGGCGTCGTCTACGGCTTCAACGACGACATCTGGCGCTTCGCCTTCTTTTCCCGTGCGGCCATGGAGTTCCTGTGGAAATCCGGCAAGCACCCGGATGTCATTCACTGTCACGACTGGCAGACGGCGCTGGTGCCGGTGCTGCTCTACGAGGTCTATCAGCGCATGGGCATGACCCATCCGCGGGCGTGTTTCACCATCCACAACTTCAAGCATCAGGGCGTGACCGGGGCCGACGTGCTGAGCGCCACCGGGCTGAACCGGCCGGACTATTACTTCCACTACGATCGCCTGCGCGACAACCATAACCCGCAGGCCATCAACCTGATGAAGGGCGGCATCGTCTATTCGAACTTCGTGACCACGGTATCGCCGCGCTATGCGGCCGAGGCCAAGGACCAGGGGCAGGGATTCGGGCTGGAACCGACCCTGCACATCCATCACGCCAAGTACGGCGGCGTGGTCAACGGCGTCGACTACGAGGTCTGGAACCCGGAGGTCGATCCGCTGATTTCGGCCAATTACTCGGTCGCTACCCTGGAGCGCAAGTACGACAACAAGCGGGCGCTGCGCGCGCGGCTGCTGATCGCCGACAACGAGAAGCCCATCGTCGCCTTCGTCGGCCGGCTGGACCCGCAGAAGGGTATCGAGCTGATCCGCCACGCGCTGTTCTACACCCTGGCGCAGGGCGGTCAGTTCATCCTGCTGGGGTCCAGCCCGGACAGCTCGATCAATGCCTACTTCTGGGGCCTCAAGCACCAGTTCAACGACAACCCGGACGTGCATCTGGAGATCGGCTACAACGAGGAACTGGCGCACCTCATCTACGCCGGTGCCGACATCACCGTGGTGCCGAGCCGCTTCGAGCCCTGCGGCCTGATCCAGCTGATCGCCATGCGCTATGGCACCATTCCGGTGGTGCGCGAGATCGGCGGCCTGGCCGACACGGTGATCGACAAGGACTTCTCGCACCGGCCGCTGCACGAACGCAACGGCTATGTGTTCCGCGACTACGACGAGGCAGGGCTGGAATCGGCGCTGGGCCGGGCGATCGCCTGCTATTACCAATATCCCGAGCACTTCCGCGAGCTGATGAAGAACGCCATGCGCTGCGACTACTCCTGGAATCATCCGGGGCAGGATTACCTCAACATCTATGACCTGATTCGCGAGAGGTAGGGCGCAAGACCGGGCTTCTGCCAGCCACCCGCCTGCCGGCAGTCCGGCCGATGGGTGGCGGCGCGTTGCCCGCGCCGCTCCTCAGCGCCGCAATTTCCCAACGATCCGGGCGCGGTGCCGTTCACCGCGCTCCCCACGATCCGCCCATCCATCATGCGTATCTACAACCTGTTTCCCCTGCTGGCCGGCCCCGTGGGGCACTGGCGTTCGCACCTCGAGCGCGCGGTCGAACTCCGCTTCGACTGGGTTTTCGTCAATCCCATCCAGCTGCCCGGCCGCTCCGGCAGTCTCTATTCGATCAAGGATTATTTCGCCATCAATCCGGCCCTGCTCGACCCGCATGCCCGCCAGACACCCGACGATCAGGTGCGGGCGATGGTGCGGGAGGCCGAACGGCTGGGGCTGCGCATGATGGTCGACCTGGTCATCAACCACTGCGCCTACGATTCGCCGCTGCTGCAAGCCCATCCGGCGTGGTTCGTGCGCGACAACGGCCGCATCGCCCATCCCTTCTGCGAGCACGAGGGCCAGCGCGTGCTGTGGGAAGACCTGGCGCAGTTCGATCACCAGGGCTCGGCTGACCGCGAGGGGCTGTTCCGGCATTGTCTGTCGGTCGTGAAATACCTGTGCGGCCTGGGATTTCGCGGTTTCCGTTGCGATGCCGCCTACCAGGTTCCCGGGGAGGTCTGGCGCCGGCTGCTGCGGGGTATCCGCCGGGACTGGCCGGATGCGGTGTTCGTGGCGGAAACGCTGGGCTGCTCGCCGGCGGAAACGCGGCAGACGGCCGACGCCGGTTTCGACGCCATTTTCAACAGCTCCAAATGGTGGGACTTCAGTGGCGACTGGCTGCTGGAGCAGTACCGCCAGACCCGCGAGATGGCGCCCTCGATCAGCTTTCCGGAAAGCCACGACACCCCGCGGCTGATGGAAGAGGCCCAGGGCAATGTCGAGGCGCTCAAGCAGCGCTACCTGTTCGCCGCGCTGTTCTCCGGCGGCGTCATGATGCCGATGGGCTACGAGTTCGGCTTCCGCCGGCCCATGCACGTGGTCGACACCCGGCCCGATCACTGGGAGACGACCGATACCGACCTGAGCGGTTTCATCCGGCATCTCAATGCGGTCAAGGCCCGCTACCCGGTGTTCCAGGAGGACGGGCCGCTGGAGGTCGTCGACTGCGACAATCCGGCGGTGCTGGTCCTGCGCAAGCAGTCGTCGCAGGGCCACGGCGAGGCCCTGCTGGTGCTCAACAAGGACCCCTGGAACCGCCAGCCGTTCCGGGCCGAGGATCTCTACCGCTTCGTCCGCAGCCGGCCACCGCTGGTCGACGTCTCGCCGGAATGGCCGCTGGATTACCTGCCGACGCCGTTCGAATTCGAGCTCGGCCCCGGCATGGGACGGATCATGGTGACCGAGCTGGCCGTGGCCTAGGGCGGATGGATTCGCCCCTGCCGTTGCGCTGACCCGGGCGGGTGCGTCCATTCGCACGCGCCGGGTCGCCCGGTGGCGGCGGGATTTCCCTCAGGGCTTGACGTCGCTCTCGACGATTGCCTGCGTCCGCCGGCACAGTTCGCGGCCGTAGTCAGTCCACAGGCCCTCGCCCCAGTAGCGATAACAGCTGGTCTCGGCGGACAGCAGGTGGAACAGCGCGTTGCGGTAGCGGGGGCCGGCCGTCGGGATGCCAGGCTTGATGATGTTGTCGTAAAACGCCGCGCTCGCCTCCTCCATGGGTTTCAGCACATGGTCGTAGCCGCGCACCCAGGACAGGTCGCTGGTCCAGCTGCCGCCTTCCATGTGGAAGCGCTGGCCGCTCCGGCCCAGTTCGTCGATGACCCGGGCCAGCTTTTCGGGTCCCTCGCCCGGTTGCATGCGCTCCCAGATCTGCCGCTGGAACAGGGGCTGCACCACCGGCAGATCGGCCTCGGTGATGCCCATGGCGAACAGGTGCTCGAGATACTCGGTGCCGTTCATGGCCGGGGTCTCCGAGTGGCTGGATTCGCGCATCGCGTCCATGAACTTGCCGGGAAACTCGTTCATCATCACGCCGCCGTTCTCGCCGTCCGCGACTTGGGTGACCAGCGGCGGCACGGACGTGCCGGCCAGCTCGACACGGCCCAGCGAGCGCGCCTCGTAGTACGGCTGCATCTGCGCCACCAGCTTGGTGTCCGAGCCCTGCGTCTTGACCAGGGCGATGATGCTGGCGGTTGCGCCCGCCGAGTTGGTGCAGACCAGCCGGTGCGGCAGGTGCGGGCGGCGCGGATGCCGGCCATCCGCGGGTTCCTCGACGGTGTGCTCCTGCACCAATACCCACTGGTAACCGGCGTCAGCCAGCGTTTTGACGAATGCGTAGGCGACATCGGGGTGGTTGGGCAGGGCCATTTCCGAGGGCGAGAAGCCGCGCACCCGCGTCAGCGCCTCCAGGCCGAAGATCGCGGCGAAATGATGCTGCCAGGCGCGCACGTGCAGCCTGAAATCCTGCACCGGCGTTGACGGCGCCACCGCATGGCCCCAGGGCGCGCCCAGCCACTCCACGCAATGCCGGTAGGCCGGGTCGCAGGTGACCGGGCGCAGGGCGTCGAAGACATCGTGCAGCCCCATCTTGCGCAGGCCATGGAGCAGGGTGCCCGAATACTCCAGCATGATGCGCGGCTGCTTGCCCTCGTGCACCAGCTGCGGCACGAATTCGCCGATGCGCTTGTAGCACCAGTGGAATACCGGGGCATTGTGATTGTCGCCGATGCCCTGGTTTTCCATCATGTACTGAAGGTTGCTGATGATCTCGGCCGTGCGGAGATCGCCGCCACCCGCCGGTATCAGCGGTTGGTGCATGTGCAGGGCGTTGGCAAAGGCGCTTTTGACGCGGGTGAAATCGATGCCGTCCTGGCCCAGGTACAGCGGCCGGCCGCGCGCGGCGGCGATGGCCTGTTCGATGGCGGCTTCCTGGCCGCAGAGGTTGGGAAGGTTGTCGAGATATTCGGGAAGGTCGCTCATCGCCGGGGTTCCTGTTTGCATGTCGTCCTCTTGGCAAGTTTGCCGTGTCATTCGCCGAGTCGGGCCACGATCTTTTCGAGGGCCGCTTCCGAGGCGCGCATGTCGTTCAGCGCGCGCGGCACCCAGGCCTCGCCCCAGTAATAGTGGCAGCTGGTTTCCGCGCGCAGCAGCCGCCACATCGCCTGCTCCAGCAGTGCCAGCGTTTCCGGGTCCTCGAGGCGCCGCTCGCCGGCCTTCCAGCGGGCGTCGTGCACCGCCTTGCTCAGGGTCCGCAGCCGTTCGAGGGCGTCCTTCTGCGCCTGCGAGCCGGTCCATTGCATGAATCCGTGACCGTGGTGCCAGCCGGTGTTCCAGGCACCGGTACCGACCCTGACCTCGCCATGGGCGCCGTAGCGGTCCAGGTAATCGTCGATGAAAACCGGCTGTACGGCGCCGCCGGCGCGGGTCTGTTCGAGCAGCGCCCGGTACAGGCCCCAGAAATTCGCCTCCGGCTGCGGGTTGCGGAACCAGCCACCGTTGTCGCCATCGGTCGCCGTCGTGACCAGGGGCGCGAAATCGCACCAGCGGGTCCGCGCCTCCACCTCGTTGAGGAACCAGGCCAGTTCCATGCCCGATTCCTGCGCGTCCGAGAGTTCCCGGTCGCGCACCACCACGATGATCTCCTCGCCGTTGTGGCGGGCGATATGCGGGCGGTAGCGCAGTTCGTGCCAATCCATCGCCGTGACCGGCTCGACATGGTCGCTGTCGACCAGGACATAGCGGAAGCCGAGACGCCTGAGCAGCGGTATCAGCTCCATCGCGAAGCCCATTTCCGGCGGCCAGAAGCCCTGGAAATCGCTGCGCCAGAACACGTGGCGGGCCATGCCCAGCCAGCGGCGGACCTGTTCCTCGCGGTCGGCCTCGGGAATCAGCGGCAGCACCGGATGGTAGAAGCCGGTGCCGAGGATGCGGAACAGGGCCGTGTTCTGGAAATGCCAGAGCATGGCGCCGCAGTCGACCACGCCGTAGACGCGGCTCTGGAAATGCGGGTCGACGAGCGTTTCCAGCAGGGTACCCGAGAATGACAGGTGGACGCGCCCGACATCCTCATAGCCCCATAGCGAGCGCGGGATGCGATCCATCGCATAGAGGATTTCATGGGGCTCCCAGGAGTGCTGGTCGAGCAGCTCCTGCAGGTTGCCCGGCGGCTGGTGCAGGTTGAGCACCAAGGCATGATGGATCGGATTTGACATGACGGGTCCTCGGTGTGGCTTGCGGATGTCGCGATGCCGGCGGGCGGTGCCATGGGCCGGTATGGCCTGGCCGTAATCACGACGGGCCTCGCCCTAGTATAAACAGCCCGCGTCGCCCGCTGCCCCTGCCGATGCCGGTTCGGGGGCCGGCGTGACGGCCGTGCGGCGATGGGGTAAGCTCGATTCCCTGTCCGGTCGCCGCCGGTCGCAGTCATCACCACGGGAGGGTTCCATGCGCCCCGCTTTCCTGACCGCCGCCATGCTGCTCGCGCTGGGCGCCGTCGCCGGTTGCGCCACCCGGCATCTGCCGGTGCAGAGCGATTACGACCGGACCTACGACTTCGGCCGTCTTGGCGCCTGGGACTGGGCGCCCAAGGCGGGTCGGCTGGAAAGCGATGCCGCCGTCAGCACGGCGCAACGCATCCAGCTGGACGAGCTGGTCCAGTCCCATATCGAGCAGTCGCTGCGCGCCAAGGGTTTCACCCGCACCGGCGACCGGCCGGGCTTCCGGGTGGCCTGGTCGTTCGGGGAATGGGCGCTGGACCGCCACCGCAGCCCGAATGGCGGCTGGGGCGCCGTCGGGCTCATGTACCCCGGCCTGCACGGGTCCACCGTGCCGACCAGCAGCGACGGCCGCGCCCTGCCGCCGTCGCGTGACCCATATTCCTCGAAGTACGAGGAAGCCAAGCTGGAAATCGCCATTCTCGATGCCGCGACATCCCGGGTGATCTGGAACGCCACCGTGACGGACGACAGCGATTTCGGCTACTTCAGCGCCAGCCAGCGCGAGCGTATCGGCGCGGCGGTGGATAGCCTGCTGGAAGGCTTCCCGCCCCTGTCGCCGGGCGCGCCCTGACAGCCTTCGCCCAACCCAGGGAGCCTCATCATGTCCACTACCCGCCTGCCCACCGGTCATGACCGCCGCCGCTTCCTACGGCAGCTCGGCACCCTCGGCATGGGCGCCGCCCTGGCACGGCCGGCGGCTGCGGCTGCGGCTGCGGCGGCCGCCGGTCGTGTCGTGTTGCCGTTCGAGAACGGCGAGCGGGAACTCCTCGCCTTTCCGCAGAAGCGCCCGCTGATCGTGCAGACGATGCGCCCGCCGCAGCTGGAAACGCCGTTCGCCGTATTCAACGACGGCTTGCTCACCCCCAACGATGCCTTTTTCGTGCGCTACCACTGGAGCGGCATTCCCACGACCATCGACCCGGCCACCTTCCGGCTGCGCGTCGGCGGCCTGGTCAGGACGCCGCTGAACCTGTCGCTGGAGGCGCTCAAGCAACTGGGCGATCCGGTGGAACGGGTGGCGGTCAACCAGTGTTCCGGCAACAGCCGGGCTTATTCCCGGCCGCGCACACCCGGCGGTCAGCTGGGGCATGGCGCCATGGGCAATGCCCGCTGGACCGGCGTGCCCCTGCGCCGGGTGCTCGACCAGGCCGGGGTTCAGGCGGGCGCGGTGCAGGTGCGTTTCGACGGGCTGGACCGGCCGCCCCTGGGCGATGGACCGGACTTCCTCAAGGCGCTGGCGGTCGACCATGCCCGGGATGGCGAGGTCATGCTGGCCTGGGGGATGAACGGGGCCGATCTGCCGATGCTCAACGGTTATCCCCTGCGGCTGATCGTGCCGGGCTATTTCGGCACCTACTGGATCAAGCATGTGACGGACATCCAGGTGCTCGGCCAGCCGTTCGACGGCTATTTCATGGGCACGGCCTATCGCATTCCGGACAACGATTGCGCCTGCGTCGAGCCCGGCACCCAGCCCGACCGGCTGCGGCCGATCGGCCGCCTGCGGGTGCGCTCCTTTCTTACCAGTCACGGCGATGGGGCGGTGTTGCCGGTGGGCCGCGAACAGCGATTGCGCGGCATCGCCTTCGATGGCGGTGAGGGTATCCGGCGCGTGAGCGTCTCTACCGACGGCGGGCACGACTGGCAGACGGCCCGGCTGGGGCAGGATCTTGGCCGCTACTCCTTCCGGGAATGGACCCTGGCCTTCACGCCCGGGCGTCCGGGGCCACTGGACATCCGGGTACGGGCGGAAAACAACGCCGGCGACATCCAGCCCCTGCAGGCAAGCTGGAACCCCTCGGGCTACCAGCGCCAGGTGGTCGAGAGCACCCGGGTGATCGTGTCATGAGGCGGGTCGCGGCGCGCGGCCTGCTGGCCGCCATCGGTGTTTGCCTGGTCATGGCGCCGGCCCTGGCGCTCGATATCGTCCTGCCCCGGGACAGCGCCGACTTCGCCCCCAGCGAGCTGCCGGGTTACGCGCTGGTCCGGCAGAACTGCCTGGTCTGCCATTCAGCCCATTACGTGCTTTACCAGCCGCCGTCATCCACGCGCGGCTACTGGGACGCCACAGTCCGCAAGATGAAGTGGCCCTTCGGCGCCCTGTTCGCCGACGAGGATATCGCGCCGATGGTCGACTATCTGGTCAGGACCTACGGCGCCGAGCGTCCCGGCCAGGCCGCCGGCCAGCCATGAGCCGGGGGGATCCGGTCCGCGGCCCGGACCGGCCGGCCATCCGCCGGGGCGAGGCGGCGGCGGAGTTCCACACCGAGGAGCGTTGCCATATCCGCGAACTCTCGAACACGGCGACAGACGCCGCCGTCTCAATCGCCCAGGCGCGGGTGTCGCCCGGCACCGTTACCCGCTGGCACCGGCTGGCCGGGATTGCCGAGCGCTATGTCGTGCTGCGGGGCCAGGGCCGGGTCGAGCTCGAAGGTCTGCCACCGCAGTTCCTGATGCCCGGCGATGTGGCGCTGATCCCGGCCGGCTGCGCGCAGCGCATCGCCAACACCGGTGGCGACGACCTGGTCTTTCTGGCCATCTGTACGCCCCGCTTCGTGCCCGAGGCCTACGAGGATATCGACCCCGATCTGCCCGCCGAGTGGCTGGCCTGACGCCGGCCGGCGCGGGCGACCGCCTCAGCGATCCGAATGCCCCAGGCTCCGGTCCGGGGCGATCAGGTCGCGTACCCGCTGCTTGAGCTCCTTGGCCTCCGGGAAACGGCCCTCCACCCGGCGCGACCACAGCAGGCGGTCATCCAGCCGCGCTTCGAACACCCCGCCGGTGCCCGGTATCAGGGTCACGCCGCCGAGTTCCTCCTCGAAGGTGGTGAGCAGTTCCTGTGCCAGCCAGGCGGCGCGCAGCAGCCAGCGGCATTGCGTGCAGTATTCGATCTCGATGCGGGGTTTCATGGCCGGGCTTGCGGAATCGGCTTGGGCGATCGGGGCAGGTTGCGACAGTGTGGCGGCGGCCGGCGCGGCGAGCAAGCCCCCGCCGGTCGGGCGGGATGCGGCAGGGATGCCGGGAGCGCCGGACAGGTCGGTCGCCAGCGGTACAATGTTGTCCATGCCGACCGCTATCTCCATCCTCCAGCCATGAAGGCCTATCTGGTCGGTGGCGCCGTGCGCGACCAGTTGCTGGGGCTGCCGGTCCGGGAGCGCGACTGGGTGGTGGTGGGCGAAACCCCCGAAGCCATGCTGGCGCGCGGCTTCAAGCCGGTCGGCAAGGATTTTCCGGTGTTCCTGCATCCCGGGACGCGCGAGGAGTACGCCCTCGCCCGCACCGAGCGGAAGACGGCGCCGGGCTATCATGGCTTCTCCGTGCACGCGGCGCCCGATGTCACCCTGGAGGACGATCTCCGGCGCCGCGATCTGACCCTCAACGCCATGGCCATGGATGCCGAGGGCCGGTTGATCGATCCCTACGGCGGTCGCCAGGATCTGGGGGCCCGGTGCCTGCGGCATGTGTCGCCGGCCTTCAGCGAGGATCCCGTGCGCATCCTGCGGCTGGCCCGCTTCGCCGCCCGCTTCGCCGGCCTGGGTTTCCGGGTGGCGGAAGAGACGCAGGCGCTCGCCCGCGCCATGGTCGCGGCCGGCGAGGTCGATGCGCTGGTTCCGGAGCGGGTTTTCGCCGAGCTGTCCAAGGCGCTGGCGGAGGCGCAGCCCAGCGTGTTCCTGCGGGTCCTGCGCGACTGCGGCGCCCTCGCGCGGCTGTTCCCGGAGCTGGAGGCCCTGTTCGGCGTTCCCCAGCCGCCGCGCCATCATCCGGAGATCGACACCGGCCTGCATTGCCTGATGGTGCTGGATCAGGCGGCCCGGCTGTCGCCCGATCCGGCGGTGCGCTTTGCCGCGCTCACGCACGATCTCGGCAAGGCGCTGACCGATCCCGCCGGCTGGCCGCGCCATCGCGGGCACGAGCGGCTCGGGCTGCCGGCACTGGCGCGGCTCTGCGACCGGCTCAAGGTGCCGAACGGCTACCGCCGGCTGGCCGAGAAGGTGATGCGCTATCACGGGCATGCCCACCGCGCGCTGGAGCTCAGGCCGGGGACGCTGGTCGATCTGCTGCTGCGGCTGGACGCTTTCCGCCAGCAGGATGCGCTGGCGCCGTTCCTTCTGGCCTGCGAGGCTGACGCCCGCGGCCGCCTGGGCCTGGAGGCGCGCCCCTACCCGCAGGCCGACTGGCTGCGGGTCGTGCACCGGGCGGCATCGTCGGTGCCGGTGGCCGACCTGTTGGCCGCCGGTTACCGGGGCGAACGGCTGGGGCAGGCGATCCGCGCCGAGCGCATCCGGCAGGTGCGGGCGCTCGCCCGCGTGGCCTGAGACGGGCTGCTCAGGGCTGCGTCAGACGCTCTTCCGCCTCGCGGTATTTTTCGGCGGTGCGGGCGATGACCTCGGCCGGCAGGCGGGGCGCCGGCGGCCGCTTGTCCCAGTCCAGGCTTTCCAGATAGTCGCGGACGAACTGCTTGTCGAAGCTGGGCGGGCTGATGCCGACGCGGTACTGGTCGACCGGCCAGAAGCGCGAGGAGTCCGGGGTCAGCACTTCGTCGATGAGGTGCAAGGTGCCTGCCGCGTCGAGACCGAACTCGAACTTGGTGTCGGCGATGAGGATGCCGCGCGTCCGGGCATGGTCGGCGGCCTCGATATAGAGCCGCAGACTCACGTCCCGTACCTGTTCGGCCAGCGATGGGCCCAGCAGTTCGACGCAGCGGTCGAAGCCGATGTTCTCGTCGTGTTCGCCGAGTTCCGCCTTGGTCGAGGGCGTGAAGATCGCCTGCGGTAGCTGCTCCGCCTGCCGCAGCCCGGTCGGCAGGGTGATGCCGCAGACTGCGCCGGAGGCCTGGTAGTCCTTCCAGCCGGAGCCGATCAGGTAGCCGCGGACCACGGCCTCCACCGGCAGGGCCTTGAGCTTCTTGACGACGATGGCGCGCCCTTCGAGCTGTTCGCGCTCGGCGGGATCGTCCAGCACAGCCTCGAGCGGCAGGCCGGTCAGCTGGTTGGGCACGACGTGCCCGAGCTTGCCGAACCAGAAATTGGAGACCGCCGTCAGCACCCGGCCCTTGCCGGGAATGGGGTCGGGCAGGATGCAATCGAAGGCCGAGATGCGGTCGGTGGTGACGATCAGCAGGTGATCGGCATCGACGTCGTAGATGTCGCGGACTTTCCCGCGCGCTCGCAGCGGCAAGGACTTGAGGTGGCTCTGGTGCAGGGTTTCCGGCGCGGTCATGGCATGCACTTTGATGAAAAGCAGGCAATCATGTAAGTTTCATGCCGCTATGGCAACCCTGACGTCAACCCCGCAAACATGAGCTGGATCGGCAAAGTGATCGGCGGCGCCTTCGGCTTCGTCATGGGCGGTCCCATCGGCGCGGCGCTGGGGGCGGCACTGGGGCACCAGTTCGACCAGGGGGGCTTCGATTTCCGCCTGGAGGGCGACGGCTACGGCGGCGAGGAGGCCCAGCGCCTGCAGACGGCGTTCTTCACGGCGACCTTCCAGGTCATGGGACATGTCGCCAAGGCGGATGGCCGCGTCTCGGAGGCCGAGATCGGCGCGGCCCGGGCCATCATGCAGCGCATGCTGCTGCCGGAGGAGCTCCGGCAGTCCGCCATGCGGCTCTACAACGAGGGCAAGCAGACGGACTTTCCCTTCGAGGCGACGCTGGACCGGCTGCAGGCGGAATGCCACGGCCGCGCACATGTGACGCGGATGTTCATCGCCTTGCAGGTCGAGGCGGCGCTCGCCGACGGACGCATGACGCCGGCCGAGGAGCAGCTGCTGCTGCGCGCCTGCGACCGGCTGCATTTTTCCCGATACGAGTATTACGGTATCCGGACCCGGCTGGAGACCGAGCGCCGCTTTTCCCGCTTCGGCGCCTACCGGAGCCAGCACAACGGCTACGACCAGGAACGGCAATGGCACCGCTATGAGCCTCCGCGCCCGCGCGAGACACCGCTGGGCGAGGCCTACGCGACGCTCGGCCTGAGCCCTGCGGCCACCGCTGGCGAGGTCAAGCGAGCCTACCGGCGCCTGATCAGCCAGCACCACCCCGACAAGCTCGCGGCCCAGCGCGTTTCCCCGGAGCGCTTGCGCAAGGCCACCGAGCAAACCCAGCAGATCCAGAAGGCGTACGACGCCATCTGCAAGGCCAGGCAACTCTAGGAGAATCCCATGCCCTCGTTCGATGTCGTTTCGGAGGTTGACCTGCACGAAGTGGCCAATGCCGTCGACCAGGCCAACCGCGAAGTGGGCACGCGCTTCGATTTCAAGGGTACGGGTGCCCGCTTCGAGCTCAAGGACGCCGTCATCACCCTGCTGGCGGAGAACGAGTTCCAGTTGCAGCAGATGATGGACATCCTGCAACCGCGCCTGGCCAAGCGCGGCGTGGACCTTCTCTGCCTGAAGGTCGATCCGCCGCAGGTGTCCGGCCGTCAGGCCCGGCAGACGACGACCCTGCGCCAGGGTATCGAGACCGCGCTGGCCAAGCGCATCGTCAAACTGGTCAAGGACAGCAGGATGAAGGTGCAGGCCGCCATCCAGGGCGATCAGGTGCGCATCAGCGGCAAGCAGCGGGACGATCTGCAGGAGGCCATGGCCCTGCTGCGGCGGACGGAGCTGGACATGCCCCTGCAGTTCATCAACTTTCGCGACTGAGGACGCCGGCGCTCACTCCGCCGCGCGCGCCGACCAGTCCCCCCACAGCGTCTGCACGGCCGCCAGCGCCGCCACCACCGCGGTTTCCGTGCGGAGGATGCGCGGGCCCAGCCGTACCGGGGTGAAACCGCAGGCTCGCGCGAGGGCGCGCTCCGCGTCGGCGAAGCCGCCTTCGGGACCCGATAGCAGGGTGATGCGCTCGTCCACGGATGGCGCCAGGCCGGGCAGCCCCAGGCCGCCGTGAGGATCGAGAAACAGCCGCAGACCCTGCACCGTGGGCAGCCAGTCGTCCAGCCGGACGGGACTGTCCAGCTCGGGCAGCCGCGTCCGGCCGCTCTGCTCGCAGGCGCCGCGCACGATTCGCCACCAGTGCTGGCGGCGACTGTCGCGCCTGTCTTCGTCCAGGCGCACGACGCAATGTTCCGTGAACAGCGGAGTGATGCGACTGACGCCCAGCTCCACCGCCTTCTGCAAGGCGTAGTCCATGCGCTCGCCGCGCGCGATGCCCAGACCCAGGTGGGTCCACAGGGGCGATTCGGTGTCGCGTTCCCGGCCCTCGCCGATGGCGAGGCGGACGTGCTCGCGGCTGGCCAGTTCGATCCGGGCCGCGTATTCCCGTCCATCGCCGTTGAAGACAGTCAGCGCGTCGCCTTTCCTGAGACGCAGCACGCTGCGCAGGTAGTGGGCGCTGTCCTCGTCCAGAGTCAGGGTCTCGCCCTCGGCCAGCGGGGCTTCGAGATGCAGCCGCGAGATGCGCATGTCAGTCCCGCGTGGCGAGATCGATGCCTTCCGCTGCTACCTCCGCCATCAGCCGGATGTCCTCGGAGGCGATGACGTAGGGCGGCATGAAATAGATGACGTTGCCGAGCGGACGCAGCAGCACGCCGCGCGTCAGGGCATGGCGGTAGACCCGCAGGCCGCGCCGTTCCTGCCAGGGATAGGGCTCGCGCGTGGCCTTGTCGCGAACCATCTCTATGGCGAGGATCATGCCGGTCTGCCGAACCTCGGCCACGTGCGGATGCTCGGCGAGGGGCGCGGCCGCCGCGCCCATCTGCCGCGCCAGTTCCCGGTTCCGGCCCAGCACATCGTCCTGCGCGAACAGATCCAGCGTGGCCAGCGCCGCCCGGCAGGCCAGCGCGTTGCCGGTGTAGCTGTGCGAATGGAGGAAGGCGCGCAGGGCGCCGTAATCGTCATAGAAGGCCGCGTAGATATCGTCGCTGGTCAGCACACAGGACAGGGGCAGGTAACCGCCGGTCAGCCCCTTGGACAGACACAGGAAATCGGGGCGGATGCCGGCCTGCTCGCAGGCGAACAGGGTGCCGGTGCGACCGAAGCCGACCGCGATCTCGTCGGCGATCAGGTGCACGCCATGGCGGTCGCAGGCCTCGCGCAGCAGGGTCAGATAGACCGGGTCGTACATGCGCATGCCGCCGGCGCACTGCACCAGCGGCTCGACGATGACGGCGGCGGTTTCATCGGCATGCTCGGCCAGGGCCTGCGCCATGGCCGCGAACCTGCGGCGGCTGTGCCCGGCCCAGTCCTCGCCCGGCTCCCTGAGGTAACAGTCCGGGCTGGGCACCGTGATCGGCGTCAGCAGCAGCGGTGCGTAGGTGTCCTTGTACAGGGCCACATCGCCCACCGCCAGCGCGCCCAGGGTCTCCCCGTGGTAGCTGTTGCTGAGCGTGATGAAGCGGGTCTTGCGCGGTTGTCCGCGGTTGCGCCAGTAGTGGAAGCTCATCTTCAGTGCCACTTCCACGGCGGCGGAGCCGTTGTCGGCATAGAAGCAGCGGGTCAGGCCCGCCGGCACCAGCCGTATCAGCCGCTCGGCCAGGGTGATGGCCGGCGCGTGGCTGAAGCCGGCCAGGATCACATGTTCCAGCGTGTCGAGCTGGTCCTTGAGGGCGGCGCCGATGGCCGGGTTGGCGTGGCCGAACAGATTGACCCACCAGGAACTGATGGCATCGAGATAGCGGTTGCCGTCGAAGTCTTCCAGCCAGGCCCCCTGTCCGCGCCGGATCGGGATCATCGGCAGATCCTCGTGATCCTTCATCTGTGTGCAGGGGTGCCAGAGGACGGCGAGATCGCGGGCGGACCAGTCGCGGTTGGACATGTGGAGCTCGGCTGGGCTGGCCGGCCAGGCGTCGGGCCTGGCCGGGGATGGGGCGGTTATCCCGGGATGCGGATTTTCTGGCCGGGGAAAATCCTGTCGGGATCCCTGATGACCTCGCGGTTGGCCGCGAAGATTTTCGGATACAGGCTGGCATCGCCGAGGAATTTCCGGGCAATGGCGGACAGGGTGTCGCCGCTCTGGATCTCGTAGTACTGGCCGGGCGAGGAACCACCCAGCTCGGTCGGTGCGGCGCTCGTGTCCTCCGCCACCGCGATGTTGCTGATGACGCGGCCGACGCCCTTGACGTTGCCGGCCATCAGCACGGCCTTTTCGACGGCGTCCCAGGTGCCGCTGTTGCCCTCGAGGGTAACGAAGCCTTTCTGGTAGGTCACGCTCAGGTTGTCGATGCCGGGGTTGTCGGCGAGGAT
The DNA here is from genome assembly GCF_056880625.1 of Methyloparacoccus sp. NF-16. Lineage (NCBI taxonomy): Bacteria > Pseudomonadati > Pseudomonadota > Gammaproteobacteria > Methylococcales > Methylococcaceae > Methyloparacoccus > Methyloparacoccus sp. NF-16. The sequence continues at coordinate 3,061,826 of NZ_CP174130.1, read as the reverse complement.
GTGCGCCTTGATGCTGTCCGCGGCCTCCGCCTCGTCGTCGCCGAAGAGCGCGTGGCCGATGTCTTTCGCGAAATCGAGCAGGCCCATGTGCTGTTCCTCCTGTGGTGATGGGAGGCCGATGCCGGCTGGCACGGCGCTGGTCGGGCGGGGCCGGCAGGCCCCACTCGCTACGTTAACACAGGACTCAGGCCGGGTTGTCGAGGCCGAGGTTGCGCCAGATGCCGAGTACCGCCTCGGACTGGTTGAGGGTGTAGAAATGCAGGCCCGGCGCGCCCTGTTCGAGCAGGCGGCGGCAGAGGTCGGAGATGACCTCCAGGCCGAAGGCGCGGATGGCGCTCCGGTCGTCACCGAAGCCCTCCAGACGCTTGCGCATCCAGCGCGGAATGTCGGCGCCGCACATTTCGGAGAAGCGGGCGATCTGGGTGTGGTTGGTGATGGGCATGATGCCCGGCACGATGGGGATACCGATGCCCAGCCGTTCGCAGTCGTCGATGAAGCGGAAATAGCCTTCCGGGTTGAAGAAATACTGGGTGATGGCGCTGTTGGCTCCCGCGTCGACCTTGCGCTTGAAGTTCCTGAGGTCGGCGTCCAGGCTGGGCGCCTGCGGGTGCATTTCCGGGTAGGCGGCGACCTCGATGTGGAAATGGTCGCCGGTTTCCTCGCGGATGAACGTCACCAGTTCGTTGGCGTAGCGGAATTCGCCGGCGGACAGCATGCCCGAGGGCATGTCGCCGCGCAGGGCGACGATGTGGCGGATACCGTTGCTCCGGTAGCCCTCCAGCACCTCGCGGATGTTGTCGCGGGTGGAGGCGATGCAGGAAATGTGCGGGGCGGCCTCCAGGCCCTGTTGCCGCTGGATGTTGCAGACCGTCTCGAAGGTCTTCTCGCGTGTCGAGCCGGCGGCGCCGAACGTCACCGAGCAGAACCGCGGGCGCAGAGGCGCCAGCCTGTCCAGCGTGCGCTGGAAGGTCTGCTCCGCGTCCGGGGAGCGGGGCGGGAAGAATTCCAGGCTGAAGATACGGGGAAATTTCTGTTGGGATTCCATGTCGGGATCTCGTCCGGTGCGGGACGGGGCCGCAGTGGCCGGCCCCATTCCGCGAACAGCGGTCGGCGGAGCGGCGGCGGACCGGCTGGGTCCGCCGCCCGATGCCCGCTCAGTAGCGATAGTGCTCCGCCTTGTAGGGGCCAGCCACCGGTACGCCGATGTAGGCGGCCTGCTCGGCGGTCAGCTCGGTCAGCTGGGCATTCAGCTTCTTGAGCTGGAGGCGCGCGACCTTCTCGTCCAGGTGCTTGGGCAGCGTGTAGACGCCGACCGGGTATTTGCCGGAATCGCGCTCGGTCCACAGTTCGATCTGGGCGATGGTCTGGTTGGCAAAGGAGGAACTCATCACGTAGGACGGATGGCCGGTGCCGCAACCCAGGTTCACCAGGCGTCCCTTGGCCAGCAGGATGATGCGCTTGCCGTCGGGGAAGATCACGTGATCGACCTGCGGCTTGATCTCCTCCCACTGGTACTTCTCGATCGCCGCCACCTCGATCTCGTTATCGAAGTGACCGATGTTGCAGACGATGGCCTGATCCTTCATCTTCGCCATGTGCTCATGGGTGATGACGTGGTAGTTGCCGGTCGCGGTGACGAAAATGTCGCCGTGCTCGCAGGCGTAGTCCATGGTCACCACGCGATAGCCTTCCATCGCCGCCTGCAGGGCGCAGATCGGATCGATCTCGGTTACCCACACCTGCGCCGACAGCGCGCGCAGCGCCTGCGCCGAGCCCTTGCCGACATCGCCGTAACCGGCGACGATGGCGATCTTGCCGGCCACCATCACGTCGGTCGCGCGCTTGATGCCGTCCACCAGCGACTCGCGGCAGCCATAGAGGTTGTCGAACTTGCTCTTGGTGACCGAGTCGTTGACGTTGATGCCGGGGAAGCGCAGTTCGCCGCGGGCGTGCATCTGATACAGGCGGTGGACGCCGGTGGTGGTCTCCTCGGTGACGCCGCGAACGTCGGCCAGCCGTACCGAGTACCAGGTCGGGTCGGTCGCCAGCTTGGCCGTGATGGCGGCGAACAGGACACGCTCCTCCTCGGAGCCGGGGTTGGCCAGCACGGATGGATCCTGTTCGGCCTTGGCGCCCAGGTGCAGCAGCAGGGTGGCGTCGCCCCCGTCATCCAGGATCATGTTGGCGTAACCGCCATCCGCCCATTCGAAGATGCGGTGGGTGTAGTCCCAGTATTCCTCCAGGGTTTCGCCCTTGACCGCGAACACCGGGATGCCCTGGTCGGCCATGGCGGCGGCGGCGTGGTCCTGGGTGGAGAAAATGTTGCACGACGCCCAGCGCACGTCGGCACCCAGCGCGACCAGCGTTTCGATCAGCACGGCGGTCTGGATGGTCATGTGCAGCGAGCCGCTGATGCGGGCGCCCTTGAGCGGCTGGCGGGCGGCGTATTCCTCGCGGATCGCCATGAGTCCCGGCATCTCGGTCTCGGCGATGCGGATTTCCTTGTGGCCCCACGCGGCCAGGGACAGGTCGGCGACCTTGAAGTCGGTGAAGGATGCGGGTTGGCGGACGGCATTCATCGGTTAATGGCTCCTTTCGGTTGCAATCCACCGGTTGCCGCGGGAACGAGGCTCGAAACACCACGATGGCCGGTGGGTGAATCGAGCGCCGTTGAAAAAGACACGCCGGCGAGCCTGGCGGGCAATCCCGTCGCAGCGCTCCTCGCCGGAGTGGGGCGGGGGCGGGGAGTACCCGCCCGATCCGCGATACGGTTACAGGGGCGGCAGGCCCGCGGCCTCGCGCAATGCGGCCGCCTTGTCGGTGCGCTCCCAGGTGAATCCCGGCTCCTCGCGGCCAAAGTGGCCGTAGGCGGCGGTCTTCTGGTAGATCGGACGCAGGAGATCGAGCATGTTGACGATGCCCTTGGGCCGCAGATCGAAATGCTCCAGCACCAGATCGGTGATCTTGTCGTCGGACACCTTGCCGGTGCCGTAGGTTTCCACCATCACGCTGGTGGGCTTGGCCACGCCGATGGCGTAGGACAGCTGGATCATGCAGCGCGAGGCTAGGCCCGCGGCGACGATGTTCTTGGCCACATAGCGGCCGGCATAGGCGGCGGAGCGGTCGACCTTGGACGGGTCCTTGCCGGAGAAGGCGCCGCCGCCGTGGGGCGCCGCACCGCCGTAGGTGTCGACGATGATCTTGCGCCCGGTCAGGCCGCAGTCGCCCTGCGGACCGCCGACGACGAAGCGGCCGGTCGGGTTGACCAGGAAATTGACGTTGCCCTTGAGCATGTCCTGGGGCAGCACCGGCTTGATGATGTCCTCGATCACCGCTTCGCGCAGGGTCCGGTCGGGAACGTCGGGGGCGTGCTGGGTGGACAGCACCACGGTGTCGATGGAATCCGCCTTGCCGTTGACGTAGCGCACGGTCACCTGGCTCTTGGCGTCGGGACGCAGCCAGGTCAGCTGGCCATCGTGGCGCAGCCGGGCCTGGCGCTCGACCAGGCGGTGCGACAGATAAATCGGCAGCGGCATCAGCGTCGGCGTCTCGTCGCAGGCATAGCCGAACATCAGGCCCTGGTCGCCGGCGCCCTGGCCGAGATCGTCGTCGTAGGCCTTGTTGACGCCCTGGGCGATGTCGGGCGACTGCTTGTCGTAGGCCACCAGCACGGCGCAGCCCTTGTAATCGATGCCGTACTCGGTGTTGTCGTAGCCGATCTGCTGCAGCACGTCCCGGGCCACCTTGATGTAGTCGACGTTGGCGCTGGTGGTGATCTCGCCCGCCAGCACGACCAGTCCGGTGTTGCAGAGGGTTTCCGCGGCGACACGCGAGTGCTTGTCCTGCGCCAGGATGGCGTCGAGGATGGCGTCGGAAATCTGGTCGGAAACCTTGTCGGGATGGCCTTCCGATACCGATTCGGAAGTGAAGAAGTAGCTGCTGCTCACGTTCGCCTATAACCTCGCGAAATTAAGGACTTATCGGGTCAAAAGAGCGGGCGATTATACGGCTTTTGCCGGCGCTGACAAATTGACCGGGCGGCTGGCGCCGGCGTCAGCCGCCCGGGGCGGAGGGGCAAATATGCTATCCTCGCGCGCTTCCGAAAAGGGTCCGGTCCACGCCCTCCGGCGCCCGGGTCTCCGCCATCCCGTCAATCACCCACAGGTAAGCTCCCCATGGAAAAGCCCTACATCCTGCACATGTTCACGCCGGAAAAGAACCTGAGCCCCTTCGATGTCAACATGGCGCTCGATGCGGGGTGGACTGCGGCCGTTCCGTATCTGCAGGTCGAGGCGGGCGAGATCCAGGCGCTGGTGCAGGACACGATCTTCTCGCGCAGCCCGGGCGGCTTGAAGCGCACCGGCATCTTCATCGGCGGCCGTGACGCCAGGCTGGCGGTGGACATGGTGCGCTCGGCGAAGACATCCATGGTGCCGCCCTTCGAGGTGTCGGTGTTCGCCGATCCCAGCGGCGCCTTTACCACCGCCGCGGCGATGGTGGCGGTCGTGGAGCGCGAGCTGGCCAACAAGTTCCACATGGATCTGCAGGGCAAGAAGGTCCTGGCGCTGGGCGGTACCGGCCCGGTCGGCCAGATTGCTGCGACGCTCGCTGCCAAGGCCGGCGCGACGGTCAGGATCATCGGCCGGCAGCTGGAGAAGGCCCAAGCCGTGGCGGCGCTGTGCAATGGCGAATTCGGCGATGGCCAGACGCAGATCGAGGGTGACGCCGATGCCAACAAGGCCGAGCTGATCAAGGATGCCGACATCGTGTTCGCCACGGCGGCGGCAGGCATCCAGGTGCTGAGCGCGGAGCTGGTCGCCTCGGCGCCGCTGCTGAAGGTTGCCGCCGACGTCAACGCGGTGCCGCCGTCGGGTATCGCGGGGCTTGACGCCCACCACCGCGGCAATCCCATCGAGGGCTCCGACAGCGGCGCCGTCGGCGTCGGCGCGCTGGCCATCGGCAACGTCAAGTACAAGACCCAGGCGGCCTTGCTGGCCCGCATGCGCGAGACCGGCAAGCCGGTCTATCTGAGCTTCGATGACGCCTTCGAGCTGGCGCGCGACTTCGCCCGCCAGCTCTGAGCCGCCGCTACCGTAGGTAGGGGCCTGGCCTTCTCCGTAAGGCCAGGCCTCGACAGCCAGCCTAGCGGCTGATCCCACTGCCCCGCCGACAGCCCGAGAGGAGGCCTTCCCGTGGAAAAGACCGAGAAACGCAGCGTCCTGCACATGTTCGACCCCATGCCGCATGTCAGCCCCTTCGACATCAACATGGCGGTGGACGCGGGTTTCGACCAGATCTTCCCCTACGATAACGTGCAGCAGGAGCAGGTGAACGGTCTGGTGCAGGATGCGATCTTTTCGCGCGGACCGGCGGGTGTGAAGCGCACCGGCATCTTCATCGGCGGGCGTGACATCGGCATCGCCCTGAACATGCTGGATGCCGCGCGCAAGGCGATGGTGCCACCCTTCGTGGTATCCGTGCTGGCCGATCCCAGCGGCGCCTTCACCACCGCGGCGGCGCTGGTCGCCTGCGTCGAGAAACAGCTCAAGGCCCACCATGGTGACGAGCTCAAGGGCGCGCAGGCGATCGTTTTCGGCGGCACCGGGCCGGTCGGCATCGCCACCGGCGTGATCGCCTCCCTGGCCGGGGCCAATGTCACCCTGGTCGATCCCTTCAACATCGACACGGCGCTCGACAAGGCGCGCGAATACAACGCCCGCTGCGGCTCGACGCTGGTCGGCACCTATGCCAGCTCGGACGCCGACAAGGCCCGTCTGCTGGCACAGGCCGATCTGGTGTTCTGTACCGCCAAGGCCGGTATCCAGGTGCTGAACGCCAGCGTGCTGGCCGATGCCACGCAGCTGAAGGTGGCCGGCGATGTCAACGCCGTGCCGCCCCTCGGCATCGAAGGCATCAAACGCACCCACAATGGCGAACCGCTGCTGCATGCCGTCAATGCGCCGGGGGCCGTGGGTATCGGCGCCCTGGCCATCGGCGATATCAAGTACAAGCTGCAGAATGCGCTGCTGGCATCGCTTCTCAGCGCCGAGGAACCCGTCTATCTGGATTTCCGGGCGGCTTTCGAGCAGGCGCGCGCCCTGGTTTGATGCGCCGCGAACGGACCAGGGCGCGGCGCGGGCTGTCGGCGGTCCTGGCCTGTTGCTGGGCCTGTGCGGTGCTGGCGGCGGCGCCCGCCAGCCTGCAGGAGCAACTGCGGAATCTGGCGACGCAGCGTGGTTTCACCGTCGAGGGGCTGGGCCGTCTCGGCGAGGCGCCTCCCGGCAATGCCGATGGCACGCCGCTGGAGCAGCTGAAGCATCTGCTGCAGGGCTACAACTATGTGGTTACCCAGAGCCGGCCCGGCGTCATCCAGCGGGTACGTATCATCAGCGCCCGCGGCGAAGGCGGCAAGAAGGGTTCGGCCGACAGCGCCTATGTCCAGACCCGCCGGGTCGGGGCCCATCATGTCGTCGAGGCTGCCCTGGTCGGACCCAACAGCGTGACCCGCACGCTGCCGCTGATGGTCGATACCGGCGCCAGCACCCTGGTCCTGCCGTCCTCCCTGATCGGTGAACTGGGCTTCACCGCCGCCGACCTTCAGTCCGGCAACAGCCAGACCGCCAGCGGCACGGTGCCGGTGCGCATCGGCCGGCTGCGCAGCGTGCGTGTCGGCAGTGTCGCAGCGGAAAACGTCGAGGTCAGCTTCATCGACGACCGCCAGCTGGAAGGCAACAAGCTGCTCGGCATGAGCTTCCTGCAACGCTTCAGGATGACCATCGACGATGCCAACAACGAGCTGGTGCTGCTGGCCAAATGATGGCGTCCCGCCTTGGACCGCGGTCAAGTTTTGCGCCCGCCCCGTCTTGATCCCGATCAAATCCCGCCAGAAATCGCTCCATTACAGTTTCCCTGCCTCGTTCGGGGCACATGACCATTCATCCTTGAGGAGACCGTTATGGACGAAATGGAAAAAGGCAAAGACATGTTCTGGGTCTATATCGGCGGCCTGATCCTGGCCGTGATCCTGACGCTTTTCATGGTCAAGAGCAGCGAGCATGACAAGTATGCGACCGCAGCCAAGGCCATCGCCGAGGACGCCAACAACTCGGCGTACAAGCACGCACCCTGAGCCACCCTGTCAGGGATTCTTTCTCTTTCTGTTTCCATTCGCCGCGGGTCGACGTCTCGACCGTCGGTCTGGCGCCCCTTGCGTCGCCCCTCCCGGGGCGACGTGTCTTGCCTTGCCTTCGGATACGGGGCATATCTTTCGGATTGATTCCGGTCCCGCTGCGGGTTTCCGGGGGTAACACCTGCCAGATTCTTTTCCGGACGCCGGGGTTTACCCGCCATCTTGCGGGCGATACTGACACGCATGCACAAAAAAGACGCGAGGGGCGGTGGCCCGTCGCGTCATCAGTCTGCTGAGTGTCATGCAGCGGAGGAGATGATGTCGCGCACTGCATGGGTAATAGCTTAGGCCTTGCCGTTCGGGGAACCCCTGATGCCCATCAACGGCGGGCTGGTCCGTACTTGATCTGGGTCAAGTTCCGGCCATGCGGCAGGCCAAGGGTCAGTCGGCTCGGCCGATCCGGCGCAAGCCGCTGGCCTCGAGGATTTCGATCGACCGGCCACGCACGCGGATCAGTTGCCGGGTTTCGAACTTGCCCAGCAGGCGGCTGACGGTTTCCAGGGCCAGGCCCAGGTGGTTGCCGATTTCCTGGCGCGTGAGGCTGAGATGGAACCGTTCGGCCGAGAAGCCGCGGCGCTGGAAGCGCTCGGCCAGGTCGAGGAGAAATCCCGCCAGTCTAGCGTCGGCCGGCTGCTGGATCGCCGCCATCCGTTCGATGGACTGGTCGAACTGCTCGGCGGTACGTTGTAGCAGGACTTCCTGGATGGCCGGCTGCTCCTGGCCCAGTCGCCTGAGGTCATGGGCCGGCAGCTCGCAGTAGCTGCTGGTTTCGAGCGTGACCAGTGAGCAGCGATAGCGGCCGCTGGAAACGCCGTCGAAGCCGAGCAATTCTCCCGGCAGCAGGACGGCGACGATCATCTCCTGCCCTTCGCTGTCGGAGTAGACCAGCTTGGCCGATCCGGATTTCAACGCGAAGATGCCCGAGAATCGCTCGCCGGCCAGGTAGATCGCATCTCCCTTGCGCAGCGTGCGATTGCGTCGGACGACATCGCTGAGGCTGCGCACATGATCGGCCTGCATGCCGTTCGGCAGGCAGATGCGGGTGAGGTTACAGGCGTTGCAGGCAACATTGAGCGGAGGCAGGCGCGGGGATGGCGACATTCAGCGGATCCTTGCTTGAGAAATGTACAACCTTATTGGCCATGCGGGGTTTCGTCAATTTGCTTGACGCCTGTGCCTACCACACATCCAGGACATGCGCCCGCAGCCAGCGCTGGCCCTTGTCCCATTCGAGGTTGCGATGCCAGACCAGATAGAGGGGAATCGGCGGGATGCTCTCGGGCAGGGTTTGCCACTGAAGCCCGAATTGCTGCGATCCCAACTCGGCAAGTTCCCTGGTCGTCACACTGATCAGGTCTGTCGTGGCCAGGGTAAGGAACAGCGCCAGTGCTGCCGGGGCCTCCATGCGGATGTTGGTCTGGAGCAGGCTCTGCAGTCCGTCGTGGCGCGAATCGGTCAAGCCGTCCAGATGGCCGAACAGGGTGGCGAACGCTTCCTGTTGCAGGCTTTCCATGCTGGGTGGTGATTCCAGTATCCGGTGGCCTTGCCGGGCAATGAGCACCAGTTCGCGGTCGGGAAGCCGGGTCGAGGCAAGGCAAGGCTGTTGTCGCTGGGCGGAAGATGGGTAATGGCGGCATCGATCTGTTGCTGGCGCAGCAGTTCCTGCAATTGACCGGGCGGGTCGATGGCCCGCACCGACAGGCGCACGTTAGGCGCTTCCTGGGCGATACGCTGGTACAGGTTCGGTACTTGCACCAGGCCGCCACTGTAGGTGATGGCCAGGCAGAATGGGCGGTGCGAGCATACGGGATCGAAATCGTGCACTTCGCTGATGGCCCGGCGGATATGGTCGAGCCCCGCATGCAGGCTGTCGAACAAGGCCCGGGCCTTGGGCGTGGCTGCCAGCATGCGGCCTTCGAACAGCGGGTCGTTGAGGGTCTGGCGCAGGCGCGACAGCGCCAGACTGATGGCGGGCTGGGTCAGCCCCAGGCGTTCGGCGGCCTTGCCCTGGTGGCGTTCCTCGTAGAACGCTTCGAAGACGGCCATCAGATTCAGATCGATTTCCTTGAGGTTCATGTTGGGAGTGAATGGCGTGGAGAGGATGAAAGGGTGCCGTCAGTCAGGCCGCGCCTGGTGGTGGCATCGGGTCGCTCGGGTTGTCTTTCCTGGATGCGTGTCTTGACTGCGGTTTTCACTCCTTGACGGTGGGGGCCACCCAGTTCGGGTCGGGATGGGCCGATGCTGCGGCAGCAGGGCATTGGATAGACCTGTATTGGCATGTAAATGTTCAACGCGGCCCGGTTTCGTGGCAGCGGGCGATGCTTGCTTTGGGCTGTGGGGCGCTGCGGCACTGTTACAATGTCGCTCCCTCTGTTGTCCGGGTAGGCCCATGAAAACCATGAATAAATCATTCTCGCCCCTGCGTTTCCCGGTGTTGCTGGCCATGCTGTTGCCCTTTGCCGTGGCGGAAGCGCACGTCATCAGCGAGGAGGATCACCATGCCTTCGAGCACAAGTTCGCCGAGATGTGTGTGGAAAAGGAAAAGCAGACGCTGAAAGGCAGCGGCGTGCTGCTGTCCGAGGTCGTGGCGGTCTGCGACTGCATCGCCAAGGAGGAAAGCAAGCGCATCACCATCGAGGAGGTGCGCAAGTTCGTCAGGGAGGGCAAGTACCCGGCATCGCTGATGATGAAGAGCAATGCCGCCACCTACGCCTGCACCCAGGGTAAACCGTGATGTTTCGGGCAAAGCGCCAGCGAGCCGGTCATGGCCAGTATCGTCCTGCTGGAGGATGAAGCCATCCTGCGGCAGGAGCTGGCCGGCTTCCTGGAGCGGCGTGGCCATCGGGTCAGCCAGGCCGGCAGCCTGGCAGCTTTCTGGCCGCTGATGGCGGCGGCCGAGATCGCCATCATCGATATCATGCTGCCCGACGGTGAGGGTTTCGAGGCGGCGCAGCGCCTGCGCGAGGCGTCGCCCCGGGCCGGCGTGATCCTGCTGACCGCCCGCAGCGCCACCGCCGACAAGCTGCAAGGCCTCTATGGCGGTGCCGATCATTATCTGGTCAAGCCCTTCAAGCTGATCGAGCTGGCGGCCATCATCGACGTGCTGATGCGCCGGGTCGGTATCGGCTGGCGCCTCGACATGCTGGCCCATGCCCTGATCAGCCCGGATGGCTTGCGTCTGGAGCTGAGCCCTTCGGAAATGACCCTGTGCGCATTGTTCTGTGCCGCGAATGGCGCCATCGTCAGCCGCCGGCAGATCGTCGAGGCGCTGGGCTACGCGTGGCGGGATTTCGACATGCGTCGCCTCGACACGCTGATCAGCCGGTTTCGCCAGCGCTGGTCGTCGGCCCATGGCCGGCCGTTGCCGATCAAGACCGAGCATCGTGTTGGCTACAGCTTCGGTGCCCGCATGGGCAAGTGCTGAGCCTGAGCGCGCGTATCGGCCCATGCGCAGGCTCCCTGTGCCTGGTTGCCGGGCCTTATTCGTCATGGACAGGTTCCGGTGGCGGGACGGGTGTCCCGGGCCGGCCAGGGGTCGTCGTGCCCGGCAGCCGGATGCGGAAAATGCAGCCTTCGCCGGGTCTGCTGATGACCGTCAGGGAGCCCCCCTGCTGTTCGATGACCCGTCGTGCCAGCAGCAAACCCAGTCCCTGCCCGGGCTGCTTGCTGGCGGATTCGCCGCGGTAGTAGGGCTGAAAAATCAGGCGGCATTCCTCGTCGTCCAGCCCCGGTCCCTGATCGCACACCTCGATCCAGATATCGTCGCTGGCCCGCCGGCCCAGGCGCCCGCCACGCAGCACGATGGCCGAGCCCGGCGGCGTGTATTTCACGGCGTTGTCGGTCAGCGTCATCAGCGCCAGGTTCAGCGTATCCGCATGGCAGAGAAACCGCTCGGGCAGCCCCTCGGCCTCGATGTGGAAGCGATGGCCGCGCGCCAGTGGCTGTGCGGCCTCGATGGCGGCGCCGAGGAGGTGGCGGGGATTGCAGTAGCTCATCCCGGCGACTGCACGTGAGGCGGCGAGCTGACTCTCGTCCAGGTACTGCGTCAGCAGATTCGAGAGGCGTGCCGTGGCCTCGAGGATTTGCCCATAGCGTTGCCGGGTTTCCGGCTCGGTATTGCCGGCCTCCAGCTCGAGATTCTGGGCGATGGTGTCGATCACGGTCAGCGGTGTGCGCAGCTCGTGGGTTACCGAGGCCAGAAAAGTCTGACGTTCGGCGAAGATGCGGCGCTCGGTGGCCAGGGCGGCGCTGGTCTGCTGTACCGCCGCGCGCAATGCCTGGGTGCGCTCCTCGACCCTGGCTTCCAGCTCGGCGCTGTAGTCGGCGAGCAGGCGATGCGCCGCCTGCTCTGTCGCCAGCTGTTCGGCACGCAGCCGGTTGGCGCGATCGCCCAGCGCCAGGGTGAGCAGCAGGAATGCCAGGCCGGAGCCAAGCGCGAGGCCGTTCTCCAGCAGCGGCTCCCCGTCCGGTGCCATCCCCGGGTGTTCTGCCATGCGCTCGGCGGCGACGCCCAGAATCAGACAGCACCAGGCCAGCACGAAATGGCCTGCCGGCCGGTCGCCGCGCGCCATGGCGATTCCGCCGCTGACCAGGTAGAGCAGCGTCAGCAGGCCGCTCAGGCCCGTGTAGACATGGCTGGCCGCCGCGACGGGTGCCTGGAACCCCGCCTGGCAGGCTATTGCTGCACCGATGGGCAGGATCATCAGGGCCGTCAGCCCCAGCAGCCATGGGTGCAGTTTCGGCTGGCGTCGCCGGGTTTCCAGGAAGCCGGTGACGAAGCGTGTCGCGAAACCCTGCTGCAGGGCCGGCAGGAGCAGGTGGGACTGCTGGTTGAGCCACGTGGCATCGCGCCACAGATACTGATAACCCAGTCCCCGCGACCCGGCGTACCAGCAGGCGAAGCATGCCAGATATAGGGCGTAGTACAGGAGGTTGCGGTCCCGGGAGGCGGCGAAGCGCAGGCCGCTGTGGAGCAGCAGCACCAGAATGGCGCCGAAATAGATGCCGAAAATCAGGTTTTCGCGCTGCTGGGCATCGGCGAAGGCGGTCCGCTCCCACAGCCGCAGGGGGACTGCCTCGAACGTGCCGCAGGCCATGGCCAGCCGCACAGCCACGGTGACCGACTTTCCGGGTGGGATGGTCAGCGGGATGGCGAAGGTCCGGGCCGCCAACGGACGCGTGGCGAACGGCAGCTGGTCGCCGGTTGCAAGGCTGGCGATCGGGTAGCCATCCAGCAGGAGGTGGGCGTCCATCCGGCTCACCAAGGGCCAGCCTACCTCCAGTATCCGCTGGATGGGGCGGTCCGTCGGGTTTGCCAGTCCTGCCCGTAGCCACCACGCCGAGGTGGAGTAACCCAGCGGCAGCACATCCCCCTTGGGCTGGTTCCAGTGCTGCTCCGCGGCTGCCATGGCACCCCGCAGATCCAGTTGTCCAGAGGGGTCCTCCAGTATCTCCAGCGATCCGGACAAGGCGACTCCCTCCCGGATGGCCGCCGCATTGATGATGCTCGGCGGCGACGATTCCGGCCAAATCGGCCATGGCATCCCGGACAGCAGGCTGAATCCCAACATGATCAACCCTGCGCGGTTAACTGTTTGCTTGTTTTGCGGCGACACACCCTGATTGTTTCCTCTGTGCTATTTTTATTTTAATTTATACTGCCTTTTTCTTGGTATAAACGTAAGGAATTGACAGGATTGTGGTGAAAAAATAAGAAAAATTTTACGGGCCAATTATTTTTGTTTTTTAATTTATTGTATAGTATGCATATATGTATGATTTCTTCATGTTATGCAAGTATGCATTTTTTGTTATCAGCATGACGCAGTTATTTTATTTTTTAAGGTCGAGCGGAATAACGTCCAGCGGGCAACCGCATCACCGAGGGCGGGATTATCCGGTCGGGCCGTTCGGATCGCTGCTGTCGCCAGCAACACGGGTTTCGTGAGGGGAGGCGGAGTCACCGCGGCACGGGCCGGGGCCCTGCCCCGCGGGGTCCTTGGCGGCTTGCTGTGATGATCGGCCAGCGCCGGCGGCCAAAGGGAGGCCCGCTGTCTTTTGGGCATCAGGCGCGCGTGTGGGCGCCTGCCTTGTCGCTGGAACGGGGATGACGTGAGGAGGAATGGTGGGCCGCGGGCCCCATGACCTGGCCAGGTCGGCCTATCCCAGGGTCTTGATCAGTACCTTGGAATTGCGCTGTCTGTTGTAGGCGCCCTGGCGGCTCGGCGGCAGATCGCCGACGCCGGCGGGTTCGAAGCCGCGCTCGCGAAACCAGTGGGCGGTCTGGGTGGTGAGCACGAACAGGCGCCGCAGGCCGCTGCGCGTCGCCAGCGTTTCGATGTGGGCCAGGAGTCTGGCGCCCCGTTCCCCGCGGCGGTAATCCGGGTGCAGCACCAGGCAGGCCAGTTCGCCCATGCCTGCTTCAGGGTGGGCATGCAGCGCCGCGCAGCCGATGACCGTGCCATCGCGCTCAATGACGAGGTAGTCGCCGATCCCGCTTTCCAGGCGCTCGCGGGATCGTGTCACCAGCACGCCCTGTCGCTCCAGGGGCACGATCAGGTCCAGGATGCCGGGCACGTCGCCGACCCGGGCCGGACGCATGGTTTCGAAGGGAGCCTGGCTGATCAGGGTGCCGACGCCATCACGGGTGAAAAGCTCCATCAGCAGGGCACCGTCGACGCGCCAGTTCAGATAGTGCGCGCGCGCCACGCCCTGGGTGCAGGCGCGCGTGGCGGCCTCGATGTCCGGTCTGACGCCGGTGTTGAGGCCCTGCTCCGCGGCCAGCAGACGATTGGCCTCGTCGGTGGTCAGCTGGCGGATCAGTTTCCCGCCGGTACCGGCGGTACAGTCTTCCTCGCCCAGCAGCAGCAGCTTGTCGGCCTGCAGCGCGATGGCCGCGGCGGTCGCCACTTCCTCGGAGCGCAGGTTGAAGATTTCCCCGGTCGGCGAGTAGCCCACCGCCGACAGCAGCACGATGTCGCCCCGGTCCAGTGTCGCCCGGATGCCGGTGGCATCGATGCGGCGGACCTCGCCGGTGTGCTGGTAGTCGATGCCATCGCGCACACCGAGCGGCCGCGCCGTGACGAAGTTGCCGGAGGCCACGCGGAGGCGAGCGCCCGCCATCGGCGAATTCGGCAGTCCCATGGACAGCAGCGCCTCGATCTCGACGCGGACGGTGCCGGCGGCCTCCTTCACGCAGGCCAGGGCTGCCGCGTCGGTGATCCGCAGCCCTGCATGGTAGCGTGCCGACTGCTGCCGCTCCGCCAGCCGGGCATCGATCTGCGGGCGGATGCCGTGGACGAGTACCAGCCGGATGCCGAGACTTTCCAGCAGGGCGAAATCGTGCAGCAGGGTGGGGAAACGTTCGTCGGCGACCGCTTCCCCGCCGAAATAGATGACGAACGTCTTGCCGCGGTGGGCGTTGATGTAGGGGGCGGCGCCGCGGAACCAGCTGACGTAGGCGGGAATGTCCACGTCCCTCCCTGGCGCTAGCCGGATGCCGCCGGGGCGCGCGTGGCTGTCACGGTCTTCGTTCAGAACAGCGGTTCGCGGTAGAACATCATGATGTTGCCGATCAGGAACATCGACAGGATGGCGATCAGGCCTGCCACGGTCCCTTCGCCCATGACCGAGCCGTCGGTCGGTCCCTCGGCCGGCGCCAGCCGCAACTCCAGCCAGCGGCCGGTGGCCACCAGGACCGCCAGCAGACCCATGGTCGTGTGGGTGGACTGGATGATGTATTCGCTCTTGAGTTCGAACTCGGCGTGGGCATGGGTCAGCAGCAGGATGCCGCCGAAGGCCGCCAGGATCGGGAACATGTAGCGCAGACGGGTCGAGTCGGGACGGGTGCGGGCGCGGATTTCCAGCACGCCGAGCACAAAGGCCAGCAAGGTGGCGATGCGGTGCTGGAAGACCTCGCCATTGCCGAAGGTGCTTTCCCAGAAGCCGATCGGACCCAGCGGCCAGGTCTCGGCATCGCTGCGGAAGAACAGGAAGATGCTCAGGCCGACGAAACCGATGGGCCAGTAGCGCGCCCAGCGGAAGGCCGGCGAGGGCAGGTAGGACAGGAACGCCACCAGGCCCATCACGGTCAGGAAGATGCCGGAGATGTTGTGGTTGTAGTCCGACCATTCGGTCGCCGCGACCGAAGGCACCTTGTCCACGACCGCGACGCGTCCGGCTTCGCCGGCGATCAGCTGCTCGTGCGTGGGTGAATGGATCTTCGGCAGCCGCGGGGTGAACATCTCCACCACCTCGGGGATGCTGGCGGTCAGCTCGGGATTGCCGGTGATGTCCTCGGAGGGCGGCTGCGAGGACAGTGTCGCGGCGATGAAGAGGATGCCGACGAGAATGAAGGTTTCCGCCTCGATGTAGTAGGGCACCTTGCGCTTCAGCGCGCCGCTTTCCTGGCTGGCCTGCCAGCGCTTGCCGGCTAGGTGGTTGATCAGGGCGAAACCCAGCGCCACGAACAGTAGCAGGGTCTTGGTCACCACCAGGCTGCCATAGCCGGTGCCGAACAGGCCTTTCCAGGACGCGACGTAGTTCACCGCCAGCGGCAGGCCGGTCAACAGCAGCAGCGCCACCGAGGCAATGCCCAGCAGTCCGAAGCGGACGATGGCGGGCGGCCAGAACAGCCGGGCATCCTCGTCCTGATAGCCCAGCCGCCACAACCCCAGAAGCTGGGCCACACCGCCGAACCAGATCGCCGCGGCCAGCTGGTGCAGGATGGTGATCGCCATCAGCGGTTCGCGGTGTTCGAAACGGCCGACCGCGTGCACCAGCCAGGCACCGGCGACGACCAGGGGCAGGCACAGCCCGGCCAGGAGGTTCCACTGCTGGCGGTTGGTCGGCTGTCGCTGTAGCTGGCCGCTGACCCGGATGATGACGAGCGCCAGCAGGAAGCGGACCAGTCCGGCCTGGAACTGTACCGTGCCGGCATAGGCCTGGACGGGCAGTTCGCCCAGCACGCCCCACAGCACCATCCCCTTGATGAGGAGCTTGGCGCCCTGCATGGCTGCCAGGGCGATGGCACCGAAACGCAGGATGGCCACGGCGCGGCGGACGATGGCCGGGCTCACGCCGGGCTGGCTGGACCAGACCTTGAGGATGACGGCGTTCCAGAACAGGCTGCCGACAACCAGCGCATAGCCGATCAGGATCAGCCCACCGAGGAAATCGTCGATAAAATTGGCAAGGCCTTGCATGTACATGCCGCAACTCCGGTATGGGCTAGGGGGCGACGTGGAAACGGATGTTGTTTTCGGTCAGGTGCCCATCGGCGGCGAAGACCTTGTATTTGATGGCGTAGTCGCCGGGTTCCAGCGGCGGCAGCTTGATCAGCAGTTCGCCCGGCTTCCTGCCATGGGCGATCTCGGCGGGATGAAAGACATCGCCCTTGCTGACCAGGAAGACGCGCGACAGCGACAGCTCGACGTTGGCGTTGAACAGCAGCTTGACGGTGGTGGCGTGACCGGGCTTGATCGGCTCCTGGGTCAGCGACGACTCGGTGACCACGGCATGGGCCTGCGCGCTTGTCACCAGCCCCGGCAAGAGGCCCGGGGCCAGCAGGGCGGCGATCAGAGGCAGGGCGCGGGACGCTGGGGAACGTGTCATGGGTGGATACCTGTAGGCATGAGGCGGAAGAGGTGACGCACCGGCCGGACGCACGGCCGATGCGCGGGGCGATTCCGGGCAGGTCCGCCGGCGGTCGCGGTCGAGACCTTCGCTGTTCGGGCGGCGCGCCAACGGATGGCTCGGGCTTGATCGTTCCGGCGACTCAGCCTGCCTTGGATTTCAGGGCATGGCCGGTCAGCGTCTTGCCGAGGTCCCAGATGGCGCCCGGCACCTTGTGGCAGTCGGCAATGACCTCGTCGAGGGCGGCCAGGATCCAGTCGCGATCCCTGTCGCCGATGACCAGCGGTGGCAGGAACTTGACGACGTTCATGCCGTGCCCGGCCACCTGGCTGAGGATGCGATGGTTCTTGAACAGCGGGATGGTGATCATCTGGCTGAACAGCCCCTTGTTGGCAGCCTCCAGCATGGTCCAGGCGGCCTTGAGCGACAGGCTCTTCGGCGAACCGAACTCCAGCGCGATCATCAGGCCCTTGCCGCGCGCGGCCTGGAACAGCTCGTATTTGTCGACCAGTTGGCGCATGCCGGCCAGCAGTTCGCCACCCCGGCGGGCGGCATTCTCGACCAGCTTCTCCTCCTCGATCACCTTGAGCGTGGCCAGCCCGGCGGCCATCGCCATGTTGTTCTTGGAGAAGGTCGAGCCGTGCACCACGGCGCGGTCCATGCGGTTGAACACGGCATCCATGACCCGGCTGCTCATGGCCACGCCGCCGACCGGGATGAAGCCGCCGGACAGCGCCTTGGCCATGCAGATCATGTCGGGTTCGACGCCCCAGTGTTCGACCGCCCAGAACTTGCCGGTGCGGCCGATGCCGCACTGGATCTCGTCGGCGACGAACAGGGTGCCGTACTGCGCGCAGAGGCGGGCAGCCTCGGGCAGGTAGTCGTCGCTGGGCAGGTTGACACCCTTGCCCTGGACCGGCTCGACGATGAAGGCGGCGACATCCTTGCCGGCCAGCGCCTGCTCCAGCGCGGCCAGATCGTTGAAGGGCACGGCGGCGCAGCCCGGCAGCAGGGGGCCGAAGCCCTCGCGGAAGACATTCTCGCCGTTCAGCGACAGGGAGCCCATGGTCAGGCCATGGTAGCCATGCTCGCAGTAGACGATCCGGTCGCGCTTGGTGGTGTAGCGCGCGAACTTGATGGCGGCCTCGACCGCCTCGGTGCCGGAGTTGCAGAAGAACATCTTGGTCAGCCGCTCCGGGCAGCGCTGGAGCAGCGCCTCGCCCAGCAGGCCGCTGAGCAGCGAGACATCCATCTGCACCATGTCCGGCAGCTCGCTGGTCAGGACGTCCTGCAAGGCCTGGATGACGGTCGGATGGTTGCGGCCCAGGGCATAGACGCCGAAGCCGCTCAGCAGATCGAGGTATTCATGGCCCTGATTGTCGTACAGATACGGGCCCTGCCCTCTCGTGTAGACGCGGTCGTAACCGATGGCCTTGAGCACGCGCACCATCTGCGTATTCAGATGCTCCTCGTGCAGGCTGAAGTTCTGGCCGGCGCGATCCCGGAGTAGACCGGCGATGTAGGTGGACATGGCGATGGGCTCGAAGTGTCTGATTAAACGGCGAATTTTACACGATCAGCGGGCGGCGCGGGTTCGTGCCTGGCTGAAGGCCGGCAGTACCACCAGGGCGCAGACGAGGGTCAGCAACAGACCGATCGACAGCAGCAGACCCATGCTCGCCGTGCCCCGGTGGCTGGTGAGCGCCAGGCTGAAAAAGCTGAACACCGTGGTCAGGGCACCATAGAAAACCCCCTGGGCCTCGCTGGTGTCGAGCAGGTTGCCGCCGTGCTTCTCGATCTCGCGCAGCCGGTGCGCCATGTGGATGCCGCTGTCGACGCCGAGGCCGAACAGCAGCGGCAGGGCGATGATGTTGGCGAAGTTGAACGGTACCCTCAGGATGACCGTGGACGCGGCCGTGAACAGCGAGGCCAGCAACAGCGGCAGCAGGACCAGCAGAGTATCCTTGATGTTGCGCAGGATCAGCAGCAGCACCACCGTTGTTGCCAGGAAGGCGATGCTGAAGGCCTGCTGGAAGGCCTTGATGACCTCGTTCATGGATTCCAGGTAGGTCACCGGCAGATCCGTCACATCGGGATCCACCCGTTGCGCGTCGAGGATGAAGGCACGCAGGTTTTTCAGTTCGTTGAGATCCTGCCGGGGGTAGACCTGCAGGCGGTAGAGCCCCTCGGGGCTGACCCAGCGCTCGACCAGATCGGCGGGCAGGGTGGCGCGGGTGACGGGTTCGGCGGCGAGGCTGGCGCCGAGTTCATGGATCACGCCGGGCAGCCAGGCGAGCAGGCTGTCCTGCAGGGTATCCAGCAACCGCTGGGCGGCATCCGGCGATGCCGAACGCAGCCGTTCTTCCAGCCGGCTCAGCGACGTGTCCAGTTTCGTCAGCACAGCCATTTGCGGCTCACGGTCCAAGGCCCGGCGAACCGCCGCGTGCAACCTGCCGACGGCCTCTGGCGTGGCGCCACCGGCAGCCGGCTCGGGAAAGGTGTCGAGCTGGGCCCCCATCATCAGCGACAGGTCGGAGATCAGCGCCAGCTTTTGCGCCTGGTCCTCCGGAATCAGATCCTGAAGGCTGATCACCCGGTCGACCGTCGGCAGATGCCTGAAACGTTCCTCCAGCTGGCTGGCCTCCTCGGCGCTGTGGGCCAGCGAGGCCAGGGTCATTGGCGAGGTATCCTCGGACTGCAACAGATACTTGAAGGTCTGCACGGACTCGGTGTTGGGATCGCGCAGATTGACCGGGTTGAAATCCACCTGCACGCCAAGCGATACCACGGCGGCGGCCAGCGCCAGGACAACCGTGGCCACGCGCACCGGTCCGGCATAGCGCAGGGGCCAGTTGGAGTAGTTTCGCTCCCGCGGCGGCGGGGTTCGCCGGGGCTTCCCGGGGCGGCGCTTGGGCGGGTGTATCGGCATGATCTTCATCAGTGCCGGCAGCACGGTGAAGGTCGTGAACAGGGCGATGAACATGCTGGTGCCGGCGATGATGCCCAGCTCAGCGACCCCCTTGAAGCTGGTCGGGATGAAGGCAAACAGCCCGATGGCGCCGGTGATGGCGCTGAGGATAAGGGCCGAGCCGGTGGACGTCAGCGTTTCCTGCAGCGCCGAGCGCTGGTCGTGTCCCTCCAGGATCAGTTCCCGGTAGCGCAGGCAGAAATGCGAGGAATAGGCGTCGCCCATACCGATGAACAGCACGGCAAACCCCACCGAGATCAGGTTCAGCTGGCCGATGGCGACGGTGGCGAAACCGAGGGAAAAGATCAGCCCCATGGTCAGCGAAACAAAGGTCGCGAAGACCAGTTTCACCGAACGGTAGGCGACCCAGAGCGTCAGGCAGACCAGCGCCAGGGAGGCCACGCTGGCGATCGAGACACCCGTGCTGATGGTCTGCATCTCCTCGTGCTCCAGCACGACCTCGCCGGTCTTGCGCACGCTGACCTCGGCCAGTTCGCCCCGCAGCGTGTTGGCCAGAATGGCGTCGATGGCGCCGATCGATTCCTCGGCCGGCATGACCTCTTCGTAATGCAGGACCGGCTTGACGAGAATCAGGCGCTTGGTGAAACCGAGGCCGCTGCTGGCTTCGGGCGCCATCAGCTGCCGCCACGACAGGCGATGGGGACGGCCGTCAAGGGTGGCGTCGACGGACTCGGCCAGCTTGGCCAGCAGCGGGTCCAGTGCGATCGACAGATCGCTCTGCCCGGTTTCGTCGAGCGCTTCGCCGACGATGCCGGACAGGCCGCGCAGGGTGTTGTCCTCGCTCAGGCGGCCGATGAAGGGCTGGGCGTTGGCCAGCTGGCCGGTAAGCTTTTCGAGATCGTCCAGCCCCAGGTACAGGAGGCCGTTGCGGGTGAAGAACGGACCCGCGTCCGGCACGTAGACGGCGCTGAAGTGGGCGGTGTCGCGCCGCGCCTGCTCGGCGATCTGGCGGACCGCGGCTGCCGTGGCCTCGGGCGTCTTGCCCTCCACCAGCAGCAGCGCGGTGCCGATATCCTGGGGGAAGGCCTTCTCCAGCGCCAGCCGGTGGCGCTGGAAGGGCAGGTCCAGCGAGATGACGTCGGCCGTGTTGGTGTTCACCTTCAGGTTGTTCATCGTGTACTGCAGGGTGTACCCGCAACCGACGACGAACAGCAGGATGACCAGCCAGGGATGGCGGATGAAATTGGC
The DNA here is from genome assembly GCF_056880625.1 of Methyloparacoccus sp. NF-16. Classification (NCBI taxonomy): domain Bacteria; kingdom Pseudomonadati; phylum Pseudomonadota; class Gammaproteobacteria; order Methylococcales; family Methylococcaceae; genus Methyloparacoccus; species Methyloparacoccus sp. NF-16. The sequence continues at coordinate 3,040,827 of NZ_CP174130.1, read as the reverse complement.
CTCCCACCACTGCATCGCGTATCTGAGAAGACGATCCGAGGAGCGGCTCATGGGGAGTCTCGATGTGTGGCGGCGCCCGGGGGCGGGGGGAAAAGGAAATCGGGACCGCTGGCGTGGCGCACCTGCCGCAGCGTCGACAGGGCGGCACCAAAGGCGCGGCCCAGCGCCAGCAGCTCGCCGAGCTGCCCGGGGCGGCGGGCAAGCTGGCCGAGCAGGGTGGTCATGCGGACATCGCCGCGCGGGTTCAGGGCGCGGAGTACGGCGTCAGGGAGCGCCATGGCGGCATCGTCGGCGATGGCGCGAACCGCCAGGAACGGTAGCGTGTGCCGGCGGGCGAGGCGGGCGATGGCCGCGCTTTCCATGTCCACCGCGGCGTGGCCGGTGGCGGCGTGCAGCGCGGCCTTGGCCGCGCGGCTGTCGACCACCTGCCGGCTGCCCTGCAGCGGACCGCCGTGAACGTTCACCTCGCTGGGCAGGTTCCGCGCGAGGCGCTCCCGCCAGACCGGGTCGGTGGCGTGCCAATCGCCGGTCTCATCGACGACGGTTTCGGCGAGCACGAGGTGACCCGGTTGCAGGGAATCCACCAGGGCGGCGGCGCAGCCCCAGCTGATCAGCCCCGAGACGCGCCGTTCGATGAGCCGCGTACCTGCGGCATGGGCGCGCTCGGGACCGGCCCCGGATACGGTCAGCCAGTGCCCGCCGGGCAGCGCGTGCAGGCTTTCGAATCCCAGCCGCCGGCGGACGAGACTCCTGGCTTCGGCCGGCAGGGCGACGACAATCCCGATCGAGGGCACCGTCAGCGGTGACGTTCGTTGCGGAAACGGGCCAAGGCCCACAGCGGGAAGAACTTGTCGTAGCCGTGGTACTTCAGGTAGAAAACCTTGGGGAAGCCGGGCGCGTTGAAGTAGCGGTCATGCCAGTGACCGCCGGTGCCCTGGGTGCGCAGCAGGTAGTCGATGCCGGCCGCGACTGCGGGCGAGTTGACCTCGCCCGCCGCCATCAGGGCCAGCAGGGCCAGGCTGGTGTGGAAGGCCATGCTGGTGTGGAAGCGGCCGCGCTTGCCGACGCTGGGATCGTGATAGGTGAAATTGTCCTCGCCCCAGCCGCCATCGCTGCACTGGATGCTCTTCAGCCAGGCTACGGCACGCCGCATGGCGGGGTCGTCCTGGGGCACGCCGGCGGTTTCGAAGCCCACCAGGACCGACCAGGTGCCATAGATGTAGTTGGTGCCCCAGCGGCCGAACCAGGAGCCGTCGGTCTCCTGCTCCCTGCGCAGATAGTCCAGCGCGGCGTCCAGCACCGGCCGGTAGTCCGGGCGCTGTTCCGCCAGCTTGGCCAGGAACATCAGGCAGCGGCCGCTGACATCCGCGGTGGGCGGGTCGAGCAGGGCGCCATGGTCGGCGAAGGGGATGTGGTTGAGATAGTGATAGGTGTTGTCGGCATCGAAGGCGCCCCAGCCGCCGCCGGTGGACTGCATGCCGGCAATCCAGTTGCCGGCGCGGCGAACGGCCTCGGCGAATTCGTCGCTGTCCGCTTGCAGCAGGGCATGTGCCACCACCGCCGAATCGTCGACATCGGGGTAATGGGTGTTCTCGAACTGGAAGGCCCAGCCGCCACCCTCGACATCCGGTCGGCGGACCCGCCAGTCGCCGGGATGGTCGGTCAGCTGCTTGCTGGTCAGCCAGCGCAGACCGGCGGTGATGGCGGCCTGGGTGCGTTCGTCGTGCTCGATCCTGTTCGATTCCTGCAACGCCAGGCTACTGAGCCCGGTATCCCAGATCGGCGACACGCAGGGCTGGCAGTAGGCATGGTCTTCCTTGATGACCAGCAGGCGTTCGATGGACTCTCTGGCGATGCGCCGGTATTCGTGCTCCGGGGGGAAGCCGAGGAAGTCCAGCGCCTCGTAGGCGTTGACCATGGCGGGGAAGATCGCGCCCAGTCCGTCGACGCCGTTCAGCCGCTCGATGAACCAGTCGCGGGCCTTGGCGGTGGCGCGCGCGCGCAGGCTGCCAGGGATGAAGCGCTCCAGCGCGAAGCCGACGCGCTCCAGCCCCAGGACCAGTTTGCCGAGCGGCGTCCTGACATGGGAGAAGTAGTTGCGCTCGAGTTCCGGATCGATGCTGAAGAGTTCCCGTATGCCGATGCCGGAGGGATTGCGCGCGCTGACCTTGTGGCTGCACAGAATGAACAGCGGCACCATCACCGTGCGCGACCAGTAGGCGACCTTGTCCAGGTGGAAGGGGAACCACCGGGGTAGCAGCATGATCTCGACGGGAATGAAGGGGACGGCGCGCCAGGGTACCTGCCGGAACATCGCCAGCATGATGCGGGTGAACACGTTCGCCCGCGCGGCCCCACCCTGGCCGAGCAGCCACTCGCGGGCCAATGTCATGTGCGGGCTGTGGATGTCGTCGCCGGCCAGCTTGAGCGCGTAATAGGCCTTGACGGTGCAGCTGATGTCGCCGGGGCCGCCGGTGAACAGCGAGTAGCTGCCGTCCGCGTTCTGGTGCCGGCGCAGGTAGACGGCGATCTTGTCCTGCAATGCCGTGTCGATCTCGTCCATGAAGTGCATCATCAGGATGTACTCGGACGGGATCGTGCAGTCGGCCTCCAGCTCGAAAACCCAGTAGCCCTCGGCGTGCTGCTGGTCGAGCAGGTAATCCCGCGCCTTTTTGACGGCGATCTCCACGGGGTCACCCGTCTCGCGGCTGTAGGATGGCCGGAGGTAGGCGGGATTTTCGGACGGGTCCTGATGATCTTTGAACATGATTGAGATGTCCCCTGTTTGGTTGGCTTCTCAGTACGGTTGCGATGTGAATTCGGTTGCGGCCGGCCTAGTGCGTGGCAGGCAAGCCCATGCCCGCGGCAGCGAAGGCGGCCTTGAGGCCGGTGTTGCTTGAGCGCAACAGTCGGCTGGTCAGGATGGTGGCCTTGACCGCGCGGCGGGTGATCTTGACCTCGGCGGAAGCGCGGAAATCGGGGTGCCGGGCGATCTTGCGCAGGGTCAGCACGGCCATGCCCAGTGCCCACAGGCAGAATTCGCGAATGCCGGCCTCATGTGGCGGTATCAGCAATGTGTAGCGCAGCGCGTTGCGCAGATGTTCATGGGCGATGCCGATCAGTTCCCGGAAACCGGCCCGGAAGCGCGGGTCGTCATGGCCCGGGCGAAGCTCCGCCAGCGGGAATCCGCCGGTGCGGTCGAAGACATCCTGCGGCAGCCAGCAGACCCCGCGGTCATGGTCGTCCCAGATATCCTTCAGGATGTTCGTCATTTGCAGCCCCTGGCCGAAGGAGACGGCCAGTTGCATCATCTCGTCCCGATGCGCGGCGATCTGTGGGGAATAATGACAGAACAGGCGGGTCAGCATTTCGCCGACCACGCCGGCGACGTAGTAACAGTAGCTGTCCATCTCGGCGAGCGTGGCCAGCCCGTGCCGAAGGTCGCGATCCTGGAATTCGGCCATGCCGCGGGCCATGATCTCCACGCACAGGGCGAGCGCATCCTGCTGTTCGGCATCGAGTTCATGGGTGATGCGGAGGACGCGCGGGATGACGCCGATCAGTTCGTGCTCGGTGGGCAGGGTCGTGGTGGAGAGCAGGGGGGCAAGGTCCTGGCTCAGGCGTTCCGGCGGGTACGCGCCGCGCACCACTTGCGCGAAATGGTGGCAGAACTGTCGTTTCTGCGGCGAATCGAGCGCTACCTCGTCCTCGATGGTATCCACGATGCGACAGAGCAGGTAGGCGTTCGCCACGGGTCTTGCCAGCGGCGGCGGCAACTGGGGAATCGTCAGCGCGAAGGTGCGCGACACCCCTTGCAGCAGGTGATCCTGAAAAGCGTCGTCGTCTAGATCATCGAGTAACGGGGGTGTGATCGGCGGGATGCTCGCGCTCATGAGTGGAAAGCGGTTTCCTTCAAGTCTTTGATTGGCCTGGCTTTCGTCGTCGGTCATGGCTGAATGAACGACGCGCGCACACCTTGCGCACGGTGTCGAATTCTAACTTTATTGTGGTTTTCGTCAAGTTCTGTTGCTTTTTTGGCTAAAAGCAGTTGAGAAAAAAACAACTGCGCTATAGGATTACGCTTGGCTTATTGAAAGCGGCTTCTGGCTTGTCACCCGGCGCCGGGTGTCGCCATAATCACGGGTTGCGTCGATACCGGCCGGACATGGCTTCCCGCGGGAAGCGCAGCCGACGAATTTTTTTATCTGGAGGTCATATGGGCGTTCCATTACGGCAGCAATTCACTGTCGCCAAGTACCTGATCAAGCAGAAGCTGGCGGGTAAGAAAAAGTATCCGTTGGTGCTCATGCTCGAGCCCCTGTTCCGCTGCAATCTGGCCTGCGCGGGTTGCGGCAAGATCGACTACCCCGACGAGATCCTCAACCGGCGTCTGAGCGTGGAGGAATGCCTGGCGGCCGTCGACGAGTGCGGTGCGCCCATCGTCTCGATCGCCGGTGGCGAGCCGCTGCTGCACAAGGAGCTGCCCCAGGTGGTCGAAGGCATCATCGCGCGCGGCAAGTATGTCTATCTCTGCACCAACGCCTTGCTGCTGAAGAAGCGCATCGACGACTACCAGCCCTCTCCCTATCTGACCTTCTCGATTCATCTGGATGGCAACGAGGAGCGCCACGATGCCTCCGTCTGCCAGACGGGTGTCTTCGAGCGCGCCGTGGACGCCGTCAAGCTGGCCATTGGCCGCGGCTTCCGCGTGACCGTCAACTGCACCCTGTTCCAGGGCGAGACGGCGCCGGAAATCGCCGCTTTCCTCGACTACTGCAAGGAACTGGGCGTCGAGGGCACCACCATCGCGCCGGGCTTCAGCTACGAGCATGCGCCGCAGCAGGATATTTTCATCAAGATGCGCGACAGCAAGCAGCTGTTCCGCGATGTCTTCAAGCTGGGGCGCGGCCGCAAGTGGCAGCTCAATCATTCCAGCCTCTACCTGGATTTCCTGGCCGGCAACCAGAGCTACAACTGCACGCCCTGGGGCAATCCGACCCGCAACGTGTTCGGCTGGCAGAAGCCATGCTATCTGCTGGTGGACGAGGGCTATGCACCGTCATTCAAGGCCTTGATGGAGGAAACTCCCTGGGACAAGTACGGCAACGCCAAGAACCCGAAATGCGCCAACTGCATGGCGCACTGCGGTTACGAGGCCTCGGCCGTGGAGGACGCCATGAAGCACCCGCTCAAGGCGGCCTGGGTTTCCCTGATGGGGCCGCGTACCGCAGGCCCCATGGCGGAAGAGCCGGTGCCGGAATACGAGACGCAGCCGACGGCCAAGACGCGGCGGACGATTTCCATCCAGGCCGTGGATTGAGCGGCGCCCTCTCCGGCTGATCGACAAAAAGCCGGCATCCTCCCTCGCGGGGAGTGCCGGCTTTTTCATGCCGCCGCCCTTGGCTTTTTTGGGGGGCGCGGGGATCTTCGGCCGTGTCTGGGCTTGATGAGGCTAGAGCCAGCGATTCACGTCCCGGGTATAGCGCGAATAGTCCTCGCCGAAGATGTCGGTCAGGCGCGCTTCCTCGTAGGGAATGTGGATGCGGTTGATGATCAGGAAGAAGGCCGGCGGCACCAGCCAGAATGGCAGGGTCCCGATGTAGAACGCGAGGCCGATCAGGGCGGTCAGGATGCCCAGGTACATGGGGTTGCGGGTCCACAGATAGGCGCCCAGCGTGACCAGCTGGCTCGGTGTGCCGTAGGGCAGGACCGTGGTCTTCAGTTGCCGGAACTGCCAGGCGGTCGATGCCGACAGCGCCAGCCCGGCGGCCAGCCAGGCGAAGCCACCGCTGGTCGCCGGCAACAGTTCAAGGCCCGGGAAAACCTGGTTGGCGCCGTAGGCCGCCCCGATGAGCAGCAAGGCGACCAGCGGGGGAGGAAAGAGATGCAGCTTGTTCACGGGTACTCCTGTCTTGGGGGGATGCATGCGGACGCCAGTCGCCGGGTCAGGTCCTGTCGCCAGGCATCGGACAGCGCTGCGACCGCCAGGGCCCGCCTCATCCACTCCACCTGGTGGGGGCCCTTGATCAGGGCTTGCATCGCGTCGCGAATGGAAACGCTTGCCGGGTCCGGGCGGACGAGGCGGATCATGTCGCCGGCCTCCACGATACCTTCTTCCAGCACGCGCAGGTAGAAGCCGGCGCGGCCGGAAACCAGGAAGGCGCCGACGAACTCGGGTTCGCCGAACTGGATGCCGAGCTTGTGGCAGGGAACCCTGGGCTGGGTGACTTGCAGGACGGTGCTGCCGATGGCGAAAACATCGCCGATGTGGACATTCCCGTCCGGCATGCCGGTCACGGTCAGATTTTCGCCGAAGCGGCCGGGTGGAGAGACTGCCTCGTTGCGTTGCTCGGCCCAATAGCGCCGGTTTTCCTCGGTATAGACATAGACGGCCTTGTCGATGCCGCCGTGATGCTTCCGATCGACCTGCACATCGCCCGCAAGTCCCCCGGTGGCGACGCTGACGGGGCCCGTGACCGCCTGCTTGTCGATGCCGGTCTCGATCTCCCGATCCCCGTGTCGCAGGCGCTTGGCAATACTCACGTTCACGCTCAGGACCTGCATCATGATGTTGCCCTCAGCGCTGCCTGTACGGGACGGAAGGAGCGGCGATGCAGGGGCGAGGGACCCCGCTCGGCCAGTGCCCGGCGGTGCGCCGGTGTCGGGTAGCCCTTGTGGATGGCGAAGCCATAGCCCGGGAAGAGGGCGTCGGCAATCACCATCTCCCGGTCGCGCGCCACCTTGGCCAGGATCGAGGCCGCGGAGATGGCGGGTTCCGTCAGATCGCCGCCGACGATTGCCCGGGCGGGGCAGGGGAGCGCGGGGACATGGCTGCCGTCGATCAGGGCCTGCTCCGGCCTGACGGCCAGTGCATCGTGAGCCCGGCGCATGGCCAGCAGCGAGGCCTGAAGGATGTTGTAGGCGTCGATTTCCTGCGGTTCGGCGCGGCCCAGCGCCCAGGCGACGGCTGTCTGCCGGATTTCCTCGGCCAGCGACAGGCGTTGCCGTGGCGTCAGCTTCTTGGAGTCCGTGAGTCCCGCGATCGATGCGCCAGGGGCAAGAATGACCGCGGCGGCGAGAACCGGGCCGGCCAGGCAGCCGCGACCCGCCTCGTCGAACCCGGCCGTGAGCGGGGCAATTGCCGACCCGGGCATGTCCATGTCGAAGTCGCGCCCTGCGATTCAGCGGATGATGCTGCGCCCGCTTTGCCGAAGGAAGTCGACCATCGGCTGGATTTCCGGCGCTAGCTCGGTCATGGCGGCCAGACTCTCGATGGCCTCTTCCAGCTTCAGGCGCGATTTGTAGATCAGCTTGAAGGCTCGTTTGACCTGCAGGATGGCCTCCGGCTCGAAGCCTCGCCGCTCCATGCCGACATTGTTGATGCCGCGCGGTCGCGTCGGGCTGCCGCCAACCATCACATAGGGCGGAATGTCGCGACTGATGACGCTGCCCATGCCTGAAAAGCTGTGCCGACCGATGCGGCAGAATTGGTGGATCAGGGAAAAACCGCCGAGGATGGCGTAATCGTCCACGGTCACATGGCCGGCGAGCGAGGCGCCGTTTGCCATGATCACGCCGTCGCCGATGATGCAGTCGTGGGCGACGTGGGTATAGGCCATCAGCAGGTTGTCGCTGCCGATGCGGGTGACTCCCTTGTCCTGCAGGGTGCCGCGATGCAGCGTGGCGTATTCGCGGATGACGTTGCGATCGCCGATCTCGAGACGGGTGATTTCGCCGCGGTATTTCTTGTCCTGGGGATCCTCGCCCACCGAGGCGAACTGGAAGATGCGGTTGCCGCAGCCGATCCGGGTTGGTCCGCGGATGACGACATGCGGCCCGATCACCGTGCCAGGCCCGATCTGGACCTCCGGGCCGATGATGGAAAAGGGGCCGATGTCGACGCCGTCGGCGATGTCGGCGCCGGCATCGACGATCGCGGAGGGATGTATCAAGCGCTCTGCTCCGCCGCCGCGCACATGATTTCCGCGCTGGCCACGAATTCACCGTCGACTTCGGCCCGGCACTCGAAGGCCCAGATGTTGCGCTTGTGGCGCAGATAGCAGGCTTCCAGTCTCAGCTGGTCACCCGGCACCACCGGACGCTTGAAGCGAACCTTGTCCAGTCCGACCAGGTAGTAGGTGCGGCCCTTGCCCATCAGGCCCTCCACCGAGCGACCGGCCAGGAGCCCGGTCGTCTGCGCCAGGGCCTCGATGATGAGGACACCGGGCATGATGGGCACGGCGGGGAAGTGGCCGGTGAAGAACGGTTCGTTGTAGGTGACGTTCTTGATGGCAAGCAGGCGCTTGCCGGGTTCCACTTCTAGTACCCGATCGACCAGCAGGAAAGGGTAACGGTGAGGCAGGTATTCCTTGATTTCCTGGATATCCAACGGCAGGACCTTTAGAGGGGAGTGGGTTGATCGGGGCAGCGGTCGGGCGCGGGACTACTTCTTGCCGCCGCCCAGTTTCTTCTCGACTTCGCCGGTGATGTTCAGGGTTTCCTTTGCATAGGCGACACCGTCAACCAGGATCAGATCGAAACTCTGTTCCTTGGCGACGGACTGAATCGCTTCCTGCACGACCTTCTGGATCTTGGCCATCTCCTGGTTGGCGCGCAGACCGTAATCCTGGCGCATCTCGTCCATGGCGCGCTTGAATTCGCGGCCCCGGTCGATGAGATCCTTCTCCATCTTGCGCTTTTCGGCTTCGCTCATGGTGGCGATGTCCTTTTCCAGCTTTTCCTCGAGTTTCTTGAGCTCCTTCTGCTCGTTGACCAGCTTGTTTTCGCGCGGCTGAAATTCCTTCTTGAGGTCGGCCTGGGATTTCTGGCTCTGCGCGGACTGGTCGACCAGCTTGCGCAGGTCGACAACCCCGACCTTCAGCTCGGCGGCGGCAAGGTTGCCGCACAGCATCAGACCACAGAAGCCGGCAAGAAACTTTTTAGACATGAGGGATACCTGACAGGTTTGGATCACGGAACGGTTTGGCCGCACAGGCCCTGGGCGAGGCGCTTGAGACAACAACATCCCCGATTATACAAGAACTGCCTAAGGCCGGGCGATGACAGGGTCAGGTTTTGCCCCGCTGATCCGGCATCCAGGGCGCGCGGGCGGGTTCGCATATAATCCGGGCATGTCTGGTCATCCTGTCCGTCGCCGATGCCCGCCCCATGTCCCGCTTGCGCAGGGGCGCGGCTGGCTGGTCATGGCGCTGGGCGGCGGGCTGCTGTGGCTCGCGGGTTGCGGCAGCCCGCCCAACAACCCGTATCCTGCCGGGGCGTCGCTGGACGCCACCCTCTACCGCTCGTTCGAGGAGCGGCCCAAGCACCTGGACCCCGCGCGGGCTTACAGCGCCAACGAATACGAGATCATCGCCCAGATCTACGAGCCGCTGCTGCAATACCATTATCTCCGGCGGCCCTATGAGCTTTCGCCGCTGGCGGCCAGCCGCCTGCCCGAGGTGCGGCTGCTCGACGCGGAGGGGCGGCTGCTGCCGGACGATGCGCCGGACGAGGCTGTGGTCGAAAGCGTCTACGACATCGTGCTGCGGCCCGATCTCCGCTATGCCCCGCACCCGGCGTTCGCGCAGGATGCCGGCGGCCATCACCCCAACCTGAGCCTGACCGCCACGCAACTCGGCGGCGTCCAGACCCTCGCCGACCTTGGTCCGGCCGCCACCCGTTCCGTTACGGCGGCCGATTTCGCCTACCAGATCAAGCGGCTGGCGCACCCCGCCGTGCATTCGCCGGTTGCCGAGATGATGGCCGAATACATCGTCGGCCTGCGCGAGCTCGGCGAGTATCTGGTCCGCGACGCCGGGCGCGATGCCGATCGTCGCGGCTGGCTCGATTTGCGAGCCTATCCCCTGGCCGGCGTCGAGGTCCTCGACGATCGCCACCTGCGCATCCGTCTGCGCGGAAAGTATCCGCAGTTCCGCTTCTGGCTGGCCATGCCGTTCTTCGCGCCCATGCCCTGGGAGGTCGATGCCTTTTATGCCCAGCCGGGCCTTGCCGAGAAGAACATCAGCCTGGACTGGTATCCGGCCGGGTCGGGGCCCTACCGGCTGATCGAGAACAATCCCAACCGGCGCATGGTGCTGGCGCGCAATCCGTCTTTTCATGAGGAGCGCTATCCGGCCGAGGGCGAGGCCGACGATGCGGCGGCCGGCCTGCTGGCCGACGCGGGCCGGCGCCTGCCGTTCATCGAGCGGGTGGTCTTCGTTCTGGAAAAGGAAACCATCCCCTACTGGAACAAGTTTCTGCAGGGCTATTACGATGCCTCCGGCCTGGCCTCGGACAACTTCGACCAGGCCATACAGTTCAGCGGTGTCGGCAACGCCGAACTGACGCCGGAGATGCGCGAGCGTGGCATCGTGCTGCAGACCGCGGTCACGGCCTCCATCTTCTACCTCGGCTTCAACATGCTGGATCCGGTGGTGGGCGGGCTGGAGGAGCCGAAGAGCGCGTTGCGCCGCGCGATCAGCATCGCCATCGACGAGGAGGAGTTCATCGCCATCTTCATGAACGGCCGCGGCATTGCTGCCCAAGGCATGCTGCCACCCGGCCTGTTCGGCTACGAGGCGGGCGCGGCGGGCCTCAATCCCCATGTCTACGACTGGGTCGATGGCGTGCCCCGGCGCAAGGATCTGGGCGTGGCTCGCCAGCTGATGCGGGAGGCCGGTTATCCCGACGGGATTGATCCGGCCACCGGCAAGGCCCTGGTGCTGTACCTCGACACCACCTCGTCCGGCGTCGACGACAAGCCCATGCTCAACTGGTACCGCAAGCAGTTGGCGAAACTGGGTATCCAGCTGGTGTTGCGCACCACCGACTACAACCAGTTCCAGCAGAAGATGGCCAACGGCAATGCCCAGCTGTTCCGCTGGGGGTGGAACGCCGATTACCCCGATCCCGAGAATTTCTTCTTCCTGCTGTTCGGTGACAACGCCAAGGTGGACAAAGGGGGCGAGAATGCCGCCAACTACCGCAATCCCGCGTTCGACCGCCTGTTCCGTCGCATGCGCGGCCTGCCCGACGGCGCCGAGCGTCTTGAATTGATCCAGCGTTTGCAGGCCATCGTCCGTCACGATGCCCCCTGGGTTTTCGGCGTTCACCCCAAGAGCTTCAGCCTGCGCCATGCCTGGTACCGCAACTTCAAGCCCAACCTGATGGCCAACAACGGTCTCAAGTACCTCCGGATCGATGCGCCGCTGCGTGCCGCCCGGCGCATGGCCTGGAACCGGCCGCTCTATTGGCCGCTTTGGCTGGGACTGGCGCTGCTGGTCGGCCTGATCGCGCCGGCCTGGCGCCTCTATCGCCGGCGCCTCCGGGCGGGAGCCCTGTCGTGACCGCCTACCTCATCCGCCGGCTGCTGTATGCGTTGCCGCTGCTGATGGGCATCAATATCCTGACCTTTGTGCTGTTCTTCGTGATCAACACGCCGGATGACATGGCACGCATGCATCTGGGCCAGAAGCATGTCACGGCCCAGGGTATCGCCAAGTGGAAGCACGAGCGCGGCTATGATCTGCCGCTGTTCTGGAACGCCGGTGCCGCGGGGAGCGGCCGGCTGGCCCAGACCATCTTCTGGCAAAAGTCCCTGGGGCTGTTTGCATTCCGCTTCGGTCGCTCCGACGCCGGCCGCGACATCGGCGCCGACATCCGCCAGCGCATGTGGCCGTCGCTGGCCATCGCCGTGCCTTCGCTGGTCATCGGGCTGAGCGTGCATGTCGGTCTGGCGCTGCTCCTGGTGTTCTTTCGCCTGACCTACCTGGAATTCTGGGGGGCGGCGCTGTGCGTGGCGCTGATGTCGGTCTCGACGCTGTTCTACATCATCGGCGGGCAATATCTGTTCGGCAAGTTGCTGCTGCTGGTGCCGATCTCGGGTTACGACGGCGGTCGCGAGGCCTGGCGGTTCGTTCTGCTGCCGGTGCTGATCGGCGTCGTCGCCGGTATCGGTTCCGGCGTGCGCTGGTATCGGACCCTGTTTCTCGAGGAGGTCGAGAAGGATTATGTGCGCACCGCCCGCGCCAAGGGCCTGTCCGAGCCGCGGGTGCTGTTCGTCCACGTACTCAAGAACGCCATGATCCCGATCCTGACCGGCGTCGTCGTCGTGTTGCCGCTGCTGTTCACCGGCAGCCTCATCACCGAATCCTTCTTCGCCATCCCGGGGCTCGGCAGCTATACCCTGGACGCCATCAATCAGCAGGATTTCGCCATCGTCCGCGCGATGGTGTTCCTGGGCTCGGTGCTGTACATCCTCGGCCTGTTGCTGACCGATATCTCCTACACCCTGGTCGACCCGCGGGTGAAGCTCAACTGAGCCATGCCGATACTGCTGCCGACCGATCTGTTGTTCTTCCTGATGCTGGCGGGGATGCTGCTCCTGGCGGTGCGCAGCCGGGGCCAGGAACACCTGCGCCGGCCCTGGCGCAAGGTGGCCCGCAGCCGCAGCGCCATGATCTCGCTGGTCATCCTGCTGGCCTACCTGCTGCTGGCGGTCCTCGATTCCATCCGCTTGCCGGCCGGCGCCCGCGGCCTTGGCGAGGCTGCGGCCATCGGTGAGCCGCTGACCCTGCTGGATCTGGTGCTGACGCCTCTCCGGGAGGGCCAGGAAAAGACCTATTCCGCTCCCCTGGCGGCCTATGCCCACGCCCGCGAGATGGTGCGCGAGCTGGATGGCCGCGAGCGCTGGCGCTATCCGAGGCTGCGGTTCGGTGGCCGGCAGCTGGACGACCCCGAGGGCCAGCGCTGGGGTGATGCCGGCCGGCTGACCGGCGAGGGGCTGGCGTGGGGGGGGCTGGCCTGGCTGGCGTTGCTCGGCGCTGCTGCGCTGCCCGTGCTGTGGCGAGGTGCCGGCGCGGCTGGTGTTCTGCGCGCCTGCGTCCTCGGCCGCACCGAAGTGCCCTGGCGCGCCATGGCCCTGACGCTGCTGCTGCTCTGCCTCGGCGCCGGCATGATCGGCAGCCTGAGCCAGGGCTATCACGTGCTCGGCACCGGCAAGGTGGGCGAGGATGTGCTCTATCAGGCGCTCAAGAGCATCCGCACCGGCATCCTCATCGGCACCCTCACCACGGTCGCCACCCTGCCGCTGGCGCTGCTGCTGGGCATCCTTGCCGGGTATTTCCGGGGCTGGGTGGATGATGTCATCCAGTACCTCTACACCACGCTGAATTCCGTGCCGGGCGTGCTGCTGATCGCGGCATCGATGCTGGTCATGCAGACCTACATGGCCCGGCACGAGGCGGAGTTCGCGAGTCTCGCGGCCCGCGCCGACTTCCGCCTGCTGGCGCTGTGCCTGATTCTCGGCCTGACCTCCTGGACCGGGCTGTGCCGCCTCCTGCGCGCCGAGACCCTGAAGCTGCGCGAGCTGGAGTATGTCCAGGCCGCCCGCGTGCTGGGCGTCAGCCAGCCCAGGATCCTGGTTCGGCATATCCTGCCGAATCTCTTCCACCTGGTGCTGATCTCGGTGGCGCTGGACTTCAGCTCGCTGGTGCTGGCCGAGGCGGTGCTGTCCTATGTCAACATCGGCGTCGACCCCACGACCGAATCCTGGGGCAACATGATCAACGGCGCCCGGCTGGAAATGGCGCGCGAGCCGGCGGTCTGGTGGTCGCTGGCGGCGGCCTTCGCCTTCATGTTCGCCCTGGTGCTGCCGGCTAACCTGTTCGCCGATGCGGTGCGCGATGCCTTCGACCCGCGCCGGGGCGGTTAGTCCCGTGTCCCATCCGACGCCGGCCAGCCCACCCGAAGCGCCCCTGCTGTCGGTCCGGGATCTCCGCGTGGCCTTCCGCCAAGGTGATGACTGGACGCCGGTGGTGGCCGGCGTTTCCTTCGCGATTGCCCGGGGCGAAAGCTTTGCCCTGGTGGGCGAATCCGGCTCGGGCAAGTCGGTCACCGCGCTGTCCGTGTTGCGCCTGCTGCCCCAGGGCGGCCGCATCCAGGGGGGGCAGGTTGTCCTGGATGGCTGCGACATCTTCGCCCTGCCGGAGCTGGCCATGGGGGCGATTCGCGGCCGCCGTATCGGTGTCGTGTTCCAGGATCCGATGACGGCGCTCAATCCCGTGCTGACCATCGGCCAGCAGCTCGGCGAGACGCTGGCGCTGCATGCCCGCTCCGGCAGCGCGCAACGGCGGCGCAGGGCCATGGAGTTGCTGGACCAGGTCGGTCTGCCCGAGCCCGCCCGCCAGTTGCAGGCCTATCCGCATCAGCTCTCGGGCGGCATGCGGCAGCGGGCGATGATCGCGCTGGCGCTGGCGGGCGAGCCCGACCTGCTGATCGCCGATGAGCCGACCACGGCACTGGATGTGACGTTGCAGGCGCAGGTGCTGGCGCTGCTCGGCCGGCTGCGGCGGGAAACCGGCATGGCGCTGTGGCTGATCACCCATGACCTCGCTGCCGTGGCGGAAGTCGCCGACCGGGTTGCGGTGATGCGGCAGGGGCGGCTTGTCGAAACCGGCGGACCCGCGTTTTTCGCTGGGCCGCGCGATCCCTACAGCCGCGAGCTGCTCGCCGCCATGCCGCGCCTGGATGCCTGTCGACAGCGGCCGCCACCGGGTCCGGACACCAGTGCCCGGGCACCCTTGCTGGAGGTCCGCGATTTCAGCGTGCATTACCCGATCCGGCGCGGCATTTTCCAGCGCACGGTGGGCTGGGTGCCGGCGGTGGACCGGGTGAGCTTCGATGTTGGCCACGGCGAAACCCTGGCCCTGGTGGGAGAGTCGGGGTGCGGCAAGACCACGCTGGGCAAGGCGCTGCTTGCTCTGCTGCCCGCCGCCGGCGGTACCTTGCGGCTGGCCGGCGAGCCCTTGTCGGCCAGTCCCGGCCGGCGGCTGCGGCAGTCGATGCAGATCGTCTTTCAGGATCCCTATTCGTCGATGAATCCCCGGCTGCCGGTCGGCAGCATCCTGGAGGAGGGTCTGCTGGCGCAACGCCCGGAGCTGTCCCGGGCCGAGCGTTGCGCGCGGGTGGCTGGCCTGCTGGAGGCGGTGGGATTGCCCCTGTCGGCCCGCGAGCGTTATCCGCACGAGTTTTCCGGTGGCCAGCGACAGCGCATCTGCATCGCCCGGGCGCTTGCCGTGGAACCGAGGTTGCTGATCTGCGACGAGCCGACCAGTGCCCTCGACGTCTCGGTGCAGGCCCAGGTCATCCGCTTGCTCAGGGAGCTACAGACCCGGCAGGGGCTCAGTTACCTCTTCATCACCCATGATCTGGGGGTGGTGTCGGCGCTGGCCGACCGTGTGGCGGTCATGCAGCAGGGGCGGATCATCGAGATCGGCCCGGTCCAGCAGATGCTGTTCGAGCCCCGGGAGGCCTATACCCGGCGCCTGCTGGCGGCGCTGCCACGCCTGCGGCGGGGCGCCTGAGCGGCATCGCAAGGCTGCGGTTGCCGCCGGTTCAGTTGTCCGGTTCGGCCTCCGGCGCCGCCGTGAAATCCTGGTCGCGCAGGACCTCGTTGATGGATTCTCTCAGCTCCGCGGAAAGCGTGCGGGAGTTCAGCCTGAACTTGAGGCCATCCTTGATGCGGCGGTAATTGGGCGAATCCTCCTCCTGACCCAGCATGTAATCCTCCAGCGTCGACAGCGCGCTGAAGCGTACATCCTCGTTCTGATCCTCCAGCGCCGACATCAGGGCGGCGACGGTGGCGTCGGAGGGCTCATCCACGGCGCCCAGGCTGAGGGCGGCCGCGTTGCGTACTTCCGGGTTGCCATCGGTGGTCAGCAGCTGGCCCAGCGTCGCCTCGGTCTCGGGGCTGGGGTAGGCGCCGAGCTGCTCGACCGCCTCGATCCGCTCCTCGTCATTGGTGCTGCCGAGCTGGGTCATGGCCTCGGCTATCTGCTCCTTTTCGAGCTGCTCGTCCTCCGCCGCCTCATCGGGCGCCATCAGTTCGTCACCCGACGGCGCGGCTGGCGGGACGGGGCCGGCTGCCGGCGTCCTGTCCGGCGCCTCGCTGGACTTGGGCGCGGTCGCCACCGCTTCCCCGCCGTCCTGGTCACCGCTGTCGGATTCCAGGTTGAACAGGACCAGGACCACGAGGCTGAGCGAAATCAGCAGGGTAATGATGAGAATCCGGGCGATGGACATGGTGCAAGGGTCTCGGGTCAGGTAGGCGGAAGACGGCCGCCCGGGCCGGATGGCATGGGCGGCGGAATATTAACAGACCGATGCGCGGCCGAAAATGTGGCCCGGAGCCCGGCGGGAATGGCCGAAGGATCAGGGTTTCGGGGCGGACCAGAAGGTGCCTGCCGGGATGGCGGCGGCCGGCTCGCCGGCGGCGGCGTTGATTCGGTCGAAGAGTGTCTGCGCGGCGGTGCTCGGGATCGATGCCGCGGCGGGCCAGCGGCCGGCGCAGTAGTGCCGGCGCAGCATGGCCTGCGCCTGGCTGTCGGGTTCCCGTGTCAGTGGCACCACCTGCTGCCAGTCGGCATCGGACTCGCAGATCCGTTGCCGTGCCTCGGCGGCGGCCTTGAGAAAGCCGTCGACGGCCTGGGGATTGGCCTTGGCCCAGTCCTCGCGGAACACATAGCCGAGCACCGGCACGTCGGCATCGATGCCCAGCCGTTTTTGCAGTTGCCGGCCGTCAAGCAGTTCGCGATATCCCTGCGCCTCGAGCTTGGCGGCATAGTTCCAATAGGTGAGGACGGCATCCAGCTGGCCATGTTCCAGCTGCTGGTTCAGCAGGGGCGGAGCGCCGAAGCTGAGGGTGGCGGATTTTTCCAGATCGAGCTGCTGCGTCTGCTGCGCCAGGGTTTTCAGCAGCAGCCAGTTCTTGTCGAGCCCGCCGCCGGCGATGCCCAGCCGCTTGCCTCGCAGGTCGGCCACGTCCTTGACGGCGGAATTCCGGGGTACCACCAGGGCGCCGTGACTGGTCGAGAAGGGCGCGAAGCTCAGCGGCTGGCCCTGCTGGCGCTGGCGGGCGGTCCACAGCCAGTCGGAGACGACGATGTCGAGGCTGCGTCCCTGCAGACCGATGCGGCCGGCTTCCGGGCTGGCCAGTTCGGTCGCCTCGATGGCGATGCCCTGCGCCTGGTCCAGGCCGCGGCTACGGATGATGGCCAGCTCCCAGCCGAGCGTGCCGAAGGCCAGCGCGCCGACCCTGACGCTGGGGGCGGGAGAGGCCTGGGCGAGCGATCCCAGGGCCAGGGCGGCAAGGAGCAGGGCGGCGAGTGGTCTGGGCATGGCGGTAACCTGGCGGGCCGGCGGAAATGCGCCCTCATTCTACGCCCATCAGTTGCCGGCGATGGTCATCCGCTCGATGAGGATGGAGCCGGTGCGGGTATTGCCGCGCAGGTCGACGTCGTTGCCGACGGCGACGAGTGTCCCGAACATGTCCTTGAGGTTGCCCGCCACCGTGAATTCCTCGACCGGGTACTGGACGACGCCATCCTCGACCCAGAAACCGGCCGCGCCGCGGGAATAGTCGCCGGTCACCAGGTTCACGCCCTGCCCCATGAGCTCGGTCACCAGCAGCCCGGTTCCCATGCGTCGCAGCAGCCCGGAAAGGTCCAGCTCGCCGGGTTCCAGGATCAGGTTGTGGACGCCGCCGGCGTTGCCGGTGGAGCGCATGCCCAGCTTGCGCGCCGAGTAGGTGCTCAGCACGTAGGATTCGAGGACGCCGTCGCGCACCAGGTGGTGGGGCGTCGTCCGCACGCCCTCGGCGTCATAGGCGGCGCTGCCCAGGGCCTTGGGCAGGTGCGGCGCCTCGCGGAGCTGCACGAAATCCGGAAAAACCGGCTGGCCCAGCCGGTCCAGCAGGAACGACGACTTGCGGTAGAGGTTGCCGCCGCGAATGGCGCCGACGAAATGGCCGAGCAGGCTGGACGCCACGTCGGCAGCGAAAACGACCGGGCATTGCCGGGTACCGAGGCGGCGTGCGCCAAGACGCCGCAGGGTGCGTTCGGCGGCAACCCGGCCGACCTCGGCCGCCGCCTGCAGGTCGCGCGCGTCGCGTGCCACCGTCCACCAGTCATCGCGCTGCATCTCGCCGCCCCGCTCGCCGATCACGGCGACGCTGAGGCTGTGACGGCTGGAGGCATAGCCGTGCAGGAAGCCGAGGCTGTTGCCCATCACCCGGAGTCCCTGGAAGGTGTTGAGGCTCGCGCCCTCGGAATTGACGATTTCCGGGTGATGCCGGCGGGCGGCATTCTCGCAGGCCACCGCCAGCTCGATGGCGGCCTCGGGCTCGATGGGCCAGGGATAGTACAGGTCGAGATCCGGGAATTCGGTGGCCAGCCAGTCGGGGTCCGGCAGTCCCGCACAGGGGTCCTCGGCGGCGTGGCGGGCGATGCGCACGGCCGCAGCCACCGTTTCCCGCATGGCGGCGGGACTGAGATCGCTGGTGCTGGCGGAACCCTTGCGCTGGCCGATGTAGACCGTCAGGCCGAGCCCGCGGCTGCGGTGGTGTTCGACCGTCTCCACCTCGCCCAGGCGGGCGGTGACCGACAGGCCCGTTTCCATGCTGACGCCGGCCTCGGCACCGGTGGCGCCCTGGTGGCTGGCCTCGCGCAGGCAATCGGCGACCAGGTTCTGCAGCTGATCCAGCTGCGCGTGCTCGGCGGCGGGGAGTCGGGATGCGGATGTCACGGTTGGTCTGGGTGGCGAACGGTTGAGGTGGTTCCGGGGTGGCGGCGCGGTCAATGGTCCAGGCGCGTGCCGCCCACGGTCAGGCCGTCGACCTTGAGCGTCGGCTGGCCGACGCCCACGGGAACGCTCTGGCCATCTTTGCCGCAGGTGCCGACGCCGGTATCGAGCTCGAGATCGTTGCCGACCATGCTGACGCGGGTGAGCACGTCGGGGCCGTTGCCGATGAGCGTGGCGCCCTTGACCGGGCGGGTGATCCTGCCATTCTCGATCAGGTAGGCCTCGCTGGCGGAGAACACGAACTTGCCGGAGGTGATATCGACCTGCCCGCCACCGAAGTTCTTGGCGTACAGGCCCTTGGTCACCGAGCGGATGATTTCGTCCGGCGCGTGCGGCCCCGCCAGCATGTAGGTATTGGTCATGCGCGGCATCGGCAGGTGCTGGTAGGACTCCCGGCGGCCGTTGCCGGTCGGCGCGACGCCCATCAGCCGGGCGTTGAGCTTGTCCTGCATGTAACCCCGGAGGATGCCGTTCTCGATCAGCGTCGTGCAGGCGGTGGGAGTACCCTCGTCGTCGATGGTCAGCGATCCCCGTCGGCCCGGCAGGGTGCCGTCATCGACCACGGTACAGAGGGGAGAGGCGACCCGTTCACCGACGCGGCCGGAAAAGACCGAGGTGCCCTTGCGGTTGAAGTCGCCCTCGAGCCCGTGGCCGATCGCCTCGTGCAGCAGGATGCCGGGCCAGCCTGAGCCCAGCACGACCGTCATGTTGCCCGCCGGTGCCTCCTCGGCTTCGAGGTTGACCAGCGCCTGGCGGACCGCCTCGCGGGCATATGCCGAGGCACGGTCGCCCTCCAGGAAATAGTAATAGTCGGTGCGGCCGCCACCACCGCAGCTACCCTGTTCGCGCCGTCCGCCATCGACGACGATGACGCTTACGTTGAGCCTGACCAGCGGCCGCACATCGCCATGGATGGCGCCGTCCTGGCCCATGATCAGCACGACTTCGTGGCTGCCGGAAAGGCTGACGAAAACCTGCTCGACGCGCGGGTCCAGCGCCCGGCATTCGGCGTCCAGGCGCCGCAGCAGGGCCAGCTTGTCCGCTTCCGGCAGCGACTGCAAGGGATCGACCGGCAGGTACAGGGCCGGCGGGCGCGGCGGTGCCGGAAGCGGCTGGCGGCCTTCCTGGCCGCGCCGGGCGATGGCGCGGGCGCTTTTGGCCGCCTCCAGCAGGGCGGTCAGGGTGATGTCGTCGCTATAGGCGAAACCGGTCTTTTCGCCCGAAACGGCGCGGATGCCGGCGCCCTGGTCGATGCTGTGGCTGCCTTCCTTGACGATGCCGTCTTCCAGTCCCCAGGACTCGTACCGGGTCGCCTGCAGGTAGATGTCGGCGGTATCGATGCCGGCGCCCAGCAACTGCTGCATCACCCGTTCCAGGTCGTTGGTGGCGAGCCCGACGGGTTCCAGCAGGGCGGTCTGGGCGATGGCGAGGGCTTGGTGGGACATCGGCGGCTCGGGTGTCAGGGGGCGACAGGATGGCCTAGCGGCAGCTCAGGCGGGTGTGTTCCAGCACCGGGAATGCGGCGCGGACCCGCTCCAGGCGGTCGCGGTCGAATTCGGCCGTGACCACGCCGGCGCCCTGGGCCAGGCTGGCCAGCACCACGCCCCAGGGATCGACGATCATGCTGTGGCCGTAGGTCTCGCGGCCGTTCATGTGGAAGCCGCCCTGGTTGGCGGCGACGGTATAGCAGAGATTTTCCACCGAACGGGCGCGTACCAGTACTTCCCAGTGGGCGGCGCCGGTACGGGCGGTAAAGGCGGAGGGCACGGCCAGGATGTCCATGCCGATGGCCGCCATCTGCCGGTAAAGTTCCGGGAAGCGGATGTCGTAGCAGACGGTGAGGCCCAGGCGGCCGAAGGGGGTGTCCACCACCAGGGCATCCTCGCCGGCTTCGATGGTGGCGGATTCCTGGTAGCTTTCCTCGGTGCCCGGCACGTTGACATCGAACAGGTGGATCTTGTCGTAGCGCCCCACCCGCTGGCCGCGGTCATCGAAGACCAGGCAGGCGGCCCGGGCCCTGCCGGAGACGCCGCGGATGGGCATGGTGCCGCCCACCAGCCAGACCTTGAAGCGTTCGGCGGCTTTCGACAGGAACTCCTGGATCGGGCCTGCGCCGTCGGTTTCGGCGATGTCCAGCTTGTCGGTCTCGTTCAGCCCCATCAGCGCGAAGTTTTCCGGCAGCACCACCAGGTGGGCGCCCTGGGCGGCGGCGGTTCCGATCAGCCGCTCGGCTTCGAGCAGGTTGCCGCTGACATTCGGGCTGGAAGCCATCTGGACGGCGGCAAGCGTGGCTTTTTTCATGCGCGGTTTCCTGGGGCGTTGCGGGGCGGGCTGATGGTCGGAATCCCGCCGGCAAGGCGGATGGTGGCCCGGCAGTTTAGCATGGGCCACTGCACCTCAGACGAGCACCACGTCATACTGCTCCTGCGTGTACTGGGCCTCAGCGCGGAACTTGATCCGCACCCCGGTGAAGCTCTCCAGCTCCGACAGGGTGTCCGCCTCCTCGTCCAGCAGGCGCTCGACCACCTCGTTCGCGGCCAGTACCAGGAGCTCCTGCACCTGGTACTGGCGGACCTCGCGGATGATCTCGCGGAAGATGTCCAGGCAGACGGTCTCGGCGGTCTTCAGGACGCCCCGGCCGCCGCAGGTGGGGCAGGGTTCGCAGAGGATATGTTCCAGGCTCTCGCGGGTCCGCTTGCGGGTCATCTCCACCAGTCCGAGGCTGGAAACCTCGCTGATGGTGTTGCGGGCATGGTCCTTTTCCAGGCAGCGCTGCAGGGCCTGCAGGACCTGCTGGCGATGCTCGCGGTCCTGCATGTCGATGAAATCGATGATGATGATGCCGCCGAGGTTGCGCAGCCGGAGCTGCCGGGCGATGGCTTGCGCCGCTTCGAGATTGGTCTTGAAAATGGTCTCCTCGAGGTTGCGCCCACCGACGAAGGCGCCGGTGTTGACGTCGATGGTAGTCATGGCCTCGGTCTGATCGAAGATCAGGTAGCCGCCGGACTTGAGCGTCACCCGGCGTTCCAGCGCCCGCTGGATTTCGTCCTCCACCGCGTAGAGGTCGAACAGGGGCCGCTCGCCGGCATAGTGTTCCAGCCGGGGCGCCAGTTCGGGGACGAATTCGCGCGCAAACTTGGTCAGCCGGTTGTAGGTCTCGCGCGAGTCGATGCGGATCTTCTCCACCTTGGCGCAGTGCATGTCGCGCAGGACGCGCATGCTCAGGGGCAGGTCCTCGTGCAGCAGGGTACGGGGCTTGGCGGTGCGCTGGCGCTGGGCGATGGAATTCCATAGCTTGAGCAGGAACAGCATGTCCGCGCGCAGGGCGGCCTCGTCGATGCCCTCGGCGGCCGTGCGGGCGATGAAACCGCCGGTGCCGTGTTCCTTCTGGAACGCCTCGACGCAGGCCCGCAGGCGGACGCGTTCGGCCTCGCACTCGATGCGCTGGGAAACGCCGCTGGTTCGTGCCTGCGGCATGTAGACCAGGAATACCGAGGGAATCGCCAGTTCCGTGGTCAGCCGCGCGCCCTTGGCGCCGATCGGATCCTTGACCACCTGGACCACCAGTTCCTGGCCATCGCGGAAGATGAGTTCGATCTGGTCGCCCTGGGCCTTTTCGCGTTCGCCCGGGCAGAGATCGGACACGTGCAGGAAGGCTGAGCGTTCCAGGCCGATGTCGACGAAGGCCGCCTGCATGCCGGGCAGGATGCGGCAGATCTTGCCCTTGTAGATGTTGCCGACCAGTCCCCGCCGCCGGGTGCGCTCGATCAGCACTTCCTGGAGGACGCCGTTCTCGACGATGGCGACGCGGGTTTCCGGCGGCGTCACGTTGATCAGGATTTCGTCGCTCATGATGGATTGCCCTTTCGCTGGGGGGGCAGCGGATCGAGCCCGATCTGCCGCAGGAGTTCGCCGGTTTCCCTGAGCGGCAGCCCCATGACGCCGGAATAGCTGCCGGACAGGTGTTCGACGAACAGCGCGCCGAGGCCCTGGATGGCATAGCCGCCAGCCTTGTCGCGGGATTCGCCGGTAGCCCAGTAGGCGCGGATCTCGTCCACGGTCAGCGGCCGGAAGCGCACGCGGCTCAGGCTCAGCGCCTCCAGATGCCGCTCGCCGGCGCGCAGCGAGACGGCGCTGAGGACCGTGTGTTCGCGCCCCGACAGTCGCGCCAGCATCTCCAGGGCCTGTGCCAGATCGGCGGGCTTGCCGAAGATCTCGCCGTCCAGCACCACCTCGGTATCCGCGGCCAGCACCGGCAGGCGGCTATCGTCGAGCGTCTGGATGGCGCGCGACTTCTCGGCGGCGATCCGGCGGACATATTGTTCCGGCGTTTCTTCCGGCAGCGGCCGTTCGGGGATGTCGGCCGGCCGGATTTCGGCGTCCAGGCCCAGCTGGGCCAGCAGTGCCTGACGGCGTGGCGAGGCCGAGGCGAGAATGAGACGGCGGGATTCCATGGCGATCGGGGACGGCCGGGGCTCAGCGGTGATAGGGATGGTTGTTCAGCAGGCTCCAGGCGCGATACAGCTGCTCGGCCACGATGACCCGCACCAGCGGGTGTGGCAGGGTGAGGGGGGAGAGACTCCATTGCTGTTCGGCGCGCACCCGGCAGGCATCGGCCAGACCCTCGGGGCCGCCGACCAGCAAGGCCACGCGCCGGCCCTGCCGCTGCCAGTCCGCCAGCCACGCGGCCAGATCTTCCGTGCGCCAGGGCTTGCCCTCCACCTCCAGGGCGATGACCCGGTCGTCCCGGCCCAGCGCCGCGAGGATGCGCTGACCCTCATCCTCGCGGATGCGGGCGAGGTCGGCGTTCTTGCCGCGCTTGCTGGGCGCGATCTCCCTCAGTACCAGTTCGCAGTCGCGTGGCAGGCGCTTGGCATATTCGTGGAAACCCTCGGTCACCCAGCCGGGCATGCGGTTGCCGACGGCGAACAGGTGGATCTGCATGGGTTCGGCGGGCTCGGGTGCGGCTGTCGTGTCCCGGCCTTCAGGCCACGGCCAGCATGCGGTCCAGGGTCAGCCTGGCCGGAATGGCGTCGGTTTCAGGTACGCGGATGCGGTTGATGACCTGTCCCGCGACGAGATTTTCCAGTACCCAGGCCAGATGTTGCGGGTCGGTGCGGAACATGGTCGAGCACATGCAGACCGTCGGCGAGAGGAAGTGCACGTTCACGCCACGCGGCTTCATCTCTTGGGCAAGCCGGTTGACCAGGTTCAGTTCGGTACCCACCAGCCAGCGGGTGCCGGGCTCGGCGGCGCGCACGGTCTTGAGAATGGATTCGGTCGAGCCGATGTCGTGGGCCTTCTCGCAGACGTCGAAGGCGCATTCGGGATGGACGATGACGCGGGTTTCCGGATGTTTCTCCAGGAAGCGATCGACGTGCTCCGGTCGGAACATCTGGTGCACCGAGCAGAAGCCTTTCCAGAGAATGATGCGGGCCTTGCGGATCTCCGCCTCGCTCAGGCCGCCCATGGGCCGGGTGAAGTCCCAGGTGACCATGTCGTCCAGGGGAATCCCCATGCGATGGCCGGTGTTGCGGCCCAGGTGCTGGTCGGGGAAGAACAGCACCTTCTGCCGCCGGGCGAAGCTCCATTCGAGAATCTTCTGTGCGTTGCTGGAGGTGCAGACGATGCCGCCATGGCGTCCGCAGAAGGCCTTGAGGTCGGCAGCGGAGTTGATGTAGGTCACCGGCGTCACGCTGGCGTCGGGATCGATGATCCCGGACAGTTCCCGCCAGCCGCGCTCGACGGCCGCCAGATTGGCCATGTCGGCCATGGAGCAGCCGGCGGCCAGGTCGGGCAGGATGGCGATCTGCTCGGGGCGCGACAGGATGTCGGCCACTTCGGCCATGAAATGCACGCCGCAGAAGACGATGTATTCGGCGTCCGAGCGCGCGGCTTCCCGCGACAGCTTGAGCGAGTCGCCGGTCAGGTCGGCATGGCGGAAAACCTCGTCACGCTGGTAGTGATGTCCAAGGATGACGCAGCGACGGCCGAGTTCTCGCTTGGCGGCCTCGATGCGCGCCTCGCATTCGGCATCCTCGAGCAGGGCGTAGTCTTCCAGGGGCAGGGCGGGAGCAAGCATGGCTGAATTCTCGACGGCTGGGGAGGCCCGTCATAATACACGAGCGAAATACTGGGAAATTGTGCGGCGCACCCGCTGTCGTCCTCTCGACCGTTGCCCGGATCCCGGTGGGTCAGCCGTGCGCGCGCCGGGCGGCGTGAGGCAGGCAGGCCGCCCGGTCCTGCTCGGCGAGTTCGTAGAGTTCCAGGTATTGACGGGCGCTGACCTGCCAGGAGAAATCCTTGGCCATGCCATTCGCCTGGATTTTGCGCCAGTCCACAGGGGTGGCGTAGAGCCGCAGCGCCCGCTGGATGGCGTCAAACAGGGCGTCCGGGCTGGCGTCGTCGAACACGATGCCGGTGGCGGTCCCGTCGCGCAGGGTCTCGTCGTTGGTGTCGACCACCGTGTCGGCCAGGCCGCCGGCACGACGGATCAGGGGCACGGCGCCATAACGCTGGCTGTACATCTGGTTGAGCCCGCAGGGCTCGAAACGGGACGGCATCAGGAACACGTCGGTGCCGCCCTCGATCAGCCGGGCATGGGCCTCGTCGTAACCCACGCGGATGGCGAAGCGGTCCGGGAACAGCTTGCCCCAGTGCTGCAGGGTCTGTTCGAAGCGGGCGTCACCGCTGCCCTGCACGGCGATCTGCAAGGGCAGGGCCATCAGCCGTGGCATGATCTCGAGCAGCAGGTCGATGCCCTTCTGCTCGACCAGCCGGCCAACCCAGGCCAGCAGCGGTACGTCCGGATCCTCGGGGAGGCTGAAGGCGCGTTGCAGGTGCCGTTTCAGCTCGCCGCGCCGCTCGAGGCCGGCGCGGTCGAAATGCACGGGGAGATAGGGGTCCTTGGCCGGGTTCCAGACCTCCACGTCGATGCCGTTGAGAATGCCGCTCAGCCGCTCGCGTCGTTGCCGCAGCAGGCCGTCCAGGCCGCAGCCGAAGTCCTCGCCCTGGATTTCCCGGGCATAGTTGGGGCTTACCGTGGTGATGCGGTCGGCGAACACCAGTCCACCCTTGATGAAGCTCAGCTGACCGTAGAACTCCAGGGCCTCGTGTGACCAGAGCCGGTTTGGCAGCCTGAGCCGGACGAAGGTCTCGTGTGGAAAGATGCCTTGATAGGCCAGGTTGTGGATGGTGAACACGGTGGCCGGACGCTGCAGCTCATCGTTGAGCAGGGCCGGTATCAGGCCGGTTTGCCAGTCGTTGCAGTGGACGATGTCGGGCTGCCAGTCCAGCCCCAGCCGGTTCATGGCCAGTTCCGTGCCCACGTGGCAGAGCAGCGAGAAGCGCTCGGCATTGTCGGCCCAGGGTTTGCCATCGGCGCCGAGATAGGGATTGCCGGCCCGGCCGAAGTAGTCGTGGTGCGACAGGCCGTAGACCTCGACCTCCGAGCCGGGCAGCAGGCCGTGGTGCAGCATCGGGCTCATGCGGCCGCCGGGGAGCCTCAGAGGCTCCATCATGCCCGAGGCGATCGCCTCGGCGTAACCGGGAATCAGGATGCGGACATCGTGGCCGAGGGCCTTGATGGCAATGGGCAGTCCGCCGGAGACATCGGCGAGACCCCCGGTCTTGATGAGCGGATAGGCCTCGCTGGTGACGAAGAGGACCTTCTTCATTCGCTGCTGGCTGATGGGGCCGCTTCGATCTCGCGCTTGGGCTTGGGTTGGCGGACGCACTTGAGCACGATGCCCGCGAGGGGGGGCAGGGTCAGCTCGATCGAATGCGGGCGCCCCATCCATGGCCGTGGCTCCGAGCGCAAGGGCGGATTGCCGACATTGCTGCCGCCGTAGTAAGTGGAGTCGGAGTTGAAGATTTCCTCGTACTCGCCGGCCTCGGGAACACCGATGCGGTATTCGTGCCGGGGCACCGGCGTGAAGTTGAGGATGATCAGCACGAAGTCACTGGCATCCTTGCGGATGTAGCTGAGGATGGATTGCGGTGCATCGTGGCAGTCAATCCATTCGAAGCCCTCATGGTCGAAATCGCGGGTATGCAGGGCGGGTGTGGTTGTGTACAGCCGGTTCAGGTCCGACAGGGTCTTGGCGACGCCCTGGTGCAGCGGATGGTCCAGTGCATGCCAGTCGAGCTGGCTGGCGGCGTTCCACTCGGTACTCTGGGCAAATTCGCAGCCCATGAACAGCAGCTTCCTGCCCGGGTAGGTCAGCATGAAGGTGTACAGCAGCCGCAGGTTGGCAAAGCGCTGCCACTCGTCGCCGGGCATGCGTGCCAGCAGCGACCCCTTGCCGTGGACGACCTCGTCGTGCGAGAAGGGCAGGATGAAGTTTTCGGTGAAGGCGTACAGCAGGCCGAAGGTCAGCTGGTCATGGTGATAGTGGCGGTGGATGGGATCCTTGCCGAAGTACTCCAGCGTGTCGTGCATCCAGCCCATGTTCCACTTCATCGAGAAACCGAGTCCGCCGGTCCAGGTGGGGCGGGTGACCTGCGGCCAGGCCGTCGATTCCTCGGCCATGACCAGGGCGCCAGGGCATTGCTGGTGGGTGACGGTATTGAGCTCGCGCAGGAAGGCGATTGCCTCGAGGTTCTCGTTGCCGCCGTATTTGTTGGGAATCCAGTCGCCCGCCTCGCGGGAGTAGTCGAGGTAGAGCATGGAGGCGACCGCGTCCACCCGCAGGCCGTCCAGGTGAAACTCTTCCAGCCAGTAGATGGCGCTGCCGATCAGGAAGTTGCGGACTTCGTTGCGGCCATAGTTGTAGATGAGCGTGCCCCAGTCACGGTGCTCGCCGAGGCGCGGGTCCTCGTGCTCGTAGAGCGGCGTGCCATCGTACCAGGCGAGTCCGTGGGCATCCTTGGGGAAATGCGCCGGCACCCAGTCGAGAATCACGCCGATGTCATGCTGGTGGCAGTAGTCGACGAACCAGCGGAAGTCGTCCGGACTGCCGAAGCGGCTGGTCGGCGCGAAATAGCCGGTGGTCTGGTAGCCCCAGGAGCCATCGAACGGATGCTCGGTGATGGGCAGGAGCTCGATATGGGTGAAGCCCAGTGGCTTGACGTAGGCGACCAGCTCCCTTGCCAGGGTGCGGTAATCCAGGAACTGGCCCTGTTCCCCGACCTTCCACGAGCCGAGGTGGACCTCGTAGACCGACATGGGCGCGTGCAGCCATTCGTGGCTGGCGCGGGTTTCGAGCCAGTTTTTGTCGTGCCAGGCAAAGTCGTCCTTGCCGGTGACGATGGAGGCGGTGCCGGGCCGCAGCTCGAAACGCTGGCCGTAGGGATCGCTTTTCAGCAGCACCGTGCCGTGGGCGCGGTTGCGGATCTCGAACTTGTACAGGCACCCCGCGTCCAGGCCGGGGATGAACAGTTCCCACACGCCGCTGCCGCCGCGGGTGCGCATGGGGTGGGCGCGCCCGTCCCAGTGGTTGAAATCGCCGACGACGCTGACCCGCTCGGCATTTGGCGCCCAGGTCGCGAACAGCACGCCCTCCACGCCGTCGACCGTGTAGAGCTGTGCGCCGAGGATGCGATAGATATGGCGGTGTTTGCCTTCGCCGAACAGGTAGAGGTCGAAGTCGGCAATCTGGGGTTCGAAGGTATAGGGATCGACATGGCTGCCGGCCTTTCCTTCCTTGTCGACCCAGTGGATCGCATAGTGGCGCGGGATGCGGTTGTCGGGCTCCACCCGGCATTCGAACAGGTCGGTATTGGGCAGCCGCCGCAACTCGGGGCCGGCTTTCCCGACCCGGGCGGTCTCGGCCCAGGGCAGATAGGCGCGAAATACCTCCCGGCCGTCTTGCGCGTGTCGTCCGAGGACCGCGAAGGGGTCGTGATGTCGGGCCTTCAGCAGCCGGACAACGTCCTCGGGAAGGGTTTTCTCCCACTCTGCACCGGGGGCTTTTTGCGCGTCTGGTGAGTTCACTTTGAAAGGCCTCTGGTAGTAGAATGGGTCTCTAAACGATGCCTCGAAACGAGGTGTGGATATTATCAAATCTGCGCCGCGATTGTGCCGAAAGTCCGTCACTCAGGAGCGACCCCCATGCCAGAATCCCTGCACAAAACCCGATTCGTCAGTCGTCTGACGCGGCAGACGCTGGCGCTGGTCCTGGCCGGCGGGCGGGGCAGTCGCCTGCATTCCCTGACCGAGTGGCGCGCCAAGCCGGCCGTGCCGTTCGGAGGCAAGTTCCGCATCATCGATTTTCCCCTGTCGAACTGTCTCAATTCCGGTATCCGGCAGATCGGCGTGCTGACGCAGTACAAGGCCGACTCGCTGATCCGCCATATCCAGCAGGGCTGGGGTTTCCTGCGCGGCGAGCTGGGCGAGTTCGTCGATGTCATGCCGGCCCAGCAGCGCATGCAGGAACGCTGGTATGCCGGCACGGCCGATGCCGTCTACCAGAACCTCGACATCCTGCGCCAGCGCGATCCCGAATATATCGTCATCCTGGCAGGCGACCACGTCTACAAGATGGATTACGGTCTCATGCTGGCCTATCACGCCGAGAGGGAGGCTGACCTCACCATCGGCTGCATCGAGGTGCCGCTGGAAGAGGCCAAGGGTTTCGGCGTCATGCATGTCGACGATGCCAAGCGGGTCATCAATTTCGTCGAGAAACCGGCGGAGCCGCCGCCCATGCCGAACCGGCCGGATCATGCCCTGGCGTCCATGGGGATCTATATCTTCAGCACGGCCTTCCTGTTCGAGCAGCTCATCAAGGATGCCGACAATCCGGCCTCCAGCCATGATTTTGGGCATGACATCATCCCCAACATCATCAACAACAGCCGTGTCTTCGCCTATCCCTTCCGGCATGCCCAGAGCGGCGTGCAGGCCTATTGGCGGGATGTCGGCACGGTGGACGCCTACTGGTCGGCCAACATGGAGCTGATCGGTGTCGATCCGGAGCTCAACCTGTACGACCGGGAGTGGCCCATCTGGACCTATCAGGCACAGACGCCGCCGGCCAAGTTCATTTTCGACGACGACGATCGCCGGGGCATGGCGGTGGATTCCATGGTATCGGGGGGATGCATCATTTCCGGCTCCGAGGTGCGCAATTCGCTGCTGTTCAGCAATGTGCGCGTCAACTCCTATTCTTCCGTGAAGGATTCCGTCGTGTTGCCGGAGGTGAATATCGGCCGTCATTGTCGCATCACCAGGGCTGTGATCGACCGCGGCTGCCACATTCCGCCCAATACCGTGATCGGCGAGGACCTGGAGGAAGATCGCAAGCGCTTCCATGTCAGCCCGGGTGGCGTCGTGCTGGTGACGCCCGACGATCTCGGTCAGCGGTTGCACTTCTCGCGCTAGGCGGTCGGCGCGCTTGGGGCAAGGGCAGCGCGGCGGCTTCCGTGCCGGTTGCCCGGCGCCGTCCATCCCGCAGCATCCTTCCCGCGATCATGTTCGGGGTATCGCCGTCTGATACCCCGCAACTCAAACAATTTCTACAAGCTGGTCATGTACACCCTGGGGGGGCGGTTTGGCGCAAGCGCATAGCATTCTCGACCGGCGTCGAGCGGGTATCCTCCTTCATATCACGTCGCTTCCCGGGGCCGCCGACAATGGCGACCTGGGCAAGGATGCCTACCGTTTCGTCGACTTTCTCGCCCGGGCGGGCATAACCGTCTGGCAGACCTTGCCGGTCAATCCCACCCACCCCGACGGTTCCCCTTACCAGTGTCTTTCCGCGCATGCGGGCAATCCACGCATGATCGACCTCGGCTGGCTGGTCGAGCGGGGTTGGCTGCCCGAGCAGGTTCTGACGCAGGCGATAGCCGCGGAGCCGGGTTACCGTGATGCCTGTCTGGCATATGCCTTCGCGCGGTTCCGCAGCGATGGCCAGAGCATCGCGGACCTCGATGGCTTTGTGGCGGAGCATCGTCACTGGCTCGACGACTTTGCTCTGTTCATGGCCATTCGTGCGGAGCAGGGCGATCGGCCCTGGCAGACTTGGCCGGAACCGCTGCGCGATCGCGATCCCGCGGCCCTGGGTGCCGCGCGTGTCCGCCTGGCGGATCGGATCGCGCGGGTCTGTTTCGAGCAGTTCCTGTTCTATGGACAGTGGCGGGCCTTGCGGGCCTATGCCAACGCCCGTGGCGTGCTGCTTTTCGGCGATATCCCGATTTTCGTCGCCGGCGACAGTGCCGACGTCTGGGCGCGACGGGAGGAGTTCGATCTGACGCCGGAGGGCAATCCCCGGGTCGTGGCCGGCGTTCCGCCCGATTACTTCTCCGCTACCGGGCAGCGCTGGGGTAATCCGCATTATCGTTGGGATCACATGCAGGCCAACGGTTTTCGCTGGTGGCTGGAGCGATTCCGTGGCCAGCTGGCGCTTTACGACTGGGTCCGCATCGACCATTTCCGCGGTCTCGAGGCCTATTGGGAGATCCCCGCCGATTCGGCCACGGCCATCGAGGGGCGCTGGATACCGGCGCCGGGACAGGCCCTGCTGGAAGCCTTGGTCCATACGCTGGGAGACAGGGGCGTTCCCCTGATTGCCGAGAATCTTGGCATCATCACGCCCGAGGTCGAGGCCTTGCGCGAACGCTTCGACATACCGGGGATGCTGATCCTGCAATTCGCCTTCGACGGTGGACCGGGTAATCCCTATCTGCCCCACAACCATACCCCCAACAATGTCGTGTATACCGGCACGCATGATAACGACACCACGGTGTCGTGGTTCGAGGGTTTGAGCGCTGGGCAGCAGGCGCACGTCCGGCGTTATCTCGGCAATCCCGCCGCCGACATGCCGGAAGCGCTGGTGCAGAGCGCGCTGGCCTCGGTGGCCAAGTTGGCCATTCTGCCCCTGCAGGACGTCATCGGGCTCGGCCAGGGTTATCGCATGAACACGCCGGGTACCATCGACGGTAACTGGGCATGGCGGTTCAGCTGGAGCCAGCTTGCAGACGCGCACGCTGTCGCGCTCTCCGAGATGGTCCAGCTCTACGGGCGCTGAGGCAGGCCGGGAACCCCGTCATTCCGGTGGTGGGGCGGTTCCTGGGGTGGGGTATCGCGGACAGCAAAAGACCTTGTTGCCAGCAATCTCGGATTGCAGATGGCCCGGGGGGAGAGCCTGCAACAAGGTCTAGGGGGAGGTGAGCTCGGGAGCTCTTTGTCGTTATAGTTGTTGTAATCGAATTCAGGCGCCTCGACTGGACGGAATCCGAACAGGCACCGTGGAACTCTTACTTGGACTTTTGCATCTGCTTTTCGACCTGAGCCCTGGTTTCGTTGTAGGCATCGGTCGGAACGCTTTCCATCTCACGGCTCTTCAGCAGGAAGACGCCGATGACGGTGGCAACAATGACGGCGCCAATGTAGAGCCAGAAGTTATCTTTTTCTTGTTCCATATTTTTTACCTCAACAGACTTCAGTGGTTGTTGTCCGATCGACAGCGCTTGATGCCGATCGCCTTATCCTAGCAAGTAACCGAAGTTACGGGTCGGGGTCAGCTGGCCATGGAGGCCCGGTCCTGACACGCGGACCCATTCTATTTCGGTTAATAGTCATGTTCAAGCCTCTTGCTTGACTTTTTTGGGGCTGGATAGCGGATCGGCCTTGGGCCGTGCCGGGGCGGTTTGTGGCTCTCCTCGTGCCGGATGGTCTCGTCCGCACAGTTGTATGATGGATAACCTTGTCACTGCTTGTCCTTAGACTGGAGTCCAGATGAACCGCCCCCAGCCCCAGCCCGAAACCGATGACGCTGTCCTGACCCCGGAAAAAATGGCCGCGGATGTCCCGGCGGATCCCGAGCTCGCCGAGAGTCCGAATCCCGTGGCGGCAGCGGAGATTCAGGCCGTCAGCCATGAGCCGGTTGCCACGCTGGTCGCCACGGCGCCCAAGGGTTCGGCGGAGGATAGCGAGGAAGCGCCGCTGCCGGCCGGCTACCCCTATCCCCGGCGCATGCGCCGCCGCGAGTACGAGCGGCTCAAGCAGGATTTGCAGGTTGAGTTGCTGAAGGTACAGAGCTGGGTCAAGGATTCCGGGCAGCGCGTCATCGTCCTGTTCGAGGGCCGTGACGCGGCCGGCAAGGGCGGCACCATCAAGCGCTTCATGGAGCATCTCAATCCGCGTGGCGCGCGCGTCGTGGCGCTGGAGAAACCCACCGAGGTCGAGCGTGGGCAGTGGTATTTCCAGCGCTACGCGGCGCATTTCCCGACGGCCGGCGAAATCGTCTTCTTTGACCGTTCCTGGTACAACCGGGCCGGTGTGGAGCGTGTCATGGGGTTCTGCAAGCCGCTCGAATACCTGGAGTTCCTGCGCCAGGCGCCATCGCTGGAGCGGATGCTGGTCAACAGCGGCATCCTGCTTTTCAAGTACTGGTTCTCGGTCAGCCGGGAGGAACAGCTGCGCCGCTTCGTCGCCCGGCGTGACGATCCGCTCAAGCACTGGAAGCTCAGTCCCATCGACATCAAGTCGCTGGATCGCTGGGACGACTACACCGAGGCCAAGAAGGCGATGTTTTTCCACACCGATACGGCCGATGCGCCCTGGACCGTCATCAAGTCGGACGACAAGAAACGCGCCCGCATCAACTGCATGCGGCACTTTCTGCACGTCCTGCCGTACCCGAACAAGAATCCGAAAGTGGCCTGCGAGCCGGATCAGCAACTGGTCGGACCGGCATCCCGGGTGATCGACTCCAGCGAGCGGATCATCGATCAGTTCTGAGGTGTCGCCGGCTGCGAGCCGCCGGTTGCCGGGCGGGCGCTCAGGCTCGCAGCCAGGCAGATGCCAGGAGGCCCGCGCCCGCGAGAACCGCTAGGCCGGCGAGTGTGGGCGCGACACCGCCGGCCAGCAGCACCGAGCCGCCGATGAACAGCGCGCCGCCGGTAAGGCCGAGTCGGGTTTGCTGCCGGTTGCGCCGCAGTTCGTGGCGCAGGGATTCCAGCTCGGGCGAGCGGGCGTTGACGGTCAGTTTGCCGTGGGCGGCGTCGCTGAGGGCGCGATGCACCAGCATCGGCATGTCGGGCCAGTGGCTGGCCCAGAGCGGCAGCTCCGCCTTCAGCTTGGCGAGATTGGCGGCTGGACCCAGTTCGTCCCTGAACCAGCGTTCCAGGAACGGCTTGGCCGTCTGCCAGAGATCCAGTTCCGGATAGAGGTCGCGGCCCAGTCCTTCGATATTGAGCAGGGTCTTCTGCAGCAGCACCAGTTGCGGCTGCACCTGCATGTCGAAGCGTCGCGCGACCTGGAACAGGCGCAACAGGAGGTGGCCGTAGGAGATGTCCTTGAGCGGTTTCTGGAAGATCGGCTCGCATACGGCGCGGATCGCGGCCTCGAATTCGGCCGCCCGCGTGTCCTTCGGAACCCAGCCGGATTCGATGTGCATTTCCGCGACCCGCCGGTAGTCGCGGTTGAAGAAGGCGCGGAAATTCTCGGCGATGTAGTGCTTGTCTTCCTGGGAAATGCTGCCGATGATGCCGAAATCCACGGCGATGTAACGGGCGTCGCGGGTGGCGAAGATATTGCCCGGGTGCATGTCGGCATGGAACAGGCTGTCGCGCAGCACCTGGGTGAAAAAGATTTCGACGCCACGCTCGGCCAGCAGCTTGAGATCCACCCCATCGCGGCGGAGCTGCTCGACATCGCCGATCGGAATGCCGGAAATCCGTTCCATGACCATGACATCGCGCCGGGTATGGTCGAAGTACACCCTGGGGATGTAGAGCATTTCCGAGCCCTCGAAGCGCCGGCGGATTTCCGCGGCATTGGCGGCTTCCCGCACCAGATCCAGCTCGTCGAGAATGGTTTTCTCGAATTCCGCTACCACCTCGATCGGTCGCAGCCGCTGGGCGCCGGTCCAGAAGCGGTCTGCCAGCCGGGCCAGTTCGTGCAGCAGGGCCAGATCGGTGCGGATGCGCGCCTCGATGCCGGGGCGCAGCACCTTCACCACCACGGCGTCACCCGTGCGCAGGCGGGCCGCATGCACCTGGGCCACCGAGGCCGAGGCCAGCGGCGACTCATCGAATTCGGCAAACAAGGCCGTGACCGGCTGGCCCAGCGAGCGTTCGACGATGGCCTTGGCCTCGCGGCCCGGGAACGGCGGCACCCGGTCCTGAAGCTTGACCAGTTCCTCGGCGATATCGTCCGGCAGCAGATCGCGGCGGGTGGACAGGGTCTGGCCGAATTTGATGAAGATCGGCCCAAGATCCTCCAGGGCGCCCCGGATGCTGGCGCCACGCGGCGGGTCGGCCGGAGCGGCCGGCGCATGCGCGCCGAATTTCAGCAGCAGTCGCAGAGGCCCGGAGAACTGCTCGATGTCGAGCAGCCGATCCAGCCCATGACGCAGCAGCACCTGGCGGATGTGGTGCAACCGCTGGAGTGTGGCGGGGCGAATCACGACGCCTTGGCAGTGGGCGGGCCGGCGGGCGACGATGTCCGGGCGGCGGCCTCCAGCCGCTCGATGCGGGCGCTCAGGCGATCCTTGTCTGCCCGCAGGGTATCCACCTCGGTCAGCAGCGCATCGACTTCCGAGCGGTCGGGCAGCCAGCGGGTTTCCTCGCGCAGGTATTCGCCGACATCGGTCTCCAGCGCTTGCAGCGAAGCGCGGGTCCAGCGCTGCCCCGCATCCACCATGCCCAGCAGGCCGTCGGCCAGCCGGTTGCCGAAAAAGCGTGACAGGAAGCCCGCCCAGTCGATCTTGAGCGCCTGGCACAGCGCCTGGAAGCGACGGGCCGTTTCGGCATCGCCCTGCAAGCTGATGCCGCTGGCGGCCAGAGCGGCGCCATTGCTGGCGAGGCCGGACCGGGCGAAGGCCGCCAGATTGCCGGCGAGGGTGACGTCCGGTTCGTTGCTGAGCTCGGTCAGGATTTGCAATTCCTCATGGGTGGCGCACAGGTAGAGGGTGCGGCCGAAGGGCTCCAGCCGCAGGGCCACTACCTGGCCAGCCAGGGGTTGCAGGGCCTCGCGGCCTGTGGCGGAGGCGTCCAGATGCTGGCGGAGTAGTCGACGCAGGCTCTCGGTGAGGCTGGCCGCCAGCCAGGGATGGCCGGCCGTGCTCAAAGTTTGTAGCCCCGGTGAATGGCGACCACGCCATGGGTGAGGTTGAAGTACTCGCAGCGTTCGAAGCCGGCGCCCTGCATCATCTGCTTCAGGGTTTCCTGATTCGGGTGCATGCGGATG
Organism: Methyloparacoccus sp. NF-16; assembly: GCF_056880625.1. Taxonomy (NCBI): domain Bacteria; kingdom Pseudomonadati; phylum Pseudomonadota; class Gammaproteobacteria; order Methylococcales; family Methylococcaceae; genus Methyloparacoccus; species Methyloparacoccus sp. NF-16. Next base: position 3,005,054 of record NZ_CP174130.1, on the reverse strand, counting down.
GATTCGGCCAGATAGCGGTAGCTGTCCTCGTCCTTGGCGACCAGCCGGCCCATCAGCGGCAACAGCTTGAAGGAGTAGAGATCGTAGGTTTTCTTGAGCAGGGCACCCTGCACCTCGGAGAATTCCAGGACGATGACGCGCCCGCCGGGCTTCAGCACCCGGCGCATGGATTTCAGCGCCTCTTCCTTGTGGGTGACGTTGCGCAGGCCGAAGGCGATGCAGACGCAGTCGAAGGTGTTGTCGGGAAAGGGCAATTTCTCGGCGTCGATCTGGGCGAAGGCGACGCCGCTGGTCACGCCCTCGTCGATCAGGCGGTCGCGGCCGCGAGTCAGCATCTCGGCATTGATGTCCGACAGCACGACGCCGCCCCGGTCGCCGACTCTCTCGCGGAACAGCGCGGTCATGTCGCCGGTGCCGCCAGCCAGATCCAGCACCTGCTCGCCATACCGGACATGACTGAGCTGCAGGGCGATCCGCTTCCAGATGCGATGGATGCCGAGCGACATCAGGTCGTTCATCAGGTCGTACTTGCCGGCCACCGAGTCGAACACGGATCTGACCAGTCGGGCCTTTTCGCCTTCGGGTACCTGGCGGAAACCAAAATGGGTGGTGGAGTCGGTGTCGGTCATGGGTTTTCTCGAAGTCGTTGCGATGGGCGAGGCCCGGGAACCGGTGTCGCGGAGCCCGGTGCTGCGACTGACGTTCTGATTGCGGACCTATGCATGCGGGCTGCGGTGGTGGCCGGCCTGCTCCAGGCGTTGCAGATAGTCGCGCCAGAGCTGGTCGCGGTTCGAGCCGAGCCCGTACAGATAGTCCCAGGTGTAGATGCCGGTATTGTGCCCGTCGCTGAAGGTGGGACAGATGCCGTAGTTGCCCACCGGACGGACGTCGGTGATGGTCACATCCTGCTTGCCGATCTGCAGGACCTCCTGTCCCGGGCCATGCCCGCGGACTTCCGCCGATGGCGAGTGTACCCGCAGGAACTCGAACGACAGTTCGTCGCGACGACCGTCGTCATAGTGAATCTCCAGCACTTTCGACTGCTGGTGCAGGATGATCTGGGTCGGGGTTACGACGCTCATGGCGGGTCGGCGTTACAGGATATAGCGGCTGAGATCCTCGTCCTGGGCCACTTCGCCGAGTTGGCGCTCGACATAGGTCGCATCCACGGTCACCGTCTGGCCGGTATGCTCGGGTGCCTCGAAGGAGATCGCCTCCAGCAGGCGTTCCAGCACCGTGTGCAGGCGGCGGGCGCCGATGTTCTCGGTGCGCTCGTTCACTTCCCAACTGATTTCGGCGATGCGGGCGATGCCGTCGGCGGTGAAGCTCAGCGCCACGCCCTCGGTCTTCAGCAGCGCGGCGTACTGTTCGGTCAGCGAGGCGTCCGGTTCCGTCAGGATACGGACGAAATCGGCGGCCGACAGCGCGTTCAGCTCCACCCGGATGGGGAAGCGGCCCTGCATCTCCGGGATCAGGTCGGATGGCTTCGACAGGTGAAAGGCGCCGGAGGCGATGAAGAGGATATGGTCGGTCTTGACCATGCCGTGCTTGGTGCTGACGGTGCAGCCCTCGACCAGGGGCAGCAGGTCGCGCTGCACCCCCTCGCGGGAGACATCGGGACCGCCGTGTTCGCCGCGCTTGCAGATCTTGTCGATCTCGTCGATGAAGACGATGCCGTTCTGCTCCACGGCCTCGATGGCGCGCAGCTTGACGTCCTCGTCGTTGATCATCTTGTCGGCTTCTTCCTCCTGCAGGGCCCTCAGGGCATCCTTCACCTTCAGCTTGCGGGTCTTGGTCTTGCCGGTGTGCAGGTTCTGGAACAGATTCTGCAACTGGCTGCTCATCTCTTCCATGCCCGGCGGGGCCATGATCTCGACGCCGACCTGGGTGGCGCTCATCTCGATCTCGATGTCCTTGTCATCGAGTTCGCCAAGGCGCAGCTTCTGACGGAATTTCTGACGCGTCGGCGAGGCCTCGCCTTCACTCTCTTCCCCGGACCAGCCGCCCACGCCCGGCAGGAGGGCATCGAGCACACGTTCCTCGGCGGCTTTTTCGGCGCGGGCCTGGACGCGTTCGATGTCGGCCTGACGGGTCATCTTGATGGCGGCATCGATCAGGTCGCGGACGATGGATTCCACGTCGCGGCCGACGTAGCCGACCTCGGTGAACTTGGTGGCTTCCACCTTGATGAACGGGGCATGGGCCAGTCGCGCCAGCCGCCGTGCGATCTCGGTCTTGCCGACGCCGGTCGGGCCGATCATAAGGATGTTCTTGGGGGTGATCTCCTCACGCAAGCCGGGCGCGACCTGTGCGCGGCGCCAGCGGTTGCGCAGGGCGATGGCGACCGCCCGCTTGGCATCGGTCTGGCCGATGATGTGTTTGTCCAGCTCCTGAACGATTTCCCGGGGCGTCATGGCCGTCATGTCAGGTCGACTCCACTGGCAGTTCCAGCTCTTCGATGGTGAGGTTGCGGTTGGTATAGATGCAGATGTCGGCGGCGATGTGCAGTGACTTCTCGACGATGTCGCGTGCACCGAGTTCGGTGTTTTCCAGCAGCGCACGGGCCGCGGACTGGGCGAAGGCGCCGCCCGAGCCGATGGCGATCAGGCCCTGTTCGGGTTCGATCACGTCGCCGTTGCCGGAAATGATCAGCGAGGCCTTTTCATCGGCGACGGCCAGCAGAGCCTCCAGCCGTTGCAGCATGCGATTGGTGCGCCAGTCCTTGACCAGTTCCACCGCGGCGCGGGTCAGGTTGCCGCGCTGTTTTTCCAGCTCGCCTTCGAAACGCTCGAACAGGGTGAAGGCATCCGCTGTGGCCCCGGCAAATCCGGCCAGCACACGCCCATGATAGAGGCGTCGCACTTTGCGCGCGTTGCCTTTCATCACCGTGTTGCCCATGGTTACTTGGCCATCGCCGCCGATCACCACCCGGTTGCCTCGCCGGATCGAGACGATGGTTGTGCCGTGAAAACTGTCCACGCAATAGACTCGCTCAAGAAAGGAAGTCGGCGATTGTACCGCATAGGGGGTGGCGCCGCCGGATGTCGTCCGGGTCATGCCGGGGCCGATCCTATCGGTTCGGCTCCGTCCTGCAAAAAACCCCCGCCGAGGACTCGGCGAGGGTTTCATTGCTACCCGGGGGCGATCCGGGTCGTGGGGCTGAGTCCCGGGATCAGGCGATATCGGGGCACAGGTCGCGGCCGATCAGCTTGCCGAAGCTTGCGAAAACTTGCAGCAGGACGCCTGCGATGGCCAGCGCCAGCCAGCCGAAGAAGACAAAGCCGTAGTGCAGCGGGGCGACGAACAGCTCTTCCATGAACCAGAAGGTGTGACCCCACTCGTTCAGGCCGACGTTCGGCAGAATCATGAACGGACCGACGACAGTCACCAGGTACGGCAGCGACAGACCGTCCGCGAAGAAGGGCAGACGGGTCTTGGCGTACAGGAAGGCGCCAAAGCCGGTGATGATGTAGATCGGGTAGCTCAGGTAGAACTCGATGATGTGCGACGGGGTGAAGTCGGTGTCGCGCACGATCGTCTGGTGCCAGGTGCCGTCCTGCTCGGTGAAGTACGAGGCACCCCAGTAGATGGCATTCGCATAGGCGAACAGCCAGATCAGGTGGGTCATGTTGCGACGCAGTTCTTCACGCGGCTCGACCGCGGCCAGGTTGCGGTCGCGGGTCTTCCAGATGTAGCCCCACAGGATGGAGGCGGTGACCACTTCCAGTACGATTTCGGTGTACAGGAAGTTCATCCAGTAGGTCTCGAACTCCGGTGCGAAGGAGTCCAGGCCAGCGGACCAGCCGTACACGCCTTCATACCAGCGTACCCACATGTAGAAAACGAAGTAGACGCCGAAAGCAAAGGCGAGCCACTTCTTGTCGAGCAGCGGCTTGTCCGCCGCGGCGATGTTGCCTGCACTGATTGCAGCCATGTTGACCTCCAAAACGCTTGGTTGTTGCTTGTTGATGTTGCGCGGTTAGTTTAACCGGCAACGCGCGCTAGGACAGGATGGCAGGGGTGAAGGTTCCGCCGGTTTGCCGGAAAACTTGCCGCGGTGCGGAGGGAGTCGCGACATGTCGCCGCCTGGCGGCTAGTCGAGCCCTTCCCGGTACCAGTAGGTGAAACGCCGGTGGGTGGCCACCTGCTTGCCGCCGCCCACGTGGGAGCCCGACAGTACCGCCTCGACCGTCTTGGTTTCGCCCGTCTTGCTGTCCGTGAGCCTGACCACGGTCGTGGTCGGCGAGGGCGGGAAACCGCCGCCCGGTATCACCTCGTAGCGCGAGGTTGCCTGACCCGAGGCATCGGGCGCATAGACCGACGGTCCCCCGGTAGCGCAGCTGATGCCATAGAGCCGCGCGGTGCCCAGCGAGGTGTTGCACTCGCCGCCAGCGTTGCTGGCGGCCTCGTGGGTGGGGAAGTAGGTGGTGCCCGACTGCGTGACCGCACTGCCGACGGTCTTCTCGCCGGTGGCCAGATTGATGTACCAGCCTTTCTGGTCGGGGTTCGGGGCGGTGCCCACGGTCGTGACATCGGTCAGCTCGCTGGTGGTGACGATGCCCGTGGCGACATCCTGCACCTGATAGAAACGGTTGGCGATCAGCCGGTCGAAAGGCTCCTCCCGATTGCCGGAGCCGATCAGGATGACATCCTGGTTGCCGCAGCGGGCCACATCCGGCGGATAGAGGAATTTCCGCGCATGATTGCCCGTACCGCCCAGCGAGGCGATCTGAATCATCGACCACAGGTTGGCATCCCCCGTGATGGCCGAGGTGGTCGGGTCCTTGAAGCTGATGCGCCAGAGGTTGCCGCCGGTATCGCCGACATAGGCCCGCTCGGCATATCCGGTGTTGATGTCGGTGACGACGGCGATATCCGAGGGGAAGCTGTAGTTGCTGCCGCTGAAGAATCTGGTGCTGTCGATCTGACCGCTGGCGCCGAGTGTGACGACGAACACCCCGCGCCCCATGTTGCGGCTGCCGCTGACCGGGTTGCCATAGCTGCCGGCGCCGGTATCGAACGGGCGGTCTTCGGCATTCGGGTCATAGCCGGCGCCGAAGATCAGGGCCAGCCTGTCGGCCCCCCCCGCTGCCGCCGGCTTCAGCATGATGGGCTTCAGCTTCGACCAGGTCTGTCCCAGTTCGCTGAAGCCGGCATCGGTGTTGGCGCGCTTCCAGATTAGCCGGGGGCTGTTGCGGTCGGCTACGTCCAGCGCGGCGATGAAGCGCCCCCCGCGGCGCAGGCTGACGAACAGCCAGACCTTGTCCGGCACGCAGTCGCCGTTGGCATCGGGGGCATAGACGCTCAGATTGCCATCGATCCGATAGGGTCTGTTGAAGGCGCCGGCCGGGACCGGTGCGGGAAAGGTGACGGCCGGGGCGTTGTCGCGCAGACGTTTGATGCTGGCAAGGAAATCGGACGGGATGTAAGCCCAGAGTTCGGTACCTCCGGTCGTGCCGCCGTTCAGCGCGCGCAGCAGGCCGTCGTTGCCGGCATAGAACACCACGATGTCGCCCGTGGCGGCCCCCGAGCAGCCACCGCCGGCATTGCCATAGTTCACGGCAACCGGTTCCGAGTGCAGGACATCTCCGGTGAGGGACGGGCGGGGGCCGTTGCTGGTGGACGGGTTCTCGCCGATATTGTCGACGCCCCGGTACCAGTTCACCAGGTTGTCGCGCTCGCTGCTTGTGCTGACGCCCAGCTGGCCGGCCGTCACATTGCCGCTGGTGACGGTGATCAGGCTGCCGTTGCTGTCCGTGTAGAGCTTGCGGTTCGAGTTCGAGGCGTCCGCCGTGAATTCCAGGCGCAGTTTCTGTCCCGCGCCGCCTTTTTCCACCACGGCGCCATCCGGTGCATCCGAACCCGAGATTGGCGTACCGCACAACAGGGGATCGCCGGTGGAACTGCTTGGGCCGCAGCGGAAATTCCAGAAGGTCGAGGGTTGCGTCCAGAAACTGACGGCGTCGTCCGCCAGGAAGCCGGTGCCGCTCTGGACCTTCCGCGGCGGCGTCTGGTTGCTGCTGTCGGTCAGGTACAGGTTGGGCCGGTCATCGCCGGCATTGTCCGGCGTTCCGTTGTCGTTCGTTCCGTACAGGGCCAGCTGATACAGCTTGAGGTTGCCGAACCAGCGGGGATTCTTGTCCGGTCGGAACATCCCGAGATAGACCTGATTCAGGTCCAGTCCGCCGGCGGAAAGCCCCGTGGGCAGGGTGGCCGGTGCGAACGCCTGGTTGGCGGCATTGATGGAGATGAAGAAATTGCGGAACGAATCGATCAGGCCGCCCAGGTTGCCGCCGATTTCGTAATAGGTACCGTTGCCGTTGCGCGCGATCGACTTCAGGAGGGTGGTCTGGTCAGGATCCGGACTGGCATTGTAGATGTTCATGACATAGGTCTGAACCGTCTGTTGCCCGCTGATGGGGCTGACGTCCGTGGTGGCCAGGAACCGGGCCCAGACATCGCTGATGCGTCCACTGGCGGCCAGCGGGAACTGTGCCGCGAGGTAGCTGTAGCCGAGCCCGCTCAGCAGACTGGTATCGTCGGCGTTGGGGTAGCCGTTGCCCACCAGCAGGACGTAGTTCTTGCCACCGCAGGTGTTCGCGGTCGGCGAGGTGATGGGGCTGCGGTAGCTGAGTCTGGTGTCGGGGTCGGTGAAGGCCAGCGTCTCCTCGATGGCGATGGGCGTGCCGAAGCGCAGCGCGCCATAGCCGACATGGCCGACCGGTGTACCCGCCGTGCCCGTCGATGTGCCACTGGGGTTGGCATGGCCACCATAGTATTTGAAGGCTTCGAAGAGGGCGCCGCCATAGTTGGCGCTGGCGTCCGCCTTGAAGTCCGAACTGGTGATGTTGCCGAACAGGGTGTCGAGGTCGCCAAGCAGCGTTGGGCAGCGACTGGCATTCAGCGACGTGACGGCACGACGCACAAAGCCGGTGACGCCCGAGTTGTTGATGCTGGTGCCAGCATTGTTGGCATAGGTGCCCTTGGCGGGCTTGAGCAGCATCAATCCGACATTCAGCCGGGTTGGCGTCGAGGCGTTGCAGACCAGTTCGTTCAGCACCAGCTTGATGGCGGCGACTTCCACCTGGCCCTGGGTCAGCTTCGTGTCGTTGCCGAAGATCTGGTTGACGTAGTTCAGGCAGGTGGCGTCGTTGTTGCACTTGGCCGAGACCGAGGTCTTGCTCCAGGCCTGGTTGTTGGCTGACCAGTTCGAGGTGTTGTCGAGGAAGATCAGCACATTCGGTGGCGAGGGATCCTGTGCGCCCCCCCCCTTGAACAGGTCGATATCCTCCGCTCGCCCGGTCGCGGCCGAGAGCAACAGCCAGGAAAAGACGGCCCATCCTGTGATGCGCGGGTTCATCGTCGTGTCTCAGTTACAGGTAACGTTGGCCGGCACCGGGCAGGTGGGGGGTGTATTGCCGGCGGCGTAGGGATTCGGCCGGGGGCAGGGCCCGGCTTTCGGGACTCTCAGACCCCAATGCACGGTCATGCCGGCACCCAGCGGGTCGCCCACGGCTGTGCCTTCGAAATCCCAGTAAGTATCGACCACCTGCCGGGCCGACAGCGAACCGCCCTGTTCGTCCCCGCCCGCCGCACCCAGGCAGCGGGGTCGGATTTCCACGTTCACGCCTCGTCCGTTGACGCAGACGCTCAGGGATTTGCAGTCATAGGTGACCGGCGCGCAATCACTGCCGGCCTTCTCGCAAACGCTTTGCTCGATGGCGGCACGCAGTGCCATCTCGGCTTCGTTGGCGGCCTGGAGGTTGCCGACGAGTCGGAGGTGACTGGTGCTCGCGGTGATCGCCGCGACGCCGATGAGGGTCAGCAGGGCCAGCATGAACAGCGTGACGGCCAGGGCGATGCCGGCTTGTCCACGGCTCCCTTTCATGGCTCCCGCCTGCCGCTCGCATTGATCAGCCGGATGGTCTGGCTGAATGCCCGACGATGGTAGGGTCCGCCGGGCGTGACGGAAAGATTGCCCAGGTCGTAGCTTTTGGTGTCGGTATACCCTGGCGTGGGGTCCAGGCTGCGGGCCAGCACATAGGTCTTGACCGCGATGACATTGGACCAATCGGCCATCGATGCCGGCGAGGCCGTGTAGCTGTTCGGGGAGCCATCCCGATCGCTGTCGATACCGTACTGGATTTGCAGGTTTTCGATGCCTTCCACCAGTGCCTGGGCGTTGGTGTCGCTGTCGATGGGATCCTTGCGCATCAGGGTGGGGATACCGTCCCCTGTCTGGGAATAGCTGCGGATATAGTAGATCCGGACGTGGAGCTGGCGGATGTCTGCCGTGCTGCCATCCGGTTTTTGCAGGCTGTAGGCGGCGGCCGTGGCGCCTTTGCCAATGACGTAGGCTGCGGGCGTGGTCTGAAGGTAGGTTTTGCCGGCGTTTTCCGGTTTGCCGACATCGGCCGGCAGTGTTGCCCTGCTGTCGGCACGCAGCAGGATGAGAGCCTTCGTGCCATTGACCTTGCTGGTCAGGCTGGCCGTGCATGTTCCGGTGACAGGAAACGGAAAGCTGTCGATCAGGTTCTGGAAAGGCGGGGCGGGTGTCGTGCAGGGATCCGGCTGGCTGGCGGGAAGGTTGGTGTTTGCGGGGTTGAACGCGCCCCAGAACCCTGCATGCTCAAGATCATCCCGGATGATTTTCAGGGCATAGCGTCCATTCTCGATCTGCTCGCTGGCTTGACTGAGGGCTCGATAGCTGCGTAGGGCATTGACCGATAAGGTGCCGACGGCCGCCACGATGGCCAGCCCCAGCACCATCGAAATCATCAGCTCGACCAGGGAGAGCCCCTGCTGAGACTGAAGCCGGCCACGGGGCTGGAAGCCGATCATGACGTGGCCCGCGCTAGGTGCCGGGGTCGAAGAAGCGAACCGGCACGCTGAGGATGCGGCGGTTGGGTATGTCGTCACCGCAGTCATTGGCGGACGTGGGCATGGCGATCTCTGCCAGCCCCTGCCAGACCACGGTAACGACGAAGTCGTTGCCTGCTCCGGTGATGCAGCCGCAGCCGTTCATCATCGCGCCTACGGGCTTATCGTCGAGTTTTTCACCAGCACCGGCCAAAAGGCTGCTCCATTCGCAGAGATCCTGAGCGGCACGGCTTGTACCCCCGCCCGCGCAGCTGGCGCACGCGCTCGTCACGTAGCTGGCGCGTTCGCTCCGGTTGGTCCGCAGTCGGCCGGCCATGTCTTGCAGCAGGATCAGCGCCTGCGAGCGCTGGTACGACTCCAGCTCCGCCCTCTGGGCCTTGCCCTGCAAGGCGGCCAGCCCCAGCAGGCCGATGGCGACGATGAGCAGGGAAACCAGGACCTCGATCAGCCCGACCCCCGCCTGACGATCGGGGCGCTGCCGGCGCGGGCAGGTTGCGCAGTGGGGTGCCATTGGCGCGGCCTGTCGCCGCAAACCTTCTTGCCGATGGCTGGTCGGGCGCACCGCGGGCTGATCGGCTTTAGCCATCGTCCGGGCGGGCGGTGGGTCGCCCCTTGGTCGTCAAGGCAAGATCCGCGCGCCCTACCATTTGTCCGCCGGTGTTTTGACGCCCTGGCTGGTCAGGGTGAGGGCAGCATCTCTGGCCTGTATCGTGCCGCTCCTGGGGGTAGCCGTGATCGTATAGGCCGGCGGACTGTCCGTCTTGGTGAGCGTGATGCCGCTATAGAAGGACTGGATGTGTGCCGGGACAGTCAGACTCAGATCGGCGAGCGAGCTTGTGTACTGGCGATTGTTGAGCAGGTACTCCTCTTCGCGGTTGGCGACATCGAGCATGAATTGCTGCGCCTCGGACCGATTGACGCGGATGACGTACTGCTGGTAGGAGGGGTAGGCGACGCTGGCCAGAATGCCGATGATGGCCACGGTGATCATCAGCTCGATCAGGGTGAAACCTGCTGGTCTCCCCGGTGCGCAGGCGACGACCGCTCGCTGGCGTGCTCTCAGCATGTTGCGTCCTCGGTCCGTATCCGCCCGGTGCTGTTGATGATCACCCGGCGGCCATGCCGCGTGGCGGATGGGTTCGATGCGCAAATGCTGAAGGTATCGTTGCCCACC
>NZ_CP174130.1:2610000-2990000 GCF_056880625.1 Methyloparacoccus sp. NF-16 | reverse complement strand
GCGTACCTTTTGTATAATGGGTCAGCGAGTTAATTTCAGTGGCGAGCTTAACCGATTAGGGGAGGCGTAGCGAAAGCGAGTCTGAATAGGGCGTCAAGTCGCTGGGATTAGACCCGAAACCGGGCGAGCTAGCCATGGCCAGGCTGAAGGTGCCGTAACAGGCGCTGGAGGGCCGAACCGGGATCTGTTGAAAAAGATTCGGATGAGCTGTGGCTAGGAGTGAAAGGCTAAACAAGCTCGGAGATAGCTGGTTCTCCTCGAAAGCTATTTAGGTAGCGCCTCGTGTGATTACTCTCGGGGGTAGAGCACTGTTTCGGCTAGGGGGTCGTCTAGACTTACCAAACCGATGCAAACTCCGAATACCGAGAAGTACAGCACGGGAGACAGACGGCGGGTGCTAACGTTCGTCGTCAAAAGGGAAACAACCCAGACCGCCAGCTAAGGTCCCAAAATCATGGCTCAGTGGGAAACGATGTGGGAAGGCACAGACAGCCAGGAGGTTGGCTTAGAAGCAGCCATCCTTTAAAGAAAGCGTAATAGCTCACTGGTCGAGTCGGCCTGCGCGGAAGATTCAACGGGGCTAAGCCATGTACCGAAGCTGCGGACTTGCCTTTGGCAAGTGGTAGAGGAGCGTTCCGTACGCCTGTGAAGGTGGATCGAGAGGTCTGCTGGAGGTATCGGAAGTGCGAATGCTGACATGAGTAACGACAAAACGGGTGAAAAACCCGTTCGCCGAAAGCCCAAGGTTTCCTGCGCAACGCTAATCGGCGCAGGGTCAGTCGGCACCTAAGGCGAGGCCGAAAGGCGTAGTCGATGGAAAACCGGTTAATATTCCGGTACCAGCTGCAACTGCGATGGGGTGACGGAGAAGGCTAGGTCAGCCGGGTGTTGGATGTCCCGGTTTAAGCAGGTAGGCAGATTCCTTAGGCAAATCCGGGGAGTCAATGCCGAGATGTGATGACGGTGCTGAAGCAATTCAGCCGAAGTGATTGATGCCAAGCTTCCAAGAAAAACCTCTAAGCTTCAGGTTGTAGGTGGCCGTACCAAAACCGACACAGGTGGGCAGGATGAGAATTCCAAGGCGCTTGAGAGAACTCGGGTGAAGGAACTAGGCAAAATGGTACCGTAACTTCGGGAGAAGGTACGCCTCTGGTAGGTGAAGTGACTTGCTCATGGAGCCGAAGGAGGTTGCAATAAAATGGTGGCTGCGACTGTTTATTAAAAACACAGCACTCTGCAAACACGAAAGTGGACGTATAGGGTGTGACGCCTGCCCGGTGCCGGAAGGTTAATTGATGGGGTTAGCGCAAGCGAAGCTCTTGATCGAAGCCCCGGTAAACGGCGGCCGTAACTATAACGGTCCTAAGGTAGCGAAATTCCTTGTCGGGTAAGTTCCGACCTGCACGAATGGCGTAACGATGGCCACACTGTCTCCACCCGAGACTCAGTGAAATTGAAATCGCTGTGAAGATGCAGTGTACCCGCGGCTAGACGGAAAGACCCCGTGAACCTTTACTACAGCTTTACACTGGACTTTGAATCCGCTTGTGTAGGATAGGTGGGAGCCTGCGAAACCGGGACGCTAGTTCTGGTGGAGGCAACCTTGAAATACCACCCTGGCGAATTTGGAGTTCTAACCTAGGTCCGTGATCCGGATCGGGGACCGTGTATGGTGGGTAGTTTGACTGGGGCGGTCTCCTCCCAAAGTGTAACGGAGGAGCACGAAGGTGCGCTCAGCACGGTCGGAAATCGTGCAGAGAGTGTAAGGGCAAAAGCGCGCTTAACTGCGAGACCCACAAGTCGAGCAGGTACGAAAGTAGGTCCTAGTGATCCGGTGGTTCTGTATGGAAGGGCCATCGCTCAACGGATAAAAGGTACTCCGGGGATAACAGGCTGATACCGCCCAAGAGTTCATATCGACGGCGGTGTTTGGCACCTCGATGTCGGCTCATCACATCCTGGGGCTGTAGCCGGTCCCAAGGGTATGGCTGTTCGCCATTTAAAGTGGTACGCGAGCTGGGTTTAGAACGTCGTGAGACAGTTCGGTCCCTATCTGCCGTGGGCGTTGGAGATTTGAGGGAAGTTGCTCCTAGTACGAGAGGACCGGAGTGAACGAACCGCTGGTGTTCCGGTTGTGATGCCAATCGCATTGCCGGGTAGCTATGTTCGGACAGGATAACCGCTGAAAGCATCTAAGCGGGAAGCCCCTCCCAAGATGAGATCTCCCTGGGACCGCGAGTCCCCTGAAGGGCCCTGGAAGACCACCAGGTTGATAGGCGGGGTGTGGAAGTTCAGTAATGGACGAAGCTAACCCGTACTAATTGCCCGTGAGGCTTGACCATATAACACCCAAACGGTGTGGGTGTTTGACACCAAACGCTGCCGTGTACGTTTTCAAGTGAAGAGCCATGATTGTGTGAACGATGGCTCGTTCCAACCAGTTTGCCTGGTGGCCAGAGCAAGCGGGAACCACCCGATCCCATCCCGACCTCGGAAGTGAAACCGCTTAGCGCCGATGATAGTGCAGATACCTGTGCGAAAGTAGGGAACTGCCAGGCTCCATATCCAAAAGCCCCCGCCCAGTCTCTGGCCGGGGGCTTTTCTTTGTCCCGACGTTTGTCACGATGGATGCTGCTCCACACCACCGCAACACAACGGGGACGCCCCCTACCCCCCCGCCGATATCCCCCGCAACCGACCATCCTCCAGACAATAACCCCGGTCCAGCTTGTATGTCATGCACTGCTGGTGCGTCAGGCAATGTCACCGCTCCCCCACCGGAGCGCTCCAAGCATCGGAAACCAGCGTCTCGATGTCGTCGCCTGTCAACGATTCGAGAAATGCCACCAGCGCGTCGATTTCGCCAGCTTCCAGCTGAAGCGGCTTGATGCGTGGATCAAGCAACTCATTGGGTACTCCGCCGCGGTTGTAGAACTCAACCACATCGCGCAGCGTCGAGAGCGAACCGTTGTGCATGTAAGGCGCCGTCAGGGCGATGTTGCGCAACATGGGCGTGCGATATTTCCAACGATCCTCCGGGCGTTGGCTGACCTCGTAAAGCCCCAGATCCTGGGGCTTGGGCTCGGAGACCTGGCCAAGCGCCGCGGTGTCCAGCTCATAGCTCAATCCGGGCGCTACCTGAACCCGCGTCCGGTCCGGCTCGCGCAGCATGGTGTCGGCATAGCCGATACCAGTATTGTGCGGTTGCTGATCGCTGAAGAGGGCTTCTCGCGGACTGATCCCATGGCACTGCGCACAACCGGCCTTGCCAGTAAATAGCGTGAAGCCCGTCTGCGCCAGCGGTGAGAGCGCGCTGCGCTCATGCCCGTAATACCAGCGGTCGAAGGCCGAATTTCCGGATATCAGTACGCGTTCATAACTGGCCAAGGCCTGGCCAACCGTATCCATGCTGGGTCCGTGCCGGAAGGCGCGCTCGAACAGTCCCTGGTAATCCGGTAGCGCCTTGAGTTTGTCGAGTACCGCGCCGACGGATGGGTTGCCCATCTCATTGGCGGCCAGGAATGGTCCCCAGACCTGATTTTCCAGCGAAGACTCGCGGCCGTCGTGGAACAACCGGCCCAGGTAGGCCACGTTGTAGATCGTCGGTGCATTGCGCCTGACGGTTCGGCCCTCGATGCCAATGGCGGTGGCCTGCTCCTGATGGGTGAAGCCTTGCTCCGGGACGTGACACATTGCACAGGAGAAGGTCTGGTTCAGCGACAGCCGCCGGTCATAGAACAGCTTGCGGCCGAGAGCGATCTTTTCCCGGGTCAGCGGGTTGTCTGCCGGTGTCGGTACGGGCGGCAGTCCCGATACCGGTTGCCGTGCCAGTTTCAGAAGGTCGGCCGGCTGGCCCTGGCGCTGCACGAGTGCGGCTGACCGTGTCCTGTAATCGGCGCCGGCATAACCGGACTTGTCGTCACCGGCGCGCAGCGGTGCGGGCGTCGTGGGTATCGACCGGGATTCGGTGGGCCGATTGCCATTCTCCCGCAACAGGGTTTCGATGTCCGCCAGCACCAGATCCGGGTGCAGAACCGATACCGTATAGCTATTGCGCATCCGGCGCTGACCATCGATCAGATAGACGCGCAGCAGATGCGAGAACTTGCCGGTCGGCTTGCCCTGTTCGTCCACCTCGCGCGCCACCGATTGTTGGTAGTCGCGCAGGATCGGCTGCAGCTCGGCCGCCGAGCGCGTGGTGAGGAAGTGCCAGTCGATGCCACCCGACTGGAATCCCGCGCCGTATTGCGCCATCACTGCCGGTGTGTCGTGCTCCGGATTGAAGCTCAGCGTAATCAGGCGTAGCCGCTCCCTCAGTTCAGGCCGGTCTTTCAGCGCCGATTGCAGGCGATGTAGCACCATCGTTGCCAGCGGGCAGCCATTCACATCGTCGCAGGTGGCGTAGATGAAGCTCAGCAGCACGATGCGGCCGGCATAGAGCTCATGTAGCGTCGTTGCCTGACCGGATGACGCCAGCACCAGCCCATCCGCGGCCTCGCCCATGACCGGCAGGGTGTAACTGCCTGGCTTCGGTGCCGTAAAAGACAGGCTGGAATACCCCGGCGCCAGCGCGGGTGGCTGCTCAGCGCTGACCGATGCGCTGGCCACGGTCATCATCAGTGGCACCCGGAGCAGCCAGGAGCCGGGCGACGTAGTTTGGTGCTGCTTGCGCATGCCGAATGTCTCAAGAAACAAGATCCAGAAGCCATGCCCTTGTCGCCACGCGGCCTGAGGGCTGCCGACTCATCGGCCGCCCCGGGTTCATGTCATCCGCGCCCTGCGCGCCGGCATGCCGGATATCGCCGGCTGGCGTCCACCGGATGCCGACGATGCCACGCAGACATCGCTTCGAGCGGGTTTGCGAAATCCTCTCGCTAGGCACCGCACGCAGACAACCGCGTCCTGCGAGAGGGCCAATGGCGGGTGACTGGTTGGCTCCAGGAGCGCGATACCGCACACACGGACTGCGCCGTTCGCAACCCTGGAGCTCTCGCTGTTCAGCCTGCGGGGGCGATAGGGCGGATGAACCGGCCCCGAGGGCCGGTGGTGTTCCCGTCGTTATCGCCTCGCCAGGCCCGGTTTTTCCGGCTGACCTGCCAGTCCGGAATACAGCGCATGTGCGCCGAAGCGCATCTGGTGCGGCCGGCCCAGCTTCTCGGCGGTGAAGTCGATGGCAAAAGACGGTTTCAGTTCCTTGCCATCCCAGGTGAACAGTTTCAGGTACTGCTCGTTATCCTTGCCCTTCTTGTCCCAGTTGGCCAGCAGCGAAGAAGTGTAGTACAGCCGCTTGCCGTCCCAGCTCGACGACACCATGTTGACCTGGGCGCCGATCACCTTTTCGTAGATCTGCACCGGCTTTTCCGGATTGCTGATATCGAAGGCGCGGGTCTTGCCGTCCATGAAGCTGTTCACCCACAGCAGCTTGTCATCGTTGGAGATCGAGATATCCACCGGCAGCGGCACGTCCTTCGGGTTGCCGATATCGGCCACGGCCTTGGCCTGCCATTCACCCTGGGCGTCCTCGTGGATCAGCCAGATCTGCGAGGTCAGCGCGGTGGTGGTAAAGCAATAGTTGTGACTCTCGCCCCAGGCGCAGCGGATTTCCAGCGGTGCGCCGGGCACGTCGAACACCTTCCTCGGCTGCTTGGTGTGCAGGTCCCAGGTCACCACGGTGTTGCCGAAATGCTTCATGGCTTCCGGGTCCTTCAGCATCTTGCCGAAGTCCATCATGTAATTGTTCCAGCCGGTGAAGGACGAGGTCACCAGCAGATTTTTGCGCGGCAGGGCGCGGACGTCGTAGTTGTAGCCGTCGGCATACTTGCCGGTCTTGATGGCACCTTGCAGGTCGCTGTCGGTGGGCATCCAGTGGGTGGCGACATACTCGCCCTCATTAGTGTATTCCACCAGCGCGGTGCGGCCGCCGTGGTCCTTGTTGTTGGACAGGCCGGTGATGATCATGCGGCCGGGCAGGGCATACATGGTGTGCGGCCCGACCACGCCGCCCGACTTGGCGACGAAATCGGTGATCGTCTTGACCAGCCTGGGCCTGGACGGATCGGTCTTGACGTCGAAGATGAAAATCTTGCTGGTATCCAGGCCGCCGGCCCAGAGGTATTGCCGGTCATCGGTGAAATCCGAGTGGTGCGCCTCGTTGCGGCCGCCCACCGAGAGGGTGTGGATGACCTTGCCGAATTTCTCCGATTTCGGATTGACATCGACCGTCACCAGCTTGTCCTGCTCGTCGCCGACACCCTCGGCGCCCAGGGTCCAGACGTAGACATAATCTTCCTGGCCGGTGATCTTCTTCATGTAGGGCGAGGCGCAGGTCTCGTCGGCCGGCAGCGAGGTTGGCGTGAGCGCCATGGCCGACAGGGTGGCGGAGAGTCCGGTCATCAGCAGGCCATGACGGGACGGGCGGGATTGGGATGGTTTTTTCATGATCGCGGTGCTCCTCATCATCTTTGTTGTTGTGGAAGGATCGGGCTGTCCGGGCGGCGCCGCTAGGCTTCCGCCGTCGCGGGGCTGATGCGTGACCGGACGGTCCGGATGGCCGTTACCGGGAAGCCGCCGGCTTCGGCATGCTCGTGGATCATCCGCTCATTCGGGGCGATGTAAAGGCAATAAACCTTGTCGTCCACGACGTAGCTCTCCAGCCATTGGATGTCCGGCCCCATGTTTTTCAGCACCGAGCAGGATCGCTGCGAGATGGCCTTGAGTGCTTCCGGCGACAGCTGGCCGGCTCCCGGTATGTCGCGCTCTATCAGATAGGTGGGCATGATGTGATTCTCCTCCCGGGGGATTGGCGTATTCAGTCTTGCGGATACCGGTTTGCATACTAGACGACCGGTCGTCTAGTATGCAAACAAAATTTTTTCAGGCGCTGAAGTGGCCGTCGATCAGGCTGGCGCAACAGGCTTCCAGCGGGGCCGTCGACTGCTCGATCTTCATGCGCAACAAGGCTCCCTGCCATTGGTTGACCAGCAGATCTGCCATGCTGCCGGTGTCGAGATCCTGCCGGAAAACGCCCTCTCTCTGGCCGCGGCCTATCGCTTCGGCGACCTTGTCCCGGTAGCGGTGAACCGCGCTGCGCAAGGCCTCGCGGCAGAGCGGGCTGGTTTCGCCGATTTCGCCCATCAGGTTGCCGAGCAGGCAGCCGCCGCGGAATTCCCGGCGCGCCGATTCCTCGATCAACTCGCGAAAATAGTTCCGCAGCGCCTGCTGTCCGGTAATATCGGCTCGCTGCAACTGACGGTCCAGCGCCTGGATGAAAGGCTCGATGTAGTGGCCGATAACCTCCGCGCCGAAGGCTTCCTTGCTGGAGAAGTAGTGGTAGAAAGATCCCTTGGGAATGCCCACGCCCTTGAGGATGGCCTGCAATCCGGCGCCGTGATAGCCCTGTTCCATCAGCAGCGTGACGCCTTGATCGAGCAGTCTTTCGCGGGCCGTGGCGGATTGGTCGAGCAGAGTATTCATGTGGACGAGCAGGTTGGTTGCCGCGCTTGTGCGCCGTTGGCCGCCGCTCGTGACCCCGCGGCGGATGCGCGCGCCGGGTCAGGTTTCCTCATGCCGCAGGGTGATGCCCAGCACCTCCAGCAGGAGACCGGCGCCCGCAAGCAGCAGGCCGGCCGGCGCGTTGCCGGGTGCAAGCAGGAAGCTCAGGCCGCCCAGCATGACCAGGGCCAGCGCCAGCATTCGGCGCCGACGCGCGTTTTTGATGAATTTCATCATGAGCGGATCCTCACGTGGCGGGAAAGGGTTCAGAGTCTACCCTGCGCCGCCATGGCCAGGGAATCCATGCGGAAGCTGCGCCAGCGGTGCACTCAGTGCGCCACCCGCGCCTGGCGCCGGAGCTCGGCATGCCGGCGCTCGACCAGGCGCTCGATTCGGCGGCGCAGCCAGCCCAGATCCTCGCGCAGCCTGGGATTGTCCGGATGTTCGATGGCCAGCGTTTCGAGGATGCCGCGGGCGCGCTGGTAGCGATCCAGCGCTGGTTCCAGCTCCTTGGCGAGCTCCCGTCCGCGCCCCAGCTTGATCAGCACCGCGGCGATATCCCGCCGGCGCAGGTCGGCAAAGGCAGGCTGGTTGTCCGGGTGCTCGGCGATCTCCAGGAAGGCGAGAAAGTGCTGTTCGGCCTCCGCCGCGTCGTCCAGGCCGGCCAGCGTGTCGCCGAGGTGGTTGTGGCAGATGGCGAGGTCGCGCCGCAGTTCGGCATCGCCCGGCTCCAGCTGGGCCGCCAGCGCCGCAATGGCGAGTGCGGTCCGGTAGCAGTTCAACGCCCCGGACAGGTCGTCGCGGGCGCGCAGGATATCGCCGATGCGGTTGTGGACCATGGCGGGCGCGCGGACAAAGCGCACCTGATCCCGGTGCCGTTCGGCCAGCGCCTCAAAGCAGGGCAGGGCACGTTGCAGTTCGGCCAGCGCGGCTTCGTTCTGTTGCAGGCCGAGGTGCATCTCGGCCAGCTCCAGATGGCTGCTGGCGAGCTGGAAGGCGCGATCGTCGTCCGCCGGGCATTGCTCGGCCAGCTTGCAGTGCAGGACATGCGCGGCCCGCTGGCTGTGCAGGGCGCCCTCCAGATCGCCGAGCTGGAGCTGGACGTCCCGCGCCTTGGTGTGCAGACGCAGGGGATCATGCTGGTGATCGAGTCCCGGAGCTTCCTGCCTGGCCATGAACACCCGGATGCCGAGGCTCTTGCGGTAATGTTCGAGCGCGTCAGCCCATTGCTGCTGCTCCGCCAGCAGGTCGCCGAGCTGTTCCTGTACCCGGGCAAAATCCCGCTGGCGGGTGCCGTTGTGGGTATCGGCCGCCATGGCACGCACCAGATAGGCGCTGGCGGCCCGGTAGATTTCCAGCGCCTGCCGGCGGGCGCCATGCGCCAGCGCCAGGTCGGCCAGGTACAGTGCCAGCCGGATGCGGCCGGTGATCTCGCCCGGGCTGTCATCCTCCTCGATCAGGCGCTCGCGCAGATCGGCGATCAGCGCCCGCCCATGGACGGCCATGGCCGACAGCGGTCGCCAATCGTCCTCGCTCCGGCAGTGTTCCGCCCGCAGGTACAGCACCTGCAGGGCGGCATCGCGCAGCAGGATTTGTCGCGGGGACGTGGCGGCGATCCGTTGCAGGGTCTGGACGGCCAGCGGAAACAGCGTCACGCCGTGGTCGGTGCGCTGCGCGAGCCCGTGCTGTTCCAGGCTGGTGGCGCCCTGGGCGACATAGGCGATGGCGGCCTCCCGCGTCAGGGGAATTTCCTGGGGTTCGTGGAGCAGGATGGTGAAGATGTCCTCCCTGCGGTCGTCGGCGGCGAGTCCGCCGGCGAGCAGACATTCGACGATGAAGTCCAGGGGCAGGGGATGGGGAGCGAGTTCCGCACCCAGCCGGAGGATATCGCGGGCCGGTCCGCCCAGGACGCGCAGGGATTCCAGCAGGATGGTGGCGCCGTGGGCTTCCTGGGGGGCGGGCGGCGCGCTTGGCCCCGGCTGCGGCGCGTTGATGGCGGCCCGGGTCCTTTTTTCCAGTCGATGCAGCAGCCAGCTGTAGGCGGTGCGCCGGTGGCGGTGGCCTTCGGCCAGGGCGCCGATCATGGCGGCGTAGCGGGGGTGCCGGCCGAGTTCCTCGACCAGCCAGCCGGCGGCGTCGAGTTCGTCGCCACGCGGTGGCCTGTCCCGCGTCAGGATATGCAGTGCGGTCCGTTCGCTGGGCATCGGCAGGTGAACCGGGTCGAACCGCGCATCGTAGCGCTGGCTGCGGCAGATCAGCAGGCTGTGGCCGAACTCGCCCCTGGCGAGCCATTGCTGCAGGACCGGGCCGTTGAGGTCGTCGGGCAGATCGTCGACGATCCAGAGGTAGGGTTTGCCCGCCTGTTCCAGCGTTTGCCGCAGTTCGGCCAGGATATCGCCGAAGCGGCTGTCGTCGCGCAGGCCTGTGTCGGGTCTGAGGTGCCGCAGCAGGGCCAGCAATTGCGGTTTCAGGGCGGGATTCTCGGCCAGTTCGGCGAGTTGCGCTGCCGGCCGTGCCGCCATCGCCGACAACCGGTAGACACCGCCCGGGTAGGCCGCACCGAAGCGGAAGGCGTATTCCCGGCTCAGAAGGCTCTTGCCGACGCCGGCGTCGCCGGACACCACCGCGCAACGGCACGGACCGGGCGAGCCGCCATGGCCGTGGAGGGCGGTGTGCACGTCCCACAGCTCGCGTTCGCGCCCGACGAACAGTCCTGGCGGCCGGCTCAGGCTGTCGTAGGGTTCCAGCCAGTTCTGCCTCGGCGCGGGATACAGCGCGCCCAGCGTCCCTCCGGAAAGCCTCTCGCAATGGCCTTGCAGGCGCTCCGCGAGTCCGGCGAAGTCGACCGGATGGCCGGTTTCCGGCGATGCCCCGATGATGGTCCGGCGCAGCGACAGGGGATAGACATGCTTGATGCCAGGTTCCGGGTTGACCAGCAGCAGACGCCCGCTGTCGGTGGCGGGCGCCTGCCGGCAGGCGACGTGCACCATCGCCAGGTGGGCCTGGCAGCCGCGAGACAGGAAGAAGCTTTCCGACGCCCAGCCCAGGAAGCAGCGTGAGGTGGCCAGCTTGGGCTGGATATCGGGATCGCCGCCGGCCTCGTAGGCAAAGCAGGCCAGCCCGCGACCGGCCAGCGCTGCCGTCAACCGTTTGACGGCAGCGCTGGCGGCATGGTCGTGACAAATGAAAATGTCATACGGGCCGGACAAAATCAGCGCTCCTGGAGGAAGGGTGGGGCTTGCAAGACCCGCCATTGTATCCCGAATGGGGCAGTGCCTTGCCGTGGTGCAACTGCCTTGGCGGGTATCCGGGAGCCTTGGCCGATGCGCTCGGCAGGCCCTGGCGGCGGTTGTGTATGATGAGGATCATCTTCCATCCGGATAATCGATGCCGCATGAGTCACCCGCGCTGGTCCCTGGTGCCCGATGGCGATGCGGCATTCCGCCTGACACTGGCGGGAGACTGGGTGATCGACATGGCCGGCCGGGTGGGGCTCGATGCCTTGCTGGCCACGCTCCGGACGCTTCCCGACGGAGCGCGGCTGCACCTGGATGGCGATGGACTCGGACGCTGGGACAGCTTGCTGATGACCTGTCTGCTGGAGGTGCGGGCCGCCTGTGAAGCCCGCCGCATGGGGCTGGATGATCACGCCTTGCCGTCCGGGGCCCGGGCATTGCTGGTGCTGTCGGCGGCGGTGCCGGAGCGGGAGGGGGCGCCACGCCATGGCCGCGGCCTGCTCTGGCTGGCGGAGCTGGGGGAGGCGGCCAGGCGGCTGTGGCAGGATGCGCTGTTCCTGACCCGCTTCCTCGGGGAGTCGACCCTGGCGGCATGGGCGCTGGTGGCGGGCAGGGCACGTTACCGGCGCATCGACCTGTGGTTGCAGATCCAGGCGTGTGGCCCCTCGGCGCTGCCCATCGTGACGCTGATCAGCCTGCTGGTGGGGCTGATCCTGGCCTTCGTCGGTGCCGCTCAGCTGGCCCTGTTCGGCGCCCAGCTGTACATCGCCGATCTGGTTGCCCTGGGCATGACCCGGGAAATGGCCGCGCTGATGACAGCCGTCATCATGTCGGGACGTTCCGGCGCGGCTTTCGCCGCCCAGATTGGCACCATGAACGTCAACCTGGAGGTTGCGGCCCTGCGCGTGATGGGGTTCGATCCCGTCGAGTTTCTGGTGTTGCCCCGGATGCTGGCGTTGATTCTGGCGATGCCGTTTCTCTGCCTGTATGCGGATTTGATGGGCATCATCGGCGGCGGGCTGGTCAGCGTGACTTTCTTCGATATTCCCCTGACCCAGTTCGTCCATCGTGCGGCCGAGTCGGTGCATCTGGCGGACTTCCTGATCGGTATCTTCAAGTGCGGGCTGTTCGGCGTGCTGATCGCCCTGGCCGGCTGCATGCGGGGCATCCAGTGTGGACGCAGCGCTTCGGCGGTCGGCGAGGCCACCACGTCGGCCGTGGTGACCAGCATCGTCTTCATCGTGGTGGCGGATTCCATTGTCACCCTGGTCTGTGACCGGCTGGGCATCTGAGCAGCCCTCCCATGCGCGAGGCCATCATCACCGTCGAGAACCTCACCATGGCCTATGGCGATTGCCTGATCCAGCGTGACCTGAACTTTTCCGTCAACCGGGGCGACATTTTCGTCATCATGGGCGGCAGCGGCTGTGGCAAGAGCACCCTCCTCATGCATCTGATCGGTCTCCAGTCTCCGGCCCACGGGGCGGTCTACTACGGGGAGCGGAACTTCTGGCGCGCCAGCACCAAAACGCGCCAGCAAATCCTGCGGCGTGTCGGTGTGCTGTTCCAGAGCGGCGCGCTGCTGAGTTCCCTGACCCTGGCGGAGAATATCGCCCTGCCCTTGACGGAGTTCACGCGCCTGTCCCCGCAGCAGATCGCCAGGCTGGTGTCCTACAAGCTGGCGCTGGTGGGGCTGGCGGGCTTCGAGGATTACTACCCGTCCGAAATCAGCGGCGGCATGCAGAAGCGCGCCGGGCTGGCCAGGGCCATGGCCCTGGATCCCGAGATCCTCTATTTCGACGAGCCCTCGGCCGGGCTGGATCCCATCAGCGCCAAGCGGCTGGATGACCTGATCAAGAGTCTCAGGGACAGTCTCGGCGCCACGGTGGTGATGGTGACCCATGAGCTGTCGAGCATCTTTGCGATCGGGACCAACGCGATCTTTCTCGATGCCGAGAGCCGCACGGCGATCGCCGCCGGCCCGCCGCGCCAGCTGCTGGCCTCGGAGGATCCAAGGGTCCGCCGTTTCCTGACCCGCGATGGCTCGATGGTTGTTCCGGACGCGACGGAGGCGATGGCATGAGCAAGCCGGTCAGCGCGATGGCCATCGGCAGTTTCCTGGTTGGCGGCCTTGCCCTGCTGGTCGTGGCCCTGCTGGTGTTCGGTGGCGGCCAGTTCTTCAAACCCAGGATACATTGGGTCGTCTACTTCGATACCTCGCTGAATGGCCTCAATCTGGGGGCGCCGGTCAAGGTGCAGGGCGTTCAGGTGGGCATCGTCAAGGAAATCGAATTGCAACTCGACCGTAGCCAGCAGCGCCTGGTCAAACCCGTGGTGTTGGAGATCGAGCCTTGGCGACTGGCGGGGCCGGATGGCTCGCCATTCGACCTGTCGCTGATGCCGGGCGGCCAGCGGCGCGAGGAGCTGCAGAAGCTGATCGACGCCGGGCTCCGGGCGCGGCTGGAAGTGCAGAGTATTCTGACCGGGCTCCTGTATGTGGACCTGGATTTCCACCCCAGCCAGCCCCCGCGGCTGATGGGACTCAACTACAAGGACATGCCGGAGGTGCCGTCGATTCCGCCGACGGTCGACGAGATGCTGACCACGCTGGAGGATGTGGCCCGCAAGATTCGCGGCATGCCGCTGGATCGGATGATCAGCGACCTGGCGGCAACCCTGGCGGACATCCGCGAGCTGGTGGCGTCGGAGGAAACCCGGCGGTCGCGGCTGGCTCTGGCAAAGGCGCTGGACAGCGCGCAGCGGGTGCTGGGCCGGCTGGATGAATCCCTGCCCCCGGCCATGAGCCAGCTGGATCAGGCCCTGGCCGGGGTGGGGCAGGCTTCCCGCGACATCAGCGACACCGCGCGCGAGTCGACCGCGGTGCTCCGGGAGATCCGCGGGCAGACCGGCCCCTTGCTCAGGACGGCCGAGAGTACCCTGCTCAAGGCAACCGATGCCCTGGAATCCACCCGGCGGGCGACCGGCAGCATCGCCGATGCCGCCGGCAGCGACTCAACCCTGCAGGCCGCCATGGAGGAGCTGCGCCGGGCCGCCCAGTCGCTGCGGCAGCTGACCGAGCTGCTGGAGCGCCATCCGGAGTCGATGCTGTTCGGCAAGCCGGACTGACGCCGCCGTGGTGGCAGGCCCGTGCGCCGCCCGTGCTATGCTCGGCGCGAATCCGGTGCGGCCCGAACCTGGGCCGGGATGACTCATGCTTCGGGAGTTCAGCAGTATGCATGGCAGGACGCAACGGTCCCCTTTCGGCAAATTCCTCCCGCTGGCGGCGGTTGCTCCGCTGGCGCTGCTGCTGTCGGCCTGCCTGGGGCCCTCGCAGCCGGATCAGTTCTACATGCTGCGGGCGGTCGATGAGTCCTCTGCCGCAAGCTATCCCGGCCAGGGGCCGCTGGTGGGGTTGGGGCCTGTCCGGATCCCGGCCTATCTGGATCGTCCGCAAATGGTCGTCGCCGCTTCCGGGCAGGAGTACCGGCTGTCGGAAGACCATCGCTGGGCCGAGCGGCTGGATGACAACATCGCCCGGGTTTCGGCCCAGAACCTTGCCGGCATGATTCCGTCGGATCGCATCCTGCTCCATCCCTGGCCGCGCGAGCCCAGGCCGGATGCCCAACTGGCCGTGAACGTTCAGGAAATGCACGTGGATCCGGTCGGGCAGGCGCGCCTGACGGTGCTCTGGACCTTGCGCCATGGCGACGACGCGACGCTCAGCCGCAGGTTCGCCTGCCGCCAGCCGGCCTCGCGGACCGACTATCCGCAGATGGTAGAAGCCTTCAGTCAATGTCTGGCGCGCCTGAATCGCGAGATGGCCGGCGCCGTTCGGGGGCTTGGCCCGGCGCGCTGAGGTCCCGGCCCACCAGCCGTAGCCGGTGGGTCGGGTCCCCTGCGCAGGTTTGTCCCGGCCCGGCCGGTGTTGCTGAACGAGCTGCGCCGCCATGGCCGCGCCGCGGTTCCCGCGCATGACCAGTTTTTCACGTCCGGCACATGCAAAACCCGCCGTTGCCAGGTGGCGTGCGTCGGTGATACGCCCCCGGGATGCTATGATGGCCCCCGGATGCGTTAATATCCCGCGTTTTTCTGGATTTTCGACGCAATTGGCAGAGATTCTGGCGAGCATGGGGCTTTCTTCCGCGCTTTCCTGGCTGGCGGGGCTCGGTCCCCGGGCGATGCCTGCCAAGGCCAGGACGCCGAGCCACCCTGCCGTACCGGGAGGATTGGAACATGCCCAGCGAGAACCGCCGCGATTGTCGCCTGTGAAGATACCCTACTCATATTCCCCCGGGTTGCCATTGCCGCAAGGCGTGCATCTCGCCAAGGATGGCGTCAACTTCGCGCTGTTCAGTCGGCATGCGACACGGGTCTGGCTGCTGATCTTCGAGAGTGCGGAAGCGGCCTACCCGGCGCAGACCATCGAACTGGACGCCACCCGCTGCAAGACGGGCGATATCTGGCACATCCGGCTCATCGGTGCCGGGCGCGGGCTGATCTATGCCTACCGCGTCGACGGACCGTTCCTGCCGGAGCAGGGGCATCGCTTCGATGCCGGCAAGACCCTGATCGATCCCTATGCGACGGCGCTGGCCAGTCCGCGGCATCTCGATTTCGGCGTCATCTGCCAGACCGGCGACCCGGAACAGGCCGCCTGCCCGGTCGCGCCGGCGGTGGTGAAATGCGTGGTGACCGGCAATGGTTTCGACTGGGAGGATGACCGGCCTCTCTACCATGCCTGGTCGGACCTGGTCATTTACGAGGCGCATGTGCGCGGCCTGACCGTGCACCCCTCGTCGCAATCCCGCGCGCCGGGCACGTTTCTGGGGGTGATCGACAAGATTCCCTATCTGAAATCGCTCGGTGTCAATGCCGTCGAATTCATGCCGCTGCAGGAGTTCAATCCCGACGAGATCACGACCACCAACCCGGCCAACGGCAGCCGGCTCACCAATTACTGGGGCTACAACACCCTGGCGTTTTTCGCCCCGTTCGAGGGATACGGTTCGCGGCTGTATCCCGGCTGCCAGATCGACGAGTTCAAGACCATGGTCAAGGCCCTGCACAAGGCCGGTATCGAGGTGCTGCTGGATGTCGTCTTCAACCATACCGCCGAGGGCAACGAGACCGGGCCGACGCTGAGCTTTCGCGGCCTCGACAACGGCATTTTCTACATGCTGGAGGATGACCGGCGGTTCTACAAGAACTACTCCGGCTGCGGCAACACGATGAACTGCAACCACCCGGTGGTGCGCAACTTCATACTCGACTGCCTGCGCTACTGGGTGGTGGAAATGCATGTGGACGGCTTCCGTTTCGACCTTGCGTCGATCCTTGGTCGCGATCGCGACGGCAGCCTGGTGCCGAACCCGCCGTTGCTGGAGCAGATCGCCGAGGATCCCATCCTGCGCGACGTGAAGCTGATCGCCGAGGCCTGGGATGCCGGCGGGGCCTACCTGGTCGGCCGTTTTCCCGGTGAGCGGTGGTCGGAATGGAACGGCCTGTTCCGCGATGACATCCGCCGCTACTGGCGCGGCGATAGCGGCATGACCGGGGTCTTCGCCAGCCGGCTATGCGGTAGCGCCGACATTTACGAGCACAGCGGCAAGGCTCCGGTCAACAGCATCAATTTCGTTACCTGCCACGACGGGTTCACCCTGGCCGATCTCGTCAGCTACGAACGGAAGCACAACCTTGCCAACGGCGAGGGCAACCGCGACGGCAGCAACGACAACTACAGCAGCAATCACGGCTGCGAGGGCGAGACCGCGGACGAGGGTATCCGCCACCTGCGGATGCGGCAGATGAAGAATCTGCTGGCAACGCTGTTCGTCTCGCGCGGCGTGCCGATGCTGCTCGGCGGCGATGAATTCTGCCGGACGCAGCATGGCAACAACAATGCCTACTGCCAGGACAACGAGATATCCTGGTTCGACTGGTCGCTGCTGGAGAGGAATCAGGGTTTCTTTCGCTTCGTCAAGTCCCTGATTGCCTTACGCCGCCGTTACCCGGTGCTGTCCAGCGAGCGTTTCTATAGCCCCGAGGAGATCAGCTGGTTCAACCCGTCCGGACATCCGCCGGACTGGCACGCGGATGGAGCGATTGGCTGCCAGATCCATCAGGAGCAGGGCGGACAGCTCCTCTGTCTGCTCGCCAATCCCACCCATCAGGGGGTTGCGTTCCATTTGCCGGACCCGCCCAGGGGGCGGCATTGGGAGCGGTTGCTGGATACCGGCGCAGCGGAGCCACGGGATATCTGCGAGCCGGGCAATGGCATCCAGCTGAAGCGGGGTGATCCGATCGTCCTGCTGGATCGTAGCTTCGTGTTGCTCGCGGCTCACTGACCGCGAGCCCACCGCATTCATGTCGAGGCTGCGGGTGAGTCGTTCGCACACGGCCTTGACGTGTCGGAAGGGCCTGTTGCTGGCGGTTTGTCTGGCGCTCGCCGGTTGCGAGTTGATCGGTCCTGACTTCCGGAAGCCGGATAGCGAAACTGGCAGTGGCTGGCTGGATGCACGGGATGGCCGGCTCAGCCAGCGCAGTCCGGACCATCGGGCCTGGTGGAAAACCTTCAGCGACCCGGTTCTGGACCAGTTGATCCAGGCGGCGTACCGGCAGAATCTCTCGCTGCGGGAGGCAGGCCTGCGGATTCTTGAGGCACGTGCGCAGTTGGGTATCGCGGTCGGCGACTTCTACCCCCAGAAACAGTACCTGACCGGCTTCACTGACTATCTCAAGCTACCGTCGGGTGCGCCCAGTGAGCGGCTTCCCAATCAGGATGGAAATCTTGCGCCGTTCTGGTGGAGCCGAGTGGGGATCGGGGCAAGCTGGGAGCTGGATATCTGGGGCAAGTTCCGGCGAGCCATCGAGGCAGCCGATGCCCAGATGCTGGCGAGCATAGCCGCCTATGATTCGGCGATTGTTTCACTGACGGCGGATGTTGCGACGACATACATACGGATTCGCACGCTCGAGAAAAAGCTGGATATTGCTCGCAACAATGTTCAGGCGCAGCTCAGCAACTTGCGGATTGCGGAGGCTAAGTTCCGCGGTGGCAGCTCATCCCGGCGCGATGTCGAACAGGCACGAACGGTACTCGGGGGGACCCAGGCGTCGATTCCAATGCTTGATGCGCAGCTGCGCCAGGCAAAAAACGCACTCAGCCTGCTGCTGGGGCAACCGCCCGGCGACTTGCAGAAACCCCTGGGTTCCGGTCAACGCTATGCGCAGATTCCGGCACCGCCGGTGCAGGTCGCGGTAGGCATCCCGCTCGATCTCCTGCGTCGCAGACCGGACATCCGTGAAGCCGAGTATCAGGCGCAGATGCAGTCGGCCCAGATCGGCATCGCCAAGGCCCAGCTCTATCCCGCGTTGTCCCTGAGCGGCAGCTTTTCCTTCGTTTCCTCCACGGCGAATGGCATGAGTCTGGGTGACATGTTTCAGTGGGGCAATCAGTTCTACCGTTTTGGCCCCGCCGTACAGTGGAACATCTTCAACTATGGCCAGATCACCAATCAGGTGCGCGCCAACGATGCACTCTTTCAGGCGAAGCTGGTGAATTACCAGAATGCCGTGTTGAACGCGCAGAGGGAAGTTGAGGATGGATTGATCGCCTTCCTCAAGGCTCAGGACACGGCTGAATATCTGGCGCAGAGCACCGCCGCTGCAAAACGCTCGCTGGAGCTCGCCACCCTGCAATACAAGGAGGGCATCGCCGATTTCACCACGGTCCTGACGGCGGAACAGTCCTTGCTTTCCCAGCAGGATAATTTTGCGTCCGCCCTGGGTGACATCGCGACAGGACTGGTCAGCGTCTATCGCGGCCTGGGTGGCGGCTGGCAGATTCGCGAGGGACAGGCCTTTGTGCCGGAGCCCATCAAGGCCGCCATGGCCAGACGCACGGATTGGGGTGATCTCCTGGCGCCCATTCCGGTACCCGAGGGGCCAGCCAAAGGCACCGTGCGAATGCCGGACTGGTAGAGACTTCATGAGCGCCCTTGCATGACGCGGAAAAACTCTTCAAACACCCCTGCATGGACAAGCCGGTACGGCTATGCGTCGATTTTCAGGGGGATTGCCATAGGCGCTGCCCTTGGCCTTGCCGGCTGTGATTCCCCCAACGCCTATCAGGCGCCACCCCCGCCCGAGGTGACGGTGAGCCATCCCCGGCAGGGCATGGTGACACGTCATCTTGAGTTTACCGGGAATACCCAGGCGCTCTATACCGTGCAATTGCGGGCGCGAGTCGAGGGCTTTCTGGAGCAGGTGCTGTTCAGGGAGGGCGATATTGTCCAGGAAGGACAGGTTCTGTTTGTCATCCAGCAGAATACCTACCAATCCAAACTCAAGGAAGCCGAGGCGAAGCTGCTGGCCGCCAAGGCCCGATTGCTGCATTCGGAAACCGAATTCAACCGCTTTACCGGACTGCTGCAACAGGATGCGGCGGCCCAGACGGATGTGGATCGCTGGCATTACGAACGCGATGCCAACCGGGCGGATGTGATGTCTGCCGAGGCCCAGGTGGAACTGGCCAGACTCAACCTCAGCTACACAACGGTTAAGGCGCCCTTCCAGGGGCGCGTCAGCCGGCGGTACAAGGACCCTGGCAACGTGGTGGGTGCCGGGGAAGAGACGGTCCTGGCGGATATCAACAAGATTGATCCCATTTACGTTTACTTCACCATCAGTGAGCAGGATCTGCTGCGAATACGGAGAGAAAATCCGGATGTCACCGCCAGGACGGCCCGGCCCAACTTGCCGGTCGATGTGGGTTTTGCGAACGAAAGCGGTTTTCCGCATCGCGCCCGGCTGGACTATGCCGACATTCAGGTGGACAGCAACAGCGGCACTCTGCAACTTCGTGCCACTTTGGCCAATTCCGATTATCGGATTCTCCCCGGCTTGTTCGCTCGGATCCGTGGTGAGCGGTCCCAGCCGCAGGACAGCCTGCTGCTGCCCGAGGAGGCGATAGGCTATGACCAAGGCGGCAGCTATGTGCTGGTCGTCGATGACCAGTCCATGGTCTCTCGCCGTGGTGTCACCCTGGGACCGCTGGTCGATCGGGAATATGCCATCGATGCGGGGCTCTCGCTGGCCGACAATGTCATCGTCAATGGCCAGATGAGGGCTATTCCGGGGCACAAGGTCAAGGCCGTCCCGGCGGGGGCAGGAGCGCCATGATTTCCCGGTTCTTCATCGAACGGCCCATCTTCGCCAACGTCATCGCGATCATCACCATCATCCTGGGGCTGGTCAGTCTGTTCAATCTGCCGATCGCCCAGTATCCGAATATCGTTCCGCCGACCATCCAGGTGCTGACCCGCTATCCGGGCGCCAGCGCCGAGATCATCGCCAAGACCGTCGGCATTCCCATCGAACAGGGCGTGAACGGGGTCGAGAATTCGCTGTACATGTCCTCGACCAGCGGCTCGGACGGCACCTATACCCTCACCATCACCTTCCGGGTCGGCACCGACCTGAACGCGGCGCTCAGCCTGGTGCAGAATCTGGTGAATGGCCAGCTGGCGCAGCTGCCGGACGCGGTGCAAAAGCAGGGCATCAACATCCGCAAGGTCTCTACCAACATCCTGCAGGCGGTCAGCGTTTATGCCGAGGGCGAGCGCTATGACGAAACTTTTCTGTCCAATTACGCCCTGATCAACCTGCAGTACCCCCTGGGGCGGATTCCCGGCGTGGGCCAGGTGAAGGTGCTCGGGGCAGGTTCATACAGCATGCGCATCTGGCTGAACCCGGAACGGCTCAAGTACTTTGGTCTCACCACCGTGGATGTGGCGGATGCGGTCAAGCAGCAAAATACGCAGGTGGTCGCCGGTCAGTTGGGGGGGCCACCGGTCCCGGATGAGCAGTTCTTTCAGCTGACCGTGAATGCACTGGGCCGACTGGACGATGTCGCGGAGTTCGAGGACATCATCGTCAAGACCGTACCGCCCAAATCCGGCCAGGCCGCCCAGATCGTCCGTATCCGCGACATCGCCCGGGTGGAGCTGAGCCAGCAGGCTTACAGCAATTTCGCCGGCTTTTCCGGACACAAAGCCGCTCAGATACTGGTCTATGCCCTGCCGGGCGCCAATGCCATCGAGGTTGGCAGGCAGGTCCGCCAGGAGGTGGAGCGGCGCGCCAAGGAGTTTCCCGAAGGCCTGACCTACGCCATCCGCTACGATACGACCGAGTTCATCCAGCAGTCGATCGATGCCGTCTACGAGACGCTGTACGAGGCGGGGCTGCTGGTACTGGCGGTCGTGGTGATTTTCCTGCAGAACTGGCGCGCCACGCTGGTGCCGGCCACCACGGTGCCCGTGACCATCATCGGTGCCTTCGCGGCCATGGCCATGCTGGGTTTCTCGGTGAATCTGATGACCCTGTTTGCCCTGATCCTGGCCATCGGCATCGTGGTGGATGACGCCATCGTCATCGTTGAAAACGCCTCGCATCATATCGAGAAGGGCCTGAGTCCCAAGGCGGCCGCCATTAAGGCGATGAGCCAGATGACCGGCCCGGTGATCGGCATTACCCTGGTGCTTTCAGCGGTATTTCTGCCCGCCGCCTTTCTGCCGGGCATTACCGGACAACTCTTCCGTCAGTTCGCGCTGGTGATCGCCGCGACTGCCATCATCAGCGCCATCAACGCCCTGACGCTCAAGCCGGCGCAATGCGCGATGTATCTCAAGCCGCGTGCGGCGGATTACCGGCCGAACGCCTTCTATCGTGCCTTCAACCGGGTGTACGGTGGTGTTGAGAATGCCTACACAGCCCTGGTGCGCTGGATGGTGCAGCGGCCGGTGTCCATGAGTCTGGTGTTCTTTTCGATCATCGCCGCCGGCGGCTGGCTGTTCGTCCACCATCAGGCCGGGTTTCTGCCGATCGAGGACCAGGGTTACGCCATCGTCGTGGGCAAATTGCCGGAGGGTGCCGCCCAGCCACGCGTCCGGGCGGTGGTCAAGCGGGTGGAGGCGGTGCTGAAGGAGACCCCGGGCATTGCCGACTGGGTCACGATCGGCGGGTTTTCGATGCTGGATGCCGCGAATCTCAGCAATGCCTTCAGTCTGTTCGCCATCTACGAGCCCTGGGAAAAACGCGGGGCGGGGCTGGACCAGAAGTCGATACTGGCGGAACTCAAGCGGCGTCTGGACCCTATCCAGGAGGCCCGTATCGCCACGGTGACGCCGCCACCCATTGCCGGTCTGGGCCAGGCCGGCGGTCTGCAGTTGATGATCGAGGACCGCCGCAGCCTCGGCTTGCCGGAATTGCAGCGTGCCGTGCTGGAGATGCAGCGGGCCGGGGCGACCCAGTCCGGCCTGGCCTTCCTCGGGACGACCTTCAGCGCCCAGAGTCCGCAGCTCTTCCTGGATATCGATCGGGTCAAGGCGCAAACCCTGTCGGTGCCCATGGATAACGTTTTCGGGACGCTGCAGGCTTTTTTGGGGTCATCCTATGTGAACCTGTTCAACAAGTTCGATCAGTCCTTTCAGGTCTATGTGCAGGCGGATGCCCCTTACCGTCTGAAAATCGATGACATCAAGAACCTGAATGTCCGCAACTCGAAGGGCGCGATGGTACCGCTCGGGGCTCTGCTGAAAGTCGAACGGCAAGTGGGCTCCGAACTGGTGACCCGCTACAACCTCTACCCGTCTGCCTCGGTCTTCGGTGCGCCGGCGCCCGGCTTCAGCGGCGGGGATGCCATTCACCTGATGGAACAGATGGCGGACAGCGTGTTGCCGCGCGGCCTGGCCATGGACTGGACGGCCACCGCCTACCAGCAGAAGCTGCTGGGCAACACCGCCTACTATGTCTACGCCCTGTCCTTGTTGCTGGTGTTTCTGGTCCTGGCGGCGCAATACGAAAGCTGGCTGAGTCCCCTGGCCGTGATCATGGTGGTGCCGATGGCCCTGGTCGGGGTTGTTCTGGCCCAGATTGCCCGCCACTTCGACAACAATCTCTATACGCAGGTGGGCCTTGTGCTGATGATCGCGCTGGCCAGCAAGAATGCGATTCTGGTGGTCGAGTTTGCCCGGGAGTTGCGCGAGGAGGGCCACTCAATCGTCGAAGCAGCGGTCGAGGCCACCCGTCAGCGGTTTCGGCCGATCCTGATGACCTCATTCGCCTTCATTCTGGGCGTTGTTCCGCTGCTGAAGGCGCACGGGGCGGGCGCAGCCAGCCAGCAGGCCATCGGCACGGTAGTGTTCGGCGGCATGCTGGCCTCCACTCTGCTGGCCATTCCTTTCGTGCCGGTCTTCTATGTGATCACCCAGCGCTGGAGTGACCGCCGAAGCGCCTCTGTCCGGGCATGAACCGCCGGGGGACCATGCCGCACGGCAAGCGCTGGGTCCCCTGCCGACACGGTCAAGGTGCGACGGCCTGGGTGGACACGAACTGGCCGCCGAGGTTGTCGGTGATCTCGGCCTTCAGCTCGCCCGCCCTGTCCGGCACGAAATAGAAGCGGAAATTGGGGTCGGCGCTGATGGCGATGTCGGTCCTGGCCGTCAGCACGGGCTGGCCATCGAAGCTGACTTTCACCTGATTGACGAAGTGGGCGGGTTTCACCATGCGGCTGATCTGGTCCATCTGCAGGCCGGTAATGTTGGGATGGCTGACCAGTAATT
Source organism: Methyloparacoccus sp. NF-16 (assembly GCF_056880625.1). NCBI lineage: Bacteria > Pseudomonadati > Pseudomonadota > Gammaproteobacteria > Methylococcales > Methylococcaceae > Methyloparacoccus > Methyloparacoccus sp. NF-16. The sequence continues at coordinate 2,966,653 of NZ_CP174130.1, read as the reverse complement.
GCACCGCGTTCGGTTGGCTCAGTGTGGCCTTGTCGCCGTCGAACTTGAATTTCATCTTGCCCATGCGCGCCATGGCCGCTTCCAGATCGGTGCCGATGGGCGCCGAGCAGCCGCCGCTCGCCTTCACGAAGGCCTTGGCCATGTGCAGCTTGCCGTCGTTGGTTTCGGCGATGGCGCGAATGTGGGTATAGGCGTTGAAACGCATGCGGGTGGCGATGTCGGCCCGCCCGCTCGCCGGCGTGAAGTCGAAGGACGCCGAAAACGGCACCGGGTTGTTGTCGATCACCAGCGTGATGTTGCGGATGTAGCGATCCTGGCTCTGCGGAAAACGGCTGGTCACCTGGATCGGCACGAGCGCCGGATCCTCGGCCCGGTAGGGTGCCGTGATGGCGATGGTGTCCTGGTCTTCCGCGATGGTTTTGCCGGGGAACAGCTTCTCCTTGAGCACCGTGTTCCAGGCGGTTTCATCCTCGCCCTCGGCGCGGATGGCGGGCGATCCGAGGGTCAGCGCGATCAGGACGAGCGTCAGCGGCAGGTGGGTGGGTTGCATCGGTGGTCTCCTTCGGAAATGGCGGGGTGATTCGTGTTGGCCGTCGGTCGGGTTGGATTGGCAAGGGCTGATGGCTGGTGGTACGGCTAGTCCTCTTCCCATTCCAGTTCCGCATAGGCGCCGGCGACATTGCGCTTGTGGAACTCGTCGAACAGTTGCCAGTCCGGCCGCAACCGCTGACCGACCTCATCCATGGCCTGCTCCAGGGTGCGGCCGGCCTTCAGCGCGGCCCGGACATCGGTCTGCAGGGCCTTGAGATAATCGGCCTCGCCGGTCAGGGCCAGCGGCCAGGCGGCGGTGACCGGGCCATGGCCGGGAATGACGCGCGCGGCCGGAATCGTGCGCAGCTTCTCGATCTCTTCCAGCCAGCCCTTGAGGCTGCCGTCGACAACCGGGATATGCCCCATGAACAGCAGGTCGCCCAGCCAGAGGGTCGCGGTCCTGTCGTCGTAGACGCTCAGATCGTTGTCCGTATGCGCCGTCGCGTGCGCCGTGAGCCGCAGCGTGCGGCCGCCGAGATCGAGTTCCAGTGTGTCCCGGACCGGCAGGTCGGGCGGGACGAAATGGGCCGGCGACAGCGAGAAGCCCAGCTCCCGGCTGGCCTTCTCCTGGTAGTAGGGCGCCCGCAGCAGCATGGCCTGCTCCAGCTTGTGGTGGCCGACGAAGCGCACCCCCGGCTGCTTGAAGGCCAGGTTGCCGTAGATGTGGTCGGGATGCACATGGGTATTGATGACGTAGCAGACGGGCGTCTTCGTGGTTGCCTCGATCTGCCGTTTCAGGGCCTGGCCCTGCTCCGGGCTGCCGCCGCTGTCGACGACGGCGACGCAGCGCTCGCCGATGATGAAACCGATGTTGGCGATTTCCCCCCGGTTGTGCACGTCCGGCAGTTCGTGCCGGCCCTGATGGACCTGGATGCCGGGCGCGACCTCGCGCAGGTCGAGGTCTGCCGCCGCTGCCGTCAGGCTGAGGACGAGGCCGAGCCATGGCAGGCCGCGAAGGAGGGGGAGCGGTATCGGGAGCGCTGGCATCGGCAGTCCTCTGGCGGGCGAGAAGGGCATGGATTTTGACATGGTCGCCTTGCGATTCAAGTGCGATGCCCGCGCCGGCCGGGCATCGCGAGCCACCCGGGAGCCCTCAGGAACCTGGGCAGTCCGGGTGGCCACTAATGGCCGCGAGCGCCCGCGATGGCAAGCCGCCGTGTCGTTGACTTTTAGGACGAATTCCTTCAAGTTACGCACCCAGCGCGCGATCCGGGAGTTTTTCCCTAAAACACTAGGGTTCAATGACTGCGCCTCGTTTAGCTGACCCAGCTAGAAAAAACGTTTGCAAACGTGTTTTACCTTTATTTTGAGGAGGATAAACAATGAAGAGCTCTTTGAAGAGTTTGCTGCTGTCGACGGCCGTCGCAACGGCCCTAGCGGCTCCCAGCCTGAGCTTCGCCAATGCCGAAGTCGAGAAGCTGTCGCGCGATCCGGCTAACTGGGCAACCTGGGGCGGCGACTACTTCGGTACCCGTTTCACCACCCTGACCCAGATCAACAAGGACAACGCCAAGAATTTGCAGCCCATGTGGACCTTCTCGACCGGCGCCCTGCGCGGTCACGAAGGCGGTCCCCTGGTCGTCAACGGTCTGATCTACATTCACACCGGTTTCCCCCACAAGATCTACGCACTGGACCAGGACACCCACAGCGTCGTCTGGGAATATGAGTATGCCGCCGACAAGGGCACCGATCCCCAGCAGGTCATCGGCGTGATGTGCTGCGACGTGGTCAACCGCGGTCTCGCCTACGGCGACGGCAAGATCTTCATGGCCCAGGGTGACGCCACCCTGATCGCGCTGGACGCCAAGACCGGCAAGATGGTCTGGAAGGTCAAGAATGGCGATCCCAAGGCAGGCATGACCAACACGGCAGCCCCGCTGGTCGTCAAGGACAAGGTTCTGGTTGGCATCTCCGGCGGTGAGTTCGGTGTGCGCGGTTTCCTGGCCGCCTACAACGTCAAGGACGGCAGCCTGGCGTGGAAGACCTACAGCATGGGTCCCGACGCTGATATGAAGATCGATCCGGAAAAGACCATGACCTGGACCGACGGCAAGATGGCGCCAGTCGGCAAGGATTCCTCCCTCAAGACCTGGCAGGGCGACCAGTGGAAGATCGGCGGCGGCACCACCTGGGGCTGGACCAGCTATGACGCCGAAACCAACCTGATCTACTACGGTTCAGGCAATCCGTCCACCTGGAACCCGGTACAGCGTCCGGGTGACAACAAGTGGTCCATGACCATCTGGGCCCGCGACGCCGACACCGGTGTTGCCAAGTGGGTCTACCAGATGACCCCGCATGACGAATGGGATTACGACGGCATCAACGAAATGACCTTGATCGACCTGCCCATGAAGGACAAGGACGGCAAGGAGCACTCCAAGCTGCTGACTCACTTCGACCGCAACGGTTTCGGTTATACCCTGGACCGTGTGACCGGCGAACTGCTGGTCGCCGAGAAGTTCGACAAGATGGTCAACTGGGCCAGCCATGTCGACATGAAGACCGGCCGTCCGCAGGTGCAGTCACAGTATTCGACCCAGGCGGGTGGCGAAGACCACAACCAGAAGGGTATCTGCCCCTCGGCCATGGGCGCCAAGAACGAGCCTCCGGTCACCTTCTCGCCCAAGACCAAGCTGATCTACATCCCCGGCAACCACACCTGCATGGACTATGAGCCCTTCCAGGTCGAGTACACCGCCGGCCAGCCGTATGTCGGCGCGACCCTGAGCATCTATCCGGCCAAGACCAACGTCAAGACTGGCGAAAAGGAAGAGAAGCTGCACATGGGCTCCTTCACTGCTTGGGATCCGACCACCGGCACCATCAAGTGGCAGATAGACGAGCCGTTCTCGCTGTGGAGCGGCATGCTGTCCACCGCCAGCGATCTGGTCATCTACGGTACCCTGGAAGGCTACCTGAAGGTGCGTGACGCCAACACCGGCGCGGAACTGTACAAGTTCAAGACCCCGTCCGGCGTCATCGGCAACGTCAGCACCTGGATGCACAACGGCAAGCAGTACATCGGCATTCTGTCGGGTATCGGCGGCTGGGCTGGCGTCGGCATGGCGGCTGGCCTCGAAGGCGAAAGCGAAGGCCTCGGCGCGGTTGGCGCGTACAAGAGTCTGAGCACCCATACCAAGCTGGGTGGCGTCTTCACCGTGTTCGCACTGCCCAATTAAGCGGACCGCTACAGGGTCCCGCGGGACCCGGCTGAACGAAACCCCGACTGGCTTGTCAGTCGGGGTTTCGTGCGTTCAGGGCCCGGGAATTTCGTAAACTCCCGGCCTTTCGACTGGATTAGGGAGAGACTCATGCAGCTGAATGTCAGCAAAGGGGCGTTCAAGACCGTATTGGCCGTGATGCTTGCAGGGCAGGCGTTGGCCGCCCGGGCGGAAGGTGGAAGCTTCAAGGTTTGCGCGGATCCCAATAATCCGCCCCTGTCGGTGCAGGATGGCAGCGGATACGAGAACAGGATCGCCGAACTCTTGGCCGCTGCGCAGGGCCTGAAGCTGGAATACACCTGGTTCCCGCAGCGTCTGGGTTTCATCCGCAACACGCTCAAGGCCAAAGTCGACGAGGAAGCCGAGGCTTACAAGTGCGACGTGGTCATGGGGGTACCGACCGGGTTTGAACTCACGGCGACGACTCGCCCCTACTACCGCTCGACCTATGTGCTGGTCTACCGCAAGGGTGGGGCACTCGACGCGCTCAAGCGGCCCGAGGATATCGATCATTTGCCGGCCGAGACCAAGTCCAGGCTCCGCATTGCCATGTTCGACGGCGCGCCGGGCACCACCTGGCTGCTCAACCACGGCCTCATTGGCCAGGGCATTCCCTATCAGACCATGACCGGCGATGCCGCCCAGAATGCTGCCCAGATCCTGGCCAAGGATTTTGCCGACGGCAAGATCGACATGGTGATCGTCTGGGGCCCCATGTCCGGCTATCTGGTCCAGCAGAATCCCGGCCAACTGGCCGTGTTGCCGATGCTGTCCCAACCCGGACTCAAGTTCGATTTCCCCATGTCCATGGGCGTGCGCCGGCCCGACAAGGCACGCCAGCAACAGCTGGACGAACTGATCGAGAAACATGCCGGCGAGATTCAGGGCATTCTGCGCAGCTATGGCGTCCCGCTGGTCGACGAGCACGGCCAGACGCTGCCCACGTCGCCGTAGGCATCCGGCCGATCGGCTTGTCCTCGGGCGGGAGCCCCTGCGCCAGGGGTTCCCGCTCCCCCTGCTAGCCGGATCGGTCAACCCCGCAGGACGTCATCACCGGCGACGCCGCGATGGCCGGCTTCCATGGGTCATTTTTTTCCTCGGGCGGTGGCCGATCGGTTCAAGCTCCCGTCCCGGTGCATCCCGCAGGCTGACGCGAACCCGGGCTTGCCGGCATTTCAGGAACTTTTCCTATAGGTGAGGTGCATTCGCATCACTAGAATGGCGGGCTGTCTTTGACTCGATACGCCTAGTGGAGCGATGAAACGCCAGAATGCAGCCCTGTGGGCAGGTACCGCCATCAGCCTCTTCAGCCTCGATCCGTCGGTTGCCGGCGCCGAGACGGTGCGGGATGCCGCGAGCCCGCAGCCGCGCGAAAGCGAGATGGCCAAGCCGGACAGTGAAGTCACCGACACGGCAGCCGCGAGCGAGAAGATCATCGCAGCGAGGAAACTCAACAAGCCCTACGCCGGCGATGTCATCGAGCTGGACGAGGTCCATGTCGTCAGCGATACGCCGCTGACGACATCCGACACGGGCGTATCGATCTACAAGGTTCCCTCGCCGGTGCAGACCGTCACCTCCGACGAGCTGGACGAGACACGCGCCTGGAACCTGCCCGACTACATGCGGCGCTACATGGGCAGCGTCACCGTCAATGACGCGCAGAACAATCCCATGCAGCAGGATGTCCAGTTCCGCGGTTTTTCGGCCTCGCCCCTGCTGGGATTGCCGCAGGGCCTGTCGGTCTACGTCAACGGCGTCCGTTTCAACGAAATCTTCGGCGACACCGTCAACTGGAATCTCATATCCGAGGGCGCGATCGAGCGCATGGACCTGCATTCGGGCTCCAATGCCGTCTACGGTCTGAACAGCCTGGGTGGTGCCATCTCCATGAAAACCAAGACCGGCTTTTCGGCACCGGGCCACTCCGCGGAGGTCTACGGCGGTTCCTGGGGTCGCCATGTCGAGGAAATCATGTCCGGCTGGAACGATGGCACCTTCGGCTATTACATCGACCTGCGCAATTTCTCGGAGAACGGCTGGCGCCAGTATTCGCCCACCGACGTGATGCAGGGGCTGGGCACCTTCAGCTGGCGCGGTGAGCGGTCGGACATCGATCTGACCCTGGCCGGCAACGGTAGCTCCATGAACGGCAATGGCACCGTGCCGGTGCAGCTCTACGAGCAGCAGCGCAACGCCATTTTCACGCATCCGGATCAGACCAAGACCGACATGTTCCTGGCGTCGATCCAGGGTTCCACCTGGGTCACCGACAAGATCGAACTGTCCAGCACAGTCTACTATCGCCAGAATCTGGTGCCGACCTTCAACGGCGACGATACCGACGCCGAGCCATGCGAAGCCTCCGGGCTGGCCGGCTATCTGTGCCAGGAGGAGGGCGATGAACAGGAAGTCATCCTCGATGCCAGGGGCAACCCGGTCAAGGCGACGCCCTACAACAGTACCGCGACCCAGAACACCAGCCAGACCAACATGCGCACCAACGGCGCCACCGTCCAGGCGGCCTTCGATCATGACTGGTTCGGGTTTAAGAACCGCTTCGTCGGCGGCGGCAGCTATGACACCGGCACCACTTCCTTCAATTCCAACACCGAACTGGGGGCTCTCACACCCAGCCGGGGCACCATCGGCAGCGGCATCTACACTGAGGAAGGCATCGTGCGCCTGAGCACCGACACCACCTACTATGGCGTGTTCTTCACCGACAACTTCTCGGTGACCGAGGATCTGGCCCTGACCGTGGCCGGCCGCTACAACAAGGCGCAGGTCAACCTCTACGACCAGCAGGGGACCGATCTCAACGGGCAGCACACCTATCAGCGCTTCAATCCCTCGGGTGGCCTGACCTATGCCTTCATGCCGCAGCTCCAGGCCTATGCCAGCTACAACGAGTCGAACCGCGCCCCGACCGCCGTCGAGCTCAGCTGCGCCGACCCGGCAAAGCCCTGCCGCCTGCCCAATGCCTTCCTGTCCGATCCGTCGCTGAACCAGGTTGTCGCCAAGACCGCGGAGGCCGGCTTCCGCGGCCAGTTCAAGAATGTCTACGGCGGCAATTTCGACTGGAATGCCGGCTATTTCCACACCGTCAACAACGACGACATCCTGTTCATCAGCAGCGGCACGCTGGCTAATACCGGCTACTTCAAGAACGTGGGCGATACCCTTCGGCAGGGTCTCGAACTGGGCCTGAACGCGGATTTCGAACCCGTGCGCTTCGGCTTCAACTACACTTACCTGGATGCTACCTTCCAGTCATCCTTCATCGCCAACAGTCCCAACAATCCCTATGCCAACGACATGGGGCAGACGTTCGTCACGCCCGGGGACTACATTCCCGGCTTGCCGCAGAACATTCTCAAGGCCTATGCCGACTGGCTGGTTTTCGACGGTTTTACCTTCGGCGCCAACCTGAATTACCAGGACTACCAGTACCTGCGCGGCGACGAGGCCAACCAGAACAAACCCATCGCTGGCTTTGTGGTGGTCAACCTGCTGGCCGAGTACCGCTACAACGAGCATGTCTCCGTGTTCGGCCGTTTCGACAATATCTTCAATCGCAACTACCAGACCTTCGGCAACTTCGGCGAAGCCGACGAAGTGCTGGGCCCGGCCTACAACAACCCCCGCTTCGTCGGTCCGGGCGCGCCGCAGGCCGGCTGGGCGGGCATCAAGATATCCATGTAGTTTCCCGGGACATGGCGGCCCGTTTTTCCCGGGGCGGGCCGGTACGCAGCATTCATGCGCTTTGATGGATGTTTAGCTCTCCATCCTGTTCGCGCCCCTCACGGGGCGCTTTTTTTGCCCGATGGGCGGCACCCATGCAAGCCATGGCCAACGCCCGCCGCGGCTGCCGGCATTCCTGCGCCCGTGCCTGAACGCCTGCCAGGGGCCCTCGCTGTTGCCACCTCGCCCTTCCGCAGCCGGCCTTGACCGGCCGTCCGGCCCCGTCTCCCCCCCCCCCCTGGCCTGGGCACCCGCAGCGTCCCGTTCGCCAAGCGCCACGATCCCGATGGCGCCATACCTGCCACCGCCAGCCCGTTGCGGTTTCCCGCCAGGGTGTCGCCCCTGCGGCGCCGCGTCAGCCCCGACATCTCCAACGGATGACACCGCCCCGATCCCGAACCCCGAGGCAGGCGCCCGCAGGCCATGCCGGGCCGCCGGCGTTTGCCCGCAGCGGCGGCGGGCATTGGCATGAACCGCCCCGACCCGCGTTCTCCATCGTCCCGACGAAACCCGGCGCCATGCGCCCCGCCGGAGGTATTCCCGGCTTCCGAAGGTGTTTTTCCCGATGCCGGGCGGGCGCAATTCAGTAGTTCGGATGGCGTCCCGACACCGACAATGTGGGCCGGTCATTGAGCCCCGCCCAGCCGCGCCCCGACCGGGCATTCCTAAATTTCGAGGAGGAGTTGAACATGCAGATGAGACGCCTGACAGCATCCGTCAATCGCGCGCTGATCACGATGGCCCTGACGGCCGTGTCGGCAACCGCGATCGCCAACAAGGACCTGGATTTCATGTCGAAGGATGACCGCAACTGGGTCATGCAGACGAAGGACTACAGCGCCAGCCATTTCAGCAAGCTGGACGACATCAACGCCAGCAACGTGCAGAACCTGAAAGTGGCGTGGACCTTCTCCACCGGCACCCTGCATGGCCATGAGGGCGGTCCCTTGGTGGCCAACGGCATCATGTATGTCCACACGCCCTTCCCGAACAATGTCTTCGCCATCGATCTCAATGATCCGGGGCGCATCAAGTGGCAGTACAAGCCCAAGCAGAACCCCGCCGCGCGTGCGGTCGCCTGTTGCGACGTGGTCAACCGTGGTCTGGCCTACGTCCCGGCAGGCGATCACGGCCCGGCGAAAATCTTCCTCAACCAGCTGGATGGCAACGTTGTCGCGCTGAATGCCGACACCGGCGAGGAAATCTGGAAGATGGAGAACTCCGATATCACCATGGGCTCGACCCTCACCGGCGCGCCCTTCGTCGCTGGCGACAAGGTGCTGGTCGGTTCGGCCGGCGCCGAGCTGGGCGTGCGCGGTTACGTCACCGCCTACAACATCAAGGACGGCAAGCAGGAGTGGCGCGCCTACGCCACAGGTCCCGACGAGGACCTGTTGCTGGACGAGAAATTCAACAGCCACAACCCGCACTACGGCCAGTTTGGCCTGGGTCTGAAGACCTGGGAAGGCGACGCCTGGAAGATCGGCGGCGGCACCAACTGGGGCTGGTATGCCTACGATCCCAAGCTGGACATGGTGTACTACGGGTCCGGCAATCCCGCGCCCTGGAACGAAACCATGCGGCCGGGCGACAACAAGTGGACCATGACCATCTGGGGCCGCGACCTCCAGACCGGCAAGGCCAAGTTCGGCTACCAGAAGACCCCGCATGACGAATGGGATTACGCGGGCGTCAACTACATGGGGCTGTCCGAGCAGGAAGTCGACGGCAAGCTGACCCCGCTGCTGACTCATCCCGACCGCAACGGTCTCGTCTACACGCTCAACCGTGAAACCGGTTCGCTGGTCAATGCCTTCAAGATCGACGATACGGTCAACTGGGTCAAAAAGGTCGACCTCCAGACCGGCATCCCGATCCGCGACCCGGAATACGCCACCTACATGGATCACGAATCAAAGGGCATTTGCCCATCGGCCATGGGTTATCACAACCAGGGCCTCGAGTCCTATGATCCCGACAAGAAGCTGTTCTTCATGGGCGTGAACCATATCTGCATGGACTGGGAGCCCTTCATGCTGCCGTATCGCGCGGGCCAGTTCTTCGTGGGCGCGACGCTGAACATGTACCCGGGCCCCAAGGGCACATTGGGCCAGGTCAAGGCCATGAATTCTGTGACCGGCCAGATGACCTGGGAAGTGAAGGAGAAATTTGCCGTCTGGGGCGGCACCCTGGCCACCGCCGGCAACCTGGTCTTCTACGGCACACTGGATGGCTACATCAAGGCGCGCGATACCCGTACCGGTGCGTTGAAATGGCAGTTCAAGCTGCCCTCCGGCGTTATCGGTCACCCCATCACCTATGAGCACCATGGCAAGCAGTATGTCGCCATCTATTCCGGTGTTGGCGGCTGGCCGGGTGTCGGTCTGGTGTTCGATCTCAAGGACCCCACCGCTGGCCTTGGCGCCGTTGGCGCCTTCAAGGAACTGGCCCACCACACCCAGATGGGTGGGGCCCTGTTCGTCTTCTCGCTCTAGCCGCCCAGGTCGCCGTTCCGGGGCCGGCCCGTCGGGTCGCCCCCGGAAGCCGACGACGAATCATGACGAGCAAGAGGAATTCAAACATGTTGCATATACGGAAGGCGCTGTTGGGAACCGCGCTGGCTGTCGCCAACCTGGGGTTTGCCCAGGCCGCCGAGCCTTTGCGGATCTGCGCCGCCGAGGCGGAATTGCCGTATTCGGACAAGGAAGGCCGGGGATTCGAAAACCGGTTGGCGGAGATACTCGCCAAAGAGCTGGGTCGCACCGTCGAGAATGTTTGGTGGCGGGACCCTCGCTATTTCCTGCGGGACCAGCTGGACCGGGGGCTGTGCGATGTGGTCATGGGCGTCGACCAGGACGACCCCCGCATGCTCACCTCGGAGCCTTATTACCGCTCGGCCTATGTCTTCATTTTTCCGAAGAAAAAAGGGCTGACCGTGACTGACTGGGACAGTGCCTACCTGAAGCAGGCGAAGCAAATTGCCTTCATGCCGGACAGTCCTCCCGAGACGATGCTGAAGAAGATCAGCCGCTATAACGACCAGTTCAACTATCTGCAGTCCCTGGTCGGTTTCAAGGCCCGTCGCAACCAGTATGTCCGCTATGACCCCGAGAAGCTGGTGAACGAGGTTGCCAGTGGCCATGCCGAGCTCGCCATCCTGTGGGGTCCGCAGGCAGCACGGTATGTCAAGGCCGCGACGGGCAAGCTGGAGATGCAGGTCATACCCGATCACCAGACCCGTGAGGATGGCCAGAAAGTGCCCTTCCACTATTCCACCTCGGTTGGCGTCCGCAAGGACGACAAGGCCCTGATGGCCGACATCAACCGGGCGCTCAGGAATCGGGCCCGGGAGATTCGGGCGGTTCTCAAGGAGGAAGGCATGCCGCTGGTCGCCCTGGGAACCGACGAGCCGCGGAAGCGGTACAAGAACCATTGAACCGGATGCCAGGTGCGCCGCGCATCCCTGACCGAATGACTCGAAGAGGAAACCGAACATGACATTCAAGACACGCTGCCTGGGCCTGATGCTGGCCACGCTGGGCCTCGCTTCAGGGGCTCACGCGGAAATCACCTTTCGCCACGCGGTGACCGGAGAAACCCTGAGCTTTGAATATGGCAAGGCCGGCGGCGATACCGAAGCCTTCAAGAAATTCAAGGAAACCGGCAAGAATCCCTATAACGGCGACGCGGCCATCGTCGAGAAGGGTCACAGCCTCTACCTGACCGCCTGTTCCGGCTGTCATGGCCACGAGGCGGAAGGCAAGCTTGGCCCTGGCCTGGCCGACGACTACTGGACCTATCCGCGCGCCCTGACCGATGTCGGCCTGTTCGAAATTCTCTGGGGGGGCGCCCAAGGCATGATGGGGCCACAGAACACCAACCTGAATGCCGATGAAATGCTGCAGATCATGGCATGGCTACGAAGCCTCTATACAGGTGACCCCGCCAAGGCAGAATGGCTGAAGTAATTTCCAACCAAACTCGGAGGATAGCAACCCATGAAAATCCAACTTAAGACGATGTTTACAGTGGCGCTGGTCAGCGCTGCGCTGAATGTACATGCCTACGACGGCACCCACTGCAAGGCGCCCGGCGAGTGTTGGGAACCCAAGCCAGGATTCCCCGACAAGGTCGCCGGCAGCAAGTACGATCCCAAGCATGACCCCGCCGAATTGAACAAGCAGTCGCAATCGATCAAGGCCATGGAAGAGCGGAATCGGAAGCGTCATGAAAACTTCGTGAAGACCGGCAAGTTCGTCTACAAGGTCGAGGACATCAAGTAACCGAATCGTCTGTACCAAGGGCCGGGGGCGACTGGGAACGCGGTTCGCCCGCGGGCGCATGTCCCCGGTTCTCCTGCGGCAGTCGTCAACGGATCAGGACACTCTTGAGCTGGATTTCCCGAATCATGGAAAAGCACGATCCGGAGCGCTTGCTGGCCGATGCCTGGCCTCAGGCGGAAGCCTTCGAGCGCGAGGTCAAAAAGGCCATCGTGGGCCAGGACAGCGTGCTGCGCCTGCTGACCATCGCCGTCTTCTCGCGGGGCCACGCCCTGCTGGAAGGCAGCGTCGGCGTCGGCAAGACCACGTTGTTGCGGGCTGTTTCCCGAGCCCTTGGCGGGGAGTCCGAACGTATCGAGGGTACCATCGACCTGATGCCTGCCGACCTGATCTACTACACCTATCTGGACGACGCCGGCAAGCCGGCGGTTTCGCCGGGTCCGCTGCTCGGCAAGGGCAGCCGGCTGGCGACCTTCTTCTTCAACGAGATCAACCGTGCCCGACCGCAGGTGCACTCGCTGCTGTTGCGGGTGATGGGTGAGCGCAGCGTCAAGGCCTTCAACCGCGATTACGTCTTTCCCTACCTGCAGGTCTACGCCGACCGCAACCGCGTGGAAAAGGAGGAAACCTTCGAGCTGCCGGCCGCCGCCCGCGACCGGTTCATGCTGGAAATCGAGGTACGCAATCCCCCCGAACCGGACATCCTCGACGAACTGGCTTTCAATCCCCGGTTTCACGATGTCGACAGCCTGCTGGAAGGCGTCCGGCCCGGCGTTTTCCCGCTCGAACAGATCAACCGGGTAGCCAATGCCATTCAGGCCGGCGTCACGGCCAGCCCCGCGCTCAGGGTCTATGTGCGGGAACTCTGGCAGGCGGCCGCCGAGCCCGAGGATTTCGGCATCCGACTGCCGGATACCGATGCCGGCCAGCTCCTGGAGGCGGGTCCGAGCCCCCGGGCCATGAGCCAGCTGGTGCGGGCCGCCCGCGTCCGTGCCTGGCTGGCCCGGCGCGCGCATGTCCACCCGGAGGATGTGCAGGCCGTGTTTCCCGCCGCCATGCGCCATCGCCTGCTGTTCAGGCCGGTCTACGAGTACCGTCGGGCGGAGCTGGTGCCCTTGTTGATCGACCGGATTCTCGGATCGGTGTCCGCGCCTTGAATACGGCCGAGATACTTTACCGGCTGCCGGGCCGGTTCGACGGCTTCCGACCCGGTGCCCATCGTGGCAGGAACACCGGTGAAGGCCATCTGTTCCGGCATTTGGCGCCGTTCCTGTCCCATCCCGACCCCAGGCGTCTCGATCTTCGCGCCAGCCTGGCCGATCCCTTCGGCAACCTGAAGGTTCGCCTCCAGGAGCAGCTCACCACCCTCAAGGTTTTCGCCCTGCTCGATCTCTCCGCCTCCATGGCCTTCCGGGGCGACTGTCCCAAGATTGTGGTCATGGCTGATTTCGTCGAGGCATTGGCCGCCGCCGCGCACAGGAACGGCGATACCCTGGGGGTTTACGGCGCCGCCGAGCGGATCCTGCCGGAATTTTCCTTCGGCGCCACCCGCTGGCCCGGATCGGCCCGGCTGCTGGCGACCCGCCTGCGCCGCGGGCAACCCCGGGGCGTGGGCAGCCAGGGCCTGCTCGCCGCCGCGCGCCGGTTGCCGGCGCGCGCCAGCCTGGTACTGGTGCTGTCCGACTTTCACATGCCGCTGACTGCGATCCAGGCGCTGCTGGATGCCCTGGCCGGGCACTGGCTGGTGCCGGTGGTGATCTGGGACGAGCGGGAGACCTTGCCGTCTCCGCCGGGCCTGGCGCGCCTCGTCGATGCCGAAGCCGGTCATGAACGTCTGCTGCTGATCCGTCCCGCCCTGCGGGAACGCCTGATCGCCAATCTGGCGCAGCGCCGGGAGCACCTGAACGCGCTGTTCCGCCGCCATGGCCGCCGGCCGCTACTGCTCGATCGGGGTTTCAGCGCGGCGGCGGTCAACCGTTATTTCCTGGCCGGCACATGAAGACGGCGGCGCGGCTGTGGCGAATCGTCTGGCTGACCGGCCTGCTCGGCGACCCGGCCGGGGCGGCAGTCGTCGCGGCACGCGTGGAAACGGCCCGTGATTACGGTCATGTCCTCGGCGATGTGATCCACGCCACGCTGGACATCCCCAGCCATGCCGGCCATGCGCTCGATACCGGGACGCTGCCCCGGCCCGGTCCGGTGAACCGCTGGCTGGAATTGCGGCGGGTCTGGACGGAACCGCGCGGCAGCCAGCTGCTCCGTCTGCACCTGGAATATCAGGTCTTCTACGTGCCGCTGGCGGTCAAGACCCTCACCATCCCGGCCATGACCCTGCAACGGCTGGCGCCGGATGGGGGTCGCCAGCCCATCGATGTGCCGGCCTGGCCCATCACCGTGGCCCCTATCCATGGTCCCGCGGTCATGGCCGAGGGCGGCATGCGCCTGATGCAGCCGGATGCGCCGCCCGAGCGCCCGGACACGCGCCGACCGGCCAGGAACATGGCGCTGTTCCTGGCGTTGGCGCTGGTAGCGCTGGCCTACCTGGGGCATCTGGGCGGCTATCTCACCCTTGGCCGGCAGGGCCGGCATTTCCGCGCGGCTCGCCGGGAACTGCGCGCGCTCATGCGCCAGCCGCAGAAGCCTGACACCGTGCGCGCCGGTTTCCTGCTGCTGCACCGGGCCTTCGAGCGAACCCTTGGCAGGCCCCTGTTCGCCGAGGACCTGCCGCGCTTCATTGAGCAGCATCCCGATTATCACCCGCTGCGGGGCGAGATCGGGGCCTGGTTCCAGGCCTCCTACCGCCTGTTCTTCGGTGCCGCGGGATCGAGCGGGGATTACGGCCTGGAGCGGCTGGACGCGCTGGCGCTGGCCTGCCTGCGGCTGGAACGGCAGCGGCGCTAGCCATGTCGTTTGCCCAGCCCCTCTGGTTATGGCTCGCGCCGCTCGCCCTGCTGCCGTTCCTGAGCGCCCTGCACCATGGGAATGCTTACTCATGGCATGTTCTCCTGCCCGGCGACGCGCTCTCCCGCTGTCTGCACCTGGCGATCCAGGTGACCGGGGCGCTGGCCATCCTGTTGCTGGTGGCCGGGCTCGCCGGTCTGTTCCGCGGCCAGTACGCGGTCGAGCGGACCGGTCATGGCGCCAGCCTGGTCCTGCTGCTGGACCGCAGCCGCAGCATGGACGACAGCTTCGCCGGGCGCTCGCCGGCCGGCGGCGAGGAGTCCAAGTCCCGTGCCGCCGTCCGTTTCCTGGAGGCGTTCATCGGCAGCCGCCCCCACGACCGCATCGGCGTCGCCGCCTTCAGCACCTCGCCGCTGTTCGTCCTGCCGCTGTCGGCCAACCGCGAGGCGGCGGCTGCCGCCGTCAGGGCGTCCGCCCTGCCGGGGCTGGCGCAGACGCATATCGCCAAGGGGCTGGCCATGGCGCTGTCCTATTTCCCCGACGATCCCGCCGGCGGCAACCGCGGCATCGTGCTGGTTTCGGATGGCGCGGCGGTCATCGATCCGGACAGCGAGGCGCTGCTGCGGCGCAGCTTTCAGCAATGGCACCCGCATGTGTACTGGATCTTCCTGCGCACTGCCGGCAATCCCGGCCTGTTCGACATTCCGCCGCCCAGCGAGGATACGCCGCAGGCACGGCCCGAGCGGTACCTGCATCTGTTCTTCGAAAGTCTCGGCATTCCCTACAAGGCGTATCAGGCCGAGAACCCCGAGGCTGTGCGCCAGGCCATCGCCGACATCGACCGCGCCGAGAAGGCCCCGCTGCGCTACCAGGAAATCCACCCGCGCCAGGACCTGCGGGGACTCTGCTACGGGTTGGCCGCGTGGGCGCTGCTGGCGTTGCTGATGGTCAAGCGCCTGGAAATCCGCCTGTGAGGCCGACCTTCTCCCTCCGCCAGACAACGGCGCTGCTGCTTGCCGTCCTGGCCCTGGCGGCCTTTGCCGCCGAGTTCTGGCGCTGGCGCGAGAACCGGCTCGTCGGCACCGCGCTGCAAACCTTGCTGGCCGGGCGGGATATCGGTCCCGAACGGCGCTTCGGCGCTCCGGAAAGCGTGCGTCTGGCCCATGCCCTGTATCTGGCCGGGCGGGAGGATTACCGCGATGCGGAGGCGGTGCTGGCGGAACTCGCCCAGTCCTCCTCCCCGGCTATCGGCACCAAGGCCCTGTATAACCTCGGCAATGTCTACCTCCGTCGCGCCATCGTCGCCGTCGAGCACGCGCAGCCGACCCAGGCCGGCACGCTGGCGGAACTGGCCAAGCAGGCTTACCGGCGGGCCTTGCGTCGCCGTCCGGACGACTGGGCCGCCAAGTACAACTACGAGGTCGCGGCCCGGCTGATGCCCGATTTCGACCGGGTCGACAGCGAACCGGAGCCGCAACCGCAGCCGGAGGAAGACGCCGCCCGTAAACTCTGGACTCGTGTGCCCGGCTTCCCGCGGGGACTGCCATGACCTGGCGGCGGCTGCCCGGTGATCCTGCCACGCGCTGCCTGGCCGGTGCCTGCGCCCTGGCCCTGCTGGCCTGCCTGCCTCTGGGCATGGCCACCCAAGGCGCCGTCTTCCGTTACCTGGCCGTGGTGGATATCACGCGCAGCATGACCGTGACCGATTATCGTCTCGGCAACCGCATGGTCAGCCGGCTGGATGTCGTCCGCCAGGCGCTGCGGGAGGCCATTGCCGGTTTGCCCTGCGGTTCGCAGCTGGGGTTGGGCGTCTTCACCGAACGCAGCAGCACGCTGCTGTTCGAGCCGATCGAGGTGTGCACCGGGTTTCAGGACATCGCCGGGGCGCTGGAGCGGCTGGACTGGCGCATGGCCTGGGCCGCCGACAGCCGGATCGCCGCGGGTCTGCTGGATGCCTTCCAGTCCCTGGCCGGCTACCAGGCCGACGTGCTGTTTTTCACGGACGGGCAGGAGGCGCCGCCCGTCAATCCCCGCTACCGAACGCGCTTCGAAGGGGTTCGCGGCCGCTTGGGCGGATGGCTGGTCGGTGTCGGCGGCAACACGCCGATGCCGATTCCCAAATTCGACGAAACCGGCCGGCCGCTGGGGTTCGTGGCCGAGGACGAGGTGCCGCAGCGCTCGACCTTTGGCCTGTCGGACATGGCGCCCGAGGACATCGAGGGCTACCACGCCCGCAACGCCCCGTTCGGCAGTGCACCCTCGGG
Source organism: Methyloparacoccus sp. NF-16 (assembly GCF_056880625.1). Lineage (NCBI taxonomy): Bacteria > Pseudomonadati > Pseudomonadota > Gammaproteobacteria > Methylococcales > Methylococcaceae > Methyloparacoccus > Methyloparacoccus sp. NF-16. The sequence goes on along the minus strand of NZ_CP174130.1, from coordinate 2,949,646 downwards.
CGGCACCGAGCATCTCTCGGCCCTGCGGGAGGATTACCTCCGCGAGCTGGCCGGGGCCAGCGGGCTCGGATACCGGCGGCTGGAGGTCGGCACCCTCGCCGAGACGTTGCTGCAGCCCGAGTACGCCAGGCCCGCGCGCGTGTTCGTCGATCTGCGCTGGATACCCGCGACGCTGGCCCTGGCGCTCACGGTGCTCGCCTATCGGCAGGGGCGTTTCCGTGCCGCCGGTGTCGCGACTCGCGCCCGGCCCGCAGGGTTCTGGCGGGCGGCGCTGCCCTGGCGACGTGGCCGGTTGTCCGCCGCCGACCCATGACCCCGTATGGCCTTTCCCCATCACCTGTCTGGAGAACCTACATGCTCACGCGTTTTCGAACCGGTCTGACAACCCTGACCCTGCTGCTGGCCCCGGTCGCCATGGCGCACGGCCCCACACCGCAGAAGATCGTCGCAACCATCGACATTGCCGCCCCCGTGGATCGCGTCTGGGTCCTGGCGGGCGATTTCGGCGCCATCAGCCGCTGGCACCGCGGACTCAAGTCCAGCGAATCCAGCAACGGCAACCAGCCGGGCGCGCGCCGCACCCTGGTGTTCGCCAATGGCGAGGTCCTGCATGAGGATCTGGATGCCTGGGACGCGGACAAGCACGAATATCAGTACCGGATGAGCGAAGCCAACGTGAAGGCGTTGCCGGCCAGTTCCTATTCGGCCATCCTGCGGGTGAGCGCGGCGGAGCAGGGCACCCGGGTCGAATGGAAAAGCCGCGCCTATCGTGGCGATACCGGCAACGAACCACCGGAATCGCTCAGCGACGAGGCGGTCACCCAGGCCCTGCAGCAGTTCTTCGCCACCGGCCTGGCCGAGCTCAAGGCCAAAGCGGAAGCTGCGCCTTGAGCCGGGTCCTGGCGCCAGCGCGCCGGGCCCAGGAACCGTGCGGGCGGGAAGCTTTCCCGTGCCGGTTCGGGTAGGCCGCCATATCGGCCGGCATCCGTGCTGGCCTAGAATCCAGTCGCCACGGATACCGTGGCGATCTTATTGCCATCCAGCCCTATCGAGGAGACCGACATGATCTGGGAAAAACCTGTCTGCAAGGATCTGCGTTTCGGCTTTGAAGTCACGATGTATATCTGCCATCGCTGATCCAGCGCCGGCCGATGCGAGGGGGCGCCCGGCAACCGGGCGCCCCGTTTTCATGTTGCGGGGTTTAATACTGGATCAGTCCATGCTGGATGGCGATCAGCACCAGATCGGCATTGGTCTGCGCATTCAGCTTGTCCTTGATCAGTGAGGCGTAGTTCGAAACCGTCTTGAAGCTCAGCTTGAGCTCGTCGGCCGCCTGCCGCGTGCTGTAACCCCGCGCCAGCAGGCAGAAGACATCGAATTCGCGGGCCGACAGGACATCCAGCGCAAAGGCGCTGCTCTCCTCCTTCGAGAACCGGCGCGTCACCAGCCGCTGGGCGATCTCGGGCTCGACCAGGGTTTCGTTGCGGGCCACGCGCAGCACGGCGTCGACCAGCATCGCGGGCGTGCTGCTCTTGGTGATGTAGCCCTTCGCGCCCGCCTCCAGCGCCCGGGCCGCGTAGACCGGCTCGTCGTACATGCTGAAGATCAGGATCCTGGCGGAGGGGTCGCGCCCGATGATGCGCCGGGCGGCGGCCAGGCCGCCGATGCCGGGCAGGTTCAGATCCATGACCACCACTTGGGGTTGCCACTCCTGATAGAGCTGGCAGGCCGCCTCGCCGTTTTCGGCCTCGCACAGCACGTCGATGCGCGCGGACTGGCCGAGCAGCATGCGATAGCCGGTGCGCACCACGGCGTGGTCGTCAACCAGCATGACAGTGATGCGCTGACTCATGATGGCGCTCCTTCGGCAGGTACCCGGATGTCGATGTCGACGCCTTTGCCCGCGCCGGTGCGGATGGCCATCTCGCCGCCCAACCCGGCCACCCGTTCGCGGATGCCCCGCAAGCCAAAACCGCGCTGCGGCAGCATGGGGTCGAAACCGCAGCCATCGTCGCGAAGGTGCAGAACCACCCATTCGGTTGCCCCGCTCCGGACGACCCCCAGATCGATGGCCACTTCGCGTGCCTGGCCATGCTTGACGGTGTTGGTCAGGCATTCCTGGGTGATGCGGAACAGGTCGATGGCCGACGTCGGACAGCGGGCATCGACCCCGGCGGCACAGCGCAGATGGACCTTCAGCTCGGGATGGCGGGACCGGAAGCTTTCCACCAGATCCTCGAGGGACGCCGACAGGCCGAGTTCGTCCAGCACACTGGGCCTGAGCCGGCGCATCATCGAGCGCACCACGCCGAACAGATGGTCGCAGATGGCGACGATCTGCCGGGCGGGCGTGTTGGCCTCGCCGTTCCTGGACAGCAGCGTCGCCGCCATGGCCTTGATGGCCGTCAGCGACTGGCCCAGCTCGTCATGGAGTTCCCGCGCCAGGTGCCGGCGCTCCTCCTCCTGGATCAGCATGGAATGCCGTACCAGGGCGCGATTCTCGTCGCGGGTCTTTTCCAGCTGGCCGGCCATGAGATTGAAGGCGCTGGCAATGCCGTCGAATTCCGGCAGCGGGAACGCCGGCAGCCGCTTGTCGTACTCGCCATGCTCGATGTGCGCGAGTCCCTCCAGAATGGTGACCACCGGGCCGAAGGCGCGCCCGACCAGCAGGTTCACCAGGGCGTAGACCGCGCCGGCCAGCGACAGCAGCAGGATTAGGAAACCCTGCGTCTCGGACCAGGCTTCCAGAATTTCGTCATCGGCGCTGCCTTCGATCCGGATCGTCAGGGGTTGCTGCCGGTCGTCGTGCAGCAGTCGTTCGACCCGGATGGGCTCCGGGGTCACCGCCCAGCGGAACCAGCCGGGCGCTTCCTGCCTGGCGGCTGCCGGATGATGGCCGGAAAAATTGATGGCGGATGCCTGCGGACCGATCACGCTGATCCGCAGGTGCCGGATCTTGTCGAGCCCGCCCAGCCGGCTCATCCAGCCCGACAGGGCTTTGCCGTTCCCGTCCTCTCCGGCGAAACCGGCCTCCAGCAGTTGCAGGGCCAGGCTGACCGTCGATCGCGCCTCGTTCCGCACTGACTGGCGGGCATCGTGAATCGCGAACAGAAAGCCGATGCCGACGATCACCGCCATTGCCAGGCCCAGGGTGAGGTTCAGCCGGGTTTGCAGGCCGAGCGGCGGTTTGCTCCGGGACCGGGACGGATCCCGCCAACGCTGTCGGCCAGGCGTATTGATCATGTTCGAGTCGAAATCAGGGCAATGGGTCACAAACGCCTGCCGCGAAGTGCCGACCCCCGGGGGGGCAGGGGCGCGGGACCGTCCTGGCCGATCGCGACGTCGCCGTGGGGCGTGGGCTGGCCCATGAATCCGTGCCCGGAAACCGGCATCTTCCTTGCCGATGGTCGGCGGGAAAGTCGCGGCGGTTGCACGGCGTGCCATGTGCCCGGCCGGCCGGTCAGCGCTCCGGTGCAACAGATCTTGCCGTTGCGTCGGTACCGGGCAGCAAGGGGCGGGTTTTCGAGGTTCCCGGCGTGGCGCCGGAAGATACGCCAACACCGCTTCAACGTTCGGCCCGCAGGGTAGGAGATCACCCGCAGGGGCGTCAAGGCACGGCGGGTGGTACGGCGTAATTCAGGAGGAATTCCCGCCGCTGGGTGGGACCTGCGCCCGCTCGACACCGGCGTTCAGCGCATTCTGGCGGCGAGGGTGCCGGTCCGGCCGGGGCAGCGGTCGTGGCCGGTCCCGTTGTCCGGTCGCTGTCCCTGGCCGCGGGGCAAGGCATCGCGGCGGGAGATTTGCCGCTGTTGCCCTGCCTGAGGCTGTCAGCCCTCCCGCCGCAGGTGCGGGAACAGGATGACGTCGCGGATGGAGGGACAGTCGGTGAGGAACATGACCAGCCGGTCGATGCCGATGCCCTCGCCGGCGGTGGGGGGCAGGCCATGTTCCAGGGCGCGGATGTAGTCGGCGTCGTAGTGCATGGCTTCCTCGTCGCCGGCGGCCTTGTCCTCGACCTGCTTGCGGAAGCGTTCGGCCTGATCCTCGGGGTCGTTCAGCTCGGAGAAGCCGTTGGCCAGCTCGCGGCCGCCGACGAAGAACTCGAAGCGGTCGGTGATGAAGGGGTCCGCATCGTTGCGCCGCGCCAGGGGCGAGACCTCGGCCGGGTAGGCGGTGATGAAGGTCGGCTCGAACAGCCGATCCTCGACAGTCTTCTCGAATATCTCGGTCTGGATCTTGCCCAGGCCGTCGTTGGCTTCCACCTTGATGCCCAGCCGTCGGGCGATGGCGGCGGCCGATTCACGCCCGGCCAGGTCGGCCGCCGTGATGTCCGGGTTGTAGTGCAGGATGGATTCCAGCACGGTCATGCGCCGGAACGGCTGACCCAGGTCGTAGTCGCTGCCCTGGTAGGTGACCACGGTGCCGCCCAGCAGCTTTTGCGCCATGCCGCGCAGCAGCGCCTCGGTCAGGTCCATCAGGTCGCGGTAGTCCGCGTAGGCCTGATAGAACTCGATCATGGTGAATTCGGGATTGTGCTTGGTCGACAGTCCCTCGTTGCGGAAACTGCGGTTGATCTCGAATACCTTCTCGAAGCCGCCCACCACCAGCCGCTTGAGGTACAGCTCGGGGGCGATGCGCAGGTACAGGTCCATGTCCAGCGCGTTGTGGTGGGTGATGAAGGGCCGGGCGCGGGCGCCGCCGGGGATGACCTGCATCATCGGCGTCTCGACCTCCAGGAAGCCGCGATCGGTGAGAAACTCGCGGATGTAGTGGACGATGGCGCTGCGCAGTCGGAACACCCGGCGCGAGTCCTCGTTCATGATCAGGTCGAGGTAGCGCTGGCGGTAGCAGGTTTCGGCGTCGGTCAGACCGTGGAATTTCTCTGGCAGCGGCCGCAGCGATTTGGTCAGAAGCCGGGCGCTGGCGACGCGCACCGACAGCTCGCCGGTCTTGGTGCGGAACAACTGCCCCTCGACGCCGATGATGTCGCCCAGGTCCCAGCTCTTGAACGCCTCATACTGGCCCTCGGGCAGGCTGTCGCGCTGCAGGAACACCTGCATGCGGCCGGACATGTCCTGCAGGTGGGCGAAGGAGGCCTTGCCCATGATGCGCTTGGTCATCAGCCGCCCGGCCAGATTGACGGCGACCGGCTGCGCTTCCAGCGCGGCGGCGTCGGCCTCGCCGTGATCGCGGTGCAGATCGGCGGCCAGGGCATCGCGGCGGAAGTCGTTGGGGAAGGCGACGGCGTCGCGCTCGCGGATGGCGGCCAGCTTCTCGCGGCGCTGGGCGGTGAGCTTGTTCTCGTCGCCCTCGAGCCCGCTCTGGGCGGTTCCCTCGGCGGCGTTCGGGTCGGAATTCGGATCACTCATGATTACAAACCGCTTTTCAGACTGGCTTCGATGAACATATCCAGATCGCCGTCGAGGACGGGCTGGGGGTTGCTGGTTTCGACGTTGGTGCGCAGGTCCTTGATGCGCGACTGGTCGAGCACATAGGAGCGGATCTGGCTGCCCCAGCCGATGTCGGACTTGGAGTCCTCCAGCTTCTGCTTTTCCGTGTTGCGCTTCTGGATTTCCAGTTCGTACAGCTTGGCGCGCAGCTGCTTCATGCACCAGTCGCGGTTAGCGTGCTGCGAGCGCTGGCTCTGGCACTGGACGACGACGCCGGAGGGCAGGTGGGTGATGCGTACCGCGGACTCGGTCCGGTTGACGTGCTGGCCGCCGGCGCCGCTGGCGCGGTAGACGTCGGTCTTGAGATCGGCCGGGTTGATGTCGATGTCGATGTTGTCGTCGACCTCGGGCGAAACGAACACCGACGAGAACGAGGTATGACGGCGGTTGCCGGAATCGAACGGCGACTTGCGCACCAGGCGGTGCACGCCGGTTTCCGTGCGCAGCCAGCCGTAGGCGTATTCGCCCTCGAAGCGGATGGTGGCGCTCTTGATGCCGGCGACCTCGCCGGCGGATTCCTCGACCAGCTCGGTCTTGAAGCCCTTGCGTTCGCCCCAGCGCAGGTACATGCGCTCGAGCATGGCGGCCCAGTCCTGTGCCTCGGTGCCGCCGGAGCCGGCCTGGATGTCGAGGAAGGCGTTATTCGGGTCCATTTCGCCGGAGAACATGCGGCGGAATTCCAGGCCGGCGATCGTGGTTTCGTAGCGCTCCAGGTCGGCGGCGACCGAGTCGACGCTGTCCGCGTCGTTCTCCTCGACGGCCAGCTCCAGCAGCTCCTCGGCATCCTGCAGCCCCTGGCGCAGCCGGGTCAGGTTGTGGACCACCCCTTCCAGCTGGGTGCGTTCCTTGCCGAGCGCCTGGGCCAGCTCGGGCTTGTCCCAGATCTTCGGGTCCTCGAGTTCGCGGAGGACCTCGGTCAGCCGTTCCTGCCGGGTTTCGAAGTCAAAGATACCCCCTAAGGGACTCTTCGCGCCCCTTGAGATCCTTGATCTGGTTGTACAGTGGATTGAGTTCGCGCATCGCTGGTACCCGGACAAAGACCGGCGATTATACAGGCAAGGGCATGGCCCGCGGTGTCCTCGCCGGGCGCGGGCTTCACTCGCAGTCGACCAGAATCCGGCCGTTTTCCACGCGCACCGGATAGGTGGCCAGATCCTCGTAGGCCGGTGGCGACAGGACCTTGCCGGTCTTCAGGCAGAAGCGTGCGCCGTGGCGGGGGCAGACGATCTCGCAGCCCTCGACCGCACCGCTGGCGATTTCGGCGCCGTCATGGGTGCAGGCGTCCTGGATGGCGTAATAGTTGCCGTCCAGATTGAACACGGCGATTTCATATCCGTCGACATCCGCCACCAGATGTTCGCCGGGCGCAAGGCTGCCCTCGCGGCCGACATCTCTCCACTCGCTCATGCTTGACCTCGTTGCGCGGGCTTATTCGGTGCTGACGCTGTCGCCTTCGTTCCGCAGGGCGGCCTGCAGCGAGTGCCAGGCCAGCGTCGCGCACTTGACCCGTGCCGGATAGGCGCGGACCCCGGCGAGCACGGCCAGCTTGCCGATCTCCTCCAGGTTGACGGTGTCGCCATCCTTGCCGGTGGTGATGCGGTGGAACAGCTCGAACAGATGCTCGGCCTCCGCCTCGGTCTGGCCCTTGACGATCTCGGTCATCAGCGAGGCCGAGGCGGTCGAGATGGCGCAGCCAGAACCCTGAAAGCTGACATCCTCGATGATGCCGTCCCTGACCTTGGCGTAGAGAGTGATGCGGTCGCCGCAGAGCGGGTTGAAGCCCTCGATCTTGCGGTTGGCGTCTTCCATGACGCGGAAGTTGCGCGGGTTGCGGTTATGGTCGAAGACGACTTCCTGGTAGAGGTCTCGGATCTGGTCCAGCATGGCGGGTGGTGATGGGCGGGTTGGGGGCGGAGGGCGGACGTCAGCCGAACAGGCGGATGACCTCGCGGATGCCGTTCATCAGGATATCGACTTCCTCGTAGGTATTGTACAGGCCGAAAGAGGCACGGGCCGTGGCCGGCACCTCGAAGAAGTCCATGACCGGCATGGCGCAGTGATGGCCGGCGCGGATGGCGATCCCGAGCTGATCCAGCAGGGTGCCGATGTCATGCGGATGGATGTGGTCCAGGGTGAAGGACAGGATCGCGCCCTTCTGCGGTGCAGTACCGATGATCCTGAGCCCCGGGATCTCCAGCGCCTGCTCGGTGGCATGGCGCAAAAGGCCATGCTCATGCTCGGCGATGGCATCCAGGCCGATACCGTCGAGGTAGTCGATGGCGGCGCCCAGGGCGATGGTATCGGCGATGCTCGGCGTGCCGGCCTCGAACTTGTAGGGCAGGTCGTTGTACTCGGTCCTGTCGAACGTCACCCGGCGGATCATGTCGCCGCCGCCCTGCCAGGGGGGCATGGCCTTGAGCAGGCTTTCCTTGCCGTACAGCACGCCGATGCCGGAAGGGCCGTAGAGTTTGTGCCCGGAGAAGACGTAGAAGTCGCAGTCGAGCGCCTGCACGTCCACCCGCAGGTGCGGCACGGACTGTGCGCCATCCAGCAGCACCGGGATGCCTTTCGCGTGCGCCCTGGCGATGATCGTCTCGACCGGGTTGATCGTGCCCAGCGCATTCGACATGTGCGCGACCGACAACAGCCGGGTGCGTTCCGTGAGCAGCGCGTCGAGACCCTCCAGCCGGAGTTCGCCGGTCGGGGTGATGGGGATGACCTTCAGCACCGCGCCGGTCTGTTCGCACAGCATCTGCCAGGGCACGATGTTGGAATGGTGCTCCATGGCGGTGATGAGGATTTCGTCGCCGGCGCTGACCTTCTGCCGGCCATAGGTCTGTGCCACCAGGTTGATGGCTTCGGTGGCGCCGCGGACGAAGACGATTTCGTGTCCGTGCCGGGCATGCAGCAGGCCCTGCACCTTCTCGCGTGCCGTTTCGAACAGGTCCGTGCACCGCTGGCTGAGGGTATGGACGCCCCGGTGGACGTTGGCGTACTCCTCCTCGTAGACGCGCCGTATGCAGTCGATCACCGCCCTCGGCTTCTGCGTCGAGGCGGCATTGTCCAGATAGACCAGGGGGTGGCGGTTGATGGTCCGGCCCAGGATCGGGAAATCCGACCGGATGCTGGCGAGGTCGTAGCGGGGGGCGGGTCTGCTCATAGCCAGTCCGCCCGTATGTCGGCCTGCGGCAATGCCCGCAGCAGGGTGTCGCGGACCTGCTGGCGCAGGGTGGCCAAGCGGATTTTCTCCACCTGCTCGTTGGCGAAGGCAAAGGTCAGGGTGTTGCGGGCCGCGACCTCGTCGAGACCCCGCGATTGCAGGTAGAACACCGCCTCCGCCTCCAGTTGCCCGATGGTCACGCCATGGGAGCACTTGACGTCATCGGTCAGGATTTCCAGCTGCGGCTGGCAGTCGATTTCGGCGTCCTCGGAGAGCAGCAGGTTGCGGCTGCTCATGTCGGCATCGGTCTTCTCGGCGCCGGCATCGACCACGATGCGGCCGGCGAACACGCCTCGCCCGCGTTCCGCGGCGATGCCGCGGTAATGCGCGCGGCTGCGGGCGTGCGGCGCGCCATGCCGCAGCAGGAAATGCGTGTCCAGGTGCCGCCGCCCGGACACCATGAACAGGCCATCCAGTGTGCAGTCGGTGTCCCGGCCCAGCCAGCTGTGGATGTCGGTGCGGGCGATCAGGCCGCCGAAGGCCAGGTGCTGCTGGCGAAGTTGCGAGGCTGCCTGCTGGGTCGTCACCAGGCTGGCGAAGTGGTAGCTCCTGGGGCTTTCGACCTGGAACTTGCCGTGTTCGAGGCGGGCGCCCTCGCCGAGATGCAGGCTGGTCACGGTGGAGGTCAGGTAGCCCGCGCTGTCCTCGCCGGCATAGGTCTCGATCACGCTGGCCTCGGCGTGGTGCTCCAGGATCACCGCATGGCGCAGCACCGACAGCCCCTCCGGACGGGTCGACAGGTGCAGCAGCTGCACGGGCCTTGGCAACGCGATGCCGGCGCCGATGTGGAGGAACGCCCCGTCGCGGAAATAAGCATTGGTGAAATCCACGAAGCGGGAATCGGCCCCGTCGGATTCGGCTTGCAGGCTGGCCCGTACCCGGTCGGGGTGGTGCGCCAGGGCTTCCGCCATCGGCATGGCCAGCACGCCCCCCGGCAGGCCGGCCAGGTCCGAGTGTCCGGCACTGAACAGGCCGTCGACGAAGACCAGCACCCAGGCTTCCGGCAGCCGGTAACGCGCCAGCAGTTCGCCGCAGTCCGGTTCGGACGGATGCGCAGTCAGCGGCAGGAAACGCTTCTTCTCGATCGGCGTGACGTTGGTGTAGCGCCACGCTTCCTCGCGGGGCGAGGGGAAGCCATGCTGCGAGAAGACCGCCTCGGCCTGCTGGCGCAGGCTTCTTAGCCAGGGCAGGTCCTGGCCGGGCAGGTCCGTGGCAAGATCGCGATAGTGTTCGGCGTAATCCATGACGGCTTCCTCAGGCGGCAACACTCTGGTCGATCCAGCCATAACCCTTCTGTTCCAGTTCGTGCGCCAGTTCCGGCCCGCCGGACTTGACGATGCGGCCCTGGGCCAGGACATGCACCACATCGGGCTTGATGTAATCCAGCAGGCGCTGGTAGTGCGTGACCATGATGAAGGCGCGATCGGGAGAGCGCAGGGCATTGATGCCGTCGGCGACGATCTTCAGGGCGTCGATGTCGAGGCCGGAGTCGGTTTCGTCGAGCACGCACAGGCGCGGTTCGAGGATGGCCATCTGCAGGATTTCGTTGCGCTTCTTCTCGCCGCCGGAAAAACCCTCGTTGACGCCGCGGTAGAGGAACTGTTCGTCCAGGTTCAGCGCCCTGATCCTTGACTTGACCAGCTGCAGGAAATCCATGGCGTCGACCTCGCCGTCGCCGCGATGCTTGCGGATGGCGTTGAGCGCCGCCTTGAGCAGGTAGATGTTGCTGACCCCGGGAATCTCCACGGGGTACTGGAAGGCCAGGAAGACGCCCTCGCGGGCACGCTCCTCGGGCTTCATGTCCAGAAGGTCCTTGCCCAGATAGGTGACGCTGCCGCCGGTCACCTCGTAGCCGGGGCGACCGGCCAGGACATGCGACAGGGTGCTCTTGCCGGAGCCGTTCGGCCCCATGATGGCGTGGACCTCGCCGGGCTTCACCGCCAGGCTGATCCCCTTGAGGATGGGTTTGTCGTCGACGCGGGCGTGGAGATTTTCGATCTTCAGCATGATTTCACCTTGGGGATGTGCGGCACGCGCACGCTAAACACTAGGATTGGGCCATCCGGCAGCAAGACTCTCCGGCTTGCGCCGGCGGACACTTGACCGTGCCGTAGGAACAGAACACGCAGCAATCGCCCGGCCTGGGTTTCAGCAGGGCCCGGCAGGCCGTGCATTCATAGAAATACCAGCAGGCATCCAGCGGCAGGGTCTCCTCGCGGCGATGGCCGCAGCGGGGGCAGGTAATGACCGAGCGCGGCTCCATGGCGTGCGCTTCATCCGACGCTCCCTTCCAGGCTGATGCCCAGCAAGGCCTGCGCTTCCACGGCGAATTCCATCGGCAGCTCCTTGAATACCTGCTTGCAGAAGCCGTTGACGATCATGGACACCGCATCCTCGGCGGACAGGCCACGCTGCTGGCAGAAAAACAGCTGGTCGTCGCTGATCTTCGAGGTGGTGGCCTCGTGCTCCAGGCGGGCGGTGGGCTGCTTGACCTCGATGTAGGGGAAGGTGTGCGCGCCGCAGCGGTCGCCGATCAGCAGCGAGTCGCACTGCGTATAGTTGCGGGCGTTCTCGGCGCTCTTGAGTATCTTCACCTGGCCGCGATAGCTGTTCTGGGCGCGGCCGGCGGAGATACCCTTGGAGATGATGGTGCTTTTGGTGTTCTTGCCGATGTGGATCATCTTGGTGCCGGTGTCGGCCTGCTGGCAGTGATTGGTGACCGCGACGGAATAGAACTCGCCGACGGAATCGTCGCCGCGCAGGATGCAGCTCGGGTACTTCCAGGTGATGGCCGAGCCGGTCTCGACCTGGGTCCAGGAGATCTTGGACTGGCGGCCCCGGCAGTCGCCGCGCTTGGTGACGAAGTTGTAGATGCCGCCACGGCCTTCCTCGTCGCCGGGGTACCAGTTCTGCACGGTCGAATACTTGATCTCGGCATGGTCCAGCGCCACCAGTTCGACGACGGCGGCATGCAGCTGGTTCTCGTCGCGCATGGGCGCGGTGCAGCCCTCCAGGTAGCTGACGTGGCTGCCGGCCTCGGCGATGATCAGGGTCCGCTCGAACTGGCCGGTCTTGGCGGCGTTGATGCGGAAGTAGGTGGACAGCTCCATCGGACAGCGCACGCCCTTGGGAATGAAGACGAAGGAGCCATCGGAGAAGACCGCCGAATTGAGCGCGGCGAAGAAGTTGTCGGACGGCGGCACCACGGAGCCGAGGTACTGGCGGACCAGGTCGGGATGCTCCTGGATGGCTTCGGACATCGAGCAGAAGATCACGCCCGCCGCCGCCAGCTTGTCCTTGAAGGTGGTGGCCACGGAGACGCTGTCGAATACCGCGTCCACCGCCACGCCGGCCAGCCGCTCCTGCTCGTACAGGGGGATGCCCAGTTTCTTGTAGGTTTCCAGCAGCTTCGGATCGACCTCGTCCAGGCTCTTGGGCGCCTCCTGGGTCTTCGGCGCCGAGTAGTAGCTGATGGCCTGATAGTCGACCGGCTCGTAATGCACGTAGGCCCAGGTCGGCTCGGTCATGGTCAGCCAGTGGCGATAGGCCGCCAGGCGCCATTCCAGCATCCATTCCGGTTCGCGCTTGCGCGCCGAGATGGCGCGGATGACATCCTCGTTCAGGCCCGGCGGCAGGGTGTCCGCCTCCAGGTCAGTCACGAAGCCCGGCTTGTATTCCTTGTGGATGATTTTTTCCAGTGCTTCTGCAGTCGCCGCCATTGGTCTTACTCCATGTTGCGTCGTGGCTGGATGGTGATGCTGCCGAGAGGGATGTTGAAACCGTCCGGAGCGCGCGTCATCGGGTTGGCCATGTCGGCCAGCGTGACCGCATCCAGCGCCGCCTGGATGGCGCGATTCAGCACCGACCAGTTGCCGCGGATATGGCAGGACGCCGACTGTTCGCACTGGGCGCTTTCCAGGCCACATTCCGTCAGCGCGATCGGCCCCTCCAGCGCGCGGATGATGGCGGCCACCGTGGTTTCCTCCGCCGGCAGCGCCAGCTGGTAGCCGCCGCGCGAGCCGCGGGTGGAACGCAGCACCTCGGCGCGCGCCAGGGCCTTGAGCACCTTGCTGACGGTTGGCGCCGCGACACCGGCGGAATCCGCCAGTTCGCCGGCGGTATAGGTCTTGCCGGGCGTCTTGGCCATGTAACCCAGGATGATGATGGCGTAGTCGGTCAGTTTGCTGATGCGCAGCATGGACGATGGCTCCCACTCATTGGGGACCATTTTAGTCCTGTTTAATAACCAAGTAAAGAACTAGGCTTTTGCCGGAGGCGGTGCGGCATCCGCTGCGGGCGGGCGAGCGAGTCCCGTCCTATACTGGCGCCCTTGCGGATGGTCCGGCTGCCGGATTGTCCTGACCAGAGATTCGGCTAACTATTACTCCGGCCACAATAAAACGTACGGCCATGGGGTCAGTTGCCGCGCCACACAAGGCTTCCATGGTTTGTGGCCGTTCGATAAAAAATGGCCGGGTTAATAGAGAGAGGGTGGACGTGCTGGGAATGTATCGTCGTCGTCGGCGGATGCGGGAAATGCGCGGTGTCAGCGGGCTGGGGCTGCTGGTGTTGTGGGGTTGGGTCATGCTCGCCGGCGCGGCACCGGCACCGGTACCGGCATTGGCCGCCGAGGGTGCGGTGGTGGCCACCGAAATCCGGCAACGGCTGGCCGCCGGCAGGCATCCGGCCCTGCGCTGGGGCAACTTTTCCGATGTGGCCAAGGCGCTGGCGAAACTCTATGACCCGGCGACGCCGGCGCCGCTGTGGTATCGCGACGGCAAGCCGACCGATCAGGCGCGGCTGCTGGTGCAGAGTCTTGCCGGCGCCGACGATCTTGGTCTGAATGCCGTCGATTACGATGCCGACCTGTTGGCCCAGTGGCTGGCGGGGCCGGCGCTACAGGCGGGCGAGCCGCCCGCGGTGGCCGATTTCGACGTCGCGCTGAGCGTGGCCGCCACCCGCTATGTGAGCAATGTCTACCTGGGGCGGATCAATCCGCGCACGGTGGGTTTCGGCCTGAACGTCGAGCCCAAGCGGCTGGATGTGCCGAAGCGGGTTCGCGAGCTGACGCAAAGCCCGCATCCCGAGCAGGTGCTGGCATCGCTGGAGCCGCGTTTTCCGATGTATCGCCCGCTGAAGGAGGGCCTGCTGCGCTATCGGCAACTGGCGCGCGAGGTGCCGCGGCTGCGCTTCGGTTTCCCGGCCAAGTTCACCCCCGGCATGAGCCACAAGGACGTGCCGGCGCTGCGCAAGCTGTTGGTGGCGCTGGGTGATCTGAGGGATGTCGATCCCGCGCTGGCGGCGTCCGAGCTCTACGACCCCGCGCTGGCCGAGGCGGTCAGGCGCTATCAGGTAAGGCACGGGCTCGGCAGCGACGCCATCATCGGCAGGAACACGCTGGCGCGCCTGTCGACACCGATCGCCGACCGGCTCAAGCAGATCCAGCTGGGGCTGGAGCGCCTGCGCTGGCTGCCCGATGTGCGCGGGCATTACCTGATCGTCAACATTCCCTCCTTCAAGCTATACGGCGCGCGCACGGGCGAGGGACCCGGGTCCTATGACATCGAGATGAACGTGGTGGTCGGCGAGGCGATTGATGGGCGCAGCACCCCGGTCTTCCATTCCGACATGACCATGGTTACCTTCCGGCCCTACTGGAATGTCCCGGAGGGCATCGCGGCCAAGGAACTGGTGCCGGCGATCCTGCGCAACCCCAAGTATCTCGCCAGGAACGACATGGAGATCGTGTCGAGCTTCGCTCCGCAGGCCAAGCCGCAGGCCGTCAGCCAGGCGGTGCTCGACCAGGTCGCCGCGGGCGCCTACAAGATTCGCCAGAAACCCGGCACCAAGAACGCGCTGGGGCCGATCAAGTTCTCCTTTCCCAACAACAACAACGTCTACCTGCATGGCACGCCCAGCCAGAGCCTGTTCAGCCGCGACCGGCGCGATTTCAGCCATGGCTGCATACGGGTGCAGGAACCCGCCCGGCTGGCGGAATGGGTGCTGGCGGATAACGGCGACTGGCCGCTGGTGCGCATCAAGGAAACCATGCAGGGCGAGGCGACCAGGACCATCAACCTCAGAAAGCCGATCCCCGTCTATATCCTCTACTCGACGGTGATGGCCGATCCGGATGGCACCATCAGTTTCTTCGAGGACATCTACGGCCATGACCGCACGCTGCAGGTGCTGCTGGCGCGCGGTTTTCCCTACCCGCGCTGAGGCGCGGGCTCAGTCCTCGTCGCCGACCATGTCGAAGACCAGCGTCACTGACTTGCCGGTGCGCGTGTTGGTGGCCCGGAAGGTGGCCGCAGCTTCCTCCATCCCGGTGCACTCGATCTCGACGGGCGGATCGTCGTAGTCCTCGGGGTCGATTTCCAGCTGGTCCATCAGGCGCTGGTTTTCCTCGGCGGACAATTCCATGTTGCCGTCGGCGTCGATATGCATGGGGCAGGGGGTGGGCTAGGGTGGTGGGATGGATGCTGGGGACACCCTGGATGGCGCCCCATGATCGGTGGTCGGCCGGCAGCACCTACCAGTGGCGCACCCGCCCGGTGTCGAGGTGCACGAAATTGGAGCGCGGATAGTAGCCCACGCCGCCCATGGCCAGGGCCAGGCCGGCCTGACGTATTTCGCGGGTGCTGACGTCGTCCATGCGGATGTCCACGGCCTTGCCTTCGATGTGCATGCTGTGTTCCGCGACGCCATGGCTGAAGCGGCGCAGCCAGCTGTTGGTTTCGGGGGAGCGGTAGCCGGAGAGTATCCGGAAGGGGCCGCTGGAGCCGGTGAACGCCGACATGGCGAAGAAGATGTCGATCAGGCCCGGGTCCATTTCCCGGATCTCGTCGGCGTGGTGGTCGCGGAGCAGGCTGCTGAAGCGCAGGCGGGTCTCGCGGTCGTAATCCTGCTCCGGACAGCAGCGGATGGTCAGTTCCTCGTCGGTGTGAACATTGTGGAAGCTCAGGGTGCGCTCCGTGCCGAGGAGGCTGGCGACCGACCGGCTTGGTGGCAGGATCAGGGCACCTGCCGCGGCCAGGGTGGCCCGGGTCAGGAAACTGCGGCGGGAGATCGTGCCGACGGGGCGGGGCAGGGACGAGGGGGTGGCAATCAGACGCGGCTGATGACTCACAGGCTTACCTCCGGTGACGATAGTCGTTGGGTTTGCGCATGAGCATCGAGGAATTCTCCAGGTGCCGGAAGCGAACAGGCGCTGAAGAAGGTGGGGAATTTCTCGATGCAAGGGCGGGAATGGATTCCCATGTCGCCGCCCAATGTACTGATCCCACGGTCAAGGATCAAGCATTATTTGCCTTTTTTGCAAAGCAAGGTTCGTGCCGTATGGGCTTGTTTTGCGGGAGTGCGTGTGCCCGGGCAGGGTGCGCGCGCTTGGGATCAAGGGTCTTGGTCCGGTAAAGGGTTTGTCTGTGAACGGCAAACCTGGATGTCGTCGAAGTGCCGGGCGACCGGATGAGCGGATGCATCGCTTGCCGGGTCCTCGCGGATCAGGCGGGTGGTCGCGAGGCCCGCCGCCCGCGCCGCGTCGAGCTCGCCCTCGATATCCGACAGGAACAGGATGGTGGCGGGCGGCAGGTCGATCTCCCGGGCGATGGCCTGATATGACGACGTTTCCTGCTTGGGGCCTATGCGGGTATCGAAATAGCCGCTGAACATCGGTGTCAGGTCGCCGAAGGCGGTATGGGCGAACAGCAGTTTCTGGGCCTGCACCGAGCCCGATGAGAACACGTACAGCCGGATTCCATCCGCCCGCCACGCCCGCAGCTGGCGCGCGGCGTCCTCGTAGAGATGGCCGAGGAAATCCCCTTGCCGGTAGCCCGCCTCCCAGATCATGCCCTGCAGCGACTTCAGCGGTGTCGCCTTGCGATCCGCGTCGATCCATGCCAGCAGCTGTGCGGTGGTCTCCGCCAGCGTCAGCTGGCGCCCGGACAGCCGGGCCACTTCCGCCAGCTCGGCGGCGACAGCCGGTTCCTGGGCATGCCGCTCCAGAAAGTCGCCAAGATGCGCCCGTGCGTAGGGGAACAGCACCTCCTTGACGAAGGACAGGGACGAGGTGGTGCCCTCGATGTCGGTCAGGATGGCCCGGATCATGCGAGGCTTGCCAGGTGCTGATCGAAGTTGGGGAAGCGCGCGGCGATCGGGTCGCCGGTGACGTCGGCGATCCAGCCGTCCGGGTTGGTGAACAGGCGAATGCACTTGAAGTGCGGGTTTTCGCCCATGTCGAACCAGTGTTTCATGCCGGCCGGCACGCTCAGCAGGTCGCCCTGCTCGCACAGCACCATGAACACCCGTTCGTCCGGGTGCAGGTAGAAGAGCCCCCGGCCCTCGACGAAGAACCGGACCTCGTACTCGGCATGGGTGTGCTCGTTGAGAAACCTGGAGCGCAGTTCGTCCTTCTGCGGGTGGTCGGGCCGCAGGCTGACGACATCGACCGAGCGAAACTCATAGCGGTCGATCAGCCGGTTGACCGAGCCCTGATAGGCCGCGATCACCGCCTCCTGGCTGGCGTCCGCCGCCAGTGGCTGCTCGGTGGTCCAGCGCTCGAAGAGGACGCCGGCTTCCCCTAGCCAGTCGGCCATGACGGCGGGGTCGCTGGTGATGGTTGCGGCTTCCGGCCGGTCCGCGGGACAAATCGTCAAGTGACTCATGGGGTTTTCACTCCGTGCAGGCGTGATTCGATGTCGAACAGGAATTCCAGGGCCTCGACCTGGCGCAGGGCCGCCGCCACCGTTGCGCCCCAGGTGTAGAAGCCATGGCTGGCAATGATATAGCCATGGGTGTCGCCATGCCGGTCAAGCCAGTCGTCGACCCGGGCGGCGAGGCGGTCGATATCCTGATCGTTGGGGAAGATCGGTATCCGCACGCGGGTCGCGTGCGTGCGGATGTCGCCCAGCGCCTTCAGCAGTTCGTAGTTCTCCAGGATCAGCTCGTCCGGCCACAGCCGCGAGACCAGCGTCGCCCCCGGCGAATGCGGATGCAGGACGCAACCCGTGCCGGGATAGCGGCGGTAAAGCGCGGTGTGCAGACGGGTTTCCGCCGAGGGGCGGCGGTCGTCCAGCGAGTTTCCATCGGCATCGACCAGCATGATGTCGTCGGCCACCAGCCGCCCCTTGTGGCGACCCGAGACCGTGATGGCTATGCGGCCATCCGCCAGCCGGGCGGAGAAGTTGCCGCTGGTGGCCGGAACCCAGCCGCGCCGGTCGATGAAGCGCCCGGCCTCGATCAGTTCCTGGGCGCGCGGGGGAAAGTCGTCTGACATCCGGTGGCTTCTGGGGTAAAGGCGCCGATTGTAGACAGCGCCGACGGCGGACTCAATCAGTCGCGAAAGGCCTCGACCGGCACCCGCACGCGGACCTCGTCGCCGACGCCCGGGAGGTATTTGGTCATCCCGAACTCGGAGCGCTTCAGCGTGGCCTCGATGTCGGCGGCGCAAAGGGGCTTCTTGACGATGGGGTTCTCGCCGCAGGTGAAGCGCTCGATCTTCAGCCATACCGGGCGGGTCGTGCCCAGCAGGGTCAGCTGGCCCTCGGCCGCGACCGGCTTGCCGCCCTCGAACAGGAGCCTGTCGGACCGGAAGGTGATGGTCGGGTACTGGGCGACGTTGAAGAAGTCCGCCGATTGCATGTGCTCGTTCCACTTCGCCTGGCCCATGTTGATCGAATCGGCCGCGATGGTCAGCTCCACCGAGCCCGTCTGCTTGGCGGTGTCCAGGCTGATCCTGCCCGCCGTGCGGTCGAATCGGCCGCGCTGGGTGGAGAAGCCGAGGTGGTTGACCTCGAACAGGGGCAGCGTGTGGTCGGGGTCGATGGTGAAGGTTTCCGCGGCCAGTCCATCGGCGGCCGCGAACGACGCGAGCAGGGCGAGGGTCAGTTTGTGCATGGCGGTTCTCTGCGAGGGGGTTGTCGCTAGTTGTGGCGGGCAGGTGGCCTGCGGCAGGGGTTGCCCCGCCTCAGGCGGCCAGTCGCCCGGCCTGGTAATCGGCGATGGCCTGCCGGATCTCTGCCTCGGTGTTCATCACGAATGGGCCGTGCGCCACGATCGGTTCGTGCAGCGGCCGGCCGGCGATCAGCAGGACGCGGCTGTCGGCCTCGGCGGTCAGGGCAAGGCCGTCGCTGTCCGCCGACTGTTCGAGGATGGCCAGCTGCCTGGTGTGCACCGGGGAGCCGCTGATGGCCACGGTACCACGATAGACGTACAGCGCGGCGTGATGCTCGGGGGGCAGCCGGTCGTCGAAACGACTGCCCGCCGGCAGGCGAATGTCGAGGACACGCGGTTCCGTCACCGGACGCGCAATGGCGCCGGCGACGCCATGGCTGCTGCCCATCAACACCTTCACGGCCGCCCCTTCGGTCGTCGTGAAGCCGGGGATCTCGGATTCCTGCACGTCGCGGTAATCGGGGGCCGACATCTTCGCGTTCGCCGGCAGGTTCAGCCACAGCTGGAAGCCCTCCATCTCACCCTGTTCCTGTTCGGGCAGTTCGGCATGGATGACGCCGCGGCCGGCCAGCATCCACTGCAGGCCGCCGCTTTGCAGCAGTCCCTCGTGGCCGGCGCTGTCACGATGGCGCATGCGGCCGGCAACCAGGTAGGTCAGGGTCTCGAAGCCGCGGTGCGGGTGGTCCGGGAAACCGGCGATGTAATCCTCGGGATGATCGCTGCGGAATGCGTCCAGCATCAGGAAGGGATCGAGCCGGCGATGCAGGGCCTGGCCGATGACGCGGGTCAGTTTGACGCCGGCACCGTCCGAGGTCTGGTGGCCGGTGATTCGCTGCTCGACACGCCGGGGGCGGTTGACGGTGATGACGGATACGCGGTCGTTCATGGTGGTCTCCTGGCGAAAATCCGAGTCCCGCCGGGGCAGGGCTCCGGTGCGGACTTTACCCGGTATCGGCGCGCCATGGGCAAGGTTCCGCGTTCGCGCCCGTGCCGACGGCCCTCGCGCGGGCCGGCTTAGCAATTGCGGTTCCGCCGTTATATGATGTTCTGCCATGTGCCGCCCTGTCCTTCCTGTTTCCACATGAACCCCCGCAGCGCCGAGATCGAGCGCAACACCTCCGAGACGCAGATCCGGGTTCGCCTCGCGCTCGACGGCACCGGCCGCGCGCGGCTGGAGACCGGCGTTCCCTTTCTCGATCACATGCTCGACCAGATCGTCCGGCATGGGTTGATCGATCTCGATGTGATCGCCCATGGCGATCTGCACATCGATGCCCATCACACGGTCGAGGACATCGGCATCACCCTGGGCATGGCCTTCGAGCGGGCGGTGGGCGACAAGACCGGCATCCGCCGCTATGGACACAGCTATGTCCCGCTGGACGAGGCGCTGTCGCGCGTCGTGGTGGATTTCTCCGGCCGGCCCGGCCTGTCCTACGGGGTCGAATTTCCCCGCGCCAGGATCGGCGATTTCGATGTCGACCTGTTCGGGGAGTTTTTCCGGGGCTTCGTGAATCATGCCCGGGTGACCCTGCACATCGACAACCTGAAGGGGCAGAATGCCCACCATGTCGCCGAGACCATCTTCAAGGCCTTCGGCCGCGCCCTGCGCATGGCACTGGAGCCCGACGAGCGCATGCAGGGCGCGATTCCATCCACCAAGGGCAGCCTCTAACCACCCTTCCGGCCCGATCATCCCGTTTGCCGATGTCTTCCGTTGCAATCATCGATTACGGCATGGGGAATCTGCACTCCATTGCCAAGGCCCTGCAGCATGCCGACCGCTCGGTCGCGGTCATGGTGACGGATGAGCCCGCCGCCATCCTGCGGGCCGATCGTGTCGTTTTTCCCGGCGTCGGCGCCATCCGCGACTGCATGGAAGCGCTACGCGCCCGCCGGCTGGCACCCGTGCTGCGCGAGGCGGCCGCCAGCCGGCCACTGCTGGGCATCTGCCTTGGCATGCAGGCGCTGCTGGACGCGAGCGAGGAAAACGAGGGCACGGCCTGTCTGGGGCTCTTGCCCGGCCGGGTCGTCCGCTTCGCCGACGGATTGGTGGACGCCCGCGGCCAGCCGCTGAAAATCCCGCATATGGGCTGGAACCGGGTGCAACCGCGCATCGGTCATCCCGTCTGGGCCGGCATCGAGGCCGGCAGCTGGTTCTACTTCGTACACAGCTACCATGCGGTCCCGGCGGAGACCGCCGACATCGCCGGCACGGCGGACTACCCGGTCCCGTTTGCCGCCGCCCTGGCCCGGGGCAATCTTTTTGCCGTGCAGTTCCATCCCGAGAAAAGCCAGGCCGCCGGTCTCCGCCTGCTGGCCAATTTCCTGAGCTGGTCGCCCTGATCGCCGGTTTCGCGCGCGCTTCATCCACCCCAAGTCGAGGATATTCCCATGCTTTTGATACCTGCTATCGATCTCAAAGATGGCAAGTGTGTCCGTCTGCGGCAGGGCCGCATGGAAGACGATACGGTTTTCTCCGATGATCCCGTGGCCGTGGCAGGGCGCTGGATCGGCGATGGGGCGAAGCGGCTGCATCTGGTCGACCTCGATGGTGCCTTCGCCGGCAAACCGCGCAACGGCGGGGTGATCCATGCCATCCGCGAGGCCTATCCCGAGGTGCAGATCCAGGTGGGCGGCGGCATCCGCGACGAGGACACCATCCAGGAATACCTGAATGCCGGCGTCGATTACGTCATCATCGGCACCAAGGCGGTCAGTGCCCCGCATTTCGTGCGCGAGGTGGCGGCCGAGTTTCCCAACCACATCATCGTCGGGCTGGACGCCCGGGACGGCAAGGTGGCCATCGACGGCTGGTCGAAGCTTTCCCATCATGATGTCATCGATCTGGCGCAGAAGTTCGAGGATGACGGTGTCGAGGCCATCGTCTACACCGACATCAGCCGCGACGGCATGCTGCAGGGGGTCAACGTCGAGGCCACGGCCCGGCTGGCGCGCGCCATCCGCATTCCGGTGATTGCCTCCGGCGGCATCCACACCCTTGACGACATCCATGCCCTCGGCGCGGTGGTCGGCGAGGGCGTGTCCGGGGCCATCACCGGGCGGGCCATATACGAGGGCACGCTGGATTTCGCCGAAGGCCGCAAGGTCGCCGAGCAATACTGAGTCATGCTGGCCAAGCGCATCATTCCCTGCCTGGACGTCGACAATGGCCGCGTCGTCAAGGGCGTCAAGTTCGTCGAGATCAAGGACGCCGGCGATCCGGTGGAAATCGCGCGCCGCTATGATCGGGAGGGCGCCGACGAACTGACCTTCCTCGACATCACCGCCAGCGCCCATGACCGCGATACCCTGGTGCATGTGGTCGAGCAGGTGGCCGGCGAGATTTTCATCCCCCTGACCGTGGGTGGCGGCATCCGCACCCTCGAGGACATCCGCCGGATGCTCAACGCCGGTGCCGACAAGGTCAGCATCAACAGCGCGGCGGTGGCGCGCCCGGAGTTCGTGCGCGAGGCGGCGGAGCGTTTCGGCTCCCAATGCATCGTCGTGGCCATCGACGCCAAGCAGGTGGCCGACGCGCCCGGGCGCTGGGAAATCTTCACCCACGGCGGGCGCAAGCCGACCGGTCTCGACGCCGTCGAATGGGCGCGGCGCATGGTGGCCTATGGTGCCGGGGAAATCCTTCTGACCAGCATGGATCGCGACGGTACCAAGTCCGGTTTCGACCTGGAGCTCACCCGTGCCATCGCCGAGGCGGTACCGGTTCCGGTGATCGCCTCGGGCGGCGTGGGCACGCTCGATCACCTGGCCGATGGGGTCACACTGGGCAAGGCCGACGCCGTGCTGGCCGCCAGCATCTTTCATTTCGCCGAGCATTCCATCCGCGAGGCCAAGGCGCACATGGCCCGGCGCGGCATCGAGGTGCGCCTGTGAACGACTGGCTGGACAGCGTGCGCTGGAACGGCGAGGGGCTGGTGCCGGTCATCGCCCAGGAAGCTGGCAGCGGTACCGTGCTGATGCTGGCCTGGATGAACCGGGAAGCGCTGGCGCTGACGGCGGCGGAAGGTTTTGCCACCTACTGGTCCCGCTCGCGCCGGAAACTGTGGCGCAAGGGCGAGGCATCCGGCCATCGGCAGCGGGTGCTGGACATCCGCCTGGACTGCGACGAGGACGTGGTCCTGCTGACTGTCGAGCAGGCGGGTGGCATCGCCTGCCACACCGGCCGCCATCACTGCTTCTACCGCCGCCTGGTAGATGGCCAGTGGCAGGCGGTGGAGCCGGTGCTGAAATCCCCCGCATCCATCTATCCGACATGAATCAGGACATTCTGGCCGAACTGGCCGCCGTACTGGAGCAGCGCAAGTCGCAGGATCCGGAGTCGTCCT
This sequence comes from Methyloparacoccus sp. NF-16, assembly GCF_056880625.1. NCBI lineage: Bacteria > Pseudomonadati > Pseudomonadota > Gammaproteobacteria > Methylococcales > Methylococcaceae > Methyloparacoccus > Methyloparacoccus sp. NF-16. The sequence continues at coordinate 2,926,679 of NZ_CP174130.1, read as the reverse complement.
ATGTCGCCCGGCTCTACGCCAAGGGCCTGGACGCCATTCTCAAGAAGATCGGCGAGGAGGCCACCGAGACGGTCATGGCCGCGAAGGATGGTGTGGCCGAGAAGATCGTCTACGAGGTGGCCGATCTCTGGTTCCACAGCCTGGTGCTGCTGGCCCATCAGGGGCTGGGTCCAGATCAGGTGCTGGCCGAGCTGCAGCGTCGTTTCGGCCTGTCGGGCCTGGCGGAAAAGGCTGCGCGCGAGCCCTGACCTCACCCTCCGGCGCCGGTTGGCCAGAAGCGCAGGTAAAGCGCCCAGGCCGATGCGCTGCCGAACAACAGGAACAGGATCGCCGCCACCCGGGTGCGTCGGCGGTAGACCCGGACCAGCTCGCGTTCGGGCAGGGTGGAGAGAATGAACGGCCGGCCGCGATCGGCTGGCTTGTGCATTAGGTTCATGTCGGCGTCATGGGCGGTCTCGTGCCAGCCATTCAGGACTTCCTGCTCGGCCAGGTCCAGGGCTGTTTCCCATTCCGCCGGGCTGATTTGGCCATCCCGGTCGGTGTCGAATCGCTGCCTGAGTGCCGCCGGAGCCTGCTTCCATCGCCGCACCAGCTGGCCGACCCGCTCCTCTACGGTGCCGGGATCGCCGCTGGCGAGCGCCTTGAGGAAGCCGATCGCATAGAGGGGTTCGAACTCGTCGATGCGGCTCTCCGTGTAGCGATAGTCGCAGCCCTGGTTCAGGCGCTCCCAGAGGCCTGCGGTCTCTTCCGGCATGCTGCCGGGCCGGCGCGTGTGGCCCCGCCAGCGACGGGTGCGCGAGGGCATCACCGCGGCGCCGTCGGGATCGATGATGCAGCGCCCGGTGCCGTCGTCGAGATGGAAAATGGCGCTGCTGATGCCGCGCTCGATGACCGTCCAATCATGCTTGTTGCCGCTCCCCTGCTTCTGCTCCACGGTATAGCGGTACCAGACACAGGGTCGGCCACTGAGCGGGGCCGTGACCGGCTCGCCCGGCATCATGCGGACGATGCCCTGCAATTCCGCATACCCCTGCGGGGCGGAGCGGATGAAGGCGCTGGGCGTGTCCTCGATCAGGCGGAGCTGCGACAGGTAGCGGAACAGGCCCGCCAGGCTGGTGGCGGCGACCAGCGTGGCCAGGGTCCAGCCGGTCCAGAACTCCTGCGACGGGAGCTCCCGGATGAGCGTCGGGTAGGGCACGGCGATGGCCGCAAGGGTCAGGCGCCGAACAGGCCGCGGAGATCCGGGTCGCTCAGCTCCTGGTCGGAAAATTCCAGCAGATCGAGGGATTCGAAACCGAAAAAGCGGGCGATGAGGATATCCGGGAATTCCTCGATGCGGATATTGTTGCTGTTGACGCAGTCGTTGTAGAACTCCCGGCGATCGGCGATGGCGTTTTCCAGGCTGGTGATGCGGGCTTCGATGCTGCGGAAGGCGCTGTTGGCCTTGAGATCGGGATAGGCCTCGGCGGTGGCGAACAGCTGCACCAGCCCCTGGCGCAGCCGGCTTTCGGCATCACCGAGCGCCCGCAGATCATGCTGCTCGCGGGCCGAAGAGACGTTGGCGCGGGCCCGCATGACGGATTCCAGGGTGGTCTGCTCGTGGCGCATGTACTGCTTGCAGGTCTCGACCAGCTTGGGCAGCTCGTCGTGGCGCTGCTTGAGCAGCACGTCGATGTTGGACCAGGCCCTGGCCACCTCGTGCTTCAGGTTCACCAGCCGGTTGTAGATCAGGATGACGTAGCCGATGGCGATGATCACAAGGCCAAGAAGAACGAAGCCGGCGATGATCATGAACGGGTGCTCCGGAAAGGGGGAAATGCCGGGCGGACGGCCGCCCGGCGCCGATTTTAGTACATGACGACGGCGCTCCGCGGGGGCGCCGTTCAGCAAGCGTGAGAGGCCATGAGCAACATACGACCATTCAAGGGGATGACGCCCAGCCTGGCGGCGGGCGTTTTCGTGGACCAGACCGCGGTGGTGATCGGCGATGTCAGCCTCGGGCGGGATGTCTCGATCTGGCCGATGACCGTGCTGCGCGGCGATGTGAACAGCATCGTCATCGGCGACGAGACCAATATCCAGGACGGTTGCGTGTTGCACGTGACACACCGCAGCGAGACGCATCCCGAAGGCTATCCGTTGCTCGTGGGCCGTGGTGTGACGGTCGGGCACAAGGTCGTGCTGCACGGTTGCACGATCGGCGATCTGTGCCTGATCGGCATCGGCGCCATCGTCATGGACGGCGCGGTGATCGAGGATCGCGTGATGCTCGGGGCCGGTGCCCTGGTGCCGCCCGGCAAGCGGCTGGAGAGCGGCTACCTCTATGTCGGCAGCCCCGCCCGGCCGTCTCGCACCCTGCGCGATGAGGAGCTCGAATATCTCGGCTATTCCAGGGATGGCTATGTCCGGCTCAAGACCCAGCATCAACTGGCGCTGGGCCGTCCCGACTGACGGGCTTCAGCGCTCCTGGTCGGCCGTCAGGGCGGCGATGACCGGCCCCGTCTCGGGGCGGATGCCGCGCCAGAGGGCGAATGCCTCGGCGGCCTGTTCGACCAGCATGCCGATACCGTCGACGCTGAGGCGCGCGCCGTGCGCCTGTCCCCAGCGCACGAACGGTGTCGGCCGTTGCCCGTAGGCGAGATCGTAGCAGGCGCCGCCGGGCGCCAGGATGCCCGGTGGCAGGGGTGGCAGCTCGCCGCTGAGACTCGCGGCCGTGGCGTTGAGGATCAGGTCGCACGGCGCCGCGTCGGCCAGGGTTTCGAGGCCGCAGCCGGTGACGGGGCCCAGATCGCTGAATTCGTGCTCCAGCGTCACCGCGCGGGCTGCCGTGCGGTTGGCGATGACCGCCGCCGCCGGGGCATGTTCAAGCAGCGGCGCCAGGATACCGCGCGTGGCGCCGCCGGCACCGAGGATCAGCAGGCGCTGGCCGCTCAGCCGGAGGCCGAGATTCGCGGTCAGGTCGCGCACCAGGCCGGCCCCGTCGGTGTTGTCACCCAGCAGGCAGCCATCCGCCTGCAGGGCCAGGGTGTTGACCGCCTGCGCGCGGCGTGCGCGGGGGCTCAGCCGGTCGGCGATGCGGAAGGCCAGTTCCTTCAGGGGAACGGTACAGTTGAGTCCCTGTCCGCCGTCCGACAGGAAGCTTGTGACGGCAGCCTCGAAGGCATCGGCGGGCACATCCTGGGCGTCGTAGGCGAGCGGCTGGCCGGTCTGCCGGGCGAACAGGCGGTGGATGCGCGGCGACAGGCTATGGCTGATCGGATGCCCGAAGACGGCATAGCGGTCGGGGGTGGCCATGCCGGTCAGGGGCGGCTGTCCCGCAGCCACTGGGCTGCGGTCTTGGCGTAATAGGTCAGGATGGCGTCGGCGCCGGCGCGCTTCAGTGCGAGCAGGGCCTCGACAACGGTCTTGCGCTCGTCCAGCCAGCCCTGCTGGGCGGCGGCCTTGAGCATCGCATACTCGCCGCTGACCTGGTAGGCCAGGGTCGGCACGGCGAACGTATCCTTGATGCGGCGGATGATGTCCAGATAGGGCAGGCCGGGCTTGACCATGACCAGATCGGCGCCTTCGGCCAGATCCAGCTCGACCTCGCGCAGGGCTTCGTCGCTGTTGGCGGGATCCATCTGATAGCTGGACTTGTCGCCGCCGCCAAGATTGGCGGCGGAGCCCACGGCGTCGCGGAAGGGGCCGTAGAAGGCCGAGGCATACTTGGCCGAATAGGCCAGGATGCGGGTGTTCACATGGCCGGATGCCTCCAGCGCGTCGCGGATGGCACCGATGCGGCCATCCATCATGTCGGAGGGGGCGACGATGTCGGCGCCGGCCGCCGCATGCGAGCAGGCCTGGCGAACCAGCACCGCCACCGTCTCGTCATTCATGACGTAGCCCCGCTCGTCGATCAGGCCGTCCTGGCCATGTGTCGTGAACGGGTCGAGCGCGACATCGGTGATGACGCCAAGCTCCGGCAGCTCCGCCTTGATGGCGCGCACGGCCCGCTGCGCCAGGCCGTCGGGATGGTAGGCTTCGGCCGCGTCGAGGCTCTTGCGTTCGGCCGGCGTGACCGGGAACAGGGCGATCGCCGGAATACCCAGCTCCGCCGCTTCCCGGCACTCGGCCAGCAGCAGATCCAGGCTGAGCCGGTACACGCCGGGCATGGAGGCTACCGGTTCGCGCCGCTGTTGCCCCTCGAGCACGAACAAGGGGTAGATCAGGTCGTCGGCGGACAGCCTGTGTTCGCGCACCAGCCGGCGGCTGAACTCGTCGCGTCGCAGCCGGCGCGGCCTCAGCCGGGGATGGTGGCCGTGAGCAGAATGAGGCATGGTGCTGGTCGGGGGCTGCGGAGAGGCATCCACATAGTGTATTCGAGGCGTGCGGGTTATGATAGTTGGAGTGGTATGAAACGGGAGTGACCTGAAGATGCATTCGACGAAAACAAAATTCTGGCTGGCCTATGGGCTGGCGCTCGTGTGGTTGCTCACCCTCGGCAGGGCGGTTGCCGACGAACACCTGGCTGCGCCGCAGCGGGTGATCCAGGAGACCGCGGACCAGTTGCAGGTCTCGCTGCAGAAGCCTGAATACAAGGCCGATTTCAAGAAGGCCACGGCGCTGGTCGATCAGATCATCTATCCGCATGTCGACTTCGACCGGGTATCCATCTTGGTGCTGGGCAAACACTGGCGCAGCGCGACTCCGGAACAGCGCGAGCGTTTCAAGCGGGAATTCCGCATGCTGCTGGTGCGGACCTACACCACTGCATTCACGGAGTATGCCAACTGGAAGATCCGCTACCTGCCGCTCGATGAGGCCTCCGACAAGAAGGCGCTGGTGAAGACGGAGATCCTGCAATCCGGCGGCCAGCCGGTCGCGGTGAATTACCGCATGGTGCGGGAGGGGACCGACTGGAAGGTCTATGACGTGCTGATCGAGGGCATCAGCCTGCTGCAGAACTATCGCACCAGCTTCAACGACGAGGTGGAGCAGACCGGGTCGCTGGACCAGCTGATCGCACACCTGTCCGAGCGCAATTCCGGCGCCATGCGGGAGCCGGTCGGCTCCGGCAATGACGCCACCTCCGCCGGCAAGAGCCGGCTATGAGTTCATAGCCATTCGCGGGGCTTGAGGAAGTTCTGATAGAGATTGTCCTCGGCGCTGCCGGGCTCCGGCTTCCAGTTGTAGCGCCAGTGCGCCACGGGAGGCAGCGACATGAGAATGGATTCGGTCCGGCCCCCCGACTGCAGGCCGAAAAGGGTGCCGCGGTCGTAGACAAGGTTGAATTCGACGTAGCGGCCGCGCCGGTACAGCTGGAAATCCCGCTCGCGTTCCCCGTAGGGGGTGCCCTTCCGTTTCTGCACAATGGGCAGGTAGGCCCTCAGGTAGTGGTCGCCGACGCTGCGCAGGAAGTCGAAGCAACGGTCGAACCCCCATTCGTTCAGGTCATCGAAGAACAGCCCGCCGACACCGCGCGTTTCCTGGCGGTGTTTCAGATAGAAATACTCGTCGCACCATTGCTTGAAGCGGGGATATACCGACTCGCCGAACGGCACGCAGGCATCCCGCGCGGCGCGGTGCCAGGCTACCGCATCCTCCTCGAAGGGATAGTAGGGGGTCAGGTCGAAGCCGCCGCCGAACCACCAGACCGGTGGCTCGTTTTCCTTTTCGGCAATGAAAAACCGTACATTCGCATGCGAGGTCGGCACATAGGGATTGCGCGGATGAATCACCAGCGAGACGCCCAGGGCCTGGAATCCCCGGCCGGCGAGATCGGCGCGGTGCGCCGTTGCCGAGGGCGGCAGCGTGTTGCCGATGACATGGGAGAAGTTCACCCCGCCCTGCTCCAGCAGCTTGCCTCCTGCCAGAACGCGGGTCCGGCCGCCGCCGATGCCGCTGTCGTAGGTCCAGTTGTCCTCCTGGAACCGGGCTTCCGGTTCCTCCCCTTCGAGTCCCTGGCAGATGCGGTCCTGGAGGTCGAGCAGATAGGCCTTGACGGCGTTGATGTCGGGAGCGCTCATGGTTCTTCCTGTCGGGTGGGTCGCGGGATGTGTCAGCGGGCTGCCGCAAGGCCTGCGGCGCCCGGTATCGGCCGGATTCTAGCATGGGGGGCAGGGTTTTTCGGGTGTGCCAGGCCGCCGTTCGCGGCGGCCGCCCGGGCCGCCGCAGGGCATCGTCGATGACCCGGAGGCTGGCCTGGCCCGGCCCGGAGGCGGCGCATTATGAGAGCGTGCTGGCGTTCCTGTGCGATACGGGGCTGCGGGCGTGGGTGGACCAGCTCAGGCCCCAGTTGCTGCAAGCCTTCGGCGGCGGCCGGCATGGCGACTGGCCGCGCTGGCAGTCGGTGCTTGGGCGCCTGCCGCGCCCTGTGGCCCGGCGGGTCGAGCTGAACCGGCCGGCCGTTACCGTGACGGGCGCTTGCGAGGACGGCTGCCGGGCGCTGCTGGAAGCGCTTCTGCGAGAACTACATCCCTGGCGCAAGGGGCCCTATGCGCTGTTCGGCATCCGGATCGACACCGAATGGCGCTCCGATCTCAAGTGGGACCGACTGGCCGATGCCATCAGTCCACTGGCCGGGCGATTGGTGCTCGATGTCGGCTGCGGCAGCGGCTATCACGCCTGGCGGATGCTCGGTGCCGGGGCCGGGCGGGTGATCGGTATCGATCCCACGCTGCTGAGCGTGGCGCAGTTCCTGGCCGTCAGGCACTGTGCCGGCGACCATCCCGTGTCCGTGCTGCCGGTCGGCATCGATGACGTGCCCCGCAATCTCCGCTGCTTCGATACGGTGTTCTCCATGGGGGTGCTTTACCATCGCCGTTCGCCGCTGGACCATCTGCTGGAGCTGAAGGGCTGTTTGCGCCAGGGCGGCGAGCTGGTGCTCGAAACCCTGGTCATCGAAGGCGGCCGGGGCGAGGTTCTGGTGCCGGAGGACCGTTACGCGCAGATGCGCAATGTCTGGTTCATTCCGTCCTGCCTCACGCTGGAGTCTTGGCTGGCGCGTTGCGGCTATCGCGCCATCCGGTGTGTCGATGTGTCAGTCACGACGTCCGCCGAGCAGCGCTCGACCGACTGGATGTGCTTTCAGTCCCTGCCGGATTTTCTCGACCCGCGCAATCCGGCGCTGACCGTGGAGGGGCTGCCGGCTCCGCGCCGGGCGATCTTCATCGCCGAGAGTCCCTGAGCGAGAGACCGGCTTCGGCTAAAATCCACCGCCCTTTTTCTGGAATGTCTTACCCATGAGCGCAGCACGCATCGGTTTCGTCAGTCTCGGTTGCCCCAAGGCCCTGGTCGACAGTGAGCGCATCATGACCCAGCTGCGCGCCGAGGGTTACGAGCTGGTGCCGACCTACCGGGACGCCGATCTGGTGGTGGTGAATACCTGTGGCTTCATCGATGCGGCGGTGGAAGAGTCGCTGGACGCCATCGGCGAGGCGCTGCACGAAAACGGCAAGGTCGTCGTCACCGGCTGCCTCGGCGCGCGCGAGGCGGAAATCCGCGCGCGCCATCCGGCGGTGCTCAAGGTTACCGGGGCGCATGCCTACGAGGCGGTGGTGGCCGCCGTGCACGAGCATGTGCCGCCCCGCCACGATCCTTTCCTGGAGGTCGTCCCGCCGCAAGGCATCAAGCTGACGCCCCGGCATTACGCTTATCTGAAGATTTCCGAGGGCTGCAATCATCGCTGCACCTTCTGCATCATTCCTTCCCTGCGGGGCGATCTGGTCAGCCGCCCCATCGGCGAAGTCATGACCGAGGCCGAACGGCTGGTTGAGGCGGGGGTCAGGGAGTTGCTGGTCGTTTCCCAGGATACCAGTGCCTACGGCGTGGATCGTCGCTACCGGCCCGATTTCTGGCATGGCCGGCCCCTGAAGACCCGTTTCCTGGATCTGGCCAGCGCCCTCGGGGAACTGGGGGTATGGGTGCGGCTCCACTACGTCTACCCCTATCCGCACGTGGATGAGGTACTGCCGCTGATGGCGGAGGGGCGGATTCTGCCCTACCTAGACATACCCTTCCAGCACGCCAGCGAGAGCGTCCTCCAGCGGATGAAGCGGCCGGCGGCGACCGAGGACGTGCTGGCGCGGATACGTCGCTGGCGGGACATCTGTCCCGATCTGATCTTGCGCAGCACTTTCATCGTCGGCTTTCCCGGCGAGACCGAGGAGGATTTCGAGCGGCTGCTGGACTTCCTCGACATCACCCAACTGGACCGGGTGGGGTGTTTTGCCTATTCCCCGGTCAAGGGGGCGGTCGCCAACGAGTTGCCCGGCACCGTGCCCGAGGAGATCAAGCAAGAGCGTCTGGCGCGCTTCATGGCTTTTCAGACCCAGATCAGCGCCGACCGTCTGGCGGCCCGCGTCGGGCGACGGGAAATGGTGCTGATCGACGAGGTGGTCGAGGAGGGGGCTGTCGGTCGCAGTCGTGCCGATGCACCGGAGATCGACGGTCAGGTGTTCATCGATGGCGCGACCCAGCTGCAGGTCGGTGATTTGGTGGAGGTCGAGATCGAGGAGGCGGACGAACACGATATGTGGGCCCACCTGCTGCCCTGATCGGGTCGGGTGGGAGGGCGGGAACCGGGCGGTGGCCCGCTCCCGCCCGTGTCAGGCCTCAGTGATGATGGTGTCCGCCCGGGCCATGGACATGGCCATGGTCGAGTTCCTCGCGCGTTGCCTCGCGGACCTCGGTGACTTCGATGGCGAAATTCAGCGTCATGCCGGCCATGGGATGGTTGCCGTCCAGAATGATCTCGTCACCTTCCACGCCGATCACGGTGACCAGCTGCATGCCCTCCGGTGACTGGGCCTGGAACTGCATGCCGGGATGGATTTCATCGACGCCCTGGAAGGCGCTGCGCGGCACCGATTGCACCATCTCGTCGTCGCGCTCGCCGTAGCCGTCGGTCGGCGCGATGGCGACGGTGAACTTGTCGCCGACCGAGCGACCGGTCAACGCCCGCTCCAGCCCGGCGATGATGTTGCCGAAGCCGTGCAGGTAGGCCAGCGGCTCCTGACCCTCGGAGCTGTCCAGGGTCTCGCCGGCATCGTTGGTGAGCGTGTAGTGGATGGAAACCACCTTTTCATTGGCAATCTGCATGAATGTCTCGATCTGCGTGAAGTTGAGTCCGCATCATAGCCGGTTTTTGCTGCCGGCAGGCTGCTTTTGCCTAGCCATGCCCGGGTACGTTACCATTCCAGCCATTTTCAACCCTTCTTCAGTGTGTCCTCCCTGTCCATCCTCACTTTTATCAAGCGTCTGATCGAGCCCGTCTCCCGGCCGCCGGTTGTCGCCGTGCCGGCCCCGGCGGCAGTCGAGCCGCCCGCGGAGACGCAATTGCCCCGAATCTACGCCCGCGCCGAGCATGCGATCTCACGATCGCTGGTGAGCGAGAACGCGCTCAAGGTGCTCTATCGGCTGAAAAAAGCCGGCTACGAGGCCTATCTGGTGGGCGGATGCGTTCGCGACCTTCTCCTGGGGCGGGAGCCCAAGGATTTCGACGTCGTGACGGACGCGCATCCCGAGCAGATTCGCGCCGTATTCCGGAATTGTCGGCTGATCGGTCGCCGTTTCCGCCTGGCGCATGTGCACTTCGGTCAGGACATCATCGAGGTGGCCACCTTCAGGGCCCTGCAGTCCGACCAGCCGCACGGCGAGCGGGTACTGGAAAACGGCCGCATCCTGCGGGACAACGTCTATGGCACGATCGAGGAGGACGCATTCCGGCGCGATTTCTCGGTCAACGCGCTGTACTACAACATCAGCGATTTCTCGGTCGTCGACTATGTCGGCGGCATGGATGACCACAAGGCCGCCCGCCTGCGGCTGATCGGCGATCCCGAGCAGCGCTACCGCGAGGATCCCGTCCGCATGCTGCGGGCCGTGCGCTTCGCCGTCAAGCTGGGTTTCACGATTCACCCGGACTCCGCCGCGCCCATACCGAAGCTGGCCGGCCTGCTGCATGAAATTCCGCCGGCGCGGCTTTTCGACGAGGTCATCAAGCTGCTGCTGTCCGGCTATGCCGTGCAGACCTTCGAACAGCTGCGGCACTACGGCCTGTTCGGGGCGTTGTTTCCGGAAACGGAGCGCTGTCTGGCGCGCGAGCCGGATGGGTTTCCGCTGACCTTCCTGGCCAAGTCTCTGGAGCAGACCGACCGGCGGTTGGCCGACGATAAGCCGGTGGCCCCCTACTTCCTGTTCGCCGCCCTGCTGTGGGAGCCGGTCAGGGCGCGCGCGCGGCGGCTGATCGAGTCGGGCCACCAGAGCGCGCTGGCCTACCAGGATGCCGGCAACGAGATCATCACCCGCCAGTTGCGCTTGATCGCGTTGCCGAAAAGCATAGGCCTGCCGGTCCGCGAGGTCTGGTCCCTGCAACCGCGCTTCGAGATGACACAGGGCGGGCGCCCGTTCCGCCTGCTGGGACACCCGCGTTTCCGGGCTGCCTATGACTTCCTGTTGCTGCGGGCCGAGACGGGGGAGGCCGATCCCGAACTGGCGGCCTGGTGGACGCGTTTCCAGGTGGCGTCCGAGGCCGAGCAGCGCGCGATGGTTCGCACCGGCAACCGGTCCCCCGCGCGTACGCGGACGCGCAAGCGCCGGACCCGCAAACGCAGCGCTCCCAATGCCCCCGCTTCCTGATGGCACTCGCCCGGCGCGGGTCTATATCGGTCTGGGCGGCAACCTCGGGGATCCGGTCCGCACGGTTCTGTCGGGACGGCAGGCGATCCGGGACATGGCCGGGATCCGTGAGACGGGTTTCTCGAGCCTCTACCGCAGTACCCCGATGGGACCCTCGGCGCAGCCGGACTATGTCAACGCCGTCATGGCCATCGATACGGTATTGTCGCCGCTCGCCTTGCTGGACGGCCTGCAGGCCATCGAGGCGCGGCACGGCCGGGTTCGCCAGGGGGAGCGCTGGGGGCCGCGTACGCTGGACCTCGACCTGCTCCTCTACGGTGACCAGATGATCCGCTCCGAGCGGCTGATCGTGCCACATGCCGGCATCGCCGGGCGTGAGTTCGTTCTCTATCCCCTGCAGGAGGTGGCCGGCGAGCTGCAAGTGCCGGGACATGGGGCCCTGTCCGATCTGGTGGCCCGCTGTCCGCAGCGCGGCCTGAGCAAGATTCCGCTGCTGACGGAGGCGGAGGCATGACCCCTGAGCGCAGGCCCCTGACGGTTCCCGGGCTGGCCGAGCGCAAGGCCATGGGGGAGCGGATCGCCGTGTTGACAGCCTACGATGCGGTGTTTGCCGCGGCGATGGAGTCGGCGGGCGTCGATATCATTCTGGTGGGCGATTCCCTGGGCATGGTGATCCAGGGGCATGAGACCACGCTGCCCGTTACCCTCGACCAGATGGTCTACCATGCCGGCTGCGTCGCCCGGGGGGCACCGAATACGATGCTGGTGGTCGACATGCCTTTCATGAGCTATGCCACCCCCGAGCAGGCCTTGCGCGTCTCCGCGCAGCTGATGGCCGAGGGTGGCGCGCATCTGGTCAAGCTGGAGGGTGGTGGTCGTCAGCGGGTGGATATCGTCCGCGTCCTGGCGCAGCAGGATGTCCCTGTCTGTGCCCATCTGGGCTTGCTGCCACAGTCGGTGCGGCGCCTGGGGGGCTATGTGGCGCAGGGGCGCGACGACCGCAGTGCCCAGCAATTGCTGGAGGATGCGCTGCTCCTGCAGGAGGCCGGCGCCGTCATGCTGGTGCTGGAGTGCGTGCCGGCGTCCCTGGCGGGAGAGATCACCGCCGCGCTGTCCATTCCCACCATTGGCATCGGCGCGGGCGCTGATTGTGACGGCCAGGTGCTGGTTGCCTACGACATGCTCGGACTGACGGCCAGGCGCCCCCGGTTTTGTCGGGATTTCCTGCGGGAGGGGGGCGGCATTGCCGAGGCTTTCCACCGTTTCGTGGCCGCCGTCCGGGAAGGGTCCTTTCCGGCTCCGGAACACGCGCTCTGACCGGCGCTACCGTCACCTCATGAACATCGCGGCGACGATTGGGGACCTGCGCCGGCAGGTGGCCGCCTGGCGGGTGGCGGGGAAGACCGTGGCGCTGGTGCCGACCATGGGTAACCTGCATGCGGGCCACCTGAGTCTGGTCGAGGATGCGAGGCGGCGAGCCGATCGGGTCGTGGTCAGCGTGTTCGTCAATCCGACGCAATTCGGTCCGCAAGAGGACTTCGCCGCCTATCCCCGAACGCCGGCGGACGATGTCCGGCAGCTGGAGGCGGTTGGCGCGGATCTCCTGTTCATGCCCTCTGTCGAGGCAATGTACCCGCGGCCGGCCGCCGGGATGACCTATGTCGAGGTGCCGGAGCTGGCGGACAGGCTGTGCGGCCAGTTTCGGCCCGGACATTTCCGCGGCGTGGCGACCGTGGTGCTCAAGCTGTTCCATCAGGTTCAGCCCGATCTCGCGCTATTCGGCGAGAAGGATTATCAGCAGCTCACCGTCATCCGTCGCCTGGTCGACGATCTCGACCTGCCCGTCCGGATTGTCGGCGTGCCGACGGTGCGCGAGCCTGACGGCCTGGCGATGAGTTCCCGCAACGCGTATCTCTCCGCCGAGGAGCGGTCGGTGGCGGCGCTGATCTTCCGCCAGCTGGGAACCTTGGCGGAGGCCCTGCAGGGTGGCGATCGGGATTTTTCCGGGCTTGAGGCGGGCGCCAGTGAGGCGCTGGCGCAGGCCGGTTTCGCCGTCGACTATGTTGCGATTCGTCGCGCCCGTGATCTGCAGGCGCCGGACGAGGGCGACACCGATCTGGTGGTCTTGGTTGCCGCGCGCCTCGACAGAACCCGGCTGATCGACAATATCAGGGTTTGCCTCGCTCCGGCAGCTTGAGGTCACTGAGCGGGTGTCCCAGCGCTGCCTCGATGATGTCGTTGCGGACGAAGTGAGGCGCCTCCTGGCGCACGAACTCGGCGAATTCGGTGGCGATGGTGGATAGTCGCTTGCCGGCACGGTGCACCATGAACCATTGGCGCAGGATAGGGAAAGACTCCACATTCAGCACGACCACGCCACCGCTGTCCAGCTCCCGCTCCAGGGTGTGCAGGGAGACGATGCCCAGTCCCAGACCTTCCTCGACGCCCTGCTTGATGGCGCCGTTGGTGTTCATCTCCATGCTCACCGTCAGGTGAATGCCGCGATCGGCCAGGAATCGCTCCACCGAGTTGCGCGTGCCGGAGCCGATTTCGCGCATGATGAAGGTTTCCCCGGCCAGCGCCTTGAGGGGCAGGCTCTTCTGCCCTGACAGCGGGTGGCCCGCTGGCGCGATGATGACCAGCGGATTGATCAGGAAGGACTCGGCGATAAGCTCCTGGCTCTCGGGGGGCTGACCCATCAGCAGGAGGTCGGCTTCGTTGTCCTCCAGGCTTTGCAGCAGTCCCTTGCGGTTGGTGACCTTGAAGCTGACCCGCACCTTGGGGTGGCGACGGCAGAATTCACCCAGCATGCGAATCGCGAAATAATGCACCGTGCTGGCGACGGCAACATTGAGTCGGCCGCTCTCGGTGCCCTTGAGTTCCTCGATGATCTGCTCGGCCTCATCGAGCTGCCGGGCGATGTTGCGGCTCAGCTGGTACAGTTCCTCGCCGGCGCGGGTCAGGTAAATCTTCTTGCCCAGCCGCTCGAACAGGGGAAGACCGACCGCCTCCTCGAACTGCTTGATCTGCATCGAGACCGCAGGCTGGGTCAGAAACAGCTCCTCCGCCGCACGGGTGAAGCTGAGCCGCCGGGCGACCCGCTCGAAGACTTTCAGCTGCCTCAAGGTGATGTTCATGCCGCGAGAATGCGATCTTTGGATCAGGTGATCTTATCAGGTCGGTAAAAAAAACTGACTTTTCCTTATGTTGAGACACCGTTACAGTGTGCGGTCACCTTGGCTTGCATGGCTTTCCCGCCGTCCGCCGGCTTGTCGCCAGCCGTCAGGCAGGGTCACCTGGAGCCTGGAGGCCGAAGATCGTGACAAAGCCGATGGCTCTGTTGGATAATTCAAAGTTCAGTATTCATCAACAATTTTTCTTCAATCTTTAAGGAGACCATCATGCCCTCGCGCCGAGAACTTGCGAACGCCATCCGCGCTTTGAGCATGGACGCCGTACAGAAGGCCAATTCCGGTCACCCGGGAGCGCCTATGGGAATGGCCGACATTGCCGAGGTATTGTGGAACGATTACATGCGCCACAACCCGGCCAACCCGAAATGGCCGGATCGTGACCGGTTCGTGCTGTCGAACGGGCACGGCTCGATGCTGATTTATTCCCTGCTGCATCTGACGGGCTACGATCTCTCGATTGAAGAGCTGAAGCGTTTCCGCCAGCTGCATTCGAAGACACCGGGCCACCCCGAATACGGTTATGCGCCGGGCGTGGAAACCACCACCGGTCCGCTTGGTCAGGGTATCACCAATGCCGTGGGCATGGCACTGGCCGAACGCACGCTGGCCGGGCAGTTCAACCGCCCGGGTCACGCCATTGTCGATCATTACACCTATGTGTTCCTGGGCGATGGCTGCCTCATGGAAGGCATCTCGCATGAGGCCTGCTCGCTGGCGGGTTCCATGAAGCTGGGCAAGCTGATTGCCTTCTACGACGACAACAACATTTCCATCGACGGCGAAGTGCGCGGCCATGGCGATGTGGTGGGCTGGTTCCACGACAATACGCCGAAGCGCTTCGAAGCCTACGGCTGGCATGTCATCCCGAAGGTCGACGGCCATGATCCGGAAGCCATCAAGAAGGCCATTGAGGAGGCCCGTGCCGTCACCGACAAGCCGTCGATCATCTGCTGCCAGACCATCATCGGCTTCGGCTCCCCCAACAAGCAGGGCAAGGAAGAGTGCCATGGCGCCGCGCTGGGCAACGACGAAGTCGCGCTGACCCGCGAGAATCTGGGTTGGCATCACGCGCCGTTCGAGATCCCCGCGGAAATCTACGAGGGCTGGGACGGCAAGGAAATCGGCGCCAAGGTCGAGAGCGACTGGAACGACCGTTTCGAGCACTATCGTCGCGAATTCCCCGAGCTGGCCGCCGAGTTCGAGCGCCGCATGTCGGGTGAACTGCCGCGTGACTGGGCCGAGAAATCCGCCGCGTTCGTGGCCAAGGTCAACGAGAAGGGTGAAACCATTGCTAGCCGCAAGGCCTCGCAGAACACCCTGAATGGCTACGGCCCGCTGCTGCCGGAATTGCTGGGCGGCTCGGCCGACCTCGCCGGTTCCAACCTGACCCTGTGGTCCGGTTGCCGCGATGTCTGCGCCTCGGGTCATAATGGCAACTACGTGTACTACGGCGTCCGCGAATTCGGCATGTCCGCGATCATGAACGGGGTCGCCGTCCATGGCGGTTTCATTCCCTACGGCGCCACCTTCCTGATGTTCTCCGAGTATGCCCGCAATGCGCTGCGCATGGCGGCTCTGATGAAGATCCCCAGCATTTTCGTCTACACCCATGACTCCATCGGTCTGGGCGAGGACGGCCCGACGCACCAGCCGGTCGAGCAGACCGCTACCCTGCGCATGATTCCCAACATGCAGGTCTGGCGTCCGTCCGACGCGGTGGAATCCGCCGTGGCCTGGAAGGCGGCGATTGAGCGCAAGGATGGTCCCAGCACCTTGATCTTCTCCCGTCAGAACCTGATGCATGTCAGCCGCACGGCGGACCAGATCGCTGCCATCGAAAAGGGCGGCTACATCCTGCGTGACTGTGCCGGTACCCCTGATGCCATCCTCATTGCTACCGGCTCCGAGGTCGAGTTGGCGGTCAAGGCTCAGGAAGCCCTGGCTGAAAAGGGCAAGAACGTTCGGGTTGTGTCCGTGCCGTCCACGAACGTGTTCGAGGCCCAGAGCCAGGCTTACAAGGATTCCGTCCTGCCGCCTTCCGTCAGCCGTCGCGTCGCGGTGGAAGCGGGCGTCACCGACGGCTGGTACAAGTATGTCGGGTTTGGTGGCAAGATCGTTGGTCTGGATCGCTTCGGCGAGTCCGCTCCGGCCGGCGAGCTCTTCAAGGAGTTCGGCTTCACCGTCGAGAATGTCGTCAAGGCAGTCGAAGGACTGTTCTGATAACCCTGATCCCGGTCGGTCTCCGCAAAGCCGGCCGGGGTGTGCGAACCATTGAGAGAGGATCAAACATGGCCCTGATTTCACTCCGCCAGCTGCTGGATCACGCCGCTGAGCACAACTACGGCGTTCCGTCCTTCAACGTCAACAACCTGGAGCAACTCCAGGCAATCATGGACGCCGCCAAGGAAACCGACAGCCCGGCGCTGATCCAGATTTCCGCCGGCGCCCGCAAATACGCGGGTGAGCCCTTCCTGCGTCATCTGGTCTTCGCCGCTCTGGAATCCTATCCGGAGATTCCGATCTGTGTGCACCAGGATCATGGCGCCTCTCCGGCCGTCTGCTTCCGCTCCATCCAGAGCGGTTTCAGCTCGGTCATGATGGACGGCTCCCTGCAGGAAGACGCCAAGACCCCGGCTTCCTACGCGTACAACGTCGAGGTTACCGCCAAGGTGGCCGAACTGGCACATGCCTGCGGGGTCTCCGTCGAGGGCGAACTGGGTTGTCTGGGCTCGCTAGAACATGGCGGCAGCAATCTGGATCACTCCATGCTGCTGACCGACCCCGAGGAAGCCGCCGACTTCGTCAAGAAGACCAAGGTCGACGCGTTGGCCATTGCCATCGGTACCTCGCACGGTGCCTACAAGTTCACCCGCCCCCCGACCGGTGACATTCTGGCGATCGACCGTGTCAAGGCCATCCATGCCCGCATTCCCAATACCCATCTGGTGATGCATGGCTCCTCCTCGGTCCCGCAGGAGTGGCTCAAGATCATCAACGAGTTCGGCGGCGACATGGGCGAGACCTATGGCGTGCCGGTCGAGGAGATCGTCGAGGGCATCAAGCATGGCGTCCGCAAGGTCAACATCGACACCGATCTGCGCATGGCCTCCACTGGCGCGATGCGCAAGTTCTTTGCCGAAAACAAGAAGGAGTTCGACCCCCGCAAGTTCCTGACGGCGGCCACCAAGGCCATGAAGCAGATCTGCAAGGATCGTTACGAGGCTTTCGGTACCGCTGGCAATGCCTCCAGGATCAAGCCGATCAGCCTGGCTGAAATGACCGAACGTTACGCCAGGGGTGAGCTGGATCCGGTCATCAAGTAGGCCGGTTCGGTACCTACGGCAAAAAGGCGGGCCAGTCCCGCCTTTTTTGTGTCCGCAAGTATTGGATTTCCCGGTGCAGGGATGCCTGGTGTCCGCATGGGAAAGTCGGCATAAAAAAGCCCGGCCATTTCCATGGCCGGGCTTTTTGGGGTTTGCCGCCCTGGGCTACCGGATTATTCCAGGTTGGCGTGGCGGGCGCGCATTTCCTCTTCCGGAATGCCTTTCTCATGGATGATATGAGAAATGATGGCTTCCAGGAAGATCAGGGTCGACAGCTCGAAAACCGTGCCCATGGGCATGCCGACAACCTTGCCATACATGTCCGGCTTGCCGATCGAGATGACCGTGCTGGACATATCAGCCAGGGTGGACTGGGTACGGGACGAGATCAGCACGATCTCGGCACCCAGTTCCTTTGCCCGCTTGGCGAAGGCAATCATGGTTTCGGTTTCGCCGGAGCCCGAGATGACGATCAGGAGATCACCCTTCTGCAGGCTGGGCGTTACGATTTCGCCGACCACGAATACGTTGTAACCCCCATGCATCAGGCGCATGGCGAAGAAACGCGCGACGAGGGCGGAACGTCCGGCACCGGCAATGAAGATGCGCGATGCCTTGTCGAGCATGTTGGTCAACTGTTGGTCATAGCTCGATTCCGTGGCATCCAGGATGCTGGTGATCTTGTCTATGATGAGCCGACGATGCGCCATGTTATGCCGCCTCGATCAGTTCGCGGATCTCGCGAGCGGAATCGGCAGGGGACGGTGCGCCGTAGATGGCGGCGCCTACGACCACGATGCCGGCACCGGAACGGGCAACCTGCTGTGCGGTGGCCTGCTTGATGCCTCCGGCAACCGAGATGCGGACCGGCAGGCCCAGCTTGGCAACCAGATTCAGGTCAGCAAACGGCGTCTGGCCGGCGGCCTGAGCATCCAGACCAGTGTGCACGCCGATGATCTGCGCCCCCAGCTTGGCGGATTCGCGCGCGCAGCCAGCCTTGTCCGGCACGTTGATCAGGTCGACCTGGACTTCGGCATTGTACTTGTTGGCAGCCTTGATGACGCCAGCAATGGTCGGCAGGCCGGAGACGCCCAGTACGGTGCAGATGTCTGCGCCAGCTTCGTAGAACGGGGCGGCTTCGTACTCGCCGGCATCCATGGTCTTGAGATCGACCAGCAGCAGCTTGTTCGGGAATTTCCGCTTCAGCTCCTTGACCAGAGGCAAGCCGTTGGCCTTGATATTCGGGGTGCCGATTTCCAGGATGTCGACATAGGGGGCTGCCAGGGTAGCGAGCTTGAAGGTGGTAGCGTTATCCAGGGAGTCTAGAGCCAACTGAATTAATGGTCTTGCCATGGTTTTTCTCCGATTGGTTATGGTTGGTTGAATTGCTCGCGTGTCATGCATTCACGAAATGCACTATTTCGCACGATAAGATACAAAACGGATGGGTGTCAACACGCGAAAGGGGTGGAATCGTCTGGCCGCAGACACCACGACCGAGGCCAGACAAAGAACGCGTAAACTCGAATCTCCCTGGCGCCGGGTTTTGCGGGATGCCGTCGGGAGAAAGGCCGAATGCCCGTGGATTCAGGCAGCGAGGCCGTTGGCCTTCAGGTACTTCTCAACGCCGGTTTCGGCGGCGGGCTTTTTCAGCTGCGGCAGGGCGCTGAGGTATTTCTCGACGCCTGTGGGGCCTTTGGCGGCAGGCGCTGGCGCGGCGGCCGTCGTTTCGGTGGCGGCAACGGCCTTCAGGTACTTGGCAACGCCGGTTTCCGGCTTGCGCGGCGCAGACGGCGGCAGTGACTTGATGTAGCGCGCAACACTGGTTTCGTTTGCCGGCGCGGTCTCCGGCAGGCTGCCGATGTAACGGGCGACGCCTGTGGTGCCTGCGGCGGCGGGTGCTGGCGCGGCAATGGGTTGCGCCGGGGCGCTGGCCGGGCAGGAGGCGGACTTTGGCTTGCGCAGGAACCAGAAGGCCGCTGCCGCACCCCCGAGACCCAGCAGAATCAGCGGCAGGTTCGAGGATTCCTCGGGCTTGCTGCTGGTGAGCACCGGCTCGGCCTTGGCTTCGCTCGGGGTGGTCGCCGCCGTGGCCGGTGCGCTGGTGCGTGCTGCCGGGGTGGAGTTCGAAACTTTCTTGGAGGCCTCCGCATGCTTGGCGATCAGCTCGGCGTCCTGTTTGATGATTTCAGGCTGGAAGTCAGCCGCTGGGTATTGGGTTTCAGCGCCTGCTAGCGGGCTGGCGAACACCAGGGCAACGAGTACGCTTTGAGTCAGGTTACGGAGTTTCACGTTATTCCCCTCAGAGTTTTTTTCTGGAAGTGGTTATGGCCCCGGCGGGGCAGGGAGCGGTCTTTTGAGCTGCCCTAGTATAAGGTCGGCATGGGGCAAATGGAATACGGCGCCGAGGTGCGGGGCGGTTCGCAGCGACCGGGTCGAGAACCGGGCAGGGCGGGCTGGCGGTCGACTCACGATCGCCGAAAAAGCAGCATTTCCAGCTCCCGCATGTCGTGGAAGACGCGAGCGCCCAATGCCGCCAGCCTGGCGCCATCGTCGTGGGGTGCATAGCCATAGGCCGTCATGCCGGCCGCGATGGCGGCCTCTATCCCCAGGGCGCTGTCCTCCACGACCGCGCAGTCCCGAGGCGCCATGCCCATCGATCTCGCCGCGTGCAGGAACAGTCCCGGCTCGGGTTTCCAGCTCTGGCAATCGTAGGCGCTGTAGATGCGGTCGGCAAAGAAACCGAGCAGGCCGGTTGCCCGCAGGCTGACCTGCATCTTGTCGTGCGGACCATTGGACGCCACGCAGTAGGGTAGGGGCAAGCGTTGCAGCAGGTCGGGGACACCTGCCATGGGTTGCAGCTCCGCTTCGAACGCCGCCGCCATGCGCAGCCTCATTTTCGGCAGGAAATCCGTCGGCAGGGGGCTGCCCAGCCAGTGTTCGATCAGGCTCAGGGTGTCGGCCATCTTGCGGCCGGCAAAGTGTGTCAGGGCGTCGTCGAGGGTGATCCGCAGCCCCAGTTCGGCAAGGTATTCGACGATGGCGGCGTTACCCACGCGCTCGCTGTCCACCAGCGTGCCGTCGCAGTCAAAGATGATCGCGCGATGCCGCATGGTGTGGTTCAGGCCGGTTCCAGCTTGGCGTACCCCAGCATCAGCCATTTGCATCCGGCATCCTGGAAGTTGACCTGGATGCGGGCCTGGTTGCCCTCCCCCTCCGCCTGCAGGATGATGCCCTCGCCGAATTTGGCGTGGCGTACCCGTTGCCCCATGCGAAAGCCGGTGTGCGCGGCGCTCTCATTCCGGGCAGCGGCCAGGGGCGCGGGTTGCACGAGCCGCGCGTTGCCGTTCCCTCTCAATCTGACCTCTTGCAGGTATTCGGTCGGTATCTCGCGGATGAACCGGGAGGGACGGGGGTAGGTCTCCCGCCCATAAAGCCGGCGTGACTCCGCATGGGTCAGGTACAACTGCTGGCGGGCACGTGTGATGCCCACGTAGCAGAGACGTCGTTCCTCCTCCAGCCGGCCCGGGTCTTCCAGGGACTGGAGGCTGGGAAACAGGCCTTCCTCCAGTCCCACCAGGAACACAAGCTTGAACTCCAGGCCCTTGGCGGCGTGCAGGGTCATCAGCTGCACGCAGTTCTGGGTATCGCCCTGGGTATTGTCACCCGCCTCCAGGGCGGCCTGGGCCAGGAACTGATCGAGGAGCGGCAGCTCCGGGTCCAGATGCGGTTCGTGGGTAAACTGGCGGGCGGCGTTGACCAGTTCCTTGAGGTTCTCCAGTCGCTGTTCGCCCTGCTCGCCACGCTGCGCCTGATAATGTGCCAGCAGCCCCGACCCCTCGAGGATGTGCGCCACCTTTTCGCCCAGATCACCGTCGCCGCCCGCGCCGGCGAGCCGATCAATGAGTTGCCTGAATGCCTGCAGGCGCGCGCGCGCGCGGGCGGGCGCGCCGTCATCGCGACACAGCGTGACCAGCGCTTCCCAGAGCGAGCACTCCTCCGTCCGGGCAAGCTGGCGCAGGGTGTCCAGGCTTCGGGCGCCGATGCCGCGCGTGGGGGTATTGAGGATGCGTTCGAAGGCGGCATCGTCCTGGCGGTTGCTGGTCAGGCGCAGATAGGCCAGCGCATCCTTGATTTCCGCCCGCTCGAAGAACCGCAGGCCGCCATAGACCCGGTAGGGAATGCCGAGCGCCATCAGTTTCTCCTCGAACTGCCGGGACTGGGCATTGGAGCGATAGAGAATGGCTGCTTCGCTGCGGGCGTGACCCTCCTCGCTCCACTGCTGGATGCGGTTCACCACGAAGTAGGCCTCATCCTGTTCATTGAAGGCGCTGTAGATCTGGATGGGGTCGCCCGCCTTGAACTCCGTCCAGAGCTGCTTGCCCAGACGGTTCTCGTTGCGCGATATCAGGGCGTTGGCGGCGGCCAGGATGTTGCCGGTGGAGCGGTAGTTCTGCTCCAGACGGACCAGGTCGTGGCCGGGATAGTCGCGCTGGAAGTGTTGCAGGTTCTCGACGACCGCGCCGCGCCAACTGTAGATGGATTGGTCGTCATCGCCGACCGCGAAAAGGTTCTGCTGCTCCTGCGACAGCAGTCGTAGCCATGCATACTGGATGCGGTTGGTGTCCTGGAATTCGTCCACGAGGATG
Source organism: Methyloparacoccus sp. NF-16 (assembly GCF_056880625.1). Classification (NCBI taxonomy): domain Bacteria; kingdom Pseudomonadati; phylum Pseudomonadota; class Gammaproteobacteria; order Methylococcales; family Methylococcaceae; genus Methyloparacoccus; species Methyloparacoccus sp. NF-16. The sequence goes on along the minus strand of NZ_CP174130.1, from coordinate 2,904,896 downwards.
TGCTGGAACTTGCTCCGGTAGAAGTCCAGCAACTCCGGCGATTCGCGCAAGAGCTCGAAGGCGCGCAGCAGCAACTCGGTGAAGTCCACCAGGCCGGAGCGTTCGCAAAGCTGTTCGTAGGCCAGGTAGACCTTCTGCATCTGCCGCTCGAACGGGTCGGCCGCCTCGTGAAGGTGGCGGGCGCGGCGGCCCTCCTCCTTGTGGCTGTTGATGTACCACTGTGCCTGTTTCGGTGGCCAGCGGTTCTCGTCGAGTTCCAGGGTTTTGAGCAGGCGGCGGATGAGCCGCTGCTGATCATCGGCATCCAGGATCTGGAAGGTGGCCGGCAGGCCGGCTTCCGCGGCGTGACGGCGCAGCAGGCGATGGGCGAGCCCATGGAAGGTGCCGACCCAGAGTTCGCGGGTCGATATCCGCAGCAGCGTCTCGATGCGGGTGCGCATCTCCAGTGCGGCCTTGTTGGTGAAGGTGACGGCCAGGATGCGCTGCGGGGGGGTTGCTTGCCCCCGGATCAGCCAGGCGATACGGTGCACGAGAACCCGTGTCTTGCCGCTGCCGGCGCCGGCCAGTACCAGGAGATTCGGATTGGATGAACAGACGGCGGCGCGCTGTTCGGCGTTAAGAGGCTCGATAATGGGTGTCACATCCATGCGCGTCATTCTAGCTGAATCGCCTTGCGCACTCGGTCCCGAGCCGTGACAATTCGCCGCCGAACTTTCTGTAACTGCTGGAGGACAAGACGATGAGCTTTGATCTGAAGCGCGCCATGCGGCGCGAGTTCAATGTGGGTGGCAAGGAGCAGCGCCTGCGTTACGGCGCGGGGATCGCCATGTTGCTGGTCTCCGTATTCCTGGCCAACATTCCCTTGTTGCTGATCGGCGTCGTGCTGGTGGTCACCGCCAAGCTGCAATGGTGTCCGGTCTACTCGGGGCTGGGCAAATCCAGCGTCGACCCGGGCGAGCCCCCGCCCGTCGCTGGCGATCACTGAGGTTTCCGGTTCCTGTCATACCCACTGCGGGCTCCTTGCGCGGAGTCCGCTGCCCGCCAGGGTGAGGTTCGCGCCTGCGCGGGCCTCACGCCAACGGCTTGATCGCAGCTTCTGCTCCCGCTGGCACGCCTTGTGTCGCTGTCATGGGCGCGCGCACTGACCCCGTCTTTCCCGTTCTTTATCCGGCGTTGGCATTTTTCCGCCGGTCAATCGCTTAGGTAATTTTATGGCCTTGGTTTCTGTATCCCTCCGGCTGGCATTTTCCGTTGCCCGGAGCGGGGCTTTCGTTCTCCTGCGAAGCCCCTTGACTTGCTTGAATAGGCTTCATATATTCGCCTCCAGGTGGTGGAAAGTGGAAGGCAGTGGTGTGATGTGGGGCAGGGGGGATGTTCCGGGGCGTCAGTTCGATCAATCTCGACGACAAGGGTCGGTTATCCATGCCGGCTCGCTACAGGTCCGAATTGATCGAGTCGTGCGATGGCCAGATTGTCATCACTGTCGGTCTTGACAAGTGTCTTTCTCTTTACCCTTTGCCGGAATTCGAGGAGATCGAGCGCAAGCTGGTGAAGCTGCCGGCCCTGCACAAGAAAGCCAAGCGTTTGCAGCGGCTCATCATTGGGCACGCCACTGAGTGCGAGATCGACGCGCAAGGGCGTTTTCTCATACCCGAACCGTTACGTCGTTTCGCAGGATTGGAGCGCAAGGTGACTCTCGTCGGTCAGGGCAACAAGTTCGAGATCTGGGACGAGGATGCCTGGACCCGGGCCCGGGTCCAGTGGATCGATGAGGAGCAGACCGATGACGAGATGCTCCCGCCGGAGCTGGATTCCCTCTCCCTTTGATGGAAACTAGCCAAGGCCCGAGTCACCGGCCGGTTCTCCTTGCCGAGGTGCTGGCTGCGTTGCAGCTCGATCGTGATGATCGGGTCATCGATTGCACGTTCGGGCGCGGTGGACACAGTCGACGCATCCTCGAATGCCTGGGGCCCGCCGGGAGATTGCTGGCGATAGATCGTGATGAAGACGCGATTCGTTCGCCGGAAGCCATCGCCCTGGCGGGCGATCCGCGTTTTGAACTGGTGCACAGCCGTTTCTCCGATTTGCAGGCTCAGGCCATGCGGCGGGGCTGGGTCGGCAAGGTGTCCGCGGTCCTGATGGATCTTGGCGTGTCCTCGCCGCAACTGGACCAGTCGTTCCGGGGATTCAGCTTTTTGCGGGACGGTCCGCTCGACATGCGCATGGATGGCTCGGAAGGCGAGATGGCTGCCGAGTGGCTGGCCCGGGTTCCCGAGGCACAGCTGGCGGGTGCGCTGTTCGAGTTTGGCGAGGAACGTCACGCCCGCCGCATCGCCCGCGCGATTACCCGGCGGCGGGCCCAGGCGCCGTTGACGACGACGCGGGAGCTGGCGCAGCTCATCGAGGCGGCGGTGCCCGGGCGTGAGCCCGGCAAGCACCCGGCCACGCGCAGTTTCCAGGCGATACGGATAGTCATCAATCAGGAGCTGGCGGAGCTGGAGTCGGGGTTGGCGCAGGCGCTTGCCGTGCTGCGGCCGGGTGGGCGTCTGGCGGTCATCGCCTTCCACTCGCTGGAGGATCGTATGGTGAAACGCTTCCTGCGCGACGAGGAGCGAGGTTTTTCTGCCCCCGTGCCCCGGGGGCTGCCGTCTCCCAGCCAGTCGCCGCGGTTGAGACGGCTGGGGCGAGCCATCAAGCCGGGGGCGGAGGAGCTTGAGGCGAATGTCAGGGCGCGCAGCGCCGTATTGAGGGTTGCCGAAAAATTGCAAGCATGAAGTTTTTGCTGGTACTGGTTGTCATTACGGTGATTTCGGCATTGGGCGTCGTGCATATGAAATACCGCACACGACTGATGTTCTCCGAGGTGCAACGGCTGCAGACGGAGAACGAAGCCTATGACGAGGAAATGGCGCGTCTCCAGTTTGAGCAGAACAAATGGTCCGAAAGAGAGCGGGTCGAGCGTGAGTCGCAGCTGCGCTTGCACATGATCCTGCCGGAGCCGACGGCCATCATATCCATCAGGCCTTGAGCGGGGGCTGCCATGATCATCATTCGACCGACATCATCCAAGCCTGACAGCGGGGCAAGGTGGCGTGCCTTGTTGGGCATCATGCTGGCCTCGCTGACCATCCTGATCGGCCGGGCCGTCTATCTCCAGGTGCTCGACAAGCAGTTCCTCAAGCACCAGGGCGACCTCCGCCATGTGGGCATCATGCCCATTCTGGCGCATCGCGGGCGTATCACCGACCGCTATGGCGAAACCCTGGCGGTAAGTACGCCGGTCAAGTCCCTCTGGGTGAACCCGAGTGAATTTCTCAAGGCCGATGTTCCGGAGGGCAAGCTCAGGGCTGCTGCCGGTTACCTGGGCATCAAGGTCGAGGAGTTCCGGCGCCGCGTCGGCGACGATGACCGTCGCGCATTTGCCTATCTCAAGCGCAAGATGAGCCCGGATCACGCCGATCAGGTCATGCAGCTGGGCTTGCCGGGCATCTACGTCGATCGGGAATACAAGCGCTACTACCCCACCGGCGAGGTAGCCGCCCATCTGTTGGGGCTGACGAATATCGACGGCAAGGGACAGGAAGGCATGGAGCTGGCCTATGACGGCACCCTGCGCGGCATCGACGGTGCGCGCCGGGCGATCCGTGACGGCAAGCGCCGCATCATCGAGAAGATCGAGGAGATCCGCGCACCGGTCTCGGGTCAGGATCTCCAGCTCAGCATCGATGCGCGATTGCAATATGTCGCCCATCGCGAGCTCAAGAGCGCCGTCAGTCGTCATCGCGCCCGCTCGGGCAGTCTCGTCCTCATGGATGCGCGCACCGGCGAAGTCCTCGCCGTCGCCAACGAGCCCAGCTTCAATCCCAACAGTCGCGGCCGGGTGATGCCCGGCATTTCCCGCAACCGCGCCATCACGGATCTGTTCGAGCCGGGTTCCACCATGAAGCCGATGGCGGTGGCCTGCGCACTGGAGCTGGGGCTCACGCATCCCCGGGCCATCATCAATACCCAGGGTGGCACGATGTACATCGGCCACAACGTGGTCAAGGATGTCCATAGCTATGGGGTCATGGATGTCACCAAGGTCCTGCAGAAGTCCAGCAATGTCGGTGTCAGCAAGATCGCCCTGAGCGTGCCGCCGCGGAAATTCTGGGCCTTCTACCATAATCTGGGTTTCGGTCAGCCCCTGGAGACCGGCTTTCCCGGCGAGGCGCGCGGTCGGCTTTCCGACTACCATGGCTGGAGCGCCTTCGAGCAGGCGACACTGTCCTTCGGCTACGGCGTTTCCACGTCCGTGTTGCAGCTGACGCGGGCCTATGCATCGATCGCCAACGATGGTGCCATGCCCATGGCCAGCCTGACCCGTCTCGAGGGCGATGTCGAAACGCATCGCATCATGTCGCCCAAGACGGCGGCATCCGTGCGCGCCATGCTGGAAAAGGTCGTCTCCCGGGAAGGTACGGCGATACAGGCGGCTATACCGGGTTATCGGGTGTCCGGCAAGACCGGCACGGTCAAGAAGCTCGGTGCCCGCGGCTACACGACCTCCAAATACATCGGGGTGTTTGCCGGGATGGCGCCCGCCAGCAACCCGCGCCTGGTGATGGTGGTCATGATCGATGAGCCCTCTGCCGGCGAATACTATGGTGGCGTGGTGTCCGCTCCTGTCTTTTCGCGGGTGATGCAGGAGTCGTTGAGAATACTCAACATTGCTCCCGATCAGCCCGACGCGCCCCTGATCGCGGCCCGCACCGACAGCCCGGCATGATCCTGCGGCCGGGTTCGGGTTGTCCCCCCATGGCGATGCCGCTGCGGCAACTGCTGGCCGGCCTGGTCGATCCCGGCGTGGCGGGATCGTGCTCCGTGACCGATCTCCAGCTCGACAGTCGCAGCATTCGGCCCGGCGCCCTGTTCGTGGCGCTCAACGGCCGGCATGCGCATGGCCTCCGGTTTGCACGGCAGGCGATCGACCGGGGCTGCGCGGCCATACTCTACGATCCCGCTGGCGCCGGCTCCCTGGCCGATGCCGTCGCGGGTGAGCTTCCCGTGATAGCCCTGGAAAACCTCGCCAAGCATCTGGGCGGGATTGCCGACGCGTATTTCGGCCATCCCTCCGCAGACATGGCGGTGATCGGTATCACCGGAACCAACGGCAAAACCTCGTGCAGCCATTTCCTGGCCGAGGTGCTGGGAGCCTGGCAGAAGGCGGGGGTCGTCGGCACGCTGGGCTGGGGGCTGCCGGGGGCATTGAGGGAAACGAGCCACACCACCATGGATGCCATCGAGACCCAGCGGGTTCTGGCGGCAATGGGCGCCGAGGGTTTCCGGGTGGCCGCGATGGAGGCTTCCTCGCATGGTCTGGATCAGGGCCGGCTGAATGGCGTCCGCTTTCGGGGGGCGGTTTTCACCAACCTCTCGCGCGATCATCTGGATTATCACGAAACCATGGAGGCCTATCTCAAGGCCAAGCTGAGGTTGCTGGATGCGCCCGGTCTGGCGTTCGTGGTCTTCAATGCCGACGATCCCATTGCTGCGCCAGTGGTCGATCGCAAGCCGGCGGGCATGCCGTGCATCGGTTTTTGCGCCGCTGGTCGTGACCCAGGGCTCGGGGTTCCGCTCATGACCTACGGCGAGGTCATGCACCGGCCCGACGGGATCGACGTCGAGGTCCAATACCAAGGGTATTCGGCCAGGGTCCGGGCACCGGTTTTCGGCGACTTCAACGCCGTCAATCTCGTCGCGACGCTGGCGGTCCTGGTCTGCCTGGGACATCTCCTGGCGGAGGCCGCCATGGCGCTTTCGCGGGTGCTCCCCGTGCCGGGACGCATGCAGCCCGTTGCCGGCGCCGGCAAGCAGGCGGTCATCGATTATGCCCATACGCCCGATGCGCTGTCGAGCGCACTCTCCACCCTGAAAAAACACTGCCCGGGCCGGCTCTGGGTGGTATTCGGGTGCGGCGGCGATCGCGATCGCGGCAAGCGTGCCCAGATGGGGGCGGTGGCCGAGCAGTGGGCCGATGAGATCGTGCTCACCGACGACAATCCGCGTGGCGAAGACGGCGGCGCTATAATTCGCGAGATTCTTCAGGGGATTGTGCACAAACCGGTCGCGGTGGTCCGCGATCGCCGGGCCGCCATCGAGCAGGCGCTCGCGGCGGCCACCAGCCGTGATCTGGTCCTGGTCGCCGGAAAGGGGCACGAAAGCACCCAGGAAGTCCGGGGTGTGAAATATCCCTTCAGCGATCTTCAGGTGCTTCGGGACGCCCTGAACCCACCGGAACCGGTGTCCTGATGCCGGTCTTGTCGCCCGAGTCATCACATCCACATATATCTGCTGCCGTCATGCCCGAGCGTGCGGCGGGCAGCGGTGCTCGGCGCCGCCACCGTTCTGGCGAGAGCCAAACGGAACGCATGAATCAATGTTGCATGGGGGTTGAATGCTGTTAAGTCTGGCCGATTGGCTGACCAATTACCTGGAAGGTTTTCGTGTCTTCAAGTACCTGACCTTTCGGGGCATCCTGGGCATCCTGACCTCCCTGCTGATCTGTTTCATCGTCGGTCCGTCGATGATTCGCCAGCTCAGCAAGTACAAAATCGGCCAGAGCGTGCGCGATGATGGGCCGCAGACGCATTTTTCCAAGGCCGGGACCCCGACCATGGGGGGGGCCCTGATTCTGGTGGCGGTGTCGCTGAGCACGCTCCTGTGGGCGGACCTCGGCAATCGCTATATCTGGGCGACCCTGCTGGTCACGCTCGGCTTCGGGGTGATCGGCTTCATCGATGACTACAAGAAGCTGGTTCTGCGGAACAGCAAGGGATTGGCCGCGCGGCACAAATATCTGTGGCAGTCGGTGATCGGCGTCGCGGCGGCAAGCTTTCTCTATGTGAGCGCCACGGTACCTGCCGAGACCACCTTCATCATTCCCTTTTTCAAGCAGTTTGCCTGGAACATGGGGCTGGCGTATCCCGTGCTGACCTATTTCGTCATCGTCGGCACCAGCAATGCCGTCAACCTGACCGACGGTCTCGACGGCCTTGCCATCATGCCCACGGTGCTGGTGGCCGGTGCCCTGGCCATTTTCGCCTACGTTTCCGGCAACGCCGTGTTCGCCGATTACCTCGGCATCCCCTTCGTGCCGCTGGCGGGTGAACTGGTGGTGTTCTGCGGTGCCCTGGTTGGCGCGGGACTGGGTTTCCTCTGGTTCAACGCCTATCCGGCGATGGTGTTCATGGGCGATGTGGGGGCGCTGGCGCTGGGGGCCGCGCTCGGCATACTGGCGGTACTGGTCCGCCAGGAAGTCGTGCTGGTGGTGATGGGCGGCGTGTTCGTCATCGAAACCCTGTCGGTGATGATTCAGGTGCTGTCCTTCAAGCTGACCGGGCGGCGCGTATTCCGCATGGCGCCGATACACCACCACTTCGAGCTCAAGGGCTGGCCGGAACCCCGGGTCATCGTCCGTTTCTGGATCATCTCGGTGATCCTGGTGCTGTGCGGCCTGGCGACGCTGAAGCTGAGATAGTCCATGGCCACCCTGCAGCAACCCCGTCCCGTCGACCTGGCCACCCAGGGGCTGGCTCGGCTCGGCCTCGACCGGCAGGCCGCCGTCCTGATCGTCGGACTCGGCAAGACCGGGTTTTCGGTGGCAAGGTTTCTGGCCCGGCACGGTATCCGTTTTGCCGTGACCGATACGCGCGCCGATCCGCCCTTCGCGGACCAGTTGCGCGAGTCCCTGCCGGATGCGGCCGTTTTTCTGGGCGCCTTCCAGCCGGCCGCCTTCGAGGCTGCCACCCACCTCATCGTCAGCCCGGGCGTACCCTTGGAATCACCGCAGATCCAGGCCGCGATCCGTCGCGGCGTGCCGGTGCTGGGCGACGTGGACCTGTTCGCCTGCATGGCGCAGGCCCCGGTATTGGCGGTAACCGGCTCCAACGGCAAGAGCACGGTGACCACGCTGCTGGGGCTGATGGCTCAGGCCGACGGGCGCGAGACCCGGGTGGGCGGCAACCTGGGCACGCCGATGCTGGACCTGCTGGATGCCGCCGCGGACCTGTATGTCCTCGAATTGTCCAGTTTCCAGCTGGAGAGCTCGCGGATACTGGAGCCCCTGGCCGCGACCGTGCTCAACCTCAGTCCCGATCACATGGACCGCTATCCCGACCTGGCTGCCTATGCCAGGGCCAAGCAGCACATTTTTCATGGCAACGGCGTCCAGGTCCTGAACCGGGACGATGCCTGCGTGGCGGCCATGGCCGCACCGGAGCGGACAAGTGTCTGGTTCAGTCTGGAGTCGCCGACGGCAGACTATCGGCTGGGGCAGGTGGGAGACGAGGAGTGGTTGCTGGCGCAGGGTCAGGCGCTGATGCCGACCCGCGCCGTCCGGCTGCAAGGTCGCCACAACCTTGCCAATGCCTTGGCGGCGCTGGCATTGGGCGATGCGGCGGGCCTGTCGCGCACCGCCATGTGCCGGGCGCTGGAAACCTTCACCGGCCTCGATCACCGTGCCCAATGGGTGGCCGAGGTGGCGGGCGTTACCTGGATCAACGATTCCAAGGCGACCAATGTCGGCGCCTGCATGGCGGCGCTGGCGGGGATGACCCGGCCGGTGGTGCTGATCGCCGGCGGGGATGGCAAGGGCGCCGATTTCACGGTACTGCGGCCCGTGGTGGCCGACAAGGTCAAGGCGACCGTGCTGATGGGCCGCGACGCCCCGTTGCTGGCGCAGGCGCTTGGCGATATCGCGCCGACGGTGACGGTTGTCAACATGAAGCAGGCGGTGCAGGCCGCGCACGGCCTGGCTGCGGCTGGCGATGTGGTCTTGCTGGCGCCGGCCTGCGCCAGTCTGGACCAGTACAAGGACTATCAGGAGCGCGGCAGGATGTTCGCCGATGAAGTGAGAGGGTTGAGCGTATGAGTGCCATCCTGTCGACGCCGAGTCGTGGTCTCATCCTGCAATGGCGGGGCAACCGCTTTTATATCGATACGCCACTGCTGCTGACCTCGCTGGCGCTGCTGCTGTTCGGCTACGTGATGGTGGCCTCGGCCTCGCTGCATCTCGGCGACAAGTTCGCCGACGACAGTTTCTATTTTCCGCGCCACCAATTGATCCACATTGCGCTGGGTCTGGTCGTGGGCCTGTGGGCCGCGTCGGTGAAGCTGGAAACCTGGCGCGAGATTTCCCTGCCGCTCTATTTCGTGGGCCTGTTCCTGCTGGTGCTGGTGCTGATCCCCGGTATCGGCAAGGTGGTGAACGGCAGTGCCCGCTGGATCAATCTGCTCGGGGTCCGCATACAGGTTTCCGAAGTTTTCAAGCTGATTGCGGTCATCTACATGGCCAGCTTCATCGATCGGCACATCACGGTGGTGCGCACCTCGGTGCAGGGCATGCTGCGACCGTTCCTGCTGCTCGGTGTCGCGGCGCTGCTGCTGCTGAAGGAGCCGGATTTCGGCGCCACGGCGGTCATCATGTCGGTGGCGCTGGGCATGCTGTTCCTCGCCGGTGCGAGCCTCTGGCAGTTCGGCGCCCTCATCGGCGTCTTCATCGGTGCCGGCGCACTGCTGATCATGACGGCCGAATACCGCCTGCGGCGGGTGCTCAGCTTCCTCGATCCCTGGGATGATCCCCTGAACAGCGATTTCCAGCTCACCCAGGCGCTGATCGCCTTCGGTCGCGGGGAATGGAGCGGCGTCGGCCTTGGCTCCAGCATCCAGAAGCTGTTCTACCTGCCGGAAGCCCATACCGACTTCCTGTTCTCCGTCATCGGCGAGGAACTGGGCTTGATGGGCACGACCTCGGTCATCCTGCTGTTCATGCTCCTTGTCTGGCGGGCCTTCGTGATCGGCCGCCTGGCGGAGACTTCCGGGACCCGTTTCTCGGCGTTTCTGGCCTATGGCATCGGTACCTGGTTTGGCCTGCAGGCATTCATCAACATGGGGGTCAACATGGGGTTGCTGCCGACGAAGGGCCTGACCCTGCCGCTGATGAGCTATGGCGGCGGCAGCATCATGGTCATGTGCGCCGCGCTGGCCATTCTGTTCCGGGTCCGCAGCGAGGCCATCGCGGCGGTCACCGCCAAGCCCCGGGTGAAGGCTTCATGGGCCGGCGTGTGATGATCATGGCCGGCGGGACCGGCGGTCATGTCTACCCGGCGCTCGCGGTGGCCGAGATGTTGCGAGCCAATGGGCACGAGGTGGTCTGGATGGGCACCCGCAAGGGACTCGAAGGCCGCGTGGTGCCGGCCGCGGGCTTTCCGGTCGAGTGGCTGTCGGTGGCGGGCGTTCGCGGCAAGGGCCTGGCGGGGCTCATGAAGGCACCATGGATGCTGCTGCGGGCGCTGCTCCAGTCCCTCGCCATCCTGCGGCGCATCCGTCCGCATGTCGTGCTGGGCATGGGCGGCTTCGTTGCCGGTCCCGGCGGCTGGGTCGCCAGCCGCTTGGGCATCCCGCTGGTGATACACGAGCAGAATCGCATACCGGGTACCACCAACCGGCTGCTGGCCCAGCGGGCTGTCGCCGTGCTGGAGGCCTTCCCCGGCAGTTTTCCCCCTGCCATGGCGGCTCGCGCGACCGGCAATCCCCTGCGGCGGGCGATCACCGAGCTGGCGCAGCAGCCCCGCATGGCCGCGACCGGGCCGGCGCTGAAGGTGCTGGTGGTCGGTGGCAGCCTGGGGGCGAAGGCGCTGAACGAGAACGTGCCGGCAGCGCTGGCCGGCCTCGGACAGCCCCTGCATATCCGCCACCAGACCGGACAGGCCATGCTGGCCGAGACCCAGGCCCGCTATGCGGAGCTGGGCCTCGATGCCGAGTCCAGCGCTTTCCTGGAGGACATGGCCGCCGCCTACCGCTGGGCGGATCTGGCGATCTGCCGGGCCGGCGCGATGACGGTCAGCGAGCTGGCGGCGGCCGGCCTGCCGGCGATCCTGATTCCCTACCCGCATGCCATTGACGATCACCAGACCGCCAACGCACGCTATCTGGCGGACGCCGGTGCGGCGGTGCTGATGCCGCAAACCGAATTGACCTCCGCCGGGCTGACGGAAGCCATCGGCAAGCTGTTGCAGGCGCCCGGGCAATTGGCGCGCATGGCCGAGGCCGCCCGTGCCCAGGCCAGGCCGGAGGCGGCGCGGGAGGTGGCCGACATCTGCCTGGGCTGCATGCGCGACCGGGCGGCGGAGGATGCCGCATGAGGCCCATCACGGATCGCGGTGGCCATCACGGCATGAGCCGGATACGCCGCATACACTTCATCGGCATCGGCGGTACCGGCATGAGCGGCATCGCCGAGGTGCTGCTCAACCTGGGCTACGAGGTTTCCGGCTCGGATGTCGGCGACAATGCCGCGACCCGTCGCCTGCAATCCCTGGGCGCCCAGGTCTACCGGGGTCATGCGCCGGACCATGTGCAGGGCGTGGAGGTTGTGGTCGTGTCGACCGCCATCGACCGCGGCAATCCGGAGCTGAGCGCGGCGTTGTCGCTGAAGATCCCGGTGATATCCCGTGCCGAGATGCTGTCCGAGCTGATGCGCTTTCGTTATGGCATCGCCGTGGCGGGCACCCACGGCAAGACCACGACGACCAGCCTTGCCGCCAGCGTACTGGCGGAAGCCGGGCTCGACCCCACGTTCGTCATCGGCGGACGGCTGAACAGCGCTGGTACCAATGCCCAGCTGGGGCAGGGCACTTTCCTGGTGGCCGAGGCCGACGAGAGTGATGCGTCGTTTCTGCACCTGCAGCCCATGATCGCGGTGGTCACCAACATTGACCGCGACCACATGGAGACCTATCAGGGGGACTTCGAGCGGCTCAAGCAGACCTTCGTCGAGTTCCTGCACCACGTGCCGTTCTATGGTCTGGCCGTCCTCTGCATCGAGGACCCCGGCGTGCGGGAAATCCTGCCCCAGATCAGCAAGCCGGTGCGAACCTACGGCTTCGATTCCCAGGCCGATATCTCGGCAGTTGACATACGCCAGCAAGGCATGTGCAGCGTCTTTCGCGTGCACCGGGCGGGGCGTGGCGCGGACTTCGAGGTTCGGCTCAACCTGCCGGGCCGGCACAACATTCTCAATGCGCTGTCCGTGATCGCCGTGGCCGACGAACTCGGCATCGACGAGTCCACCATCCAGCGGGCGCTGAGCCAGTTCAGGGGGATCGGGCGGCGCTTCCAGGTCAATGGCGAACTGCCGCTGGGCGATGGGTCGGTCACGCTGGTGGACGATTACGGCCATCATCCCCGCGAGATCGAGGCCACCCTGGATTCCGCCCGCCAGGCCTATCCGGGGCGGCGTCTGGTGATGGTGTTCCAGCCGCACCGCTATACCCGCACCCGTGACCTGTTCGAGGACTTCGTCACGGTGCTGTCGAAGACCGACCTGCTGATCCTGACCGAGGTCTATGCCGCCGGCGAGAAACCGGTCACCGGTGCCGATGGGCGCTCCCTGTCCAGGGCCATCCGGGTGCGTGGCGAGATCGAGCCGATTTTCCTGGAGCAGCCGGCCGAGCTGGTGGATGTTCTGCCGGGTCTGCTCGAGCCGGGCGATGTGATCCTGACGCTGGGTGCGGGCAGCATCGGCCAGGTCGCGGCGGAGCTGCCGGCACGCTTGCGGCAGACCCTGGCGCGGGGCCGGGCATGAGCTCAGTGGAAGTCTTCGGTGTGGCCGCCACGCCCCGGATTCGCGGTGAACTGCGTTACAACGAGCCGATGGCGGCGCATAACTCCTGGCGTGCGGGCGGTTCCGCCGACCGGTTCTTCATGCCGGCCGATCTCGAGGACCTGGGTGTCTTCCTCGCCGCGCTGCCGCCGGACGAGCCGCTGGTGTGGGTCGGCCTGGGCAGCAACCTGCTGGTACGGGACGGTGGCATCCGTGGCACCGTCATCTGTACCCGCAATCGTCTCAAGGAGATGACGCTGGCTGTCCCGGATACGATCCGGGTGCAGGCGGGTGTACCCTGCGCCCATGTGGCGCGGTTCGGTGCCGAGCACGGGCTGGTGGGTGCCGAGTTCCTGGCCGGGATCCCCGGCACCATGGGCGGAGCGCTGGCGATGAATGCCGGCGCCTTCGGTGGCGAGACCTGGCCGCTGGTGCGGCAGGTGACCACGATTGACCGCCGCGGTTGCTTGCGGCAGCGCCCGCCGGAGGATTTCCGGGTCGGCTACCGAAGCGTTCGCGGTCCGGCCGAGGAGTGGTTCGTGGCCTGCGAGCTGGGGTTGCGGATAGGCGACGTCAGTGAGAGCCGCGACAAGATCAGGCGCCTGCTGGCGCGCCGCAGCGAAACCCAGCCGACCCATCTGCCCAGCTGCGGATCGGTCTTCCGCAACCCGTCCGGTGATTTCTCGGCCCGGCTGATCGAGGCCTGTGGCCTCAAGGGATATCGCATCGGCGGTGCCCAGGTTTCCGAAAAGCATGCCAATTTCATCGTCAACATCGATGGCGCCAGCGCAGCCGACATCGAGGCCCTGGTGCTGCATGTGCAGACCGAGGTGCGTAACAGGCAGGGTGTCGAGTTGATGCCGGAGGTAAGGATGGTGGGGATGGCAAAATCAGGAGGGCAGGATGCAGTCCAGAAGAGTTGAGAGCGCGGCTGATTTCGGCCGCGTCGCGGTGTTGATGGGCGGCATGGCGGCGGAACGTGAAGTATCCCTGAAGAGCGGCAAGGCCGTCCTGCAGGCGCTGCTCAACCGCGGGGTCGATGCCACGGGACTGGATGTGGGCAGGGACATGGTGGGTCCCCTGCTGCAGGCGTCTCCGGCATTCGACCGGGTCTTCAACATTATCCATGGCCGCGGCGGCGAGGATGGCGTGCTGCAGGGAGCGCTGGAGGCGCTGGGCATGCCCTACACCGGCAGCGGCGTCCTGGCATCGGCGCTCAGCATGGACAAGCTGAGGACCAAGCTGTGCTGGATGGGCGCCGGTCTGCCGACGCCGCGCTGGATGAAGCTGGCCGGCGAGGCGGACCTGGCTGTCTGCGAGGCTACGCTGGGTTTTCCGGTGATCATCAAGCCGGCCGAGGAGGGCTCCAGCATCGGCATGAGCCGGGCCGAGGACAGCGCGGAACTCAGGGCGGCCTGGCGCAATGCGGCCATGTATAATTGCGACGTATTTGCCGAATCCTGGGTCGTGGGCCGGGAATATACCGCTGCCGTGCTGGCGGGCGCCCCGCTGCCGTTGATTCGCCTCGAAACACCGCACGCCTTCTATGACTTCGACGCCAAGTATCGCGCCGAGACGACCCGCTATCACTGCCCCTGCGGGCTTTCCGCCACCGATGAGAAACGCCTGCAGGCACTGGCCGGGGCCGCCTGTGACACCGTGGGTGTCGCCGGCTGGGCGCGTGTCGACCTGATGGTGGACGAGGGTGGCCAACCTTGGCTGATCGAGGTCAATACCGTGCCGGGCATGACCGACCATAGCCTGGTGCCCATGGCCGCCCGTGCGACCGGTATCGACTTCGATGAACTGGTCTGGCGCATCCTGGAAACCAGCTGTCGGGAACGCTAGCACCATGGTCAGGTCACGATCCAGATCCCGTCCCCGAAGGCGCCATCATCCTTGGCTCCGTCGAGCCCTGCTGGTGCTGGGGGTGATGGGCGCGGGGGTTGCGCTCTATGTCCAGCGGGAGGCGATCGCCCGCGAAATCGACCGTTGTCTGCCGATCCGCTATGTCCGTTTCGAGGGGGACTTCTCCAATGTCGACCCCGACGAGCTCTGCCGGGGCATCCTTCCGCAAGTAGCTAGAAGCTATTTCGCCGTCGATCTGCAACAGCTGGAACGGACGCTCGCCGATCTTTCCTGGGTGGGGTCGGTGCGCGTGGCCCGTGTCTGGCCCGATACGCTGGTCGTCGAGCTGCGCGAGCAACTGCCGGCCGCGCGCTGGGGGGATGGCAGCCTGATCAGCGACGAGGGCGAGGTCTTCCGCGTGTCATCCCAGACCCAAGGCTTTGACCACCTGCCGCAGTTGTCCGGTCCCCGGGGCCGGGAAGCGGAAACGCTGGCCCTGCTGCGGGCGCTGGGCAGCCAGTTTTCCCCCCAAGGGTTGCAGGTGACCCGGCTGACGCTGAGCGAGCGTCTGGCCCTGACCGTCGAACTGAGTAATGGCCTGAAGATTGCTTATGGTAACCAGGAGCCGGTCAGGGCGACCGAGCACTTCCTGAGCCTGCTGCCCAGGCTCGGCATGCAGCGGTTTGCCGCCCTGCGGACGCTGGATTTGCGCTATCCGCGCGGTTTTGCCGTCACCTGGAAGCCGGTGGCCGGGGAGGACGAGCCCGCCGCGTCGCCGGCGGCTCCCGATGATTCCGGGCAAGACGCCGGCTGATGAACAAACTTTATACCGTCTTGATACAGTTAGACCCAACTATGACAAATGGACGCTTGAGCGATGGCTAAGAAATCCGACCGCAATCTCATCGTCGGACTGGATATCGGCACGTCCAAGGTGGCCTGCATCGTCGGCGAAATCAATCCGGAGGGCGACATCGAGGTTGTCGGCCTGGGCACCCATCCATCGCGGGGTCTTAAGAAAGGGGTCGTGGTCAATCTCGAAACCACGGTCCAGTCGATACAGCGAGCGGTCGACGAGGCCGAGCTGATGGCCGGGTGCCGCATCAATTCCGTGTTTGCCGGCATCGCCGGCAGCCACATCATCAGCATGAATTCGCATGGCATCGTTGCCATCAAAGACAAGGAGGTGACGCAGGGCGATGTCGACCGCGTGATCGACTCGGCCCGGGCCGTCGCGATCCCGGCCGACCAGAAGATCCTGCATATCCTGCCGCAGGAATATGTCATCGATCGCCAGGAGGGGATCAAGGAGCCCGTCGGCATGTCCGGCATCCGCCTCGAGGCGCGGGTACACATCGTAACCGGTGCGGTGAGTGCCGCGCAGAACATCGTCAAGTGCATCCGTCGTTGCGGGCTGGAAGTCGAGGACATCATCCTGGAGCAGCTTGCTTCCAGTGCCGCGGTGCTCACCGATGACGAGAAGGATCTCGGCGTCTGCCTGGTGGATATCGGTGGTGGCACCACGGATATCGCCGTGTTCACCGATGGTGCCATCCGGCATACTGCGGTCATCCCCATCGCCGGCGACCAGGTCACCAACGACATCGCCGTGGCCTTGCGCACGCCGACCCAGTTTGCCGAGGACATCAAGATCAAGCATGCCTGTGCGCTGACGCAGCTGGCGAGTCTTGAGGACGTGATCGAGGTGCCCAGCATCGGTGAGCGGCCCGTACGGCAGATTTCCCGGCTGAATCTGGCCGAGATCGTCGAGCCGCGCTATGAGGAACTGCTGCTGCTGGTGCAGGCCGAACTGCGGCGCAGCGGCTTCGAGGACCTGATCGCCGCGGGTGTCGTGATCAGCGGCGGCAGCGCGCGGGTGGAAGGTCTGGTGGAGCTCGCCGAGGAGATCTTCCACATGCCGGTACGCATCGGCATGCCGCAATCCGTGAGCGGTCTCGGCGAGGTGGTGCGCAACCCGGCCTATGCAACGGGGGCCGGCTTGCTGCTGTTTGGCAAACAGCACCTGCATGGCGAGCACCAGGGCTCGGTGGGGCCCGGCTTCCGGAGCCTGTGGGCGCGCATGAAGAGCTGGTTTACGGGGAATTTTTAAGCGTTGGCAATCAATCAAGGGGGTGGTCCGATGAAATTCGAAATCGTGGATTCCTATAGTCAGAACGCCGTCATCAAGGTGATCGGCGTCGGCGGCGGCGGTGGCAATGCCGTCAACCATATGGTCAACAGCCAGGTCGAGGGTGTGGACTTCATCTGCGCCAACACCGATGCCCAGGCCCTGAAGAGTCTGCAGGCCCGGTCGGTGATCCAGCTGGGCAATGCGCTCACCAAGGGGTTGGGCGCGGGTGCCAACCCGGAGATCGGCCGGCAGGCGGCGCTCGACGATCGTGACCGCATCCTCGAGGTGCTCGGGGGCTCCGACATGGTCTTCATCACCGCCGGCATGGGCGGTGGCACGGGTACCGGCGCGGCGCCGGTGATTGCCGAGATTGCCAAGGAGGCCGGCATTCTGACGGTTGCCGTCGTGACCAAGCCATTCGCGTTCGAAGGCAAAAAGCGTCGCGAAACCGCGGAAAAGGGTATCGACGAACTCAGTCAGTTCGTTGACTCGCTGATCACCATCCCCAATGAAAAGCTGTTGCCGGTGCTGGGGCGCGATGTCAGCCTGATGAGCGCCTTCGCGGCGGCCAACGATGTGCTGCTGGGCGCCGTACAGGGCATTGCCGACCTCATCACCCGTCCCGGTCTCATCAACGTCGATTTCGCCGACGTCCGCACGATCATGCAGGAAATGGGCATGGCCATGATGGGGACCGGCATCGGTCATGGTCCGAGCCGTGCCCGCGAGGCGGCCGAAGCGGCCATCGCCAGCCCGCTGCTGGAGGACATCAACCTGCAGGGCGCCCGCGGCATCCTCGTCAACATCACCGGGGGCATGGACATGGCCATCGGCGAGTTCGACGAGGTGGGCAATGTGGTGCGGGAGTTTGCCTCCGACGATGCGGCCGTGGTCATCGGTACCGTCATCGATCCCGATCTGCATGACGAACTGCGGGTCACCGTTGTCGCCACCGGCCTGTCCGGTGCGCGCCAGACCAGTGAGCCCACCCTCAAGCTGGTGCAGAAAAACACCGGTGAAATCGACTATGGCGAGATGACCCGGCGCCCCGCCGTCGCGCGCAAGCACTCCCAACTGGAACCGCGCGCGGAAGCCAAAAAGGAAAAGGAGATGGACCTCGAATACCTGGATATCCCGGCTTTCCTGCGCCGCCAGGCTGATTGACACCAGGCCGCAGGACGACTCAAGGGCTCGTTCAGATCGAAACGGGCCTCGTGATGCGGGTCAGGTCATTCATGCCCGGCGGGCGGGAGTGGCCTGGCGGCATCGTAACCAGATCAGGAGAATATCGATGATCAGGCAAAGAACGCTCAAGAATGTGATCAAGGCAACGGGAGTGGGCCTGCACACGGGCGAGAAGGTTTACCTCTCGCTGCGTCCCGCTGCTCCCAACACAGGTATCGTCTTTCGCCGGGTGGACTTGCCTGAGCCCGTGGATATCGCCGCGACACCGCAGAATGTTGGCGACACCACGCTGTCGACCACCCTGATCCGCGGTGATGTCAAGGTGTCCACGGTGGAGCATCTGTTGTCGGCCCTCGCTGGCCTGGGTATCGACAATGCCTATGTCGATGTCAGCGCGCCGGAGGTGCCTATCATGGATGGCAGCGCCGGTCCCTTCGTGTTCCTGATCCAGTCGGCCGGTGTCGAGGAGCAGAATGCGCCCAAGCGATTCATTCGCATCCGGAAGCCCATCCGGGTGGAAGAGGGTGACAAATGGGCCAGCTTCACCCCCTACGATGGTTTCAAGGTCACCTTCACCATCGACTTCGATCATCCCGCGTTCAGTGACGACGTGCAGACAGCCAGTATCGACTTCTCCTCCACCTCGTTCGTCAAGGAGGTGAGTCGTGCCCGGACCTTCGGCTTCATGCGCGACATCGAGGCGCTGCGCAAGCGCAAGCTGGCGCTGGGCGGCAGCATGGACAACGCCATCGTGGTCGACAACTACCGGATCCTGAACGAGGATGGTCTGCGCTATGCCGATGAGTTCGTCAAGCACAAGATCCTCGATGCCATCGGTGACCTCTATCTGCTGGGCCACAGCCTGATCGGCGCTTTCGAAGGCTACAAGTCCGGGCATGGTCTCAACAATCAGTTGTTGCGGCGGCTTCTGACCCAGGTCGATGCCTGGGAGTCCGTGACCTTCGAGGACGAAGCCACGCTGCCGATCTGCTACAGCCGTCTCGCCGTCGCGACCTGAGCGGCGTCATCGCCTTCGCTCCCGAGCACGGGGTATCGTGGCGCCCGCCCGATGCCCCGTGACTTTTCCGGGCCCCGGATTGCCGATGGCGTGCCGTCGCCCTCTGCATCATGCCGGGCTTCAGGTTCAGGACGTGTCCCCGGTCCCGCGCCCCCGCTGCGGGAAACCGGTCTGGCCGCTGCCCTGACGCTCGACCCGGGCGAGCGTTCGCGACAGTCGCAGCAGGGCGGCGCCGATCTCGCTGGTCTCCCTGCCGATGGCGGCCTGGCGGATGGACTCCGGCACCGCTCGCCCAACGCGCGGGAGCCTGCGCCGGTTGTCCGTGATGTCCCGCACTGCTTGCAGGTTGCGCAGGCGGATGTCCTGAATGGGCAGCCCCTCCCGGGCACGCAGCTGATCAAGCAGCGCCGGCAGCTGGAATCGCAGCAGTGTCGCGCTTCCCGGTGAGTCCACCAGCAGGACCAGCGTTCTGCCCCGAATCAGACAGTGCCGGCAGTGGAGCCGCATCGTTGCCGGCAGGCAGGCGTGCACCTGCTCGAGCAGTCGTCCATGCCGATGCGCCTCCGCAACCAGGGATTCGAGCGTGGAGGAGCCGCCAAGAAAGCTGGAGAGGGGGCGTGGTTTCCTGGCCATCTGGATTCTGAGGGTTGGCGTGGCGTTGTGATCTTCTCGCATGGCGGAGGGTATGCGGCAGGAGCGCCAAACCCGGCTCTGCGTCAGGATGCCCCATTTGCGGTATCATCCCCAAGATTTACCGTCCACCGGACTTCTGGGGTCAACCTCAATGCTAGGCAAGCTGGTCAAGATGGTCGTTGGCAGCCGCAACGACCGCATCGTCAACAAGAAACGCAGGATCGTCAAGCGCATCAATGCCCTGGAGGCGGAGTACCGGGGGCTGTCCGACGCCGAGCTGCAGGACAGGACCCAGGTGTTCCGGTCGCGCCTCGCCGAGGGCGAGACGCTGGAGCAGATCCTGCCGGAAGCCTTTGCGACGGTGCGGGAAGCTTCGCGCCGGGTGCTCAACATGCGCCACTTCGACGTGCAGCTGATCGGCGGCATGGTGCTCAACGACGGCAAGATCGCCGAGATGAAGACCGGCGAGGGCAAGACCCTGGTCGCCACCCTGGCCGCCTACCTCAACGCCCTGCCGGGCAAGGGTGTCCACGTGGTCACCGTGAACGACTACCTGGCCCGCCGCGACTCCGAATGGATGGGCCGGATCTACCGCTTTCTCGGCCTCACGGTCGGCTGCATCGTCAGCAACCTCGGCACCGAGGAACGCCGCGCGGCCTACGCCGCCGACATCACCTACGGCACCAACAACGAGTTCGGTTTCGACTACCTGCGGGACAACATGGCCTTCAGCCTGGACCAGCGGGTCCAGCGCGACAAGTTCTTCGCCATCGTCGACGAGGTCGACTCCATCCTCATCGACGAAGCGCGGACGCCGCTGATCATCTCCGGCCCGACCGAGGACCGCAGCGACCTGTACCAGAAGATCCAGGTGCTGATGCCGCGGCTGACCCGGCAGGCGATCGAAGACGGCCCTGGCGACTATTCGGTCGACGAGAAATCGCGCCAGGTGTTTCTGAGCGAAGCCGGGCACGAGCACATCGAGCGGCTGCTGGTCGAGAGCAGCCTGATCCAGCCCCACGAAAGCCTGTACGACGCCGTCAACATCCGCCTGCTGCACTACCTCAACGCCTCGCTGAAGGCCCATGCCCTGTTCCAGCGCGATGTCGACTACATCGTGCGCGACGGCCAGGTCATCATCGTCGACGAATTCACCGGCCGCGCCATGCCCGGCCGCCGCTGGTCGGAGGGGCTGCACCAGGCCGTCGAGGCCAAGGAAGGCGTGGCGGTGCAGAACGAGAACCAGACCCTCGCCTCGATCACCTTCCAGAACTACTTCCGCCTCTACGCCAAGCTGTCCGGCATGACCGGCACGGCCGACACCGAAGCCACCGAGTTCCACCAGATCTACGGCCTGGAAGTCGTCTGCATTCCGCCTAACCGGGCGATGGCGCGCCGGGATCTCGGCGACCTGGTCTACCTGACCGTGCGCGAGAAATACCAGGCCATCGTCGAAGACGTGAAGGACTGCCACCAGCGCGGCCAGCCGGTGCTGGTCGGCACCACCTCGATCGAGAACTCCGAACGCATCTCCCAGCAGCTCACGCAGCAGGGTATCCCGCACCAGGTGCTCAACGCCAAGCATCACGAGCAGGAAGCCCACATCGTCGCCCAGGCCGGCAAGCCCGGCGCCGTCACCATCGCCACCAACATGGCCGGTCGCGGCACCGACATCGTTCTCGGCGGCAGCCTGGAAGAGGATACCGCCGGCTTCGACCCCGGGGACCAGGCGGCCCTGGCCGCCGCCAAGGCCGCCTGGGAAGCCCGGCACCAGCAGGTCACCGCCGCCGGCGGCCTGCACGTCATCGGTTCCGAGCGGCATGAATCGCGGCGTGTCGACAACCAGCTGCGCGGCCGCTCCGGCCGCCAGGGCGACCCCGGCTCCTCGCGCTTCTACCTGTCGCTGGAAGACCCGCTGATGCGCATTTTCGCCTCCGACCGGGTTGCCGCGCTCATGCAGCGACTGGGCATGAAGGACGGCGAATCCATCGAGCATCCCTGGGTCACGCGGGCCATCGAGAATGCCCAGCGCAAGGTCGAATCGCGCAACTTCGACATCCGCAAGCAACTGCTGGAATACGACAACGTCGCCAACGACCAGCGCCGCGTCATCTACCACATGCGCGACCAGCTGATGCAGAGCGACGACATCTCGGCCACCATCGACGCCGCCCGTGGCGACAGCGTGGCCCAGCTGTTCACCCAGTTCATCCCGCCGCAGACGCTGGAGGAACAGTGGGACGTCAAGGGCCTGGAAGAGGCGCTGGAGCGCGACATCGGCGTCCGCCTGCCGGTCCAGCAATGGCTGGACGACGACGCCCGGCTCGACGAGGACCGCCTGCGCGAGCGCCTGGTCGAGCATCTGGGACGGCTCTACCGCGACAAGGCCGACGCCATCGGCCCCAAGGTCATGCGGCACTTCGAGAAGACCGTGATGCTGCAGGTGCTGGACGACTCCTGGAAGGAGCACCTGGCGGCCATGGATCACCTGCGCCAGGGCATCCACCTGCGCGGCTACGCCCAGAAGGACCCCAAGCAGGAATACAAGAAGGAAGCCTTCGAGATGTTCACCTCCATGCTCGACGGCATCAAGCATGAAGTCATCGGCATCGTCTCCAAGGTACAGGTGCGCTCCGACGAGGACGTGAACCAGATGGAGGAGCAGAACCGCGCGCCGCAGCAGTTCGAGTACCAGCATGCCGAGGTCAGCGCCCTCGGCGAGGCGGCGGCGGAGGCGGCCGACGACGCCGACACCGGCGAACCCGCCGCCCCCCCGGCGGCGCGCCCGTTTGTCCGCGACAGCGCCAAGGTCGGCCGCAACGACCCCTGCCCCTGCGGCTCCGGCAGAAAATTCAAAAATTGCCACGGCAAGCTGGACTGAGGAGACGCCAGGGATGACCGCCCTCCTGCCCGGCATGTGCCAGCCCTTTCCTGTTCCCGGCATCCGTCTGGGCGTCGCCCAGGCGGGCATCAAGCGTCAGGGACGCGACGATCTCCTGGTCATCGAGACGCAGGCGGATGCCAGCTGCGCGGCCTTGTTCACGCGCAACGCCTTCTGTGCGGCGCCGGTGATCGTGGCGCGCGAACATCTCGCGTCCGCGCCGCGCTGGCTGGTGGTCAATTCCGGCAACGCCAATGCCGGTACCGGCGAACGCGGGCTGGCTGATGCCCGGCAGACCTGCGAATGCCTGGCCGGCCTTGCCGGTGGCGATGCGCGGCAGGTATTGCCGTTCTCGACCGGTGTGATCGGCGAATATCTGCCGCTGGACAGGCTCGAGCAGGCCCTGCCGGAGGCCCTGGCCTCCCTCGACGAGGAAGGCTGGGAGCGTGCCGCGCGCGCCATCATGACCACCGATACCCGGGTCAAGATGGCCAGCCGCCGGATACCGGTCGCGGGCGACACGCTCACGGTCACCGGTATTGCCAAGGGCGCGGGGATGATCCATCCCGACATGGCCACCATGCTGGCCTTCCTCGGAAGTGACGCGCGGATCGACGCCGCCGACCTGCAATCCCTGCTCGCGCGTTGCGTCGACAGAACCTTCAATTGCATCACCGTGGATGGCGACACCTCCACCAACGATGCCTGCGTGCTGCTGGCCTCCGGCATGTCGCCGGCTCCGCGGCTGGTGTCGGGCACGGCGGAGTTCGCGGGTTTCGAGCAGGCCGTGTTCGAGGTTTGCGCCGAACTGGCGGAGGCCATCGTCCGCGACGGCGAGGGTGCCACCA
Organism: Methyloparacoccus sp. NF-16; assembly: GCF_056880625.1. NCBI lineage: Bacteria > Pseudomonadati > Pseudomonadota > Gammaproteobacteria > Methylococcales > Methylococcaceae > Methyloparacoccus > Methyloparacoccus sp. NF-16. The sequence goes on along the minus strand of NZ_CP174130.1, from coordinate 2,881,709 downwards.
AGCTCATCCGCATCCGCGTCGAGCAGGCGGCGGATGGTGGGGAAGCGCGGACCGTGGCCAAGACCATCGCGCATTCACCGCTGGTGAAAACCGCCTTCTTCGCCAGCGACCCCAACTGGGGCCGCATCCTGGCGGCGATCGGCCGGGCGGGTTGCCAGCATCTGGACATCAACCGGGTGTCGATCTGGCTCGGCAGCGTACAGATCGTCGACCAGGGCTGTCGCGCTGTCGGGTACACCGAGGCGTCCGGCGCCGCGGTCATGGCGCAGGACGATATCCTCGTCCGGGTCGTGCTGGGGCGTGGCAGCGCCACCGAGACCGTGCTTACCTGCGATTTCTCCTACGACTACGTGCGCATCAACGCGGAATACCGGACCTGAGGCCGGCGCCATCCCCGAGCATGCCCCGGATGAACCGCCTGATGCCGGCATGGCCACGGACCCTGACCCTCTGATGGCCGGCCAAGAGGCCGTCCTGGAGGTCGCTGCCGGCGTCATCCAGGATACGGCGAGTCGGGTGCTCATTGCCCGTCGAGCCGATCATCGCCACCAGGGCGGGATGTGGGAATTTCCCGGCGGCAAGCTGGACCGTGGCGAGAGTCCCCGCGCGGCGCTGGCCCGCGAGCTGCGCGAAGAACTGGGCATCGCGGTGGTTGCGGCGGACCCCCTGATCACGCTGCGCCACGATTACCCCGACCGGCGTGTCCGTCTGCATGTCTGGCGGGTTACCGCATTCTCGGGCCTGCCGACGGGCCTGGAAGGTCAGCCGATACGCTGGGTGAAGCCAGATGAGTTGCCGGCCTACCGGTTTCCGGCTGCCAACCGTCCCATCGTCACCGCCGCCCGCCTGCCGGATCGCTACGCCATCCTCGCGCCGGAGAAGCCGGATCCCGACTTGCTTGAAAGGCAACTGACCAGCCTGAGCCTGCGTGGTATCCGCCTGGCACGTCTGCGCGCTGCCCATTTCTCCTTGGCGGACTATCTGGCGCTGGGCCGTCAGGCCACGGCCTATTGCGCAAAGGCCGGTATTGCCCTGCTGGTGGAGGCGCGGGCCGCGGCGCTGCTGGAAGCCGGTGCCAGCGGCATCCATTTGCGTACGGATGAGTTGATGGTGCTGGCGTCCCAGCCGGATGTCGTGCGCTCCTCCTGGCTGGGCGTTTCCTGCCACGATGCGGCACAGTTGGCCCAGGCCCACCGGGTGGCGGCGGATTTTGCCGTGCTCGGCCCGGTGGCCAGCACCGCCACCCACCCGCAGGCGACCCCGTTGGGGTGGTCGGCCTTCAGCCAGCTGGTGGACGCCGCCTGTCTGCCTGTTTACGCTCTGGGAGGGCTGAGGGAGAGCGATATGGCCCTGGCAAAGGCCTCGGGGGCGCAAGGCCTGGCGGCGATACGCGCTTTCTTGGCCTGATTGCACCGAAATGATTCATTCGTGGTCAAATATGGTGCAGGTCGGCCCGGTACTCGGGGTGTTGCCCGCATGGTGTCAAACCCTCGGCATTGGTCTGACTTTTGCTTTTCCATCGAAACGATTTGCTGCTTTCAACCCACCCGTTCTGACAACCTGCGAGGAGTGATTAAGAATGTCCCCGAAAGACGTGCTCAATATGATCAAGGAAAACGAAGTCCGCTATGTGGACCTGCGTTTTTGCGATACCCGCGGCAAGGAGCAGCATGTCACCATTCCGGCGAGCACCGTGGATGAAGACATGTTCGAGGAAGGCAAGATGTTTGATGGCTCCTCCATTGCCGGCTGGAAGCACATCAACGAATCCGACATGATCCTGATGCCGGATGCCACCACTGCCGTCATGGATCCGTTCTTCGATGACGCCACGCTGGTCCTGCGCTGCGACATCATCGAGCCGGCCGACATGCAGGGCTACGAACGTGATCCGCGCTCCATCGCCAAGCGCGCCGAAGCCTACATGAAATCCACCGGTATCGCCGATACCGCGCTGTTCGGGCCGGAGAACGAATACTTCGTGTTCGACGACGTGCGCTGGGGCGCCTCCATGCAGGGTTCCTTCTACAAGGTGGACTCCGAAGAGGCCGGCTGGAACTCCGAAAAGGTCTACGAGGATGGCAACATCGGCCATCGTCCGGGCACCAAGGGTGGCTACTTCCCGGTCCCGCCGGTCGACTCCATGCAGGATCTGCGCTCGGCCATGTGCAACACGCTGGAGGACATGGGGCTGGTGGTCGAAGTGCATCACCATGAGGTGGCCACTGCCGGCCAGTGCGAAATCGGCGTCAAGTTCGGCACCCTGGTCAGGAAGGCCGACGAAGTGCTGATCCTCAAATATGTCATCCAGAATGTCGCCCATGCCTTCGGCAAGACCGCGACCTTCATGCCCAAGCCCCTGGTCGGTGACAACGGCAGTGGCATGCATGTGCACCAGTCGCTGGCGAAGGACGGCAAGAACCTGTTCACCGGCGACCTGTATGGCGGGCTCTCCGAGACCGCGCTGTACTACATCGGTGGCATCATCAAGCACGCCAAGGCCCTGAATGCCTTCTGCAATGCGTCGACCAACAGCTACAAGCGTCTGGTGCCGGGCTTCGAGGCGCCGGTCATGCTGGCCTATTCGGCCCGCAACCGCTCGGCTTCCATCCGCGTGCCCTATGTCATGAACCCGAAGGCGCGCCGCATCGAGGTGCGTTTCCCGGACTCCACCGCGAATCCCTACCTGGCCTTCGCCGCCATGCTGATGGCAGGCCTGGACGGCATCCAGAACAAGATCCATCCGGGTGACGCCATGGACAAGGATCTCTATGACCTGCCGCCGGAAGAGGAAAAGGCTATCCCCCAGGTCTGCCATTCCTTCGACATGGCGCTGGAAGCCCTCGACAAGGATCGCGAGTTCCTGACCCGTGGTGGCGTTTTCACCAACGACATGATCGACGCCTACATCAGCCTGAAGATGGAAGACGTGACCCGTCTGCGCATGAGCACCCATCCGGTCGAGTACGACATGTACTACAGCCTCTAGTGCATAAATGCATATCCATGTGATGCCATAGGCATCGCAAAAGCCTCTGAAAGCCCCGCCAGCCGGGGCTTTCGTTTATCCGATTGCTGCCAAATGGAGCCATGCATATCATAATTCATGGGTACCCCAGTGGGTACCTTTTGTAGAGGGCCATTTCAAAAGGTACCCAAAATGCCCTCAAGCCCTTGTGTGGCGTGGCCTGCAGCGGATTTCATCTATGTCCATCACGCAACCGAAAATCAATTCGCTTATCGGTCGAGCGAAACGGGAGGGGCGGAAGATCGCCGAGGCCGACGGCGTGGTGCCGGGGCTGACCTTCGTGGCGAGTCCTGGTGGCGGCGCATCCTGGATGCTTCGGTACTACGTGGGCACAAGGCGCAAGAAGATCGTCATTGGCCAGTACCCCGCCTGGGGCATCTCGGACGCGCGAGAGGAGGCCAAGCGGCTACGGCGGGAGGTCGACACAGGCACTGACGTGGCGCTTGAGAAGCGCCGACGGAAGCAGGAAGCCCGGAGCGCCTGGACGGTCGAGGATCTGGCCAGGCACTACCTGACGATGGCGGAAAAGGACCTGGCGGCCCACGCCCATGCCCAGCGGGTCCGGTTGTACGAGAAATACGTCAGGCCGGGCTATGGCAGCGTCCCGGTCGACAAGATCAAGCCGGCCGACATCGGCGATTGTGTGCGAGCGTCGTCACAGGCTGGCAAGACCCTGCCGCGGAACGTCCTGATCCTGTGGACCCAGTTCTTCCACATGGCTGTGGGTCAGGGCATGGTTCCCGCCAATCCGTGCCGTGATCTGAGGGCCAGCGCGATTGTCGGTCAGAAGGAGGCTGCACCAAAACAGCGCACGGCCCTGAAGGATGACGAACTGCGGTCTTTCCTCAAAGCCTTGCCCGCCATTCCGCGTCCCTATGAACTGGCCGTCCGGCTGTTGCTGTTGACCGGGGTGCGTGTTTCGCAACTGTCCGAGGCCAAGGTGGATGAATTCGATCTGGCCGCCGGGGTCTGGCGCATCCCGCCCGAGCGCCGCAAGAACCGGCGGTTCACCCAAGGCCCACACGAGATGCCGTTGCCGCCCGAGGCGGTCGACTGGGTTAGGGAACTGCTGGCGATAGCCGACCGGTCCGGCTATCTGTTCCATCAGGAGGGGCGGCGGCATGTCCATGGACGCACGGCGAGGAGCAAACGTCAGACCTTTGCCGACGCGATGGACCGACTGCACCGGGAGCATGGCCAGTGGCGGCGGGTCACGCCGCACGACCTGCGCGCAACCTGCAAGAGCCTGCTGACCGAGCTGCGCGTCGATTACGAGACCCGGCAGCGATACCTTGACCACGCGCTCGATTCCGCGATGGATCGGATTTACGACAAGTCCGACCTGCTGTCGCAGAAGGCTGATGCGGCCCGCCGCCTCCTGGCGCATCTGTCGCGGCTGGAATCGGAGGTGCCGGGCCGCAAAGTTGTGCCGATCCGTTAGAATCCCGCCCACGGGCTAGGCCGGCCAGCCGAACACGGACCTCTTCATCCGCTGCCCGCTCACACCATAAAGCGCTGCCGTGAAGGGGTGGCATGTCAATCTTCTTTACCTCTGCCGAGGCTGCCACGTGGCTTGCGGAGCAATCCGGCGACAAATGTACGCCACTGGATGTCCGTCGCCTCGCCGAACTGGGCGAGATACCCGTCTGCTTTCGCTATCAGGGTCTGGTGGGGGTTTTCCCGCATCGGCCGCCTGCCGACGTTCTGGATTTTGGCGATCCTGATGGCCCCGCCTATCGCCCGATACCGGATCGGCGTGGGTACTTCGACGGCTATCTGCGGGCACTGAATCCGCCACGACTGGGGCAATCCATGACGCTCGACGGGCGCCGGCACAAGGTCGACTTCCTTGAGCCCCTCACCGTGGTCCCCGCCGAGTTCAGCCAGTGCGCCCCGCCGTGGCATATTCTCGCGGATGTGGATGGCTATGTCGCCCCATTGGCCGATGATCTGACCCCGGCGTGCCTCATCGTCCCGGCCTCGGCCTGGCTGTTCCATGTCGACGATCTGCGCGATGTCCGCCGACGCCAGCGTGCGCGGGAAGCCGAGGCCGCGAAGGTCGAGATTGCGGCAAAGCTGTCGGCGGCTGGCCGCAAAGGTGGCCTCGTGAAGCCGGCTCCAGGCCGCGACGAGCAAATCTATCGAGATTATCTGGCAATGGTTGCCGCCGGCCACGCCGCGCCCACGCATGCGCTTGGCATTCGGTATGGGCTAACCGATAGCCGCATTCGCCAGATTCTGCGCCCGCAACGAAAAAAGGTGGAAATCTAGCCCATTACCGGGCATTACCGGGCCGCTTGATTACCGCCGCCCGGCCTATCGTCTGGGGCTCCTTCCATCTGGAGCCCAACGATGTCGAATGATGACCTACGCGGCAAACTGCACGCCAAACAGCGCATAGCGGAACACCTGGACGCCAGCCTGAGTTTTGTCGACCGCCAGATTCGCCTAGGAGTCTTTCGGGCTGTCCGGCTGTCGCCCAAGATGACGCGCGTGGACGGCGACTCCGTGGCCGACTATCTGGCGGCCAAGGCGTCCGCCCCCTCCCTCCCGCGTGGCGCGGCAGCCAAGCGGACGGGGAGGGTGGCCTGATGCCAGCAAATACGAAGCACGCTTCGCCTTTGCCGATCGTCGTCCGGGGCGATGCATAAACCACACGCCGCCATAATCGCGTCATCCATCAGTAATACTGATTCGACGCGCCAGCGCCAGGCGGTAGACTCGAATGTATCCCGTGACGCATCACGGGCAGGGCGTAGCAACCCGGTAAACTACGGCGCATCTGAGAGCGCCATTCCGCATGAGCGCTTTTTTCGTGCCCATCGTTCCTCTATGGCGATTGGTGCGGGGCACTCTTCGGAGTGGCAGGCTTCCCGTAGGCCTGTTTGCTACCCCCGCATCAGTCGCCACCCAATCGACGTAGCAATCGACGGTGGCGGTTATCCAGCACTACGGAGAACCGCAATGGCTATCAACGCCAACCCCAAGGGCGTCGTCCGCCCAGCCTCCGGCGCAGCTCGCGCCTACTCTCCCTCGCCCGAAGTCCTTCAAGGCGCCCTTGTTGAGCTTGAGGCGGCTGCCGATCTGGTCGAGCAGCTGCTCGTCCATGGCCCCGATCCTGACGTTCTGGCCGCTGTTCAAGACAGCCTGCGCGAGCTCGCGGGCCTGCTGGGGGGCCGCCATGCGTGACCGCGCCATCCGCATTGGGGTCGCCACATTCTTCGGCCCTGACCGCGACGAGTTTTTTGTTACCTGCGCCAGGTTCCACCAAGGCGTGCAGTACATCGACCATATAGCCGGCCCCTTCAGTAGCGCGGAAGCTGCGCGGGCGGCTGCGCAAGAAATCAGCGAGCCCCTAGAGTCAGCTCCCCCGGCGGGAGGCCGGCATGAAAACCAGCAAAAACAACGACTTGGCGGTTGCCGGTTTGCGGCAAAAGTGTCGTGACGCCCAAATTTTCGTCGTGTTCAGCTAGTTTTTTCGAGGTGCCGCGATGAGCGAATACAAGCAACTTGAAGCCCTGCGCAGATATCGGGAGCTACCGGAAGAAGGTTTGGTGACGGTTCAGGCAGTTATGGGGCTCATGAAGTGGGGCAGGACCACGACGTGGCGAAAAATCAGGGACGGCGAATTCCCGCCGCCGCTGAAGATTGGACGCGCCATCCGCTGGCGCAAGGTCGACGTGGAGGAGTTCCTGCGCGCTGGTCTGCAGCAGGAGGGAACCAGTCATGACCTCTGATGTGCGCAGCCCCCGCCCCGACGCCGCCAGCGCCGGGAACGGGAGGGTCTACCCCAGAGTGCGAGGCCAGTATGCCATCCCGACGGCCAGCGACATTGAGACCGAGTTCCGCGCCGCGATGGCCGGGGCCGGCGTCGCAACAGATGACCCCATCATTGCTGATGGCCGGCTGCATCGGGTTCACGTGGATGGGCACAAGCGCGGCACGCGGAATGGGGCCTACACCCTTCACGCCGACTGCCACCCCGCCGGGTGGTATATGGACTACACGAGCGGGGCCAGGGGGACCTGGAGGGCCGCTGGCAGCCCACAGGCCGACCCCCACGCCCGCGAGCGCATCGCCGCAGCTCGCGCCCAACGGGAGGCCGAGGAGCAATTGCGCTACCTTGAGGCCGCCCGGCGCGCGGCCCGGATTTGGGAACAGGCGACCGAGTGCGAGGGCCATTTGTACTTGGCACACAAGCGGGTCAAGCCATGGGGCGTGCGTGTCCGGGGCGACAGCCTGCTGATTCCGCTTCGGGATTCATGGGGCCGGCTTTGGAGTATTCAAAGCATCACCCCGGATAGCACCGGGTTTGCCAAGCGGTTCATGACTGGCGGCCGTACGAAAGGCTGTATGCACTGGGTCGGCAGTGGCACGCAAACCTTCTTCGTCGCCGAGGGCTACGCGACCGCCGCCACGTTGGCTGAGCGGACGGGATTCGGCGCCTATGTCGCGTTTAGCGCTGGCAACCTGCTCGCGGTGGCAACGGAGCTCCGCGACATCTTCCCCGGCCGCCGCATCATCATCGCAGGCGATGCCGACCCGGCTGGTCGGGAAAAGGCCGAAGCCGCTGCCAGGGCGGCGCGGGCGGAGTTGAGCATCCCCGAGTTTCCGCAGGGTGTGAGTGGCAGTGATTGGAATGACCTTGCCGTTTTGGGGGAGGCGCACCATGGATGAGCCGACTGTCATCGCTTTCGACCCGCTGGGCAAGGCACGCGCGCCCGATTGTCGCTTTGTGCCGCTGACCTATCCGCAGCTTTTGCAGCGCCCGGCGGCAGAGGAAACCATCGAGGACGTTCTGCCCGCCACAGGTTCCGCCTGCGTCTATGGGCAGAGCGGCGCAGGCAAGACCTTTCTCGCCTTGGATATGGCGCTGGCCATTGCCCGAGGAGACCGGTACTGGTTCGGCTACCGGGTGGCGCAGCGCCAAGTCCTGTACCTGGCCTTGGAGGGCGAAGGCGGCATCGTCGACCGGCTTAAGGCGCATGCCAACGGCGCCGGCAAAGTTATTCCCGATGCGTTCAAGGTCATCGAGGCGCCCTTCGAGCTGTGCGGCGATGCCGATGATATTGGCCACCTCCTGGTGCTGATTCGTGGCTGCGTCCGGCCGGTGGTGTTTGTCGATACCTTGACGCGGGCCACGCCGGGGATGGACCTCAACAACGGGGGAGATATGGGGCGGGTCATCAAGGCCATCGACCGCATCCGCCGCGAGGGCGATTGTCTGGTGGTCTGCATCTACCACGCCACCATCAAGAGCAATGCGGTCGGTGCCACGGAGATGGGGCACTCGAGCTATCGCGGCAGTCTCGACGCTTCCATTTTTGTGCACAAGGACGAGGCTGGCGCCAAAAGCTGGCGAACGGTGAAGGCCAAGGATGCCGAGGATGGCAAGGGGCACGAGTTTGGGCTGGCGGTGCACGAAGTGAGGACCAACCAGTGTGGCCACCCGAAGTCGTCATGCTGCGTGGTTGAGACCTATCGGCCCGCATACAACCCGGAGGCCGAAAAGCGCGCGATGGCTGACCAGCTCGAAAACTGCATCGTCTCCGGCTTCAACGCCACGCCGCGGAGGTATTACACCAAGCGAAACCTTGAGGATGATAGGCCGCCGGGCATCCCCCGAGACGCCATCAAGGCACTGCTCGCCGCGCTTGAGGCCGAGGGTCGGGTGGTTGAAATCGACCTGCCGCAGGATGAACGCCAGGGTCGGAGGACGCATTACCTGCATCCCGTGAAGCGCCTACCTATTGCGCGGGGTGAGCAATGAGCCCCGCGCATTGCCGCGCAATGGTGGCCAAATCCGGCATCCCACCGGCCGAAATGTATTGCGCGGTTCTATTGCGCGGCCCTATAGGAACCGAGCAATCGCGCAATAGGCGCGAGTGCTCTGTCCAGGGTTTCCCGGCTATTGCGCGGAGCAGGCAAAAATCGTCCGCGCAATGCCGCGCAATACATTTGCTGGCATCCCTTTGGCGAGAAACCCCATGCCGCGCCGCGAGGTTCCGGCCGGCTGACCACTCACCCCAGCGGGCAGCGACGGCCGGGACTTCCGGCTGACCACGAGGAAAACCACCATGCTTTCAGCACTCGCAAGCGGCACACTCGTCCGCACCCCAAAATCCGGTACCAGCGCCAGCGGCACCCGCTGGTGCAACGCCACCCTTCGCGTGCCCTGCGGCCAGGACAAGGAGGGCGCGGCGCTGTCCGCCTTCGTTACGATTCTGGCGTTCAGTGATGTGGCCGACCAGTTAGCCCGGCTCGATGCCGGCGATGCGGTTTCCGTCGCCGGCAACCTCAAGCCGACCGAGTATCAGGCAAAAAGCGGCGAGATACGGCACGGCATGGAAATCATCGCCAATGCGCTGCTGTCGGCCTATCAGCTCCGAAAAAAGCGCGGCGACACCGACCGTGCACCCGCCGAAAAATCCGCCCCAACCGCCCCACCGCCCGACGAATGGGGCAGGACCTATGGCCGGCCAGGCGGACAGGATTTTGATGACGCCATTACTTTCTGACCGGAGGAGCCATGAGCAAAAAAAACGAATTCCTCGCCGCGCTGACCGCGTTCAACGAACTGACCGAGCGCGGCCAATGCGAAACTCCGGAGGCGCGCCGGGCCTGGGACCGGCTAATCCGGGTGGCGCCGAAGTGGTTCCTCGACATGATGAACGCCAAAATGCGCGAGCTGGACCTGCTGCCCGAGCCGGCGGGGTTCGATGCCGATGGGCGGCCTGTCTACGCAGCTGAGGCCGTGGCCGACACGCTGGGCCTGCCGGCGGCGGAGGTTGCTGCCGAGGCGAATGGCGAGCTGGTCTCAAGGGTCCACTGAGCGCGCCTCATGAGCCACGCCGGGACCCCGTGGGACTTTTGGCCCTTGGCGGCGCGGGTCAGGCGGCGGAGCACCCCAGAAACATCATCGTGGTGTGGCTTGTCATCTTTGTCATTCCGCGTATTGCGCGGATTGACAATCCCAGCCTCCTCAGCCGTTTTCCCCGACTTGCCACCCAGCCCCAGCGGGTTATTCGCCCCACCCGGCTTCACCTCACCCTCAGCCCCTGGCGTGGTTTGCTGGTCGGCCTGGGTCAGCAAGGTCTCGATGGCGGCGCGGGTCTCTTCGCGGCTGGTGATTTGACTTATTGGCCATCTGACCTATATTCAGAGTGCCAGAACAGTCAACCAAGCCTGAGATAAGGCGGCTCCCTCCCGGTTTAGCGAGGAGCAAGCGGTGACTCCGTAATGAGTCCGTAATGGCTGGTCTGGGGGGAGTGGTCGAGGGTTGCGGCCACTCCCCAAGATAGGCTTCAACCTCAGCTAGCCGCATCAGTGTTTATGGTGTCGGTGCCTGCTCTCCATGATGCTGTCTCACCATGGACAAGCCGCCATTAGTGGCTGTAGACACAGAAACCCGCCGCGCGGCGGGTTTCTCGCATCTGCCCTTTGCCTTTCCTTGGCTTCCTTCATGATCCACGGCAGGAAATCGACTGCTACCGTTGCTGCCCCGTCTTGGCGGCATATCAAATGGAAGCAAGTATTATCGCGTCCCCCCGAACCACCCGCTCATGCAAATCCGGTCGGTCGCGGGCGAGGCGGCGGAGGGTGTAGTCGAGATTGGTGCCGCCCTTGGTCTTAATGTTTCTATTAGAAACATTTCCATCATCGGCAGGACGCCCAGGCCCTGTCCTAAGCCCGCCGCGCTCGGATTCCAGCCGGTGCCAGCATCAGGGCCTGGGTCTGGCGCCGGGTCACGCCGGCTCCTTGTCGTCCAATTCATCCGCATGTTGCCGCAATACCTGATTCATCAGGCTCTGGTAGTTGGCCCCGATGGCAGCGGCATGGTGCTTGTAGATCTTCACCGTGTCCGCGTCCAGTCGGATGGTGATGCGCGTCTTGGTGGTTGTCGCTGGTCGGCGTCCGCGCCTTGGGCGAACCGCCGCCCATTCCGCCTCGGACAGCGGGCGGGCGTCCTCGTCGGATTCCGCCGCCGCCGTGATGCGGGCATCTTCCAGAGGGGTGGGCATGTCGATGACGCGCCCGTGTCTAGTCCTGATCTGCATATCGCCTTGCCTCCCGCCGGTTGGCTTTTCGCAAGCTGATAATCCGTCGCTGCCCGTTTCTCTCCACGAACGCCACGTGGTAGAGCCTGGTGCCAATGGGCACAAGCCCGCACTGACCCAGTCCGCTTCGCTCACCCAAATAACTCGCTATGTGAACCGAGTCGGGCCAGTCGCAATATGTCAGCACCCTGTTTGCGATAGATCAGCAGCAAATCCGGTTTGAGGTGGCACTCACGATAGCCCAACCAATCGCCAATCAGTTCATGATCGTGGTGTTTGGCCTCCAGAGGCTGATCGGTGACCAAGGCCAACAAAATCGGCCTTAAAACCTCATCCAGGGTGGCCCGGTGCGGCCCCTTGGCTTCACGCTTGTAATCTCGCTTGAAGGCCGTTGCCCGTTCAATCGTCCGCATGCAGATCGGCCATCAGGTCGTCGACATTGGCAAACCGTACACCTTGACCATCTTCCAGCTCTGTCATGGCCTGATGAGTCGTGGCATTGGGGGCCTTCACATCGAACGGCAACCTGCGCTCATCAGCGACCCGCAGCATCAGCAAGCGGATGGCATCGGAGACGGACAGGCCCATCGCTTGCAGGGCATCCGTGGCCCGCTTCTTCGTGTCCGCATCGATACGGGCACGCACGTAGGTGTCGGCAGTCGTCATGGTCATTACCCCTGTGTCGGATTCTGAAGTTCTAATGTAGTCACATTGGGACTATCAGACAAGCTACCTAAACTGCATGGATGCGATGATGGACCACCCCCATCCCTGACGCGGCTCGCCGTATTCCTTGCGGGTGTCGTCCCAGGTCAAGGCGTCGTCCCATTCCAGATAGACCGCCGCGCTCAGGGGAACCCCGTGCTTTTCGAGGTTGCGTTGGTCTTTGGCCGCGTCGAGCTCAATCCGCATACGACAAAACTGTATGTACAATAATTATGCGCGTCAATTCGCCCCCCGCGTTATTGTCGTGACGCCATGCTTTGAGCATGGATTCCGTTCAGCAACTCGTCGTGTCATGTCTCAGTCTCTCCGCCTGAGACCGCCGTTGCCCGCCACTCATCGGGCGACGGCACCTTTCCCGGTGGTCAATCATGAGTGATGACCGCCTTGCCCGCCGCCGTGCGCTGGGCGCTGCCCGCCAGGCCCGCTACCGGCAGGCCCATGCCGGCCAGTTTCAAACCCTCCAGATCCCCGCCCGCCTGCACGCCGCGCTGAAAAGCCGCGCCCATGCGGCGGGTTTGCCTGTTCATCGCTATCTCACCCTCAAAATCGGAGCCTGCTGATATGTCCGAGTACGAAACCCTTCTCCAGGAGCTGGAGCAGCTTCACGCCAGCAACCTTCGCAGTGCCCGCACGATGCGGAAGTCCCTGTCCGCTGGGCGGCCACGCGGCAATACTCGCCGCCGCCCGGATTTCGGCAAGCCCGCTCCCGACCGTGCACCGGCTGCCGCCGGCATCGACCTGGTGAAGGCCGAGCAGACCCTGCGCAACATCGACCGTGCTGGCTTGCTGACAAAGGCGCAGTCCGACGAAGCCTGGCGCCGGCTGATGAACCTGCGGCCCGTTCAGGTGGTGCCAATCAAGTGATTCATCCCGGCACCGGCGCGCTGCTGACCGAACTGCTCATGTTCAAGGCCGCCTGCATCCGCAAGACCGAGAAGGTCGTCCAGGCCAAGACCCTGGTGGCCGACCTGTACCGCGCCGGCGCCATCGACCGGAACCGTGCCGAAGCCTTGTCCGCCCGAATCCACCGACTTGAGGAACGCATCCAATGGTAGCCGTAGAGACTGCGCGAAATCTGCTCAACTCCGCCCTCCGACGCGGGGAAGGCACCACCAAGGCCCGCAAGGAGCTTAGCGCCGCTGAGGCCGCCGAGGCCAAGGAGCGCGAGACCAATGACCGCGTGTTGTCGCAAATGGAAAAGGCCCGCGCCGACGCCATCGCCAAGCAGGTGCAGACGGACTGCGCACAACTGCGGGCGGCCATCATGGCCGAGTGCCAAGGCGTGCTCCCTGGCTTCGAGCCGGCTGTGGCCATCGAGAGTCACCATTTGACCCTGCTGCTGGAGGCCCGTAGCCGGCACGCGGATGTGGTCGCCGCACGGGATGAACTCGATGCCGACCTGGACACCTTGCGTGCCCGGCTGGCGGATGTGGAAACCCAGTTGTCCGCCCTGCAAGCCAAGCCCTCCCGCACCGAAGCCGACAACGGTGCCGCCCACTTCCTGCTGCTAGACCGGGCCGACATCCGGGCGCTGATGGAGGCCGCCGAGGCGCAGAAGGAGGCGCTGGTGTTCCCGGACTTGAGCGGCCTGGAACGCGACTGGCGCCGGGCTCAGGCGGCTGCGCGGCACGGTGCCCTGCGTCGCGTCATGGTCGAGCTGGAAGGCCGGCTGCTGGACACGGCACATACCGTCGCCGCGGATGTTGGTCTGGCTGACACCCAGCATCGGTACTCGCCCAGCGCGGCCATGCGGCAAGCCTGCGCCCGCAGCATCGTCTGAGCCGTGGACGCGCCGGGGGTTCGCTATTTCGAGGTGCAAGCGGGCGGGCAGACTATCCGCCTGTTCCGCTGCGAGGTGCATCACGCCGACTTGACGCCCACCGCTTGCGCCGCCCGTTTCCGCGATGCAAAGAACCCCTTTCGGGATGATTTCAGTCGCTGCCGCTACTGCCCGATTGGCGCCGCCCATGCCGGCAAGCCTGCCGAGGTTAAGCCACCCTCGGACTGCGTGCGCTGCGGCAAATGGGCTCCCAAGCTGGTGCGCGGTCTCCTGTGCGTGCCTTGTTACAACCGCCAGTTGGAAGTCTTGCGTGGCAAGGACCGGCGCGGCCGTTCGCCCCACACTCACATCTACCTGTGGGGGCGCGAAACCCGGCGCGAGCCACAAGCCATCCCGGCGGTATTCCCCGTGATCGTGCGCGTGGACGGCAAGACCCTGAGCATCACCGCCGCCACCTTCCGCGAGGCTTTGTTGACCGCAGACCGCCTCGTCTGCCACGGCCGACCGATGCCGCTGGAGGTCCTGAATGCGGCTGAGATTGGCCGGCAGGCGCCACGTCATCGTTTTGAGCGAGCTGCATGAGTACCGTCGACCTGGCAGCCATCGAAGCCGCCGTCAAACACTATCTGAGCCCGGAGGCCCCGTCCGTTCTGGAATGCTGCCGCACGTTTGGCGTGTCCGAGGGCACGTTGCGTCGGGTGCTCAAAGCGCGCGGGTTCATGATTCGCCCGGCGGTCGAGTTGAAGCGCCAGCGTGTTGTCGACCATTTCACTGGCGGGGACGGGGCGGACCGGTTAGCGGACGTACAGCCCACGGTCGAGGACATCGTTGCGGCGGCTGAGGTCGACATAGCCGATATGGAAAGCGCCCTCACCGTGGCCCGGCAGTGCATTCAGCGCCTCCTGGCGTTCGTGCCGAAAGCCCAGGACGCCCGCGAGATCAAGTTGATTGCCGAGGCCAACGAAAAGGCCATGCTGACCATCCGCCGCATCCGCGAGTTGGATGCCGTGCCCGATCTCGCCGGCATGTCCGACGAGGAACTGGAAGCCATCGCCCGCGGGGCCCGCCGATGACCGCCCCTGCCGCCTTTCGCGCTGCCGCCGCCCTGGAAATCCGGCGCCGCCGCGCCGCGGGCAACGGCGTCGGCGTTTTGGTTCAGCAGCACGCGAACTGTTGGCGCTACCGTGACCGCATCCTGACCGATGACGAGGCCGAGATGGTCCGTCGGACCCATCGCGGACAGCTGATCGTCGTCCACCGCGAGGCTGCGCCCTTGCCTGATCGGAGTTGAAGCCCGTGACCCCCGAATCCTTCACGCCCCCGTCTCTGGACGGCAAGGACGCCCGCTACCCCCGGTCTGGCGACCGCTGCGACATTTGCCATAAGCGGCTGCGCGGGCAAACCCTATCCTTGGTGGCCGTGCAGGAGCGGCTGATGCCCGACGGTGCGGGTGAGCCGGACTACGACGGGCCATGGTTCTGGCCACTGGTGTACTTCTGCACGCCCCACTGTGCCCGTGCTGCGCCACAGGTGCTCGAATCCGCCGGCATCGCCATGACCTCACCCGCCGAGTCGCTGGTTACTCGCTGTGCCCGATGCGGCACACTGACAGACCGAACTCAGCTCGTGACCAATCTGGTGCTGGACCAAGTGCAAGTTGGTGGGACGGACGACGATGTGACCACGTTGTTCGACTTCGCCACGCTGTGCCGCCCCTGCGCTGAGGAGTTGGAACTGTTCGTCGATGAGGAGCTAGACGAGGACGACTACGATGGCGAGCCCGTCGAGTTCGAGTCACTCGGGGCCCCCTACGAATGACCGACGCCGGGTATGAATTCGCGCGCGGCATCCCCCTGGGGGTGCGGACCTGCGATACCTGCGGCGAGTACCTGGATGATGCCTACTTGAGCATCGACGAGTGCTTCGAGACGCTGGTCCCCGATGGCGATACGGTCGAGCCGACGGTCCGCGAGACCCATGAACTGAAGAAATTTTGCTCTTTCGATTGCGCCGAGGATGCGGTGTATGACTTTATCGACCAGCATTGCCTGAGCTTCGAGGGTGACGGCCCCGCCATCGAGCCGGTCACGCCGTGCGCCAAGTGTGGAATTCCGGTCCTGCGGTTGGCCGAACATTCGGTTCTGTCCCTGCTCTGGCTTGAGGCCGGCCACCACGTTGTGGGGGCGGAACACCTGGCCGTGCTGTGTCCCGGCTGCGGTGGTTTCTACGGTGACGACGACGACCCGGACGGCGGTGAACCGGTGGTGCCGATGCCCGTCTTGCTGGCGGCCTGATGCCCGCCTGCGACCCGCATTCGGCCCAATACAGCCGGGCCGGTGATGGCGCAGAAGCGGCTCGACCGCATAGCCCGCGAGTCCCCCGAGCTACTTGCCGAGATTCAGGCCCGGACCAAGCGCATCGAGGCGGGTGAAATAAAACCGCAAATTTACGGTTTGAAATCCGATGCAGGCGGCAAGGCTGTAGATGGGCTAATTGGCACATCTATCCATGACCATGGCGGCCCTGTGCAGGCTGGAGAGGGGTCGTGTTATTCGGGATTAGGCCGGTTCGGCGGTCTTTTCAGGCGCCGGTCCTGACTGATCTTTCTGGGCCTGGGCGCGGCGTTCCAGCGCCGCCTTGATATGGTCGGGCAAACGCTCGTACCCCGGTGACTGGCGCGGGTCACGATAAGGGGTGTCGATGCAGTCCATGCCCTCAAACAACTCTGGCCTTTCTTCGTAGATGGGTTTGCTCATGTTGGGAGCCTCCGAAACAATAAGGGAATGATGCGCTTTTTGGATGCGGACGTGAGCCGGTAGAGCAGCCTGCCCGCACATCCCCGGCTCCTGCAACGGGGTGGCTTTTCACCACCCCATCGTTGCAGGGGGTCGCGAAACGCTACCCCCTTTGCCGCCGGCCTGAAGGGGATGGGGTCGCAAAACGCTACCCCATCGAATTGGCTGACCAGTTTCTGGCCAACCTTCCCCCAGCCTTGCCGGACCCGGTAGGCATGTGGGTTGTCCACAAGGTCATCCACCGCAACGGTGGATAACACGCGGGACCGGCGCCCCGCCGCGGTTCGGGTCTTCACCACCACCAGCTTCCGATTTCAAATCCAGAGGTCTGGAGGAGCGGCCGACTGGCAAATACGACCCATGGTTCGTATTGAGGCCAGCAGCCCAGACCCGGACCAGCACCCAGTCGCCTAGCAGATCCCATTCCAGGGGATGAACGCCACTGGCGGGTACCCCAGTGAGTGCCTTTCAAAAGGCAGTAAGGCAGGAACCCAGCAAATACGCGGCATGGAGAGGAGAACATGTACTACAGCCTCGCGCCCTGAAAGCCCCGCCAGCCGGGGCTTTCGGCTATCTGGCGTGGTGCCATGTGCGGCTGTGCATGGCTGATTTCCAAAGCGAAAAGTCATCATGGCCCGAACTCGTGCGGGTACCGGTACAGGCCGGCAGGCGTGGTCGCGCAACAGCCGGATACAGTGACGCCCGTCCTGCTTCGGGTGGCGGTTCCGGAGGCATCCCCTGCTGGGATCGCCAGCCAGCGCTATTGCCGGCCCAGAACTGCCTGCACCAAAGCGGTGCGGAACGGCTCGCGACAGATCTTCGCTGAGCCTGTCTCCAGGCACCCGCTGCGGTAAGTGTTCCCCGCGAGGTGGGTGATGCCGGAACGACCCCGGGGGGGCAGGCGATCATCTTTCAGACCGATCTTGAAAGGTTCCACGGCGGCGCCATATTCGATCCCGAACGATAACCTGAGGAGAGAAACATGCCCCGTTATGAACCCTGGAGTCTTTTGAACCAGCTTCAACGCGAACTGGAAAGGACCTACGAAACCAAGAACAGCGGCACCGAGACGGCCGCAACGGCCGAATGGACGCCGGCGGTGGATATCAAGGAGGAAGCCGATCGCTATGTCCTCTGGGCTGACCTGCCCGGTGTCAATCCGGATGCCATCGACATCATGATGGAGAACGGCATCCTGACGCTCAAGGGCGAGCGTGCCACCGAGGCGACCGAGCGCCGCGACGGGCTGAAGCGTGCCGAGCGCGTCTACGGCAGTTTCTACCGCCGTTTCTCGCTCCCGGACACCGCCGATGCCGAGGGCATCACGGCCCGCTGCAACGGCGGCGTGCTGGAGATCACCATTCCCAAGAAGGCTGCGGTACAGCCGAAAAAGATTCAGGTCCTGGCCGAAGGTTGATCTTCCGCCTGCGCCGATCATCCCCCGTGCTTGAGGGCGCCCTGGCGCCCTCTTTTTTGGCCGGTATCGTGCGGTGGCGACGGCCCTGATGATGCTCACATTACATTCCGGGCGCTTCCGTCTAGAATTCGCCTCTCCCCGCGAGGGGGCGTTCATCCACAACCGGTAGCGAAAGTCGCCTCGGTCGCCAGACGGCGGGCGGGGGCAAGAATACGAACTTCGATATCCGTATCAACAACGACGATGGAACGGATCTTTATGACGCATGTTTTGATCAGCCGCGCGAGCACATTCAATAAATGGCTGCCAGGGATTCTGGGCCTATGTTTCCTGCACCTGGGACAGGCCGCGCAGGCCGGGCCGCATCTCAATGTTGGACCCCCGCAGGGGTTTTCCTACGAGGCCCTGGTGGATCGCGCCGCGGCCATGGCCAAGGGGACCTACGAGGCGCCGCCGCGACCGATGCCGTCAGTGGTCGAGAAAATCGATTACGAGACCTGGGGCAATATCCGCTACCGGCCGGAATCGGCCCTGTTCGCCAATGGCCCGGGGATATTCCCGGCCACCTTCTTCCATGTCGGCCAGTTCTTCCAGAAGTCGGTCAAGATGCATGTGGTCGAGAACGGGCAGGCGCGCGAGATTCTCTACAGCAGCGATTACTTTTCGATGCCCAAGAACAGTATCGCCCGCAAGCTGCCGGCCGATACCGGCTTTGCCGGCTTTCGCCTGCAGGAATCGCGCAATCGCGAGGACTGGCGCACCCAGGACTGGGTGGCCTTCCTCGGCGCGTCCTACTTCCGCGCAATCGGGGCCCTGAACCAGTATGGCCTGTCGGCGCGCGGCGTCACCATCGATTCCGCCGAACCGACCCCCGAGGAGTTCCCCGATTTCACCGAGTTCTACATTGAAGGCGCCAAATCGGAAGCGGAGCCGGAAATTGTCTATGCCCTGCTGAACGGCCCCAGCGTCACCGGCGCCTATCGCTTCTTCATCCGTCGCACCGAGGGTGTCATCATGGACATCGACGCCGCCCTGTTCCTGCGCAAGGACGTGGCTCGGCTGGGCCTGGCGCCGCTGACCTCGATGTACTGGTTCAGCGAGACCGAGAAGCGCCGGCTCGAGGACTGGCGACCGGAGGTCCACGATTCCGACGGGCTCGCCATCTGGTCCGGCGCCGGCGAACGCCTCTGGCGGCCGCTGGTCAATCAGCCGTATGCCGTGACCTCCAGCTTTGTCGATCAGAGCCCCAAGGGATTCGGCCTGTTGCAGCGTGACCGCGTGTTCGAGGACTACCTGGACGGCGTCAACTACGAGCGCCGCCCGAGTCTCTGGGTCGAGCCGCTGGGCGACTGGGGGCAGGGTGCGGTACAGCTGGTGGAGCTGCCCACCGACGACGAAATCCATGACAACATCGTCACCTACTGGCGACCGGCGGAACCGGCCAAGGCCGGTTCCAGTTTCCGGTTGCGCTACCGGCTGCACTGGCTGGGTGACGAACCCTACCCGGCCAAGGTGGCCAAGTGCGTTGCCACCCGCATCGGCCGTGGCGGTCAGCCCGGCAAGCCGCGGCCCAAGGGGGTCTACAAATTCAGCGTGGAATTTGCCGGTGAAGCGCTGGACGTGCTGTGGGGCGATACCGTCAAGGCCGAACCGGTCATCACCACCTCCCAGGGCGAGATCAGCGGCGCCTTCCTGGAGCCCATTCCCGGCACCCGCCGCTGGCGGGTCATCTTTGACCTGACGCCGAAAACCGAGGACCCGGCGGAGCTGCGTCTCTACATCCGCGGCAACGGCGACGCCATGACGGAAACCTGGCTGTACCAGTTCCGCCCCGGCAACGGTCGCTGAACCCCTTCCGCAAACTGCCGGCCGGGCATGCCCTGGGGCGCTCGGCCGGCACTCCGTCCGCCCGCAACGTTCAGCGCCACAGTTCCGCGCCGTGGCTCTCGACGACGCGCCGATAGAAGTGGGCACTGTCCTTCAGCGTGCGCGCCTGGGTCGCGTAATCCACGTGGATGAGCCCGAAACGCTTGTCATAGCCGAAGGCCCACTCGAAGTTGTCCAGCAGCGACCAGGCGAAATAGCCTCTCAGGTCGACGCCCTCGGCGATGGCGGCATGGGCGGCCAGCAGATGCCGGCGCAGGTAATCCACCCGCAGGGGATCGGCCAATCGTCCGCCCGTGGGCGGTTCGTCGTCGAAGGCTGCGCCGTTCTCGGTGATGTAGAGCGGTAGGTCGCCATAGCGGCGCTTGACCCACAGCAGACAGCTTTTCAGCCCCTCGGCGAATACCTCCCAGCCCATCGCCGTGTGCGGAGCCTGGGCCTGGAGCACCCGTTCCGCCCCGAAGGGCGCGAGACCGGGCGCATCTCGCACCACCGAGCGGCTGTAATAGTTGATGCCCAGGAAATCGATGGGCTCGCGGATCAGCCGGAAATCGGCTGCCGGAAACGCCTCGCCCGTCCAGCCATCGATCTCGCCCAGTTCGTCCGGATAGCGGCCCAGGAACACCGGGTCGAGATACAGGCGATTCATCCAGGCATGCAGGCGGTGCATCGCAGCCAGGTCCTCGGGGCGCTCCGAGGCGGCATGCTTGGGCTCCAGGTTGACCACCAGCCCGATGCGGCCCTCGCCGCCGTCGGCCCGGAAGGCCTGCACGGCCAGCCCGTGTCCCCGCAGCAGGTTGTGGGCTGCCTGCCGCGCCAGGGGCATCGACCGTCGCCCCGGGGGATGCGTGCCCGCCACATAGCCCTCCTGCACGATGACCCAGGGTTCGTTGAGCGTCACCCAGTGCCGCACCCGCCCGTTGAACGCCCGGAACAGCTGGTGCGCGTAGTCACCGAACCAGCCCGCCATGTCCCGGTGTGCCCAGCCGCCGCGATCGTCCAGCGCGGCCGGCAGATCCCAGTGATGCAGGGTGACGAACGGCTCGATGCCGGCATCCGCCAGGCAGTCCAGCAGGCGGCGGTAGAAGTCCAGCCCTTTGGTATTCAGTCGGCCATGTCCGTCCGGGAAGATGCGGCTCCAGGCAATGCTGAAGCGGTAGGCGCCAAGGCCCATGTCCCGCAGCAGCGCCACATCGTCCGCATAGCGCCGGTAATGATCGCAGGCACGATCACCGGTCGCGTCCCGCTCGGTCCGGCCCGGTGTATGGCTGAAGCGATGCCAGTTGCTCGGGCCCGCGCCATCCGCCAGCGGCGAGCCCTCGATCTGATAGGCAGAGGTGGCGGCGCCCCAGACAAAGCCGGTCGGAAATTGGTGGGGCGAGGTCACGGTGCCGGGGCGGGGAGAAGGGCCCCAGGCTGCGCCGGGGCATCGCTGCCGGCAACCGGCCGTCGCCCTTGGTGGCCCGGGGAGGGCGAGGGCGCTCTCCCGCTCATGTCCGATCCGTCCGGGGAGCGCGGGCGCGTGCCATTATTTCCTGATGACAATATTGTTGAAGCGTGTCCTGAAGCGCGCGCCTTTTTCCTTTTCGCCGTCGGCGCCCAGCTCGAAGCAGGCGCGACCGACCTTGACGCCCGTGATCCGGGTCGCATCCGTGAACGTGGTGCCGTCAAGACTTTCGTTTCCATTCAGGGTCTTCCGGATACCCCGGACCAGGAACTGGGCCTCGTCGGCGCCGCTAGCGCCCGGAACCCTGCTGATCACCAGGGAAAGCCCCCGGGTCCGGTAGACATCGCCGTTATCCGCCAGCGGCAATCCGGTCGGAGCGGGATCCTTGCCCATCGCGTTGTGCAACTTGGTGAACGCAAAGTTGCCGTCGTCTTGGCGTCCCACCAGCAACTCGTATTTGATGTAGCGGCCGCTTTCGAGCCACATTTCGATGGCAAGGTTGCAGCCCAGGCCGTTCTCGATGATGTCAGCCGACTGGATGGAGAATCGGGTGGAGGTTTCCAGCGGTTTCTTTCTGGTCAGTTCCTGCAGTGTCTTGCCGGACAGTTTGGGCAACTCGTAGGCGATGCCGCTCAGGCCGCCTTCCATTTCGAAGGCCGTTGTCACCCGTTCCTGGTATGGGTTGGCCGCCGTGGCGCTGACTGTCGGCAACGTCAGCATGAGCACGGTCAGGGTTCGAAGGCGGTTGTTCATGATGGCGTCGTTTCGGGTTGGTAGGGGGGTATCACCCGGATGAAGGCGGCGATGCCATCACACGGGAAATATCGCCATGAGTAAAAAACGGCCGGGTAGTTTAGCCTGCCGCCATTTCGGTTTTCCAGCCGGCACTTTGTTTGGAAAATCCATAAGGATTGTCATGCCGGGCATTCTGATGCCCGTGCCATAGCGGACCTATGGGAATATCGGGTTTCGAGAGTGCCGGCGCCATTCCCCATCATCTCCCCATCATCCTGCCCGAAAAGGTATCCCGTCAGCGCCATGGCCCGAGCACGGTTCCGCCGGCCAGGCGGGCAGGGGCCGAAATGCTATTGCCGCGCGTTGCCGGCCGGCGATTGCCCCAGCCGCCTGAAGGCATCGTTGGCGACCGTCGGGGTCTCGATCGCCTGTTTCAGCAGTTCGGTGACGCGGCTGGCCACAGCGGTGGTGTAGTGGTAGCCATCGATGTAGTGGTCGTCGTCCCGGGTGATCGGCGAGGGAATCAGGAAGTCCACCACGGTCAGCCGCGGCAGCCGTTCCGTCATGGCCGCCGCGCGGGCCTTGCAGCCGTCCCACAGGGCCGCCTGCTCGGTGCCGGGCCGTGGCTGGTAGTCGGCGTGGATCGGGGGAAACAGGATGATCTTGAGGCTCCCGGCCGGCAGTGCCGAGAGGCTCGCCTCCAGCTGCTCCAGCGCCGGATAGCGGGTGGCGGCGAGCGGCGTCGCATAATCGCGGTTGAGGGTTTCCCGATGGCTCTCGCGCAGGCGCCTGCGGATGGCAGCCGGATCGTTCTGCCGATGCAGGGTACGGGTAATGTCCTCGTAGCCGTCCAGCCAGCGCGCATAGGGCCGGTGCAGCCCCAGCATGGCGCGTGTCTGATCGTAGGCCGCTTTCAGGCTGGTCTTGTTGAACGGCGGCAGGTCGTTCCAGGGATTGGTGTCGTAGAGCCAGTCCGGATAGCTGCGCGCCAGGATGTCGTTGCCGTGCTCCGGCATCGGCTTGCCATGGCACCAGAGAAAGTCCAGATCGACGATGACCGCCGCCAGCGCCGGGTGGTAATGGTGAAAGAGCGCCAGGATGCGCAGCTGTTCGTGCGCCGTCGACAGCGGCATGGCCAGGTTGACGAAATGCCCGCCGAAGGCCGCGTTCAGCTCCGGAGGCTTGAGCAGCATCGCCGTCGAGGTGCCGATGACCAGGCTGTCGAACTCCGGCCGCCTGAGCAGCCGCGCATTCCAGTGCCGATGGTCGCCGCGCGCCGGGTAGCGGTCCCAGGCGGGCGAAAAGTGCACCGAGTCGTAGGGGTCGACGATCAGGATCAGCAGGTAGAGGACGCCCGCCGCCGCCGCCGCGCTGGCGAGCATCAGGCCCACATAGCGGCGCCAGTCCGGTTCAGAACTGGAAGTAGATGAATTCCTGCTCAACGTCGCTCCCGATCAGGAAGAGGCACACGAAAAGGACGATGCCCGCCAGCACGGCCAGGGCGCGGCGCGGCGCCAGCCGCTCCAGGGCAACCGACTGGCTGGGTGGCCCCAGGGTCGAGGCCAGGCCCGCCGCCGCCAGCAGCAGCAGATTGGCGGCGTTGACGGACTCGACCGGCAGGCCGCCGCCGTGCATCGCCCGGTAGAACGCCAGCGCGGCGGTGAAGGATTCGCTGCGGAACAGCGGGGCGCCCTCGAACCAGAACCATAGCGTCAGCATCCAGCCCAGGAACCAGGGCAGCCGGGCGGGATAGCGCTTGTCGACCAGGGTATACCCGGCCAGGGCGACGCCCTGCAGCAGGCCCCAGGCGGCGAAGTTCCAGGAAGCCCCATGCCAGAGGCCGGCCAGCAGCATGGTGATGATCATGCCGGTGACGCGCGGGTAGGGCAGCCAGCGGCTGGTGGCCATGGGCACGAACAGGTAGTCGCGCAGGAAGCGCGACAGGGTCATGTGCCAGCGTTGCCAGAGCTCGCGGACGGAGCGGCTGCGGTAGGGATTGTCGAAGTTGACCGGCAGCCGGAATCCGAACAGCCAGGACACGCCCAGCGCCATGTCGGTGTAGGCCGAGAAATCGAAGAAGATCTGCCAGGCAAACCCGATGGCGCCGGTCCAGGCATCCAGGGCATTCAGCGGTCCGTGGCCGGCGGCGGTGAAGATCGGGCCGATCATGCGTGCCAGACTGTCGGCCAACACCACCTTCTTGACCAGACCGATGCAGAACAGTGTCAGGCCGCGGCCGAAACGTTCCCACAGGCCCTCGCGCCAGGGATTCTGAGACAGCTGCGGGATCAGTTCGTGATGGCGGATGATGGGGCCGGCAATCTCGTGCGGGAAAAAGGTCACATAGGCGGCGTAGCGCTCGAAGCCGTAGCGGTGTCCCTTCTTCTTCCACGTATCGACCAGGAAGGAGATCTGCTGGAAGGTGAAGAAGGAGATCGCCAGCGGCAGCGTGATCCTGGCCAGCCGGAAGCCGGTGCCGGCCAGACTGTCGAGCGTATCGGCGAACAGGTTGGCGTACTTGAAATAACCCAGCAGGCCCAGGTTGAAGACGATGCCGAGGATCAGCACCGCCCGCTGCGGCCGTGCCTCGCGGAAGCCCCGGTTCATCCAGGCGGCCAGTCCGAAATTGGTCAGGATCGATCCGCCCAGCAGCGGCAGGTAGTTCGGGTTCCACCAGCCGTAGAAGAACAGCGAGGCCAGGGTCAGCCAGTTGATGGCCGCCCGCGACCAGCCTTGGTGCCAGAGCCACAGGAACAGCCCGAGCACGACCGGCAGGAAGAACAGGACAAATTCGAGGGAGTTGAAGAGCATGCGTGCGGCGGGCAGCGAGGGACCGGGGCGGCAGCGCCTGATCGGCCGGTCCCCGCGGGGGAAGCATTATCGTCGAATGGGCGGCATCAGGGAAATGGCGGTGTCGCCGGCACGCCCGCAGGGTGCTCCCGCGCCGGCGATCGCAGCCAGCGCGCGGCACCCTGTCCGGCGGCGAGACCGGTCGCCAGGCAGGCGGTCAGCAGATAGCCTCCGGTCGGTGCCTCCCAGTCCAGCATTTCGCCCGCGCAGAAGACGCCCGGCAGGTGCCGGATCATCAGTTGCTCGTCCAGCGCCGCGAACGCCACGCCGCCGGCGCTGCTGATGGCTTCCTCCAGTGGCCGCGTCGCGTCGAGGCGCAGCGGCAGCGCCCGGATGGCTGCGCCGAGCCGGTCCGGGTCCAGGAATGCCGCCTTGTCCAGCCGCTCGCGCAACAGGCCCAGCTTCACCGGCGACAGTCCGGCCACGCGCTGGAGATGCTGGCTGAGGGAGCGCGCCCCCCGCGGCCGGTTCAGCGCCGCGCGGAGCCTGTCGGGGTCCAGGTCGGGCGCCAGATCCAGGTACAGGCTGGCCTTTCCCTCCTGCTCGACGAGATCCCGCAGCGGTGCCGCCAGGGCATAGATCAGGCTACCCTCGACGCCATGGCGGGTGATGACGAACTCGCCGCGGCGGGACAGGGATTCGCCGCCGGGTGTCGTCAGCGTGGCGGCAACCGGCTTGACCGGGGTGCCGGCGAAACGGGCGGCGAAGTCCGGCCGCCAGCCGATGTCGAAACCGCAGTTGGCGGGCCGCAGTGGTCGCACCGCGACATCCCGCGCCCGCAGCCAGGCCTGCCAGGCGCCGTCCGAGCCCAGCCGTGACCAGCTGCCGCCGCCCAGCGCCAGCACGCAGGCGGCGCTGCGCACTCGCAGGATGCCGTCCGGTGTCGCGAACCGCAGGCGGCCATCGGCTTCCCAGCCTTGCCAGCGATGCCGCACATGGATGCGCACGCCCAGCTCGCGCAGGCGTCGCAGCCAGGCCCGCAGCAGCGGCGTGGCCTTCTTCTGCCGCGGGAAGACCCGGCCCGAGCTGCCGACGAAGGTCTCGACACCCAGTGTCGCCGCGAAGTCGCGCACCGCCTGGTTGTCGAAATGGTGCAGGAATGGTGCGAGCGCGGCCTGGCGTTCCCCGTAGCGGGTCAGGAAGGCCTCCCGGGCTTCGGCATGAGTCAGGTTGAGGCCGCTTTTCCCGGCCAGCAGGAACTTCCGCCCCACCGAGGGCATGGCATCGTAAAGCTCGACGGCGCAGCCCCGGGTGGCCGCGGCCTCCGCCGCCATCAGGCCGGCGGGACCGCCGCCGATGATGCTGATGCCGTTGTCCACCGTGACCGGGACTGCCGGCGGCAAATCCGTCGTCGGCATCAAACCGCCACGCCCAGGGTTGCCAGATATCGGCGTGCGCTGCGCTCGCAGGTATATTCGGCCACCGCCGCGCGCAGCGCCTCCGGTGGCAGGGGATTCGCGAGGGTCCGCGCCATCGCCACGGCCAGCCCCGCCACGTCGCCGACCGCCACCAGGGGGCCGAAGCGGCCATCCGCGAGGATCTGCCGGGGACCGCTGGGGCAGTCGGTCGCCACCGACGGGATGCCCAGGGCCAGGGCTTCGGTCAGGGCGTTCGGTGAGCCCTCCCACAGCGAGGACAGCACGAACAGGCTGGCCCGCGAGAGCAGTGCGTAGGGGTTGTGCCGGAAGCCGACCAGGTCAACCTCGGTCCCGACACCCAGCGTGGCGGCCAGCGCCTCCAGCCGGGCGCGGTCGCTGCCCTCGCCGATCAGGATCAGCCGGCATGGGCGTTCCGCACGCAGCCGGGCGAAGGCGCGGATGAGATCGGGGAAGCCCTTCTGGCGGGTCAGTCGGCCCATGCCCATGATCACCGGCACGCCCGCATCCGTCAGCCAGGGGTGCGCGGCGGGTTCGGCTGCCCCGACGGCCAGCTCGGGCGTGATCACGGGATTGTCGATCACCGTCACCCGGCTGGCCGGCAGCCCGGTGATGGCGACGATATCGTCGCGAACCCCCTCCGAGACCGCGACGATGGCGTCCAGCCGCGGATGGAACAGGCGCATGCCGGCGAACCAGGCGGCGCGGCGCAGTCGGCTCTTGCCGGCCAGGGCGGCGGAAACGGTCGTGCCCAGCCGCCCCGCCAGGCGCACCCGCACGCCGCTCAGCCAGCGGGCCAGAATGGCGATGCGGATGGCGCGCTCCTTGGCAGCCAGCAGGGCATCCGGGCGCGCCGTGCGCAGGTAGCGGATCAGGCCCGGCAGGGCCTGCCAGGTGTGCCGCACATTCAGGCGCACCACGTTGACGTGCTCGGGAATGCTGCCCAGGTGTTCGCCCTCGGCGCGGGCAAGGACCAGATCCACGCGGACGCCGGCAGCCAGCATGCCGCGGGCGAGGTTGCCGAGCATGTGTTCCACGCCGCCCTGGCCGGAGAAGGAGGCGAAGATGGCGACACGGGGGGTGACGGCGGTCATGGGTATCCGGATGGGGTCAGCGGCTCTCTTCGAGCAGATCGAGCGGGTGGGTGCGGGCATCCGGCCGGCGGGCAAAGCCCTCCTCCAGGAAATGCCGCCAGAGGGCGAACTGGACGATGGCCCAGAGCAGGGTCGGACCCTGGCGGGTGTCGTGGCAGTGGCCGATCAACGTTCGCACGCCCTCGGGCCTGAACCACGGATCGAGCAGGCGGTGCTCCGGCAGCAGCGCCTGCAGCCGCGCGAGGAAGCCCGCGTCCAGCCATTCGCCCATGGGGACATGGAAGCCGCGTTTGCGCCCGCGCAGATGGTCCTCGGGCAGGTCGCGGGCGGCCCAGCGCCTCAGGAAGTGCTTGCCGTCCCGGCCGCTGATCTTCAGCCGGTCCGGCAGGCTCAGACCGAACTCGACCAGGCGATGGTCGAGGAACGGCACGCGTCCCTCCACGCCCCAGGCCATCAGCATGCGGTCGGCCTTGACCAGCAGGTTGTCCGGCAGGGCCTGGGCGAGGTCGATGGCCTGCATGCGCTGCAGGTCGCTCCAGTCGGGGGGCGTCCCGCGCCAGGCGTCGACGACCGGCTGGCGCGCGGCGGCCAGCTGTTCCAGCAGCGGCGGCCGGAACAGCCGCCCCGGCCAGGGGCCGCGGAAGCTGCCGCGCGTGCGGAAGCCGCCGGATCCCGGTGCCAGCCAGCCCTTCAGCAGGCGCTCCCAGCGCGAGCCCCGGTAGCGCCCGTAGCCGGCGAAGACCTCGTCGCCGCCCTCGCCGGAGAACACCACCTTCAGTTCCTCGCCGGCCGCCTGCGCCAGCAGCGAGGTCGGCAGGTTGGCGTTGTCGCGCATCAGCTCGTCGGCGGCCCAGACCGTCAGCGGCAGGGTCTCGAAGATCGCCCGCGAGTCCGGGCGGATTTCCCGGTGGCGACTGCCGAAGCGGCGCGACATGGCCAGCGCGGCCGGCAGCTCGTCCGCCAGCGCGGTGCCCGGGAAGCCTACCGAGTAGGTGCGGATCGGCTCGGCCCGGTAGCGGCTCAGCTGGGCCAGCAGGACGGCGGAATCGACGCCGCCGGAGAGGAACAGGCCGAACGGCACGTCCGCCCGCATGTGCTGGACGATGACCGTCTCCATCAGCCGGTCGAAGTCGCGCGCGGCGTCCTCGTAGCCGATCTCGCGCGGGCGGACGGCAAGCGGGCTCCAGTAGCGCTGCCGCCTGGCGATGCGGCCGGCCTCCACCCAGACCGCCTCGCCCGGGCGTACCCGTTCGATGCTCTGCAGCAGGGTGCCGGTGCCGGTGGCGAACTGGTTCTGCAGATACTCGGCCAGTCCTCGCGCCGCGATCGCCGGTGGGGCCTCCAGCAATGGCAGCAGGCCCTTGATCTCCGAGGCGAAGCTGATGCCATCCGGCCGCTCGGCCAGGAACAGCGGCTTGATGCCGAGCCGGTCGCGGGCCAGGATCAGCCGGTCGTGGCCGGCATCGTGCAGGGCGAAGGCGAACATGCCCTGCAGCCGGTCGAGGAAGCCGTCGCCGAACTGGCGGTAGGCATGCAGGATGACCTCGGAGTCCGAGTGTGTCCGGAACCGGTGGCCCAGGCCTTCCAGTTCCGCCCGCAGCTCGAGGAAGTTGTAGATCTCGCCGTTGGCGATCAGCGTCAGCGCGCCGTCCGCGGCCTGCAGGGGCTGGTGGCCGCCGCCGAGATCGATGATCGACAGGCGCGTATGGCCGAGCCCCACGCTGCCGGCGAGGTGAAGGCCCTGATCGTCCGGGCCGCGGTGCGCCAGCCGGCTGACGGCCGTTGCCAGCCGCTCGCGGTCGACCGGTCCGGTCTGGCGAAATTGTCCGACGATGCCGCACATGGGATTACAAGGGTGGGGTCAGGCCCGCTGGGGGAGGGATTGCCGGCATATCCGTCGTCGACATTGTATGCCGCCGCCGGGCCGGGCGCGCCGGCATGGCGGCGTTTCCCGCGCGGCCTCCGGCGGGCGGGCGAGGTGTCAGCACGGGCCCGGCGCCGCATTCTGCGCGATCACGTAGAGGTAGCGCACCAGCGTTTCCCGCTCCGCGTGATCCCGGAACCAGCCATTCTCGGCCAGGCGGGCCTCGCACAGGAAGCCGTTGCTCTCGGCCTCGAAGTCGGCTTGCAGCCTCAGGGAATGGTCATGATTCCTGATCCAGTGCCGGCGGACGTTAGCCGTGAAGTCATGCCGGACACAGTCGAAACCGAGCGTGCGCAGCACCTGGCTCAGGCGGGTATGGGCCGGTTCGAGGACATGCTCCGGATCGCCGTCCTCGCGGACCTGGAACGCCGCGATGATCAGGCGACCGCCGGGTTTCAGTCTGGCGTTGAGCTTGCGCAGCGTGGCGCCGTAGTCGCCCATGAAATACAGGGCGTCGATGGCGAGAATGGTGTCGTAGTCCGTCCCGGGCAGCTCGTCACGGGTCAGGTCCACGCAGCGGAAATCCAGCACCGCGCGGCGGTCGGCGGTGCGGCGCAGCGCCTGCTCGACCGCCACATCGGCATAGTCGACGCCCAGCAGGCGGCAGCCCGACTGCTGCTGGAGGTATTCGCTGATGTGCCCGTTCGAGCAGCCGACCTCCAGCACCCGCTCGCCGGGCTTGAGCAGCCCGGCCACGAAGGCCATTTCGTCGACGTCCATCATGCCGTGCTGGCACAGGTCGCGGCCGTAGACCGCCTCGCAGAACCGGGCATGGGCGGGGCTGTCCGCCGCTCGCCGGAAGTACTCGTTGTACCAGGCCCTGGAGAACATCTCCGCCTGACCCTGGCCGGCGGTGTGGTTCATCAGTTCGTTCATTGTCGGTTCCATCGGTCCTGCTCCTCAGCTGGCGGGAAAAATCGGCGCGGTCTGCGGCCCGGCCAGGCTGGCGCCGGAACCCCTCAGCACGGCGCGCCGGCCCGGTGGCGCATAGTGCAGCTCGATGTCCAGATCCGGTGGCGGCAGGATGCCGGCGCCGCGCTCGGGCCATTCGACGAAAACGATGGCGTCCGGCCGCAGGTAGTCGCGGATGCCCAGCCACTCCAGCTCTTCCGGGTCGCCGAGACGGTAGAGGTCGAAGTGATAGAGCGTCAGGGCCGGCAGCACGTATTCCTCGACCAGGGTGAAGGTGGGACTCTTGACCGTGCCCGCGTAACCGGCCGCCCGCAGGAAGCCGCGCACGAAGGTGGTCTTGCCGGCGCCGAGGTCGCCGTGCAGGAAGACCAGCGCACCGAGCGGCAGTCCGGCGTGGACCTCGGCCGCCAGTTGCAGGGTCGCGGGCTCGCCGGGCAGTTCGCGGGTCAGGCCGGGCATCGCATCACCGGACCGGGCGGCGAGCCATTGGCGAGTGTCCGCAGGGGCGCCATGAGATCGCCCGCCAGCAGGCCGCGTTCGCCATCGACGGCGGCCAGGTCGCCCGCCCGGGCATGCAGGTCGACGCCGCAGCGGGCGGCCGCAGGCAGTGCCAGTCCCTGCGCGGCCAGGCCGGCGATCACGCCGGTGAGCACATCGCCCATGCCGCCGCTGGCCATGCCGGGATTGCCGGCGGTGCAGATCGCCGGGCATCCGTCCTCGGCCAGGATCAGCGAGCCCGCGCCCTTGAGCACGATGCTGCCACCGTAGCGCGCGTGCAGCTCGGCGACCGCCGCGAAGCGATCCTGCTGGATGGCGCGGCTGTCGCGGCCGAGCAGGCGGCCGGCCTCGCCGGGGTGCGGGGTGAGCACCCAGCTGTCGCGGCGCACGGGATGTTCGGCCAGGAGATTGAGCGCATCGGCGTCGACGATCAGCGGTCGCTCGGTGGCCAGCACGCGGTCCAGCAGCGAGCGGGCCCAGGGGCCGCGTCCCAGCCCCGGTCCGATGGCGATGACCGTGGCCTGCTCCAGCAGCGGCTCCAGGTCGGTGGCGCTCTCCACGGCGTGGGCCATCAGTTCGGGGCGGGTGAGGTGGATCAGGCCGGCATGGGCCGCGCGGGTGGCCACGCTCACCAGTCCGGCGCCCACCCGCGCCGCGGCCTCCGCGGCCAGGCGCGCGGCACCGCTGTAGCCGTGCTCGCCACCCACCACCAGCACATGGCCGTACCGGCCCTTGTGGGCGGTCCGGGTACGGCGGGGCAGGCGGCAGGCGGCAGGATCGAGCCGCCGGGCCGAGGGTGTGGCCGCCTGGCGGGCCCGGGGGTCGATGCCGAGATCGTCGAACAGCACCCTGCCCGAGTGTTCCGGCCCCTCGCCGGTGAACAGGCCGCGCTTGAGGGCGACGAAGCTGACCGTAAGGTCGGCCTTGACGGCGACGCCAAGGCAGGCGCCGGTATCGGCATGCAGGCCGGAGGCAATGTCCAGCGCGACCACGGCGCGCCGGTCCAGGCCGCGCTCGCGGTAGCGGTTGACGGCGCGGACGATGTCGGCGGACGGGCCGCGGATCTCGCGATCCAGACCGGTGCCGAACAGGGCGTCGGCCAGGATCTCGGTCGCCTCGAAATCCTCCGGGATGAAGTCGAGGGTGGCGCCGCCCGCGGCGAGAAAGCGCGCCTGCGCCTGCCGCGCGTCGCCCTCGAGCGCGGCGGGCGGACTCGCCGGATGGACCCGGACATCCCAGCCGGCCTGATGCGCCAGCCGGGCGAGGATGTAGCCGTCGCCACCGTTGTTGCCGCCGCCGCAGACCGCCGACAGGGTGCGGGCGGTGGGCCAGTGCTGGCGGATGGCGGCGAAGGCAGCGCTGCCGGCGCGCTCCATCAGCTCGATGCCGGGCGTGCCATAGGCCTGGATTGCCGCCCGGTCGATGGCCCGCACGGCGGCGGCGGCATAGAGATCCGTAGGCAGTCTGTCGGTGGGCGTGCGGGTCGGGGGCATCGGTGCGACGAGGGGATGACGGGGCAGCGGCGATACCCGGTATGATGCCGCGCATTGCCGCCGGATGGCGCATTTTCCCGGAAACCCCGCGTGATCTCCAGTGCGATGGACCCCTCGGTCATTTCCCCCGACGAGCTGAAGACCCTGATCCGCGCCTGGGGGCAGGCGCTGGGCTTCCAGCAGGTGGGTATCGCCGACATTGATCTCGCCGCGGCCGAGCAGCGGCTCCAGGACTGGCTGGCGCGTGGCTTTCACGGCGAGATGGACTACATGGCCAGGCACGGCACGCGGCGCAGCCGGCCGCAGGAACTGGTTCCCGGCACGCTGCGTGTCATCAGCGTGCGCATGGATTACCTGCCGGAGCCGCGCGCGAACCTGGCTGCCCGGCTGGAAGAGCCCGGCATGGCCTTCATCTCGCGCTATGCCCTCGGGCGGGATTATCACAAGCTGCTGCGCCAGCGCCTGCAGGCGCTGGCCAGCCGGATCGAGGCGCTGATCGGTCCCTATGGCTATCGCGTCTTCACCGACAGTGCTCCGGTCATGGAGAAGCCACTGGCGGAGAAGGCCGGGCTCGGCTGGATCGGCAAGCACACCAACCTGATCAACCGGCAGGCCGGCTCGTTCTTCTTCCTCGGCGAACTCTATGTCGACCTGCCGCTGCCGGTCGACGCGCCGGTGACCCCGCACTGCGGCAGTTGCCGCGCCTGTATCGACATCTGTCCGACCCGGGCCATCGTCGCGCCGTACCAGCTGGACGCCCGGCGCTGCATTGCCTACCTCACCATCGAACTGCCGGGCGCCATTCCCGAGGTGTTCCGCAAACCGATGGGCAACCGGATCTACGGCTGCGACGACTGTCAGCTGGTCTGTCCCTGGAACCGCTACGCCCAGCTGACCCGGGAGGCGGATTTCCTGCCCCGTCACCGGCTCGACAGCGCCACGCTGCTGGAGTTGTTCGCCTGGGACGAGGACACGTTCCTGCGCCGGGCCGAAGGTTCCGCCATCCGCCGCATCGGCTGGCTGCGCTGGCTGCGCAATCTTGCGGTGGCGCTGGGCAACGCACCGCCGGACGCCGCCATCGTCGAGGCGCTCCGCCAGCGGCTGGAGCATCCCGCCGAACTGGTGCGGGAGCATGTGCGCTGGGCGCTGGCGCAGCACCGGCCGTCTGGTTCCGGGATCGCTTGAGCATGGGCTGCCGGATATCCGGCGGGAGAATAATCAGCTTTCGCTAATTTGTTTTGGGGCTATAGTTAACCGTGGACTGATCCGAATCCGCCCGCTCCGGTGGAGCCCGAATAACAGCAAGATGTCACGGAGGTAGAGCATGAGCACACACTTTCAGAATTCCCGGCGTCGCTTCATGCGCCGCGCGGGATGGGGCCTGCTGGCCGCTGCCGCCACGCCCGCCTGGGTCCGGGCCATGGAGGGCGGTTCCGCGGCCAACAAGGCCAACCCGAATTTCAGGCCCGATGTGGAAATCGACCTGCTGGCGCGGGTGGAAACGCTGTCCATCCTGCCCGGCCAGACGACCCGCGTCTTCCGCTATACCGCCAAGCTGGTGAGCGGCCCCCGCGATACCCTGACCGAGCTGCCGAACAGCTATCTGGGCCCTCTCATCCGCCTGCAGAAGGGCCAGAAGGTCCGCATCAACTTCCACAACCAGCTGCCCGAGTCCAGCATCACCCACTGGCATGGCCTGCATGTGCCGTCCGACATGGACGGGCATCCCATGCATGCCATCGGCCAGGGTCAGACGCGGGTCTACGAGTTCGAGGTGCTGAACCGGGCCAGCCTGAACATCTATCACCCGCATCCCCACGAGGCGACGGCCACCCAGGTGTATTACGGCCTGGCCGGTGGCCTGATCGTCAACGATGCCGAGGAGGCCCGGCTCGGCCTGCCCGCGGGCGAGTACGAGATTCCGGTCGTGATCCAGGATCGCCGCTTCGATGCCAGCAACCAGCTGGTCTACGGCGCGACCATGCATGACCGCATGGTTGGCTATTACGGCGACCGGATTCTGGTCAATGGCCGGCCCGACCTCGAACTGGAGGTGGCCAGCCGAGCCTACCGCCTGCGGGTCATGAACGGTTCCACGGCCCGCATCTACAAGCTCGGCTGGAGCGACGGCACGCCCATCACGGTGATCGGTGTCGATGGCGGCCTGCTGGAAGTCCCCGAGCATCGGCCCTATGTGATGCTGGCTCCGGGCGAGCGTCTGGATATCTGGGCCGACTTCAGCGGGCGTCCCAAGGGCGCGGAATTCACCCTGCGCAGCCTGGCGTTCCGGGGCGTGCTGCCGAAGATGGCCGAGCGCATGATGCAGGGCGGCCAGGGGGGTGGCATGGGCCATGGCATGATGGGCGGTGGCGGCATGGGGCACGGGATGATGGCCGGCGGCCTGCCGGTCGGCAGCGATTTTCCCATCCTCAAGGTGCGCGTCACGCGCGAGATGTCGGACAGCCCCAATCTGCCGACGCATCTCTCCACGATCCGTGCCTTCCGCGTCGCCGACACGGCCAACCCCGGCAAGCCCATTCCCATCGGCATTTCCGAGGGACCGATGTCGATGCTGCTGAACGGCAGGCCCTATGCCAGCAATGATTTCCAGCCGTTCGAGCGCGTTCCGGTCAACACCCTCCAGCTGCTGGAAATTTTCCACGCGCATGGCGGTGGTGGCGGTGGACACGGCGGTGGTGCTGCTGGCGGCGCGG
Source organism: Methyloparacoccus sp. NF-16 (assembly GCF_056880625.1). Lineage (NCBI taxonomy): Bacteria > Pseudomonadati > Pseudomonadota > Gammaproteobacteria > Methylococcales > Methylococcaceae > Methyloparacoccus > Methyloparacoccus sp. NF-16. The sequence goes on along the minus strand of NZ_CP174130.1, from coordinate 2,846,979 downwards.
CCGGGCACGGCGCCGCTGCGCCGGAGGTCGGTCAGCCCATGGCGGGTGGTGGCATGGGCCATGGCCGGATGGGCGGCGGTGGCATGGGCATGGGCCACGGGATGATGGGGGGCGGCCCGATGGGTGGTATGGGTCACGGCATGATGGGCGGCATGGCCCCTGGCGGCCAGGAAGGCGGCGGTGCCGGGATGGGTATGGGCGGCGGGATGATGGGGGGCATGGGGATGATGTTTTCCATGGCGCATCCCATCCATCTGCATGGCCAGCAATTCCAGGTGCTCAGCCGCACCATCGGCGCCGAGGAAGCCGAGGATTACGCCACCGTCAAGGATGGTCTCATGAGTTCCGGCTGGAAGGATACCGTGCTGGTCATGCCGGGCGAGAAGGTGCGCATCATCAAGCCCTTCCAGGACTTCAAGGGGCCCTTCATGTACCACTGCCACAATCTGGAGCATGAGGACATGGGCATGATGCGGGAATTCCTCATCGAGTAGGCGATTGGCGATCGCCGGATCTGGCCCGGATCGGAAAGGCGCGGGGATACCCGCGCCTTTTTCCGTTTCAGGCCCGGCTCGCTACGCGCGGCAACCGGTGGCGTGTGCCCTTGGGGTGCGTCACCCGTCCGCCAGCGTCGCGATGCCGGTGATGTCGTCCAGCAACAGTGCGTCCGGCGGCAGGCGGTCCAGATCGCGGGGCTGGAATTTGCCGGTCCGCACCAGGCCACCGCGCATGCCGATGGCCATGGCGCCGGCCACATCGGCTTCCACGTCGTCGCCGATCATCAGGCAGTCGCCGGGCGGCAGGTTGCAGACATCACACAGTTCGCGGAAGAAGTCGGCTGAAGGCTTGCCCATGATGATGGCCTGGCTATCGGCGGCCCACTCGATGGCGCGGATGAAGGCGCCGGCATCCAGCATCCACTCGCCCTGCTCGACGAAGCAGCGGTTCATGCCGATGCCGATGAGCGGCAAGCCCTGCCGGACCAGCTGGAACACCCGGTTCAGGGCGGCATAGCCGAGCGCATCGCGGGCATCGCCCAGCACCACGCAGTCTGGCGGATTGCCGGCGAGGTCGGCGAACAATGGCTGGATGGCAGGATGCACCAGGCAGTATGGCCGCAGGCCTTGGCGCAGCAGGTAGTGGCGGGTGGCCAGCGGCGCCGTGAACAGCTCCTCGTCCGCGATCGTGAAGCCCATCCGGCGTAGCCAGGCCAGCATGTCGAGATGGCTGCGGGTGGCGGTGTTGGTGACGAAGCGCAGCACATGACCGCGCCGGCGGGCGGCCTGCACCGCCGCCACCGCTCCGGGTATCGGTCCCCGGTCGTCGAACAGAACGCCGTTCAGATCCAGGAACAGTCCGCGCATGACACCTCCGCTGCGATTCGTCTGCTGCCGGGGAGCTTATCCCAGGCATTGGCCACGAAAAAGGCTGCGCGAGGCAGCCTCTTTGCAGGTTCCGGGTCTGGCCCCGCCCTCTGGCAGGTTCAATTGACTGACTGGCAGATAACCTCGCTAATACGTAGTCCGCCCTGAAAATCCCCCAAGCTGTTGATCTGATTCGCAGGTCTTCGCCTTGATGGGCGCAGGATTTGCGAGGTATGGTTTTGCGAATACCTGTTTTCTTGCAAATTCCTCCGACACATCCGATGCGCCCAAAGCCTTCACTGCCCCAGACCGGTGAGTTGTTCCGTCCACGTCTTGACGAGCCGATCAACATGAAGCACCCGCTGGTCCGCCTGGCTGGCCTGATCGACTGGGCCGAGATCGAGCGCACGTTCACGGTCTCGTTCACTTCAGGGCGTGGGCGGCCAGCCTTGCCGCCACGCCTGGTGGCAGGCTTGCTCTATCGGCAGCACACCTTCAACGCCTCCGATGAGGCGGTGGTCAACACCTGGGTGTAGAATCCATACTGGCAGTACGTCTGCGGCGAGACCTGCCTGCAAACCGAATTGCCCATCGATCCCAGCAGCCTCACGCGCTGGAGAAAGCGCATCGGCGAAGAAGGTGTGGAGACACTGCTGGCGGCCAGCATCGAGGCGGCCCGGCGTGGTGGCGTCATCCGCAAAGCCAGCCTGCAGCAGGTGATGGTGGACACCACCGTCATGCCCAAGGCCATCGCTCACCCCACCGACAGCCGGCTGCTGGACAAGAGCCGCCAGCATCGGGTCAAGGCAGCCGAGGACAACGGGCTGCGGCTGCGCCAGCACTACAACCGGGTGGCTCCACGGCTGGCCGCACAGATCGGAGGCTATGCACACGCCAGGCAGTTCAAGCGCATGAAGAAGGCCGTGCGCACGCTGCGCACCCGTGTCGCCCGAGTCCACCGTGAGGTGCAGCGCCAGTTGCACCTGCTGCCCGAAGCAGCCAAGGCAAAGGTCCAGGACCTGCTGCAGCGCACCGGCCGCATCCTGACCCAAGGGACGAAGGACAAGAACAAGCTGTACGCCTTGCATGCGCCCGAGGTGGAATGCATCAGCAAGGGAAAAGCCAGGACACCGTACGAATCTGGCGTGAAGGTGAGCATCGCCACCCCATTGAAGGAAGGTCTGGTGGTGGGCATGCGCGCCATGCCGGGCAACCCGTATGACGGCCACACCTTGGCCGAGACGCTGGCGCCAGTGGGCATCCTCACCGGCACGGACAGGGGACCTGCCACGGCCATCGTGGACAAGGGCTATCGGGGCGTGGAGATTGAAGGCGTGCGCATCTTGCGCTCGGGACAACGACGCGGCGTCACCAGGACATTGAAGGCCATGATCACGCGCCGAAGTGCCATTGAGCCGGCGATCGGGCACATGAAGATGGATGGCAGATTGGGCCGCCATCCACTCAAGGGCGCGTTGGGCGATGCGCTGCAGGCGGTGATGTGTAGGGCCGGGCACAACCTGCGCCTGATCCTGGCCGCGCTGCGGCTGTTATGCGCCCGGTTCGGTCTATCCCTCCGAGCGCTCATCGAAGCACGTCTTGCCGCGCAAGGTGACCGCCGATCCGTCGGCTGCTGAAAACTGAATTGTTCAGGGCGGACTACATAACGTGGGGGGATTATGCGCGAGCGTTCAAAGTGGCCGGCTCTTTTCGAGTCGGTTCCGCCCGCGCATAATCCACGTTATGCAAAATGCCGCGCTAGTCGTGACTGGCTGGGTGGTTGTGTTCAGGCGGTGGCGGTTCGCGGTTCGCCGTTGGGTCTTGTGTTCGCGTTGCTCATGGTTATTTGAGTCCGCCGCCTCCCCGCCCACCATGGGCCCGCCTTGCAGGCCTCGCGCTGGCGCGCTGGCCAGGACAGGGGTTGTGCCCCATGGGGCGCTGTGGCTCGTGGGCCCACGGTCGGCGTGTGGCGTCGAGTTCTTTTTGTAATGCAGGGACAGATACCCCAAGGCAGGGTGGCGGCGACTCCGCTTCAGCACAGCCACGTGACGCTCCGCCACCCGGCGCTGGCGCTCGGCCTTGGCATGCGCTTCGGCCAGTTGGACATCGGAGACAAAGGGGATATGGGTGATGACCATGCTGGCCGCGGGCGCGGGCCGGCCGACGGGCAAAGCCCATCCAGAACCTCTCTCCAGCAGCTGGACGCCCCCGCGCTGCACAGCCCAATCGTGTGCCGACGCTCCCGGACGATGTAGCGCTTGACGTCCGCCAGCGTCACCAGAGTGCCAAAGCCGCGCAGGTCGTCATTCCGCGCCAGGCTGTCGCCGCGCTGGTAATTGGTGGTCCCCGGCTCTGGCGGCAGCTGAACCTTCACGCTTGCCATGGTCGGCTTCATTCGCATATCTGCTTTCCTTGTCAGCGCTATGTCGGCATCAAAACAGCTGTTCAGGGACGTCGGGCAAATCGCGGACAAGAAAAAGCCCGGGGAATCCGGGCTGTGCAACGTGTGGGAAAGTGGCGGAAACCGCCATTCGCCTACTGGCAACAGGTCAGCCACTCCGCATGGTCGTTGCGGCGGCCGTAGACATAGTCGAAATAGAGGCTTTGCAGTTTCTCGGTGATGGGCCCGCGGGTGCCGCTGCCGATGGAGCGGCCGTCGAGTTCGCGTATTGGCGTGACCTCGGCGGCGGAGCCGGTGAAGAAGGCTTCGTCCGCCACGTACACCTCGTCGCGGGTGATGCGCTTTTCCTGGACCTCCAGGCCCTGCTCGGTGGCGATCGTGATGATCGTCTCGCGGGTGATGCCTTCCAGCGCGCTGGTCAGATCCGGGGTGTAGAGCTTGCCCTTGCGGACGATGAAGATGTTCTCGCCGCTGCCCTCGGCGACATAGCCTTCGTGGTCCAGCAGCAGGGCCTCGTCGCAGCCGCACTCCACCGCTTCGCGTACGGCGAGGATGGAGTTGACGTAGTTGCCGTTGGCCTTGGCCTTGCACATCTGGCTGTTGACGTGGTTGCGGGTATAGGAGGAGGTCCGCACCTTGATGCCGCGCGCCATGTTCTCCTCACCGAGGTAGCTGCCCCAGGACCAGGCGGCGACCATCACGTGGACCTTGATGCCCTTGGCATGCAGGCCCATGGCCTCGGCGCCGAAGAAGGCCATCGGCCGGATATAGGCGCTGGCCAGTTGATTGCGGCGGATGGCCTCGCGGTGCGCCTGGTCCAGGGTGTCCTTGTCGAAGGGCATGGGCATGCCCATGATGTGCGCCGAGCGGAACAGTCGGTCGGTGTGGTCGCGCAGGCGGAAGATGGCCGGGCCTCTGGCCGTCTCGTAGGCGCGCAGGCCCTCGAACACGCCGCAGCCGTAGTGCAGGGTGTGGGTCAGGACGTGGACCTTGGCCTCGCGCCAGGGCAGCCATTCGCCGTCCAGCCAGATGACGCCGTCTCTGTCATCCATCGACATGGTTGGTTCTCCGAATCGGTTGGGAAAAGGATGTTGTCGCGGCGGTCCGGATTCCCGGCGGCGTCGCTTTCAGCCGACCATGATGGCGTTCCAGATGTGCCGTACCCGTGACCGTTCCGCTTCGAACTCGGATGCCGGGGCGCGGGCCGGGGTTTCCTGCAGGGCGGCGCGATGCACGCGATCGCGGTACTGGCAGTAGGCCTGTTTCAGGAAGGCGGCGTCGTCCGGCGTCACGAACCCGGCCGTCGCCAGGCTCTCCAGCAGTCTCACCACATCGGTCCATTCCGTCAGTCCGGCGCACGCATGGGCCCGCGAAAGAACGCCGAATTGTACTAGAAACTCGATATCCACGATACCGCCGGCATCCTGTTTGAGGTCGAACACATCCGCCTCGCCGGCGCCCAGGGTGTCGCGCATTTTCTCCCGCATCTCGCGCACGTCCCGGCGCAGCGATTCGAGCTCGCGGACGCGGCACAGCGAGCGTTGCCGGATGCTGCCGAAGCGTTCGCCGACCCGGGTGTCGCCCGCCACGAAACGGGCCTTGACCAGCGCCTGCTGTTCCCAGGTCCAGGCTTCCTGCATCTGGTAGGTGGCGAAGGCGTCGATTCTGCTGACCAGCAGTCCCGAGCTGCCGGAGGGACGCAGCCGCAGATCGGTCTCGTAGAGCACGCCGGCCGGGGTGTTGGTCGTCAGCAGGTGGATCAGCCGCTTGCCGAGCCGGGCGAAAAATTCGGCCACCGTGACCGGCTTTGCGCCATCGGTCTGGGCCAGTCCGTCGCCGTCGTAGAGAAAGACGAGATCCAAGTCGGAGCCATAGCCGAGCTCCAGTCCGCCCAGCTTGCCGTAGGCGATGACGCCGAAGCCGTCGGGCTCGTCGGGGCGTGCGCCGGGGGGCACGCCGTGGCGCTGCGCGGTCATGCGCCAGGCATGGCGCATGACGCTGTCGACCACGGTTTCGGCGAGATAGCTCAGGTAATCGCTGACCACCATCAGCGGGATGGCGCCGGAGATGTCCGCCGCCGCCACGCGCAGGACATTGGCCTGCTTGAACTGGCGCAGGGCGATCATCAGGGCCTCGGGATCGTCCACCTCGATGGAGGCCAGCCGGTGGGTAAGTTCCCGGCGCAGTTCCTCGCGGGTCAGCGGCCGGTAGAGGCTGCGGGGGTCCAGCAGCTCATCCAGCAGCAGCGGATGGCGGGCGATGGCATTGCCGATCCAGGGGCTGGCGGCTGCCAGCTTGACCAGCTGCTCGCGGGCCGGCGGATTCTCCGCCAGCAGGGTCAGGTACACGTTGCGGCTGGCGATGGCCTCGATCAGGCCCAGCAGGCGCTCCAGGGTCTGCAGCGGCGCCGCCGTGCGGGCAGCAGCCCGGATCAGCTCCGGCAGAACCCGCCGCAGTTCCGCCTCGCCGCGCGCGGTCAGCTTGCGGATGGCATGCGTATCATGGAAGGCGCCCAGCAGCGGCAGCGCCCCGGCCGTATCGGCAAAGCCCAGCGTGGCCAGGCTGGCGGCGATCTGCCCGGGTTCGCCGGTCAGGGCCGGCACGGCGGCTTCCTCGTTCTGGCCGCCGGCGACGACCTCCCGGAAAATCGCATGTACCTGCTCACGGACGCCGTCCAGCGCCGCCTTGAAGCCGTCCCAGTCGGCGTGACCGAGCGCATGGGCGATGGCCAGACGCTCCTCCGGCGCCGTCGGCAGGTCATGGGCCTGGCGGTCGGCGTATTGCTGCAGGCGGTTTTCCACCGTGCGCAGGTAGCGGTAGGCATGTGCCAGCGTGGCCACCGAGGCCGCCGGCATCAGGCCGAGTTCGCCGAGCCGCGCCAGCACGGCCTGGATGCGGCGCTCCCGCAGGCCCTTCTCGTGGCCGCCACGGATCAGCTGGAAGGCCTGGCCGATAAACTCGATCTCGCGGATGCCGCCGGGCCCCAGCTTGACGTTTTCCTGGCGGTCCTTGCGCACCAGCTCGGCGGTGATCTTGCGCTTCAGCTCGCGCAGTTCGCCCAGTGCCCGGTAATCGAGGTAGCGGCGGTAGACGAAGGGCTGCAGGAACGCCTCCAGCTCCCGTCCGGCCTCGAGGTCGCCCGCCAGCGCGCGCGCCTTGACCATGGCGTAGCGCTCCCATTCGCGGGCCTGGCTCTGATAGTAGGTTTCCAGCGCATCGAAGCTCATGACCAGCGGCCCGGAATCGCCGAACGGCCGCAGCCGCGTATCGACGCGGAAGACGAAGCCGTCCTCGGTGATGGCATCGATGACCTTGACCAGGTTGCGCGCCAGTCGGGTGTAGAACTCGACATAGCTGGTCTGGCGGCGGTCCTGGAGTTCGCCATCGTCGCGGAAGGCGAAGATGAGGTCGATGTCCGAGGAGAAGTTGAGCTCCCAGGCGCCGAGCTTGCCCATGCCCAGCACCACCAGGTTCTGCGGTTGTCCGCGCTGGTTGCATGGCGTCCCGCGCGCCGCGCAGGCCTGCCGGAACAGGCATTCCAGCGCCGCCTGCACGCAGTGCTCGGCCAGCAGCGAGACATCCGCCAGCGTCTCGTTCAGCGGCGCCCAGCCGGCGATGTCGCGCCAGGCGATGCGGACCATTTCCCGGTTGCGGAAGCGCCGCAGCGTCGCCATCAGGCCAGGCTCGTCGTCGACCCCGGCCAGGGCCTCGGCTAGCAGTCCGGCGTATTCGTGCTCGCCCCGGGCACGCCGCAGCCGCCCGCTGTCGACCAGCTGCCGCAGCAGCGCCGGGCGGCGGATGCACTGACCGGCGACGAACGGGCTGGCCGCCCACACCGCGGGCAGGCTGGCCAGGATGGCCGCCGGCAGCGCGGGGGCGTCGTCGCCGGCGTTCTCGCACCAGGACGACCAGACCAGCCGGACGCCCGGTTGCAGCGACTCGGGCAGGTTCTCGATGGGGGGCAGGTTTTCGCTCATGCGGCAGGGGCTGGGTGAGGGTGGCGGGGTGGGGCGGTCGCCGGCATCGGTCGGGAACCGGGGTCCGCATCAAGGGCGGGTGGCGTCACCGGCCGTCGAAGGCGGGCGTGAACAGGCCGAAGAAGTCCGAGTGCCCGGACCGCCCGGCGCGCAGCTCGGCCAGCGCCCGGTCGGCTTCCTCCTTCAGCTTGAGATCGGAAATCCTGAGGCTCTCGCGGATCGGCGCATGGCTGGCTTTCCCCAGATAGTGTCGGGCCCTGTCCATGTCGCCGGCATCGAGATGGTATTCGCCGTAGAAGTAGTTGGTGTCGATCGCATCGGGGTAGAGCCGGAGCCCGGCCTCCAGATATTGCCGGGCCAGCTGCTTGTCGCCGTAGAGTATCGGCCAGCCCGGCAGGCGCCGGTAGAGGTTGCCCAGCGTCACATAGGCAGCGCCGTCCAGCGCGGGAGGGTCGAGGTCGATGGCCTGTTGCAGCAGGACGCGGGCCAGTTCGAGCATGTCCAGGGTGTCCAGTCCCAGGGCCGAGGCGCTGTAGGTGCAGAGGATGATGGCCTCGACGATCCGCGGTTCGGCCCGGCCGGGATGCCGGGCCCTGAGCTGGCGGACACGGTCGAGCAGCCCCTTGTAGCGCCCGGAGCGCTGCTCCCGCGGCGCCTCGTAGAAGACACTCGCCCACTCCCCCTGCAGGGCACGGGATTCGGTCTCGACCGCATCCGGGGACCTGGCCAGGCCGGGATGGGCCGCCAGCAGCAGGCAGACCGCCGCCAGCCATCCGCTTGCCCGGCGCCGGATGGCGAGGCCTGCCGTCCGGCCGGCGCGCGTCAGCGAGGGCGGAAGGTCGGGGCCGGCCATCGATCGCTCAGGCCGCCACGGCCAGGTTGACGATCGCGCCCAGCCCGGCGCGCAGTTCCGCCAGGCTGATGCGGCCATCGTGATCGGCGTCCATGGCGTCGAACACGGCATCGGTGCCCAGCCATTCCTCGCGGCTGACGTGACCGTCGCCGTTGACGTCGTAGATCGCGAACAGGTCGCCGGCCGGCCGGGCCAGGGCGGTGTCGCCCTCCAGCTGGCGCAGGCGCTGGGCCAGCAGGGCCTCGGTCTGTTCGAGCGCCCTGGCGAAGCCCTGGATACCCTCGGCCAGCTTGTCGGAGGCCATGCGATCGGCGGCGTGCAGGCGGTCGAAGGTGTCCTTGTCGACGTGGATGCGCTCCAGTTCGGCGTCGGCTTCCGCGGCGGGATCAAGCTTGCGCGCCAGCGTGCCGGTTGCCGATTCCAGTTCCTTGAGCAGGGCCGGCGAGATGGTCAGCAGGTCGCAGCCGGCCAGTTCGAGGATTTCGCCGGCGTTGCGGAAGCTGGCGCCCATGACTTCGGTCGGGTAGCCGAATTTCTTGTAGTACCGGTAGATCTGGGTCACCGAGCGCACGCCCGGGTCCTCGGCCGGGGCGAAGTCCTTGCCGGTCTCCTTCCGGTACCAGTCGAGGATACGGCCGACGAAGGGCGAGATCAGGGTCACCCCGGCCTCGGCGGCGGCGATGGCCTGATGCAGGCCGAACAGCAGCGTCAGGTTGCAGTGGATGCCCTCCGCTTCCAGCTGTTCGGCGGCGCGGATGCCCTCCCAGGTCGAGGCGATCTTGATCAGTACTCGCGCGCGGTCGATGCCCGCCGCCTCGTACTGGGCGATGATGTGGCGCGCCTTGGCGACGGTGCCCTCGGTGTCCCAGGACAGCCGGGCGTCCACCTCGGTCGAGACGCGGCCGGGGATGATGTCCAGGATGCGCTGGCCGAAACGGATGGCCAGCCGGTCGAAGGCGGCCGCGACCACGGCCTGGGAGGTGGCATCGGCACCCAGGGTATGGCGCGCCTCGCACAGGGTCTCGTCGACCAGCTCCCGGTATTCCGGCATCTGCGCCGTGGCGGCGATCAGGGACGGGTTAGTGGTGGCATCGCGTGGCCGGTACTGGCGGATCGACTGGAAGTCGCCGGTGTCGGCGACCACCACGGTCATGGCACGCAGTTGTTCGAGCAGGGATGGGGTCATGGTCGGCTCCGGGGGTCAGCGGTCACGTTCGAACCAGAATTTCATGCCGATGATAGCCGTAGACAGGATCAGGGTGATGCCGTTCGCCAGCACGATGGGCGCGGCGCGGATGGCGATGCCGTAGATCAGCCACAGCAGCACGCCTAGGCTGAACAGCAGGAACATGCCGGTCGATATGTCGCCGGCCGAGCGGGAGCGCCAGGTCTTCAGCACCTGCGGGACGAAGGAAAGGGTGGTCAGGGTGCCGGCGATGGTGCCGATCAGGTCAGTGTTTTCCATGCGGCGTGGGCTCTTGTCGCGGACCGGCAAGGGTGTGGCGGGGGCGTGTCATCAAGGCGGTGCGACTAGCTGGACGATCGTCGCGGCCGCCGATCCCGGTCTGGCCGGGGATGCCCCGGCCGGGTTGCCATCATAGAGGGCATGGGCGGCCTGGGTCGAGGGCGTCGGCGCGGTCGAGGCGGCGATGCCCGGCAACTCGGCCGCCATCAGGATCGACGATGCCGCGCCCCGGCGCCGGGACGGATGCCCGCGCTGCCGTGGGCGCGATGGCCGTTTCAGCCGTTGATGACGCGGAGCGCCGCCCGGTTGCACTGGCTCATGACCCCGGGCAGGTCCAGGGTGGTGATCCGGCCCTCCTTGACGATGGTGCGACCGTTGATGACGGTATACGCCGCCCGGACCGGGGCGCAGAACACCAGGGACGCGACCGGGTCGCTCATGCTGCCGCCGGCGAAGCTGATCTGGTTGAGGCCGACGGCGAAGCAATCGGCGCACTTGCCGGGCTCCAGCGAGCCGACGTCGTCCCGGCCCAGCACCGCCGCGCCGCCCAGCGTGGCAATCTCCAGCACCTCGCGGGCGCTCAGCCACTGCTTGCTGTCGGTGGGCGGACCGCCCGCCGTGCGGGACAGGTTCAGTCGCGCCAGCAGCAGGGCCTGCCGCGCCTCGCCGAGCATGTGCGAACCGTCGTTGCTGGAGGCGCCGTCCACGCCCAGGCCCACGTTGACCCCGGCCTGCCGGTATTTCCAGACCGGGGCGATGCCCGAGGCCAGGCGCATGTTGGAGCAGGGGCAGTGGGCCACGCCGCAGCCGGTCCTGGCGAACATGGCGATTTCAGCGTCGTTGATGTGCACCGCGTGGGCGAACCAGACATCCCGACCGACCCAGCCGAGCCTTTCCATGAGTGCCGCCGGCCTCAGGCCATATTTCTCCAGCGTGAAGCGTTCCTCGTCGGGAGATTCGGCCAGGTGGGTGTGCAGCCTGACCTTGTAGTGCCGCGCCATCCTGGCGGACTCGATCATCAGGTCGGCCGTCACCGAGAACGGTGAACAGGGCGCCAGCACGATGCGGGTCATCGCGCCGGGTCTGGCGTCGTGATGGGTTTCGATGACGCGCTGGCAGTCCCTGAGGATCGCCGGCTCTGCCTCGACGCAGCTGTCCGGCGGCAGGCCGCCCCTGGAGGCACCCAGCGACATGCTGCCGCGCGAGGCATGGAAGCGTACGCCCACTTCGGCGGCGGTCTGGATGGCGTCGTCGAGCGTGCAGCCATTGGGGAAGAGATACTGCTGGTCGAAGACCGTGGTGCAGCCCGACAAGGCCAGCTCGGCGAGGCCGACCCGGATGGCCAGCTTGACGTCCTCCGGCTGCATCCGGGCCCACATCGGATAGAGCACCTTCAGCCAGTTCCAGACGTTGCCGTCCTGGGCGGCGGGCACCACGCGGGTCAGGTGCTGGTAGAGGTGATGATGGGTATTGACCAGGCCCGGCAAGAGCAGGTGGTCCTTGAGGTCCAGCACCTCGTCGGCGGTCTTCGGCAGCTGGCTGCTGGGGCTGACCTGCCGGATGATGCCGTTCTCGATGTAGAGGCCGCCGTCGGGGATTTCCCGCCGCTGCGCGTCCATGGTGACCATGACGCTGGCGTTCCTGACCAGCATCGTGCGCGGACGCTGGCCCGCATGCGTGCCGGTCTCGGCTTGCTGCGGCCTGCCGGCGGCCTCGGCGCGCGTGCCCGCCAGCACAAGGCCGGTGGCCGCCACCGGCCCGGCTGCCAGAAAGCCCCGGCGCGACATGCCGGTGGCTTTGTCGGGCAGGGCGCTGGCGGCATTTTGCTGGGTGTCGTCGCGGCTCATCATCGTGATTCCTGGATTGGGTGATAGGGGACGCCTGCCGGCGCATCGGCGATGGTGCGTCAGGTGAGGCGCTCCGCTGAAATTCTGCCGATATCGATCCACACCGGCTTTCCCCGGGGCCGCCCGATGCGCCGGCGTTCCCGATCGCAGCATGCGCCCACGGGTCTGGCCGGCAGCCTGGCACGGCGGTGGCCGGCCGGGAACCGGCCATGGCATCGTCTCCCGCCTGGAAATGCGTGACAAATATCGATTAACCCGTAGTCTGTGGCGTAACCTGCGCCTGCCACCCGGATTCCGGCGAGCAAAGGGCCGCAGCCGGGCCGGCGTCCCTTCCGGCTCCACCGCCTTATCCAGAAAACAGCGATTGCGAGGAAATCTTATGCGTCAATGCGACATCGGTCTGATCGGTCTCGCGGTCATGGGCGAGAATCTGGTTCTCAACATGGCATCCAAGGGCTTCAGCGTCGCGGTCTACAACCGCACCACGGCGGTAACCGACAGGTTCGCCGAGGGCCGCGCCAAGGGCAAGGCCATCGTGCCCTGCCGAACGCTGGAGGCATTCGTCGGCGCCCTGGCCAGGCCGCGCAAGGTGCAGATCATGGTCAAGGCCGGCGCGCCGGTCGATGCGGTGATCGAGCAGCTCATCCCGCTGCTGGAGCCGGGTGACATCATCATCGACGGCGGCAATTCGCTGTGGACGGATACCCAGCGCCGGGAAAAATACCTGAAGGACAAGGGCCTGCACTTCTTCGGCGTTGGCGTCTCCGGCGGTGAGGAAGGCGCGCTGAAGGGCCCGAGCATCATGCCGGGCGGTTCCGCCGAGGGCTGGCAGGCCATCGCGCCGATCTATACCCGCATCGCCGCGGTGGCCGAAGGCGAGCCCTGCTGCCGGCACATGGGCACCGACGGTGCGGGCCATTACGTCAAGATGGTGCACAACGGCATCGAGTACGGCGACATGCAGCTGATCTGCGAGGCCTACGCCATCCTGCAGGCGACGCTGAACCCCAGCGCCGATGAACTGGCGGGTATTTTCGCCGAATGGAACCGGGGCGAGCTGGATTCCTTCCTGATCGACATCACCGCGAAGATCTTCACCCGCAAGGATCCGGAAACCGGCCGGCCGCTGGTGGACCTGATCGTCGACAAGGCCGGCCAGAAGGGCACCGGCAAGTGGACGGTGGGCCATGCCACCGAGATGGCGGTGCCGCTGTCGGTGATCGCCAGCGCGGTCGAGGCGCGCATCCTCAGTTCGCTGAAGGCCGAACGGGTGGCGGCTTCCCAGGTGTTGCCCGGCCCGGCCGTGACGCCCTATGCCGGCGACCGGCAGGCGCTGATCGACGCGGTGCGCGACGCGCTCTACGCCAGCAAGATCATCAGCTACGCCCAGGGTTTCGTGCAACTGGGCGCGGCCTCGGCGCTGTACGGCTGGCATCTCAATTTCGGCGACATCGCCTCGATCTGGCGCGGCGGCTGCATCATCCGGGCGCGCTTCCTCAACCGCATCACCGAGGCCTACCGCCGCGATCCGGCCCTCAAGAACCTGATCCTCGACCCCTATTTCCGCGACATCATCGTCCAGTCCCAGGCCAACTGGCGTCAGGTCGTCCAGCTGGCCATCGGCCACGGGGTTGCCGCGCCGGCCTTCTCCGCGGCCCTGGCCTATTTCGACAGCTACCGGGCGGAGCGACTGCCGGCCAACCTGCTGCAGGCCCAGCGCGACTATTTCGGCGCGCACACCTACGAGCGCCTCGACAAGCCGGAAGGGGAGCACTTCCATACCGAGTGGTTCTGATCCCCGTCGGGATCGCCGGGCCGGGTACCTGTCCCAATCCTGGGCGGGTCCGCCCGCAAAGCGTGCAGCGGCCGGTCGGACCACCGGCGCCAGCGGCCTGCCGGTACCGGGGAGCTGCCGCCGGGGGCTGATCCGAAGCAGGCCCGAATCCTGCTTGGGTCCTCGTGACCGCCGCTCGCAAGGCTGGCCTGCCCGCGTCGCGTCACCCCCCACAGCTTGCCGGAGCCCCGCCCCGTGGACATCAAGTCGACCCTTGGCCTCAAGACGCCGAATCCTGCCGCCGCCGAGGACAGCCGCGACCGCCACCTGCTGAACATCAACCTGAAGCTGGCGGCGGTCGGCCAGCCGATCTGCGAGCAGGTCGACAGCGGCGAATTTCTCAGCGTGACCCGCGACCTGGTCGACAGCTACCTGGCCCAGGCCCGGCTGATCCCGGAGTACCTCTGCCCGGCCGACCAGCGCATCCAGGACTTCCTCGACCGCTATATCCGCGGCCTGGGACTGGCGTCGGTGCCGCGCCTGCCGTCCACCACTCTGGTGCTGCACCGCTACGGCATCGCCCGCGAGCTGTCGCTGCCGCCCCACGGCGATACCTTTGCCTCCGACATCGTCAAGAGCTACCGGGTCCGCCAGGGCATCCTGCACAACACCCTGCGCGACCGCCGCACCACCGAGGGGTCCTTTCACATCGCCGACGGCGGGTTGCCGATTCCCGGCGACAAGCAGGCGGTGCCCGGCATCGCCTTCGCCCGCATGCTGGATGCCGCCCTGAATCCGCCGGTGGAACTGATGCGGCTGCCCTTCACCGCCAACGAGGAGGTATCGGCGGAGATCTTCGTGTCGCTGCTGATTCGGCCGCCGGTCTGCCCGGAGGTGCCGGGCCGCTGGCCGCAGAAGAGCATGGAGATCCGCTTCTTCGCCCCGGGCGGCATGGTGTCCAACCTGGATTTCGTCGAAAGCATCTTCGGCAATGCCGGCAATCCCTACCTGCCCGACAACGACGCCGGCCTGGATGTCGACCACTGGACCGGGCATACCGGCTGCGTGCTGCTGGCGCCGCACATCCTCGGCATGACCAAGAAGGCGCTGGGGCTGCCGCATGCCGACCGCGCCACGCCGCGCCAGATCGCCGACGGCATGTTCTGGCGCGAGCCGGACGAGCCCTACAACGACGGCAGGCCCTTCAAGATCACCGCGCGCGACGCCTCGGGCGTGATCGTGACCCTGCTGACCGACAACTACTTCGGCTACTGCAAGAAGGAGGTCAAGACCCAGATCGGCTTCGCCGCCAACCTGTTCGGGCTGGCCGAGGAGGAGCATGCCGGCGGCGCTCTCACCTTCCCGCGCCACAACCATGGCGAGGAGTTCGGCGCCGACAACCGCAACCGCAAGACGCATCACAGCTTTGCCGAGGTGACGGCGCTGTTCGGCGATCTGATGGAGGTCAAGCCCGAGGGCTACGGTATCGACAAGCGCTTCCCGGCGCTCGTCTACGTGCCGGAGAACACCCAGTTCGACCTCAACCGGCAGCTGCTGAGCTGGCAGCGCGACGGGCTCACGCATACCCTCAAGCTACAGCCGCGGTTCACCTACATGCTGCCCAGCGGCTACAAGCTCAACATGGAAAAGCATCCCTCGGCGCCGTCCTGGCGGCTGGTCGGCACCGATGCCGAGGGTGTGTTCTGCCACAAGCCCTGCACCGTTTCGGGTGGCGGCAAGTCGGAAATCTCCAAGTCGATCGGCAACGCGGTGCTGTTCGGCCCCATGTTCGTCAACGACCTGCATGCCGATCTCGACCAGGTGCGGGCGATCTTCGAGCGCGACTACCGCGACCGCTTCCTGCCGGGGCTCGCGCTCAACGAGGAGGAGCAGCTGGACCTGCCCCTGCTCAGCCTCGACCGCAGCCTGGGGTCGGTCATTCGCGTTCTCACCGCCTCCGCCAACCGCTACACGCCCGACTACAACGCCTGGCTGGACAGCATCCCCAACCGTATCAAGTCGATGGTGTTCATGATCAAGCGCTTCTACAAGCCGGAGTGGGGGACGGACTGGCGCCGGCACTTCAGCGTCGACTTCATCAACGGCAGCCCGGGCAACGAGCTCAAGCTGGACGACCGTCCGCTGGTGGCGTCCTATCTCAGGGTGGGATTCGAGCCTGACGGTGCCTGGCGTGTCTTCAAGCTGCGGCAGGACTACATCCCGGCCGCGAAGGTGCAGATGGAGGACGACATCACCGTTGCGGTGGTGACCCCCATCCGCCATCTCAGGTATCCGCCGGCCCTGCCCAATCCCTGCGTCAAGCTGACCCTGAACTGCGAGTACCGCCTGTTCCAGCGGCCCGACGACGCCGTGCACCGGGGGCTGGATGCGCAGGCCGAGCGCGACCTGGCCGAGCCCGGCAACTTCCTGTCCAACTTCGAGCCGCTGGGCATCGCCCAGGTCCGCGGCCTGGTCGAGGACGTGATCGGCTTCGACCGCTACAGCGCGCCGATGCGGGACTTTCTCCGGCTGGCGACCGCTGCGGGGCAGGGCTATGCCGTGTCGTCCGCCCATCCGCGCCTGGTCGGCGGCAGGCCCAGCCAGAATCCGCGCTACCTGCAGCTGCGGCCCGATCTGGCCGACGAGTTTCCCAGCCATGTCGCCGTCATGGGCGCGCGCCTGCAGCGCCGGGTGCCGGCGCACGAGCCGGTGGTATCCCCGGTCACCGCCGTCCTGGCGGGCCGGCGCAACAATCCGCCAGATCCCAAATCCGGCCTGCGCCCTCTGTGCGTCTACAACCCCATCCACTACCAGGAACTGCCCGAGCTGTTCATGGACTTCATCTGCAGCGTCACCGGCAAGTCGCCCTCGACCACCGGCGCGGGCAGCGAGGGGGCGCTGACCAAGGGACCGTTCAACGCGCTCAGGGCCACGGCCGACCTCAACAACGCCCTGGTGTCGATGATCCTGACCGGCTACGGCGGTTTCAGCAGCGCCGCCGGGCATGTCGGCCCCGGCATGCGCATCGATCACGACATCAGCCTGCTGGTGCCGGAAATCTGGTCGCGGCTGCCGCCCGCCCTGCGCGATCCGGCGGCGCTGATGGCCGAGGGCTTCCTGGACCGGGTCGAGGATTTCGACTACCAGGGCCGGACCGTGCTGGCCAGCCGGCTTGGCTACCGCATCAATTCGCATTTCGTCCACCGCTTCTGCGGCGCCATCTTCGATGCCTCGACCACGGTGCTGGCCGAGGCCATGCTCAAGCCCGAGACCCAGGATCTCGCCTGCTTCGTCGATGGCGTCGACAACATCGTCGAGGCGCAGCGACGGGTGGCCCTGGCCTATCTGCACGACCGCAGCATCGAGGATGCCTGTCCGCCGCTGGAGGCGCTGCTGTGGATCATGGCGACCGGCGACTACCGGGGCATGGACATCCACCACCCCGGCATCCGCCGGCTGTTCACCCGCGAGCACCTGCTGGCTTCCGACTGGTACCGCCAGCGCCTGGCGGTCAAGCAGGTGCGGGACATGGACCTGTGCCAGCGGCATATCCGCTATCTGCGCCATTTCATGGAGCAGCCGGGGCATCGGCACTATGTGCGCAAGCTGCGCCTGCAGGAGCGGCTCGACCGGGCCCTGCGCCAGCTGGCCGAGGTCAGCGATCCCCAATACCTGGAGACGCTGACCGGCACCATCGGCGCCGATCCCATGTCGTGCGTGCCGTGCGGGCCGGCCGGCAGCCCGTTGCAGCGGGTGGCGGCGTCCGGCCGCGTCCGTTCCTGGATGAACCTCCCGGCGCCCGGACTCAGGACCTGAGCGGCGGGCGGGGACGCCGCCGCCTGGCCTCCGGGACTGCGCGGCATTCGTCAGCGAAAGACCTTTCTCCCGAGCACACCGGCACGATGTTCAAGAAACCCCCGCCTCCTGCCGGCCGCGAGCCGGCCACCCCGAAGCCGGAGCCATCCCCGCGGATCGCACCCGAGAGCGTCGACACGGAGGCCATCAAGCGCGCCTTTCTCGACAAGCTGTTCTACGTTCAGGGCAAGTTTCCGGCGCTGGCGACCCAGCACGATTACTACATGGCGCTGGCTTACCTGGTCCGCGACGCGCTCCTGAACCACTGGGTCAGCACCGCCGCGGTCTACACCGCGCAGAAGTCGCGGACGGTTGCCTACCTGTCGGCCGAGTTCCTGCTCGGCCCGCACCTGGGCAACAATCTCAACCATCTCGGCATGACCGGCATCGTCCTTCAGGCGCTCACCGAGCTCGGCCTGAATCTCGATGCCCTGCTGGCGGAGGAGGACGAGCCCGGCCTCGGCAACGGTGGCCTGGGGCGCCTCGCCGCCTGCTATCTCGACTCCATGGCCACCCTCAGCATCCCGACCCTGGGCTACGGTATCCGTTACGAGTTCGGCATCTTCGAGCAGGCCATCGTCAACGGCTGGCAGGTGGAGCGCACCGACAAGTGGCTGCGGTTCGGCAATCCCTGGGACATTGCCCGGCCGGAATGGGCGGTGGAGGTCAAGCTGGGCGGCCATGTCGAACGCTTCGAGGATCCGCGGGGCCGGATGCTGATCCGCTGGGTGCCGGCGCAGGTTGTCAAGGGCGTCCCCTACGACACGCCGATCGCCGGCTACCGGACGCACACCGCCAACACGCTGCGGCTCTGGCAGGCGGGCGCGCCGGAGTCCTTCGACGTCGCCACCTTCAATCGCGGCGACTACTACGGCGCGGTGGAGCAGAAGGTCATCTCGGAAAACCTGACCAAGATTCTCTATCCGAACGATGAGCAGATCCGCGGCAAGGAACTGCGGTTGCAGCAGCAATACTTCTTCGTTTCCTGTTCCCTGCAGGACATGTTGCGCATCCTGCGCGTCCAGCACATTCCGGTCGAGCGGTTCCACGAGAAGTTCACCATTCAGCTCAACGACACGCATCCGGCCATCGCCGTCGCCGAGCTGATGCGCCTGCTGCTGGACGAGCAGGGTCTTGGCTGGGATCAGGCCTTCGGCATCACCCGCAGGACCTTCGCCTACACCAATCACACGCTGCTGCCGGAGGCCCTGGAGCGCTGGCCCCTGGCGCTGTTCGGCCGCCTGCTGCCGCGTCACCTGGAGATCGTCTGCGAGATCAACGCGGTCTTCCTGGAGGAGGTGCGCATGCGCTTCATCGGCGACGAGGCGCGGGTGGCGCGCCTGTCGCTGATCGACGAGACCGGTGAGCGCTATGTGCGCATGGCGCATCTGGCCTGTGTCGGCAGTTACGCCATCAACGGGGTGGCGGAACTGCACACGGCGCTGCTGAAGTCGGACGTGCTGCGGGATTTCCACGAACTGTGGCCGCACAAGTTCCAGAACAAGACCAACGGGGTCACGCCAAGGCGCTGGATCCAGCTCTGCAATCCCCGTCTGGGCCGGCTGCTCGACGAGGCCGTCGGGCCCGGCTGGATCACCCGGCTGGAGCAGCTCCGGGCGCTGGAACCCCTGGCCGGCGATCCCGCCTTCCGGGCGCGCTGGCGTTCCATCAAGCGTGCCAACAAGCACGACTTCGCCGCCTATGCGCGCCGCGAGCTGGGCGTCGGCATCGATCCCGAGTCGCTGTTCGACGTGCAGGTCAAGCGTATCCACGAGTACAAGCGCCAGCACCTGAACGTGCTGCACATCATCCATCTGTATCTGCGGCTCAAGAGCGACCCCCATCTCGAGATTCCGCCGCGCACCTTCATCTTCGGCGGCAAGGCGGCGCCGGGCTATCACATGGCCAAGCTGATCATCAAGCTGATCAACGCGGTCGGCGCGGTGGTCAACCGCGACAGGACGCTGCGCGACCAGATCAAGGTGCTCTTCGTGCCCAACTACAACGTCACCATCGGCCAGCGCATCTATCCGGTGGCGGAGCTGTCCGAGCAGATCTCGACCGCCGGCAAGGAAGCTTCGGGTACCGGCAACATGAAGTTCCAGATGCACGGCGCCCTGACCATCGGCACCCTCGACGGCGCCAATATCGAAATCCGCGAGGAGGTCGGCCCTGAGAACTTTTTTCTGTTCGGTCTCAACGCCGCCGAGGTGGCGTTGAGCTACCAGCACGGCTATGACCCGCAGGGGCTGTATCACGCCGATCCGGCCCTGCGCGAGGTGCTGGACGTGATCCGCGCGGGCCTGTTCTCGCGCGGCGATGCGGCGCTGTTCCAGCCGCTGCTCGACAACCTGCTGCATCACGACCCGTTCCTGGTGCTGGCCGACTTCCGGTCCTACCTGGAGTGCCAGGAGCAGGTCGGTTCCGCCTACCGGGACGCCGAGCACTGGGCGCGCATGTCCATTCTCAACACGGCGCGATCCGGCAAGTTTTCCTCCGACCGCGCCATTCGCGAGTACTGCGAGGACATCTGGAAGGTGGCGCCGGTGGCGGTGAGCCTGATCCGGCAGCACCGGCCGGGCGCGGGGTCCATGCAGTGAGGCGGCAGCTGCCGCCGCCATTTTTCCCATCCAAGCGTGAGAAGGTGGAACCATGACAAGCAAACGCCAGAAGCTGTCCCTGGTGGCGGAAGCGCAAACCCTGTGCGAACTGCCGCTGTATCCGGGCACGCTGGGCCCGGACGTCATCGATGTGCAGGCCCTCTACCAGGCGACCGGCCTGTTCACCTACGATCCGGGATTCAGTTCCACCGCCAGCTGCCGGTCCGCCATCACCTACATCGACGGCGATGCGGGGGTGCTGCTCTATCGCGGCTATCCGATCGAGCAGCTGGCCGAGCACTGCCGCTTTCTCGAGGTGTGCTACCTGATCCTCCACGGCGAGCTGCCCGATCCGGACCCGTTGCGGGCGTTCGAGCGCAACATCACCCTGCACACCATGGTGCATGACCAGCTGAGCAACTTCTTCAAGGGTTTCCGTCGCGATGCCCACCCCATGGCCATCCTGGTCGGCGTGGTCGGCGCGTTGTCGGCCTTCTATCACGAGGCCCTGGACATCCGTTCCGGCAGGGACCGCGAGATGAGCGCCATCCGCCTGATCGCCAAGGTGCCGACCATCGTCGCCATGTGCCACAAGTACAGCACCGGCATGCCCTTCATGTATCCGCAGAACCGTCTCGGCTATGTCGAGAACTTCCTCTACATGATGCACGCCACGCCCTGCGACGAGTACCGCCCCAACCCGGTGCTGGTGAATGCGCTCGACCGCATCCTCATCCTGCATGCCGATCACGAGCAGAACGCTTCCACCTCCACCGTGCGCCTGTCGGGCTCCAGCGGCGCCAACCCCTATGCCTGTGTCTCGGCCGGCATCGCCTGCCTGTGGGGTGCGGCACACGGCGGCGCCAACGAGTCGGTGCTGAACATGCTGGAGGAGATCGGCGACGTGTCCCGGATTCCCGCCTACATCGCTCGGGCCAAGGACCGCAACGATCCCTTCCGGCTGATGGGTTTCGGCCACCGCGTCTACAAGAACTACGATCCCCGCGCCCGGCTCATGCGCAGTACCTGCCACGAGGTCCTGAACGAGCTGGACCTGCACGACGACCGGCTGTTCGCCCTGGCACTGGAGCTGGAGCGGATCGCCCTGGAGGATGACTACTTCATCGGGCGCAAGCTCTATCCCAACGTCGACTTCTATTCCGGCATCGTGCTGCACGCACTCGGCATTCCCACCAAGCTGTTCACCGCCCTGTTCGCCATGGGGCGGACGGTCGGCTGGATCGCCCACTGGGCCGAGATGATCAGCGATCCCGAGCACCGCATCGGGCGCCCGCGCCAGCTCTATACCGGCCCGGCCCGGCGGGACGTTCCCGCCGGGCACAGACGGACCCGCTGACACCGTCGCGGGGCGGGACGGGCAGGCGGCCGCCCCGGTGTCCGCGGCTGTCATCGGTCGGGGGATTCGGGGATAATACCGCCCTCGTTCAGCCCGCCTCCCCGATTTTCCCGCATGAAGAAACGCCTGGAATCCCTGCTCGCCGCCGCCGTCGATACCCTCCGGCAGGCGGGCAGCCTGCCCGCCGACGTCGCGGCCACCTGCCTGGTCGAGCGCGCCCGCGATGCCCAGCATGGCGATTTCGCCACCAACCTGGCCATGACCCTGGCCAAGTCCGCCCGCAGCAATCCCCGGGCGCTCGCGGAAAGCATCATCGCCGCGCTGCCGGCCGATCCCGTCATCCTCAAGGTCGAGATCGCCGGTCCCGGCTTCATCAACTTCTTCCTCGACCCGCAGGCGCAGTTCGGCGTCATCCGCGACATCCACGAGGCCGGCCACGACTATGGCAAGAGCCGCCGCGGTGCCGGCCAGCGGGTGCAGGTGGAATTCGTCTCCGCCAACCCGACCGGCCCGCTCCACGTCGGCCACGGCCGCGGCGCGGCTTACGGCGCGGTGGTCTCCAACCTGCTGGCAGCCATCGGCTGCGAGGTGCATCGCGAGTATTACGTCAACGATGCCGGCCGGCAGATGGACATCCTCGCCGCCAGCGTCTGGCTGCGCTATCTGGAGGAATGCGGCGAAAGCCTGGTGTTTCCCAGCAACGGCTATCGCGGCGAGTACGTGCGCAGCATCGCCTTCGACCTGCACAAGGCCCAGGGCGAGCGCCTGCACCGGCCGGTGGCCCGGGTGTTCAGCGACATTCCCGCCGACGAGCCGCAGGGCGGCGACAAGGAGCTCCACATCGACGCGCTGGTGGCCCGGGCCAAGGCGTTGCTCGGCCCGGCCGACTACCGGTTGGTGTTCGACGCCGGCCTCAACGATATCCTCGCCGACATCCGCCAGGATCTGGAGGAGTTTGGCGTCCGTTACGAGGAATGGTTTTCCGAGCGTGGCCTGACCGAATCCGGCGCCGTGCAGCGCTCGCTCGATACGCTGCAGGCGGCCGGCTACCTGTATCAGCAGGACGGCGCCACCTGGTTCGCCTCGACCCGCCTCGGTGACGAAAAGGACCGGGTGGTGGTGCGCGAGAACGGCCAGATGACCTATTTCGCCTCCGACATCGCCTATCACATGCAGAAACTGGAGCGCGGCTTCGATCGCATCATCAACATCTGGGGCGCCGACCATCATGGCTACATCCCGCGGGTGAAGGCCGCCATCGAGGCGCTGGGCGGCGAGCGCGACAGGCTGGACGTGCTGCTGGTGCAGTTCGCGGTGCTCTACCGCGGCGAGGAAAAGGTGCAGATGTCGACCCGTTCGGGCGAGTTCGTGACGCTGCGGCAGTTGCGCAACGAGGTCGGCAAGGACGCGGCGCGCTTCTTCTACGTCATGCGCAAGTCCGACCAGCACATGGACTTCGACCTCAAGTTGGCGACCTCGCATACCAACGAGAATCCGGTCTACTACGTGCAGTATGCCCATGCCCGCGTGTGCAGCGTGTTCCGCCAGCTCGACGAGAAGGGCCTGCCACGCAATCTGCCGAACGGCATGGCGCACCTGAGCCGGCTGACCGAGCCGCACGAGAACGCCCTGGTGACCACGCTGGCGCGCTATCCGGAGGTGGTCGAGCAGTCCGCCCTGCAGCATGCACCGCATCACCTGATTCATTATTTGCGCGAGCTGGCCGCCGAACTGCATGGCTATTACAACTCGCACCAGTTCCTGGTCGAGGATGCCGATCTGCGCGACGCCCGCCTGAACCTGATCGCCGCCGTGCGGCAGGTCATCGCCAACGGCCTGGCCCTGCTGGACGTTTCCGCGCCGGAAGCCATGTAGCGATGGCCAAGGACCTCAAGCACCGCGTTCCCGCCTTCCGCCAGAGGAAACCTCTCAAGGCCGGTCTCCGGCTGGGCGTGGCGCTGCTGGTCGTGCTGATCCTGATCGCCACGGCGGTGGCGATCTTCCGGCACGGCAGCCAGACCCAGGCTGCCGTGCCGGCCGCCGCCGAGCTGGCAGGCCCGCCGGCGCCGCAGTTCGGCTTCTTCCAGCTCATGCCGGATGACGAGCGCAAGATCGCGGAGGGCGACATCAATGCCGCGTTGCGCGACAAGCGTCTGGGCAAGCCGCCGGTCGAGAGCCCCTGTTACCTGCAGGTTGGCGCCTTTCCGCAGCTCGGCGAGGCCGAGGCGCTGAAGGCGCGGCTGGAGGGCATCGGCTCGCTCGCGCCGCGTCTCGAACAGATCCGGCTCGAATTCGCGACCTGGTACCGGGTCATGCTGGGTCCCTACCGGACCATCCTGGATGCCAACCAGGTCCGCCTGTTTCTGCGCAGCCGCGCCATCGACAGCGTCATGCAGGCACCGGTCCGCTAGCCACGGCAGGGCGCACCAGACCCCGTCGCAATGATCCGCCCCCGGGCGGGCCCGACACGCACAGGAGAACCACCGATGAGAATCCTCCACACCATGCTCCGGGTCGGCGACCTGGACCGTTCCATCGCCTTCTACACCGATGTCCTCGGCATGCGGCTGCTGCGCCGGCAGGACTATCCGGATGGCCGCTTCACCCTGGCCTTCGTCGGCTACCAGGACGAGCAGGATGGCGCCGTCATCGAGCTCACCCACAACTGGGATACCGACCGCTATGAACTCGGCAACGGCTTCGGTCATATCGCCGTCGAGGTCGACGACGCCTACCGGACCTGCGAACTGGTCCGGCAGCGCGGCGGCAGCGTCATTCGCGAGGCCGGCCCGATGCAGCACGGCACCACGGTCATCGCCTTCGTCGCCGATCCGGACGGCTACCGGATCGAATTCATCCAGAAAGGCACCGGACCGCACTGAGCCTGTCACCCTCGAATCGTCCCGCCCATGCCGATCACCGATGACATCGACGCGGCCGTCCGCCGGCTTCGCGCCGGTGGTCTGGTGGCATTTCCGACCGAGACGGTTTACGGCCTTGGCGCGGATGCCGCCCATCCGGCAGCGGTGCGGCGCATCTTCGCCGTCAAGGGCCGGCCGGCCGATCATCCGCTGATCGTTCACATCGGCGACGCCGGAATGCTGTCGGCCTGGGCCCGGGACATTCCCCTTGCGGCCCTGCGGCTGGCGGAGCACTTCTGGCCCGGGCCGCTGACGCTGATTCTCCGGCGCGGCCAGGCGCCGCTGGAAGTGACCGGCGGCCAGGACAGCGTCGGCCTGCGCGTTCCCGGCCATCCCGTCGCCCTGGACCTGCTGTGCCGCTTCGGCGGCGGCATCGCGGCGCCCTCGGCCAACCGCTTTGGCCGCGTCAGCCCGACCCGCGCCGAGCATGTGCTGGACGAATTCGGCGAAACGGTCGACCTGATCCTGGCGGGTGGCGATTGCCGCGTCGGACTGGAATCGACCATTCTCAGCCTGGTGGGAGAGCAGCCGGTGCTGCTGCGGCCCGGCGCGATCGCCGCCTCCGCGCTGGAAGCCGTTCTCGGTACCCCGCTGGCGGGCCAGCCGGTCCCCAGTGACGTGCGGGCCCCGGGCATGCTCGAATCCCATTACGCGCCCGACACGCGGCTGCTGTTGTGCCGGCCGGAGCAGCTTGCGGCGACCACCCGCGAACTCCTGGCGCGCGGCCTGCGCATCGCCGTGATGCCCCGGGCCCTTTCGGCGGATGACCTGCCCGCCGGCCTGCATTTGCATCCCATGCCCGCCGGGGCCGCCGAGTTTGCCCGGCAACTGTATGCCAGCCTGCGCCGGCTGGATGACGGGGACTTCGATACCATCGTCGTCGAGCAGCCGCCCGATGACGAAGCCTGGCGGGCGGTCAATGACCGGCTGGGCAGGGCCAGCACGAACTGAAGCCATGCGTGTCGCCGTCATCATCGAAAAAGCCGAGGGCAGCGTTCCCGCTTGCGTGCCCGACTTGCCGGGATGCGTCACCATGGGCGCCAGCCTGGAGGCGATGGAATCCAGCCTGCGTGCAGCCATCGCCCTGCCTGTCGAGGGGGATGCGCCAGGACGGCTTGCCGGTCCGCCTGTCCGCCACCGTGGTCGAGTATTGCGAACCGGCCGCCTGAATTGACGGATCACATTCATGAGGAACCGCAACATGATGACCCTGGGCGAACTCGCCGACCTGATGCCCGGCGCCACGCTGACCGGCGAAGCCGGACGGCCGTTCCGGGCGATCAGCACCGATACCCGCCACCTGCCGGAGGAGGCTGTCTTCTTCGCGCTCCGCGGCGAGCGGTTCGACGCCCACGACTTCGCCGACCAGGCCGTGGCCGGCGGCGCCCTGGCGCTGGTGGTCGAGCGGCCGCTGGCGTTCGCCGTGCCGCAGATCGTCGTGCCCGATACCCGGCTGGCGCTGGGCGCTGCGGCAGCCGGCTGGCGGGCGCGCTTCGACATCCCGCTCATCGCCGTCACCGGCAGCAACGGCAAGACCACGGTGACCCAGATGCTGGCCGGCATCCTCCTCACGGCAGCCGGCGAGGATGGGCGCCTTTCGACCCGCGGCAACCTCAACAACGACATCGGCCTGCCGCTGACGCTGTTTCGCCTGCGCCCCGAGCATCGCTATGCCGTGGTCGAGCTGGGCATGAATCATCCTGGCGAGATTGCCTATCTGGCCGGCATCGCCCAGCCGACCGTCGCCCTGGTCAACAATGCCCAGCGCGAACATCAGGAGTTCATGGGTACGGTCGAGGCGACCGCGCACGAGAACGGTGCCGCCATCGCGGCACTGCCGGCCGACGGCGTCGCCGTCTTTCCGGCCGATGATGACTGCGCCCCCGTCTGGCGCGAGCTGGCGGGGGCGCGCCGGATTCTCGATTTCGGCTTCCGCCAGCCGGCGGCGGTCGGCGCCCGCTTCGCGCCGATTCCCGGCGGCCTCCACCTGAGCCTGAACATGCCCGAGGGTCCGATCGAATGTCGTCTGCAACTGGCCGGCGCGCACAACGCCCATAACGCGGCCGCGGCGGCCAGCGCCGCGCTGGCCGCCGGCATCGCGCCCGCCATCATCCGCCGCGGACTGGAAGCCTTCACCCCGGTCAGCGGCCGCGGCGTCATCCGCCGCGCTACGGCCGGCGCCACGGTCATCGACGACAGCTACAACGCCAACCCCGATTCGGTGCGCGCCGCCATCGAGCTGCTGGCCGGGCTGACGGGAACCCGCGTGCTGGTGCTGGGCGACATGGGCGAGGTCGGCAACCAGGGGCCGGCGTTCCATGCCGAGATCGGCGGCTACGCCCGCGAACGGGGCCTGGAGACGTTGCTGGCGCTGGGCGAGCAGACCCGCGCCGCCGTGGCCGCATTCGGCGGTCCGGCCGAGCATTGCGCCGGGATCGAGACGCTGATCGAGGCGGCCCGTCGGCTGTCCGGCCCCGGCGCCACGCTGCTGGTGAAGGGTTCGCGTTTCATGCGGATGGAGCGGGTGGTCGAGGCGCTCTGCGGGGACGGCGCCGCCGCGCGGTGATCGCCGGGAACCCGGACCGGCCTTTGCCACTCAACCTGGCATGAATACCCGCAAACGCCTGCATGAGCTGCGTTTCGGCAGCCGTTTCGTCGACGCCCTGCCGGCCGATCCCGATACCCGCAATATCCCGCGCCAGGTGCAGGGCGCATGCTATTCCCGCGTCTCGCCCACGCCGGTACCGGCCCCCCGCCTGCTGGCGCACGCCGCCGAGGTTGCCGCCGAGCTGGGGCTTGCCGATGACGCCCATCGCGACCCCGGCTTCGCCGAGGTGCTGGCGGGCAATCGCCTGCTGCCCGGCATGGTGCCGCACGCCACCTGCTATGGCGGCCACCAGTTCGGCCAGTGGGCCGGGCAGCTGGGCGATGGCCGCGCCATCAATCTCGGCGAGACCCTGTGCCCCGACGGGCGTTATCGCACGCTGCAGCTCAAGGGCGCCGGACCCACGCCGTATTCCCGCCGGGCGGATGGGCTGGCGGTGCTGCGTTCCTCGATCCGCGAATTTCTCTGCAGCGAGGCCATGCATCACCTGGGCGTGCCGACCACGCGCGCGCTGAGTCTGGTCGAGACCGGGCAGGCGGTGATCCGTGACCTGTTCTACGACGGCCATCCCCGACCCGAGCCCGGCGCCATCGTCTGCCGGGTGGCGCCCTCCTTCACGCGCTTCGGCCACTTCGAGATCT
This sequence comes from Methyloparacoccus sp. NF-16, assembly GCF_056880625.1. Classification (NCBI taxonomy): domain Bacteria; kingdom Pseudomonadati; phylum Pseudomonadota; class Gammaproteobacteria; order Methylococcales; family Methylococcaceae; genus Methyloparacoccus; species Methyloparacoccus sp. NF-16. The sequence goes on along the minus strand of NZ_CP174130.1, from coordinate 2,819,319 downwards.
TCGCCGCACGCGGCGATATCGAGGGCCTGCGCCGGCTGGTCGATTTCACCCTGGCCGCCGATTTTCCCGAGCTGGCGGCCGCGCCCGCACGCGACGGCTACCTGCGCTGGTTCGAAGAGGTCTGCCGGCGCACGGCGGCGCTGCTCGTCCATTGGCAGCGGGTCGGTTTCGTGCATGGGGTCATGAACACCGACAACATGTCGATCCTGGGGCTGACCATTGATTACGGCCCCTATGGCTGGGTGGACGACTACGATCCCGACTGGACGCCCAATACCACCGATGCCGCCGGCCGGCGCTACCGTTTCGGTCACCAGCCGCGCATCGCCTACTGGAACCTGGTGCAGCTGGCCAACGCCATCCATCCGCTGATCGGCGAGGTCGCACCCTTGCAGGCGGCGCTGGATGCGTACCCGTCCGGCTACGAGCGCGGCTGGCGCGAGATGATGGCGGCCAAGCTGGGCTTCGTGGCCTACGAGCCGGCCAGCGACGACGCACTCGGCGCCGAACTGCTGGAGATCCTGCCCGCCGTCGAGACCGACATGACGCTTTTCTTCCGCCAGCTGTCCGCCATCGGACCCGGCCTCGCCGAGGCCGACGAGCCAAGCCTGCTGGCACCTCTGGCGGACGTCTGGTACCGGCCGGAGACGGTCGGCGAGGCGCATCGGCAGCGTCTTGCCCGCTGGCTGCGGGCCTATGCCGGCCGGCTGCGCCGGGATGGACGGTCGGACGACTGGCGCGTGGTGCGCATGCAGGCCGTCAATCCGCGTTACGTGCTGCGCAACTACCTGGCCCAGCAGGCCATCGACCGCGCCGAGGCCGGTGACCCGGGCATGATCCACGAACTGCTGGAGGTCCTGCGCCGCCCTTACGAGGACCAGCCGGGCCGGGAGGCCTTTGCCGCCAGGCGCCCCGACTGGGCCCGCAACCGGCCCGGCTGCTCGATGCTGTCGTGCAGTTCCTGAGGTCCCCATTGGCTCCCGTGTCGGCCGCCCGGCTCGCCTTGCCGGCGCGGGGTCGAGCCCCGGATTTTTTCGCACCCGACAGGTGAATGCCCATGCCTCTCACGCTTTTCCTGCTGCGACACGGCGAGACCGAAGCCAGCGCCAGCGGCGGCTATTGCGGCCTGACCGATATCGATCTCACCGAGGCCGGCCAGGAGATGGCCGAGGACTTCGCGCTGGCCTACCGGGATCATCCCTGGGCCGGCGTCTACGTCAGTCCCCTGCGGCGCACCCGGGCCACGGCGGCGCCGCTGTGTCGGCTGGCGGGGCACGAGATGCGGCTGCGGCCGGGGCTGCGCGAGATCGACTATGGCGAATGGGAGGGCAAGTCGGCCGCCCAGGTTGCCGGGGAGTATCCGCGTGACTATCCGCGCTGGCTGGCGGATGCCGGCTGGAACGGACCGACCGGCGGCGAGCGCGGCATCGATGTCGCCCGGCGGGCGCTGGAGGTGCTCGACGAGATCCAGCAAGCCCATTGCGACGGCGACGTGCTGGTGGTTTCCCACAAGGCCACCATCCGCATCCTGGTCTGTGTGTTGCTCGGCATCGATCTGGGCGGCTATCGTGACCGGGTGGACACGCCGGTGGCCTCGCTGGCGGTGATCGAGTTCCACGAGCATGGCCCGCGCCTGGTTCGGTTGGGCGACCGCTCGCATCTGCGCGCCGAACTTCGCGACCGGGCGGGTACCTGATGCCCCAAGGCGCGCCCGTCGTGCTCCAATATCGGGCAGCATGGGGGGTGAGCCGGGCCCGGGGCGGCTGCCGGCCGGGCCGCGAATCCCCGCCGGGCCGGCGTCGAATCGGGCGGTCCGGGGCTGGTGCCGCCGCGACCGGTTCTGGCATGCTAGCTGCTTCATGAAGGTCGGGCTGAGTTTCTCCTTCTCAGTCGAATGGCTTATGGGTATCCGGCCCGCCCTCCGGCTGACCGGATACCCATCTTTTTCCCCTCACGACATGCACACGAGAGAGGACCAGGTCATGGGCACGATGACACCGATTTCGCCCCGCCACGCGAACGACGAGCGCGACCAGCTGATGTTCTACCGCCAGACCGTTCCGGTTGCCGCCCGTCCCGAGACACCCGAGCCGGGCGCCGTCAGCCGTTTCTACCGCTTCGTCTATCCGAGCCTGCCGGACGATGCCCGGGGGCACGGCGACTGGCTGGAAGCACTGATCCGGCGCAACCGCTGGCTGCCCTGACGCCCGCCGGCCCGGGGTTTGGCCGCCCCGGTACCCCCTTCATCCCTGCCTGCCTGACTCGCTCCGGGCAACCCGGACGCCCCGGAATATCTCCCGCAACGCTCGCCCAGCCACGTTCGGCCCTCCCGCCCGGGAGCCGGCCGGACAACCGCCCGTGCCGGATCGCGGCGCCCTGACAAGTCCGGGAAGTCTGATAGAATCTCGCCGCCGCAAAGATCGCCCAACGGGATGACGCAGAAACTCTATATCGAAACCCTAGGCTGCCAGATGAACGAATACGATTCCGCCAAGATGCGGGACGTATTGCATGCCTCCCATGGTTTCGAGCTGACCGACGATCCCGAACAGGCCGACGTGCTGCTCATGAACACCTGCTCCGTGCGCGAGAAGGCCCAGGAAAAGGTGTTCTCCGAACTCGGTCGCTGGCGGCCGCTGAAGCAGAGCCGGCCGGATCTCGTCATCGGTGTCGGTGGCTGCGTCGCCAGTCAGGAGGGCGAAGCCCTGCAGAAGCGCGCCCCCTATGTCGACCTCGTGTTCGGCCCGCAGACCCTGCACCGCTTGCCGCAACTGCTGGACCGGGTGCGCAGGGAGCAGCAGCCCGCCATCGACGTTTCCTTCCCCGAGATCGAGAAATTCGATGCCCTGCCGGAGCCACGCGCCGAGGGGCCGAAGGCGTTCGTGTCGATCATGGAGGGCTGCAGCAAGTACTGCACCTTCTGCGTCGTGCCCTATACCCGCGGCGAGGAGATCAGCCGCCCGCTGGATGATGTCATCGCCGAGCTGGCATTGCTGGCGGAGCAGGGTGTCCGCGAGGTCGTGCTGCTGGGGCAGAACGTCAACGCCTACCGCGGCCTGATGGACGACGGCGAGATCGCCGATTTCGCGCTGCTGCTGCATTACGTGGCCGCCATCGACGGCATCGAGCGGATCCGCTACACCACCTCGCATCCGGTCGAGTTCAGCGACAGCCTGATCGAGGCCTACGCGGACATTCCCAAGCTGGTCAGCCACCTGCATCTGCCGGTGCAGAGCGGCAGCGACCGCATCCTGTCCCTGATGAAGCGCGGCCATACCCGCGAGGAATACATCGACAGGATTCGCCGCCTGCGCGAGGTGCGCCCCGAACTCTCGCTGTCCTCCGATTTCATCGTCGGCTATCCCGGCGAGACCGCGGCGGACTTCGAGGCGACCATGGACCTGATCGAGACCCTCGGCTACGACCATTCCTTCAGCTTCATCTACAGTCCGCGGCCCGGCACGCCGGCGGCCGACCTGCCCGACGACGTGCCCATGGCCGAAAAAAAGGCCCGCCTGGCGCGTTTGCAGGCGCGCATCAACCAGATGGCGGCGGAGATTTCCCGCGGCATGGTCGGCAGCGTGCAGCGCGTGCTGGTCGAGGGTGCTTCCAAACGCGACGGGCGCGAGCTCTGCGGGCGCACCGAAAACAACCGGGTGGTCAACTTCCCGGGCGATCCGCGCCTGATCGGCCAGTTCGTCGACGTGCAGATCACCGAGGCGATGCCGAACTCGCTGCGCGGCCGCTGGTTGCCGGCCCCGGCGGCGTCCGGCTCATCCCAGATGGCCTCACTTGCTTAATTCCCCCATTACCCTCCAGCTGCGGCTGGAGCCGGACGACAACGAGCGGCTGGCCAGCCTCTGCGGCCAGTTCGACGAACACCTGCGGCAGATCGAGCGCCGGCTGGGCGTGGAGATCGCCAACCGCGGCAACCAGTTCACCCTGATCGGCGCCGACCGCGCGGTGCAGGCCGCGGCGCGGGTGGTGCAGAGCCTGTTCGCGGCCAGCCGCGACGAGGTCATCACGCCGGAGCGGGTGCATCTCTCGCTGCAGGATGCCAATGTCGAGGCGATGCTGGCGACGGCCGCCGCCACCGAGCCGGCGCCGGTTTTCCGCACCAAGCGTGGCATCATCCGGCCGCGCGGCGCCAATCAGCAGCACTACCTGCAAAACATCGCCCGCTGCGACATCAACTTCGGCATCGGTCCGGCGGGTACCGGCAAGACCTATCTGGCCGTCGCCTGCGCGGTGGCAGCGCTGGAAAGGGAGGAGGTCCGGCGGCTGATCCTGGCCCGTCCCGCGGTCGAGGCCGGCGAGAAGCTCGGCTTCCTGCCCGGCGACATGGCGCAGAAGGTCGATCCCTACCTGCGGCCCCTGTACGACGCGCTGTACGAGATGCTCGGCTTCGAGCGGGTCGCCAAGCTCATCGAGCGCAACGTCATCGAGGTCGCGCCGCTGGCCTTCATGCGCGGCCGCACGCTGAACGAATCCTTCATCATCCTCGACGAGGCGCAGAACACCACCGTCGAGCAGATCAAGATGTTCCTGACCCGTGTCGGCTTCGGCTCCAAGGCCGTGGTGACCGGCGACATCACCCAGATCGACCTGCCGCGCAGCAAGGAATCGGGTCTGCGCCACGTGCTGGAGGTGCTGCGCGAGGTCGAGGGCATCAGCTTCACCTTCTTCGGCGCCCACGATGTCGTCCGGCACCCCCTGGTGCAGCGCATCGTCGCCGCCTACGAGGCCTGGGATCGGGCCCGGCCCGCGACCGACACCCATGATCGTTGAGGTCGACAACGTCTCGGGCCTCGCGGTACCGGAAGCCGAGCTGTTTCAGCGCTGGGCGGTGGCCGCCGGACCCGATGCGGACGACGCCGAGGTCTTCATCCGCATTGTCGACGAGGCCGGCAGCGCCGAGCTCAACCAGACCTACCGGCACAAGCCCGGACCGACCAACGTCCTCAGCTTTCCCTGCGAGACGCCGCCCGGCGTGCCCAACCCGCTGCTGGGCGATCTGGTCATCTGCGCGCCGGTGGTCGAGCGCGAGGCGCGGGAGCAGGACAAGCCGGCGGAAGCGCACTGGGCGCACCTGGTGGTGCACGGTGTGCTGCACCTGCGCGGCTACGATCACATCGAAGACGACGATGCCGAGCGCATGGAGGCGGTGGAAATCGACATCCTGGCGCGGTTAGGCTATCCCAACCCCTACGAGATCGACGAGGCCCCCAAGACATGAGCGATGATTCCGCGGGCGAGCATCGAAGTTGGCTCGCCCGCCTGACCCACTTCATCTCCGGCGAACCCGAGGACCGCGAGGATCTGCTGGAACTGCTCAAGACCGCCCACAAGCGCCAGCTCATCGACACCGACGCCCTTTCCATGATCGAGGGCGTGCTTCAGGTCTCCGAACTCCGCGTTCGCGACATCACCGTTCCCCGCTCGCAAATGGTCGTCGTGCCGCAGGATGCGGAGATCGAGACCGTCTTCCCGCTCGTCGCCGAATCCGCCCATTCCCGTTACCCCGTGATCGCCGAGGACCGTACCGAGGTGGTCGGCATCCTGCTGGTCAAGGATCTGCTGCTGCAGAGCCTCAAGGATCGCAGCAAGCTGGTCCGCGACATCATGCGCTCGGCGCTCTATGTGCCGGAGAGCAAGCGCCTCAATGTGCTGTTGCGCGAATTTCGCGCCACCCGCAGCCACATGGCCATCGTGGTCGACGAATACGGCGCGGCCGCCGGTCTGGTGACCATCGAGGACGTGCTGGAGCAGATCGTCGGCGACATCGAGGACGAGCATGACTTCGGCGATGAGGAATACATCTTCCGCAAGAACGACCGCGAATACGCCCTCAAGGCACTGACGCCGATCGAGGATTTCAACGACTACTTCGGCGCCGACTTCAAGGACGACGAGTTCGACACCATCGGCGGCCTCATCGTCCATCACCTAGGGCATGTGCCCAAGCGCGGCGAGAAGGCCGAGCTGGGGCGCTATCGCTTCATCGTTCTCCGCACCGACAGCCGCCGCGTCGAGCTGTTCAAGCTGGTGCTGCTCAACGGCGAGAGCGACGAAAGCGGCCCGAAATGACCGCCCCCGGCGCGCGGCGTTGCCGACCCGCCGCCGTCCCGTACCGCCATCAGACCCTACGTCATCGGGCCTTCCACCCGCGGCGGCCCCGGCGGGCAACGCCGCTCAATCATCCGCCAGCACGGCCCGGCATTCGGCAGGCATGAGGGGCTTTGGCGGAGGTGGCGTCTTGGCGGGCGCAGCGGGATCGGGCGTCCGCCGGAACCACCAGTCGAGTTCGTTGCAGCCATCGCCGGGCGGAATGGGCTCCTGCCGCTTGCAGGCCGGGCTGTCCGGCGGACAGGCCAGGCGCATGTGGAAGTGATCCTCGTGACGGTACCAGGGACGGATTTTCCTGAGCCAGGTACGGTCGCTGCGGCTGCCGAGGCACAGCGCCTGCTTGATGCGGGCGTTGACGAAGATCCGGTCCACCGCCGGCAGGCTGGCCGCCGCCTTCAGCAACTGCGCGTGGCTGTCGCTCCAGAGCCGGTCGTCGAGTCCGTCGCTGGTCCGGTTCAGCAGGCTGTAGGCGCGGACATCCGAGCGATCCGCGTTGGCGTTGAGATGCAGGCCGGGGCTGAGGTCGAACCAGACGTCGGCATCCAGGCCGGTCTGATGGCTGCGGTGGCCGAACGGCATCGGGCCGCCGCGCGCCATGCCGAGATCACCGACGTGCATGATGCCCAGTCCCTGTGCCACCCGCTCCCCCAAGGCCTGGATCGAGCGGATCAGGCTGGGGTGGCCGTAATAGCGGTTGCGCTCCAGATGCATCACCACATAGCCCTTGCCCTCGGTCGGCAGCGTGCGGGCGCCGCGGATGCAGCCGGCGCTGGTGTCGCCGATGGCGCGGGAGGGGCCGGCGCTGGGACTGGGCACGTCCGCCCAGGGATTGGCCTCGGCGAGCGAGGTGGTCAGCGCCAGGACGAGGACGGCGAGGCGCAACAGGTTCGGTTTGCGATCGATCATGCCGACAGGGTTCATTCCGATGGTCAGGGTGGATGGCCGGGCAGGCCTGCGCGTACCCGGCAGGGGGGCAGGGCGCTTCAGCCGGGGTCGGTGTGCCGCGCGATCTGGCCTTCCATGGCGATGGCGTTGTCCTGGTCCTGGCCGAGCGGGAAACGCTTCTTGGCGCCGATGATCCAGCCCTTGGCCCGCGCCAGCCGGGTCCTGTGGATTTCCTCCTCCAGCGCCAGCCGCTGCCGTTCCATGGCCAGGAGCTCGATCTCCCGCTTCAGGTGATCGTGCACCTCGCCATGGCTGTCGGTGCGCTGGTCCTTCTCCAGCAGGCGGGCTTCCAGTTCCAGGCGCTTGAGTTCGGCCTCCTGGCGGATGCGTTCACGCCTGAGCCGGGTCTCGCTGTCGATCCTCTCGGACTCGCGGGTCTCGTCGGCCAGCAGCGCCTCGCGCGCCTGCAGGGTCTGCTCCTGTTGCTGGGCGCGCAGCAGGGCGGTTTCCTGCTTCAGCAAGTCCAGCAGCTGTTGCTGCTGTTCCAGGTGCAGCCGCTGTTCCAGCAGGGCTTCCTGATGCCGCTCGCGGGCAACGCGCGCCAGGGTTTCGCGGCGGTGCCGCAGGAGTTCCAGGGCCATGCCGTTGCGGGCCGGGTCGGCCGAGGCCATGTGCTCGTCGAGCTGGTCCACGTCGAGTGCGGCGAAGGTGGCCTCGATGCGGCAGCGGCAACGGCTCTGGATATCGCGGATGGCCAGCAGTTCCTGGGCCAGGTCCTCGATCTCCCGCTCCAGCCGGGCATGGCCCTGGTTCAGCCAGTTGGCCGATTCGAGGGCCCGCAGCGCCGCCTCGGCGGTGTCCTTCAGCAGCGCGCAATACTGCCGGCGGATGTGTCCGCCCAGATCCTCCAGGTGCTCGACATGCTCGCGGGCGAAGGCCAGGGTGGGCTGGAAGCGGATCGCGAGCGCCGCCCTGACGGTGCAGAGATTGCCCAGCGAGGGCGGTTCCAGGGGGATGTCCCAGTCCTCGATGACGAGATCGAAGACGCGATGATGGAGCCGCTTCACGTAGCCGCGCGGCCGGGGAAAGACACGCCGGTAGGGTCCCAGCCGCGACAGCACCACGCGCCGGTCGCCCTCGAAGCCGGCGTTCCAGCCGCTGTCGTCATGACCGGACTCAGCCATGCCGCTGTTTCCGCAGGGCCTCGGCCAGCGCTGCGTCGTTGGCCGGCATGCCGGACGGCGGGGCCGGCTGCCGCGTCAGCCGTTCGGCGATAATGGGGTAGAGGTTGGGGGCGAACTCCACCGACGAGCCGCTCATCTTGCGCAGGTAGCCGCGATTGAGCAGGAAGGCCACCGAGAACATCCGCTGCCAGTCCGGAACCCGCCGGGCGCGCTCCAGCTCCGTGCGTTCCAGGCGGAATTCCAGCTCGTCGTTGCGATTGATGGTGAAGCGGCTGAATTGGCGCAGTCCCTGGAAGGCCAGCTCCTTCTCTTCCTCGGTCAGCGGACCCGGCGCGGTCATTTCCAGGCGGTAGGACAGCACCAGGGTGAAGAAGTCCACCATCGAGGCGCAGGCCAGCGCGAACCACGACAGATCGGCCCACATGGCGAAGGACGGCGTGATACCGCGCGAGAATTCCGCGAAGCTGGCCAGCCGCGGCCCCTGTGCCGGCGTCAACCCGTAGTTGGCGGCCAGCTGGTCGGCCTGTATCGCCAGGTTCTGGAATGCCTCCAGCAGGCGGGCATGGGCCGTGGCCTCGCTCGGGCGTGCGGAGAAGGCCAGCAGCGCCGCGCGGGTCGCCGCCAGGGCGGACTCCAGCGGCTGGGTCTGGGTATCCAGTCTTTTCAGGCGCGACTGCTCGCCTTGCAGGATCTCGTTGTAGTAGCTCCAGATCCGGCCCTTGCCGACCTTCTGCCCGGCCATGCCCGGATGCGTGCTCAGGTAGGCCCGCTCCGTGTCGCGGGCGGCGGCGTCGATGCGCTTGTGCTGCTCGGCCGTGAGCCGGCTGCGCAGGGACACCACTTCGACCATGTAGCGGTTGACGTCCTCCGCCAGCCGCGCCTGGCGCTCGATCAGCAGCGTGTCGCGCCGGGAAAACTCGTAGAACTTGAAATAGGAAAAGGTAACCGACACCGTCAGCGCCACCAGCAGCGACAGGACCACGCTCAGGTAGCGCAAGGGGTTGGCCCGCCAGTGCATGCCGGCCAGCTCCAGCGAGCAGATGACGACGATGGACTGCACCGCGACGGTGACGATGAGGGCAATCCAGGGGGTGATGAAGTAGCTGAGCCCGTAGTAAGTGGTGTAGCCCGAGGCGACGCTGAGCATCAGCACAATGGGCACCGACAGGACCCGCAGCAGGCCGACGAAGGTGCTCTGGATCAGGTTCAGCCAGCCGCCGATGCGCCAGACGGCGGCCTGGCTCATGGTGTCGGGCCGGACGGCGCCCGGCGATGCGGCGGGGTGGCGGATGTGGGCATAGGGTCTGGCTCTCCCCAGTTTCGGGCTATCCTAGCGCGTCCAACCCGACCCTGTGAAGCCAAACCCATGACCCTTTTCTGGATCACTCTCGGCCTGGTGGTGCTGATCGTCGCCGGCAACGCCCTGACCCTGCTGCGCACCACCCGCAGCCACCGGATTCCCGAAGGCTCGAAACCGCAGCCCTGCGGCGAGGGCGAGGACTAGCGGCGGCCCCGGCCGGCCCCGGGCTATTCGCCGATGATCTTCACCAGCACGCGCTTGCGCCGCCGGCCGTCGAACTCGCCGTAGAAGATCTGCTCCCATGGCCCGAAGTCCAGCTTGCCCTCGGTCACGGCCACCACCACCTCGCGGCCCATCAGCTGGCGCTTCAGGTGCGCGTCGCCGTTGTCCTCGCCGGTCAGGTTGTGCCGGTAACGGCTCAGCGGCGCGTGCGGCGCCAGTTCCTCCAGCCAGCTGGCGAAATCGCCATGCAGGCCGGACTCGTCATCGTTGATGAACACCGAGGCGGTGATGTGCATGGCATTCACCAGCGCCAGACCCTCGCGGATGCCGCTTTCGCGCAGGCACGCCTGCACCTCGGCCGTGATGTTGACGAAACCCACGCGCTGGGGCGTGTCGAACCAGAGTTCCTTGCGGTAGCTTTTCATGCGGACGATCTCCGTGGTGGACAGGGCGGGCATTATGGCCGCATGACGGCAGTTGCTGCCTGTCATGGGGGCAGCCCTTGCGCAAGCCGCCAGCCTGGCCGCGCGCACGTCATGACGAATCCGCAAATCTGCTAAAGTTCCCGTGTGCTGGTGGCAGCGGGGGCTCGGCCCATGGCGGGCTCAATGCGTTGAGGCGAGCGGCCTTGGAGGCTGGCCGGGGCACGACGGGTACGAAAAAAATAGCTAACGGACAGACATTGTCAGGAGGTTTGCCGTGAATACGGAATTCAGAAACATGAGACAGCAGGGTTTTACCCTGATCGAGTTGATGATCGTTATCGCGATCATCGGTATTCTGGCGGCGATTGCGATCCCCGCCTATCAGGACTATACGGGCAAGGCGCAGTTGGGGGATGCCATTGCGATTGCTTCGGGTCGGAAAGTGGCTGTGGCGGAAGCGTATATCAATACGGGGAGCTTGACCAATCTTGATGGCGATACAAATGGGATTCCTCCTAACACAACGACAGGAGCGGGGAAATATGCTGAATCTCTGGTTGTTGATGAGGGTGTTATCACGGCAACAATGAAAGCCACAGGGGTGGCATCCTGTGTGCAAGGTAAAATAGTTAGGCTGACTCCAGTAGTGCCAGCCCAGGCCAGTGACCCTATTAAATGGACTTGCTATTCCGATGCAAGCTGCAAGCCCTCTACCTGTGGAGACTCCAGCTGATGGTTCGTCAGAGTATCTGATTTTTCGCACAAAAAGCCCCTCTCGTAGGGGCTTTTTATTGCCGTTTCATGGGCGGCGACAAGTTCTGCCTTACTGCCATGGCGCTGTAAGGGCAGGGAAGCGCTTTTGGTTGGTGTTGAATACAATGCTGAATGGTATTTCTAGTCGGTCGCCCTTCCTGGCGAACGCGCTTGTTGGGTGCGCGTTTTTCGCCTTGTCTCTTGCTGTTCTCTGGTTCTACTATGGTGCGGCAAGAGAGGTATATGGCAGCGGGGCTTTGAATGATTTCTATAAGTTCTATTTGTCATCTCGCAATGTGCTGACGGGCGGGCAGTCGTACTGGATGCCTCCAGACAAGGCTCGAAAGTGCCAAAACCAATCGCTGCCACAGCCGGCAATGGGCGGGGACCACGGGCCTCGGGCTCCTATGCGGATTGAGGAGATCATTCACCCAAACCTCAATCCGCCAACCATGGTTATGTTGGTGATGCCGCTGGCCTACTTGAGCTATGAAGATGCATGGATCCTGTTCTGTATGGTCTCCCTTGCCTGCGCCGGACTTGCGTGGTGGCAGGTTCTGAAAAGCCGGGCTTTCCCTGGCTTAGCCTCATCTCGGCGAGCCATTCTGGCGGTTCTGGTCTTCCTTGCTTATTTCCCTTCCTATGCGAATTTCGAGTATGGTCAGGTCGCTTTCCTGTTGATGCTGCCCATGACGCTTTCCTGGTTCGCCCTGAGAATGGGAAAAGACCGCTTGTCGGGTCTTTATCTGGGGCTTCTCGTTGGACTTAAACCGTTCTTTGTTTTTTTATTTCTGCCCATTCTGTGTGCAGGCCGCTGGTCGGTTCTGGTCTCGGCGCTGGCTGGTCTGGTCATCGCTGTAAGCTGCTCTGGCGGCCTGCTGGGATTCCAGCGTTACAGTGATTATCTTGCTGTCCTGGGTAAGGTATCTTGGTTTTCCTCAAGCTGGAATGCGTCCTTTTTCGGGTTCTACACCAAGCTATTCGGTGGAGCGGAAGGAAACGCATGGTTCGACGCGCCGGTTCTGTCTTCATGCTTGATTTTCTTGTCGAGCATGATGGTGGTGCTTGTCGTGGCACGTCTCGTTTGGAGGGCGAGGTTGCTGGGTGTGTCCCGGCCGGAGTTGGCGGACAGGCTTTTCCTGCTGTCGACGCCTTCCATGTTGCTGCTCTCGCCCCTGGGCTGGATGTATTACTTTCCTCTGTTGGCGGTGCCGGTCCTGATCTTTATCCGTTGCATAAGTCAAAGTCCCCACAGAAGAATCTATGGGCTCCTTTTAATTCTGTCCCTGATGTTGTCTGGCGTGCCATCATTCCTGATATCGTCATGTGCCATCAAGACGTTTGGCGACGTATTGTGGCGGCATTCCTTGCCGTTTTATTCCCTGGTTGGTTTCTTTGTGCTGGCGGTTGCCGTGTCGTATGGCGGCCTTCAAGCCGAAGGCAACCGCTCCCTGACCAACGTTTCGAGGCAGTCGATGAAGCGTGGGTGATCGTTGCTGCTTGGCACCAGCTGCACCTTCTCGCCGCCGTGCTGGGCGAACAGCGCCTGATATTCCTCGCCGATCTCGATCAGCGTTTCCAGGCAGTCGGCGACAAAGGCCGGGCTGAAGACCAGCAGCTTGCGGGCGCCCTGCCGGGCCTGCGCCTCGATGACCTGGTCGGAAAAGGGTTGCACCCACTTGCCGTTCAGGCGTGACTGGAAGCAGGTGGTGTAGCGGGATTCCGGCAGCCCCAGCCTGGCGGCCAAGAGGCGGGTGGTGGCGTAGCAGGCCGCCTTGTAGCAGAACTGGTTGGCCTCGTTGACCTCGGTCTCGCAGGGCTGGTCGGCGCACAGGTCGCCGCCGGCGTATACCTTGTCGAGCTGGCGCTCCGGCAGGCCGTGGTAGGAAAACAGGACATGGTCGTATTCGTCCAGCCGGAAACCGTCGGCACGGGCGGCCACGGCATCGATATAGGCCGGCTGGTCGTAGAACTGGCTCACCGTGCTGAGCTCGGGGATCACCCACCAGCGGCGGATGATGTCTAGGGCCCGGTCGATGGCGGACCCGGTCGAGGCGCTGGCATATTGCGGGAACAGGGGGATCAGCACGATGCGGGCGTAATTGGCGCGGCGCATGCGCTCCAGCACACTTTCCAGCGAGGGATTCTGGTAGCGCATGGCCATTTCCACCACCACCGGTTCGCCCGCGAAACGGGCCTGCAGCAATGTCTGGGCACGCTCGGTGTAGGTCAGCAGGGGCGAGCGGCCGCCACCCAGTTCCCACAGCTGCCGGTAGATCCTGGCCGATTTCGGCGACCGGAAGGGGACGATGATGCCGTTGACCAGCAGCTTCCGGGCCAGCCAGGGCAGGTCGACGACCCGCGGATCGTTGAGGAACTCGCCAAGGTAGCGGGCCACATCGCGGGTCGAAGGGCTGTCGGGAGTGCCAAGCTGCATCAGCAGTACGCCGGTTTTTGAGGTCATGGGATTCCTGGGGGCTGGGAAAAACAATGGAAGCTGGATATACAGCGGCGGACCGCGGGAGTTCCCCGCTGGCGCGAAAATCCCGCGCCGATTCTAGCAAAGGCCCTGGCGCCGAGGCTCTTGTCGCCCGATGGGCCCGCCCGCATACTCTCGCTTTCGCGTTACCCCAGCCTGTCCCTTGCCCCGGAGAGCCTTCGCCATGGAACAACCCTACGACCTGATGGGCGGCATTCTCAGCACCAAGGCCGACGAGCGCATGATCGGCTTTGCCGGCTTCATGCGCCCGCAGAGCGGGCAACAGCCGGCCCTCGAGGGCATCGTCAAGGTGTCGGCCTTTCACCGGGAGGATGGCAGCGGCTATCTGACCCTGACCTTCGTGATCGATCACGAACCCGGCGTCGTGGCCGGCGACACGATCCGGTACCTGCGGGCGCCCGACCAGGCGGCCTTGCAGGCGCGCCTGGGCCGCGATTTCGAGATGCTGATGGACATGCCGCTGACATCGCCGAAGGCGGCGTCGCCCTTCCGGATCGAGGAAATGGATGTCTATTTCCGCTCGCTGCGGGGGCAGGAGCGGGCGATTGTCGAAAGCCGCCTGTTTCCCGCGCTCGGCGAGCTGCTGGGCTTGCAGTGCGAGGCTCTGCAAGCCTGGCAGGCGGAGGGCGGGACACCGGCCGGCGACCCGCTGGCCGAAGCCGAGGCGCGGCTTGCGCGGACGGCGTCGGAAAACCGTCCGCGTTCCCTCTGGCGCCGGCTGTTCGGCGGGGGCGGCTGATCGCCGTCGCGGCGAACCGGCCCCGCGCCGTCAGCCCTCCCCGCGCAGCCGGAATGCCGAGATCTCGCCACGCAGCTCGTCAATGGCCCCCTCCAGCCGATGGGTGGCCGTGGTGGTCGCCTCCAGCGCCCGTACCGACACCCGCACGCTCTCGGTCAGGCTGACCATGGCGTCGCGTATCTGCCGCGCACCCGCCGACTGCGCCCGCATGCCTTCGTGCACGGCGTCAAACTGCGGCAGCAGCGCCTGCACCTGCTGGATGATCTCGCCGAACCGCTGGCTGATCACACCGGTGTCGGCCACGCTGCGGTTGACCTGTTCGGCAAACTTGTCCATCTCCATCACCCCGCCGGTCACCGAGTCCTGCATTTCCTTGACCATCTGCTCGATGTCGAGGGTGGCTACCGCGGTCTGATCCGCCAGCCGGCGAATCTCCCGTGCCAGCACGGCGAAGCCAAGGCCGTATTCCCCGGCCTTCTCGGCCTCGATCGAGGCGTTCAGCGACAGGAGGTTGGTCTGGTCGGCGATCCGGGTGATGGTGGTGGTGACGCTGCCGATGGTGTTGGCCTTCTCGTTGATCAGGCCCAGCCGCCCGGAGATCGACTGGGTGGCCTCCGCCAGGGCGCGCATCGCCCCTTCCATGTGACCCAGCGAGGCCTGGCCGGCGTTGGCCAGGGCGGTGGTCTGGTCGGCCACCTGGGTCAGGCCGGCCATGGTGCCGAGCAGCTCCTCGGAGGTGGCGGAGATTTCCTGGGTGGCGGCGGCGATCTCGGTGGTGGTGGAGCCGAGGTTGTTGACCTCCTCGCTCTGGGTCTTGGACATGGCGCTGAGGCTGTTGGCGGTCGAGACCAGGTCGATGGTCGAGCGCTGCACCTGGCCGATCAGCGCGTTCAGATAGGCCACCATCCGGCCCAGGGCGTTGATCAGCTTGCCGGTCTCGTCCTCGCGGGTGGTCGACAGGGTGGTGGAGAGATCACCCGCCGCGACCCGCTCGGCCGCCTCGACGGCGGTCTGGATCGGCCGCGAGATCGAGCGCGCCACCGCCAGGGCGATCAGCAGGACAGGCGTGAGGATGGCGGCCAGCAGCGCCAGCAGGGTCTTGCGCTGTTCCGCGACCAGCGTCATGGCCTCGTCGACGCTCTGCTCGACGGTCAGGCCCCAGCGGAAAGAAGGTACGTAGACCCAGGACGAGTAGACCCGTTGCCGGAGGATATTGGTCACCTCGCCCGCGCCCTGGTCGCCCTTGACGGCGCTCTGCAAGTCCTGGGCATGGTCGTCGCCCATGTCCACGCTCAGCTGGAAGGCCGCCTCGTCGCGCTTGCGCATGGGGGCGGCCGCCCAGATGGTGTTTTGCACCAGGCTGCCGACAAGGGTGTTGCCCGTACGCCCGAGGCCGGAATAGTCGCTGAGGATGCCGTAGATTTCCTCGGTGTTCAGCTGCAGGATGATCAGTCCGGTCTTGCGGCCATCTTCCTGGATGATCGGTGCCGCGACGAAGGCCAGGGGGATGTCGTTGCCGGGGTAGAGGGCGAAGTCGGAGATGTCGGGCTCCAGCAGCGTCAGGGTGCGCCTGGTGAGGGAGGCCAGCGGCGTGCTCCGTTGCGGGCCGGACAGCAGGTTGGCGCCGAGCTCGAGATGCGCCAGCGTCTGGAACATGACCTCGCCCCGGGAGTCGACGACGATCGCTTCGGAAAACCCGAGGCTGGGGCCGAAGTAATTGACCAGCTCCCGCACCCTGCTCCTGGCTTCCGCCAGCGTCTCGCGGGTGCTCTGACGGTCCTGGAGTGCCCGGGTGGCGTCGGCCAGCCGCTTGAGGCGGCCCAGGACCCCGGCGCCGCGGGCGCGCTCATAGGCATAGATTTCCAGCGAGCTGGCCTTGTCCTTGGCGATCATGGTCAGCTGCAGGAGGGTCTTGTCGCGCAGCGAGTTGCTGGCCTTGCGGTCGATCAGGAGCGCCGTGACCAGCATCGGCACCATGACCAGCAGGATGAACCAGAGGCTCAGCCGCCGGGCCAGGCTGGTGTTGTGCCATCGCAGACTTTCCGGGAAGGTCATGGTTGCCTCGGCACCGCTTTCTGGGTGGCGGTATTGACCCAATTGCCATCCCATTCCTGGAACAGCTGCCGCACGAAGTCGTCCCAGTCGCGCATGGCGCGGGAGCGCGGGTAGGGCACCGGACGGATCGGGTAGTCGGCGGACCAGACGATCTGGATGTTGCCGTCCTCGCGGACCTGGCCGATGTTGAACGAGCGCCAGGTATGGCGGGTGGAGGGATCGACGGTGATGATGCCTTCCGGGGCGTTGTGGCTGAGGCCGAGCAGTGCCTGGGTGACATCCTCGGCGTCGAAGCTGTTGGCACGCTCGGCGGCGCGGTACCAGAGCTGGGTGCTGAAGTAGGCGCTTTCCATGACGTCGCTGAGCACCCGCTGGCTGCCGTAGCGGTCGCGGAACTTCTGGATGAAGGCACGGTTTTCGGGCCGGTCGATGCTCTGGAAGTAGGGCCAGGCCGAATAGTGTCCCGCCAGGTCGGCCAGTGGCAGGCTTTGCAGCTCGGCTTCGCTGATCGAGAAGGAGATGACCGGTGATGCCTGGGCGGTCAGTCCCGCCGCCTTGAGTGCCCGGTAAAACGGGGCATTCGAGTCGCCGACCACGGTGCTGAGGATGACATCCGGCCGGGTCTCGCGGATCTGCTGGATGGCCGCGGCGGGATCGAGGCTGCCGAAACCGATGTAGGCCTCGCCGACCACTTCGCCGCCCAGTGCCTTGAGCTGGTCGCTGATGATGGCGTTGACCGTGTGCGGCCAGATGTAGTCGGAGCCGACCAGGAAGAAGCGCTTGCCGAGGTTCTCGACGCTCCAGTTGACCGCGGGCAGCACTTGCTGATTGGGTGCCGCGCCGGTGTAGATGATGTTGGGCGAGACCTCCAGCCCCTCGTATGCCATCGGGTAGATGAGCAGGGAGTCGTGGCGCTCGATGATCGGCTTGACGGTCTTGCGGCAGGCGGATGTCCAGCAGCCGATGATGGCGGCGACGTGCTCCTCGCTCAGCAGCTTTTCCACTTGGCGGACGGTATTGGCGGGGTCCGAGGCGGTGTCGGCGATGACGGCCTGGACGGGGCGTCCCAGCACCCCGCCGGCCGCGTTGATCTCCTCGATGGCCAGCTGTTCCGCCTCGACCATGGGCCGCTCGCTGATGGCCATGGGGCCGGAAAGCGCATGCAGGATGCCCAGCCGCACCGGATGCGGGTGCGTTTCGCGCTCGAACAGCCCGATGCCGGCCGCGAGCAGCAGGGTTGCCGCGAGGAACGCCAGCGCAAGGAACGACCGGCGGGAGAGCCGTTGGCCCTGGGGCTGGCCCTCCGGGCTCATGTCAGAGGGCCTCGGCCACGCTGGGCACGATCACGAACAGACGGCTGAAACCGCTGATGTCGAAGACATCCTTGAGTGTCGCGTTGAGGCCGCTGAGCTTGATCTTGCCGTCGACCTGCTCCAGCTTCTTGGCGACCAGCAGGATGGCGCGCAGACCGGCGCTGCTGATGAAGTTGACCTGGCTGAAGTCCATCACCAGCTTGCGTTCCCCGCCATCGATCCAGCCGAGGCATTGCTGTTCCAGCTCCTTGGCGCTGTTGGCGTCGATACGCCCGTCGAGGTTGATGACCAGGGAATCTTGCTGATGGGTCGACGAGATGGAAAGCATGATGAATCACTCAAGGGGAACGATTGACGATGGCAGCCCCGCGGGGGCCGGAAACGACAGGCATTCTAAACGAGTCCGTCGCGCAAATCGGCCTCATTTCGGACCCGGATTTCAGTCCAGCCGGGGCAGGAAGGCCGTATTGTCCTCATTGGTGCACCAGAGATCGCCGGTTTCCAGGTCGAACCACCAGCCATGCAGGCTGAGCGTGCCGGCGGCCAGGCGCTCCCGGATCCAGGGATAGGTGCCGAGGTTGGACAGCGAGCCGCGGATGGCGGCCCGCTCGGCCAGATGCTGGTGCTGGCAGAGGGTGCCGACGTCGATCTCGGCGACCTCCATGTCGTCGGACGGCGGCTGGTTCTGGCCGGCTGGATTGAGGATGTACTTGAAGCAGGCGTCCAGGGCCATCGACACCCAGCCACCGATGAAGTCGCGATCCAGGCGTTTGCCGGAAAGGCTGTGCAGCAGCGCGTTGATGCCGCCGCAGTGGGCGTGGCCCAGCACGACGATGTGTTCGACGCCCAGGTCCCGGACGGCATACTCGATGGCGGCGCGGGCACCGTCGTACTGGCCCGCGAGCTGATAGGGTGGCACCAGATTGGCGACGTTGCGCACCACGAACAGCTCTCCGGGGGCAGCGCCGGTCAGGACAGCCGGGTCGACGCGGGAGTCGCTGCAGGCGATCAGCAGCACCTTGGGTTTCTGGCCCTGTTCGGTGAGCTCCCGCATGTGCTCGGGTTCGAGCTCGTAGAAGTGTTCCTGGAACTTCTTGATGCCGGCCAGAAGGTGTTCGAGGATGTTGGTCGGGGCATTCATGCGGGTTACCGGTTTGGATGAGGTCTGTCGATGTTGCAAGAATCGTGGCGGGTGCCCATGGTTGCCTGCTGGCGCCGCGTGATCCTGGGTGGCTTCCGGCGCGATTCTAAACCAGCCCGGTGGCCTTTCGCTGCCTGTTGTCGGCCGGCGGCGCATGGCGGGTTGATGGCACCGATGGCCCGCGCGGTGGTCGGTCGTTGCGGGCGATGACGGGGGCTAGCGGCCGGCTTGCCGCAAGCGGGACCAGTCGAAGTGGGGCCCGGGATCGGTCTTCCGCGCCGGCGCGATGTGCTCGTGGCCGGTGATGTGCGCGCGCGAAAGCGTGGGATAGGCCGCCAGCAGGGCATCGATGACGGCATTCAGATGCTGGTACTGGATCGCCTCGTAGGGGCTGTCGTCGGTCCCTTCCAGCTCGATGCCGATGGAGAAATCGTTGCAGGTTTCCCGGCCCCGGTAGCAGGAGGCGCCGGCATGCCAGGCGCGGCGGTCGAAGGGGACATACTGGATGATCTCGCCGCTGCGGCGGATCAGCAGATGGGCCGAAACCCGCAGCTGGGCGATGCCGGCGTAGTAGGGGTGGGCGTCGGGGTCGAGCCGGTTGGTGAACAGCTGGGTGATGCCTTCGGTACCGAATTGCCCGGGCGGCAGGCTGATGCAATGGATGACGATCAGGCCGAGATCGTCCGGCTGGCGGCGCGCGTCGTGATTCGGGCTGGGAATGAAGCGCGCCTCCAGCAGGCGATGGTCGGCGATCTTCACGGCGGGCAGCCGGCGATGCGGCGGCTCAGGTGTCCTGCCGCGCCGGGTTGGGGCGGAATGACTCCAGCAGCAGCAGGGCCACGCCCACGGTGATGGCGGAATCGGCCACGTTGAAGGCCGGCCAGTGCCATTGGCCGAGGTACACGTCCAGGAAGTCGATAACGTAACCGTAGAGGATGCGGTCGATCAGGTTGCCGAGCGCTCCGCCGAGCACCAGCGCCCAGGCGATCGCCTCGCGGCGCTGGCCTGGCCGCAGCTTGCCCAGCCACAGGAAGATGAAGACGCTGGCGATGACGGCGAGGGCGATGAAGAACCAGCGCTGCCAGCCGCCCGCGCCCGACAGGAAGCTGAAGGCCGCGCCCTGGTTGCGCAGGTAGGTCAGCTGGAAGGAGGGCAGCAGCGGGATCGATTCGTTCAGCTGCATCCGCGTGTCGACCAGGCGCTTCGTGATCTGGTCGATCACGATGACGAGACCGGAAAGCCAGAGCCAGATGCGCATATGGATTATCCGAGCCGCCGTGTCTCGCCGCTGCCGGCGACGTTGTCGACGCAGCGCCCGCATAGTTCCGGGTGTTCGGCATGGCTGCCGACATCGGCGCGATGGTGCCAGCAGCGCACGCACTTGGCCGCCGTGGATGGCCTGACGACGATCCGCAGCCCTTCGAGGTCGTCTGGCGCCGCTGCCGCCGAACGGTGCACGGTGGTCTCGGAGTTGATGAGCAGGAAACGCAGTTCCCCGGCGACCGGGGCCAGGCGCTGGTAGAGCGCGTCGGCGCAGTGCAGCTCCACCTCGGCGTCCAGCGAGGAGCCGATCCCGTCGCGCGCGCGCAGGATTTCCAGCTCCTTGCCGACCGCTTCGCGGATGTTCAGGATCAGTTCCCAGAATTGGTGGTTGCAGGCGTCTTGCTCGGTGAGCGGGAACAGCCCCTCGTACCAGGTTGCCAGGAAGACCGACTCGCCGCGCGTGCCGGGCAGGTGGCGCCAGATTTCCTCGGCGGTGAAGCTGAGGATGGGCGCCAGCCAGCGTACCAGGGCCTCGGCGATATGGTACATGGCCGTCTGGCCGGAGCGCCGCGCCGGGCTGTCCTCCTGGCAGGTGTATTGCCGGTCCTTGAGCACGTCCAGGTAGAAGCTGCCCAGGTCGACCGAGCAGAAATGATGCACGCGCTGGTAGACGACGTTGAACTGGTAGGTCTCGTAGGCCTCGATGACCTCCTGCTGCAACTGCCAGGCGCGGTCGACCGCCCAGCGGTCCAGCGGCAGCATCCGGTCGGCCGGGACGAGATGGCGGGCCGGGTCGAAGCCGGCCAGGTTCGCCAGCAGGTAGCGCGCGGTGTTGCGGAGCCGCCGGTAGACGTCGGCGGTGCGCTTGAGGATTTCGTCGGATACGCGCATTTCGCCGCGGTAGTCGGTGGCCGCGACCCACAGCCTGAGCACGTCGGCGCCGAGATTCTGGATCACCTTCTGCGGCGCGACGACATTGCCCTTGGACTTCGACATCTTCTCGCCCTTGGCGTCGACGGTGAAGCCGTGGGTCAGGACCTGCCGGTAGGGGGCGTTGCCGTTGATGGCGACGGCGGCCAGGAGGGATGACTGGAACCAGCCGCGATGCTGGTCGGAACCCTCCAGGTACAGGTCGGCGGGATAGCCGAGCGCCTCGCGACGGTTGAGCACGCAGTAGTGTGTGACGCCGGAATCGAACCAGACATCCAGGGTATCGGTCAGCTTCCTGTAGTCGGCGGCATCGTCGCCCAGCAGCTCGGCCGGGTCGAGCGCGAACCAGGCATCGATGCCGTGCTGCTCGATGCGCCGGGCGACCTGCTCGATCAGGTTGGCGGTATCCGGGTGCGGCTCGTGGGTTTCGCGGTGAACGAATAGAGCGATCGGCACGCCCCAGTTGCGCTGGCGGGAGACACACCAGTCGGGCCGGTTGCCGACCATGCCCTCGATGCGTGCCTGGCCCCAGTCGGGTATCCAGCGGACCCGGCCGATTTCCTGCAGGGCCCGCTGCCGCAGTTCATGCCTGTCCATGGCGATGAACCACTGCGGCGTGGCCCGGAAGATGACCGGCGTCTTGTGGCGCCAGCAGTGCGGATAGCTGTGCTCGATGCGGGCTTCCTGCACCAGGGCGCCATGCTGCTTGAGCACGTCGATGACCCGGTCGTTGGCGCTGAAGACGTGCTGGCCGGCGAACAGCTCGGTAGCGGGCAGGAAACGGCCGTCGTCGCCCACCGGGTTGTCCACCGGCAGGTGGTAGTGCAGGCCGGCCACGTAGTCCTCCTGACCATGACCGGGCGCGGTATGCACGGCGCCGGTGCCGGCGTCCAGGGTCACGTGCTCGCCGAGGATGACGGGGACCTCCCGGGCGTAGAAGGGATGGTGCAGGGCCAGCCCCTCGAGGTCGGCGCCGCGGGCATAGGCCACCACCCGGTAGTGCCCGATGCCCCAGCGGTCCAGGGTATCCTTCATCAGGGCCTCGGCCACCAGCAGCCGTTCGCCCGCGTCCGGGCATTCGACCAGGGCGTATTCCACGTCCGGTCCAAGCGCCACAGCTTGGTTGGCCGGTAGCGTCCAGGGCGTCGTGGTCCAGATGACGATGGAGATCGGGCCGGCGCCGGCATGACCCGGCACCCGGTGGCAGCGGGCCAGGAGGGTTTCCTCGCTGGCGACCCGGAAACGGACATCGATGGCAGGGGAGGTCTTGTTCTCGTATTCGACTTCCGCTTCCGCCAGGGCCGAGCCGCAATCGGTGCACCAGTGCACCGGCTTGGCGCCCTTGACCAGGTGCTGGTTGGCGTGGATGCGGCCCAGCGCGCGGACGACATCCGCCTCGAAGCGGAAATCCATGGTCAGGTAGGGGTCCTGCCAGTCGCCGAAGACGCCGAGCCGGATGAAGTCCTGCCGTTGCGCCTCGACCTGCCGGCCGGCGTACTCGCGGCAGGCGCGGCGGAATTCGTCCGGTTCCACCTTGACGCCGGCCTTGCCGACCTTCTTCTCGACCATCAGCTCGATTGGCAGGCCATGGCAATCCCAGCCCGGCACATAGGGGGCGTCATAGCCGGAGAGCCCCTTGCTCTTGACGATGAAGTCCTTCAGCACCTTGTTGACGGCATGGCCGATATGGATTTCGCCATTGGCATAGGGGGGGCCGTCATGCAGCACGAACGTCGGGCGGCCCTTGCGCTGTTCGCGCAGCTTGCGGTAGATGTCGGCCGTCTGCCAGCGTGCGAGCTGTTCCGGTTCCCGCTGCGGCAGGTTGCCCTTCATGGGGAAATCGGTGGCGGGGAGGTTCAGCGTGGCTTTGTAGTCGACGGTCATGGTTGGGGCTCGGGGTTCGTGCGTCGCGCGAAGTAGGCGCGGGCAGCCAGAATATCCTGCTCGATCTGCGCCCGCAGCTCGGGCAGGCCGCGAAAACGGCGTTCGTCGCGCAATTTGTGATGGAACTCGACTTCGACGCGCCGCCCGTACAGGTCGCCGTCGAAGTCGAGGAGATGCGTTTCCAGCAGGGTGGTCGCATCGCCGCTGACCGTGGGCCGGTTGCCCACGTTCGCCACTCCAGCCAGTGGCGCCTCGGTCAGGCCGCGCATTGTAACGGCAAACACGCCCTGCACCGGAGTGTTTTTGCGCTGCATCAGCAGGTTGGCGGTCGGGAAGCCCAGCGCGCGGCCGCGCTTCTGGCCGTGGATGACGCGCCCGCAGACTTCGTATGGCTTGCCGAGCAGCCGGGCAGCGCGCTCCAGATCGCCCGCCAGCAGGGCGGCGCGGATCAAGGTGCTGCTGACGCGCTCGCCGTCGACGAGCACGGACGGCGTGTCGGCAACCTCGAATCCGGCGCTGACGCCGGTTGCTTGCAGCAGCGCGAAGTCGCCTTCGCGCCGGCGGCCGAAGCGGAAATCGTCGCCGACCACCAGATAGTGAATCCCCAGCGCCTGGAGCAGGATGCGGTCGATGAAGGCGCGCGGCGCTTGGGTCGCCAGCGCCTGGTTGAAGCGGAGGATCAGGGCGTAGTCGACCGGCAGTTCAGACAGGCGGTCGATCTTTTCCCGCAGGCGCATGAGCCGTGGCGGCGCGTTGGCCGGGTCGAAGTATTCGCGCGGCTGCGGCTCGAACAGCACCGCGCAGACCGGCAGGCCCAGCCGTCGGCCTGCCATCGCCAGCCGCTCGATGACCGCGCGATGGCCCAGGTGCACGCCGTCGAAGTTGCCGATCGTGGCGACACAGCCGGCGGGCGGAAGTTTGCGGGAGTTCAGCCCCAGCGCCAGTTTCATGCCGGCGAGCCTTTCATCAGCAGGTGCTGCGGCCGCATGCCGGCCAGCCAGAGCGCTCCGGCGTAGACCGCCATGCCTGCCAGTACGCAGCCGCCCAGCCACAGAACCCGGCCGATCGTGGAGGCGCCCTGCCAGTCGATGGCGCCAGCGGCGATGGGCAGGATGCCGGCGAGCAGGAGATTGGCCAGCAGCAGTCGCAACAGGAACATCCGCCAGCCTGCGTCCGGCCGATAACTATTGTCCCGGACCAGCCTGAGATACAGCAGCGCAGTCTGGAACAGCGCGGCCAGCGAGGCGGCCAGCGCCAGCCCCGCATGCGCCCAGCCGGGCGGGGCCAGTGCCAGCGACAGGACGACGCTCAGGGCCAGGTTGACGGCCACGGCGAAGACCCCGAAGCGGGCCGGGGTGAGCAGGTCCTCGCGGGCGCTGAAGCCCGACACCAGAATCTTGACGCCGAGAAAACCCATCAGGCCCACGGCATAGGCCATCAGGCTGCGGGACGCCATGCGGGCATCCAGTGCGGTGAAGCGATCATGCTGAAACAGGGTGACCATCAGGGGTTCGGCGAGGAGCATCAGGCCCAGGGCCGCAGGAAGGCCGACCAGCAACAGGCAGCGCAACGCCCAGTCCAGCGAGTGGGAAAAACCGTCCGTATCCTGCCGGGCCTGGCTGCGGGACAGGTGCGGCAATATCACGGTGCTCATGCCTGCCCCGAGAATGCCGAGCGGGAATTCTACCAAACGGTCCGAGTAGTACAGCCAGGAAAGGCTGCCGGTCTCCAGCAGGGAGGCGATCAGGGTGTTGAGGAGCAGGTTCAGCTGGCTGATCGAGGCGCCGAAGAGGGCGGGCGCCATGAGCGTCAGCACGCGCCGGACGCCGGCATCGCCGACCGCGATCCGGGGCAGCGGCAGCAGACCCAGTCGCAGCAGCGGGGGTAGTTGGAAGGCCAGCTGCAGTGCGCCGCCGAGGAAAACGCCCCAGGCCAGGGCCGTGATCGGCTCGGCAAACCGTGGTGCCAGTCCCACGGCCGCACCGATCATGCAAAGATTCAGCAGGACCGGCGTGAAGGCCGGAACCGCGAAACGGTGCCAGGTATTCAGGATGGCCGAGGCCAGGGCTGTCAGGCAGATGAACAGCAGGTAGGGGAAGGTGATCCGCAGCAATTCGGCGCTCAGTGCCGCCTGTGCCGGCTGGTCATGGAAACCGGGCGCGAAAAGCCAGATCAGGCCGGGCGCGGCGACGACCCCGAGCACGCTCAGGAGCATCAGCAGCAGGGCGAAGCTGCCCCAGATACGGGCCAGGAACCGCTGCGTTGCCGCGCTGTCGCCGCTTTCCCGATAGCCGGACAGCACCGGAACGAAGGCCTGGGCGAAGGCTCCCTCCGCGAACAGGCGGCGCAGGAAGTTGGGAATCTTGAAGGCGACGAAGAAGGCATCGGTCGCGGCAGTGGCGCCAAAGAGCGAGGCGATGACCAGGTCGCGGGCGAAGCCCAGGATGCGCGACACCAGGGTGAGCCCGCCGACCACGCCGGACGACTTGAGAAGCTGTTTGCTCAGGGTGGTGTTCCCGCGGGGTTGGTGGTGTGCGGATGGATGGATGTCCCGGGGGGCATGGCGATTCGCCGGGAGGCGTTGGGGCGCTCCGGCCTCAGTCGATCCCCCGGCGATGAGCCGGCTTCAGGGCTCGTTGGCGGTCACGAGCTGATGGCTCTGGGGCGAGGTCTTGTAGACGGTGACCGGTACCCCTAGCGAGGCCCATTGGTAAAGCCAGCCGGCATCCTCGTTCACGCCCGTGCGGCGATTGTTGCGGCGGGTTGCCAGGTTCACGCAGCCATGGCTTGCGGGCTGTCCGAAGCTGTTGTGCCAGAAGGCGCCATGGAAGGCATAGCCCTCGTAGAAATATTGGGCGTAGGGGACGTCCTTGACCTCGTAATAGCCGGGGTCGCCGGGTTTCTTGCCGGTCGATTTCATGGTCTTGGTCGGGAATCTGGCATAAATGTAGAAGGAGCCGGTCACGGTCGGCGTCTTGGACTTGCCGGTGCTGGCTTTCATGGTCTTGATGACCGTGCCGTTCTCGATCACGTTAACCCGCTGCTTGTCGAGGTAGACCTCGATGCGCTTGTCGGGCCCCGTGCTGAAACGCGCCTCGACAGGATGTGGCAGGAAGCCGCCGCGCAGGCTCCGCATGCCGGTCGGATCGATGCTGACATGAATGGTGGATTCAGCCGGCCACAGCGGCTGCGGGCGGAACTGCACCCGCTGCTTGCCGTACCATAGCCACTTGCCTGGAATCGGTTGCCCGTCCTCGGTGCTGACCTGGATATGCTGCGTTACCGCATCCCGCGCCAGCAGGGGCTCGCTGAAATCGATCTGCACTGGCATGGCAAGCCCGAGATTGCGCATGCCGGCGCTTGCCACCGAGACGCCCAGGGGCGGCGCCGTGCTGACTTCCAGCTTGAACGGCGGCAGCGGAACCCCGGTGCGGGTTTCCCAGTTCACCTCCACCGTGTAGGTCTGGCCTTGCAGGAACTGCCCGGGTTTGCTCGCCAGGATGAAGGCCCGGCGTTGCGCATCGGGCTTGACGTCCAGCGCCAGATCGCCGGCGAGTTGCAGCTGGCCGACGGCATCGGAGAATTCCAGCCGTACCGTGCCGTCCGCCCCCAGATCCTGGCGCAGGGGGGATTCGACGACCGGCATCGCCACGGTCGTGAAGCTGACGTCCCGACTCTGTTGCTGGCCCAGCCAAAGACGCTCGGCGCTGGCCGACAGGGTGTAGCGCTTGCCGAATTCCAGCCGGATGTCCGGCTGGAAGCTGGCCTGCTGCTCGATGCTGGCCAGAACCCTGCCGTCGGCGTCGCGCAGCTCTGCCCTGGCCAGCTTCGTGCCGAGGCCGATGCCATCGATCCAGACCGCTGCGCGCGGGTCGACCGACTGGTTGCCGGGTCCTTCCGTGTATCCGGGCATCTCGATGCCGAATGGCAGAATCTGCCGGCCCACGAAGAAGGCAGCAGCCAGAAGGGACAGAAGTCCGCCCGCAATCCAGCGGCTGACCCTGGATTTTGTCGGCGGAGGTGGATTCGTGGGCGTTCCGACGTCTGCCCCGAGGGCAGGGGTGTTTTCGTTCACTGAATTCACCTCGATGGATGACCAAGCAGGAGGCTTTCGCTCTCGTGGGTTGGCGGCGGGTTCTGGCTGAACCTGCCCGGATCGGCGATCGATCCATGTTTATTTTCGAGTTTTCGAGTTTTCGAGACCGGACCGGCGCCGACGGTGCCGTCCGGATATTACCTGAAACAGGCGTTCCTGGCGTATCGGCAGTTCCGCACGGGGAGCGCCCCGCCGGTGGACCCGACTGCGGCTCGGCGATATGGCACGTCGAGCAGGTTGACGCTGGGATACATTGGGAAGAAAATAAGCGGTTAGATTTTTCCGTCACAGGCTTTGAGAGGTCCTAACCTTGGCTAACATCGCTTCCGCAAAAAAACGCGCCATCCAGTCCGAAAAGCATCGCGCCCACAACGCTGCCCTGCGCAGCCGTCTCCGCACCTTCATCAAGAAGGTTATCCTGGCTGTCGAAGCCGGCAATCTGGAAGAAGCGCAGGCTGCCTTCCGCGCGGCGGTGCCCATCATCGACTCCTCGGTCAACAAGGGGCTCATCCACAAGAACAAGGCGGCGCGCAGCAAGAGCCGCCTGAATGCCCGCGTCAAGGCGCTGGCACTCAAGGCGGCCGCCTGAGCGATGTGAATCCGACTGGTGCTGTCCGGCCGGCCGCGCGCGGCTCGTCAGACCAGCACCAGGTTGTCGCGGTGAATCAGCTCGGGCTCATCGACGTAGCCCAGCAAGGTCTCGATATTCTGGCTGGGTTGTCTCACCAGCTTCAGGCACTCCTTTGATCCATAATTGACCAGTCCGCGGGCGATTTCCCGGCCGGATGGATCAATGCAGGCGACCAGATCGCCACGCTCGAAATCGCCGGAGACGCCGATGGTGCCTACGGGCAGCAGGCTGCGGCCGGATTCCCTCAGTACGCGCGCCGCACCATCGTCAACGGTCAGCCGCCCCTTGGGCTTAAGTTGCCCCGCCAGCCAGCGTTTCCGTGCCAGCAGCGGGGATAGGCCAGGGATCAGGAAGGTACCCAGATCCTCGCCGGCGCAGACGCGCGTGATCGCATGGTTTTCGCGGCCGGCGGCGATCACGGTTGCCGTCCCGGAGCGCGAGGCGAGCCGGGCCGCCCTGAGCTTGGTCACCATGCCGCCCCGACCCAGCCCGCTGCGGCTCTCGCCGACCATGGCGCTCAGTCGCGGGTCGTCGATGCTGGCCTCCCGGACCAGCTGTGCCTGGGGGTCCAGGCCGGGGTCGCGTTCGTAGAGGCCCTGCTGATCGGTCAGGATCAGCAACAGTTCGGCGTTGAGCAGGTTGGCCACCAGGGCGCCGAGAGTGTCGTTGTCGCCGAAGCGGATTTCCTCCGTGGCGACCGTATCGTTTTCGTTGATGATCGGCACGACGCCCAGTGACAGCAGGGTCAGCAGGGTGCTGCGCGCGTTCAGGTAGCGCTGCCGGTCGGACAGGTCATCATGGGTGAGCAGGATCTGGGCTGTCTTGATGCCGTGCTGCTCGAAGAGTGTTTCATAGGTGCGCACCAGGCCCATCTGGCCGACAGAGGCGGCAGCCTGGAGCTCGTGCAGGGCGTGCGGCCGGCATGACCAGCCCAGGCGGCGCATGCCTTCCGCCACCGAGCCCGAGGATACCAGCACGACCTCGATGGCGCGTTGCCGGAGGCTGGCGATCTGCTCGACCCAGCCGGTGATCCGTTCGACGTCCAGCCCGCGCCCGCCGCCGGTCAGGAGGGCGCTGCCGATCTTGACGATTACCCGTCCGGCCTTGGGAAAGTCACTCCGTTTCTGCATCGTTCGTCCGCTGCTGCTCCAGAAAATCCATGATGCTGAAAGTCAGGTCGCGCAAGCCGCTGCCGTCCAGGGCCGAGATATTGAAGCTCGGCCCCTTCCAGTCCAGTGCCTCCACGATATGGCGGCAACGGGACTCGACTTCGTCGGGCGGCAGGCAGTCGATCTTGTTGAGCGCCAGCCAGCGGGGTTTCTCGGCCAGTCCCTCGCCGCGCTTGCGGAGCTCGGCCATTACCTTCTGGGCGGAGACGACCGGATCGTCCTCGCCCGGGTAGGGAACGACGTCGACCACGTGCAGCAGCAGGCTGGTCCGTGACAGGTGCTTGAGAAACTGGATGCCGAGCCCGGCGCCTTCGGCGGCACCCTCGATGAGTCCCGGGATGTCGGCCATCACGAAGCTGCGCTGGTCGTCGACGCGGACGACACCCAGATTGGGATGCAGGGTAGTGAAGGGATAGTCTGCGACCTTGGGGCGCGCGGCGGAAACGGCCCGGATCAGGCTGGACTTGCCGGCATTCGGCAGCCCCAGCAGGCCGACATCGGCGATCACCTTCAATTCCAGGTGCAGCAGCCGCCTCTCGCCTGGCTTGCCCGGCGTGGCCTGCCGGGGGGCGCGGTTGGTGCTGCTCTTGAAGCGCGTATTGCCGAGGCCGTGCCAGCCACCGCGGGCGACCCGCAACGTTTGCCCCTCGACGGTCAGATCGCCCAGCTTCTCGCCGGTTTCGGCATCCGTGACCTGGGTGCCGGTCGGCACGTGCACGATGCAGTCCTGTCCGGCGCGGCCGGTGCAGTTGCCGCCCGAGCCGTTCTGGCCGCGTTCGGCCCGGTAGACCGCGTGGTAGCGGAAATCGACCAGCGTGTTCAGGTTGGCCGACGCCACCAGATAGACGCTGCCGCCATCGCCACCATCGCCACCATCGGGGCCACCGAAGGGGATGTATTTTTCCCGCCGAAAGCCGACGCAGCCATTGCCGCCGTCACCGGCCTCGACGCGGATGTCCGCCTCATCGACAAATTTCATCGGAGTCCTGACAAAAAAGCCCCGTATCGGACGGGGCTTTTCCTGGTTCGAGGGAGGGCGCAGGTGCCTTGGCTCTCGCGCCTAGCTCGCCTGGACGATGCTGACGTACCTTCTGCCCTGGGGGCCCTTGATCTTGAAGCTTACCCGACCGTCGGTCAGTGCGAAGAGGGTGTAATCCTTGCCGACGCCGACGTTTTCACCCGGGTGGAACTGGGTGCCGCGCTGGCGGACGATGATGCTGCCAGCGGAAACCAGCTGGCCGCCGAAGCGCTTGACGCCCAGTCGCTGGGCATTGGAATCGCGGCCGTTGCGTGAGCTGCCGCCTGCTTTCTTGTGAGCCATCTTGCTGTCTCTCGAAAATTAGGCCGAAATGCCGGTGATCTTGACTTCGGTGAAGTTCTGCCGGTGACCGGCTTGCTTCATGTGGTGCTTGCGGCGACGGAACTTCAGGATCTTGATCTTGGGGTGCCGCCCATGCGCGGTAACGGTGGCGGTGACCTTGCCGCCCTCGACATAGGGCTTGCCGACCTTGATGCCGCCATCGGTCTGGACCATCAGCACCTTGTCGAAGTGGATTTCCTGGCCAGCCTCGGCGACCAGCGTTTCTACCTTGAGCAGTTCGCCAGGCTTGACCCGGTACTGTTTGCCACCCGTTTGAATTACCGCGTACATGATTTGAGCGTCTCCAGTGGAGAGAAATTCAGTAAACCAAGAATCTTATCCTGATGTTTCGGCGATCGTCAACCGAATAGTGCCGGGCAACCGCCATTCGACCGGTCCCCGGCGTATCTTGGGTGGCGGCTAGATCACGCCGATGGCGAGTCCCAACGCCAGCAGCGCCAGGCCGATCAGCAGGAATTTCAGCGTCCAGTCCGCCGTCTTGCGGAACAGGCGGTCGCGGGTTTCGATGAAGCGCGACAGCACGTCGGACTGTCCGGGTTGCAGTGCCGAGGGGCTGACGCTGGCGGGACCCATGATCGTGTTTTCCACTTCCAGCCGGGCCTGCGCATGCGCGCGCAGCTGCTCGTGCAGGATGCCGCAGGCAAAGCAGAAACCGGCCATGGCCTCGCTGTCCGGGTTGTCTGCCGCCAGCAGCGCCTCGTGAGCGGTGGCAATCTCCCGCAGGGGTCGGGCCAGTTCGTCCGGCAGCTCCTTGGCCGCCTGCTGGAGTCGCTCACGGAAGTCGGGCGCCTCGATATCTAGGGTCTGGATCAGCGTCGCATCCAGCCGGTTCCGGCAGAGTTCGAGCATCGGATGGGTTGTCATGTCGGTGGTCTTACGGTGTGGCAAGGTTGCTGTGGTGGTGGGTCGCGCTCGGCTGGGGCGGTTCCGCCTGTTCGTGGGCCCAGTAGATCATCGTCACGCCAGCGAGAATCAGTGCGATCTGCTGCAGCGCCGCGCGTGCCGACGTCTTCTGGTGCAGGCTGGGAATCAGGTCGGCCACGGCAATGTAGACGAAGCTGGAGGCGGCCAGCGCCAGAATGTAGGGCAGCAGCCCGTGCAGGTGCTCCAGGCTGAAATAGGCCAGGATGCCGCCCACCAGCGTGGCCAGGCTGGACAGCAGGTTGAAGGCTAGGGCCCGCCATTTGCCGTAGCCGCTTTGCAGCAGGATCGCGAAGTCGCCGACTTCCTGCGGAATCTCGTGTGCGGCGACCGCCAGGCTGGTGATGATCCCCAGATGCACGTCGGTCATGAAGGCTGCGGCGATCAGGATGCCGTCCACGAAATTGTGGATGGCGTCGCCGACCACGATGAGCGTGCCGGCGGGCTGGTGGTAATGTTCCTCGGAGTGGGTCTCGCAGCGGTCGGCGTGGCAATGGCGCCAGAGCAGCAGCTTTTCCAGCAGGAAAAAGCTCAGTATGCCCGCCAGCACGGTACCCATGATGGCCCCACTCGCTTCGCTGCCGGCGGTGGTCAGCGCATCCGGCAGAAGATCCAGGAACGCCACGCTGAGCAGCGCGCCCAGCGCGAAGCTGATGCCATGCGGCAGGATCCGCGGGTGATGGTTCTCCGGCACCAGCAGCAGCAGGGCGGCGCAGGCCACGCTCAGGATACCCCCGATCAGGGTAAAGACGACGATCCATATCAGCAGGGCCATGCGGGTTCACTCAAGCCAGATGAGGGTCGCCATGCGGCCGGTGGTGCGGTCGCGGCGATAGGAAAAGAAGTCGGCGGGATGCCGGTAGGTGCAGTGGCCGCCGCCGTGGATGTCCTGTGGGGCGAGGCCGGCGCGCTCCAGCGCCAGGCGTCCGAGGGCATAGATATCGGCCAGGAAGGTCTGGCCGTCCAGCGGCCGGAAGGCGGTTTCGGTCTCGGGATCCCGCAGCGCGAAGGTTTCGCACACCTCGGGGCCGACGGCGAAGGCGTCGGGACCGATGGCGGGGCCGAACCAGGCCAGCAGCGGTGTGGCGGGCAGCGCGGAGACGCAGCTCGCCACGATCCCGGCTGCCAGGCCGCGCCAGCCGGCATGGATGGCCGCGACGGCCGAGCCATCCCGTGCGCAGAGCAGTATGGGCAGGCAGTCCGCCGTCATCACGGCGCAGACCAGGCCGGGCGTGGCGGTATAGGTGGCATCGGCCGCGGGCGTGGGCCCGGGGTTCGCCGCGACGGTCAGGGTGCCATGCACCTGCTCCAGCCACTGGATGCCCGGCGGCACGCCCAGCTCGTCACTCAGGCGCCGGCGGTTTGCGGCGACATGCCCGGGTCTGTCGCCCACATGGGCGCCCAAGTTGAGGCTGGCGTAAGGCCCCTGGCTGACGCCGCCGCGGCGCAGGGTGCTGATCGCCCTGACCCGCGGCGGCGCAGGCCAGTCGGGCACCATGACCGGCAACTTCATGGCGCCGGATTCCGTAGCGCGTCGAGGAGCTTGGCGAAGTCCGCCGGAAGTTCCGCGCGCCATTCGAGATCGGCGCCGCTGGCGGGATGGACGATGCCGAGACAGGCGGCATGCAGTGCCTGGCGGCGGAAGTCCCGCAGCGTGTGCAGCAGCCCCTCGTCCGCGCCCAGCGGCACGCGGGCCCGGCCGCCGTAGACCGGATCGCCGACGAGCGGGTGATGGATATGGCTCATGTGCACGCGGATTTGGTGGGTGCGGCCGGTTTCCAGTTGCACCCGGATCAGCGTGTGCTGCGGGAAGCGTTCGGCGACCCGGTAGTGGGTGATGGCCGGCTTGCCGTCAGGGCGGACGGCAAAGCGCTTGCGATCAACCGGGTGGCGGCCGATGGCCGCGTCGATCGTGCCGCCGGCGGTCATGGCGCCATGGGTCAGGGCGAGATACTCGCGGTGCACGCTGCGGGCCTGCAATTGCGCCACCAGCTGCCTGTGGGCCTCCAGGGTCTTGGCCACCATCAGCAGGCCGCTGGTGTCCTTGTCCAGGCGGTGCACGATACCGCAGCGCGGGATGTGGGCGAGTGCCGGGCAGTGGCCCAGCAGGGCGTTCTGCAGCGTGCCGTGCCAGTTGCCGGCGGCGGGATGGACCACCAGGCCCGCCGGCTTGTCGACCACCAGCACGTGATCGTCTTCGAACGCTATCGCCAGGGGGATGGCCTCCGGCGTCACCTCGGTACTGGCGTCGGGCGTCGGTTGCAGCGCGACCGCCTCGCCGCCCCAGACCCGGTGCCGGATGGGAACGATGGCGCCATCCAGGCGCACCGAGCCGGTGCGAATCCAGCCCTGCAGCCGGTTCCGCGAGTAGTCCGGGAACACCTGGCCCAGTGCCTGATCCAGTCGCTGGCCAGCCAGTCCGGCCGGAATGACCGCCGTCAATGTGCGGGTGGAATTCACTTCAGTCCGTCAAATCGATCACGTTATACTTCAAAGTCACCGTCCCCGCCCTCCGCAAGCCGCCGCCCCATGTCTCATCTGCCCCTTCGCCGTATCCTGATCGGAGTACTCGTCCTCATTGGGCTGCTGCTGGGCGCGTGCAGCGACACCAAGGACGAAACGACGGATGAATACTCGGATTGGACGGCGGAGCAGTTCTACCGCGAGGCGCGCGATGCGCTGAACGACAAAAAATACGACAAGGCGGCCAAGCTCTACGAAAAGCTCGAGGCCCGCTACCCCTTCGGGAAATATGCGACCCAGGCCCAGCTGGACGTGGCATACGCCTACTACAAGAACGACGAGCCGGATTCCGCCATCGCCGCCGCCGATCGCTTCATCAAGCTGAACCCGGCTCACCCCAATGTCGATTATGCCTATTACATCAAGGGGCTGGTGAATTATAACCGAGGCATAGGTTTCGTAGACCGGTTCCTGCCGACCGACTCGTCCCAGCGCGACCCCGGGTCGACCATGGATTCCTTCAAGGATTTCGAGGAATTGCTGCGGCGCTTCCCTAACAGCCGCTATGCCGAGGACTCCCGCAAGCGCATCATCGCCCTGCGCAACAATCTTGCCATGCACGAGATCCACGTGGCCGATTTCTACATGCGCCGGGAGGCCTATCTGGCGGCGGCGCGGCGCAGCGCCGAGGTCATCCGCAAGTACCAGCGCACCCAGGCAGTGCCGGTGGCGCTGGAGATCATGGAGCAGGCCTACCGCAAGCTGGGCATGACGCAGCTGGCGGATGACGCCCGGCGCATCTACGAGCTCAACTATGCCGAGGGCGCGCCCGGCCAGGCGGCCAAGGACGTCAACTACGATCCCTCGGCCGTCGAGAAGGTCTGGAAGTTCATCGGCCTGGAGGAGTAGGCGCCATGGATGTGCTGTGCGTGGGACACGCCTCCTACGATCATGTGTTCGTTGTTCCCCACCATCCGGGACCGGATGAAAAGCTTGTCGCCAGCGTCCGTATCGGTTGTGGCGGCGGCCCGGCGGCGAACGCGGCGGTCACGGCGGCCCGGCTGGGTTGCCGGACCGGTTTCATGGGGTATCTCGGGCATGATCTGCATGGCCAGCTGCACTTCGATGAACTGGTGCGGGAAGGCGTGGATGTCCGCCACGTCATCCGCGCCGAGTGGCCGACCCCGGTATCGGTCGTCCTGGTCAAGCCGGATGGCTCCCGGGCGCTGGTCAACCACAGGGCCGGGACGGAGTTCCTGAAGCCGGCCTCGCTCGAAGGCGGAAAGCCCGGTGCCCGCGTGCTGCTGTTCGATGGCCACGAGCCCTTGCTGGCGGAGTCGCTGCTGGATCAGGCTGTGCCCAGGGTGCTGGATGCGGGATCCCTGCATGCGGGTACCGAGACCCTGATGTTCCGCGTGGACCACCTGGTCTGCTCGGAGACGTTCGCTGCCCAGTGGCTCGGGGGGGATGATCCGCGGCGGGCGCTGGCGGTGCTGGCCGAGCAATCGCCCGCGGTCGTCATCACCCTGGGCGCGCGCGGCCTGATCTGGCGGCGCGGCAGCGAGACCGGCCAACTGCCGGCTTTTCCCGTGGCGCCGGTGGACACGACGGGGGCCGGCGATGCCTTTCATGGCGCCTATGCCGCCGGGCTTGCCATGGGCATGGCGTGGAGCGAGCTGCTGCGGTTCGCCTCGGCGGCCGGCGCGGCCTGCTGCGCGGTACTGGGCGCCCGCCCGGGGCTGCCGGATCGAGCCAGCCTGGATCGGTGGCTCGCGGCATGACGGGCGTCCTGCCAGGCCGGCGAAGGATGCCGGCCGAACGGCCCGTACCGCATCGGTACGGGCCCGCTTTTCACAGGCTTTCACCCAGGTAATGGATCATGTCAAGACTCCCGCTCACGCTGCTTGCCGCCACCTCGCTGACTCTGCTCTCAGGCTGCGCCGAACATGAGATGAAGGCCGGTACCGGTACTGTCGTCAGGCCGGCACCGCCGCCTACCCGGGACGCGGTCGGCGATGCCGCGGGTGCCTATCACGCCCTGCGCCTGGGCGGAGACTATGCCGGCTACCCCGGCCTCGAGCGGTTCATCGACAGGATGGTGTCCCGGCACGGCTTCAGTCGCGAATACCTGTACGGGCTTTTCTCGCAGGCCAGGCGCAAGGCGTGGACCATCGAGTACATGAATCGGGAGAAGCCCACGGTCACGCCCAGGCCTGGTGGCTGGACCCGTTACCGGGCCAAGTTCCTGGACGAGCGGCACATCGGTGCCGGTGTCGATTTCTGGTCGCGACATGCGGCGGCCCTGCAGCGCGCCAGCCAGCAATACGGGGTCAGTCCCGAGCATATCCTCGGGATCATGGGCGTCGAGACCGTCTATGGCGCCAACCTCGGCAATCACCGGGTCATCGACGCCCTGACCACGCTGGCCTTCGACTACCCACGCCGGGCCGCATATTTCGAGGGCGAACTGGAGAATCTGCTGCTGATGGCCCGCCAGCAGCACCAGGACCCCTCGCGGCCCGTGGGTTCGTTCGCGGGTGCCATGGGGCTTGGGCAATTCATGCCCAGCAGCTTCCTCAAGTACGCTGTCGACTTCAATGGCGACGGCCGCAAGGACCTGTGGGATCCCGAGGATGCGATCGGCAGTATCGCCAACTACTTTGCCGGATTCGGCTGGCGGCCGGGCCAACCCGTCACCAGCCCGGCCGAGGTGGCCGGCAGCCAGGCGGAGGGCCTGAAGACGGGATTCGATACCCGCTACACGCTGGCCGAGCTGGCCAGCTACGGCATCCGGCCCAAGTCCGATGTCGCGGTGGACGAGGTGAGCCTGCTGAAGCTGAGCGCCACCGCCGGCGACGTCTACTACATCGGCTACCCGAACTTTTATGTCATCACCCGCTACAACCACAGCACCTATTACGCGATGGCGGTACACCAGCTGGGGCAGGCCATCAAGCAGGATTACCTGGGCCGATAGCCGCCAGGCGATCCGGGATCAGCGCAGTTCCGGGTGGCGCTTGGGGTAGTCGAAATAGGCCAGACGGCCGGAGCCCTCGTAGACATGGGTCCAGCTGTCCAGCTCGAATTCGAGCGCGGCCATTCCACAGGTGGGCAGGTGAGTGAGCGTCTCGCCGCCGAGCAGGTTGATCAGGCGCAGCAGATCCGGGTTGTGACCGACCAGGATGACGCGGTGCCAGCGGTCGTCCAGCGACTGGACCACGCTGAATGCGCCCTCCAGCCCCTGTTCGTACATCGCCGCACGGATGGCGATATCCGCCTCGGCGTAGCCCAGCGCCTCGGCGAGCCGTTCCGCCGTCATCCGTGCCCGCCGGGCCGGACTGCTGACAATGGCCTCGGGCCGGAACCCGCGCTGTCTCAGGACAGCGCCCATGAATGGCGCATCGCGTTCGCCGCGCCGGTTGAGGGGGCGCTCATGGTCGGGCAGACCCGCTTCGTTCCAGCTCGATTTGGCGTGGCGGACGATGAGCAGGTTCCGGCGGCGGGCCGCATCGGTCTCGGTTTTCAGTGGTGTGAGCATGGCAATCACCGGCAGGGGACGATCATTCTGCGAAGTG
This sequence comes from Methyloparacoccus sp. NF-16, assembly GCF_056880625.1. NCBI lineage: Bacteria > Pseudomonadati > Pseudomonadota > Gammaproteobacteria > Methylococcales > Methylococcaceae > Methyloparacoccus > Methyloparacoccus sp. NF-16. Next base: position 2,782,363 of record NZ_CP174130.1, on the reverse strand, counting down.
GGTCACCGCGTTATACTAGTTTGCCCCATGAGCCGGAATTTATCTCGCGTCCGGCTGGCGCCTGCGGCCGTCCGTCAACTTCCAGTGGTATGCATCGAGTGACAACAATCAGAACATTGCTCGGCCTGATCATGGCCCCGCTGCTCGTATCCACCACATTGCTGGCGTCGCCCGCCAAGGTCGCGCCCCCTCCGGCGCCGGCATCACCGCCGCCGGAAGCGGTGCCGCCGCTGCCGAGCATACCGCAGACCTTCGATTTCTCCGTGGTGGAGGCCAAGGCCAAGGAGCTGGCCGGCCGGGCCTACCAGCGCGACGACGCGGACATGCCCGAATCCCTGCTCGGGCTGAGTTATGACCAGTATCGCGATATTCGCTACAAGACCGAACGCTCCATCTGGCGGGACGAGGGACTGCCTTTCCAGATACAGGCCTTTCATCGCGGCTTCATGTTCAAGGACCGCGTTTTCATCAATGTGCTGGAAAACGGTTCCAGCACCCGCATCGGCTATTCGCCGGACCTGTTCGATTACGGCAAGAACGCGTTCCAGACGCCGCTGCCGGAGGACCTGGGTTTCGCCGGCCTGCGTTTTCATTATCCCCTCAAGCGCGACGAGACATACGACGAACTCGCCGTATTCCTCGGCGCCAGCTATTTTCGCGCGGTGGGGCTGGGTCAGGTTTACGGCCTGTCCGCGCGCGGGCTGGCGATCGACACGGGGCTGGCCAAGGCCGAGGAATTCCCGATCTTTCGTGAATTCTGGGTGGAAAAACCGGCCCTGGATGCCAATTCCCTCACCGTCTATGCCCTGCTCGACAGCCCCAGCGTGGCGGGCGCCTATCGTTTCGTGATCCGTCCGGGGCTGGATCTCGGGATCGACGTCTACAGTCACCTGTATTTCCGCCAGTCGGTCGAACGCCTCGGCATCGCGCCCCTGACCAGCATGTTCCTGCACGGCGAGAACACCGATCGCTTCATCGACGATTTCCGCCCGGAAGTGCATGACTCCGATGGCCTCCTGATCGGCAAGAGCACCGGCGAATGGATGTGGCGGCCGCTGAACAACCCGCGCCAGCTGCGCATCAGCGTTTTCAAGGACAGCAAGCCCTCCGGCTTCGGCCTGATGGCCCGGGATCGCAACTTCGATCATTACCAGGATCTCGAGGCCGAGTATCACCGCCGGCCCAGCCTCTGGGTGGAACCCCTGGGCGACTGGGGCGCCGGCGGGGTCTATCTGATCGAGATTCCCAGTGACGCCGAGAAATACGACAACATCGTCGCCTTCTGGGTACCGGACCGACCCGCCGGCGAAGGCGTGGACATGCGGTTCGACTACCGGCTCCATTTCACCGCCGACGAATTCACGGCGCCCGGTGGCGGCAAGGTTGTCGCCACCCGGGTCGGTGCGGTCGATGGCAAGAGCGGCCGGCGCCAGTTCGTGGTCGACTTCACCAGCCCCACCCTCAGGCTGATGAGCCCGAAGGCCAAGGTGGATGCCGAGGTCAGCGCGGCGGGCACGGTCTCGAATGTCGTGGTGCACAAGAACGAGGGCAATGGCACCTGGCGCCTCAGCTTCGAGCTGGAGCCGGAAAAGGGCAAGAACCCTACCGAGATGCGCGCGATCCTGCGCAGTGGCCGGGATATCCTGACCGAGTCCTGGGTTTACCAGTGGAACGCCCCGTGAGCGCCACCGTTGCCGGGGCGGCGCCCGCGGTCGATGCGGGTACGGATATGGAGGAAGCGGCTGCGGCGGCGCGTGACACCGTCGCCGATTACTGGCGTTCGTTGAGGCTGACCGACGAGGCGCTGATTGCCGCCCTGACCGCCGACTGCCTGACGCGCGCCCGTCGCCTGCTGGGGCGGGGGACGACAGCCGAGCTGACGCGGCGCGCCATCGAGGAGGCCCAGCGACGCTTCGATCATGCCCTGGCGGCCGCCATCGGCATGCCGCCCTCCAACGATCCGCACCCCCTGGCCGCCGCGCGGGCAGCCTTGTTGCTGACACCGGGCCTGTGCGCCGACTGCCTGTTCCGGCACGACGACTCGACCCGCGAACTCAAGGCCATCCTGGAGGCCCGCCTGCCCCGGGCTATCCCGCCGGAGGCGCGGGTGGCCATGCAGCCGGTGCCCCTGCGCTTCTGGCTGTTCCAATCCACCGACGCATGAGTCGCGGCCGAAAACCTATGTCCCCTGCTGCCAACATTCTGCCCGCGGGTGTGGTCGCCTACCGGCGCATCCTGTTTCTCGTGCTGGTGGTGCTGACGACGTTCCTCGCGCTGGTCATGATCACCAGCGCCTTCCAGCAGAATGGCCTCACGCCCACCGAACTCCTTCTGCTGCTGCTCTATACGCTGCTGATCCTCTGGGTCAGCACGTCTTTCTGGACGGCCACGCTGGGATTCTGGGTGCTCCTCCGGGGCGGTGACAGGTATTCCATCGGGCGCATGCCCCCTGAAGCGGCGGCCGGGGGCGACGGCTTGACCCGCACCGCTCTGGTCATGCCGATCTACAACGAAGACCCGACGCGGGTTACGGCCGGCCTGCGCGCCATCTGGCAATCCCTGCAGGAGACCGGGCAGGGCGATGCCTTCGACCTGTTCATCCTCAGCGACACCCGGGATGCCGATTGCTGGATGCAGGAGGAGGCCAACTGGTACCGGATGTGCGTCGATTTCGATGCCCATGGCCGCATCTTCTATCGCAACCGCGAGAAGAACATCGCCCGCAAGAGTGGCAATCTCGAGGATTTCTGCCACCGCTGGGGCGGGCATTACCGCTACCTGGTGGTGCTGGACGCCGACAGCATCATGGCCGGCGAAACGCTGGTGAGCATGGTCGGCCTGATGGAGGCCCACCCCGGCGTGGCCTTGATCCAGTCGCCACCGTTGCCGGCCAACCATCGCTCGCTGTTTTCCCGCATCCTCCAGTTTGCCAGCAATTTTTACGGCGACATCTTCATCTGGGGCATCAATTACTGGCAGCTGTCGAGCAGCGGCTACTGGGGGCACAACGCCATCATCCGCATCGAGCCTTTCGTCAGGCACTGCGGTCTGCCCAAGCTGCCCGGACGCGAGCCCTTCGGCGGGGAAATCTTCAGCCATGACACCGTCGAGGCCGCACTGTTGCGCGAGGCCGGATGGGAGGTCTGGATCGCCCCCGAGCTCAAGGGCAGCTACGAGGAACTGCCGCCGACCCTGATCGACTATGCCAAGCGCGACCGTCGCTGGTGCCAGGGCAATCTGCAGCACCTGCGCATGGTGTTTGCCAAGGGATTTTCCGGCCTGAGCCGTCTGTATTTCCTGATGGGCATCATGTCCTATGTGTCCTCGCCGCTCTGGCTGCTGTTCCTGGTGCTGACGGGCTTTGAAGCCTACGTCATGAGCCAGACCATGCCGGTGTACTTCTTCGGCGACAACCTGTTCCCGGTATGGCCGGAGTCCTACGCGGTGGAAATGACCACCGTCCTCCTGGTCACGCTGGCCATGCTGTTCCTGCCCAAGATCTGGAGCCTGATCCTGGGGCTGTTGCACTGGCGCCGGCTCAAGGGGTACGGCGGACTGATCCGGGCCAGCCTCAGCGTTTTCCTGGAAAGCGTCTTTTCCATGCTGACCGCGCCGGTGCTGATGATCTACCAGAGCAAGTTCGTGTTTGCGATCCTGATGCGGCGCAGCGTGGGCTGGCCGCCCCAGAACCGCGACGATCACCGGCTCAGCCTGTGGGAAGCGATCCAGGCGCACGGCGAGCATACCTTGATCGGCCTGGTGGCCGGCTGGGTCAGCTATCGCTACGTGCCCGGCTTTTTCCTGTGGCTGGTGCCGGTACTGGCCGGACTGGTGCTGTCGATACCGATTTCCATGCTCTCCAGCAGCGCCTGGGTGGGGCAGGCGGCGCGCCGTCTGGGCCTGTTCCTGACGCCGGAGGAATACCGCCCCCCCCGCGTCCTTGAACTGCTCGATGAAAACCTTGCCCGTGTGGAAGCCGCGACCGCGACCCTGGCCGACGGCGAAGGCCGGCATGTGGCCGACCCCGGCATCTGCGCCCTGCATCTGGCGCTGCTGCCCAACCGGCCGGTGCGGAAGCGGCAACGGCATCAGCTGCGGGCGCTGGTTTACCAGCTGATCGAAGAGGGGCCGGAAAATCTGACCAATGCGGAGAAGCGCAGCCTGATCTCCGATCCGGAGACCCTGGTACGGTTGCATACCCTGGCGCGGGGCGGGCGGGACGAGAACCGCGGCTGACGGATCGTTTTTCCCGCGACTGGCCCGCGCCACTGGCGTCTCGCGTTCGTGGCGCGTGGCGCGTGGCCGTGATCCGCTTCGTTCCGGTTGTCCGGATTCCGTGTAAAGACCTCCAGAGTAACCCATGATGGATATGCGCAGACTCCTTGCCTGGCTGGGTGTGGCCCTGCTGGGTGCCGCCTCGCTGGGCGGCATCGCCCTCAACCGGGGCGAGCCGGTCAACAGCCTCTGGTTCGTGACGGCCGCGGTGTGCGTGTACGCGCTGGGTTACCGCTTCTACAGCGCCTTCGTCGCGGCCAGGGTGCTGGTACTGGATGGAACCCGGGCGACGCCGGCTGAGCGCCTCGACGATGGGCGTGACTTCGTGCCGACCAACAAGTGGGTCGTCTTCGGTCATCACTTCGCCGCCATCGCCGGGCCGGGACCGCTGATCGGGCCGACGCTGGCGGCGCAGTTCGGTTATCTGCCGGGCACGCTGTGGATTCTGATCGGCGCAGTGATCGGCGGCTGCGTGCAGGATTTCGTTATCTTGTTCTGCTCGATCCGTCGTGACGGGCGCTCGCTGGGGCAGATGGCGCGTGACGAATTGGGCCCTGTCGGCGGCAACACGGCCATGCTGGGTGTGATGTGCATCATGATCATTCTCATCGCGGTGTTGGGGTTGGTGGTGGTCAATGCCATGAAGCACAGCCCCTGGGCGACCTCGACGGTGGGCGCGACCATTCCCATTGCCATGATCGTCGGCGTCTACATGACCAAGCTCCGGCCGGGGCGGGTGATCGAATCGACTGCGCTGGGCGTGAGCCTGCTGTTGCTGGCGGTCTGGGGTGGCGGGTTCATCGATCATCATCCGGCCTGGCGGGCCGTGTTCGACTACGGCGCGGAACCGCTGGCCTACATGGTCATCGGCTATGGCTTCGCGGCGGCGGTGCTGCCGGTGTGGCTGCTGCTGGCGCCGCGTGATTATCTGTCGACCTTCATGAAGCTGGGCACCATCGCCGCGCTGGCGGTGGCCATCATCGTCCTGCATCCCGAGATCAAGATGCCGGCGGTGACGCGCTTCGTCGATGGCACCGGGCCGATCTTCGGCGGCAAGCTGTTTCCCTTCGTCTTCATCACCATCGCCTGCGGGGCGATTTCCGGCTTCCATGCGCTGATTTCCTCCGGCACCACGCCCAAGCTGCTGGCCAACGAGGCGGACGCCCGCTTCATCGGCTACGGCGCGATGATGATGGAATCCTTCGTCGCCATCATGGCGATGGTGGCGGCGACCGTCTTGGACCCGGGCGTGTACTTCGCCATCAACAGCCCGGCCGGCGTGGTCGGTGCGGACGCGGCCGCCGCCGTGGCGAAAATTTCGGGCTGGGGCTTCCCGGTTACGGTGGACCAGATGAACGCGCTGGCCCGGGAAATGGGCGAAACCACGCTGTTCGCCCGCACCGGCGGCGCGCCCTCGCTGGCGGTGGGCATGGCCACGCTGTTCGCCAGCGCCTTCGGCGACACGCTGCTGTCGCTCTGGTACCACTTCGCCATCATGTTCGAGGCGCTGTTCATCCTGACCACGCTGGACGCCGGCACCCGCGTGGCGCGGTTCATGCTGCAGGACCTGCTCGGCAACTACGTGCCGGCGCTGGGCCGGACGTCCTGGTATCCCGGGGTGATTTTCACCAGCGGCCTGGTGGTGACGGGCTGGGGCTGGCTGCTCTACACCGGCGTCATCGATCCCCTGGGCGGCATCAACAGCCTGTGGCCGCTATTCGGCATCGCCAACCAGATGCTAGCCGGCATCGCCCTGTGCGTGGCGACCACCATCATCGTCAAGAGCGGCAAACTCCGTTACGCCTGGGTCACCGGCGTGCCGCTGGTCTGGCTGCTGATCGTCACCAGTTCCGCCGCCTGGCAGAAGCTGTTCAGCCCGGAGTTGCGCATCGGCTTCCTGGCCCATGCGCGCGACCTGTCCGACAAACTGGCGACCGGCGCGCTGCCCGCCGAGCAGGCCGCCAAGGCGCCGCAGCTCATCTTCAACGATTATCTGGATGCCGGCCTGACGGCGCTGTTCATCGCCGTGTCCTGGATTCTGGCGTTCGAGACCCTGCGCGTCTGCGCCGCCATCGTCGCCAAACGTCCGCATCCGCCGTCCAGCGAGTCGCCGCATATCCCCAGCCGGCTGGTGGAGGACTGGGTCCGGGATTGAGGGGTTGCCACCGCCCGACCGGCCGGAATCGTCTTTTCGGGTAGAATTCGCCGCTTTTGCAACCCGTTGTGACCCTGATCGTGATTTCAGAAGACGCGCGTACCCGGCTCGTGCCCGAATGGGCGCCACAATCCGCCGTGCTGTTGGCATGGCCCTATGCCGATGGGGATTTCAGCCCCTGGCTGACCGAGGTCGAAGCGACCTATTGCTGCATCGCCGAGGCCGTCGCGGCCCGGGAAACGCTGATCGTGGCCTGCCGATCCGCGTCGCATCGGCTGAATATCGAGGCTGCCTTGCGGGCGCGTGGGGTGGATCTCGATCGGGTCCGTTGCGTTGAACTGCCCTACAACGATGTCTGGGTGCGGGATACCGCCCCGCTCGGCGTGATGGGTTCGGCCGGCCCCCAACTGCTGGATTTCCGCTTCAATGGCTGGGGCGGCAAGTACGAGCATGCCGACGATGCCGCGCTGGCCCGTCGTCTGCACGACGCCGGTGTGCTCGGCACGACGCCGCTGCGGGCGGTGGATTTCGTCCTGGAGGGGGGCAGCGTCGAAAGCGACGGTGCCGGCACGGTGATGACCACCGCCCGCTGCCTGCTCAATCCCAACCGCAATCCGGCCTGCATGCAGGAACAGATCGCGGCCCGGCTCCGGGAATACCTGGGCGCCGATCACGTGCTGTGGTTGGAACACGGCCATGCCGAGGGCGACGATACCGATGCCCACATCGACACGCTGGCGCGCTTCTGCTCGCCCGACACCATCGCCTACACGACCTGCGATCAGCCGGACGACCCCCTGTTCGGCGAATTCGCCGCCATGGCCGAGCAGTTGGCGACCTTCAGGAATCGCCAGGGCCGGCCATACCGGCTGGTGCCGCTGCCCATGCCGCGGCCGATCCGCAGCGAGACGGGCGACCGTCTGCCCGCCACCTACGCCAACTTCCTGATCGTCAACGGCGCGGTCCTGATACCGGTCTACGGCGATCCCGCCGACGAGGTGGCGCTGGAGCGTCTGGCCGACTGCTTCCCGGATCGCGAACGGATCGCCATCGACTGCCTGCCGCTGATTCGCCAATACGGGAGCCTGCACTGCATGACCATGCAGTTTCCGGCCGCCATTGTCCCGAGCGAACGCCCATGTCATCGAAACTGACCCTTGCCTTCATCCAGCAGGCCTGCGGGGACCCTGATCCCCGGGTGAACCTCGACGTTTCCCTGCGCGGCATCCGCGAGGCGGCCGCTCGCGGGGCCAGCCTGATCCTGCTGCCCGAGTTGCATCTCGGCCCCTATTTCTGCCAGACCGAGGATACGCAGCGCTTCGACCTGGCGGAACCGATTCCGGGCCCGACCACCGATAAACTCGGAAAAGTCGCCGCCGAACTCGGAGTGGTAATCGTGGCCTCCCTGTTCGAGCGGCGGGCGCCGGGGCTTTATCACAATACGGCGGTGGTGCTGGAAAGCGATGGGTGTCTGGCGGGCAAGTATCGCAAGATGCACATTCCGGACGATCCCGGTTATTACGAAAAGTTCTACTTTACCCCCGGGGATCTGGGGTTTGCTCCGATTGCCACCTCGGTCGGCAAGCTGGGTATCCTGGTCTGCTGGGATCAGTGGTACCCGGAGGCCGCCCGTCTCATGGCGCTGGCAGGTGCCGACCTGTTGCTGTATCCGACGGCCATCGGCTGGAATCCCGACGATGACGGCGAGGAGCAGGAGCGCCAGCGGAATGCCTGGATCACGGTCCAGCGTGGCCATGCGGTTGCCAACGGGCTGCCGGTGATCGCCTGCAACCGCATTGGGCTGGAGCCCGATCCCGGTGGCCAGACCCGGGGCATCCGCTTCTGGGGCAGCAGTTTCGCAGTGGGGCCGCAGGGGGAATATCTGGCGCAGGCCGGGGTCGCTGACGAGCAGGTCTTGCTGGTCGAGATTGATCGGCAGCGCTCGGAGGACGTGCGCCGTATCTGGCCTTTCCTCAGGGATCGCCGCATCGATGCCTATGCGGCCTTGACGCGGAGGTTTATCGATTGAGCCTGCGACCGGACAGGCCGGTGCGGCCCGGCGATCGGTCGTGTGCCATGCGGTCGTGGCAGAACCGGTAATGCCGGTTCCTCGCGTTTTCGGCCCGGAGCGGGTTTCGGGGTGGATTTGCCCGGCAGATGGAATCCCGCCGTGCGCGCGGCATCCGGGGGATACGGTGGGTGCAGCGAAAGGGGGGTAACCCTGGGTCGGCCCCCCCGGTGTCGTTCCGACGATCAGATCAGATATGGAATTCGCTGATGTCGCGACCCTGGCTGAGCAGGGCCTGCAGCCAGCGCGGTTTCATGCCCCGGCCGGTCCAGGTTTGCTCGGGGTTGTGCGGGTTGCGATATTTTGCCGCCACCTTGCCGCCGCGCTTCGTGGCGGCAGGTTTGTCTCCCTCGTGGATATCGACGGTGCAGCCGATGGAGGCTGCCAGTTCCTTGATTTTCGCAATCACTTCCCGGCGCTTGCCATGCTGCTTTTCCTTGAGGGCCCGCTGGGCATTGGCAATCATGCTGGCCAGTTCGGTTTCCGATAGCGTTTCCAGGTCGATGTTCATGTGTTACCTCTGTAAATGTGGCTGTGACTGTATTTCGCTGATAAATATCCGATTTATCGGCAGCTAGTATAAACAAAAAATCCGGGTGGATAAACCCGTCGCGGCAGGCTTGTATATCTTGCTTCGGCGCCAAGCGCGGGTCCACCCCTTGGTAAGTCGTCCACACAGGCATTACGGCCCCATACCGACAACGCACAGGTTAAGTTCCATGTCCCGAGTCTTCACCCCCCTAACCCCCGGGCGTCCCGGTCACCGCATTGCCTGGACAGGACTTTCCGGATGCGGCGACGCCCTGGCCCTGGCCCAGGCCATCCAGCGGGAGGATTGCCTCTATGTGGTGGTCACCGAGGATACCCAGACGGCTGTCCGGCTTGAGCATGAGATAGGTTTTTTCCTGGGGGGTTCCGCGCCGGTATTGCACTTTCCCGACTGGGAAACCCTGCCCTACGATACCTTCTCGCCCTTGCCGGAAATCGTCTCCGAGCGCCTGAAAACCCTCGCCGAGCTCGTCCGCATCCGGCGCGGGGTATTGCTGACGCCGGTCGCCACCCTCATGCAGCGGCTGGCGCCCCGGCAGCACGTTCTGGGCAATACCTTCGTGCTCAAGCCCGGCAGCCGCCTGAGTCTGGAGGAAACCCGCCGGCGGCTGGAAAGCGTCAGTTATCACTGCGTCCAGCAGGTGCTGGAGCACGGCGAATTTGCGATACGCGGCTCGATTCTGGATTTGTTTCCCATGGGCAGCCAGGTGCCTTACCGTATCGAGCTGTTCGACGACGAGGTGGAATCCATCCGCATCTTCGATCCGGAATCGCAGCGCTCCAGCGAGCGGGTGGATGCCATCAACCTGTTTCCGGCCCGCGAGTATCCGTTCGATGAGGCCGCCATCAAGCGTTTTCGGCAGGCGTTTCGGGAGGCCTTCCCGGAAGCGTCCACCACGCATGCCCTGTATCAGGAGATCAGCAAGGGTATCGCCGGGGGGGGTACCGACTATTACCTGCCTTTGTTCGTCGAGCAAACCGAAACGCTGTTCGATTACCTGCCCTCCGACACCCATGTGGTGCTGCATGGCGCGATTGAATCCGCGGCGGAACGGTTCTTCGCCGATACCGAGGCCCGCTACCAGCTGCGACGCCAGTATCCCGATCGTCCGCCCCTGCCTCCGGCGCGGCTGTTTCTGCCGCCCTCGGCGCTCGGCGAGCATCTGGCCCGCTGCCCCGTGGTCGTGCTGTCTCCGCAGACCAGTGACGGCGCGGCTGACGAAAGCACCGATGACGGCTGCCGGGCCTTGCCCGATCTCGCCCTGAATGCGCGGCTCAAGACGCCTGCGGAGGCGTTGATCGCCTTCCTGCAGGCGCCGGGCCGGCGCACGCTGCTGACAGCCGAAACCGCCGGTCACCGCGAGGCCTTGCTGGAAACGCTGGGGCGCTACCGCATCAAGCCCAGGGTGCTCGATGGCTGGCGCCAGTTCATCGATGGGGCGGACGCGCTGGGACTGGTCGTGGCGCCCATGGATCACGGACTCTGGCTGGCCGAGCCGGATATCGCCATCATCACCGAAACCCAGCTGTCGGGTGAACGGGTCCAGCAGCGGCGCCGGCGGCGGGTGAGCGGTGGCCACAAGATCGACCAGCTGCTGCGCAACCTGGAGGAGCTGGAAATCGGTGCGCCGGTGGTGCATCAGGATCATGGGGTCGGCCGCTTCATGGGGCTGACCCGGTTGACGGTCGGCGGCATCGAGGGGGAATTCCTGACGCTGGAATACGCCCATCAGGACACCCTGTACGTGCCGGTTTCCTCCCTGCACCTGATTGGCCGCTACAGCGGCGCCAGCCCCGAAACCGCGCCCCTGCACCGGCTGGGGGGCGAGCAGTGGCAAAAGGCCCGCCGCAAGGCCCTGGAGCGCGTGCGCGACGTCGCGGCGGAGCTGCTGGATATCTATGCCAAGCGCGCCGCGCGCCAGGGGCACAGCTATTCGACGGTGACCGAGGAATACGCGAACTTCGCCGCCGGCTTCCCGTTCGAGGAAACGCCGGATCAGGAAACCGCCATTCTCGATGTCATCCGGGATTTGGCCTCGCCGCAGCCCATGGACCGGGTGGTGTGCGGCGACGTGGGCTTCGGCAAGACCGAGGTGGCCATGCGCGCCGCCTTCATCGCCGTCCAGAACGGCAGGCAGGTGGCGGTGCTGGTGCCGACCACGCTCCTGGCCCAGCAGCATTTCCAGAATTTCCGCGACCGCTATGCGGACTGGCCGATACGGGTCGAGACGCTGTCGCGCTTCGTCGGCAAGAAGCAGCAGGAAGCCGTGCTGCGGGAGGTCGCCGAGGGCCGCATCGACATCCTCATCGGCACCCACAAGATCCTGCAGAAGGATGTGGTCTTCAAGGCGCTCGGCCTGGCCATCATCGACGAGGAACAACGCTTCGGCGTGGCGCAGAAGGAGTACTTCAAGAAGCTCCGCAGCGAGCTGGACTTCCTGACCCTGACCGCGACGCCGATTCCGCGCACGCTCAACATGGCCATGTCGGGCCTGCGCGATATCTCCATCATCGCGACGCCACCGCCCAACCGGCACGCCATCAAGACCTTTGTCAGCGAGTGGGACAGCGGGCTGGTCGAGGAGGCGGTGCTGCGCGAAATCAAGCGCGGCGGGCTGGTGTATTTCCTGCACAACCAGATCGAGACCATGGAGAAGATGGCCCGCGATCTCGGCACGCTAGTGCCGCAGGCCCGCATCCGCATCGCCCACGGCCAGATGCCCGAGCGGGAGCTGGAGCAGATCATGCTGGATTTCTACCACCAGCGATTCAACCTGCTGCTGTGCACCACCATCATCGAAAGCGGCATCGACGTGCCCAGCGCCAACACCATCATCATCAATCGGGCCGACCGGCTGGGCCTGTCGCAGCTGCACCAGATTCGCGGCCGGGTAGGGCGCTCGCATCATCGCGCCTATGCCTACCTCATCGTGCCGCCGAAAAGCCTGATGACAGTCGACGCCGTCAAGCGTCTGGAGGCGATCGAGGCTTCGGGCGAACTGGGCGCCGGTTTCATGCTGTCGTCGCACGACCTGGAAATCCGCGGTGCCGGCGAACTGCTGGGCGACGAGCAGAGCGGCCAGATTCAGGAGATCGGCCTGAGCCTCTATACCGAACTGCTCGAGAGGGCCGTCAAGGCCCTGCAAGCGGGCCAGCAGCCAGCGCTGGACCTGCTGCCGCACGATGCGGGTCCGGAGATCGACCTGCAGGCGCCGGCGCTGATTCCGGAAACCTATCTGCCCGATGTCCATGCCCGGCTGGTGCTCTACAAGCGCATCGCCAATGCCCGCGGCGAGGAGGAACTGCGCGCCTTGCAGGTCGAAATGATCGACCGTTTCGGGCTGTTGCCACCCGCCGCCAAGACGCTGTTCGCCATCACCGGACTCAAGCTGCACGCCGAGCGGCTCGGCATCCGCAAGATCGAGGCGGGGCCCGGCGGCGGGCGCTTCCTGTTCGGTCCGGCTCCCGCCGTCGATCCCTTGCAGGTGATCACCCTGATCCAGTCCCAGCCGCAGACCTACAAGCTGGATGGGCAGGACAGGCTGCGCTTCGTCCAGGTCATGGACACGCCCGAGTCGCGCATCGCCTTCGTGGAAGCCCTGGTGGAGCGGCTGGCACCCGCGGCTTGAGCCGTGTCGCCGACAGCATGCAGGGTTGAACCGGAGGGCGGCTTCCCGCATAATGCCTCCTTTGGCATCCCGCTTCCGCGGGTGCCGGCCAGAGTTCAATGGCGAGTCGTGTCGGTCCCCTCGCAATGATACGCTGCAAACCCCGCCAGGCCCGGAAGGGAGCAACGGTAGCAGCGGATTCGTGTGCCGGGGTGTGGCTGGCGCGACTTGCCACCCCTCACGCGGCCTTTCCCGGCCCCTCTTCTCCCTGAACCGCGATGGCCTATCAGGCACTGGCCCGCAAGTGGCGTCCCCGTCAGTTCGGTGAAATCGTCGGTCAGGACCACGTCGTTCGCGCCTTGACCCATGCGCTGAGCTTCGAGCGCCTGCATCACGCCTATCTCTTTACCGGTACCCGCGGCGTGGGCAAGACCACCGTGGCGCGGATCCTGGCCAAGGCCATGAACTGCGAGTCCCGCGGCGCCAGCGCCGAGCCCTGCGGTCAATGCGCGGTCTGTCGCGATGTCGACGAGGGACGCTTCGTCGATCTCGTCGAGGTGGACGCGGCCTCGCGGACCAAGGTCGAGGATACCCGCGAACTGCTCGACAACGTGCTCTACGCGCCGACCCAGGGGCGCTACAAGATCTACCTCATCGACGAGGTACACATGCTCTCCACGCACAGCTTCAACGCCCTGTTGAAGACGCTGGAGGAGCCGCCGCCGCACATCAAGTTCCTGCTGGCCACCACCGATCCGCAGAAGATCCCGGTCACCGTGCTGTCGCGCTGCCTGCAGTTCAACCTCAAGCGGTTGACGCCCGAGCAGATCCGCGGCCAGCTGGAGGACATCCTGCACCGGGAGTCGGTGACGTTTGACGCCAATGCGGTCAAGTCCCTGGCGCGGGCCGCCGATGGCTCGCTGCGCGACGCCCTGAGCCTGATGGATCAGGCCATCGTGCATGGTGGCGGCAGCCTGGCCGAGGCCACCGTGGCCGCCATGCTCGGCACTGTGGCGCGGCGACCGGTATTCGAGATGCTGGATGCCATCCTGGCCCGCGATGCCGAGGCGCTGCTCGGTCTGATCGATGCCATGGATCAGCACGCGCCCGATTACGCCGATGTGCTCCAGCAACTGCTGATCATTCTCCATCACGCCGCGCTCGGCCAGTGGGTGCCGGATGCCGTGCGGCGGGACGAGGAGGCCGAGCGTCTCCTCGGCATCGCCGCCAGCGTGCCGGCCGAGGATCTGCAGCTGCTGTACCAGATCGCCCTGATCGGCCAGCGCGATCTGCCGTTGGCGCCGGAACCGCGTCTGGGCTTCGAGATGGTGCTGTTGCGCATGCTGGCCTTCCGGCCGCTGGCTGCCGCCGTTCGCTCCGCTTCCCCGGAGTCGCCCCGCAAGCCGTCGTCCGCCGCGCCCGCCAGGCCGGCCGAGGTCGCTGCTGCGCCCGCCATGCCCCAACTGGCCAAACCGGCGTCTGCGCCGCCACCGGCACCGGCATCCATGGCCGTTCCGGACGACGGCAACCCGGCAGCGTCCCGGTCGCCGCCAGCGGCTCCGCCGGCACCGCCCGGTCCCGGGGCGGCGCCGGACTGGCCGGCGCTGATCCGGGCCATGGGCCTGACGGCGATGACGCGGGAACTGGCCAACAATGCCGTGCTGCTGCGCCTCGAAGGGCAGCAGTGCGAGCTCAGCCTCGACCCCAGGTTGCAGCATCTCCGCAGCCCGCGTTCGGAAGCCGCGCTGGAAAAGGCCCTGCAGGCCCATTTCAACCGGCCGCTGCGATTGCAGATTCGCCTCGAGGCGGCGGCTGCCGAAACGCCTGCGATCCAGTTGCAGCGCGAGCGGGACGAGCGCCAGCAGGCGGCGGAGGCGGAGATCGAGCAGGACGAGAGCGTGCGTGCCTTTCGGGAACTGTTCGACGCGCGTATCGTGCCCGGCAGCACCAAACCCATTCCCTGAACGACCCACGTAACGGAGTAGACCGATCATGAAGAGTCCCCTGGCAGGCCTGATGCAGCAAGCCCAGAAAATGCAGGAAAACCTGAAGCAGGTCCAGGACGAGATTGCGGCTGCACAGATCACCGGCGAGTCGGGCGGCGGGCTGGTCAGGATCACCATGAACGGCAAGCGCCAGGTCAGCCAGGTACAGATCGATGACAGCCTGCTCCATGACGACCGCGACATGCTGGAGGATCTGGTGGCCGCCGCCTTCAACGATGCGGTCAACAAGGTCAGCCATCTCAAGCAGGAAAAGATGGCCGGCCTGACTGGCGGCATCGAGTTCCCGCCGGGATTCAAGCTGCCGTTCTGAGTCGTAACCGGAGGCGTGCCGCATGCCACCCGCCGGCGCCCTGGCGCGACTGATGCGGTCCTTGCGTTGCCTGCCGGGGGTCGGTCCCAAATCCGCCCAGCGGATGACCTTCCACCTGCTGCAACGGGATCGGGTGGGCGCGCGGCAGCTGGCCGAGTCGTTGCTGCATGCTCTCGACGCCATCGGCCACTGCGCCCAGTGCCGGACCCTCACGGAGGGCGAACTCTGCCCGCTCTGTGCCAGCCCGCGCCGCGAGCGATCGCTGCTCTGCGTCGTCGAGACGCCGGCGGAGGCGCAGGCGATCGAGCAGGCCACCGCATTCCGGGGCCTGTTTTTCGTGCTCAACGGCCGGCTGTCGCCGCTGGACGGGATCGGCCCGGCGGAGCTGCGGCTGGATCTGCTCGAGCGGCGATTGCAATCGGGCGAAATTGCCGAAATCATTCTGGCCACCAATACCACCGTCGAAGGTGAAGCCACCGCGCATTACATTCATGAAATGGCGCAGCGGCATGGCATCACCGCCACCCGTCTGGCCTACGGCATGCCGCTTGGTGGCGAGCTCGAATACGTTGACAGCGCCACTCTGTCCCATGCCTTCAATGGCCGCAAGGTTTTCTGAACCGCCTGCGGTAGATTGGCCAGCGGGCCTGTTTTCCTTGTCGACAGCGAGGTCGCGATGACGGATTGTCTCTTCTGCAAGATGGTGGCTGGCCAGATACAGCCGGATGTCGTTTACGAGGACGAGCACGTGCTGGCCTTCCGCGACATCCGCCCACAGGCCAAGGTGCATGTGCTGGTGATTCCCAAGCGGCACATTCCGACCCTGGACGATTTCCCGGCCGACGAACCGGGCCTGGCGGGGCAACTGCTCGGTGCCGTCCAGGAGGTCGCCCGGCGCGAGGGGCTCGCCGCCGGCGGTTACCGCACCGTGATCAACTGCCGCGGCGATGCCGGTCAGGAGGTCTATCACCTGCACCTGCACGTGCTTGGTGGCCGGCGCCTCACATGGCCGCCAGGCTGAAGCGGCGCTGACAGGCGTGCCGGTCCGCCGGATGGCTGCGATGGGGCGCAGTGCCAGGCATCCGCTGCCGCATCGGGTATCCATCCATAGCGTTTGCGGAGGGTGAGCCATGCCGGACAAACAGCAGCTCGCGGCCGTCGACTGCTTGGGCATCGGGGTTGCCCGCCTCGGCTTCGAGGCATTCCTGGCATGGTTCGACGCCCATACCCGGCCGGGCGGTCCCGCCGTCACGCTGGCCCTGGTGAATGCCCATACCGTCAATCTGGCCTATGCCGACCGCGGGTTCCGCGAGGTCCTCAACGGGTTTTCCCTGGTGCTCAACGACGGCGTCGGGCTGGAAATCTACGGGCACCTGGCTGGCCGCCCGTTTCTCGAGAATTTCAACGGCACGGACCTGTTTCCCCGCGTTTTCGCGCACCGCACCGCGGCGCGGGACGCATTGCGGGTGTTCCTGTTTGGTGCCAGGCCCGGCGTGGCGGCCCTGGCCGCCCGCAGCATCGAGGCCCGCTATCCCGCCGTGCGGGTGGTGGGGGTCCGCGATGGCTATTCCTCGGACCATGATCAGGCGGAACTGCTCGAGGCCATCAACGACGCCCGCCCGCACCTGCTGCTGGTTGCGCTCGGCAATCCCCTGCAGGAGCACTGGATCGCCGATCACCAAGCGCAGTTGCAGGTTGGCATCGCCTGCGGTGTCGGGGCATTGCTCGACTTCCTGAGCGAGAGCATTCCCCGCGCGCCGCGCTGGCTTCGCCGTTGCCGGCTGGAGTGGCTTTACCGCCTCTGGCTGGAGCCTCGGCGCATGATGAAGCGCTATGTGCTCGGCAATCCGCTGTTCCTGCTGCGCGCGGCAGGCTATCGGCTGTTCGGGCAGGGCGGGCGCTGAGGGCTGTGGTCAGGCGGTCCGGGGGGCTGGCCGATCACGGTGACTGGCGTCTGATCAGCCGGTGAGCCTGAGCGGGGTCGTGTGACGCCGGCATGTCCCGACGGGCCGGTTTCCGCCCGCGAGGGGCCGGCCCATCGGGTGGCAGGTCTTACTCCGCCTCGGGATTGAAATCCAGGCCAAGGGTCGTCCAGCTGTCGGGGCTGGCCTGATCCTCGCCGGTCATGCGGACCGTGCAGGCGTAGAGCTTGACCACCGGGCCCTTCCCGGGCTCGACCAGCCGCACGCTGGAGCGGATCAGGTACTGGCGGTTGCCAAGGGCCCAGGCCTCGTACTGGTCATCCAGGAATTCGACGTTGTCGGGCAGATCGCCCTTGTCCTTGACCTCCTTGCGACAATGGGCCAAGGCGTATCCTGTACGCTCGGTCTTGGCATCCAGCTTGCCAAGCGGTTCGTTTTCCTCGATCGGCTTCTCGAAGAAAACCTCTGACTTCACCACGCTCATGACCAGCGGCATGATGGCCTTCTCCTGCAGCATGTAGAGGCCACCGATGAAGAGGATCAGGTACAGCACGGAATATTTGCTGCGGATCATTTTGGTGATGAAGTCTTTCATTTGCTTGCCTTTATTCGTTATCTGGATGATCAGTGGGCAGATGGGTGGCCCGACCGCCGCGGGCGGTGGCCGGGCCGGATTCGTTAGGTTACACCGAACCGTGCGGACGCGGGCCGTCAGACCAGCGAGTTTTCCATTGGTTTCCGCCCGTCCCGAGGCCGTCGGGACAGCAGGATGAGCAGTCGGGAGACACAGACATGACGGATGCCAGAAAACTGGTCGTGGCCATTTCCTCCCGGGCCCTGTTCGACCTGGACGAATCCCACCGCATTTTCGAGGAAGGCGGCAAGGAAGCCTTCTGTCGCTATCAGATCGAGCACGAGGAGGAAACCCTCGCGCCCGGGGTCGCCTTTACCCTGGTCAGGAAACTGCTGGCGATCAACGATACCCTGCGCCAGCCGACCGTCGAGGTGATCCTGCTGTCGCGCAACAGCGCCGATACCGGATTGCGGGTGTTCAATTCCATTCGCCATCATGGACTCGACATCGTCCGCGCCGCCTTCACCAGCGGGGCATCGCCGTTCGGCTACATCGCCGCCTTCGGGGCTGACCTGTTCCTCTCGAGCAACGCCGAGGATGTGAAAAAGGCCCTGGCGGCGGGGCATGCCGCCGCCACCATCCTGGCTTCGGCCAAGCCGGCCACGGATTCCGGCCAGCTGCGCATCGCCTTCGACGGCGATGCCGTGCTGTTCTCCGACGAGTCGGAGCGCATCTACCGGGAGCAGGGCCTCGAAGCCTTTGCCGAGTACGAGGCCGCCGAGGCGCGCAAGCCGCTGTCCGGCGGTCCGTTCAAGGCCTTCCTGGCGACCCTGCACCATGTGCAGACCCTGTTCGACGCCGACGAGTCGCCGATCCGCACGGCGCTGGTCACGGCCCGGGCGGCGCCGGCGCACGAGCGGGTGGTCAGAACCCTCAGGGCCTGGAACATCCGCATCGACGAGGCGCTGTTCCTCGGTGGCAAGGCCAAGGGTCCTTTCCTCAGCGCCTTCGGCGCCGACATCTTCTTCGACGACCAGCAGGGCCATTGCGATTCCGCCAGCCAGCACGTCGCCACCGGCCATGTTCCGCATGGCGTGGCCAACCTCGACACGCCCCCGGCGTGAGGGCGGGGCGCCCGCTCCGGGGAGGGGCCAGCGCCGCTGCCGACCCGTGCTACCATTCCCGCCCGCGCGAGGCCAGCGGCCGAGCATGCCAGAAAACCGTACCAGGACCGGAGTCGTAGCGGCTGCGGTCGTGGGCAAAGCCAGACAAATCCAGGTCTCCAAGCCGCCATGATCCTGATGATCGACAACTACGATTCCTTCACCTACAACCTCGTGCAGTATTTTGCCGAGCTGGGGGCCGAGGTGGAGGTGGTGCGCAACGACCAGATCGCCGTCGAGGACATCGCCCGGCTCGATCCCCAGAAGATCGTGATCTCGCCGGGTCCCTGCACGCCCAAGGAGGCGGGCATCTCGGTGGAAACCATCCGTCGCTATGCCGGCCGCTACCCGATCCTCGGGGTATGCCTGGGGCACCAGAGCATCGGCTATGCCTTCGGCGGCAACATCATCCACGCCAAGCGGATCATGCACGGCAAGACCTCGATGGTGTACCACCGCGACACGGGTGTGTTTCACGGCCTCAACAACCCGTTCCAGGCCACCCGCTACCACTCGCTGGTCATCGAGCAGCAAAGCCTGCCGGCGTGTCTGGAGATCACCGCCTGGACCGAGGACAGGGATGGCGGCATCGAGGAGATCATGGGCGTCCGCCACCGGACCCTGGATGTCGAGGGCGTGCAGTTTCACCCCGAGTCCATCCTGACCGAGCAGGGTCACGAACTGCTCGCCAACTTCCTGCGCCGGTGAGGGCCGGGGACGGCGCGGCGTCCGCCCTGCCTGCCGTCCGACGCCGCCACTGACGGCCACTGCCCATGTTGCCCAGCGTCCAGGCCTACCGCGGCATTGCGGTCCTGCTGGTGGTGCTGTTCCACTCCAGCGAGTTCATCAAGCGAAAGCTCGGTGAGGCGCCGTTCGGCGACGTCTTTCTTACCGGTTTCTCCGGCGTCTTCCTGTTCTTTGTCCTCAGCGGCTTCATCATCCTGATCGCCCATGCACGCGATATCGGCCGGCCCGGCCGCATCGGCTATTACCTGTCGCGCCGTTTCATCCGCATCTATCCCCTGTACTGGCTGGTCCTCTTGTCGTGGGGCGGCTGGCGGGTGTTTACCGGTGGCCTGGCCGTGCCGGAGTTCCTGTCGAACGCCTGGCTGTTCAGCGGGCGGCCGACACCGCTGATTGCCGTCAGCTGGACGCTGGCCTACGAGATGCTTTTCTATGCGCTGTTCGCGGCGTTTCTGCTGCGCCGCAGCTGGGGCTTGCTGGTTTTTGCCGGCTGGCTGGCGCTGTTGCTGCCGGGAACCGCGATCATCCCCGGTCCCTGGGCGGATCCGTTGAACCTGCTGTTCTTCATGGGCATGGCCGCCGGCGTGGTGCACCTCAAGGCCAGCGTCTGGGATCCCGCCAGGCGGAACCGGATTGGCCTGGCCTGCCTCACCCTCGGCGCGACCGGTTTCGTGGCCACCGGACGGATCTACGCGTGGCTAGGCCTGCCGTCCGATGCCTGGCCGGCGCACCCCCTGACACTGCTGGGTTTCGGATTTTCCAGCGCGCTGATGCTGGCAGCCTGCATGGCCCCGGAGCTCAACCGCCTGCTGGCTCGCCGGCGCCTCTGGCTGCTGGTCGGCAATGCCTCCTATGCGATCTATCTGGTGCATCTGTCGTTCGGCAAGCTGGCCTGGAGCCTGTCCCGGCCCTTGCAGCCGCTGTGGTCGGAACTGCCGGCTGTCTGGGCGGCCAATCTGCTGACCGTCTGGCTGGCAGGCCTGTCGGTGTTGGCAGGGATACTGGTCCACCTTATGATTGAGGCACCGCTGCTCGACGCTCTGCGCGGTCTGCTGGCACGCAAATGGGCCCGCCAGCCGGCTGCTGCCGTGTCGGGTTAACTCCCGCTGCGACCCGTCCAATCCCATGACCGACCTGGAACTGTTTCAAGCCTTCGTGGCACCGGCGATCTTCATTTCCGGCGCCGGCCTGCTGGTGCTGTCGATCAATACCCGCCTGATGGGCATCGTCACCCGCCTGCGAGCCTTCCACAAGGACAAGCATGTCGCCATCAAGACCGGCAACCGGCTGGAGGCGCGGGTGTTGCAGTCGCAGATCGAGTCGATCGAGATACGCGCCGCCAAGATGCGCAACGCCTTCATCTTCACGCTGGTCGGCGTCATGGGCGTCATGGTCACCTGCCTGGTGTTGGGGCTCAGCCTGTATGTGGCGAACGCGCTGATCGTGGCCGTGCTGCTCTTCGTGCTATCGGTGCTGTCGATGCTGATCGGCATGTTCCACTACCTGTCGGAAGTCATGATTGGCCTGGATTCCGTGCAGGAGGAGGAAAAGCTGTACCAGCTTCTCGACAGCGATCCCGCCCTTTCCGAGTGACCCTTGGCACCTTTCCCGCTCAGCCCGCTGCTCTCACGATGAAGATTTCCTCCGCCATCAACCATCTCCTCGACGGCCAGGATCTCGCGCCCGCTGCCATGCGCGAGCTCATGCGCGGCATCATGACCGGGCAGGCGACCCCGGCCCAGATCGGCGGTTTCCTGGTCGCGCTGCGGGCCAAGGGCGAGACGGTCGACGAAGTGGTCGCCGCGGCGCAGGTCCTGCGCGAGATGGCCACCCGGGTGCCGGTGCACGGCGAGCATCTGGTCGACACCTGCGGCACCGGCGGTGACGGTGCCCATACCTTCAACATCAGCACCGCGTCCGCCTTCGTCGCGGCGGCGGCCGGCGCCCGGGTCGCCAAGCATGGCAACCGTTCGGTCTCCAGCAAGTCCGGCAGCGCCGACGTGCTGGCGGCGGCGGGACTCAACCTGTCCCTGACGCCCGCGCAGGTGAAGGACTGCATCGAGCAGGTCGGGCTCGGCTTTCTCTTCGCCCAGAACCATCACGTCGCCATGCAGCACGCCATCGGGCCGCGCCGCGAGCTGGGCATCCGGACCATCTTCAATCTCCTGGGGCCGCTGACCAACCCCGCCTCGGCACCTTGCCAGGTCGTCGGCGTCTACAGCGAGCAGTGGCTGGAGCCGCTGGCCGAGGCCCTGCAGCAGCTCGGCAGCCGCCATGTGCTGGTGGTGCATGCCGAGGACGGCCTGGACGAGATCAGCATCGGCGCGCCGACCCGGGTGGCCGAGCTCCGCGACGGCCGCATCGACGTGCGCCAGTTGACGCCCGAACAGTTCGGCCTGACCCGCGAGCCGCTCAGCTGGCTGGCGGTGGACTCGGCCGAGGAGAGCCTGGCGATGATCCATGGCGTCCTGGCCGGCGGCATCGGTCCCGCCCGCGATATCGTGCTGCTCAACGCCGGCGCGGCCATCTACGTGTCCGGTATCGCCGCCAGCCTGGAGGAGGGCGTCGCCAGGGCCGCCGGAGCCATCGATGCCGGCACCGCCCGCCGCAAGCTCGACCAGCTGATCGACTTTGCCCGCCAATTCGAACCATCCCGCTGAATCCATCCGCCCGCACACCTTCTCACGCAAAGACGCATGCAGACTTCCACGCCGGACATCCTGAAGAAGATTCTCCACCGCAAGACCGAGGAGGTCGCCGAGCGCATGGCGCAGACCTCCTACGAGGACCAGCTGCGGCGTGCCGCCATGGCCGATTCGCCCCGCGGCTTCGTGCGCGCCCTGCGCGAGAGGATCGCGGCGGGCCAGCCGGGCGTGATTGCCGAAATCAAGAAGGCCTCGCCCAGCAAGGGCGTCATGCGGCCCGATTTCCGGCCGGCGGCGATCGCCGAGAGCTACGCGGCCCATGGCGCCGCCTGTCTGTCGGTGCTGACCGACCGGGATTTCTTCCAGGGCTGCGAGCGCTACCTGAAGGAGGCCCGTGCCGCCTGTGAGCTGCCCGTCATCCGCAAGGATTTCATCGTCGACCCCTATCAGGTCGCCGAGGCCCGGGCGATCGGCGCCGACTGCATCCTGCTGATCGCCGCCGCTCTCGACGACGCCGGTCTCCGGCAATTGTCGGACCTGGCCGGCGAGCTGGGCATGGATGTCCTGGTGGAGGTGCACGACGCCGGGGAACTGGCGCGCGCGCTGACGCTGGACCTGCCCCTGATCGGCATCAACAATCGCAATCTCCGCACCTTCGAAGTCAGCCTCGCGACGACCCTGGACCTCCTGCCCGGCATACCCGCCGACCGCCTGGTGGTGACCGAAAGCGGCATCCTCGCGCCGGCCGATGTCGCCCTGATGCGGCGCCACCGGGTCGACGCCTTCCTGGTCGGCGAGAGCTTCATGCGCGCCGAGGACCCGGGCGCCCGGCTGGCCGAGCTGTTCGGATTGCCGGGTCGCTGAGTCCCGGGGGAGACGGTCCATGGTCCCGGCGCTGGAGGACATCGTCCCGCTGGTGAAAGCGGTGGCGCGCGAGGAACTGATGCCGCGCTTCCGCCACGCGGAGCGCCGCTACAAGCCCGACGGCAGCATCGTGACCGAGGCCGACCTGGCGGCCCAGGCCCGGCTCGGCCGGCTGCTGGCGGAGCGCCATCCCGCCATCCCGTTGCTGGGCGAGGAGATGGCGCCTGCCGCGCAGCGGGCCTTCCTGGACAGGCATCCGGATCTTTATTGGTGCCTGGACCCGGTCGACGGAACCAGCAACTTCGCCGCGGGGCTGCCGTTCTTTTCCCTGTCGCTGGCCCTCATGCGCGGCCATGAGGCGCAGTTCGGCGTGGTCTACGATCCCAACACCGACGAATGCTACAGCGCCGTGCGCGGGCAGGGCGCTTGGCTCAACGGCCGCCGCCTTGACTGTCCGTCTGCCGCCCTGCCGCTGCGCCGCTGCCTGGCGATGGTCGACTTCAAGCGTCTCGGCAAGCCGCTGGCCATGGCGCTGGTCGCGCGGCCGCCGTTCAGCTCGCTGCGCTATACCGGCTCCGGCTCGCTGGAGTGGTGCTGGCTGGCGGCGGGGCGTTTCCACGTCTATCTCCACGGCGAGCAGAAGCTCTGGGACTATGCCGCCGGCGCGCTGATTCTCGCCGAGGCGGGCGGGATCGCCGCCACGCTGGCAGGCGAGCCGGTCTATGCGCCGGGCGCCCTGTCGCGTTCCATCGTCGCGGCAGTGGCTGCGCCCTTGTTCGAGGACTGGCGCCAGGCCATCGCCGAGCGGCTGGCGGCCTGAGCCCGGCGGATGCCGCAGCCCGGTGGGGTCGCACGGTCACGCCACGCGCCACACCAGCCAGGGCCGGCCGGGTGTCCACCAGCGGAGCCGCCGCGCCTGGACAGCCATCTGCCTGTGCGTCGGCCTGGCCGGCCTGCCGCGGCCGGCGCCGGCGGAACCGTCGCCGGTCGAACTCCGGATCACGGGACTCGACGAGCCGCTGGAGAAAAACGTCCGCGCCCTCCTGACCATGGCCCGCCAGACCGCGGATGCCCGCCAGGCGGTCATCGACCTGGCGGCGGCCCGCGCCGCGGACGAGATCCGCACCGCCCTGCAGCCCTATGGCTACTACCAGCCGCGTATCGCCGCTACGCTCAAGCGGCAGAAGGCCAACTGGCTGGCGGAATACCGCATCGACCCGGGGCCGCCGGTCCGGGTGGCGCATGTCGATGTGCGGCTGGAGGGCGAGGCGGCCCAGGAACCCGGGATGCGGGCGCTGGTGGAACGCTTTCCAGTCCGCCCCGGCGACGTGCTGGAGCACCGGCAGTACGAAAAGGGCCGCGATGCCCTGCAGGATCAGGCCGCCGAAATGGGGTTCTTCGATGCCCGTTTCACCACCCGCGAGGTGCGCGTCGATGTCAAGGACCAGCGGGCGGACATCGTCCTGCACCTGGCCTCGGGCCGGCGCTACCGCTTCGGCGAGCTGAGCTTCAGCCAGACCCCGCTGGATCCCGAACTGCTGCGCCGCTTCGCGCGCTTCAGTCCCGATGAGCCCTATCGCGCCTCGGCGGTGCTGGCGCTGCAGAAAAGCCTGCTGAACAGCGGCTACTTCGCCCGTGCCGACATCACGCCCCGGCTCGAACAGGCCAGGGATGGCCGCATGCCCGTCGACGTGGCGCTGGACATGGTGCCCCGCAACCGCATCGACCTCGGCGGCGGCTACGGCACCGATACCGGACCCCGCCTCAGCGTCGGCTACCGCAACCGCTACCTCAACAGCCTCGGCCATACCTTCCAGGCCAGTGCCAAGCTGTCGCTGATCTGGAACCAGCTGGATGCCATCTACGCCATCCCGCTGAACGATCCGGAGAAGGACCAGCTGGCCTTTACCTCCAAGCTGGGCCTGGAGGATACCGTCGCCGGCCGCGCCAAGGTGATCCGCGGCGGCATCCGCCATGGCACGACCCGCTGGGACCTGCGCGAGATTCTCTCGCTCGACTATCTGCGGGAAACCTTCAACATCGGCCTGGGCAACCAGACCACCGATCTGCTGATTCCCAGCGTCAACTACACCTGGCTCAGCTCCGACGACGCCATCTTTCCCCGCCAAGGCGTGCGACTGGACGCCAACCTTGCCGGCAGCGTCCAGGGGCTGGGCTCGCAGCTGTCCTTCGCCCGCTTCCGGCTCTACGGCAAGGGCGTCTACAGCCTCAATGACGACAACCGCCTGATCCTGCGCGGGCAGTTCGGCGAGATGCTCACCAACGATTTCGACCGCATGCCGATCACCGAGCGTTTCTACGCCGGCGGCGCGCCGACCGTGCGCGGCTACCGCCTGTTCGAGATCAGCCCGGTCAATGTCTACGGCAAGCGGACCGGTGGCCAGCATCTGGCGGTCGGCAGCCTGGAGTACGATCGCGTGCTGTTCGGCGACTGGGGCGTGGCGGCCTTCTCCGATGTCGGCTATGTCGGCAACGACTTCGAGGGCCCGGTCAGTACCGGGGTGGGCATCGGCGCCCGCTGGCGGTCGCCGGTGGGGCCGGTGCGGCTGGATGTCGGTGTGCCGCTGTCGAAGGCGCTGGACCCGGTGCAGGTCTACCTGATTCTGGGTCCGGACCTGTGATGCGGGCGCTTGCCAATGTTCTGGCGCTGGCCTGCCTGCTGGCGCTGACGCTGCTGGCCGGATGCTGGTGGAGCCTGGCGACCGAGCCCGGTGGCCGCTGGCTGGCCCGTCAGGCGCGGGCCTGGGTGCCCGGGTTCAGCCTGGCTCGGGTCGAGGGCGTCGTGCTCGGGCGCTTCGCGGTGCAGGGGCTGGATTATCGCGGTGCGACCGAGCGGCTGCATCTCGACCGCCTGGAATATCGGCTCGCGGTCGACGATCTCTGGCGCGGCCGACTGCATTTCCACCGCATCGACCTGCACGGGCCGCGCTACGCGAGCAGCGATTCCTCGCCGATCGCATGGCCGAGTCTGCGCCTGCCGTTCGCGCTGGCGATCGATGCGCTCAGCCTGCGCGATGGCACCGTGCAGCCGGCTTCCGCCAGTGCGCCGATTCCGCTGTCGGCCCTCGATGCCGCGCTGGAGCTGACCCGCGACGGGCTCGACATCCGCCAACTGGACGTGACCCTGCCCGACCTGGGCCTGGCGCTTGATGGCCACGTGACGCTGGGGGGACTGGCGGGCATCGCCCTGCGGACCCGCTGGTACTGGCACCCCGCGGGACGGCCGGTGTTCCGCGGCGAAGGCCAGCTGGGCGGCCATCCGGGGCGTGTCCTGGTCCATCAGCGATTGCAGGCGCCGACCGCCGCCGAGCTGTCGCTGGTGGCGCAGGATCCGCTCGACCGGCTGGCCTGGACGGCGCAGCTGACGGTGCCGGCCCTGCGGCCCCGCTCGATCGATCCCGCCTGGCCGGACGGGCCGCTGGCGCTTGATCTCCGCGGCGAAGGCACCGACCGGGCTGCCACGATCGACGGTCACCTGGAGGGCCGCATCGCCGAGCTCGGCGAAGTGCAGGCGGATGCCCGGCTGCTCCACGGGGCGCCGGGCGCCTGGCGGCTCGAGCGGCTGACCGTCGGTCTGCCTGCGACAAGCGCCCGCTTCACCATGAACGGCATGGCCGAGGGGCTTCCCGATCGGCCACGGCTGGATCTCGCGGCGCGCTGGGAAAATCTGGCCTGGCCGCTGCGCGGACCGCCGGAATGGCGCAGTCCGGAGGGGCGTCTGTCGGTCCAGGGCGAGCCCGCCGATCTGCGCATCGAGCTGGCGGCGCGGCTGGCCGATCAGGCGGTCACGGCCGGCGGCCGCCTCGGTCTGTATCCGGAGCGTGTCGAGTTCCGCGATGTCCGCGCCCAGGGGGCCGGACTCGCGCTGACGCTGGCCGGAACCTGGGGGCCGCAACTGGATGTCGGCTGGAGCCTGCGGGCGGATGCCCCGGGACTCTGGTTCCCCGGCATGAAGGGACAGCTGAGCAGCCGCGGCCGGCTGCAGGGGCCCAGGGACAGGCCCGTGGGCACGGCCGAGCTGCTGGCGCGGGATCTCCGCCTGCGCGCGGATGGCGTCCGGGAACTGAGCGTGCGCCTCAGCGGCGGGCTGACGCCGGACGCGCCGCCGCTGCGGGCCGAGCTGATGGTGCAGGACCTGCAGGTGGGCGACAACCGGGCCGGCCGGCTCAGGCTCGCCTGCCAGGGCGCCGTGGTCTGGCGCAACGGCCGTCTGGAGCCGGGCGCGGCCACGATCGACCTGAATCTGAGCGGAACCGGGCTGCGTTACCGGGAGGCCGCCCTGCGCGAGATCGAGGGACAGGCGCGTGGCGGCTTGCTGCCGGGCGCGCCGCCACTGGCTGGTCGCGTCACGGTGCGCGGCCTGGCGGTTGGCGAGGCGGCGGTCGAGGTGCTCGGGCTGGATTTACGCGGCGGGATGGTCCATCGCCACGGCGAATGGCAGCTGCATGGCGAGCCGCTGGAGCTGGAACTGCTGGCCCAGCGGCTGCGACAGGGCGAGAGGCAGGCACGCGAGCTGCGGCTGACGCTGCAGGCGGGCGAGACGCCGGACGCACCGCTGCGCCTGAGTCTCGCGGTGCCCGATCTGCAGCTGGCGGGCGTCGGCGTGAGAATAGCCATCGACGCCCAGGGCAGCCGGGCGCGGCATGTCCTGAGCGGTCGCATCGACACCCGCCTGCAGGCCGGCGGCCGGCCGGGCCAGCTGGTTTTCCGGGCCGAGGGCGGCTGGGACGCGGCCGCCTGGAGCGGCCGGCTGCAGCAGTTCGACGGCAGCCTGCGGGATTTCGGCGAGTGGTATCTGCAAGCCCCTGCCGCCTTGCGGCTGAGCGGGACCGCCGCCGAACTGGGCCCGGCTTGCTGGGCCTTGCCGCCGGCGGAAATCTGCCTGCAAGGCAAGGCTGCCGACGGGCAGTGGCAGGCTGCCACCCGCCTCGCGGCCCTGCCCCTGGAGCGTTTTGAGTCCTGGCTGCCCGCCCGGCTGCGGCTCTTGGGCCGGCTGGATGGCGAGGCCCGGTTCGCCGGGCGGGGCGAACGGGTCGACGAGGGGCGCCTGGCACTGACGGCGGACGGGGCCCGGCTGGAGCCGCGCGACCCGCGCCCGGCCTGGCGCTGGCAGCCGCAGCCCTTGCATCTGCGCGGCGATCTGACGCCACGCGGCGGCGAGTTGCGACTGATCGCCGAGGATCCGGCCTTGGCCGGGTTCGATGCCGAACTGCGCCTGGACGGGCCGCTGCTGTGGGGCCACTGGCGGCAACTGGCCGGGGCCGGCGAGGCGCGCCTGTCGCTCGGGCACCTGGGGGCGCTGGCGCCGCTGCTGCCCGATCTCGACCGGCTCCAGGGACGTGTCGAGGCCGGTGTCCGGTTCGCCGGTAGCGTGGGCGCGCCCCGCCTGCAGGTGCATGGGGCCCTGCTCGAGGCCGGTTTCGGCGTTCCGCGCCTGGGCATCCAGGTCCGCAGCCTGAACATCGACGCCAGCAGCCGCGACGACGACCGCCTGGCGCTGACCGGCCGGACAGTCTCCGGCAACGGCGAACTGCGGCTGGACGGCTCGCTGTCCCTGAAGCCGGGCGAGGGCTGGCCGCTGCGGCTGAACCTGAGCGGCAAGCGTTTCCTCGCGGCCGACATTCCCGAGGCCAAGGTCTATCTGTCGCCGGATCTCGTGGTCGAGCGCGACGCCGCGGGCCTGCGTCTCGGCGGCAGGCTGGACATCCCCGAGGCGGACATCCGGATCCCGGACGAGTCGGGGGCGGTCCGGCCCTCGCGCGATGTCGTCATCGTCGACGCCGAGGCTCCGCCGCAGGCGCGCGACAACCCGCTGGCGACGCGGGTCGAGGTGCGGCTGGGCGACCGCATCCAGGTGACCGGGCCGGGCTATCGCAGCCGCGTCGACGGGGCGGTGACGATCGAGCAGTCGCCCGGCGCGGACCCCATCGGCAGCGGCGAGATCCGCCTGCATCAGGGCCTGTATTCGCTCTATGGCGTCGATCTGGACATCGACGGCGGGCGGCTGGTGTTCGCCCGCTCACCCATGGACAACCCCAGCCTGGATATCGAGGCGGTGCGCAAGTCGGACGACGTGCGGGTCGGCGCCAAGCTGCTGGGCACGCTCAGCAAGCCGAGCATCACCCTGTTCGCCGACCGGCCGATGTCGCAGAGCGACATCCTCGCCTATCTGATGATGGGTAAGCCCTTCGATCCCCTGGGCCAGCAGAGCGGCTCGGCCATGATGGCGGCGGCCAACGCCCTTGGCGGCACCGCCGGCAGCCTGCTGGCCCGGGAGCTGTCAAGCCGGCTGGGGCTGGGCGGCTTCGTCGACATCAGCATGCAGGGCTCCCTCGGCGCGGGCGGCATAGCCCAGGGCTATGGCGGTTCCGGACCCTGGGGCGGAACCCAGAGCACTGCCCTGTTCCTGGGCAAGTACCTGACGCCGAAGATCTATGTCCAGTACGGCATGGGCCTGTTCCAGAACGCTTATGTCTTCCGCTTGCGCTATGATTTGACGCAACGCTGGAAAGTGCAGACCGAGACCGGCGAATTCAGCGGCGGCGACATTCTCTACCAGTGGGAGGATTGATCCGGTGGCTCCCCGGCGGGCCGCACGACTCCCCATCGAACCTGTTTGGCTTATGAGCGCTTTTCTGGACTGGCTGGAAAAAATCTTGACCTGGTTTTTCGCCCTGGCCTTCGGGATGCTGCTGCTCTACCTCGGCTGGCGCTGGAACAACCATCGCCAGGACGACAGCGATCCCTGGCAGCGGGCGCAGAAGCTGAACACGGTCGATGCCTATCTTGCCTTCCTGCGCCAGTGCCAGAAATGTCCGCAGGAGAAGGCCGCCAAGAAGGCGCTGGACGAGTTGCAGCGTGTCAGTGGCCTGTTGTCCCGGCTCAACCAGCAGCACCTTCCCGAGATGGCCAGCATCACCCTGCCGGTTTTCTCTCCCGACGGCAAGACCGTCCTCGCCAGCGGCGGCCGCGGCCCCGATTTCTGGCATGCCGATGCCGGGACCCGCATCGCCCATGGCGCGAAAACCTTCGCCCAGCGCGGCGACCGGCTTCAGGTCGACGCGCTCGACTTCGCGCCGGATGGCCGCCGGATTGCCGCGGGTACGGCGGGGCGCGAATACGGCCACCTGCTGGTGTGGGACCTGACCACCGAGACCCTGATCGCCGATCGTGAGCTGGAGGGCGTCGACATCAAGGCCGTCCTGTTCTCGCCGGACGGGGCCTGGCTGGGCTGGCGCGGCGACGGGCCGGTCGGCCTCTGGAACCCGGCCAACGGACGATTCCTGCGCAGCACCCATGCCGAGGTCCAGTCCATCGCCTTCGGCATGGCCGAGGATGGTCGCCCGCTCTTCATGACGGCAGCCGGCAGAAGCCTGGTGTACTGGGATGCCAGCACCCTCGAGCTGCTCCGGGAGCGCATGGTGAACACCGATCGCGCGCTGCTGGGCTTCAGCCGCGATGGCCGGGTCCTGGCCTATACCGACGGCCGGGTGCTGGAAACCTGGGACCCGGTGACCCTGCGCCAGGTGGCCGCGCTGCGCGACCTGGAAGGAGACATCAGCGCCTTCTGCCGCGAGACCGAGACCGGCCGGCTGCTGGTCGGCACCAAGGCGGGACGCATGTATCTGTGGAATCCGGCGCTTTCGCCGGTTCCGCTGGCGCATGTGGCCGCCCACGAGGGACCGATCGAGGCGCTGTCCTGCGGCGCGGAAGGCCGCGTGGTCTCCACCAGCTGGGATGGCGCCAAGGTCTGGAGCCTGTCCAAGCTGCTGGCGACGGCGGGCCAGGCGCGCGGCGCGCGGCATTTCTGAGCCTCGCCGCGCCAGCCGGGGCGCCGTCTTGCCCCGCTCTGCCGGCGTCCCCCGTTTTTTCCATTGCCGGTGGAAATGTCCTGGCCTAATTCTGAATCCGCCAGCCGGCGGGCTGGTTTTTCCATTCAGACGGAGGAACGCGCATGAAGACATACCTGACCACCTGCCTTGCAGGTTTCACGGCCCTGCTGCTGGCGCTGCCGGCGGTGCAGGCCGGGCAGTCGCTCAACGAATCCCAGGTGCCGGCCGCCGTCCTGTCGGCGTTCAGGGCGGCCTATCCGAACGCGGCGGAGGCCCGCTACGAGCAGGAAACGGAAAACGGCAGCATGACCTATGAGGTCGAATTCCGGCTGGACGGCCAGAAGATGGAGGCCGAGTACAGCGCCGATGGCAAGATCCTGAAGATCGAGCGCGACGATTGAATCGCTGACGCTTCCCATCCCGGCGGTCGTCCGCCGCCGGGGTACCGGGCAGAGCCGGCATGCCGGCTCAGGCCTCCGCCCGCCTGAGTTCCGCCAGCAGGCTGGCCATCTGCTCCAGGTTCATCGGCTTGGGGAGAAAGTCGGTCATGCCCGCGGCCTGCGCCGCGCTGCGCTCCTCCGCCAATACCCCCGCCGACAGGGCGATGACCGGCAGGTAGGCGAGGGCGGGATTCTCGCGAATCCGGCGGGTCGCGGTCAGCCCGTCCATGACCGGCATCTGCACATCCATCAGCACCATCTCGAAGCGGGCGGGATCGGCCTCCAGTATCCGCAGCGCCTCGCGGCCGTCGGTTGCCAGCGCCACTTCGGCGCCTTCCAGTTGCAGGGCCTGCTGCAACACCCTGAGGTTGATGCGGTTGTCGTCCACCGCCAGCACGCGCAGGCCGCCCAGTCGCGGCCCCGACGGCGGCGTTTCTCCGGGGGCCGCGATGCGGTGCGGCGGTATGGCGGCGATCGTCCGTTCGAAGTCCAGCTCGAACCAGAACCGGCTGCCCCGCCCCGGTTCGCTCTCCACGCGGATCTGTCCGCCCATCAGTCCGACCAGCCGCTGGCTGATGGCCAGCCCCAGGCCGGTGCCGCCGAAGCGGCGGGTAATGCCGCTGTCGGCCTGGCTGAAGGGCTGGAACAGGCGTTCGAGCGCCGTCGGGGCGATGCCCATGCCGGTATCGCGGACCACGAAACGGAGCCGGACGCGGCGGGCGTTCGTCGCCAGCGTCTCCACCGCGATGTCGACCCCGCCTCGGGCGGTGAACTTGATGGCGTTGCTGCCGAGGTTGATGAGCACCTGCTCCAGCCGCAGGTTGTCGCCGACCAGTCCGCCGAGCGTTTCCGCCGGCGGGTGGATCACCAGTGCGATGTTCTTGGCCGTGGCGGCGCCGCGCAGCATGCGGTCGACCTGTTCCAGCAGTGCGTCCAGCCGGAACGCCTGGAATTCCATGCTCAGCTGGCCGGCCTCGATTTTCGAGAGATCGAGGATGTCGTTGATAATCCGCAGCAGGGTGTCGCCGGCCTCGGTGATGTGGTCGACCATCTCGCGCAGTTCGGGCGACAGGGCGTTGCGACCCAGCACCTGGGCCATGCCGAGGATGGCGTTCATGGGGGTGCGGATCTCGTGGCTCATGTGGGCCAGGAACTGGCTCTTGGCGGCGCTGGCGGCGGCCAGCTGGGCGGTGCGCTCCTCGACCTTGCGTTCCAGCGTCCGGTTCAGCTCGCGGACCGCCGCCTCGGCGCGCTTGAGGTCGGTCAGATCCCGCGCCGCCGCGAAGACGCCGGCCACTTCGCCCTGGGCGTTGCGGTAGACGCAGGCGTTGTAGAGCACATGGGTCACCGTGCCGGAGACATGATGGATATCCAGCGGATAGTCGTGCACCTCGCCTTCGGCAAAGATGCGCCGGTAGCCCAGCCGCGCCCGTTCCGGGTCGGTGAACAGGGCGGGGAAGTCGCTGCCGATCAGCTCGGCACGGGGCCGTCCCGTGACCTTTTCGGTGGCATGGTTGACGTCCATGATCCGTCCGTCGGCGCCGATGGTCACCAGCGGATCGATGCTGGCCTCGATCAGGCTGCGGGCGTAGCGAGACGCTTCGGACAGCTCCGCGGTCTTGTCCAGCAGCTCGGCCGTGCGCTCGGCGACGTGCTGCTCCAGCCGGTCGTTGAGCTCGCGCAGCGTGCGCTCTGTCTGCCGGCGTTCGCTGATGTTGCGGACGAAGGCGCAGACATAGGACTCGCCGCCGAAGGCGAAGCGGGTGGCGCTGATCTCGACCGGGAAGGTGGCGCCGGTGCGGCTGCAGTGGCGCGACTCGAAGGCGGGCAGCGGGCCATGTTCCATCTGCTGCCAGCGCTGCTGCCAGGCGGCCTGGTCGAGATCGGGATCGATGTCCCATACCGACAGCCGCTGGAGTTGCTCGCGGCTGTACTCCAGGCTCTGGCAGGCCGCCCGGTTGACCGCCAGGATGCCGCCGTTGTCGCGCATCAGGAAGATGCCGTCGGTGGCATGCTCGACCAAGTGCTGGTTGAGGGCCAGGGATTTTTCCAGGGTCTTGCGCAGGGTGATCTCCTGCACCGTGCCGCGCATCTGGATTGGCTGACCCTCGTCGTCTAGGCAGAATTCGCCCAGCGCCAGTATCCAGTGCTGGCTCTGGTCCGGCCAGATGACGCGAAACTCGTGCTCGAAACGCGCGTGGCCGGTGATGCAGTGCCGCACCAGCGCCTCGATGCCGGCCAGATCGTCGGGATGCACGCGGCTGGCGAAGGCTTCGTAGGTGCCGGGAAATTCGCCGGGCGCGAAGCCCCATAACCATTCGTGGTGCGGCGACCAGTTCAGCTTGCGGGCGCGCAGGTTCCAGTCGAAGGTGCCCATCTGGGCGGCATCCAGCGCCAGGCGCAGGCGTTCCTCGCTTTCGGCTAGCCGCAGCCGGGCCTCGCGGATCTGGGTGATGTCCCGCAGCGTGGCGAAGTAGTGCGTGTCATCCAGCTGCATGGCGGTCACATCGCCCACGAAGGTCGAGCCATCCTTGCGCGCGTGCAGCCATTCATCGTGCGCCGGGATACCGGCCATCACCGACGCGACGGCGCTTTCCAGCCGCCGGTGTTCGGTCTGCGCGAGGATGTCCGGCAGGCGCAGGTCCAGCAGCTCCTCCCGCCGATACCCCAGCAGCCGGAGCGCGGCCGGATTGACGTCGTGGAAGCGATGGTCGTCGGTGAGCAGGAAGATGCCGTCCTGGGATTGCTGGAACAGGTTCAGGAACTGCGCGAGGCTACGGCGCTCGGAGGCTTGCAGGCGCTCCATGCGGTCCCGCGCCCGGGCCTGCTGGCGTTGCCAGACCAGGGCGGCCAAGGCGCCGAGCGAGGCCAGCGTCGCCAGCAGCCAGCCGGTTTTCTGCAGCAGCCGCTGCCAGGCATCGCGATGGAGCTCCCCGCTGTCCATCTTGGCGATCAGCAGCCAGGACGAGCCCGGCACGGGCAGGGCTGCCGCGATGACTTGGGCGCCACGGTAATCCGGACCCTCGTGAATGCCCCGCTGGCCCGAGGCCGCCCGTACCGCCAGCGTGTCCGTGCGCGACAAGGAAATGCGCAGCGGGGCGGACCCGCCGCCGGGGCGGTGCCGCAGCGGGCTGAGATAGAGGAGCTCATCGCCCAGCTGCCGCACCAGCAGGATCTCCGCGGACCGGCTGTACACCGGCCACGCCTCCAGCAGGGGAAACAGCGCCCGCCGGGCGTCGATGACCAGGATGACCGCACCCTGCGGCTGCCCGTCGGCCAGCAGCGGCGCGATCAGGCTCATGCGCGGGGGGGCGCCTGCCTGGTCCTCGAGCGGATCGGACAGGACCGCCTGCCGGCTGCGCCAGGCCTGTTCCAGCAGCGGCCGGGTGCCTGTCGGCAGCGCCTGGAGCCGGTTGCCGAGTCCGGGCAGGATGTCGCCCTGCGCGTTCACCAGCATCACGTCCTCGTAGCCGTACTGATCGACCAGGCTGCGGAAAAACTCGCGGATGGCCGCGCGCGCCTGCGCATCCCCTTGCATCAGCCTGGCGATGGCGCGGTCGTCGGCGAAGCCGGGGTTGTGCATGAGCACGATCGCATCGCTCAGGCGTTCGCCGCGCCAGCCGGTCAGCTGGTCGACCTTGAGGCTGGCCACGCTGGCCAGGTGCCGGCTGGCCTGTCGGCGCGCTTCCTGCTGTTCGGCGTCGAGCAGGTAATGGAAGCCGCCGGCGCCCAGCAGCAGCAACAGGGCGATCGCGAATGCGCGGATGATCATCGGGGAGCTATTCCGGTTCGGGCCTGGAACGGCCACGGGTGAACAAGTCCCGTGGCAGGGCGCTGTCGAGAGGATGTTACAGGGTTTGCCGGGGGTGGAATAGCGCCACCTCGCCGGACTGCCTCAGGGATGGGGCAGTGCGTCTCAGAAGCGGAGCGAGATCGTTCCGCGCAGCATTCTCGGCTCCACCGGGTGGATGAGCTTGCCGTCGACGCCCTCGCGCGGCTGGTCCTGC
This sequence comes from Methyloparacoccus sp. NF-16, assembly GCF_056880625.1. Lineage (NCBI taxonomy): Bacteria > Pseudomonadati > Pseudomonadota > Gammaproteobacteria > Methylococcales > Methylococcaceae > Methyloparacoccus > Methyloparacoccus sp. NF-16. Next base: position 2,747,180 of record NZ_CP174130.1, on the reverse strand, counting down.
AGGCGGTAGGTGTAGTAATAGGCGATATCGTTGGCCCGCGCGTCGAACAGGTTGAAGAGATCCAGGCTCAGCCGCAACGGCCCGGCCTGATAGCCGCCCCCCAGGTTGACCAGCGTGGTACGGCCCAGGGTGACGCTGCCGGACTCGTTCAGGGGCACGTCACCGAAGTGCCGCAGGCGGGCGGTGGCGAACCAGCCCTGCGGGTCCTCGTACAGGGCGCCGGCGCTGATCACCTGGCCGACCGACTGCGGGATGCGGTCGGCATCGCCGGGCGCATCGGTATAGCGCGACCGGGTGAAGGCGACGTCGGCGTCCAGGGTCACGGTGTCGCTGGGCCGGTAGTAGTTGGTCCACTCGACGCCATAGCGGTTGCCGGCGCCGGTCGGCTCGGTGGTGCCCTCGTCGCCGACGAACACCAGTTCGCTGTCGCTGTGCAGGTACCAGAGGGCCAGTGTGGTATTGAGGCCGGGCAGATACTGCGAACGGGTGCCCAGTTCGGCGCCCCGGGTGCGCGACAGCGGCGACACCGGGTTGATGATGGGCTGGACGCCGGGATCCTGCCGGGCGACGGCACCGCGGGCGTCGTTGGAGTGGAAGCCGTAGCCGAGGTTGAGATAGAACTCGGTCTCCGCCCAAGGCCCGAGAATCAGGCTCAGCTTGGGGCTGGCCAGGCTGGCGGCGGTCTGGCCGCCGTTGCGTTCGCCGGCCACCACCGTGTTCTCGAACACGAAGATGTCTTGCCGGAGACCCGCCTCGGTGCGCAACCAGGGCAGCCAGTGGTTTTCGCTCTTGCCGTACAGGCCGATACTGGTCTCGTCGACGTCATCGATGCTGGTGATCGCGAAGATGTCGCGGCGGAAGCTGTTGGCCAGTTCCAGGCCCCGGATCCGGTCGCGGCGCAGCTGGATGCCGAGGGTGTTGTCCATCGGCAGGCCGAACAGCTGGTTGAACCAGGTCTGCGAGGCGTTGCCGCCGTAATACAGGCGGTTCTCGCCCTGGAAGATCTGGTCGCCAAGCGTCGGATGGGTCAGGTAGAAGGTGAAATCGGAATACAGGTCGAGCTGGTAGTAGGCCAGATAGAGGCTGGCCTCGTTCCGGTAGCCGTCGCCCCGGCTCCAGAGGTTGAGCGAGCCCGTGTAGCGGTCGGTGTTGCCGCCGTCGGTGTCGTTCAGGGTGCCATAGAGCGGCAGCTGACGGGTCTTGACCAGCGCCTCGGGGATCTGGTTGGTCGCGATCCAGTTGGAGCCGTAGCCCTGGCCGATGAAGGACAGGCCCCAGTCCTGGCGGTCGAGGGTGTAGCGCAGCAGGCCGTTGTACTGATCCAGCTGCATGGGCTGCTGCCAGGGCCCGTCGTAGAAGTTGACGGCGAGACCGTACAGGAGATCGCCCGATCCCAGCCGGCTGGAGTTGGCGGCGACGCCGCGGTAGTAGTCGAATTCGCCGCCGGTGAGGTTGACGAAGCCCGCGTCCAGCCGCGTCCGGGTATGTATCTGGGCATAGCCCGCCGAGGCGAAGTCGCCCATCTCGGCGTAATAGGGTCCCTTGCCGTACTCGACCCGCTCCACCAGCTCGGGAATGACGCTGTTGAGATCGAGGTAGCCCTGGCCGTGGGCGTTGGTCGGCAGGTTCATCGGCACGCCGTCGATCCAGGTCGCGAAGTCGGTGCCATGGTCGAGATTGAAGCCGCGCAGGAAATACTGGTTGGCCTTGCCCGTGCCGCTGTGCTGGGTGGCGATCATGCCCGGGATCACCTCGACCAGCTCGCCGACCCGCAGCAGCGGGCGGGTGCGGAACTGGTTGCGGCCGACCACGCCCTGGGACGCCGAGCCCGCCTGGCCCAGCAGGTCGCTCTCCCGCCCCTGGACCTCGATCGTTTCCAGGCTGACGGGCTCTTCCAGCAAGGGCGGGGTGGCGGCGGCTGAGGCCGGTTCGTCGACGGGCGGCGGGAGTGGTGTCTGCGCCCGGGGCTCTCCGCTGGCGCCGAGCGCCAGGCAGATGGTCCACACCAGCCGCGGCCGGGTGTCGGGGCAGGGCTGAAAGCGCTGTCCCGCGAGCCGGGCCGGGCGGGAGCTGAGAGGCAGGGCCAGCATGATGGGAATGTCCGGTGCGATGGGTGCGCGGCCAGCCCGGGCGGTTCCGGGCCGCTGCCGCGGTCGGGTCGGCTTGTGCCGGGGCAGGTTAGCCGAACTCGCCCCGGCGCGCCATCGCCTGGCAAAAACGGACTGTTCGACGCGGGTGCCGGCCGAATGCATGGTCGTGTCACCGCATTGCAGGTACCATCGACGGAAGCGGACGGCGCCACGTCGTCGCGCGATCACCGGTTCATGCTCGCAGCCAGGAAAACGCCATGCATAAGCTCTCGATGCCATCGGCCGCGCTCGCGGCCTGTCTGCTGATCGCCAGCGGCAGCGCCGCTGCCCATACCTTCGGCGCCGTCGGCGCCGGCCTGGCCCAGGGCTTTGCGCATCCCTTCCTGGGCGCGGATCACCTGCTGGCCATGCTGGCCGTGGGGATCTGGTCCGCGCTGCAGGGCGGGCGTTCGCTCTGGCAGTTGCCGCTGGCCTTCGTGGCGGCGATGTCCCTCGGCGGCTGGCTGGGGCTCGAGGGCTTGGGCTGGGGCCAGGTCGAGCCGCTGATCGCCCTCTCGGTGGTCGTGCTGGGGCTCCTGGTGGCCAGTCGCACGGCGTTTTCCGGCGCGGCCGGCGTGGCGCTGGTGGCGCTGTTCGCGCTGTTCCACGGCTACGCCCATGGCACGGAGATTCCCGAGGCCGCCGCTCCGCTGGCCTACGCCGCGGGATTCCTGCTGGCGACGGCCGCCCTGCATGGCCTGGGCCTGGCGCTCGGCCTCTCCAGCCGGCGCTGGCACCTGTTGCCGCGCCTGGGCGGGGCGGCGATTGCCGCGACCGGTGTCTATCTGCTGGCCGGGCTCTGATGCCGGCGGCGGGTAACCGGCGTGCATGAGCTGTCGCTCTGCCAGGATCTGCTCGAACAGCTGACGACACTGGCCCATCGGCACGGCGCCCGGGCCGTCAGCCGGGTCGAGGTGCAGGCCGGCCTGCTGTCCGGGGTCGAGCCGCAACTGCTGGAGACCGCCTTCCTGCTGGCGCGCGAGGGTACCGTGGCGGCGCAGGCCGAGCTGGTCATGCGCAGTGCCCCGCCCCGCGTGCGTTGCGGGGATTGCGGCGCCGAAGCCGAGGCGCCGCCCGGCGACCTTGCTTGCCCGCATTGCCGCAGCCTGGCCACGGAACTGATCGGCGGCGATGAATTGATCCTGGCCCGCGTGGAGCTGCTCCAGCCGGACACCTGACGGCCGGCGGCCCCGGCGGGCCGGCCTTTCCCCGAGAACGAGGCTAACCATCCATGTGCGATACCTGTGGCTGCAACATTACCGACGGCAATCGGCACCTGCTGGCGCCGGCGCCGAGGGCGCGGGTGGCGGGCGACAGTCCGGCGGCGATCCTCGAGGGGCTGATGACCCACAATGACCGCCAGGCGGAGCGGAACCGGGCGCGCCTGGATGGGCACGGGGTGTTGACGATCAACCTGATGTCCTCGCCCGGCTCCGGCAAGACCGCGCTGCTGGAGGCCACCATCCGGCACTTGCAGGGCCGCCTGCGGATCGGCGTCATCGAGGGCGATCTCGAAACCGAGAACGATGCCGCCCGCATCCGTGCCCTGGGCGCCCCGGCACACCAGATCACCACCGGCACCGCCTGCCATCTGGATGCCCACCTGGTGCAGGGTGGCCTGGACCGGCTGGATCTCGGCCAGCTCGACATCCTGTTCATCGAGAATGTCGGCAACCTGGTCTGTCCCGCCAGCTTCGATCTCGGCCACCATCGCAACGTCACCCTGCTGTCGGTCACCGAGGGCGACGACAAGCCGGCCAAGTATCCGGTCATGTTCCGCGCCGCCGACCTGATGCTGGTGAGCAAGACCGACCTGCTGCCCCACCTGGAGGAGTTCTCGCCCGAGCGGGCGGAAGCCTGCCTGCGCCGTCTCGCCACCCGCGCATCGGTGCTGCGCCTGTCCGCCAGGACCGGCGAGGGGCTGGACGCCTGGATCGACTGGCTGCAAGGCGAGCGCCGGCACTACCGGCAGTTGCTGGCCGACCGGCAGACCCTGCGGCCCCGGGTCGAGGCGGCGGGGCGCCGCCTGCATGCCCGGCCGCCGGTGGTGACCTTCCGGCCCGTCGCGGGCGCCGGCGCCTGAGACCCGCCGGCCGGAACCGGGCCAGGTTGCTGCCCGGGGGCGCGCGGTGACGCCGGCCGAAACCGCGGCGCCCGCGAGCGCCCGCCGCATCCGGGTGCGCGGCCGGGTTCAGGGGGTCGGCTACCGGCCGTTCGTGCTGCGGCTGGCGCTGACGCTCGGGGTGCAGGGCTGGGTCCGGAACGTGGGCGGCGCGGTCGAGATTCAGGCCGAGGGTCCCTCGGCAGGGCTCGACCGCTTCGCGCGGGCGCTGCTGGCCGAGGCACCACCGCTGGCGCGGCCGGAGACACCCGAGACGCGGGCCGTGCCGCCACAGGGCTGCCGGGGGTTCGTCATCCTTGCCAGCGCGGCGGCCGACCGGGACGCCATCGTCATCCCGCCCGACCATTTCGTCTGCGCCGATTGCCTGGCGGAAATGCGCGATCCCGCCGCCCGCCGCCATCGCTACCCGTTCACCAATTGCACCCAGTGCGGGCCGCGCTACACCCTCATCGATCGGCTGCCCTACGACCGTCCCAACACGGCCATGGCGGATTTTCCGCTGTGCGACGACTGCCGGGCCGAGTACGGGAATCCCGCCGACCGGCGCTATCACGCCCAGCCGCTGGCCTGTCCGCGCTGCGGTCCGACGCTGACCTGGCAGGTGCCGGGGGCGCCGCCCGTGCGCGGCAACGAGGCGGCCCTGGCGGCCTGCGTCGCGTTGCTGCGGGCCGGCGGCATCGTCGCCGCCAAGGGGGTGGGCGGTTATCATCTGCTGTGCGACGCGCGCGCGGATGCCGCCGTGCGGCGGCTGCGGGCGCGCAAGCGCCGGCCCGACAAGCCGCTCGCGGTCATGCTGCCCGGGGACGGCCTGGACGGCGATGATCGCCTGGCGGGCATCGCCGTGCCGGTGCCCGGTGATCTCGGCCTGCTGCGATCGCCGCTGCGCCCCATCGTGCTGCTGCCGAAAGCCCGCGAGTTTGCCCTGTCGGCGGCGATTGCCCCGGGGCTGGACGAGATCGGCCTGATGCTGCCCTACAGCCCGCTGCACCATCTGCTGCTGGCGGACTTCGGCGGTCCCCTGGTCGCGACCTCGGCCAACCTCAGCGGCGAGCCGGTCCTGACCGATGCGGGCAGCGTGGAGAGCCGGCTGGGTGTCGTGGCCGACGCCTTTCTCCATCATGACCGGCCCATCCGGCGGCCGGCCGACGATGCGGTGTTCCGGCGGCTGGCCGGCCGGCAGCGACCGCTGCGGCTGGGCAGGGGGCTGGCGCCGGTCGAGCTGCGGCTGCGGCGGCCGGTACCGTGCCCGATGCTGGCGCTGGGCGCCGATCTCAAGAACACCATCGCCCTGGCCCAGGACGACCGCGTGATCGTCTCGCCGCATCTGGGCGATCTTGGCGCGCCGCGGAGTCTCCAGGTCCTCGGGCAGGTGATCGAGGACCTGTGCCGCCTGTTTGCGGTACGGCCCGAGCTGGTGGTCGCCGACGCCCATCCGGACTACGTGTCCACCCGCTGGGGCAGCGCCACCTGGCCGCAGCGGGTGACGGTGCACCACCATCTGGCCCATGCGGCGGCGGTGAGCGGCGAGTTCGGGCTGGACGAGCCGCTGCTGGTGTTCGCCTGGGACGGGCTGGGTTATGGCGAGGATGGCACGCTCTGGGGCGGCGAGGCGCTGCTGGGGCAGCCGGGCGCCTGGCAGCGGGTGGCCAGTCTGCGACCCTTCCGCCTGATCGGCGGCGACAAGGCCAGCCGTGAACCCTGGCGTTGCGCGTTGGCACTGTGCCTGGAGGCAGACCTCGATTGGCCAGCGGCGCCGACGGCGGCGGCGCTGGCGCGATCGGCCTGGCGGCGTGGCCTGAATGCGCCGGTGAGCAGTTCGGCGGGGCGCCTGTTCGACGGGGCCGCGGCCCTGATCGGGCTGTGCCGGACGCAGAGCCACGAGGGCCATGCCGCCGCGCGGCTGGAGGCGCTGGCCTGTGATCTGCCGGCCGCCACCGTCGAGCTGCCGCTGATGCGGCAGGACGGACTCTGGCGGATCGACTGGTCGCCGCTGTTGCCCCGGCTGATGGCCGGGGACATACCGCCGGCGATGCGCGCCGGCCAGTTCCATGCCAGCCTGGCGACGGCCATCCGCGCGGTGGTGCTGCGCGTACGCGAGGAACACGGCATCCGCCGGGTCGGCCTGACCGGCGGCGTGTTCCAGAACCGCCGCCTGCTGGCCCGGGCGCAGCAGCTGCTGGTGCGGGCGGGCTTCGCGGTGTCGATTCCGGAGCGGTTGCCGGTCAACGACGCCGCCATCAGCTTCGGTCAGATCGTCGAGGCCCAGGCCCGGGTCACGCGCTGAGCGGCATGCGCAGGCGGGGGCAGCACCCGCGTGCTGCCCCCGCCATGATTCAATGGATAGACACCATGACAGGAAATAACGGAATGAACGCGCCAGTCGCCGGGAACGATATCCGGCAAAAACTCGCCGCCGAGAGCGGCGTCCTCGCCTGGACGGAGCTGCAACGGCATTTTGCCCGCGGCGCGGTGATCGTGGTGCAGGAGGGCCTGGACCTGCTGGCGGTGGCGGAGGCCATGGCCCGGGACGAGACGGCCCGGCTGCGGGACTGGCTGGCCGCCGGGCAGGTGAGACGGGTGGACGATGCCCTGGCCCGTCAGTGGGCGCCGGCGAACCCGGCGTTCCGCGCCGTCGTGGTGGCGCCCTGGGTGCTGGTGCAGCGGGTGCTGGACGGCTGATGCGGGCGCGGCGGCGCAACGTCTCTCGCAACGTTTCTCAAGGCATGGAGCTGAAGGATGGAAATCGTATGGATCGCCAGCGCGTACTTTGCCGGCCTGCTGGCCAGCCGGCTGGGCCTGCCGCCGCTGGTCGGGTATCTGGTGGCGGGCTACGGCCTGAACCTCGCCGGCGTGCATGCCGAAGCGCTGCTCGGGCAGCTGTCGCACATCGGCATACTCCTGCTGCTGTTCACCGTCGGCCTGAAGCTGAAGATCGGCACCATCTTCCGGCGCGAGGTGATGGGCGTCGGCGGGCTGCACCTGTTCGTGGTGGCGGTCTTTTCCGGGCTGTGGTTCTTCGTCGAGCATCAGCACATCACCGGCGGGCTGATGCTGGGCGTAAGCCTTGCCTTCTCCAGCACGGTGCTGGCGGTGAAGGTGCTGGAGGACAACCGGGAACTGGAGAGCTTCCACGGCCGCATCGTCATGGGCATCCTGATCCTGCAGGATCTGATTGCCGTGGGCCTGCTGGCCGTCGCCGGCGCCAAGACGCCGTCGCCCTGGGCGCTCGGACTGCTGCTGCTGCCCCTGTTGCGGCCGCTGGCCGCCTGGCTGTTCGAGGCAACCCAGGCCAGCGAACTGCGGCTGCTGCTGGGTGTGCTGCTGGCCTTCGCCGGCGGCAAGCTGGCGCAGGCGGTCGGCGTGGCCGACGATCTCGGCGCGCTACTGATGGGGTTGCTGCTGGCGGGGCATCCGGATGCCAACGATCTCGGCCGCAAGCTGTGGGGCCTGAAGGAGGTGCTGCTGGTCGCGTTCTTTCTGGAGATCGGCCTGCATGGCACACCCACGGCGGGCGAGCTTGTCACCTCGCTCAAGCTGCTGCTGGTGCTGCCCCTGCAGGGCTGGCTGTTCTTCACCCTGCTGCTGCTGACCGGGCTGCGCGCGCGCACCGCGTTCGTCGCCTCGCTGGCGCTGATGACCTACAGCGAGTTCGCGCTGATCGCGACCTATCCGGTGATCGAGTCCGGCCTCCTGGATCGCTCCTGGAGCGCCGTGCTGGGCTTCACCGTGGCGGCCTCCCTGGCCATCGCGGCGCTGCTGAACCGGCATTCGCACCACCTCTTCGGCAGCCTGGAGCCCTGGCTGGTCCGCTTCGAGCGGCGGGTGCCACACCCTGACCAGGTGCCGGCCGATTTCGGCAATGCCACCTGGCTGGTGGTCGGCATGGGGCGCACCGGCCGGGCCGCCTACGAGACGCTGGCGCGTGCCCGCCACAAGGTGCAGGGCCTGGATGCCGACCCCACCCGCGTCAGCCGCCTGCAGGCGGAGGGGTTGCGGGTGGTCTACGGCGACAGCGAGGACCCGGAGCTCTGGCGGCAGGCGGTGCTGGAGAACCTGAGCGGCATCATCCTGGCGCTGCCGGACTTCAACGCCCGCTGCCTTTCCCTCAGGCAGCTGCGCTCGAAGGGCTACACGGGACGGGTGGGCACCACGTCCTTCAGCCCGCAGGAGGACCCCGCCCTCTACCGTGCCGGGGCCGATGTGGTGTTCCACCCCTTCACCGAGGCCGGCATCGAGCTTGCCGAGCGGCTGCTGGAAACCCTGCCGGCCCCGGCCGACCCGGATTCCGATAGTCCGCGCGGGTCGCCGGAGCCGGTCGTCAGAGGTTCGGCAGCAGGCCCTTCATGACCAGGTCGGTCAGGCTGACCACCCCCAGGACTTCGCGGTCCTTGACCACCGGCGCCCGGCTCAGGCCGAAGCGGTCGAACAGGCGGGCGCAGTAGCGGATGTCCATGTCCGGGTGCACGGTGAAGGCCGGCTTGACCATGATCTCGTAGATATTGACCCGGTCCGGCGCCCGGTCCCTGGCCAGCACCTCGCGCGAGATGTCCGACAGCGAGACGATGCCGATCTCGTCGTGGTCATTGCGCGGCCTGACGATCAGCGTCTTGGTCTCGACGTGCTGCATGGTTTCCAGGGCGGCGGCGACGGTGGCCATGCCCTCCACCAGGTCGAAGTGGGTCTTCATCACGTCGCGCACGCGGATCAGCGGTTTGCTGCCCATGGTTCAGATCTCCTCCTCGACGCGGCCGCTGAGCCTGCGCACCTGATGGTCAATGCCGACAGCATCCTCGACATCGACCTGGAAGGCGATGCCGCTGCCGGGCTTGCTCTTGAAGCCGGCCACCTCGGCAATGGTTTCCAGGATGTGGCGGCTGAGATGTTCCTCCACCAGCAGCAGGATCACGTCCCGCTGCGCCTCCAGGGCCAGGCCGAAGAAGGTGCGGGTCTTCTCCAGGCCCTCGCCGCGGGCCTGGCCGATGATGGTGGAGCCGGTGGCGCCGGCCTTGCGCGCGGCGTCGAGCACGGCCTGGGTGGCCTGGTCCTCGACACAGGCCAGGATGAGCTTGAAGTGCATGGTTGTCCTCCTCGGGGTGGGATGGCCAGCCCGGCGCGGGCCGGAGTCTCGGGTGGGGCGGTTATGGCTCGCCGGTCTCCGCGGATGTCTTCGACCGGCGGCTGCGCCATTGGCTCAGCTGGGCGTAGCTGAGCACGGTCATGATCGGAAACAGGCTGGCGAAGGCGATGAGGCCAAAGCCGTCCAGCATGGGATGGCGGCCGGGTATGTGGCTGGCGAGACCGAGGCCGAGGGCGGCCACCAGCGGCACGGTGACCGTCGAGGTGGTGACGCCGCCGGAATCGTAGGCGAGCGCCACGATGCTGCGGGGCGCCCACCAGGTCTGTGCCAGCACCAGGACGTAGCCGGCGATGATGTAGTAGTGCAGGGGCGTGCCGGTGACGATGCGGAACACCCCCAGGGTGATGCCGATGGCAACGCCCAGGGCGACGGCGATACGGAGTCCCCAGGGCTGGATCGAGCCACCGGAAACCTGGCTGGCCTTCAGGGCGACCGCCAGCAGCGAGGGTTCGGCAATGGTGGTGGCGAACCCGATGGCAAAGGCGAAAAGATAGACCCAGCCGTAATGCCACCAGGCCGCTGCCCCGGCGAGTTGGCGCGGCCCGATGAAGCCCGGCTCGGTGAGTTGCTGGGCCATCAGCTTGCCCAGCGGAAACAGGGCGCGCTCCAGCCCTTCCAGGAAAAACGTCAGGCCCGCCAGCACCAACAGAAAACCCATCAGCACCTGGGGCAGGTTGGCGATCCGGCGGCGCAGCACCAAGAGCTGGAAGCTCAGCAGGATGCCGGCGATCGGCAGCACGTCGATGCTGGTGAGCTGTAGTGTCTGCCACAGGCCATGAAGCCGGTCGCCGGCCGTCACCGCAGCGCTCCGTAGGCCATGACGAAAATCATGGGTGTCAGCGAGGCCAGCGCGATCAGGCCGAACCCGTCGGTCATGGGATTGCGGCCCTCGATGCTGGAGGCCAGCCCGACGCCCAGCGCCGTCACCAGCGGCACCGTGATGGTGGAGGTGGTGACACCGCCGGAGTCGTAGGCGATGCCGACGATCTCCGGCGGGGCGAAGAGGGTCATCACGACCACGCCGAGATAGCCCAGGATGATGAGGTTCTGGATGGGCCAGCCGCGCAGGATGCGCAGCACGCCGATGACAACCGCCAGGCCCACCGACAGCGCCACGGTGTAGCGCAACCCTTCCGCGTAGTCCTGGCGGGCCGCTTGCGTATCCGCGATCCAGCCGCCACTGGCGGCGACGCCGGCGGCTTCGCCGGCCACCGCGATCAGGGCGGGTTCCGCCACCGTGGTGCCGAAGCCGAGGGCAAAGGCGAACAGCAACAGCCAGCCGAGACTGCCCTTGGCGGCGAAGCTCCAGGCCAGCGATTCACCGATGGGAAACAGCCCCAGTTTGAGCCCCTGCACGAACAGGGCCAGCCCCGCCACCACCAGGGTCAGTCCCCACAGCAGGTCGAGCAGGTTGGGCAGGGGCTGTTTCAACACCAGCAGCTGGAAGACGGCAATGACCAGGATGATGGGAGCCAGGTCCCGCAGGCTCGCGGCCAGGGGCGCCAGCAGTTGCCAGACGAAGACGCGCATCGGGAAAGGGGCGAGGGATCGGAAGAACGCTCATGGACGTCGCGGCTGGCGCCCGGGCGGGCGGGGCGCGTCGGCGGCTATTCCGGCAGATGCCTGGAACGGGTCCCGCGCCGGCGCCGCCGGCGGGGCGTGGCCGGCCCGGCGGGGGCCGAAGAACAGGGCGAGAATCTGCCGGCGACCGATGACCCGCGCCAGTTCGGATGCCGTCGAAAACGCGAACACCGTCAGCGCCATGAACAGGTGGTTGCTCCAGAAGAGCGGCCAGACGATCGCGGCGGTGTACTGCCGCCAGGCGGTGCCCGGCGAGGCATGTTCACGGACGATCGGCGGCAGCACGTCCTCGGCCACGATCGCCAGCGAGGCGAGGCCGCCGTACAGCAGGGTTTTCCAGAGCACCGCCAGGATCAGCGGGCGGTCGGCAAACAGGTTGGCCAGCCGCCGCTCGTCGAGCAGCAGGTAGAGCTTGCCCAGCACCAGGGCGCTGATCGTCGCCATCATCGAGCGGCCGGGTGTGATGCCGTAGCCTTCTTCGTCCAGGTGACGGATCAGCACGCCGATGTGGAAGCTGATCAGGAAGAACAGGGTGGGCGGCAGCGCCCGCCCGAACTCCCGCCGCAGCACATGCAGGATGTTCATGGGCGGTGCCGGTACAGCGCCAGCGCCGTCAGCAACCAGGCGGCCATGAGGGCCAGCCCGCCCAGCGGCGTGACCATGCCCAGCCAGCGCAGGCCGCCGGCGCTGAGCAGATAGAGGCTGCCGGAAAAGACCGCGATGCCCCCCAGCATCAGCCCGCCCGCCCAGGCCAGCAGGCGCGATCCGGGGCGACGCTCCGCCAGCAGGCCGATCCAGCCCAGTCCCAGCGCATGCCACATGTGGTAATCGACCGCCGTGCGATAGAGGGTCAGGTCGGCCTCGTCAAGGCGGCCCTTCAGGCCGTGGGCGCCGAAGGCGCCAAGGGCGACGGCCAGCAACCCCGCGAGGGCTGCCGAGATCAGGAGGGTTCTGCTATGCATGGGAAGAACAAAGCGGAGTCGGGTCTTGCCATCAGGCTATCTTGGGGCCGCCATTCCGGCTGGTGCGCGGCCCCGTTCACACCGGAATAGTGTACGCCCAAGCCGGCGCTGATCTCATGGGCGTAGGCCATCATCGGTGCGGGCCCGGGGCGGGGCCGTTCCGCCAGCCGGTCGGCTGCGGTCGGATAGATGCCGGGCGCTTGTCGCTTTGCCCGGCATCGCCCTTCGGCAAGGAGACGCGAGAGCATGCCCGAACAACACCCGGCCGGATTGCCAGCCAATGACCGGAAGCACCGGGATCTGATCGCCGTGGACGGCCCGCCGACGGGGGAATGGGCGCCGGTGGCCAGGATGAACCAATACCCGGTTATGGCAAGCCCGGATCGTGGTATCTGTCGTGGCGGATAAGGCATTCGAATATCCGTATCGAAACCAATAATTCGCGCTATAGGCGGAGTTTATCCGCCTCCACGGTTTGCTTGTCAATTACCGGCTGGGTCGCGCAGGCAAGAGTGGTTAATCTCCCCGAAATCCCCCAAAATCCAAGCATGATGTTAGCTTCGCCGTTCGGCGGCCACACGGTAATGGATACATCCAACACTTTCCCCGACCGCACTATCGGTTCTGTCCTGCTGGTGGCCCTGCTGCTGCCCGGCGCCGCCCTGATCCTGCAACTGCTGCTCTGGCCCCTGGTGCAGCCGTTCATCTGGTTTTTCTTCTACCCGGCCGTCTTTTTCAGCGCCCATCATGGTGGCCTCATGGGGGGCTTGCCGGCCACACTGCTTTCCGTCGGGCTGGCCAACTATTTTTTCATGGACCCGATCCATACCCTGGCGGTCTCCGAGTGGCCTCAGGTGGTGGTCATGGCGATGTTTGCCATCATGGGCGGGCTGATCTCCCTCGTGCATCACAACTATCACCGGGTGCGCGTCCAGTTGCGCCATGCGCTGCGGAAATCCTCGGATGTGGCGCAACATTATCGGGCCATGTTCGAGACCGCGGAGGGCCACGCATTCTCGTTTCCGCCAAAGGCGCCGACAACGCCTCCATCCGCCGGGGAGGCTCTGCCGCAGTACATCCCCGAGCGGGAGTTCCGCCTGTTGGCCGAGGCCGTTCCCCAGATCGTGTGGATCACCAATCCCGAGGGCGAGAATATCTTCTTCAATCAGAAGTGGGTGGACTATACCGGCATGACCCTCGCGCAAAGCCATGGTCATGGCTGGAACATACCCTTTCACCCGGACGATCGCCGGCGTGCCTGGGATGCCTGGCAGAACGCGCTTCACCACAATGGCACCTATGCCCTGGAATGCCAGCTTCGGCGCGCGGATGGCAGCTACCGTTGGTGGCTGGTGCGCGGCGTGCCGGCCTTCGACCGGGAGGGAAAGATCTACAAATGGTTCGGCACCTGCACGGACATCCATGACATCAAGGCGGCCCAGGAGACGCTGCGGCACAACGAGGAGCGCCTGCGTTTCGCGCTGGATTCCCTGCAGGCCGGCGAATGGCAACTCGACCTGGAGCAGTTGACCGCCGTCTGCTCATTGCGTCATGACCAGATCTTCGGTTACGAGCGCCCTCATCCCGGCTGGAGCTACGCGGTTTTCATGAAGCATGTGGTCGCGGAAGACCGCGAGCGGGTGAGCGCAAGCTTTCAACAGGTGCTTTCCACTCAGGCCATGTGGGATGTCGAATGCCGCATCCGTCGGATGGACGGAGACATCCGCTGGATTCACGCCTGTGGCCAGCCCCGGGTGGATAGCAACGGCAGGCGCCTGCTGGTGGGGGTCGTCATCGATATTTCCGAGCGGAAACTGGCGGACATCCGCCTGCAGGACAGCGAGAAACGTTTCCGCCTGCTGTTCGAGCACTTGCCCATTCCCTATCAATCCCTGGACATCCGGGGCCATTGGCTGGACGCCAACCAGCAAATGGCCGATCTGTTGGGTTTTGCCACGCCCGCCGACATGCTGGGCCACGATTTCGGCGACTTCTGGATCGCGGGATGCGATGGCTTCAACGCCAAGTTCGATGAATTCAAACGTACCCACAACGTGGAGGGGGAATTGCAATTGGTCCGGCGGGACGGGCGCAGGATCAGCGTGCTGATCGCCGGGCGAATCCAGCGGGACAAGGACGGCCGCTTCGAACGCACCCATTGCATCCTGGTCGACATCACCGAACGCCATGACTTCGAGACCCGCATTTCCGAACTCAATATCGAGCTCGACGAGAAGCTATCGCAATTGAAGGCTGCGAACGCCGCCAAGACCCAATTTCTGGCCCATATGAGTCATGAGTTGCGAACGCCGTTGAACTCCATCATGGGGTATGGCCAGATTCTCGAAATGGACAGCATCTCGCCCGAGCAGCGGGATATGGTGCAGTCGATCAACCAGGCAAGCGTCGATCTTTTGCGCATGATCAACGACCTGCTGGACCTGACCAGAATCGAGGCCGGCCAGTTGGTGCTGGACAGTGAACGGTTTCAACTGGAGACCCTGTTCGATCAGTTGCGGTCGATCCTGCGCAATCAGGCCAGCCACAAGGGGTTGTCGCTGCAGATCCAGGACGTTGGTGCCGAGCTCGGACAGCTGACAGGCGACCCGCAGCGGTTGAAGCAGGTCCTGCTGAACCTCCTGGGCAATGCCATCAAGTTCACCGAGCAGGGAATCGTGAGCCTCTCGGTACGGCGCCTGCCCGCCGATGGCGCGGCGGTCTGGCTGCGATTCGAGGTCCGCGACACCGGCATCGGGATATCCGCGGATATCCTGGATCGCCTGTTCCAGCCGTTCAGCCAGGGCGACCCCAGCATCACCCGCCGTTTTGGCGGCACGGGTCTGGGACTCGTCATCAGCAAACGCATCGTCGAGGCCATGGCGGGACGCATGGGGGTTTCCAGCGTGGTCGATCAGGGCAGCCTGTTCTGGGTCGAGGTGCCTTTCGCGCCGGCTGCCCGCGAGACCGTCGCCGCGGTCTCTCCCGAGCCGCTGAACCGGCACTCGCTGGAGGGTCTGCGGGTGCTCTCGGTGGATGACAACCCGGCCAATCTGCAGATGATCGAACAGGTGCTCCTCTATCTTGGCGCCTCGGTGACGCCAGTGCAGGGCGGGCGGGCGGCCCTGGACCGCCTGAGTGCCGCGCCGGCAGATTTCGATGTGATGCTGCTGGACGTGCAGATGCCCGAACTGGACGGCCTCAGCGTGACCCGCGCAATCCGCCGGGATGAACGGTTGTCGGGGTTGCCGATCATCGCCCTGACCGCCGGCGTCACCCCGGACGAATGCCAGGCTGCCCTGGCCGCGGGCATGAACAATTTTCTCGGTAAGCCGGTCGACCTGCGACAGATGCATCGCGTGCTGGCCGCCTACCTGAAACCCGGCTAGGGCGCCATTGCCCGGGGTCTCAGGACGATGCCCCGCACGCAGGCGTTGCCCGCCGCCGGCCGGAACGACGGTAATCCAGTGGAACAATGACGCTCCCATCCGGCCGGGGCGGTTTCCCCCGCGGCCCAGCTCATGGCTTTTCTTCATGCGTAATCTCTTGATCGGACTGGGTGGCATCGCAATCGCGCTGGCCTTGTTGCTGGGCGGGCAGCATGTCTACGAGGGCTGGCTGCGCCGCGCCCAGACCCAGGCGCAGACGACGTTGCTCGCCAGCGCGCGTATCAAGGCAGAGCAGCTCGCCCTCTGGCGGCATGAACGCCTGGGCGACGGTGAGGTGTTGGTGCATAACGCGCTGCTGGCCGATCACCTGGCCGAGTGGATGGCCAGCGACAAGGGACGGCCACTGCCCGCCGCCATCCGTGACCAGCTTGAGGCCCTGTTACGCCACTATGGTTACGCCGCAGCCACGATCGTCGATGCCGAAGCCCGTCCGCGATACAGCTCGGGCTCGCCCGGCTTTCCTGCCCAGAATGACCAGGATCGCGCCCACCTGGCCGAGTCCTGGCGGACCCATCAGGCCATCCTGTCCGATCTCCATCGCGACGATAACATCGATTATCCGCACCTGCACCTCATCGCCCCGCTGTTTGTCGGAAACCGGCCGGTCGGTGCCATCGTGTTGCTGATCCGCGCCAGCGATGCGCTCTACCCGCTGCTGGCATCCCTGCCTCTGCCGAGCCGCAGCGGCGAGGCGTTCATCGTGCGCCGCCAGGGTGACGCCGTCCTATGCCTCAGCGAGCTCAGGCACCGACCGAATGCCGCCTTGAACTTCTCGCGCCCGCTGAGCGAGACCGACCTGCCCGCCGTGCGGGCACTCCTGGGCGAAACCGGCCTCACCGAGGGCCGCGATTACCGCGGCATCGCCGTGGCGGTTGCGACCGTCCCCGTGGCCGGCACTCCCTGGATGCTGATCGTCAAGCAGGACATGGAGGAAATCCTGAGCGGCGTCCGGCGTGAGGCCTGGCTGTGGGGCGGCTGGCTGCTCGCGTTCCTGGGGCTGCTGTCGGCCATTCTGAGAGGCCTGGTCAAGGGGCTGCAGTACCAGCATGCGCGCAGCTTGCGTCAGGCCGCGGATGCGGAGCGGATCAGCCTGGCGAGGTTCCGCCACCTGTTCGAGCAATCGCAGGACGGCATCCTCCTGCTCACGGGCAACGACCGTTTCCTGGACGCCAACCCGGCCGCGCTGCGGCTGCTGGGCTACGAGCTGGAGGCGCTGCGCCAGATACCGCTGATCAGCATCCTGGCACCCGAGGAACATCCCCGCCTCGCCGATGCCGTGGGCGACATCATGGGCAGTCGGCGACATCATGAGCCGTGGGTGCATGTCCGCAAGGACGGTTCCAGATTCGTGGCCGATGTGACCGCCCAGCTGCTGACCGCCGACAGTTACTTCGCCATCCTGCGCGACATTACCGAGCAGCAGCGGCTGGAACGTCAGGAAGCCACCCGCTCGGCCGTGCTGGAACTGCTGGCCGGCGGTGCGCCACTCAAGGACATCCTCGAAGCCATCACCCGTGGCGTCGAGAGCGCCCAGCCCGGCATGCTGTGCAGCATCCTGCTGCTCGACAGCAGTGGTCGTCGACTGGCCACCGGCGCGGCACCCAGCCTGCCGGACTTCTACAACCGGGCCGTCGATGGCCTGGCCATCGGCCCGGGCGCGGGCGCCTGCGGTGAGGCGGCCCATACCGGCCAGCGGGTCATCGCCGCCGATTTGCAGACCCATCCCAACTGGTCGGCCTTCCGCGCGCTGATCCAGCAGGCGCAGCTGGGCGCCTGCTGGTCCGAACCCGTTCTCGGCGCGGATGGCGCCGTGCTCGGCACCTTCGCCATCTACCATCGCGCCCCCGCCACGCCGAACGAGGCTGAAATCCAGCTGATCGAGCAGGCGGCCAAGCTGGCGGCGATCGCGATCGAGCGTCACCGCGCCCGCGCCGCGCTGGCGCTCAGCGAACAGCGCTACGCCATGGCCAATCAGGCCACCTCGGAGGTCATCTGGGACTGGAACATCGAGACCCACGAGGTGTGGTGGAACGATAACTTCTACTCGCACTACGGTTACCGCCGCAACGAAACCCCACCGTCCTACGACAACTGGGTGCGGCATATTCATCCGGCGGACCGTGCCGGGGTGCTGGCGTCGTTGACCGGGGACCTGGCCAGCACGGCCGGCCTCTGGACCAGCCAGTACCGGTTCCGCCACCACTCCGGCGCGTATGCGGTCGTCTATGCCCGCGGCGTCATCCAGCGGGATGCCGCCAGCAAGCCGCTGCGTCTGGTCGGGGCGATGCAGGACGTTACCGAGCGCAAGCAATTCGAGCAGCGACTGGCGGCGGCGGCCGACCGCTATGAACGGATGCTGCGCGCCACCAAGGATGCCTTCTGGCTGGTCGAGGCGGGCACCGGACGCATCGTCGATGTCAATCGCGCGGCGGAGACCCAGAGCGGCTACAGCCGCGAGGAATTGCTCCGGCTGCGGGTATCCGACATCGACATCCTGCATGACCCGGATGCGTTCCGCGAGCGTGTCGGGGGCATCCTGGCCGAGGGCTGGGGGGTGATCGAGACCCGCCACCGCACCAAGTCCGACCGGATCATCGATGTCGAGGTCAGCACGCTGCCGGATGCCGATCAGCGCACCATGATCGCCTTCCTCCGCGACATCACGTCCCGCAAGCAGGCCGAGCGGGCCATCCAGTCGCTGAACGAGGAACTGGCAGGCAAAGTCGTCGAGCTGGAGCGGGCCAATGCCGCCAAGAGCCAGTTTCTGGCCCACATGAGCCACGAAATCCGCACGCCCATGAACGGCGTGCTCGGCATGGCGCAGCTGCTGGCCCAGGAACCGCTCAGCCCCGGGCAGGCCGTCATGGTTCGCCACATCGGCGAAGCCGGCGAATCGCTGCTGCGCATCATCGACGACATCCTCGACTTCTCCAAGATCGAAGCCGGCGAACTGCGCGTCGAGCAGCAGGCGTTTCAGCCTGCGGCAACCCTGCGGCAGGTGGAAAACCTGCTCCGCCCGGCCGCCCGCCTCAAGGGGCTCGACCTGACGGTCGCCGCTGCCGAGCTGCCGGGGCGGCTGATCGGCGATGCCATGCGGCTGGAGCAGATACTCCTCAATCTCCTGGGCAATGCCATCAAGTTCACCGAGCATGGCGGCGTGACGCTCACCGTGACGCCCGTGACATCCGGGGCCGGGCCGGTGCGGCTGCGCTTCGCCGTGCGCGATACCGGCATCGGCATCGAACCCGACGCGCTGAGCCGGCTGTTCCAGCCCTTCAGCCAGGGCGACAGTTCCATCACCCGCCGGTTTGGCGGCACCGGCCTGGGCCTGGTCATCAGCCGCCGTCTGGTCGAACTGATGGGCGGCACGCTCGGCGCCGAGAGCACCCCGGGCCAGGGCAGCACCTTCTGGTGCGAAATCCCCTTCGCCCGCGTGAACCCCGCCACCGGCGTGTCCCCGGTACGCGCCACGCCGACACCCGCCGCGACCGCCGAGCCACGACTGGCCGGGCTGCGGGTCCTGCTGGTGGACGACAACCGCATCAACCTGCTGGTCGGACAGAAAGCCCTCGAACACGAAGGTGCCCATGTCGGCACCGCCCGTGACGGCCAGCAGGCCCTGGAGCGGCTGCGGGCCACGCCCGATGGTTTCGATATCGTGCTCATGGACATCCAGATGCCGGTCATGGACGGCCTCACGGCCACCCGTGAGATTCGCCGGAACCCTGCCCTGGCCGGACTCCCCGTCATCGCCCTGAGTGCCGGTGTCCTGCCGGAAGAGCGGCAGGCCGCGCTGGCCGCCGGCCTCAACGACTTCCTGCCCAAGCCGATCAACATCGACCGGATGGCCGCGATGCTGCGCCAGCATTGCCCTGCCTGAGTACGGGCGAGGGGAGGGGAGCAGGGATGGTCATGGCGGCCCCGGCTTGGCGGCCCTGACTGCAGGCTGGCGCTTGTCCCGGGGGGGGGGCCGGCTCAGGAAAGGGCGCGGACGGAAGCGATGCCCCGCCGGGGTTCCGGTCCCGGGCTGGCGCCGGGTCCGGTGCCCTGAACCCGTGCCGGAGTGCGGGCATGCGCCAGGGCGGTTTCAGTAGGGCGTGTCGTCCCGGTGCAGGAACTCGTAGCTGCCCCGTCCTGCCCTGGCTTCCAGATCCTCGTCGGGATAATGCGACCGGTCTCCCGGCAGCCGGTCGCCGACTTCCAGGTAGACCACGACATGGTCGCTCCGGTTGACCAGTTGATGCCCGTCGGCCTGGCCGGCCGGGAAGCCGGCGCAGGCACCTGCCGGCAGGTTTTGCTCGCCGGCCTCGGTGACCAGGGTGAGCTCGCCTTCCAGCACGTAGATGAACTCGTCCTGCCGGGTGTGCCAGTGGCGCAGGGCGGAGATCGCGCCGGGCTCCAGGCGGACCAGATTGACGCCGAAGTTCTGCAATCCCAGGGCATCGCCCAGGGCCTGCTTGGCGCGGCCGGCGAGCCGCTGGCGCTGCGCCTCCGTCGGGTAGATGGAGGCGGTCCGAACGGGTACGTTCGCGGGGTCGAGGGCTGGCAGGTCGAGCGGTGTTTTCATGGGGGCATGGGGCAGGGTCGCCGGAACGCGTTCGTCTTGAGACAGGCGGGGTCAGGGGCCAAAGGCTTATCCGTTGTCCGCAGTCTTCCGGCCCGATCTGGCAAACAGGATCGTCATGAGGATCGCGCCGGCGAGAATCGCCAGCGAGGCAATGGCCAGCACCGGGTCGATGACTGCCAGTTCGATATTGCCATGAATATCAAGTAGCCAATGAAATCAGGCCATACATGGCACTTTTTAGTTTGGTGGTACACACAAAATCGAAGTGTGGCCATTTTTTGGGGTGACGCCCGTTATCCACCGTTGTGGTGGATGACCTTGTGGACAACCTCGGCGCCTGCCCGATTCGGCAAGGGCGCGGGAGGATAGATCAGAAAATGGTCAACCTGGCCGGCGTCTCGTCGCTCAGCACCGCGCTGCCGTGCAGCTGCCGCCAGTGGAGCATCTCCGCCTCCTCCTCCTCAAGCTGCTTTGTCCCATCCCCGCCCAGTCGCCTGGAAGTGCATGGGGGCATTGTCCTGGATGTCACGCTGGTTCAGTCGCTGGACCAGCTCCACGTAGCTGTCACTCTTGTCGATGGCCGTCTGGCGATAGACGTGGCGGATCAGGTACTCCACCTCGGGATTGAGCGCTTCCGACTTCTCCCACAGCGCCACGGTCTGGGCGCTCTTGCTGAACAGTTCCCCGAGACTCTTCTGGGACATATCCAGCATGATGCGCAGGAACCGCAGTTCCCGGCCGGTCAGCGGCGCGGGCTTCTCCGTGAGGGCTTTGGCGATGGCCGCATCCAGGCCCTCCACATCCACGAATGACACGCCCTTGCCATAGGGCGTGTCGTGCAGCTCGTAACCGTTCAGCAGCCAGACGTTATCCAGCCCACATTCCCGGTAGTGATAGCCGTTCACAGCACGTTCTCCACAGTGATGACGATGATGTACCAGCCGCCCTGATCCTGTAGCTGCCCTGTCACCCGCACGTCAAGGCCGGCACACCAGGCGCTCATGCTGAAGTCGATGTGTCCATTCGGGTCGGTGGCGGGATTGCCAACCAGCTGCCCCTCGCGCAGACACTTCTGAATCTGTCGTCGCGTCACCATGGCATACCAGCCAGCAGCCTGCTCGAAGGTGGGGTAGACGATCCGACCCGCCTGGGCGGCTTGCTGGATCAGCTCCAGCACATGCAAGGGGGACATGGGGAAGGTTAACACGCTCATACCCATAATTTTTATGGGTCGCCCCCTGTACCGTCAACTGGCACGCTGCCGGCCCATTGCCCTCCGCACAGCGCCCGCAACCCTCATCCTTGGCGGTCCTGGGTCCGCTGGCGAGAAAGTCCCGCAGCCAGATGGCGCACTTGGGCGCTTCCGGCTCGTCGTCGCCGTTGTCTTCCTCCGGCGGCAGCGCCTCGCCCCAGACCAGCCGCGACGGGAACACCCCGGGATGGTTCTCCAGCTCGACTTGTTCCAGCCGCCGATCCGGGCCGCTGCCCGGGTCAGCGCGTCCATGTGCCGGGCCGGATCGAAGGTAAGCTCCTCGTCGCCGTCCCGCACGTCGCCCACGAAGTAGAGGCGACGCATGTCCGCCCCGCAGGCCAGCAGGCGGGGCGCCAGGGTATCCCTCGGGTCGTCCTCGCCCGACCAGATCAGCGCGTTGCCGGCCTCGGCCCGGGTGCCGTCCCGATCCCTTGGAGCGCTGCCTTGGCCTGGCTCTGTCAGGCTTTCGGCAGGCGGCTCGGGACGTTGCCTATCTTGTAAAACCAACAGCGCTGATAGCGGGTCCCGGCGTAGACCTCTTTCAACATGGCCCAGAAATCTAGGGTCCCGCGCTCAGGCCGCGGGCTTGCAGATCCCGCCGACCATCGAGCCCGGACGCATGGGCCCACCCGTACACGTAACGCTGTTCGGACAGAGCCCGCCGCGCCCACGCCGGATACGCCCAACCGGCCTTCAAGCGACTTACCCCATTCGCGGACAAGTCCCTGGCCTGGTCACCGACCCACACCGCCAGCACCGCCTGCAAGTCACCGATCGGGACACCTTTCAGGTACCGCCGCCACGGCATGGCCGCGGAGATACGGCCGCAACGGCGCACAGACGGCGGCACCCGGGCCGAGTTGAACGTCACCCCGCGCCCTGAGCGATCCCGGACCTTCGGCACCCGCACTGACACCGGCCCGACCGCCGTCAGCGCTTCCCGTGCCGGCTCAGCAACGCCCCCAACGCCGTTACCCCTCTCTCCTCGTCCTGCGTAATCTTGCCATGGCGTACTCACCTCAAGGCTGCGCTTCAGTCTCGACAACCGAATGGTCAGCAGGGTACGCCACCCGCTCAAGCCATCAGCCCAAGCTCACACACCAGTTTCGACCATGTCTGTGATGAGATTGATCTAAATACATCAGTGCGAACATCAAAAGGCCCTCGATGGCACCGGCCCCGGTGAGGCGGAGAGCGGCGGGCAGGCCGGGAAACCGGCATGAAAAAGCGGGCACGAGGCCCGCTTTGGGTGCGGCAAGCCGGCCGGTTCAGCCCAGCACGTTCTGCAGCAGCCCGTTGAGCCGGCGGACGAATTGCGCCGGGTCGTCCAGTTGCGCGCCTTCGCCGAGCACGGCCTGGTCGTAGAGGATGTGCGCCAGGTCGCCGAAGCGGGTGTCGTCGGTCTCGGCCTTCAGCTTCGCCACCAGGGCATGATCGGGGTTGAGCTCGAACACCGGCTTGCTGGTCGGGATGTGCTGACCGGCCGACTTCATGATGCGCTCCATGGTGCGGCTCATGCCGTAGCTTTCGCTGACCAGGCAGGCTGGCGAATCGGTCAGGCGGGCACTGATCTTGACTTCGCTGACCTTGTCGCCCAGCACGGTCTTGATACGGTCGACCAGCGGTTGCAGTTCCTTGGTGGCTTCCTCCTTGTGCTGCTTGTCGGCCTCGTCCTCCAGCGTGCCCAGATCCAGGTCGCCCTTGGCGATGGACTGCAGTGCCTTGCCTTCGTACTCGGTCAGGTAGCCGACCAGCCAGTCGTCGACGCGCTCGTGCATCAAGAGTACTTCCAGCCCCTTCTTGCGGAAGATTTCCAGATGCGGGCTGCTCTTGGCGGCGGCATAGCTCTCGGCGGTGATGTAGTAGATCTTGTCCTGGCCCTCCTTCATGCGGCCGATGTAGTCGTCCAGCGAGACGTTCTGTTCGTCGGTGGCGTTATGCGTGGACGAGAAGCGCAGCAGCTTGGCGATGCGGTCCTTGTTCTTGAAGTCCTCGATCGGGCCCTCCTTGAACGCCTGGCCGAACTCCTGCCAGAACGCGGCGTATTGCGCCGGCTGGTTCGCGGCCAGATCCTCCAGCAGGCCCAGCACCTTTTTCACCGCCCCGGAGCGGATTTTTTCCAGCAGGGCGTTTTCCTGGAGAATTTCGCGCGACACGTTCAGCGGCAGCGAGTCGGAGTCGATGACGCCGCGGATGAAGCGCAGGTAGCGCGGCATCAGCTTGTCAGCTTCCTCGGTGATGAACACCTTGCGCACATACAGCCGGACGCCATGCTTGGACTCGCGGTCCCAGAGGTCGAAGGGTGCCTTGGACGGCAGATACAGCAGCAACGTGTATTCGTTGGTTCCCTCGACGCGGCTGTGCACCCGGGCCAGCGGGGCCTGGAAGTCGTGCGAGACGTGCTTGTAGAACTCCTCGTACTGTTCGTCGGTGATCTCGTCGCGGTTCTTGGCCCACAGGGCCGAGGCGCTGTTGACGGTTTCCCATTCCGGCGCCGGCGGTTCCTCGCCCTCCTGGGTTTCGCCGTAATGCTCCTTGAGCATCTCGATCGGCAGCGAGATGTGATCCGAGAACTTGCGGATGATGGAGCGCAGCTTCCAGCCGTCGAGGAATTCGTCCTCGCCCTCGCGCAGGTGCAGGGTGATGCGGGTACCGTGCTCCGGCTTGTCGACGTTCTCCAGCGTGTAGTCGCCCTCGCCGGCGGATTCCCAGCGCACCCCATGATCGTGGGTGGTGCCAGCCTTGCGGGTTTCCAGCACCACCTTGTCGGCGACGATGAAGGACGAGTAGAAGCCGACGCCGAACTGGCCGATCAGCTGGCTGTCCCTGGCCTGGTCGCCGGTCAGCGACTCGAAGAACTGTCGGGTGCCGGAGCGGGCGATGGTGCCGATGTTGTCGCGCACCTCGTCGCGGGTCATGCCGATGCCGTTGTCGGTCAGCGTGATGGTGCGGGCATCCTTGTCGAATTCGATGCGGATCTTCAGGTCCGGATCACCCTCATACAGGGCGTCGTCGCTGAGCGCGTTGAAGCGCAGCTTGTCCGCCGCGTCGGATGCGTTGGAAATCAGCTCGCGCAGGAAGATTTCCTTGTTGCTGTACAGCGAATGGATCATCAGGTGCAGAAGCTGCTTGACCTCTGCCTCGAAGCCCATGGTGACCTTGTTTTCGGCGACCGTCATGGTGTGTCGTGCCTCCCGGTGATATGGATGGAAAGGGTTGGGAACATTTCGCCACCCGGGTCTGGGGCCGAGCCTGGCCGATTTCAAGTCGGCCGGAGGCACGAATCAGGCACCTGCCCGACCGCGCCGGCGTCGCCGGCCAGTGGCAGCAGCCCGCGGAGGTTGCGGAAGCTGGTACCGCGGACGGTATCGAGAAAATCCAGCAGATAGGCCGAGCTCGCCATCGTCGCGGTGCTGGCCGCGTACAGCTCGCTCCACAGGCCTTTCGCGCCGATCGGCTTGGCCAGCACGTAGTCCCGCTCCAGATAGCTCTGCACCGACCACTGCGGCAGGGCGGCGATGCCGCGCCGGCTGGCGACCAGCTGCAGGATGGCCACGGTCAGTTCGGCGGTGCGCCGCTTCGGCTCCAGGCCGACCGGCTTCAGGACCTTGCGCACGATGTCCAGCATGTCCTCGGGCACCGGGTAGCTGATCAGGGTTTCCCCAGCGAAATCCTCAGGTTTCAGGCAGGGCCTGGGCGCCAGATGATGCTGCCGGGAGACCAGGCCGACGATCTCGAAACGGAACAGCGGATGGAACACCAGGCCGGGGCGCGGCTGCGGTTCCGACACGATCACCAGCTCCGCCCGGTTTTCCAGCAGCAGGGCCAGCGGGTCGGCCTGGAAGCCCGATACCAGATCCAGCTCGATTTCCGGCCAGTGCTCGCGGAAGCGGTCCATCGCCGGCATCAGCCAGTCGAAGCAGGTGTGGCATTCCACCGCGATACGCAGCTGTCCCGCTTCGCCCTGGGCGATGCGGGCGACATCCCGCTCGGCTTCCCGGACCAGCTTCAGCGCTGTCTCGGCCAGGGTGTGCAGGCGCTGGCCAGCGGGCGACAGGCGCAGGGGCTGGCTCTTGCGCTCGAACAGGCTGACGCCGTAATGCGTTTCCAGCTGCTTGATCTGATGGGAGATGGCCGACTGGGTGAGGAACAGCCGGGTCGCGGCCCGCGACAGGGTTCCGGTTTCGACCAGGGCGGTCAACGTTTGCAGGTGACGGAGTTCCAGCAGGGATTGGTTCATGAATGAAATCGATGAAAGTCATGAAAACATTGAGCTTGAATAATAAACCCTGGCCACCGATCATGCCGCTCCCCATCATGACAGGAGTCGGAATCCATGAGCGTGACACATTCCCTGGGATTTCCCCGCATCGGCGTCGGCCGTGAACTGAAGCAGGCGCTGGAGGCCCACTGGTCAGGCCGGCTGGATGGCAGCGCCTTGGCCGCCTGCGGTCGCCAGCTGCGCGAACGGCACTGGCGGCTGCAAGCCGGCCTGGATCTGGTGCCGGTCGGCGATTTCACCTTCTATGACCAGATGCTCGACATGACGGCGCTGCTGGGGGCCATTCCGGAACGCTTCGGCTTCGGCGACGAGGCGCTCGATCTGGCGCGCTATTTCCAGCTGGCCCGTGGCAACCCGTCCCAGCCGGCGCTGGAGATGACCAAGTGGTTCGATACCAACTACCACTACCTGGTCCCGGAATTTCATCGGCGGATGCCGCTCCGGCCAGGCACCGGATGGCTGTTCGAGGCGGTCGACGAAGCCCTCGCACTCCGGCTCAACCCCAAGCCGGTGCTCATCGGGCCCCTGACCTATCTCTACCTGGGCAAGTCGCGTGAGGCCGGCTTCGACCGGCTGGAACTGCTGCCCCGCCTGCTGCCGGTCTACGCCGACATCCTCGCGCGTCTCAAGGCCCGGGGTGTGCAATGGGTACAGATGGACGAGCCCGCGCTGGTGCTGGACCTGCCGCCAGCCTGGCTGGCCGCCTGCCGGACCGCCTACGAAAGCCTGGCCGACGGGCCGCGGATCCTGCTGGCCACCTACTTCGGCTCGGTGGCCCGGCACCGGGACTGGCTCGACAGGTTGCCGGTGGCGGGGCTGCACCTCGATGCGGCCCGGGCCCCCGAGCAGGTGGACGCGTTCCTGGACGGCTACCCGGCGGACAAGGTGCTCTCGCTGGGCCTGATCGACGGGCGCAATGTCTGGCGCGCGGACATTCGCCGCCTGCTGGCGCGGGCCGAGCAGGCGCGGGCGGTCCTCGGCGAGCGGCTGTGGCTCGCGCCGAGCTGTTCGCTGCTGCATGTCCCGGTCGATCTGGATCAGGAAACCGAACTGGACCCGGAACTCAGGGGTTGGCTTGCCTTCGCCGTGCAGAAGCTGGAGGAACTGGCGACGCTGGACAAGGGCCTGCGCCTCGGCGCCCGGGCCATTGCCGGCGAACTGGCGGCAGCGGACCGGGCCGTATGGCAGCGCGCCGCCTCGCCCCGCCTGCACGACCCGCGGCTCCGCGCCCGCCTGCAGGCCCTGGGGCCGGCCGATTTCCAGCGCCACGCGTCATTTCCGGAGCGTATCGCCCTGCAACGGGCGCGGCTGCGGCTGCCGGGCTTTCCCACCACCACCATCGGCTCGTTTCCGCAGACCTCGGTCATCCGCAAGACCCGTGCCGAGCATCGCCGGGGCGAGCTGAACGAGGTCGCCTATCGCGAGGCCATGCGCCAGGCCATCCGCGAGGCCGTGCGCGAGCAGGAGGCGCTGGGGCTGGATGTGCTGGTGCACGGCGAGGCCGAGCGCAACGACATGGTGGAATACTTCGGCGAGCAGCTGAACGGCTTCGCCTTCACCCGTCAGGGCTGGGTGCAGAGCTATGGGTCCCGCTGCGTCAAGCCACCCATCCTCTACGGCGAGGTGACCCGGCCCCGGCCCATGACCGTGGAGTGGATCGGCTACGCCCAGCGGCAGACCCGCAAGCCGGTCAAGGCCATGCTGACCGGCCCGGTGACCCTGCTGCAATGGTCCTTTGTCCGCGACGACCAGCCCCGGTCGCAGACCGCATGGCAGATCGCCCTGGCCATCCGCGACGAGGTGGACGATCTCGAGCGGGCCGGCATCGCCATCATCCAGATCGACGAGCCAGCCTTCCGCGAGGGTCTGCCACTGCGGCGGCAGGACTGGCCCGCGTACCTCGACTGGGCGGTGCGCGCGTTCCGGCTGGCCGCCAGCGGCGTCGGCGACGATACCCAGATCCATACCCACATGTGCTACGCGGAATTCGGCGACATCCTGCAGGCCATCGCCGATCTGGACGCGGACGTCATCACCATCGAGACCGCCCGCTCCGGCATGGAGCTGCTGGAAACCTTCCAGGGTTTCCGTTACCCGAACGACATCGGTCCCGGCGTCTACGACATCCATTCGCCCCGGGTGCCGACCGTCGAGGCGATGCGGGCATTGCTGGAAAAGGCCAGCGCGGCGATTCCCGCCGAACGGCTGTGGGTCAACCCGGATTGCGGCCTCAAGACCCGCGACTGGCCGGAGGTAAGGGAGGGCCTGGCCCGCATGGTTGCCGCTGCCGAAGGGATGCGCCAGCGGATGGCGGCGGATGCGCAGGCGAGCGCGCGGGAATGCGCTACCGCCACCGTGTACTAGACGGATGCCCGATCCAGGCCGGGGAGCGGCGCTGGCGGCTCCCCGGGCCATATCCGGCAAGGAATGCCTGGAAAGTGTCCCCTTTATCTATGGACGGAGCATCGGCAAGCAAGCGGAAGATGTCGGTTCAAACCTGAAAAGGTAAAAGATAGGGTGCGCGCGCGACCCCCATGGTTTGCGTCCAGGCCTAGGACACCAACACAGGCGCGCTCAAATGATGACTTGCATGCCAAGCTCGACGACCTTCTCTGACGGGATGCCAAAATAGCGGGCAGCGGAGCCTGCGTTGCGGGCCATGATCGTGAAAAGCTTCATGCGCCAGGCCGCCATCTTGCTGGATTGACAAATCAAGCTTTCTCGACTGAGGAAGTAAAAGGTGTCGGCCGGGTCGACATCAATGGCGCGACTGCTTGATCTGAGCGCTTTGGGAATATTGGGCGATTCGGCAAAGCCATAGTGGAGGGTGATTCGAAATATCGATTCAGCCAGGTTGACCACCACCCTCCGCTTCTCGGGGGGCACTCTGGGGATCGGCTCGGTCAAGACGCTGAGAATGATCACATTCTCGTGCATCGCATGGTTGTGGCGGAGGTTGGACTGCAGGGAAAGGGGTATTCCTGCATGATTGGTGGTCAGGAAGACGGCCGTGCCCTTGACTCGGACCGGTGGGTTATCCTGGAGCAATTGATGCAGGCTTTCCATGGGCATGGCCATCTCTTGCAGCTTTTCCTGCAAGATGGCTCGCCCCGATTTCCATGTGCTCATGACGACAAACACCAAGCTGCCAATGATCAAAGGAAACCAGCCGCCGTCAGGTATCTTGGGTACATTTGCGGTGAAGAAGGCCAGGTCTATGGCAAGAAAGCCGAGCGCGACGAGTGCGCTTAATATCGGGTTCCATCGCCAGATGCTGGTGGCCACAACAAAGGCGAGTATCGTATCGATGGACATGGTACCCGTTACGGCTATGCCATAAGCCGCAGCCAGGTTCGAGGAGGACTGCATGGTAAGGATCAATCCGACAACACCGAGCATCAAGGCTCCGTTGATGACGGGCAGGTAAACTTGTCCCTTTTCACCTTCTGAAGTCTGTCGAATGGCCAGGCGGGGGCAGAAGCCCAGTTGAATCGCCTGTGCAGTAAGAGAAAAAGCACCGGATATGACGGCTTGTGATGCGATTACCGTGGCGAGTGTCGCCAGCACGATCATGAAGGATAGCCATGGCGTAGGTACTGTCAGATAAAATGGATTGTGAATGGCTGTGCCATCCCGTATCAGCAAGGCTGCTTGTCCAAAATAATTCAAGAGGAGTGCGGGTAATGCCAGGAGAAACCAGGCCTTCCGGATCGGGGTGCGGCCAAAATGCCCCATATCGGCGTAAAGTGCCTCGCCTCCCGTGACGGAGAGAACGACGGCGCCCAGCGTCAGGGCCGCACGCCAGCCATTATCGAGGAAAAACCTGATGCCATGCAGCGGGTTTGTTGCCTGCAATACGATAGGTGTTGATAGCAGGCTTTTCAGGCCAAGCATCGCGATACAGATAAACCATAGAACCATGATGGGGCCAAAAAGTCCCCCCACTTTTTCCGTGCCGTGGCTTTGGGCGCGAAAGAGCACTATCAATACTACCACGGCGATGGGGATGATGTAGTCATGCAGGCCTGGCTTGAGGACTTCAAGCCCCTCCACGGCGCTGAGTACGGAGATGGCCGGGGTTATGATCCCATCCCCATAAAAAAGTGAGGCGCCGACCAGTCCCAGCAGGACAAGTAAGTACCTGATTTTTGGGTTGAGTCTGGCCTTTTGCATCATGAGCGAGGTCATGGCCATGATCCCTCCCTCACCTTTGTTGTCCGCCTTCATGATGAAGACAACGTACTTGAGTGAAATAACGATCAGAATGGACCAGAAAATCAAGGACAGGATACCCAGAACATTGCTCGGGCTGGCTGGTACGGCATGCTCACCGGAGAAGCACTCTTTGAAGGTATAGAGCGGGCTTGTCCCGATATCGCCAAACACGACACCTATGGCAGCAACAATCATGCTGCCAGATTTTTTATCATGAGCCATGGAGTGATTCAGAGAGGGCGGAGAGAGCCGATGCCAATTTCAGTTGGCACTACGTTGGCCGGATGGGCCTGGTTTTCCTAGCCGAGTGTTGTCCCCCCTCAGTCTATCCATCGGTATCCTATCCCGACATCGGTTATGAGGTGCTTGGGTCTGGTTGGGTCGGATTCAAGTTTATGCCGCAGCTGGCCCATGTAGATGCGCAGATAATGCAGGTCGTCGACATGCTCGGGTCCCCAGACCTCATGGAGAATTTGACGGTGTGTCAAGACTGCACCTGCATTTTTCAGCAGTAGTTCAAAGAGGCGATACTCGATGGGTGTCAGATGGATTTCCTGCCCATCCTTGACCACCCTGCGTAGCGTCAAATCTACAAAAAGGTTCCCAAGTCTCAATGTTCTGCGTGTTTGCCTTATCTCGTTCATGCGACGCAGCAATGCCTGAAGGCGGGCTTTTAGTTCGCTGACCCCAAACGGTTTGGTTAGGTAATCATCGGCACCGGCATTCAAGGCCTCGACCTTCTGTTGCTCCTGGATACGGGCCGACAAAACCAATATCGGTATATCGATGGTTGGGCGTAGTCTTTTGATGAGCGATACACCGTCCATGTCTGGCAGTCCAAGATCCAGTATTACAAGATCGGGGTGGAGTCTGTCAACGTCTGCAAGCCCTGTCGCTCCATCGGCCGACTCGGCAACTTGCCAGCCATGGTTGACCAAGCAGCTTTTTAGAATCCGTCGGGTTTGGCTGTCATCTTCGATCAGCAGAATCAGCTTGCTGCACTCAGCCATGCTAGGTCATGGCTCTTTCGTTGATGTCCTGAATCGAAGGTGGTTCCGGCAGTGGCAGCTCCAGAACGAAGTCGCTCCCCCCTTGCGTGGGGTTGCTGAGATAAATGGAACCCCCGTGCGCCTCCATGATGGAGCGGCATAACGCGAGCCCCAGGCCGACTCCGCTGAGTGCGCTTTCAGGCGCGAGACGGTGGAACTTTTCAAACAACCTGGCCTGCTGTTCAAGAGGGATGCCTGCGCCGGAGTCGATGATGTGGAGTTTGATCTTAGCTCCAATTCGCTCTGCTGAAATCGTGATTCCGACAGCTTCCGGTGTATATTTAATCGCATTTTCGAGCAGATTTATGAGCACCTGCTGTATCAGTACGGCGTCAACAAGCAACATGGGAATATCTCTGGGTATCTCAATCGATATATTTCTGTCCTGTAACGGAATCTCCAGGCGCGTCAGTGTGCTGCCGATAATTTCTTCGAGGGTATTCCACTCCTTGTGCAGGGCCAGCCTTCCTGTCGTCAGGCGCGCCATGTTCAGAATCTTGGTCATGAGGTCTGCCATATGCTGGGCCTCATCCTGGATCGCGGATGTGAATTCCTTCCGTGCCTCAGGTGTTAGCTGAGCATCCTGCTCCGCCAAGGCGCTGGCTGAACCAACAATCCGTGTCAGTGGGGTCCGCAAGTCATGGGATATGGCGCTGAGCAGAGAGTTCCGCAAAATCTCCGATTCCGCCTGCAGCGATGCTGTCTTTGCCTGCTCGGATAACCTGATGCGCTCCAGGGTCTGGCTAATCAGATTGGTAAAGACTTCGAAGAAATTGAGCTCTTCGGACTTCGCCAAGGGCATGATGAATTCGGGAGCCATGATCAGGACGCCAACGACTCCAGACGGAGCGTTCAGGACGATTCGACGGGCATCCACGCTGCTGGTGACGTGTGCGCATGAATGAGGGGGAAGATCAACCAGGCTTTCCGCTAGGGTGGAATCCAGGAAGTCATCGGTAGGGTTGTCTGCGTGAATCACTTGTTTAATGGGGTCTCCGGTAACTTCCGTCAGGAATACCGCGGAACGGCTATGAAATTCCTCTTCTATGTGCTTGATTGCAATCCTGGCTGCCTCTTCCCGGGTGCCTGCCTCAGAGAGGGCCACGCTGAAGCGATAGAGCGCGGAAGACCAATGTTCGCGTTTGGCAGACGCTTCTGCCTGGATCCTCAGTTTCTCGACCAAGTTGCTCGTCACGTTTGCCACGATCAACATGATGCCAAGTCCCGTGATGTTCTTCAGGTCGGTCATCACGAGTGAAAAAATGGGTGGGGCATAGAAGAAGGCGAAAGCAGGCGCACTTAGCAAAGATGCGACAATCGAAGGGCCACGTCCAAAGCGGCTGGCCACCAGAAAAACGCCTAGCAAGTAGATCAGAAGAATGCTGGCCGATCCCAAGAGGCTTCCAAAGGGCCAGCTGACCAGCGTACAGATAAGGGGGGACGCCAATCCCCAGGCGTATGGGGCAACCCTGCCCATCCAGCTTTGCAAGGTCCCCATCAGAAGTATCTGGCGTTCACCAGGAGATGCGTGCCTATGGCGGCAAGGTAGCCGAGGAGTATGGCCGGGCACCACTTCATGTGGCTGGCGAAAGTGTACTTGCCTTTGCTCAGGCCCAAGAGCCCTATGCCGGGAGCTGAGCCAATGGCCAGCAGACTGCCACCGACACCCAGGTTAAGGGTGACCAGCAGCCATTGTCCTTGCGACAAATCCGGGCGCATCGATAACACCGCGAACATCAGTGTTCCATTGTCAACGAAGGCGGATGAGAGGCCAATCAGGATATTGGCCAAAGTGGCGCTATGCTGCCCATAGAGCCAGCTTGAAGCCATATCAAGATAGCCAATGAAGCCGAGTCCCCCAATGCCCATCATGGCACCGTAAAAAAACAGCAATGTATCCCACTCCAGGCGACCTGCCTTTTCGAAGATGGCATAACTGCGCTTGCGTTGCTCCTCTTCCAGGAATTCTGTCGTGATATTCGGCATATCCCCCAGTTCCTGGTGGGCGGTCTTCATCAGGTAGAACTCGAAAAACTGCAATAGCGAAAATCCGGCCATCATGCCGGCAACCGGCGGTAGTTCGGGAGCCATATTGAAGATGACGGTCAGTGCGATCGTCAGGCCAAATAGCGAGATGATCCGTTTTGTGCCTCGGGGTAGCTCGATATGCTCAATAGATATATCGGGCTTGCCTGGAGGGACAGCCATGCTCATAAGGGCGGCAGGGATAAGAAAGTTGATCAGGCAGGGCAAGAACAGGGTCAGGAATTGTGTGAACTTCAAGACGTTGCCTTGCCATACAAACAGCGTTGAGATGCCGCCCAGGGGGCTGAAGGAGCCACCAGCATTGCAGGCGACCACGACATTGATGCAGGCCAGAGAAACGAATGTTGGATTATCCCTGCCTACTGCGACAATGACTGCACCCATCAAGAGTCCTGCGGTCAAGCCATTTATGACGCTTGAGATCAGGAATATAAGTATCCCGGTAACCCAGAACAAGGCCCTGTAGCTCAGATCAAGCTGCACCAACCTGATGCGCAAGGCGTCAAAAACCTTCATGTCTTCCATGGCGTTCAGGTATGTCATTGACACCATGATGAACAGCAGCAATTCCATGTAGGCAAGCAGGTTCTCCTCGAATGCTTTGACGGCAATGTGGGTGCCCCCATGCTGGCGATAGGTGACAAGAATGGCTATCCATATCATGGAGGCTCCCAGCAGCATGGGCTTGGACTTCCGTAGGTATGTCACATCCTCAAGCATGGCGAAGATGTAGGCCAGTGTGATGGTAGTCAGTGCAAAATATCCAGCCCAAGTATGCGTGAGGTCAAGGTGCACGTTCGAATCGGGAAAGTCACCAAGGCTGATGGTAGGCAGGAGGCCGATTGGCAACGCCAATATCCATTTGATGGAAGCCATTTGAACCTCTGGAACCTCGGGGGTGGTGTCTGGTCAAGGCCTATTGTCTGTGGTGCTGTCGTTTTCGGATACCAGCATGTCTGCCCGGCTAATACCAAGCCAGACAGTCAGCGCGCTTGCAACATATATCGAAGAGTAGGTTCCAACGACGATGCCAATAATCAAGGCAAGCGAGAAATAATGCAGGGCCTGTCCTCCCCATAGGGCCATTGCCAGAACGGTCAGCAAGGTTAGAAAGGATGTCATCAGGGTCCTGCTGAGGGTTTCGTTGATTGACAGATTCACGACCTGGATCGTGTCTGCGCGACGGACCTTCCTGAAGTTTTCCCGTATCCTGTCGAAAACGACGATTGTGTCATTCAGTGAGTATCCCATGATGGCCAACACGGCTGCCAGAACGGTCAGGTCGAATTCCCAGTCGAAAAAGGAAAAGAACCCTACAATCATGATGATGTCATGCAAGGTTGCCAAGATGGCTCCCAATGAGAATCGCCATTCGAATCGCCAGGCAACATATATAAGAATGCCTATCGTGGCCATGATCATCGCGAGCACGGCGCCCTCGGCCAGGTCCTCACCGACTTGTGGTCCGACAAACTCGATGCGGGTCATGTCGGCCTGGTTGGAGGCGTCATCGTTGATGGCATGCATGATCTTATTCTTGAGCTCTATATTCGTGAGATCTTTTGCGGGTGCCAAACGAATCAGAACCTGACGCGAGCTGCCGAATGTCTGGGCGACGGGCTTGATAAAGCCCGCTCTCTCCAGCCGTAACCGAATATCATGAATGTCAGCCGCCTCCTTAAACGAGGTTTCCACTACCGTGCCGCCCGTGAAGTCCACTGAGTAATGCAAACCTTTGGCGGCCAACGAGATAATGGCTGCCACACTGAGCACGACGGAAATGCCAACCCATAGCAGGCGCATTTTCATGAAGTCAATTCTGTAGCTGATATTATGGCTTGATCCCTTCATAAGACTCTCCTCGGAAAGCTGGGTGATGCCGTGCTGCTTGAGGTGTGTCGCCTCAAGTCAGCTGAGTCGGCCGTGGCAATTTTTGAATTTTCTGCCGGAGCCGCAGGGGCAGGGGTCGTTGCGGCCGACCTTGGCGCTGTCGCGGACAAACGGGCGCGCCGCCGGGGGGGCGGCGGGTTCGCCGGTGTCGGCGTCGTCGGCCGCCTCCGCCGCCGCCTCGCCGAGGGCGCTGACCTCGGCATGCTGGTACTCGAACTGCTGCGGCGCGCGGTTCTGCTCCTCCATCTGGTTCACGTCCTCGTCGGAGCGCACCTGTACCTTGGAGACGATGCCGATGACTTCATGCTTGATGCCGTCGAGCATGGAGGTGAACATCTCGAAGGCTTCCTTCTTGTATTCCTGCTTGGGGTCCTTCTGGGCGTAGCCGCGCAGGTGGATGCCCTGGCGCAGGTGATCCATGGCCGCCAGGTGCTCCTTCCAGGAGTCGTCCAGCACCTGCAGCATCACGGTCTTCTCGAAGTGCCGCATGACCTTGGGGCCGATGGCGTCGGCCTTGTCGCGGTAGAGCCGTCCCAGATGCTCGACCAGGCGCTCGCGCAGGCGGTCCTCGTCGAGCCGGGCGTCGTCGTCCAGCCATTGCTGGACCGGCAGGCGGACGCCGATGTCGCGCTCCAGCGCCTCTTCCAGGCCCTTGACGTCCCACTGTTCCTCCAGCGTCTGCGGCGGGATGAACTGGGTGAACAGCTGGGCCACGCTGTCGCCACGGGCGGCGTCGATGGTGGCCGAGATGTCGTCGCTCTGCATCAGCTGGTCGCGCATGTGGTAGATGACGCGGCGCTGGTCGTTGGCGACGTTGTCGTATTCCAGCAGTTGCTTGCGGATGTCGAAGTTGCGCGATTCGACCTTGCGCTGGGCATTCTCGATGGCCCGCGTGACCCAGGGATGCTCGATGGATTCGCCGTCCTTCATGCCCAGTCGCTGCATGAGCGCGGCAACCCGGTCGGAGGCGAAAATGCGCATCAGCGGGTCTTCCAGCGACAGGTAGAAGCGCGAGGAGCCGGGGTCGCCCTGGCGGCCGGAGCGGCCGCGCAGCTGGTTGTCGACACGCCGCGATTCATGCCGCTCGGAACCGATGACGTGCAGGCCGCCGGCGGCGGTGACCTGCTGGTGCCGGGCTTCCCAGGCGGCCTTGGCGGCGGCCAGGGCCGCCTGGTCCCCGGGGTCGAAGCCGGCGGTATCCTCTTCCAGGCTGCCGCCGAGAACGATGTCGGTGCCGCGACCGGCCATGTTGGTGGCGATGGTGACGGCGCCGGGCTTGCCGGCCTGGGCGACGATGTGGGCTTCCTGCTCGTGATGCTTGGCGTTGAGCACCTGGTGCGGGATACCCTGCTGCGTGAGCTGCTGGGAGATGCGTTCGGAGTTCTCGATCGAGGTGGTGCCGACCAGCACCGGCTGGCCGCGCTGGTGGCAGTCCTTCACGTCTTCGACGATGGCCTGGTATTTCTCGCGCACGGTCAGGTAGACCAGGTCGCCGAGATCCCGGCGCGCCATCGCCCGGTTAGGCGGAATGCAGACGACTTCCAGGCCGTAGATCTGGTGGAACTCGGTGGCTTCGGTGTCGGCCGTGCCGGTCATGCCGGACAGCTTGGCGTAGAGGCGGAAGTAGTTCTGGAAGGTGATCGAGGCGAGGGTCTGGTTCTCGTTCTGCACCGCCACGCCTTCCTTGGCCTCGACGGCCTGGTGCAGCCCCTCCGACCAGCGGCGGCCGGGCATGGCGCGGCCGGTGAATTCGTCGACGATGATGACCTGGCCGTCGCGCACGATGTAGTCGACATCGCGCTGGAACAGGGCATGGGCCTTCAGCGAGGCGTTGAGGTAGTGCAGCAGGCGGATGTTGACGGCGTCGTACAGGCTTTCGTGGGGCTGGATCAGGCTGCTCTCGACCAGCAGCCGCTCGATGTGCTCGTGCCCGGCTTCGCTCAGAAACACCTGGCGCGATTTCTCGTCGACCGAATAGTCGCCAGGGCCGTCTTCGATCGCCTGCCGGGTCAGCCGCGGCATCAGCACCTGGATCTTCTGGTACAGGTCGCTGCGGTCCTCGGTCGGGCCGGAGATGATC
Organism: Methyloparacoccus sp. NF-16; assembly: GCF_056880625.1. NCBI lineage: Bacteria > Pseudomonadati > Pseudomonadota > Gammaproteobacteria > Methylococcales > Methylococcaceae > Methyloparacoccus > Methyloparacoccus sp. NF-16. The sequence goes on along the minus strand of NZ_CP174130.1, from coordinate 2,710,422 downwards.
AGCGGCGTCCGCGCTTCGTCGATGAGGATGGAGTCGACCTCGTCGACGATGGCGAAGAACTTGTCGCGCTGGACCCGCTGGTCCAGGCTGAAGGCCATGTTGTCCCGCAGGTAGTCGAAACCGAACTCGTTGTTGGTGCCGTAGGTGATGTCGGCGGCGTAGGCCGCGCGGCGTTCCTCGGTGCCGAGGTTGCTGACGATGCAGCCGACCGTGAGGCCGAGAAAGCGGTAGATCCGGCCCATCCATTCGGAGTCGCGGCGGGCCAGGTAGTCGTTCACGGTGACCACGTGGACACCCTTGCCCGGCAGGGCGTTGAGGTAGGCGGCCAGGGTGGCGACCAGGGTCTTGCCCTCGCCGGTCTTCATCTCGGCGATCTTGCCGTCGTTGAGCACCATGCCGCCGATCAGCTGCACGTCGAAGTGGCGCATGTTGAGCACCCGGCGCGAAGCTTCCCGCACCGTCGCAAAGGCTTCCGGCAGGATCTGCTCCAGCGTCTCGCCCTCGGCGAGGCGCGACCGGAACACCTGGGTCCTGTCCTGCAGCTCGGCGTCGGACAGCCCCCGGTACTCCGCCTCCAGGGCATTGATGCGCTTGACGATCCTGCGTTTCTTGTTGACGATGCGGTCGTTGCGGCTGCCAACGACTCGCTTGATGAGGGCATGTAGCATGCTGAATACCGGGGTCGCCATATAGGGGTGGTTCCAGTCTATTCAGCGGCGCATAAAAATCGCATAAAGACGGCGGCCACCCGAGGTGACGGGGGATGGGCCGGCAGTCCGCCCCATCCGGGGCGACGTCGTTGACGGAATCCGGGTCAGGTTTCAAACTCGCGCCACGCGCCGTGCCGGGCGCGTTCTTTTCTGTCACCGACCGGGGGAGGTGCGCATGCCGTGCATCGCTTACAACAGCGGTTACAAGTACCAGCTGAAGGAACCCTATGCCGTTACCCTCGAGATCCGGCCCGTGGTGCCGATCGACACGGACTATGTGAAGCTCGACGGCGACGGCCGGCTCAGCCTTGCCAAGGGCTATGCCTGGGATGGCCCCTCGGGGCCGACGATCGACACCCTCAGCTTCATGCGCGCCTCGCTGGTGCATGACGCGCTCTATCAGCTGATGCGGGAAGGCCATCTGGACAAGGCGCGGACGCGCGAGCTGGCCGACCGCATCCTGCGGCGCATCTGCCTGGAGGATGGCATGTGGTCGCTGCGCGCCTGGTGGGTTTACCAGGGGGTCCGCCTGTTTGCCGACCCGGCCGCCGACCCCGCCGCCCAGCGTCCGGTCCAGCGGGCGCCCAAGGGCTGCCGGGCGTGACCCGGCCGGGCGGACCGCTGGCGGATTGTCCGCCGCCCGGGCAGTATCGTACCTGCGGCATCCATCACACCGATCCCCGCGCCGTGGCGCCGGAGCACCACCGGGCGGATTTCTGCGTGGCGGCCGCTGCGCCGTCGCCCGACACGTCGGTTCCCGCGACCATGTGGTGGCGGCGGACTTTCTCCATCGCCTATGGTTGCCGGCCAGCGGCGAGTAACTGCGCGACTTTCCGGTCTTCTTTCACTACGTCAACGTCGGCCCCGGCGTCACCGAGGCGATGATGATCACCGACGTGTATCTGCCTTTGCGCTGACGGCCGGCACCGCTCAAGCCGTCGCCATCGCCACCCCCCTGTCTGCCAACCCTGAGGAGCATGTCCGATGAGCGATAACAACAACAAGAACAAGCTGACCACGGCCAGCGGCTGCCCCGTGGCGGACAACCAGAATGTCCTGACGGCGGGGCCGCGCGGACCGATGCTGTTGCAGGATGTCTGGTTCCTGGAGAAGCTGGCGCATTTCGACCGCGAGGTGATCCCCGAGCGGCGCATGCATGCCAAGGGCTCCGGCGCCCATGGCCGCTTCACCGTGACCCACGACATCAGCCGCTACTCCAGGGCGAAGCTGTTTGCCGCGATCGGCAGGCAGACGGAGGTTTTCGTCCGTTTCTCGACCGTCGCCGGCGAGCGCGGCGCGGCGGATGCCGAGCGCGACATCCGCGGTTTCGCGATCAAGTTCTATACCGAGGAGGGCAACTGGGATCTGGTGGGCAACAACACGCCGGTGTTCTTCCTGCGCGATCCGCTCAAGTTCCCCGACCTCAACCACGCGGTCAAGCGCGACCCGCGCACCCATCTGCGCCGCGCACAGAGCAACTGGGATTTCTGGACCCTGCTGCCGGAGGCGCTGCACCAGATCACCATCGTCATGTCGGATCGTGGCATCCCTGCCAGCTATCGCCACATGCACGGTTTCGGCGGCCATACTTTCAGCTTCATCAACGCGCGGAACGAGCGCCACTGGGTGAAGTTCCACCTCAAGAGTCGCCAGGGCATCCGGCACCTGACCGATGCCGAGGCCGCGGCACTGATCGGCCGCGACCGCGAGTCGCACCAGCGCGATCTCTACGAGGCCATCGAGCGCGGCGAGTACCCGCAGTGGGCGCTCAAGGTGCAGGTCATGCCGGAGCGGGAGGCCGCGGCGCTGCCTTACAACCCCTTCGACCTGACCAAGGTCTGGCCGCACGGCGACTACCCCTTGATCGATGTCGGCGTGCTGACGCTCGACCGCAACCCCGCGAACTACCATGCCGAGGTCGAGCAGGCGGCCTTCAACCCGGCCAACATCGTGCCCGGCATCGGCTTCTCGCCCGACCGCATGTTGCAGGGGCGGCTGTTCAGCTATGGTGACGCGCAGCGCTACCGCCTGGGGGTCAATCACCATCAGATTCCCGTCAACGCCCCGCGTTGCCCGGTGCACCACTATCACCGCGACGGCGCCATGCGCGTGGACGGCAACCATGGTGGCACCCCGGGCTACGAGCCCAACAGCCATGACGTGTGGCGGGAGCAGCCTGAGGTGCGCGAGCCGCCGCTGGCTCTCGAAGGTGCCGCCGACCACTGGAACCACCGCGAGGTCGACGAGACCGTCCGGCGGCGTCATGTCCGCCACTGCGGGAAGGCCGATCCGGCCTACGGCGAGGGCGTTGCCAGAGCCCTGGACATGGCGCCGGGAGCGCCGGCATGAGCTGCGGGCCTGTGCCGGCACCGGGCGGGCAGGGGGGCGAGCACCCGTCTGGCAGTGACGCATCCCGCGCCGGTGGCGCTGGCCTGTCGGTCGAGGATGGCGCCAAGGCGGTGGTCCGCCGCTATGTCGACGCCTTCAACCGGGGCGACCTGGCCGCGCTCAAGGAACTGCTGCACGAGGACGCGGAAATCCAGGGTGTCCTGGGGCGGGGCCGCATCCAGTGGGTAGAGCCGGTCTGGCGCCAGCTGATCGAGGGTTACGGCATGCGCCTGCGCCTCCGCGGCCTGATTGCCGAGGGCAATCTGGTCGCCGCGCTGTACACGGAGACCGGGACCTTCCGCGCCCCGGCCTTCGGTCAGGCGCCCACCGGCCGGTCCTACGAACTGGTGGCCATGGAGTGGTTCGAGATCGAGGACGGCCGGATCCGCCGGCGCTGGGGCGCGCGGGATGCCGCCGCCCAGGCCCGCCAGCTGGGCCTGGCGCCGCCGGATCACGGCATGGACGCCGGTGCCGGATGAGCGCGCCGATGGGCCAGCGCCTCTGGCTGGCCTGGAGCAGCGGCAAGGACAGTGCCTGGGCATTGCACGTCCTGCGGCAGGACCCACGCTACCAGGTCGACGGTTTGTTCTGTACCGTGAACCGGGAGCATGATCGGGTCAGCCTGCACGGCGTCAGGGTGTCGCTGTTGCGGCAGCAGGCGGAAAGCGCCGGACTGCCGCTGCGGATCGTCGGGATTCCCTCGCCCTGCAGCGATGCCGGCTATGCCGACATCATGGCCGCCCTGGTGGAGACCGCCGCGGGGGCGGGGGTCGAAGGCTTCGCCTTCGGCGATCTGCTGCTGGAGGACGTGCGGCGCTACCGCGAGGCGCGCCTGCGCGGCACCGGCATCCGCGCCCTGTTTCCGCTCTGGGGCCGGTCCACGGCCAGTCTGGCGCGCACCATGCTGGCCGGTGGACTGAAGGCCCGGCTGACCTGCCTGGACCCCGGTCGCCTGCCGGAGCGGCTGGCCGGCCGCGAATACGACGCCACGCTGCTCGACGAACTGCCGGCCACGGTCGATCCGTGCGGGGAGAACGGCGAGTTTCACAGCATCGCCTACGACGGGCCGATGTTTCGCTGGCCGATCGCGATGCGGCGGGGGGAAACGCTGCGGCGCGACGGCTTCGTCTATACCGACTGGCTGCCGGTCGCCGGGGCGGCGCCGGGCTGAACCGCCCGCTCAGGCGGCCGTGACGATGCGCGCCGCCTGCACGTTGTGCACCTTGGCAATCTGGCCCAGCGCCAGGCTGAGCTGGCCGAGGTCGGTCACCTCGCAGGTGATTTCCATGATCACGCTGTTGTCCTGCGGGTCGGTCAGGCTGTGGGTGTGGACGATGTTGATGTGCTCGCCGCTCAGGATGTGGGCGATGTCCTTGAGCAGACCCTTGCGGTCCAGCGCCCGCACCTCGACATCGACCGGGAAACCCTCGGGCTCCGAACCCCAGGCGACATCCATCAGCCGGCCATGCTTCTCCAGCGGCAGTTGCAGGATGTTGACGCAGTCCTGACGGTGGATGGCGATGCCGCGCGCCACGGTGACGAAGCCGATGATGGGATCGCCGGGATGCGGGTTGCAGCAGCGGGCCATGTGCGTGACCAGGTTGCGCACGCCCTGGATGGTGATCTCGTCGCGCGCCGGCGCCTGTCGCGGCCGTGGCGGTCTGGCCGGCCGGGGCATCAGGTCCTGCGGCTTCAGCGCCGCCGCCAGCTGCATGGCGGTGACATCGGCCCGGCCCAGCGCCAGCAGCAGGTCGTCGCCGCGCGGCAGGTGGAAATGCCGGGCCAGCTGTTCCAGGTCGGCTTCGCGGATGCCCAGCCGCTGCCGCTCGTGGTCGAAGATCTGCTTGCCGGCCTTCATGTGCCGCTCGTGATCCTGCTGGCGGAACCAGGCGCGGATCTTGTTGCGGGCGTGGGCCGTCCTGATGTAGCCCAGGTGCGGGTCGATCCAGCCGAGGCTGGGGCCGCCGTGCTTGGCGGTGAGGATCTCGACCTTCTCGCCCGATTTCAGCACATAGGTCAGCGGCACCATGCGGCCATTGACCTTGGCACCCCGGCAGCGGTGGCCGACCTCGGTGTGGATGCCGTAGGCGAAATCCACCGGGGTGGCGCCCTTGCGCAGGCGGATGACCTGGCCCTTGGGCGTCAGCACGAAGATCTGGTCCTCGAACACTTCCGAGCGGAACGAGTCGAGGATGCCCTGTTCGTCGTCGCGGCTTTCCAGCAGCTGCCGCAGGGTGTTGACGTTGCGGTCCAGCGCCTGGTCCTGCTTGCTGCCTTCCTTGTAGCGCCAGTGGGCGGCGACGCCGTACTCGGCGAAGCTGTGCATGTCCTCGGTGCGGATCTGGATTTCCACCGGCCGGCCCTCCGGCCCCACCACCACCGTGTGCAGCGACTGGTAGCCGTTGGCCTTGGGGTTGGCGATGTAGTCGTCGAATTCCTTGGGAATGTGCAGCCAGGCGCTGTGGACCAGGCCCAGCACCGTGTAGCAGGTGGATACGTCCTTGACGATCACCCGTACCGCATGCAGGTCATACAGCTCCTCCAGCGGGATTTCCTTGCGCTCGATCTTCTTGTGGATGCTGTAGATGTGCTTCGGCCGCCCGTAGACCCGGCCGGGGATGCCGGCGGCTTCCAGCTTTTCCCGCAGCTCGTTCATGAAGTGCTGGACGAAACTTTCGCGGGCGGCGCGGTTGGCCGCCAGCGACTTGGCCAGCCGCTTGTATTCCTCCGGTTCCAGATAGCGGAACGAGAGGTCCTCCATTTCCCACTTGAGCTGGCCCACGCCGAGCCGGTTGGCCAGCGGCGTGAACAGGTCCAGCGTTTCCAGGGCGATGTTGCGGCGCAGTTCCGGATCCGGATTGTCCTTCAGCAGCCGCAGGCGCTGCAGGCGGTAGGCCAGCTTCACCAGCACGGCGCGGACGTCGTTGACCACCGCCAGCAGCATGCTGCGCAGCAGCTCGGCCTGATCCGGCTGCTTGCTTTCCACCTTGTGGTACTCGTCGAAGGTGTTGAGCCAGTTGACCTTCTGCACCAGCGCCGCGGTCTTGGCGCCGAAGCGGCGCTCGATCAGGCCGGCGTCGATGCTGTCGCGGATGTAGGGGTCACTGAGCAGCGCCACGATCACCGTGGTCGCGTCGACCCGCAGCTGATGCACGATATGGGCGACATCGATGCCGCGCGGCCGGGTCAGCGCGTCCTCGTCGCGGGCGTCGAGCGCCAGGCTCAGGGCGTCGGCAATGCGCTGCCGGTCCTCGTCCGCATAGCCGGCCGTGAGGCGGGCCAGCAGGTCGGCTTCGGGCTGGGAGGAAATGTCGGCGTGATAGTTCGAATGCTTCATGCGGCAGCTGACGGGGCGGCACCTGCCGCTCGGATATGACCTGGCTGATAGTACCAAAGTCGGTACGGCGGAAGGGGTTGAGCGCCAGGGACGGCCCACCGTGGCTGTGGCAGAATCCCGGCTTGTCCTGCCTGCCGATGGTGGCCCCATGTCCGATTCCGACGCGCGTGAGTATGAGCTGCCGGCCAGCCTGGCGGCCGGCAGCTGGCGGACGCTGCTGGCCGAGCCGGAGCGCCTGCGCCCGGTCCGCGAGACCACCCCGCATCTGGTCGTGCTGGACACCTTCGACCGTGCGCTGCTGGCGGCCGGTCTCTGGCTGGGGCTGGAGCGACGCCGGGCCGGTTCCCGCCTGGTCTGTCCCGATGAGCGGGGGGTCTGGCAGCGGGCGGCGGTGCGGGCGGCGGAGCATCTGCTGGCCGCCGACCTGGCCCCGCTGCCGGGCGCCGACCGGCTGGTGCGCCGGATCGGCCTGCGCGCCTTGCTGCCGCAGCTGGCCCTCACCGGCACCCGCGCCGAGTGGCGGCTGACCGATGCCGGGACCGGCGCGGCACGGGTGCTGCTGTTCGAGGAGCGCTGGCGCGCGCACTGCGGCACCGCCGAGGCGGTTCTGCCGCTGCGCCTCCGCATCGTCCCGCTCAAGGGCGCGCGGCGCGAGGCCCGCGCGCTGCTCCAGCGCCTGCAACAGGCGGCGATCCTGACGCCGGCGCCGGGTCTGTATCTTGACGCCGTCAGTCAGCTCGGCGCGGGCTGGCCGGCCACCGTGCCGCCCATGCGGGTGCTGGACGACCCCGCCCAGCGGTCCGACCAGGCGGCCCGGCAGGCGCTGCGGGGACTGCTCGAGGTCATGCTGGCCAATAGCGAAGGCGTGCTGGCGGAGACCGATACCGAGTTCCTGCATGACTTCCGGGTTGCCGTGCGGCGTACCCGCGCCGTGCTCGGCCAGCTCGGCTGCCGCGCCTTGCCGGCGCATCAGGTCGAACGCTTCCGGCGCGGATTTGCCGCCCTGGCCCAGGCCACCGGCGAATCGCGGGATCTCGATGTCATGCTGCTGGCGCTGGAGCCGTTCGACGCAGCGCTGCCGCCCGAACTGCGTGGACAGTTCGGACCCTTGCGCGACGCGGTGGCGGCACAGGCGTGCAAGGCGCATCAGCGGCTCGCTGTCCGCCTGCGCTCGGCCGCGCACCGACGCTTCCTGGCCGCCTGGGGCCGCTTCCTGGATCGCCCGCCGCCGCGCCGGCCGGTCGCCGCCGCCGCCCGGCAGCCGATCGAGCCGCTGGCCAGCCGGCGCATCTGGAAGCTTTACCGCCGCCTGCTGCGCGAGGGCCGGGCCATTGCCCCCGACAGCCCCGCCGAGGCCCTGCACGAGCTGCGCAAGACGGCCAAGAAACTCCGCTACCAGATGGAAGTGTTCGCCGGGCTCTACCCGGCGGAGCGGCTGGCCGTCTCCCTGAAATGGCTGAAGAAGCTGCAGAACCTGCTCGGCGCGTTCCAGGATGCCAGCGTGCAGGTCGAACGGCTCCGCGAGCTGGCCGACCGGTTCCGCGAGCGGGGCGCGCCCACCGCCACCCTGCTGGCGATCGGCGGCACCATCACCCGCCTGCTCGACGAGCGGCAGCGCCTGCGCGCGCGTTACGCCGCCGTGTTCGAGGATTTCGCCAGCGCCGGCCATCGCCGCCGATTCCGCCAGCTGTTTCGGCCGCGCGATCCTTGCGCCACCCCCGGCGCCGGATCGTCGCGGGGCTAACCGGGCACGGGCAGCGGGACAGCCGCGTCGGCCGGCCGCGCCGCCGCCCGTCCGGCGTAGGGCGACAGCACCGCCTTCATCCGCTCGATGTCCAGCGGCTTGGCGAGGAAGTCGTTCATGCCGGCCGCCAGCGCCGCGGCACGCTCCTCGGGCAGCACGCCGGCCGTCAGGGCGATGACGGGGAGGGCGTCCCAATCGGGGTTGCTGCGGATTTCGCGCGTCGCGGCCAGGCCATCCAGGACCGGCATCTGGACATCCATCAGGACCACGTCGAAGTCCCGGGGCCGCTCGCGCAGGGTGGCCAGCGCCGTCCGCCCCTCCGAGGCCTTCATCACGCTCGCGCCCTGGAGTTGCAGTACCCGTTCGAGCATGCGCAGGTTGACGGGATTGTCATCGACGGCCAGCACCCGCAGGCCGTCCAGCGGCGCCCGGGTCGGTTCGGTGGTGACGGTCGCCACGGTCGCTGTCGCCGGCCCGGTATCGGGATGGGCCCGCCGGAAGGGAATTTCCAGCCAGAAGGTGCTGCCGATGCCTTCGTGGCTGACGACGCCCAGCTCTCCCCCCATCAGTTCGACCAGCTGCTTGCCGATGACCAGCCCCAGGCCGGTGCCGCCGTGGCGCCGGGCGAGGCTGGCATCGCCCTGCCGGAAAGCCTGGAACAGCTGGCTCTGGGCCGCCAGACTCATGCCGGTTCCGGTATCCCTGACCTCGATGCGCAGCCGCAGCGTGGCCGCATCGCCCGGAATGGACTGGATTGCCAGCTCGACCGAGCCCTGCTCGGTGAACTTGATGGCGTTGCCGACCAGTTTGAGCAGGATCTGTTCCAGGCGGCCCGGGTCGCCGACGATTTCCTCGTCCGGTGCGGCCGCTGCCGGGATATGCAGCGCGAGCCGCTTCTGCTGCGCCCGCGGGCCCAGGATCAGCGCCACATGCGCCAGGATCGGCGGCAGGCGGAAGGTTTGTGTCTCCAGGCTCAGGCGGCCGGTTTCGAGTTCGGCGATATCCAGCAAGTCGTTGATGATGTGCAGCAGGTGCTTGCCCGATTCGCGGATCATCCCCAGGGCGTCGCGTTGATCCGGGCGCGGCGCGTCCCGTTCCAGGAGCTCCGCGAACCCGAGGATGCCATTCAGGGGGGTGCGGAGTTCGTGGCTCATGTGACCGAGGAACCGGGTTTTGGCCGCATTGGCGATGCCGAGCTGGCGGTTCTTTTCCAGGAGTTCCTGCTCCGCCTGCTTGCGGGCCGTGATGTCGATGCTGGTGCCGCGCATCATCAGGGGCTTGCCGTTCGTGTCGTAGCAGAACTCGCCGCGGCCTTCGGTCCAGTGCAGGCTGCCATCGGGCCAGACGAGCCGGAACTCCTGCACATAGGGCGCCCGCGTCCGGCGGCTCTGCTCGATGCACGCGCCCAGGCGGGCGCGATCGTCGGGATGGATGCGGTCGGTGAACGTTTTCCGGGCGCCGGTGAATTCACCGGGGGCATAGCCCCACAGCTGCTCCTGCTCCGGCGACCAGGTGAAGTGGTCGGTGACCAGGTTCCATTCCCAGATGCCGATGTGCGCCGCCTGGATGGCCAGCCGCAGGGTTTCCTCCTGGCGCTTGCGGGCGTCGATATCGACGACCAGGGCGATCATGCCGCTGACCTGGCCCTCATCATCGAGCAGCCTGGCAACGCTGACGTTGACCCAGATCAGGCTGCCGTCCTTGCGGCAATAGCGCTTCTCCAGGAGAAAGGCCTGGCCATCCTCGAACAGTTGCCGGAGCAGCCGTTCGTTGCCCTCCCAGTCCTCGGCGTAGGTGATGTCCCGGGCCGTTTTGCCGATCATATCTTCTCGGGTATAGCCGAGCAGGGCGCAGACATGGTCGTTGACCTTGACGAAGCGGCCGGTGGGATCGGTCTCGATGATGCCGGTCAGGCTCTGCGCGACCATCGCGCCCAGCCGCTGTTCGCTTTCCTGGCGGGCCTTGAGTTCCCGTTGGCGGACGATTTCCTGCTGCCGCTGCACCCGTTCGGTGATGTCGTCGATCATGCAGAGCAGGTACGGCAGGGTGTCGCCGATCTCCAGGGCCAGGCGCGCAACGGTCATGCTGACCCAGACAACCGATCCGTCCGGTCGCAGGAGCCGGCGGTTGAGCTGGCAGTCGGACAGCTCGCCGCTGCTCAGCTGCGCCAGCTTTGCCGCGATGGCTACGGTATCGTCAGGGTGGGTGACCGCCATCCAGTCGAGCGCGCGCAGTTCCTCAAGCGAGCGCCCGACGATCTCCGCGAAGCGTGGATTGGTGTCGTAGATGTGACCGCTGGCGGGATCGAACAGGCCCACGCCCACCGGCGCCTGCCGGAACATGATCCGGAACCGCGCTTCCGCCGCCTCGCGGACCTGCAGATGCTCGATCTCGCGGCGTTGCCGGTCCCGCCGCCACAGCTGGTAGGTCGTCATGTAGACCAGCAGCAGTGACAGCGCCACGATGATGCCGGTGATCCAGGCGGTATCGCGCAGATAGGCCTCCGCCTCGTCCCGGTCCATCTTGGCGATCATCAGCCAGGGCGCGCCGCTGATCGGCGTGATGTAGGCCAGGACCGGCACGTTCCGGTAATCCCGGGCCTGCTCCACGATGCCGTGATGACCTCTTGCCGCCAGGGCGGCCGGCAGATGCTCGGCCGCGATGGGCAGGCGTTTGCGCAGGGCCGCCTCGGCCTCGTGACGCAGCGGAGAGAGAAATTGGACCTCGTTGCCCTCGGCCCGAACCAGCAGGGTTTCGGCGCTGTTGGTCGGCACCGGCCAGGACTCGACCAGGGGAAACAGGCGCCGCTCGGCGAACCAGGTGATGATGCCGACGCCCAGCAGCGGCTTGCCGGGCTCGCCGATGGGGGCGATCAGCGTATAGGCGATGCGGCCCTCCGGGCTCAGGTGCAGGCCCAGCGTTTCTATCCGTGGTCGGCCAAGCATGTCCCGCATGGCGGGGTGATCGGGCGTGATGGCAGGCGCGCCGACCGTGAAAACCGGCTGACCCTGCGCGTCGAGAATCACGATCCCGTCCCAGCCCCGGGTTTGAGCATAGCGGTCGATACGCTCGCGCATGCGGGACAACAGATGCGCTTGCTGGCGTCCGCTGGCCAGCCATTGGCCCAAGAGCAGCGGCAGCTGCGCGTTGCCCCAGAAATACATCTCGGCGTCGCTGACCGTCTCGGCGAGGAATTTCTCGATCTGCTGGCGTTTCTGTTCGGCGATCACGGTCAGGGTGCGGTAGGTTTCCCGTCGCAGGCTGTCGCAGAGTCCCCGGTAGGCCAAGGTGCCGATGCCGGCGATGGTCAGGGTCGCCAGGCACAGAGGCAGGATGAAACGCAGATGGGCACTCCTTGCCAAAGGCTCGGGTGGCCGGGAAACGACGGGCCGGACAGCGGGCAGGCGCATGTTATGTACCTCTATCGCGTCTTCTCTCCCGCGGCCGGGTGCCACGACACCGATGCAGCGGCGGCAAGGATGGCGATTGGCCTGTCTCGGTGCCCGGCCGAGCCTGGCCGCGGGGGCTGTTGCGATCCCGCCGTTGCCGGCTGCGCCATTCACCGGGAGGTCAGTCGCCGGTTTTCATTTTGCCATTTATCGGATTTCATTTTGATTCAATATGTCGGGATGTTAAGCCCATCATCACCTGTACGCGAGCGAAATCCCGTGGCGGGGAAGCCGAGAGGGTCAGGATTGGCGCGCCATGCCATGCCGCCGCGGTGAAGGGGGGAGCGACACGAGAGGGTCCGACTGGGCGTCGGTGTGCAGCATGGGGGCAGGCTGCGGATTCCCTGGCGAAGGCGATCGCGCTGGATGCCGTGGGTCAGGGCTGTCGGGAGACGATGGAAAACCGGGAAAGCCGTGGCCTTGAGCCCGGCAACTACAGGGGTTCCAGGGCGGCTATCTCATGATGCCTACAGACGGAGGCGGTAAGCGGGATGTTGATGTCATGGCGCGCCCGATACGATTCGAACGTACGACCTTTGCCTTCGGAGGGCAACACTCTATCCAACTGAGCTACGGGCGCGCGGATAATCAGTATAACGGATTCAGGGGGCGTTTAACAGGTTGCGGAGCTGGGCCAGCGAAGCCTGCCCACGTTCGCGCTTCACTTCCGGATCCAGCGCCCGGCGGGCCGGCCATTCGAGGTCGGCTTCCGGCAGTTCCTCCAGGAAACGGCTGGGTTGGCGGCTTTCCAGTTCGCCGCGGCGCTTGCGGTGGGTGCAGTAGCTCAGCATCAGATGCTGCTGGGCGCGGGTGATGCCGACATAGGCCAGCCGCCGTTCCTCCTCGATGCCGTTTTCCTCGATGCTGGTTTCGTGCGGCAGCAGGTTTTCCTCCATGCCCACCAAATAGACGTAGGGAAATTCGAGTCCCTTGGCGGCATGCAGGGTCATCAGGTTGACGCGGTCGCCGGCCTGCTCCTCCTGGCTGCGGTCCAGTACGTCGAGCAGCAGGATCTTGGCGATGACCTCGGCCAGGCTCTTTTCCTGGCCTTCGTCCTCGGTGGCGATACGCCGCAGCCAGTCCAGCAGTTCCCGTACCTGGCCCATGCGGCGGCGGGCGGCTTCTTCGGTATTAGCGGTTTCCCGCAGCCAGCCTTCGTAGTCGATGGCCACGATGAAGTCGTCGATGACGGCGAAGGTGTCGCCGCGCCGGGCGCGGTCGGCGACATCCTGGATGCGATCGCAGAAGTGCTGCAGCCGCTGGCGGGCATTGTCGGACAGCTCCGCCGTCAGGCCCATCTCGTAGCAGGCGGCGAACAGGCTGATGCGCCGGCGGTTGGCGTAGGCGCCGAGCTTTTCCAGTGTGGTCGGGCCGATTTCGCGGCGCGGCACGTTGACGATGCGCAGGAAGGCCGCGTCGTCATCCGGGTTCACCATGAGGCGCAGGTAGGCCAGGATGTCCTTGATTTCGGCATAGCCGAAGAAGGATTGTCCGCCGCTGATGAAGTAGGGAATGCTGGCTTCCCTCAGTGCCGTCTCGAACACCCGCGACTGGTGATTGCCGCGGTAGAGGATGGCGTAGTCGCGGAAGCGGCTGCCGTGGCGAAACTTGTGGTGAATCAGGTCCGAGGCGATCTGCCGCGCCTCCAGCGTCTCGTCCCGGTGATGCAGCACGCGCAGCGGATCGCCGGGTGCCAGGGCGCTCCACAGGCGCTTTTCGAACACATGCGGATTGTTGGCGATGAGGCTGTTGGCCACGCCGAGTATGCGTCGGGTGGAGCGGTAGTTCTGTTCCAGCTTGATGACCTTGAGGCGCGGGAAGTCGCGTTGCAGCTGGGCCAGGTTTTCCGGCTGCGCGCCGCGCCAGGAATAGATCGACTGGTCGTCGTCGCCGACCACGGTGAAGCGCCCGAGCCGGCCGGCCAGCAGTTTGACCATCTGGTACTGGGTCAGGTTGGTGTCCTGGTATTCGTCCACCAGCAGATAGCGCAGCTTGTTGCGCCACTTTTCCAGGATCTCCGGCTGGTTCTGGAACAGCAGCACCGGTTGCAGGATCAGGTCGTCGAAATCGACCGCGTTGTAGGCTTTCATCTGCCGCAGGTACAGGTCGTACAGTTCCAGCCCGCCGGGCACGGGATCGGTGCCGTGCCCGGCCGCCTGTTCCGGCAGCAGGAACAGGTTCTTCCAGCGGCTGATCTGGCCGCTGACGCGCTCGGCATGGTCGATGTCCCATTCCGGCCGGCCGTGCTTGATGAGTTCCTTGATCAGTACCAGCCGGTCGTGCTCGTCGAAGATGGAAATGGCCTTCTTGAAACCCAGCGCCGCATGTTCCTGGCGGATGATGTCCAGGCCCAGCGCATGAAAGGTCGACACGGTCAGGCCGCGAATGGCGCGGTCGTCGACCAGCTTGCCGACCCGGCTCTTCATTTCCCGTGCCGCCTTGTTGGTGAAGGTTACGGCGGCGATGTGGCGGGCCGGCAGGCCCTGGCGGATCAGGTGGGCGATCTTCTCGGTGATGACGCGGGTCTTGCCGCTGCCGGCGCCGGCAAGCACCAGCAGGGGATGCTCCACCTCGACGACGGCGGCGTGTTGTTGCGGATTGAGTTGGGACATGCGGGCAGTCAGAGGGGGAGGCGAACGGTCGTGCGGGCGGGGAAGTTTAAGCGATCATCGGCGCGTCCGGGGCGGACCTGCCGGGTCAGCGACGGGGCGCGCGGTCGAGGCGCCGGTAGCCGATGGCTTCGCTCAGATGCGGCAGCCCGATGGTCTCGTTGCCGGCCAGGTCGGCGATGCTGCGGGCCAGCTTCAGGATGCGATGATAGGCCCGGTGCGACAGCCCCAGCTTGTCCATGGCCTGTTCCAGCAACTGGTGGCCCGCGTCGTCGAGGCGGCAGTCGCGCTTGGTTTCTGCCGCCGTCAGCCAGGCATTCGGGTGGCCGGACCGGTCCAGGGCGCGCTGCCGGGCGGCCTCGACGCGGGCGCGGATGACGGTGCTGCTCGCCTCGCCGCCGGGTGTGCCGTCGCGCAGCATCGCCTGCGGCACCCGGGCCACCTCGACGTGCATGTCGATGCGATCGAGCAGGGGGCCGGAGATGCGGCCGCGATAGCGCAGCACCACATCCGGCGTACAGCGGCAGCGTCCGGAGGCATCGCCGAGATAGCCGCAGGGGCAGGGGTTCATCGCCGCGATCAGCTGGAAGCGGGCGGGAAAGTCGACCTGACGGGCGGCGCGGGAGATGGTGATGGCGCCGGTTTCCAGCGGCTCGCGCAGGACTTCCAGCACCCGGCGGTCGAATTCCGGCAATTCGTCCAGGAACAGCACGCCGTTGGTGGCCAGCGAGACCTCGCCGGGCTTGGGGTTGCCGCCACCGCCGACCAGTGCCGGGGCCGAGGCCGTATGGTGCGGGGCGCGAAAGGGGGGCTGCCGCCAGCGGCGCGGGTCGAACGGCAGGTCGCTGACCGAGGCGATGGCCGCGCTCTCCAGCGCTTCGGTATCCGTCAGCGGCGGCAGGATCCCCGGCAGGCGTGCCGCCAGCATCGACTTGCCGGTGCCGGGCGGCCCCAGCATCAGCAGGTTGTGGCGTCCGACTGCGGCGATTTCCAGCGCCCGCTTGGCCTGGAAGTGGCCGTGCACGTCGGCGAAATCGGGCAGGGAGGCGGGACTGGCCTCCGCCGGGCCGGGCATGGCCGGCTGCAGCGGGCGCTGGCCGTTCAGGTGGGCGCAGACCTCGAGCAGATGGCCGGCCGGCAGGATGCTGACACCGTCCACCAGCACCGCCTCGGCGGCATTGCCGGCCGGGATCACCAAGGCGCGGCCGGCCTCGCGCGCCCGCAGGGCGACCGGCAACACGCCGGCGATGCCGCGCAGTTCACCGCCCAGCGACAGCTCGCCGAGGCATTCCAGCCCCTCCAGGGGCTCGCGGGGAATCTGGCCGGATGCCGCCAGGATGCCGAGGGCGATGGGCAGGTCGAAACGGCCGCCTTCCTTGGGAATGTCGGCCGGCGCCATGTTCACCGTGACGCGCTGCAGGGGGAACTCGAAGTGGCAGTTCAGCAGGGCGCCGCGCACCCGGTCCTTGCTTTCCTTGACCGCCGCTTCCGGCAGACCGACGATGTTGAGCGCCGGCAGGCCGTTGGCGATGTGCACCTCCACCGTGACCAGCGGCGCCGCGATACCCTGCCGGCCGCGGGTGTAGACAATCGCCAGCGACATGCCGTGCGACGAACCGCTAATCCTGCAGGAGCTGCTTCTCCAGTGCGGCGACGCGGGCTTCCAGCGCCTCCAGCTGCTCGCGGGTGCGTGCCAGGACGCCGCGCTGGACCTCGAACTCCTCGCGGCTGACCAGGTTCATGCGGCTGAAGGCGGCTTGCAGGATGGCCTGGAAGGTCTTTTCCAGGTCGCTTCCGAGCAACTGCAGATCGCCCGGTACGACGCTGGCGAGTCGCTTGGCAAGTTCGTTGAGGGCGGGCGGTTCAAACATGGGCGTATCCCTGTCGGCGAAGATTATCGGGCGGGGAAGGATAGCAAGGGAGGGAAGCCAGCGTCCAAGGCGGGCAGGGGCTTCGGGTAAACTCTCCGGCTTCTTCAGACTGGCGGCAGGAGGGCAGCAACATGACAGGCCATTCGGACGGCGCGGCAGCCGGGGCAAGCTGGTATCGCATCGATCTGACCGCCGAGGACTACGCGGGCGGCGAGGCCGATGTGATCGAGGGGGCCTTCCGCGCCATCTACATCGCCTGCAACGCGCCCCTGGGCATGGCCATGCTGGGCGCCCCCAGAGCCGGCGGCGACGGTTACAGCGTCTATTTCACGCCGGATTCCTGGCCGCACGCGCGGGCCCTGCTGCGGGCCTATGCCGCGCTGCCGGACCAGCGGCCGCGCGGGGTGCGGCTCAGCCTGCGGGTCGGGGATGCCGCGCTGGCCCTGGGTTACGCCAGGGCCTTCTGACCCGGCGCGGGCCCCTGGCGGCTGCCGCGCGGCGCCGGGCGTCAGAAGCCGCAGACCTCGCACTTGGCGGGGTTGCTGACGACGCGGTAGATCACGTCGCTGCCGCCGTAGAACGGCTGGTACCAGACGCCGCCGTACTCGAAGTACTGGGTATTGTTGATCTGCCGGGCCACCGCGCCGCCGGGAATGCTGTTGACCTGGATGCCGGCCGGGGGGATGACCACCTGATAGCCGCCGCTGACCGTCTGATAGAAGGCGCCGCCGCAGTCGCTGTAGCTCTGCTGGCCGAGGTAGACCGGCGCGCAGTTGCTCGGCAGGTAGCTGACGACGGCCCCGGGCGGTGGCGGCACCAGGGTATAGCCGGTGCCGCCGGACGCCTGGGCGAGATAGGCGCCGTTCGCGTAGTAATAGGGCGTGCCCTCGACCACCACGGTGGTGTACTGGCGCGGCAGGCTGGCCATGCTGGCGCCGATCATCATGCCGGTCATCTCGCCCATCATCATGCCGGAATAGAAGCCGCCCCAGCTGCCGCCGTAATAGTAGGGCACGAATCCGCCACCGTAGTAATAGTTGTTGTTGGTGTAGTGGCGGTAGAGCTCGTTCTGGTTCTGCAGGTGGTTCAGCTCCTGGTCGCGGTTGGCCTGGACCTTGTCCTGTTGCTGGAAGCGGTCCTGCTGCGCCGGCGTCCGGTCGGCGTCACCGCGCTCCGACCAGTCCCGGCCGACCCCCGAGTCGGCGCCCGAGCCGCGCACACTGCCGAGTCCGCCGCCGCCGAAATGGCCGTCGCCGACGCCGCCGCCGCCAAAGCGCTGGACGTCACCGCCGCCAAAGCCGCCACCGCCGAAGGCGCCGCCGCCGGCGCGTTCGCCGAAGCCGCCGAGGTGGCCGCCAAAGCCGCCGCCGAATCCTCCCCCGAAGCCGCCGCGGGCCTCCGCCGTGCCCGCCAGCAGCGCCAGCAGGGATAGCCCCAGCAGCTGCCGGGCAAGCGCTTGCAGCGGGGCCATGTCATCGATGTCTGGTCTCTGCATGGGAGCCACCTTACTGTTTTTCCTTGGGTTTTGCCTCGGGGGCCGGGGGTCTGGCCTGGGCCTCCTTGAGGAAGGGAATCCGCATCGCATCCGCCGGCAGGCTGGCCTGGAACAGGCTGTCCGGCAGCCGGCTGCCGAAATCCCAGTCGCTCAGGGTGGCGCTGAACTGCGGCGAGCTCGGCAGGGTCTTGTAGGTGATGACCAGCTTGCGCGGCAGGGGCAGGCGGCCGTCCTCGATCCATATCTGCCAGTCGACATGACTGTCGACGAAGGCGAGATGCTGGCAGGGAATCCCGCCGACGCTGCTCGGACCGACCACGAAGCCGTAGCGGGTGTTGTGGCCCAGCGCCCTGGCCGGATCCTCGTAGAGGAAATCGGCCAGCGGCAGGCTGAAGTGCAGTTCGTTGATCATGTACTCCAGCGCCTTGTCGGTGTTGCCGGAGAGGGCTTCGACGCCGACGGTGTTCTTCTGCGGGTCCAGCAGCGTCAATTGCTTGCCGTCGAACCACAGGCGCTTGCTGCCGGTGTCGGAGACCTGCCGGGCATGGATGCCGTTCGGGCGACGCAGGGCGATGTCGGTTTCCGCCGCGAAGGCGATCTTCTGGCCGCTCGGCAGCACGTCGTCGTACTGGATATCGGCATGGAAGCTGTACGACTTGGACGCCCTCAGATACTCGCTCATGTCGTGCAGCCACTGTCTGGCCCGTTCCTCGACGACGGGGGCGGGCGGTGGGCTGTCTCCTTCCGCCGGGGCCGGCGACGGAAGCGCGCCGAGCCCCAGTGTCAGGCTCAGCAGCGTTCCAGCTCTCGTCAGGGTGCGCATGATGGGTCTCCTCTGTCAGGCATGGTGGTCGGCCGTGGGCGGGTGCATCCATCGCTCATGCCGGCGGCCAGTGCCGCCCGCGTTGCCCTGGCAGCGGCAGGCTTCCTGCCGCCGGCGAGCGGGCATGACTGCCCATGGCTGTTGATGCGCGGCATGATGCCCACGCGAGGATACCTCAACCGTGGGACGAGTGCCCGCGGGGGCGGCGGTTCTGCGAGGCCTCGTGCTGCGGCCACCGATGCCGGCCTGTGCCGATCCTGGCCGCGAACGATGCTTTAATGGCGGCTGATACAACTTCAGGCGGGTTGCCCAGTTGAGCGCAGGGAACATCAGATTACGCTCATGGCTCGAGCGGATGCTGCGCGTGATCGCGCGCAACCGGCAGGATGCCCGCGATCCGGCGAGCCTGCGACAGCCCGGGGAGCCTGCCGCCCTGGCCGATGCCCTGCGCCATGGGTGTGCCGGGCCGCGGCGACCGGCCTCGGCAGCGGTGGCCGACCGCCATGCCACGGCAAGGGCCACGGCCGGCCAGCCCGACCTTTTCGTCCAGCTGCCC
The DNA here is from genome assembly GCF_056880625.1 of Methyloparacoccus sp. NF-16. Classification (NCBI taxonomy): domain Bacteria; kingdom Pseudomonadati; phylum Pseudomonadota; class Gammaproteobacteria; order Methylococcales; family Methylococcaceae; genus Methyloparacoccus; species Methyloparacoccus sp. NF-16. The sequence goes on along the minus strand of NZ_CP174130.1, from coordinate 2,691,440 downwards.
GTGCCGGCCCTGCTGCTCGACGACGATGGCCATGTCGAGGTCGCCAACCGCCAAGCCATCCAATGCTTGGGCCCGGCGGCCGGATCGCTGCCGGGGGACGCGTTCATGCGGTTGCTCGATGACGCCGGCCGTCTGTCCTTGCAACGGCTGCTCCGGGACAAGCCGGATGCGGCGAATCCCGCCAGGCTGCGGTTGCGCATCACGGCGGGGGATGGTGGGGAACCCCGCGCCTGTCTCGTCCAGGCCGCCAGCCTGCATGTCGCCGGGCGACCAGCGCCCGGGCTGTTGCTGACCTGGGTCGAGCTGGACCCGGAACCGCCCGGGCAGGTGCCCTGGGCGAGCCCCGGCGAACTTGCCAGCCAGGCCACGCCGGGCGTCACCTGGGATTGGGTTTTCCCGGCGCGGCGGCTCTGGCGCAGCCGCTCCCGCGCCGCGCGGTCCGCCTGCCCGCCCGGCCTGCCGCGGCCCTTCGCCAGGGTGTGGCGGACCCTGACCCGTCCGGAAGATCAGACCGGCGTCCGGACGGGGCTCCTGGCCGCGCTGGGTGTGCGCCGCGCCCCGGGGTCCGGCGAGTGTCGCCTGCCACGCGGCGACGGGCGGCAGGCCCATGTCGAGGTTCATGGCTGGATTGCCCGCGACGTCCGGGGGCGGGTGATCAGGCTGACCGGCTCCCTGCGCGACCTGACCCGGCGCAGGCAGGCCGAGGCTCGGCCCGGGGCCCGCGAGGAAAGCTTTCGCGGGATGCTGGAGCACGCGCCGATACCGATGGGGTGCTATGCCCTGGATGCGCGACGCGGCGTCCTGTTTGTCAACCGGCAATTCACCCGGACCTTCGGCTACACGCGGGAGGATATCCCCACGGTGGCCGACTGGGCCGAGCTGGCCTTCCCCGACCCGGCCTATCGCCGGCAAACCTTCGCCTGGTGGGATGAGGCGGTGGCGCAGACCGCCCTGCACCAGGGCGTCGTGCCGTCCCGGGAGATCCGGGTCAGCTGCCGGGACGGGCGCGTGCGCGATGTCCTCGTCAGCGCGTCCGCCATGGGCGAGTGCCTGCTGGTCTCCTTCATCGACATCACGCGACGCAAGCGCATGGAGGCGCGTCTCCGGCTCAGCGAGGAGCGGCACCGGCTGTGGGCCGACAACTCGGCCGACGTGGTTTGGACTATGGACCTGGACGGTCGGTTTACCTACATCAGTCCCTCGGTCGCCAAGATACTGGGACGTACCCCGGAAGAGACCATGGCGATGTCCTGGGACGAGATTTTCACCCCGGATTCCCTGGCCCTGGTGCAGCGGGGCTTCGCCCGAGCCCTGGATGACGTGGCGGCCGGCCGGCCGGTGCAATTCCATGAGCGGCTGCAGGAACGCGGCAGCCGCCGGGATGGCCGGATGGTCTGGACGGATGTCAAGGCCACCAGCCTGTACGACCGGGCGGGGCGCTTCCTTGCGATCCTCGGCATCACCCGCGACATCACCGAGCAGAAGCGGACCGAGGATGAACTGCTGGCCATCAAGGAACGTCTCGAGGCGACCTTGAATGCCTTGCCGGATGTCATGTTCAAGGTGGACCGACACGGGCGGATTCTGGAAAGCCATGCGGTGAATGTCGGGCAATATGCCCTGCCACCCACCGAATTTCTGGGCAAGCGCCTCGCCGAGGTGCTGCCCGAGCCAGCCTCCGGCGTGATCATGGCGGCGCTGGAGGCGGCCGCCATCAGGGGCGCATACCGGGGCGCTGTCTACTCGCTGCCGACACCCCGGGGATTGTTGTGGCGGGAGATCTCGATCGCCGCCATGGGCGCCCATGGCGGGACGGCCGAGCACTTCATCCTGCTGGTCCGCGACATCACCGAGCGCAAGCGACAGGAGGAGCAATTGCGCATCAGCGAGGAGCGCCACCGGATCCTGGCCGAGAATACCCGGGACGTGATCTGGGCCATGCAGCTGGATGGCACGGTTTCCTATGTCAGCCCGGCGGTGGAAGAGGTGCGCGGCGTCACCCAGGAGGAGGCCATGCGGCAGCCGATCGGCGAGATATTGACGCCGGCCTCGCAGGCGGAGGCTATCGGCTATCTTCAGCGATTGATCGCCGCCGTCCAGGCCGGCGAGCGGCCGGACAGCTATCGCGGCGAGCAGGAATATTACCGCAAGGGTGACGGCACCTTCTGGGCCGAGGTCACCGCCATTCCCATCCTGCGCGAGGACGGCAGCTTCGTGGAGCTGCTGGGCGTTTCCCGGGACATCGACGAGCGCAAGCGTCACGAACACGAGCTGAAGCTGGCCCGCGACGCCGCCAACCAGGCCAATCAGGCCAAAAGCCGGTTCCTGGCCCACATGAGCCACGAGATTCGCACGCCCATGAACGGCGTCCTCGGCATGGCGCAGATTCTGGCGCAGGAGCCGCTGACGCCCGATCAGCAGCAGATGGTCGATGGCATCCTGGTTGCCGGCCGGTCCCTGCTCGGCATCATCAACGACATCCTGGACCTGTCCAAGATCGAGGCGGGGCAACTCCAGCTCGATTTCCGCCCCTTTGACCTGGGCCGGACCCTGGCGCATGTCGCCAGCATCGCGGGGGTCAATGCCCGCGCCAAGGGCATCGAACTGCGGCTCGACGCCGATCCCGCCGTTGCCGGCGGCTGGCTGGGCGATGCCTTGCGCCTGGAGCAGGTGCTGTTCAACCTGGTGGGCAATGCCATCAAGTTTACCGAGCGGGGCGAGGTGGTCATCCGCGCACAGTGGCGGCAGGCCGATGGCGAGCCGGGTCGGCTGCGCTTCGAGGTGCAGGACACCGGCATCGGCATCGATGCGGAGGGATTGGGCCGCCTGTTCACGCCGTTCAGCCAGGCCGACGGCAGCATCACCCGGCGCTTCGGCGGTACCGGCCTGGGGCTCTCGATCTGCAAGCGCCTGGTCGGGATGATGGGCGGCGAGATCGGGGTCAGCAGCACGCCCGGGACTGGCAGCCTGTTCTGGTTCGACTGGCCGGCCGAGCGGGTTGACCGTCAGGGGATGGCGCCGGCGGAGGGGGCCGCGGCACCGGTTGCGGCCGGGCCGGAAACCGGCAAGCATCTCGCCGGGCTGCGGGTGCTGGTCGTCGATGACAGCGCCATCAACCGGATGGTGGCGGAGCGGGCCATCCGGCTGGCAGGTGCCGCCTGCGCGCTGGCCAATGACGGCGCGCAGGCCCTGCAGATGCTTAGGAGCCAACCGGACCGCTTCGATGTGGTCCTGATGGACATCCAGATGCCGGTCATGGACGGGTTGACCGCGACCCGCGAAATTCGCGCGGATTCCGCCTTGAGCGGGTTGCCCGTGCTGGCGCTGTCGGCCGGGGTGCTGGAGGAGGAGCGCCAGGCGGCGCTGGCGGCCGGCGTGGACGACTTCATCAACAAGCCGCTGGATCTGCAGCAGCTGTTCGCCGTGCTGTCACGCTACCTCAAGCGCTGAGCGCCGGCCGTCGCGGTGTCCGGCGCACCGGCCAGGGGGCCGGCCCCGATGCCGGCGCCCGGGAAATGTGTCGCGCCCATGCGAAGGTAAATCTAGCTTGCCCTCCGGTCTTTTCCGGCTAGGTTTGACGGGTGAGGCTCGCACCGAAGGGCGGTGCGGTCATGTTCCCATTCACCTGCGTGATTCCGCCATGGATACCAGCAGACGCCATTTCCTCAGGCTCGGTGGCCTGGCCACCATGGCCGGCTCCGCCGGCACCGTCCGTTCCCCGCTGCTGGACGCGGAGCCATTGGCGGCCAGCCCGGGCGCCCGCAGCCTTCGTTTCCCCCGGCCCCTGCGGTCCGGTGATGTGATGGGCATCACGTCGCCTTCGGCGGGCGTCAAGCCCGCGCTCCGACCGCGCATGCGGTTTGCCTATCAGACGCTGAATTGCCTGGGTTACGCCTATCGCGAGGGTGAGTGCCTGTGGGGACGATCGCTGCTCAGCGCTCCGGCGCGGCAACGGGCCGAGGAGTTGACCCGCATGCTGCTGGACGACGCGATCGGCGCGATCTTTCCGCCGAATGGCGGCGAGCTGCTGTTCGACATGCTGCCTTTCGTCGATTTCGAACGCCTCGGGCGGACCCGGCTGAAATGGATGCTCGGCTATTCCGACATGAGCACCTTCATGCTGCCCTACATGTCGAGTCCCGTGAGGTGATAAACCCTTTTTCGAAAGAGAAGAGGGTGTGAAGATTGCCACTCTTTCATGCGGTGCACTGGTGATCGATGATTCAAGGCCTTTTGCGGTATGTGGTGGTTGTAAAGGTTCACGTACCGATGCAGGGTTGTTTCGAGGTCCTCGGTCGATGCAAAGTGATGGGTTTGCAGTACCTCGGCAATCCGGCCATTGAAGCGTTCGACCCTGCCGTTGGTTTGCGGATGGCGTGGCGGAATCAGGCGATGTTCGATGCCCTGCTCGGCACAGGCGTGATCAAAGACGTGCGCTCCTGAGGGGCGCTGTTCGCGGCGCAGACACCGATCCGTGAATTCGGAGCCATTGTCGGTCAGGCACTTTTGAATGCGGAAGGGTGCGGCTTGAATCAAGGCTTTCAGGAAGGCTTTGGCTGAATGCGAGGTACGGTCTTTCTTCAGCGCGATGAAGACCCAGCGCGTTGCCCGATCAATGGCCACGAACCGATAGCGCCGGGGTTCACCGTCGATGGCTGGCAAGTATTTGACATCGATGTGCACAAAGCCCGGTTCGTAAGCCTTGAAGGCTTTCACGGCAGGCCGCGGTGCGTCGGGTTGCAGGGCTTTTAAATTGGAGACGCCATGGCGCCGCAAACACCGGTCCAGGCCGGAACGGGACACCGCTGGATTGAGGAATTCCCGCGTGACCGCCAGCAGATCCTCCAAGGGCAACTGCAGGGCCGTCCTCAGGTACACAACAATGCGTTCCTGGGCCGGAGCCAGAGTGGTCTGCACGTGATGGGGGCGATGCGAGGCGTCGTCGACAGCGTCACGCTGTTTCCACTTGCGAAGGGTGGAGCGGGTGGTGTTATACAGCCGGGCCAAGGCGCGTTCACTAAGCGACGAAGACTGAATCTCTCGTCGAATTGCCGGGGTGGTACGCGCCTGCTGATGAAGACGAATGTTCATGTGCCGGACTCCATTTCTCGCGCATCAAAGACAGCGCGGAGAATGCCCCGCGCCTCAAACAGAGCATAACTCCTCAGCGGAATATGATCTCGCGGGACGCAACACCTACACCCTGAAAACCGGTATCGCCACCCTGTCCGGCACCAACCTGTGGGAATGCCCGATCCGACCGACCGAGCGGATCGCCCGGCGTAGCCGGCCGGACATCGTCATCACCCTGAATCCCGACGAAGCCTGGGCTCATCCCCGGCATCGTGGGCTGGGGCGGCTGGTCGGACGCCTGCATCGGACTGGCGTCTTTGATCGCCCGGGCGCGTCGCGCCCCCGGCTGTTCGGCCTGCGGGAGCATGGCCGGTACGCCGAATCGCTGAGACCCCAGGTCGGCGACGAGTCTTTCGACCGGCTGGCCTGGTCGCCGGTCCTCAAGGCCACCTACGCCGACGACTGGCGACGGGCAACGGCCAGCTACGTGAGTCAGAGTTCGCACCCGGTCTGGTTCGCGGCCCGGGCAGCCGCCGGCCTGCTGCCGGGTTACGGGGCGCGGGATATGATCCGCCAGCTGAATTGCGGAGCCTGTGCCGAAGGGCTGGGACGCCTGTTGCGACGCTATCCGGCGCCTGCGGGCCTTGCCCGAACATCCCCGAATCCACCGGCTGGGCCGATAAAGCCGCCTGCATCAGGCGTCAGCGCCATGGCACGCCGAACGCACGCCTCTGCATCTGGCTGCCGGGGCCGGCCGCCCCGGGTAGCCGGCGCTGCCGCATTTTTCCTGGCCATGGCCGCGGCGTGCCAGTTCGCCCCCTCCATGGGCAATCCCGCGCAGGGCAAGCCGGGGGCAACAGCCGAGTGCCGGGCTTGCGGTGCCTGGCAACCTGTCATGGGTGGAGGTGGCGAACCGTGACCGGGTATCCGTCAGGCGCTGCAAGCGGGCGCATTCCCGGGCCGGGCACGGGAAACCCCACGCGGCCAGAACAGGCTTGCCGCCTGGTCGGCCAGGCTTGGCATCACTCCCCTTGCTGGTATCGGTAGTGAACGATGTACTTGCACATCTCGGCGGGCAGCTGCCGGCCGGATGGCGTCTCGCAGCCAGAGGCATAGATGTTCACCGTGGCCTGCCATGTGTCGAAGGCCCAGTGAATCAGCAGGGCTATCAGGATCACCGAGCCGATGGCGACCAGAACTTTCAATCCGTCTTCGTGCATGCCTGACCTCGCGTCACGTCGCTCACCCCACCTCAATCACACCAACAGCGTCCGGCTGGCGCCTGCGCGGCGCCTGGCTGTACTTCGCGCCCTATGTCCCGTGCATGGGTTTGGGCTTGCGAAGCGCGTAGGCCGTCTGCAAGTTCATCCAGAATTCGCGGGTCGTTCCGCAGTGGCGGCCCAACCGTATGGCAAGACTAGATCGGCATCGATGCCATCGACCTGCTGGAGGATCGCCCGGATCCGCGGGGGAGCACCACCCCGGCGGCCGCCAGGGTATCCACGTTCAGGTCGGGCGGGGTGTCGCTAGATGCGGATACTGTACCGCCCTTCACGGTCCCCGGACAGCTTCTCAGGCCGATCGCCCGGTGGGGCACCCGGAGATCGGTCATGCACGTGGCCGCCCCGGCATCTCCCGCTTTCTCCTGGCCTGATCCTCGATGGCTCTGAAAGCCCTTTGGGGCCGATATCGGCCTCAAGGAACCGCTGTGTACGCTGGCAGCGGATGCCGTTGATCATGGTGGCGGGATGTTGCTCCCTGACGATGGGGATTGCCCCGGCAGCGGGCAGGAGGCGGGGCCGGAGTTTCCTGGCGGACACATGCCTGATCGTTATGGCCCGCCACGCACCGCCAGAAAACTCCCAAGGTTCAGTTTGCTTGAAGAGTAGGTCTGGCCATTGGTGAAAACGACATACCCCGCTTGTGCGGGATCAGAGGATGACGTCGAGGAAACAAAGTAGGGATTGCCGGGGGCCGCGCCAAAGACCGGGTCGATGCATGGTACCTTGCTGGGGCAAGATGGCAAGGCCGGGTTGTAAAGGGTCTTCAGTTCCGCCTCTGTTGGCAGGCGCCAGTCACAGTAACCGGCAAAGCAGGCCGGTTGCGGGGTGTTCAGCCCATCAATGAATTCCGTCTTTGCCGTGCCATCAAAGTTCCAGGGGGCACCTGTGCTCCACGTAAAGAGGGCGTTGGCTCCATGTATGGAGGCATCGCTCGTCTTTTTTCCCCACATGAGTCCGGCTTCCTTGTCAACGACTACCGGCCCCAGATCGATATATTTTTCATTCTCTGAAAGGGGGCACCCTAAACTTGGCGCATGACCTTTAAGCGTGAAGGCAACGACAATACCGGAATTCCACATGCCACTTGGTGGCGTGCATGGGTCGCCAGCGTGGGCCTCTGTGTGCGATCTCCCTGGATCGCCCTTCGCCCCGGCTGGACCTTGCGCACCGTCCTTGCCGTCTGTGCCTGGCGTGCCGGGAATCTCGTCGATACCCGGCAGACTTGGCGGGCCTTGTTCGCCAGCATCACCCTTGTCACCTTTCGGTCCGACCAATGACATGAACGTGTCTGGCCACCCAGCATCGACTTTCGGACCATAGAAACGGGCGTTCGTCAGATCCACGTAGAAATCACCAACCGCGCCCAATGTGCTGTTGGGCGCGCCGTTGCCGCTGAGTATCGTGGCGCCGTTCTTGCCGGTGGTGCCGGGAGCGCCATCCTTGCCGACCGGACCTTGTGCGCCGGCCACGCCATCAACCCCATCCTTTCCCGGTGTGCCGGGTGGCCCCTGAATCCCCTGGAGGCCTTGAGGGCCCTCTGGCCCTGGTAAGCCCATCTTCCCCATGGGGCCGGGAGGTCCGGCCGGACCCGGGAGATTCGATCCCAGCGGTTGCCAGTATGACGACATGCCGGGTGTCTGTAGGCGATTGCGAATCTTCAGCGAGAGGAAGGTCTGGTTGCTGTAGCTCACGACATCACCGGCAGTGTAGGTCAGTGCTGGATTCCATTTGCCGTAGTATCGACTTATCGGCACGACGGCATGCCCTGTTCTTGGCATGGCCGCCAGGACAGCCACGGAGAGGCATGAATGGCGTGCGAAGCTCATGAGCTTGAGCATGGGTGCGTCTCTACAGGTCCGGGGGCTTGCCCAGCGAGGACAAGTTCATTGCGATAGCCGTAACGTGGCTGGTTTCGGGTGCTGACTTTTCCTGGGACCCGTTAGCCCCGGCATCGTCTTGGCCCCTTCGCGCCCCACGTCCGGGGTGTCGAGCATGCCGTGCTCCCCGGGTCGCGACTTGCCTGCCAGGCAGTGGGTCAGCCACCTTGAGATTCAAGGGTTCAGGCAGCAGGAAGGTCGCGCAGACCATCCCATGCACCCGGCGCGACGCGATGGGTACGGGTGGATGGAATGACAATGGCTGCTGCGGAGCCCTTTTTCGTGGGCGATGATTTGTCCGGGGCGGGGTGTGTAGCCCGGCGTAGCCCCGTGATTTTCGGTTGACCGGAAGTTTCGGCCAAGCCCCTGATTCTTATGGCGCCCCGAACACGATTCGAACGTGTGGCCTTCCCCTTAGGAGGGGGATGCTCTATCCAGCTGAGCTACCGGGGCGGCGCGGTCGGCGATTATAGCCCGGTCGGCGGGAATCGCGCACCCGGGGCCGGCATCCGCGCGCCGGGGTGTCGTTACGCTGTCGGGGGTGGCATCGTACAATTCGGCGCCAACTCAACGCCAGCGCGGGAAAAACATGACGGCACACGATCATCAGGGCTGCATCGACACGGCTATGGCGCGGGCGGAGCAGCTTTGCCAGGAGCGTGGCGTGCGCTTCACGCCGCTGCGACGGCGGGTTCTGGCGTTGATCTGGTCCAGCCATGAATCCGTCAAGGCCTATGACCTTCTGGACGAGCTGAAGTCCTTCGACAAGTCCGCCAAGCCGGCAACCGTCTACCGTACGCTGGATTTCCTGCTGGAACAGGGCCTGATCCACCGCATCGAGAGCCTCAATGCCTTCGTCGGTTGCCGGCAACCGGGGAGGGCGCACGAACTGCTGTTGCTGATCTGCGAACGTTGCCACAATGTCGACGAGCGCCCGGCCCTCGACCTTCTGGCGGCGGCCGCCCGTGAGATCGCCGGCGCCCGTTTCACGCCGCACCGGCAGTCATTCGAGATTCGCGGCATCTGCGCGGAATGCGCGGCACGTCAGGGCCCCCCGGCCGGCTGACCGGCGCGGAATTTCATGGCGTGGCGGCAGTCTACCGCTCGCGCCGGTCCGAGATATCCATCCACCCAGCTTCAGGGATCACCGATGTTCATGCCGCTTTACTTTCCCTCCCGCGAGCCGCTCCGTGTCGTGATCGTCGGGGGCGGCTACGCCGGACTGGCTGCCCTGGTGACCTTGCGCGAGCGCCGGCCGGATGCCGAACTGACGCTGGTCGATCCGCGGGACCACCATCTCAAGATCACCCACCTGCACGAAACCTTCCGGCGCCCCCTCGACGACCTGCGGCTGCCGTTCACGGTGCTGGAAAAGCGGTTCGACATCCGGCACGTGCAGGCGGAGCTGCCGTTCGATGCCGGGCAGGTTTCATCCTGGGCGGCGGCCGGCGCGCTCACCGTCGGCGACGAAGTGCTGCCCTTCGATTACCTGCTCTGGGCGACCGGCGCCGGCTATCGGCGGTTGATGCCATCGGAGCACTGCCTGGACCTGCTGGACTTCATGCAGACGCCGGGGCCCGAGTTGCTGGCGCGTACCGTCAGCCGCTCACCCTTGGCCGAGCCGGTGATCTCGGTGGTCGGCAGCGGCGCCACCGGCATCCAGTTCCTGTTCGAGATCGCCGATCACCTGCGTCGATGCGGCCTGTCGTGGCGGCTGCGGCTGGTCGACGCCGGCGACGCACCGCTGGGCCAGTTCAATCCCAAGCTGGGGCGCTACGTGGCGTCGCGCTTGCAGGCGTTCGGGATCGATTATCTGCCGCACCACTACTGCCGTGGCCAGACGCAGGCCGAGATCGAACTCGAGCAGGCGGACACCGGCGAGCGTCTGTGCCTGCCTTCCAGCGCCGCACTGCTGTTTGCCGGCATGAACCCCGAGCCGCGTCTCCAGGCCAATGCCTTCGGCCAGGTCCGGATCGACGGCAAGACCCTGCCGCGCGTGTTCGCGGCGGGCGATTGCGCCCAGTACCGCCTGCCCGGTTCCAACGCGCTCAGTGCACAGACGGCGCTGCGCAAGGGCCGCCTGGCGGCACGCAACATCCTCCGTCATGCCAGCCGTTTCAAGCTCTTGGAGCCCTACCTGCATCGCGACCTCGGCTATGTCATCGGCATGGGCCGGGATGATGCGGTCGGCTGGCTGGCGCTGGAGGGCAACATCGTGGCCGGTCAGCCCGCCGCGCTGCTGAAGGAGGTGGTCGAGGCCCAGTATGATTTGCTGCTGGCGGGCATGGATACCTATATCCTGTGAGACATGCACAGGGCGATCACTGAACGCCGCGCGGAAACACCACCACAGCGAGGAGGTTGACGATGTTGTTCGGCTCCAACAGGCCCGTGACGGGCAAGGCCAGCACCGTGATCCACCGGCCGGTGGACGAGGTGTTCCGTTTCGTCGGCGATGATTTTCTCGTCAACTATCCGCGCTGGTCGCCCGAGGTGGTCGATCTCAGGCGGCTCAGCGAGGGGCCGATCCGGGTCGGCAGCCTGCTGCGGCAGGTGCGGATCGACCATGGCCACAAGTCGGAATCGAGCTTCCGGGTGACGGATTACCTGCCCAACCGGCGGCTAGCTTTCGATGGTGTCTCCAATGCCTACCGCTGCATCTACGATTTCGAAGTGTTCGCATCGCACGTCGACGAGGGCGAGGCGACCCGCCTGGCCTTCACGTTCGAATTTCCCGAGTTGGAACTGATCCTGCGGCCCTTCGAGAAACTGGTGCGCGTCGCCGTCCAGGACGGTGCCGAGCGCACGGTGCGCAATCTCAAGGGCCTGATCGAGCGCGAGGCCGCCAGGGTCTGACCGATACCGCCAACAACCCCCAGCGAGAGGAGGCCAAGGACATGTTCTTCATTGCCGAAAAAGATCCCGGCATCATTCCGCAGGTGCTGTCGAAAATTCTCGATGCCTGCGTCAATGGCGTTACCCTGGCCGATCCGGATCTGCCGGATATGCCCATCGTCTACGCCAACCAGGCCTTCGAGCGAATTTCCGGCTACAGCCAGGCCGAGGTGGTCGGCCGCAACTGCCGTTTCCTGCAGGGCGAGGACCGTGACCAGCTGGCACGCCGGCAACTGCGGGAGGCCATCCAGGAATGCCAGCCGGTCGAGGTGACGCTGCGCAACTATCGCAAGAACGGCGAGCTTTTCTACAATCATCTGGCGTTGACGCCGCTGTTCGATCGCGAAGGCAAGTTGATCTATTACCTGGGTGTGCAGTACGACGTCACGCGGCAGGTCCAGGCCGAGGAGGAAATCCAGCGCCTGAGCCAGACCCTGGCCGATACGCCCCGGTTCAGCTGATGCCAGTGGCCGGCGCGGTCGGCCGGAGCATGCCGGCCCGCCGGGGCGAATGACCCCGGACATCCGGGAACATTTCGAGAAAGAAGAAGGAGAGGAGAGGCCCCACCATGCCCAATGTTTCCACCAGCGTGTGCGTGAACTACACGCCTGCCGAGATGTACGATCTGGTGAACGACGTCAGGTCCTACCCCAGCTACATCCCCATGTGCAGCGACGTCAAGCTGCTGGCGCAGTCGCCGGAAAGCCTCAAGGCTACCATCACCATGGCCAAGGGCAAGATCAAGCTCTCTTTCACCACCGAGAACACCATGGAGGCCGGGAAATCCATCCGCATGCGCTTGGTCGACGGCCCCTTCAAGCGGCTGAACGGCGTCTGGCGCTTCGAGCCCAGCGGCGACATGGGCTGTGAGGCCACTTTCCGGCTCGATTTCGAGTTCGCCAACGCCCTGCTCAGCATGGCTTTCGGCGGCTTCTTCAAGGAGGTCACCGAGACGATGGTGGACGCCTTCTGCCGTCAGGCGGCCCGCAAGTACGGTGACCGCACCCGGCTGGCCTGATACCGGCGGCGAAGCCCGATCGTTGCCGCCGGATTGCCGCTGCCCATGAGCGCCGTCATGCGCCGGGTGGTCCTGGCCCGCCCATGGCTGGCGATGAGCCTGCCGGTCCGGGTCGAGACCCTCCGCATCGGTGTGCGCCTGTCCCGCAGCGACAGACTGGCGGGCACGGCCAGCCTGCATCTTGGCATCACCGGCTGGACCCTGATCCGCCGGTATGATGGCCTGGCCAGCAACACCGGCGCAGGCTGTCACCCCTGACCGATTCTCACCCACCGAGCGCATGGAACACGAATACGACCACGAGGAAGAGCGCCATAACGTCCGCGGACCCAGCAAATCCAGCCGCAAGCGGGAAAGCTCGGCGTTGCAGGATCTCGGCGAGGCGCTGATGGCGCTGTCGGCCGAACAGCTGGCACGGCTGGAACTGCCAGAGGAACTGCTGGAGGCGGTCCGGATCGGGCAGGGCATCACCGCCCATGGCGGATTGGCGCGCCAGCGCAAGTTCATCGGCAAACTGTTGCGCGGGCTGGACCCCGAGCCCATCCGCGCGGGCCTGGCGGCCCTGCGTGGCGAGAGCGCGGCGCTGGTGCGGGTGCAGCACCAGTGCGAGCGTTGGCGGGATCGCATGGTGGCCGAGGGCGATGCTGCCGTGAATGATTTTGTCGGCGAACATCCCGGGGCTGAGCGCCAGAAGTTGCGCCAGTGGGTGCGCGAGGCCCGATGCGAGCGCGATGCCGGCCTGCCGCCGCGCGCGGCACGGTTGCTGTTCCGCTACTTGCGCGAGTTTCTGTCCGCGGACGCCGAGGCCCCGGCTTCGCCGGCCGGAGCGGAACAGGGCTGATCCTCATCTGCGAGCCGGTCCCGCGGTCGGCCCTTATGAAACGGGCCGAATTGCGATTATCATGCCAGCTGTTTCGGCGGGATAGGGATCGGTCGGCGGCGCTTATGTCACAGGGGTTGGGGTGGTTGCTGTACGGGCTGGCCGTTGGGCTGGCCTGGCTGTTGACGGGCCAGGTGCGGCGCTATGCGGAACGGCGACTCATGGATTTGCCCAATGCCCGCAGCTCGCATCGGCAGCCGACGCCGCGCGGCGGCGGTCTGGCCATCGTGCTGGTGTTCTCGCTTGCCCTGGCCGGGCTGGCGGGTCTTGGCCGGGTGCCCTGGCCTTTGTTCATGGCACTGGCGGGATTCGTCCCGCTGGCCGCCATCGGCTTTGTTGACGACCACGGCCATGTCCCGGCCCGCTGGCGCTTCCTCGTCCAGCTGGCCGCCGCGGTCTGGGCGCTCGCCTGGCTGGGCGACCTTTCGCGCCTGACGATCGGCGGTCATCTTCTGAACCTGGGCGGGATCGGGCACCTGCTGGCGGCCCTGTGGATCGTCTGGATGATCAATCTGTTCAACTTCATGGACGGCATCGACGGCATCGCCGGACTGGAAGCCATGTCGGTGGCGGCATCGGCGGCATTGCTGGCCGGTACCGATGCAGCGGTGGCGGGCCCGTCGCTGGCGCTGGCGGCGGCTACCGGCGGCTTCCTGATCTGGAACTGGCCGCCGGCGAAAATTTTCATGGGCGATGTCGGCAGCGGGGCGCTGGGCTTCGTGCTGGCGGTTCTGGCGCTGTGGTCTGCCGGGCAGGGAACCCTCAGCCTTGGCGTGTGGTGGATACTGGCGGCCGTGTTTCTGGTCGATGCCACGCTGACATTGCTGATACGCCTCGGTCGCGGCGAACGCTGGTATGAGGCCCACCGCAGCCACGCCTATCAGCATGCCGCCCGGCGCCGGGGCGCCCATCGCCCGGTGACGCTGGGGGTCTTTGCCATCAATGTGCTCTGGCTGTTGCCGCTGGCCTGGCTGGCAGCGGCGCACCCATGGCTGGAGCCCGTCGCGCTTGCCATGGCCATCCTGCCCCTGGCACTGGCAGCCTATCGGCTGGGCGCCGGCAGGCCCTGAGGGAACCCCGGCTTGATTCCCGCCAAACTGCGCTTGCGCTCCCTGGTTTTCCTGCACGACCTGGTCATGGTCGTGCTGGCCTGGCTGGGTGCCTACTGGCTGCGCTTCAACCTGTCGCTGCCGCCGCCGAAGTACGTCGATTCCGCGCTCGAGACCCTGCCGGTGGTACTGCTGGTCCAGCTGCTGGTGTTCTCCCGGCTGGGGCTCTACCGGGGTGTCTGGCGCTTCGCCTCGGTGCCGGACCTGATCCGCATCGGCAAGTCGGCTCTGGTCGGGGTGGCGCTGCTCGCCGTGGCGCTGTACTTCTACAACCGTCTGGAGGACGTGCCACGCTCCGTGCCACCGCTGTACGTGATGCTGCTGGGGTTGTTGCTGGCAGGGCCGCGACTGATCTACCGCATGTGGAAGGATCAGGGTATCGCCCTGGTGGTGGGTCGGCGCACGCTGGTGGTGGGCGCCGGCCGTGCCGCCGAGCTGCTGGTGCGCGACCTGCTGCGTGCCCGCGACAGCCGTTTCATCCCGGTGGCGCTGGTTGATGACGATCCCGGCAAGAAAGGCAGCGAGCTCCACGGCGTGCGGGTCCGCGGACCGTGCGAACTGATTCCCGCGCTGGTCGAGCGGCTGGAGATCGAGGCCATTCTCATCGCCGTGCCGTCGGCCACCGATCGGGAGATGCGACGCATCGTCGAGACCTGCGAGGGCACCGGCATCCCCTTCCTGACCCTGCCGTCGGTGCAGGACATGCTGGCCGGGCAGATGGCCGGCAATCTGCGCGAGGTCTCCATCGAAGACCTGCTGGGACGCACCCCGGTGCAGCTCGACCGCCGCGCCGTGCAGGCGCATGTCGCGGGCGTCCGGATTCTGGTGACGGGCGGCGGCGGTTCCATCGGTTCGGAGCTCTGCAAGCAGATCGCTCGTTTCGCGCCGGCGGAACTGGTCATCTTCGAGCAGTGCGAATACAACCTCTACCGGATCGAGCAGACGTTGCGGCGGTCGTTTCCGGACCTGAGGCTGGTCGCCCGGCTTGGCGATGTGACCGACCGGCTGGCCGTCGAGCGCGCGATGCTCGAGGCGCGCCCGGACATCCTCTTCCATGCCGCCGCCTACAAGCATGTGCCCTTGTTGCAGGGCCAGGCCCGTCAGGCCGTGCGCAACAACGTCATCGGCACCCGGATCGTCGCGGAGGCGGCATGTGCGGCAGGCGTGCGCCAGTTTGTGCTGATTTCCACCGACAAGGCCGTGCGGCCCACCAATGTCATGGGCGCCACCAAGCGTGCCGCCGAGAAGCTGGTGCAGAGCCTCAATGGCGACGGCGGGACCCGCTTCATCACGGTGCGGTTCGGCAACGTGCTGGATTCCGCCGGCAGCGTCGTACCGCTGTTCCGCGAGCAGATCCGCGGCGGTGGCCCGGTCACCGTGACCCATCCCGAGGTCACCCGCTATTTCATGACCATTCCGGAAGCCTGCCAGCTGATCATGCAGGCGGCCGCCGTTGGCCAGGGCGGGGAAATCTTCGTGCTGGACATGGGCGAGCCGGTATCCATCCGCTATCTGGCCGAGCAGATGATCCGCCTCTCCGGCAAGCGGGTCGGCGATGATGTCGCCATCGACTATGTCGGCCTCAGGCCTGGCGAAAAACTCACCGAGGAGCTGTTCCTGGACGACGAGCGGCCCATGCCGACACCGCATGCCAAGCTGCTGCTGGCGCGTTCCGTGAGCCTGGAGCGCGCCGAGGTCGGGCGCCGGGTGGAGGCGCTCGACGAGGCGGTCTCCCGTTTCGACGAGGCCGCGGTCCTTGGTCAGCTGCGCGCCCTGGTGCCGGAGTTTGTCGATGCGCCGGCAGCGGCCGGTCTCCCGGAGCCGCCTGGGGCTGCCGGCAGCGCGGAGCGTGGCGGCCGTTGAGCTCGCCGATGAGCAGTGCTTGTCTTGTCGCACACTTTCCATTATCCTTATCGGCTTTTCACGTATTGCCATTTGTTTGGAGCGCGCAGTAATGAAGACCTTCAGCGCCAAGCCGGCCGAAGTTAAACGCGACTGGTATGTCATCGATGCCGACGGAAAGACGCTGGGCCGCCTTTCGACAGAGATCGCGCGCCGCCTGCGCGGCAAGCACAAGGTCGAATACACCCCGCATGTCGACACCGGTGATTACATTATCGTCATCAATGCGGAGAAGGTTCGCGTCACCGGCACCAAGGAAAAGGACAAGATTTACTACAGGCATACCGGCTACATCGGCAACATGAAGTCGGTGGCGCTGGGCAAGCTGCGGCAGACCCATCCGGCCCGCATCATCGAGACCGCCGTGCAGGGCATGCTGCCCAAGAACCCGCTGGGTCGCGCCATGTTCCGCAAGCTCAAGGTCTATGCTGGCGCCGCGCACCAACACCAGGCACAGCAGCCGAAACTGCTGGAAATCTAACCGAGACAAGCTGGAACACCCATGGCACAACAGCACTATTACGGAACCGGCCGTCGCAAGAGCGCCGTTGCCCGCGTATTCGCCAAGACCGGCAGCGGCCGCATTCTGGTCAACAACAAGCCGGTCGAGGAATATTTCGGCCGCAAGACCGACCAGATGGTTGTGCGTCAGCCGCTGGAACTAGTCTCCCTGGGTGAGAAGATGGATGTGATGATCACCGTTTCCGGCGGTGGCCCCAGCGGCCAGGCAGGTGCCATTCGTCACGGACTGACCCGCGCCCTGATCGATTTCGACGAAAACCTGCGTCAGCCCCTGCGGCGCGCCGGCTACGTCACCCGCGATGCCCGCGAGGTCGAGCGCAAGAAGGTCGGTCTGCACGGCGCCCGTCGTCGGCCGCAGTACTCCAAGCGCTGATCGGGCCACCACGTTAAATGGGGGATCGTCTAGCGGCAGGACTACGGACTCTGACTCCGTCAACCTAGGTTCGAATCCTAGTCCCCCAGCCAATAAAATCAAGCCCTTACAGAAATGTAAGGGCTTTTTTTTCGCCCATGGGACACTGGTGGGACACTCGCTGAAAAGAGATAGCAACAAATGGCCGCTACTCGCTGCCCGCCTGCGCATGGTGCCGGTTTCATCCATCGCTTGAAGCCAGGGGTGCCCGTGGTGCGCGGTGGCGTTCACCATACAGGCCGCCATTGCCGCTCAAGTCGCACAATGAATATATTAGTATTCGCTTAAGTAATGGAGGAACCTTAAGCAATTTTTGTGGCTAGCGCACCGCAGGGGCTCTCATTACCCGCCGTGGCTGTGGATGGGGAGGACCCGGGCATTGTTTTTTGAACCCCCGCCAAACCCCATACAAAAAATACAAAATTCGGGACTGAGTGCCCCATGAGTGCCCGTGAGAGGGTAGCAGTGGCCCGCTTGCCCTGGTGATGGAATCAACCCCCCCCCCAAGCGTCATACAAAAAATACAGAAATCGGGCCGGAGTGAGCCCCTTTTTTTCGTGAGTGCCCCGTGAGTGCCCCATGCGGATGACCAATAAACGGGAAGCCCCGCCATTCGTGGCCTGTAGAGGATGGCGCATTGGATTGCTAATCCGGTGCTCCTGTTTTTGCCATCCAGCCGCCGCCCTGATGGGTGGCAACCGTGGCGACTGCCAGACCCGCCCGACCATCCCGCCATGATTCAGAAATGACAATCTGAACCCCTGCCGAGAGTCATACAAAAAATACAAAATTCGGGCAGATTGTCCCATGAGTGTCCCATGGGCCGCATCGCCACATGACGATGCCATGAAAAACAATGGCATGGGATAGCAGGTTAAAGGATTCGGCATCCTTTGTTGCTATCTTTTGCGGTTTTCGCTAGAGTTTTGTGCAAGGTGAACGGGGCAGGTAGGAGCTACCCCGTTCGTGACCGCAAAACCCAGGGGGCTGGGTTCGGGCCGCTGACATTGTACCCGCCGCCGCTGCCACGCCCCCATACACACGCCACAGGGGGGCAATCATGGCTGTAATAGAGAAGCGTACCGCCCAAGATGGGACCGTGAGCTTTCGCGTCAAGGTTCGCATGAAGGGCTATCCCGCCCAAACCGCAACATTCCCCAGACTCACAGACGCCCGCCGCTGGGCCGCCGATACCGAAAGCGCCATCCGACAGGGACGGCACTTCGAGACAAGCGAGGCCAAAAAACGCACGGTGTCCGACCTTATCAAGGCATACCGGGCCGATGTGCTGCCTAGGCTTCGCAGTGCCAGTGCCCGAGAGGTTCACCTTCAATGGTGGGATGACGTGCTGGGGCCTTACCTGCTGGCCGATGTTCGCCCCGCCCTGCTGCTGGATACCCGAAAAGCCCTGTTCGACAAGCCAAGCCCACGCGGCAAGGTGGGCCAGTCGACCGTGAACCGCTACTGTTCGACCATGAGCCATGCTTTTTCATGGGCCATGAAGGAACGGCAGTGGGTGAACGATAACCCGTTTTTCAAGATTGCCAACCTGAAAGAACCCGAGGGGGTGATTCGGTTCCTGTCCGATGAGGAACGCGCCGCCCTGCTGGAAGCCGCCGAAGCCAAGAGCCCCGACCTTCACGCCATCATCGTATTGGCCTTGTCGACGGGTGCCCGACGCAATGAAATCTTAGGCCTGAAGTGGTCCGAGGTCGACCTAAAGGCCGGGCTGCTGACCTTCCCCCGCACCAAAAACGGCAGTGTTCGCCGGGTGCCAGTAACCGGCAAGGCACTCGAACTGCTGAAAGGCATCGCCGCTGAGCGCAAGCTGAAAGACCCGAGCGGGCTGGTATTTCCTGGCCGGACCGAAAAGACCAAGGGCAAGCCGCTGGCCATCGAAAATATCTTCCGGGCTGCCTTGCGGGATGCCGCCATCGAGAATTTCAGGTTCCACGACCTGAGACACAGCGCCGCATCGTATCTGGTGATGGCCGGGGTTCCGATGCCGACCGTGGCCGAAATCCTAGGCCATCGTGACCTGAAAATGACGCAACGCTACAGCCATCTGAGCCGCGAGCACGTGAGCGAGGCGGTGGGCAAGCTGGATAGCGTCATGTTTGGGGGTGCGAAATGACCGATGACAAGGCAACGGCCCCGTTCGTGCTGCGCAAGAAATCGCCCGAGGAACTCGAGCGCATCCGCGCCGAACGCGAGGCCAGACACGCCGAACAACAGGATGCCATCCGGGCCGCCGCCGATGAGTTCATACGCCCAATGGCTGAACGCGCCCGGGAAACCATGGAAGCCGCGCTGGCGGTGCATCGGCTGACCATCCCGGACCTGTCCGAGATTGCCCGACAGGCAACCCCAAACCTGCCCGAGATGTGGCAACAAATGCAACGCGCCACGATGCCGGACCTGTCCGAGATGGTGCGACGGCTGACGATACCGGACGAACTGCGGATGACGCCCGAGGAACTAGAGCTAAAAGAGCTAGAGCGCCGATTGAATGAGAGTCTCGAATCGAGCCGCCGCAACGAGGAACTGTTGAGGCGACGGATTCAGGACGACCGCGCCCGGTTCATTCGAGACATGGCCGAAGCCAACGCCGCCGCCATCGTCCAAGCGCAAGGCAAGAGCGAGCCGGTCCAAGCCCTACAGGTTGAACCCGCTACGCTTCCCCAGGGTGAAGCCGCCGCCGCGCCCCAGGAAGGGCAGGAAAAGCCCAAGCCCGCCAAACCTGAGCCCCGGCAAACCGAAATTAACCGCTGGCTTAGGGACACATGGGAAGCCGAGGGCCGCCCCGGTGGGGCCGCGTTTTTCCGCAAGCTGAAGGCATACAAAGGAAAGCCGGGTAGCCCTATTCGGGAATGGTGGCAAGCTGGGGAAAGGGCCGGGATTGAATACGAAACAAGCGCCGGGGCCCGCAAAGAATGGACCGTGAAAACACTTCGAAACAAAATCAGCAATTGGAGGCAGGCCGCCGCCCCTGACAAGCCATAACCACAGGGCGCGGCAAGCAGCGAAACGCTGTCAAGACCGAAACTGCCCGCCATTTTCCCGGGGGAGCTTCCCGGGGGAATATCCCGCCTTCCCGATTTCTGAGACCGGGAAAAAATCGACTGTTGAATGTGCCCATGCCCCGCGCCGTGTGGGGCCTTACCCAGAGGTACATTCAAATGACCGATTCGAGACTCATACCCGTAACTGATTGGCCAAAGTTTCACACATGGCCGCCTGTGGGTGGTTTGCGCCATATCATTTTCAACGCCGAATCGAATGGGTTTTCCCCAGCCATCAAGCGAGTCGGCCGACGCGTTTTGATTGACGAAGCCCGGTTTTTCGCCATCGTCGAAGACCAGAACAGGCGGGGGGCCTGATGAGCGACAGAACGCTACCCCTGCCCGGGCACATGCCCGCCCGCGTATTGGCGAGGCTGATACTGGGTGAAAAACACTCGCACCGAAGCTTTGACGGTATAGCACATTCATACCGCCTGAGTTCGCCCATTGAAAGGCTGCGCAACCTTTACGGGTGGCCTATCGAGGATGTTTGGATGGACTGTTATACCGGGGACGCGGGAAGGCGGGCCCGGTATAAGAGGTACTTTCTGGGCACCGAAACACTCGCCACAATTTCAGACGATGAGCGAGCATGGGCCTTTAGGGTATTGCGGAAAGAGCGCGAAAGAGCCGCCTAATCAATGACCGGGGCGGGTGCCGCCCGCCCCCTATCCTTCGAGGTAATCCAATGACCGACCAAATTATACCCCCGAGCAGTGGGGCCGATGAACTGCTGGCCGCATTAACTCGCATCGCCGATGCCCTTGAACGACTGGCGAGTAGTGGGGCCGCCGCTAATTTTATTCGTGAGGATTCGTCCCGGTATCTTTGCGAGACTATCGCGAGCTTGCATGACTATCCGCCAAAACCGCCCGCAAGGGGCAGGGGCCGCGCATGAGAGCGGAAACCGTTAAGCGCGAAATTCAGCCAGAGGAGTTCTACACCGCCGAACTGCCGGACATGAGGCCGCCCAAGCGCATCGGGTGGGCTGATGGCGGGCTGTGCCCCTTCCATGCTGACGCCCACGCCGGGTCGTTTCGGGTGCACACCGAAAGCGGGGCCTTTTGCTGCTTTTCATGTGGTGCCAGAGGTGGCGACATTTTGGCCTTTATCATGCTTCGCGACGGGCGGGGGTTCCGCGAAACCCTGGAGTATCTGGCCACTGAATACATGGGGGCGAGAGCATGAACGCCATCCCGCAAAGTTACAACGGCAAGCCCTTGCGCCACGCTTGGCCCTACCGTTCGCCCGTGGGTGACGTGGTGGGCATCGTGGCACGGTATCAAAACGGAACGGCACATAAGGACGTGGTGCCATTTTTCAGGCAAAGCGGGGCAGGATGGGCCGCTGGTGCATCACCCGACCCGCGCCCGCTATTTGGTCTTGAGTATGTGAAGGCTGACCCTGACCGCCGCGCCGTGCTGGTGGTGGAGGGCGAGCGGGCCGCCGCCGCGTTGCAATCGCTGGGGCTGTGCGCCATCACTTCGCAAGGTGGAAGCAAAGCTGCCTGCAAGAGCGACTGGGGGCCGGTGTCAGGCTTCGCGCACGCCTACCTGCTGCCCGACAACGACGAGCCCGGCATGAGCTACGCCCGTGACGTTTTCAACCTGCTGCAAGCCCTGGAAGCGCCGCCCGTCTGCCATCTACTGACCCTGCCCGACTTGCCCGAGGCTGGCGACGTGGTTGACTGGATACAGGCGCGGTGCCCGGGGTGGGACGGCTTCCGGCCGGTGCCCGAGCCCGAGCGGGAGCGGTTGCTGGCCGAGCTTCGCGCCCTGGTGAAGGACGCCGCCGCGCCAATCCCTGACGACTGGACCCAAGCCGAGAAAAGCGACTGGGAAGCGCCGGTGTCACTGGAGACCGGCCACCTGCCAGCGTGGCCCGCTGGCGTATTTCCTGGTTCTATCGAGGAGTTCGTACGGGGCTTGGCCGAAGCGACGGAAACGCCGGTTGAGTTGCCCGCGTTGTTCACGCTGGCCGCACTATCGACGGCTGCGCAGGGCAAGTTTCAGGTGTGCATCAAGCCGGGTTACGTCGAGCCGGTGAACATCTGGACCTGTCCGGCACTGGTCCCGGGTTCACGCAAAAGCGCCGTCAAGGCCAGCGTGACCGCCCCCCTTGTGAAGTGGGAACGCGAACAACGGCAAGCCATGGAAGCCGACATCAAGGCCGCTGCCAGCGAGCAAAAGACCATAGCCGAGCGGGTGGCCGCCATGCGCAAGAAATGCGCGCAGGCGAAAGGCATGGAGGCCGAGAGCATGAGCCGAGAGATTGCCGACCTTGAGGCGAGCATGAAGCCGATACCGATACCCCCCCAGGTGTTCACCGATGACGTGACCGCCGAGCGGCTGGGTTCGCTGATGGCTGACCATAGCGAGCGGATGGCGATACTCTCCGACGAAGCCGGGGTGTTCGAGAACATGGCGGGGCGCTATTCGGCAGGCATTCCGAACCTTGATGTTTACCTGCAAGGCCACGCCGGTTCCGCCGTTCGTGTCGACCGAGGGAGCCGACCGAGTGTGTTTATGTACCGCCCCGCGCTAACCATCGGCATAAGCCCCCAGCCTGACGTGCTGCGCGGGCTGACATCCAAGCCGGGATTCCGGGGCCGGGGCCTGCTGGCGAGGTTCCTATACGCCATGCCCGCGCCGAATCTAGGGCAACGCACGGGCCAGACCCGCCCCCTTTCCGAGGATATGCGGCTGCGCTGGGAAGGCATCCTGACCGCCATCCTGAACGCGCCTGTGGCGACGGGTGCCGATGGCGAGCCGATGCCGCACACGCTGAAGCTGACCCCCGAGGCTTTCGCATCCTGGCAAGCGTTTTGGTGCGAGGTCGAGCAAGACATGGGGCCGGGTGGCCGGTTCGAGTTCGTAACCGATTGGGCTGGAAAGTTGCCGGGTGCCGTGGCAAGGTTGGCGGGGCTGCTGCACATTGCCCGGCATGTGTTCCGGGGTGCGCACACTCAGGAAATCGACCTTGCCGACATGAGCAAGGCGATACAGGTAGGCCGCTGTCTGAGCGTTCATGCACTGGCAGTGTTTGACCTGATGGGCGCTGACCCTGCCTTAGACGGTGCCCGGGCCGTGCTGGGCTGGATTCGCGCCGAAGGCTTACAGGTGTTCACCTTCCGTGACTGCCACAACCGCCATCAAGGCCGGTTCAAGCGAGCCGATGGGCTGGACCCCGTGCTAGAGGTGCTGGCCGAGCGGGGCTACATTCGCCGCGCCCGTACCCCGGGACATCAAGGCCGGGGCAGACCTTCAAAGGTGTTTGAGGTGAACCCTGCCGCCCACGACTAACGCCGCATCCGGCGCCCGCAAGACAGACCCGCCGGCGATGGCGGGTTTTTTGTGGCTGTCACCTTGTGCGCTGCCAGCCGTGGCGACGTGGGAAGGGATTTTTGTATTTATTGTATGAGGTGTGGGGGGTTTTGTACTTTCTGTATGAGTGCCCTTAAATATCACTTGAGGAATTTTGTATTTTTTGTATGGGGTAATGGGGGTTTTGTATTTTCTGTAGAGGTTCCCTTAAATATCACTTGGGGCATCTTTCCCTTGTCTGACACGGGACTGTGGGGCTGCCCCATGGGACACTGGTGGGACAGTTGACCGCAAAAAACGGCGGTTATCCACAGGCAAGTAAAACAAGCGTTTCACTGCAAGCTGTTGAATTGCATTGTTTTTATGTGCTGCAGAGTGTTGCCGTTAACCCCTTGTGAAAGACTCTGACTCCGTCAACCTAGGTTCGAATCCTAGTCCCCCAGCCAACAAGGAAAAGAGGTTACCGAGCGTAGCCTCTTTTTTTGTCCGTTACACACCTTTCTCGTCTGCCAGCTTGGTTACACACTCAGATGAACAAGCTACTCGGGTCAGCCGAACTGTAAAAATTAAGACATTCGATGGGGATGGATCCATCGGTTAGGAGAGAACACGGTGAACCAGCTTGTAAAGATCAGTGGTTGGCTCATGGCCCTGCCGGTGCTCGTGTCGTTGGCGGGCTGTCCGGCGATGATGGCGGCACGGATCGCTAAGAAAGCGTCGGAAAGCTCATCCAGCAGCGACAAGACAAGCGCCACCAAACCCAGCACCTCCACTCCAGCGTCTGTGAGCCAATAAGCGTCAGCCAGGAAGGGGACCCGCTGAACTGTGTGGGGCTTATCGGTACCATAAGCAAATAAAATGGAAACAGTCTAGACAAATCCCGATCTTTTGTTGCCTATGGCTGTCATAATGTTTGCGTGTTCAAAAACCCACAAACATTATGGAATTTCTTATCGTAACGTTCATTCTCATCGTGGCGATGGCAACCGTTGATCTGCCGCATGGCAGGCCGTCCAAATCACCCATGGCGCCTATCCACGTCAACCGGGCTCGTCGCTCACCCTCCACTTGACCGCATGGACCTTCAGCTTCGACAATGAATAACGCCAATAGCATCCCTACAAGCCCCTTCAGCAGGGGCTTTTTTGGGTCGAGCATGGCGTCAGATGGGTTCCACCGGGTTCTACCCCGATATCACGGATACTTTCGAGCAGGCTTGCAAGCGCCATGAGGAGAGTTCATTTCTATGAGCGCAAGAAGTACAGCCCCGAGTTCAAGCGAGTAGCGGTCGAGCGGGTTCGTCGATCTGAAACCCGCTGCCGGCAGATAGCCATGGCGATCGGGGTCGGCCCGAACGTGCTCACCCGGTGGGTTCGGGAGGCAGAGGCCGTCGGCAAGAAGGTCTTCTCGGGCACCGGCAGCCCGCGCGATGAGGAACTGGTCCGCCTCAAGCGCGAGCTGGCTCGTGTTACCAAGGAACGGGATTTTTCAAGAGACGCGGCAGCGTACTTCGCCATGGCATCATCAAACGGTACGCGATGATCCGGCGCTGCCGCAACGAGTACCCGGTACGGTTGATGTGCCGCTGCCTGCCGGCATCCATCACCCCGCGATGATGACGCCTGGGAGGGGCGCACACCCAGCCCGCGTGCTCAGGAGACTGTGCGTCGGCTGAGCCGTCTTCGCCACATCCACGAGGGCAGTCGCGGCGTGATTGGCGCGCCGCCCATGCATGAGGATCTGCTCGACGAGGGTGAGCGTGTCCGTCTCGATCGCGTTGCGCGTCTGATGGCGGCGGACGGTCTTCAAGGCTGGTCGCGACGCAGGAAGGAAAATTGTTCCTGTGCGTGGTGCTCAACCTGTACGGCAAGCTGGTGATCGGCTGATCGATACACCACCGGCAGGACCGGCCATCGGGTGATGCGCGCGGCGGAGATGGCGGTCTGGCAGCGCCAGTGGGCTAGTCAGTGATGCTGCATTCGGACCGCGGCTGTCAGTTCGTGAGCGGCGACGACCTGCGCTTCCAGAGTCGCAATACGCTGATCTGCCGCATGAGTGCAGTGGGGCATGGTGGTGACAAGGTTGCCTGCGAGGGCCTCTTCGGGATGCTCAATTGACCTGCGCCCTACCGGCGTACCAACTTGGAGTTCGGAAATCCGGTTGCAAGGTTAACTGATTTCCTCGTTTTGGTGATGCTGGGTTGAATCAATTCTTCTCTTCCGATGTAGGGCGGCAAACTTGGCCGGCGGCATGCGTTTGCAGCTACTGTGCGGCCTGACTTCGTTATAGTCCTGCCGCCAGTCCGTGATGGTGGCTTTGGCCTGCGGTAGCGTCTCGAACCAGTCCTCGTTCAGGCACTCGTCCCGGAACTTGCCGTTGAAGCTCTCGATATAGCCGTTCTGCATCGGTCGCCCCGGCTCAATCAGGATATGCCGGATGCCATGCCTGAGCGCCCAAGCCATGAATGCCCGACTGGTGAATTCGGGGCCGTTGTCGGTTCGCACCGCATCGGGATAGCCGCGGAAGATGGCAGCCCGATCCAGGATACGGGTGACGTACTGCCCCGAGATGCCGTCATCCACGGCAATGTCGACACACTCGTGGCTGAAGTCATCCGCCACCGTCAGGCATTTAATTCGACGACCGCTGGCCAGGCTGTCACTCACAAAATCCCTGCTCCACACCTCATGAACTTGCTGGGCGATCTGCAATGGCACACGCTCAGACATTGGCCGCTTGGCCTTCTTGCGTTTCCTGACCGCCAAATTGGCATTGCTGTAAAGCCGATATACCCGCTTGTGGTTGATGCCGGGAAATACCGGCCGCAGCAGGTCATGAATACGTCGATAGCCAAAACGCCGTCGCGCCTGGGCTAGATCAACGATGGCAGCGCTGATCTGCTCGTTCTCTGGGGTTGATTGCGGCGGGTGGCGGTAACTGTCTCGGGATAGCCCCACAAGACGGCACGCATGACGTTCAGTGAAGCCGTGTTTCTCAATGGCTACACCAATCGCTACACGTTTCACTTGTGGGGCTATCTTTTTACCCCGAGCACATCCTTGAGCACGTGCATGTCGAGGTAGGCTTCAGCCAGCAACTTCTTGAGCCAGTTGTTCTCAACCTCCAGATCACGCAGTCGCTTGGCGTCGGATGCCTGCATACCACCAAACCTGGAGCGCCACTTGTAAAAGGTCGCGTCACTGAACCCGCCTTGGCGGCAGAGTTCCTTGATCGGCATCCCGGCTTCGGCTTGTTTCAGAAAGCCGATGATCTGTTCTCCGGTGAATCGTGTTCGTTTCATATCCGTCATTCTCCATAAAATTAACGGACTTCACGAACTTTACATTGGTACGGCAGGTGGGGAGCAGGTCACCAGCGCGAGCGCGTCAGCCACCCGTTGTATCGAACTCGCGATGAAGCAAGGGCGGATCGGTTCGACGACATCGAACGGTTCCACAATCCCGGAATGCGCCGTAGAGTGGCCAGGCAGGACAAGACGTTTTCTGCCCTTTTAAAACCGTCCATGGAAACGGGGTAGAACCCCAGACGGAGCGCCGCAACTCCAGTCTCTGGTGGTCATTCTGGGGAACTGGCGTTGGCTATGGCGACAACATGACTGCCTATGAGATCGCGGCACTCAGGGGACAAAGGCAGGCGATCCAGGAGGCCATGCGGCGAAAACCCTGTCGTTGAGCCTGAAGGATGCGCCG
Organism: Methyloparacoccus sp. NF-16; assembly: GCF_056880625.1. NCBI lineage: Bacteria > Pseudomonadati > Pseudomonadota > Gammaproteobacteria > Methylococcales > Methylococcaceae > Methyloparacoccus > Methyloparacoccus sp. NF-16. The sequence continues at coordinate 2,664,374 of NZ_CP174130.1, read as the reverse complement.
CTCACTCGCATCCCCATGCGGGCGATGGTGGTGCACGCCCGATCAAGTTCCCGGTGAGCGCTGACCCGCTATCCATTCCATAGCCAAGACAATGTTGATTCCGTCCCGAATCTCTCGTGGGTGGCGGCGATGGAGACGAAACAATCTGTTCGAGAATTTCTTTGCACCTTGCCGTGTCGAAGCAGCCGCCTGTTCAACAACCGGTAGCTGTTATGGAAATTCTCATACTCGCATCTGTGCTCGTGCTGGCGATGGCAACCGTCGACTTACCCAATTGCAGATCCCCCAGGCTTGAGATGATTCCTGTGAAAGCCAGGAAAGTGCGTCGCCGCCGAACAACTGACTACTGACAGGACGTCCTGTCCCACGTAGCAATGCATGACAAGAGCAGTGTCTTAACAAGCCCCGTCCACGGGTCTTTTTTTCTGTCTGCCGGCAACGCGGGATACCGTTGCCACCCCATGCCACCAGGGGATAGCCATAAGGGTGTGCTCCCCGTACTATGCGGTCTCCCGGTGGGCATTGCGCCGGTGATCAGGGGCTAATCGTCGACGGAGGACATGACATGAAGCGGCTGGGATGGAGTTGGGCATTGTGGGCCATGGTGGCCTTGGTCGGTTGCGGCGTGCAGCTGGAAGGCTCGGTCGCCGAGCAGCGCCGGCAGGTCATGGCGATGGAAAGCGATACCCTCAGCAAACTTTACAGTCAGCATCCGGGTGCGCGCAGGCACGTCCAGGCGGCAGCCGGCTACGGCGTGTTCGACGCCAGTGGCGGCAAGTTCCTGTGGGGCGGGATGGATCACGGCAACGGTGTGGTGGTGGACAACCGCTCGCGCAGACGTACCTATATGAAGATGTTCGAGCTGCAGCCAGGGCTGGGGTTCGGCTATACCAATTTCCGCTTGGTCTTCGTCTTTGACACGCGCGAGGCGATGAACGATTTCGTCACTTCCGGTTGGGAGTTCGGCGGCCGGGCCACGGCGGCGGCCAAGGATGACGTGCAGGGTGCCGCCGGCGACCTCGGTTACAACGTGGCGCCGGGCATCAACGTCTATCAGCTGACGGAGAAGGGGGCGCTGGTGGGCCTCAGCGTCACGGGTGCCAAGTATTGGCGCAACGACGATCTCAACTGAACAGCCTCGCTGCCTGCAGGCGCGGCAGCGGCATCAACCGGGCCGTGCTCAGGGATCCAGCGGGTAGAAGCGGTAACAGTTGCGCCCCGCCTGCTTGGCTGCGTACATCGCGGTATCGGCATACTTGATCAGCGCGTGGGCGTCCTCGTCGCTGTTCCGCGGATAGACGGCGATGCCGATGCTGGTGGTGATGTGCAGTTCGTTGCCCTTGATGAGGATGGGTTGGGCCAGGGCGCGAAGAATTTTTTCCGCCACGGTTGCCGCGTCCCGTTCGCGGATGATTTCGGTCAGGACGATGACGAACTCGTCGCCCCCCTGGCGACTCACCGTGTCCGCCCTGCGCACGCAACCGCGCAGGCGCCTGGCGAATTCCTTGAGCAGTCCGTCGCCGGCGTCATGGCCCAGGGTGTCGTTGATCTGCTTGAAGAAGTCCAGGTCCAGGAAGAGGACGGCCAGGGTGCGCTGGTGCCGTTTGGCCAGGGCTATGGCGTGATGCAGCCGGTCCAGCAGCAGGCGCCGGTTGGGCAGGTTGGTCAGGATGTCGTAGTACGCCAGGTGATGGATTTTCTGCTCCGTCTTCTTGCGGTCGGTGATGTCGCGCGCTGCCGCGAATACCCCGCGCAACTCGCCGGACTCGCCGCGGAAGACGGTGGCGTTGTACAGCACGTCGGTCCTGCGTCCCGAGTGGTGGCGGATGGTGAGGGCGTAATCCCTCACATAGCCCTGTTCCAGTACGCGCCGGTAGCCGGCTTGGGCCCGTTCCGGCTCGGTGAAGTAATCGGCGAAATCGGTGCCGATCAGCTCCTCGCGCGGTACTCCGGTCACCTCCTCGGAGGCCTTGTTGACGTCGGTAATCTTGCCCTCGGGACTGATGACGACCAGGGGGGTCCAGGCTGGCTTCCAGCAGGCTGCGCGCGTAGTGGGCCGCGCGCCGTAGCGCTTCCTGCGCCTGCTTGCGTTCGCGGATGTCCTGCACCGCGACCACCGCCCCCATGATCTCCCCATTCCGCAGGATGGGGCTGGAGACGAGCGCAACCGGGATCCAGGAGCCGTCCTTCCGCACCAGCCAGTCGTCATCGGCGTGCAGGGTCTGGCCGGTGTGCAGGCTTGCGTTCACGCAGCAGGCGCTGGGATGAATGCGGCCGCCATCCGGGCGCATGTCGTGAAACATGGCGTGCGCCTCCCTGCCGATCAGTTCCGCGATGCTCCAGCCCAGCAGTTTTTCCATCTCGGGGTTGGCAAAGACGATACGGCCATCGGTATCCAGCACGTAGACGCCTTCGCCCAAGGTTGCGGTGATTTCCTTGAGCTGTGCCTCGCTTTTCGACAGCGCCTCTTCGGCACGCTTGCGCTGGATCGCCAGGCTGGCCAGATGCGCCGCCCGGGTGGCAATCTGCAATTCGTGCGGCGCCGGCACATGGGGCGCACGATGGTAGATCGCGAAGGTGCCCAGCAGGGTGTCGGCCGAGGTGAGAATCGGCATCGACCAGCAGGCGGCCAATCCGTGCGTCCCGGCCAGCATCCGGTAGTCCCGCCAGAGCGGGTCCTGCGCGATATCCGCGACAATGACAGTCTGCTTGCGGTAGGCCGCGGTGCCGCAGGAGCCGGCGGTGGGGCCCGGGCTGAAGCCGTCCACCGCCTGGTTGTAGTGGTCCGGCAGGCTGGGGCTCGCCCCGAGCCGGAGTTGCCCGGTGTCGTCCAGCAACAGGATGGAGCAGAGCGCGCCCGGCAGGATGCTCTCGATACCCAGGCACAGGGTTTCCAGGATGACCGGCAGGGATGTGGAGCTGCTGACCGTGGCCAGGAGCGAGTTCTCCAGTTCCAGCAGACGTTCGTTGCGCCGCTGTTCGGTAATGTCGCAGCCGGCCAGCACGATCTCGATGTCGCTTGCGTGGCCGGCATGCCGGACTAGGGACCATTCCGCCACGACCAGGCGCTTGCCTTGCCGGGTTCGCACCATGACTTCCGTTTTGCCGCTGCCCAGATTGCCGCGGAACAGGGCCAGGATTCGCCGGCGTTCCCGGGCGTCCAGCAGGCGCAGTACCTGCCGGCCGATCAGCTTCTCCCGCGGGCTCTCCATCAGTCGGCTGGCGGCGAGATTGGCCAGCAGGATCCTGCCGTGGCGATCCACCACCAATAGTGGATCGGGAGACACGGTCAGGACTTGTTCCAGGAATTCCCGCGACGCCTTCAGCTCCGCCCGGGCGTGCTTGAGTTCCTGGACCGCATCGCCCCACAGCTGGCGCAGCCGCTCCGCCTGCTTGATGCCTTCTGCCAGCAGCCGGTTCTTGCGTTCCAGTACCTCGAGCTGGCTCCGCCAGTCCGGATGCTCGGCTTCCCCGTTCATGCCTCAGCCATCCAGCGCGGCGTAGAGAATGTCGGTTCCGCAGCGCAGGGAGCGGAGGTACGCCAGCGCGGCCGCGACATCGCGGGCGGGGATGATCGAGCCATGCTGTGGCAGGATGGCATCGATGGGCAGTGTCTCGATCCGCTGGACGAAGCCTCGCGCGGCCAGGTTGGAGGCCATGTAGTCCAGGTGGAACAGGTTCATCTTGGCGATGTGCTCCTCGAAGTTTTCCACCAGCAGTGTCCAGTCCAGGTCCAGTGCGGCCCAGATATCGCCCGAGAAGAGAAAGCGCGCCCGCGCATCGTAGGTGGTGAAGGCGCCGGGGAAGTGCAGGAACGGCGCTTCCACAAACCGCAACCGGGCGCCGCTCGGCAGTTCCAGCGACGGTTGTGCCGTCACGTCGCAATAGTCGTAATCGCGGCAGCCATAGTGTGGCAGCAGCACCTGGGTACGTGGCGTGGTGTAGACGCGGATGGCCGGGTTGAGGTCCAGCCAGTCGACCATCGAGGCCGCCACGTCCGGATCCTGATGGCACAGCACCATGCCGGTCACCTGCTCGGGTGGCAGGATTTGCGCTGCCCGCTCCCTGACTTGGCCAAAGAACGCCTTGCTGCCGGGATCGACCAGGATGGCTTCCTTGCCGTCATGGATCAGGTAGGCATTGCAGCGGAAGGCGGTGACTTCGGTGATGCCCAGCCAGTAAATGCGGTGCCCATCCTCGTCATAGAGCACGGTGGGCCGGTCCGTGTCCACCTGAAGTTGCGGAACCGTGTTGATCGTCATGTCGCTCATCGTCCTCCATGCGGAAAGGGATCCATGATGCATCTTATCCTCAAGGGTTGGAAAAGTGATGAGAAATGCCACGATATGAAGGGTTTATATCCGGAAAGGGTACCGTGCCAGCACCATGGTCCGGAACTGGAGGCACCAGCGCCGGCAAGGTCCTTGGCTGCTTTGCCGGAGGTCGGGAAATCATTGACAAGGCTGGGGCGGCAATGCCATGTTGCCGGCCGGGCCGGGGTCAGGCGGCCGCCGCCCGCGATTCCGGCCGCGTGCCGGGACATCCATAACAACAAGCGAGGAAACCTCATGGCCCTGATAACCTGCCCATCCTGCGCCGCCCAGACCTCCGACACGGCCGGCACCTGCACCCATTGCGGCAATCCCGTGCGGGCCGTGGCCCCGATCCGCCAGCTCAGCGGCAAGCTGGCGCTGATCGGCGTCGTTGTCATCGCGGTCGCCGTCATTGGCACGGCGCTCGGTACCTGGTGGGGGCCGGCGGCCCTCCTGCCCGGCATCGCGCTGTTCATGATGGCGAAATTCCTCTGAAGTCCGCGGGCGGAAGACCGCGCCGGGCGGCGTCTGCCCCGTCGTCCCCGGGCCCGCCCAAGGCCCTTGCCCTTGCGGCGGGGCCGGCGAAACCGGGCGCCGACGCCGGCACGGTCCGCCCGGGATGCAGTAGCCCCGGGTGCCGCCGTCTAGCGGTAGAGCAGGCAGGCGTCGCGCCGGGCGAGCCAGTCGTCCTCGTCGGCACGGGCCAGCGCGTCGAGGTCGCCGGGCTGGGCGGTGGCGTCGTCCACCCACTCCCGCAGCAGCGGGCTGCCGTTGATGAGATCGATGGCCAGACGATCGAACTCGTATTCGTAGGCGAAGTCCCGCCATAGCGGGTAGTCCGGCCACAGCCGGCGGATGCCCTTGAAGGCCAGCGCCTGCAGACGCCAGGGGCGAAAGGCCTGATGGTCGTAGGCGGGATCGTCGACGTGGATCTGCACACCGGCGCAGAGCTGGCCGGCATGCTTGTGGAAGGTGGGCTCGAACCAGCACGGGCGCAGCCGGCAGCCCCGCAGCCAGTCCGGCGCCAGTGCCTGCATCTCGGCCAGCAACCGCTCGGCGGCCAGATCCGGCGCGCCGAACAGCTCCAGCGGTCGGGTGGTGCCGCGGCCCTCGGACAGCGTCGTGCCCTCCAGCATCACGGTGCCGGCATAGGCGCGCGCCATCCACAGGTTGGCCGCGTTGGGGCTGGGGTTGATCCAGCTGCGCTCCCCCAGTGGCCAGCCGTGGCCGGGCGCGGCTTCCGGCTGCCAGCCCTGCATCTCGATCACCCGATAGTCGAGGTCCAGATCGAACGCGGCCACGAACCAGCGTCCCATCTCGCCCAGGGTGAGGCCATGCCGCATCGGCATCGGCCCCGCGCCGACGAAGCTTTCCCAGCCCTCGTGCAGGCTCAGGCCTTCGACCGGCCGGCCGGCCGGGTTGGGGCGGTCCAGCACCCACACCGACTTGCCGTGCCGGGCCGCCGCTTCCAGCACATAGCGCAGTGTGGTGATGAAGGTGTAGATACGGCAGCCGAGATCCTGCAGGTCGACCAGCAGCACGTCGAAGCTGTCCATCATCGCCGCAGTGGGGCGGCGCACCTCGCCGTACAGGCTGAACACCGGTATGCCCAGCGCCGGGTCGCGGAAATCCGGCGACTCGACCATGTTGTCCTGCTTGTCGCCGCGCAGGCCATGCTGGGGGCCGAAGGCGGCCGTCAGCCGGATGTCCGGCAGGCCGGCCAGCGCATCCAGCGAGTGGCGGAAATCCTGGGTCATCGAGGCCGGATGCGCCAGCAGGGCGATACGGCGGCCGGCCAGCGGCCGGCGCAGTGTCGGGGTTTCGAGCAGGCGGTCGATGCCGAATTTCATGGGGTTTCGCCGGATGATGGGGTCGGTCGGGGCATGGGGGGCAGCGTCAGCCGGAAGGCGGCTGCGGCGTGGAAATCGGGCGTGCCGGGCGGATGGTGCGCCGCCCAGTAGCTGATCTCGCCGGATGGGGTGGCCAGCACGGTGGCCAGCGCCAGTTGCCAGCCGCCGGTTTCCCGGTCCCAGCCGGACAGGTCGAGGCAGGCGGTGAGTTCGTGGGTCCCGGCGTCGCCCGTGCAGGCGATGGCGGGTGCGGCAACCGTCTGGGGTGCGTGAATGCCCTGGCGATAAGCGTCGAAGCGGTAGATGGCCCAGTCGCCGCGGGGGGTGAAGTTGACCTCCCAGTAGCCGGGGTTCCCGTCGCGGCGCAGGAAGGCCTCGAAGCAGGTGCTGCGCCAGAGTTCATCCCGCCGGGTCGGCGCGGGGCCAGGGGGCGGCAGCCGGAGTTGTGCGAGCGCGCCGCGCAGCCGATAGCGCAGGAGCAGGTGCCCCGGAGCTTGCCAGCCGTAGTCGACCGACAACTGGTGGACGGCAGGGCAGGGCGTGGCGGGATGAGGGCTCAGCGGGATGGTGCGCATGTATCTATTGTAGCGGCTGGCCGGCGGCGCTTGGGGCGGCAGGATGGCACCGGGGGCCGGTCATGGCTGCCGGGGCGCGTGCGTGGCCGGAATCGGTTAGCATGCTGGCCGCAACCACCGTTTCCACTTCGTCCGCAGGAGTTCCCGCATGAGCAACATCCGCGCCTGGGCTGCGCTGGCCGCCGGTAACCGCTTCGTTCCCTACGAATACGATCCGGGACCGCTGGGACCGGACGAGGTCGAGATAGCCGTCGAGCACTGCGGCATCTGCCACTCCGACCTGTCCGTGCTGCAGAACGACTGGGGCATTTCGCGCTATCCCCTAGTGCCCGGGCATGAGGCGGTCGGCCGTATCGTCGCCGTGGGCGAGCGGGTCGCGGGACTGGCGCCGGGCCAGCGGGTCGGCGTCGGCTGGCATGCCGGCAGCTGCATGCACTGCCACAGCTGCCTCGGTGGCGATCAGCATCTGTGCGCCGCGGCCCAGGCAACCATCGTCGGCCATCACGGCGGTTTTGCCGAGCGCCTGCGCAGCCACTGGGCCTGGGCCGTGCCGATACCCGATGCACTCGATCCCGGCGCGGTCGGCCCGCTGCTCTGCGGTGGAATTACCGTTTTCTCGCCCTTGCTGCTGTACGGCATCCGGCCCACGGCCCGGGTCGGCGTGGTCGGCATCGGTGGCCTGGGGCACATGGCGCTGAAATTCCTCAGGGCCTGGGGCTGCGAGGTGACCGCCTTCACATCCAGCGAAAGCAAGCGCGAGGAAGCCCGCCGGCTCGGCGCCCACCGGGTCGTCTCCAGCCGCGATGCCGGCGCCATGCGTACCATGGCCCGGTCGCTTGACCTGATCATCGTCACCGTCAATGTGCCGCTGGACTGGGATACCCTGATGGCGACGCTGGCGCCCAAGGGCCGCCTGCACCTCGTCGGTGCCGTGCTGGAGCCGATCCCGGTCGCCGCCATGAACCTGCTGCTGGGGCAGCTGGATGTTTCCGGTTCGCCCACCGGTTCGCCCACCGCCATCGCCACCATGCTGGCGTTCGCGGCGCGGCATCAGGTGTTGCCGCAGGTCGAGCACTTCCCGATGAGCCGGGTCAACGACGCCTTCGAACATCTGCGCGCCGGCAAGCCGCGCTACCGCATCGTGCTCGACGCCGATTTCGGCTGATTCGCGCCGCCGCCCGATGTCACCGCCGATGTGCCCGCGTCCCGGGTGGTGGGCATGCCTGTGCCTGCTGTTGCTGGTGTCGGCCTGCTCGCTGTTCCGGCCGGCCATCGACCCGGTCGCCGTGCGCTACGGCCCCGGCGCGCCGATCGACCGCGAGCTGGACGCCGGGCAGTATCTCGCCAGCCTTGCCCGGGGGCAGGTGTCCTATCCGCGCGACGTCAAGCCCATCCTCGACCATCGCTGTGTGGTCTGCCACGGCTGCTACGATGCGCCCTGCCAGCTGAAGCTGGAGTCGCCGCAGGCACTGGACCGCGGCGCCAGCAAGCTGGTGGTGTTTGATGGCGCGCGGCTGGCGCCGATGGCGCCCACGCGCATGCGGGTGGATGCCGACAGCACGGCCGGGTGGCGCGAGAAGGGCTTCTACCCGGTCCTGAACGAGCGCCGCGAGTCGCCCGAGGCCAATCGCGACAATGCGCTGCTGGCCCGCTTCCTCCAGCTCAAGCAGCAACATCCCCTGCCGTCCTCGGGGCGCCTGGCCGATGACTTCGACTTCGATCTGAACCGCTCGCTGGAATGCCCGCGGCCCGGCGAGTTCGACGATTTCGCCCGGCGTCACCCCGGCTGGGGCATGCCATATGGTTTTCCGGGACTGACGCCGCGCGAGCACCGGACGCTGAGCGACTGGATCGCCCAGGGCGCGCGCTATCCCGAACCGTCGCCGCTGCCGGAGCCGGCGCGGCGCTGGGAGGATTTCATGAACGCCGACGGGCTGAAGTCGCGACTGGTGGCCCGCTATGTCTACGAACACCTGTTCATGGGGCACCTGCACATCCAGGACCAGCCGCCGGGGACCTATTTCCGGCTGGTGCGCTCGACCACGCCACCCGGCGAACCGGTGCACGAGATACCGACCGTGCGGCCCTACGACGATCCGGGCGGGCGCTTCTGGTACCGCCTGCGCCCCCTGCAGCAGACCATCGTCGACAAGAACCATAGCGTCTACGAGATCGGCGATGCGCGTATCCGCCGCCTCAGGGCGCTGTTCCTCGAGCCCGACTACGCCGTCCGCCGCTGGCCGGGCTATCAGCCGGGCGTGGCCGCCAACCCCTTCCGCGTCTACGACGATCTGCCGGCGAAGGCGCGCTACCGGTTCCTGCTGGACGATGCCTATTACTTCATCTCCGGCTTCATGAAGGGGCCGGTCTGTCGCGGGCAGGTGGCGCTCAACGTGATCCGTGACCAGTTCTGGGTGCTCTTCTACGATCCCGACCACGACCGCATCAGCAGCGACGCGGATTTCCTGCGCTCGGAAGCCAATCGCCTGCGGCTGCCCAGCGAGCAGGGCGACGCGGTCGGCCTGGAGGACCTGATCGTCAGCTACACCGAGGCGCAGACCCGCTATCTCGCATCCAAGCAGGCCTATCTTGCCGATTTGCCGGACAATGTCCGCAACAGCCTGGACGCCCTGTGGCTGGGGGACGGGCACAATCCGAACGCCGCCCTGACGGCATTCCGGCACTTCGACAGCGCCTCGCTGATGTGGGGCCTGGTCGGCGCGCGGCCAGCGACTGCCTGGGTCATCGACTACCCGCTGTTCGAGCGCATCCACTACCTGCTGGTGGCGGGGTTCAACGTGTTCGGCTCGGTCACCCATCAGGCCGCGACACGGCTGTACATGGACAACCTGCGCCTGGAGGCCGAGAACAATTTCCTCAGCTTGTTCCCTGCCTCGGCACGGCCGGCCATCTATCGGCACTGGAACCGCGGGCTACTGGCCGAGCTCAACTCGGCGCTGGTCAATCCCTATTACGGCTATGGCAAGGACACCGCCGTCGACTACCGGACCCGCGATTACGCCAACGAGCTGTACGGCGCCATCGAGGCCCGCCTGGGACCGCTGGCGGGACCTGCGACCACGCTCTACCGCTGCGCCCGGGCCCCCTGCGAGCGCGACAGCGCCACGCCCCTGGAGCGGCGCGCCGAGCGGGTGCTGAAGCCGCTGACCTTTCTGACCGGCGGCGGCATCCAGTACCTGCCGGAGCTGTCCTTCCTGCGCGTGCACGAAGCGGACGCGCCGATCGGCGAGGGCGCCGTCTACAGCCTGATACAGAACAAGGCGCTGGAGAATGTCTCCTTCATGTTCTGGGAATCCGCCCGGCGCCTGCCCGCGGAGGATACCCTGACCATCGTGCCCGGCTTTGTCGGCAGCTATCCGAATTTCTACTATGACGTTGCCATCGACCGGCTGCCGGATTTCGTCAGCCGGGTGCTGGCGCTGGGCGGGAGCGCGGACGCCACCCGTCTGGCCGCCGACTTCGGTGTGCGGCGGACGCGCCCCGATTTCTGGAATTACGCCGATTTCTTCAACCGCCGCCACCTGGGCCAGAGCCCGCTGACCGCCGGGCTGTTCGACCTGAGCCGCTACGAGAACCGGTAGCGGCGCGGTTGCCGGTGGCCGGATCGCCTGCCGGCTGCCCCGGTTCGGCCGGCGAGGGGGCCGTGCGCATCCCTCACTCGACCAGCGGGGTACGCTTGGGCAGGGCGTCGTATTCCTCCAGGCTGATGCGGCGCGCCTCGTTTTCCAGCATCACGGGGATGCCGTCGCGGATCGGATAGGCGAGGCGGTCGCCCCGGCAGATCAGTTCCTGTTCGTCCTTGCGGTAGACCAGATCGCCCTTGCAGATCGGGCAGACGAGGATTTCAAGCAGCTTCTTGTCCATGGCGTGGGTTCTTCAGTTGCGTCAGGAATCGGGCGCCGAAATCGGCGGGGAGCTCTGCGGCGACCGGCACATACCAGTGGTTCGGGCGGGCGAAGCCGGCGCATTTGACGGCGTCCTTCTCGGTCATCAGCAGCGGGGCCGCGCCGGCGAAGGCGAGATCCCCGGGGCGGAACACATGATGGTCGGGGAAGGCCCGGGCCACAAGCGTCAGGCCGCGATCTTCGAGATGGCGGAAAAAGCGTGGCGGGTGGCCGATGCCGGCCACCGCGCAGACGGTCTGGCCCGCGAACCGGTCGAGCGGCTGGCTGAGCGCGGGATCGAGCAGGTTCACGGCACGATCGCCGGTCAGCGTCATGACGGTGGCGCCTGCGGGACCCCGGCCGGTCCAGACGACGAAGTCGACGCTGTCGAGCCGTTCCGGCGGTTCGCGCAGGGGGCCGGCCGGCAGGCAGTGGCCGTTGCCGAGGCCGCGCGCGCCGTCGATCAGGGCGATCTCGAGGTCGCGGCCGAGGGCGTAATGCTGGAGTCCGTCATCGGCCAGGATGAGGTCGACGTTCCCCTGGGCGAGCAGGGCGCGCGCGGCTTCGGCGCGGCGCGGGAACACCCCGACCGGGCAGCCGGCGCGGCGGGCCATGAGCACGGGCTCGTCGCCGGCCAGTCCGGGCGGCGTGTCGGCGCCCACCTGCAGCGGGTGCGACAGCCTGCGGCCGCCGTAGCCGCGGCTGATGATGCCGGGCCGGTAGCCAGCCTGGCGCAGGAAATCGGCCAGCCAGAGCGTCAGCGGCGTCTTGCCGGTGCCGCCCACGGTAAGGTTGCCGACCACCACCACCGGGACCGGCAGTCGCTCGACCGGCCTGCGCCCCTCGCGGTAGGCCTTGCGGCGCAGGGCGACGGCCCGCCGGAACAGCGCCTCCGCGCCGGTCAGCCAGGGGCCCGGACGCTCGTTGTCGTACCACTGTGCTTGCAGCCAGGCGGCCACGGCGGCTTTGCGGTTCACGCCCGGGATCAATCGCCGCCGCGGTTCTCGGCCGCGAGGCTCACGCGCCGGTAACCGAGCAGGCCGGCCGCGTCCAGCACCATGATCACGGATTGGTGTGGGGTGGCGCGGTCGGCGTCGATGACGATCAGCGGATCGGGATTGCCGCCGGCGGCCGCCTGCAGCGCCGCCTTGACGGTGGCCAGGTGGCTGTCCGGAAGCTCCTGCTGGCCGATCCGGTAGCGGCCTTCGGCGCTGATCACGATCTGCACGGCCTGGGCATGGCTGGCCTCGCCCGCGGCGCCCGGCGCATCCGGCAGGCTGATGCGCAGCTGCGCCTCGCGGCTGAAGGTGGTGGTCAGCACCAGGAAGATCAGCAGTACGATGAGCACGTCGATCATCGGGATCAGGTTCAGCTCCGGCTCCTCGCGCTGGCGCGGACGGAAATTCATGACGGCTGGCCCGGGGCGTCGACACGGTCCAGGGCGTCGAGCAGTCGCACGGCCTCTTCCTCCATGCGTACCGTCAGTTCGGCGACCTTGCCCTGGAAATAGCGGTAGAAGATCAGGCTGGGAATGGCGAGCGCGAGGCCTGCCGCCGTCGCCATCAGGATTTCCGAGATGCCGCCGGCCAGCTGCGCCGGATTGGCGATGTCGCTGCCGCCGGCGGAGAAGTTGGCGAAGACCTTCATCATGCCGAGCACGCTGCCGAGCAACCCCAGATAGGGGGAAATGGAGGCGATCGTGCCCAGGGTGTTGAGGTAGCGTTCCAGCTCGTGCACGACCTGCCGGCCAGCCTGCTCGACGTTCTCCTTCAGCGTCTCGCGTCCCTGGCGCTGGCTGCCGAGTGCCGCCGCGACGATCGCGCCGAGTGGCGAGCTGGCCCGGATCCGGCGCAGCTCCATGGCATCCAGCCGCTGGTTGCGGTGCAGCTCGACGACGCGGGGAATGAGTTCCGCGGGCATGACACGGACGGTGCGCAGCGACCACAGCCGTTCGCCGACGATGGCCAGGGCGACGACCGAGCAGGCGATGATGGGCAGCATCACCCAGCCGCCGAGTTTGATGATTTCCAGCACGGGGGACTCGTCAGTGGTATGTCCGGCGGCCGCCCTGGCGGGACAGCGGTTGTGGTCGGCAGGGATCGGCCGGTCGGGCGGATTCTATCATTTCGCCACCCGCTCCCGGCCGCTTGCCGGGACATTGCCCGGGCGGCGGGCGCGCCGGCATGTGGGTGGGGCGGAATTCCATTAGAATGCGCGCTCCCTGGAACCACGTCATCCCCCTGTCATGATGCACCGCACGACCGCGGCCCTGTTGTCGCTCACGCTTCTTCTGCTCTCGGCCTGCGGGCAGAAGGGCCCGCTGTACATGGAGGGCCACGAGCCGCCCGGCATGAAGACGGCGAAGCAGCCGGTCAGGAAAGCCCCGGCCGAGCCGACGCCGCAGCTCGAACCTTCGGCGCCGAACTGATGGATCATTTCAATTACCGCGGCAGTTCGCTGTATGCCGAGGACGTGCCGCTGGCGCGCGTCGCCGCGGAATATGGCTCGCCCTGCTATGTGTATTCCCGGGCCACGCTGGAGCGCCACTGGCACGCCTTCGACCGTGCCTTCGCCAACCATCCGCATCTGGTCTGCTATGCCGTCAAGGCCAATTCCAACCTGGCCGTCCTGAATGTGCTGGCGCGCCTGGGGTCCGGCTTCGACATCGTCTCGGTCGGCGAACTGGAGCGCGTGCTGGCGGCCGGCGGCGATCCGGCGCGGGTGGTGTTTTCCGGTGTCGGCAAGCGCAAGGACGAGCTGCGGCGGGCGCTGGAGGTCGGCATCCGCTGCTTCAACGTCGAGGTGGCCGGCGAGCTGGACCGGCTCAACCGCATTGCCGGTGAGCTGGGCTGCAAGGCCCCCGTATCGCTGCGCGTCAACCCCGATGTCGATGCCGGTACCCATCCCTACATTTCCACCGGGCTGCGCGAGAACAAGTTCGGCATCGATGTCGAGACCGCGCTGCACGAGTATCGGCGGGCGGCGGCGATGCCCCATGTCGAGGTGGTGGGCATCGACTGCCACATCGGCTCGCAGCTGACGTCACTGGCGCCGTTCGTCGATGCCCTGGCGCGGGTCCTGTCGATTGTCGAGCGCCTGAAGCAGGAAGGCATCGGTATCCGCCATCTCGATCTCGGCGGCGGCCTCGGCATTCGCTATCAGAGCGAGGAGCCGCCGGAGCCGGCCGAGTACGCCGGCATACTGTCCCGGCAGCTGGCCGGGCTGGACTACGAGGTGCTGATCGAGCCGGGCCGGGCCATCGTCGGCAATGCCGGCGTGCTCCTGACCCGCGTGGAATACCTGAAGTCCACCGGCGCCAAGGACTTCGCCATCGTCGACGCGGCCATGAACGATCTGATCCGGCCCTCGCTCTACCAGGCCTGGCAGGCTATCCTGCCGGTCGAGGTCGACCACCGGCAGGTGGCGCGACGCTACGATGTGGTCGGGCCGGTCTGCGAGACCGGCGACTTCTTGGGCAAGGACCGAGAGCTGGCAATCCGCGAGGGCGACCTGCTGGCGGTGCGTTCCGCCGGCGCCTACGGCTTCTGCATGAGCTCCAACTACAATGCCCGGCCCCGCGTCGCCGAGGTGCTGGTCGACGGCGATCGCGCCTTCCTGGCCCGCCGTCGCGAGACGCTGCCGGAGCTGTTCGCCCTCGAAGCCGTGCTGCCGGGCTGAGCCATGCTGCTCAAGTTCACCAAGATGCAGGGCCTCGGCAACGACTTTGTCGTTGTCGACGCCATCCGCCAGGCGGTGCAGCTGACGCCGGAGAAGATCCGCTTTCTGGCTGACCGGCATTTCGGCGTCGGCTGCGATCAGGTGCTGCTGGTGGAATCGGCGCATCAGGCGCATGCCGATTTCCGCTATCGCATCTTCAACGCCGACGGCAGCGAGGTGGCGCAGTGCGGCAACGGCGCCCGCTGCTTCGCCCGCTTCGTGCGCGAGCAGGGGCTGACGGACAAGGACGAGATCCAGGTCGACACGGATGCCGGGCGCCTGGTGCTGCGGCTTTCGGCGACCGGCCAGGTGACCGTGAACATGGGGGTGCCCCGGCATGCGCCGGCGGAGATTCCGCTGGTCTTTGCCGACGAGCGCTACCGCTATCCGGTGGAACTGGAAGGGCGGACCTGGTCCTTCGGTGCCGTGTCGATGGGCAATCCGCATGCGGTGCTGCTGGTCGATGCGGTCGATACCGCGCCGGTGGCGGTGCTGGGGCCGCAGCTGGAGAGCCATCCGCTGTTCCCCGAACGCGTCAATGTCGGCTTCATGGAGGTCGTCGAGGCGCACGCGATCCGCTTGCGCGTGTTCGAGCGGGGCTCGGGCGAAACCCTGGCCTGTGGCAGTGGCGCCTGCGCGGCGGCCGTGGTTGGCATCGAGCAGGGCCTGTTGCGCAGCCCGGTATCGGTCGAGTTGCCGGGTGGCCGCCTGTCGATCGCCTGGCAGGGGCGGGGTTGCCCGGTGTTCATGACCGGTCCCGCCGTCACCGTCTTCGAGGGAGTCATCGAGTTATGAAGCAGTTTCTGTCCACGCGTCGCGGCGAGGAGTCGATCGGCGGAGCGGAGGTCGCACGTTATCTCCAGCGTCATCCCGAGTTTTTCGGCGAGCATCAGTATCTCCTCGAAACCCTGACGATCCCGCACGAGAGCGGTACCGCGGTGTCGCTGGTGGCGCGCCAGCTCGATGTGCTGCGCGAGCGCAACCGGCGGCTGGCCCAGCAGCTCGATGAACTGGTGCAGATCGCGCGGGAAAACGATGCGCTCTACCAGCGCACGCATCAGCTGACGCTGGCCCTGTTGGACGCGCGCACTGTCGAGGATGTGCTGGCCAGCCTGGATTGGGGCCTGCATCAGTATTTTCAGGCCGACTTCGGGGTCGTGCGGATACTTGCGCCCTGGCGCGACAGCCCGGTTGCCAACCTCTTCGTGCCGCGCGGCGCGACCGTGGCCAGCTGGTGCGAGACGGTCATCGACGCCGAGCAGCCCTGGTGCGGTCGCCCCGAGCCGGAGCCGGCAGCGTTCCTGTTCGGCCGGCAGGCGGCGGAGGTTGCCTCGATGGCGGTCATGGGGCTTCGCCATGCGGGGCTTCGAGGGTTGTTCGCCATCGGCAGCCGCGATGCCGCCCGCTTCCGGCCCGATATGAGCTTCGTGCTGCTGGGGCAGATGAGCGAGATTCTGGCCGCGCGGCTGGCGATGCTGGTCCATGAGCCCGGCTAGGGCATGGATGCCGCGGCCCTGCAGCAGCTGGAGGCCTATCTCGACAGCCTGAGATTTCAGCGGCGGCTTTCGCCGCACACGCTGGCTGCCTATGGCCGCGATCTCCGACAGCTGCGCGACTACTGCGAGCGTCGCGGGTTGCCTGACTGGCAGGCGCTGAAGGCCGCCGATCTGCGCCAGTACCTGGCCCAGCGGCACCGCGAGCAACTCGGCAGCCGCAGCTTGCAGCGAGCCTTGTCGGCTCAGCGGGGTTTCTTTGCCTGGCTGATCCGGGGCGGCGAGCTGGCGGGTGACCCGACGGTGGGCCTGCGTGCCCCCAAGGCGCCGCGCCGGCTACCGGAGGTTCTGGATGTGGATCAGGTGGTCAGCCTGCTGGAGGTGCCGGTCGATGACATTCTGGAGCAGCGCGACCTGGCCATGTGGGAGCTGTTCTACTCCTCCGGCCTGCGGCTGTCCGAGCTGACCGGGCTGGATATCGTCGATGTCGACCTGCGCGACGGCATGGTGCTGGTGCGCCAAGGCAAGGGCCGCAAGTCCCGGCAGGTTCCCGTCGGCGCCTGTGCCCGCAAGGCCATGGCGGCCTGGTTCGCGGCGCGGGACCGTCTGGTCCGGGAAGGCGAGACCGCCGTTTTCCTCAGCCGGCGCGGTACGCGCATCGCGCCGCGCACGGTGCAGGCGCGGCTGGAGCGCTGGCAGTTCCGGCTGGGCCTGTCCGAGGGCCTGCATCCCCACCGTCTGCGGCATTCGTTTGCCAGCCATCTGCTGGAATCCAGCGCCGACCTGCGCGCCGTCCAGGAATTGCTGGGGCACGCCAATCTGAGTACGACGCAGGTTTACACGCACCTGGATTTCCAGCACCTGGCCAGTGTGTACGATCGCGCCCATCCACGCGCACGTTCCGGTCGCAAGGGCGAGTGAACCCGCCGCGCGCGGCCTTGGTCATGGCTTGCGATAAAAATACTGATATGCGCTGTGGTTTTGGGTAGTATCGTGACTCAGGGGTGTCCCGGGGGGGCGGTCTCCTTCCACCACCCACGCCATTCGGGATTGCCCCTGTCCGCCCCCCTGACGTTCCCCACCGACCCGACCCGCCCGGGCCGGGTTGCCGCTTCCGGAGTCCCGAGCGCAGCGTCCCGGTCGCCAGGCTGCCTTGTTGTATACTGCCCGGATCGACGCACGAACCAGGATTCTCAGCATGTCAGTCCCCGATCCGCACGGTCAGGAATCTTCCGAACCCACTCCCCGCAAGGCCGGATTCAGCGGTCGCAAGCTGCTGGGCAACCGTATCGCAGCCCGGGTGGTTGGCGGCGTGCTGGGGCTGTGCATTCTTCTCTACGCGATTGGCTGGTATTGGAGCCGCGAGCCGGAACCCTTCGACGTGGTGGAGGAGGCCGCCAAGGCTGCCAATGTCCAGAATCCCAAGGAACTGCCGCTGGGCTATACCTACAGCACGACCCTGATCGCGATCGCCGAGACCCTGTTGCACAAGCCGGGCGGTTTCCTGTTGAACGACGTATTCCCGCCCAGCGTCCTGCTTGACAATATTCCCAACTGGGAACTGGGCGCGCTGATAGCCCTGCGCGACGCCACCACGGCCCTGCGCAACAACATCGCCCGCTCGCAGACGCAGTCCCAGGAAGACCCCGATCTGTCCAAGGGCGAACCGTTCCTGTATTTCGATTATCGTTCCTGGCAGCTGCCCTCGTCGGAATCCGAGTACGAGAAGGGTATCGAATCGCTGGAGGCCTACCGTGCCCGCCTGATGAAGCGCGACGCCAATTTCTACGCCCGTGCGGACAACCTGCGCCAGTATCTGGAAGTGCTGGAGAAACGTCTGGGCGATTACTCCAACCGCCTGAGCGCCAGTACCGCCGATCGTCAGCCCGAGGGCTCCGAGGTCCGCCATTCCGAGCTGGGACGCACGCCCTGGCTGAAGCTGGACGACCGCTTCTTCGAGGCGCGCGGCTACACCTGGGCGGCGATGCTGGTGCTCAAGGCCATCGAGTTCGATTTCCGCGACATCCTCGGCAACAAGACGGCGCTGGTGTCGTTGCAGCAGATCGTGCGCGAACTGGAAAACAGCCAGGAATCCCACCTGAGCCCCGTCATCCTCAATGGCAGCGGCTTCGGTCTGTTCGCCAACTACTCGCTGACCCTGGCGAACTACATCGCCCGCGCCAACGCGGCCACCATCGATCTGCGCTCGCTGCTGCAGCAGGGCTAAGCCCGCATCACCGCTGGCCTGCTTCCGGCGCTGCCCGGGGCGGGCCGGTCTCCTTCCTCAGGCCAGGTGCATCTTGGCCAGCAGCTTCCGGAAGCGCTCGTAGCGGCCGGCGTCGACCCGGCCGGCTTCGACCGCGGCCAGGATGGCACAGCCCTTGTCGCCAAGGTGTCGGCAGTCGTTGAACTGGCATTGCGGCAGCCATTCCCGGAATTCACGGTAGCCACCGGCCACGTCGGCGGCGGTCATCTCCGCCAGACCGAAGACGGCCACCCCGGGACTGTCGATCAGGTCGCCACCCTCGGGCAGGTGGTAGAGCATGGCCGCCGTGGTGGTGTGACGGCCGAGTCCGGCCTTGTCGGAGAGTTCCCGGGTGCGCAGGTTCCGGCCGGGCAGCAGGCTGTTGGTCAGGGAGGATTTGCCGACCCCCGACTGGCCGGCCAGCATGCTGCAACGCTGTTTCAGCGCCTCGCGAAGGTGTGGCAGACCGTCTCCGGTGTGGGCGCTGAGCAAGAGGCAGGTATAGCCGATCCGGCGATACACCGACAGGGTCTGTTCCACGCGGGCGCGGTCGGCGATGCGTTCCTGCTTGTTGACCGTGATGACGACGCCGAGCCCCCGGTGTTCGCAAGCGGCGGTGTACTGGTCCACCAGCAGCCAGTCCGGTTCCGGTTCCGGCGCCACGACGATGACGATCTGGTCCAGGTTGGCCGCCACCGGGCGGATGCGGCCGCCATGCGCCGGCCGGGTCAGTACGCTACGCCGCGGCAGGATGCGTTCCACCCGCCCCTGCTGGCGGTCGGCCGTCGACCACAGGACCCGGTCGCCGACCGCCACCGCGCCCAATTGCCGCCGCGTATGGCAGATGACGACCTCGCCGCGGTCGTCCTCCACCGCCAGTCCCTGGCCGAGGTGGCTGACAACCCGGCCCTCGCGCAATTCCGCTTCCGGCCGGCTCCGGTCCCCCGCCCACTGCTCTCCCGCGCTCACGCCTCAGCCTGGCCTGGCGTTGAGATGATCGATGCGGATCGCGGCCGGCGGGTGGCTGTAATGAAAGGCGGCATAGAGCGGATCGGGCGTGAGGGTGCTGGCGTTCTCGCGGTACAGCTTGACCAGCGCGCTGACCAGGTGCCGGGCCTGGGTGTGGGCCGCGGCAAAGTCGTCGGCCTCGAATTCGTAGCGCCGCTGGAAGAAGGCCATGAGCGGCTTCAGGAAGACCGTGAACACCGGCATGACCAGCATGAACAGCAGCAGGGCGGCGGCAGGGGATGGCTCATGCACGCCCAGTCCCTGGTAGAACCAGGCCTGCTGGCTGAGCCAGCCCAGCAGTGCGAAACCGATCAGCATCAGCGTGGAGTTGGCAACCAGCATCTTGATCACATGCCGGCGCTTGAAATGGCCCAGTTCGTGCGCCAGCACGGCCTCCAGTTCATCGTGTTGCAGGGAATCCACCAGGGTATCGAAGAACACGATGCGCTTGCTGTCGCCGATGCCGGTGAAATAGGCATTGCCGTGACCGGAGCGGCGCGAACCGTCCATGACGAAGATGCCTTGGCTGTGGAAGCCGCAGCGCTCCAGCAGGGCCTCGATCCGCTGGCGCAAGGTTGCATCGGGCAGTGGCGTGAACTTGTTGAACAGGGGCGCGATGAGGGTGGGGTAGGCCCAGCTCATGACGATCGAGAAGCCGATCAGGATGGCCCAGGCCAGCAGCCACCAGTAGCTGCCGCTGGAGTCCATCACCCACAGTACCAGCGCCAGCAGCGGGGCGCCGATGGCTAGGCTCAGCAGTGTCTGCATGAGCAGGTCCTTGGCGAACTGGGCCGGGGTGTTGCGGTTGAAGCCGTGGCGCTCCTCAATGACGAAGGTCTGGTACAGGCTCATCGGCAGCTCGATAAGCTGCATCAGCAGCAGGACGCTGAGGATCAGGGCGATGCCGGCCAGGCGTGACGAAAGTCCGAGGCCGGCCCAGAGACCTTGCAGCCAGCCGATTCCGCCGCCGAGCGTGAACAGCAGCAGGACGGCGACGCCGAGTGCCCGATCGACATTGGCCAGGCGGAGCTTGTCGAGGGTGTAGGCGGCTGCCTTCTGGTGCGCCTCCAGGCTGACGCTCGCCCGGAAAGCCTCGGGAACTGCCGTCCGATGCCGACTCACATGGTCGGCCTGGCGCCGGGACAGCCAGTATTCGATGCCGGTGGAGGCGGCTAGGGCGATCAGGAACACTACAGTAAAATCGTTCATGGGGTTCTCGTGGGGTCTATCGCGGGGAGCCGAACGGGACAGCCTTTGTGGCGTCGGTCGCGTAACACGGATATTTCATCATCATGTCGTCGAATGCACAGAATCTGGTCTGGGTCGATCTGGAAATGACGGGGCTGGATCCGCTCAGGGATCGCATCCTCGAAATCGCGACCCTGGTCACCGACAGGGACCTGAACATTCTGGCCGAGGGGCCGGTGCTGGCGATCCATCAGGACGAGGCGATTCTCGCCGCCATGGATGACTGGAACCAGACCCATCATGGGGCGTCGGGTCTGATGGAGCGGGTACGCGAGAGTTCCCTGGACGAGGCGGCCGCCGAAGCCGCTACCCTGGACTTTCTCGCCGCCTGGGTGCCACCCGGCGTTTCACCCATGTGCGGCAACAGCATCTGTCAGGATCGCCGCTTCATGGCGGCGAGCATGCCGCGTCTGGAGCGCTTCTTCCACTATCGCAACCTGGACGTCTCGACCCTCAAGGAGCTGGCGGCGCGCTGGGCGCCGGAGGTCAAGGACGCCTTCAGGAAAAACAACGCCCATCGGGCGCTCGACGACATCCGCGAGTCGATTGCGGAGTTGCGCCATTACCGGGCGGGCCTGTTCAGGATCTGAGCCTCGCTGCGATCACAGTCCGGCGATGATGGCCACCAGCAGCAGGACCAGGATGATGCCCAGCGTCACCAGCATGGTGAACCAGCTCCAGCGCGGCGCCGCCGATGGCACGGGTGCCTCGCCGCCCTCGGCGACGGCGTTGCCGCAGTGGCTGCAAACGATGGCCTTGTCTTTCAACTCGGTTCCACAATGACGGCAAAACATGCTGTGACCTCGGCAGACGGGAAAACGGGGAGCGCCGGCGAACGCCCGGGCTCTCGCAACGCGCAGAGCATAGCCTAAGCCTTTCCGGCGTGCCATGGGCGGGCCGTGGCTCCTCAGGCGGGAACCCTGTCCCGCCCCCGTGGTCGATGCATGGCGCGTCGGGGCCGGTCCGGCGTGAGCCGGTGCACAATTTTCGGGCATGTGTGAGAATGCCCGGCGCGGTCAGCAGGCCCGCGGCCCGGCTCGTGACGCGCCAGGCCTCAGACCGGCGCAAGCCCTGCCCACCCCCGGGCGGATGAGCCTTCAGGCCGATTTTCCTGCACCCCCTTAAACTTCAAGAGGAACGACATGAGCAAGAAAACCTTTTCGACCGTGCTGGGCGCGGCAGTCGCCGGATCGCTGGCCGGCGCCGTCAGCGCAGGCGAGAATCCTTTTGCCCTCAAGGATCTGGCTTCCGGCTATGTTCAGGTTGCCGAGGCCGGCAAGGACAGCAAGGAAATGGTCTGTGGGGAGGGCAAGTGCGGCGGACAGAAAATGCAGAGCCCCGAGATGAACTGCGGCGCCATGATGGAGCAGTCCAAGAAGACGCCCGAGCAGGAAAAGAAGGCGATGGAAGGCAAGTGCGCCGCGGGCATGAAGATGGATCCGCCGGCTGCCGAGCCGGCCAAGTAAGGCCAGCCCCTCCCCCCGAGCCCCGGTCCGGCATGTCGACATCGCGCGACCGGATGATTCGGGGGGCCGGGCTGGGGTTGCGTCGGGCCCTGCTCGACCAGCTGGTCGAGCAGGCGCCGCCCGGCATCGATTTCTACGAGGTGGCGCCCGAGAACTGGATGGGGGTCGGCGGCCGCCTCGGCCGGCAGTTCCGGCGACTCACCGAGCGATATCCCTTCTCCTGCCACGGCCTGTCGCTCTCCCTGGGCGGCCCCGCGCCGCTGGACCAGGATTTCCTCGTCGAGCTGAAGGCGTTTCTCGCTGTGCATCGGATCGCCGCCTACAGCGAGCATCTCAGCTACTGTGGCGACGACGGGCATCTCTACGACCTGATGCCCATTCCCTTCACGGCCGAGGCCGTGGACTACGTGGCCGGCCGCATCCGCAGAACCCAGGACATCCTGGAGCGGCGCATCGCCATCGAGAACATTTCCTACTATGCCGCGCCCGGGCAGGAAATGCCGGAATCCGACTTCCTGCGCGCCGTCCTGGCGGCGGCTGACTGCGATCTGCTGCTGGACGTCAACAATGTCCATGTCAACAGCGTCAATCATGGCTATGACCCGGAGACCTTCATCCGGGCGCTGCCGGCAGACCGGATCGTCGGCCTGCACATCGCGGGGCACTACGTGGAGGACGAGGATTTCCTGATCGATACCCACGGTGCCGCCGTCATCGATCCGGTCTGGCGCCTTCTGGATCTGGCCTACAGCCTGTTCGGGGTCTTGCCGACGCTGCTGGAGCGCGACTTCAATCTGCCGCCGCTGGCCGAGTTGCTGACGGAGATCGCGGAAATCCGCCGCCTGCAGCTGGCCCATGCGCCGCTTGCGCACTGCCATGGCTGAGGCGCGACCGCATTTCCAGCAGCTGCAGCTGGTCTTCGCCGCGCATATCCGCAATCCGGCCGCGGCGCCGGGGCCGGCGGGAGTTCCCGAGCGACGGCTGGCAGCCTACCGGGAGCTGTTTTTCAACAATATCGAAAGCTTCCTCTCGGCCGGGTTCCCGGTTCTCAGGAGCTTGCTGGCGGAGGATGGCTGGCGTGCCCTGGTGCGGGATTTCTACGCCCGGCATCGATGCGAGACCCCCCTTTTCAGCGAGATCGCCCGGGAGTTCCTGCGCTATCTGGAAACCGAGCGGACGCCCGGACCTGGCGAGCCACCGTTTTTGGCCGAACTTGCCCATTACGAGTGGGTGGAGCTGGCCCTGGCGGTCGCAGAGGACGAGCCGCCGGAATTGCGCGCCGATTTCGCCGCCAGCCTGCCGGATATCGGCGTGTTGCGTTCGCCGGTGGCCTGGTCGCTGGTATACCGCTATCCGGTGCACCGGATCGGCCCGCAACACCGGCCAAGCGTGATGCCGGAGACCCCGACCTGCCTCGTGGCCTACCGCGGCCGCGACGATGTCGTGCATTTCATGGAGGCCAATGCCGTCTCGCACCGGCTGCTGGAACTGCTGAGCGATGACCCTGAGCTTCCCGTCAGGGTGCATCTGCGGCAAATCGCCCGTGAGCTGCAAGCTCCCGAGCCCGACCCGGTGCTGGCCTTCGGCCAGGCGTTGCTCGTTTCCCTGCATCAACGCGGCGTGGTGGGGCCGAGCGCCTGAGCCGCACGGTTCGCACGCCGGACATGCCCCGTTCTGGGGCTTTTTTGTCGGCCACTGATGCCCAATAATGGTGCATGATGGCCGCCGCGGGTGTGATGCCTTGCGTCAGCTTCCGTGAACCGGCTTGGCCCCTTATTTGCTTGGCCACAGGGCATGAATGCTAATGCTCCGGATACCGACGACCTCAGCCTGCGCATCCTCGATCACCTGACGGACGCGGTCCTGCTGTTCGACGCCGAATGCCGGCTGTCCTACATCAACCTGGCCGGCGAGATGCTGTTCGCGGTCAGCGCTCGCCAGGTGCGCGGCATGCGGGCCCGGGAGATGTTCGGGCTTTGCGACCGGCGCATCGAATCCGATTTTCGTCGTGCCGTCCAGCGTGGCGAGACCCTGACCAAGCGCAACCTGGTGCTCGGCGCGCCCTCGCATCCGCTAACCGTCAACCTGACCATCGTGCCGGTGCTGGAGAAGGAGCGGGCGGAAGCGGTGCTGGTGCAGATCGAGCAGGTCGACCGCCATCTGCGCATCTCCATGGAGGAGCAGATCCTGGCCCAGCAGAATGCCGCGCGCATGCTGCTGAGGGGGCTGGCGCACGAGATCAAGAATCCCCTCGGCGGTATCCGCGGCTCGGCGCAGCTGCTGCAGCGCGAGTTGCAGGACGAGGAACTGCGCGAATACACACAGATCATCATGGACGAATCCGACCGGCTGCAATCGCTGGTCGACCGGATGCTGGGGCCGAACAAGCCCCTGATCATGGAGCCCATCAACATCCACAAGGTACTGGAGCGGGTCCGCCAGCTGGTGCAGGTCGAGGCGCGTGCCGGCGTGCTGCTGGAACGCGATTATGACCCCAGCATTCCGCTGGTGCAGGGGGATGGCGATCTCCTGATTCAGGCCATCCTCAATATCGTCCGCAATGCCGCCCAGGCCGTCGGCACCCGCGGCCGCATCGTGATCCGCACCCGCATCCACCGCCAGGTCACCATCGGCCACAAGCGCAACCGCATGGCGGTGAAGATCGATGTCCAGGACGATGGGCCCGGCATTCCGGCCGAGCTGATGGGGCAGATCTTCTACCCGATGGTCACCGGCCGCGCCGAGGGCACGGGGCTCGGGCTGTCGATCGCTCAATCGCTGATCAATCAGCACGGTGGCCTGATCGAGTGCGCCAGCACGCCCGGCAATACCGTGTTTTCCATCTACTTGCCTCTGGAGTCGGGCCATGACTGAAGCCGATCAGGTCTGGATCGTCGATGATGACCGGTCCATCCGCTGGGTGCTGGAAAAGGCCCTGCAGAAAGCGGGTATCAAGACCCGCAGCTTCGCCAGCGCCAATGGCCCGCTGGAGGCGCTGGAAACCGAGCAGCCGGAAGCCATCATTACCGACATCCGCATGCCGGGCATGGATGGCCTGTCGCTACTGAAGCGCCTGCAGGAGCGTCATCCCGAACTGCCCGTCATCATCATGACCGCCCACTCCGACCTGGAGAGCGCCGTTTCGGCGTTTCATGGCGGTGCCTTCGAGTACCTGCCCAAGCCATTCGATGTGGACGAGGCGGTCGACCGCGTGCGTCGCGCCTGTGCCCACGCCCGCAACCTGCGGCACGAGCGCGAGCCGGCGCCGGCCACGGAGGCGACGCCCGAAATCATCGGCGCCGCGCCGTCCATGCAGGAAGTATTCAGGGCCATCGCCCGTCTGGCGCGCTCGCACATCACCGTCCTCATCAATGGCGAGTCCGGCACCGGCAAGGAACTGGTCGCCAAGGCCCTGCATCGTCACAGCCCGCGCGCCAAGCAGCCGTTCATCGCCCTCAACATGGCGGCGATACCGCGCGACCTGCTCGAGTCGGAGCTGTTCGGCCATGAGCGCGGCGCCTTCACCGGCGCCCAGGCGCGTCGCGCCGGCCGTTTCGAGCAGGCCGATGGCGGGACCCTGTTCCTGGACGAGATCGGCGACATGCCGGCCGAGTTGCAGACACGGCTGCTGCGCGTCCTGGCCGACGGCGAGTTCTTTCCGGTCGGCGCCCACGCGCCGGTCAAGGTCGATGTCCGCATCATCGCCGCCACGCACCAGAATCTGGATGCCCTGGTCGCCGAAGGACGTTTCCGCGAGGATCTCTACCACCGCCTCAACGTCATCCGCATCCATCTGCCACCGCTGCGCGAGCGGCGGCAGGACATCCCGCTGCTGCTCAGGCATTTCCTCAAGGAGGCCAGCCGGGAGCTGAAGGTCGATACCAAGATCCTGCGGCCCGACGTCGAGGCCTATCTCTGCGCGCTGGAATGGCCCGGCAACGTGCGGCAACTGGAGAACACCTGCCGCTGGATCACGGTGATGGCGGCGGGCAACGACGTGCACCTCGACGATCTGCCGCCGGAGCTGCTGCAACCGCCCCGCGAAGCGTCGTCGACGGTCGTGGCCGAGGGCTGGCAGGATGCCTTGCGGCAGTGGGTCGACGAGCAGCTGCGCCTGGGGCACGTCAATATCGCCAAGGATGCCATCGAGTCCGCCGAAAGCATCCTCATCACCACCGCTCTGGGCGCCACCCGCGGTCGCCGGCAGGAGGCCGCCAAGCTGCTGGGCTATGGCCGCAATACCCTGACGCGCAAGATCGCCGAGCTGCACCTCGACGTCTGATCGGGGGCCGGCCCCGGGCCCGCTCGTGCGTGCAGCGGGAGGAAATGCGCCGCTACCGGCCAGAGTGCTGATACGCGGCGGCCGGGATGGGATAATGACCGTCTGACGGAAGCGCCTGCCCGGGTGAAACCCCGGTTGCGCAGCCGACCGCGTGCGTCCGACCCGGGGAATCTGCTTTCGCCAGGTTGCCGGCGGCGCCTTGATCCCCACCCCGGGGACCCCTCTCACCGTTCCACGAAAAGGAAGACGCGCATGCTGACCCGCCAACTGATCCAGAGCCGCCCGACCGCCGAACTGACCGAGACCAAGCCGCTGGGCGTCAAGCCGAAGGAGCTTGCCCGGGATATCGCCCAGCACTTCAACTACACGCTGGGGCGCGACAAATCCTGCAAGTCCGCCTACTACGCCTATACCTCGCTGGCTCTGACCGTGCGCGACCGGCTGATGGAGCGCTGGAAGAATACCCTGCAGGCCTACCGCGAAGCGGACAGCAAGAGAGCCTATTACCTATCGCTGGAATTCCTCATGGGCCGCGCCCTGAGCAACGCGATGCTTAACCTCGGGCTGGATCGTCCCCTGCACAAGGCGCTGCAGGGCCTCGGGCTGGAACTGGAGGAACTGGCCGACATCGAGGTCGACGCCGGCCTCGGCAACGGCGGTCTCGGCCGTCTCGCGGCCTGCTTCGTCGACAGCTGCGCCACCCTGCAATTGCCGGTCACCGGCTACGGCATCCGCTACGAATACGGCATGTTCCGCCAGCTGATCGACAACGGCCATCAGCTGGAGGAGCCCGACCACTGGCTGCGGGACGGCAACGTCTGGGAACTGGAGCGCCCGGAGCTGACCGTGTCCATCCGCTTCGGCGGGCACACGGAGCGGGACGAGCAGGGCCGCGCGCGCTGGGTGCACGGGCAGGAGGTGCTCGCGGTGCCCTATGACGTGCCGATTCCCGGCTACCAGAACGGCACGGTCAACACCCTGCGCCTGTGGAAGGCGGCGGCCAGCGATGAATTCAGCCTCAGCGAATTCAATGCCGGCGATTACACCGAGGCGGTGCGTTCGAAGAACATGGCCGAGAACATCACCATGGTGCTGTATCCCAACGACGCCAGCGAGAACGGCAAGGAACTGCGCCTGCGGCAGCAGTACTTCCTCGCCTCGGCCAGCCTCCAGGATGTGTTGCGCTACTGGGTGCAGAGCCACGGCGAGGATTTCAGCCGGTTCGCCGAGAGGAATGTCTTCCAGCTCAACGATACCCATCCGACCATCGCCGTCGCCGAACTGATGCGCCTGCTGGTGGACGAGCACGGCGTTCCCTGGGACGAGGCCTGGTCGATCACCCGCCGGACCATGGCCTACACCAACCACACCCTGTTGCCGGAGGCGCTGGAAAAGTGGCCGGTGCGGATGTTCCGGCAGCTGCTGCCGCGGCTGCTGGAGATCATCTTCGACATCAACGCCACCTTCCTGCGCGAGGTCGAGGCCCGCTGGCCGGGCGACCACGAGCGCGTCGCCCGCATGTCGCTGATCGAAGAAGGCTGGGAACAGCAGGTCCGCATGGCCTACCTGGCCATCGTCGGGAGTTTCTCGGTCAACGGTGTCGCCGCGCTGCATTCCGACCTGCTCAAGCACGGCCTGTTCCGCGATTTCTACGAGCTGTGGCCGGAGAAGTTCAACAACAAGACCAACGGCATCACGCCGCGGCGCTGGCTGGCGGGCTGCAACCCGAGCCTGGCGGCGCTGATCACCGAGGCCATCGGCGACGAATGGACGCGCGACCTTGCCCAGCTGTCCAAGCTGGCCCCCTATGCCGAGATGCCGGCCTTCCGCGAGCGCTGGCGGGCAATCAAGCTGGCCAACAAGCAAAGGCTGGCCACCTATGCCCGGGACGAGCTGGGGGTGCAGCTCGACACGGCGGCGCTATTCGACACCCAGGTCAAGCGCATTCACGAGTACAAGCGCCAGCTGCTCAACGTCCTGCACTGCATCCACCTCTATGACCGCATCCGGCGCGGCGATGTCGGCGACTGGACCCCGCGCGTCGTCTTCTTCGGCGGCAAGGCGGCGCCCGGCTACCAGATGGCCAAACGCATCATCAAGCTGGTCAACAACGTGGCGCAGGTCGTCAATCACGATCCCCTGGTCGGCGACCGCCTCAAGGTGGTGTTCCTGCCCAATTACCGGGTGACGGCGATGGAGATCATCTGCCCCGGCACGGATCTCTCCGAGCAGATTTCCACCGCCGGCAAGGAGGCCTCGGGCACCGGCAACATGAAATTCATGCTCAACGGCGCGCTCACTATCGGCACCCTGGACGGCGCCAACATCGAGATCCGCGAGGAAGTGGGAGCAGAGAACTTCTTCCTGTTCGGGCTGACGGCCGAGGAAGTCGAGCAGCTGCGTCCCCACTACGACCCGCAGCGCATCATCCGCGAGAACGAGGATCTCCGGCGCGTGGTGGACCTGCTGGCGTCGGGGCATTTCAACGCCGAGGAGCCCGGCATCTTCGACCCGGTCATCGACGCCATCCAGGGCGCCTGGGATCCGTGGATGACCGCGGCCGACTTCCCGGCGTATCTCGAGGCCCAGCGGCGGGCCGCCGCCGCCTACCGCGACAGCGACGCCTGGACCCGCATGAGCATTCTCAATACCGCGGCTGCCGGCAAGTTTTCCTCGGATCGCACCATTCAGGAATACAACCGCGACATCTGGCAGCTGACGCCGGTTGCGCCCTGACGGCGTGCTGCACGTCGTCCTGTTCGAGCCGGAGATTCCACCCAACACGGGCAACATCATCCGGCTCTGCGCCAACACCGGCGCCTGCCTGCACCTGATCCGGCCGCTGGGCTTCTCGCTGGACGACGCCCGGCTCCGGCGTGCCGGTCTGGACTATCACGAATATGCGCAGGTCCGCGAGCATGCGGACTTCGGCGCCTTCCGCGCCGCGTTCGGTCCGGGGCGCATCCTCGCTCTGTCGACGCGGGGGCGGCGCCCCTATGCCGAAATCCGCTTCCAGCCGGGCGATGCGCTGCTGTTCGGGCCGGAAAGCCGGGGGTTGCCGGCGGCGCTGCTGGACAGCCTGCCGGAGGCGCAGCGGCTCGCCATTCCCATGCGGCCGGGCAGCCGCAGTCTCAACCTGTCGAATGCCGCCGCCATCGTTCTCTACGAGGCCTGGCGCCAGCTGGGCTATGCCGGCGCCAGCGCGGTGGAGGGCGGCCCGTCCGCTGCCTGAGCCTGAGCCACCGGCGCGGGGTCAGATGGCGGGGCGGGCCTTGGGGCGTGTGCCGGCGCTGTCCGGCGCCGGCGTGTCCTGAGGCGGCGGGGGAACCAGCGTCAGCCGGACCCGGTGCAATTCGTCGAGCAGGGTCTCCGCCGCGGCCTTGTCCGCGGGGGTTCCGTCCTGGAGCACCGTCTGCAGGAGCCGGCGGGCCGCGCCCTTGTCGCCCCTGGCCATGAGCGCGCGCGCCCGATCCAGGCTTGACGCCGCTGTCCCCGTACCCGTCCCGGCGATGTCCTCCAGAAACTCCAGTTCGAAATCCAGCATGCCGAAGCGCGGGTTGTCCGGGCGCGGGCGGGCGGGCAAGGTGTTGAAGTCCAGTTCCACGAGGCCGGCTGGTGGTGCCGTTTCGGCAGCGCTCGTGCGGGCGGGATCCCCGGTGGTCGGCACCTCGTAGTCGATCCAGTTGCCGGGTTCGGTGCGGGCTTCCGGCGCCGACGCTTCTGCCGTCTTGGCTGGGGTTTTCCAGTCCTCGAGGTCCGGCGCGACGAAATCGATGAGGTAGGCGCTGTCCGCCGGGTGGGCTGTCTCCGGGGGCTGTTCGTTCCGGCTGACGTCTGCGGCGGCCGGCAGTGATTCGTCCACCGTCGTGTCTGCTGCCTCGGTCTGGTGCTGCGGGATGGGGGGGAACTCGGTGTGAGCGGTTTCCTGCCGGCTTGCGCCGGTGTCATCCGCGCCGGGTTTGGGCAAGCCCGCCTCCAGGGTCGGTATCGCGGTCGTCGTCTGCCAATCGCTGGCTGCCGGCCGGTCTGCCTCGACGATGTCCGGTTCCGGCGCGGCCTGCTCCGCCTGGGGCTGAAGGGGCTGTGCCGACAATTGCGCCTCCAGCGTTCGCAGTTCGGCCATGAAGTCGGTGTCGTCGAGGTCGAGTTCCGTGGCCGGCGAATCGTCAGTGTCGGTTGCCGCGGATGCCTGACTGTCAAGGCTCTCCAGCGTTGCCTCGGTCATGTCCGGGGCGACGGCGGCATCGTTCCCCACCGGTTGCCCGGGATTCAGTGCCCGCACGGCCGCCCAGAACTCCGCTGGCAGCCCGGGCTGCTGGGCTTCGAGTTCGCGCACATAGTCGGTAAAGGCCTGTTGCTTGCCGGCCTGCTGCAGGATGTCCAGCAGCTTGAGCTTGAGCACCAGGCGCTCCGGTTCCTGCACCAGGCTGGCGCGGATGAGCGATTCGGCCTGCACAAAGCGGCCATAGCGGAGGTAGACGTCGGCCTCCCATACGGGGTCCAGCGGTTCGGCCTCCGCCGCGGCCGTCGGTTCGTCCAGTCCGCTGGCCGCGGGGTCGAGGGTCGCCACCGGGCGCGCGGCTTCGGCGGGTGGTCTGGCCCTGTCCATGGGTTCGGCGAGAGCTTGCGCCACTTCCGCTCCCGTCTCGTCCGCGTGCCGGCGTCGGCGCCGATACCGCCAGGCGGCGAGACCCAGCAGGGTGAAGCCGGCACTGGCCAGCCAGTAGCCGGGCGCAATGACGGGTTCGGGTTCCGCAGGCCGTTCGGCCATCGGGGTGGGCGGCGGAGCCGGTGCGGTGTGCTTGGTCGCGTTGCCTGATGGCGCCGGGGGCTCCGGTTGCGCCACTATGGCCGGTGCCTGGGGCATGACCGGCGGTGCGGCGGCGATGGCGGATTCGCTGCTTTCCGTGCCGGCTGCCGGTGGCTGGCTGTCCGGGAGGGAGGGTTCGTCCTGACCATCCGGCGGCACCCCGACCTGGGTGGCGGCATGGCTCTGCAGGGCGGTCAGTTCGGCGTTCTTGAGCGCCAGCATGCGCTGGGTTTCCTCCAGCCGTTGTTCGAGCCGCACCAACTGCTCGCGCAGTTCCTCGTTTTCCCGCTTGAGGGCGGCCGGTATGCGGGCCGAAACCTCCGCCACCGCGCCTGTCGTTGTCGCCGCGCTGTCAGGGGCCTGCGGCGGGGAAGGCGGCAGCCGGGCGGTCACCCCGCCGGTATCCTCCGGTGCGGCATAGGCCCGTTGGCGCATGCCCGGGGCGCCACCGAACAGCATGGCGGCCGCATCGGCCGGATCGATCTGCGCCAGCGCCGTCTCGCTGGGTATCTGCAGGATGCTGCCGGCCCGCAGGCTGTTGAGGCTGCGCGAGAAGGCGCGCGGGTTGGCCAGATAGAGTCCGAGCGCCATCTGCTCGGGGCTCACCGAGGCCGGACGGTCCAGCGAGTTGGCGATATCCAGCAGCTTTTCGTGGCGCTGGACCGGTCCATAGCGTTGGCCCGACAGCTGGTCGCTGCCGATGACTGGGCGCTGGCTGGCCGGCGCCGCGGTTCTTGCGTCCGGCACCCGGTAGCGTGGTGGCGTGATGGCATCGGCGGCTGTGACCGGCTCCAGGCTGGCGCCCTGGGGCTGGCGTTGCGGGACAGGCCTCGCCGTGTCATCCGCCAGCGGACCGCCCACCAGGCCGCGCGGCGGGTCCAGCAGCAGGGTGAATTCGCGCAGGACCGTTCCCAGCGGCGACGCCACCTCCACCAGGAAATCCAGGAAGGGCTCGGTGATGGCGGCGCGGGAGCTGACCTGAATCGCGTGGCGGCCGTTTGGCAGGGCGACCGGCTGGAAGCGTAGCTCGCTGAGGGCATGGATCCGCTCCACCCCGGCCTTTTCGAAGGCCGCTGGGCTGGCCAGGCGGACCTGGATGGCGTCGATCCGGTCAGAACCGGAGAGCACCAGCGGAATGTCGGCCCGCAGCGCCTGATTCAGCGCCGACTGCGCACGGATGTCGCCGATACCCAGGCCATGGGCAGCCAGCGGCGCCAGCAGGCCGAGCCGCGCGAGAACCTTGGGCAGTCGGGACATAAGCATCTGTCGAGCCGGGCCAGCCATCTCCACGAAGTGCGGACCCGGCCGGGGATGCCGTCCGGGCCCGGAATGAGGCATCAGAGGCCGTCTTTGTATCAGGACTCCGGCAATTTGCAAACGGTCGCGACCGCTACTCTGCGGGGCTTGCCGGAAACCACCTGCCGGCCGCGCGGGTATTGGCGGAATCCCCGGTGTGAGCCGGAGGGTGGGGATGTGCCGCATTCCGGGCACATCCCCAGCGCTGTCAGAGATAGTCCCTGACCAGCACTTCGGCGATTTGCAGGCTGTTGAGCGCGGCGCCCTTGCGGATGTTGTCGGAGACGACCCAGAGATTCAGCCCGCGTGGGTGGGAGATGTCCTCGCGCACGCGGCCGACGAAGACCGGATCCTTGCCGGCGCTCTCGGTGACCGCCGTCGGATAGCCGCCGGGCTTGCGCTCGTCCAGCACGGTGACACCCGGCGCGGCGCGCAGCAGCTCGAGGGCGCGCTCGGCCGTGAGCTTTTCGCGGGTCTCGATGTGCACCGCCTCGGAGTGACCGTAGAACACCGGCACGCGCACCGTGGTGGGGTTCACCTGAATCGATTCGTCACCCATGATCTTGCGGGTCTCCCAGACCATCTTCATTTCCTCCTTGGTGTAGCCGTTGTCCATGAAGACATCGATCTGCGGCAGCACGTTGAAGGCAATCTGCTTGGGGTAGACCCTGGGCGTGACGAGCTTGCCGTTGAGCAGCTGCACGGTCTGCTCGTACAGTTCCTCGATGGCCTGCTTGCCGGTACCGGACACCGCCTGGTAGGTGGCGACGTTGATGCGCTCGATGCCCACCGCGTCATGGATCGGCTTGAGCGCGACCAGCATCTGGATGGTCGAGCAGTTCGGGTTGGCGATGATGCCCCGTTGGGTATACCGGGCGATGTCGGCGGCGTTGACTTCGGGCACCACCAGCGGGATGTCGTCCTCGTAGCGGAAGCGCGAGGTGTTGTCGACCACCACGCAGCCGGCAGCGGCGGCCCTGGGGCCGTAGACCTCGGATACGGAGGCGCCGGCCGAGAACAGGCCGATCCGGGCCTGGCTGAAGTCGAAGCTTTCGACGTCCAGCACGGTCAGCTCGCCGCCCCTGAACGGGATCTGCTTGCCGGCGGAACGCTGGCTGGCGAGGGCATAGACCTCGCCGACCGGAAAATCGCGCTCCTCCAGCAGTTCCAGCATGGTCTCGCCGACGGCGCCGGTGGCGCCCAGCACGGCGACGTTGTAGGTCTGGCTCATGGCAGGGTCCTCAGGCGCGCAGGGCGGCGACGATGGCATCGCCCATTTCGGGGGTGCCGACCTTGCGCGTGCCCTCGGAGTGGATGTCGGCGGTCCGGTAGCCGGCATCCAGGGCCCGGGTCACGGCCTGTTCGATGCGATCGGCGTTGGCGGCGTCGCCGAAGCTGTAGCGCAACATCATGGCCAGCGACAGGATGGTGGCGATGGGGTTGGCCAGGCCCTTGCCGGCGATGTCCGGGGCCGAGCCGTGGATGGGCTCATACATGCCCTTGCCGTCCTTGTCCAGCGAGGCGGAGGGCAGCATGCCGATGGACCCGGTCAGCATGGCGGCGCAGTCCGAGAGAATGTCGCCAAACATGTTTTCGGTGACCATGACGTCGAACTGCTTGGGCGCACGGACCAGCTGCATGGCGGCGTTGTCGACGTACATGTGGCTGAGCTCGACGTCCGGATAATCCCTGCCGACCTCGATCATGACCTCGCGCCACAGCTCGGTGCATTCCAGCACGTTGGCCTTGTCGACCGAGCAGAGCCTGCGGTTGCGCTTCTGCGCGGTCTGGAAGGCGATGTGGCCGATGCGGCGGATTTCCGACTCGCTGTAGATCAGGGTGTTGAAGCCCTCGCGCTCGCCCTGCGCGTTGGTGCGGCGCCCGCGCGGCTGGCCGAAGTAGATGCCGCCGGTCAGTTCGCGGATGATCAGGATATCGAGTCCTGCGACCACGTCCGGCTTCAGCGTGGAGGCGGCGACCAGCTGTGGATAGAGGATGGCCGGGCGCAGGTTGGCGAACAGCGCCAGTTCGGCCCGCAGGCCCAGGAGCCCGCGCTCGGGGCGCACGGAATAATCCAGCGGTTCCCACTTGGGGCCGCCGACGGCACCCAGCAGCACCGAGTCGGCCTGCTGGCAGAGCTTCAGCGTGGCCTCGGGGAACGGGGTGCCGGTGGCGTCGTAGGCGGCGCCGCCGATCAGGGCCTGTTCGGTTTCGACGTGCAGGCCGAAGTCCTGCCGGAGCGCGTCCAGTACCTTGAGTGCCTCGGCGACGATTTCGGTGCCGATGCCGTCACCCGGCAAGACTGCGATTTTGTGGGTCATGGGTTGGAGTCCTTGTGATCTGGTTCAGGCGACGTCGGCGAACAGCCACGGTGCCTCCTTGCGGCGGCGTTCCTCGTAGGCGCGGATGGCATCGGCTTGCTGCAGGGTCAGGCCGATGTCGTCCAGGCCGTTCAACAGGCGGTGCTTGCGGGTCGGTTCGATGTCGAAGTGAATCTTCTCCCCGTACTTGGTCGTGATCAGCTGTTTCTCGAGGTCGACTTCCAGCTGATAGCCGACGCCGTTGGCCTCCTGGAACAGATGGTCGACGGTCTCGGCCGGCAGCACGATGGGCAAGAGGCCGTTCTTGAAGCAGTTGTTGTAGAAGATGTCGGCGAAGCTCGGCGCGATGATGACGCGGAAACCGTAATCCTCCAGCGCCCAAGGCGCATGCTCGCGCGAGGAGCCGCAGCCGAAGTTCTCCCGCGTCAGGAGGATGCGGGCGCGGTAGGCGCGGGGCTGGTTGAGGATGAAGTCCGGATTCAGCGGGCGGTTGCTGCAATCCATGTCCGGCTCGCCGCGATCCAGGTAGCGCCATTCGTCGAACAGGTAGACACCGAAGCCGCTGCGCTTGATCGACTTCAGGAACTGTTTCGGGATGATGGCGTCGGTGTCGATATTCGCGCGGTCCAGCGGTACGACACGGGAGCTGATGTAGCGAAACGATCTCATGACTTGGGTGTCCTCTTGCGTGGCGTGGCGGCGGCATTGGAACCGATCTGTTTGGGCGCGGCCGGCTTTCGCGCGGGGGCGGCCGGCTGGACCGCCGGCGCGGGCGCCGGATCGGCTTCCGCGTGTGCCGTCGCGGTCCGGTCGGCGGCGATCTTTGCCAGCTGGCGGACATCGACGAAATGGCCGCTGACCGCCGCCGCCGCCGCCATGGCGGGACTCACCAGGTGGGTCCGTCCGCCGTAGCCCTGGCGGCCCTCGAAATTGCGGTTGGAGGTGGAGGCGCAGCGTTCGCCGGCCTCCAGGCGGTCCGCGTTCATCGCCAGGCACATGGAGCAGCCCGGATCGCGCCATTCGAAGCCGGCTTCGACGAAGATGCGGTCCAGCCCCTCGGCCTCGGCCTGCCGCTTGACCGGCCCCGAGCCGGGCACCACCATGGCCAGCTTGACATTCGCGGCCACCTTGCGCCCCTGGGCAATCTCGGCCGCGGCACGCAGGTCCTCGATGCGGCCGTTGGTGCACGAGCCGATGAAGACCTTGTCGATGTGGACCTCGCGGATCGGCGTGCCGGGTTCGAGGCCCATGTAGTGCAGGGCGCGGCTCATGCTGTCGCGCTTGACGGCGTCCTTCTCCTGCTGCGGGTCGGGCACCTTGTCGCCGATGGCGACGACCATCTCCGGCGATGTGCCCCAGGTTACCTGCGGCTGGATCTCGGCGGCGTTGATTTCGATCACCGCGTCGAAGGTCGCGTCGGGGTCGCTGTGCAGGTTCATCCAGTGGTCGACCGCCCGGTCCCACGCCGCGCCGGTGGGCGCAAAGCGGCGGCCCTTGAGGTAGTCGATGGTGGTCCTGTCGACGCCGATCAGACCGGCGCGGGCACCGGCCTCGATGGCCATGTTGCAGAGGGTCATGCGGCCTTCCATGCTCAGGCCCTGGACGGCGCTGCCGGCAAACTCGATGGTGTAGCCGGTACCGCCGGCGGTGCCGATGCGGCCGATCACGGCGAGGATGATGTCCTTGGCGGTGATGCCGGGACCCAGCTGCCCGTCGATGCGCACCAGCATGCTCCTGGACTTGCGCTGCACCAGGCACTGGGTGGCCAGCGCGTGCTCGACCTCGGAGGTGCCGATGCCGAAGGCCAGCGCGCCGAAGGCGCCGTGGGTGGCGGTATGCGAGTCGCCGCAGACGATGGTCATGCCGGGCAGGGTGGCGCCCTGTTCCGGCCCCATGACGTGGACGATGCCCTGGCGCTCGTCGGCCATGTCGAATTCGAGGATGCCGAATTCCTTGCAGTTGCTGTCCAGCGCCTCGATCTGCACGCGCGCTACCGGATCGGCCACGCCCTGGTCGCGACCCTTGGTCGGCACGTTGTGGTCCGCCGTCGCCAGGTTGGCGCCCACCCGCCAGGGCTTGCGGCCGCTCAGGCGCAGGCCTTCGAAGGCCTGCGGCGAGGTTACCTCGTGCAGCAGCTGACGATCGATGTAGATGAGCGCCGAGCCATCGGGTTCGGTGCAGACCACATGGGCGTCCCACAGTTTGTCGTATAGCGTTTTACCGGCCATAGGCGTTGGGTCTCAGGTCTTGGGTGAATGGGGCGTCGATTGCGGTGCGTGGCTGTCAGGGAATCCGGGGACTCAGCGCAGTGCCGCAAGGAGGCGCTCGGTGATGGCTTCCACGTTGCCGATGCCGTCGATGCTGGCGAACCGGACGGCTCCCTGCGCGGCCTTCTGCTGGTAGTAACCGACCAGCGGCCGGGTCTGTTCATGGTAGATGGCGAGGCGCTTGCGCACCGTTGCCTCGCTGTCGTCGTCGCGCTGGATCAGAGGTTCGCCGGTGACATCGTCCCTGTCCGCCTCGCGTGGCGGGTTGAAGACCACATGATAGGTCCGTCCCGAGGCCGGATGTACCCGCCGGCCGCTCATGCGCGCCACGATGGTTTCGTCGTCGACCATGAATTCCACCACGTGATCGATGGCGATGCCCATGTGCTCAAGGCCATCGGCCTGAGCGATGGTGCGCGGGAAGCCGTCGAGCAGGAAGCCGTTGCGGCAGTCGTCGGCCTGGATGCGTTCCTTGATCAGGCCGAGGATGATGTCATCCGATACCAGGAGCCCGGCATCCATGATCTTCTTGGCTTCCAGGCCCAGCGACGTGCCGGCGCGGACCGCGGCGCGCAGCATGTCGCCGGTGGAAATCTGGGGGATGCCGAATTTCTCGGTGATGGCCTGGGCCTGGGTGCCTTTTCCCGAACCCGGGGCGCCCAGAAGGATGACTCGCATGACAACGCCTCCCGCGTCAAAAGTGCGCGATTTTGTCACAACTGCCTGTGAGTGTCACAGATTGGGCATTGCCCTCGGGGTCAGGCGCGATGCGGGGCCGGTGGCCGGGTTGCAGTGTCTCCAGCCGCCAGGTCGGCCACCAGGCGGGCTGCCCGGCGTGGAAGGCCAGCCCGGCGACACCGCCCGCGACCAGCGCGGAATCGATGCCGAAGTGCCACGCGCCGCGGATGTCGGTCTCGATCTGGTCGCCGATCATCACCAGGTTACGGCTGCCGGCCCGCCGGGCGGCCTCGGCGAAGATCGGCGTTTCCGGCTTGCCCAGCGGCACGAAGCGGATGTCGGGGCGACCCGGATAGCGCCGCCGCAGTGCTGCCTCCAGCATCAGGGCCAGGGCGCCGCAGGTAATGCCGAAACCCCTGGGTTTCGGGTAGATGAGGTCCGGGTTGGGAAGGATCAGCGGTGGCGATTCGCCGCAGTCGAACTTCTCGATCAGCCGCGACAGGACAGCATCGACGCCCTCGAGGAAGGGGAAGCCGACCTGGTCGCCGATCACCAGCGCATCGAAATCGGCGGTCGGCGGCACCGGTTCGGCGCCGGCCTGCTCGACGTAGCGAAAGGTGCCCTCCGGGCCGAGGATGGCGCAGCGGCAGCCGAGCAGCCCGGCCGCCCGGAGGTAGGGTCCCAGCAGGGAACCGGCGGTGATGATCTGGGTCGGTTGGAGGTCGAGGCCGAAGCGCCGGTAGCGCTCGGCGGCGACTTCCGGCAGGCGCGCCGCCGAGTTGGTGACCACGTAGAACGGCTTGCCCGCCTGCCGCAGCCAGCGCAGCAGCTCCACGGCGCCGGGCAGGGGGCCGTCGGCATGGACCAGCACGCCATAGGCGTCGAACAGCAGGGCCTGATAGCGATCGCTCAGGGCTTCGACGGTGGTAACGGGAACATCGCGCATCATGGGGCGGTGGCAGGTTCGGTGTCGGGATGGCGGCGCGGGCGCTACACTCGCATGGTACGCACAGGGAGATCCGCATGAACCGCAACCTCAACCACTTGGCCACGCAGATCGGGGATTTCTGGGACCGGGGAATCCTACCGGCGCTGACCGAATACATCAAAATTCCGTGCAAGTCGGTGCATTTCGATCCCGACTGGGCGACGAACGGCCATCTGCAGGCGGCGCGCCGCCTGGCGGTCGAGTGGCTGCGGCGGCATGCCCTGCCGGGGGCCATCGTGCACGACCTCGAACTGCCCGGGCGGACGCCGCTGATCCTGGTCGATGTGCCGGGTACCGGCGAGGAAACGGTGCTCATCTACGGGCATCTCGACAAGCAGCCGGAAATGGAGGGCTGGCATCCGGGGCTGGGGCCTTGGCAGCCGGTTCTTCGCGAGGGACGGCTGTATGGCCGTGGCGGCGCCGACGATGGTTATGCGCTGTTCGCGGCGGTGGCGGCGCTGCAGGCCCTGGCCGGCTGCCGCCTGCCGCGCGTCGTCATCCTGATCGAGTTCTCCGAGGAAAGCGGTTCGCCAGACCTGCCGGCCTATCTCGCAGCCCATGGCCACCTGATCGGCCGGCCGGATCTGGTGATTGCCCTCGATTCCGGCGCCGGCGATTACGAGCGGCTGTGGTCGACGACCTCGCTGCGCGGCATGGTCAACGCTGTCGTCGATATCCGGGTGCTGACGGAAAGCGCGCACTCCGGCATGGCCAGCGGCATCGTGCCGTCCTCCCTGCGGATCCTGCGGCGGCTGCTCGACCGCATCGAGGATCCGCAGACCGGCGAGATCCGCCTGCCCGAGCTCAGGGCCGCGATTCCGGCGCAGCGGGTACGGCAGGCCCAGGCCGCGGCCGATATCCTGCAGGACCGGTTGCTGCAAAGCTTCAGCATCGTGCCGGGGCTACAGGCCGCCTGCGAGGCCCCGGTCGAGCAACTGCTCAACAATACCTGGCGACCGACGCTGAGCGTGGTCGGACAGGACGGGCTGCCCCCGCTGCGGTCCGCCGGCAATGTCTTGCGTGCCCACACGGCGTTCAAGCTGTCGCTGCGCCTGCCGCCGACCGTCGACGCACATGCGGCCGAGCAGGCCCTGCGACGCGCCTTGACGGCCGATCCACCCTACGGCGCCCACGTCGCCGTGAGCTTCGAGCAGTCCAGCACCGGCTGGAACGCACCACCCCTGGCGCCCTGGCTGGAAAGCCTGACCGCGGAGGCGTCGCGGCAGTTTTACGGGCAGGATGCCGTGCACGTGGGGCTGGGCGCCAGCATTCCCTTCATGAGCCTGCTCGGCGAGCGGTTTCCCGAGGCGCAGTTCCTGATCACCGGCGTTCTCGGCCCGCTCAGCAATGCGCACGGGCCCAACGAATTCCTGCACATTCCCTATGCCAAGCGGCTGACCTGCTGCGTGGCGCATATCCTCGCGCGGCTGGGCGCCGAGGGCATCCCCGGCTGACGCTTGCGCGATCCTGGGTGGCGTGGCGGTCGGGCCCGATGGCGGCAGTCCCCGCCGGCCCGGCTGCCGACGGCACTGCCGCAGTTCTCAGTAACCGGTTTGAATGGTATTTTTCCAGGCTTGCTCATGCGGGAATCGTACAGCGACACGCCCGCGTCCGCCTGCCAACGCCATGTCATTCCATGAACAATCCTGCCTACCCGACCATTGCCGGACACGCCCAGCTCAAGAGGCTGCGCAATGCCCTGGCCATCATGCATTGCCGGCGCCTGCTGTCCACCTTCCAGAAGGAAGCCGAAGGCACGATTTCCCATGACCAGGCCAAGCGGGTCACCTACCTGACCGAGCTGTTTTCGCGCATCCATCGCGAGATCTTCCAGGACTGGAAGGATCAGGCGATCACCGGCGACCGGCCCGGCACCATGGCCGATGCGGAAAAGCGCAAGCGCTTCCGCGAGGCCATCGAGAGCCTGGTGCTGAACGAGGATGAGAACAAGGATACGGCCCTGTTCGACAACAATGGCTTCGTCATCCGCACCTCCAACATCGCCGAGCGGCTGGCGCGGTTCTACCACACCATGCGCACCATCAAGCCGTTCGGCTATGGCAACAAGCTGACGCTGGATTTCTTCATGATCGCGCTCAGCAACCTGCCGGCCTTCAGCAGCGTCTATGAGCAGGGCCTGGATTTTCGCCGCATCGACGCCCGCGATGCGGCGGTCCTGCACGATTACAACACTCCGCTGGAGGATGTGACCCGGGCCATCCGTCATGCCATGGACCCGACCCGCGCGCGGTCGCTGGAAAACGCGCCGAACGGCTATGGCAAGTGGCCGGAACAGAAGGCCTTCGTGTTCGGCATGCCCTTCCTGCGTCACCGGACGCCGGATGGCATCGATTGCCTGGTCACGGTCAATGGTGGTCTGGTCCCCCTTTCCAGCCTGCGCGAGGAACTGATCCCTCTCGGCATCCACTTCGCCGATTACCCCCTGTCCCTCTCCGAGCACGTCATCGGCTATCTGCCGGGCACCGAAAGCCTGCGCGACCGGCGCGAGATCGACGGCATCCCCATCGGGCCCAACGGCGAGGCGCCGCTGTTCTGTCTGGACGTCAACATCCTGACGGGACTGCGCTCGCCCAGCCATACCGAGTTCGTGGAACTGCTCCATGAATGCACTGGCGAGAAGACCCCGGTGTTCACGCTGGCCAACAACCCGGGATTGCGCGACCGCCTGATCGAGGCCGCCGACGGCGACGAGCGACTGCGCCGCACGGTCGAGATCGCCTTCGAGCGGCTCAGCAACATCGCCAGCAAGCTGGACCGCGTCAAGGCGTCCATCTTCAGCGGCAAGACACCGGCGGAAACGCCGATCCTGTTTCTCTGCATGGGCGGCGCCGGTGCCGGCAAGACGGCCGTGGAGGAAATCGCCCGCTCCCGCTGCGGCGACAATTTCGTCGTTGCCTCGCTGGACGAATTTCGCAAGCAGAGCGATCTCTACCTGGTCCTGACGGCGGCCAACCATCACAGCGACGACTACATCTACGTGGAGCCGTTTGCCAACAGCCTGCGTGACTGGGTCGCGAGCCAGGCGCGGCAGGACCGCATCAATCTGCTCTACGATGGCACCAGCATTCCCTACATCCCGCGCTACTCGGGCATCGTCGACAACTTCAAGGCGGCCGGCTTCAAGACCCTGATCGCCGCCGTCGACGCCTTCATCGTCAAGCCGCGCGGACGCGAGGACGAACTGCCGCGCGAGGCCGCCATCGGCAGCGTCAAGCACCGTTTCGAGAAGACTGGCCGCGCCCTGCCCTGGGTCGTCGCGGTCGACAAGCACATACGGGCGCCCGGCGCCTTCCTCGATGCGCTGGAGCACACGGCGCTGGACAAACTGTCGCTGTTCGCCAACGACGGCGAGATGGACCGCCATTACCTGGTCGCCGAGACCTTCGCGTTCTCCGGCGAGGAGGTACGTTCGCTCCAGGACGCGCAGCGCGAGGGCCGGTTGGCCGACTTCCTGCGAGGGCTGATCCGCACGCGGCCGGGTTCCATCCTCGGCAGCCTGGCCGGCGGCGACGATGCCCGCCTGCAGGAGCTGATCGCCCGCATTCCGGCCTGGAGCGAGGCCAATGTGGGCTACCAGGTCTACAGCTACCAGAGCGAGCACCGCGTGCTGGCGGTCTACAACGTTCGCCGCATGGTGGATTTTCTCGAGAAGGGGCAACTCAACCCGAACGCCTCCGGGGAGGAGGGCCTGCTGCACAAGCATGCCTCCCTGTCCTTCCACATCGACCCGCGCACGCCCGAGCCCTGGATCATCCGCCTGCAGGATTCCTCCACCGCCAAGAGCTAACGGCGTGATCGACTGAACCGGCTCGGGCAGGCGATGGGGGTCGCGTCAACCCGGCAGGTGCGGATCGGGTCGGCCGGTGGGAACTTTTCCAGGTCGAACGGATACGCGAGCGTGGTTTTTTATTGAGCTCCCGGTCATTTTTGAGTACCCTGCCGAGGTTTTTTGCGGTCGTGCACGGTCTGTTAACTCAGGTTCAACACATCTGGCAAGCGCGCTGAGCGGGGTCGCGCAGGGGGTGGACGCGCGCCCGTTGGCATGCCGCAAAGCACCGGGCTGCGTCCGGCAAGACAAATTCAAAATAACTACAGAGAGGTAGACATCGTGTTGCAAGCTAATGCATC
The DNA here is from genome assembly GCF_056880625.1 of Methyloparacoccus sp. NF-16. NCBI lineage: Bacteria > Pseudomonadati > Pseudomonadota > Gammaproteobacteria > Methylococcales > Methylococcaceae > Methyloparacoccus > Methyloparacoccus sp. NF-16. The sequence continues at coordinate 2,621,763 of NZ_CP174130.1, read as the reverse complement.
AGTGACCATCGCATTGCTGATGGGACTGGCCGGGGTATGGTACGTGCTCTGGCAATTCAAGCGCGTGCTCAGTTGCGACCAAGGCAACGACACCATGCGCAACATCGCCCTGGCCATCCAGGAGGGTGCGTCCGCATTCTTGAACCGGGAATACCGGGTGCTCGGCATGTTCGTCGCCGTCGTCGCCATCGTCATCACCGTCTTCCTGCAATGGCAGACCGCGCTGTCGTTCATCATCGGCGCCATCGCCTCGGCCGGCGCCGGCTACCTCGGCATGTACGTGGCGGTACGCGCCAACGTGCGCACCGCGGCGGCGGCCAGCAAGGGCCTGCACGAAGGTCTGCGGGTGGCTTTCGGCAGCGGCGCCATCATGGGCATGTCGGTGGTCAGCTTCAGCCTCTTGGGCATGACCCTGCTGTTCCTGTACTTCAACGGCGATCCCAACCAGATGACCTACATCACCGGCTTCGGCTTCGGCGCCAGCAGCATCGCGCTGTTCGCCCGCGTCGGTGGCGGCATCTACACCAAGGCCGCCGATGTCGGCGCCGACCTGGTGGGCAAGGTCGAGCAGGGCATCCCCGAGGATGATCCCCGCAATCCGGCGGTCATTGCCGACAACGTCGGCGACAACGTTGGCGATGTCGCCGGCATGGGCGCCGACCTGTTCGAGAGCTACAGCGGCTCCATCATCGCCGCCGCCGCCCTGGGCGCGAGCCTGGGCGCCAATGCCATGGCCTTCATCGGTCTGCCGTTCCTGGTTGCCGCGGTCGGCGTCGTCGCTTCGCTGTTCGGCATCTACATGGTCATCGGCGGCGACGAAGCCATCAAGCTGCCGGCCTGCTTGACCAAGCACATCGACAAGTACGTCCACAAGATCGACGAGAACGCTAGCCTGGAAGACCTGCTGCACGCCCTGCGTCGCTCGGTCTGGGGTGCGTCCGTGGTGATCCTGGGCCTGTCGCTGGCCGCGGTGCTGCTGACCGGCGTGAGCTTCAACTACTGGCTGGTGATCCTGGTCGGTCTGGTGGCGGGCAACGGTATCGCCTACGTGACCGAGTACTACACCTCCTACACCGAGAAACCGGTCAAGTCGATTTCCAACGCCTGCCAGACCGGCGCCGCCACCACCATCATCCAGGGCACCGCCGTCGGCATGATGAGTACCGCCATTCCGGTCCTGATCACCGCCGTCGCCATCCTGCTGAGCATCTGGCTGGGCATGAAGGCCGATGGCAGCATCACTGCCGGCCTCTATGCCGTCGCTCTGGCCGGTGTCGGCATGCTCAGCACCCTGGGCGTGACCCTCGCGACCGACGCCTATGGTCCCGTGGCCGACAACGCCGGCGGCATCGCCGAGATGAGCCATCTGCCCAAGGAAGTCCGCGAGCGTACCGACGCCCTCGACAGCCTCGGCAACACCACAGCTGCCACCGGCAAGGGCTTTGCCATCGGTTCCGCGGTACTGACCGCGCTGGCTCTGCTGGCCGCCTATGTCACTGCCGCCAAGGTGGAATCGCTCAATATCCTCAGCCCGACCATGCTGCCGGGCATCCTGATCGGCGCGATGATGCCGTACTTCTTCTCGGCGCTCACCATGACCGCCGTGGGCAAGGCCGCGCATGACATCGTTCTCGAGGTACGCCGTCAGTTCAAGGAAATTCCCGGCATCATGGAAGGCACCGGCAAGCCCGACTATGCCGCCTGCGTGGGCATCAGCACCGAGGGCGCCCTGAAGCAGATGATGCTGCCCGGCGCCCTGGCGGTCATCGTGCCGCTGGCGGTGGGCATGATCCTTGGCAAGGAAGCGCTGGCTGGCCTGCTGGTCGGCACCACCGCTTCCGGCTTCCTGCTGGCGGTCATGATGGCCAATGCCGGTGGCGCCTGGGACAACGCCAAGAAGTGGATCGAGACCGGCGAGTATGGCGGCAAGGGCTCCGACGCCCACAAGGCGGCCGTGGTCGGCGATACCGTTGGCGACCCCTTCAAGGACACCTCCGGTCCGTCGCTGAACATCCTGATCAAGCTGATGAGCATCGTCAGCCTGGTGTTCGCATCCGCCTTCGGCTCGGGCTGGTTCAGCTTCTGAGCCCCGGTCGGCCGTCGGGGCGCTTCGCGCGCCTCCGGCGGCCGGCTTGCCGGGTGTCCGGGCATCCCTAGGACGCCCACCGGATTTCCCGTCCCTCGCCAGGGGGGGCGGGAAATTTTCGTTTCCAGCCCATTCCCAGCCCTCAGCGGCCCTCGCGCCGACTCGCACGGCCCGCGCGGCCGATCGCCTTTGACCTCACGAGCCATCGACCATGTCTGCATCCGCGAAAGCCAAAACCTATTTCCTGGAGCCCAACCGGGATTACCGTACCGATAGCCTGCGCAAGGGCGCGGCGTTCTCCGAGGAGGAGATACGCCTCGATACCGCCAAGCATTACGACGACTGCTACTGGGACTACCGTACCGCCTGGTTCGACAACGAGAACCTGGCTCTGCATTACGGCTACTGGGAAGAAGGCATCAGGACCCACAGTCAGGCCCTGCTGAACAAGAACCGCATCATGGCTGTCACCGCCGGCATCCAGCCCACCGACCATGTGCTGGATGCCGGCTGCGGCATCGGCGGCAGCTCCATCTGGCTGGCCAAGCACATCGGCTGCCGGGCCACCGGCATCACCGTCAGTGCCGAGCAGGTGCGCCACGCGCGTCGCAATGCCGAACGCCATGGTGTGGCCGACAGGGTGCATTTCGAGGTTGCCGACTTTCTCAAGACGCCATTTCCGGACGAGTCATTCGACGTGGTCTGGGCCGTCGAAAGCAGCTGCTATGCCGTGGACAAGCGCGACTTCTTTCGCGAGGCCTACCGGCTGCTGAAGGAGGGTGGCACGCTGATCGCCTGCGATGGCTACGCCACGCGGCGGGATTTCGACGAGGAGGAGTGGCAGGCCGTCATGGACTGTCTCAACGGCTGGGCCGTACCGAACCTCGCCAGCGTCGAGGAATTCCAGGCGGGTCTGGAGGAATGCGGATTCCGGAACGTGCAGGTTACCGAGGCAACCCAGGAAACCCTGCCCTCGGCCCGCCGCATGTATCTGACGGCGCTCTGGACCTACCCGATGCAGACGCTGATGCAGGTGCTGGGCCTGCGCAAGAAGGCGCAGACCGCCAACTTCAAGGTCGCGCTGGCGCAATGGAAGGTTTTCCATGGCGGCCTGGTGCGCTATTGCCTGTTCCGGGCCACCAAGCCGGCCTGAGCCGGTGGCCCGGGGAGGCGCGGCGTCGCCTACTTGATGAAGCGCAGCCGGTTGGCGTTGGTGACGACGGTCACGGATGACATCGCCATCGCCGCGCCGGCGATCATCGGGTTCAGCAGCAGGCCGAACAGCGGGTACAGCAGCCCGGCGGCGACCGGAATGGCCAGCACGTTGTAGATGAAAGCGCCCAGGAGATTCTGCTTGATGTTGCGGACAGTGGCGCGCGACAGCCGGATGGCTTCCGGCACTTTGGTCAGCGAGCCGCTCATCAGCACCACGTCGCCGCTTTCGATGGCGATGTCGGTGCCCGTGCCGATGGCGAAACCGACGTTCGCCTGCGCCAGGGCCGGCGCATCGTTGATGCCGTCGCCGACCATGCCCACGGCCTCGCCCTGCGTCTGCAGGGCCTTGACGACGGCGGCCTTGTCCTGCGGCAGCACCTGCGCGCGGACCTCGTCGATGCCCGCCTCGCGGGCGATGGCCCCGGCCGTGATCTCGTTGTCGCCGGTCACCATCAGCAGGCGGATGCCCAGTTCGCGCAGGGCGGCGATGGCGGCGCGCGAATCCGGCTTGATCGGGTCGGCGACCGACAAAAGGCCCACCGCCCGGCCACCGACTGCCAGCATCACCGGCGTCTGACCTGCCGCGGCCAGCTCGTCGAGCCGCTTTGCCAGGCTGCCGCCCGCGATGCCTGCGTTCGTCATCAGCGGCAGGTTGCCGAGCAGCACGGCCTTGCCCTCGATCTCGCCACGCACGCCGTGTCCTGCCAGCGCGCCGAAGCCGGCCACCGGCAGCAGCGTGGTCTGGCGCTCTGCGGCGCCGGCCAGGATGGCGGCGGCCAGCGGATGCTCGGACCCCTGCTCCAGGCTGGCCGCCCATTGCAGGACGCTTGCCTCGGTCCAGTCCCCACTGGCTTCGATGCGCACCAGCCGCGGTTTGCCTTCGGTGACGGTGCCGGTCTTGTCCAGCACCAGGGTGGTCAGTCCCCCCGCGCTTTGCAGCGCGTCGCCCTGGCGGATCAGGATCCCGGCCTGGGCCGCCCGGCCGACCGCCACCATGATGGAGATCGGCGTCGCCAGCCCGAGCGCGCAGGGGCAGGCGATGACCAGTACGGTCATGGCGGTCACGAAGGCGTAGCCGGAAGCCGGGGCCGGGCCGAGGTTCCACCAGACCAGGAAGGTCAGCGCGGAAATCGCCACCACCACCGGCACGAACACGGCGGCAATCCGGTCGACCAGCCGCGCGATCTCGGGTTTGCTGGCCTGGGCGTTGCGGACACTGGCGATGATCTGCGCCAGCACCGTGTCGCGGCCGATACGGGTGGCCTTGAAGAGGAACGAACCGGTCTGGTTCAGGGTGCCGCAGACAACCTCGTCGCCGGGATTCTTTTCCACCGGCATCGGCTCGCCGGTCAGCATCGACTCGTCGACGCTGGAATGGCCCTCGATGACTTCGCCATCGACGGGAATCTTTTCCCCCGGCCTGACCCGCAGCACCTCGTCGAGACCGACCTCGGCGATGGCGATGTCCATTTCCTGCCCGTCGCGGATGACCCGGGCGGTGCGCGGCTGCAGGCCGATGAGGGCACGGATTGCCGAGGAGGTGCGACCCCGGGCGCGCATTTCCAGCGCGCCGCCCAGGTTGATGAACGCCAGGATGGTGACGGCTGCCTCGAAGTAGGCGTGACGGCTCATCGGCGGCAGGCTGTCGGAGAAGATGATGGCGGCGGTGGAGTAGAACCAGGCGGCACCGGTACCGAGGGCGATCAAGGTATCCATGTTGGCCTGGCGATGTTCCAGGCTCTTGATGGCGCCACGGAAGAAATGCCCACCCGAGTAGCGCATGACCGCGAAGGTCAGCGCCGAGATCACGATCCAGAACAGCCCCGCCAGCGGTTCGCCGAGCATCGGCAGCCAGTGGAAATGCTCGGCCACCATCAGCGGGACGCCGAGCAGGGCGGCGACGCCGGCCTTGTGCAACAGTTCCCGGTAACGGTCCATCTCGAGGTGCTCCTGCGCCGCCGGGTCTTCCAGGCCCTCCATGACCGCGCCGTCATAGCCGGCATCCTGCAGGGCCATTTTCAGGGTTTCCGGCGCGACCTGGCCACGCACCAGCGCGGTATGATCGGCGAAACTGACATCCGCCGCGTCCACGCCGGGCGTGTTGCGCAGGGCGGTTTCCACCGCCTCGACGCAGCCGGCGCAGCGCATGCCGGCGATGGACAGGCGGATGGGTTTGGCGATATCAACGGTGGGGGACGACATAAGGGAATCCTCCGGCGCGGTGGGCGGGCGGCGTTCGGCCCGGTGTAGGCTAGACCCGGGACTATAAAACAAAAGCGGGCTGTCCGGCGCATGACCATCGTTCGGCCAGCAGTTGCAGGGCTTGAGCCGGCTGGGGTTAGAGTTGAAGGCGGGCAATCGTTATACTCTTCAAGTTTTTATCCTGATGCGACAACCACTGTCCCGGACGAGATGCACTTTGCCGACTCATCCGCCCTTGCCATGGCCGATCCGGCCCTGCGGTCTGCTTGATCGCTCCGTCTGCCTGACGCCCACCTCATCGAGAACCGCAACTTGACTGCCAAGACACCCGGAAAAGCCAAGCTCAAGGATCCGTTCGCCGAACGCGAGGCCAGCAAGTACGAACGCCCCATTCCCAGTCGGGAGCTGATCCTGGAGGTGATGAAACAGCAGGGCGTGCCCCTGGCGGGCGAGGAGGTGGCGGGCTTCCTGGAGATCACGGAACCCGATGATCTGGAATCGCTGCGTCGCCGCCTGAATGCGATGGAGCGCGATGGTCAGCTGCTCCGCAACCGGCGCGACCGCTACTGCGTCGTCAACCAGACCGATCTCATCGCCGGCCGGGTCATCGCCCACCCCGATGGCTTCGGTTTCCTGCGCCCGGACGATGGCGGCGAGGACCTCTACCTTTCCTCCAAGGAAATGCGCGCCCTGATGCACGACGACCGGGCGCTGGTCTGCGTGCGCGGGGTCGATCGTCGCGGACGCCGCGAGGGCAGCGTGCTGCAGGTGCTGGAGCGCAAGACCCACCGCATCGTTGGCCGCCTGCACGAGGAGCGTGGCATCTATTTCGTGGTGCCCGACAGCAAGTACATTACCCACGATTTCCTGATTCCCGCCGAATCGCTGGCGAATGCCGTACCCGGCCAGATTGTGGTGGTCGAGGTCATCGAGCAGCCCAGTCGCAAGCGCGACCCCATCGGGTGCATCACCCATGTGCTGGGCGAGCACATGGCGCCGGGCATGGAGATCGAGGTCGCCATCCACAGCTACGATCTGCCCAGCGAGTGGCCGGAGCCGGTGCAGGCCGAGATTCGGTACCTGGGCGAGGAAATTCCCGAGGCGGCCCGCGCGGACCGCGAGGATATCCGGCACCTGCCGCTGATGACCATCGACGGCGAGGACGCGCGGGATTTCGACGATGCGGTTTACTGCGAGCCTGCGGCCAAGGGCTGGAAGCTGCTGGTGGCGATCGCCGACGTTTCCTATTACGTCAGGCCGGATACCGCCCTGGATCAGGAAGCCCAGCGGCGGGGCACCTCGGTCTACTTCCCCAACCGGGTGATACCCATGTTGCCGGAGGTGCTGTCCAATGGCCTGTGCTCCCTGAATCCACAGGTCGACCGGTTGTGCATGGTCTGCGAGATGAGCATCGGCCGCGACGGCACCCTGCTGCGTTCGCGCTTCTTCCAGGGGCTGATGAATTCCCATGCCCGGCTGACCTACACCGAGGTGGCGGCGATCCTGGCCGGCGAGAAAGCGCCGCGTCGCCGCTACCGTACCCTGATTCCGCACATCGAGGAGCTGCACGCGCTCTACCGTGCCCTGCGGCGGGCCCGCGAGGACCGTGCCGCCATCGACTTCGAGACCCAGGAGTCGCGCATCGTCTTCGGCGAGGGCAAGAAGATCGAGAAGATCATTCCGGTCGTGCGCAACGACGCCCACAAGCTGATCGAGGAATGCATGCTGGCCGCCAACACGGCGGCGGCCCGCTTCCTGGAGCGGCACAAGCTGCCCCATCTGGTGCGCATTCACGAAGGACCCGGCGCCGAGCGGCTGGCCGATCTGCGCACGCTGCTGGGGCGGCTGGGCCTGAATCTGGGTGGCGCCGAAAAACCGGAGCCACGGGATTATTGCCGCCTGATCGAGGAGATCGCCGGGCGCCCGGACGAGCACCTGATCCAGACCGTGCTGCTGCGCTCCATGGCGCAGGCCGTCTACAGCCCGGAGCAGAAGGGCCACTTCGGCCTGGCTCTGGACATGTACACCCATTTCACCTCGCCGATCCGCCGCTATCCGGATCTGCTGGTGCACCGCGCCATCCGTCATGCCATCGAGGGCAAGAAGCGCGGCGCGTTCCCCTATGGCACCAATGACATGGCCCAGCTGGGCGAGCACTGCTCCTTCACCGAGCGGCGGGCCGACGAGGCGACGCGCAACGTCGTCGCCTGGCTCAAGTGCGAGTACATGCTCGACAAGCTGGGCGAGGCATTCGACGGGGTCATCTCGTCGGTGACGGCGTTCGGGCTGTTCGTGGAACTGAAGGACATCTTCATCGAGGGGCTGGTGCATGTCGCCAGCCTGGACAAGGATTTCTTCCACTATGATCCCGCCGGCCTCAGCCTCAAGGGCGAGCGGACCGGCATCACCTATCGCATGGGCGACGTGGTCAAGGTCGTGGTGGCGCGCGTCAATCTGGACGACCGCAAGATCGATCTCGAGATCGTCAAGGCGCCCGAGCCGAAGCCGTCTGCCGCAGGGCCCCGCAAGAAGCGGAAGCGGTCCCGTTCATGAAGGCGCGCCGGCGGGTCGCCGGGCTGCATGCGGTCGAGGCGGCCCTGCTGCGCCATCCCGAGCGTATCCTCGCCGCCTGGGTCGACGCCGACCGGGTCGACCGCCGCCTGAGCGCCGTCACCGATGCGCTGGGGCGGCTGGGCATCCGGCCACAGGCGGCGCACAGGGGCCGGCTGGATGCCTTGGCCGAGGGGCAGGCGCACCAGGGCGTGGTGATCGAGATGACCCTGCCCGCGGAACTGGACGAGCATGCGTTGCAAACGGCGCTGGAGGCGCCGGGTCCTGCGCCCCTGTTCCTGGTGCTGGATCATGTCCAGGATCCGCACAACCTGGGGGCCTGCCTCAGGACCGCCGATGCGGCCGGTGTGCAGGGCGTGGTGCTGACCCGGGACCAGGCGGCCGGCATCACGCCGGTGGTGGCCAAGGTCGCCAGTGGTGCCGCCGAGACCATGCCGATCTATCGGGTGACGAATCTGGCGAGAACCCTGGGCTGGTTCAGGGAGGCCGGGCTGTGGCTGGTGGGGGCCGCCGGGGAGGCGGAACGGACGGTCTACGAGGTGGATCTTGCCCTGCCGCTGGTGCTGGTCATGGGAGCGGAGGGCAAGGGCCTGCGGCGCCTGACCCGCGAACGGTGCGATTGGCTGGTGCGGATACCGATGTCGGGCACGGTCGCGAGCCTGAATGTCTCGGTCGCAACCGGCATCCTGCTGTTCGAGGCGGTCCGGCAACGGCGGCAATAGGTTTCGCCAGACGGCGGCGGATCATCAGCCACCGGCAAGTCCGGCCTGGCTGAGATCGATCTCGAGCCCGGGCCTGTCCGGCACGAAGCCCCGCTTGACTATGACGACGTTGAGAGCCAGCAGCGGCAGCAATATCAGCGCCGACATCACCGCAAGCTGGGTGAGTCGCCGCGCGAGATGCCGGGGGTGCAGATTGATCCAGCTCCAGGTATAGATTTCCAGCAGCATGATGTTATGTCCTTGACCCGTTCATGACCTTTCCCTTGACAAAGGTGAGCCCTTGGAAGGCGCGTATGCCCCAGGGTTCCCCCGCAACCGCAGACAGTTTTTGACGCCGAGACCATGACCAAGCCTCTCAACGATACGGTACGCCCCCTGCGGTGGAACGATGACAGCCTGCAGGTGCTGGATCAGCGTCGGTTGCCCGAGACGCTGACGTATCTCATCTGCCGGTCGGCAAACGAGGTGGCCGATGCCATCCGGGATATGGCCGTGCGCGGCGCCCCCGCCATCGGCATTGCCGCTGCCTATGGCGTGGTGCTGGCGGCCCGGGCGCGATGGCGGCAGAACCCCGAGACCTGGCGCGTCGCCATCGAGGCGGACCTGGCCACGCTGGCAAGGTCGCGCCCCACGGCAGTGAATCTCTTCTGGGCGCTGGATCGCATGCGCGAGATCCTGTCCCGACCCACGCAAGATCCGCTGCAGGCCCTGCTTGATGCGGCGAGTGCGATTCACGAGGCGGATATCGAGGCCAATCGCGTCATGGGTGCATGGGGCGCGGCGCAAGTGCAGGATGCCACCGGCTTGCTGACGCACTGCAATACCGGCTCGCTGGCGACGGGCGGCTACGGCACGGCATTGGGCGTCATCCGCAGCGCCTGGGCACAAGGCGGCAAGGCCATCTTCGCCACCGAGACCCGCCCCTGGAACCAGGGCGCGCGGCTGACCGCCTGGGAGCTCAACCAGGATGGCATTCCCGCCACGCTGATCGCGGATTCGGCCGCTGCGCTGCTGATGCGTTCGGGCAAGGTGCAGTGGGTCATCGTCGGAGCCGACCGGATTGCCGCCAACGGCGATACCGCCAACAAGATCGGAACCTATGCCCTGGCGGTCGCCGCCCGGCAGCACGGGGTCCGCCTCATGGTGGTGGCGCCGATGTCCACCATCGACTGGGACACGGCGGTTGGCGAGGCCATCGAGATCGAGGAGCGCGACAGCCGGGAGCTGTTGCCGCCCACCTACCTGGCGCCGGGCAGCGTGATCCGTGCCTGGAATCCCGTTTTCGATGTCACCCCCGCCAGCCTGATCGATGTCCTGGTCACCGAACGTGGCATCGTCCGCCAGCCGTCGATCGAGAGCATGCGGGCCTTGCGTCCGTCGCCGGCGGCCTGACCCGATCTGCCGGGGCGCACGTCACAGCCACATTCACTACTTGATCAGGACCTCAGATGCTAGATTCGAAATTGATCCGCACGGAGCTGGAGCAGGTGGAGGCGCAGCTCGCGCGTCGCGGCTTCCGGCTGGATACCGCCGCTTTCCGCGAGCTCGAGGAGCGTCGCCGCGAGGTGCAGCAGAAGACCCAGTCCCTGCAGAGCGAACGCAACAGCCGGTCGAAGCTGATCGGTCAGGTCAAAGCGCGCGGCGAGGACATCGAGCCGCTGCTGGCCGAGATGCAGGGCTTTGGCGATGAGCTGAAGCGCATGGAGGCAGCGCTCGACGAGATTCAGACGTCGCTCGAGGATATGCTGCTGGGCGTTCCCAACCTTCTTGACGCCGACGTGCCCGACGGGCGCAGCGAGGAGGACAATCGGGAAGTGCATCGCTGGGGCGAACCGCGTGTTTTCGATTTCGAGCCCAAGGATCATGTCGAGTTGGGCGGCACCCTGGGACTGATGGATTTCGAGCTGGCGGCCAGGATAGCCGGTGCGCGCTTCGTGACCCTGTTCGGGCCCCTGTGTCGGTTGCAACGCGCACTGGTGCAGTTCATGCTCGATCTGCATGTGGGGGAGCATGGCTATACGGAGACCTACGTGCCGTTCATGGTCAACGCCGACAGTCTTCGCGGCACCGGCCAGCTGCCCAAGTTCGAGGCCGACCTTTTCCGGCTGGCCACGGAACCGCCCTATTACCTGATTCCGACGGCCGAGGTACCGGTGACCAACCTGGTGCGCGGCGACATCGTCGAAGCCGGCGCCATGCCGCTCAAGTATGTCTGTCACACCCCCTGCTTCCGCAGCGAGGCCGGTTCCTATGGCAAGGACACGCGGGGCATGATCCGGCAGCACCAGTTCGAGAAGGTCGAGCTGGTGCAGATCGTGCCGCCGGAAACCTCCGCCGAGGCGCACGAGGCCCTGACCGGACATGCGGAAGCGGTGTTGCAGCGGCTGGGTTTGCCGTTCCGGCGCGTGTTGCTGTGTGCGGGCGATACCGGTTTTTCCTCGGCCAAGACCTACGATCTGGAGGTCTGGCTGCCGGGGCAGGGCGCCTACCGGGAGATTTCCTCGTGCAGCAATTTCCGCGATTTCCAGGCGCGACGCTTGCAGGCGCGCTGGCGCAATCCCGAGACTGGCAAGCCGGAGCTGGTGCATACCCTGAATGGTTCGGGGCTGGCCGTGGGACGCACTCTGATCGCCATCGTCGAGAACTGCCAGGAGGCCGATGGGCGCATTCGGGTGCCGGATGTTCTGCGTGCCTACATGGGTGGTCTGGAGTTCATCGGATGACGGCCGGCCGGCAGGACGGGATTGAATCGCCAGCGGCATCGTTCGCGGGCGGCGGCGGGGCCCATGCGCTGGAGCTGGCGCTGGCGGATCAGCTCGGGTTCCCGCTTTCGGCGCTGGTTTCCGGGGACAGCGATGAGGCTGGGTTCGCCACCCGGGCGATCCTGCTGGACCAGCGGCGTCAGCTGTTGAGCCAGGCCAACCTCGAGCGGGTGCTGCGCCGTGCGGTGACAGCCGCGGATTCGCG
>NZ_CP174130.1:0-2605000 GCF_056880625.1 Methyloparacoccus sp. NF-16 | reverse complement strand
GAGCCGGTGAAATCGAGTAAGGCGGGGCACGTGAAACCCTGTCTGAACATGGGGGGACCATCCTCCAAGGCTAAATACTACTTACCGACCGATAGTGAACCAGTACCGTGAGGGAAAGGCGAAAAGAACCCGGGTGACGGGAGTGAAATAGAACCTGAAACCGTATGCGTACAAGCAGTGGGAGCCCCTTTCGGGGGGTGACTGCGTACCTTTTGTATAATGGGTCAGCGAGTTAATTTCAGTGGCGAGCTTAACCGATTAGGGGAGGCGTAGCGAAAGCGAGTCTGAATAGGGCGTCAAGTCGCTGGGATTAGACCCGAAACCGGGCGAGCTAGCCATGGCCAGGCTGAAGGTGCCGTAACAGGCGCTGGAGGGCCGAACCGGGATCTGTTGAAAAAGATTCGGATGAGCTGTGGCTAGGAGTGAAAGGCTAAACAAGCTCGGAGATAGCTGGTTCTCCTCGAAAGCTATTTAGGTAGCGCCTCGTGTGATTACTCTCGGGGGTAGAGCACTGTTTCGGCTAGGGGGTCGTCTAGACTTACCAAACCGATGCAAACTCCGAATACCGAGAAGTACAGCACGGGAGACAGACGGCGGGTGCTAACGTTCGTCGTCAAAAGGGAAACAACCCAGACCGCCAGCTAAGGTCCCAAAATCATGGCTCAGTGGGAAACGATGTGGGAAGGCACAGACAGCCAGGAGGTTGGCTTAGAAGCAGCCATCCTTTAAAGAAAGCGTAATAGCTCACTGGTCGAGTCGGCCTGCGCGGAAGATTCAACGGGGCTAAGCCATGTACCGAAGCTGCGGACTTGCCTTTGGCAAGTGGTAGAGGAGCGTTCCGTACGCCTGTGAAGGTGGATCGAGAGGTCTGCTGGAGGTATCGGAAGTGCGAATGCTGACATGAGTAACGACAAAACGGGTGAAAAACCCGTTCGCCGAAAGCCCAAGGTTTCCTGCGCAACGCTAATCGGCGCAGGGTCAGTCGGCACCTAAGGCGAGGCCGAAAGGCGTAGTCGATGGAAAACCGGTTAATATTCCGGTACCAGCTGCAACTGCGATGGGGTGACGGAGAAGGCTAGGTCAGCCGGGTGTTGGATGTCCCGGTTTAAGCAGGTAGGCAGATTCCTTAGGCAAATCCGGGGAGTCAATGCCGAGATGTGATGACGGTGCTGAAGCAATTCAGCCGAAGTGATTGATGCCAAGCTTCCAAGAAAAACCTCTAAGCTTCAGGTTGTAGGTGGCCGTACCAAAACCGACACAGGTGGGCAGGATGAGAATTCCAAGGCGCTTGAGAGAACTCGGGTGAAGGAACTAGGCAAAATGGTACCGTAACTTCGGGAGAAGGTACGCCTCTGGTAGGTGAAGTGACTTGCTCATGGAGCCGAAGGAGGTTGCAATAAAATGGTGGCTGCGACTGTTTATTAAAAACACAGCACTCTGCAAACACGAAAGTGGACGTATAGGGTGTGACGCCTGCCCGGTGCCGGAAGGTTAATTGATGGGGTTAGCGCAAGCGAAGCTCTTGATCGAAGCCCCGGTAAACGGCGGCCGTAACTATAACGGTCCTAAGGTAGCGAAATTCCTTGTCGGGTAAGTTCCGACCTGCACGAATGGCGTAACGATGGCCACACTGTCTCCACCCGAGACTCAGTGAAATTGAAATCGCTGTGAAGATGCAGTGTACCCGCGGCTAGACGGAAAGACCCCGTGAACCTTTACTACAGCTTTACACTGGACTTTGAATCCGCTTGTGTAGGATAGGTGGGAGCCTGCGAAACCGGGACGCTAGTTCTGGTGGAGGCAACCTTGAAATACCACCCTGGCGAATTTGGAGTTCTAACCTAGGTCCGTGATCCGGATCGGGGACCGTGTATGGTGGGTAGTTTGACTGGGGCGGTCTCCTCCCAAAGTGTAACGGAGGAGCACGAAGGTGCGCTCAGCACGGTCGGAAATCGTGCAGAGAGTGTAAGGGCAAAAGCGCGCTTAACTGCGAGACCCACAAGTCGAGCAGGTACGAAAGTAGGTCCTAGTGATCCGGTGGTTCTGTATGGAAGGGCCATCGCTCAACGGATAAAAGGTACTCCGGGGATAACAGGCTGATACCGCCCAAGAGTTCATATCGACGGCGGTGTTTGGCACCTCGATGTCGGCTCATCACATCCTGGGGCTGTAGCCGGTCCCAAGGGTATGGCTGTTCGCCATTTAAAGTGGTACGCGAGCTGGGTTTAGAACGTCGTGAGACAGTTCGGTCCCTATCTGCCGTGGGCGTTGGAGATTTGAGGGAAGTTGCTCCTAGTACGAGAGGACCGGAGTGAACGAACCGCTGGTGTTCCGGTTGTGATGCCAATCGCATTGCCGGGTAGCTATGTTCGGACAGGATAACCGCTGAAAGCATCTAAGCGGGAAGCCCCTCCCAAGATGAGATCTCCCTGGGACCGCGAGTCCCCTGAAGGGCCCTGGAAGACCACCAGGTTGATAGGCGGGGTGTGGAAGTTCAGTAATGGACGAAGCTAACCCGTACTAATTGCCCGTGAGGCTTGACCATATAACACCCAAACGGTGTGGGTGTTTGACACCAAACGCTGCCGTGTACGTTTTCAAGTGAAGAGCCATGATTGTGTGAACGATGGCTCGTTCCAACCAGTTTGCCTGGTGGCCAGAGCAAGCGGGAACCACCCGATCCCATCCCGACCTCGGAAGTGAAACCGCTTAGCGCCGATGATAGTGCAGATACCTGTGCGAAAGTAGGGAACTGCCAGGCTCCATATCCAAAAGCCCCCGCCCAGTCTCTGGCCGGGGGCTTTTCTTTGTCCCGACGTTTGTCACGATGGATGCTGCTCCACACCACCGCAACACAACGGGGACGCCCCCTACCCCCCCGCCGATATCCCCCGCAACCGACCATCCTCCAGACAATAACCCCGGTCCAACCGCCGTGCTAATTGTAGGTCATGCGTTACTACCAGAAAGCTCACGCCATATGTCTGGTTCAACGCTAGCATCAGCTCATACACCACTTCGGCCGTCTTTCGGTCCAGGTTGCCTGTCGGCTCATCCGCCAGGACACACCTTGGGCGTGTGACCAGCGCTCGTGCTATGGCTGCTCGCTGGCGCTCTCCACCCGAGAGCTCGCCAGGCTTGTGCCTGACTCGGTGAGCCAGGCCGACCTGTTCGAGCATTTCATGGGCCCATTCTTCGGCCTCTGCGACGCCATGGTCGCCAATCAACAGTGGCATAGCCACATTCTCCAGCAGGGTGAATTCTCCCAGCAGGTGATGAAACTGATAAATGAAACCCAGCACCCGGTTTCGCAGGCTGGAGAGAGACCTTTCGTTCAGCGCTGAGAGCTTCTGGCCATTCAGCTCAACCTCACCCGAGGTTGGTGTATCAAGTCCGCCCAGAAGATGCAGCAAGGTGCTTTTGCCGGAACCCGAGGCTCCCATGATGGCGACACGTTCACCTGATCTGATGCTCAGGTTGATGTCTTCCAGGACACTTACATTGAGGTCGCCCTGGGCGTAACGCTTCTGAAGATTCTTGCAGGACAGGACTGTCTCATTCATAACGTAGCTCTTCGGCCGGCTTGATGCGGGAAGCCTGCCAGGCCGGATAAAGCGTCGCCAGGACGGACAGCAGGAAGGCAACCGCCGTGATCCGATAGACATCGCTCCAGATCAGCTTGGAGGGCAGTTCGCTGATGTAATAGACATCCGCCGAAAGGAACTGGACGCCGAACAAGCGCTCGATGGCAGGGACAACCGTTTCCACATTCAGGGCCAGGATGACACCGCCAATGCCCCCGATCAACGTGCCAAAGAGACCGATGATGGTGCCCAGTACGACGAAGATCGCCATGACGGTCGAGGGCGGCATGCCCTGCGTGCGGAGGATGGCGATGTCTGACCGCTTGTCGGTCACGACCATGACCAGGGTGGAGACGATATTGAAAGCGGCCACGGCGACGATAAGCAGCAGGATGATGAACATCACCCGTTTTTCCGTCTGAATGGCCTTGAAAAAATTGCTGTGAGCCTGGGTCCAGTCCGTGATCATGTAATGTCCTGGTAGCCTGGGCCCGATCTCGCGCGCGATTTGACGGGCATAGAACACGTCGTCGACCTTGAGCCGCAAGCCGGAGATGCCCTCGGCCATCGTATAGAGCCGCCGGGCGTCCTCGAGATTGATCAGTGCAAGATTGCGGTCGTATTCGAACATGCCCACATGGAATATCCCCACGACCGTGAAGCGCTTGAGGCGAGGCAGGATACCGGCCGGGGTGGGAATGACCTGCGGGGTGATGACGGTGACCTTGTCGCCGACGATTACTCCCAGGTGTTCGGCGAGTTCCATCCCGAGAATGATGCCGAATTCACCGGCGCGGAGATCGGTCAGGTGACCTGCCACCAGGCGGGTCGCGACTTCGGATACCCGTGGCTCGTAATCCGGCAGGATGCCGCGCAGCAGTGTGCCGCTGACATGCCGCTCCGAGTTGATCATGGCCTGGCCTTCCACGTAGGGTGCCCAGCCCAGAACCCGGGATTCCTGTTGCAGGGGCGCCTCAAGTGTCTGCCAGTCACGCAGTTCACCGTCGATGCCGGTAATGGAGGCATGCGAGGTCATGCCAAGAATGCGATCGCGGAGTTCCGCCTCGAAGCCATTCATGACGGAGAGGACGGTGATGAGCGCCGCAACGCCAAGGGCGATGCCAAGAACCGAGGTAAGGGTGATGAACGAGATGAAACCTGTCCGCCGCTTCGCCCGGGTATAGCGAAGGCCGATGAACAGCGACAGAGGCTTAAACATGCGGGTATGACCGCTGGTAGGGGGATTTAGACGCGACTCAGTTTTCGGCGCGGTTTTGTTGGCATGCCTGGCAGGTGCCGTAAAGGCATAACGAATGGTCGGTCAGGTCAAAGCCCTTGCTGCGGGCGATTTCCATCTGCAGGCGCTCGATGGTCGGATCCTGGAATTCCTCCACGCGGCCGCATTGAACACAGACGATGTGATCGTGGTGATCACCACGGTTGAGTTCGAACACCGAGTTGCCGCCCTCGAAATGGTGACGGATCACGAGCCCCGCCGCTTCGAACTGGGTCAGCACCCGATAGACCGTAGCCAGGCCGATTTCCTCGCCCTCGGCGATGAGGCTCTTGAAGATCTCCTCCGCACTCAGATGGCGGTCGGCGGATGAGCCGCGGCTTTCGAGGATCTCCAGGATTTTGATGCGCGGCAGCGTAACCTTGAGGCCCGCATTGCGAATATCTTTGCTTTCCAGAGCACTTACCCCGTTCGGTGTGTTGGGCGGTCCTATCGGGTATGATGGCGCGTCCGCATTTGTACGCAAGCATCATACCATGCCACTTCTCCGCCATGTTGCCGCCTGGCTGGCTCTGTCCTTGACGGCTTGTTCCTGGGACTGGCTGCCCTTTGTCTACAAGCAGGATATCCATCAGGGCAATGTCATTACGCAGGAAATGGTCGATCAGTTGCGGCCCGGCATGAGCAAGCGCCAGGTGAGCTATATCATGGGCGCACCGTTGATGGTGGACCCTTTCCATGACGAACGCTGGGACTACGTTTACAGCAACCAGCCGGGGGACGAACCCCGGGTACAGAAGAACATCACGCTCATTTTCCGTGGCGACGACTTGGCGGAGTTGCAAGGGGATTTCCGCCCCGGCACCTTGCCCGCCATCGAAATGAAAAAGGATTCCACCCTCACCGTGCCACCCATCCAGCGGGAAAAAACGGTCTGGCAGATGATCACCGGCCTGTTCGGAGCCGATGACGAGTGAGGTTCAGCGCTTCAAGGCCCGCTGCCGGCGGGCCGTCAGCGGGTCGATCAGCAGGGTACGGTAAATCTCCACCCGATCCCCGTCCCGGAGCGGATGATCCCTGGGCTGGAGCTTCCCGAAGATGCCGACATTGAGGTTGTCCCGGTCGATTTCCGGGAAACGCTCGAAGAGACCGGTGTGTGCCAGCGCATCGGCAAGCCTGGCGCCGGCCGGCAGTTCGATGGCTTCCAGGACTTGCTCCTCCGGCTTCGCGTAGACCACTTCGATACGCATGGAGTGGGCTGACGGTCATAATGCCCGGGGCTACAGCAGTCCCATGGCATGCAGGAAGATGATGACCACCGCGGCCGGGGCCAGATAGCGGATGAGCGGGCGCCAGTAGCGGTACCAGGCTCCCATCTCCAGCTCCTCCTCGCTATGTTCGCGCTTCATGACCCAGCCGGCGAAGATGGCAACCAGCAGGCCGCCGGCCGGCAGCATGATGTCGGCAGTAAGGAAATCGATGAATTCGAAGAAATTTCTGCCCGCCAGGGTCAGGTCAGATCCACGGTTGAACGAGAGGACGGTCCCAACCCCCAGCAGCCAGCAGGCGGAGCCGGCATAGGCACTGGCGCGCTGGCGAGTGAGGCCGGCATTTTCGGACAGCCAGGCCACGGCAGGTTCGATCAGCGCGATGGCCGATGTGATGGCGGCGAAAAAGACCAGGATGAAGAAGACGGTACCGAAAAGGGTGCCGCCCGGCATCTGCACGAAGGCCAGCGGCAGGGTCTCGAAGATCAGGCCGGGACCCATGCCGGGTTCCAGGTGATGGGTGAACACGACCGGGAAGATGGCGATCCCGGCCAGCAGCGCCACGGCCGTATCGAGGCCGGCCACGATCGCGCTGGAGCGCGCGATCGACACATGGGCGGGCAGGTAGGAGCCGTAGACCATGATCGAGCCCATGCCCAGTCCCAATGAAAAGAAGGCTTGCCCCATCGCGATCAGCAGGCTCTCCCCGGTGAGCTTGTCGAAATCCACCTTGAACAGAAAGGACATGCCTTCCGCAAAACCCTCGGTCCGGACGGCATGGATGTCCAGCAGCAGCAGCATCAGCAGCAGCCCGGGCATCATCAGCCGGGTGACCTTTTCGATGCCGTCGCTGACCCCCCGGCTGACGATCACGACGGTGGCGCCCATGAATAGGGTATGCCAGATCAGCTGCCGGTCGGGGGCGTCCTTCAGCTCCTGGAAGGCCTGCTGTGCCGTTTCTGTCGATGCGCCATCGATGAAGCCGCTCGCCATCTTGAACAGGTAGGCCATCGACCAGCCGGCGATGACGGAGTAATAGGAGAGAATCAGGAACCCGGCCAGAACGCCCAGCCAGCCGGCGTAGCGCCAGATCCGGCTGGCACCGGCCTGGCCGGCCAGGGTGGCCATGGTATTGATGGGATTCTGGCGTCCGCGCCGTCCGAGGAGGGTTTCCGCCATCATGATCGGCAGACCAATGCCGAGCACGCAGGCGAGGTAAATCAGCACAAACGCGCCGCCGCCGTTCTCGCCCAGCAGGTAGGGAAATTTCCAGATGTTGCCAAGACCGATGGCGGAACCGCTGGCAGCGATGATGAACGCCAGCCGGGAGGACCATTGCCCATGGATTTTGCCAGATGCCGTCATGCGTCTAAGAGTCCTGCTGGAAGAGGTGAAAGGATCAGGTTCGAGCAATTTCGAGTAAAATAGCAAGTTTCGCCGACGACGTCAGGGATAACACTTTCGCATGGCAGCCAAGAAAAAGAAGGATGCCCCTGGCAGCTCAACCATCGCGCTCAACCGCCAGGCCACGCATGACTACTTCATCGAGGAGCGTCACGAGGCTGGACTGGTCCTGCAGGGGTGGGAGGTCAAGAGCCTGAGGGCGGGGCGCGCCCAGCTCAAGGAGAGCTATGTCGTCCTCAAGGGCGGCGAGGCCTGGCTGCTCGGTGCCCATTTCTCGCCCCTGTCCACCGCCTCCACGCATGTGGTCGCCGACGCTGTGCGTACCCGCAAGCTGCTGCTGCATCACCACGAGTTGAGCCGCCTCATCGGCCATGTCGAACGCAAGGGCTATACCCTGGTGCCGCTGGCGCTGTACTGGCGCAAAGGCCGGGCCAAGCTGGAAATCGGTCTGGCACGCGGCAAGAAACAGCATGACAAGCGCGCCACTGAGAAGGATCGCGACTGGCAGCGCGAGCGGCAGCGGGTGATGAAGCAGCACTAGCGCCCGTCCTGCCGGTCCGGCGTTATCACACCCAGACTTCCGGGCCCGCGAGCCCCGGATACGAATTTCCATCTTCCGCGTGCACATTGGCACATTCCCAGACCTTCCATGAATCTTCGAGTCACTTACCTCCTGGGCATGATGCTGGCCCTGCTGTTTCTGTCGAAAGCCGAAGCGCGGGACTACTCCGCGCTGGTCGTGGATGCCGACAGCGGGCGCGTGCTGTACGAGCGTTTTCCCTCTGAACTGCGCCACCCGGCCTCCATTACCAAGATCATGACGCTGTATCTGGTGTTCGAGGCGCTGGAGCGCGGCGAACTGACCCTGAATACCCCGCTGACCGTGTCGCGCAATGCCGTACTCAAGCCGCCCTCCCGCCTGGGGTTGACCCCCGGCGATACCCTGGCGGTCGAGGACGCCGTCCTGGCCCTGGTGACGCGCTCCGCCAATGACGCCGCCACGGTCATTGCCGAAAACCTGGCCGGTAGCGAAACCGCCTTTGCCGAGATGATGACCGCCAAGGCCCATGCCCTGGGCATGCGCGATACCGTGTTCCGCAATGCCTCGGGCTTGCCCGATCCGATGCAGGTGACGACTGCCTGGGACATGGCCCGCCTGGGCAAGGCGCTGATCAATGACTTCCCCCGCTACTATCCGTATTTTTCCACGCCTCGCTTCTACTACCGCGGGCAGAGTTTCGACAACCACAACCATCTGATGGAAACCTATTCCGGCATGGACGGCATCAAGACCGGTTTCATCAACGCCTCGGGCTTCAATCTGGTGGCCTCGGCCAAGCGGGGAGGGCGGCGCCTGATCGGCGTGGTGTTCGGCGGCCCCAGCGCCAAGCGGCGTGATGCGCACATGCGCGAGATTCTCGACGACGGTTTCGCGCAGCTGAGCGGTGCCCCGCCGGCCTTCATCGAGGCGGACTTCAACAGGCCGGTCGAGCCCCGTGCGGCAGCCAGGCTGGCCGACCTGGAGCCCGGGTCGCCCCGCGTCACGTTCGGCAGTCCCGCGCACTTCAGGTCCGCGCGCGCCACGGGCAGGCACGCCCGGCCCGCAGCCACCACCGAGGCGCGCGGCAACCCGGCACATGGCAAGGCATCCGCCGCGCGTTCCGGCCCGGCCAGACAGAGGTCGGCTTCGGCGAATACACCGATCAGGCGTGCGAGTGTCAGCAGAAAAGCGCCGACGGAAAAGGCCCATGCACCGCCCGCGAAGACCTCGAAGGCGACGCCGGCGTCGTGCAAGGGCAAGCAGGGCAAGTGCGGGAAATAGTGTCCACATGAGCGAACACGACAGCGGGACGGCTTATGCCTGGCTGGGGGGCGCCGAAGTTCTCCGGGAGCTCGTGCGACGCTTCTATGCGCACATGGATACGCAGCCAGGTGCCCGGGAAATCCGGCGGCTGCATGGAGAGAACCTTGCCGGGGCCGAGGAAAAGCTTTTCATGTTCCTGTCGGGCTGGCTCGGCGGTCCCAATCTCTACTGGGAAGCCTATGGCCACCCACGCCTCCGGATGCGCCATCTGCCTTTTCCGATCGGTCCCGCAGAGCGGGAACAATGGCTGCACTGCATGCGTCTGGCCCTGGACGAGACGGTGGCCGACGCCGTCCTGCGCGAGCGTCTGTTCGAGGCCTTGGCGAAGACGGCCGATCACATGATCAACCGTTGAGTTTCTGCATTTTCCGGAGTCCGTACGATGAGAATGAGCCCCGAGCAATTCAGGGCCTGGGACAGCAAGTGCATCACCCTGCTCGGCATGTCCGGCGTCGGCAAGACCACGCTTGCCAACAAGCTGCCGCGCCAGCGCTGGTTCCATTATTCCGGCGACTACCGGATCGGTACCCGCTACCTGGATGAACCCATTTCCGACAACATCAAGCGCCAGGCGATGGAGATCCCGTTCCTGCGCGAGCTGCTGCAGACGGATTCGATCTACATCCGCAGCAACATCACCATCGACAACCTGACCCCGGTTTCGAGCTTTCTCGGCAAGCTCGGCAACCCCCGCCAGGGCGGGCTGAGTCTCACGGAATTCAAGCGCCGCCAGGAGTTGCACCGGCAGGCGGAAATCCATGCGATGCGCGATGTGCCGGAATTTATCCGCAAGGTCGAGGCGATCTATGGCTACCGGCATTTCATCAATGATGCCGGCGGCAGCGTCTGCGAGCTCGACGATCCGGAAACCCTGGCAAGCTTGGCCGAGCATACCGTGATCGTCTACATCCGGACTTCCCGCGAACTGGAGCACCTGCTGATCGAGCGTGCCCGGCTTCATCCGAAGCCCCTGTATTACCGCGAGGCATTCCTGGACGAGCATTTGCCGATGTTCATGGCGGAGCGCGGCTACCGGGACGTCGACGAGATTCCGCCGGACGACTTCGTCACCTGGGTGTTTCCCAGGCTGTTTCATGCCCGCCTGCCACGCTACGAGGCCATCGCGCGGGAATGGGGCTATACCGTCGAAGCCTCGGCCCTCGGGAGTGTTGCCGATGAGGCGGATTTCATCGAGCTCGTCTGTCGCGCGCTGGCGAACCCGAATGCCTGATTTGACAGGGAGCGACCCGTCATGCCTCTTGTAGCCCACACCGATCTGCCCACGTTCCACCGCCTCAGCGAGGAAGGGCAGGAGGTACTCAGCGTCGATCGTGCCCGGCACCAGGACATCCGGGAGATGCACATCGGCCTGCTGAACATGATGCCCGATGCCGCGCTGGAAGCGACCGAGCGCCAGTTCTTCCGCCTGGTGGGCGCCGCCAACTCGATCGTGCAGTTCCACATGCATCCCTTCACCATCAAGGGGCTGGTTCGTGGCGACGAGGCCCGGGCGCACATTGACCGCTACTATGAACCGTTTGCGAAAATCCGTCGGGAGGGACTGGACGGCCTGATCATCAGCGGCGCCAACGTGACCCAGCCGCAGCTCCAGCGGGAGCCCTTCTGGGAGCCGCTGACCGAGGTGTTCGACTGGGCCCGCGAGCATGTGACCTCCACCCTGTGTTCCTGTCTGGCCACCCACGCCCTGATCCAGTACGGCTATGGCATCGAGCGTACCCATCTGGGCTTCAAGCGCTGGGGGGTTTACTCGCACCGGGTCGTGGAGCCCCTGCATCCGCTGGTCTCCAGCATCAACACCCGCTTCGATGTGCCGCATTCCCGCTTCAACGAAATCTTTCGCGAGGACATGGAGCGGGTCGGCCTGCGGGTGCTGGTGGAAAGTGGCGAGGCCGGCGTGCATCTGGCGGTCAGCGAGGACCTCATGCGTGTCGTGTTCTTCCAGGGGCACCCGGAGTACGACACCATCAGCCTGCTGAAGGAGTACAAGCGCGAGGTGATGCGCTACTACCACGGCGAGCGCGAGGATTACCCCCCTCTGCCCGAGCACTATTTCAGCCAGGAATCGGTGGATCACCTGAACGCCTATGGCCAGCGCGTGCGTCAGGCTCGGCGGGATAGTCTGGCTTGCCCCGTGTTCATCGAGGACGGGATCGTGCCCCGGCTCGACAACACCTGGCGGGATACGGCCAAGGCCGTCTTCAACAACTGGCTGGGGCTGATCTACCAGGTGACCGATCAGAACCGGCGCAAGCCGTTGATGGATGGCATCGATCCCCGCGATCCCCTGGGCATTGCCGACAAGCTGACCCGCGGCGCGACCTCAGGATGGCCGGGCTAGCCGGCACCGGCACGGCAGCCGCATGGACAGGCCGGCGGCTTTTTTCTAGAATTCAGCGCCAACAACGGCTGATCGAACTGGCATGAACGGGATGGACCTCGCGGTTCTTCCCGTTTTGCATGTTTATGGTGAACACATTTGAATAACCAAGCATTACTGGCTCTCGAGGATGGCACCCTGTTCCGCGGAGAGTCGATAGGCGCCGAAGGGTGCTCGGTCGGTGAAGTTGTTTTCAATACCTCCATCACGGGCTACCAGGAAATCCTGACCGATCCCTCGTATGCCCGCCAGATCGTGACGCTTACCTATCCGCACATCGGCAACGTCGGCATCAACGCCGAGGATGTGGAATCGGGCGGCATTTTTGCCAGCGGACTGGTGGTGCGCGATCTGCCCGCGCGCCACAGCAACTGGCGAGCGGCGCAGCCCCTGTCCGACTATCTCCGGACTCATGGCATTGTCGGCATCGCCGGCATCGATACCCGCAGGCTGACCCGCCTGCTCCGCGACCGGGGTGCCCAGCGTGGCTGCCTGATGGCAGGCGCCAGCCTCGATGTCGAACAGGCGCTGGCCGAGGCGCGTGGTTTCCCCGGTCTCAAGGGAATGGATCTTGCGAAGGAGGTCACGACCGCCGAATCCTATGCCTGGACGGAGGGGGCCTGGCAGCTGGCGTCGGGCTATGCCGCGCCTGTCGTCGCACAGTTCCATGTCGTTGCCTATGACTTCGGCGTCAAACGCAATATCCTGCGGCTCCTGGCCGAGCGGGGCTGCCGCCTGACGGTCGTGCCGGCCACCACCAGTGCCGAAGCCGCCCTGGCGCTCAAGCCGGACGGGATTTTCCTGTCCAACGGCCCCGGCGATCCCGAGCCCTGCGACTATGCCATTCGCGCCATCCAGGCATTCCTGGAGCGGAAATTGCCTGTCTTTGGCATCTGTCTCGGGCATCAGCTCCTGGGGCTGGCGAGCGGCGCCCGGACCATGAAGATGAAATTCGGGCATCATGGCGCCAACCATCCGGTCCAGGAACTCCACAGCGGCAGGGTCCTGATCACCAGCCAGAATCATGGCTTCGCTGTCGACGAGGCAACGCTGCCGGCCTCCGTCCGGGCGAGCTACCGCTCCCTGTTCGACGGCAGTCTGCAGGGCATCGAGCTGACCGACTGCCCCGCCTTCGGTTTCCAGGGGCATCCGGAGGCCAGCCCCGGCCCACACGATCTTCAGCCCCTGTTTGACCGCTTCATTGAGCTGATGCAGCGCGCCCGCCACTGAGTATTCCCGCTACATGCCAAAAAGAACCGACATCAAGTCCATCCTCCTGCTGGGCGCCGGTCCGATCGTCATCGGCCAGGCCTGCGAATTCGACTACTCCGGCGCGCAGGCGTGCAAGGCGTTGCGGGAGGAGGGCTACCGGGTGATCCTGGTCAACTCCAATCCGGCCACCATCATGACCGATCCGGAGATGGCCGATGCCACCTATATCGAGCCGATTGACTGGCAGACCGTGGCCCGCATCATCGAGAAGGAGCGGCCGGACGCGCTGCTGCCGACCATGGGCGGGCAGACGGCCCTGAACTGCGCGCTGGCTCTGGATCAGCACGGCGTGCTGGAAAAGTTTGGCGTGCAGATGATCGGCGCCTCCAAGGAGGCTATCGACAAGGCCGAGGATCGGGAGAAATTCAAGCGGGCGATGGAGCGGATCGGCCTGAGTTCGGCCCGTTCCGACGTCGCCCACTCGCTGGAGGAGGCGCTGGCCTGCCTGGAGCAGACCGGCTATCCGGCCATTATCCGGCCCTCCTTCACGCTGGGTGGCTCGGGCGGCGGCATTGCCTACAACCGTCAGGAATTCATCGAGATCTGCGAGCGCGGCCTGGAACTCTCGCCGACCCATGAGCTGCTGATCGAGGAGTCCGTGCTCGGCTGGAAGGAATACGAGATGGAGGTGGTCCGCGATCATCGGGACAACTGCATCATCATCTGTTCCATCGAGAACTTCGATCCGATGGGCGTACACACCGGCGATTCCATCACCGTGGCGCCGGCGCAGACGCTCACCGACAAGGAATACCAGATCATGCGCGATGCGAGTATCGCGGTGCTGCGCGAGATCGGCGTCGATACCGGGGGATCGAACGTGCAGTTCGCGATCAACCCGCAGGATGGCCGCATGATCGTCATCGAGATGAATCCGCGCGTCAGCCGGTCCTCGGCGCTGGCCTCCAAGGCCACCGGCTTCCCGATCGCGAAGGTGGCGGCCAAGCTGGCGGTGGGCTACACCCTGGACGAACTGCGCAACGAGATCACCGGCGGCGCCACGCCCGCCTCGTTTGAGCCGACCATCGACTACGTTGTCACCAAGGTGCCGCGTTTCACCTTCGAGAAATTCCCGCAGGCCGACGATCGGCTCACGACACAGATGAAGTCGGTGGGCGAGGCCATGGCCATCGGTCGGACCTTCCAGGAATCGCTGCAGAAGGCGCTGCGGAGTCTCGAAATCGGTGTCGACGGTCTGTCGGAAAGGCTGGACCCAGGGGCCGAGGATGCCGCCGACCGGCTGGCGCGCGAACTGCGGCACCCCGGTGCCGACCGCATCTTCTACGTGGCCGATGCCTTCCGTCTGGGCTGGACGCTCGATGAGGTCCATGCGCATAGCCGGATCGATCCCTGGTTCCTGGCCCAGATCGAGGAACTGGTGGCCGAGGAACGCTCGCTTTCCGGGCGGGTGCTCGGTAGCCTGACGGCCGACGACTTGTTTGCCCTCAAGCGCAAGGGCTTTTCCGATGCCCGGCTGGCACGCCTGCTCGGCAGCCAGGAGTTTCAGGTCCGCGCCGCCCGCCACAAACTGGGCGTGCGGCCGGTCTACAAGCGCATCGATTCCTGTGCGGCAGAATTCGCGACTGCCACGGCCTATCTCTACTCCACCTACGAGGAGGCGTGCGAGGCCGAGCCGACCGGGCGGCAGAAGGTGATCGTGCTCGGCGGCGGGCCCAACCGCATCGGTCAGGGCATCGAGTTCGACTATTGCTGCGTGCATGCGGCAATGGCCCTGCGCGAGGATGGTTTCGAAACCATCATGATCAACTGCAACCCGGAGACGGTGTCCACCGACTTCGATACCTCCGACCGGCTCTATTTCGAGCCGCTGACGCTGGAGGACGTGCTGGAGATCATCCATCTGGAAAAGCCCTACGGCGTCATCGTCCAGTACGGCGGGCAAACCCCGCTCAAGCTGGCGCGCGCCCTGGAGGCGGCCAATGCCCCGATCATCGGCACCACGCCGGATTCCATCGACCTCGCCGAGGATCGCGAGCGCTTCCAGAAACTGATCGACAAGCTGGGCCTCAGGCAGCCGCCCAACCGTACGGCGCGCTCGCTGGAGGAGGCCATCCAGGGTGCCAACGAGATCGGCTATCCCCTGGTCGTGCGGCCTTCCTATGTGCTCGGTGGCCGCGCCATGGAAATCGTCTTCAACGACGACGAACTGAAGCGCTACATGCGCGAAGCCGTGAGTGTTTCCAACGAGTCGCCGGTCCTGCTCGACCGTTTCCTTGACGATGCGATCGAAATGGACGTCGACGCCATCAGCGACGGGCAGGCCGTGCTGATCGGCGGCCTGATGCAGCATATCGAGCAGGCGGGTGTCCATTCCGGCGATTCGGCCTGCTCCATTCCACCCTATGACCTCAGCCCGGTCCTCCAGGACCGGATCCGCGAACAGGTGCGCCTGCTGGCCGAATCCCTGGGCGTGGTCGGTCTCATGAATACCCAGTTTGCCATCCAGGGTGAGGACATCTACATCCTCGAAGTGAACCCCCGGGCGTCGCGTACGGCACCGTTCGTATCCAAGGCCACCGGCTATCCGCTGGCGAAAATCGCTGCCCGCTGCATGGTGGGCAAGTCGCTGGCCGAACAGGGCGTGACCCGGGAGCGGGTGCCGACGTACTATTCGGTCAAGGAAGCCGTGTTCCCGTTCATCAAGTTCCCGGGCGTCGATCCCCTGCTGGGGCCGGAGATGAAATCCACCGGTGAGGTCATGGGGGTCGGTGCGACCTTCGGCGAGGCCTATGGCAAGGCGCAGCGGGCCGCCAGCGTGAAGCTGGCACAGAGCGGCAATGTCTTCATCAGCATCCGGCAGAGCGACCGGCCCAAGGTCATCCCCGTCGCCCGCGATCTGCTGGCCAAGGGCTTCCGGCTGGTGGCCACCCGCGGTACGGCCAAGGCGCTGCAAGAGGCCGGGATTCCCTGCACGGTGGTCAACAAGGTGTATGAAGGGCGCCCTCACGTGGTCGACATGATCAAGAACGGCGAGTTGCAGTTCATCATCAACACCACCGAAGGCAAAAAGGCGATCTCGGATTCCTTCACCATCCGCCGCCAGGCCCTGCAGGATCAGGTCACCTATACGACCACCCTGTCCGGCGCCCGCGCGACCTGCTCGGCCCTCGACGAAATGGGCGCGGCGGACGTCAATTGCCTGCAGGATTTGCACAGGATGCTCAAGGCCTGAATCAGCGCTTGTCGATACCCCGGATCAGGAAAATATGCACAAGGTACCTTTAACGGCTCGCGGCGCGGAGAAACTGCGCGAGGAACTCAACCATCTCAAGACGGTGATGCGTCCCAGCATCACGGCCGCCATCGCCGAGGCGCGGGCGCATGGGGATCTCAAGGAGAATGCCGAATATCACGCCGCCCGGGAACAGCAGAGCTTTACCGAGGGCCGCATCAAGGAAATCGAGGCCAAGCTGTCCAATTGCCAGATCATCGACGTGACCCAGGTCAATGCCCACGGCAAGGTGGTCTTCGGCGCCACCGTCGACCTGGCCGATGCGGAAACCGGCGAGGAAGTGACCTATCAGATCGTCGGCGAGGACGAGGCCGACATCAAGGAGGGGCGCATTTCCGTGACTTCCCCGATTGCCCGCGCCCTGATCGGCAAGCGGGAAGGGGATGTCGCCGTTGTTCAGGCTCCGGGCGGCGTCCGCGAGTTCGATATCTGCGGCGTCCGCTATCTCTGAGCGGGCGGGGGACAGAGCCGGGTGCGGCGCTAGCGCTGGTTCGGGTTGCGGCGGTAGAGTGTGACGACGTGGCCGATGGCCTGGATCAGCTCGGCTGCGGACTCCGTACAGATGGTCCTGACCATGGCCTGGCGCTCCTCGCGATCCGCGGCATTGACACGGACCTTGATCAGTTCGTGGTGATCCAGCGCCAGGTTGATCTCGTTCAGCACGGCTGGCGTGACCCCGTGTTGGCCGGTGATCACGACCGGCTTCAGGGTATGCGCCTTGGCGCGCAGAAATTTCTTCAATTCGGGTTTCACTCGCTCTCTCGGTCTGGGGTTGTCATGTCTATCGGCGCGAACCATGGCGCGTAGTCGCAGCAGCGGGCGCTGGTTGTCCGAGCATTTTTCCGATGAATACGTCAAGCAGGCCCAGGCCCAGGGCTATCGCTCCCGGGCGGTATTCAAGCTCAAGGAACTGGACGAGCGCGAACGACTCTTGAAGCCTGGTCTGGTCGTGGTGGATTTGGGCGCGGCGCCGGGAGGCTGGTCGCAGTTTGCGGCGCAGAAGCTCGGAAAAAAGGGGGTGATTATAGCGCTGGACCTTCTGCCGGTGGAAGACTTGCCCAATGTCAGCTTCATCCAGGGCGACTTTCGCGAGGCATCGGTACTGGCCCGGCTGCGTGAGGCGCTGGCGGAGCGGCCCGTCGATCTGGTGCTCTCCGACATGGCGCCCAACATGAGCGGCAACCGGATCGTCGATCAGGCCCGCGGCATGTATCTGGCGGAACTGGCGTTGGACACGGCTCGGGAGATCCTGCGGCCGGGCGGCGACTTTGTGACCAAGCTGTTTCAAGGGCCCGATGTCGACGCCTATGTCAAGGCGGCGCGGGCGCTGTTTCACAGGGTTTCGGTGCGCAAGCCCAAGGCTTCCCGCGACCGCAGCCCGGAAGTCTATCTGGTGGCCAAGGACAGGATTTAGGACGGGCCCGGCGCTCTCGCCGGGCTACGACTCGATGGCCTTGGGATCCTGCGTCAGCGCTGCGGCATCCAGACCCTGGATCAGCGTCTTGCCCTCTCGCGGCCAGGCATTCAGCACGGCATTCACCAGGGTGGCCAGCGGAATGGCGAAGAACACGCCCCAGAACCCCCACAGTCCGCCAAAAAAGAGAATGGCGACGATGATGGCGACCGGGTGCAGGTTGACCACCTCCGAGAACAGCAGAGGTACCAGGAAGACGGCGTCCATGGCCTGGATGATGGAGTAGGCCAGGATCAGGTAACCGAACTCGTCGGTAAGTCCCCACTGGAAGAATGCCACCAGCACGACAGGGAAGGTCACCAGGGTCGCGCCTACGTAGGGGATGATCACCGACAGGCCGATCAGCACCGACAGCAGCAGCGCGTAGTTGAGCCGCATCAGCTCGAATACTACGAAGCTGACCAGGAACAGCACCACCACCTCGAAGAATTTCCCTCGTACATAGTTGCCGATCTGCATGTCGACCTCCCGCCAGACCTTGTGCGAAAGGTAACGATCGGAGGGCAGATACTGCTCCAGCCAGCCGAGGATGCGATCCTTGTCCTTGAGGAAGAAGAACACCAGCAAGGGCAGCAGGATCAGGTAGACGATGAGGGTGATGATGCTGACCAGCGAGGCATAGGAGTAGGTCAGCATCGATTGTCCCCAGCCCAGCAGCTCCCGGCGCAGGGTTGCCATGACCTCGTAGAGCTGTTCCTCGGTGATGAAGTCGGGGTATTTGGCCGGCAGTTCCATGACCAGTACCTGCCCGCGCGTGACCCAGCCCGGCAGCTGTTGCAGCAGTTGCATGGTCTGCTGGTACAGCGAGGGCAGGAGGGCGACCAGCAGGAAGGCGACGAAGGCCAGAAACAGCACATAGACGACCAGTACCGCAGCGAAGCGCGGTACCCGGCGTCTGACGCCCTGCATGACGATGCCTTCGAGCAGATAGGCGATGACGCCAGCCGCCAGCACCGGCATCAGCATTTTTCCCAGGCTGATGACCAGCAGCGAGATGACGATCAGGAAGATGGCGAACGAGACGGCTTGAGGGTTGGGCAGGATGCGTCGCGTCCAGTCGCTGATCCAGTCCAGAATGTTTTGCATGGGCTCGGTTGTCCCTTTGTCGTTGTTCTTGTTGGGAGGAGGCGGGGCTCCGCAGTGGGCGCAATAGTACATCAAGCCCGCTGCCGATCCGCCCGCCGGTTGCGCTGACCGGCGGCCGGCCGCGCGCGCCTGTCGTCATCGCTTTTCGATGATTCCACAGGATATTGTGCTTGACTGGCCCTTTTGGCACATCTTATAGTGCCGGCCCTTTCCGATCCAACCTGACACGCCGAGGTCTCTGTCCATGGAAACCGAATCCCTGCTCGCGTCCCGGAATTCCTCCCTGATGCCTGCCGACATTGTGTCGGCGGGTGTCGAGTTGCGTTCCTATCAGCCTGGCGAGATGCGAGTCATTCGCCGTAACGGACAAGTCCATGACTTCGACGCCAGCAAGATCAGCGTCGCCATCACCAAGGCCTTTCTGGCGGTCGAGGGCGGCAGTGCCGCCGCCAGTCGCCGCATCCACGAGGTGGTGGCGTCGCTGGCCGAGCAGGTGGTCACGGCATTGTCCCGGCGGCTACCCTCTGGCGGCACCATCCACATCGAAGACATACAGGACCAAGTCGAACTGGCCCTGATGCGCGGGGGTTACCAGAAAGTGGCCCGCGCCTACGTCCTCTACCGGGAAGAACGTGCCCGCCTGCGGGCCGAACAGCAGGCCCAGAAAACCCCGGTTGCACCGGAACTGCACGTCACCCTCCCGGACGGCACCCGCCAGCCGCTCGATGTCCCCCGCCTGCAAGCCCTCGTCGACGACGCCTGCTCGGGTCTCGAAGATGTCGACGGTGCCTGGATTCTCGACGAAGCCCGCCGCAACCTCTTCGACGGCGTACCGGAAAAGGATGTCGAGTCAGCCCTGCTCATGGCGGCGCGTACCCGCATCGAACAAGAACCCAACTACGCCTATGTCGCCGCCCGGCTGTTGCTCAGTGCCATGCGCCGCGAGGCCCACGGCTTCCTCGGGCTGGACCCCTCAGCCGACTACCGCGAGTCCTTCGTCGCCTTCATCCACCGTGGCGCTGAATTGGAGCTGCTGTCCAGCGAACTGACCCGCTACGACCTCGACCAGCTGGCTCAGGCCCTCCAGCCCGAGCGTGATCTTAAGTTCAACTATCTGGGTCTACAGACCCTCTACGACCGCTACTTCATCCACAGTCACGGCGTCCGCTTCGAGCTGCCGCAGGCCTTCTTCATGCGTGTCGCCATGGGACTGGCCAGCAACGAAATCGACCGCGAAGCCCGCGCCATCGAGTTCTACCACCTGCTCTCGTCGTTCGACTTCATGAGTTCGACGCCTACCCTCTTCAACGCCGGCACCCTGCGCCCGCAGCTGTCCTCCTGCTACCTCACCACCGTACCCGACGCACTCGACGGCATCTACAGCGCCATCAAGGACAACGCCCTGCTGTCCAAGTATGCCGGCGGACTCGGCAACGACTGGAGCCGCGTGCGCGGTCTGGGTGCCCACATCAAAGGCACCAACGGCAAATCCCAGGGCGTCGTACCCTTCCTCAAGGTCGCCAACGACACCGCCGTCGCCGTCAACCAGGGCGGCAAGCGGCTGGGTGCCGTCTGCGCCTACCTCGAAACGTGGCACATCGACATCGAAGAGTTCCTGGAACTGCGCAAGAACACCGGTGACGACCGCCGCCGCACCCACGACATGAACACCGCCAACTGGGTACCCGACCTGTTCCTCAAGCGCGTCGTCGACGATCAGGACTGGACCCTGTTCAGCCCCAGCGACACCCCCGACCTGCACGACCTGACCGGACTCGCCTTCGAGAGGCGCTACCAGGAGTACGAAGCCAAGGCCGACCGGGGCGAGATCACCCTGTTCAAACGCCTGCCGGCCAGCCAGTTGTGGCGCAAGATGCTGTCGATGCTGTTCGAGACCGGCCACCCGTGGATCACCTTCAAGGATCCCTGCAACCTCCGCTACACCAACCAGCACGTCGGCGTCGTCCACAGCTCCAACCTCTGTGTTGCCCCTGAGACTTCAGTTCTGACGGAGCATGGACATATTCCTATCTCCCATCTCGCTGGTAGCAAGGTCAAGGTTTGGAATGGAGAAGAGTTCTCCGAGGTGGAGGTATTCAAGACCGGGGAAAATCAGAAGCTCATCAAAGTGGTTCTATCAGATGGGGCTGAAATCGACTGCACCCCGTACCATAAGTTCTACGTGCAAGAAGGTTACTGGCACAACAACATTGTTGAGAAGCGTGCTCATGAACTGAAGGCCGGGGATAAACTGATAAAGTTCAGCCTCCCTGTACTTGAAGGTTGCGGTAAGTTTCCCTATGCCTACACCGCTGGCTTCTTCTGTGGTGACGGTACGTATGGCAAGGGAAAGCCCATCCTGCATCTGTATGGGGACAAGAGGGACCTTGTTAATCACTTGGCTATTAGGTCAGGGTCCTACCAAGAACAATCCAATGGGAGGCTGTCGTTTACTTTGGTGGATGGGGTTCCGCAGAAGTTTACTGTGCCTCACAGCTACTCTATAAGGTCTAGGCTGGACTGGCTCGCCGGTCTGATTGATGCAGATGGAACTGTTTCACGTAATGGAGACAATGAGTCAATTCAAATAGCCTCTGTTGAAAAGGGATTTTTGAATGAAGTTAGGTTGATGCTCCAGACTCTTGGAGTGACATCGAAAGTTAGCTTGATGCGTGAGGCTACTGTAACGAGGTTTGCAGATGATCAGCCTGCGTATGAGTGTCAGCCCCTCTACCGCTTGCTGATTGGCTCAGTTGAGACTCAAAAACTGTTGGAGCTTGGCCTCACGGTACATCGTGTAAGCCTGTCCAAGAGGACGCCCAACCGATCTGCCGCTAAGTTTGTGCAGGTCATGGAGGTGCGTGATGAAGGTCGAGTTGACGATACCTACTGTTTCACTGAGCCGAAACGTCACATGGGAGTGTTCAACGGTATTTTAACGGGGCAGTGTACCGAGATTACCCTGCACACCAACGACAGCGAGGTCGCCGTCTGCAACCTCGGCTCGGTCAATCTCGCCGCCCACATCACCCCGCAGGGCACGCTGGATGCCGACAAGTTGCAGCGCACCATCGCCACCGCCATGCGCATGCTGGACAACGTCATCGACATCAACTACTACAGCGTCCCCCAGGCCCGTCGCTCCAACCTGCGCCATCGCCCGGTCGGGCTCGGCCTCATGGGGTTCCAGGACGCCCTGTATAAGCTCGGCATCCCCTACGCCTCCGAACAGGCCATCGAGTTTGCCGACCGCAGCATGGAACTGATCAGTTACCACGCCATCCGGGCGTCCACCGATCTGGCCGAAGAGCGCGGCGTCTACGCCAGCTACGCCGGCTCCCTGTGGAGTCAGGGCATCCTGCCCATCGACTCGGTCGCCCGGGTCGAAGTCGAACGCGGCGGCTACCTGCAACAGGACCGCTCGACGACCCTCGACTGGGACATTTTGCGCGAGCGGGTCAGGAAGGTCGGTATGCGCAACAGCAACTGTCTCGCCATCGCCCCCACCGCCACCATCTCCAACATCTGCGGGGTGTCGCAGTCCATCGAGCCTACCTACCAGAACCTGTTCGTCAAGTCCAACCTGTCGGGCGAGTTCACCATCGTCAACCCCTATCTGGTGGCCGAACTCAAGCAGAACGGCCTGTGGGACGCCGTGATGATCAACGACCTCAAGTACTACGACGGCAGCCTGCAAAAGATCGAGCGCGTCCCCGAGGCCATCAAGCAACGGTATGCCACGGCCTTCGAGCTGGACGCCCGCTGGTTGATCGAAGCCGCCTCACGCCGCCAGAAATGGATCGACCAGGCGCAGTCGCTCAACCTCTATCTGGCCGAACCCTCCGGCAAGAAGCTGGACAACCTCTACAAGCTCGCCTGGGTGCGCGGCCTCAAGACCACCTACTACCTGCGCACGCTGGGTGCCACCCACGTCGAGAAGAGCACCGCCTTCGATGGCAAGCTCAATGCCGTGAGCGCAGAACCCGAACCCAAGGTGTGCCGCCTCGACGATCCGACGTGTGAGGCTTGTCAGTAGACGGCTGAATGCCGCGACGACCCCGCCGGGCCTGGCGCTGGGCCCGGCGGGGTTTTTTATCGGGTTTTTCTGGCATGGCCGGGCGGTGGGACCGGGGCGTTAGCGATGAACCCTGGCCCTGATGCCCAGGGACTCGATGCGCGCACCGAATGCCGACATCCAGTCTTCCGGCAGGGCCGACAGCCGGGCGGCTTCGGGTTGCAGCGATGGCCGCGCCAGACCGTAAAGCAGGACACCTTCGATGGCGATGCCGTCCGCCTCCAGTCCGGTCAGAAAATCCAGGTAGGCGCTTTGTTCGGTTTCCGATAGCGGCTGGCCATCGAGGGCGAACAGGCAGGTTTGCAGCCAGGTCGGACAGAGTCTCGCGCAGGTCTCGAGGTTGTGTCGGACCGTGGCGTTGGACAGGTGGACCTGGTTGATGCGCTCGCGCCCCGCTTCCGTTGCGCTATCCAGCTTGAACCAGACCTTCCCCCCCAGTTCCGACCAGTGGGCGACGCCGCGTTGCACCTCCGGTCGGTGCATCAGGCTGCCGTTGCTGATCAGCACCAGACGAATCTGGCCGAACAGCCCGACGTCCGCGCAGGCCTGGCCGACGATACCGATCGCGGCATCGAATTGCCCGCTGCTGGTAGGTTCGCCATTGCCCGAGATGGCAATGTCGCGGATCACACGCTGATCGGCCGGTATGGCGAAGCGTTCGAAGAAATCGCCGCAGAGGGCGGATGCCAGCAGCTCCCGTAGTTCATCCTCGAGCCGCATGAGCTCGGTTTCCGGCGCCGCACCCCGGATGAGATCGGGCACCTGGCAGTAGATGCAGCGCCAGTTGCAGGCGTTGTTCGGATTCAGGTTGATGCCGATCGAGAGGCCGCCCGAACGGCGCGACCATACCGGGTAGACATAGGTCAGACCGGCGCTGTCGCGGCGGTGATCGGTGATACTGAGTCGGGTCATGGGATGGCTGACATTGGCGTGGGCAGGGATGGCGATTCTATAGGCTGTGGTAGACGATGGCGGCAAGCCGTTCCGGCGCCGGTCGTCCGTGAGCCGGCGGATACCAGTGCCTCATGAGGCTGTTCTGCCCCGGTGATGCCCGGGCATGATGGTCCATCTGCAGTGGCAATCGGTTGTAGGGAACCATCGGCAGCAATGACGTTGACACGATACCAGGCGAGGCTCAGCATACTCGCTCAAGGATGGCGCCGGTTCTGATGACCGTCAGGTGCCAAGGGCGCGTTTATTGCTTGGTTAGATTGAGGTCTTACCCTTCGACACCGTTTGATTTCAACTTCCTGTCCCATCCTCGACCTCGATGTGATGCAGCATTCTGGCTGATGTAACCATTCGGAGGAGTGACCGCCCCGCTGCTGGATTGCTGCAATGCCCCGAATGACAGCCTTCTCGCCTGGCCTGATCGCCTCAGGGGCATCGGTAACCTCACTCAAGAACGATGAACCGTGACATTTCCAGAAGGCTGTGCCCGACGCTTGGGCTGCTGCTGTCCATCTCGCTGGGTTTCGGCGGTTGCGAGCGGGACAACCCCCCTGAGCCTGCCGGTGGCGCGGCATCGGCGCTGCCCAAGGATGAAGTTTTGTTGCCGCCCGGTTCCAGCAAGCGGGCGATGCTGGTGGAGCAGCGCGTGGAGGCGGTGGTTGCCCCGGTTGCCGAACCGATCGCCGGCAAGCTGGCTTACGACGAGACGCGTACCGCACGGATTTCGGCACCGGTTGCAGGGCGCGTTGTCTCCGACATCCCCGCGCTCGGCAGCCTAGTCAAGGCTCACGACGCCCTGCTCGAGCTCGACAGTCCCCAGCTGGGTCAGGCGCAGGAGGCCTATGCGAATGCTCTGGCAGACGAGCGCCTGGCCGAAGGCGCCTGGAAACGTGCCAAGGCCCTGTTCGACGATGGGGTATTACCGCGCAAGGAACTCCAGCAGGCCGAGAATGCGCTGGCACATGCGCGTGATGATGTCAGCCGCAGTCGTATGCACATCCACAACCTGGGGGCCCCGGACGACCAGATCAATAATCGCTACCGGGTGCGTACCCCGATTGCCGGGGTGATCACCGAGAGACATGTCAATCCCGGCATGGAAGTGCGTCCGGATCTCCCGGAGCCCTTGTTCGTTGTCTCCGACCTGGGATTCCTCTCGCTGTGGATGAACGTATTCGAGAAGGACATCGGCTTGATTCATGTCGGCACACCCTTGAGCGTATCGGTGGCCGCTTATCCGGATCGTCAATTCGCCGCGACAGTGGAATACATCGACAAGCTGGTCGACGAATCTACCCGGACCATCAAGGTTCGGTGCAGGCTCGCCAATCCCGAGGGCCAGCTTCTGCCGGCCATGTATGCCACGGCCCGGATCACGAGCACGGGTCAGGACAAGACCGTCGTCGTTCCCTTGACCGCCTTGTTTACCGAAGGTGAGGGCGACCAGGTTTTCGTCAGGATCGGTGACGGTCACTACAAACAACGATGCGTGAAGGTGCGCCTACGGCTCGAGAACCTGGCCGTCCTCGCGGAGGGGCTGGCGCCCGGGGAGACCATCGTGACGGAAGGGGCGTTGTTGTTGCGGACCGAGGAGGCGAACGAGCAGCTTGCCGAGGAGCCGGAAACCGCCTCTAAATGATCTTTCGCATCCTTCTTTTCTGCCTGCAGCAGCGGGTTATGGTGATCGGCCTGACCTTGGTCATGGTCATGCTTGGGGCAGTCTCTTTCGAGCGCCTGCCTATCCAGGCCTTTCCCGATGTTCAGAATGTCTTTGTCCAGGTCGTGACGCAACATCCTGGCCAGGCACCCGAGGAAATCGAGAAAATCATCACCCTGCCCATAGAAAGGGAAATGAACGGCTTGCCGCATTTGATCAACATGCGGTCCGTGTCGATTTTCGGCCTCTCGGTCGTGACGCTCATCTTCGACGACGAGGCAGAGGATTACTTTTCTCGCCAGCAGGTTCTGGAACGTCTGCGAAATGTCGTCCTTCCGGCCGACGTCAACCCCATGCTGGGGCCGCTCAGTACCGGTGTCGGCGAGATCTACCGGTTTTTGATTCGCGCTCCCGGCCTGCCGCTGGTCGAGCAGCGGGCGATCCAAGAATGGCTGGTCGAGCCCAGCATCCGGTCGGTTCGGGGCGTGGCCGATCTCGTCTCCTTCGGCGGTGGTGTCAAGCAATACCAGGTCAGCGTCAATCTGGATCGGTTGAAGAGCTATCAGCTGTTGATTGGCGACGTCTACGATGCGATTGCCAGGAACAACCAGAATGTCGGCGGAGGCTATATCGAGCACGGCGACGAGGCCTTGGTGGTGCGGGGGGTCGGTTTGCTGTCGAGCCTCCAGGACATCGGCAACGTTGTTGTTGCCACGCGCGACGGTTCCCCCATCAGGGTCAAGGATGTCGCCCTCGTGGACGTGGGGGCGCAACCCCGGACCGGAATCGTGGGCTACAACCGGCAGGACGATGTCGTCGAGGGGGTGGTATTGCTGACCAAAGGCCGCGATGCCGCTCGTGTGCTTGCGGAACTGAAAGAGAAGATCGACGACCTGAATGCCCACCGCCTGCCGCCCGGCGTCAGAATCGAGCCCATCTACGACCGGATGGAACTGGTCCAGCACACCGTCCATACCGTCGAGCACAATATGCTGGAGGGTGCCGTCCTGATCCTGCTGATCCTGGTGGTATTTCTGCGCAGCGCCTTGGTTGCGGCCATCGTGACGCTGGTTATTCCCCTGTCGCTTCTGTTTGCCTTCATCCTCATCGACGCCAACGGGGTATCGGCCAATCTCATTTCACTGGGCGCCATCGATTTCGGGATCATCGTTGATAGCGCGGTGGTACTGGTCGAGGCCATCATGGTCAAGGTCACCCTGGACATGCAGCGACAGGAAAACCTGAATCACATGCGCCAGACCATGCTGATGACCGCCGCCGAGATGGGACGTCCGATCCTTTTCTCCAAAGCCATCATCATCACGGCATTCCTGCCCATCTTCACGTTCCAGCGGGTGGAAGCGAAAATCTTTTCGCCCATGGCCTATACGCTGTCCTTTGCCTTGGTGGGCTCGTTGATCGTGACCTTGACCCTGATTCCCGTGCTTCTGAGCTTTTTGCTTGGACCGCGTTTGGCCGAGCGGCACAATCCAGTGGTGGAAGCGATGGAGGGCGCCTACCGCGTCGTCTTGGCGTGGGTGCTGCGCTGGCCTAGGCTGATGCTCATGCTGGCGTCGTTGCTCCTCATCCTCTCTTTGGGCTTGCTGCGCGTCATCGGTACCGAGTTCATGCCCAAGCTGGATGAGGGCAATATCTGGCTCACCGTCACCCTGCCTACCCCTATATCCCTCCACAAGGCGAAGGAAATCGAACAGGTTATCCGCAGCCGGATCGAGGCGTTTCCCGAAGCACGATCCGTTCTGACTCAGCTGGGGCGTCCCGAGGATGGCACGGACCCCAAGGGCTTCAATAATCTCGAAATTCTGGTATCGCTCCAGCCGAAGGCAACCTGGCGGTTTCGGCACAAGGACGAACTGGTGGCGGCGATGAATGCCAAGCTCGCCGTCTTTCCCGGCATTCAGCTCAATTTCTCCCAGGTGATCCAGGACAACGTCGAGGAGGCCATTTCGGGAGTCAAGGGCGAAATCGCCGTCAAGATTTTTGGCGATGATTTGAAGGTTCTTCAGGCCAAGGCGGACCAAGTGGTACACATCCTCCAGTCCACGCGGGGTGCAACGGATGTCGCTGCCGAGCAGCAGGCCGGGCTTGCACAGGTCGCCATTGCGATCGATCGGGCGCGGATTGCCCGGTATGGGATCAATGTCGCCGATGTGGAGGAGGTGATCGAGATGGCCGTAGGCGGCAAGACGGCTTCGGAAATGCTGGATGGCAATCGTCGTTTTGCGATCTCCGTCCGCCTCCAGCAGGATGCCCGCTCGTCGGTTGCGGCGCTGGAGAATCTGGTCGTGAAGGCGCCGGACGGCAGCCGCATTCCCTTGGCAGAACTGGCGCAGATCAAGGTTGATATCGGCGCCTCCCGCATCGGCCGGGAAGAAAACAGTCGCCGCATCGCCATCAAGTGCAACCTGATCGGGCGCGATCAGGGCGGGTTCGTTCAGGAAGTTATGCCAAGAGTGGCCGAACAGGTCAGCTTGCCGGCGGGATACAGGATGGTCTGGAGTGGGCAATTCGAAAACCAGCAGCGCGCCATGAAGCGGCTTTCGATTATTGTGCCCATCAGCCTAACCCTCATCTTCGTCCTGCTCTTTTGGGCCTTCCAATCGATCAAGTATGCCGCCTTGATTGTCATGAATGTTCCTTTTGCCTTGATCGGCGGCTTGGTGGCACTCTGGCTGACCGGCATCAATCTCAGTGTATCCGCGGCGGTCGGGTTTATCGCGCTATTCGGCATCGCCGTGCAGAATGGGGTGATATTGGTTTCGCACCTGAATGCCCTCCTGCGCGAGGGACATGACTTGCACGAGGCCATCATGAGGGGTGCCACCGATCGCCTGCGGCCTGTCATCATGACGGCACTCATGGCCATGCTGGGGCTATTCCCGGCGGCACTTTCGACCAGTGTTGGCTCGGAAACTGCCAAGCCTTTTGCGGTGGTCATCATTGGCGGCCTGGTGACGGCAACCCTGCTGACCCTTACCCTGCTGCCCTTGCTCTACCGGTATGCCGAAGGCCGGACCTTGAAGCCATGAAAGAAATCCGCGCCTATATTCAACCATTCGTGCTGGGCCGGGTCGTTCAGGCCTTGATGGAGATTCCGGGCTTTCCTGGCATGAGTGTGTGGGACTGCGAGGGTTTCGGTCACCAGCGGGGCGATTCGGGTCAGGATTTCAACCCCTTCGTTGCCAAGAAACGGCTGGAAATCCTCGCGGAGGAGGAACTGGTCGATGTCATCATCGCCACCCTGATGAAATATGCCCATACAGGTCGTCCCGGGGATGGCCGGGTTTACCTCTTCGACGTGCTGGAAGAGGGTGAAATCCGCACGGGACAACGGGCGAAGCGCTAGCTGGCTGCCGGGGCCGTAAGCCGGAGGCTGGCGATGTTGTTCGGGTTGGCGATCCCTGTGGGGCAAACCGGCTTCACAGGTTCGGGTGCAGTGGCAAACGGCCCGATTGTTTGTTGTCACAAAAATAATTGTTGCCCAATGGGGCCGAAGTGATCTAGTATCGACGGCACATCATCTCGCCGGAGATCGTCATGATCCACCTTCGTCTCTGCCTGCTGGCTGCTACCCTGATTTCGGCGTCACCCGGCTGGGCGAGCCACTGGACCGCGGTAGGCGAGGGCGGAAATGGCCTGTTCTCGATCGCCGTGGATCTCGACTCCGTGCAGCGGTCCGGCGATCATGTCAAGGTCATGGAAAAGTTCACCTACAACAGGCCCGCCAGGCACACCGGCGGACGCTACATCCATGTCATCAAGTCGAATCAGTCCTACGACTGCGATGGGCGCACGTCACTGGTTCTGCTCGGTTTTGCCTATGGCGACCGGGAGGCCATGAAGCCCATCGACAAGATTCAATACCACGACATCCCCTCGAACTATCTCCCCGTAGCCGACGGTTCCGCCGAGGAGAAAATCATGGCGTTGGTCTGTTCCGACCGGGTGGCGACCAAGTAGACCGTCTTCATCCCCACTGCGGGCATTTTTCGCGTCGGCAGGGCCGGGGTGTCCCCGGCATCCTGCCTAACGGTCGGCCGCCTGGCCGATTCCCCCCCCCCCCCCCCCCCCCCCCCGGTTATCGCTGTCCATTTTTTGGTCAGGGGGCGAAATCCATTCAAACTCAATCGTTTGCCGCGATATCCACAGGATAGTTAACGTCCTGTCCACGCCGACTGGGGAAAACTGGCGCGCGGTGATGCAGGGCGGCCGGCGCGGTACCGTCTGCGGCCGGGAGCTTTCCTCGCCGTATGGCGCGATAATGACGCAGGAGCGAGGCCTGTTCCGCCACAGCTCCAGGAATGAGCGGCCACTTTTCGAATACCCGAAACCATGAATGAGTCGGAAGCGCAGGTGGCGGCACTGGCCGCCTATTTCGCGCGGCATTCTGCCGTGCCGTTGGCTGCCCAGCGGCCAGCCCTCTTGTTCCGGCCGCCGGCTGGCCTGGATGCTGTGGCCGAATGGCGGCCGGGACCGTGCGTCCAGAGTCACAAGCCTACCGCCGAGGCCCTGCAGCAGAGCGGCTGGCAGGTGCTCGATGCGCCCCGAGAGACCTGCCGACTGGCGATCGTCTTCGCCACCAAGCACAAGGAAGAGATACTCCACCACCTGGCGCTGGCGGCGGAGGCGCTGGAGGAGGGTGGCAGCCTGATCCTGGTTGCGGCCAACACCCTGGGTGCGCCATCCCTGGAGCGGCGCTTGGGCGAGCTGACGGGGCGGACCGAGACCTTCAGCAAGCACAAGTGCCGCGTGGTACGTGCGTTCAAGGCGGACGCGCAGCTGAATCCGGCACTGCTCGCGGACTGGAAGCGCGGTGGCGAGCTGCGCCGGCTGCCGGCTACCGGTTGCTACAGTTGTCCGGGCCTGTTCAGCTGGAAGTCGCTGGATCTGGGGTCGCGCCTGCTGGCGGCGCGGCTGCCGGCGGATCTGTCCGGATGCGGTGCCGACCTGGGGGCCGGCTACGGCTATCTGGCGCGGGAGGCATTGCAGTGCGCGCCGGGTATCCGCGAACTGCATCTGGTCGAGGCGGAGGGCAAGGCACTGGCGGCGGCGCAGCTCAACCTGGCCGATGTCGCCGGCACGCGGCGCCTGCACTATCACTGGGCGGATGTCACCGCCGGCCTGCCGCTGGCGCGGCTGGACTTCGTCCTCATGAATCCGCCCTTTCATGCCGGGCGCGCGCCGTTGCCGGCGCTGGGCCGGGCCTTCGTGCGCGAGGCGCTGCGGCTGTTGAAGCCCGGTGGACGTCTGCTGCTGGTGGCCAACCGCCAGCTGCCCTATGAAGCGGAAATCCGGAGCATGGGCGGGGAGATCGGCAGTGCCGAGGAAACCCAGGGTTTCAAGATCATCCAGGCCATAAAGGTCCGCCAGGCGGACGCTCAGGCTAGGCTTTCCATGTAGTCGATCCGCAGCTGAAGGCTGCGGTTGTTGCGATATTCGTTGACATCCAGCCGGTAGGCGGCGCGAATGCTGTGGCAGCGCAGCCACTCGCCGGGATTGTCCAGCCCGAAGGCAATCGCATCGATGTGCGGGGCGCCATTGCGGGGCTTCAGGACCAGCTTCAGGTGGCGCTCGCCGACAATGCGGCTGCCGGCAACCTCGAAGTCCCCGTCGAACACCGGCTCGGGAAAGTGCTGACCCCAGGGGCCGGCGGTCTGCAGCAACTCGGCGGTGGCGAGCGTCAGTTGCTCTGCGTCCAGCGGTCCGTCGGTGTGGATCGTATGTTCGAGGTCTGCGCCCTCGGCGCGCCGTCGGACCTCGTCCTCGAAGCCGGCCATGAAGGGCTCCAGCCCTGCCCGGGGAATCGTGAGTCCGGCCGCCATGGCATGCCCGCCATAGCGGCGGATCAACTGCGGCTGACGGGTCGCGAGGTCGGCCAGCACGTCGCGGATGTGGATCCCGGGAATCGAGCGGGCGGAACCCTTGAGTTCGTCCGGGTTGCGGTCGGCGGGGGCGAAGGCGATGACGGGCCGATGGATGCGGTCCTTCACCCGCGAGGCGACCAGTCCCACCAGGCCCTCGTGCCAGTCCTGACAGAACAGGCACAGCGCGGGACGGTCGCTCCCCTCCTCGCTATCCAGCTGCGAGAGCGCCGCCAGGGCCTCCTGCTTCATCTGCTCCTCGATGAGGCGGCGGTCGCGGTTGAGCAGATCGAGCTGTTGCGCCAGTGCGCCGGCCTGCACGGGATCGTCGGCCAGCAGGCATTCGATGCCGAGGCTCATGTCGTCCAGCCGGCCGGCAGCGTTGAGCCGTGGGCCGGCGGCAAAGCCGAGGTCGGCGGCGCTGGTCCGTTGCGGCTCGCGCCCCG
Source organism: Methyloparacoccus sp. NF-16 (assembly GCF_056880625.1). Classification (NCBI taxonomy): domain Bacteria; kingdom Pseudomonadati; phylum Pseudomonadota; class Gammaproteobacteria; order Methylococcales; family Methylococcaceae; genus Methyloparacoccus; species Methyloparacoccus sp. NF-16. The sequence continues at coordinate 2,573,152 of NZ_CP174130.1, read as the reverse complement.
CCACTGTCAGCAAGGCCAGCAGGCCCGGATGCGCCTGGCCGGCGCGGATGCGTTGCAGTCCCTGATGCACCAGGATCCGGTTGACATGGTCCAGCGGAACGACGTCGGCCACCGTGCCCAGGGCGACCAGGTCCAGCAGGGTGCCGAGCTTGGGTTCCGCGACGCTCGTCCGCGCGAAGTGTCCCGCCGCCCGCAGCGCCTGTCGCAGGGCCATGAGCACGTAGAACATGACACCGACGCCAGCCAGCGCGTGGCTGGGAAAGTCTTCGCCCGGCAGGTTCGGGTTGACGATGGCCGCGGCGGCCGGGACGGTGCTGCCGGGCAGATGATGGTCGGTGATCAGGACCTCCATGCCCATTACCGCCGCCGCAGCGATGCCCTCATGGCTGGAGATGCCGTTGTCCACGGTCAGCAGTAGATCGGGCTGGCGCGTGGCGGCCAGGGTCACGATTTCGGGGGTCAGGCCGTAGCCATATTCGAAGCGGTTCGGCACCAGGTAGCCGACCTGCCGCAGTCCCAGCGCCCGCAGTCCGCGCATGGCGACGGCGGTGGCGGTGGCGCCGTCGGCGTCATAGTCGCCGATGATCAGCACCCGACGATCGTGGTGGATGGCATCGCTCAGTCGCTCGACCATGGCGGCCATGCCCGACAGCCGCTGCGGCGCCGGCAGGCAGCCCAGCGAACGGTCCAGCTCGCCGGTATCGCGGATCTCGCGGCTGGCGTACAGCCGTTGCAGCAGCTCGGGCAGCTGTCCCAGTGGCGGGGCCTGATCGTTGGCCGGTCGCCGGACGATCTTCTTGCGGACCGGGTAATACGGCATGGTGATCGGGATTCGGGAGTTCGGCGCGTGCCGCCCGAAAGCGGCCGTTGCGTCAGAAGGACAGGTAGTGGTCGACCAGCAGGGCGCTGAAGATGCCGGCGAGATAGAGCAGGGAATAGCCGAAGGTGCGCATGGCCAGCTTGTTGTCGCGCGCGCGCTTGAGGCGGATCGCATGGTAGAGGAAGCCGCCGCCGAGCAGCAGGGCGGCAATCAGGTAGATCAGCCCGCTCATGCCGGTCAGATAGGGCAGCAGGCTGAAGATCACCAGCAGGATGGTGTAGCCGAGGATGTGCAGCTTGGTCACCTCGTCGCCGTAGATGACCGGCAGCATGGGCATGTCGGCGAGGCGGTACTCGTCCTTCTTGGCCAGCGCCAGGGGCCAGAAGTGCGGCGGAGTCCAGATGAAGATCAACAGGAACAGCAGCAGCGCATGCGGATGGATGCCGCCGGTGACGGCGCACCAGCCCAGTACCGGCGGGGCCGCGCCGGCCGCGCCGCCGATGACGATGTTCTGGATGGTGATGCGCTTCAGGTAGCGGGTATAGATCACGGCATAGCCGATCAGCGAGACGAAGGTCAGCACGGCGGTCAGCGGGTTGACCAGCAGCGTCAGCACCAGCATCGAGATGGCCGCCAGGATCAGCGCGAAGACATTGGCCTCGCGCGGGGTCAGCTGCGCCTGCGGCAGCGGGCGGTCCTCGGTCCGGCCCATCTTGCCGTCGATCTCGCGGTCGTAGACGTGATTCAGCGCCGCCGCCGAGGCGGCCGCGAGGCCAATGCCGAGGGCGCCCCAGAAGGTTTCCTGCAGGGGCGGCAGGTCCGGCACGGCCAGGAACATGCCGATGATGGCGGTGAACACGATGGCGCCAACCACCCGCAACTTGCAGAGTCCCAGATAGGCTTTCCAGAGGGGCAGGCTAGGGGGTTGGCTGACTGTCGAGATCATGGTCCACAGAATCTTTCGTTTACAATGCCCCGTTCCAGGAGGCGGCTGACCGCCCTCCTTTCGCGTCCATCATGCCAGGGAGAACGTCAAGAATGTCATTACGCGGACTCCGCATGCTCCTGCTCGCCGTGCCCTTGCCGGGACTCGCGGCCGAGCCCCCGGTTCACGAGTTCACGCTGGACAATGGCCTGAAAATCCTGGTGCAGGAGGATCATCGAGCGCCCGCCGTGGTCTCGCAGGTCTGGTACAAGGTCGGCGCCAGCAACGAATATGGCGGCATCACGGGCATCTCGCACATGCTCGAACACATGATGTTCAAGGGCACCCAGAAGCATCCGCCGGGCGAATTCTCGCGCATTATCGCAGCAAACGGAGGGCGCGAGAATGCTTTCACCGGCCAGGACTACACCGCCTATTTCCAGACGCTGGAGGCGTCCCGCTTGCCCATCAGCTTCGAGCTGGAGGCGGACCGCATGCGCAATCTCAAACTGGTCGAGGCCGAATTCGCCAAGGAGCACCAGGTCGTGCTGGAGGAGCGCCGCCTGCGCACCGACGACCAGCCGCGCGCCAAGATGCAGGAACACTTCGAGTCGGTCGCCTACAGCAACAGCCCCTACCGCAACCCGGTCGTTGGCTGGCCGGACGATGTCGCGGGACTCACGCTGGATGACCTCAAGCATTGGTATGCCCGCTGGTACGCCCCCAACAATGCCACGCTGGTGGTCGTCGGCGACGTCAAGCCGGAGGAAGTGCTCAAGCAGGCCAGGAAATTCTTCGGCCCGCTCAAGCGCAGCGAGCTGCCGCCGGTCAAGCCGCAGACCGAGGTCGAGCAGCTGGGGCTGCGGCGGCTGGCTGTCAGCGTGCCGGCGAAACTACCGCACCTGGTGCTGGGCTACAAGACGCCCTCGCTGAGGACCGCCGCCGACGAGGCCGACGCCTATGCCCTGGAAGTGGCGGCAGGCATCCTCGATGGCGGCAACAGCGCCCGCTTCTCCAGCCGCCTGGTGCGTGGCCAGCAGATCGCGGCGGCGGCCGGCGCGGGCTACGACCTTTACGCGCGTCTCGTCAACCTGTTCACGCTGGAGGGCACGCCGGTGCAGGGCAAGTCGCTGGCTGAGCTCGAGGCCGCATTGCTGGAGGAGGTGCGCAAGCTGCGCGACGAACCGATCGCTGCCGACGAGCTCCAGCGCGTCAAGGCGCAGGTGCTGGCCAGCCATGTCTACCAGCTCGACTCCATGTTCTACCAGGCCATGCAGCTGGGCACCGCCGAGACCGTAGGCCTCAGCTGGCGCAAAGTGCGGGAATACGTCGACCGGGTGAACGCGGTGACGGCCGAGCAGGTTCAGGCGGTCGTCCGCAAGTACCTGGTCGACGAGCGCCTGACGATCGCGCATCTGAATCCCCTGCCGCTGCCCGAGGGGGCGCCGGCGCCGGAAGACGCTGCCATGGGAGGTGGCCATGTTCGTTAAGCTGTTTATCGGTATCCTGCGGCCGGCCTGGCTGGCACTGGGTCTGCTCGCTTTCGGTGGCACCGCCTTGGCCGTGCCGGACATCCAGCACTGGACCACGGCACGCGGCGGACGTGTCTACTTCGTGCCCACGGCGGGGCTGCCGCTGGTCGACATCCGGCTGGTGTTCGATGCCGGCAGTGCCCGGGACGGTGAGAAATTCGGCCTCGCCAATCTGACCTCCGGCATGCTCGACGCGGGTGCCGGCCCCTGGGATGCCGACGCCATCGCCCAGCGGCTGGAAAACGTCGGTGCACTGCTGGGCACCGGCGCCGGGCGCGATTCCGCCTACGTCACCCTGCGCAGCCTGACGCACCCGGACAAGCTCGCCACCGCGCTGGAAGTCGCCCGGGAGGTGCTGGCGCATCCACGCTTCGAGGCCAGGGACTTCGAGCGTGAGAGGAACCGTACCCTGCTGGCGATCCGGCAGCAGGGCGAGGACCCCGGCGAGGTCGCCGAGATCGCCTTCATGAACGCCCTGTATGGCGATCATCCCTACGCCCATCCCCCCGAGGGGCTGAAGGAGGCGGTCGAGCGGCTGACCCGCGATGACCTCGTCGATTTCCATCGCCGGACCTACACGGTCCGCAACAGCATCGTCGCCATCGTCGGCGATCTGCCGCGCGCCGATGCCGAGCGCATGGCCGAGCAGCTGCTGGCCGACCTGCCGGAGGGCGAGGCCTTGCCGCCCCTGCCCGAGCCTGTCGCCAGGTCCGCTCCGGAAACCCTCAGGACGGCCTATCCCTCCGAGCAGACCCACATCTATGCCGGCGTGACCGGCATGCGGATCAACGATCCGGACTACTTCCCGCTGTATGTCGGCAACCATGTCCTCGGTGGCAGCGGCCTGGTGTCGCGGATCATGGAGGAGGTGCGGGAAAAGCGCGGTTTTGCCTACAACGCCTACAGCTATTTCATTCCGATGCGGGTGACCGGGCCTTTCGAGATCGGCCTGCAGACCCGCAACGACCAGACCCAGGAGGCCCTGAAGGTCGCCATCAAGACGGTCAGGGATTTCATCGACGGCGGGCCCAGCGACAAGGAGCTGCAGGCGGCCAAGCAGAACATCGTCGGCGGTTTCGTGCTGCGGCTGGACAGCAACCAGAAGCTGACCGCCGAAGTTGCGTCGATCGGCTTCTTCAATCGGCCGCTGGATTACCTCAATACCTTCCCGGCCAGGGTGCAGGCGGTGACCCGCGAGGATGTCAGGCGTGCCTTCCGGGCGCGAGTCGACCTCGACCGGTTGCAGACGATCCTGGTGGGGGGCGGCGCCAGGTGATTGCCGGCCGCCGGCAGCGGGTGGCGGGCGTCTTGTGGGCGGGGGCAGCGGTTTGACCCGGCCGGCCGGCGTGGCGCGCCACGAAATCCGCATCATCGCCGGCACTTGGCGCAGCCGCAGGTTGCGGTTTCCGGCGGTCGAGGGCCTGCGCCCGACACCGGACCGCGTGCGGGAAACCCTGTTCAACTGGTTGCGGGACGCGATAGAGGGAGCCCGCTGCCTGGACCTGTTCGCCGGCAGCGGCGCCCTGGGCTTCGAGGCTGCCTCGCGCGGCGCGGCGCGGGTCGTGCAGGTCGACGCTTCCGCGCGGGTCTGTTCGTCCCTGCGCCAGCATTGCGCCCGGCTGGTGGCCGACGGCGTACAGGTGGTGGAGGCCCAGTCTCGGCAATTCCTGCTGGGCGTTGCCGAGCCTTTCGATGTGGTCTTCCTTGACCCGCCTTTCCGTCGCGGCTGGCTGGCGCCCTTGTGCGAATCCCTGGAGCGCCGCGGCTGGCTGGCGCCGGAGGCGCTCATCTATCTGGAATTCGAGCGCGAACTGCGGCTGGACGGTCTGCTGCCCCCGACCTGGTCGGGGTGGCGCCACGGCACGGCGGGCGAAGTGGGTTACGCCCTTTATCAACGACGGCCGGCCGCATGACCATCACCGCGATCTATCCCGGTACCTTCGATCCCATCACCAACGGGCATGTCGATCTGGTCGGCCGGGCCGTCCGCATGTTCGGCCGCGTGGTGGTGGCGGTGGCGGAAAACCGCAACAAGGCTCCCCTGTTCAGCCTGGCCGAGCGGGTGACGATGGCGCGCGAGGCGCTGGGCGGGTTTCCGGCGGTCGAGGTGCTGGGCTTCGATACCCTGCTGGTCGAGTGTGCTCGGGCGACGGACAGTCAGGTCATCCTGCGCGGCCTCAGGGCGGTGTCGGATTTCGAGTTCGAGTTTCAGCTGGCGGGCATGAACCGTCACCTCGGGCCGGAACTCGAAACCGTGTTCCTGACGCCCAGCGAGCGTTATGCCTTCATTTCCTCGTCCCTGATTCGCGAGATTGCCCGTTTTGGCGGTGACGTGTCGGCCTTCGTGCCGGGCGGTGTGCAGGCCGCCCTGAGGGCCAGGCTGGCACCGGCTGATTGAGGTTGGACCATGGCCCTGCTGATCACCAACGAATGCATCAACTGCGACGTCTGCGAACCGGAGTGCCCGAACGGCGCCATCTCGGAAGGCGAACTGATCTACCGGATCGATCCTGGCTACTGCACCGAGTGCGTCGGCCATTACGGGGAACCGCAATGCCTCAAGGTCTGTCCGGTCGAGTGCATCATCCACGACCCGGACCATCCCGAGGACCGGGAGGCACTGCAGCGGAAGTATCTCCGGCTGACGGCCCGGGCTCCGGGCTAGGCTGGCTCAGAGCTGGATGTCCTGGCTGGTCGCCAGCGACAGGCTGGTTGCCACGTCCTTGACCTGCTCCTCGCGCACGCGGTCCAGATAGCTCCGCGACTTGTCGACCTCATGGCTGAGCGCGTCCACGGTCTTCTGCATGGTGTCCAGCGCCTGGGTCTTGTAGTTCGCCACCATGTCCATGGTGGCGTAGATGTTCTGGAAGGCGAGCTTGAGCTTGTCCAGGCTGACGGCGGCGTGGGTGGCCTGTTCGTGGATGGTCCCGGCCTGCTGCCGCATCAGGCTTGAGGTGGACTCGATCAGGTTGCTGGTGGTGCTGTTCAGGGCACCGATCTGGTTCAGCACCAGCTTCTGGTTGGCAAGGGCCTGGGCGACGATCACCGCCGTCCGCAAGGCCGACACCGTGGTGGTGGTGGCGCGGTCCACGCCCTTGATCAGTTCCAGATTGTTCTTGCGGATCATGTCCATGGCCAGGTAGCCCTGCACCGTGACGGCCAGCTGGGTCAGCAGATCCTGGATTTTCTGCCGCACGTAGAACAGGAGTTCCTCGCGCACGACCCGTGCCTTTTCCGGGTCGGATGCCTCGATCTCGCCCAGCCTGGCGCTGATGGCCGCGTCCACTTTCCTGCCGACGTAGATGTACTGTTCCAGACGCTCCATGATGCGCCAGGCGTGGGCCTTTTCCTCCTCGACGGCGGCATTGTCCTTGCGGAGCTCGTCCTGACCGTTGTAGAGCGACGTGATGATGGCGTCGAGATGCACCTGGGCCGATTCGTACTGACGGAAATAGTCCTGGACGGAGCCCCCCCAGGGGATGAAGCCCAGCAGTTTTTTCGGTTGCAGCAGGTTGCCCTTGCGGGTCGGATCCAGTTCCTCGATCTTGCGCCTGAGGTCGACCAGCGACCGGGAGATGCTCGATCCCTCGTCGAACAGGCCGGTATTCATGGCCCGCACCGGTTGCTGCAGCAGCCGGTTGGAGATGCTGGCGGCGGCACGGATTTCCTCGTTGGCCAGGGTGTGGACGCTGGAAACCCTGGCCTTGAAGGCTTCGCTGTGCACCTTTTCGGCCAGGACGATGTCGACGAATTCGGCGACCTTCTGGTCCAGCGCCTCCCGCTGCCCGGGTTCCAGCCTGACCAGTCCCTCGGCCTTCTCGGGTTCGATGGCATTGACGGGCGCGGGGGCTGTGAGCGCTTCGGGGGGCGTCAACGCCAGTGTTGTCTCGGTTGTCGTGTTCACGGACCTTACCTCGTGCGGTGGGGCGGCCTGGTGGATGCGGAGTGGCGCGCGTCGACCGGATTGTAGTCGAAACGACGGCTGTTCCGGCCGGGCCAGGACATGGCTTTTACTGGACTGTCAGGGTCCGGATTGCTATATTGCCGCCAATTTCGCCGGGACAGGCCGATTCATCGGTCCCGCATCCCGCGCGTCGGGAGCAGCTTCCCAAGATACCACCGATCCGCCCTTAACGACCGCCGGGCCGCCTCGCGGGGCTGCCTGCCCCCGGCCCGTTTGCCAGCGGCCGGTGTCGACCCTCACTTCACCCAAGCATTGGAGATACAGGCATGACGATTAAAGTTGCTATCAACGGCTACGGACGCATCGGGCGCAATGTTCTGCGGGCTGCCTTCGAGTCCGGTCGCCAGGATGTCGAGATCGTGGCGATCAACGATCTTGGCGATGCCAAGATCAACGCCCATCTGACCAAGCGCGATACCGTCCACGGCCCCTTCAACGGCACCGTGGAAGTCGGCGACGGCGCCATCATCGTCAACGGCAAGACCATCAAGGCCTTCTCCGAGCGCGATCCCGCCAAGCTGCCCTGGGGCGCGATGGGCGTGGACGTGGTGCTGGAGTGCACCGGCATCTTCCGCAACAAGGCCAAGTGCATGGCGCACATCGAGGCGGGTGCCAAGAAGGTCATCATCTCCGCCCCGGCCGACAAGAACGAGGCCGATGCCACCATCGTCTACGGCGTCAACCATGGCATCCTCAAGGCCAGCGATCAGGTCATCTCCAACGCCTCCTGCACCACCAACTGTCTGGCGCCGCTGGTCAAGCCGCTGCATGAGAAGCTGGGTCTGGTCTCCGGCCTGATGACCACCATCCATTCCTACACCAATGACCAGGTGCTGACCGACGTCTATCACAGCGACCTGTACCGCGCCCGTGCCGCCGCGCTGAACATGATTCCGACCAAGACCGGCGCTGCCCAGGCCGTGGGTCTGGTGCTGCCGGAGCTGAACGGCAAGCTCTCCGGTTTCGCCATCCGGGTGCCGACCGCCAACGTTTCCGTCGTCGATCTCACCTTCATCGCCAGCCGCGAAACCAGCAAGGAAGAGGTCAACGGCATCCTCAAGGAAGCTTCCGAAGGCGCCCTCAAGGGCATCCTGGGCTACAACGTCGAACCACTGGTCTCCAGCGACTTCAACCACAGCACGACCTCGTCCAATTTCGATGCCACCCAGACCCAGGTCATCGGCAATCTGGTCAAGGTGCTGTCCTGGTACGACAACGAGTGGGGCTTCTCCAACCGCATGCTGGACACCACTGTGGCGCTGATGCATGCCAAGTAAGTCCCGCCGTTCCTGACTCCGTTCACCAGTAGGGCCACCCCGTTGTGGCCCTACGCGCACCTGAGTAGTTGGTTTTTATGTCAAAAGTTTTTCGTCGCACCAAGATCATCGCCACCTTGGGGCCGGCCTCGGAATCGCCCGAGGTGCTGGAAAAAGTGCTGAGAGCCGGTGCCGATGTCGTCCGTCTGAACTTCTCCCACGGCACGGCCGACGAGCATCGGGCCCGCGCCGAGCGTGTGCGTGTCCTTGCCCGGAAGCTGAACCGCCATGTGGCCATCCTGGCCGACCTGCAGGGTCCGAAAATCCGCGTGGCCCGCTTCAAGGACAACCGCAAGGTCATGCTGGAGGTCGGGCAGAAATTCGATCTGGATACGGCGTTCCCGTCGGATCAGGGCGACGAAACCCAGGTTGGATGCAGCTACGAGGCGTTGCCCCGGGACGTCAGGAAAGGCGATGTCCTGCTGCTGAACGACGGGCTGATCGTCATGGCGGTCGACGAGGTGGTCGGCACCCGCGTCAAGTGCACGGTAACGGTGGGCGGCGTGCTGTCCAACCACAAGGGTATCAACAAGCAGGGTGGCGGCCTGTCGGCGCCGGCCCTGACCGACAAGGACAAGCAGGATCTGCGGACGGCTGTCGACATCGGCGCCGATTATCTGGCCATCTCCTTTCCGCGCTCCCGCGAGGACATGGACGAGGCGCGGCGCATGCTTACAGAGCTCGGCAGCGACATGGGGCTGGTGGCCAAGGTGGAGCGCGCCGAGGCCATCCTCGAAGGCACCATCGAGGGCATCATCGAGGCTTCCGACGCGATCATGGTCGCTCGCGGCGACCTGGGCGTGGAAATCGGTGATGCGCGCCTGCCGCATGTCCAGAAGCGCCTCATCCAGCTGGCCCGCACCTTCAACAAGGCCGTCATCACCGCCACGCAGATGATGGAGTCGATGATCAGCAATCCGGTGCCGACCCGCGCCGAGGTCTCGGATGTTGCCAACGCCGTGTTCGACGGCACCGACGCCGTCATGCTCTCCGCCGAGACCGCGTCCGGCGACTACCCCGACCTGGCGGTCAAGGCCATGGCCCAGGTCTGCCTGGAGGCGGAGAAATACCCGCGCGAGAAATCCAAGCACCGCCTGCACGAGCGGTTCGAGCGCATCGACGAAACGGTCGCCCTTTCGGCCATGTATGCGGCCAACCACCTCGAAGTGCGGGCTATCGGCGCCCTCACCGAGACCGGCTCCACGCCACTGTGGATGTCGCGCATCAGCTCGGGTATCCCGATTTACGCCCTGACGGCTCACGAAAAGACCTGCCGCCGGGTGACGCTGTTCCGCGGCGTCTATCCGATCAGCTTCAACCCAATCGGCATTCTCGACCATGCGGTGCTGAACCGCGCCATCGTCGAGGAGTTCATGCGGCGCGGCCTGGTCGATGCCGAGGACACCATCATCCTGACCAAGGGTGACCTGATGGGCACCCGCGGCGGTACCAACGCCATGAAGATCGCTACCATATCCGAGATACTGGCGGCCGCTCCGGACGACTGGAAAGCGCACTGCCCGGCATGCCAACAACCATAACGACAGGTTAGGAGAACATCATGATCGGCCAACAACTGACCCAATTCCTGATCAACGAGCAGCGCAAGATCCCCGGCGCCACCGGCGAGCTCACGCTGCTCCTGAACGATATCGCCTCCGCCTGCAAAGGTATCGGCCATGAAGTCAACCGTGGCGCCCTGGCCGGCAACCTCGACGTCATCGGCTCGGAGAACGTCCAGGGCGAGGTGCAGAAAAAACTGGACGTGCTGTCCAACGAAATCTTCATCCGCTCGCTGGAATGGACCGGCCACCTGGCGGCCATGGCTTCCGAGGAAAACGACGAGATCATCCAGATTCCCGCCGAATATCCCAGGGGCAAGTACCTGGTCGCCTTCGATCCGCTGGACGGCTCCGGCAACATCGAGGTCAACCTGTCCATCGGCACCATCTTCTCGATCCTGCGCGCGCCGGAAGGCAAGGTGGACATCACCGCCGAGGACTTCATGCAGAAGGGCACCCAGCAGGTGGCGGCCGGTTTCTGCATCTACGGCCCGACCACCATCCTGATCCTGACCACCGGGCAGGGCGTCAACGGCTTCACCCTGGATCGCAACATCGGCGAATTCGTGCTCACCCATCCGAACGTCCGGGTGCCGGAGGACACCGCCGAGTTTGCCATCAACATGTCCAACCATCGCTTCTGGGAAGAGCCGGTGCGCCGCTATGTCGATGAGTGCGTCCAGGGCAAGGCCGGTGGCCGCGAGAAGGATTTCAACATGCGCTGGCTGGCGTCGATGGTCGCCGAGGTCTACCGTGTGCTGATGCGCGGTGGCCTGTTCACCTACCCGATCGACGACAAGATCAAGAGCAAGGGTGGTCGCCTGCGGCTGCTGTACGAAGCCAATCCGATGGGCTTCATCATCGAGCAGGCGGGCGGTGTCGCCTCCACCGGACGCGAGCGCATCCTCGACATCCAGCCGACCGGTATCCATCAGCGCGTACCGGTGATCCTCGGTTCCCGGAATGAAGTCGAGCGGCTGGCCTCCTACCACAAGGCCTGAGCGCCGACGACGGTTCGCAAAGCCCGGCTCGCGTGTCCGCGACCGGGCTTTTTTATGGGGTCAGGGTGTCGTCGGTGAGACGGTTTGCTGGGGATTGGCCGCCGGCGGTCGCAGCCCGTGCGGCTTGATCAGGCCGAAGCCGAAGCTCAGCAGCAGCAGGACGAACAGGCCGATCGAGAGCCCGATGCGGAGGGTGAGGGCACGGGCCGTACGCGGCGAGCGCTCGCGATCCTTGAGCAGGTAGACCAGCGCCGAACCGAGGCTGCCGACGATGATGAATAGCACCAATACGATGAGGATCTTCAAGGGCGGAACTCTGCTGAATGGCGAGACGGCGGGGCGGCGGGCGGTCGGGTGTGCCGACGGTGCCTGATTATAGCTTCAATGCTTCCGCGAAGGCCTGGCTCCTGTTCGGCGTCTGTTGCCCTCTGTTCCTGGCGCTGGGTTTCTGGCAGCTGGAACGCGCCGGAGAGAAGGAGCTCATCAACGCCACCAGGGCGACGCGCGTTGGGGAGGCGCCCATCCGGCTGTCCGCGGAAATGCGGGGGGACGGGGGGGATTTCCGTTATCGCCGGGTCTGGATGGTGGGTGAATATGATGCCGAGCACTCGTTCCTGGTCGACAATCAGGTGCAGGGCCAGGCCGTCGGCTATCACGTACTGACCCCGTTCAGGATCGACGGCGGCCCGGCCGTGCTGGTCAATCGCGGCTGGGTGCCACAGGGCCGGGACCGCCAGCAGCTACCGGAGACCGGGCCGCTGCCCGCCGGCCGGCTGCGCGTTCAGGGAACGCTGGACGCCTTCCACCGGGTCGGCCTTCGCCTCAAGGGGGCGGAGATTCCCGCCGAGGGCTGGCCGGCCGTGGTGCAGTTGCCCGAGGCCGATGCGCTGTCGCGGCGGCTCGGCTATCCCGTACAGGCGTATCAGGTATTATTGGACCCCGACGCCGAGGCGGGGTACGTCCGCCAATGGCATGCCGCCAGGCTCGATCCCGGCAAGAACCGAGGATACGCCCTGCAATGGTTCCTGTTCGCGGCAGTGGCCGCCTTCCTGTTTCTACGCCACGGTTTCACGTCCCGCCCGGCCCGAGCTTCCCAGCCATGAATCGCCCCCACGCTCCCCTCTGGCGCGGCCGCGCCATGATCATCGCCATCGCCCTGACCGCCTTCGTGCCGTTCGGCCTGGCCTGGTACTACGCGAAACACCCCGACCTGATCGACAGGACCAGCAACTACGGCAGCCTGATCCTGCCGGTGCGGCAATTGCCGCTGGCCGAGCTGCTGCCACCGGCGGACGCCCCCGCTGCGATGGCGGAGCTCCGGGGGCGGTGGCTGCTGTTGCAGGTCTCGACGCAATCCTGCGCGGCGGTCTGCGCCGAGACCCTGCACAAGACGCATCAGGGCTGGTTGATGCTGAACAAGGAAATGCCGCGGGTACGTCGCTTGCTGCTGGTCGCGGATGCCGAACAGGCGCGGACATCGCCGCCGGTACGGCAGGATGACGCCCTGCTGACGGCGGGGCTCGCGCCATCGGTGTTGACGGCGCTCGCCAGCGCCATCGGCAAGACGCCGGACGAGGGCGTGGTCATCCTCATCGATCCCCTGGGCAATCTGGTGCTCTGGTATGACCTTGGTTTCGACCCCTACCAGATGGTCAAGGATCTGAAACACTTGCTGAAGGCCTCCCAGATTGGCTGAGCTGCGCGTCCGGCCTGGCCGCCCCGGGCTGTCCCCCCGGCCGGTCGGCGCCAGGCCCGCCACCTCCGGCGCGGCGGGCCTGGCGCGCGGCATCGCCATCGCATAGGCCCACGCTCACTGCCCTGTCACGACAACACATCGCTTATGTTCCGCAAACTGGCTCTCCTCGTTCTGCTGCTGGCCCTCACCGTCATCCTGATGGGCGCCTATGTTCGTATTTCGGATGCCGGGCTCGGCTGCCCCGACTGGCCCGGTTGCTATGGCAAGCTGATCGTCGAGCCGCCCGTCCTGCCTGAAGGCGGTGCTGATCCCGCGTTTGACGCCGGCAAGGCGTGGAAGGAAATGGGCCACCGCTATCTGGCGGGTGCGCTGGGGCTGGGCGTGCTGGCGTTGCTGGTGATGGCCTTCCGGGAGCGGGGCAATCGCGGGCGGGTGATCCGCACGGCGCTCGCCGTGCTCGCGCTGCTGCTCCTGCAGGCCTTGCTGGGCATGTGGGCCGTCAAGTTTCTGGTCATGCCGCAGGTGGTGACGGCGCATCTCCTGACCGGCTTCCTGACCCTGTGGCTGTTGTACCGGCTCTGTCTGGCGGCGGGTCCGCAGACGGCGCCGCTCGCGCCCGTGACGGGGCTGTGCTGGCTCAGCCGCCTGGGGCTTCTGCTGTTGTTGCTGCAAATCGTCCTGGGCGGCTGGGTGTCTTCCCACTATGCGGCCCTGGCGTGTCCCGATTTCCCGACCTGTCTCGGCAGCTGGCTGCCGGCGCTCGACTATGACGCGCTGCTGTCCGGAGTCCTGAATCCGGCCGATCCTCATGCGCGGCTGCTGTCGCCCGAGGCGCGCGCCGGCCTTCATGTCATCCATCGCCTCGGCGCTGCCGTCGTATTCCTGGTATTGACCCTGCTGGCGATGGGGGTGACCTCCAATCCCAGGGTGCCGCGGCTGAGCAAGGTCGGTCTGTTGCTGAGCTTCCTGCTGCTGGTGCAGATCGGCCTCGGCATCGCGCTGGTGTTGCTGCGGTTGCCGGTGGCACTGGCCATGGCCCACCACGCCGTGGCGGCCCTGCTGCTGCTGACGGTGGCGCACATCCACTATTTCGTCGGCCTCGCACCGCAGGCCCCGGAGCGTCGCATCCCCGAGCAGGGCGCGGCGGAGCAGCCGCGGCAGCTGGAGACTCTCCCGTCGGCAACCCTGCCGCCGCCGGTCATCGGCCAGCCGGAAAGGGAGCCGGTTGCCCGCCCCGACGTCACCCCCGAAGGGCTGCTGACCCGGTTGAAGAGCCAGCTCGGCAAGACCCGGGGTGGGCTGACCGGTTTCATCGGCAATCTGGCGCTGGGCAGGAAGGCCATCGATCGCGAGTTCCTGGAGGACCTCGAGGCCCAGTTGCTGACGGCCGACATTGGCGTGGCGGCGACGCGCGACATCATCGGCCACCTGACCGAAAGCCTGGATCGTCAGGAACTGGCGGATATCGACGTGCTCAAGGCCAGGCTCAAGGCGTACCTGCACGAGATCATCCTCCCGGTGAGCGTGCCGCTGGCGATCCCGGAGGAGACCCGGCCCTTCGTCATCCTGGTGGTGGGCGTCAACGGTGTCGGCAAGACCACCACCATCGGCAAGCTTGCCAAGCGCTTGCAGAACCAGGGGCACAGCGTGATGCTGGCGGCGGGCGATACCTTCCGTGCCGCGGCGGTCGAGCAGTTGCAGACCTGGGGCGAGCGCAACCAGGTGCCCGTCGTGGCCCAGCATACCGGGGCCGACTCGGCCTCGGTCATCTACGATGCCCTGCAGGCGGCCCAGTCGCGCGGCATCGACATCCTGATCGCCGATACCGCCGGCCGCCTGCACAACAAGTCCAACCTCATGGAGGAGCTCAGCAAGGTTCGGCGCATCATGGCCAGGCTGGATCCGACGGCCCCGCATGAGGTATTGCTGGTACTCGATGCTGGCACCGGTCAGAATGCCATCAACCAGGCCCGCCAGTTTCACGAGGCGGTGGGTCTCAGCGGGATCGCCCTGACCAAGCTCGACGGCACGGCCAAGGGTGGGGTCATCTTCGCGCTGGCCAGGCAGTTCGGTCTGCCCATCCGCTACATCGGCATCGGCGAGGGGATCGACGACCTGCAGGATTTCGATGCCGGCCAGTTCATCGAGGCGCTCTTCGCGGAAACGGAATCCTGAGCGCGCCAGCGGCAGCTTCCCCCGGGGAGGTGGGATGATGGGGATATTGCTTCGTTTCCTGATGGCGCTGGTGCTGGTGTTCGCAACCTGGAATCCCAGCGGGCATTCCTATCTGCACTGGCTGCTGCGTTCGCTGCCCGATATCACCGCGCCACTGGCCTTCACCGGCGTGGTGCTGCTGATCGGCTGGGTGTTGTTCCTGCACGCGACACTGGAGTCCCTGGGGTTCCTCGGGGTCCTGCTCGCCGCCGCCTTCTTCGGTACCCTGACCTGGCTGTTCTTCGACCAGGGCTGGATCACCGCCGAGAACGGCATCGTCACCTATGTGTCACTGGTCGTCCTGGCGGCCATCCTCGCCGTTGGCATGGCCTGGTCGCACCTCTGGCGGCGCCTGTCGGGCCAGGTCGAGGTCGACGAGGACCGCGACCAGCGCTGAGAGGCCCTGCGCCTCTCAGCGCCGGAATGGGGCGGGGCTCTCCAGGAAGGTGCGCAGCAGGGCCATCAGCCAGAACTGATCCAGCACGCCGGCGCTCTCGCGCGCGCTGTGCATGGCCCACATGGGAGCGCCGCAGTCGATGGTGGGAACGCCCAGGCGGGCGGCGGTCATGGGGCCGATGGTCGAGCCGCAGCCGAGATCCGTCCGGTGCACGTAGGTCTGGCCGGGCACGCCGGCCTCCCGGCACAGCTCGATGAAACAGGCTTCGGTGAAACCGTCGGTGGCATAGCGCTGGTTCGCGTTGACCTTGACGGCCGGGCCGCCATTGACGCGAATGCCGTGCAGCGGCTCGTAGGCGTTGGGGAAGCTGGGGTGCCAGGCGTGCGCGGCATCGGCGCTGACCAGGAAGCTGCGGGCCAGGCCTCGCCGGTAACCGGTCCCGTCGTCGCCGCGACTCGATGCCAGTCTTTCCAGCACGTCGGCCAGGAAGCTGCCGTCCGCGCCCCTGTGGCTTTCGCTGCCGATCTCCTCGTGATCGAAGAAGGCGCAGACGGCGGTGGTTTCTCGCTCGCCGGCATTCAGCAGCGCCGTCAGGCCGGCATGGCAGGATGACAGGTTGTCGATCTGGCTGTCCGCCAGGAATTCCCCCTCGGCTCCCCAGAAGCTGCCGGGCTGATCGTCGAAAACCGCGAGTTCGAAACTGAGGACGTCATCGGCCTCGACCCCTGCCTGACGGGCCAGCAGGCGCAGGAACTGGCTTTCCGCTCCCAGCGCGTCATGCAGCAGCCCCAGGATCAGGGGCAGTTCCGTCTGCTTGTGCAGCTTGAGACCCTCGTCGTTGACCTTGCGGTTCATGTGGATGGCAAGGTTGGGCAGGCGCGCGACGGGCTGCTCGAAGCGGATCAGCCGGCTGGCGATGCCGTCGGGGCCGCGCAGGTGCACGCGGCCGGCCAGGTTGAGGTCGCGGTCGGTGAAGGTCGCCAGAATGGGGCCCCCGTAAACCTCCACGCCCAGCCGCAGCAGGCTATCGGCAGCATGGGCGGCCTTCGGCTTCAGGCGCAGCCCTGGAGAGTCGGTGTGCGCGCCGATCAGCCGGAACCCGGCTGCCGAGGGCGGCGCCGAGCCGACCCGAAAGGCGATCAGCGAGGCGCCGCCGCGGATGACATAGCGGCGGTCGCCCGCCTCCAGCGGCCAGTCCTCGTGCTCGGCCAGCTCGCGGTAACCCTGCCGGCGCAGGCGGCTGGCCAGCATGTCGACGGCATGCCAGGGACTGGGGCTGGCATCGATGAAGTCCAGCAGATCCTGGGCGTGGCGGCGTTGATCGGGCGAGATGTCCATTGGTGCAGCGGCCGGGGCGTTGAGTGATGCCGCAGTTTAGCCGATCGGTGGCCGCTGGCGCTCGCTGCCCGGCCCCGGGCGGTGCCGATTCTGCGATAATCGGTGGCCATGCCCTCACCCATGATTCGCGCCGGCGCCTGATGTCTGTTCCGATTCCCCTGCTGGAGGCGCGGCGGCTTGCCTGCCGCCGTGGCGAGGTGACGTTGTTCGAGGAACTGGCGTTCACGCTGGACCGCGGCGAGGTCCTGCAAATCGAGGGCGCCAACGGCAGCGGCAAGACCAGCCTGCTGCGCATTCTGGCGGGGCTGACGCCGGCGGACGAGGGAACGGTCTTGTGGCAGGGGTGGGACATTCGCGAGCGGCGATCCGAATTCCATGGCCAGCTGGCCTATCTGGGGCATCATCTGGGCTTGAAGCACGAGCTCACGGTCGTCGAGAACCTGCGTGCCGCGGCCGGCATCCAGGGCATGGGGGGCGCCGTCTCGCGTCTGCCGGGCGTGCTGGACAAGGTCCGGCTCGATCACCGGGCCGATTTGCCGGTGCGGGCCCTGTCGGCCGGCCAGCGGCAGCGCGTGGTGCTGGCACGCCTGCTGCTGCTGGGCGCCGTCCTGTGGATACTCGACGAACCGTTCACGGCGCTGGATGCTGCCGGGGTCGACCTGGTGCGCAGCCTGGTCGAGGAGCACCTGGAAGAGGGCGGCGTCGTGATCCTGACCTCGCATCAGGCGGTCCCCCTGGGCCAGCGCCTGCGCAAGCTGGCGCTGTCGTGAAGCCAATGCTGGGAGCACTGCTGGCGCTGGTCAGGCGCGATCTCCTGCTGGCCTACCGCCATCGCGGGGAACTGGCGAATCCGCTGCTGTTCTTCATGATTGTGGTGACCTTGTTCCCGCTGGGCGTCAGTCCCGCGGAGGCGCTGCTGAAAATCCTGGCGCCCGGCGTGATCTGGATCGCTGCCCTCCTGGCGGCGCTGTTCTCGCTGGAGAGCATGTTCCGTTCGGATTTCGAGGATGGCGCGCTGGAGCAGATGGCCATGAGTCCGCAGCCGCTGGCACTGCTGGTGCTGGGCAAGGTGCTGGCGCACTGGCTGGTCAGCGGCTTGCCGATGCTGCTGATGGCGCCCTTGCTGGCGTTGTTCCTGTCCCTGCCGGTGGCGGGCATCTTGGCGCTGGAGCTGACCCTGTTGGTCGGGACGCCGCTGCTGAGCCTCCTGGGGTCGATCGGCGTGGCGCTGACCGTCGGCCTGCGCCGGGGCGGGGTGTTATTGACCTTGCTGGTTCTGCCCCTATACATCCCGGTGCTCATTTTCGCCACCAACGCCGTCACCGTTGCCGTGGCCGGTCTTCCCTACGACGGGCAGGTCTATTTTCTGGCGGCACTCCTGGCGCTTGCCGTGACGCTGGCGCCATTCGCCACCGCCGCCGCCTTGCGCATCAGCCTGAGTTGACATCATGTGGAACGCGATCTGGTTGTTTTTTCACAAACTGGCCTCTCCCAAGCATTTCTATCGCATCAGCGGGCGGTTGCTGCCCTGGCTGGGCGGATTGACGCTGGTTCTGTTGCTGGCCGGTCTGTATCTAGGGCTGTTCGTGGCGCCGCCGGACTATCAGCAGGGACAGAGCTACCGCATCATCTTCGTGCATGTTCCCAGCGCTTGGATGTCGTTGTTCGTCTATACCTTCATGGCGGTGCTCAGCGCCATCCACCTGATCTGGAACATCAAGCTGGCCGATGTGATGGTCCGGAGTTCGGCGACCCTCGGCGCGTCGTTCACCCTCCTCGCGCTGGTGACGGGGTCGCTCTGGGGTAAGCCGATGTGGGGTGCCTGGTGGGTCTGGGATGCGCGCTTGACCTCGGAGCTGATCCTGCTGTTCCTCTATCTCGGCTACATGGCCCTGGTGTCGGCGATCGAGGACACGCGCACCGCGGCCCGGGCCGGCGGGGTGCTGATCCTGGTGGGCGTGGTCAACATTCCAATCATCCATTACTCGGTCGAATGGTGGAATACCCTGCACCAGGGACCGACGGTGACCAAGATCGACAAGCCGTCCATCCACCTGAGCATGCTGGTGCCGCTGTTGCTGATGGCGGCGGCGTTCCAGTTCTACTATTTCACGGTCGTGCTGATGCGCGCCCGGGTCGAGTTGCTGTCGCGGGAGCGTCGTGGCGAGTGGGTGAAGGAGGTGGTGTCCTGAAGCCCCCCGGGGACAGCTCCGGCAGTCGCGGACACAAAAAAACCCGGTGGGTTGCCCCGCCGGGTTTTTCGCAAGTTTCTCGCGGAGGCGAAAAGCTTATTTCATAGCGCCCTTGCGGAAGCCACGGTCCAGCTTGGCGTTGACTTCTTCGGCAGCGGCAGCCGCGCGGCGAGCAGCGGCGTCGGCGCTGGTGGCAGCGGACAGCGCTTCGTCAGCGGTGCTCTTGACAGAAGAGATCTCAGCCTTCAGGCCGTCAACCTGGGTCTGCAGGGCAGACAGGTCGCTTTTGCTGGCGCAGCCAACGGTCAGGCCAGCAGACAGAAGAACGATGGACAGCTTGGTTGCATTCATCATTGTGGGTTTCCTTCTTATGATGCGGTCGTTTAAGAAAGCATCTCTACTTTATCAAGGATGAAGCACAGATGCCGCTCGGAATTTAGTTTGCCGAGATTTCGCCAAACTTTCCAGTATTATTTTTACACAATCTGTTGCGATGTCACCAGCGATTTGGCGTTTTGACGCCAAATCTTCATCAAGCGAGCGGGTGCGCTTCCGCCGGTGGGGCCCTTGTCGACCCGGCTGCCGCGACTGCTGTCCGAATGCCCGAATTCAGTACAATGCACGCGGAATCTTCCTCTCAAGACCATGAGCCCATCATGCAGATAAGAACCATCGAGACGCGTCCCTACCCGGACCAGAAGCCCGGCACCTCGGGGCTGCGCAAGAAAGTCAGAGTCGTGCTGCAGGAGCATTACCTGGAAAACTTCGTCCAGTCGGTTCTGGACGTGATCGGCGATGCCCGGGGCATGACCCTGGTGCTGGGGGGCGACGGCCGCTTTCACAACCGCCGCGCCGCGCAGACCATCATCAAGATGGCGGCGGCCAATGGCGTCGGCCGGCTGCTGGTCGGGCAGGGCGCCCTGCTGTCGACGCCGGCTGCCTCCTGCCTGATTCGCAAGCAGGGCGCGCAGGGCGGCTTTGTCCTGTCCGCCAGCCACAATCCCGGTGGACCGGACGAGGATTTCGGTATCAAGTTCAACGCCGCCAACGGGGGGCCCGCGCCGGAGAACTTCACCAACGCGGTCTATGCCCGCACCAAGGCGATCACCGAATACCGGATCGCCGACACGGACGATGTCGACCTTGACACCCCGGGCGACCGGCGGGTGGGCGACATGGTCGTCACCATCGTCGACCCGGTTGCCGACTATGCCGAATTGATGGAAAGCCTGTTCGATTTCGCGGCCATGA
This sequence comes from Methyloparacoccus sp. NF-16, assembly GCF_056880625.1. Classification (NCBI taxonomy): domain Bacteria; kingdom Pseudomonadati; phylum Pseudomonadota; class Gammaproteobacteria; order Methylococcales; family Methylococcaceae; genus Methyloparacoccus; species Methyloparacoccus sp. NF-16. Next base: position 2,552,944 of record NZ_CP174130.1, on the reverse strand, counting down.
CCTCAGCGCTGAAGTCCGGCACGATCTCGATCTGTTTCGATGCCATGCATGCGATCACCGGACCCTATGCCCGGCGCATCCTGGTCGACCGGCTCGGCGCCGCGCCGGATTCGGTCATGAACGCCACTCCGCTGGAGGATTTCGGTGGCGGGCATCCCGATCCCAACCTGGTCCATGCGCATGCCCTGGCGGAACGCATGTACGCCCCCGGCGCGCCGACCCTGGGCGCGGCCTCGGATGGCGATGGCGACCGCAACATGATCATGGGCGATCGTTTCTTCGTCACGCCCAGCGACAGCCTGGCCGTGCTGGCGGCCAACCTGCACCTGTTGCCCGGGTACCGGGATGGCCTCAAGGGCGTGGCCCGCTCGATGCCCACCAGCCAGGCGGTCGACCGCGTCGCCAAGGCAATGGGCATCGATTGCTACGAGACCCCGACCGGCTGGAAATTCTTCGGCAACCTTCTGGACGCCGGCAGGATCACCCTGTGTGGCGAGGAGAGCTTCGGCACCGGTTCCGATCATGTCCGTGAAAAGGACGGCCTGTGGGCCGTGCTGGCCTGGCTGAATCTGCTGACGGTGCGCCAGCAGTCGGTGGCCGACATCGTGCGCGAGCACTGGCGCGCATTCGGCCGGGACTATTACTCGCGGCACGATTACGAGGGCATGCCAGCCGCCATCGGCGACGGCATCATGGCGCATTTGCGCGGGCAGCTGGCGGGCTTGATTGGCCGCAGCTTCGGTGCCAACACGGTATGCCTGGCCGACGATTTCAGCTACACCGATCCGGTGGATGGCAGCGTCAGCCCGAACCAGGGCATCCGCATCGTCTTCGACAATGGTTCCCGCATCGTCTTCCGCCTCTCCGGCACCGGGACCGAGGGAGCGACCCTGCGCATCTATCTGGAACGCTACGAGCGCGATTCCTCCCGGCATGATCTCGATCCCCAGGATGCCCTCCAGGACCTGATCGAGCTGGCCGAGCAGCTCGGCGAGGTCCGGCAGCGCTCCGGCATGGCGGTGCCCACCGTCATTACCTGACGGGAAAGGCGCGCCGCGATCCGGTCATGGCCGGTTGCCTGCCCGCAGGCTGCTGGACCGCGGCGGCTGGAGGCCCGTCCTGTCCCGCCCGTTTATCGTCAGGTCCTTGCTATGGGTTCTGCCGCTGGCTCAGGCGGCGGGCCAGTCCGGCGAAGGCGGCCAGGTCGAGCGTTTCGGCCCGGGCACCGGGATCGATACCGGCGGCCAGCAGGTCGGCTTCGTCGAGCAGATGCCGCAAGGCGTTGCGCAGCGTCTTGCGCCGCTGGGCGAAGGCGGCCGCGACCACTTGGCCCAAGGTCACGGCGTCTGCCGTAAGCGGCGGTTCGGCGTGGGGCGTCAGGCGCACCACGGCCGACATCACCCGGGGTGGCGGCTGGAAACTCTCCGGCGGCACCTCGAACAGCTTTTCCGCCCGGCAGCGGTATTGGGCCATCAGGCTCAGCCGGCCGTAATCGGGTTCGCCCGGCCCGGCGCACAGCCGATCCACGACTTCCCGTTGCAGCATGAAGTGCATGTCCTCGATCCGGTCCGCGGCGGCCAGCAGGTGGAACAGCAGCGGTGTCGAGATGTTGTAGGGCAGGTTGCCGACGATGCGGAGTTTCCCGCCTTCGCTCAGCCCGGCAATGTCGAATTTCAGCGCATCCGCTGCGTGCAGCCGGAATCCGGGCCGTTCGGCGAAGCGCTGACTCAGCCGGGCGACCAGATCGCGGTCGATCTCGATGGCGTCCAGCCGCGCCGAGCGGCCGAGCAGGGCCGCCGTCATCACACCCTCGCCCGGGCCGATTTCCACCAGATGATCCCCGGGGCGCGGGTTGACCGCCATGACGATGCGATGCACCACGGTATCGTCGCGCAGGAAATTCTGGCCGAAACGCTTGCGGGGAATATGGTTCATGCGGTTTGCGTGGAAGGGGACGGGGCGCCGCGCGATCGGCCCGTCCGGACCAGGTCGGCGGCGGTCTCGATGGCGGCCAGCAGGCTGCCGGGATCGGCCTTGCCGCTTCCGGCCAGGGCCAGGGCCGTGCCATGGTCGACCGAGGTGCGGAGAATCGGCAATCCCAAGGTGATGTTGACGGCGCGACCGAAACCCAGGTGCTTGAGCACCGGCAGGCCCTGGTCATGGTACATGGCGAGCACGGCATCGGCCTGGGCCAGTACCGGCGGCAGGAACAGGGTGTCGGCGGGCAGGGGGCCGGTCAGTCGCAGACCCTGTCGCCGGAGCGAGGCAACGACCGGTTCGATCACGTCGATTTCCTCTCGCCCCAGGTGCCCGCCTTCGCCGGCATGCGGGTTGAGGCCGGCGACCAGGATATGCGGTTCGGCAAGCCCGAAGCGGTTGCGCAGGTCGCGGTCGAGGATGCGCAGGATGCGCTCCAGTCCCGGGCCGGTAATGGCGCGGCTGACCTCCGCAAGCGGCAGGTGCGTGGTGGCCAGCGCCACCCTCAGCCCGGGAGCGGCCAGCAGCATCACCGGATCGCCGCCGGTCAGCGCGGCAATGAATTCGGTATGGCCGGTAAAGGGGTAGCCGGCCTCGTTGAGACTGGCCTTGTTGACCGGACCGGTCACCAGCGCGTCGCAGACGCCGTCGAGACAGGCGCGGACGGCGGCCTTGAGCGTCGTCAGCAGATAATCCGCGTTGTCCCGGTTCAGCCTGCCGGCCCCGGGATCGGGGCAGTCGGCCACCGGCCAGACCCACAGGCGTCCCGGCGTCGCGGTGCACGGGTGGCCGGGCTGCCAGATGACGAGTTCGATCCGCTGGCCGAGCTGGCGGGCGCGCTGCGCCAGCAGCGCGGGATCGCCGACCACCACCAGATCGGCAGGCAGGCTTCGTTCGGCGAGCGCCAGGCAGAGATCCGGGCCGATGCCGGCCGGTTCGCCTGGGGTCAGGGCGAGGCGCGGCCTCACGGTTCCGGCTTCGCCGGCGGTGGCGGCGGCGTGCCGTCCGGGGCCAGTTCGGGTATCCGGTACTCGACATAGGCCTCGTCCCGGATGCGGCGCAGCCACAGTTCCGTCTCTTCCGCCAGCTTGCGCTTGAAGATCTCGTCCTGTGCCTGCTTTCTCAGCAGTTCCTCCGTATCGTCGGACTCCTGCCGTTCCAGCACCTGGATCAGGTGCCAGCCGAACTGGCTCTGCACCGGATCGCTGAACTGGTTCGGTCCGAGGGCATTCATCGCCTGCTCGAATTCCGGCACCAGCGCGCCGGGCGCGACGAAGCCAAGGTCGCCGCCCTTGACGGCAGAGCCCTTGTCATCGGAGTTGCCCCGCGCAAGATCGCCGAAATCGTCGCCGGCCTCGATGCGGGTCTTGATGGTCTCCAGCTTTTTCCTGGCGTCTTCGTTGGTGATGAGTTCGTTGGGCTTGATGAGGATATGGCGGACATGCGTCTTGGTGACACGCTGCACGTCGCCGCCGCGCATTTCCAGCAGCTTGATGAGGTGGAAGCCGCTCGGGCTGCGGATCGGGCCCTGGATGTCGCCCTTCTTCATTTTCGGCACGAGGTCGGCAAACAGGGTCGGCATCTCGCTCAGCTTGCGCCAGCCGAGCTCGCCGCCCTTGAGTGCTTCGGATGCATCGGAGGAACTCAGCGAGGCCTGGCGGAAATCCAGGCCCTGCCTGAGATCGGCGACCAGCTTCTCGGCCTTCTCGCGGGCAGCCTGCACCGCGGCTGGCTGTGCCGCCTGGGGGGTGGCGATGAGGATGTGGCCGAGCAGGAATTCGGCGTTGGGGTCGGCGCCGGACTTGCCGCGGGCCTCCATCCAGTTCTGGATCTCGCGGTCGCTGATCTTGATCTGGCTGTTGACCTGATTGCTGCGCAGACGCTGCTGTGCCAGCTCGCCACGGATCTGTTCGAGGAAATCGGGGTATTCGATGCCTTCGGCGCGCAGCGAGCCGCGCAGTTCCTCGGGCGTCAGGTTGTTTTTCTGGGCGATCTGCTGCACCGCCTGGCGCAAGGTTTCGTCATCCACCCGCAGGCCGGATTTTTCCGCCAGACTGATCTGGATCTTCTCCAGGATCATCCGGTCCAGCACCTGGCGCGCCAGGGTGATCCCGGAGGGCATGGGGGTGTCGCTCTGGGCCAGTCCCTGGCGGATGGCGGCGATCTTCTTCTGCAGTTCGCTCTCCAGGATCACATCGTCCTCGACCACGGCAACGATGCGGTCCACGCCATCGGCGGCGGCGGGCGGCACGGGCAGAGACGCCAGCCCGGTCAGGCCGGCGAGCAGCAGCGCGGAACGGGACAGGCGGGACATGAACGGTTTGACCATGGGTGTCGGTATCAGTAATCGCTGAATCGGTAACCGCTGACGCTGCGTTCGAGGAACTTGTCGACCTCGTCGCCCAGCGTGGTGAGTCCCTTCAGTTCCAGCTGCATGAACACGGCATTGTTGGATTGCGCCGTGCCGTCGGATTCGATGGTGTTCAGGTAGCGGCGTCCCAGCAGGGTGAAACGCCAGCAGCAGGTCTCCCGCTCGAAGCCGAAGAAGCTCTCGGTCGTCACATCGTCGAGTATCGAATACTGCCAGCGGCCGATGGCGTACCAGCCGGCGAGAATGGGCAGACGCATGGAGACATCGGTGAGGTTGAGGCAGCCGAAGTTGTTGGTGTAGTAGTTCTGGCCCAGGTCGTTCGGCAGGCAGGTATCGGTGTACTGGTTGCGGCGGTAGCGGTAGGCGACGTTCAGCAGCTGGTTCTGGCGGTTGTTGTATTGCAGGCCGACCTGTCCGCGCTCGATGGAGTTGAGCGACGGGTTGTACTGTCCGGCGGTGTAGACCGACCAGTTCTCCGTGATGCCGCCGTATACGTCGCCGACGATGTTCGAGAAGGTCTGGGCATAAGTATCCGGCGGAAGCCCCACGGGCGTGACCTCGCGGCGCTGGAAGTAGAACTGGTTGCCCAGGGTCGCCCGCAAGCGTTCGATGCCGGTGGTCTGGTCGATCAGCCGCGAGGTCACCGCTGCCGTCAGCTCGTTGGCGTCACCGATGCGGTCATAGCCGGCGAAGCGGTTCTCGCGGAAGAGCTGGTAGTAGGTGAAGTCGTAGCTGGTGGTATCGAACAGCGGGATGTTCTGCTGGTTGACCGTGGGAATGTAGACATAGAACAGCCGCGGCTCGATGGTTTGCTGCATGGCCCGGTCGCCCAGGGAAAATTCCCGGTCGAAATAGGTGCCGCTGTCCATCGACAGGATGGGCACGGTGAAGTTTTCGCTGGTCCCGGCGGTCGTGTTGACGCCCAGGCTCTGCTGCAGGCCCGACCAGAATTGTGGGCTCTGCAGCGTGTACTGGTTGAACGCCAGGGTGGCGCTGGGCCGGAAGAAGGCGGCGCTGGTCTCGATCGGGTAGCTCAGCTTGGGCCGGATCAGGAAGCGCTGACCCATGGTCATCTCGTTGCTGTCGGCCTGGATGTAGGCCATCTGGCTCTCGTTGCTGAACTGCAGGCCCGAGTCCAGGATGTTGTGGCCGAAAAAGTGGCTGACCTTGGGCAGGTAGAAATAGGGATACTGATCCTTGGGGATGCTCGGATCGATGGTCTGGAAGTAGTTGGCGATGGCGTTTACCGGCCCGATCGGGCTGTTGTAGTTCAGCGTCGCGGAACTGGGGATGTTGCGGTAGTCGACGATGGCCAGCGGCGAGCCCAGCTGGTTCAGGTAGTAGGGGTCGGAAACCCAGTTGGCCTGGATGCGGCTGGAAATGTTCTCGGAAATCTTCGCGTCGTTGGTCCAGCCGACCTGGCCGCGCGTGGTCGGGATTTCCTGACCGGTGCCCTTGGTGCTCTCCGCCAGCTGGTCGTAGGGCAGGATGTCGCCCACCAGGCGACCGCGGGAGTACTCGGTCAGGTAGCGGAACTCGTTGCGCAACATGAAGCCCCGCTTCGAGAAGTACGAGGGCTGTATCGTGTCGTCGAAATTCGGCGCGATGTTCAGATAGTAGGGCACCCTGACGATGGCGCCGCTGGCGGAGTTGCCGCCGATGCTGGGGCTCAGCAGGCCGGAGACGCGCCGGTTGTCGATCGGGAAATCCATGTAGGGCGCGTACAGGAACGGCACGTCCATGAATTCGAACCAGGCGCTCTGCGCCGTGCCGGTGCCGGTCTCCTTGTTGATCTTGAGCTTGTCGGCGTGCAGGACCCAGTCCTGGTTGCCGGTCGGGCAGGTCGTGTAGCTGGCGGTCTCGTAGCGCGACAGGGTGTTGCTGTCGATGTGGGTCAGCCGCGAGGTGCCGCGTCCGGGAACCGCCGGCAGGATGAACTGGGAGTTGCGGAACACGCCGCGATCGGATTCGCCGTCCATGAAGCCCGAGTCGCTGGAAAGGATCATCCCCTTTTCCTGATAGGTGACGTTGCCATGCACGTTGACGGCGTTGTTCTTCAGGTTGCGGGTGATGTAGTCGGCCCACAGGCGCTGGTCGGCCTTGACCATCTCCGCCGAGCCGTTGAAATTCGAAACCTCGCCGTCGATCAGCTCGAAGTAGTCGGAGTGGATGTCGACCGGCGCCTTCTCGCGCGCCAGTTTTTCCTCGGGGCTCAGCAGGAACTCGGCCATGGGCGGGGGCCGCCGCTTGCCCACCTTGGGCGCGCAGCTGCGCTGCCAGGGGTTGGCCGGCAGCTTGCTCATCATGTTCTCGAAACGGTCCTCGTCCTCGCGCGTGATGCTGCTCGACTGGGCCCAGTTTTCGGTCGCCTCGCCTGCCTCGCTGACGACATGGGCCAGGCCGCGCGGGTCGCGACCGCTCAGCGAGCAGGACCAGCCGCGGTCGGGGCCTTCATCCAGGCTGGGCACACAGCTCCAGCCTGCCACCTTGGCCTTGGCCGGCTCGCCCCTGGCCTCGGGGGTGTCGAAGGGCGCGCGGCTATTCAGCAGCTCGGGCCTGTCCTCGGGGTCGCTGCCGGGGCGCGCGGCACCGTTGTCGGCGGCGGGGGATGCGGGCTCCTCGCCCAGTTCGATGCCGCTGTCCTGGTTCTCCGGCGTCGGCCTGTGCGGCAAGGGGGTGGCCGAACCGCAGTTCCAGGCGCCGTTGCCGCTCTTGCGCTGGCAGTCCCAGTCGCTGCTGGCGCCTGCCGCCAGCGGCGGCGTCAACGCGCTGGCGCTGGCCACGACGAGGCCGAGCAGCGGCCCGCACCGCCGGGCGCGCATCGTCTCTCCGGCCGGGGGCGCATCGGGACAGTCAAAGGGAGGCGAGTTCCGCAGCAAGTCGGGTATCGGGAAAAGTGGGCGTCGGGGTACGCAAGGCACGAGTCGTCGTGACGTGGACTTTATGGTCAAATAACCCGTTTGAATGCCGCATTTTACCCAATGGCTGGGTTTCGGTAAGTTTTTTATCTGTCATGCCCCCGCGCCCGATGCAAGATCCGGATTTCCGCTACCGTCAGCTGCTTGACTGGCTGCGCCATGACCTTGGCTGCCAGCCGCTGGACATCGCGCCGGCCTCCGCCGACGCCAGTTTTCGCCGCTATTTCCGGATCCGGCTGGAAGACGGAACCCGCATCGTCATGGATGCGCCGCCGCCGCAGGAGAATGTCCGGCCGTTCGTGGCCATCGCCGGCCTGCTGCGCGAGGCCGGGGTGCAGACTCCTGCGGTGCATGCGGTCGATGCCGAGCGCGGTTTCGTGTTGCTGGGCGACTTCGGCGATCGCGACTACCTGCGGGCGCTGGATGACGAAAGTGCCGAAGCACTGTATGGCGACGCGCTGGAGACCCTGCTGGCCTTGCAGCGCAACGTGGCGGTGGCCACGGCCGGCTTGCCGGCCTACGACGAGGCCCTGCTGCGACGCGAACTGGGGCTGTTCCGCGAATGGCTGCTGGAACGCTGGCTGGCGCTCGCCCTGACGCCGGCGGAGGAGGCCCTGCTAGCCGACACCCTGGACCTGCTGGTGCAATCGGCGCTGGAGCAGCCGCGGGTGTGCGTGCACCGCGACTATCACTCGCGCAATCTCATGGTGACCGGAACCGGCAACCCCGGCGTACTGGATTTCCAGGACGCGGTGATCGGCCCCCTGACCTATGACCTGGTCTCGCTGCTGCGGGACTGTTACGTGGTCTGGCCACCCGCCCGGGTGCAGGCCTGGGTGGACGGCTATCGCGATCGTCTGCTGGCGGCGGGATTGCTCGACGCGGGCGAGGCTGGCCGGTTCGGCCGCTGGTTCGATCTCATGGGCATGCAGCGGCATCTTAAGGCTGCCGGCATCTTCGTCCGCCTCAAGCTGCGCGATGGCAAGCCCGGCTATCTCGCCGACATTCCGCGAACCTTGGGCTATGTGGCCGAGGTGGCGCGTGCCTATCCCGAGCTGACGGCCTTCGCCGGGTTTCTCGACCAGCGCGTGTGGCCGCGCCTGAGCGCAGGGAAGCGCCCATGAAGGCCATGATCCTGGCGGCCGGGCGTGGCGAGCGCATGCGCCCGCTGACCGACCGCACCCCCAAGCCGCTGTTGCAGGCGGGTGGCCTGTCCCTGATCGAGCACCTGATCCGGGGCCTGGTCGCGGGCGGCATTCGCGAACTGGTGGTGAACACCGCGCACCTCGGCGAGCAGGTCGAGGCCGCGCTGGGCGACGGTTCGCGTCTGGGCGCCGCCATCGTCTACTCGCCCGAGCATCAAGCGCTGGAAACCGGTGGCGGCATTCACAGGGCCCTGCCGCTGCTGGGCGAGGAACCCTTTCTGGTGGTGAACGGCGACATTGCCACCGATTTTCCCTTCGGGACCCTGGTCTCGCGCCCCATCGAGCTGGCGCACCTGGTGCTGGTGCCGAACCCGCCCCACCATCCGGCGGGCGATTTCGGGCTGGATGGCGAGCGTACCCTGGAGACGGCCGGGAGCTGCCACACCTTCGGCGGCATCGGCGTCTATCGACCGGCCCTGTTCCGGGACTGCGCGCCGGGGCGTTTCCCGCTGGCGCCCCTGCTGCGCGCGGCCATGCGCGAGGGCCGGGTGTCGGGACAGCTTTACCCGGGTTTCTGGATGGACATCGGCACCGTCGACCGCTTGCGGGCCTTCGAGCGCCACCTGGCCAGCCGGGCCCCCTGACGCTTCAGGGCCGGCGGGCGGGTGCCGCCGTGTCCAGCCAATCCAGCCATTCGCTCAGCACCACCAGCGCCCACAGGGCCCGGCCGTGATCGGCCTGGCGCCGCAGGTGTTCCTGCAGCAGCGCGGCGATGGCCTGGCGGTCCAGCCCCAGGCGATCCAGCGCCGGCCGCGACAAGGCGGCCTCCACCCAGGGCAGCAGGGGTTCCTCGCGCAGCCAGCGGCTCAAGGGCACCGACAGGCCGCGTTTCTTGCGGTAGACGATGTCCTCCGGCAGGTAGCGGGTGGCGTAGCGCTTCAGGAAGACCTTGGTCTGGATGCCGCGCACGCGCTCGCGGGCCGGCAGGGTGGCAGCGAATTCCATCACCGCCGGGTCGAGGAACGGTGCGCGCAGTTCCAGCGCCGAGTGCATGCTGGCCCGGTCGGCCTTGGTCAGCAGCCCCTCCGCCAGCGAGCGCTCCAGATCGTAGTGCTGGATGCGGTCCAGCAGGCTTGTATCCGCCGGCGGTTCCCAGACCCGGAGTCCCGGCACGATGCCGAGGCGCGCCAGGGTGGCGGGCGCAAGGCTGGCGTTCCACAGCACATGCCGGGCGATACCCTCCAGGTTGTCACCCTGGACGAAGCGCTTGAGCAGGAAGGACAGGGTGACCTTCCTGTCGCTCGGTGGCCAGCGCTCGACCAGCGTCCGCAGGGCGGCGCGCAGGGCACCCGGCAGGCGAGCGTAGCGCTCGGCCAGGCCGGCGCCGAAATAGGTCGGGTAGCCGCCGAACAGCTCGTCGGCGCCCTCGCCCGAGAGCGCCAGGCGGATGTCCTGCGCGGCGCGCTCGGATAGCAGGGCGGTGGGCACCCAGGCCGGGTCGGCCAGCGGCTCGCCGCTGGTGTGGATCACCGCCCGCAGGAGCCGCGGCAGCTCAGCTGGCGTCACCCAGACCGGGATGTAGGCGATGCCGAGATCGCCGGCGACGCGCTCGGCGTATTGGCCCTCGTCGAAGGAATCCTCCCCGAAGCGCAGCCCATAGGCGGTGAGGGGCTTGTCCGGATGCAGGCTGCGGGTGACGGCGGCGATCAGCGAGGAATCGACGCCGCCGCTGAGGAACAGTCCGACCGGTACGTCCACCTCGCTCTGTCGCCGTACCGCCTGCCGGAACAGGCCGTCAAAGGCCTCGATCGAGGCATCCGGGCGAGGGGGACTCGGCTTGGGCCAGCGCCAGTAACGGCGGGTTTCAATGCCGTGGGCGGTCAGGGTCACGCACTCGGCTGGGCCTACCTTGATGACACCGGCCAGCGGGCTGTCGGGGGCCGCGAAATAGCCAAGTTGCAGGTAGCGGTGCAGGGCCGGGGCATCCAGGGCAGGTGGCTCAGCCTGTCTTGCCGCCATGGCCGCCAGCTGCGAGGCGAAGGTCACGGTGTCGCCATCCACGGCATAGAACAGGGGCCGCTCGCCCGCCCGGTCGCGCGCCAGCAGGAGCCTGCGCTCGCGCGGATCCCACACGGCCAGGGCGAAGGCACCGACCAGGCGGTCGACGAACGCCGCGCCGAGTTCCAGGTAGAGACCCGGCAGGACGGCGACATCGGTATCCTCCGGCACCGGCCGGCCGCGCCCGGCCAGCCAGGCGCGCAGTTCCCCGTGGTTGTCGATCTCGCCGTTGCAGACCACCATGACGCCGGTGGCGGGGTCGACCATGGGCTGTTCGCCGCTGGTCAGACCGCGGATCGTCAACCGCGCCATGCCGAATGTCGCGCTCGTGTCGTGCTTGATCCAGTGCCCGTCCGGGCCGCGATGGACCAGCCGGTCCAGCATCGTGCCGACCGCCGTCCCGCCGAGTTCCGCTTCCGCCAGGCTTGCCTGTCCGCAGATGCCGCACATGTCAGCGCTCCGTTGCCGGCAGCAGGGTGCCGATGTAGTCGTTGCGGTAATGCTCCAGCCGCGCCCCGTGTGGCCTGGCCAGGGTTTCCAGTTCGTTGCGGCGGTGCGCGCGCGTCAGGAGATAGACGGGATGGGCGCGCGAGGCGAGATATGCCGCCAGCTGCCGGCTGGGTATCAGGCGCTCCGGCCAGGGTTTGCCGGAGGCCAGCGAGAACAGCACGTAATTGCTGGTCAGCTCGTGGCCATCCTCGGTGAATACGGTGATCGGCTTGCCGAGATAGAAGGGCAGGCCGTGCGGCATGCAGCCCAGGCAGGCAAATTCGGTGTCGGCCGGCAGCTGTCGTGGCAGGTTGGCGGCAATTTCGCGGGCCGACTTGATGCCGGCATGGCGCGGGATCCAGTCGAATTGCAGGGTGATCAGCCAGAGCGGGGTGGCCAGGAAGGCCAGCATCGCCAGGCGGACATGGTCCCGTGCCCAGGCGACCCCTGCCAGCAGGGCGACGGTGATCAGCGAAATGGCAAGGCCAGGCAGCAGATCGCCGAAGTGTTGCAGGAACTCCGGCTTGGGGGTCAGCGTCGCTGGCCATGAGGTCGGGGCGTATGCCAGCAGCAGCGCCGGCGCGCTCAGCAGCAGGGCAGCCAGCGCCAGTCCGGCGCAGGCATTGCGTACCAGGCGCCGCGCCGCTTCGTTGCCTGTCAGGGCCTCGCCGAGCACGCGGGCGACCAGGACACCCAGGGCAATGACACCGGTAAGGATGTAACCCGGCAGCTTGGACTGTGACAGCGAGAAGAACACCACGACAACCAGGGCCCAGATGACGAACAGGCGGTCCGCGGCGTCGAGCTGCCGCCGTTCGCGCCAGGCCATGGGCAGGGATGCCGGCAGCAGCATGCTCCAGGCGAAGAAGCCGCCGGCGATGATCAGGCCATAGTAGTAGAACGGCTGGGTCCGCCGGAATTCCGTGGTGGTGAAGCGGGCGATCGACTCCTTCATGATCCCGTAATACGGGAAGTCCGGGCATGCCAGGGAGAGACCGGCAAACCAGGGCAGCACCACCGCCAGGAACAGGCCGACATGGACCGGCGCGAAGAAGCGGCGGATGGCGCGCCAGTTGCCGGATGTCCCGTGGTAGGCGGTCATCACCAGCAGTGGCACCAGGAATCCGACCGGCCCCTTGACCAGGGTGCCCAGCCCGGCCATCGCCGTTGCCGTCAGGTACCAGCGCCGCCGGCCGGCGGGGTCTTCCCGGGTTTCCGCTAGGAACGCCGAGAGGATGGCGGCGCAGACGCAAAAGGCCAGCGTCATGTCGAAGATGACGATGCGCGCGAAGGCCATGAACAGCGGCGTACTGGCGACGACGACCACGGCGATGGCCGCCGTCAGCCGGTCGTAGACCTGCCGGCAGAAGCCCCACAGCATCACCAGCAGACCGAAGGCAAACAGCGCCGACGGCAGGCGGGCGGCGAATTCCGTGGTGCCGAAGGCGCCGAGGGACAGGGCGACGGTCCGGAAGAAGAAGGCCGGCTTGTCGAGGTAGGTGGCGCCGTCGTAGGTCGGTACCAGCCAGCTGCCGCTCTCCAGCATTTCCCGCGCCACCTCGGCATTGCGGCCCTCGTCCGGCGACAGCAGCGGAAAATCGCCCAGATGATGAAAGGTCATCCAGGCGCCGAACAGCAACGCGGCAAGGGACAGGAAACGATCGGGCACGCGACCGGCTCCCGCGGGCCGGGGCATGTTCTGGGTGGGCGCGGTATTCAAGGGAAAGCCTGCAGGTTGGTGGTTGGGCGCCCCGGCCTAGCTGGCCGCAGGGGTGGGATGGCTCGCAAGTCTCGGCGACGGTGCGATGGCGGGCTCAGGATTTCAGCGATCCGGCATGAAAGATCAGTTGACCGAGGAACTCCTCGCCCTGCTCGGCGTATTCCACGCGCGTGACACAGGCGGTGCCGACCTTGATGCGGAACAGGTTGGCCAGCGGAATGCCGAGCACCTGGGCCATGACCATGCGAATGATGCCGGCGTGGCAGACGATCAGCAAATGCTTGCCGGCGTGCCGGTTGAGGATGTCGCGGCAGGCGCCGGCGACCCGGTTGCGGAATTCGGCCAGCCCCTCGGCCCCGTCCGGCCGGTAGGTCGTGGGATCGCGATAGAAGCGCTGCACCACGCCGGGATCATAGCGGGTGATTTCCTCGCTGGTTTTTCCCTGCCAGGCGCCGAAGCCGATCTCCTTGAGGCGGTCGTCGGTTTCCAGCGGGATGCCGGCTTCCTCGCTCATGGCCTCGGCGAAGGCCAGGCAACGGCTGAGCGGCGAGCTGACGATGACATTCCAGGGCCGCTCACGGCCAACCGCGCGGAGCATTTCCTGCCAGCCGGCGTGGCTCAGGGGATCGTCGGTCTGGCCCCGGTAGCGGGCGCCACCGACGGATTCGCCGTGACGCAGCAGGTCGACCAGGGTGGTGACACGGTCGTCGGTGATCACGGCACTCAGGCCTGTTGCCGGCGGGCGCGGGCCGCGGCGATGGCGCGCCGGACCTGATCTGGCGCGGTGCCGCCCAGGTGGTTGCGCGCCTGCAGCGAACCCTCCAGGGTCAGCACGGCAAATACATCCGCCCCGATGTCCGGCGACAGCCGGCGCAGTTCCTCCAGGCCCAGCTCGGACAGGTCGCGCCCGGTGTCGACGCCCAGTCGCACGGCCTTGCCGACAACCTCGTGGGCATCGCGGAAGGGCATGCCCTTCCGCACCAGGTAGTCGGCCAGATCCGTGGCGGTGGCATAGCCCTGCAAGGCGGCGCGGCGCATTGCCTCGCGCCGCGGTTGCAGGTGGGGCACCATGTCGGCGAAGGCGCGCAGGCAGTCGCGCACCGTGTCCACGGTGTCGAACAGCGGTTCCTTGTCCTCCTGGTTGTCCTTGTTGTAGGCCAGCGGCTGGCCCTTCATCAGCGTCAGCAGGCCGACCAGGTGGCCGAACACGCGCCCCGACTTGCCGCGTACCAGTTCGGGCACATCGGGATTCTTCTTCTGCGGCATGATCGAGGAACCGGTGCAGAAGGCGTCGGGCAGGTCGACGAAACCGAACTGCGCCGAGGTCCAGAGAATCAGCTCCTCCGCGAAACGCGACAGGTGCATCATGATCAGGCTGGCGCAGGCTGTGAATTCGATGGCGAAATCGCGGTCGCTGACGGCGTCCAGGGAGTTGGCGGCGGGACGGTCGAAGCCGAGCAGCCGCGCGGTCAGCGCGCGATCCAGCGGGAAGGTGGTGCCGGCCAGCGCCGCCGCGCCCAGGGGCATGACATTGATGCGCTTGCGGCAATCGCCGAGACGCTCGTGGTCCCTCTCCAGCATCTCGAACCAGGCCAGCAGGTGATGGCCGAAGCTGACCGGCTGCGCCACCTGGAGATGGGTGAAGCCGGGCATGATGGTGTCGGCCTCGGCTTCCGCCAGGTCCAGCAGCGCATCCTGCAGGCGCCGGATCAGGTGTCCGATCGTGTCGACTTCGTCGCGCAGGTACAGGCGGATGTCGGTGGCGACCTGGTCGTTGCGCGAGCGCCCGGTATGCAGCTTCTTGCCCACCTCGCCGATGCGCTGGGTCAGGCGGGCCTCGATGTTCATGTGGACGTCCTCGAGCTGCACCGACCACTCGAAGGCGCCGCGTTCGATCTCGGCGGCAATGGCGTCCAGACCCTGGCTGATGAGGCTGCATTCGTCGTCCGTCAGCACGCCAATGGCGGCCAGCATCCGCGCATGCGCCTTGGAGCCCTCGATATCGTGCCGGGCGAGGCGTTTGTCGAACGAGACCGAAGCGGTGAAGGCTTCGACGAACGCATCGGTCGCTTCGGTGAAGCGGCCGGCCCAGGGTTTCGAATCGGTGCTCATGGCGGCTGAATTGGCGGAAAATATCTGTGGATTATACGCGATCGGCCACCGCAGGTTGGCGGGGTCCCGGTACCCGGGGTGATGCTGTCCGGTGGCCGGCCCGCCGGGAAATTGCCGGTGCCGGGCCGCCTCGAGTATCCTTGCCCGTTTAGTCTGACTGCACAATGCCGCCACTGCGTATGGACGATCTCTACCAGCCTGCCGCCATCGAGCCCGACATCCAGCGCCAGTGGGAGGCGGCGGGCGTGTTCCGGGCCGTCGAGGATCCGGCCCGGGAAAAATTCTACTGCCTGTCGATGTTCCCCTATCCGAGCGGCCGGCTGCACATGGGCCATGTGCGCAACTACACCATCGGCGACGTCATGTCGCGCTACCAGCGCATGCAAGGCAAGAATGTCCTGCAGCCCATGGGTTGGGACGCCTTCGGCCTGCCGGCGGAGAACGCGGCCATGAGCAAGGGCGTGCACCCGGCGGAATGGACCTACGACAACATCGCCTACATGAAGCGCCAGCTCAAGGAACTGGGCTTCGGCTATGACTGGCAGCGCGAGGTCGCCACCTGCTCGCCCGAGTACTACCGCTGGGAACAGTGGTTCTTCCTGCGCCTGCTGGAAAAAGGCCTGGTCTACAAGAAGACCTCGCCGGTCAATTGGTGCCCGCATGACAATACGGTGCTGGCCAACGAGCAGGTCATCGAGGGCTGCTGCTGGCGGTGCGACACGCCAGTGGTGCGCAAGGACATCGCGCAATGGTTCATGAAGATCACGGCCTATGCCGACGAATTGCTGGCCGAGCTGGATCACCTGGAGGGCTGGCCGGAGCAAGTCCGCACGATGCAAGCCAACTGGATCGGCAAAAGCCATGGGGTGCGCTTCGCCTTCCCCTACACGCTGGACGGCCAGGAAGGCCGGCTCTGGGTTTACACCACGCGCGCCGACACCATCATGGGTGTCACCTTCTGTGCCGTGGCCCCGGAACACCCGCTGGCCACCCGTGCCGCCCGCGACAACCCGGCGCTACAGGCCTTCATCCGCGAATGCGAACAGAGCGGCACCGCCGAGGCCGATCTGGCCACCCTGGAAAAGAAGGGCATGAACACCGGCATCACGGTGACCCATCCGCTGACCGGCAAGGCCATCCCCGTGTGGGTGGGCAACTACGTCCTGATGAGCTATGGCGAGGGCGCGGTGATGGCGGTGCCGGCGCACGACGAACGGGATTTCCACTTCGCCCACCAATATGGCCTGCCGATTAAGCAAGTTATTGAACGTGACGAAGTTGTAGCTATCGAACAAGCACTAGCAAGCAATCTAGATGTCACTGCCATCGACAAAGAATTGATGGAGATCAACCTACAAAAATTGAATGCCAAGCAATTTACTTCCGACTCTTGGCGGGACTGGTATGCAGACAAGGAACTTGTTGTCTGTGTCAATTCCGGCAAGTACGACGGGCTTGGCCACGCCGAAGCCGTGGACGCCATCGCCGCCGATCTGGCGGCCCAGGGACTGGGCGAAAAGCAGACCCACTTCCGCCTGCGCGACTGGGGCGTCTCGCGCCAGCGCTACTGGGGCTGCCCGGTGCCGGTCATCTATTGTGATGACTGCGGCACGGTCCCTGTTCCGGACGAGCAACTACCGGTCATGTTGCCCAAGGACGTCGACATCACCGGCATCGGCTCGCCGCTGGCCAGGCTCGACAGCTTTGTCCACGTGGATTGCCCGTGCTGCGGCAAGTCAGCGCGGCGCGAAACCGATACCTTCGATACCTTCATGGAATCGTCCTGGTACTTCGCTCGCTACACCGGCGCCGACAACGACCAGGCGATGCTGGACGAGCGCGCCCACTACTGGCTGCCGGTCGACCAGTACATCGGCGGCATCGAGCACGCCATCCTGCATCTCCTCTATGCGCGCTTCTATCACAAGCTGCTGCGCGACGTCGGTCTGGTCCGGTGCGACGAACCCTTCGCGAAGCTGCTGACCCAGGGCATGGTCGTCGCCCCTACCTTCTACCGCGAGGAGCACGGCAAGAAGGTCTACGTCGGCCCAACGGAGGTGGATGTCAGCACCGACGGCAAGGGCCGCATCACCGGCGCGACACTCAAGGCAGACAACCAGCCGGTCAAGGTCGGCGGCATTGAAAAGATGTCCAAGTCCAAGAATAACGGCGTCGACCCGGAGCACCTGGTCAGCCGCTACGGCGCCGATACCGTGCGCCTGTTCACCATGTTCGCCGCGCCGCCCGAGCAGTCCCTGGAATGGTCGGATTCCGGTGTGGAGGGCGGCTTCCGCTTTCTCAAACGGCTGTGGAAGCAGGTAGCGAACCATGTGAATGACGGACCCGCACCCGCGCTCGATACGGCGGCGCTGAATGACGCGCAGAAGTCGATTCGTCGGCAGGTTCACGAGACCCTGCGCAAGGTGACCGACGACATGGGCCGGCGCTTCACCTTCAACACGGCCATCGCCGCCAACATGGAACTGCTCAACGCCCTGGCGAAGTTCGACGATGCCAGCGCCCAGGGCCGGGCCGTGCGGCAGGAGGCCTTCGAGCTGGTGACCCTGATGCTGTCCCCGATCGTGCCGCACATCTGCGAGCGGCTGTGGCGGGCGCTCGGTCACGAGGGGCTGGTGGCCACCGCCGCCTGGCCCTCTGTCGACGAGACCGCGCGGGTACAGGACGCCATCGAGATGGTGGTGCAGGTCAACGGCAAGCTGCGCGGCAAGATCACCGTGCCGGTCGCCGCCGACCAGGCCGCCATCCGGGAGACCGCGCTGGCGGATGCGAACGTGCAGCGCTTCATGGATGGCCAGCTGGCAAAAAAGGTGATCGTGGTGCCGCGCAAGCTGGTCAATATCGTGGTTTGAACATGCGGCTGCATGGCAGGGGCAGGGTCCTGACACTGGCGGCCGCGCTGCTGCTGGCCGGCTGCGGTTTCCATCTGCGCGGCGATCTGCCCGGGACGCCCCAGGAAAAGACCTTCTTCCTGACCGGAATCAACCGTTCCAATCCCGTCTATGCCAATTTCGCGCAATCCCTGGCCGCGGCGGGCGGCACCATGGCGGCCAAGCCCGGCGACGCGCGGGCCATCGTCAACCTGGTCCGCGTGCGGCACATCCGCCGGCCCATCACGCTCAGTGCCGCGGGCCGGGCCAACATGTTCGACCTGCGCCTCCTGGTGATCTTCGAGGTACAGAACGCCAAGGGCGATGTCCTCATCCCCGAGAAGGAGATCGAGGTCCGCCGCGAGTACTTCAACACCCAGGGTTCGCCCCTGGGGCAGGGGCTGGAGGAACGCCAGATGCGTGAGGAAATGGAAAAGGAAGCCGCCCAGACCCTGCTGCGGCAGGTCGTCTTCGGGCTGCGTGAGGCGCCGCCCCAGCCCGCGTGAAGGTCTACCCGGATCAGCTCGACGGCCAGCTCAGGCGGGAACTGGGGCCGGCCTACGTGCTCAGCGGCGACGAGCCCCTGCAGCTGATGGAGGC
Source organism: Methyloparacoccus sp. NF-16 (assembly GCF_056880625.1). Taxonomy (NCBI): domain Bacteria; kingdom Pseudomonadati; phylum Pseudomonadota; class Gammaproteobacteria; order Methylococcales; family Methylococcaceae; genus Methyloparacoccus; species Methyloparacoccus sp. NF-16. Next base: position 2,534,666 of record NZ_CP174130.1, on the reverse strand, counting down.
GGCGGATGCCGTGCGCCGGGCTGGCAGGCTCAGGGGGTTCCTCGGGCGCGAGGTGTTTTCCGCCGAGGCCGGCTTCGAGTGGGGACAGTTTCGCGCCGCCTGCGATGCCTACGCCCTGTTTGGCGAACCGCGGATTCTCGATGTGCGGCTGGCCGGCAAGCCCGACAGGCCCGGCGCCGAGGCCCTGCTGCACTTCGCCGAGCAGCCGCCGGACGATGCCATCTTGCTGCTCAGCCTGCCGCGGCTCTCCGCCAGCGACCAGAAAGCCCGCTGGTTCCAGGCGCTGGAGCGCCGCGGCGTGGTGGTCCAGGTCTGGCCGCTGGAGGGCGACAAGCTGCTGCGCTGGCTCGACCGCCGGCTCAACGCGCGCGGTCTGCTGGCCGACCAGTCCGGCCTCAGGTTGCTGGCTGCCCGCGTCGAGGGCAACCTGCTGGCCGCCGCGCAGGAGATCGAGAAGCTGCACATCCTGCATGGCAGCGGTCAGCTCAGTGACGAGCAGATCCTGCAATCGGTGGCGGACAGCGCCCGTTACGATGTCTTCGACCTGGCCGACCAGGTGTTGCGCGGACGGCTCGGCAAGGCTGCGCGTATCCTCGCGGGGCTCAAGGGCGAGGGCGTTGCCGCGCCGGTGGTGCTGTGGGCGCTGACACGCGAATTGCGCCTGCTCAACCAGCTGAAATCCGAGCTGCTGCGCGGCATCCCGGCCGAGACTGTGTTCAGCCAGCACCGGCTGTGGGACAGCCGCAAGGCGGCCCTGAGCCAGGCTCTGCAGCGGCTGGAACTGCCGACGATCCGCACGGCCCTGGTGCTGGCCGCCCGTGCCGACCGCATCATGAAGGGCGCCGAGCTTGGCGAGGACTGGGACGCCCTGTTGCAGCTCTGCGAACTGCTCAGCCACCCCGGCGCGGTCGGCCATCCCGCTTTTTCGACCACCACCTGTCACTGACGACCATGTCCGAATCCCTAGCCAGCCAGATGCGCCGACTCGGCGACAACGCCCGGGCGGCTTCGCGCGCCATCGGCCGCGCCGAAACCGCCGCCAAGAACCGTGCCCTGACAGCGATCGCCGAGGCGCTGCTGTCCGCTGTCCCGCGCCTGATCGACGAGAACCGCAAGGATCTGGATGCGGGCAGGGCGCGCGGGCTGGAGGCGGCGATGCTGGAACGCCTGTCGCTCAACGAGGAGCGCATCCGGGCGATGGCCGATGGCGTCCGCCAGGTGGCCGCGCTGCCGGACCCGGTAGGGGAAATCACCGGCCTGACGTATCGGCCCTCGGGCATTCAGGTCGGTCGCATGCGGGTGCCCCTGGGAGTCATCGGCATCATCTATGAGTCGCGGCCGAACGTGACCGCCGACGCCGCCGCCCTGTGCCTCAAGTCCGGCAATGCCTGCATCCTGCGTGGCGGCTCCGAGTCGATCCATTCCAACCGGGCCATCGCCGCCTGCATCCGCGAGGGGCTCGCCGTCGCGGAACTGCCCGCCGATGCCGTGCAGCTGGTCGGGACGACCGAGCGGGCCGCCGTAGGCGAACTGCTGCGGCTGGATGACTGCATCGACGTGATCGTGCCGCGCGGCGGCAAGGGCCTGATCGAGCGCATCATGGCCGAGTCGCGCATACCCGTCATCAAGCACCTCGACGGTATCTGCCATGTCTATATCGACGATCATTGCGATCTGGAGAAGGCGCAGCGGATTGCCCTCAATGCCAAGACCCAGCGCTATGGCGTCTGCAATGCCATGGAGACCCTGCTGGTGGCCCAGCGCATCGCGCCGATCGTGTTGCCCGAGCTGGCCCGGCAGCTGCTGGAAAAGAGGGTCGAGCTGCGCGGTTGCGCGAAAACCTGCGCGCTGGTGCCGGAGGCCATCCCCGCCACCGGGGAAGACTGGGATACCGAGTACCTCGCGCCGATTCTGGCGATTCGCGTGGTGGCCGACATCGACGAGGCCATGGAGCACATTCACCGCCACAGCTCGCGGCATACCGAGTCGATCGTTACCGAGGATTACGGGCGGGCGCGGCGCTTCCTGCGCGAGGTGGACTCCAGTTCCGTGATGGTGAACGCCTCGACCCGTTTCGCCGATGGCTACGAATACGGCCTGGGGGCGGAAATCGGCATCTCCACCGACAAGCTGCATGTCCGCGGCCCGGTCGGGCTGGAGGGACTGACGACCCAGAAATTCATCGTGCTCGGCGACGGACAGGTGCGCGGCTGAGCCTTGCCGCATCGGCGCCGGCCGGGATGAGGGGACGCGTGATCGGCGTCTACGGCGGCACCTTCGATCCCGTCCATTACGGCCATCTGCGCACCGCGCTGGAGGTCGCCGAGATCCTCGGCCTCAGCGAGTTGCGCTTCGTACCCTGCCGGATTCCACCGCACCGGCAGATGCCCGGCGCCACCCCGCAGCAGCGGCTGGCCATGCTGGAAGCCGCTCTGGCCGATGCGCCGGCCTGCTTTCGCATCGACCAGCGCGAGCTGGAAAGACCGGGCCCCTCCTACATGGTCGACACCTTGGCCACCCTGCGCGGCGAGGTGGGGCAGGCGTCGCTGGTGTTGATCCTCGGGCTGGATGCGTTTCTGGGGTTTCACCATTGGCACCGCTGGCGCGAGATTCTCGATCTGGCCCACCTTGCGATCATGCGGCGCCCCGGCTTCCTGCCCGAGCCGGAGGCGGTGCTCGCGATGGAGTATGCGGCTCGCCGGGTACCCGATGCCGGCCAGCTGCGTGGGCGGCCAGCGGGTTGCATGTACGATCTCGCGGTCACGCCGCTGGCCATTTCCGCCAGCCAGATACGTGAACTGTGCCAGTCAGGCCGCAGCCCGCGCTACCTGACGCCGGATGCCGTGGTGCGGCAGATCGGAACACAGGGGCTGTATGCGGGCGTTGCCGGGCAAGGCTGAACCGATTCCGGCGACGGACTGATCCGTCGGGGGGATGCCGCAGCCGCGCGGGGCGGGCACCCATGGAGAGGGAAAGGGGGATGTGGCCATCCCTGGCCACGGCGGCGGGGGACGAGACCTTATTCCTTGCCGATCTGGTATATCTCGCGCTGGTCGTCCTCGACGACGGCGCCGGTCGCGGCGTCGATTTCCATCTTGACTTCCTTGCCATCCGCCTGCCGGATGTCGAACTCATAGGACGCGTTGCCGTTCGACTCGATCTCGAATTCCATCTCGACAATCTCGCCGGGGTGGGCCTTCAGCGCGATGGTCTTGGCCTCTTCCAGGCTGATCTTGGCCTTGGCCTTGAATAGGGCATGGTCGATGGCATCGACTTCCTGTTCCTCCTCGGTGATCTTGCCGGTATTGGCGTTGCACTCGTACTCCATGGTCTTGTCCTTGCCGGCGATTTCGATCTCATAGGTCGGAATCTTGCCCTCATGCTTGAATTCCACCTTGACGACATCGCCGTTCATTTTCGCCAGGGCGGCCTGAAGACAAGTTTCCAGCCCGGCCTTGGTCTTGGGGATGGCAGCGGTTTCCGCCATCGCCACGGGAGCGCCCAGAAGGGCGACGCAGCCGAATGCCAGGGTAATCCTTTTCATGGTCTTGATCCTCGTCGAAGTGTGAAAGCAAATAGAGTATCCCGCTTGCGAAGCCTTGGCCACCGGGGCCCATCCGGCCAGCGCCACGCCATTTCTTCGCGTCGGTCAGGCTACGCGCGCGGGTTGCGGGGATGTGCCGGGCAGGTCGAGGGCATGCCGGCTCGGACAGTGCCTCCGCCAGGCGAAGGCCTTCCGGCGCACTTGACTGGGCCGGCGAGACGGCCCGGCCAGTCCGGCGCAGGCGTTCCGGGGATGCCCGGGCACGGTCCGCAGGACCGCGTCGCGATGCTAGAACGCCTGCCCGAACGAGAACTGGAACAGCTGTGTGCGGTCGCCGCGGACGGTGTTCAGCGGCCGGGCGATACTGACGCCCAGCGCCCCGAAGGGTGACAGCCAGCGCGCCAGCAGACCCGGCGAGTAGCGGAGGAAGTCGCCCTCCTGCTCGGCGAAACAGGGGGTGCTGCCGGCGCCCTGGGTGATGCCGCTCGGCGAGGCGACCTTGAAGGCGTCGCAGTAGACGTTGCCGATATCGAAGAAGGCGCCGAGCCGCATGTTCTTGCTGTCGGATATGAATGGCACCGGCGTCAGCAGTTCGATCGAGCTGACGATCTTGCTGGAACCGCCCAGCGACAGGTTGCCGCCCTGGCCGAGCGCGTTCGGGATGGTGCGCGGACCCAGCGAGCTCGGATAAAAGCCGCGCATGACCTGCGGGCCGCCGGCAAAATAATTTTCCCAGAACGGCAGGTAGGGGGTGTCGTTGTAGCCGTCACCATAGGCGACCTCGCCCATCAGCATCAGGGTCAGGTCCTCGGCCAGCGGGAAGTAGTACTGTGCCTTGTAGGCGGCCTTGAAGAAGTTGACGCTGTCGGTGCCGAAGACCGGGGGGGTGCCGAGGAAGGACAGACGCTGCGCACCGCCGTCGGTGGGGAACATGGCCCGGTTGAGGGTATCGTGGACGTATCCCACCGCCAGCGGGATGTAGTTGAAACCGTACTTGCTGGCCGCGCAGTTGTTCAGCGGCTCGTCCTTGCAGGCGTAATACTGGATGTAGTCGATGATTTCCTGCGAGGAGCGATAGCTGCCCTTGACGTTGGTGTAGTTGTAGTCGGCGTTGAAGCGGATGCTGTCGAATTCGCCCAGCGGGATGCCGAGATTGCCGCCGAGCTGACCGGTGTCGGTGGTGTAGTTGGCGAGGTTGATGACGTAGGCGTCGGTCTTCCGGTAGGCGGCATCGAAACCGCCGCTGACCCCGTCCAGGGTCACGTAGGGGTTGAAATAGCTGACCTGGTAGATGGTGTTGATGCGGCTGTTGTTGAAGTTGAAGGCCACTCGCTTGCCCGTGCCGAAGACGTTGTCCTGGGTCACGTTGGCATTGAAGATGATGCCCTGCTGCTGCGAGTAGCCGACACCCGCCATGATGTTGCCCGAGGATTTCTCGACCACGTTGTAGTTGACGTCGATCTGGTCCGAGGTGCCGGGCACGGCGGGTGTTTCGACGTTGACTTCCTGGAAGTAGCCGAGCCGCTCCAGGCGCACCTTGGAGCGTTCGATCTTGGTGCTGGAGGCCCAGGCCGCTTCCATCTGCCGCATCTCCCGGCGCAGCACCTCGTCGCGGGTGCGCGTGTTGCCACGGAAGTTGATGCGGCGGATGTACACCTGCTTGCCGGGATCGACAAAGAAGGTCATGGCCACCGTCTTGCCGGTCTCGTTGATTTCCGGAACCATGTTGACGTTGGCGAAGATGTAGCCCTCGTCGCCGAGGCGGTCGGAGATGGCCTTCTGGGTTTCCGTCGCCAGCCGGCGGGAGAAGGTGTCGCCCGGGCCGATCTTCACCAGGGGCGTGATTTCCTCCGGCCGCACGATCAGCTTGCCGGTCACCTTCACATCGCTGACCTTGTAGACGTCACCCTCCTTGAGATTGACGGTCAGGTACATCTCCTTCTTGTCCGGCGTCATGGCCACCTGGGTCGACTCGATCTGCGAATTGATGTAGCCACGGTCCAGGTAGAAGGAGCGCAGCCGTTCGAGATCGGCCGACAGCTTCTGTTTCGAATACTGGTCGTCCTTGGTATAGAAGGACAGCAGGTTGCCGGTGCTGAGCTCGAACTCCTCCAGCAACTGCTCGTCGGTGAAGGCGTTGTTGCCGACGATGTTGATCTGCTGGATGGTGGCGACCTTGCCCTCGGAGATATTGATGTCGACCGCCACGCGGTTGCGCGCCTGGTCGGTCACGCTGGATTCCACCTTCACGCCGTACTTGCCGCGCGCGTAGTACTGCCGGCGCAGTTCCTGCTCCACCTTGTCGAGCACGGCCCGGTCGAACACCTTGCCCTCGGTCAGGCCGATGCCCTTGAGCGCCTTCTTGAGGTCGTCGGTACTGATGTCCTTGTTGCCCTCGATGGTGACGCTGGCGATGGACGGGCGCTCCTCGACGATCACCACCAGGGTATCGCCGTCCTGTTCCAGCCGCACGTCCTTGAAAAAGCCGGTCTTGAACAGCGCCTTGATGCTCTCGGCCGACTGCCGCTGGTCGAACTCGTCGCCGACCTTGACCGGCAGGTAGTTGAAGACCGTGCCCGGCGACACGCGCTGCAGACCCTCGATGCGGATGTCCTGGATGGTGAAGGAATCCGCGGCCGGCGACGCCGGGGCGTGCAGCGTCAGGAGGAGCAGCAGGGCGGCGAGGCTGGCGCGGGTCATAGGCAGGGAGCGGTCGGTGCCGGCCCAGTGGGGGCCGCGCGGCAAGGGGCGGAAGGCATCATGGGGCGGTGTGGCGGGACATGGGGTCAGCCTGACCGCAGGTCGCGCTCGACTTCATCGATGCTGATGTGGCGGATGTTCTTGCCCATGGCGTAGTAGATGACGTATTCGCAGATGTTGCAGGCACGGTCGCCGATGCGTTCCAGCGCCCGGGCCGCCCACATGATGTTGAGCGCCACGGGGATGGAGCGCGCGTCCTCCATCATGAAGGTGATCTGCTGGCGCATGATGCTCTCGTATTCGAGGTCGACCTGCGGGTCTTCCTGCACGACCCGCAGGGACTCGTCGACATCGATGCGGGCAAAGGCATCCAGCGCCTCGCGCAGCATGGTGCGGGCGTGCTGGGCAATCTGCTGCAGGTCGGTCAGCTGGTTGCGCTTGGCGAAATGATCGGCCAGCTCGACGGCGATGCGGGCGATGCGCTTGGCCTCGTCACCGATGCGTTCCAGATCGGTGATGGTCTTGATGACCGCCACCACCAGCCGCAGGTCGCGCGCGGCGGGTTGCCGCAGGGCCAGGATCTGCGTGCACTCCTCGTCGATGGCAACTTCCATCGAGTTGACCTTGTAGTCGTCCTTGATGACCCGCTCGGCCAGCTCGACATCACTTTCCAGAAGGGCGTTGACCGCCTGTTCCACCTGGGCTTCGACCAGTCCGCCCAGACTCAGCACGCGGTTGCGGATGGCGAGCAGTTCGTGATCGTACTGCTTGGAAATATGGTGATGACCGAGATCGCTCTCGACGTCGGAGACTGTCGTCATGCTGGGTCCTGGGCCGGAGATGGGGTAAGTGCGTGATTTGAATCGTCCGCGATTATAGTCCAAGTGCCGGAAAAAACCGTGAAACCGGTCTTACGGCAAGGGGCCGCGGATGTCGGCATGGCCGGTGATTTCCGCCCGGTCATGATAGAGCTGCTTGAAGCGCAACCGGCAGGGCAGGCCGGTCGCGGCCAGTCGCGCCTCGATCAGACCCCGGCTGTCGAGAACGGTTTCGTAACGCTTCTTCATCGGCAGCTTGAGGTTGAAGATGGCCTGCCGGCAATGCCCGTTGGCCAGCCAGTCCGCCACCAGGGCGGCGATGCGGGTCGGCTGCTCGACCATGTCGCAGACCAGCCAGTCGACCGGTTTCGGTGGCCGGTAACGGAAGCCGTCGACCCGCAGGTGTTCGACGATGCCCGAGTCGAGCAGGGCGGGGTCGAGTGCGCCGTTGTCCACCGCCACGGTGCGGATGTGGCGGTGCACCAGCTGCCAGGTCCAGCCACCCGGCGCGGCCCCGAGATCCACGGCTGTCAGGCCGGGGCCGAGATCCCGCTCGGGATGGCGCACGAACACCCGGAAGGCCTCGTCCAGTTTCAGGGTCGAGCGACTGGGCGCGCCGCGGGGAAATTTCAGCCGCGGTATGCCCAGTGGCCAGGGCGAGGCATTGCCGGGCTGGCTCAGGGCGACGATGGCCGCCGTGCCGCTGCGGAAGCAGACATGCAGGCGCGGCTGGCCGGGATGCCCGAGCCAGCCTTCCCGTTGCAGCGCCTGTCGCAGCGGCACGGCGAACTTGCGCAGCAGGATCGCCAGCGACTTGGCCTCGTTGGTGTCGGCGGTTTCCAGGAGCAGCTCGGAGAACCGTCTGCCGGTCTGCCGGATCAGGGCCAGCAGGGGTGACAGCCGGTCCGCCGGCGACAGCTCCTCGCAACGCCCCAGCACCCACAGCAGCTGCCGGGCGAAGATCAGATCGTCGAAGCGCAGCCGGTCCGCCAGGTTCCGCTCGGCCGATACGGACAGCCACTCCACGAGGCCGCCGTCCGGGGTGGCCCGGACATAGCCCGGGCTGCCCAGCGCGCTCGTCTGCGCGAGGATTTCGGCGGCGCATTCCTTCTCGAAGCCGCGACGGCAGTACAGCAGAAGGCCGCCCGCGGGCGAAGATGCCGGGGATGACATGGGCGAATCCTCAGGACGATGCGTCGGCGCTGGCCGTCCACGCCGGCGCGATGCCGAACGGCTCGACCTCCACCAGCTCGCCGGCGGCGACGCCGGTGCTGGCCGCCGGCAGGACGATGAAACAGTTGGCCCGGCTCATGGAGGTCAGCCGGTGGCTGCCCTGAGCCCTGAAGGGCGTGACGCTGACCGGATCGGCCTGCCAGTCCAGCCAGCCGCGCAGGAATTCCAGCCGGCCGGCCGGCTTGCGCACGGGCTGTCGGCAGACGGCCCGCCAGCGCGGGGCGGCGGTGGCGATGCGGCCCGCCATGCGCAGCAGCGCCGGTCGCGCCAGCTGCAGGAACGTGACCATCATCGAGACCGGATTGCCGGGCAGGCCGAATACCGGCGTGGTTCCCAGCCGGCCGCAGACGAATGGCTTGCCGGGCTTGATGGCGACCTTCCAGAAATCGACCTCGCCCTCCTCGCGCAGCAGTTCGACGACATGGTCAGCCTCGCCGACCGAGGCGCCACCCGTGGTCAGCAGGACATCGGCGCGGCGGGCACCTTCCCGCAGGGCCTGGCGCAGGGCTTCGCGGTCGTCCCGCACCACGCCCAGATCGACGGCTGCCATGCCCAGCTCGGTCAGCAGCGCCGCCAGTACCGGCCGGTTGCTTTCGTAGAGGCTGCCGGGCAGCGGGGGTTCGCCCGGCAGGACCAGCTCGTCGCCGGTGGCAAGATAGGCCACACGCAATCGGCGACGGACGGCCACCTGCTGGCAGCCCGCCATCGCCAGCAGGCCCAGGTCCGCCGCCTGCAGGCAGCGGCCGGCCGGCAGCAGGGGGTCGCCGGTGCGCAGTTCCTCGCCACGCTGGCGGACGTTGTCGCCGGGCCGTGCGGGCTGGCGCGGATGCAGGGTGACGAATTCCTCCGCGCGTTGGGCCTCTTCCTGTACCACCACCGCATCCAGCCCCTCCGGCAAGGGGGCGCCGGTGAAGATTCGCACGCACTGCCCCGGTCCGACAGCAGTCTCATGGGGACGTCCCGCCCAGGCGGTGCCGGCGATCGCGAGACGCGCATCGGGGCGTGCCTCGGCGGCGCGGACGGCATAGCCGTCCATGGCCGACTGGGTGAACGGCGGCAGGTCCAGCGGCGAGGGCAGGTCGGTGGCGAGGACGCGGCCCAGCGCGCCGGAAACCGGCACGGTTTCCACTTCCGCCACCGGTGTCACGGCGGCCTGCAGGCGCTGGACGGCTTCCGCCAGGCTGAGAAGGCCGGCCGGTCTATCGCAGATCGAGGGCATGGCGGGCGGCGGGCAGGAATATCCGGACGATGAAATCGGCCAGGCTGGCGGGCTGGTTGAGGTCGAGACAGGGCAAGTCGGGCAGGGGGGTGGGCGGGACGTCGGTCGCCAGGGCAATGACATGGGCGTCCTCCCGATACAGCGGGGGCTGGTCGAGGGCGGTGCGGCGCAGTTCGATCTTGGGAAAGGCCTCGTGCTTGAAGCCCTCCACCAGCAGGATGTCGACCGCCGACGGGTCCAGGTGGCGCAGCTCCTCGTTGAGCCGGGGATCCAGCGGTCGGGCGTGCTCGGTGATGATGGCGCGCCGGTGCGCGCCGCTCAGCATGACCGGGCTGGCGCCGGCCAGGCGCAGTTCGTGGCTGTCCTTGCCGGGATGATCGATCTCGAAGGTGTGATGTGCGTGCTTGATCAGGCCGACCCGCAGCCCGGCCAGCTTCAGCAGCGGGATCAGTTGCTTCAGCAGCGTGGTCTTGCCGGTGCCGCTGTGGGCGGCGAAGCCCAGCAGCGGCACGCTGGCCCGCGGCAGGGCGTCGTAGCAGACCGGCCGGGTCAGGCCAGGCTCAGGCATGGCCATAGTAGTCGCGATACCAGTCCACGAAGCGCGCGATGCCGGTCTCGATCGGCGTTTTCGGCGCATAGCCGACGTCGCGCATCAGATCGTCGACATCGGCGTAGGTGGCCGGCACGTCGCCGGCCTGCATCGGCAGGAAGTTTTTTTCGGCCTGCTTGCCCAGACAGTGTTCCAGGACCTCGATGAAGCGCATCAACGCCACCGGTTCATGGTTGCCGATGTTGTAGAGCCGGTAGGGCGCCCGGCTGGTGCCGGGGTCGGGATGCTGGCCGTCCCAGCCGGCATTCGGCGTGGCGACATGGTCCAGCGTGCGCACGACGCCTTCGACGATGTCGTCGATATAGGTGAAATCGCGTTGCATGCGGCCGTGATTGAAGACATCGATGGGCCGGCCTTCGAGGATGGCCCGGGTGAACAGGAACAGCGCCATGTCCGGCCGTCCCCAGGGACCGTAGACGGTGAAGAAGCGCAGGCCGGTGGTCGGCAGTCCGAACAGGTGGCTGTAGGTATGCGCCATGAGCTCGTTGGCTTTCTTGGTGGCGGCATAGAGGCTGACCGGGTGGTCCACGTTGTGGTGCACCGAGAACGGCATCGCCGTGTTGGCGCCATAGACCGAACTGGACGAAGCGTAGACCAGGTGCTCCACCGCCTGCTGACGGCAGGCTTCGAGAATGTTGCAGAAGCCGACCAGGTTGGCGTCGATGTAGGCATGCGGATGGGTCAGCGAGTAACGCACGCCTGCCTGGGCCGCCAGGTTCACCACCCGCTGCGGCCGGTGGTGGGCGAACAGGGCGAACAGGGCGTCGCGGTCCTCCAGGGCGATGCGCGCCTCGGTGAAGCCCGGCTGTGGGGTCAGGCGCGCCAGCCGCGCCTCCTTCAGGCTGACTTCGTAGTAATCGTTGACGTTGTCGACGCCGACGACCTCGTCGCCGCGGGCCAGCAGGACGTGCGCGAGCGCGGAACCAATGAAGCCGGCGGTGCCGGTCACCAGAATTTTCATGTGGGAAGGCAGCAGGGAAGGATGGCGGAAAGGGAGGGATGATCGGTGCACTAATTTAGCATTCGGGGACGGTATGCATCGAGCATGTCCGCAACTGGCGGTCTGCACGCGTTGGGCGCCCGGCGGGCTTGCGTTAACATAGCCGGACTCGCCCGCTCGACCGCCAGGGACCGCATGGCCTCGATGCCGCCACGGAAAACACCCGGTGCCGGGGAGCAGGGAATGAATCACGCATTTCGGTAGCTTCGATACCCCATGGCGATTTTCCGCACGATCATGTTCCTGTTGCTGAGCCTGGGGCTGTTCCCACTTCAGGCAGCCGAGACGGCGACCGCCTACATCGCCCCGGGTGCGTCGGTGGAACTCAGGAGCGGCTTGTCCCGGAAGGACAAGACGCTCGCCACGCTTGAGCCCGGCTCGCCTCTCAAGATCCTCAGGCAGAACGCCAGGCTGGGCTATTCCCGCGTGCAACTGCCGGGCGGCGAAATCGGCTGGCTGCCTTCCCGGGCGCTGACCCGCGAGGCGCCGGCCGTCGCACCGCCGTCGGCCGCGGCGCTGCCCGAGGCGGCGGAGACGACGCAGACGCCCCAGCAGCTACAGGCGGAAATCGGCCGCCTGCAGACCGAGCTGATTGCCGTGCGCCAGGCTTCGGCGGATATCCTGCGCATCCAGGCCGAGCGCGACCAGCTGCAACAGAGCGTGATTTCCCTGCGCCGCGAGCTGGAAACCGCGCAGCGCGACAAGCATGCCCTCAACGAGGACCAGAAACAGGCCTGGTTCCTGGTCGGTGCCGCCGTGCTGCTTGCCGGCATCCTGATCGGCCTGCTGCTGCCGCGCCTGAGCTTCCGCCGGCGCAGCCACTGGAGTTCCTTCTGACCCACCCGCGCAACCCTTTCCCGTTCACCTTACCTGCAACCACCCGGATGGCCCTGGCCCTATGAGCAATCACGAAGACAAGACCCGCCACTTCTCCTCCCAGGTCGTCGACGGCATGGAGCGCGCGCCCAGCCGCGCCATGCTGCACGCCGTGGGCTTCACCGACGCCGATTTCCAGAAGCCCCAGATCGGCATCGCCTCCACCTGGAGCATGGTGACGCCCTGCAACATGCACATCAACAAGCTGGCCGACGACGCCGCGCGCGGGGTGGACGGGAACGGTGGCAAGGCCGTGGTATTCGGCACCATCACGATTTCCGACGGCATTTCGATGGGCACCGAGGGCATGAAATACTCGCTGGTGTCGCGCGAGGTGATCGCCGATTCCATCGAGACGGTGGTCGGTTGCCAGGGCTTCGACGGCCTGGTCGCCATCGGCGGCTGCGACAAGAACATGCCCGGCTGCATGATCGGCATCGCCCGCCTCAACCGCCCGGCGATCTTCGTCTACGGTGGCACCATCCTGACCGGCTGCCACGGCGAGAAGAAGCTGGACATCGTCTCGGTGTTCGAGGCCGTGGGCGCCCGCGCCAACGATCGCATCGACGACGCCGAACTCAAGGCCATCGAGGCCAAGGCCATTCCGGGCCCGGGCTCCTGCGGCGGCATGTACACCGCCAACACCATGGCTTCGGCCATCGAGGCCTTGGGCATGAGCCTGCCGGGCAGTTCGGCGCAGGCGGCCATCTCCACTGACAAGCAGTGCGACTGCGAGCGTGCCGGCGCGCAGGTGGTGAAGCTTCTGGAATTGGGTATCCGCCCCCTGGATATCATGACCCGCAAGGCGTTCGAGAACGCCATCACGGTGGTCATTGCCCTCGGCGGCTCCACCAACGCAGTGCTGCATCTGCTGGCCATGGCCGATGCCTGCGGTGTGGATCTGTCGCTGGATGATTTCACCCGCATCGGCCAGCGCGTGCCGATGCTGGCCGACCTCAAGCCCAGCGGCCAGTACGCCATGGCCGAGCTGGTCGAGATCGGCGGCATCCAGCCCTTGATGAAGACCCTGCTGGACGCGGGCCTGCTGCACGGCGACTGCCTGACCGTGACCGGCAAGACCCTGGCCGAGAACCTGGCCGATGCACCCGCCTACCCCGAGGGGCAGGACATGATCCGGCCGCTGGACAGGCCGATCAAGAAGGACAGCCATCTGGTCATCCTCTACGGCAACCTGGCGCCGCAGGGCGCCGTGGCCAAGATCACCGGCAAGGAAGGCCTGAGCTTCACCGGTCAGGCGCGGGTGTTCGACTGCGAGGAGCTGGCGCTGAAGGCCATTCTCGACGGTACGGTGGTGAAGGGCGATGTCATCGTCATCCGCTACGAAGGCCCCAAGGGTGGCCCCGGCATGCGCGAGATGCTGTCGCCGACGTCCGCCGTCATGGGCAAGGGCCTGGCCAAGGATGTCGCCCTCATCACCGACGGGCGTTTCTCCGGTGGCACGCACGGCTTCGTGGTCGGCCACATTACGCCGGAAGCCTACACCGGCGGACCGCTGGCGATCGTCCAGGATGGCGACGGCATCACCATCGACGCCGAGCAGGCCGCCATCACCCTGCATGTCGACGAGGCGGAAATCGCCCGGCGCCTCGCCGCCTGGCAGCGCCCGGCGCCGCGCTACACCCGCGGCGTGCTGGCCAAGTTCGCCAGGCTGGCGGCCTCGGCCTCTGAGGGCGCGGTGACCGACAAGCACCTCGGCGATTTCTGAGGCATCCGGCCATGGCCCGGTGCCTGCCGCCCATCCCCGGGATGATCGCCGCGCTGATCGGTGAACCCTCGGTCAGCAGCGCCGACCCGCGCCACGACCAGGGCAATCTGGGCGTCATCCACCGGTTGGCGGAATGGGCCGAAGGTCTGGGCTTTCGGGTGGAGATCGATCCGGTCAGCCCGGGCAAGGCCAATCTGATCGCAACGCTGGGCGCTTCGTCATCCGCCGATATCCCCGGCGGATTGGTGTTGTCCGGCCACACCGACACCGTGCCCTGCAACCCGGAGCTGTGGGCCAGCGACCCGTTCACGGCCACCGAGCGCGATGGGCGGATTTACGGCCTCGGCAGCGCGGACATGAAGTCGTTCCTGGCCCTGGCGCTGTGGGCTGCGTCCGCATTCGAGGCACGGGACCTGCAACGTCCGCTGGTGCTGCTGGGTACGGCAGACGAGGAGAGCTCGATGTCCGGCGCCCGCCAGTTGCTGACCCGGAACCGGCGCCTGGGCCGCCAGGCCGTCATCGGCGAGCCGACCGGCCTGAAGCCCATCCGCCTGCACAAGGGCGTGATGATGGAGTCGATCCGGGTGCTGGGTCGCGCCGGCCATTCCAGCGACCCGTCGCTGGGGGCCAACGCCCTAGTCGGCATGCATGCCGTCATGGGCGAGCTGCTGGCCTGGCAGCGGGAATTGCGCGAGCGGCATCGCAACCCCGCCTTCGCGGTCGATCATCCCACCCTCAACCTGGGCGCCATTCACGGGGGCGACAATCCCAACCGCATCTGCGGTGCCTGCGAGCTGCTGATCGACATCCGGCCCCTGCCGGGCATGTCACTGCCGGCGCTGCGCGAGACCCTCGAAACCCGCCTCGCCGCCACCTTGGCTGCCTTTCCGGGGCTGCGCCTGGAGGTCCGGCCGCTGTTCGCCGGTGTCCCGCCCTTCGAGAATCCGGCCGATGCCGAATTGACCCGTACCTGCGAGGCCCTCAGCAGTCACCCCGCCGGCGCGGTCGCTTTCGGCACCGAGGCGCCCTTCCTCGGTGAGTTGGGGCTGGACACCATCGTCATGGGTCCGGGTTACATCGAGCAGGCACATCAACCGGACGAGTATCTGCCCCTGGCGCACATCCCGCCGGCAATCGACCTGTGCACCCGGCTGATCGAGCGGTTTTGTCTGCGAGACTGAACGCCTGGCGGGAAGCGCACGGCGCATGAGGCGCTTGGGTGTCGGACCGAATGCCCGCCCGGTGTCAAAGCGGCGCCCGCCGCTCGCCTGATGGCCTGCCGTTGGCGCTCTGCCTGAGCAAGGGCCGAGGCATCGCCTTATGTGAGGTGGAGCAAGTCTTGTGGATTGATGGCCGCAGCGAACCATCGCAGCCGTTGTCCCTCAGGCCGGGCCTCGGCCATCAACTGGTTCCAGTCATCCGGCGGAACACTCGGTAGGCGTCGTTGTTGTTCTCATAGGCGCACTTGGTGTCCTCGTCGTTGACCCAAGCGAACACGATCACCTTGCCTGGCCCGTGGTAGCGAAAAAAAGCCGGTACTGTCGGAGAAACTTCGCCCGGAACCAGTGTTTGTGATCGTTACCAAGGGTGCCGCCTTGGCGGTACTCCGGTCGGGTCGGATCTTGCGGGATGATATCGAAGGCCAGTTTCGTGATGGCCGCCAGCTGCTTGCTGGCGTTTTTCCTCACGTACCCGACCGGATCCTTTTGCCTTGATATCTCGACCTGCCGTGCCAGCGCCCCGATCTGCGCGAGGAACAACGGGTGAGCGAAGACCGTCCAGCCGCGAATGACCAGAGGGGTGGGGGCTTGCCCGGGCTCATTCATCATCTGCCGAGAGGGTGGCATCGAGATCGGCTTCGACGCCGCCGATCAGCGACTGGAGCCGTTGGACAAAGTCAGCATCCATGGCCTGCAAGCGTTCGGGGTGGCTGGCGATATCGCGGGCGAGGAAGCCCAGGAACCGTCCAAGCACCGGGTCGTCGCCCTCGGAAGGTTCGACGCGAGTCAGTACCACCTCGCCGTTGGGGCGGATGGTGTAGTGGATTTTGTTGCGTTTGCCGAGCCGAAGGGCGCGATGCACGGTTTCCGGCACCGTCGTCTGGTAGCGGTCGGTCAATGTGGATTCGACTTCGAGGGTGGCGGGCATGGTGTTTTCCAGTCAACAGAGTGAACGCCTTGCGGGGCAATGCAATCGCCTTGCTTTGGTCAATGCAATTGCATTGCCTGCGGATGTGTTCAGCGCTTCCTTGGCGCCGCAGGTTCAAGATGGTTTTTATATGTGGCCAATTTAGGCTCCTCACAGGCAACGCTAAGAGAGCTGCCGGATGGATGTTGCTTTAGCCGTGTGAATTCCGCCTGGAGAGCGTCATTGCCCGAGAATTGCACCCTGCGCAGCCGCCGTGTCCGTGAATTTCACCGTGCAGCCCAAGGCGTGACCGGTAGCCATCGACGCCCATGAAAAAAGCGCCCTGACGGCGCTTTTTTCATGGGCTGGGCACGGCTGTGTCAGGCATTGTTTTTGGCGTAATCGGAAATTTTCTGCCCCAGCTTGTTGAGCAGGGCGTCGAAACCTTCGCGGTCGATGACGCTGGTGTACTGCGCCTTCTTCAGCGCGAGATCGCTGATGCCGTCCACCACGATGTTGATGATGTGCCACTGGCCGTTGAACTGGCCGACGAAGTATTCGAACTTGATCGGTTTTTCGTTTGGCGCAACCAGGTTGTAGCGCAGCAGCAGCCGGCCGTTCTTGATGTCCTGGCTGGAGTCGAACTGGAACGATTCACCGCCGTATTCCTTGAACTGCGCCGCGTAGGTGGCGATGCTCAGATCCCGCAGCTTGTTCATGAAAGCCAGCTTCTGGTCGTCCTGGAGCTTTTTCCAGTGCGCTCCCAGGGCAATCTGGGAAACCGCCTCGAACTCGAAGGTTTCCCGGATGACCGGTTCCAGCTTCTTGTAGCGGCCGTTGTACCCCATCTTGGTGCCGCCCTTCATGGCCTCGACGAGGGCGCCGTTCAGCCGGTCGACGGTCTTCTTGGCCTCTGTCGCGTCGTCCGATCGCGCCGCCAGCGGCATCAGTGCGAGCAGCCAGAATGCCAGGAAAAATCTCAGCAACATGCCATGAACCTCAGGTCTTTCATGCGGCTATCCTAGCATAAAGGCGGGTTTTCCCCGTTCGCAGGCGGCGCGGCCCCGGCCCACGCGCGGGGGGCTGGAAGGGAGCGGGTTCTTTGTGTGATACTGTAACATCACTAAGCGATGCCTCCCATCCTCCTGTCCACGCATGCGCAAACTCATCCCTTGCCTCTGTCTGTTGAGTTTTTCCACCCTGGCCGGCGCGGACGTGGCCGCACCGGTGAGCACCGATGCGCTGCCGGAATCGACCGAGTCCACCTCCGGCGACGCTACCGACGGCGACGCTGCCGACAAGACCAGGAAAGCCGACAAGCCCGCGAGTGGAACCGGCGAGGTCCACCAGCTTGAGGAGGTGGTCGTCGAAAGCGAGCCGCTGGAGCGCACCATCGGCAGCCTGGCGCGGCCGGTGACGGTGGTCCAGGATGCCGAACTCCGTCAGCAGATGGGGCCGACCATTGGTGCGACCCTGAGCCAGCAGCCCGGCATCAGCAACCAGTCCTTCGGTCCGGGCGTCGGCCAGCCGGTGATCCGCGGCCTGACGGGGCCGCGCGTGCGGATCATGGAAAACGGCATTGGCAACAACGACGTCTCCAACATCAGCCCCGACCATGCCAACAGTATCGAGCCCTCGCAGGCGGAGCGCATCGAGATCCTGCGCGGCCCCTCAACCTTGCTCTATGGCAGCGGGGCCATCGGCGGCGTCGTCAATGTCATCGACAACCGGGTGCCGGACAAGAAAGCCGAGAAGCCCCTGGGGGGGGCCTTCAACCAGATCTACAACTCGGCACTGGACGAAACCTCCAGTTCGTTGAAGCTCGAAGGCGGCGAAACCGAATTCGCCTATCACCTGGACGGCTTCTACCGCAACAGCGGCAACGAGATCATCGGTGGCCAGGCGATCGACGAGAACGCGGCCCGCGCCTACGATCCCGCCTTGGCGGAGGAGCCTTACCTGCAGAACAGCGAGGGTTACGTGGCCAACACCAACGCCCGCGCCAAGGGCGGCACCGTCGGCGCTTCCTGGGTCGGCGATCCCGGTTATGCCGGCGTCGCCATCAACTATCTGGAGAACAATTACGGCATCCCGCCCGTGGGCGTGCCGGATGAGCCCAACATCCGCATCAATCTCTGGCAGACCAAGTACGATTTTCGTGGCGGCATCGACAAGCCGTTCGAATTTGCCGACAAGCTCAAGGTCAAGTTCGGCTACACCGATTACAAGCACATCGAATACGAAGGCGGCGAGGTCGGCACCACCTGGACCAGTGATTCCTACGAGGGCCGCGTCGAGCTTAATCACAAGCCATTGGGTCCCTTCAAGGGCCAGTGGGGCTTTCAGTCCGTCAATGGCGTGACCCAGGCGATCGGCGAGGAGGCGACGCTTCCCAGGACCGAGATCGCCAACTATGGCGTGTTCGCCGTGGAAACCCTGGAAACCGACCCGCTGACCTACGATTTCGGTTTCCGCATCGAACCGCAGAGCGTCACGCCCGAAGCGTCCAGCGGCTATGTGGCGCGCAGCTTCCTGCCGGTCAGCGGGTCCGTGTCGGGGCTGTGGAAGGTCGATTCCGCCAACAACCTGAGCCTGGCCTTCACCGAGTCCCAGCGTGGACCGCAGGCGCAGGAGCTCTATGTCAACGGCGTGCACCACGCCACCCGCGCCTTCGAGATCGGCAATCCCGATCTCGGCATGGAGACCTCCTTCAACCTGGAGCTGGGCTACACCTTCAAGCAGGACTGGATGAATGCGGAACTCAACCTGTTCAACAACTGGGTCAACGATTACATCTACGCCCAGTACACCGGCGAGGTCTACGGGCACGAGGCGGGCGTCCATGGTTCGGGGGAGGGCGATGCCGGGCATGATCATGGCGGCGAACTGCCGATCCTGCAGATCGAGCAGGCCAACGCCGTATTCAAGGGGTTCGAGGCCAACGTCATGTTCCCGCTGATGGAGAACGGCTACGGCCTGCTCGACCTGACCCTGTTCGGCGACTACACGCGTGGCCAGCTGGTCAACGCCGGCAACGGCAATGTCCCGCGCATGCCGCCGCTGCGTTTCGGTGCCCAGCTGGATTATGCCCGCGACAAGTGGTCGACCTACTTCCGCGTGACCCGCGGCGAGCCACAGGAATACCCGGGCGACAACGAGACCGATACCCCGGGCTGGGTACTGATGAACGTTGGCGTGACCTATGAGGCCAAGTCCTTTGCCGACAGCCAGCTGCTGTTCTACCTGAAGGGCAACAACCTTCTGGATCAGGACATCCGCAACTCGACTTCCTATCTCAAGAACTTCGCCCCCGAACCGGGTCGCGGCGTGCAGCTCGGCTTCCAGATCAGCTATTGAGCAGCGCCATGCCCCCACTCCAGCCCCTGCCTGCCGAATCACGCCTGCCGGTCACCGTCCTGTCCGGCTTTCTCGGCGCCGGCAAGACCACCCTGCTCAATCATATCCTCGCCAACCGTTCCGGCCTCAGGGTTGCGGTAATCGTCAACGACATGAGCGAGGTCAACATCGATGCGGCCTTGGTCCGCAACGAAGTCCAGCTCAACCGGGCCGAGGAGACGCTGGTGGAGATGAGCGACGGCTGCATCTGCTGCACCCTGCGGGAGGATCTCTTGGTCGAGGTCGGCCGGCTGGCGCGGGAAGGCCGGTTCGATTACCTGGTGATCGAATCCACCGGCATCGCCGAGCCCCTGCCGATCGCCGAGACCTTCACCTTCCGCGATGAAGACGGCGTGAGTCTCCTCGACCTGGCGCGGCTGGACACCCTGGTCACGGTGGTGGATGCGGTCAACTTCCTGAGGGATTACCCGGGGGCGCAAGACCTGCGGGATGCCGGGCAGAGCGTGAATGAGAACGACGAGCGCAACATCGCCGGCCTGCTGGTCGATCAGGTGGAATTCGCCAACGTCATCCTGATCAGCAAGGCGGACCTGGTTAGCGGCGAGGAACTGTGCAATCTTGTCGCCATCCTCCACCAGCTGAACCCCGACACCGACATCCTGCCCATGGTGATGGGCCAGGTGCCGCTGGAGCGGGTACTGAACACCAGTCGCTTCGATTTCGCCCAGGCTGAACACGCTCCCGGCTGGCTCAAGGTGTTTCGCGGCGAGCATACTCCGGAGACCGAGGAATACGGCATCGCCAGTTTTGCCTACCGGGCGCGGCGTCCTTTCCATCCCGAGCGGTTCCACCGCTTCCTGTACGAGGGTGAGTGGGACAACGGCGCCCTGCTGCGTTCCAAGGGCTTCTTCTGGCTGGCCTCGCGGCATGACCACGCCGGTACCTGGTCGCAGGCCGGCGGCATCATGCACCACGCAGCGGCCGGCCGCTGGCTGGCGGCGGTGCCCCGCGAGCACTGGCCGGAGGATGCCGCGATCCGCGCCGAGGTCCTGCAAGACTGGGCCGAACCCTATGGCGACCGGCGGCAGGAACTGGTGTTCATCGGTCAGAACGTGGACGAGGCCCGGCTCCGTGCCGAACTGGATGGTTGCCTCCTGACCGACCTGGAACTTGCCGCGGGCCCCGACGCCTGGCGGCGCTATCCGGATGCCTTCCCAGCCTGGCCGATCGCCCACAGCTGAGGATGGGCCCCGCCGCTTCCGCCGAAGCCGGCCGATACGCCCTGGCCGCCGGTGTGGCTGTCACACCGGCGCCAGCGTGCACCTCTGTATCCCGTCTTCTGTTGAGCACTCGACATTTAGTGAGAGCACTAATCTTCGGAGGTGTCGGCAGTCTGCCGTCTGCCGTCATTCATCAATGCGGCACCGGGATGGCGCGGGCCGTCTTGACCGAAACCCTGGCCAGCGGGCGTGTCTGACGACGGCTCACGATCCTTGTGCTGCTTCTGGCACAAGGGGGGAGGAAACATCGGGGCATATTCAGCGCCTCAAGGAACCGTGCCTCGGCGGCGATGGTGGCGCCCTGTTACGAATGGTCGAGCAAACCCGACCCGCTCGCTCGTCATGCCGGTCAATCCAATTGCTTCTGTAACACCATGCGAGGCAATCGCCCGGAAGCGATGCCTCGACCCACCCAGCGGGGCTGGACATGAGCCATGACGTGATTTCATCCTCGGGTAACCTGAAGAATCCCGAGCGCCTACCCGTCCTGGTGCTCACGGGTTTTCTCGGCAGCGGCAAGACCACCTTGCTCAACCGGCTGCTGCGGCAGGGGCCGCGCGCGGCTGTGCTGATCAACGAGTTTGGCGCGGCGCCGGTGGACCAGCAACTGATCGAGCAGGAAGGGCTGCCCCTGATGACGCTTTCCGGCGGTTGCCTGTGTTGTCAGGTGCGAGGGGCGTTGGCGCCAGTGCTGAAGAACATACGCCTGATCTGGGGTAAGCCCGGTGCGCCGGAATTTGCCCGCGTCATCATCGAAACCAGCGGTATCGCCAGCCCCGAGCCGGTCTTGGACACCCTGCTGCGGGAGCGCTGGCTGGCCGCCCGCTGCCGGCTCGATGGCGTCGTTGCCACGGTGGCGGCGCCCTCGGCGGAGCAACAGTTCGCCCGCTTTCCGGAAGCCCAGGCCCAGGTGGTCTGGGCCGATACCGTAGTGCTGACCCAGACCGATTTGGCCGATGCCGCGACGATCACCCGCGTGGATGCCCGGCTGGCCGAGCTGGCTCCGGCGGCCGCAAGGTTGCATGCGGTACAGGGTGACCTTGACCCCGCCGTCCTGCCGCGGGCGATCGCCTACCGCCGGGTGCCGAGTGGCATCGAACCGCCCGACCATGGCTTTCGCAGCGTATCTCTGTACCTCCGGGCCGTTCCCTGGCCGCGCTTGCAGGAGGCCCTGGAAAGCCTGCTGGCCCGCCATCCCGATCTGGTACGGGTAAAGGGGGTGGCCCATCTGCCCGACCGGCTCGAACCGGTGGCGGTGCATGGCGTGGCCGGCCGGCTGTACCCGCCAGTGACGCTGCCACCCCGAGTGGCCACCGATGGCCACGGTCGGCTGGTGCTGATTGCCTGCGGCCCGGTCAGCCCGCTGACGGAAGAACTGGCGATCGCCCTCGGCGGCTATCTGGAGCCCGCGGGGACCCGCCGGTACTGAACCTGGCGACCCGGGCTCGACCGGCTATCGGCGCGGTGCTCGGCGTGCAGATCGGGTGGGGCGCGCGCCCGGGTCAGGTCCGGTGTTGCCGGCAGAGGGTGATACCATGCGCCCTTTTTCTGCGCCGACGATCGATTGCCCCATGGCGTCACCGAATTCCTGCCCCTGTTACTCCGGCCGGCCCTTCGACCAATGCTGCGGTCCCTATCTGGCCGGCGAGGCCATCCCGCCGACCGCGGAGACACTGATGCGCTCGCGTTTCTGCGCCTTCCAGCGGCGCGACGCGGACTATGTCCGGCAGACCTGGGATCCGGTCAAGCGGCCCAGGCAGCTGAATTTCGACCGGGATCAGCGTGTCTGGTCGAGTCTCGAGATCGTGGCTACCCTCGGTGGCGGCGAACAGGACGAGCGCGGCGTGGTGGAATTCAAGGCCCGTTACGAACTGGGCGAGGATACCTATCTGTTTCACGAGGTCAGCCGCTTCACCCGCCACGATGGCCGCTGGTTCTACCTGGATGCGACGTTCCCCTTTCACGGCAAGATCGCCCATCAGGGCAGGCCATTGAAAAATGCCCCCTGTCCTTGCAACAGCGGCCAGAAATACAAGAAGTGCTGCGGTGCGTGAGACAGCGGGTCTGGCGGGGGCGGGGCCATCGCCTCTTGACGGCGTGCCGTCTCTGGCGATTAACTATCGAATAGCCGCTTATGCGCATGGATGATGAGGCATGCCGGGCTGGCTCAGGTACCTGCAAGGAACACAAGCTGAGGTAAGGCAATGCACGACTCCGCACGGATGGTGAACCTGGGTTTCGACGCGACGCCGTATCCGGCCAACACCCACATGTGCTTCATCTTCAATGACGATGACGAGCGGCGCCGGGTGCTGGCACAGTTCACCCGGACCGGTCTCGCCGACCACGAGCAGGTCAGCTATTTCGTCGATACGCTGCCACCGGAGGAACTCAAGCAGGTGATGCGCGAGCTCGGCGCTGAGCTGCCGGACGAACTCGAGGGGCAGCAATACGTGTTCGAGGATGCCGGCAAGGTCTATTGCCCGGACGGCTGTTTCAAGGTCCAGCGGATGATCGATACCCTGGCCGGCTGCTATCACCGCAGCCAACGCGATGGCTATGCGGGTTCCCGTCTGACCGGGGAAATGTCGTGGGCCCTCAAGGGCTATCCCGGTTCCGAGGATCTGGTCGAATACGAGGCGCGGATCAATCTCCTGGTGCGCGAGGTGCCGAGTACCATCATCTGCCAGTACGACGCCCGCCTGTTCGACGGTGCCACTCTCTACGGCATCCTCAGCGTGCATCCGATGATGATCGTGCACGGCCAGGTAGTCCGCAATCCCTACTACATCGAGCCCGAGGTCTTTCTCGCCGGACGGCATCTCCACGCATGAACCGCGACAGCGGCAAGCACCCGCGCAGCGAGGTGCTGGGCCGCTTGCTGGTTGCCCTGCAATGCCTGGATATCCTGCCCAGCCGGGAGGGGATGGCGGAATTTCTCGAACAGTCGCTGCGGGAGGTGCCCGGTGTTGCCGGCATGCGGCTGGTGATGGCCGGCGGCGAGGGGGCAGCCGCCCCTGCCGCCCCGGAGGGGGCGCTGATCGAGTCGATCCCCATGCAGACGCCACGGGCCTGCTTCGGCGTGTTGCAGCTGCGCATCGACAATCCGGCCGCCTATGCCCACTACCGTTCCTTTCTCATCAACATCGGCCACATGCTGGCCACCATCCTCGAGAATCGCGACAACGCCGGGAAGCTGGCGGAGGCCAACCGGCAGCTGAGCCAGTTGGTCGACGACCTGGAGCGGCGGGTCGAGGAACGTACCCGGCACCTGCTGGAAAACCAGCAGCAGCTGCTGCTGTCGGCCAAGGTGTTCGAGAACAGCGCCGAAGCCATCATCATCACCGACGCCCGGCAGCGGATCCTGTCCGTCAATCGCAGTTTCACCGAGATCACCGGTTACGCGCCGGACGAGGTGATAGGCCGCACCCCGCGGGTGCGGCGTTCGGGGCGGCAGAACCAGGATTTCTACCAGGAACTGTGGCGCTCGGTCGCGGCGACCGGGCAGTGGCAGGGCGAGATGCTGAACCGGCGTCGCAACGGCGAGATCTATCCCGAGTGGCTGAGCATCACCGCCGTCTATAACGAGGCCGGCGACATTACCCACTACATCGGCATCAGTTCCGACATCACGCATCGCAAGCGGGACGAGGCCCGCATCCAGTTCCTGGCCTACCATGACCAGCTGACCGAACTGCCCAACCGGGTGCTGTTCCGCGAGTGCTTCGACAAGGCGAAGGCCATCGCCGAGCGGGAGTCGGGGGGGCTGGCCCTGATGCTGCTTAACCTCGACGAGTTCAAGTCGGTCAACGATTTCCTCGGCCATCTCGGCGGCGATCAGGTGCTGCAGGCCGTGGCCCAGCGTCTCAGGAGCAGCCTGAAGCCACCGGATATCGTCGCCCGGCATGATGGTGACGAATTCATGCTCCTGATCCAGTCGGCCGTGGACCGCAAAGGTCTGGCCGCCATCGCGGAGTCGCTGCTGGAGCGTGTCAACGGCATCTACCCTATTGACGGGAACGAGGTCGACCTGTCGGCCTCCCTCGGTATCGCCCTGTTGCCCGACGATGGCCGGGATTTCATTGCCCTGGTCAAGCATGTCGACTCGGCCATGCTCAGGGCCAAGAAAGCCGGGCGCAACACCTACCGGTTTTTCGCCGACAGCATGGATGCCGGCGCCATCGAGCAGCTGACAATTCGTAACAAGCTGCGGGGGGCGCTGGAGCGGGGCGAGTTCCAGCTTCACTACCAGCCGCAGATCGACCTGTCCGGCGGCCATATCGTCGGCGCCGAGGCCCTGTTGCGCTGGCTGCCCCCGGGAGAGGCGCCGGTTTCGCCGCAGCTGTTTATCCCGGTGGCGGAGGCCAGCGGCCTGATCGTGCCGCTGGGCGAATGGGTGTTGCAGCAGGCCTGCCGCGATGCCGCCGACTGGAACCGCGAGCTCTCGCCCGGCCTGATGGTGGCCGTCAACCTTTCGGCAGTCCAGTTTCATCGCGGCAATCTGGAGCAGACGGTGCAGCGGGCCCTGCGACAGGCCGGACTTCCGCCCGAGCGGCTCGAGCTGGAATTTACCGAGTCGGTGCTGATCAACGACGATGAGCAGGTGACCGAGACCATTCATGCCCTCAAAGCCCTGGGCGTGGCCCTGTCCATCGACGATTTCGGCACCGGTTATTCCAGTCTCGCCTATCTGCGCCGGTTCCACGTCGACCATCTCAAGATCGACCGTTCCTTCATCCAGCGCTTGCCCGAGGATACGGAAGATCTCGCCATTGTTCGCGCCATTGCCGACATGGCCCACGGTCTCGGTCTGCGGCTGATCGCCGAGGGCGTCGAGACCGAGGCGGCGGCCGCCATGCTGCGGCAGCTGCGCTGCGACATGGCGCAGGGTTTCCTGTATTCGAGGCCGGTGCCCGCAGCACGGTTTGCCGAGCTGTTGAAGGCCTGGAGGGTTCCCCCGCGGTGAGCGGGCGATTGACCGGCCGGCTTCCCCTGCCAGCGTTCAGGTTCCGCCCGGCTAGGCCGACAGGGACTCGGCTGGCGCTGTCGGCGACGGCCCGGGTGCCTCGTTGACTTCCACCCGATTGCGGCCACCTGTCTTGGCCCGGTAGAGCGCCTCGTCGGCACGCGCCAGTGCCGCGTCGGTGCTGGCGTCGTGAGGCATCATTTCGGTCACGCCGATGCTGGCGGTGACGGCAATTGTCTGTCCGTCCCATTGCAGCGGCGTTTCGGCGATGCGCCGGCGCAGGCGGTTGGCGTAGGCTCCGGCGGCGCGGAGGTCGGCGCCGACCAGCAGCACGGCGAATTCCTCCCCGCCCAGGCGGCCGAGCGTGTCGGTCTTGCGCAGACCCTGACGGATCAGCTGGGTAACGTGCTTGAGCACGGCGTCGCCGATGGCATGGCCGAAGCTGTCGTTGATGCGCTTGAAGTAATCCAGATCCAGCATCAGCAGGGACACGCGCAGCTGCCCGAAACGTTGCAGGCGTGCCATCTCGTTCTCCGCCCGGCCGATGAAATGGCGCCGGTTGGGGATCCCGGTCAGGAAATCCGTGGTGGCCAGCTGCCGCAATTCCGCCTCCATGCGCTTGCGCTCGGTGACGTCGCGCTTGATGCCGATGAAATGGGTGATGGTGCCGGTGACGTTTCTCACCGGCGCGATGCTGAGATCCTCGTGGTACAGGCTGCCATCCTTGCGCCGGTTGATCACTTCCCCGCGCCAGTTCTCGCCCGCCAGGATGGTGGCCCACAGGGTTTGATAGAACGGCTGGTCCTGCAATCCCGACTTGATCAGGTCGGATGGCTTACGGCCCTGGGCCTCTGCCGGGGCATAGCCCGTCAGGGTTTCGAACGCGGGATTGGCCCACTGGATATGGGCATCCGTGTCGGTCAGCACCACCCCCTGGTCGACGACTTCCAGCGCCGCCAGCAGCAGATAGGCGCGTTCGTCGGCCTGCTTGCGCTCGGTGATGTCGGATCGGGTGCCGACCATGCGCAGCGGATGACCGGCCTCGTCGCGCTGGATGACCTTGCCGCGCGACTGTATCCATCGGTAGTCGCCGGTTGCGTACAGAATCCTGTATTCGCATTCGTAGCGCTCGGTTTCGCCATCCAGGCAGGCACGTAGCCTGTCCCGCAGGGTGGCCGCATCGTCCGGATGCACGAGCCTGATCCAGTCCTCGTAGCTGTCACCGATCTCGATGCTTTCGCAACCCAGGATTTCCACCGTGGACGGAGAGTACGAGATGATGTCCTCGACGATATCCCAGTCCCAGACGCCCTCACCGGCGCCTTCCAGGGCGAATTTCCAGCGTTCCTCGCTCTGGCGCAGGGCTTCCTCCATGGCCTTGCGGCGAGTGATGTCCTGGTGCGAAGCGATCACGCGCACCTGGCCACCATGCTGCATTTTCGACAGGCGGACCACGAACCAGCGTGCCTGGCCGGGCAGCCGGCAGCGATACTCCATTTCGAAGCGATCCTGGCGGCCGGCCAGGATATCCCTCAAGGCGTTCCCGATGGCGTCCGCATCCGGGGTGTCCAGCGCGCTATCGGCGAGTACCGCGCAGGCAGCCCGATAGCCGGGACCCTCATCGATCGGTGCGGCGCCGCCCTGGTGTAGCAGACGGAAATCCTTCCAGGCCTGGTTGGCCAGGACAATCCCGCCACGCTCGTCGAGCACGCAAATCTGGGCGGTCAGGCCATCCAGGGTCGCCTGGATGAACTGCTTGTCCGAGAAGGTCGCCGCCTCGGCCTGCTTTTGCGGTGTGATATCGATGCAGGAGCCGATGTAGCCGCAGAATCGGCCGTTTTCATCCAGCCGCGGGACGCCGTTGTCGAGCAGCCAGCGGTATTCCCCGTCGTGGCGTCGCAGGCGATATTCCATTGCGAAGGGTTCGCGGCGGTCGAAATGCGAGGTGTAGATGTCGAGACAGCGCGGGTAATCCTCGGGATGCACACCCTCCGCCCAGCCGTTGCCCGACTCCTCCGCCAGGCTGCGTCCGGTGAAGCTCAGCCAGGTCTGGTTGAACCAGTCGCAGCCCTTGTCCTCGCCGGACAGCCAGATCAGCGTCGGTGCCGCGTCGGCCATCGTCCGGAAACGCCGCTCGCTTTCCGACAGCTCCCGCGTCATCTGCCGGGCCAGTGCCAGCGCCCGCAGACGTCCGCTGTGCAGCGTCCAGGTCAGCAGCGACAGCAGCAGGCTGAGGAGCGTGCCGGTCACGACCATGTAATTGGCATAGTCCCTTGCCAGTCGACTTTCGAGCGTCGGCTGGCTGCGCAGGACCAGGGTCCAGGGGCGGCCGGCGACGGTCATGGTCAGGCGGTTCTCCAGGATGGCTGGCGCCGGGACAGGGGAGGGGTTGCCGCTGGCGTAGATCAGGTTGTCGGCGCTTGCGATGCCGCCATCGTGAACGGCGATGTCGAGATCGGTCCTCAGATGGCCGACCAGGTTGGCCATCAGATCCCGGGCGAGGATGCGGGCATAGACCCAGCCCGTGATATGGGCCCGGCGAGTTTCCAGGCTATCGTGCGGTTGGCCGGGTTGGTAGAGCGGCAGATAGAGCACGAAGCCGGCCGGATCCTCGGGGGAGCCATTCTCGACCAGGCGAATCCGGGTGGTGATGCTCGCGGCATCGCTGTCGCGGGCGCGTTCCATGGCGGCGCGCTGCTCGGCTTCGGCGCGCATGTCGAAGCCCATGGCGCAGCTGATCGGCGCCTTGAAGGATTCCAGGTAGACGATGGGGGCATACCATTCGCGCTCGCCATCCGGCCGGACCGTATAGTCCGGGCAACCCTGCCGGCGCATCTCGGCGATGTGGCGGCTTCTTTGCCCGTGTGGCACGAGCGGCGCAAAGCCTATGCCCTGGATGCCCGGATAGCGCTGGTTGATGGTCAGCTCCCGGAAATAGGCGCCGAATTCCTCCTGGCTGACGTGCTGGCTGCTGGTGAACAGCCCCCGCGTGCCGTACAGCACCTGTTCGTAGGCCCACAGCGTGTGCTGCACCCGGTCGACGGTTTCCCGCACCCGCAAATCGAAATTGAGCAGGAGTTCCTGGCGGGATGCCTTCTGTTCGGTGCGCCAGGCGCCATAGGTTGCAGCCAGGGAGATTGCGAGCACGGACAGGGGCAGCAGCAGCGAGCGGATCCCGCGTCGTCCGGGCTCGGCCATGTCGGTGGCGACGGGCGGGGCGTTGTGCCTCGGGGAAGGGGCCGTCTTGATGCTCATGGATAGAAGTGTTTATAAGGCTTCTATTCTATCTGGAGGAAGATGATGTTGCTTACGGGCTGGATGTGCCGCCAGGCAACCTGGCGCCGGACTTTTTGCCAGTAGAATGGCGATCCTGAGCGGAGGGGCGTGGCTGGTCTTGTGGCAGACCCGTTGCCCTGGTCAGGATGGGCTGCCCGGCGGCGCGGGGTCGCCGGGGCCAGATGAGGGTTTGTGCATGAAACAACTGATCTTGATTCTGTGGCTCGCGGCAGCAGGCCATGCCGTCCCGATGGCGTGGGCGGATTGGTGGAGCGACAACGGCGACAGCGCGGACGCCCAGGACATCGATGCCGGCGCCAGGGCGGAAACCGACACTGATGCCGATCTGCTGCGCAACGCCAACGGACCCGGCGAACCGCAGGATCCACCGCAACCCCGGGTGCCCGTTTTGTACGATGGCTGGGGTTTCGCCCATCCGTATGGCATGCCCTACGGATATGGACCCTATTTCGGCTATGGGGACGGCTATATCGGCGGACCGGTTGTCGCGCAGAACCCGCGCAGCAGGTAGGCGGGCACCCCGGCAGTCCGCGATGACGGCGACCACCCTGAAATTCGACAAGGGCCGACTCCAGTCGCTGAGCGATGGCGTGTTCGCCATTGTCATGACGCTCCTGGTGCTGGACCTGATCGAGGACGACGTGCTGAACGCCGTCTCGGCCAGGGAACTGCATGGCGCCTTGCTGGCGCTCTGGCCCAAGGTGATCAGCTACGCGATCAGCTTTGCCGTCGCCGCACGCTATTGGGTGGCCCAGCATGTGATGACCCACTACGTCGCCCATACCGACCTGCGGTTCATCTGGCTGAACATCCTGTTCCTGTTCTGGATCAGCCTGTTGCCCTTTTCGGCCGCGCTGCTGGGTGAGCACCACCGCTATGCCGTGGCGGAAATCGTCTATGGGCTCAACATGTTGCTGATCATCCTGTCGCTCAACGCCTGCTGGGGCTACGCGACCCGGCAGGCCGGCCTCTCGGCCGGCGACAAGGCGCCCGATTTCCTGCGCAAGGTCCGGCGTCGCCGACTGCTGGCCCCGCTGGTCTACGTGCTGGGCATCCTCGCCTCGCCGGTGAACCCGCATCTGACCTACGCGATTTACGTCGGCGTGGCGGTGCTGTCGGTCGTCATGTCCGGCCTCGACAAGCGCAGCCTGCCTCTGTGAGCCGGGTCCGCCGACCATGGCCGGGATTTGGCAGGCTGGTCCTGGCTGCGATGACACTGATGTCGGCCTGCACCAACGGGTATTACCCCGGCGGCGGCTACGGGTACCCCGGGGGTTACGGTTATTCCGGCGGCTACGGATACCCGCCCCGCTATGGCTATCCGGGCGGCTACTACGGTTACAACCCCTACGGCTATTACCCGCCGCGCCCGGTTCATCCGCCGCCAACGCCGCTCACGCCCGAGCAGGCAAGGCTTCAATACCTGTACAAGAACCGCGACAAGATCAAGAAACTGCCGCCTCAGCAGCGCCAGCAGGTCTACCGCCACGCCGAGGAAATGCTGAGGAAGCACTAGGTCCGGCGCTTGGCGGCGTGGGCGTGATGGCCGGCGACCACCGACGAGCATCCTTCATCGAATTCATGCTGCACATGATTCACGAAGCCTTGGAAGCCGGCGCCCCCCAAGCTGCCCCTCAAGTCACCCCCAAGTCGAGCAACTCCTCCGGGCCCTGGTCGGCGAGCTGTCGCGGGACGAACTGATGGCCGCCCTGAACTTGCGCGACCGCAAATCCTTCCGCGAACGCTATCTCGCCCCGGCTCTCGCGGATGGCCTGATTGAAATGACTCGGCCCGCCGCCCCCAACAGCCCCCGACAGCGGTACCGGTTGACGCATAGGGGTAGGCGGTTTGGCGCTGAATAAGAAAGCCCGCCGGCTCCTATCTAACCGACGGGCTTTGTGAGGGCGCACCCACTCAGCGGCGCAAGCCGCCAGACGGGATTTTATGGGTTAGGGCTCAATGCTCCTCGATCGCCAACGCCTTGCGCGTTTCGCCCTTGCCGATGGTGAGGATGTCCCAGGCCAAGAGGCCGGCGCCGGCGAAGGTCATGAGGCCGAACAGCATGCGCCAGTGCATGGCCTGCTGGAACCAGGGGTGGTTCTGGGCGGCGAAGTAGCCGCCCCAGGTGGAGCCTTCCACCGCGCGCTCGATGAAGGACTGCTCGTAGCCCGCGATCAGCAGGGCCACGGTCATGCCGATGACGCCGAAGTTCAACAGGCCCATGGCCCATTTCCACTTCCAGCCGTTGCCGGGCAGGCCGCCGCCCATCCAGACATCGCCGCGCCATTTCTGCACCGCCAGGTAGAAGAAGGCGATGATGATGGTGGCGTAGGCGCCGAAGAAGGCCAGGTGGCCGTGCGAGGCGGACCACTGGGTGCCGTGGGTGTAGAGGTTGATCTGCGGCAGGGTGTGCATGAAGCCCCAGACGCCGGCGCCGAGGAAGTTGCCGAAGGTGTGGGCGATGATCCAGGCCAGGGCCGGATGGTTGGTGCTGCGGAACTTGTGCACGCCGGCGTCATAGACCGAATGCACGACCATCGCCACCAGCGGGATCGGCTCCAGCGCCGAGAAGAAGCCGCCGATGGTCAGCCAGTATTCCGGGGTGCCGATCCAGAAGTAATGATGCCCGAGGCCGAGAATGCCGGAGCCGAACATCAGCGCGACTTCGATATACAGCCAGGTCTGCACGATCTGGCGACGCGCGCCGATCAGGTGCATCAGGCTCCAGGCCATGATGCAGCCGACCAGCACTTCCCAGGTCGCTTCCACCCACAGGTGGATGACCCACCACCACCAGTATTGGTCGACGCTGATGTTGGTCGAGTAGAACATCCCGGCCAGGTACAGGCCGGCCAGCGCCACCAGGTCCAGCGTCAGCACGCCGGAAATGCCCGACCAGCGACCTTTCGAGAAGGTGCCGGCGACGTTGTAGAAGAACACCAGCATCACGGCGACGATGCCGATGTCGGCCCAGCGCGGCGCCTCGATATATTCGCGGCCTTCGTTGATCAGCCAGCGCGTGGTGTCGTTGCCGGGACCGGTCTGCACCAGCAGGTAGACCAGCACGACAATGGTGACTGCGCCGGTGAGCACATAGAAGGCGATAGTCCCCAGCGTGAGGCCGGCGATCTCGGTGCCGCTCTCCTCTTCCAGGAACCAGTAGACCGCGCCGATGAAGCCGTACAGCATCCATACCACCATGGCGTTGATGTGCACCATGCGGTTGACGCTGAAGTCCAGCCACTCGAACAGGAAGCCGGGCAGGATGAACTGGAGTCCGGCCAGGAGGCCGAACAGCAGTTGGGCGATGAAGAGGATCAGCGCCACGGAAAAGTACTTGACGGCGAGCTGCTGTCCGCCATTGAGGTGCGGGCTGTCCAGTTTGGCGAAAGTGTCGGTGATTTTGCCAGGCAATGTGGCGGCGATCTGGCTCATGGCGATTCCTGTGCGGTCAGAGTCTTGAAGTTATGGGGGAAACCGTTGGTGTCGATGGTGGACATCCATTTCAGGAAGGCGACCACGCCCTTGGCCTCCTCGTCGGTGATGCCCAGGTTGGGCATGCGCCGGCCGCTGCCGAAGGTACGGGCATGGTTGGGCGGGTCCTTGAGGAAGGCCAGCATCTGTGTCTCGCGGTTGGCTGCGTCGATCCAGCCCGGGTCCAGCCAGGCCTTGGTCAGGTCGGGCGCGTAATAGGCGCCGTTGCCCAGCAGCGTGTGGCAGCCCATGCAGTTCTTGGCCTGGGTGGTCTTCTTGCCCAGCGCGACCAGTTGTTCGGCCTCCGCCTCGGTCAGCTTCTTGCCGAACAGCGGGGCCTCGCCGCCGATGACCGGTTGGTAGCGGTTCTTCGCCTTGTCGAAACGGTAATCGACCTCGTGATTGATGACGCTGTAGGCCGGCACGCGCTGGCTGCCGGCCGAGACTTTCGACATGGAGTCGAAGGTCAGGAGGATCAGCAGTACGAACGAGCCGCCAGTCACCCAGATGGCGACTTTTTTCCAGAAGGGCTCCGAAGCCCAGAGTGGCGAGGGATTCACGGGGTTTTCTCCTTGAAGGCAATGGAAGCGGGCTCCGGGTGGCCGACCGCATGGGTGTCGGCGCACAGGCGGAAGATGGCGCGCGGCGCGGCGAAGTAACCGGCCAGCATCAGCAGGGCGAGCGTGGACCAGCCGCCGTCGAGGTGGGCGGTGTGCATCAGCGTCAGTACGCAGATCGCTAGGGCGGCATAGGCCAGCAGAGCCCCGCGCAGGAATGCCGGGCGGCGGCGGAGGCGGCCCCAGGCATAGCACAGCGCATAGCAGGCGCCGCTGAGGATGATGCCGGCCGAGACGAAGAACGTGAGCAGGAAATCCTTGAGATCGACCGGCTGGATCATGGCGCGGGTCTCTCCGCCCGCGCCGCGTCGGGTGTCGGCCACAGGCGCTTGCCAGGTTCCGCGCCGGGCAGGCACTGGAATATCTCGCGGATGCGCAGCACCACCAGCGATTTCGCCGGCAGTTCCGGCTTGCCGGCGCGAACCTGCGCTTTCATGCTCTCGTAGTCGTCGCCCTCGGTGTGGATCGTCACCGTGCCCTTGATCTGCACGCAAAGCTTGGGCTCGGCCGACCACACATAGAGGGCGGCCTCGGGGTTCTCGCGCAGGTTGGCCAGCGTCTTGCCGAGATAGTTGTCGGTGATCCACAGCCGGTCGGGGCCGGCGGCGCGGACATATTTCACCGGTACGACGTTGGGTGTGCCCGACCGCGAGGCGGTCGCCAGCGGGAACAGCTCGGCCCGCTGCAGGGCGAGCTGGATGTCGGGAGTCAGCATGGGACAGGTCCTCTCGGGTTGGGCGCAGCGCGCGGAGTGGGGCAGGGGGCGGCGGTCATGGGGCATCCACGCGCGGCGCCAGCAGCACGGGCGTGTAACGCCACAGGAACAGGCCGAAGGCGGCGGTCCAGCAGGCGACCGACGCGG
Source organism: Methyloparacoccus sp. NF-16 (assembly GCF_056880625.1). Taxonomy (NCBI): domain Bacteria; kingdom Pseudomonadati; phylum Pseudomonadota; class Gammaproteobacteria; order Methylococcales; family Methylococcaceae; genus Methyloparacoccus; species Methyloparacoccus sp. NF-16. The sequence goes on along the minus strand of NZ_CP174130.1, from coordinate 2,500,960 downwards.
TCATGAGGAAGCCGCCGGCGGCGGCCAGCATGCGCAGCAACGTGCCCAGCGTCAGCAGCCAGAAGGCCAGGGTTACCGCACCGGACGCCTGCAAGGGGCGGCCGGTATGGCCGAGCGCGACGCGGGCGGCGACGCCCAGGATCAGTGTGCCGATGGCGCCATAGGTCAGGGCATGCAGGCCGGCATCGTGCAGCCGGGGCCACCCCAGTGCCGCCAGGCCGAGCAGAAGGAAGCCCACCGCTACCCAGGCGAAGCCCAGGTGGAGTATCCACAGCAGCGGCTCGCGCAGGGTCAGCCAGCCGCGCCAGCGCAGCCCGCGCAGCAGCTGGACCATGCCGGCCACCACGCCCAGCACGCCGGTGAGCGCGGCGGACGGCCACAGCACATGCCCCAGGGCGAAGGCCGCCATGGCCGCTATCGACAGCTGGTCGTGGCGGTCGAAGGCCGGCAGTTGCGGCGCCCGTCCCGGCTGCCGGAGGTTGAGCCAGTTCTGCGTGAAGGCGGGAATGATCCGGCCGCCCACCAGCGAGATCATGCCGAGGATCAGGAACAACCCGGCCCGCAGGCCGGCTTCGGCCAGGCCGAAGTCCTCGCGGCCACGCGCGAAGAAGACGGTTTCGGCGGCCAGGAAGCCCAGCAGCAGCAGCAGGACCTTGTAATTGCGCGTGTTCCTGGAGGCGAACACCTCCCGCGCCATCAGCGCCAGCAGGCAGGCCCAGAACGACAGACTGGCCAGCGCCCACAGCGACCAGCCGGCCGGACCCGGCAGGAAGGCGGACAGGCGCGCCAGCAGCCAGACGGCACCGAGCAGGACCAGCACCGTTCCGGACACCGCCGGCCGCCGGGTCCAGGTGGCGACCGCGGTCAGCAGGAAGCCGGCGATCGCGCCGCCGGCGAAACCGAACAGCATCTCGTGGCCATGGCGGGCCTTGGCCGGCAGCTCGCCGCTCCAGATCAGCAGGCCCTCCAGATGCAGCCACCAGGCGAGACCGATGAGTGCGGCATAGCCGCCAACCAGCAGGAAGAACGGACGGAAGGCATAGCTGAACAGGATCTGCATGGACACGGGCGGTACCCTGGGACGTGGCGGAATCGGGATCGGTGGCATGTCGGGTCGTCGGTTGGCGCTGGCGACTCAGAAACCGCCCGTGCGCAGGCTGACACCGGCCACCACGAACAGGACCGCCAGCACGGTGACCCCGGCGATGTGCCGCGCCAGGGCAGGCAGCCGCGCGGCGCTCAGATCGGGAATCAGCCGCAGGCGGGCATGCAGGGCCAGGATCACGGTCAGCCCCAGCAGGAGCAGTTTGGCGGCGATCGGCGCGGAGGCCGGGTCGGCGGGATCCAGCCAGCGTCCCCAGTCCGGCTGGCGGGCATTGGCCAGCCACAGACCCGACGCCACCTGGATGGCCAGCGCGGGCAGCCCCAGCGGCTCGTAGCGCCGTTCGAAAGCCTGGATGGCCGTCACGTCCCCCTGCCGCAGGGCCTCCGGCAGGATGCGCAGGGCCAGAATCAGGTGGCCGCCGGTCCAGATGCAGGCGGCCAGCAGGTGCGCGAGCAGAATGAGGCTGTACATGAGTCTCTCCTCGGCATGCCCCGATCCGGGGCGCCGGCTAGTGTAACCAATGCGTGGCAGGATGCCAGCCGGCCCGGGCGGGGTGTCGCGACCGGCGCGGGCCATTCATCGGCTGGCCGTGGAGGTCGGTCGCGGCCGGGCGTTGCGGCGGATGATTTCGTCGATCTGCCGTTCGGCCTCCAGTCCCTCGCGGTCGTAGACCGCCGTGCGGTTGGCCGGATGCCGGGCGGTCACGTCGGACGCGAGCAGCGGCCTTTCGCCATCGCCGACCCGGATGCGGGTGATGGTCGACAGCCCCTGCCGCAACGGGTACCGGCGCAGTTCCTCCGGCGCCAGCGCGATGCGGACCGGAACCCGCTCGGTGATATGGATGAAATTGCCCGAGGTGTTTTCCGGCGGCAGCAGCGCGAACAGACTGCCGGTGCCCGGATGGATGCCCTCCACCCGGCCCTGGTAGACATGGCTGTGCCCCGGCATGTCGACGCTGACCTCGGCGGGCTGGCCCGAACGCACGCGGCCGAGGTCGCGCTCCCGGAGGTTGGCCTCGACCCAGACCTCTTCCAGCGGGACGATGGCCAGCAGGGGCGAGCCCTCGTGCACCTCGTCGCCCACCTGGACCTTGCGCTTGGCGACATAGCCGTCGGCAGGCGCGACGATGAGCCGGCGGCTGTACTCCAGAAACGCCTTGCGCAGGTTGGCGGCCGACTTCAGAACGGCGGGATGGCTGGCGATCTCGGTGCCGTCGGTCAGGGCGTGGACGCCCGCCAGCTCGGCCTGGGCCTGCTGGATGCTGGCCTCGGTCTCGCGGATCTGATCCTCGGTGTTCTGCAGCTGCTGCCGGGGGATGGCGTCCTCGGCGGCGGCGCCGCGATAGCGTTCCAGGTCATGCTGCAGCCGCCGCAGCGTTGCCTGCCGGGCCTCGATCGCGTGGCGGTATTTGTCGACATCGCTGTAGAGCGCCGCGATCCGCCGCACCGTGTCGCCCAGCTGGGCCTGGGCCTCTTCCCAGGCGAAGCGCGCGCGTGTGCCGTCCAGCCGGACCAGGGGGTCGCCTGCCTTCACGGACTGGCTGTTCTCGACGTGGACTTCCACTACCGTGCCGGCGGTGCGCGCCGACAGGGTCAGCAGATGGCCGGTCACGTAGGCGTCGTCCGTGCTGACCCAGTGCCGGCGGTAGTCCAGCCAGGCGGCGGCGAATCCCGCCAGCGCCAGCAGCAGCACGCCGCCGAGCAGACGCCGCAACCGGCGGTGGCGCGGGGCCTGGGGGCGGTGGGCGTGGCTCATGTCTTCGCCGCCGCGGGGCTGAGGCCGCCGCCCAGGGCCTCGATGAGGTCGATCAGCGCCGCGTATTTGTCGCCCTGACAGGTTTTCAGGCGGAAGACCTGCAGGTCGCGGACATAGCGCTGCTCGAGTTGCAGCGTGCGGTCCTGCAAGCCCTGTTGCACCAGCACATCGGCCAGTTGCCGGTTGGTCTCCAGGGCGGCCACTGCCTGCCGCTGTGACTGGGTCCGCTGGGTGGCCTCGTCCAGGCGGGCCAGCGCGTCGGCCGTCTGGCGGACGGCACTGACCAGGCCGGCGTTGTAGGTCTCGACGGCGCTGTCGTAGCCGGCCTCACGGGCGGCGAGGTTCGCCTCCAGGCGCCCGCCCTCGAAGATCGGCAGCTCCAGCGTCGGGCCGACGGCGAAGGCCAGGCTGGAGCTGTGGAACAGCGCGTCGATCAGGTTGACGCTGTGCAGGCCGGCAAAGCCGCGGATATTGACATCCGGATAGAAGGCCTTTTCCGCCACCTCGATGGCCTTGGCGGCGGCCTCGGCCCGGCAGCGGGCGGCGATGATGTCGGGACGCCGGGCCACAAGGTGCAGTGGCAGGAGTGTGGGCACCGGTGGCGTATCCGCCACGGGACTGTCTTGCCAGCGGATGCTGTCGCCGAAGGCGGGACCTTGGCCGGCCATCGCGGCCAGCTGGTCGCGCAGCAGCCGGATGTGCAGGGTATTGGCTTGCAGCCGTTGCTCGGCCTCCTGCAATCTCGCTTCCTCGGTCTCCAGGGATTGCCGGGTGGCGAGGCCGTGCTCCAGCCGGACGTGCAGCAGCCGCAGACGTTCGCGCAGGGTCGCGGTCATGGCGATCGCCAGGTCGCGTTGCTCGCTGGCCAGCCGCAGGCGGAAATAGGCCCGGCTCAGCGCCGTGCTGAGCAGCAGGCGCGCCTGCAAGTTCTCGGCTTCCTCCGCCTGCACCAGGCCCAGCGCCTCTTCCAGCGCGGCGCGATCGCGGCCCCAGAGATCAACGTGGTATTGCAGGATCACCGGGTTGATCATGGCCAGGGCGAAGGTGTCGCCGGCCAGCTTCAGCTGCACGCTGTTCATGGAATAGTGCATGGCGTCCACGCTCATGCCGGCCGCCACCTGCGGCAGCAGCGCGGCCGCCCGCATGTCGCCCAGCGCCTGGGCCTCGCGCAGCCGATGCGCCGCCACCTTGAGGTCGGGGCTGCCGGCGATGGAGGTTTCCACCAGCCGGTTCAGCGCCGGGTCACGGAAGTCGCGCCACCAGCTGCTGCGTGGCCAGCGCGAGGGTTGGCCGTTGTCCGGGGTCGGCACCAGCTGGTTCAGCGCCATCAGCCGGGCGCGCGGCGTGTCCTCGTCCGGCAGCCAGGCGCAGCCGCCCAGCGCCAGGAGGCCGGTCAGGAGCATGGCGCGGCGAAACCCGCTCACGGTTCCTCCATCAGGTTCTCGAACGCCACTTCGCGGTTTTCGGCCCGCTGCGAGCGGATCACCGGCCGGGTCGGCTGCGCCAGCCAGACCAGCATGCCCAGTCCCACGAACAGCCAGCCGGCCAGCCAGAAGGCTTCGTCGATGGCGAAGATCGCTGCATGCTGGGTCACCGTCCTGGCCAGCCGCGCCTCTGCCGCCGCCGGGCTGAAGCCCTGCTGGATCAGGCGCTCCAGCGCCGCCGGGGTCTGCGGATCGAGCAGCGTGAGTCGTTCGACGAAGCGGCTCTGATGGAACGGCGTGCGCCGGTACAGCACCACCCCCGCCAGGGTGATGCCGAAGGCGCCCGAGGCCAGTCGCAGCAGGTTGACGAGTTCCATGACCCGCGGCTGCTGTGCCGCCGCGACACCGTGCAGCAGGATGACCGTCAGCGGGGCGAACAGGCTGCCCAGGCAGAGACCTTCCGCCAGCTTGGGCCAGAGGATCTGGTCGAAGCTGGCCGGCTGATCGTAGCGGCTGATCCAGAAATAGGTCAGGGCGAAGCCGAACAGGCTGGCACTGGCCAGCCAGCGCGCGTCCATGCGCGAGGACAGTTGGTGGGCGACGATGCTGGCCGGCTTGGACAGCAGGAGCATCGGCAGGAACACCATGCCCGCCAGCTGCGACGAGTAGCCGAGCAGCAGCTGCAACTGCACGATCAGCAGCGACAACAGGCCCTGGAAGCCGAGGAAGCCCAGCGACAGGGCCAGCAGGGCGATGGCGACATTGCGCGAGCGCAGCACGCGCAGGTCGACGAAGGCATCCGGCTGGCGGAGCAGGTGGAGGATTGCCCAGGGCAGGCAGAATCCGGTGATCAGGGTCAGCACCATGACCTCGTCCGCGTTCAGCCAGTCGAAATCGTTGCCGAGATTGAGCAGGTTCTGGGTACCCATCAGCACACCGCTGACCAGCAGGAAACCCGTCCAGTCCAGACGCGTCGCGGCGGTGGGTGCCGATGGCGGGAGCGAGCCGATGCTGGCCTGGAGCGCCAGCAGGGCGATGGGGATGTTGCTCCAGAACAGCCAGCGCCAGCCGTGTTCGTCCGCCAGCCAGCCGCCCAGGGTGGTGCCGACGGTGAACGGCGTCAGCGCGAACAGGCCCCACAGCGCCAGGCCGAGCGGCTTGTGCCGCTCGCTGACGGTGCCCAGCGCCAGCTTCTGGCTGACCGGCAGCGCGATGCCGCCACTGAGGCCCAGCACGATACGGCAGGCCAGGAATGCGGCCAGTTCCTCCGCCAGCGCGCAACCCAGCGAGGCAAGGGCGAATGCTGCGTAGGCCCCGCTGGCCACCCGGGCATCGCCGTACCGGCGGCTCAGTGCCCCGGCCAGGGGGAAGCCGATGGCCAGGGCGATCATGAAATCCGTCTGTGTCCAGGTGCCGAAGCTCGGCGCCACGCCCAGCGAGCCGGCCACTCGCGGCAGCATGGCGATATAGGCGCCGGCATTGAACAGGACCGCGACATGGCCCAGGCTGAGCGCCGTGTGGGTCAGCCAGCCCTGCCATTTTGCCGTCGGGACAGCCCTGGCCGTACTCATGCCCCGCCTCCACCTTCAGAGGGAGGTCGTGACGTTGACCGTGAAGGCGTCGGCGTAGATGTCCTGGATGGCGGCACCGGCCAGGAAGGCCTGCATCTGCGCCTGCTGAACCATGGCCGGATGTCCGCAGAGATAGACCCGCCAGTTCTTCAGCTCGGGCACTTCGCGCAGCGCGACCTCGTGCACGCGCCCGGCCGCATGGTGGGGCGGCACCACCGCTCCCGACAGGCAGGGGACATAGTCGAAATTGGTGTACTCGCGGGTGAGTTCGCGCAGTGGATCGGCCAGATAGAGGCCATCCGGATCGCGGCTGCCGTGGAACAGCCGGATGGGGCCGGTATGTCCCTGCTCCAGGGCGTCGCGCAGGATGCCGTACAGCGGCGCGAGGCCGGAGCCGGTACCGATCAGCAGGATCGGCTGCTCGGGCTGGCCCGGTACGTAAAAGCACTCGCCGGCCGGCCCGCGTATGTCGACGGTATGGCCGACCCGCAAGTGCTCGTGCACCCAGCCACTGACATGGCCGCCCGGCAGATGGCGGACATGCAGGTGCAGGTGATCGTCCGCCGCCGGCACGCTGGCCAGCGAGTAACTGCGCGCCAGATGCTCGTCGCGCAGCAGGTGAATGAACTGACCCGGCCGGTAGTCCAGCGGCTCATGCGGCCGCAGGGCCACCAGCAGGATGTCCTTGGTGAGGGGGTGCAGGCTCTCGACGGTGGCCGGTATGGCCGACTCCTGCTGCGAGGGCAGGGCGACGCACAATTCCTCCTCCGGCCGGCAGATGCAGGCCAGGAAGTACTGCTGCATCCGCAGGGTATCCTTCAGTCCCTGCTGGGCGGCTTCCGGCGGCTGGCCGTCGAGCGCCTTCATCATGCAGGTCTGGCAGACCCCGTTGCGGCAGGAGAAAGGGATCGGCGCGCCATGCTGCAGCAGGCAGTCCAGCACGGATTGCTCCGGCTCCAGTGTATAGCGCTCCGTTTCGAAGCGTATGGCAACCATGAGAGGCTCCTGCGCGCTCGCGTGTTCTTAGCGGCCCAGCACGTCGCTCCGGGTGCTCTCGGCGATGGTGAGCACTTCCTCGACCAGGTTTTCCGGGACATTCAGCTCCCGCAGGGTGCCGCCCAGGTGCTCCATCACCACATCGAAATGATGGTCGTTGAGGCCCATCTGGACCAGACGGGCGTGGCCGCGGCGCATGTCCTGGCCGGTGTAGTTGTGCGGACCGCCGAAGGCCATGGTCAGGAAAGCCTTCTGCTTGGCAGCCTGCTGGGCCATGTCGACGCCAAAGAAGAAATTGTTGATGCGGGCGTCGCTGATCACCTTGCGGTAGAAGATGTCCACGGCGGCGTTGACCGCGGGTTCGCCGCCGAGCTTGTCGTACAGGGTGGCGTTCTTGGTGTTCTGGGTGGCGTCGGTCATGAAGGTCTCCTTGCTTGAATATTGTTTTTCGTCACCGGCGGGAATGCCGGCGGCGTGCGGCGCCGTTTCGCTGGGGCGGCGGCCCGCGCCTGGGGAATAGCAAGTCGTGGGCCAGTCTGTCGGACAACCACCCTGGTGCGTCGCCAGGGCCGCCGCATGTGGCTACAACTGATTGAAAAACAAGCAGAAAATTTGATGTGGTGGGCATCGGACATGGTCGTCGGGCGGGGCGGCAAGCGGCTGGCTTGCAACCCTGGCAGGGGCCCGTGCGTGTCATAATGACAATGCCCGTTCCGGCCTGCCCGGGGCACACCTGTCGATTTATCTCAAACTGCTGAAATGAAAAAGCTTTTCCTGATTTGTTGGCCAGTGCAAGCGGTACGTGTCGGATCAACATCGGTGGTGTCGGAATGACATCGATGTCCCTGGCCGACCCGCCTGTCACCCGCCAGGCCGATATCGACGAGGCCATTCGCGCCGCCGTCCTCAACCTGACCGCGAACCTGTCGATGAAGGACCGGCTGGAGCGGTTTCTGGAGATCTTTGCCAGCGTGACCGGTAACGAGGCCTGTGCCTTGCTGCGCTACAAGGACGGGGTGCTGGTGCCGGTGGCGGCACGCGGGTTGTCCCCGGAGGTGCTGGGACTCACCTTCCGTCCCGGGGAACACCCCCGCTTCGCCGCCATCGTCGCGTCGCGCGACCCGGTGCGGTTTGCCGCCGACGATCCGCGGCCGGACCCTTACGATGGCCTGATCGCCAAGGATGCCAGCGGCACGCTGGCGGTCCATGCCTGCCTGGGTTGCAGCCTGTACAACGAGAACACCCTGTTCGGCGTGCTGTCCGCCGATGCTCTGCGGGCTGGGGCGTTCGAACGGATCGACGACCACGTATTCCAGGTCTTCGCCGCCATCGCCACGGTGGCGCTGCGCTACGAGACCTATATCACCACCCTGGAGACCCTGGCGCGTCACCGTGGCCAGGTGACGACCGAGCTGGTCAACGAGGCGCTGGAGCGCAGCCGGCCGCTGTTGGGCAGGAGCCCGGTCATGCAGGCACTGAATCGCGAGATCGGCGTGGTCGCGCGCTCCGACCTGACCGTGTTGCTGACCGGGGAAACCGGCGCCGGCAAGGAGGTGCTGGCGCGCATCCTGCACTCCCGTTCCAAGCGGGCCGCCCAGCCGCTGGTCTATGTCAACTGCGCCGCCCTGCCGGAATCCCTGGCCGAGAGCGAGCTGTTCGGTCATGTGAAGGGCGCCTTCACCGGCGCCGGCAGCGACCGGGCCGGCAAGTTCGAGCTTGCCGACGGCGGCACCCTGTTCCTGGACGAGGTGGGCGAGCTGCCGTTGTCGATCCAGGCGAAACTGTTGCGGGCCGTGCAGTTCGGCGAAATCCAGCGCATCGGTTCGGATCGTTCCCACCATGTCGACGTGCGCATGATTGCCGCCACCAACCGTGAGCTGCCGGCGGAGGTCCGCGACGGCCGTTTCCGGGCCGATCTCTACCACCGGCTCAGTGTCTATCCGGTGCGGGTGCCGCCCCTGCGCGAACGCCCGGAGGACATTCCCATCCTGGCCGGCCACTTCCTCGAACAGTCGCGCACGCGCCTGGGACTGGCCCGCTTGTCGCTGTCCCGCGCCACCATCCAGGTGCTCTGCCACTATGGCTGGCCCGGCAATGTGCGCGAACTGGAACATGTGATGCTGCGGGCCGCCCTGCGGGCGGCCGACAAGCAGGGCGACAGCGTCGTCATCGAACCCCAGCATCTGGAAGGGCTGGGCACCGAGCCGGCGGTGCCGGACGTGGGAGGGGCAGGGTTGGACGCCTCGATGGCGGAGGCCGTGGCGGCCTTTCAGCGGGAGCTGATCGAGACGGCACTGGCTCGCGCGCGCGGCAACTGGGCCGAAGCCGCGCGCCTGCTGAAGCTGGATCGCGGCAACCTGCACCGCCTCGCCAAGCGCCTGGGCGTCAAGTGACCGGTCGGATGCCAGCGCAGGGACAGGCGTCCCGGTTTGACGGGGGAGCGGCGGGAGATCAGGCGAGCTCGCCCAGCAGGTAGCCGCCGTCCGCCACCCAGCCCAGCAGTCTCGCATCGGCCAGGGTGTAGCTCAGGCGCGAATCCTGCTCGTGGTGCAGCGGCATGCCGACTTTCAGGAAGTTCGGCGTATAGCCGAAGATCCAGCGCTGGCCGTCGTCCAGCGTGCGGACACCCTCCCACAGGATCGGCAGGGTCTGCCCGACATGGCTTTCGGCGAAGCGCCGTTTCTGGATCTCGGCCAGATCGTGCAGGGCACGGCTGCGGGATCTCTTGACATCGCCGGGAACGGTGCCTGCCAGGCTCGCGGCCGCGGTTCCCATGCGTGGCGAGAAGCTGAAGATGTGCAGGTGGCCGAAGCCGACACGCTCGACGAAGGACAGAGTTTCGCGCCACTCGGCCTCGGTCTCGCCGGGGAAGCCGACGATCAGATCGGTGGTGAGATTGATGGCCGGCACGCTGCCGCGCAGCCGGTCTGCCAGCCGGGCGAATTCGTCGGTCCGGCAGCGGCGGGCCATGCGCTTGAGCACCGTGTCCGAGCCGCTTTGCAGCGGCAGGTGCAGGTGCGGCATCAGGCGCGGGTGCTCGAAGAGGCGGATGAAGCGCTCGGGAATGTCCCAGGGTTCGAGCGAGCCCAGCCGCAGCCGGGGAATGTCGGTGTCCCGGAGCACGGCCTCGACCAGCTCGCCCAGGCTGGCGCCAGTGTCGCTGCCGTAGCCGCCGAGATGCACGCCCGTCAGCACCGCCTCGCCTATGCCTTCGGCATGCAGGCGGTTGATCTCCTCGACGACCTCGGCGATGGGGCGGCTGCGCTCCTCGCCGCGCGCCACGGTGACGATGCAGTAGGTGCAGCGGTAGCGGCATCCGTCCTGGACCTTGATAAAGGCCCGGTGGCGTCCGAGCCGGAACAGGGCGGTGGCGCCCGGTTTGGTCGACAGCGCCGGCATGAGCGGCAGTGCCAGGCGTTCGCGGGCGATCTCGACCAGCCGGTGCTTGTCGGCATTGGTTACCACCAGGTCGATGCCCAGCGACTCGGCTTCCTGTGGCTTCAGGGAGGCGTAGCAGCCGCTCATGATCAGTTTGGCGGCGGGATTCTCGCGGGCCGTCCGGCGCAGCAGGTGGCGGGACTTGCGCACCGCATCCTGGGTGACGGCGCAGGAGTTGAGCACTACCAGATCGGCTTCCCCCGGGGTGTCCACCAGCCGGTGGCCATCCGCCTGGAACTGCTGTGCCCAGGTTTCCAGCTCCGCCTCGTTGAGGCGGCAGCCGAGTGTCTTGAGATGTACGCGCATGGGGTCAGCGTTCCTGATGCAGGCGGGGAGGCATGGCCGTCACTCCCACAGCATGGCAAACCACTGGATCGCCAGCAGCAGGGTGAAGCCCACGCACAGACCGACCTGGACGCGTCGGTCGATGCGATCGATGTGCCGGACCGTGGCGCTCTGCCAGACGGCGTCCGTCTGGTGCAGCCGGTTGGATGCCCACAGGAACAGCCCGAACAGCAGCAGATTGACGACGTAGCAGGCGTTGTAGACCATGTCCAGGTACGTCGCGTAGGGCAGATCGGGCAGTTTCTCCCGGTAGCCCTGCTGCAGGAAGACCAGGGTCAGCAAGGCCGTCGGCGGGATTCCCAGCCGGACCTCCCACAGGGCGGGAGAGAGCATCGGCGACAGCAGCACCAGCGCCATGACCACCACCAGCGGCAGGAACAGCTTGAGCAGGGCGGCGTTGACTGATTGCTGGTAGACGGTGGCGAACATCACCTGCGGGACTGGCGCGGGCAGCAGGCTATGGTCCGGGTTCAGTCCGAAGCGGGAGCCGTATTCGTGCTGATGGCGTTGCACGTCGAAGCCGATGGTCCTGTAGCCTATGAGATCGCTGTAAAGACCGACTCCCGAGTCTTCCCGGTCGGGCACCAGGGCCAGCGGCAGGTGCCCGGCGCGTGTCAGGTTTTCGGATAGTTCCAGCACCACCGGCAGGCGGATGCGCTGGAACGGAAAGCGGCGGAAGTCGAGTTCGGCGACATAGAACTGCCCGGAGAATTGCAGGCTCTGATGGTAACGGCCATCCGCCAGGCGAATCGGAGCGGGGTAGACCGGTTCCAGCCTGGAATCCCAGCTATCGATCAGGTTGACCCAGTTCAGCCACTTTTCCGGCGGCAGGTTCTCGTTCGCCAGCACGGTCTGAACCCTTTCCGGCCAGTTCAGCCAGATGCGCCCGACGGCATTGAAGGTTTTGTCGTCCACCGAGAACAGGTAGTTGTTTTCGATATAGACGCCGACTTCCAGCGTCTCCGCATCGGCGGGCGGCGCAGAGGGGGCCGGCAGCAGGCGATCGCGATGGCCGGCCTCGCCGGGTTCCAGCAGGCCAGCGCGCATCAGGCTGACCACCAGTGCCGAGACGCCCAGGAACAGGCCCAGCGCGAACAGTATGGCCCGGTCCGGATTCGGCAACGGCAGGCGTCTCATGGGTTCAGGCCGGGATGGCCGGGCAGCGCTCCCCGGCGGCTGACATTTCTGCCCGCACGGGTCTATCGCCTCTGGCCGGCTGCCTTCAGGTCCAGCACGTCCTGCATGTCGTAGAGCCCCGCCGGCCGGTCCGCCAGCCAGGCCGCCGCCCGCATGGCGCCCCTGGCGAAGGTCAGGCGGCTGGAGGCGTTGTGGGTGATTTCCACCCGCTCGCCCTCGTCGGCGAACATGACGGTGTGTTCGCCGACGATATCGCCGGCCCGGATCACGGAGAAGCCGATGCTCCCCGGCGCGCGCTCGCCGGTGTGGCCCTCGCGGCTCCAGACGGCGCACGATTTCAGGTCGCGGCCCAGCGCAGCGGCCACCACCTCGCCCATGCGCAGCGCGGTGCCGGAGGGCGCATCCACCTTGTGGCGATGATGGGCCTCGATGATCTCGATGTCGGTGGTGTCGCCCATCACCTGCGCGGCGATTTCCAGCAGTTTGAGGCAGAGATTGACCCCTACGCTCATGTTGGGTGCGAGCACGATGGGGATGTCCTGCGCCGCCCGTTCGATCACCGTGCGCTGTTCCTCGCTGAAGCCGGTGGTGCCGATGACCATGCGCTTGCCCCAGGTCCGGCAGTGTTCAAGGGCCGCTAGCGAGGGCTCGGGGCGGGTGAAGTCGATCAGCGTGTCGAAGGCGTCGTGCCGGTCGGCAAGGCTGTCGGCCACGCGGACGCCGCAGGCCGGGAGTCCCGCCAGAGCGCCGGCATCGCTGCCGATGGCGGTGCTGCCGGGCCGTTCCAGGGCTGCCGCCAGGGTCAGTCCATCGGCCTGCTGACAGGCATTGATGAGGGCATGGCCCATGCGGCCAGCGGCGCCGTGAATGGCGACTCGAATCATGTGGATCTCCCCGGTGTCGGTGGTATGGACAAAAAAGCGGGCGCCCGTGGCGCCCGCCGAAAGGTCTGACGATGCGGCGTTCAGAGCCCGATTTTATCGAAAAACTGCTTGACCCCATCCAGCCAGCCGTGAGTTTGCGGGCTGTGCTTGCTGCCGCCGCCACTCAGGGATTCGTCGAGCTGGCGGATCAGTTCGATCTGTTCCTTGTTGAGGTGGACCGGGGTCTCGATACGTACCCGGCACATGAGATCGCCGACCGGGCCGCCGCGAACCGGTTTCACACCCTTGCCGCTGAGGCGGAACAAGCGGCCGGTCTGGGTTTCCGGCGGGATCTTGAGCGCTACCTTGCCGGACAGGGTCGGCACCTCGACCTCGCCGCCGAGGCAGGCGTTGGCGAAGCTGATGGGCACCTCGCAATAGAGGTTGGCGCCGTCACGGGTGAAGATGGGGTGGTCCTTGACGTGCACCTGCACGTACAGGTCGCCGGCTTGTCCGCCCGCCTCGCCGGCCTCGCCCTCGCTGGACAGGCGGATGCGGTCGCCGGTATCGACGCCGGGCGGGATCTTGACCGACAGGGTCTTGGTATCCTGCGTGCGGCCCTGGCCATGACAGCTGCGGCAGGGATCCTTGATCTGCTTGCCCGAGCCGCGACAGGTGGGACAGGTCTGCTGGACCGAGAAGAAGCCCTGCTGCATGCGCACCGCGCCATGGCCATGGCAGGTTGGGCAGGTGACGACCGCGGAGCCCTTGCTGGCACCGTTGCCGTTGCAGCTCTTGCAGCTGACCAGGGTCGGAATCTGGATCTTGACCTCAGTGCCGGCCACGGCATCTTCCAGGGAGATTTCCAGGTTGTAGCGCAGGTCGGAACCCCGCTGGGCACCGCCGCGGCTGCGCGAGCCGCCGCCACCGAAGATGTCGCCGAACACATCGCCGAAGATGTCGCTGAAATTCGCGCCCCCGAAACCGGCGCCGCCGCCCATGCTGGGATCCACGCCGGCATGGCCGAACTGGTCATAGGCCGAGCGCTTTTTCGGATCGGAGAGCACGTCATGCGCTTCCTTGATCTTCTTGAACTGCTCCTCGGCCTGCGGATTGTCGCGGTTGCGATCCGGGTGGTACTTCATCGCCAGGCGGCGGAAGCTTTTCTTGATCTCGTCATCGCTCGCATTGCGGGATACGCCGAGCAGTTGGTAGTAGTCTTCTTTCGCCATAACGCAAAATGCCGCGTCACGCGGACGCGGCTTGGGTGAAGGTGAGTCGGAGGGGCGGCGGACTTCGGTCTGCCGCCCCGGGTTCGCCGCGCGGAACGATTACTTCTTGTCGTCCTTGACTTCCTCGAACTCGGCGTCGACAACGTCCTCATCGCCGGCCTTGCCCGCAGACTGTTCCTGGGCGCCGGCCGTCGCACCTGCCGCGCCGCCGGCATTCTGCGAGTAGAGCCGCTCGGCCAGCTTGCCGGATACCTCGGTGAGGTGCTGGGTCTTGCGGTCGATGGCCTCCTTGTCGTCGCCCTTCATGGCCTCCTTGAGTTCGTTGATGGCGGTCTCGAGGGCGCTCTTCTCACCCGCTTCGGCCTTGTCGCCCAGCTCGTCCAGGGTCTTCTGCGCGGCATGGATCAGCGAGTCGGCGTGGTTGCGCGCCTGGACCAGCTCGTGCAGTTTCTTGTCCTCCTCGGCATGCAGCTCGGCGTCCTGCACCATGCGCCGGATTTCCTCCTCGGACAGGCCGCTGGAGGCGGTGATGCGGATCGACTGTTCCTTGCCGGTGGCCTTGTCCTTGGCGGATACATGCAGGATGCCGTTGGCGTCGATGTCGAAGGTGACCTCGATCTGCGGCATGCCGCGCGGCGCCGGCGGGATGTCGGCCAAGTCGAAGCGGCCCAGCGACTTGTTGTCCCGCGCCATTTCGCGCTCGCCCTGGAGGACGTGGATGGTGACCGCCGTCTGGTTGTCATCGGCGGTCGAGAATACCTGACTGGTCTTGGTCGGGATGGTGGTGTTCTTCTCGATCAGCTTGGTCATCACGCCGCCCAGGGTCTCGATGCCCAGCGACAGCGGGGTGACGTCGAGCAGCAGCACGTCCTTGACCTGACCGCCGAGTACGCCGCCCTGAATCGCGGCGCCCAGCGCCACGGCTTCATCCGGGTTGACGTCCTTGCGCGGTTCTTTGCCGAAGATCTGGGTCACCATTTCCTGAACCTTGGGCATGCGGGTCTGGCCGCCGACCAGGATGACCTCGTCGATCTGGCTGGCCTTGAGGCCGGAGTCCTTCAGGGCGGTCTCGCAGGGGCCGCGGGTCTTCAGCACCAGATCCTCGACCAGCGACTCCAGCTTGGCGCGGGTCAGCTTCAGGTTGAGGTGCTTCGGGCCGCTGGCGTCCGCGGTCACATACGGCAGGTTGATGTCGGTCTGCTGGCTGGAGGACAGTTCGATCTTGGCCTTCTCGGCAGCCTCCTTGAGGCGCTGCAGGGCCAGCGCATCGTTGTGCAGGTCGATGCCGTTGTCCTTTTTGAATTCGTCGCAGATCCAGTCGATGATGCGCAGGTCGAAGTCCTCGCCACCCAGATGGGTGTCGCCATTGGTCGACAGCACCTCGAACTGGTGCTCGCCGTCGACTTCGGCGATTTCGATGATGGAGACATCGAAGGTGCCACCGCCGAGGTCATAGACCGCGACCTTCATGTCGCCCTTCTTGCGGTCGAGACCGAAGGCCATGGCCGCCGCGGTCGGCTCGTTGATGATGCGCTTGACTTCCAGGCCGGCGATGCGGCCGGCGTCCTTGGTGGCCTGGCGCTGCGAGTCGTTGAAGTAGGCCGGCACGGTGATGACGGCTTCCTTGATCTCCTCGCCCAGGAAGGCCTCGGCATCCTTTTTCAGCTTCATCAGCACCCGGGCGGACACTTCCGGCGGCGCCATCTTCTTGCCGTTGACCTCGATCCAGGCATCACCGTTGTCCGCCTCGACGAGGCTGTAGGGGACCAGATGGATGTCACGCTGCACGACATCGTCCTTGAAGCGGCGGCCAATCAGGCGCTTGACCGCGAACAGGGTGTTCTTCGGATTGGTGATGGCCTGGCGCTTGGCCGACTGGCCGACCAGCACCTCGTTGTCGGGGGTGAAGGCTACGATGGAAGGCGTGGTGCGTGCGCCCTCGGAATTCTCGATGACACGCGGCTTGCCGCCTTCGAGGATGGCGACGCAGGAATTGGTGGTGCCCAGGTCGATACCGATGATTTTTGACATTTATTTCTCCGGGTAATGCGTGAATTCAGAATGGATCGCCGATGCTGAAGGCTGATGTGGGGCGTGGCGCGCCGTTTTCAAGCGCCGCCCTGGATGGCCTGCGAGACGACGACCATGGCAGGGCGCAGCAGGCGGCCATGCAGCAGGTAGCCCTTCTGGTAAACCTTGATGACGGTATTGGGCTCGGCTTCGTCGGTGGGTTGCATGGCCATGGCCTGGTGCAGTTCGGGATTGAATTTCTCGCCCTCGGGATTCACCGGCGATAGCTGGAATTTCTCGAACGTGGCAAGCAGCTGCCTGAGGGTCAATTCCATGCCCTCGCGCAACTTGGCGACTTCGGGGGTGTCGCTGGTCTCGACGCTGAGGCCCAGTTCCAGGCTGTCGGCAACGGACAAGAGCTCGCGGGCGAACTTTTCCAGCCCGAACTTGCGGGCATCCTGCACATCCTTGTCGGCGCGACGCTTGAGGTTCTCCAGCTCGGCCTGGGTTCTGACGAACTTGTCCCAGTTTTCCTCGGCCTGCCGGGCCAGCTGGTTGAGCTGCTCGGTCAAGTCCCGAGGCGCATCCTGTTCGGTGGGCGCTTCGGTCCCGGTTGCGGTCGTGTTGGGCGTTTCCTGCTGGTCTTCGGGCAAAACGTCGTCCGGGCTCATGTGAACGGGCTCCATCGTGTGAAATTGGGTTGGTGGGATTGGGTGATCAGTCTGGCCAGCCGTCTGGCCGGGCTGCCTTCAGCTAAATTGGGGCAGGGCTCTGTGATTCAAGGCAGCGCCGACCAGTTTGGCGGTCAGGTCGACCAGCGGGATCACGCGCTCGTACTTCATGCGGGTCGGCCCGATGACGCCGAGCACCCCGACGGCCTGGTCGTTGATGGCATAGGGTGCGGTCACCAGGCTGCAATGGCCGAGAGCGCGGTGGCCGGATTCCTCGCCGATGAAGATCTGCACGCCGGGCGATTCGATGCAGCGGTCCAGTAGCTGCATCATGGCTTCCTTCTGGTGCAGGGCCTCGAACAGGCTGCGGAACTGCTCCATGTCGGCCAGTTCGGAGAAGTCCATCAGGTTGATTTCGCCGGACACGAACACCGGGCTGCGGCGCTTGCCGCGATCATCCAGGGCCAGGTCGGTGAGGGTGGCGGCATCGAGGATTTCCTGGCTCAGGCGATCGCGGGTTGCCTGGATTTCCCGTGCCAGGCTGGTGCGGACACTGTTGATGTGCTTGCCGTTGAAACGGCTGTTGAGGAAGTTGGCGGCCGCCTGAAGTTCCGCCGGGCTGAAGTCCCGCGGCACCTGGATGATCTTGTTGTGGATTTGCTGCTGCTCGGTGATGAGGATGACCAGCAGCCGGCGTTCCGACAGCGGCAGGAATTCGATGTGGCTGAAGGCGTTCGATTCCTGCCGGGGCAGCATCACGATTCCCGCCATGTGGGTCACCTCCGACAGTAGGCGGGAGGCGGTTTCCAGCACGTCGCCCGGGGAGTCCTGGAGCAGGAGATCTTCCCTCAGCTGGTGGACAATGGCGTCCTGCAGGGGTTTGACCGTCATCAGGGTGTCGATGAAGAACCGGTAGCCGGATGCCGTCGGCATGCGTCCGGCGGAGGTGTGCGGGGCGGTGATGAGACCCATGTCCTCGAGGTCGGCCATCACGTTGCGGATGGTGGCGGGGCTCAGGTTGAGCCCGGCATCCTTGGCCAGCGACCTGGAACCGACCGGCTGCCCCTCATTGATATAGCGTTCCACCAGAACCTTGAACAGGTAGGAGGCACGCTCGTTCAATTGATGGATAATGGGCACGGAGTTCCTCGCAGGCTCCCGATTAGCACTCTGACGTGGAGAGTGCCAGAAACTAGCAATCCCCAGATGCAGTGTCAAGAAGCGTCTAACATGCGGCCGTGGCGCCCAGGCCAGTTCAGTCGGGTACCGCGGGCCATGCGCAGCAGCCTGTGGTCGCGCCAGCCAGCGGCAGCCTGGTTGGTCCTGTTGCCAGAATCGATGATGTCCATGCCCTTGACCGCCAAGTTTTGCAGGGTCCGTTGCGCATGACCGCACTGGCCGGTTTTCGCGTCGCGGCACTGATCGGCAAGCCGGACGCCGGGCGTATCGCGGAGACCCTGACGGAATTGCACGCGCTGCTGATTCGCCGTGGAATCCGGGTGATCGTGGATGCCGATTCCGCGCCTTTCATCCATGGCGTCGTGCCGGATCGCGGCTCGCTCAGGGAACTGGGCCAGCGCTGCGACTTTGCCGTGGTGGTGGGCGGCGACGGTACCCTGCTGGCCGCCGCCCGCGCCCTGGCCGAGTATGATATTCCCCTGATCGGTGTGAATCTGGGCCGGCTGGGTTTCCTGGTCGACATTTCCCCGGCCGATGTCGCCACGCATCTCGATGCGGTGCTGCAGGGCCGTTTCCTCGAGGAGGAGCGCTTCATGCTGGGCGCCAGGGTTATGCGGCACGGCCAGGTGATTTTCCAGCAGACGGCGATCAACGACGTGGTGATACACCGCTCGCATGCCACCAGCATGATCGAGATCGTCACGCATATCGACGGGGTGTTCCTCAATTCCCAGCGTTCGGACGGGTTGATCGTCTCCACCCCCACCGGCTCCACCGCCTATGCCCTGTCCGCCGGCGGACCGATCCTGTCGCCGACGCTGCCCGCCATCGTCCTCGCACCGATCAATCCGCACGCCCTGACCAATCGGCCGATCGTCATCGACAGCCGCAGCACGGTCGGCATCTCGTTCCGGCCCGGCAAGCTTTTCGGGGCCCAGGTCGTGTGCGACAACATTTCCAGCCCTGGTCTGGACATCGACGATACGGTTGAAATCCGCAGGGAAGCCAAGCCCTTCCGGTTGCTGCATCCACTGGGGTACGACTTTTTCGAGATCCTCCGCGTCAAGCTGAACTGGAGCTCGGGTTATCGCATCTAGCGAGAGGGGATTTGCGGGATCTTGCTCCGTGCCAGCGGTGATCCGCGAGGCTTGATCCGGTCCGAGAGCCGTCTGTCCGGCGCGGCCCGGTTATCCACCGTTGCCGTGGGGAAGTCTGTGGACAACCCTTGCGCGAGCCGCTGACGACCGCCCCGAGGCTTTCGGAAACCGCTTACTCAATAGATCAATAGCTTGTGGCTTGTATGGTTGATTCTGGTTGCCGGGTCTGGCCATGTTGACGCATCTCGATATTCGCGATCTTGCCGTCGTCGAGTCGCTCGGCCTCGCCTTTGCGCCAGGGCTGACCGTGCTGACCGGCGAGACCGGCGCGGGCAAGTCGATCCTGCTGACCGCCCTGGGGCTGGCGCTCGGTGATCGTGCTGACTCGGCGTTTGTCCGGCCCGGGGCCGCCAGGGCCGAGATCAACCTCGGTTTCGACCTGGCCGACAGCCCCGGATCGTTGCGCTGGCTGGAGGACCAGGAACTGGCGGCTGGCACGGAATGCCTGGTTCGGCGCACCATCGCCGTGGATGGCCGCTCCCGCGCGTTCATCAATGGCAGTCCCGTCAACCTGCAGACCTTGCAGTCATTCGGGCAGAACCTCATCGAAATTCATGGCCAGCACGCTCACGTGCAGCTGGCCAAGCCCCAGGAACAGCGGCGCCTGCTCGACGCTTTCAGCGGTACCGGCCAGCTTGCCGCCGATGTCGAGAATCTCTACCGGCGCTGGCGGCAGCTCAGGGATGAGCTCAGGCGGCTGACCAGCGACGCCGCAGAGCGACAGGCGCGGCTGGAGCTGTTGCAGTTCCAGGTGGACGAGCTGGAGCAGCTGGACATCGCCGCCCTGCGCTATGCCGAACTGGTCGAGGAGCAGACCCGGCAGGCCGGCGTGGAGCGGATTCTGGACGTGGGTCAGGCCGAGCTGGAGGCGCTCTACGAGGACGAGACCCTGTCCGTCTATGCGCGTCTTGCCCATGCCCTGCATTCCCTGGCCGATCTCGCCCGGCTGGCGCCGGAGCTTAGCGAGATTCGTGGTCTCCTGCAGGAAGCCCAGTTGAGCGTCAAGGAGGCCTCCCTGCAACTGCGGCGGAACCTCGACCGGCTGGATGCCGACCCGGCCCGGCTGGCGACCCTGGAACAGCGCCTTGCCGATGTGCACCGGCTGGCGCGCAAGCATCATCTGCGCCCCGATGAGTTGCCGGCCCATTTGCTTCAGCTGCGGGCGGAGCTCGACCGGCTGACCGGCGGTTCCGCCGGTACGGAGCGTCTGGCCGAGGAACTGGCCGGCATCGAGCGGGCCTATCGCGACGCCAGTTGCGCGCTGTCGCGGCAACGGACGGCTGGTGCCGAACGCCTGCAAGGGCGCATTTCGGCGATCATTCGCGAACTGGGCATGCCCCAGGGCGAATTCCGTGTCCAGCTGCGTTCGGATGATCGGGCCGAACCCAGCGCCGGCGGCGCCGACAGCGTCGAGTTCCTGGTCAGCGCCAATCCCGGCATGCCGCTGCGCCCGCTGGCCCGGGTCGCTTCCGGCGGCGAGCTGTCCCGCATCGGCCTGGCGATCCAGGTGGCCGCGACCGATGGCAAGCGCGTGCCGACCCTGGTGTTCGACGAGGTCGACAGCGGTATCGGCGGCGGGGTGGCCGAAGTGGTCGGGCAGAAGCTGCGCCTGCTGGGCTTGGACCGGCAGGTGTTCTGCGTAACCCATCTGGCACAGGTGGCGTCCCAGGGGCATCGGCACCTGCTGGTGGAGAAACACAGTGATGCCGGTGGCACCCACTCGTCCGTCCGGCTGATCGAGGGCGAGGCGCGTCGCGACGAGATTGCCCGTATGCTGGGCGGTGTGCGGATTACCCCGCAAACTCTGGCGCATGCCCGTGAGATGCTGGAGCTGGCCGCTGCGGACCGGCCGGAGCCGGCGGCGTAGCCGACCGGCGGGCCTTGGTGGCGGTTGCCACGGCAGGTCCGGCGTTGCCATTGAATCGCGCCGGTTCGTCTCCATTTCATGCCTTGATGACGGACAGTCGCCGTGTGACCTCGGCGCTATCCTGTTAGTATTGGTCCATTTTGGGGCTATCGCTGCCTCTCGTGACGAAGGGGATTTCGTATCCCCGGCGAGGAAATCCGATCGTGAATGACATGTTCAAGAATGTGGTGCTGTGGGTTGTCGTGGCCGTCGTCCTGATGTCCATGTTCAACAATTTCGGCGGGCGAAGATCCGCCGATGCCGGCATGTCCTATTCCCAGTTCATCGCCTCGGTCAAGGATGGCCAGATCAAGCAGGTGACGCTGGAGGACACGGTCATTCACGGCGTGACCACGACCGGTGAACGGTTCACCACCTTCGCGCCCACCAACGATCCGCATCTGGTCGACGACCTGCTGGAAAACCACGTCGACATCAAGGTCGATCCGCCGGAATCGGAATCCTTCCTGATGCAGATTTTCATCTCCTGGTTCCCGATGCTGCTGCTGATCGGCGTCTGGGTCTTCTTCATGCGCCAGATGCAGGGCGGCGGTGGCGGCCGCGGTGCGATGTCCTTCGGCAAGAGCAAGGCGCGGCTGATCGAGGAGGACCAGATCAAGGTCACCTTTGCCGATGTCGCCGGCTGCGACGAGGCCAAGGAAGACGTGCAGGAGATGGTCGACTTCCTCAAGGATCCCAGCAAGTTCCAGAAGCTCGGCGGCAAGATTCCCCGGGGCGCGTTGATGGTCGGGCCGCCCGGTACCGGCAAGACCCTGCTGGCCAAGGCCATTGCCGGCGAGGCGCGGGTGCCGTTCTTCTCCATCTCGGGCTCCGATTTCGTGGAAATGTTCGTCGGCGTGGGTGCATCGCGCGTGCGCGACATGTTCGAGCAGGCAAAGAAGAACGCGCCCTGCATCATCTTCATCGACGAGATCGACGCTGTCGGCCGCCATCGTGGCGCGGGGCTGGGCGGCGGTCACGACGAGCGCGAGCAGACCCTCAACCAGCTGCTGGTCGAGATGGACGGTTTCGAGGGTACCGAGGGCATCATCGTCATCGCGGCGACCAACCGGCCCGACGTGCTCGATCCGGCCCTGCTGCGTCCCGGACGCTTCGATCGCCAGGTCGTGGTGGGGCTGCCGGATGTGCGCGGGCGCGAGCAGATCCTCAAGGTTCACATGAAGCGCGTGCCGATGGCGCCCGATGTGCAGGTATCCTACCTGGCACGGGGGACCCCGGGCTTCTCCGGCGCCGACCTGGCCAATCTGGTGAACGAGGCAGCCCTGTTCGCCGCCCGCAAGAACAAGCGTCAGGTGGAAATGGAGGACTTCGAAAAGGCCAAGGACAAGATCCTGATGGGCGCCGAGCGCAGGTCCATGGTCATGAGCGAGGAAGAGAAGCGCCTGACCGCCTACCACGAGGCCGGCCATGCCATCGTCGGTCGCCTGGTGCCGGATCACGATCCGGTCTACAAGGTCAGCATCATGCCGCGTGGCCGGGCGCTCGGGATCACCATGTTTCTGCCCGAGCGCGACCAGTACAGCGCCAGCCTGGAGAAGCTGGAAAGCCAGATTTCCAGCCTGTTCGGCGGCCGGGTGGCCGAGGAACTGATCTTCGGCCGCCGCAAGGTGACGACCGGGGCCCAGAACGACATCGAGCGGGCCACCAATCTGGCCCGCAACATGGTGACGCGCTGGGGCTTGTCGGAGCGACTGGGGCCGCTGGCCTACAGCGAGGAGGAGGGCGAGGTGTTCCTGGGGCGTTCTGTCACCAAGCACAAGATGGTTTCGGAAGAGACGGCCCATCTGATCGATGAGGAAATCCGCTCCTTCATCGACCGTAACTACGAGCGTTCGGAACGCATCCTGAAGGAGCATCTGGACAAGCTGCATCTCATGGCCGAAGCCCTGATGAAGTACGAGACCATCGATCACCTGCAGATCGACGACATCATGGCGGGACGCGAGCCGAGGCCGCCGCAGAACTGGGACGAGACGCCGCCGGCGGGGGGCGCGACCCCGTCGGCGCCGGTGACAGAAGGCGGCCAGCCGGCGGCGGGCGAGGTCGGCAAGGCCGCCGAGCAGCACTGATCCCGGCAGGCCAGGTATCCTTCGGCCCCTGCCCCGCAGGGGCTTCATTTTTGCGCGGTCCGAAAACCGCACCGGTCCGTTGTTAACCGTTTCGCGGGAATCGTAAGCAGTATGAGTCGGGCATATTTTGGTACGGATGGCATACGTGGCAAGGTCGGGACCTACCCGATCACTGCCGACTTTGTTCTCAAGCTGGGCTGGGCGGCCGGGCGCGTGCTGGCGCGCGACCGGGCGGATGCGACGGTGGTCATCGGCAAGGACACGCGCATTTCCGGCTACATGTTCGAATCGGCCCTGGAAGCCGGGCTTTCGGCCGCAGGCGTGAATATCCAGCTGACCGGACCCATGCCGACACCGGCGATTTCCTACCTGACGCGCACCTTCCGGGCCGAGGCAGGCATCGTCATCAGCGCTTCGCACAATCCCTATTTCGACAATGGCATCAAGTTCTTCGGACCCGACGGGTTGAAGCTCTCGGACGCTATCGAGAGGCTGATCGAGGCCGAAATCGACCAGCCCATGACCACGGTGGATTCCGCCAAGATCGGCAGGGCCATTCGCCTGAAGGATGCCGCCGGGCGTTACATCGAATTCTGCAAGAGCACCATTCCCGCCGGTACCGAGTTCCATGGGGTCAAGCTGGTGGTGGACTGCGCCCATGGTTCGACCTATCACATCGCACCGCATGTCTTCGCCGAACTGGGCGCCATGGTGATCACCATGGGCGACACTCCCAATGGTTTCAACATCAACGAGCATGTCGGGGCGACCAAGCCTGCCGCCTTGGCCCGGCGGGTACTGGAGGAGGCGGCCGATTTCGGTCTGGCCCTGGATGGCGATGGCGATCGCCTGATCATGGTGGATCATGAGGGGCATATCGTCGATGGTGACGAGCTGCTCTACATCATCGCCACCTGCCGCCACGCGGAGGGCACCCTGCGGGGGCCGGTGGTGGGAACATTGATGACCAATCTCGGGCTGGAGCACGCCCTGGCGCGCTTCGGTGTGGAACTCAAGCGTGCGTCCGTTGGCGACCGCTACGTCATGGAGATGATGCTGTGCCATGACAGTACGCTGGGGGGCGAGAGTTCCGGGCACATCATCTGTCGCGACCGCATTCCGACGGGCGATGGGATCGTTGCCGCCCTGCAGGTCATGGAGGCCATGCGGGTTACCGGCAAGTCCCTCAGCGAGCTTCGCGGCGGCATGGATAAATATCCCCAGCGTCTGGTCAATGTCCAGGTGGCCGCCAGGGTCGATCTGCGCCAGCACGATGGCGTGCAGCGCCTCACGCGCGAGGTCGAGGCCGAACTGGCCGGCGAGGGGCGGGTTCTGCTCCGGGCCTCGGGGACCGAGCCCGTTGTGCGGGTGATGGTTGAAGGTGCCGATGGCGACAAGGTGCATCGTCTGGCGGAGAAGCTCGCGGCTGCCGTTGCGGAGGCACTGGCCTGAGCGTTGCTTCCCTTGACTGCGCAACAGAGCTGCTACGCCGGGCTGGATGACAGGCATTCGCAAGTTCTGATTAAATGCCGGCGAGATAAGACGTGTTCTGATTACAGAAGCCAACCAATAAAGACGGAGAAAAGGAATGTCTAAAGGTCAAAATTTGCAGGATCCCTTCCTGAATGCGCTGAGAAAGGAACATGTTCCCGTGTCGATCTACCTGGTCAACGGCATCAAGTTGCAGGGCAAGATCGACTCCTTCGATCAATACGTGATCATCCTGAAGAATGCCGTCAGCCAGATGGTCTACAAGCATGCCATTTCCACCATCGTGCCCGCCCGCCAGGTCAGGCTCTCGCAGGGCGGCGAGGAAGTGGAGGAAGAGGTCTGATACGACCGCTTGCCGATTCAGAGCGGTGATGACCGGGATATCCTCCGGCATATATGTTTGATCGTCCGGCGTCCGGGGAGAGGGCTGTGCTCGTCCAGAGCGGTGCGAGGATCGACGAGCGATCGCTGGCGGAACTGAAGGAGCTGGCCCGTTCTGCCGGGGCTGTTCCCGTGGCGACCGTCATCGGCAAGCGCGATCAGCCCGACCCCCGGTCCTATATCGGCAAGGGCAAGCTCGAGGAGCTGACGCAATGCATTGCCGAGCAGGAAGCCGAGCTGGTGCTGTTCAACAATCCCTTGTCGCCCAGCCAGGAGCGGAACCTCGAAAAGGCTCTCCAGGTGCGGGTCCTGGACCGGACTGGTCTGATCCTCGACATCTTCGCGCAGCGGGCGCAGAGCTACGAAGGCAAGCTGCAGGTGGAGCTGGCCCAGCTGCGCCACCTGTCGACCCGACTGGTCCGGGGCTGGACTCACCTGGAACGGCAGAAGGGTGGCATCGGTCTGCGCGGCCCGGGCGAAACCCAGCTGGAAACGGACAAGCGCCTGATCGGCAAGCGTATCAGCCAGATCCAGAAGCGGCTGGAAAAGGTCGACAAGCAGCGCGAGCAGGGCCGTCGTTCGCGCAAGCGTTCCGCGGTGCCGGTGGTAGGGCTGGTCGGCTACACGAATGCCGGCAAATCCACCCTGATCAACGCCCTGACCGGGGCGAGCGTCTATGCGGCAGACCAGCTCTTCGCCACACTGGATCCCGCCCTGAAACGGCTCCCGCTCGGACCGGACGCGGTGGTGATCCTGGCGGATACGGTGGGATTCGTACGCGATCTGCCGCATGAGCTGGTGGCGGCCTTCAAGTCGACCTTGCAGGAGACCGTGCAGGCCGATCTTCTGCTGCATGTGATCGATGCCGGTGACGAGCAGCTGGCCGAGACGCTCGCGGAGGTCGAGCGGGTGATCGAGGAGATCGGTGCCGGCGATGTACCCAGGATTCGCCTATACAACAAGATCGACCGGTTGGAAAACCCGGCGCCTATGGTGCGGGTCGGCGAGGATGGTCAGGTGGTGGAGATATGGCTGTCGGCGCTCACGGGCGAAGGCCTGGAACTGCTGCTCGAGACCTTGCGCCAGCGTTTTTCGGGCCACCGTCAGCTCCGTGAGCTGCGCCTGATGGCTCATGAGGGCGCGGTGCGGGCACGCCTCTACCGCAGTGCCAGGGTGCTGCGCGACGAGGTCGATCCCGAGGGCGGCTGGCGGATGTCCGTCGAGGCACAGTCCGACCATCTGACATTCCTCGACAACAGGCCGGAGGCCGGGGCAACCGATGCCGATGTTTCCGGTCCGGAAGCATCGCATGCGGCCGAAGCAGCCGCGAGCCACGATTGAAAACAGCCCCGGGTTGCAGGTCTCCCGGGACGCACTGCAAGCATCATCCAAGGCCACCTGTCGATGTGGTCCCAAGCCTATGGGGAGAAAGCATGTCCTGGAACGAACCGGGTAGTAACAAAAAGGATCCCTGGAGCGGCCGCGAGCAGCCGCCTGGACCACCAGATCTCGATGAGGTGTTGAAGGGCCTGCAGGACAAGCTCAGATCTCTGTTCGGCGGGCGCGCCCCCGGTGGGAGCGGTGGCGGCCAGGCTGCTGGCCAGTTGGCCGCGCTGGTGGCCGCCATCGTGCTGGGCCTGTGGATGCTGACCGGCATTTACCTGGTCGACGAAGGCAGCCGGGGCGTGGTGACGCGCTTTGGCGCCTATGTCGACACGACGCAGCCGGGGCTGCACTGGCATATCCCGGGACCGATCGAGAAGGTCGAGATCGTCAACATGGAGCAGCAGCGCTTCGTCGAAGTGGGCTATCGCTCCGGCGGTCGCCAGCAATCGCTGGCCTCGGTACCCAAGGAAGCCATGATGCTGACCCAGGACGAAAACATCATCGATATCCGCCTGGCGGTCCAGTATCAGATCAAGGACCCTCAGCAGTACCTGTTCAACGTCGCCGATCCCGACCCGACGCTCAAGCAAGTGATCGAAAGCGCGCAGCGGGCGGTGATCGGCAAGAACACCATGGATTTCGTGCTCACCGAAGGGCGCAGCAACATCGCCGATGAAATCAAGCGCGAAATTCAGGAAACCCTCGATGAGTACCGGACGGGCATCCGCGTCAGCAATGTCAATCTGGTGGATGCCCAGCCGCCCGACGAGGTGCAGAATGCCTTCGAGGATGCCATCAAGGCGCGCGAGGACGAGCAGCGCCTGAAGAACGAGGCGGAAGCCTATGCCAACGAGGTGGTTCCCAAGGCCCGCGGTACCGCTGCGCGCCTGATGGAGGAATCCGAGGCCTACAAGCAGAAGGCCATCGCGCGGGCCAGAGGCGAATCCTCCCGTTTCCTGCAATTGCTGGCGGAGTATGAAAAGGCGCCGGACGTCACGCGCGAGCGCATGTACCTGGATGCCATGCAGGAGGTTCTCGGACAGACGGGTGCCATGGTGGTCGATGTCCAGAATGCCAGCAACCTGCTCTATCTTCCCGTCGACAAGCTGCAACGGTCGCATCCAGCCGTCGCGCCGGAGACCGCCGTGGACAGCGGCGTGACGGCCGTACCGGACCTGACGGGCAATCAGCCCAGCAAATCTGCGCGAGCTTCCTCTGCCCGGGGACGCGAAAGCCGGGGTAACAACAGCCATGAATAAGAACACCTTGATCTGGGGCGGCGGCATCGTCCTGCTCGTCCTGCTGACGACGATGACCTTCACCGTTTCCGAAACCGAGAAGGCGGTGTTGCTTGAATTCAAGAAAATCGTTGGTACCGACTACGCGCCAGGCCTGCATTTCAAGCTGCCCTACCGGCAGGTCAAGCGGTTCGACAAACGCATCCTGACGCTGGAGTCGAAGCCTGAGCGCTTCCTGACCTCGGAGAAGAAGAACGTCATCGTCGACTGGTTCGTGAAATGGCGTATCGATGATGTCACCAAGTTCTATACCTCGGTTGCCGGCGACAAGGCGCAGGCTAACATCCGTCTCGATCAGATCACCAAGGATGCGATGCGCAACGAGTTCAGCAAGCGCACCATCCGCGAACTGGTGTCTTCAGACCGCGGCCGGATCCAGGACGCCTTGACCAGGATGGTCAATCCCGCCGTGACGGGGCTGGGTGTCCAGGTGGTCGATATCCGGGTGATGCGCATCGATCTGCCCGAGGAGGTCAGCTCCTCCGTCTATCGCCGGATGGAGGCCGAGCGCGCCCGGGTTGCCCGCGAGTTCCGCTCGCGCGGCGCGGAGGCTGCCGAAAAGATCCGGGCCGAGGCCGATCGCCAGCGCGACGTGCTGGTCGCCGAAGCTAACCGCGACGCGGAAATCCGCCGTGGCGAGGGGGATGCCGCCGCCGCCGATATCTACGCGCAGGCGTATGGCAAGAATCAGGAGTTCTTCGAATTCAACCGCAGCCTGATGGCTTACCGCCAGGCGTTCAAGGATGATCGCAGCCTGATGGTGATCTCGCCCGATTCCGAGTTCTTCAAGTATTTCCGCAAGACTCGCTGAGCGGATGCCCGAATCCGAGGCATTCTGCCTGGACACCGCTTAGGGGTCCGTTAGACTTTCGCTGGATGCGCGCCATGCGCATCCAGTACCATTCCACTCTTGGCTTCCAATCCGATCTTTCCTGAATCATGCTCCCGCAGGACCGCTGGCTGTTGCCCGAAGGGGTTGAAGAGATTTTTCCCGATGAGGCAGAAGCGCTGGAACAGCTTGCCCGGCGACTGCTTGACCGCTTCTCCGTCTGGGGTTACCGACGGGTGATGCCGCCGGTGGTTGACTTCCTCGACTCGCTGCTGATCGGTACCGCGCACGAACTGGACTTGCAGACCCTGAAGCTGGCCGATCCCGCCAGCGGCCGCCTGATTGGCCTGCGGGCCGACATGACACCCCAGGTGGCACGCATCGATGCCAGGACTGCGGCACCCGGTGTCCCCACGCGGCTCTGTTACCTGGGTGCCGTATTCCGCGCCCAGAGCGAACACCTTGATTCCTGCCGCAATCCGCTGCAGATCGGCGCCGAACTGTATGGCGTCGAGGGCACGGCGGCCGCCATCGAGGTCATCCGGCTGCTGCTGGAAAGTCTGACCGTTGCCGGCATCGAAGGCATCCATCTGGATTTGGGTCATGTCGGCGTCTATCGCGCGATTGCCCGGCAGGCGGGACTGTCATCCCGGCAGGAAGCCCGGGTCTTCGATACCTTGCAGCGCAAGGATGCCACCGACCTGGATCAGTTTCTGCTTGAACTGGGCATCGCCAGGACGGAAGCCGCGATGCTGCGTGCCTTGCTCGATCTCAACGGCTCCCCGGACCTTCTGGCGCGGGCGCGAGAGCTGCTCAGGCCGGGGGGCGACGAGATCCGCATCGCCCTGGATGAGCTTGAGGTTATCGCACAGGGACTCGCCAGACGCTTCCCGGGTATACCCCTGAACCTGGATCTGGCCGAGTTGCGTGGTTATCACTACCACACCGGCGTTGTCTTCGCTGCCTTCGTGCCAGGGCTGGGCCGGGAGATCGCCCGCGGTGGCCGCTACGATGACATCGGCCGGGTTTTCGGCTGCGCCCGTCCCGCCGTCGGTTTCAGCGCCGATTTGCGGACCCTGGTCCGTCTGGCGGTTCCACAGGTGCTGCCCGGCGGTAGCGCCAACCCGGTTTACGCGCCGCTGGAGGACGACCCTGCGCTTGATGAACTCATCGGCTCCCTGCGCGACCGGGGCGTGACGGTCATCCAGTCACTCGGGGATGAACCAGCGATTTCGGCCCGGTCGGATGGCCATCGGACCATTCGCCGGCAGGACGGACAATGGCGGCTGGTTGAACCGGCGCCCACGACCAATTGAGAACAAGAAAGACAGCATCATGGGAAAAAATGTCGTCGTAATCGGCACGCAGTGGGGCGATGAAGGCAAGGGCAAGCTGGTCGATTTGCTGACCGAGCGCGCCGCAGGCGTCGTGCGCTTTCAGGGAGGCCACAACGCGGGCCATACCTTGGTCATCGACGGCCAGAAGACGGTCCTGCACCTTATCCCTTCGGGGATTCTGCGCGAGGGCGTGAACTGCTACATCGCCAACGGCGTCGTGCTGTCACCCGAGGCGCTGATGGAGGAAATCGGCGTGCTTGAGCGGGCCGGGATCCCGGTGCGGGAACGGCTCGTGATCAGCGAAGCCTGTGCCTTGATCCTGCCCATCCATGTCGCCCTGGACCAGGCGCGGGAGAAGGCCCGGGGAGCCAAGGCGATCGGCACTACGGGTCGCGGCATCGGGCCGGCCTACGAGGACAAAGTCTCCCGGCGCGGCATACGCGCGGGTGATCTCTTCCATCCGGAATTGCTCGAGGGGCGGCTGAGGGAGCTGCTCGATTTCCATAACTTCGTACTCAGCCGCTACTTCGGTGAGCAACCGCTGGACGTTGCCGAGTCGCTGGCGCAGTTGCAACGTATCGGTGAGGAAATCAAGCCCATGCTCGGGGATGTCGCCGGCGATTTGCACGGCTTGCGGGCGGCAGGCGAGAATGTACTCTATGAAGGCGCCCAAGGTGCCATGCTCGATATTGACCACGGCACCTACCCCTATGTGACGTCCTCGAATACGACCGCCGGTGGCGCCGCTTCGGGCACGGGTGTGGGGCTGCTGGAGTTCGATTACGTGCTGGGCATCACCAAGGCCTATTCCACCCGGGTAGGTAACGGTCCCTTTCCCACCGAACTGTTCGACGCGCAGGGCCAGCATCTTTCCTCGAGAGGAGCGGAATTCGGTGCCACCACCGGGCGGGCGCGGCGCTGTGGCTGGTTCGATGCGGTGCTGATGCGGCGCTCGGCGCGTCTTAACAGCCTGTCAGGACTTTGTCTCACCAAGCTCGATGTACTGGATGGTCTCGATGAACTCGCCATCTGTACACATTATCGGTATCGCGGGGAGCATATCGATAGCGTTCCGATTGGTGCCGAAGCGTATGCCCAATGCGAGCCGGTGCTGGAGCGCCTGCCGGGCTGGTCCGTGTCCACGGCAGGGATCACCGATCTGAACCGTATGCCGATCGAGGCACGCAACTACATCCAGCGCATCGAGGAGCTGGTTGGGGTCAAGGTCGACATCCTTTCAACCGGCCCTGATCGTAACGAAACCATCGTTCTGAGGCATCCCTTCGACTGAGGCGATACGGCTCGCACCGTCCGGATCTGCGGTGCCTTCCCGGGAGGGCACCGCCTCCATCTCCACACTTGACGTATCCGTCCCTGCACAATAGGGAAGGACACGGCTCACGCCCACCTGGTATGGTTTTTCCTGGCGGCGCGCAAACCTGTGAATCGATTGTGGGCTGATCATCGGGCATAAAAAAACCCGCGTATAAAACGGCGGGTTTTTATGCTTCTGACGAGAAACTATCGGAGTATAGCTTGGTGCCGAGGAGAGGACTTGAACCTCCACGAGTCGCCTCACATGTACCTGAAACATGCGTGTCTACCAATTTCACCACCTCGGCATGAGGTTTTGCCGTTAATTCAATCGGCTGTGAAGCTACGCATTTTGGGGAATAAGCAGAGCTTTGTCAAGGGCGTTTTTTGATTCCGGATAATTTTTCTGCCACATGGTCTGTGAATGGGTCACCGGTTCCGTGATGACTTGGGTGACGTGTGGGCCAAATTCGAGGAATGCGCCGCGATGTGCTGGGACCGTTCCCGGCGAGCCCAGCACACAGGGGCGGATATGGCGCTGGCTCAAGGATTCGCCCGGGGATGGTGGGGCTGCGGCATGCAATGCCTGCGCATCAGACCGCGGCAGGGTGGGAATCGATCAGGTTACCGCGCGATGCCGCCAGGAAGCGCGGTCCCGCATCGGAGAGATGTTGGATCAGTTTGTCGCGATCGATACCCAGGATGCGCGCCATCGTCGCCAGAGTCCAGGCAGGGGCTCCGTCCGTCATGCTGAATTGGTCGGCAGGTGGCAGGCATCCCGCGCTGATCAGGTTGAAGACTTCCTGAATCTCGGGCGGCGTCGTCTGCAATTCGAAATCGGCGATGCGCGGGGGGCGTTCCTCGCGCCGGCAGCCGCAACTGGTGGAGGAGCCATTGCGGAGGGTGATGGCCGAAACGTGCTTTTCCAGTCCGCAGACGCATCGGCAGAGGTAGCGTGTATCGCCACCCAGTCGCTGGGCTTCGCTAAGAATGGTCCAATGGCCGTACCGGTGACCGATTGCAATCTTGTGGGGTTTCTTTTTCTCCATGGGCTTCCTCGGAACGATGATGGTGATGTCTGCCCCGCGGCGCATGTCTGCAAGGAGGCGTTCCAATCATGATGCAATTTCAGCGCCATATGAAAATAGCCGGCTTCCTGTTATCGCTCCCGGAGCGGAGAGCGCATATTCAGCGGATATGGCGATGCAATCCCGCAGTGCCTGTGGATAACATCGTGGATGATTCGTGTCTATCGCATCTGGGGGCTGGCTGGGCCTGCATGCATCTGACGTCCCTTTTGGTTTCAAGTAGCTGTTCTATAAGATGTTTATTCTTGCATGAGCGGGGCGGCTGGGTAGGGGTGCCCGCCGCGCGGGGTCTTGTTCACAAGCTGCGGGATATGCCACATCGTGTGTGCCAAAAACGGCATTCCGGTGCTCTCCCGGGCTCCCGGATTGGCGATGGCGAAGTCATCGGAAGCGGTTCCAGCTGCCATCATGGTCTTTATCAAATGCTTAGCCGCCTGCTGGCCAAGAGTGGCATGGTATCTGCTTGTTCGTTGCATGAGTACGGGGCGGGTGGTTCGTGACACCGCCTGATTCCTGGAAATTCAGCGATACGCCGTCTTTCAACCCAGAACCCTCGATGAGGTGAACCGATGTCAGTTCAGTCCAATGTTTGGCCCCTTCATTCCGATGGCTATGAAGAGTTGATGCTGTTCTACCGTAGCCTGGCAGTACCCTATACGCAGCACGACATACAGGCTTTCAATGCCATTTATCGCTGCATCTACCGGGAGCTTTCGCGCGAGGAAAAGCGCCAGGCCGAACATCTGGTGGACCAGATGATCGAGGGGTTGGAGAGCCCTGGGCTGGCGCCGTTGATCTACGGCGTGGTCTGACGTTTTGCCTCGGGCCGGGTTGCGCTGCTTGGGGGGCGCAACCCGGCCGGGACATGATTATTTGCGCTGCAGGCGGAGTGAGTTGATCACTACCGAGACGGAACTCAAGGCCATGGCCAGCGAGGCGATCATCGGATTGAGCTTGCCGAAGGCAGCGATGGGAATTGCCAGGGTGTTGTAACCGAAGGCCCAAGCAAGGTTCTGCTTGATGATCCTGAGTGTCTCGCCGCTGATTTCGAGGGCATCGGCAACCTTGGTGATATCACCGTTGACCAGGGTCAGGTCTGCCGTTTCGATGGCGACATCGGTGCCGGTACCGATGGCAAAACCGACGTTGGCCGCCGCGAGGGCCGGTGCGTCGTTGATGCCATCGCCGATCATGCCGACATGTCTGCCGTCTGCCTGGAGACTGCGGACGATCTCCAGCTTGTGCTCGGGGCGGGCCTGCGCCACGATCCGGTCGATACCGACTCGCTTGGCCACGTACCGCGCGGCCGCCTCGATATCGCCCGTTACCATGATGGTTTCCACCCCCAGCGCATGGAGCCGGCGGATGGCCTCGCTGGCTTGCTCCCGCGGACGGTCGGCGATGCCGAAGAGGGCGGCCGGTTTGTCGTCGATCACGCAGAAAACCGGTGTCTTGCCATCGGCCGCCAGGCTGTTTTGACGTTCCCCGAACGGGGTCAGCGGCATGGCCAGTTCCTGCATCCAGGCGAGGTTGCCGACGATCAGGGTGTGCCCGTCGACCTGTGCCCTCAGGCCACGACCGGGGACGGCCTCGAAGGTATCGGCGTCCGGCCATTGGCAGTGGCGGGATTGGGCGTACTCCACCAGTGCCTTGCCGAGAAAATGCTCGGAACGCATTTCGGCCGAGGCCACCAGGCCCAGTACGGTCTCCTCGCCGAGAGACGAGACATTGATGAAATCCGTCACGTAGGGCTTGCCCTCGGTGATGGTACCGGTCTTGTCGAAGATGATGGTGTCGACGTGGGTCGCGGTTTCCAGGCTCTCGCCGTTGCGGATGTAGATGCCCCGCTGTGCCGCCTGACCGGTACCGACCATGATGGCTGCCGGTGTCGCCAGTCCCAGGGCGCAGGGGCAGGCGATCAGCAGGACGGTGATGCCGGTGGCGAAGGCGGTGGTGAATCCGGCACCAGCCAGCAGCCAGGCGGTGAGCGTCACCCCGCTGATCAGCATGACACTGGGTACGAAGACGGCGGAAATACGGTCGACGGTCTTCTGGATTGGCAGCTTGGAAGACTGGGCCTGATCGACCATGTGGATGATGCCGGCCAGCACGGTGTCGGCGCCGACCGCTGTTACCCGGACGTAAAGGGCGCCATTGCCGTTGATGCAGCCGCCCACCACCTCGTTGCCCGGGCCTTTGACAACCGGCAGGCTTTCTCCGGTCAGCATGGCCTCGTCGACCGTGGAAAGCCCCTCCGTCACCACGCCGTCGGTGGGGATCTTGTCGCCCGGACGAATCAGGATCAGATCGCCGATGACCAGGTCGTCGACCGGAACCTGAACCACCTGGCCATTCCGGACCCGGTTGGCGGTCTGCGGCTGCAGATCCAGCAAGCGGCGAATGGCGGCATGCGCCCGTCCCTTGGCTTTTTCCTCCAGGTAACGGCCCAGCAGCACGAAGCAGATGATCCCGGAGGCGGCATCGAAATACAGATAGGGACGACGGAAGAACAGGGCCGCCGTGCTGTAGACATAGGCCGCGCCGACCCCGAGGACGATCAGGCTGTCCATGTTGGCCGCGCGCTGTCGGGCCAGTTTGACGGCCTTGTCGATGAAAGGCTTGCCTGACCAGAAGACGATGGGTGTGCTCAGCACAAACTGCGTCCAGCGCCAGAAGCGCCCTGGCCATTCTGCCATGGCGATGACCGTGACCGGAAGGCTCAGGATGGCGGCGATGACAGCCCGTCGCCGGGCTTCCTTCAGGCGCAGTTCCTCGCGCTCCATCAGCACCTTGCGCTGGGCTACGGTATCCAGTGGCAGCGCCTTGTAACCCACCCGGTTGACCGCTTCGTAGACCGCTTCCTGGGGGATGTCGCCGAACACCACCCCGGTTTCAGACGCGAGGTTGATGGTGGCCCGGCGGACGCGTGGGTCGCGGCGCAGGATCAGCTCAATCAGCAGGCCGCAGGAGGCGCAACTGATGCCTTCGACCGCGAAGTGAATCTCCCGCTCCTTGCCGGAGCGGGGGAGTGCATCCAGCGTCTCTATCGCAGGTGGGCGGACCCTGCCCAGGTTGGGGATGACGGCATCGAGGAGGGTGCAGAGGTTGCTCTCGGGCAAACCGGTCGGGTTGTAATCGATCACCAGCCCGCCCAGCCCCCCAATCGATCGGACGGCCCGGATCGCCGGGCGCTTGCGTAGCAGGATCTCCAGGGCATAGAGCCGCTCCGGATCCTTGCGCAGATCCGGGACGGCGATGCGCAATCGTCGCCGCAGCCGATGTTCGATGCGGAAATGACGAGGGTTCGAAGGGGTTGCCATGCGCGTCACTCCTGCAAGTCGATGCCGGCAAGGGTTATCAGGCGTTTTGCGCCATGCGGGCCTGAACCGACAGATGCACCAGATAAAGGGTGGCGGCCCACTCGTAGCGATGTTTCCAGGGGTTGGGCAACCATTCGGTGAGGATGTGATGCCAGTGCAGCTTGATCAGGTATAGCATCAGGAGATCGTTCAGGAATTCCTTGACCCAGCGTGGTCGCTGCGTCAGGGTGCTGTTGAGCGAGCCGAATGCCCGACTGGCGAGGATGCGCATGGCGATCAGCGTTTCCCGCAGTTCCCGGACCTTTTCGCGCAGCCAGTGACTGAATCCGCTCCCGGCGTTGCTCGGGAGCGCCAACGCCCGTGAGCTCGCACGCGCCACCATGGCCTGCGACGCACCCCTGGGGATCGCGGGGACTGGCTGCGCCAGGATGACATCGCGCAGGCGTTGCAGCACCTGAGACATATCGCAGACCGCCGGCAGGAAGCGGATCGAGAGCTTGCCGGAGCGAGGCTGCAAGTCCACCCGGTAGATGCCTTCGCGTGCCGCAAGGCCTTTCACGATGGTTGCCGCCACCGCAGCATCGCAAAGGCTCTTCGGCAGGTCGAAGCGCACATGGCCCTCCGCTCGATAACGCAGGGTGATTTCACGCAGGATGGACATCGGACTCAATCCGGAACAGTGGCAGCGACAACGTCAGGCTGGACTGGTGTCGGAGGCGGCGTCATCCGCGCACTCCTTGCATTCGGCAACCAGGTCTTCCAGGTTTTCCTTCTGGTTCAAGGCAAAGTCCTTGCCCTTCTCGGTGAGGCGGGTGGCCGACTCGATGATTTCCTTGCGATATTTGTGCGCATAGAAGCCTGCGGCGACGCCCAGGCCGAAAACCAGCAACGGATGTCTTGCCAAGATACTCATGAAACCTTTCCTCGCTTGTGAATTTGCAGCGGCTGCCATGCCGACAGCCGCTGCGCCGGCATGTTTGCCCACCGTTGTCATGGCATGACCGCTGGACGCCATGGGAGCCATCATGGATCCCATGTTGCCCGCAGCATGCCCCATGGCGGCATGGCCATGCGCAGCAGCCTTGGCCGCAGCCCCGTGAACGTGTGCCATTGTCCCTCCTGACAGGGTGGTGATAGGGGTCCTGCGCGTGACTGGCCGGGCCTGTGCTTCCGGTATCCTCGTCCGGTCGAAGGCCGCCGGCAGACAGGTCAGCGCACTACCTGATTATAAATGAGGCGTGGATGGGGGCATCAAAGGCAAAATCTAGGAGGGCTCCTCCTTGAGGATTTCATCTTCGTGCAGCATCTGCCAGATCCCCTGACAGCCCTCGCAACAGAATTGCTTGATGCCGGAAAGGGTCTTCAACTCGTAGCCGGGAACCTCGATCGGAAGTTGGCACAGGTCGCAGTTGCGAGGTTCGGTATTCACCGCGGGATCCTCCGTCTCAGAGCAAGGGGCATGGGATCGGTGCAGAATTCATCTCTAGCTTATATCACCCCGGCGTCTGGTTCCAAGGCCGCGGGGTGGTGAGCGGTCTTGGCTTGAAACGAGGCAACGATATTGTTCTCATAACAAAGTTAATGACAGCTGAACCCTGCGGGCGCGGTTTCGCCGGAACCGTTGGCGCCACTTATCACACGGCTGGACGCCCGCATGAGCGCGATGCGCAGGGCACCGGTCAGCGCTGCGCCCATACCCAGCTGGGTGGCAACAGCCGGCAACAGGATCAGCGAGGCGAAAGCCAGCCCGGTGCCCAGCAGCATGGGGCCGGGCTGGGGACTGGTCGGGGCGGCGATCAGGGCCTTGGTGGAACTCATGAGCGAACTCTCCGGGGTTGGGGGTTTGACAGCGCATATTGGCCGCGCAAGTTGAAACAACCTCCGTGCCAGTTCGTGAAAGCCGCGTCCCGCGCGGCCTCCGCCATCAGACATCGTTCGCGTCCATCCAGGACATGTGGGAAATGCCGGAGTCGGCTGTGGCATATCACGCAGCGGCGCCTTGATTTCTGGCCGATCTCTCCGTAAAAGCCAGCCCTGCTCGATTTGCCAGGTCAGGCATGTATCCTGCTGTAATTGCAAAGGACCCCCTGCGGTGCAGCCCAGGGTCCACCACTCTGGCCACCGAATCTTCCCCTCATTCTCATTCGATAAATGAGTGCCAACACTGCCCATCACCCGGGGCTGAGTCTCTGGGGCCGGCTTTTGCGTTTCTTCGTCATTCTGTTGCTGATTGCGGGTCTTTACTTCATCCTCAACTTCAGCCAGTTCCTCGGTAGTCAGTTCGAGACCCCCAAGGATGGCCAACCGCTGAGTCTGGCGCTGCTGTTCATTGCCGGAACCCTGACGGGATTCCACTGTGCCGGCATGTGCGGTGCCCTGGTGGTGGGATACACGGTCAGGCAGGCTGCGGAAGGGCGGGCGAAGTATCTGACGCACCTCTATTACGGGGTGGGCAAGACCCTGTCCTATACCGTCATCGGCGCACTGTTCGGTGCGCTGGGCGCCATCGTGACCTTCACCCCCTTCATGCGCGGCGTGGCCGGGCTGACGGCGGGCGTTTTTCTGGTGCTGTTCGGTTTGGGTACCCTGCGTGTCTTTGCCCCGCTGGCCCGATTCCAGATCCGCACGCCCGGCTTCATCATGCGCTGGGTGGGCGCAGCCCTGCGACGCAATACCAATCCTTTCGTGATCGGTCTGCTGAATGGTCTCATGATCATCTGCGGCCCGCTGCAGGCCATGTATGTCATGGCGGCCGGTACAGGTAACCCGGTCGAGGGCGCCAAGATGCTGTTCGTCTTCGGCTTGGGCACCTTACCCCTGATGGTGGGGTTCGGCTTTCTTGCCAGCGCCCTGTCCCGTCAGTTCGCACCCAGGCTGGTTCGGGCCTCCGGCGTCATCGTCGTGATGCTGGGCATTATCATGCTGCAGCGCGGTTACGCGATGCTGGACAGTGGCACCGACCTGCATGCAGGTCACGGTGTCGCCCCGTCGGCAGGCAGTCAGGCGGTGCATACCCTCATCGAGCAGCCCGGTCCGCTGGCGGAACAGCCGGTGGTCAAGGTTGGCGTGCCCGTTCAGTGGATGCTGATGGGGGCGGCGCTACCTGCCTGCGGTGGACGGATCGACATGCCCGCCCTGGCCGAAACCTTTGCCATGACGGGCGAGATGCCGGTGATCGAATTCACGCCCACTGACGTGGGACTGCTGCCTTGGCGGTGCGCGACGGGCAGTATCGACGGCGCTTTCCGGGTGGTCCAGGGCGGCCCGATGCCGAGCCCGGTGCCCATGGCGGAAACCATCCACCGGCTGATCGAGAAAAGCGAGAGCGCGCTGGAGGCCCTGCGCCGCCAGCTTCACCCCTAGCGCAACGGCATGCCGGATGCCCGTGTGTCCCGCTGACGATGGCTGCCGGGTCCGGGCAGTTCGGCGAGTTCGAGCCGGACGCCTTCGGCGCTCCAGGTCAGGGTGCCGATATCGCGCCAGGGTGCCGCCATGTTGCGGTGGCGGAGGTCGTATTCCCAGCGGGTCGGGACCGTTATCTGCTTCGCCTTGATGACGAACTCCGCTTGCGAGAAGTCGATGCCCATCGCCGTTCCGTAGAACGCGGTGATCTTCCTGGCGAATTTCTCCAGCCGGTCGCGGCTCATGTGCGAGGTGATGGCGACGTTGGCCCACATCGACTGCACGCGACCCCAGTTGGGCGAGAGCAGGCGACCTTCCTGATTGATGAATGGCAGCCAGGTTTCCCGGCCCGAGGCATCGCGGTAGGTCAGGGCGACGATGGTGTTGTAGCCGTCGAAATGATCGTGCAGGTACAGGGCGTGCGGCGAGATACCGAGGAAGGCATGCGACAGGTTGATGACCGCATCGCTGGCCTGATCCAGCAGGGCCAGTGCAGGATCGCCGGGACGTGTCCCGGCCCAGCGATAGAGGATGCCGTAGTGGATCGTGCTGTTGAGTTGCAGCATGCCGACCAGCACCAGCGCCTTGGTGATGCGCCGCGCCATCTGCCGGTCGGTGCCGGCGTAGCGGGTATAGAAGCCGGCGAAGGGGCGCTCGTCGACCACCGCAGGTGCGGACGGCGCCGGGCAATGCTCGCCGCAGGGCAGGCGCTCCCGCTGGTCGGCGATGCGCCGGTAGCTTGCCCGGGCCAGTTGGTAAATGCCGGGTAGACGCATGATCCAGGCCAACGGTGCGGTATAACCGAGCTGACCCAGGATTTGCAGGTAGGTATCGATACCGGCGGTCAGCCGTCCGTGTCGGTCCAGGGCATAGAGGTCGGTCAGCAGCGTTGTCTCGGGGATCCCGGCCAGTGCGGGAAAGGCGTGGGCATGGCTCTGAAGGCCGCGGAAGTCCACGGCGCGGCGCAGGTCGAAGTGCTCGACGAAGATCGCGGTACGGTTGCACAGGGGGCAATCCTGATCGTAGAACACCGTCAGGCACGGTGCCGGCGTCCGTATCCAATGGCCCAGGGTGCGCCACCAGCGAAACGGTACCAGCAGCAGATAGTGCACCAGCATCGCGAAACCGAACGGGTAGACGTTCAGCGACAGGATGATGCCGATGTGAAAGCTGGCCCCCATCAGCAGCAGGGGGATGCGGAAGCGCCGGAACCAGAACAGGAACACGAATATCAGCTGAAAGCCGATCACGCTGTAACCGATGGCCATTTCCAGCCATTTCCGGTTGAGCAGCCAGCTCATGTCCAGTGGCGACATGTAATAGGGCATGGTGGGCGGCAGCCAGGCGCCCATGCCGTTGCGCCAGAATTCCGCTGCCAGCTTGTGTAGCCCGGAGTCGAAGTACACCAGTCCCAGCGTCACGGCCAGCGGCAGGACATAGGCCAGAAGCGGGACCGTACGGGGCGGCGTGTAGCGGTGCCCCGGCACCGAATAGCGCCAGGCCCAGCGCAGATTGTCCAGTGACCAGGCCCGTTCGGCGGGCAGGAAGATCAGCAGGAAGCTGCTGCCGGTCATCAACTGGTCAAAGCCGCCATCGAAATCCTGCCACATCGGTGTGAAGACGACGAAGGTCACCCAGAACAGGTAGTTGACGACCGCCATGCGGCGCGTGTGATACCCCACCACCAGGCAGGCCGCGACCGCCATCCACGCCAGCAGCAGCACGTGCAGCACCGGCGATGCCCTGTCCAGGTAGGGCACAGGGTCGAAGATCAGGTGCCGGAAATGGAACAGGAACAGGATCTCCTGCAGCGCTACCAGGGCGAAGGCCACCCGGAACAGGCCAAGACCGGTTGCGGGGACGCGAACGGAAAGACCGGCCAGAATGCGGTTGAACAGGGCGGAATACATCGTGTTTCGGCTAACGGGCGTGGAGCGGGTGGTTGGATGGAAAAAAGCCTGCAAGCGACCGGGGGATCGCGGAAGGCATTGCCAGGCCGCGGGACGCATCCGCGGAAAGCCGGGCCTGCCGGCGCCGCTATCAGCTTCATCGAGCCGGGCAAGGGATGGAGGGATCCCGTAGTGACGTCCCCCATGCGCCGATGGCAGATCCGAGATGGCGGCGAACCAGTCTTGCTCCCGGGTCAGGTTTTCAGTGCCGCGCCCCAGCGATGCTCGAAGAACGATTCGCCCAGTGGCCGGCGCGAGCGCGGGGCCAGTTCCCTCTCCTGCAGCTCGGCGGGGATCAGGTCCCTCGGGACCTGATAACCCAGCGTCAACATGGCGATGCAGTCGAAGGTATCCGGGATGGCGAATTGCTCGCGGATGCGGCCGGCATCGAATCCTCCCATCTGGTGCACCATGAGGCCCAGGGCGGTTGCCTGGACGGACAGGCTCATCATCGCCGCACCCGTGTCGTATTGCGCCCAGCGATTGGGCCGGCCATCGGCGAACTGGGTTTCGGCGCAG
Organism: Methyloparacoccus sp. NF-16; assembly: GCF_056880625.1. Lineage (NCBI taxonomy): Bacteria > Pseudomonadati > Pseudomonadota > Gammaproteobacteria > Methylococcales > Methylococcaceae > Methyloparacoccus > Methyloparacoccus sp. NF-16. The sequence goes on along the minus strand of NZ_CP174130.1, from coordinate 2,459,767 downwards.
GCCAGCAACAGTAGCGGCGCCTGCCCGGCCCAGGCGCGATTGCCTTCTGACAGGCAGGCGAAAGCCTGCTGCCAGCTTCCGTCGTCCTCGGTGCGATTCCAGATCAGCAGCCGCCACGGCTGGTAGCCGAAACAGGAGGGCGCCCAGCGAGCCGCTTCGAGGACTGCCAACAGTTGGCTGCGTTCGACCGGCCGGGCCGGATCGTAGGCGCGGCCACTCCAGCGCTGGGCCAGGGGTTCGAGGATAGGTGTCTGCGTGTCGGCGGGTTTCTGGAACATGCGGCTTCCGGGCTAGGGGGGAGGAGGAGGGGTTTGGCGCTAGGTGCGCAGTGGGCGGCCGGTCAGCCCCTCGAGTATGGCGAGAGGTCCCGATGCCGGTTCGACCAGGTTCAGGGGGTCCAGGTAGAACGTCTGCTCCAGCAGGTACTGGCCAGCCATGACGGCGTGCAGAACCTGGTCGGAGAAGACCACCCAGGTGCTGCCGGCGGCCAGCTCGACGGTTGTCTGCGGGGAATTGCGCTGGTAATTGAGGTCGGCCTTGCCCAGGTCATGCAACTGTCCCATGTAGTGGTCGTAGGCGGTGCGGCGCGACTTGGTCAAGCCCAGTTTTTCCAGCCCCCAGGCACACAGTGGGCAGGGTTTCCTGGCCTGCGCCAGAAACCGGGCGGCATGGGCGGCGAAAGGCTCCCCCACACGCCAGACCCGCGGTCTGCCGAACGGATTGAGGTTGGTGAATACCCGCAGGAGGCGCAGACCGCCGGTCGGGTTGGAGGGGAAGGCATCGACATGTAGCCGGGTGTCGTCCTTTCGCCAGCTGGTGACGCGGGCCTCCACCTGTGCGGTTCGGTAGGACGTGAAGCCGCGTCGCAGGTGCGGTCGGTAGCGTGGGAACAGGCCGTGCACCAGGGATTCGGACTGCTCGGCGAACCGCGCCAGCATGGCCCGCAGCTCCGCCAGATCCTTGGCGTTTCCGAGTGCGCCGCGCAAGGGCTGATCGGTACCGCGGTAGCTGATGTTCTTGGCCTTGATGTCCGCCCAATGCTCTGCCAGAAAGCGCTGTTCGCCATTCTCCAGGGCGAAACTCAGGGATGGGAAATACAAGACCCTGCCGCTTTCCATCTGCCCCTCCAGCCCACCCTGCGGAATGCCCTCGAAGGGCGCCGTCCAGCGGCTCATGGCGAAAGTTTGCAAAACCTCCAGACTCATCGTGTCCTCCACATTGTTGGACCCCGTGCGAAACCCGGGGTCGCGTGGAGGGCATTCTAGCGAAAACCCGACAAAGGCAATGGTTGGGCGACCCGGATCGAAGACGCCGGGTCACGCGGGATCAGGGCTCCAATCGGGCTTTCAGGACTGCTCGGCCAGTGTGCTGTAAAGATTGATGGCGTTGATGCGGGTGGCTTCACAGTCGAAGTCACCGCCGCGTTCGATGCACTCTTTCAGTGACTGTTTGGCCCGATCGGAGAAAACCGGGTGGGAGCTATAAATGTCACGGCGATAGCAATCGAGCAGCTCGCGGGTGATGAGTCGGTCCTTTTTGGTGTTCATGGTTGATTCCCTGCCTCTCCTGTCTTGTTATTGCCTGTCCAGGTAACCGAGCGAACGGCCCTTGGAAGAGCAGGGTTTCGGGAAAGTTCCGGCCGTGGCTGGGATGATCAGCATGCTGGATTCCCCTGCGAGGACCGGGTGTCGGTCGCCCGCCTTCCGCAGGTGGGCACCATACGCACGGGGCGTGCCAGTCGGCGCAGGGCAGGTGCCTTCCTGTCCGGGTTTTGTCAGAATTCAGGGTCTTTCCCTCTCCTTGCCAAGGAACAGCCATGAACAAGCCTCTCTGCCTCGCGATGGTGGTGCTGACACTGACACTCGCGGCCTGCGCCAGTCAGCAGCCTGCCCGCATCGATGTGCCGTTCGATTCAGCCAAGGCGAGCGCCATGCTGGCGCCGGGCACCAATCAGGTCAGCGGCCGCATCATGGTTGGCCTGGCCAGCGGCACGCTGGTGACCTGCGCCAACAACGTGGTCAGTCTGGTGCCGGCCACGGCCTATGCGCGGGAGTGGGCCAGGCAGTTCTATCAGCTCGATACGGGTCGTTATGGAACGATCAATGCCGCCTATCGCATGGATAGTCGCGAACCGGAGATCAAGTTCGTTGGCGCCGAGCCGTTCTATGCGACCACCCGCACCACGCGTTGCGACGAGGATGGCGATTTCAGCTTTGCCAATGTCGGCAATGGCGAGTTCTTCGTCGTGGCCAGGACTCGCTGGCTGGGCAAGGACCATGACTACTACGACTTCATGTATGGCATCAACGATGCCCAGGAGGAGGACGGGTCAGTCATGGAGCTGATCCGCCTCCATGGCAACGATGCCATCAATTTGCAATGGGCGCCGCCGGGGCCGGAATTGCTGGGCGGGGAAGGCCTGGCCCAGGGGCGTTGACGGCAGGAATTGCCGCTCTTGCCGGATAGGCTGGTACGATCACTCTGCATCGCTGGTTTCCGCCGCGCGCCCGTGCGTTTGCCGCTGGCGGCGGCGTGGCTGCTCATCGCCATGCCTGCCCTGGGTTGCGCCGGGTTCCTCGCAGCCGATGAGTTCCACATGGGTCAAGCCCATGACCGTCGTGCTCTGGTTGTGCTGATCCTCGCCGAGGAAGGTCAGTCCCTCGCTGGCAGAGGCAATGTGCGCGTTGCAATGGGCCTTGATGGTGACCTTGCCCATGATGTTGATGTTGGAGCGGAAGCAGTACCAGCCGTTCGGGTTCAGCAGGCGGATGGTGGTCCCGCCCATCAGGTTGACACCGGTGTCGATCAGCACCAGCGCCGGTTCCCGGGTTGCGGCCAGATCGTCGGTGTTCTGGCCGATACCGAAAATGTTGACGATCGGTGAGTATTTTTGGTAGTGCGGGATGCCCTTGAACGGATGATCGCCCCAGGCAGTCAGGCACAGGTTGATATAGCCCTCATCCTCGTCGGCCTGCGCGGGCAGGCTCAGAAGCAGTGTCAGCGCTCCCGCCAGCCACCCGAGGGGGCTGCGCGGGCGAGCTTGTCTTCCCATGGTCCCGGAGGCTATCGAAGGCGGAGCGGAGCGCCGGGCTGCTCCTTGAGCAGTTCCGTCACCAGAGCCATATGCGGGCGCAGCTGCGGCAGTTCGGGGATCGGGAAGGCCCGGTGGGTAATGCGCCCAAGCAGGTTGGTGAGCCAAGGCTTGTTGGCGCGTGCCTGCCGCAGGATCGCGTAATGCGTTTGTCCATCGTGGCCGACGGCAAAATCCTCCAGCCAGACTTCGATGGGCTCGGCCTCGCCGACCAGGGTGGTTCGCACGTAAATCTGGCGGTGGTCGAGATCGATCTGGATGTCGCCCAACCGGGCAATGCCCGTGAGAACCCGGTTTCCCACCCAGAGCATCAGGGCTTTCGGGGTCCATTTGACGGCGGTACGAACAAGGCTGGCTTTGAGACTCATGATGCTCCGTGTGTGCGGTCTATCGATTGCGTGGGCGGAAGAGGGTCGCATGCGCCACCCTGATCCGGCCACATTATTCTGGCATTTCCGATGCGCGGACTTGACGGGGGCGGCAGGCTTCACTGCCCGCGCGCCATGCCCGGGGCGGCGGATCGCCGTGTCCGGATCCGGGGCTCGGACACCGGTTTGCGAATGCCGCTACACTTTACGCCATCTTTTCCAACTCTCGGAATCCGATCATGATCATCGGCACAGCCCTCATGCCCGGCGCGACCCGCGTGATGCTGCTGGGCAGCGGCGAACTCGGCAAGGAGGTGGCGATCAGCCTGCAGCGCTACGGCGTCGAGGTTATCGCCGTGGATCGCTATGCCGGCGCGCCGGCCCAGCAGGTGGCGCATCGTCATCATGTGGTCGACATGACCGATCCGGCCGCACTCCGGCGGCTGGTGGCGGAGGAGCGGCCGCATCTCATCGTCCCGGAAATCGAGGCGATTGCCACCGATGCCCTGGCGGCGATCGAATCCGAGGGCCTGGCGACGGTCATCCCGACGGCGCGCGCGGCGCAGCTGACCATGAATCGCGAGGGTATCCGGCGTCTGGCGGCGGAAACGCTGGGGTTGCCGACGTCGCCCTACGTGTTCGCCGATTCGCTGCCGGGGTTGCGCGCAGCCGCCGAGCAGGTGGGGTTCCCCTGCTTTGTCAAGCCCATCATGTCCTCCTCGGGCAAGGGACAGTCGCTGCTCCGCTCGCTGGCCGATGTCGAGTCGGCATGGCGGCACGCTCAGACGGCCGGTCGGGTGCAGAACACGCGCGTCATCGTCGAGGGCAGGGTCGCCTTCGATTACGAGATCACCCTGCTCACGGTCCGCGCCCGGACGGCGCAGGGCGGCGTGGAGACAGTATTCTGCAAGCCCATCGGCCATCGTCAGGAGGCCGGCGACTACGTCGAGAGCTGGCAGCCGCAGCCCATGGCCACCACCGCCCTGGCCGAAGCCCGGCGCATCGCGCGGGCGGTGGTCGACAACCTGGGGGGGCTGGGGCTGTTCGGGGTGGAACTGTTCGTGCAGGGCGATCGCGTCTGGTTCAGCGAGGTCAGTCCGCGCCCGCACGATACCGGCATGGTGACCATGATTACCCAGGCCCAGAGCGAATTCGAGCTGCATGCGCGGGCGATCCTGGGGCTGCCGGTATCCACAGCCTTGCGGCAGCCGGGCGCCAGCGCCGTGATCTATGGCGGCGTCGATGGCGAGAATGTGGCGTACCGTGGGCTGGACCAGGCGCTGATGGTCCAGGGCACGGCGGTACGGCTGTTCGGCAAGCCCGCATCCCATGTCCGTCGGCGGATGGGGGTGGCGCTGGCGGTCGGGGAGGACATCGGAACTGCCTGCGAGCGGGCCCGCGAGGCCGCCAGCCGGGTGCATGCCTGCTTCCGGGAGGATGCCTGACGAGTGGCCTGCTGGCCGCCAGCCGGTTCTGTCCGCTGCCGGGCGCCAGGGCATCGCGCGCTTCCCAAGTGCGCCGATCCATGTAAACTGCAGGCTGTTTGCCCTCACGATCTCGCTGACGGATGACGCTGAAGCGCTTGCTTGAACTGGGATTGCTGGCCATCTGCACCACGACGCCGAGCGGTCCCGTCCTGGCCGATGTCTACAAATTCGTGACGCCCAATGGCCAGGTGATCTACACGGACCAGCCCCGGCACCGGGGCTACAAGCTGGTGATCAAGACACCGGCCCGCGATACCCGGCCGGTCACCATCTCGCTGGGATCCGGGCGCAAGCTGTTGCCTGACGTGCAGACCGCGATGCCCGCGGCACCGCCCATGCTGGTTTCGGCCAAGCTCCAGATTCAGGGCGACAAGGCTCGCAACCTCGATCTGCGGCGCATGCAGTATGCCGATCTGATCGAGCGTGCCGCCTTCCGGCATGGCCTGAATCCGGCGCTGCTGCATGCGGTGATTCATGCCGAATCGGCCTACAACCCGGCGGCGATGTCGAACAAGGGGGCGATCGGACTCATGCAGCTGATGCCGGGCACGGCAGCCCGCTACGGGGTTCGCGATGCCTATGATCCGGAGCAGAATGTCTTCGGCGGCGCCCGCTATCTCCGGGATTTGCTGGGCATGTTCGGTTCCGATGTGCGGCTGGCGGTCGCCGCCTACAATGCCGGCGAACAGAATGTGGTCAAGTATGGCTATCAGATCCCGCCCTTCGACGAGACCCGCAATTACGTTTCCAAGGTGTTGGGCTATCTGTATCGCTACAACTAGCCGAGTTGCCGCAAGCTCAGCCTGCCCGGACAGCGCGGCTCCACTCGGCCCGCAGGCAGCGCAGGAGTCCATAGTCGTAGCGGCCTTCGAAGGCCTCGAAGAGCGGCCTGACGCCCCGCTGCTCCTCTTGCGGCAGTCCTTCCCATACCCGCCTGATCCGCTGTAGCTCTTCCTCTTTCAGATCGACGACGTCGCCGATGGCGACCTGTCCCTGTTGTATGCCCTGGGCCAGGTGTTCCAGGATCGTGCTGGCCTTGAGCGCCCGGCGGGTGGCGATCTGCTCCGCGGTCATGCCCAGCCGAAACAGCTGTATTGATTCGGCCGCCGTGGCGCTCAGCTCGCGTCGCTGATCCGGGGAGGGGTGCCGGTGGATCAGTGCGAGAAAATCCTGACCGTACCGCTCCAGCTTTTTCTGACCGACGCCCGATAGCCGGCCCATCTCCGCCAGCGTGCGGGGCCGTTGCTGCACCATGTCCAGCAGCACCGAATCCTGGAAGATCACATAGGGGGGCACGCCTTGCGTTTCCGCCAGGCGCTTCCTGAGTCCCCTCAGCGCGTCCCAGAGTGTGTGATGGTCGGGATCGGCCAGGAGGGTGCCGGTCTGGGAGGCCTGGCGGCGGGCCAGCCGCTTGTCCTCGTCAAGCCGCAGCCGCAGGGGGATTTCACCCCGCAGGATGGGACGCGCCGCTTCGGTCAGCCTGAGAGCGCCATGGGCTTCGTGGTCGATGTTCAGGTATCCCAGGGTGATGAGCTGGCGGAACACGGACAGCCATTGCTTTTCGTCCAGCTGCTTGCCGATGCCATAGGTGCTGAGATGGCGGTGCCCCAGGCGCTCGATGCGCTCGTTGTTCCTGCCCAGCAGCACATCGATCAGGTGGTGCGCGCCGAAGCGCTGGTTGGCCCGATAGGCGCAGGACAGCGCCATCCGCGCGGCTTCGGTGCCGTCCCAGGTGGCCGGAGGGGACAGGCAGTTGTCGCAGTTGCCGCAAGGCTCCGGGAGCTCCTCGCCGAAGTAGCGCAGCAGGGTCTGCCGACGGCAGGAGGTCACCTCGCATAACCCCAGCATGGCGTCCAGCCTGGCGCGTTCCACGCGCTTGTGGCGTTCATCGGCATCCGACGCCTCCACCATCTGCCGCAGGGTGACGACATCCTGCAGTCCGTACACCATCCAGGCATCGGCGGGCTCGCCATCGCGTCCGGCGCGCCCCGTTTCCTGGTAATAGGCCTCGGGACTCTTGGGCAGGTCGAGATGCGCGACGAAGCGCACATTGGGCTTGTCGATCCCCATGCCGAAGGCGATGGTGGCGACGATGATGATGCCGTCCTCCATCAGGAAGCGCCGCTGGTGTTCCTGGCGCGTCCCGGTTGCGAGCCCGGCATGATAGGGCAGGGCGGTGAAGCCCTGGTCGGACAGGTAGGCCGCGGTTTCTTCGACCTTTTTTCGCGACAGGCAGTAGACGATGCCGGCGTCGCCCGCGTGCTCGGCGCGGAGGAAGTGCAGGAGCTGCGCCCGTGCCTGGCGTTTGGCGGCAATGGTGTAGCGGATGTTCGGCCGGTCGAAGCCGCTGCAGAAGACGCGCGCCTGTTCCAGCGCCAGCCGCGCGATGATTTCCTGCCGGGTGCGCTCGTCCGCAGTGGCCGTCAGGGCGATGCGGGGGATCTCCGGGAAGCGCTGATGCAGCAGCGACAGTTGCAGATAGTCGGCGCGGAAGTCGTGTCCCCACTGGGAGACGCAGTGGGCTTCGTCGATGGCGAACAGGCTGATCGGCGTTCGCGTCAGCAGCGACAGGAACCGCTCGGTGTTCAGGCGCTCCGGGGCGACGTAGAGAAGGTCCAGCTGGCCGGCCGCGAACTGGCGCTCGACATCCCGCTGTTCCTCCAGTGCGAGACTGGAATTCAGGAAGGCGGCCTGGATGCCGAGTTGGCGCAGTGCCTCCACCTGATCCTGCATCAGGGCGATCAGGGGCGAGACGACGAGTCCGGTACCGGGCCGGATCAGCGCCGGTATCTGGTAGCACAGGGACTTGCCGCCACCGGTTGGCATGAGCACCAGGGCATCCCGGCCGGCAAGCACCTCCTCGACGATGAGACCCTGAAGACCGCGGAAAGCAGGATAGCCAAAGGTGGTCTGCAGGACAGTCAACGGCGTGATCATGGCCGACATTCTAATTCAGGACCCGGGTAACAAGCCGTAGGATATGTCACCGCGATGTGGCCTGGTTTGGTGCATGACTGCACTGATTCGGCGGGGCCTGTTGCAAGGAAGCCAAGGCTCGTTGCTGTTTTATCGGTTTTTTCCCTGGCTGGCACGCCAAGTGCTTTGAACGGGACGAACCTCACATTTTCGGAGAAAGACATGCGTAAACATCGACTCCCGGTAGCGCCGCGGTTAGTGGGATGTGCCGCCTTGCTGGCGACCGCGGTGGCGGTCACGGCCAGGGCCGAGGATATCGAAGAGACCACCGGGTTCTTCGATTACGCCCTGGGCAGCAACGATCCACAGTTCATGAAGGATTGGGGAATTACCTGGGGCGGCTGGGTCCAGGCCGGCGTCACCGCCAACGCCAACAATCCTGCCGATGGCTTCAATGGTCCCGTCACCTTCGGTGATCGTGACGGTGAGTTGCAGATGAATCAGCTGTACGGCTTTGTCCAGCGGGCCATCAACGTCAATGGCGACGACTGGGATTTCGGCGGTCGCTTCGACATCATGTACGGTTCCGATGCCATCTTCACCCAGGCCTATGGTGTTCCGACCCTCGACCCGCGATCGGGACAGCCGCTCAATCGGGGCAACTGGGACCTGCACCTGACCAGCTGGGATCAGCGCTTCTATGGGCTGGCGTTCCCGCAGGCCTATCTCGAAATGAATCTGCCGGTGGGCAACGGTCTCGCCATCAAGGCCGGTCACTTCTACACGATTCTGGGCTATGAGGTAGTCACGGCGCCGGATAACTTCTTCTACACGCATGCCTACACCATGCAGTATGGCGAGCCCTTCACCCATACCGGCTTGCTCGGTTCCTATGCCTTCGATGACAACTGGAGCCTCAGTGCCGGCGCTGTCACCGGGAGCGCCACCGGCGGCTGGGATGGCAACTTCAATACCCAGCTGAGCAACTGGAACTTCCTCGGTGGTGTGACCTGGACCAGTGACGACAAGGCCTACTCCATCAACCTGGGTTCCACCGCCGGCGCGCGTTCCGCCACCGCCAGCAGCCCTTGGGCGATGTACAGCCTGGTCGGCAAGGCGAACTTCCTTGACAACACCCTGCACTATGTCCTGCAGAATGACATGGGCTTTGCCGACGATGTGATTACCGGCAACGGTCTCTCCAACAACAAGCCCGGCGGGTTGGAGAACGCAACCTGGTATGGCATCAACCAGTATCTGATGTACGACATCGAGGACAACCTCGGCGCTGGCATCCGTATGGAGTGGTTCCGTGACAACAACGGTTTCCGCGTTCTGGGGCCGCAGCGTTGCCCCGGCAGCTTCAACCTGAACAAGGAAGGGGTTGGCAGCACTTACGCCTGTGGTGCCGACTATGCCGCTTACGTCCCGAACGGGGGCTACACGCCGGGCGCCGACTATTACGGCCTGACCGCGGGTCTCAACTACAAGCCGCTGAAATGGGTCATGTTGCGTCCCAATGTTCGTTACGACTGGTCGTCCAACGACCAGGCATTCATGGGATCGACACCGCAAAAAATGACCGATACCCAGTTCACCTTCTCGGCGGATGTGGTGATCACGTTCTGATCGGCGTAAGTTAAGACCACTCCCAGGCATTCGGAGGAACACGATTTATGAAAGCGAAACATTTTGTCGGCGTCATGGCTTGCCTGCTGGCGGGTCTGACCCTGTTGGGCGGTTGTGCCGAGAAGAAGCCGGTCGGCGCCGCGGGTGGCGAGGCCATCGAGAAGACCCTCAAGGCAGCGGAGCAGGATGCACGCACCGGCAACGAGCAAAAGGCCATCCAGGAGATCAATGCCGCGGAAAAGGCCCTGATCGAGGAGGACAAGAAGAAACCCTACGTGCAGGGGTACAAGTCGTGGACCGGCGAGGACGCCAAGGCCAAGGCCGACACCGATGCGATCAAGGAACTGGATCACGCCCGCAAGGATGCCAAGGGCAACCTCGCCGGCGATGCGGCTGACGAGATCAAGAAAGCTATCAAGGATGTCGAGGTGAAGGAAAAAAATTAGCTCCCCAATTTCCTTCGCTCGATGAGCCCTTGGAACCACCTGCCGCAAGGCAGGTGGTTTTTTTCTGCCCGCCGATCGGCCCTGGTTTCGTTCCGGGTTCTTGAAGTCCGGCCCGTGAGCCGCGCCGCGACTGGCCAGCAGGGGACTGTCGCATCCGGGCATGGCTGGCGGGCGCGCCGCATCGGGGCGACAGCCTCTCAGCCCTTTCACCATCAGGCGGCGCGTGCTCCATTCTGGGGCATGGGCGGCGCAGCTGGCCGGTGTCACGGGCCCAAAATGCCGGGTATCGCCTCTCTAGCTTCATGCAATCCGCGTTTCGCCGCGCAGGCGGGGCGGTTTCCCGTGCCTTGCCGTCAACTCCCCCGCAGGCTGGCACGTCTTCTGCTTCGGGTATGTACGAGCTCACCATCCCATTCTCACGCAGGAGTAAATCAGCCATGAAGTTAGTGACCGCCATACTCAAGCCATTCAAGCTAGACGATGTTCGCGAGGCGCTGTCGGAAGCCGGCATCACCGGTATCACCGTGACCGAGGTCAAGGGGTTCGGGCGCCAGAAAGGCCATACCGAGCTGTATCGCGGCGCCGAGTACGTCGTCGACTTTCTGCCGAAGATCAAGCTCGAGTGCGCGGTGACCGACGCGCAACTGGATGCCGCGCTGGACGCCATCGCGGCGACTGCCAACACCGGCAAGATCGGCGACGGCAAGATCTTCGTCTTCGACCTGGAACAGGTCATCCGCATCCGCACCGGCGAGACCGGTGCCGACGCGCTCTGATTCCATCCGTTTTCAAACGACTAGGGTAGACCCATGAGCAGATTTCCCTTCCCCTCGCGCTTGTCTCCGTATCTGCCGCCGAAGGCCCCCCTGGGGCACATCGCGCTGACGGCCCTGTTTGCGGCCAACCCCGCCCTGGCCGATGAGGCCAGGCTGGACAGCGGCGATACCGCCTGGATGCTGACCTCCACGGCCTTGGTGCTGCTGATGACCATTCCCGGCCTGGCGCTCTTCTACGGTGGCATGGTCCGGAAAAAGAACGTGCTGTCGGTTCTGATGCAGTGCTTCGCCATTTGCTGTCTGATGACGGTGCTCTGGTTCCTGTTCGGTTACTCGCTGGCGCTGACGCCGAATGGCAACGAAGCGCTCAATCAGGTGATCGGCAGTCTCGACAAGGTCTTTCTGCTGGGGGTGACCGCCACGTCCCTGTCGGGGACGATTCCGGAATGGCTGTTCATCATGTTCCAGATGACCTTTGCCATCATCACGCCAGCCCTGATCGTCGGCGCCTTCGCCGAGCGCATGAAGTTCTCCGCCTTGCTCTGGTTCAGCGGACTTTGGCTGATCCTGATCTACATCCCGGTCGCCCACAGCGTCTGGGGCGGGGGCTTTCTCGGCAGCGCCGGCGTGCTGGATTTCGCCGGTGGCACCGTGGTTCACATCAATGCCGGCATCGCCGGCCTGGTGGCCGCGCTGATCGTTGGCAAGCGCAAGGGCTATGGCACCGTCTCCATGGCGCCCCACAATCTGACGCTCTCCATGATCGGTGCCTCCCTGCTCTGGGTGGGCTGGTTCGGCTTCAATGCCGGTTCCGCCGTCGCCTCCAATGCACTGGCGGCGGTGGCGATGCTGAACACCCAGGTGGCCACGGCGGCCGCGGCGCTCGCCTGGATGTTCGCGGAGTGGATCGTCGCCAGGAAGCCGAGCCTGCTCGGCATCGTCTCCGGGGCCGTGGCCGGACTGGTCGCGATTACGCCGGCGGCTGGCTTCGTCAACCCAACCGGTTCGCTGCTGATTGGCCTGATAGCCGGCATCGGCTGCTATATCGCTGCGGTGCCGGTCAAGAAGCTACTGGGGTATGACGATTCGCTCGACGTATTCGGCGTCCATGGCGTGGGTGGCATCATCGGCGCAATTCTGACCGGTGTCTTCGCCGATGCGAGCGTCAATCCGGCCGGCAAGGCGGCAAGCGCGGCCCTGCAGGTTTACGGGGTGGCCGTCACCATCGTTTACACGGCGGTGGTGTCGGCGCTGATCCTCTTCATCATCAAGGCGGTCATTGGCCTGCGTGTCAGCACGGCTGACGAGGAGGCGCAGGGGCTGGATATCAGCCTGCATGGCGAATCCGTCAGCTGAGCCTAGGAGCGGGGTCTGGGCGATCCTTTCGCCCGGGCCTTGCCGACGCGAGAGCGGGTCTTTCTGGAGCGATGATGAGGATACGTAAGGGAGAGGGCGCCATGAGAAAATCGATTCAAGTGCTGGGGGCTATCGCGCTGAGCCTTGGGCCTGCAGGCCTGGTTCTTGCCGAGTCGGCAACCCCGGTCCCCGACAAGGGCGATGTCGCCTGGATGGTGGTGGCTACGGTGCTGGTCACGCTGATGGTGATACCGGGGCTGGCCCTGTTCTATGGCGGCATGGTGCGTGCCAAGAACATGTTGTCGGTACTGATGCAGGTGTTCGTGATCTTCTCGCTGATGGCCGTGCTGTGGGCGCTGTACGGCTACAGCATCGCCTTCACCGAGGGCAATGCCTTCTTCGGCGGCCTCGACAAGGCCTTCCTGGCCGGAGTCACGCCGCAATCCACGGTCGCCACCTTCAGCAAGGGCGTCGTGATTCCGGAATATCTCTACATCGCCTTCCAGCTGACCTTTGCCGGCATTACGCCGGCGCTCATCGTCGGCGCCTTCGCCGAGCGGGTGAAGTTTCCGGCGGTGCTGCTGTTCGTGGCAATCTGGTTCACCTTCGCCTATCTGCCGATGGCGCACATGGTCTGGTACTGGGCCGGCCCCGACGCCTATGTCAGTCCCGCGGCGGCCGCGGCGGCCGGGGAGACCGCCGGATTCCTGTTCCAGAAGGGGGCGCTCGATTTTGCCGGCGGCACGGTCGTGCATATCAATGCCGGCGTGGCCGGTCTGGTCGGCTGCGTCATGGTCGGCAAGCGCATCGGCTATGGCAAGGAGTCGATGGCGCCGCACAGCGTCACCCTGACCCTGGTGGGAGCGTCCCTGCTATGGGTTGGCTGGTTCGGCTTCAATGCCGGTTCCAACCTGGAAGCCAACGGTACCACCGGCCTGGTGTTCATCAATACCCTGCTGGCAACGGCGGCGGCCACCCTGGCCTGGGTCGCGGCGGAATGGACGCTGCGTGGCAAGCCCAGTCTGCTGGGCGCGGCGTCGGGTGCCGTGGCGGGGCTGGTTGCCATCACCCCGGCATGTGGCTGGTCCGGTCCCATGGGGGCCATCGTGCTGGGATTGGCGGCCGGCGGTGCTTGTTTCTGGTCCGTGTCGACCTTGAAGCGCATGTTCTATTACGACGACGCCCTGGATGTCTTCGGCGTGCACGGGATCGGTGGCATCGTCGGGGCGCTCGGCACCGCCATCGTCGCCGCGCCGGCGCTGGGTGGCACCGGTGTCTACGACTACATCACCGAGTCGATCGGTGATTACGATCTCAAGTCACAGTTCATCAGCCAGTGCTGGGGTGTCGGCACGGTGCTGCTCTGGTCGGCTGTCGTCTCCTGGGTCGCCTTCAAGGTGGTCGATCTTGCGCTGGGGCTGCGTGTCGGCGAGGAGGTCGAGCGGCAGGGGCTGGACATCCACGAGCATGGCGAGAAGGCCTACAACCCCTGATCAGGTTTTTTCTTGAGTGGCTCTTGCTTGGGCACCCTTGGGTGCCCTTTTTTTTACTGATTTTCATCGTAGGTCAGAATCAGGGCGAAAAACAGCAGGTTCTGTCCCGGTACCAGGAGCGGCTGGTTGCCGGCGGCGTTGAAGAAACCGCCCTCGGGTCCGATGGAGGTGTCATGCCGGAATTCCATGCGTACGGTGGCGGCGGAGGGGCCGACTAGCGTTGTCCGGTACTCCGAGGTGAGGGTGACGGCGCTGATGAATTGCTCCAGTCCGGTCAGCTGGCCATCCGGGTCCCAGTAGATTTCCGGTCGCAAGGCCAGCGACCAGGGGCCATCGATATGCCAGCGCGACCAGATGGCACTGCCCATCCACACGGTCTGCAGGCCGCTGGTGGCCAGTTTCTGGGTGCCGATGTCGTAGGCCATGGCCAGCAGGATCTCGTCGCTGCGCCATTCCAGGATAGTGTCGGAGAAACCTCGCCAGTAGCTCAGGGCCGTTTCTTTCTGCTCGGGCCCGAAGAAGAGGTTCTGGGTCAGTGTCCAGCTAGCCTGAGGCCGCCACTTCAGCTGGGCGCCGTACTTGGGCTGATCGCCCACGAAGGCCAGGTAGTCGTAGTCGCTGAGGAGGTAGAGGCCGGCGCTCAGGTTGCCGAGTACGGCATACTCGGCGCCGGCACCGATGAGGAAATAGGGCGAGTAGTCCGCCATCCAACTGCGCGTATAGTTCGGATTCTGACCCGCGTACATCGATTCGAAGCCAATGAAGCTGTTCATCAGCCCGGCCTGGAGCTTGAGCCCGTTGCCGATGTCGGCCAGATAGGACACGTTGGCGCGCGAGAACACGCTGAGGACATCGGCGCCGGGCAAGGGGTTCTGCGATTTCGAGGGCTTCTGCGCATCCATGTCGTCGCCGCCCTGCAGGCCAAGCTCCAGACCCCAGCGTGAGCTTTCGTCAGGTGGTTTGTAGAGGTACATCATCCCCATGTTGGGGTCGAAGGCGTTGAGTCGCCGCGTGGTCAGCTTGCTGCGCCACTCGATTGTGCGATCGCCGCCAAGGTCATCGGCGTAGGAGACATCCAGGTACGCGCCATACTGCCAGCCTCCCGTATCGGCAGCAGCGGACTGCGCTCCGCTGGCCACGCCCAGAACCAGCAGGCCGGCGAGGCTAGCCCCGCTCGGCGGGCAAAGCCTTGGGCTGAGTGCCATTCAGCGATTCCACGAAGGCGTTGGCGCGGGAGATGGACCGCTCCATGGCGCCGATCAGCCCCGAGACACCGGCTGTCATGGCATTCAGTTCATGCTGGAGGGACGCGATGGCCTTGGCGTTCAGGTTGTGCTTGAGGTAGAGCACCTGATCCTGGAAGGCATGCAGCACCGGGTCGATCTTGCCCTCGGCCCGGCGCATGGCGTTGATCAGCTGGCCATAGTGCTGCTGGGTGAGCCGGAGCTTTTGCCGGCTGCTACTGCGCAGGCTGCGGTTGGTGTACTGGTCCAGTTCCGCCTCCCATTCGTTGAACAGCGCCAGGGCGACATCCTCCACGGCATCGATGCGATCCTGAACCGCCAGCGCCTTGGCATTGCTGTAGTCGTACTCGATCTTGAGTTGCCGGTAGACGTCCTCGAGGTCGCCACCGTCGAATCGCGTGAGCTGGCTGAATCGGTCGAGCGCGGTCTGGAACTGTGCCTTGGCTTCTTCCAGACTGTCGCGGGCATGCTCCACCCGTGCCACCAGGATGTCCCGCTTGTGGCGGCCGGTGGACTCGATCACGCTGAAGTACAGTTTCTGACCGCGGGAGATGACGAAGCGGGTCAGCGACTCGATGATGTTTTCGAGGGAGAGTGGCGGCTTGCGTTTGCTCATCAGGCTGGAGGCTATAACCGGAATTGGGCCGGGTATTGTACCCGTGGGTACCATGTGCCGCGGCTGGGTCCGGTCCGGGAGGCCGGCTGTGGAGACTGTCTCCTGGTGGTGAAAAGATTTTTTGGCGAAACCATCCGCGCAGGCCGAAAAACCGAGTAAAATACTCAACAAAGTGGTTTTCAGAACCGGGGACAGCGAGTAGAATCCGGCCCATTCAACAACCGATCAGCCTCGATCCAGTCGTCTGCTGCCGATCTCTTGGGCAGGGGCGGGCCGGTCGTGGGCAGGGAGCAGGAATGACAGCACAACCGTCTTATTACGAGGACGTCAAGGCCATCATCGAGGGATTGAAGGACAAGCCGGGTCCCTTGCTGCCTATCCTCCATGCCATCCAGGACCGACTGGGTTACGTGCCTCCCGACACGGTGCCGGTCATCGCTCGCGATTTGAATCTCTCCCGGGCGGAGGTCCACGGTGTCATCACCTTCTACCATTATTTCCGCGAGACCCCGCCGGGGCGTCAGACCGTCTATGTCTGCCGTGCCGAATCCTGCCAGGCCATGGGCTCGGAGGCTCTGGAAGAGCATGCCAGGCAGCGTCTGGGGGTCGATTATCACGAGAATACCGCTGATGGCGGCTTTACCCTGGAGCCGGTCTACTGCCTCGGCAACTGTGCCTGCTCACCCTCGATCATGGTAGGCAAGGATGTTTACGGCCGAGTGACCCCGGAGCGGTTCGACGAAATCCTTGATGCGGCGCAGGCAAGTTCATGAGCAAGATTTACATACCCAGAGATTCCAGCGCGCTGGGGCTTGGCGCCGAGCGTGTCGTGGAGGCTATCCAGCTGGAGGCTGGCCGCCGTGGCGTTTCCATCGAGCTGGTCCGGAACGGATCGCGTGGCCTCTATTGGCTGGAGCCGCTGGTGGAAGTGGAAACCCCGGCCGGTCGCTGTGCCTACGGGCCGGTGACCCCGGGCGATGTGGCTAGTCTGTTCGAGGCCGGTTTCCTGGAAGGTGGAGCGCATCCGCTGGGGCTGGGTCTCACCGCCGACATTCCCTACCTGAAGCAGCAGGAGCGCCTGACCTTCGCCCGCGTGGGCATTACCGATCCCGTCAGCCTTGAGGATTACCTGAGCCATGAGGGATACCGGGGGTTGAGGCGGGCGCTGACCATGGCGCCTGCGGACATTGTCGAAGAGGTCACGGAATCGGGCCTGCGGGGCCGCGGCGGGGCGGCATTTCCCACCGGTATCAAGTGGCGTACCGTCCTGAATGCGGCTGCCGACCGGAAGTACATTGTCTGCAACGCCGACGAGGGCGATTCCGGAACCTTCTCCGATCGGATGATCATGGAAGGCGATCCCTTCGTGCTCATCGAGGGCATGACCATCGCCGGTCTCGCCGTGGGCGCGACGCAGGGCTACATCTACCTGCGCTGCGAATACCCCCATGCACATGTGGCACTGAACGAGGCGATCGCAGCCGCCTGCGCGGCGGGCTACCTGGGCGATGATGTGCTGGGTAGTGGCAGGGCCTTCCACCTGGAGGTGCGTCTGGGCGCCGGCGCCTATGTCTGCGGCGAGGAAACCTCATTGCTGGAAAGCCTGGAGGGCAAGCGCGGGCTGGTGCGCTACAAACCCCCGCTGCCGGCCATCAAGGGCCTGTTCGGGCGGCCGACGGTAATCAATAACGTCATCTCCCTGGCATCCGTACCCATCATCCTCGACAGAGGCGGCACCTACTACCGCGATTTCGGCATGGGTCGTTCCCGGGGCACGCTGCCGATCCAGCTGGCCGGGAATCTCAAGCGGCCCGGTCTGGTGGAAAAGGCCTTTGGCGTGACCCTGCGGGAAATCCTCTACGACTATGGCGGCGGCTCGGCGAGCGGCCGGCCGATTCGTGCGGTTCAGGTGGGTGGGCCACTGGGCGCCTATCTGCCGGAGTCGCAGTTCGATACGCCGCTGGATTACGAGGCGTTCGCCGCGCAGTGGGCGGTGCTGGGGCACGGCGGTATCGTCGCCTTCGACGACACCGTCGACATGGCGAAGATGGCGCGCTATGGCATGGAGTTCTGTGCCATCGAGTCCTGCGGCAAGTGCACACCCTGTCGCATCGGTTCCACCCGTGGCGTCGAGGTCATCGACAAGATACGTGCCGGTATCGATCGCGAGCGCAACATTGCCCTGCTGCGGGAGCTCGGCGAAACCATGCTGGCGGGTTCACTGTGCGCGCTGGGCGGCATGACACCATACCCGGTCTTGAGCGCCTTGAATCATTTCCCCGAGGATTTCGGGGTGAACAACGCCGCCAGCAAGGCGGCCTGAACAAACAGGAACAGGGCCAGAGGACAGGCAGCAGGAATCGGTTCGCGTGGACCTGCGATAACAGACACTCCGCGTGAGTTGAGCATCTGACACCCAGGAGGCAGATCATGGCTGTACGAGATTGTGATTTTGGAACCCCGGCGAGCGAGTCGCCGAACACTGTCACGCTGGAGATCGATGGTTTCCGCGTCACCGTGCCGGAAGGCACTTCTGTCATGCGCGCAGCGGCGAGCGTGGGTATCCAGATTCCCAAGCTCTGCGCCACCGACAGTCTGGAGCCGTTCGGCTCCTGCCGCCTCTGTCTGGTCCAGATCGAGGGTGGGCGTGGCCTGCCGGCCTCCTGCACCACGCCGGTGGCCGAAGGCATGAAGGTCTGTACCCAGAACGAGCGACTGGCGAACGTCCGGCGCGGTGTGATGGAGCTCTACATCTCCGATCACCCGCTGGACTGCCTGACCTGTTCCGCCAACGGCAACTGCGAATTGCAGGACATAGCCGGGGCGGTCGGGCTCCGCGAGGTCCGCTATGGCTATGAGGGCGAGAATCACCTCAAGGCCGAAAAGGACACCAGCAACCCCTACTTCCAGTTCGATCCGTCCAAGTGCATCGTCTGCTCACGCTGCGTGCGCGCCTGCGAGGAAGTGCAGGGCACTTTCGCGCTGACGATCGACGGCCGTGGTTTCGACTCCAAGGTGTCGCCCAGCCAGAATCAGCCCTTCATGGAATCCGAGTGCGTTTCCTGTGGGGCCTGCGTGCAGGCCTGCCCGACCGCCACCCTGATGGAAAAGTCCGTCATCGAGAAGGGGCAGCCAGAGCACAGCATCATCACCACCTGCGCCTATTGCGGCGTGGGCTGTTCCTTCAAGGCCGAGATGAAGGGTGCCGAGGTAGTGCGCATGGTGCCGAACAAGGATGGCCATGCCAATCACGGTCACTCCTGCGTCAAGGGCCGTTTCGCCTTTGGCTATGCCACGCACAAGGACCGCATTACCAAGCCGATGATCCGCAAGCAGATCACCGACCCCTGGCAGGAGGTTTCCTGGGAGGAGGCGATCGGCTATGCGGCATCCGAGTTCAAGCGCATCCAGGCGAAGTATGGTCGTGGCTCGGTCGGCGGCCTGACCTCCAGCCGCTGCACCAATGAGGAGGCCTACCTGGTGCAGAAGCTGGTACGTGCCGCCTTCGGCAACAACAACGTCGATACCTGTGCCCGTGTCTGTCACTCGCCGACCGGTTACGGTCTCAAGCAGACCCTGGGCGAGTCGGCCGGTACCCAGACCTTCGATTCCATCCGCAAGACCGATGTCATCCTGGTGATCGGAGCCAACCCGACCGACGGTCATCCGGTCTTTGGTTCGGCGATGAAGCGCCGTATCCGCGAGGGAGCACGGCTGATCGTCGCCGATCCCCGCGATATCGACCTGGTCCGTTCAGTGCACGTCCAGGCCGACTATCACCTCAAGCTGCGTCCAGGCACCAATGTGGCCCTGATCAACGCACTGGGGCATGTGGTGGTCACCGAAGGGCTTGCCAACGACGAATTCGCTCATGCGCGGTGCGAGTCGGAGTCCTACGACAAGTGGAGGGCCTTCGTCAGCCAGGAGCACAACTCGCCGGAAGTCAGCGAGGCAATCACCGGCGTTCCGGCTAATCTGGTACGCGAAGCCACGCGTCTCTATGCCACCGGTGGCAACGCGGCCATTTACTACGGACTGGGCGTGACCGAGCACAGCCAGGGTTCGACCATGGTCATCGGCATTGCCAACCTGGCCATGGCGACCGGCAACATCGGTCGCGAAGGCGTCGGCGTCAATCCGTTGCGTGGCCAGAACAATGTGCAGGGCTCCTGCGACATGGGCTCCTTCCCGCATGAACTGCCTGGCTATCGCCACGTTTCGGACACCACTACCCGTACCCTGTTCGAGTCTGTCTGGGGTGTTGCGCTGGAGTCCGAGCCGGGTCTGCGCATCCCGAACATGTTCGGTGCGGCGCTGGATGGCAGCTTCAAGGGGCTGTACTGTGAAGGCGAGGACATCGCCCAGTCCGATCCCGACACCCAGCATGTGCATGCTGCCCTGCGTGCCATGGAGTGCGTGGTGGTACAGGATCTGTTCCTCAATGAGACCGCCAAGTTCGCCCACGTCTTCCTGCCAGGCGCTTCCTTCCTGGAAAAGAGCGGCACCTTCACCAATGCCGAGCGCCGCATTTCGCCGGTACGCCGGGTCATGCCGCCGCTGGCAGGCTATGAGGACTGGGAGGTGACCCAGCTGCTGTCGAACGCCTTGGGTTATCCCATGAATTACGGCCATGCCTCGGAGATCATGGACGAGATCGCCAGTCTGGTGCCCACCTTCACGGGTGTCAGCTTCGCCAAGCTGGACGAACTGGGCAGCATCCAGTGGCCTTGCAACGACGAAGCGCCGGAAGGCACGCCGACCATGCATGTCGATACCTTCGTGCGTGGTAAGGGGCGCTTCATGCTCACCGAGTACGTACCTACCCAGGAGCGCACCAACAGTCGTTTCCCGCTGATCCTGACCACTGGGCGCATTCTGTCCCAGTACAATGTCGGTGCCCAGACCCGCCGTACCGCCAATTCGATGTGGCATGCCGAGGACCGGCTGGAGATCCATCCGCACGATGCCGAGGATCGCGGCATCAACGACGGCGACTGGGTCGGCATCAAGAGTCGCTCCGGCGAGACCGTGCTGCGTGCGACGATCACCGAGCGGGTGCAGCCGGGCGTGGTCTACACCACCTTCCATTTCCCCGAATCCGGCGCCAACGTCATTACCACCGACAATTCCGACTGGGCCACCAACTGCCCTGAATACAAGGTCACGGCGGTCCAGGTGACCAAGGTGGCGGGACCTTCGGAGTGGCAGCGTCAGTACCGCGAATTCAGCGAGGAACAGCAGGGCCTGCTGGATCATCGGCTGGCAACCGCCGAGTAATCCGGGCGGGATGGAGGCGCTTGCTCCTGAACTCGGGTGGCCCGGTTACCGGGTCCGCCCGGTTCAGCGATGGCGAGGCCCGACCGCCGAGAACATCGACGATTGTGTTGCCGAGGAGGCGCCGATCGTGCTCATGTACAACGGGGAGCCGCATGTGGTCATGCTGGCCACACCACTGGACCTTGAAGATTTCGCCCTTGGTTTCAGTCTTACCGAAGGCATCATCTCCCGGTGCTCGGAGGTTGAATCGGTTCGCGTTTACGAGCGCGCGGAGGGTATCGAGGTCCGCCTGAAAGTGCCACCGGCGCGTTGCGAAGCGATTGGCGACAAGGGACGCAACCTTACCGGGCGCACCGGTTGCGGCCTTTGCGGAGCGAGAACCCTGGAGCAGGCGATCAAGAAGCCGCCACCGGTACGCTCAACCGTGACGGTCAAGGCGGACGAGATGATCCGGGCATTGCGTCAGCTGCGTGACCGGCAGCGACTGAACAGTCTCACGGGGGCCGTTCATGCGGCGGCCTGGGTGGTGCCGGGCCAAGGGCTGTTGCAGCTTCGCGAGGATGTCGGCCGGCACAATGCGCTGGACAAGCTTATCGGTGCGCTCTCCCGACAGCGGGTTGATTTTGCGGCAGGCTATGTCGTTGTCACCAGTCGTGCCAGCTTTGAGATGGTGCAGAAGTGCGCCATGGTTGGTGTTGGCCTGATGGCGGCGATATCGGCACCTACGGGGCTCGCCATCAAACTGGCCGAGGAAGCCGGGCTGACACTGGTCGGTTTTGCGCGCGACGATAGCCATGTGGTGTATGCGCACCCGCAGCGCCTCTTCCATGGTTAATGATTTTCTTCTCACCCTGCTCTTCAACGAGCCGTTACCGGCGTCCTGAGCGTAATCTCTTTCGGCATCATGGATACAGAAAACCTGGTTAAGATGGCCAACAATATCAGCGACTTTTTCAGCGCCGAGCCCGATCACGAGGCAGCGGTCAAGGGCATGGTCGACCACCTCGAGCGTTTCTGGGAACGGCGCATGCGCGTGGCCATCATCCAGCATCTCGAGATGGGGGGCGGTGGCCTCAGCGATGTCGCCCGTGATGCAGTTGCCCGGTTGGCCCGGACGGCCTAGCCTCTGGGGAACTGTCTTGCCAGGCTTGTCCCGCGTCGCATGATGCTCACCGGCGGCGGAATCAACGGAAGGAGAGAAAGGTAGGTGGCTGGCATGCTGTCGGTATTCTGTTCTCCCGCGCGCTATGTCCAGGGGCGCGAGGCAACCCGCCATCTTCCCGCCGAGCTGCTCAGGCTGGGGCATGGGGGGCAGGCCCTGATCATCGCCAGCCGCAGTGCCCGTCGATTGCTGGAGAACATCTGGCGAAACGGCTTCGAGGCGGCCGGGATCCCCTTTGCGGTGCTCGATTTTGGCGGTGAATGTTCGGCCGAGGAGATCGCCGGGGGCAAGGGGGAGGCTACCCGCCTCGATGCCCGGTTGATCGTCGGTGCCGGTGGCGGCAAGGTTCTGGATGCTGCCCGGGCGGTTGCGGCCGAACTGGACAGGCCGGTTGCCTGTTGCCCGACCACGGCGGCCAGCGATGCCCCATGCAGCGCGCTATCGGTGGTCTACACGAGCGATGGCCAGTTCGAGAAGTGCCTGTTCTACAAGCGCAATCCCGACTTGGTCCTGGTGGATACAACCGTCATCGCCCAGGCACCGGTTCGCTTGCTGATCTCCGGGATGGGGGATGCCTTGGCTACCCGCTTCGAGGCCGAGACGGCCCGCTTGGCCTGCAAGGCCAACCAGGTTGGGGGCGCGAGCACGATCGCTGCCGCAGCCCTGGCCGATCTCTGCTACCGGACCTTGCTGGCGGATGGTGTCGCGGCGGTGGCCGCGGCCCAGGTGCATGCCATCACGCCGGCTTTCGAGCGTATCGTCGAGGCGAATACGCTGCTGTCCGGCCTGGGGTTCGAGTCCGGCGGCCTGGCGGTCGCCCATTCCGTGCACAATGGCTTGACGGCTGCGCCGGAAACCCATGACCGCCATCACGGCGAAAAGGTGGCTTTCGGGACGCTGGTTCAACTGGTACTGGAAGGTCGTGATTCATGCCTGATCGAGGAAGTCCTCGGATTCTGCCGGTCGGTGGGATTGCCCACGACCCTGCGCGATCTGGGGCTTGAAAACCTCACCCCCTCGCGGGCCGCCGCTATCGCCGAGCGCGCCGTGGCGGCGGGCGAGACCGCGCATAACGAAGCCTTCGAGGTAACGGCCGATGCCATTCGCGATGCCATCTTTGCCGCCGATGCCTGGGGGCGTGCCTTTCGGGGCGGCCGGTAACCCATTCAACGCTGCTTGTCTCGGAGGTGCTCGATGGCCTCGAGCGTCTTGGCAAGCAGATCGGTGTCTCCCGAGCTAAGGTGGAGAGCCCCGGTTTCCCGCTTCAGCCAGGTCATCTGGCGCTTGGCGAATTGCCGCGTCGCAATGATGGCGCGCTCGATCATCGCCTCGTGGCCGAATTTGCCTTCGAGGTAGGCCCACACCTGGCGGTAGCCCACGGCCCGCAAGGCGGGCATGTCCGGATCGAGGTCGCCGCGGCGGTGCAGTCTTTCCACTTCGCCGATCAGACCCTGTTCGATCATCGCCAGGAACCGTATGCGGATGCGCTGCTGAAGCGCCGTGCGATCGGTCGGTGCCAGGACGAGCCTGCAGAATCGGTAGGGCGTGTCGGCGGCGGGCGGAGTCCCGAAGTGCTCGCTCAGCGGCCTTCCCGTGAGGCGATGGACTTCCAGCGCCCGCTGGATCCGCTGTGCATCGTTCGGATGAATGCGGCGGGCGCTGTCGGGATCAACCTGGGCGAGTTGCGCGTGCAGGGCGGGCCATCCCCGGATCGCGGCCTCGGCGTCGATCGTTTCCCGCACGGCCAGGTTGGCGGTGGGCAGCATCGACAGCCCCTGCAGCAGGCCGCTGAAGTAGAGCATGGTGCCTCCCGCCAGGATCGGGATTCGGTCGCGGGCAACGATCTCGTCCATTTTGGCCAGGGCATCCCGCAGGAATTGCCCGGCGGAGTAGCGCTCCGACGGATCCAGGATGTCGATGAGATGGTGCGGGACGCCGGCACGTTCGGCGAGATCGGGTTTTGCCGTGCCGATGTCCATGCCTCGATAAACCAGTGCGGAGTCCACGCTGATGATTTCCCCCCCCAGCGCCCCGGCCAACTGGATGGCCAAGCGGGTTTTGCCCGAGGCGGTGGGGCCCATCAGGGCGATGGCGAATGGGCGATTCGGTGACGCGGGCGGCAAGCAGGCTGTATTTCGTGGTGGTTGGGGGCGACAGTGTAGCGAAAACCCTCTTGGGTTCGCTGGTTGCTACCGGTGGCGTTCCCGGTAAGACGTGACGGCGGCGGCGTCCGGCTTGAAATGCCAAGCGGTGCTCTGTAGTATTCCACGGTTTATTTGTGTCTTGTTCGGAGAAGCAGCATGGCTCGTCGCCCGTTGGTCGTCGGTAACTGGAAAATGAATGGAACCCGTACCAGTTCGCAGAAACTGTTGGCGGATATTCTTGCCGGGCTGCCGGACGGGTGCGCGACCGATGTAGGCGTATGTCCCCCCGCCATCTTCATTCCAGAAGCTTCTGCTGCTGTCGCCGGGAAATTGATCCGGCTGGGCGCCCAGAACGTCGCTGATCAGGATCAGGGTGCCTTCACCGGCGAGATTTCGGCATCCATGCTGCGGGAGTTCGGTTGCTCGCTGGCTATCGTGGGCCATTCCGAACGTCGTGCGATTTATGGTGAAACTGATGCGTTGGTGGCCGCTCGCTATGCCAAGGCAATTGCCCACGGGGTGACGCCGATTCTTTGTGTCGGCGAGACCCTGGAGGAGCGTGAAGCCAATGCCACATTCGCCGTAATCGACAGACAGCTCGGCGCGGTTCTGGACCTTTGCGGTGTCGAGTCCCTGCAGGATGCGGTGATTGCCTACGAACCCGTATGGGCCATCGGGACCGGTCGTACGGCGAGCAAAGAGCAGGCACAGGAAGTGCACGCCTATATCCGCGCCCAGATTGCGGCGCGCAACGCCGATGTTGCCGCCAAGGTTCAGATTCTCTACGGTGGCAGCGTCAAACCCGACAATGCAGCCGAACTCTTCGGGCAGCCTGATGTCGATGGCGGCCTTATCGGTGGCGCTTCTCTGGATGCACAATCCTTCCTGGCCATCTGCCTCGCAGCTTAACGGAATCCGTCATGTATCAGGTCTTAATGGTCGTTCACATCCTGATCGCGCTGTCGATCGTGGGACTGGTGATGTTGCAGCAGGGCCGGGGTGCGGATGCCGGAGCCGGCTTCGGAGGCGCATCCAATTCGGTTTTTGGCGCGCGCGGCGCCGCGTCATTTCTGTCCCGGACTACCGCCATTCTGGCAACGGTATTCTTTCTTACCAGTCTGACCCTTGCTTACCTGGCAGGTAATCAGGATAATAAGCAGTCCGACATCATGGATATTCCCGTGACGGAGGATGCCGCAAAGCGTGATCTTCCCCCCGTTTCGATGGATCCGCCCGCGCCGGCAAGGAGCGATGTTCCTGCGGTGGCACCTCCCGCGCAGCCGGCAGGCAACAACTGATCACCGTCTGTTGCTGCCCGATGTTTTCTGGCCGATGTGGTGAAATTGGTAGACACGCCATCTTGAGGGGGTGGTGACGAAAGTCGTGTCGGTTCAAATCCGACCATCGGCACCAATTGAATGTCCTAGGGCATCCTAGGCAATCCATGAAACCCGCTAGCCGCAAGGCTTAGCGGGTTTTTTGTCTCTGCTCGCGTCGGGATGCTCTGCACCTACGGCAGTCAAGGCCTGTTTTGGTTTTCTGAAAAGATGAAATTCAGCATCACTGGCACGGATGGAACCGCGCGTCGCGGTGAATTGCATTTCCCGCGTGGCGTGGTCCATACGCCGGCATTCATGCCCGTCGGTACGTATGGGACGGTCAAGGCCATGACACCGGAGGAATTGCGCGAACTGGGTGCCGAGATCGTTCTCGGCAATACGTTCCATCTGATGCTGCGACCCGGGACCGAGGTCATCCGGCGACATGGCGATCTGCACGATTTCATGCACTGGAGCGGCCCGATCCTGACCGATTCGGGTGGGTTCCAGGTCTTCAGTCTCGGTGCCATGCGCAAGATCAGCGAGGCCGGCGTGATGTTCCAGTCGCCCATCGATGGTGACCAGATATTCTTGGGTCCGGAAGAGTCCATGGCAGTGCAGCGTGCCCTCGGGTCGGATATCGTCATGATTTTCGATGAGTGCACGCCGTATCCTGCCACCTACGAACAGGCAGCGAATTCGATGCGCTTGTCGTTGCGCTGGGCTGCGCGCAGTCGCAGCGCCCATGGTGACAACCCGGCAGCCTTGTTTGCCATCGTCCAAGGCGGCGTCTACGAGGAACTGCGTCTGGAATCTGCGCGCGAGTTGCAGGCGATCGGGTTTGATGGCTACGCCATCGGTGGTCTCTCGGTCGGCGAGCCCAAGGAGGACCGTGCGCGTGTTCTGGCAGCTGTGGTTCCCGCGTTGCCCACTGGCAAACCCCGTTACCTGATGGGGGTGGGCACGCCGGAAGACATTGTCGAGGCGGTACGGGTGGGTATCGACATGTTCGATTGCGTGATGCCGACCCGCAACGCCCGCAACGGTCACCTGTTCACCCGTCACGGCACCCTGCGGATTCGCAATCGCACCTACCGGGACGATGTGCGCCCGCTGGATCCCGAATGCGCGTGCTATACCTGCCGGAATTACAGTCGCGCCTATCTGCGGCACCTGGACAAATGTGGCGAGATGCTTGGGGCGCGGCTCAACACCCTTCACAACCTGCATTATTATCAGGAACTTATGTTTGGCTTGCGGGCGGCTATCGGCGAAGGCCGGCTGGACGACTTCGTGTCCGAGTTCTATCGCCTGCGCCATGAGGCACAGGCTTTTATGGCATAATCCGTTACTTTATCGCCCGCATGAGGAGCTAGATCATGGGTTTTTTCATTGCTGATGCCTTGGCCGAGGCCGCCCCGGGTGCGGGAGCCCAGGACCCGGGTTTCGTCGGCCTGATTCTGCCGCTTGGCATCATGGTCGCCTTTTACTTCCTTTTCATTCTCCCGCAGCAACGGAAGACCAAGGAACACAAGAAGATGGTCGACTCCCTCGGCAAGGGCAGCGAGGTGGTGACCACCGGGGGCTTGCTGGGCCGGATTGTCGATCTCGACGAGAATTTCGTGCAGTTGGAACTGGCTGACAACGTCCAGGTACATGTCCAGCGAAATGCCGTTGCCTCGCTACTCCCCAAGGGTACCTACAAGACCCGAAAGAAAAACGATAAAAGCTGAGTCGGCTCTCATCCGGGCTGGCATCGGTGTCATTGCGCTACTAGGCGGCCATCATGCGAAATCATTTTCCGCTCTGGAAAAATATCCTCATCCTTCTCACGCTTGCCGTGGCAGTGATTTATTCCCTGCCGAATTTCTATGGCGAAGATCCTTCCGTCCAGTTGTCGCCATTGAGAGGCTCCACCCTCGACGAGGGGCTGGTCAAGCAAGCCGAGACGGCATTGGCTGATGCCGGTTTGAAGCCGAAATCCGTCGAGCTCGGTGACAAAAGGCTCCTGCTGCGCCTTGGCGATACCGATGCCCAGCTCAAGGCGTCCGACGCCCTGGAGAACCAGTTTGGCGAGCGTTATACCGTGGCGCTGAACCTGGCGCCGGCGACGCCCGGCTGGCTGCGGGCCATCAATGCAGCGCCGATGTATCTGGGGTTGGATCTCCGGGGTGGCGTGCACTTCCTCATGCAGGTCGATATGGAGGCGGCCATCAAGCAGGCCGAGGAGCGTTACCTGGAGGATATCCGCACGCTGCTGCGCGACAGCAAGATCCAATACACCTCGGTGGATCGCAACAACCATGTCATCGAGGTCAAGTTCCCTGACGCGTCAACCCTGGGCCAGGCGGAGACGACCCTGAAGCGCGAGGTTCGCGGCCTGCTGTTCGACGATGACGGCACCGTGCTCAAGGGCCGCATGACCGATGCCGATGTGCGCGAGATCCGGCGCCTGGCGGTCGCCCAGAACGTGACAACCCTCAGGAACCGCATCAACGAACTGGGTGTGGCGGAGCCCGTCATCCAGCAACAGGGCGAGGATCGCATCGTTGTCCAGTTGCCGGGCGTGCAGGATACGGCGCGCGCCAAGGAAATCCTTGGCGCCACGGCAACGCTGGAATTCCGCATGGTCGATACCGAACACCCGACGCCGACCGACGAAACCAAGACCCCTATCGGTTCCAAGCTCTACAAGGACCGCAATGGCCGCCCGGTGCTGCTGCAACGCAAGATCATCGTGACCGGTGACCAGATCATCGATGCGTCCTCCGGTATCGAGCAGCAATCCGGCTCCGCAGCGGTTTTCATTACCCTGAATGGCCCCGGTGCCCGCAAGATGGCGGAGACCACCAAGGAAAACATCAACAAGCCGATGGCGGTGGTCTATATCGAGAACAAGAGCGAGACCAAGGACGTCAACGGCCAGAAGGTGACCACCAAGAAGACGGTGGAAGAGGTCATCAACATTGCCACCATTCGTGACCGTTTCAGCAAGCGTTTCCAGATCAGCGGCCTGGATGGCACCGACGAGGCTCGCAATCTGGCGCTGTTGCTGCGTTCCGGCGCACTGGCGGCACCGGTCGACATCGTCGAGGAGCGCACCATCGGCCCGAGTCTGGGCAAGGAGAACATCGAGCAGGGTACCCGTTCGTTCATCATCGGCTTCATCCTGATCGGGGTGGTGATGATGCTTTACTACAAGGTCTTCGGTGTGATCGCGGTGATGACGCTATTGTTCAATGTCGCGCTGATTCTCTCGATCTTGTCCGCACTGCAGGCCACCCTGACCCTGCCGGGCATTGCCGGTATCACGCTGACCATCGGCATGGCCGTCGACGCCAACGTGCTCATCTATGAGCGCATCAAGGAGGAACTGCGCAATGGTTCCTCGATACAGGCCAGCATCTATGCCGGTTTCGAACGCGCCTTTGCCACCATCTTCGACTCCAACATCACCACACTGCTGGCAGCCCTGATGCTGTTCGGCATCGGTTCGGGACCCATCAAGGGATTTGCCGTCACTCTGACCATCGGCATTCTCACCTCGATGTTCACCGCCGTGATGTGTACCCGCATGATGGTGAACTTCATCTACGGTCAGCGCCGCGTCGACAAGCTCTGGATCTGATTCGACCAACGATATTTACGAGGAGATGACCGCCATGGTCGAAAGGACAACCCCCGTGCAGCCTTTTCATATCGACTTCATGGGCAAACGTGGCCTGTGGGTCACCATTTCCGCGATTCTGAGCCTGGTTGCCATCGTTTCGCTCTTTGCCCGTGGCCTCAACTATGCCGTTGACTTCACCGGTGGCACGGTGATCGAGGCCGCCTTCGGAAACCCGGTGGATCTGCCCGATCTGCGCGTGCGCCTGGAAAAGGCCGGATTCGACAATCCAACCGTGCAAAACTTTGGCAGTTCCAAGGAAGTGCTGATCCGGCTGGCGCCGCAGGATAATGTCACGAACCAGGAGATCAGGCCCAGAGTATTGGGCGCGATCAACGAGGGCTCCAGCAATCGCGCCGACATCAACCGCATCGAGTTTGTCGGCCCGCAGGTCGGGGACGACCTTGCCGAAGGCGCCATACTCGCCCTCATCATGGCTACACTGGGTATCCTGGTCTACGTGGCCTGGCGCTTCGAGTGGCGCTTCTCGGCGGGAGCGATCCTGGCGACCCTCCACGACATCGTCATGATTGTCGGCATCTTTGCGCTGTTTCAGTGGGAATTCGATCTCAGTGTGTTGGCCGCCGTGCTTGCGATCATGGGCTACTCGCTCAACGACACCATCGTGGTGTTCGATCGCATTCGGGAAAATTTCCGCAAGATCCGCCGTTCGGACACCATCGAGGTCGTCAATCTGTCCATCAATGAAACCCTGAGCCGTACCTTGATGACTTCGTTTCTGACCCTGCTGACCGTGATCGCCATGGCTATCTGGGGAGGCGATGTGATCCACAACTTTGCCTTGGCCCTGATCATCGGCATCGTGGTCGGTACCTACTCGTCCATTTATGTGGCCAGCGCGCTGGCGGTACGGCTTGGCATCAGCCGCGCCGACATGCTGGTTCCCGAAAAGGAAGGCGCCGCCGACGGTCGCCCCTGATCACCTGCTTGCTGTTGCGCAAAAGGGCCGCTTAATGTGGCCTTTTTGCTGTTTGTCATCTTGTTATCGGTTTCTCCAAGGACAGGCTCTCCATGGATATAGCTTCCCAGATCGCCGAGGAACTTGGCGTCAAACGTCATCAGGTTCAATCCGCCATCCAGTTGCTTGACGGGGGGGCGACGGTTCCCTTCATCGCGCGCTACCGGAAGGAGGCAACCGGCGCACTCGACGATACCCAACTGCGCGCCCTGGCGTCGCGCCTCGATTACCTGCGGGAGCTGGATGAACGCCGGCAGGCCGTTCTTTCCAGCATCCGCGAACAGGGCAAGCTGGCGCCCGAACTGGAACAGGCCATTCTGGCGGCCGATACCAAGACCCGGCTGGAAGACCTGTACCTGCCCTACAAACCCAAGCGCCGCACCAAGGCGCAGATTGCGCGCGCAGCGGGACTCGAGCCCCTGGCGCTGGATTTGCTGAACAATCCGGAGAAATCGCCCGAACAGGAAGCCCTCCGGTATCTCAATCCGGAACATGGCGTCGATGATGGTGCGGCCGCCCTGGATGGCGCTCGCCAGATATTGATGGAACGTTTTGCCGAGAATCCGGCCACGGTGGCGGAAATTCGCGAAAAAATCTGGCAGGAGGGCCTGCTCGTTTCCCGGGTGATCGCGGGCAAGGAGGATGAGGGAATCAAATTCCGCGATTACTTCGCCTATGAGGAAGCCATCGCCAAGCTTCCCTCGCACCGGGTGTTGGCGCTGTTCCGCGGTCGCAAGGAAGGGTTTCTGGAGCTGACGCTCAGGCCAGGCGCGGACGAGGATGCAGCCCATGCCTCCGCAATGGGACGGATCGGGCGACAGGAAGGCGTTGCCGATCGAGCTCGCCCAGCCGATCGCTGGCTGGCCGATTGCGTTCGCTATGCCTGGAAGATCAAGCTGTTCCCGCGCATCGATCTCGATCTCAAGCAATGCCTCAAGGAGGCTGCCGAGCACGAGGCGATACGGGTCTTCGCCATGAATCTCAAGGATCTGCTGCTGGCGGCGCCGGCAGGTCCGCGGGCCACGATGGGGCTCGATCCGGGGTTGCGCACCGGTGTGAAGGTGGCTGTCATCGACCCTACCGGCAAGTTGCTGGAAACGGCGACCATCTACCCGCACGCGCCGCGTCATGACCGAGAGCCGTCCATGGCCACGCTGGCGGCCCTGGCGGCCCGCCATCGGGTCGATCTCGTTGCCATCGGCAACGGTACGGCGTCGCGCGAGACCGATCAGCTGGTGGCGGATCTCACGAGTCGGCACCCGCAGCTGGGTTTGACCCGGATTGTCGTTTCCGAAGCCGGAGCCTCGGTGTATTCGGCCTCGGAATTGGCCGCACGCGAATTCCCGGCGCTCGATGTGTCCCTGCGGGGTGCGGTTTCCATCGCCCGCCGGCTGCAGGATCCGCTGGCCGAACTGGTCAAGATCGATCCCAAGGCCATCGGTGTCGGCCAGTACCAGCATGACGTCAATCAGGCGCAACTGGCCCGGAGTCTGGACGCCGTCGTCGAGGATTGCGTGAATGCGGTGGGCGTGGATGTCAACACCGCGTCCCGCTCACTGTTGCAGTATGTCTCCGGGCTATCGCCCACCCTGAGCCAGAATATCGTCGACTTCCGCGATCGCAACGGGCCGTTCCAGCGGCGCGAGGATCTCAGGCAAGTGCCGCGCTTCGGCGACAAGACCTTCGAGCAGGCGGCCGGCTTTCTCCGCATCATGAGCGGCAGCAATCCCCTGGATGCTTCCGCCGTGCATCCCGAGGCCTATCCGGTGGTGGATCGCCTGCGCCAGCAAAGCGGCAGGGATATCCGCGATCTGATCGGCAATTCCGCTTTTCTGCGCAGTGTCAATGCCGCCAGCTTCACCGACGACCGGTTCGGCTTGCCGACGGTCGCGGATATTCTCAGGGAACTGGAGAAGCCCGGTCGCGATCCTCGCCCGGAGTTCAGGACCGCCCGCTTCAAGGCGGGAATTTCCGGCATCGCCGATCTTGAGCCCGGCATGGCGCTGGAGGGGGTGGTGACCAACGTGGCCAATTTCGGCGCCTTCGTCGATATCGGGGTGCACCAGGATGGCCTGGTCCATATCTCGCACCTGGCCGACAGTTTCGTGAAGGATCCGCGGCAGGTGGTCAAGGCCGGCGATGTGGTCCAGGTCAAGGTGCTGGAAGTCGATGTCGCACGCAAGCGGATCTCGCTGAGCATGAAGCGTGCGGCCGTGACCGCCGAGGATTCCGGCCGGGGGCAGGTCCGGCCCGCGGTCCGGTCGGGAGATACCGGGGCGAAAGCTCGGGCGGCTCAGGCCCCGGTCGGCGGTGCCATGGCCGATGCCCTTCAGCGCGCACTCAAGAGTGGTCGCCAGGGCGGCTAGAGGATGCCGGGCAGGAACGGGACGAAATTGACCGGCTCGATATCCTCGACCCGGAAACCCGACTCGTTGCGGGTGACTCGCTTGAGTATCTGGCGGTCACCCTGGCCGACCGGGATGATCATCACGCTGCGGCGGGCCATTTGTGCCAGCAGGGTTTCCGGAATCTCGCTCGGTGCAGCCGCGGCGAGGATCGCGTCATAGGGCGCGTATTCCTCCCAGCCCCAGCCACCGTCGCTATGTTTGAACCGCACATTGCGAAGCTGCAATTCCTGCAAGTGCTGACGTGCCCGCTGCTGGAGCGGATAGATGCGCTCCACCGAATATACCCGTTTGACCAGTTGCGCCAGGATTGCCGTCTGGTAACCCGAGCCGGTGCCGACTTCAAGGACCTTGTCGAGCGGCCCGGATTCCAGCAAGAGCTCGGTCATTCGTGCCACGATGTAGGGCTGGGAGATGGTCTGATTGAAGCCGATGGGCAGGGCCGTATCTTCGTAGGCCCGACTGGCCAAGGCTTCCTCGACGAACAGGTGGCGGGGCGTTTCCAGCATGACCCGGAGGACATCGGGATGGGCGACACCCTGTTCCCTGAGGCGGGCGATCATGCGTTCCCGGGTGCGCCGGGACGTCATGCCGATGCCGGCAAAGCGTGGATTCATCAATCGTCCAGGTCATCGAGCCAGCCCGCCAGCGTCTCGATGCGGTCATAGCGGGTCAGGTCGATCTGCAGCGGCGTGACGGACACGAAACCTTCGCGGATGGCATGGAAATCGGTGCCCGGACCCGCATCCTGTTCAGGCCCCGCGGCGCCGACCCAGTAGATCTCGCGGCCGCGCGGATCGACTGTGCGGATGACGGGTTCGGCCCGGTGGCGTTGTCCCAGGCGGCAGGACTTGAACCCGCGCAGGGCTTCCCAGGGTACATCGGGGACGTTGACGTTGAGGATGGTGTCCGCTGGCAGGGGATGGCGCCGGATGCGCTCCAGCAGGGAAAGTGCGACGCGGCCGGCGGTCTCGAAGTGGTGCGGTGTCGACGAGGCCAGGGAAATGGCGACGGCCGGCAGCCCCAGGAAACGCCCTTCGGTGGCGGCGGCCACCGTGCCGGAATAGATGACATCGTCCCCCAGATTCGAGCCATGGTTGATGCCGGCAAAGACCATGTCGGGTTCCCGGTCCAGAAGCCCGGTGATGGCAAGGTGCACGCAGTCGGTGGGGGTGCCGTTGACACGCAGGAAGCCGTTTTCCGCCCGACTGATGCGCAGCGGCACTTCCAGTGTCAGGGAGTTGCTGGCGCCGCTGCGGTTGCTTTCCGGCGCCACCACGGTAACGTCGACCTGTGAACTCAGCGCTTTGGCCAGGGTCTTCAGTCCCTCGGCGGAATATCCGTCATCGTTGCTGACCAGAATATGCATCGCTTCCCTCGCTTGATGAGCCGATTTTACACCACAGCCTCAGGCCCGGCGCGGCCCGCTAAAATGCTCAGTGACCCCACTTTCGACCTCACCACCTTGCACTCTGAACGATGACTGCCCTTCAACTTGGCCACGTACTGGAACTCATCGACCGGGCAAACGCTGCCGACCCGCACACGGAAATCGCCGACGGCGTCGAGCGGCCGCGCGAATGGCTCTATGGCCAGCGCATGTCGACCTGGCTGCAGCGCATTTGCCCGGATGCCTCGGAGCATCTCAAGATCGCCGCCCGGGGCCAGCATATCCGGCGCTGGGAGGTGCCGCGCGATACCTATCCCGCGTCGCGCGAGGGCTATCTACAATGGCGCACCTATCTCTACCGCTTTCATGCCGACCACCTGGCCGAACTGATGGCCGCCGCGGGTTACGGGGCGGCGGATATCGAACGGGTCGGGTACATCGTCCAGAAGCGGGGACTCAAGACCGACCCGGAAGTCCAGACACTGGAGGATGTCATCTGCCTGGTGTTTCTCGAGCATCATCTTGCCGGTTTCGCCGCCAGCCAGGATCCTGACAAGCTGGTCGAGATCGTCCGCAAGACCTGGAGGAAGATGTCCGAACGGGGGCACGACTTCGCCCTCCAACTGCCGTTTTCCGACACCATCCGCCCGCTTCTGGCCAAGGCGCTCGGGACTGCCTGACGGCGATTCATGAAACCTGGATCCCTCACGCGCTTCGCCTGGCTTTCCATTGCCGCGGCCCTGCTGACCATGGCTCTCAAGGCCTATGCCTACCGGGTCACCGGTTCCGTTGGCCTGCTGTCGGATGCGGCCGAGTCGGTGCTCAACCTGGTGGCGGCGGTGGTCGCCTTGCTGGTCCTGTGGTTTGCCACCAGGCCAGCCGATGCCGGCCATCCTTTCGGGCATGGCAAGCTGGAGTATTTCGCCAGTGGCTTCGAGGGCGGGCTGATCCTCGTGCGGCCGGCGGCATTGCCTGGACGGCCTGGCAGCGCTGGCTGACGCCGCAGCCCCTGCAGGCGCTCGATCTGGGGCTTGCCGTGTCGCTGCTGGCCGGTCTGGCCAACGGCGCTGTCGGTCTGACCCTTGTCCGCGTAGGGCGGCGCCATGGCTCGATCACGCTGGAGGCGGATGGCCATCATCTGCTTGCCGATGTCTGGACAACGGTGGCCATCCTTCTGGCGCTGCTGGGCGCTCTGCGAACCGGCTGGCTGTGGCTGGACCCCGCCATCGCCGGATTGGCCGCCATCCAGATCGTCTGGTCCAGCATCCAGCTGATCCGCCGTTCGATAGCCGGCCTGCTCGACACTGTCCTGCCCCGGCATGAGCAATCCCGCATCGAAGCCATCCTGGACGACTATGCCCGC
The DNA here is from genome assembly GCF_056880625.1 of Methyloparacoccus sp. NF-16. Taxonomy (NCBI): domain Bacteria; kingdom Pseudomonadati; phylum Pseudomonadota; class Gammaproteobacteria; order Methylococcales; family Methylococcaceae; genus Methyloparacoccus; species Methyloparacoccus sp. NF-16. The sequence continues at coordinate 2,424,639 of NZ_CP174130.1, read as the reverse complement.
CAGGGTATCCAGTTCCACGATCTCAGGGCCCGGGCCTCGGGCCACAACCGCTTCGTGAACCTGCATGTTCTGGTAGCGGGGGAGTGGAGCGTTCGGCAGGGGCATGCGCTTGCCGAGGAGATCGAACAGGCCATCGCCTCGGCCCTGGCCAACACCCGGGTGGTCACGCACCTGGAACCCCTGGGCGACCAGGTCTCCTTTGCCTCACCACGTCAGCCGAACGTCTGCTCCAGCAGTAGCGCGTACCAGTCGCGCGCGTACACTGCTTCCCGGCGCCAGTCGCCATCGGGTGCCGTCTCGCCGCTGGCGAGGGTCGACAGACGGTGCCCGTCGGGCTCGTACCCGTAGACCCCGGTGACGGAAATGGCCTGATCCGCCGCTACGAAGCTGTAACAATGGTTGATCAGCCGTGGCGGCGGCGAGGGGAGACCGCTCAGCGAGGCGATGATGGCCGTCGCACAGACCCTGGCTTGTGCCTGCGCAGCAAAGGCCGATTTCGGCATGGGCGAGACCGCAGCGGCGTCCCCGATCACGTGAATGCCAGGCTGGCGGCTCGATTCAAACGTCAGTGGCTCGACGGGACACCAGCCGGAAGCATCGGCGAGGTCCGCCTGCCACGCCAGCTGGCCGGCGCGCTGGGGCGGGATGACATTGAGCACATCGGCGGCATGTCGACCGAATTCGGTATGCACAACCCGCCGCGATACATCGATATGGTCGATATCGCCCTCCTGCTCGGCGGATACCCATTCGATCATTCCGGGATAGAGTGAACGCCAGGCCTGCTGGAAGGCCGCCTGCTTGGAGAATCGGGTTTTGGCGTCGAGGAGGATGATCTTGCCCGAGGGGTTGTGTCGCCGCAGATAGGCCGCCATCAGCGAGGCACGCTCATAGGGACCCGGAGGGCAGCGGTAGGGCAGGTCCGGGATTGTGATGACAATGGTCCCGCCCGGACGCATCGCAGCCAACTGGGCCTGCAGCAGCCGGGTCTGCGGGCCACCCTTCCAGGCGTGGGGCACGCCATGGCTGGCGGTTTCGTCGTATCCCGCGATGGCATCCCAGCGCAAGTCGATGCCGGGCGCGACCACCAACCGGTCATAGGGCAGGGCATCGCCGTTTTCCAGCCTCGCGAATCGTCGCGTGGCGTCGACTGCGAGCACATTGGCTCTCACCATCCGGATACCGAGCGTTTCGCCCGCGGCCAAGTAGTTTTGCACCAGACCTTGCGGCGAGGCCAGACCGGCAATCACCGCATTCGAGCCCAGGCAGCGCTCGTAGTGGCGGTGTCGTTCCACCAGGGTGACACGCAGTTCCGGCGCCCACCGTTTCAGGCTCCGGGCCACATTCAAACCGCCGAATCCGGCTCCGACGACAACGATATGGGCCTTGTCCAGCCGGGGACGCACACCCGAGCCAGGCCGGCAGGCGCCAAGGGCAAGCGATCCCGCGGCAAGCTGGATGAAGCGCCGACGGTTCATCGACTAATGGACCGGCACAGGCAGCCGGGCGAAATGCCTGGCCAGCTGCACGAGCTCATCATCGCCGTAGCCCCGCGCGATACGCGGCATGACGGTACCTTGTCGACGGCCTGTCTTGTAGTCCAGCAGAACGCTGCTCAGTACCCCGAATGACCGTCCCCGCAGTGCCGGCAGTACTCCATGCCCCTCGCCATGCACGCCATGGCAGGCCGCGCAGGATTCAGCCAGGGGCCCGATGGCCGAGGCTTCCTCGCCGTGGGCTGCGGGGGTCAGGATCAGTGCGACCAGCAGAAAATCGAGGAGATGCGGCATGTGGACGAAAGCGGGACGGCACCAGGGGCAGGCGAGGTATTGTATCGCCGACGGTTGACAAGCCATTGACAAAAAGCCGGCTGAGCGGAGCCGTTCGGGCATCCGTATCCGCCCTTCGAATTGTAACGTGTTGAAATTCAATTGGTGCGACAAAATGTCGCATTTTTTATTGACAGGCGGGGGCGGGGTGGTAGACTGCGCCTCACTCTGAGGACCGGGGTACGGCCACAGCGACAGACTGGGGTCGTCAACATCGAAGGACTGAAGCTCAAGGGTGCGGCAACGCACCGCAAGTCAAAACACAAGAGGTAACGACTATGGCAGTAACAACTGCGGGTGTAGGCGCGGCGGACAAGCCGTTGCTGGACAAGGCATGGCTGAGCTTTGCGTTCGCCATTTATTTTGTTTTCTACATGTGGGTACGCTGGTATGAAGGCGTGTACGGCTGGTCCGCTGGCCTGGACTCCTTCGCACCGGAGTTCGAGACCTACTGGATGAACTTCCTGTACACCGAAATCGTACTGGAAGTGGTCACCGCCTCCATCCTGTGGGGCTACATCTGGAAGACCCGCGACCGCAACCTGGCCGCGGTCGAGCCGCGTGAAGAACTGCGTCGCAACATGACCCACCTGATCTGGCTGTTCGCCTATGCGAATGCCATCTACTGGGGTGCCTCGTACTTCACCGAGCAGGACGGCACCTGGCACCAGACGATCGTGCGCGACACCGACTTCACCCCGTCGCACATCATCGAGTTCTACCTGAGCTACCCGATCTACATCATCACCGGCTTTGGCGCCTTCCTGTACGCCAAGACCCGTCTGCCCTTCTTCGCGGACGGTCTGTCGCTGCCGTACCTGGTGACTGTCGTCGGTCCGTTCATGATTCTGCCGAACGTCGGCCTGAACGAGTGGGGTCACACCTTCTGGTTCATGGAAGAGCTGTTCGTCGCCCCGCTGCACTACGGCTTTGTCTTCTTCGGCTGGCTGGCGCTGGCCATCGCAGGCGTCCTGCTGCAAGTTTTCGCAAGCTTCGGCAACCTGATCGGCAACACTGTCTGTGAAGCCGTTGATCAGGGTCTGATCGCCAAGTAAGCGGAAAACCGGCGGCCCGCCGGCTGCAAGGCCACGGTCTTGCGGACGACGGGCCCCGGCCACTGGTTTGGGCGGCGGGCCACCGCCGCCCGAACGACAACAAAAGCAACCTTTGGAGGTATACATGAGCGCACTTAACTCAGCCGTACGGTCCCATGCCGAAGCGGTGTCAGTGTCCCGGACCGTCGACTGGCTGGGCCTGTTCGTCTTCTTCTTCGTCGTCTGTGGTTCCTACCACATTCACGCCATGCTCACCATGGGTGACTGGGACTTCTGGTCCGACTGGAAAGACCGTCGTCTGTGGGTCACCGTCACCCCGATCGTACTGGTCACCTTCCCGGCTGCCGTCCAGTACTTCCTGTGGGAGCGCTTCCGTCAGCCGTGGGGTGCCACCGTCTGCGTACTGGCCCTGCTGTTCGGTGAATGGGTCAACCGCTACTTCAACTTCTGGGGCTGGACCTACTTCCCCGTCAACTTCGTCTTCCCGGCGATCCTGACCCCGGGTGCGATCCTGCTCGACACCGTACTGCTCCTGTCCGGCAGCTACCTGTTCACCGCCATCATCGGCGCCATGGGCTGGGGCCTCATCTTCTACCCGGGCAACTGGCCGATCATCGCCCCGCTGCACGTACCGGTGGAATACAACGGCATGCTGATGTCCATCGCCGACATCCAGGGCTACAACTACGTACGTACCGGCACCCCCGAGTACATCCGTATGGTAGAGAAGGGCACCCTGCGTACCTTCGGTAAGGACGTCGCACCGGTATCCGCCTTCTTCTCGGCCTTCATGTCCATCCTGATCTACTTCATGTGGCATTTCGTAGGCCGCTGGTTCGCCAACGTCCGCTTCATCAAGCAGTCCTAAGAGACGGCCGAACCCACGAACGACAACGACCGCCCGGCATATTCCGGCGCGGTACACCCGAAAACTCGAGAGAGGAAGAACCATGAAACTACTCAAAGACCGGATCGCCAAATGGTCCATGGTCAGCCTGCTGACCGCCTTTGCCGCGACCAGCTTCTACGCCCCGAATGCCGCTGCCCACGGTGAAAAGTCCCAGGCCGCCTTCATGCGTATGCGTACCATCCACTGGTACGACCTGAAGTGGTCCAAGGAAAAGGTCAAGGTCAACGAAACTGTCGAAATCACCGGCAAGTTCCACGTCTTCGAAGGTTGGCCCGAGACCGTTGACGCACCGGAATCGGCGTTCCTGAACATCGGTATCCCCGGTCCCGTGTTCATCCGCAAGGAATCCTACATTGGTGGCCAGCTGGTACCGCGTTCGGTCCGTCTGGAAATCGGCAAGACCTACGACTTCAAGGTCGTCCTCAAGGCACGTCGTCCGGGTGACTGGCACGTCCACACCATGATGAACGTCGAAGGCGGCGGTCCGATCATCGGCCCGGGCAAGTGGATCACCATCGAAGGCTCCATGGGCGAGTTCAAGAACCCGCTCACCACCCTGACCGGTCAGACCATTGACCTTGAGACCTACAACCTCGAGAACACCTACTTCTGGCACGCCTTCTGGTATGCCTTCGGCCTGGCCTGGATCATCTACTGGATCCGCCGTCCGGTGTTCCTGCCCCGCTTCCTGCTGGTCAACGCTGGCCGTGCCAACGAACTGGTTTCCGGCACCGACCGCAAGATTGGCATGGGCTTCGCAGCCGCCACCCTGCTGATCGTCATCTTCGCGATGTCGACCGCCAACAGCAAGTACCCGATCACCATCCCGCTGCAGGCGGGCACGATGCGTGGCATGAAGCCGGCGGTTGACGAGAAGTCCACCATTGCCGTCAAGGTGGAAGACGCAACCTACCGCGTTCCGGGTCGTGCAATGCGCATGAAGCTGACCATCACCAACAACGGTGACAAGGCTGTCCGTCTGGGTGAGTTCTACACCGCCTCCGTTCGTTTCCTGGATTCCGACGTCTACAAGGACACCACCGGCTATCCGGAAGACCTTCTGGCGGAAGACGGTCTGGAAGTCAGCGACAACAGCCCGATCGCTGCGGGTGAGACCCGCACCGTTGAGGTGACCGCATCCGACGCGGCGTGGGAAGTGTATCGTCTGTCCGACATCATCTACGATCCGGACAGCCGCTTCGCCGGTCTGCTGTTCTTCTTCGATGCACAGGGCAACCGTCAGATCAGCCAGATCGACGCGCCGCTGATCCCGTCCTTCATGTAAGGTACGGTGGGTGCCGGGTTCGTCCCGGTACCCCGATCCTCGCGGATCACCAAAGCCTCCCATCGTCAGATGGGGGGCTTTTTTTGCTTATCGGACCGGAAAACCAGTCTTCTCCCAACCGCCAACATACTATTGAGAGCAACCTATGCTGGTCGACTCACATTGCCATCTGGACCGCCTGGATCTCGGCCCCTATGACCAGGACTTCGGTCGCTGTGTCGCAGAGACCGTCGCCGGGGGCGTGCAGCAGATGCTCTGCGTTTCCATCACGCTGGAGAAATATTCGGCCATGCGCGCACTGGTCGAACCCCACCGGGAAATTGCCGTATCGGTCGGGGTGCACCCCAACGAGGAAAACTGTCACGAACCGACCGTCGAGGAACTGGTGGAACTGGCACGCGACTCCCGTGTGGTTGCGATCGGCGAAACCGGTCTCGACTATTTTCGCGGCGAAGCGGACAGGCGAGCCCAGCAATCGCGTTTCAGAACCCATATTCGGGCGGCGATCACGGCCAACAAACCTCTGATCATCCACACGCGCGAGGCCCGGCTCGATACCCTGACGATCCTGCGGGAGGAGGGTGCCGATGCCGTTGGCGGTGTGCTGCACTGCTTTACCGAGGATTGGGATACCGCACGAGCCGCCCTAGAGTTGAATTTCTACATCTCGCTGTCGGGAATACTTACCTTCCGGAATGCGGAGTCACTACGCGAGATTGCCAGGAAACTGCCGGAAGACCGCGTGCTGATCGAGACGGACTCCCCTTATCTGGCGCCCATTCCCAAGCGGGGAAAGCCGAACTATCCGGCCTATGTGCGTTATGTTGCCGCTTCCCTCGCGGAATTGCGCGGCCTGAGCCTCGAGCGCATGGCCGAGCTTACGACCCGAAACTACCACGATTTATTCGGTTCCGGGCACGCATGAAGCGGCCCGAACCGGGCTCAGGGTTGCGTCCAGTCGACCAGTCCCCACTGCCAGGTGGCGATGACGACGAGCCCGAAGGCAATGCGATACCAGGCAAACAGCGTGAAATCGTGGCTGGCGATATAGCGCAGCAGCCAGCGCACGCAAACGAAAGCCGAGACGAAGGCCGAGATGAAGCCCATCCCCCACATGCCGAAATCGTCCAGGTTCAGCAGCGCCCGCTCCTTATATAGCTCATAGAGCGTGGCAACGATCAGCGTGGGAATGGCCAGGAAGAATGAGAATTCGGTCGCGGCCTTGCGGGAAAGTCCGAACAGCAAACCGCCGATGATGGTCGAGCCCGAGCGCGAGGTCCCCGGGATGAGGGCAAATGCCTGGGCCAGGCCCATTTTGAGGGCATCCATGGCCCTCATCTCGTCGACCGACTGGATGCGGATCCGGTGCGTGCGCTTCTCCGCCCAGATGATGACCAGCGCGCCGAGGATGAACGCCAGCGCGACCGGTATCGGCTGGAACAGGTGGGCCTTGATGGCCTTGCCGAAGGCGAGGCCGAGCACTGCCAGCGGCAGGAAGGCAATCACCAGGTTGATGACGAATTGCCGGGCGGATTTTTCTCCCGGCAGGCCCTTGGCCACCCCCCAGAGACGGCTGCGGTATTCCCAGCAGACCGCCAGGATCGCTCCCGACTGGATGACGATCTCGAACAGTTTCCCCCGCTCGTTGTTGAACCCCAACAGGTCGCCCGCCAGGATCAGGTGGCCGGTGCTGGAAATCGGGAGGAATTCGGTAAAGCCTTCGACCAGCCCGAGTATCAGGGCCTTGAGCAGCAGGAGGATGTCCATTCGGAGAATCGGCGGTTGGCTGTGATGGGGGTGAAAAGGCTGACCGTGGCAGGCACGCGGCTCCCTCTCGGTCGCGAGCAAACCGTCCGGCTGCCGACGGCAAAGGCGCGCATTTTGCCAGACTCGGGTATCCACCGGGGAAATCCCGCATCACATCGATGGCAACACTCTGTCGATGGCTGCCCCGATAGTGGATGCCACCGGACAATGATAGGCTCCACCCCTGTCAATATTTCCCCGGCGATGCCATGACCTCCAATGTGCTGGTGCTCAATTCCGGCAGCTCCTCCGTCAAGTACCGCCTGTTCCGGAGCGATCGGATCGAGGATGGTCATCCGCTGGCATCCGATGTGATCCAGCGCATCGGCGAGCCCGATTCTCCGATACAGGATCATCGTCAGGCCATCCGGCAAATAGTGCAGAGGCTGGAGGACGAGGGCTGCCTAGGTGCCGGCGAACTGCGAGCGGTAGGCCATCGTGTCGTGCATGGCGGCGAAGCGTTCGACCGGGCAGTGGTGGTGGATGAGCCCGTGCTTGACGCGATCCGCCGGGCGGTGGTCCTGGCACCCCTGCACAATCCCGCCAATCTGCTCGGGATCGAGGCTTGCCGCCAGCAGTGGCCGGCTGTGCCGCAGGTGGCCGTCTTCGATACCGCGTTTCACCAGACGCTGCCGGAAGCGGCCTTCCGCTATGCGATTCCCTCCGCGGCGTACCGGGAGCACGGCATCCGCCGATATGGCTTTCATGGGACTTCCTTCGCCTACATTACCCGGTATCTGGCAGAGCACTGGGGCCGGCCGCGTGCCGAACTGAACCTCATCGTCCTGCACCTCGGCAATGGCGCCAGTGCCTGCGCCATCCACAACGGTCGCAGCATCGACACTTCCATGGGCATGACACCGCTCGCCGGGCTGATGATGGGAACCCGCTGTGGCGATATCGATCCCGGCGTGCTGCTTTACTGGCAGGAGCAGCTGGGCGCGGGCGCCGCCGAGGTTTCCCGCTGGCTGAACCGCGACAGTGGTCTCAAGGGAATCGCCGGCACCAACGACATGCGTGACGTTCTGGCCGCGTCCGGGGCAGATCCGGCCGCGGATCTCGCCCTGGCGATGTATGCCCATCGGCTGCGGCACTATATCGGCGCCTATCGGGCGCAGCTGCCACAGCTCGACGCCCTGGTCTTCACCGGTGGCATCGGCGAGCATGCGGCACCGGTGCGCGAGCATGCCTGCCGAGGGCTGGAACACCTGGGCTTCTGCCTCGATGCGGAAGCCAATCGCCATCCACCGGCGGGCGTGGCCGAAATCCAGGCGATGGAATCGCCCGTCAGGATACTGATCGTGCCCACGGATGAAGAGGCGGAAATCGCCCGCCAGTCGCTGGAGGCGCTGGAATCGCATCGGCGCAAGGCCTAGGCGCGGTTGCCGCGCCCCGCTTCACAGGAAACCTCCTTCATGACCCGTTCCGTCTACATCAGCACGGCCGAACCCGGTAGCGGCAAGGTTGTCATCGCTCTCGGCCTGGTCGAACTGGCCCTGCGCCAGACCACCCGCGTCTGCTTCTACCGCCCGGTTATCCAGCAGCCCGTCCATGGTCCCCGCGACGAGGACATCGACCTGATTCTGCGTCACTTCAACCTGCCGCAGACCTACGAGGAGTCGTTTGCCTGGTATTTGCCGGCACTTCAGGAGCGGCTCGGCAATCACCGCGAGGATGAGGTGCTCGAGCGCATCATCGAGGGCTACAAACGCCTCGAACGGCAATACGAGTTCATCCTGATCGAAGGCACCGACTTTCTCGGCCATGTCCCGGCGCTGGAGTTCGACCTCAACGCACTGATCGCCCGCAACCTGGCCGCGCCGGTGCTGGTGGTCGGCAATGCTTCCGGCCGCACCGTGCGCGAATCCATCGATGCCATCCACCTTGCCGTCGACGCCTACGAGGAAAAGAGCTGCCAGGTGGCGGGCGTGGTTCTCAACAAGGCCCAGCCCGAGGCCATCGAGCCGTTGCGGCAGGGTCTGACCGATGAGCTCGGCGTGGCCGGCAAGCTGGTGGCGGTTTTTCCCTTCGATCGTGTCCTGGAGGCGCCGACGGTTCGCGAGGTGGCCGAGCAGCTCGGCGCGCGGGTGCTGTTCGGGCGCGAGCGGCTGGACAACCTGGTCAGCGATTATCTGGTTGCCGCCATGCATCTGCAGAACCTCCTGGCCTGGCTTGAAAGCGACCAGCTGATCCTGACCCCCGGCGATCGTGCCGATGTCCTGCTGGGCATCATCGAGGCCGATCGCTCGGTCAACTATCCGCGTCTGGCGGGCTTGGTGCTGACCTCCGGAATCCAGCCCGATCCGGAGGTTTTCCAGCTGGTCGAGGGGTTGCGGGAGTCGCTGCCCATTCTCAGCGTCGGCGAGGATACCTACACGGTCGCCTCACGGCTGGAGCGCATCCATGCCGGCATCAAGCCGGAGGATCAGGACAAGATTCAGCGTTCGCTTGCCCTGTTCGAGCGACATACCGATCTCGACTGCATCGTGCGGCAGTTCGACGCCTTGCCTGCCGGCGGCATGACGCCGCGCATGTTCACCTACAACCTGGTCCAGCAGGCCCGCAGCCATCCCCAGCGCATTGTCTTGCCGGAAGGCAGCGAGCCGCGCATTCTCAAGGCCACCGCCGACCTGCTGGCGCGCGGCATCGCCGACATCATCCTGCTCGGCAGCCGGGAAGCGATCGAGCAGGCCGTCCGGACGCATGGGATCGATCTGGACCTGGCGCACGTCCGCATCATCGAACCGGCGCGCAGTCCCCTGCTGGAAACCTACGCCCAGACCTATTACAGCCTGCGCCGCCACAAGGGCATGACGCTGGATACCGCCCGCGACTGCCTGCAGGATGTCGCCTATTTCGGCACCCTGATGGTCTACCATGGCGACGCCGACGGCATGGTTTCCGGCGCCGTGCACACGACCCAGCACACGATCCGTCCGGCTCTGCAGATTATCAAGACCCGTCCCGGGTTTTCCATCGTTTCCTCGGTATTCTTCATGTGCCTGGAGGATGGCGTCGTCGTCTATGGCGACTGCGCGGTGAATCCGGATCCGACCGCCCGGCAGCTGGCCGAGATTGCCGTCAGTTCGGCCGATACGGCGCAAGTCTTCGGTATCGAGCCCCGTGTCGCCCTGCTGTCCTATTCGACCGGTGAATCCGGTGTGGGCGCCGAGGTGGAGAAGGTGCGCGAGGCGGCGCGCATCGCCCATGCCCTGCGCCCGGAACTGGCGCTGGAGGGACCCATCCAGTACGATGCCGCCGTCGACGAGGGTGTTGCCGCCCTGAAGATGCCCGACTCGGCAGTGGCCGGTCATGCGACCGTATTTGTTTTCCCCGATCTCAATACCGGCAACAATACCTACAAGGCGGTGCAACGCGAGACCGGCGCCATCGCCATCGGCCCCATCCTGCAGGGTCTGCGCAAGCCGGTCAACGATCTGAGCCGGGGGTGTACCGTTGACGACATCATCAATACCGTGGTGATCACCGCCATTCAGGCCCAGCAGAACCATGCCATGCCTGCCGCCATGTCCGGGGAGACCCAATTTCTGGAACGGCGCCCGGACAACGAACCGGCTTCGTGCCGACCTTCGCAACCAGCTGGATGACTGCCATGAAACAGATAGTCGCCTATGGGTTGGTCCTGGTGGTCGCGGGCTGCTCGCAGCAGCCCGCCGAATCACCGGTGGCCAGGGTTGCTGCCCCGTCCCCCGGGCAGGCCAGGACCGGGAAGGTGACCCGGGAGATGATCCTGCTCGATGGCGGAAGCTGCGATGCAGCCGATGTCTGCCACGATCGCAAGAGCCAGCGGAATTACGACTGCGACGTGCCGTTCTATTGCGTGCCCATGCAGTGACGATCGTCGCCCGCCCGCACCGGGCACAGGCGACAGATGGGGGCTTCCGCTTGATCCGGAGAATCCGCCACCACCCGGCACCCGGGTACTCAGGATTCCGGAATGGTTCAGACGGAGAGATGCCGTCGGCGCTGCCAGTAGCGGCGGCTCCAGGTCAGGACATACAGCAGGCCGCTGAGCGTGGTGGTCAGGGTGACGGCGCCGACCAGCGTCGGAATGCCGGCAGTCGACAGGCGCGGCCAGTGGGGCTGGACCAGAATCACGAAGACCAGCAGCAGCTGGCAGAAGGTGTTGAGCTTGCTCAGCAGGGAAGGCTGGCCGTCGAACGGCTCCAGCAGGAAGTAATAGGCGAGGGCCCCCAGAAAGATGATGCCGTCGCGGGCGATGACCAGCGCTGCGAGCCAGCCGGGAATCAGGCCCAGCCAGGCCAGGCCGAGATAGCTCGAGACCAGCAGCAGCTTGTCGGCGATGGGATCGAGATACGAGCCCAGCCGCGACTGCCAGCCGAAATAGCGGGCCAGGAAGCCGTCCACCCCATCGGACAGGCCGGCCACGGTGAACCACACCAGCGCGCGGTCGAACTGGCGCGTCAGCAATGCCTCGACGACCGGCAGCACCAGGAAAATGCGAGCGATCGAGATCAGGTTGGGGATGTGGCGCGCTGGCAATCTCAGCATTCCGGCTCCGGTAGGCGTCGAAGCGTGCGAGGCATGTAAAATAGCACAATCATTCCGGCACCCTGCCCGATGAGCTTCCTATGCAACCCCACGGTTCATTCGCCCCGCTGCGGCGGCCGGCGATAACCTCCACTGGTCGGAGACCCTGAGCTTGAATTCCACCGAGACCGACGTATCCCTGGACTACCGCAGCGCCGGTGTCGACATCGAGGCGGGCAACGCCCTGGTTGAACGCATCAAGCCCGTGGCGGCCGGAACCCGCGTGCCCGGTGTGCTGGGCGGCCTCGGCGGATTCGGTTCGTTGTTCGAACTGCCGCTGGACCGGTACCGGCAGCCCGTGCTGGTGGCCGGCACCGACGGGGTCGGCACCAAGCTCAAGCTGGCCATCGAGTCCGGGCGACATGCGGGCGTCGGCATCGACCTGGTCGCCATGTGTGCCAACGACATCGTCGTCCAGGGTGCCGAACCCCTGTTCTTCCTCGACTACTATGCCACCGGCAAGCTGGATGTCGAGGTTGCCGCCGCGGTCATCGGCGGCATCGGCCGCGGCTGCGAACTGGCAGGTTGCGCCCTGGTCGGCGGCGAAACGGCCGAGATGCCGGGCATGTACGCCGCGGGCGATTACGACCTCGCCGGCTTCTGCGTCGGGGTGGTGGAAAAGTCCGCCATTCTCGATGGCTCCCGCGTCCGGGCCGGCGACCGGTTGATCGGACTCGCTTCCTCCGGCCCGCATGCCAATGGCTACTCCCTGATCCGCAGGATCCTGGAACTGTCCGCGGGTCGACCGCTGCCGGATATCGATGGCCGGCCCCTGCTGGATTGCCTGATGGCGCCGACCCGGATCTACGTCAAGAGTCTGCTCCGGCTGATGCAGGCGCTGCCGGTGCATGCGCTGGCGCACATCACCGGCGGCGGCATTACCGAGAATCTGCCCCGCGTGCTGCCGAAAGGCACCGAGGCGCAGGTCGATCTTGCCGCCTGGAGGCGCCCGCCCGTGTTCGACTGGCTGAAGACGCAGGGCCGTGTCGCCGAAGCGGAGATGCTGAAGACCTTCAACTGCGGCATCGGCATGATCGTGATCGTGGCGCCCGGCGATGTGCCCGAGGCGCTCCGCATGCTCGAGGGGGCCGGCGAGACCGCTGCCGTCATCGGCGAAGTCGCGGCTGCCGGGGCGGATGCCGCACCGATTGTCCGCTACCGCAACGCCTGGTAGGGGGTAGCGGCATGCAGGAAAGACTCAGCATCGTGGTGCCGGTCCACAACGAGGCCGACAATGTCCGCCCCCTGATCGAGGAGATCGATGCCGCCGTGGCAGGGCTGGGCCCTTGTGAAATCCTGTTTGTGGATGACGGCAGCAGCGACGACACCCTGGCGCGCCTGATCGCCCTGAAGCCCGAATTTCCGCATCTGCGCGTCATCCAGCATCGGCAATGCTGCGGCCAGAGCACGGCGCTCAGGACCGGCATCGTTGCCGCGAACGGATCGGTCATCGCGACCCTGGACGGTGACGGCCAGAACGATCCCGCCAACATTCCAGCCCTTTTCGATGCCTGGCAGGCGCTCAGGCAGACGGCCGGCTGGGCGTTGATCGCCGGTTACCGCCGGCACCGCAAGGACACGGGCTGGCGCCGGTTTTCCTCGCGGTTTGCCAATGGCATCCGCGCGGCACTGCTGAAGGACGCGACCCCGGATACCGGCTGTGGCCTGAAGCTGTTCGATCGCGACCTGTTTCTGGCCATGCCTTATTTCGATCACATGCACCGTTTCCTGCCCGCCCTGGCGCAGCGCGCGGGCGCCCGGGTACAGTCGGTCGAGGTCAATCATCGTCCGCGCCTGCGCGGGCAGTCCAAGTACGGCACCTGGCATCGGCTGTGGGTCGGCATCTGGGATTTGCTGGGGGTCATGTGGCTGCAGCGGCGCGCCCACATCCCCGACATCCGGGAGATTTCCGCCGCTTCCCTGGAATCTTCCGCCCGTTCAATGCTGCCAACGTGAGGTGAACGCCATGCGTCATTCATCGATCCTGCTGAGCTCTTGGCTGGCTCTGGGGTTGTCCGGTCCCGTGTGCGCCGAGGAAGTGCCCATGCCGCCCCGGCAAACCCTGCTGGAGCAGTCGGTCGAGTTGCCGAGCAACAAGGTCAGGGCGAGCGTGTTCCGCTTGACCCTGCCCAAGGGCTACAAGACGCCCCAGCATGTCCATGAGGGACCGGGGCCCCGCTATGTGGTCAAGGGCCGCGTCAAGATCGAGGAGGGCGGACTGGCGCGGGAGTACGGTCCCGGCCAGGTTTTCTGGGAGAGCGGCGCCGTCATGACGGCGGAGAACGTCAGCGAGGCCGAGGTCGAGCTGGTCGTCTTCGAAATTGCCCCCCAACCCTGACCATGACGACATTTCCCGACATGACATCCCTACGCATCCCGAATCCGGGGCTGCTGCTGGCAGCCCTTCTCATGCTCGCCGGGCCGTCCGGCGTCCGGGCAGCCGCCGAGCCCGAGCTCCAGCAGGAATGGCAGCCCACCACGCTGAGCGAGGCAACCCTGGCCAAGGTCAACCAGGGCGTCGAGGCCTACCAGAAATGCCTGAACGACGAGACGCGAGCGCACTACCAGGACAAGGATGATTCGCGTCGGGTCACGGACCTTATCCTGCGCAACTGCGAATCCAGGCTGACGGCCATCACGTCCGCCTTCGACGCCGAAAAGGTGCCCGGCGCCATTTCCGACCGCTATGTCCGCAGCAAGCGCTCGCGGGCGGCCCAGCAGGTGGTGCGGGTCGTCATGCAGGCGCAGGCGGCGCGCTATTCGGAAACCCATCCCTGACCGCCCGGGCCGGTGCTGCCCGGCCACGTCTGCCGAAGAGAGAACCACAACCCCGCCTTGCCTGCAGGCAAGGCGGTTTCATGCTGCGAGGTAACGAATGGAAATTGACATCAACCTGATACCGGCGACACTGGACGTCGTCCATGTCGGCCTGGCCGGCCTGGCCGCCGTGTCGCTGTTGCTGAGCCTTTTGCTCGCCATCATCGCGATCGTGGCCCTGAGGCGGAAGCCGGCGCCACTGCCCGTACCCGCCCCTGCGCCCGTCCCGCCGGTCGCCCCGAAGCCCCAGCCCGTCCCGCCTCCCCAGCCGGCCCGCAGCGAGCCCGTCAAGCCGGTGGTGATTCGCGAGTCCACGCCGGATGCCGCGTTGCAGCTACTTGGCCTGTTGCAGCAGGAGGCGCGCTTCATCGACTTCGTGCAGGAGGACATTGCCCGGCATGCCGATGCCGACATCGGTGCCGCCGTGCGCGTCGTGCACGAGGGGTGCCGCCGGGTGCTGAAGCAGCATTTCGAGCTGGAGCCGGTGCGCACCGAGTCCGAAGGCAGCCGCGTCACCCTGCCCAAGGGCTTCGATGCCTCGTCGGTGCGGGTCTCCGGTCATATCGTCGGCGAGCCGCCGTTTACCGGCGCGCTCATCCATCGCGGCTGGCGTGCCAGCCGGGTCAATCTGCCCAAACTGGCCGACGGCCATGATGCGCACGTCCTGGCGCCGGCGGAGGTGGAACTGTGAGCGAAGACATCCGCTATGCCGTGGGCATCGACCTGGGCACCACCCACAGCGTGGTGTCCTACGCCGCCCTCGACGAGGTCGATGGCGAACAGGTGGCCCTGACGGTCCTGGACCTCCCGCAGCTCACCGCGCCCGGCGTCATCGATGAAAAAAAGCAGCTGCCGTCCTTCCTCTATCTGCCGCACGAGGCCGAACTGGCAGCGTCCGACAGGGTTCTGCCTTGGGACAGTCAGCCCGAGCATGTCATCGGCGAACTGGCGCGCCAGCTCGGCAGCAAGACGCCGATCCGGCTGGTGGCCAGCGCCAAGAGCTGGCTGTCGCACGCCGGGGTCGATTGCCGCTCGGCCCTGCTGCCGTTGCAGTCGCCGGAAGAGGTCCCGCGCGTGTCGCCCCTGGACGCTTCCATCGCCTACCTCCGGCACATGCGCGATGCCTGGGATCAGGCCTTCCCCGACGCGCCGCTGGCGGAACAGGATATGGTGATCACCGTGCCGGCCTCGTTCGACCCGGCTGCCCGCGAACTGACGGCCGAGGCGGCCCGCACCATCGGTCTCAACCAGGCGGTGTTGCTGGAGGAGCCGCAGTCGGCGCTGTATAGCTGGATTCAGGCCAGCGCCGGCGGCTGGCGCGAGCAGGTCAAGCCCGGCGAGGTCATCCTGGTCGTTGACGTCGGCGGCGGCACCACCGACCTGTCGCTGATCGCCGTGACGGAGGATGACGGCAACCTCAGCCTGAACCGTATCGCCATCGGCGACCATATCCTGCTGGGCGGGGACAACATGGATCTGGCGCTTGCCTATGTGCTCCGCGGCAAGTTGCAGGCTGAAGGCAAGCGCCTGGAGCCCTGGCAGTTGCAGGCGCTGACCCATGCCTGCCGGGACGCCAAGGAGGCCCTGCTGTCGGACGAGGCACCGGACGAGGTCGCCATCGTCGTGCCCAGCCGGGGATCCTCGCTCATCGGCGGTGCCCTGCGCACCAGCCTGACCCGCGAGGAAGTCAACCAGGCCCTGGTCGAGGGATTCTTCCCGCCGGTGGAACTGGGCGATCATCCCGTCGCGCAGGCGCGCACCGGCCTTACCGCGCTGGGTTTGCCCTATGCCCAGGACGCCCGTGTCACCGCGCATCTGGCCGCCTTCCTCAGCCGCCAGCTGGGCGCGACCCGGGAGCTGGCCGGCTTCGAGCCGGACGGCAATGCCAGCTTCCTGCATCCCACCGCCGTGCTGCTGAATGGCGGCGTGTTCAAGTCGGCCGTGCTGTCCGGTCGCCTGCTGGAGGTGCTGAACGGCTGGCTGGCCGAGGATGCCGCTCCGGCTGTCCGGTTGCTGCAAGGCGGCGATCTGGATCTTGCCGTGTCGCGCGGCGCCGCCTTCTATGGTTGTGTCCGCCGGGGTCGTGGCGTCCGCATTCGCGGCGGCACGGCGGCGGCCTACTATGTCGGCGTCGAGAGCGCCATGCCGGCCGTGCCCGGCTTCCCGCCGCCGCTGGAGGCGCTGTGCATCGCACCGTTCGGCATGGAGGAGGGCACCGAGGCCGACCTGCCGCCCTACGAGTTCGGCGTCGTCGTCGGCGAGCCGGTGCATTTCCGCTTCTATGCCTCCACCGTCCGCCGCGACGATGTCGTCGGCACCCGCCTGGACTGGTGGCCCGAGGGCGAGCTGGAGGAACTGCCGGAAATCGAGGTGGTGCTGTCGGCCGAGCAGCACCGTCCTGGCGACATCGTGCCGGTGCAACTGGCCGCGCGCGTGACGGAAGTCGGCACCCTGCAGCTGGAGGCGGTGGCCAAGACCGGCGGGCAGCGCTGGAAGGTCGAGTTCGACGTCCGCGCCGAGGGCGAATCCGCCACCGAGGCGGTGGCCTGAGTCCCGCCCCCGGAGCGAGCGGCATCATGGCGCCTCAGGACGACCCCGCCTGGCTGGTCGGCATCGATCTTGGCACGACCCACACCGTGGTCGCCGCCTGTCCGCTGACGGACGGGGAGGCGGATCCGGCGATCGGCGCCTTCGCCATCGAGCAGCTCGTCCGGCCCGGCGAGATCGCGGCCCTGCCACTGCTGCCCTCCGTCCGCTATCACGCTGCGCCGGATGAGCTGCCGGCCAGCGATCTGGCCTTGCCCTGGCCCACCGGGGCGGCGGCGGATCATCGGCCCGTCGTCGGCGAGCTGGCCCGGCGGCTCGGCGCCCGCACGCCCGGCCGGCTGATCGCCAGCGCCAAGAGCTGGCTGTCGCATCCCGCCGCCGATCGTGCGGCGCCGATTCTGCCCTGGGGAGCGGCGGATGGCGTGCCCCGGATATCGCCGGTCGACGCCAGTGCCAGCTACCTGGCCCATGTCCGCGCGGCCTGGGACGCCAGCCATCCCGACGCGCCGCTCGCGCGGCAGGCGCTGGTGATCACGGTGCCGGCGTCCTTCGACGAGTCGGCCCGGACCCTGACGCTGGAAGCCGCGCGTCTGGCCGGCCTGCCGCGCGTGAGGCTGCTGGAGGAGCCCCAGGCGGTTTGCTACGACTGGCTCTGGGAGCATCGGCACCGGTTGCAGGCGCAGCTGGCGGCGGCCAGCCTGCTGCTGGTCGTCGATATCGGCGGCGGCACCCTGGACCTGACCCTGATCAGCGTCAGTCCCGGCCCATCCGTCCCGCAGCTGAACCGCATCGCGGTCGGCAACCATCTCATGCTCGGTGGCGACAACATCGATCTGGCACTGGCGCACCAGGTCGAGCGGCAGCTGCTGGGCGAGGAGGGCAGGTTCTCCGCCGGCGAGCTGTCGCAGCTGGTCGAACAGTGCCGCCTGGCCAAGGAGCGCCTGCTGGCCGGCGACGCCCCGGAGGCTGTCACTGTCACCCTGCTGGGCAGTGGCAGCCGCCTGATCGGCTCGGCTCGATCCGCCGAACTCCGCCGCGAGGCGGTACAGGCGCTGGTCCTGGACGGTTTCTTCCCGCTCGTCGGCCTGGGCGAGCAGCCCGAGCGCAAGCGCAGCGGCGTCGTCGAATTCGGCCTGCCCTATGTGGCCGATCCCGCCGTCACCCGGCATCTGGCCGCCTTCCTCGGCGAACACCGTCATGCGGCCCGCGAGGCGCTGGGCAGCGCGGCCGACATACCGGTTCCCGATGCCCTGCTGCTGAATGGCGGCGTCTTCCGCAGCCCGCTGGTGGTCAGGCGGCTCATCGAGCAGCTGCGCACCTGGGGCCGGCGGGAGCCGCTGTGCCTGGCCAACGACCGGCCCGAGCAGGCGGTGGCGTTCGGCGCCGTGGCCTACGGGCTGGCGCGTCGCGGCCATGCCGTGCAGCGCATCGGCGGCGGCGCCGCGCGCAGCTATTTCCTCGCCGTCGATGCGGCTGCCGACGGTCGGCCGCAGACGGTCTGCATCCTGCCACGCGGCACCGAGGAGGGTCACGAGATCGTGCTGACCGATCGCGGCTTTCTGCTGACGCTGGGGGCGCCGGTCCGCTTCACCCTGCTGGTGGCCCGCGACGACGCGCGCCCCGAGGCCGGCGCCGTGGTGCTGGCCGACGACGAGCACCTGCAGACACTTCCGCCGCTGGCGGTTGCCCTGGCCGCCGACGATCCGGCGGGGCCGCGGGAGCGTGCCGTCCGGGTGGCGGCGTCCCTCAGCGAGCTGGGCACGCTGGATCTCCAGTGCGTCGCGCTCGATGACCCGGCCCAACGCTGGCGCATCGAGTTCCAGCTGCGCGGCCGCTCGCCGGTCGTGTCGGCCGATCTCACCTCGCAGCACCCGCGGCTGGAGCCGGCGGTGGCGGCGATTCGCGAGGTATACGGCAGGAAGAGCAAGGCGACCGACCCCAAGGCCGTCAAGGGCTTGCGGGCGCGGCTGGAGAAGATACTGGGGCCGCGCGACGGCTGGGGGACGCCACTGCTGCGCGATCTGTTCGCCGTCCTGCTGGATGGCCTGCCGCACCGTCGCCGTAGTCCCGATCACGAGCGGGTCTGGTTCAGCCTGGCCGGCTATTGCCTGCGGCCGGGGTTTGGCTATCCGCTGGATGACTGGCGCAGCGACCAGCTGTTCGCCATTTACGGGCAGGGCCTGCAATTCGTCAACGAAACCCGCAACTGGTCGGCATGGTGGACACTCTGGCGGCGTGTGGCCGGCGGACTCGACGAGGCCCGGCAGCTGATCCTGCTGGACGACATCGCGCCCTACCTCAACCCGGAAACCGCAAAGCGCGGCAATACCGCCACCCTAGGCAAGAAACGCTCCTATGAGGACATGGTTCGCCTGGTGGCGATCCTGGAACGCCTGCCGGCGGAGACCAAGTCGACGGTGGGCGGCTGGCTTCTGGAGCGTCTCGCCAGGCCGGGCGAACCGGATGCCTGCTGGTGGGCGCTGGGCCGGATCGGCGGGCGGGTGCCGTGGTACGGCAGTCCGCATGCCGTGGTGCCCAGGGCCACCATCGAGGCCTGGCTGGAGCGGGTGCTGCAACGCGATTTCCGCCGGGAGCCGCCGGCCGCCTTCGCCGCCACCTTGCTGGCGCGCAGGAGCGGCGACCGCGAGCGCGACATCGATGCCGCGCTCAGGGCGCGCGTGATCGAGGCGTTGCGTGCCGGTCGGGCGCCCGAGTCCTGGGTGTCCCTGGTGGCCGAGGTGCAGGCGCTCAGCGAGGCCGACGAGCAGCGCATGGTGGGCGAGTCGCTGCCGTCCGGTTTGCGGCTGATCGGCTGAGCCGTTCCGCCGGGGATGGCCATCGTCCGACCGCGCGTCCACCGATCGGCACTTGCCGGCCTGCTGCTGGCCGGCACGCCGGCTGCGCCGGCCTTCGAACCCGCTCAGGGGCAATTCCTGGCCCGGCAGGCCTGTGCCGCCACACGCGGCATCCGCGGTCCGGCGGATGAGGTTGCCATCCGTCCCGGTGAACATTACGCGATGCTCGGCTTCAATCGTCCGGGTGGCGAATTCGTGCAGGTTCGCATCCCCGGCGCCCGGCCGGAAACCCGCTGGGTGGCCATGGGCTGCGGCGACTGGCAGCCGGGCGTTGCCGCCAGCCCGGAGGCGCCATCCGGGCAGACCTCCGAGCAGAGCTGGTTGCTGCTGGCGCTGAGCTGGCAGCCGGCCTTCTGCGAGATTCGGCCCGAGAAAACCGAATGCCGCACCCAGACGCCCGAACGTCATGACGCCGCGCATTTCAGCCTGCACGGCCTCTGGCCGCAGCCCCTTGGCCGCGAGTACTGCCGGATACCGGCGACGCTCCGGATGCTGGACGAGCACCACCGCTGGCAGGCCCTGCCCCCGGTGGCGCTGCAACCCGAGACCCGCCAGCGGCTGGAGGAACGGATGCCCGGCGTGGCCTCGGGGCTGGATCGGCACGAGTGGGTCAGGCATGGCAGCTGCTATGGCAGCGACGCCGAAACCTACTTCCGGACGGCATTGGCGCTGGTCGATCAGGTCAATCGTTCCCCCGTGCGGGATCTGGTGGCGGCGCGACGCGGGCAGCGTGTGAGCCTTGCGGAATTGCGCGCCGCCTTCGAGCAGGGCTTCGGTGCCGGAACCGGCGCGGCGTTGGGGTTGCACTGCGAGGCCGACGGGGATCGCCGGCTGGTCAGCGAAATCCGCATCGCCTTGCGCCAGCCATCGACGGCGGCGCCGCACCTGTGGGAGACCCTGGACCGCGCGGCGCCCCGGCAAGGCAATTGCGAGGCAGGCCTGGTCGATCGCGTCGGGCCCGACTGAGTCCGGACCTCGTTGCCTGTACGCGACGCCATCCTGCATCGCTTACAATCCCGAACTGTCCCGACATTGCCCACCCGATCCATCGACATGCAAATCCTCAAGCGCACCCTGCTGCTTCCGCTGATGGCCTGTTCCGCCTGTACCGGACTGCCTTCCGATCCCCTGGGCCTCAATACTCCCCCGGCAGCGGCGCCGGCGAACGCCGGCAGCGAAGCCAGCCAGTGTTCGGACAGCCTGCGGGCAATCGGCAGGCTGAAGATGCAGACTCCCGCCAAACCCGGCGGCCCCGCGGTGGACACGCTCTATTGGTGCACCAAGGCCGCGGAGAAGGGCGATGTCAGGTCGCAGTACATCCTGGCCGGTCTCTACGAACGCGGGGTGGGCGTGCCGGTCAGCCTGACCGATGCCTTGCGCTGGTACCGGGCGGCGGCGGACAGCGGCTATGCCGAGGCGCAGTTTAAGGTGGGCCAGTTCTACGGCCGCGGCCAGGGCGTTGCCCAGGACCGGAACGAGGCGACCCGCTGGTACATGAAAGCCGCCGGGCAGGGCCTGCCCGATGCCCAGTACTACATGGGCTACCGCTACGAGCATGGCAAGGGCATCGCTCAGAGCTACACCGAGGCGGCCCGCTGGTACCTGAAGGCTGCCGAGCAAGGTAATGTCTCGGCCATGGACGGACTCGGCGGGCTCAGCCTGGCCGGGCATGGCATGCCGCAGAATCAGCTGGAGGCCTACAAATGGTTCAATCTCGCCGCGGTGTCGGGCGCGCCAGAGTTCGTTGCCAACCGTGACCGGGTCGCGGCCGGACTGACGCCCGCGCAACTGGCCGAAGGCCAGCGGCTGGCCAGCGAGTGGGCCAAGCACCATCCCATCGGCAAGGCGCCAACACCATGATGGGCGGCGCCGGGCGGCCGGAGCGGGACTGGCCCGATCCCGCTGCGGCTTGATTCAAGCCGCCTCCGGCACGTAAAATCGCCACCTCCCAGGGCGGGTGTAGTTCAATGGTAGAACTTCGGCTTCCCAAGCCGATAGCGTGGGT
This sequence comes from Methyloparacoccus sp. NF-16, assembly GCF_056880625.1. NCBI lineage: Bacteria > Pseudomonadati > Pseudomonadota > Gammaproteobacteria > Methylococcales > Methylococcaceae > Methyloparacoccus > Methyloparacoccus sp. NF-16. Next base: position 2,402,958 of record NZ_CP174130.1, on the reverse strand, counting down.
TCGATTCCCATCACCCGCTCCACTTCAACTTTCCAGGGCGTTCCAAGGACGTCCATGGAGTGTTGCAAGTCATTGTCACGGTTCGATTTTTTCAGGATATTCGATCCAGTGACGTCCAGCCAAATCCACTGACAGCCGGTCCAAACTGGTACAAAAAGTGGCCCAAACAATGCGCGAGCTTCCCTTGCCGCATTGTTGCTGGAGGAGCCGGGACCCGATGGGAAACATGGCACTCAACTCGCTTTCAAGGAGTTGGGATCATGCTTTCGGACCTCATGGCACGGCAGGCCAAGTGCACCGGCAAGCCATACGCGCTGGCCGACTTCGACGGCCTCTATCTCTACGTTTCCGCCATCGGCACCAAGGCCTGGCACTTCCGCTATTCGTGGTTTGGCAAGCGCGAGCGCATCACCCTCGGTAACTACCCGGCGCTTTCCCTGAAGGACGCCCGCGCGCTGCGCGATGAAGCCCGCTCGCTGCTCGCCAAGGGCGTCAATCCCCACAGCGAACGCAAGCGCAAGCGGCACGCGATCGTCCTGGCCGGCGAGCACACCTTCATGGCCGTCTACGAGCAATGGCTGGCCCATCGCCGTCTCTCGCTGGAGGAAGGACGGCAGACCAGCCTGGAGCAGATCGGGCGCGTCTTCAAGAAAGACGTGTTTCCGTCGCTGCGGCACCTGACCATCTACGAGATCACCCGTGCGCACCTGCTGGACATCATCGGCAAGGTGGAAAAGCGCGGCTCGCTGTCGGTGGCCGAGAAGCTGCGGACCTGGTTTACCCAGTTGTTCACCTACGCCACGGTGGCGATTCCCAACATGGGCGAGAACCCGTCCAGGGACCTGGAAGTGGTCGCACTGCCCTTGCCGCCGGTCGAACACAACCCGTTCCTGCGCATGCACGAGTTGCCGGTCATGCTGCAGACGCTGCGCAAGTACCGCGGTCGCCTGAACACGCAATTGGGCTTGCGGCTGCTGATGCTCACCGGTGTGTGCACTGGCGAGTTGCGCTTCGCCACGCCCGATCAGTTCGATCTCGACCGGGGCCTGTGGATCATCCCCGTAGCCAGGCTCAAGCAGCGCAAGCTGCTCACCAGGAAGAAGCGCAAGCGCCTGATCGACATCCCACCCTACATCGTGCCGCTGTCGGTGCAGGCGCAGGAGATCGTTCGCCACCTGCTCGACAACTTCAAGCCGGCCCAGGTTTATCTCATCCCCGGCGACTGGTGCCTGAAGAACCCGATCAGCGAGAACACGCTCAACGCCGCGCTCAAGCGCATGGGCTACGAGGACCAGCTCACGGGGCATGGCATCCGGGCAACGATCTCGACGGCGCTGAACGAACTCGGCTACCCGAAGAAGTGGGTGGACGCCCAACTCTCGCATGCCGATCCAGACAGGATCAGCGCGACCTACAACCATGCCGAATACGTCGAGCAGCGCCGCGTCATGATGCAGGACTGGGCCGATCGCCTGGACCTGTTCGAGCAGAACCAGGTCGAGGTTGCCAGCCGGCATCTGACCATCACGCTTCAGGGCCTGCCGACCATCGCCGGCCAGGCGGCCGTGCAGCCGCCGGTGGTCGACCTCACCGCGCCGCAACTGGTCGTGATCGCGCCAACGCCCGACCAACTTGAAGCGCCGGCATCGGTGCAGCGGCTGTCGGCCGTGCGCATGCCAGAGTACGCTCGGCCGCGCCTGTCGGAGGCGCAGCGCGAACGCCTGCAAGTGCTGGAGACCTTCGAGGCACCACATAACCTCTCGGTGGCGGACTACGCCAAGCTCGCGGGCAAGTCGCGCCGCTGGATCACCTACGAGATCCAGGCCGGCAACCTGCTGTCGATCCACATGGGGCATCGCGGGCAGCGGGTGCCGGACTGGCAACTCGATCCGCTCAAGCGCAGGCTGGTCCAGTCCGTCCTGAAGCAACTGCCACGGGGTATCGACACCTGGGACATCTACCACGCTCTTCTGCGCTCGTACGAGGCTCTCGGGACACTGCCGGCCATCGAAGCCGTCAATCCAACGAACCTGCACCTTGCCGCGCGGTTGGTGGTCGCACAGTGCATGCAGGCGAGCGAGCCAGTCGTGACGACCGAGTTCCCTGAGCAGGTCCGGCAAAGCGTGCAGCGGCTGGTGCGCGAAGCCGTCGCTGCCGATGCCGCCGAAGCGACGCCTGGAGTCTGATGAAGCCAGGGTCGCGTCGAAGTTCGGTCAGGCGCTTGCCTGGAGTGCTTGGAAGAACGGCTACAGGCGGGGGCTGTCCGTATTTCGACGGCTCAGGAAATACGTGGTGAGCGTCAGCGCTCCCTCTTGCAACGGACGCTGGAAAACGCCGAGGGAACGATGGCCCTTGATGCGGGCGACGGGTGCGAGGCAGACGCCGTAGCCGGCGGCCACCAAGGTCATCATCAACCCGAACGATGTGGCCTTCATGATCGCTGAGGGGACGACGCCGGCCGCCGTCAGCAATGAGTCGATCTGCTCGCAGTAGCCGACACAGTCGCGGCCATCCAGGGCGATCCAAGGGTAGTCGGCCGCCTGCTCCAGGGACACTGACGCGAAGGCCAGCAAGGGGTGATGGGCCGACACGGCCAGGGCCAGCGCATCGCGCCAGACGGGGCGGGCATCGATGCCTTCAGGGGTTGTGGGCGATTGGCAGAGGCCCGCTTCGAAAGCCCCCGCGAGCACTCCTCGATGCAGATCCTCCAGGCGTTCTTCATGAAGGCGAATGGGGTGGTCCGGATGGCGCCGACGATGTTCCGCCATCGGCACCGACAACCGGGGATAGGCCAGGCAGTCCGACAGGGCAATGTTCAAGGGATCGGGAGCGATCATCGTGTCACCTGCACAACGCCGACACTGGGAAAAACCGGGCGCGACCAGTCAATGAGATAAGTTTAACGTGGTTTAGATTCGCTTTGCGCGTGACGCTTCTGTTGATGCAGAAGCGATCGGTGCAACGCGGGAGACCCGCAGGGACAAGAACCTATGAAAGCGAGCCAGCGCGCGCTTTCGGCGTTGCCGTGCGCGAGGTACGGACCGCGCAGGGGCTTGCCCAGGAGGTGCTTGCGGAACAGGCGGGCATCGCCCGGTCGCACATGGGCAAGATCGAGCGCGGCGAGCACATGCCCACGCTGGTGTTGATCCTGCGGATCGCGAAGGGGCTGGGTTGCTCGGCCGCGGCACTGATGGCCGCGACCGAGGCGCAATTGTCCGGGGAACAGGACACCACCGAATAGCCCGGCAACGCGGGCTTGGCCGGTCAGCCATCTGGTCGCAAGTATGCGGCCTGCGTTGTGCCCGGGGGCGCTGAATTCCGTGCCAGGGACAGGTAAGGGTTGTCCGGCGGGACTTCCGCGAACAATGCCGAAGGCGCCGCCAGCAGATAGCCGTGCAACCGCCGCGACTTGCGCGGCCCGGTGACCTCGCAGGTCCAGATGTTCAGGCCGCTGCCCTGTTTGCGGTGCAGCCCCAGCTTCTCGAAGCGCTTCTGCACCCATTGCCAGTCGTGCAGATTGTCCTGCCGGGCCAGCACCTGGATCTCCGGATGTTCCTGCACGTAGCGCTGGAAGACGCCGGGGCTGACCAGGTACGCCGTGCCATCGACGGTATGCACCAGTGCTTTCGCGTCGTTGATGATGAGCTTGCGCGACTCGATGCCTTGCTTGAGCCAGGCGATGAAGTCCTCCCCGGACGGCGTGGCCTTCGCGGGAGCCGGCATCGTGGCAGGACTGGTCGGCGTCAAATCGGGCAAAGACGCAGTTGCGGTGGTGGATGACGAAGGCGGTTCCGCGCCGGCGGACGATGCACCGACGGTGGCTGCGTCGGACGCATCGAGCATCGACAGCAGATCGGAGATCGGGTCCGCGATCCCCGCCGGGGAATCCGCCACCCGAGGGGGCGGTGAGGTGGCCGGGATGCCGGCGGAAGCCGGCGCTGCCTCATCGCCAGGGAGGGGCTCTTCCGTCGTGACCGTGCCGGCGAACGGTGCGGGACGCTCGCCCGACTCCCAGATCAAGGCCGGCGACAGGCGCAGGAAGGTAAAGCTGTGCGACCAGCCGGTGCCGCTCGTGACGGTCGCCCGCCAGATCGCCTTCCCATCCGGGGCGGGCTGCACGATGCCATGGTCCTGGAGCACCGTGAAGACAGCGGTGTTGTTTGACGGAATGCCTTCGATGCCCTGGGACAGGAGGTGCGCGCGCAACTTGTCGCTGACCGTCTTGCTGACGAGCCAGAGTGCGTCGTGGGTCAGCCATCCATCCGACGGGCCGCCGGGCTGGTTCAGCTTGAATTCCTCGCGCAGCAGGTAGCGCAGGCCATCCAGCAGCTTGCGCTGCACCGCATGCTTCGGCGCCGCCATGGCCTTGGCCGGATCACCGCCGAGCGCCAGGGCCACCGATGCCTGGTCGGCCTTGACGACCAACTCGCCCAGCGTGCCGGCATGCTCGTACTGGCCCGCCAGCACGTACAGCAGCGCCGACCACAGGTCCTGATAGTTGCTCAGCCAGTCGAAGATGCCGGCATCGAGCACACGGGTGTAGAGCAGTCCCGTGGCGGCGCCATGCAGCCGGTAATCGCGATCCGTCCGGTAACGAAAGCGGTACGGCTGCCGCAGCGGCCCGTGCCAGGGGTGCCAGACCACGCCATCGGCCTGCTCGACGTGCAGGTCGACCGCGATCTTGCCAATGTCGTGCAGCAGCGCGGCGTAGGCGGTCCCGGCGGTCCAGGCCTCGGCTTGCGCGGCCTGGGCCTCGGGCGAGGCGCCGGCCGGGAGCAAGTGGGACTGCCTCAGTTTGAGCGCGTAGGCCACGATCTCCAGGCCGTGGTCCAGCATGCCGCCCGGCCAGGCATGGTGATGCGCCTCCGAGGCCGGGAACTGCTGGACCAACTCGGCGTAGCGCTCCAGCGGCGCCAGGTACAGCGAGCGGAACTGCCGACGCGACAGCGAGGTGCGCTGCCAGATGTGTTCCAGCAGTCGCTGCCGGCGTGGCTCTGCCAGCAACGATGCGGCCGACTGCGGCCGGGTCAACCCTTTGGCAATCTCGGGGGGAGGCGGCGCGGCGGCCGGCGGCACCCGTTTGCGCTGGAACAGCGAAAGCATGGCGACATCCTGGTGATGGGCTGGCCGGAGGAGCCTTTTGGCCTTTTCGGGTAGGGCCTTTCCCCTTGAGGCCATTCCCTTGCTCCTTCCCCAGCCCTTTGGCCTTCGACAAGCCCTTTGGTATAGGGGCAGTCGGCTTCGTGTGCCGCAATCAATGCGGAGCCCGTGCGCTCCAGGATCGGGCGGAACAAGCACTGTGTTTTCACCGGATCAGGCCGTTTCAACCGGCGCTGAAAGCGCAGCGAGCCCTGGAAACCTTGAGCCCGGAGGCATGCTTGTCGGGAATGAAGTAAGGAAGTAAGATTTCCTTTGAAACTTACGGAGGCCTCCCATGCTTGCCAAGCTCACTTCGAAAAACCAGATCACGCTGCCCAAGGCGGCCGTGTCCGGCGTGGATGCGGCGGAGTACTTCGACGTGACCGTCGAAGGCGGTCGGATCGTCCTGACGCCGGTGCGGGTCCAGAAGGCCCAGGCCGTGCGCGAGAAGCTGGAGCAACTCGGGATCACCGAGCAGGACGTCGAGGATGCCGTGGCCTGGGCACGGCAGTGATGCGCAGGGTCGTCCTCGACACCAACATCGTGCTGTCGGCGTTGATCTTCAGTGCCGGACGCCTGGCCTGGATACGCCACGCCTGGCAGCACCAGCAGTTGCAGCCACTGGTCTGCCGGGAAACGGCCAGTGAACTCCTGCGCGTCCTGGCCTATCCCAAGTTCAAGTTGTCAAACTTGGAACAGCAGGAGTTGCTGGCGGACTTTCTGCCCTACGCCGATGTGGTGGAACTGCCGGCGCCATGGCCAGACCTGCCGGTCTGCCGCGACGAGCAGGACCAGGTGTTCGTGGTGCTCGCGCATGTCGGCAAGGCGGATGCGTTGATCATGGGCGATGCAGACATTCTCGCCATGCGAGAGGACTTTCCCGGCTTGATCATGACCGCCGAAGCATTCGCGGCGCGGCGGGCATGAAGGAGACCGGCGCCGCCCTGCCCAACGACCGTGGAACGACCATGAGGTAGCCGACGATGAAGCACACCGCTCGCATGACCACCGCAGCGCGACTCGGTCGCCGGCTGGGCGGCGTATGGGGCGTTTGCCTGCGCGCGGAGCGTCGGACACATCGGTGGCTGATGGCGCAGGGGCTGCCGGCAGGCAGTGCAACGGTGCTGTTCTGGGGGGTCAAGCTGGCAATCCTCGGGGTGTTGCTGTACGTCGCGGTCTGGGTGGCGCTGCTGCTGGTCGCTCTCTTTGTTGCAGCAAGGATGACGGAGCAGACGCCGGAGGGCGACGACGATTTCGATCTGCAATTTCCTGCGAGTCTGGATGAACTACGTCAAACGCCTGGCTACGATCCAAACCTCTACAACGACACCTCTCACGAGATGTACAGCGAAGACGATTGAAGCCGTTCATCGCTGAGTCATTTCAGCTTCCTCGACATGACGCCTGGCCCCTTGCTGCCTGCATTGCCCGCGTCTTTGGTGCCTGCCGAGAACGCATTTGCGACAGTTCCGGCCCGAATCCCAGCCCAAGTCAATGCGCCAATCCAGAATGCCGGGAGCACCAGGAACATCGTAGCCATCACGAAGTTCAGCAGCATGTCCCCGAAGGCGTTGTTGAGGCCCACCAGCGGATCGAAGTTCGTGTGCGGCCGATTCCAGCCCCACCCCCAGCCGTAGAGCGCATCCAGGATGGTCGAGTCGATCCAGCGGGCGAGTTGGAACCAGAAGTCGGTGAAGAACAGCGCGAACTGCACCACGCTCACCGTGACCACGGTCTTGAGGTCATAGGTGCCGATCAGCAGCACCAGCGGGATGCAGATGACCAGCACCATCTTGAGCAGGGACAGCACCATCGGCAGCGCCTGCCGCACCACGTCCATCGCCGGGAAATAGCCCAGTGATCCGACGGTCAGCCCCACGTCGCTGGCGGCGCGGGTGACGATGTTGGGCAGCGTCATGTCGATCTGGCCACCGTAGTCCGTGTAGACCGCCCCCCGGTTGAGCTTCTGCTGGCGAGGGCTGGCGACGGCGCGGATCACCGAGTCGTTGACCTCGGCCTGGCTCAGGAAGCCCGCCCAGCCGGCCAGTCGCGTCAGCAGGTTGGGATCGACCTGGGCCAGCAGTCGTGCCCGCAGGCCGTGGCCGGCGTCGGACCACCACTGCCGGCAGGTCGGGTAGCCGCCCCCGTTGGGCACCTGGGCCAGGCCAGCGTCGCGCGTGGCGTCGAACGGCCAGGCATCGCGAGGTGTCCTGGAGCGGTAGCTGTCGTAGAAGCCGGCGGTGCCGACGAAGTAGCTGGAGCCGATCCAGGTGACGTCGTGCATCTGCTCCTCGCTGAGGCTGGGCCGGGTCATGAACAGCTTGGCGCGAGCGGGGCCATAGCAGTCGCGGGTGAAGTCGCTGACCTCCTGGGCCAGCACCGGGTCGTCGATGCGGGTCGCGTCGATGTCCATGCGGATCTGCCGCAGGTCGGTGCCGCAGGGAATGGCCGCGACAGAGGCGCCGGTGATCGCGCGCGAGATCGCGTGCATGGCGAACCACCACACGGGCACCTTGGCCGATTGGTTGTTGATCGTGCTGAACGATTGCGACCAGCCGGTATCGGTCGGCTCCGGGACATTCACCTGGCACTGGGTCGAACGCGAGCGGTCGTACTTAATGGTGTTGAAATCGACATCGATGAAGGGGATGCCCGCGAACATGATCACCACGATGGCGACGAAGACGCGGTTCTCGATGCGAACCGAGGACAGCACGCCCTTGTTGCCCTCGTCGGCGCCTTCCGCGCGGGCCTTCAGCCATTCCTGGATGACGATCGCCAGGAACGGGATTGCGAACATGCCGCTGGCGACCAGCACCGACCAGATGCCATTGTGGACCACCCAGGACACGAGCGTCAGGTAGTACTCCAGGTAGTCGGTCGTAAACAGCGTCATGGCGGCCCCCGCGCTACCGCGCCTGCATCAGCAGGCTGGCTTCAAGAGCAATCACGGCGACGATGGCCGCAACCTCCGCGCGCAGCAGCCGCTGCCCGGCAACTCGCTCCGGTTCCCGCGCGCGCAGGCGACGGCGCATCCAGAGCCAACCCCAGGCAGTGCCGGCGTACAGCAACAGTCGCCAGGCCAGGAAGGCTCCGGATTGCGCTGCCATCCATGCTTGCCAGCCGTCGATGCCGCCTGCGATGCGGATGCCGACTGCATTCACGACGGTCGCGGCGATCAGCAGCAGCAATGCCCACAACAACGCCACGCCGACACGCCGGCTGGACAGCCAGCGCAGGCGCCACCTGCCGGCGTTCATGGATGGCTTCCGCCGGACGGCGGCTGCTGCAGTTCATCGACGCGGTTGCGCACCGGATCGCCCTCGTAGATGCCGCGCGAACCCGCCGCTCGGGTGCTGTGCCGCTGGATGATCGCCATCGGCGAGTTGCTGGCCAGTTCGCGGCGCAGTTCCAGTTCGGTCTTCAGGTTGTGAATCTCGCGATCGAGGATGTCGCTTTCGTGCGTGACGGCCTTCTGGGCCAGTTCGTTGGCGGCCACGTTGGGCTCCTTGCGCCCGGTCAGCAGTGTGCGTTGCAACAGCAGCGCCTTCTCCAGCACGCTGGCCAGCGCAACCTCCGAGGCCAGGCGCCGAGCCAGGATGTCCTGGTCCGTTTCGTCGCGCAGTGCCTCGATCACGCCACGGGTGATGGGCAGCGACCCGCTGCTCGCCGCCTGCAGGTTCTGGGCCGTGGTTGGACGGCTGCCGGCGACCAGTTCCTGCAGGGCCTGCAGCTTGTCCTCGTATTCCTCCTGGATCAGCGGAGTCAGGCCAACGCCCGGCGTGGTGACGGTCTTGGTGCAGGCATCGCAGGTGCGCTGCTCCTGCTCCCCCAGCACGCGAATGGCCCAGGCCGCGGCGGCATCGGGCGAACTCCAGGTCTGGCATGCCAGGTTGCCGCCACAACTGGCTTGAGGAATCGAACTGGCATCGCCGACGCCACGGCCGTTGAGCAGGTTGTAGCCGGCACGGGTCACGTCGCCGACCACACGCACCGGACGTTGGCCCGCACCGCCGGCGTTGTCTCCGCCGACCCACGGAACGCCGTTGTTGCCACGGTTCGCCTCGGCGTCGTCGATCGCCGAGACCGCATCGGTGCTCGCGACGGCCTGCTTCAGCGCCATGCCTTCGGCGAGCTGGTCCCAGCCGAGCTGCCCACCCGCCATGTCGGCCATGCGGTTGGCGATGGCACGGCAGGTCAGCTTGCTGCGATCGAAATCCAGCCTGGCTTGCAGCACCCCATTGGTCAACAGGTTGTACAGCCCTGGATCGGCGCGCTGGATGATCAAGGCGGGCAGCGACGCCACGGCAGCGGTGGCGTTCTGGATCACCGAGGACATGATGGCCTGGAAGCCGTTGGTGATGCCGTTCAACTGGTTCTGCAGCGTGGTTGTGATGCTCATGTCGCCGCAGATCAGGTTGCTGTTCCAGCCGACGCCAACGCCGATGGAGTGCATGTTGGCCGCACCGCTCATGGACACCGCGCGACCGCCCCCAATGCTGTAGAGGACGTCATCGCCGATCACGCTGCCTTGATGCTGGACGCCGTACTCGTTGACGCTGGTCTGCGCCCCGGCACCGGAGCAGCACAGCGCTGTGATGACGGCCAATGCGAGGGACGTGAGGCGGCGGGCGTTCGGGAGCGGAGAAGTCATGGCATCGGGCCTCACTGGAAATCGACGCTGCCGAGGAACACCTGGCCGCGGCGCTGGCAGCAGCTATAGGGACGCCACAATGCCCAGGCGTAGTCGCCCTGCCGGGCCTGCACCTTGGCATTGCCGTGGGGGAATACCGCGCAACTGCTGGACAGCGTGGGGGTCAACTCCTGCCACTTGCCCGTGGCTGCATCGGTTTCCATCAGGGCGCCGGCCGGCCAGTAGCCATCGCGCGAACTGGCGAGCAGCGGCTGGTACACGTGGATCTGGTTGCGGCGCGTCACGATGTCACCCGCGCGCTGGGCGACCACGGCCGCGGCCTTGTGGTCATCCACCTGGTGCAGGAAGCCGCCACGCGGATAGACGTTGCCCCAGAGATTCAGGCCCGTGCGCGTGCCGATCTCGCGCCGGCCGGGAATCAGTGCTTCCGGATACAGCGCCTCGGGGATGTTGTAGCGCCATGCCAGCGTGTCGAGCGTGCTCAGCAGATAGGGCATGAAGGCGGTGCCGGCACCCTCGCAGGTGTACCCGGAGGCGCTGGCGAACTGGCTGAACACATGGCCGCCGGGATGGCCGATGACGTCGGCGTTCTTGAACTTCGCCAGGTTGTTCTCGTGATCCTCGTTGGTGGTGCCGTCGCCACCGGCCTTCGCAGTCGGGTTCGGCAGGCTCATCGCCCGCACCTCGACCCAAGGGTTCTCGCCGGTGTTCGAGTAGCTCGATACCACGGCATCCGGGATGTAGTGACGCACCTTGACCGAGGTGCGCACGGTGCATCCCGTCCAGGTGCAATAAAGCCAGTAGCAGATGCCGGTGACGCGGTACTCCAGGCAATCCGGTGACAGGGTGGAGGCCACGATGGTGGCGGTGTTCAGTGCAAAGGACGATGCGGAACACCCCAGCAACAGCGCTGCGATGGCCAACCGCTGGCGCCGGGATGATGCGAACGGACGCCTCGTCATGGCTGCGTCCTCCGGTATTGGTCGATGCGGGAAACCGCACGGGCCACGTCCGTCTCGCCATAGACCACGTATCGGCGATCCACCACGATGGCCGGAACCTTGGCGACGCCAAGGCTCCAGGCATCGGCAACGCCCTGGTAGGCGGTGCCGATCCTTCGCTGCAGGTCTGTACCGCCCAGCTTCAGGCGTTGCTGGACGATGGCGCTGGCGCGCTCAGGATCGGTGGGCAGGTTGTCGGCCAGCTCCCCTTCGAGCACCGCGGCCGCGTCCAAGATGAGGTGTCGGTCAGCCTGGCCAAGGACCGGATGATGCGAGTCGGTAACGACCCATACTTCCGCCGAAGCGGCGCGGGTGGCCAACGTCAGGATGGCAATGCCCGCGGCAAGCCATGCTGGGCGGGTGCGAGTGGCATGAGAAACAGCGCAAGAGTCCATGAGACAACACCGGAGGGAAGCCAATCCGGTGACAGTCGAACCGAAATCCGGCTTCGACACGAGAAACAAACCGGAAGCCGCCTCGCCCCGTTTTCGCCATCCCTGTCATCGCGTGATCACCCCAAACGGTGCCTGCGAGTGCGCCTGCGGCAAGGCCGCGTTCGGATCGACAGCCAAGGCGGCCGCCACAAGTCGGTCTCGCCTTCAGCAGCGATGAATCGCCTGGAGAACGAAGTCGGCCCGTTCGGCCACACTGGCGCGCGGAAGCAACCTGACTTCGTAGCCGAGTGCCCGGTAGGTTGCATCCAGGTGGGCGTATTCCGCCTCAGCCTCGGGAAAGCCGTGCCGCCGCGCCTCGTCGGCGCAATAGAGGTCCGGCCAGGGCGGAGCGAGGAACACGAGCCGTCCATAGGGGCGGGATTCGCCCAGACTTTGCGCCAACGGTACCCCGTAGAGTCGTTGAAGCGCCGCAGCGGCGTCGATCAGCCCTCGGTCGAAGAAAACCGGACCAGCCTCCCGCATCGCGCCTTCGAGATCCATGGCAGCGACACGCAGCGCCTCGCGCAGAAAGGCCGCCATGTCGGTCCATGGCAGGGCGTTGCCGCCCTGTCGAATCTGCTCGGCGATGATCCTCCGCCCGGGTTCGGCGACGGTCGCATGACCACGCCGACGCAGTTCCCCGAGCAAGGTCGACTTGCCGCCGCCGGAGCACCCCGAAATGACCACCTGAGATGGCATCGGCGTCATGTCAGGGTTTGCTTCGACCAGCAGACGGCTTGTCAATTCACTTGTCATCATTGGTTTAGCCGAAGAGACAGGCCCCACGCAATGGTGGCGCTGAGCATGCCAAAGGCGCAGACCCCGGCCCATCCATGCGCAGTGAAGGCCCACCCGCCTGCAGCAGCGCCGAAGGCCCCGCCAAGCAGCATCGCGCCCATGAACACGGTGTTCAGCCGGCTGCGCGCACCCGCGTCCAACGCATAGACCATGGTCTGGTTCGCCACCTGGGCCGACTGCACGGCCACGTCGAGCAAGAAGATGCCGAGGACGAGTGCGGGGATCGATGAGTTCCCCAGATACAGCACGGCAAATGCCGTTGCGGTTCCCACCGCGCCTGCACGGACGACTGCGTCATGTCCGTGCCGGTCGGCAAAACGGCCAGCCGCCGGTGCAGCCAACGCGCCGCACACGCCGACCAGCGCGAACAGGCCGGCAGATAACGCGCCGAGTTGCAGTGGCGGCCGCTCCAGCCAGAGCGCGAACGTTGCCCAGAAGCCGATCATGCTGGCAAACAGCAGGAACTGGATAGCCACAGCCTGGCGCAAGGAAGCGTGCTTGCGCACCAAATGCCACATCGAGAGCAGCAATCGTCCATAGCCGAGATCGGAGGACGGCGGCACCACCGGCAGCGTCCATGCCAGCCGAAAGCCCAGTACCAGCATCAGTGCCGCAGAAAAACCGAAGACGGACCGCCAGCCCCAGAACTCGGTCATCCAGCCGCTCATCACACGGGCCAGCAGGATGCCGACCAGGATGCCGCCCGTCACCACGCCGAGCACCTGTCCCTTGCGGTTGGAGGGCGCCAGGTGGATGGCCAAGGGAACTAGTTGTTGCGCCACGGTGGCGCACAAACCCACTGCGAGGCTCGCCAGTGCCAATTGAACGAAGCCGGAGGACGCGGCTGCCAGCACCAGGGAGAGCACTAGCGCCGCCAGCGTTCGCAGGATGAGCGACTTGCGCTCCAGGCGGTCACCCAGTGGTGCCAGGAAAAGCACGCCCAGGGCATTGCCCGCCTGGGTGAGCACGGGCAGCCAGGTCACGGTCCCCGCAGAGAGAGCGAACTCCCGGCTCAATTCGCCGAGAAGCGGCTGGTTGTAGTAGCTGTTGGCCACGGATGCGCCCGCCGCCAAGGCAATGGTCCACTGCAGATGGGAGGGTAAGGCTGACGTGGCAGGCATCGGTGCGGCACGCGATGCATCGCCCGGGTGACCTGGGATATCGCTCATTCAAGGGGTCCGGCCGTATCTATTCTCGGCTTGCGGACAAGCTCTCACCAGTTCGGGCGATCCGTTCCCGGCGGCACCGACGGTCGCGCATAGCCGGCCGGTGTTCGCGCCAGTTGCGCGCTGGGCCGCACGGCGCGCAGCAGGCCGAAGCCGGAGATTTCGTCGGCGAGCCAGGGGCTGAGGTCCGGCCTGCCGGCCCGCAGGCCCTCTTCGATGCGCCCCAGCCCGCGCAGCCAGTGCCCGGTCTGCGCCAGCGACACCTGCACGTGCCAGCTTCCCCCTTCGCGCGACTGTCGCCACAGCGCGGCGGCGGCGCCGAAAGCCATCAGGAAGCCGCTGGCCTGGTCGAGGATCTGCATCGGTAGCGCGCGCGGCTTGCCGTCGCCCGCTGCCTCGCCCTCGGCGTGGTTGAAGCCCATCGCCGTCTGCACCAGCGAATCGAAACCGCGCCGGTCGGCCCAGGGCCCTTGCGTGCCGTAGGCGGTCAGCGACACGGCGACGATGCCGGGCCGGCGCGCGGCCAGGGCCTCGGGCGAGAAGCCAAGCGCGGCCAGGCCGCCGGGCCGGTATCCCTGCGAGAACACGTGGGCGTCTTCCACGAGCCGCCACAGCGCTTCGCGCCCGGCCTCGCTGCGCAGGTCGATGTGCGCCGAGCGCTTGCCGCGGCTGGTTTCGGCGATGTTGGGCAGGTTCGGTGAATTGACCAGCATCACGTCCGCGCCGAACGACGCCATCGCCCGCCCACCGACGGGACCGGCCAGGATGCGCGTGAGGTCAAGTACGCGCAGGCCGGCGAGCGGCCGTTCATCGGCCGCCAGGGGCGGCAGTGTGCGCGGCGGCGCATCGGCGATCCGGGTGATCGTCATCAGCGGTTGCGCTGCCACGGCTTGGCCCTGGGGCGTGGCATCCCACTCGGCGAAGCTGCGCAACGCCGTGGCCACCAGTGCGTGGTCGGCCGCGGCCTGCTCGAAGTCCAGCGCCTTCCAACCCCGCAGGGCCTGCTCGGCGTCGGCGCGTGTGGCAGTTGCCGGGTCCAGGCCCAGCAGGCGCAGCGCGCCATCGCGGTGGTGCGGGAAGTTGGTGTGGACACGCACGTGACCATCGGCGCAGCGGTACAGGCCGGCGAACGGGTCCCACAGCTCGGGCTCCTGACCGTCGAGCGTGAACCAGCCGGTGCATTCGGCGGCGGCGTGGGCCATGTCCACGGCGACACGCTGGCGCGGAACACCCCGCTCATGGCCCAGTTCGCAGGAGGCGAGCGCGGCCGCGGCAATGCTGGCCTGCGCGGCGGTGCCAACGGCGAAGGACGAGGGAAACACCGGGTCGCTGCCCGTCAGCGCGATCCCGGCCAGCGCCTGCGGCGGCAGCCCGCCCAGCGACCAGAGCGCGGTCAGTGCATCGAGTGGATTCATCGTATGGACTCCTCACAGAAAGTTCGCCAACTGAATCGACACGCCACCCCGTCGGTCGAGTCGGGTTGGCAGATCCAGGCGGGTGGCAGGGTCGGCGCCGCGTGTCCGAAAACGCAGCGGAGCGCGGAAAGCAGCATCGCCCGCCATCGACGATGCAGGGGAGCGCCGTACTAGCACAGGCGTAGGCGTCGCGCGCCCGCTGCAAGCGATCCATCATGCGCCCGCCTTCAGCCCGAAGTACGCCGCGAGCGTCAGGCCGGTCGCCACGATCGTCCAACGCAGGGCCAGCGGCGGAATCCAGCGCGCCAACCGCGCGCCGGCATAGCCCCCCACGATCGCGCCCAGCAGGACCGCACTGCCTTGCGCCCAGGCGATGGACCCGGTAGCGACGAAGAGCATCACCGCAGCACTGGTCACGACGGTAGCCATCGCATTCTTGACGGCGTTCGCCTCCTGGACATCGCGCACACCCAGCAAGGTCAGGATCGCCATCAGCATGATGCCCAGGCCGGCGCCGAAGTAACCGCCATAGAGTGCGGTCAGGAACTCCGCTCCCGCCGCCACCAGGTGCGGCACCTGACCGCGAGCATGCCGCTCGATGGCCTGGCGCAGCCAGGGTCCCAGGGCGAACAGAACGGTCGCGACGAGGATCAGCCACGGCACCAGACGGCTGAACTGTGCATCTCCGGTGAACACCAACAGTGTGGCGCCCACCAGCGAACCGGCACCGACCACGGGCAGGCTGCGCCGCAACGCGGCGCGGTGGCGCCCGAGCTCGCTGCGATAGCCGAGCAGGCTGCTCGCATGCCCCGGCCATATCGACACCGCGCTGGTGGCGTTGGCCACCACGGGTGGTACGCCGGCAGCCAGCAGCGCGGGAAAGGTGAAGAATGTGCCGCCGCCGGCCACCGCATTGCAGATGCCGCCGATCATGCCGGCGCCGGCCAGCAGCAGGAAGGTTCCGATGTCCATGCCGCTCGCGCCTCAGCTCGTCGGCCTGGACAGGGCCAGGCGCAAGCCAAACCCCATCAGCGCCAGGCCGGTGAGCGCATCGAGCGAGCGCAGCACCGTGGGCCGGCGCAGCCAGCGTGCCAGTGGCCGCGTGGCCAGCACCAGTGCGGCGAACCAGAGCAGTCCCATCGCGGCGTGGATGCCGGCCAACAGCACGCTGAATGCGACCACCGGCACATCGGCGGGAACGAACTGTGGCAGGAGGCTCACGTAGAACACCCCGACCTTGGGATTGAGCAGATTCGTCAGCAGACCGCGCAGGAACCAGCGCTCGCCACGCACGAGCGGCGGATCATCTGCGGGCAGCGCCGGCCGGCTCTTGAGCGCGCCAGAGATCAACTTCCAGCCGAGCCAGAGCAGATAGGCCGCGCCCGCGATCTGCAGCAGGGTGTAGGCGAGTCGGGAGACCGCGAGCACCGCGCCGAGCCCGAGGGCCGCGATCAGCCCCCAGATCAGCACGCCGGTCACGATGCCGCCGCCCGCCCTCATCGCCTTGCGCCCCCCTTCCACAGCGGCCGTGCGAAGTACCAGCGTCGTGTCCAGGCCGGGGGTCAATGTGAGCAGCAGCGCCGTCAGCGTGAAGCCCAGGATCGCGGTCGATACATCCATTGGGGGATCTCCGTCAGAGCACAGAAAAGTCCAGTGACTCGCTGTACGTCGTCGATTCGATGGTCTTGACGATGGCCTGGCCGCAGATCACTGCGCCACGCGCCGCGTCGTAGGTCAGACTCGGCTCGCCATACAGCTCCCAGCCGCTGTTCAGGGCCGCGGTGACGCGGTGGCAGAACGCCGCGTCGTCGATGCCGGTCAGGTAGCGATACGCACGCATGCTCACGCTCCCGGTCGATTCGATGCCGGCATCTGGACGCGCAGCCCCGCTCCGAATGCATGCAGTAGATGCCAGCCGGTGTCCCAGTCGTCCAAACCGCTGGCGGCATTGATATGCCCAAGGGCGCCGACTTCCACGCATCCCGCTGCCCAACCCATGGCCATGCGCCGGGCGTGCTCCGGCGAGCCATAGGGGTCGTCGCTGCTGGCGACCACCAGTGCGGGAAACGGCAGGGGTTCGGTCGGTGGCGGGCCGAACTCGCTCGCCTCGCTCGGAAACGCCGGTGCGCCGGGGTCAGGGACGGCAACGAGGAAGGCGCCCCGGACCTGGGCGATCCGATGCTGGATGTCTTCTCCGATCCCCGGCCGCGATGCCCAGTGCGCGACGAGCAGGCACGAAAGGCTGTGTGCGACCAGGACGACGGGCGCGCCGCACTCGTCGATGGCCGCATCAAGTGCCTGCAGCCAGTCGGCCAGGTCCGGCCTGTCCCAGTCGGCAGGCTGGAATCGCCGGCCATACTCCTGGCGCGACGCCCAGCGCGTCTGCCAATGCTCCGGCCCGGAATTGCCGATACCGGGAAGCATCAAGAGGCGAACGGTCTGAAGGTGGCTCATGGTGGCGTGCGCGGATATCCGGGGTGAGGTTGTCTGGCTGGAAACCTTAAGACCGATGCGTTGAATTGCCGAGTGAGAAGGTCTCAGCAAGCATCGAGAAAAGCTCAATGGTCAGCTCGAATGGCCTTGGCTATCGTCGAAGTGCACTTCCTTCACAACCGACGAAGAACCCCCCCGAGTTCGCAATGTCCGATATCCCGCTCCTGATTTCCTACGTCCTGGCGGCCTGGGTGTCCATCCTTACGCCCGGTCCGGCCATCCTGCTGGCGATGCGCAATGGCGCTCGCCAGGGCGTGGTCGCGAGCCTGTGGTCGACACTGGGCAACATGTTGGGGTTGCTCGTGGTTTCCGCTGCGGCCGCGTGGGGCGTCGGCCTGTTCCTGCTTGCATCCGCCCACGCGATGACCGCACTGCGGCTGGCCGGCGCCGCCTACCTGGCGTACCTCGGTCTTCGCCTGCTTGTGCAGGGCAGACACACTCGGCCGCCGGACCCCGGTGCCCATGACGCAGGGCCGGTGCAGGCCTTCGCGCTAGCGAAGGAGGGATTCCTGGTGGCGACATCCAATCCGAAGTCGATCCTCTTCTTCACCGCCTTCTTCCCCCAGTTCATCCGGGCCGACCAGGCTCTCATCCCTCAGTTCATTGGCCTGACCGCGATCTTCGTAATCCTCAGCGGCGCCACCTTGACCGGCTATGCCGCCATTGCAAGCCGGGTGCAGGGCGCATTGGGCACTTCCGTCTGGCGCCAGCGCTGCACGCGCTTGGCGGGGATCGGTTTCCTCGGATTCGCCGCATGGATGCTTTTGTGGAGACCGTCGAGCGGCGCCAAGGCCCTGGCCGCGTGATTCGTGTCCGGCCACGCGCACGCAACCGAGCACAGGCGGTGCGACCGAACCTGGAGAAGCTATGAACAAGTCCTTCCTGCAAGTCGATGTGTTCACGAGCCAGCCGCTCAGGGGCAACCCGGCTGCCGTCGTGTTCGATGCCGACGATCTCGATGCGCGGACCATGCAGCGGATCGCGCGCGAGATGAACCTGTCCGAGACGGTCTTCGTGCTGGCCCCGGAATCGCCCGACACCGACTATCGTGTGCGCATCTTCACGCCCTCCAGCGAGCTGCCGTTCGCGGGGCATCCCACCATCGCCACTGCGAGTGCTGTGCGTGCGCACCGTGGCGACCTGGCCGATGCAATTCTGCTGCGGCAGGCCTGCGGCATCGGCATCGTGCCTGTCGAAGTCCTTCCGACCGAGGGCTCGCCGATCTACTGGATGACCCAGGCCAGCCCGCAGTTCCGCAACACAGCCATCGGTCCTGGGGAAGTGTCGGCCCTGCTGGGCTGCGATGCGAACATGCTGGCCGCGATGCCGGTGGAGGTCGTCTCCACCGGCATCCCGTGGCTGATCGCCGAGCTGCGCAGCGTCGCCGCCCTGGCGTCGCTGCGTCCCAACCTGCCTCGCATCGCCGAACGCTGCCGCGCATCGGGCGCTGTCGGCGTGACCGTCTTTGCCGAGCACGAGGCCGACGCGCCGGTACGCTTGCGCCTGCGCACGTTTGCGCCAGGCGAAGGCGTGGCCGAGGACCCCGTCTGCGGGTCTGGAAACGGGTGTGTCGCGGCATTTCTGGCAAGGCACCGGCACGCATCGGCTCTCCAGGGGGGCTACCTTGCGGAGCAAGGCATCGAGATGGGACGCGACGGCCTGATCCATGTCGAATGGACGCGCAACAGCGAAGAACTGACGGTGCGCGTCGGCGGACAGGCCGTGACCGTCGCCAGCGGCACCCTGCATCTGTAGACGCGGCGGCACGTTGGGCCGCTCGGTCGCCCATGGCTTGCCATGGCACCTGCGCGGCGTCCCCGACGAAGGCCTGCGCTGCGACGCACGCGGTTGCCCAGGGCTAGATCGGATCGACGGCGGGACTGTCGTCACGCGAGAGCATGGCGCGTTCGATGAAGTGCTGCAGCGGTTCCGAGGGCTCGCTGTCCGGCCGCAACAGGTAGGTGGTCATGCATGCCGACGGGTCCGACAGGGGCCGCGCGATGATCTCGGGGTGACGGCAGACTGAAATCTGCGCCGCCGTGGCGAAGCCCAGTCCGTAGCCTGCGGCCACCAGCGTCAGCATCAATTCCAGTGTCGCGACCCGCTCTGCGATCCGTGGCTGGATGGCGGCCGTCCGGAGCAGCCGTTTGATCTGCCGGTACGCACCCTCGCAGGTTTCCGGGTGGCACTTGATCAGGGGATAGCGCAGCAGTTCATCCAGAGGGACCTGCCTGAAGGCCAGCAAAGGATGGCGCGTCGGAATGGCAACGAGGATGGGATCGGACCAGACCGCTTCGCACAGGATGCCCTCTCCAGCCTCGTCGGACTGCGCAAACCCGGCATCGAAAGTGTCGTCGCGCAACCCGCGCACTTGCGATGCGAGCGGCGTCTCGAACAGGCGGATTTCCACATCGGGCTCCTCCTCCCGGCACAGGGCCAGGAGTGCCGCGAGGCGTGTCTGCGCGATACCGTCCGACAGCGCGAGGCGCAGCATGCCGCGATAGCCCGTGGCGGCGGCCCGGACGTTGGTTCGTGCCTGTTCCAGCACCGCGAACACGCGGCGGGCATCTTCCAGCAGGACCTGGCCCGCCCAGGTGAGCTGGGTGCCGCGCCGATTGCGCTCGAACAGCGTGGCGCCGAGGTCGGACTCCAGCTCCCGGATGGTGCGCGACAGCGGAGACTGCTCGATATGGAGCCGCACCGCCGCACGCGTGAAGTGCAGTTCCTCGGCCACTGCCACGAAACAGCGCAGGTGTCTCAGCTCCATCGCGCCACCTACGCGTACGTGAGGCCGGGAGCTTGATTCACGCGAACGGCTCCTCGGGCGCCGTGCCGGACAGCAGCGCCGTGATCGGCAAGGGTTGGAACAAGGGCTCGCGACCGAGGAGCTTCAGGCCGCCAGGACCGCTTTCGAACAAGCGGCGCTCTTCGCGCGCGACGAACAGTTCGGTGCGATAGCCATCGCATTCGGGAAGTCGCTGTAGCAAGTCGCGGATCGCGTCGCCCGCCCAGGGCGTTTCGCTGTAGAACTGACCCAGCAGCCGGCCATGCCGGGAAATCACGAGGCGGTAGGCGTTCATGGCCGGACACTCCAGTCCATCGCGTGTATCGCCATCTCCTCCCAGCCCAGGCGCCGGGTGCGGGTCAGTTGCTCGGCGGTATCGCCGCAGGCGCGCTCGACGGCCTGAGGCATCTGTATGCCAAGCAGGCAATGGCCGGTCAGGCGCGCGGCGAAGTAGTCGCCGGCCCCCTTCACCACGCAGGGCACGTGGGGATGCTCGAAGAGGCGCGATACCCCCTCCCGCGTCTCCAGCAGCGTCTGGACGACGGCGCCTTCGGGATCATCCTGGACACTGGTCACCACCACCCATTGGGTGGGGCCGCGCAACAGCGCACGGGCGGCCTCACGGCAATCCGCCAGACCCTGCAGCGTTCTGCCGGTGACCTGTTCCAGCTCGAACCGATTGGGGACGAGGCCGTGGGCTTCTGGAATCAGCAGCGTGCGCCAGGCCTCGGCCATGCCGGCCGCCGCATACACGCCCTGGTCGTAGTCGCCAATGACCGGATCCAGGTGCAGGCGCAGTTGCGGGTGGCGCTCGCGCATCGTCGACCACCAGGATGAGAGGATCCGTGCCTGCGACGGCGAGGCGAGGAAGCCGACCTGCACAACGCGAGCGCACGCGGGGATGCCGCGCGCCTCCAGGTCATCCAACCAGCCAGCGAACCACGCGTCGGGCACCGCGCCGCCATGGACCGAGGGATAGTGCGGGGTGTTGCTGAGCAGCGCGGTCGGCACCGCGGTCGTAAGCAGCCCGCAGGCTTCCAACGCGGGAATCGCCGCGTTGTTGCCGACCCGCCCGTAGACCACCTGGGACTGGATGCTGATGACATCGATGGGCACAGGTTGGGTCACTGTCATTCAGGACGCACCCCCGTGTCCTGCTGCCGGTCCAGCCACGCGCCGATCGTGCGGTGGGCCGCAGCCTTCAGCGTTGCCCCATGCCGCTCGGCATCCGCGCGCAGCGTGCGCGGATCGATGCCGGCCTGGCCCAGCTCGCAGCAATGGCCGACCAACCAGCGTTCGATTCGGCTGGCATCGGCTTCCAAGTGGAACTGCAGACCCAGCACCCGGTTGCCGACCGCGTAGGCCTGTTGCGCGCAGCTTTCGGTGCTCGCCAGCAGTTCACTGCCCTCAGGCAGCTCGAAGCGGTCGCCGTGCCAATGCAGCACCAGCACGCCGGCCAGCGGTGCCAGCACCGAGCGGCGGCCCGCATCCGTCAGCGTCAGCGTCAGCGCGCCGAAGCCGATCTCCTTGAAGCCCATGGGGGCGACGGCGGCGCCGAGCAGGCGCGCGATCAATTGCGCGCCCAAACAAATGCCGAGCAGCGGCCGGCCGCTGGCCAAGCGCCGTTCGAGCAGACGCAGTTCGTCGGCAAGAAAGGGATAGGCCCGCTCGTCGAAGGCGCCGATCGGCCCACCGAGTGCAATGAGAAGATCGCTTGCCGCGGCCTCCTCACGGGCCAGGTCGTCGGTCGCGGGGTCGAGGTAACGCACGTCGAATCCACGCTCGCGCAGCAGCGGTTCGAGCGTGCCGAGGTCTTCGAAATGGATGTGGCGCAGGGCCAGGGCGGTCTTCATGCGATCTGCTCCGATGCGGTCGATGTCGCAGCCCGGTCGTCGTCGGGCCAGTAGTGGCTGTCCGGCGTCGCGCGAGCGCCGAAGATGGCCTGACCGACGCGCACGACGGTGGCACCTTCCTCGATGGCCAGCTCGAAGTCGCCGGACATCCCCATCGACAGTTCGTCCATGCCGATGCCCGCCGGCGCCTCCTGGCGCAGCCGATCACGCAGTTCGCGCAACAGCACGAAGCAGGGACGGACCCGCGCCGGATCGGCCGACAGCAACGCCAGTGTCATCAGGCCTCGCACGCGCAGGGTGGAGAAGCCCGGCAGCGCCCGGACGAAGCCGGCCACCTCGGAAGGCGGCAAGCCGAACTTGCTGGACTCGCCCGAGGTATTGACCTGCACGAACACATCCAGCGCGCGCCCTTCGGCTTGTAGGCGACGGTCCAGCGCCTCCGCCACACGCAGGCTGTCCAGAGCCTGGAACTCGCTGGCGAAGCGTGCCACGACCTTGGCCTTGTTGGTCTGCAGGTGGCCGATGACCGACCAGCGCAGGTCGGCGAGATCCACCATCGCTTCGGCCTTGCGCTGCGCCTCCTGCACCTTGTTCTCACCCAGGTCGCGGCAGCCGGCGGCGTAGGCCAGACGGATGCGCTCCTCCGGCACGGTCTTGCTGACCGGCAGCAGGCGCACATCGGACGGATCGCGTCCCGCGCGGGAGCAGGCATCGGCGATGCGCCGATGCACCGCCGCCAGATTGCGCCGAAAGTCCTCGACGCTGTGTGCGGTGGGCCAGGGATGCGTCTGCGCGTTCATGGACAAGGGGTTCTCCGTGCTGCTAACATTGTCATAGGACAAAATATACATTGTCACGGGACAAACGGGAATGGCAGAAAAGACCGCATCGGACATCTTTGAGCGCATTCGCCGCGAGGCACATGCGGGCCAGCTTGCCGCGGGCCAGACACTGCCGTCCGTGCGCGAGATGGCCGATCAACTGGGCGTCAACCGCAACACGGTCGCCGCCGCGTACCGGAAGCTGGTGGCCGCAGGCATTGCCGAGACGCTGGGGCGCAACGGAACGGTGATCCGGCAAGCGCCGCGTCTCGGTGAGCAGGAGGGCCTGCAGCCCGGCTCGGCGCTGGCGGATCTGGCCAGCGGCAATCCGGACCCGGCCTGGCTGCCCGATCCATTGCAGGCGCTGGCAGCCAGCGGCTACCGGCCCGCGCTGTATGGCCAGCCTGTACTCGACCCAGCACTCGAACGGCTGGCGCGGCAGTGGTTCGGAGCGGATCTCCGGGAGGGTGACGGTCTGGTGCTGGCGCATGGTGCGGTCGATGCGATCGAGCGTCTGTTGGCTGCCTACCTCGTCGCCGGCGACAAGGTGGCGGTGGAGGACCCGTGCTTCCTCGGCAGCCTCAACATCCTGCACAGCACGGGCCTGGCAGCGGTGCCCGTGGCCATGGATGCGCACGGCATGCGCCCGCAGGCGCTGGAAGCGGCGCTGGCCAATGGCGCCCAGGCGGTGCTGTGCACACCAAGGGCGCAAAACCCCACCGGCTGCGGCCTGAGCGAGCAGCGCGCCCGCGAACTGCGCCGCGTGCTCGCCCGCCATCCGCACGTGCTGGTGATCGAGGACGACCACTTCGCCTTGCTGTCCGAGACGCCGTACTTCTCCATCGCGCCCGCGGCCACCACGCGGCGGGCGCTGGTGCGCTCCGTGTCCAAGGGCTTCGGCCCGGACCTGCGGCTGGCCTTCATCGCTACCGATGCGGGGACCGCCGCAAGGCTCGGCATGCGACTGGCTCCCGGCACGACCTGGGTCAGCCACCTGCTGCAGGCGGCCGTGCGCGGCCTGCTCGGATCCGACGCGGCCATGGCGCGCCTGCATGCGGCCAAGACCGCCTACGCCATGCGTCGCAAGGCCCTGATCGATGCACTCGGCGCCGTGGGTATCGCCGCCAGGCAGCCCTGCGACGGGTTCAATGTGTGGATTCCGTTGCCGGAAGACCGTGACGTTCACCGCACCGCGCAAAGCCTCGCACGCTGCGGCTGGGCCGTGCGAACCGGCGATGCCTTCGCGATCGCGCCCGCGGCCCCCGCGCTGCGAGTCACGGTCTCGACGCTCGAACCCGGGGACGCGGCGCGCTTTGCCGCGCAACTGCGCGACTGTCTGGGGCGTGTATGAAGCCAGTCTGCATGGCATCGTGCCTGTCCTCTCGCGGGTCCGTCTGCGTACCGGTCCATGGCGCGCTACGGCGCCTGCAAGGCGGAGGCGACGCGAGCGGGCCAGGGGCGCCGTTCCAACAAGCCGGTCTCCCGTTCCCGCAGCGTCCGGCCGACCTGGCTCGCCTCGGTCACGGACGCGCGAAAGTCCCGGATCAGTTGTCGCGTCACCGGCCCCACGGGCCATTCGGTGGTCGCCGCGTCCTCGACCAGCGCCACCACCGGCTGCAGTTCGACCGAGGTGCCGGCGGTGAATACCTCGGAGGCGGCGCGCAGTTCGTCCAGCGTCACGGTCCGCTCCTCGACCCGCAGCCCGCGCTGGCGCGCCAGTCCCATCACGTGTCGCTTGGTGATGCCGTCGAGGAAGCAGGTCGGCAATGGGGTCACCAGCACCCCGTCATGGACCATCAACAGGTTGGTTGCCGTGGTCTCGGCGACCCGGCCTTCGCTGTCGAGCAGCAGTGCGTCGTCGCAACCCGCCGCTGCGGCGGCATGGCGCGCAAGGGTACCGATCATGTACAGCCCCGAGCACTTGGCCGCGGTGGGTGCCGTGTCGGGGCGGGGACGCCGCCAACTCGCCAGCTGCAGCCGGATGCCTTCCTCGGCGCGGCCCTGGGATGCCGCCGTGGGCCAGTCCCAGGCCGCGATCGCCACGTGGATGCGGGCGCGCGGCGAAGCGATGGAAACACTCTCCGCGCCGCGCCAGGCCACCGGGCGGATGTAGGCGTCGTCGAGCTGGTTGGCCCACAGCACCGCCTCGATGGCCTGTGTCAGTTCGCCTTGCGACCACGGCAGGTGGTAGTCCAGCAGCGCGGCGGACTGCTGGAAGCGTTCCAGGTGAGGCGCATTGAGGAAGACATGGCCGCCATAGGCGCGCATGCCCTCGAAGACGGCCCCGCCCATGTGCAGCGCATGCGTGAGCACGTGCAGGCGCGCCTCGCGCCAGGGCAGCAACTCGCCATCGAGCCAGATCAGGCCATCGCGATCGTCAAGGGAATTGAGCATGGTGCGCACCGCCGTACAGGTTGTCGATGGCGTCAGTGTGCGGCCGGTTCGCCGTCGGCACGAGTGAGCAAATCTCAGACGATGCTGAGTTTTGGTCCTCGTGTCGGCGAGCGTAGAGACGACGATTTCCGGTTTAATGAGTCCATGAACGACCAATGACTTCCAGGAGGGTGAATCCCCCATGCGCATCCCTGTCCCGTTGAATGCCTTGCGCGCCTTCGAGGCTGCGGCGCGCCATCTCTCGATCAAGGACGCGGCCCTGGAATTGGCGGTCACGCCCTCGGCGGTCAGCCACCAGTTGCGCACGCTGGAGGACATGCTCGGCGTTGAGCTGCTGCGCCGCATCGGCACGCGGCTGGAACTGACCAGCGCCGGCCGCCGGCTGGCGCCCGGCCTCAACGAGGGTTTTGCCCTGATCGCCGAGGGTGTGGGCAGCTTGCGCGAGGAGCGGCGCGACGGGCCCCTGCGCGTGAACATGCTGCCGACCTTCGCGACCAACTGGCTGTCGCCCCGCCTGAGCCTGTATCCGTTCGAGCGGCGCGGCTTCTCGCTGGACATCTCCACCACGCAGGACGACGTGGATCTGGCCGCCGGCGTGGCCGATGCCGGCATCTGGTATGGCGACGGCCAGTGGGCCGGCCTGCAGGCTGACCTATTGTTCGAGGCCACCATCGATCTGTACGCCCGCCCGGGCTTTGCCACCGGCTCGCGCCGGGAACGCCTCAAGCAGGTTGCGCGCGCCAACCTGTTCGTGTCACGGCATTGCCTCAGCTGGCGGCGCTGGATGGACAGCCTGCCCGGTGGACCGTTCGAGCCGGCTGTCGTGACCCGCGTGGACTCGGGCGGCCTGACGATGCAGGCGGCCGCCGATGGGGCCGGCGTGTCGATCGCTGTCTGCGAACTGGCCGAGAGTGCCGTCCGGCTCGGACGCCTGGCCTCGGTCTTCGACCACCCTGTGAGCGCGGGCGTCGGCTTCTGGCTCGTCTATCCCGAGGCGCTGTCCGAGGACCGACGGCTGGACAACCTGCGCGGTTGGCTGCGCGAGCAGGTCGATGAGCAAGCCCGGCACGGAGGGCAAGAACGGACGACGGCCGACACGGGCAGTGCCAAGGACGGGCCCGCGCAAAGCACCGCGTCGCCAGCGGCGAAGCCTCGATCCGCTGCCGCCTGCGCGAGCCCGGTGGCTTCAATGTCCTGACAGGGAGGAAGTGGGGTGTCTCGTCGATGGATCGGTTTCGTCATGGTTGTGCTCGCGGCGGTCTGCTGGAGTTCGGCCGGGCTGTTCGTCCGGCTGACGGATCTGGACGCATGGACCATCGTCGGCTGGCGTTCCCTGTTCGCGGGCCTGGCGCTGGCCGCGGTCTTGGCCTTGCGCGGACGCGGCGAACGAGGCAGCACGTTCGGTGCCGCTGGATGGGGGGCCACCCTCCTCGTATCGACGGCGACGGTGGCGTACATCGCCGCGCTGACACTGACCACGGTGGCCAACGTCCTGCTGATCTACGCCTGCCTGCCCCTGGTCGCTGCCGGCCTGGCGCGGTTGTTCCTGGGCGAGCCGCTTTCCCCGCGCGTCATCGCCGCCAGCGCATGCTGCCTGGCGGGCGTGGCGATCGTCGTGGGGGTCCCGACCGGCAGTGGCCATCTCCTCGGCAGCCTGCTTGCCTTGCTGATGACATCTGCGTTCGGTGGACTCCTGATCGTCGTCAAAAGCCATCCCGGGCTGGACATCGTGAAGATCAACACGTTTGGGTGCCTGCTCTGCGCCGTGGCGGCGCTGCCCTTCATGTCGCGGCAGATTCCTGACCCGAAGGCGCTGTCGAGCCTGGCGCTGCTGGGCATCGTCGCCATGGCCCTGGCCTTCCTGCTGTTCCTTGAAGGAGGCCGGCGCATTCCGGCGGGAGAAGCGGGACTGATCAGCCTGCTGGACGTGGTGCTGGGACCGCTCTGGGTGTGGCTGGCTTTTGGCGAGGCGCCCGGGAGCGGGGCTCTGGCGGGGGGCGCGCTGATCATTGCCGCGCTGGCCTGGTACCTGCGGCGCCCCCAGCGGGCCCCCGCCCCGGCGCGGCAGTCCGCCGCCGTCGCCGGATGCGGCGGGACAGAACGATGACGCCGACGCCTTGCGGAAGATGAGGGGCCCATGCGCATCCCCGTACCACTGAATGCCCTGCGCGCTTTCGAAGCCGCCGCGCGTCATCTGTCGATCAAGGACGCCGCCCTGGAACTGGCGGTCACGCCCTCGGCGGTCAGCCACCAGTTACGCACGCTGGAAGACCTGCTGGGCGTCGAGTTGCTGCGCCGTGTCGGTGGCGCCGTGGAGCTGACCGACGCCGGCCGCCGCCTGGCCCCGACTCTGAATGCGGGCTTCTCCCACATCGCCGCCTCGGTTCAGACGCTGCGGGACGAACGGCTGGACGGCCCGCTGCGGCTGCACACGCTGCCGGCGATCGCCATCAACTGGCTAGCGCCGCGGCTGGCCGCCTATCCGTTCGGGACCGCCGAATCGGCGCTCGACATCACCACCGTCCAAGGCCATGCCGATCTGGCGGCAGGCACCGCCGACGTGGGCCTGTGGTTCGGCGAGCCGCCGTGGCCCCGACTGGTTTCGGAGACGTTGTTTGCCGGCACCCTGGGCGTCTATGCCAGGGCCGGCTCGCTGGCCGCCACCCCCGAGGGACGATTGGCGCAACTGGCGCAGGCGCACCTGTTCGTTTCCCGCTATGGACTGCACTGGGAGCAATGGCTGCAGACCCTGCCGGCCGGTCCGCAACACCCCGCCCTGATCACCCAGGTCGATTCCTGCGGCCTCGCGCTGCAGGCGGCCAGCGAAGGAACGGGGCTGTGCCTGGTGGTGGCACAACTCGCAGAGCGCTCGGTGCGGGCAGGCTTGCTGGAGCCTTTGTTCGACCATGAGGTCCCGGCCGGTGGGGATTTCCACCTCGTGTATCCACCCGCCCTGGGCGAGGACCGGCGCCTCGACGCCTTGCGCGCCTGGCTGCGTGAACACTGTCCGCCGGAGGATGACGCCGACGATCCGAAGGTCTTGACGGCATGACACACATGAATGCCGCACCCCCGTGCGATCAGCACGCCCTGTCGGATGACAGTGTGACGCTTCGACGGCTCGTTGCCCATGACGCCGTTACGCTTGCCTCCCTGCTGGCCGCCTATGGCGACGAAATGCGTCACGAGCAAGGCGCCGGGGCGAATGCACTGGCCCGTGCCAATGCCTTGATCGCCGATCCGATCGCGGAAGTGCTGGGTGGCTTTCTCGGCGACGAACTCGTCGCCTTCGCAGTGTTCTTCGATCTGCCCGAGGCGATCTCCGGAGGGCGGTCGGGCCAGCTCGACGACCTGTACGTCCTGCCCGCCGCGCGCGGGAAACGACTCGCGCAGCGGCTCATCACGGCCATCGCCGATACCGGGCGATCACGCACCTGGATTCATCTGCGCTGGCTGGTCCCCAAGGACAACCCCGATGCCATCCGGGCCTACACGCGCTTCGCCGAGCCCGCCGGCTGGAAGAGCTACGTGCTTTGGCTGGCCGGTAACGAGCGGTGGTGAAGCCATGAACAACCTGCAGCAGGTCGATTGGTCGCGTCTTCCGCAGCCGGAGGACGATGGAGGGGCTCGCCACCTGAAGGGCATGCGCCTGCCCACGCTTGAACTGGCATCGACGGATGGCGGCCGTGTCGATCCTTCCCGCCTACGCGGACGCACGGTGCTGTATCTCTTCCCGATGACGGGCCGGCCGGATGCCGCACTGCCTCCAGGCTGGGACGAGATTCCAGGAGCACGGGGCTGCACCCCGCAATCCTGTGCCTTCAGGGATCATTTCGCCGAACTGAAGTCCTTGGGCGTCGCCCAGTTGTTCGGCGTGTCCACGCAGGACACCGCGTACCAATGCGAGGCGGTGGCGCGCCTGCACCTGCCTTTTCCCTTGCTGTCCGACCATCGCCTTTCATTTGCAACCGCGCTCGGTCTGCCGGTCTTCGAGGTGCAAGGCCTGGCGCTGCTCAAGCGGCTGACCCTGATTACGCACGATGGCGTGATCGAGCATGTGTTCTATCCGGTGTTCCCGCCGGACCGGAATGCCGACGATGTCGTCGAGTGGTTGAGGCAACGGCCAGCCACTTGAGCTTGGCCAGTCAGCGACACGATCAGCGCTCATGGTCGTGCGAAGTTCTCGTCAGGTCCCGCTCACCCGCAGAAGGACCATTGCTCCAACCACACCCACAGCAGTTCCATCGACAGCCAGGCGCGGAACACCAGCACGCCCGCAGCCAGCAGCACAGCCAGCGGTGCCCAGCGCCTGAACCATTCGCGGCCTTGCCTCATGAAGTCGCCAACCGTGGATCGGCGCGAACGATGGTCCTGTCGTCGATCGGCCAGTGCAGAACCGTCGCCAGCAGGCCCAGCGCAATCGCCAGCAGCCAGATGCTCAGGTACGACCCAGTGGCCTCGAACATGCGGCCACCAAGCCAGACACCGAAGAATGATCCCAACTGGTGGCCGAAGAAGACGAAACCAAACAATGTGGTGATGTAGCGCACGCCGAAGATCTGAGACACGAGGCCATTGGTCAGCGGAACCGTCCCGAGCCAGAGGAACCCCATCACTGCAGCGAACAGGTAAACGCCCCAGGTGCTGAGCGGCAGCAGGACGAACAGGGCCATCGCCACCGTGCGCGCCAGGTACAGGCCTGCAAGCAGGTACTTCCTGCGCAGCGTGCCACCCCAAAGCCCCAGCAGGTAGGTGCCGGCCACATTGGTCAGCGCAATGATCGCCAGCGCGGCAACGGCATCGGTGGCGGCCAGGCCCCGGTCCAGCAGGTAGGCTGGGAGGTGCGTGGCGATGAAGGCGAGTTGGAAGCCACAGGCCAGGAAGCCCAGGTTCAGCAGCCAGAAGCCGCGGTGGCGGAAGGCTTCACCGATCGCCGCCTTCATCGACAGCTCCGTGCCGACCACCGCGTTCGAGATGCTTGCGTCGCGCATCGGGAACGCCAGCGGCAGCAGCAACGCCATGACCACTGACAGAATCAGTAGCGCACCCGTCCAGGCCCAACCGCCGATCAAGGCCTGCGCAACCGGGACCATGGCGAACTGCCCGAGGCCACCGATGGCGCCGGCCAGCCCCAGTGCCCAACTGCGGCGCTCAGCCGGCACGAGGCGGCTGAGCGCGCCGTAGATCGCACCGAATGCCGTGCCCGACAGCGCGATGCCGACGCACACGCCAGCGCCCAGAACAAAGGCCACGTGGCTGTGCGCCTGAACCATGAAGAAAAGCCCCAGCGCATAGAACACGAGCCCGCCCGCGATGACCTTGGCCGAACCGTAGCGGTCGGCAATCATCCCGGTGAAGGGTTGGGCGAGACCCCAGGTCAGGTTCTGCACCGCCATCGCGAAGCCGAACATTTCGCGCGACCAGCCGCGATCCATCGTCACCGGCAGCAGAAACAAGCCTTGCACGTGCCGCACACCGAGGGCCAAACCCATGATCAGTCCGCCGGCCAGGATCGGAATCCAGAGCGATCGGCGCTCGTTTGCCGATGCTGTCGAGGGGGCGTGGTTCGTGTTCATGTCGTGCCTCCCGTTGCTTGCGGATCCTCCGCAGGTCGATGCTTCAGTGCGCCGAGGAGGCGGGCCGGTGGCTCGCCAGTGCGCAACCAGTCCAGCGCCAGGGGCCACAGTGCTTCGCGGAAGCGCTCGTGGAAGAAGGCGAAATGGCCGATTTCGGCCTGCCCTATGGCCGCGGGAGCCAAGCGCAGGTGATGGCGTTCGCTGCCGGTGTAGTAATCCAGCAGGCGGTCCAG
The DNA here is from genome assembly GCF_056880625.1 of Methyloparacoccus sp. NF-16. Lineage (NCBI taxonomy): Bacteria > Pseudomonadati > Pseudomonadota > Gammaproteobacteria > Methylococcales > Methylococcaceae > Methyloparacoccus > Methyloparacoccus sp. NF-16. The sequence goes on along the minus strand of NZ_CP174130.1, from coordinate 2,372,196 downwards.
CGCCGGGACCGTGCCGAATGGATCGTCCTCGATGCCCAGCGCCAGGATCGGTGCGCGCACCTGGCCGAAGCGCCGTGCCAGCATTTCGGCTTCGGGCTCGCCTTCCAGCGTCTCCCGGCCGCGGCGCACCGTGCCCTCGAAGCGGGGCCCCATGTGCGCCCAGTCCAGCGCCACGCCCTTGGGGGTGTCTTCCATCCATCCCAGGCGCTTGGCCGGCACGTAGCCCATCACCCGCGCCAGCAGCGGCATGGCCACGTGCCAGCGCAGGAACATGGCGCGGCGCGCGGCGGGCGCATAGTCGCGCCAGTAGGCGTATTGCGCCCCCATGGTGAAGATGCGCCGCACGCGGTGTGCGGACGCGGCCAGCCCGATCACGAAGCCCCCGGCGGAGTGGCCGACCACGTCGATCGGCTGGCCGGGGAATCGCCAGGCGAGGTACTGCAGCACACCCTCGAAATCGTGCTGCCCCCAGTCGATCCAGTCGGCCTGCAGCCGACGCAGACCACGGTGTCGCGATTCGCCGATGCCGCGGTAGTCGTAGGTCACCACGTCCCATCCGTGGCTGTGGAGCCAGTCGGCAAAGCGCGCGTAGTACCGGCAGCGCACCGAGGTGGCCGCGTTGATGACCGCGACTGGATGCGGATGTCGTGGATCGCAGGGGCGGCGCCAGGCGAATCCACCCAGGGCATAGCCGTCGGCGGCGCGAATGTTGATAGGCTCAGCCATTCACCGCGAGACCCTGAACCAGCAGTACCACGGCCTGTGCGCCGGCCTTGCGATCCTGGGCAATGCGTTGGTACTCGGCCGATTCCGCCCAGTCATGGAAGGCGGCTTCGTCGGGAAAGGACATGAGCACGAGCTTCTGGTGCGGCCAGGTGCCTTCGATGGTGCGAGGCTGCTCGTCCGCAGCCAGCAGACGTCCCCGGTGGCGGCGGAACACCTCCATGAAGCGGGCCTGGTAGCGGTCGTAGGCGGTCCGGTCGTGGATGGTGAGTTGGGCGATGGCGAAAACGGTCATGACGAAGACTCCTCGCCGCGATGGCGATCCGGATCGGCGGCTGAGGTCGATTCGATGCGGTCGCCCTGTGTGCTTGGGCTGGAGAACACCAGGAAATGCACATCCTCGTCGCCACCATTGGCGGCGATGTGGCGATTGCCGGCCGGGACATGCACGCCTTGACCAGCTTCCAGCAACACGTCCTGGTCGGGCGTGCTCAGGCGCAGGTGGCCACTGAGCACGTAGAAGAACTGGTGCGCCCTGGCGTGCCAGTGGGGTGCTTCGGCGCCGCCTGCGGGCATCCATTCCTGCCGCACCTGCATGTGTTGCAGTTCCAGCAGTCGCCAGCCCAGGCAGACCCCACCCCAGTCATAGCGGTTGCCGTCGTCGGTCCGGACGGCGCGCAGCAGTGCCGTCATGGTGTGTCCTCCTCGGCGGGGACGCCGTGCAGAGCCTCGCCATGGACCTGCCGCCCGTTCTCGAAGCGCATGATCTCGCACATGCGCGTGCGCTTGCCGCAGGCCTGCGCCACGTAATGGACGACGACGGTCTGCGCCTCGACATCGCAGATGGCCGAGATGAGTTCGAACCGCAGGTCCGGCCTGTCGGCGAGCGCGGCCAGCCAGTAGCGGCGCAGCGCGTCCTTGCCTTGTACCCGCGTGCCACCGGTATAGGGCTGGGCCAGCGCGCTCACGAACAGTGCATCGTCGGCGTAGGCGGCCAGCACCGCCGGCACGTCGCGCCGGTTCCAGTCGTCGATCCAGGCCAGCGCATGGGCCCGGAGTTGATCATGAGAGAGTGTCGTCATGGCATCACATCCAGAAGAGAAGAACGGTCAGGGCGGCCAGGGTCGCCATCGCACGATTGACCACGCGAGCGACGGCGCGGTCGCGCAGCCAGGGCCGCAGGCCGGCGCCGAAGGCGGCCCAGACCAGCATGCAGGGCAGTCCGATGGCGGCGAACACCAGGCTGACCACCAGCAGGCGCAGTGCGTAGCCTTCGCCCGGCGGCAGGAAGGTGGACACCACCGTCACCGAGATCAGCCAGGCCTTCGGATTGACGAACTGGAAGGCCAACGCCTGCATGAAGCCGATGGGCCGGCCGGCTTCGGTCTCCTCCAGTTCGGCCGCGCGCCACAGGCGCGCGGCCAGCCAGAGCAGGTAGAGGCTGCCCACGACCTTCAATGCGACCTGCAGGCGAGGTTCGAGGGCAAACACCGCACCGAGGCCGGCGCCGGTGATCCCGAGCTGCACCATCACGCCCGCGGGGATGCCCAGCAGGTGCGGCCAGGTTCGGCCCAGGCCGAAGAGCAGGCCCGAGGACATCAGCATCACGTTGTTGGGACCGGGCGTGATCGACATGACGAAGGCATAGACGATCAGCGCCACGAGGGCGGTATGTTCCATGGGAGTTCGCTGGGACGGGGAGTACCGGGGCGTTGAGGGAAAGACGAGGCCCGTCCGCGAATTGATTCTGGGCCGGGCATGGCGTCGGCTCCAGCGAGAAATTTTCAGTCCCACCTGAGATATTCGCGCTTGGCCGCAAGCGTCATCGCGCAGCAGACTTCGCAGGTACTGCCCGGCGCTGCCGAATCGATGACGGCCCGGCACTTCGGGCGGTTCCTCGCAGGAGAACCCATGTCTTCCGATTTCATTCGATGCGCGTCGCACCCAGACGGCTATGCCGAGTTGGTCATCGACCGGCCGGCAGCCCGCAACGCCCTGTGCCGCTCACTGACCGATGCGATGGCCGCGCACCTCGACAGGCTGGCGGCCGACGCCGCCGTGCGGGTGGTCCTGCTGCGCGCCGAAGGCGAACACTTCGCGGCCGGTGCCGATCTCAAGGAAATGCTGGGCATCAGCGCGGAGCAGGCGCGGGCCACTGACTTCGCCGGTTGCTGCGCGCCGCTGGGCACGTTCCCCAAGCCCGTGGTGGCGCTGGTGCAGGGCTTCGCGCTCGGCGGCGGCTGCGAACTGGTCGAGATGTGCGACATCGTGCTGGCGGCCGAGAACGCCGTGTTCGGCCACCCGGAGGTTCGCGTCGGCACCATGCCCGGTGCGGGCGGCACGCAGCGCCTGCCGCGCCTGCTCGGCATGGCCAAGGCGCTGGACCTGCTGCTGACCGGGCGCCGCATGGACGCCCGCGAGGCCGAACGCAGCGGGCTGGTCTCGCGCATCGTGCCCCCCGATCACCTGCTCGAAGAGGGCCGCCGGCTCGCCGCCGACATGGCGTCGCTGTCGGGTGAGGTGCTGGTCCTGATCAAGCAGGCCGCGCGTGCCAGCGCCAGCCTGCCCATGGACGAAGGACTGCACCGCGAGCGGGCCGCCTTCCACCACACCCTTTCGCTGCCCGACCACGAGGAAGGCATGCGTGCATTCCTGGAGAAGCGGCCACCTCGATTCAACCCCCTCTCCACTGCAAAGGAACCTTAGAACGATGACCCAAGCCGCCCCATCCTTGCCGCTCGATCCCCAGGTCGAGCGAATCGTCCGCGACAGCTTCGCCCGCCAGGGCCTGATGCACCACCTGGGCGCCGAACTGCACGAGGTTGCGCGCGGGCGGGTCAGCATCCGGTTGCCGTTCCGCGAAACCCTCACCCAGCAGCATGGCTACTTCCATGCCGGCGGCACCAGCGCCATCGCCGACTCGGCCGGTGGCTACGCGGGCTTCACGCTGTTTCCACCGGACAGCTCCGTGCTGACCGTCGAGTTCAAGATCAACCTGCTCGCCCCCGCGCAGGGCGACTACCTCGAAGCGGTCGGCACGGTGGTGCGCTCCGGACGCACCCTGACCATCTGCCAACTCGAAGTCTTCGGCGTCACCGAGCAGGGACGGGCCCAGGTGGCGCTCGGCCAGCAAACCCTGATCTGCCTGCAGGGCAAGCAGGATCGATGACGTTTCCGGTGTCCGCGCAAGGATGCGCTCGGCGGCCAGTGCCGCCATTCATGAAGGAGAACCCATGACCCCAACCTCGACCCAAACCCTCGGGACCCTCGACACAACCCGCTGGCTGCGCGGACAGTCCAACGCGACCAAGGTGCTGGCGGTGCTGTTCGGCACCCTCGTGCTCACCGCGTCGTCCCACGTCAGCGTGCCTATGGTGCCGGTGCCAATGACCATGCAGACGCTGGCCGTCACGCTGGTCGGCGCACTGTACGGCTGGCGCCTAGGTGGCCTGACGATCCTCGTCTGGCTGGCCCAGGGCGCGCTCGGCTTGCCGGTGTTCGCCGGCGGCACGGGAGGTCTGGCGCGCTTCCTGGGACCGACGGGTGGCTACCTGCTGGCTTTTCCCGTGGCCGGCGCGCTGACCGGCTGGCTGGTCGAACGCGGCTGGCATGGCGGGCGCGTCGTGTTGGCCTTCGCGGCGATGCTGATCGGCAACGCCCTGTGCCTGCTGCTCGGCGGCGCCTGGCTGGCCGCGATGGTTGGCGTGCAGAAAGCGATCGCCGTGGGCGTGGCCCCCTTCGTCCTCGGCGGCGTGCTCAAGTCGGTGCTTGGTGCAGCGCTGCTCAAGGCCATCGACAGCGGTACCCGCAAGGCGGCGCACCGATGACGCGCGTTCCGGGTCGGCCCGGTACATCACGATGAACGCCCTCGATGCGGAGCAGGCGCGGCGCTTTGCGCTGGCGTGGCTGCCCGCCTGGACCGGCAACGATCCTCAGCGGCTGGCTGCCTTCTATTCCGAGGATGCCTTCTATCTCGACCCTGCCGTACCCCAAGGGCTGCGGGGAAAGCCCGCGTTGCTGGGCTATTTCGAGCGCCTGTTGGCACGCAATCCGGCGTGGGTCTGGACGCAGGTCGAGGGCATCCCCATGCAGGATGGCTTCCTCAACAAATGGCGCGCGGACATCCCGGTCGGCGGTGAGGTGTTGACCGTGGTCGGCGTATGCCTGGTACAACTGGACCATGCGGGCAAGATTCGCCGCAACGAAGTGTATTTCGACCGCAGCGAGTGGATGACCAGGATGGGAGCGGCATCGAAACGGGATCGGGACGGAGGGCCATGAGCGCACAGCGAGCGGGAAGCGTTTGGTGGACAAGGATCTACGTCTTCGTGGTGGAGCCGGTGCTCCTGGTGTCGGGCCTGACGCTGGTGCTTGCGTTGCTATCGTCCCTGCGCGCGGACCCTGGCCCCGCCAGACTGGCTGCCGCCGTCTTCCTCGTCACCTCCGTCATGGGGCTCATGGTCCTGGCCCGACAGTATGGACGCCGCCTGCGCTGGCGAGGCAGGCACATGCCCTTGCCCCGCTTCCCGGCGACGCTGCGCATTCCCATCGCGCGCGCCGCGTGGTGGGAAGTGCTGGTCATGGGCATGGGGATCGTGTTCCCTCTGCTGGTCGTCGTGCTGCCGCCCCTCGTCAGAGGTGTCGGCGAGACGGAGCCTGTCGTGCTCGTCCTTGCGCTGGGCGGCGTCATCCTGGCCGTGGCGCTCACATGGGCGATCGTGCGAACACTCGTGCGGCGGTTGCGTCGCCTCGACCCACCCGCCGACCTCGTGGCCGATGCCCACGGCCTCACGCGCGAAGGCCCCCAGCGGGTCTTCGTTCCCTGGCAGGCGATACGGGCCATCGAACATGCGAAGTTCCGCATCTGGAACTCGCACCTGCACCTACTGGCGCTGAAAGTCGATGATCCGCATCGATATGGCCTGGACACCGGCCGCTTCCAACGGCTGATGCTCAGGGGCACCACCGACGAACGCGGCATGAACGTCGGGCTCATCAACCTGAGCGGCTACATGCCTTCGCCATCGGACAGCGTGCGCGCGCTCCGCGACTACTGGGCCTCGGCGAGGCCATGACGGCGGCCACGGACCGCCGTGCCGGCGGCGTCGGCGGCCCCCACTGAACGAGCGTCCGGTCTGTCTGGCGACGCTACCAGATCGAGCGCCGACAGCAGCGCATCGCCCTCGATCGGACCGTGCAGCAGCAGCGATTTCCCGGTTAGGCCGTCGTCAAGCCGCACGGTGGGCGTGGCGTTGATGCCGCTGCGCAGGGCCTCGTCGGCCTGCGCGCGAACGATGGCTGCGGGGCGGTCGCTGTCCAGGCAGGTCCGCATGGCGGTCGTCAGACCTGGCCAGGCCTGCTCGGTGGGCAGCCCCTGGCCATCGCCGCGGGTGTTTTGGTAGAGCCAGGCGATGGCACCGAAGAAGGCCTCGTGGCCTTGCGCTTCGCCTGCGCACTCGGCCACGCGGGCCAGCCGACTCGCCTCGGGATCGTGCATCGCCAGCGGCAGGTGATGCCACCGCAGGCTGGCTTCGGGATGGGTATCGATCCAGGCCATCAGGGTCGGGTAGTAGGCCTTGCAGAACGGACATTCCAGGTCGGCGTACAGCGTCAGCGTGAAGCGCGCATCGGCTGGGCCGTGGCGCCAGGGTGGGCCGGCCGGATGCGCCTGCGCGGCCTCAGCCCCCGTGCGCGGTGTCGGCGCACCGGGCGTGCGGTACAGGAGCCAGCCCAGCAGGCCGGCTACAAGCATGCCGGCGACCACCCAGGGCAGCCGTGGCAGGCGCCCGGCGCGCTTGCGAATGGCCTGGGATCGGCTCGGCAAGGCGGTTTGCTTCGAGGGCATGACGCGCTCCGGTCATTTCGGCAGGGACAGCGGCGGCGATGCGATGCCACGCGCCTGGTCGATCTTTTCGGCCACCTTGAAGGCGGCATCCAGTTCGCCGATGCCGTACTGGCGCATGAGTTGGTAGCGCTCGGCCTTCTCTTCCGGCTCGGTCTGCGCAAGGGCCAGATAGAGGCTGGGCGGCACGGCGCGGAACAGCACTTCCATCGACTTGGACAGGATGACGCCCTCGCTGAACTTGCCCGCCTCCTTGCGCGCGGACAGCATCAGCGCCTTCTGCGCGGGCGACAGTTCGCGGAACCGGGCGATCTTCTCCACCTCGTCGGGCGGCATCGACAGGCAGATCCACCACTCGATCATGTTGAGCATGGGCTCGGCGGCCTGGGGCAGGTCGTCGATGTTCTGCGTCGCCAGCCAGTACCACGCACCGAGCTTGCGCCACATCTTGGTGATCTTGACCACATAGGGCGCGAGCAGCGGGTTCTTGGTGATGATGTGGCCTTCGTCGGTGACGTTGATGATCGGCCGGCCCAGGAACTGGTCGCGCTCGGCGATGTTGTTCACCGTGTTGATCAGCGAGATGTAGGCGATGGAAAGCTGCGCGTTGTAGCCCTCGCGCGCGAAGGTGGCCAGATCCACGATGGTGATGTCCGCCTCGGGCCAGGGCGTGCCCGGACGGTCGAACATCTCGCCGTCCGCGCCCTGGCAGAGCATGTCCATCGCATCGGCCATCTCCAGCAGCCGCGCGCGCCGGGCATCCGGCAGGTTGGCGTCGCGGGCGCGTTCGCGCAGCGCGTCGCGCACGTCGCGGGTCAGCACCGTGCGCGCCTGTGCCACGCAGCGCTGGGCGGCGTCCAGGATGCACTGGCGAATAAGGCTGCGGTCGGCGCGCGTCATGCGCGCTTCCTCCTTGTCCTCGCCGCCGGTGATCATCAGCCGGGCGGTGATTTCGAGTTCGCCGAGCACGTCGCGCTGGTCATCCCCGTCGTCGGCCTGATGGGTGTCGCCGTCCTCGTCCAGAGCGTCGGCATCCAGCGTCTGCACCTGGCCCGGTGTATCGACCAGGCGCCAGGCATCGGCGAATGGCGCCAGGCTCACGCCCGCGCCGGGTGCCAGCTTCACGCGATGCACGCTCAGGCCCAGCCGAGCGGCGAAGTCACCGAACAGGCCAAAGCTGTTGCCGGCCTCGACGATGAACAACCTGGGCCGGTAGATCGCCGTGACCTGGTTGAGGATGTTGTTCAGCGTGGCGCTCTTGCCGGAGCCGGTCGGCCCGAACAGGAACAGGTGGGCGTTCATCTGCCGGTCGAGCCGGTTCAGTGGATCGAAGGTGATCGTGCCGCCGCCCCGGTTGAAGAAGGTGATGCCCGGATGGCCGGTGCCCTGGCTGCGCCCCCACACCGGCGCCAGATTGGCCGCGTGCTGCGCGAACATCAGTTGCGTGTACCACTGCCGCTTGTCCGCCGCCGGGTCGAACAGGCAGGGCAGCCAGCGCAGGTAGGTGTTGAGCGGGGCCACCTCGTCCTCTTCGCGCACCGGTTGCAAGCCCGCATTGAGCATGACATTGACCAGTTGCAGGCCGCGGGCGTCGAGCTGCGCCATGTCGCGGCCGCGCAGGTAGAACGCCAGCGTGCCCCGGTACAGCTTGTGCGCGCTGCCGATGAGGCCGCGGGCCTGCTGCACGTCCTGGCGCGCCTGCTCGCTGGCGAGCGTCTCGCCGACCGCCTTGCGGGCCAGGTGGTTGAGGTGCGCCTCCAGCACGTCCTGCGGCGTGGCGACCAGGGTCAGGCACATCACCGTGTCCTCGGGCATCTGGTCGAACAGCGCATTCATCGCATCGCCGCCCTTGCGCGTCTCGCCGGTCACGTGTCCGGTCGCGGGCGGCGAGCGCAGGCGGTCCATGACGATGGCCCGGTGCGGCATGCCGTCGAAGAACCACAGGCCGCGGGCGACATCCGAGCGCGGCTGACCGAAGAACAGGCGTTGTGCGAAGTCGCCGCTGGCCAGCTCGATCTCGCCCTCTTCCTGTTCCTCCGGGTAGCGGGCGAGCGCGTAGAAGCGTTCCCGGTCTTCGGCCGTGCTGCCGAGCGCGCCGGGATTCGGGTTGAACCAGCGCAGCAGCCAGTCGTGGATGTCCGCCGCGCCAAGGCGCCGGGCCTTGACGCCGGCATTCGCCAGGCCGCCGGCCAGGCGGTCGCAAATCGTCGCCAGGGCCTGCTCGGGCGATTGCCCCCGCCGGGCCGATGCGGCGTCCGGGGTGCGCCGATAAACCACCATGCGCACGCGCCTGGTCTGGCCGCGCCACGGCAGGCGTGTGACCGTGGTGTCCTCGAACAGGCCGCCCGGCTTCGCGATCGCGCGCAGGTGGTGCCCGAAGAAGCGCAGGTAGAACTCGCTGAACGCGCTGCCCTGCGCGCGTGGATGCAGGTACGCCCCCAGGGTGCGCAGGTAGTGGTCCCAATCGGCTTCGTCCTGCGCGTAGAGCTGCACCACCCACGGGTTCTCGTCCAGTTCGTCGAAGGAGTCCTGCAGCGCGTTCTCCAGGGCATCGCGGGCCTGCCACAGCCAGGCGGTCTCGCGCCCCTCGGTACCGATCGGCTGCAACTCGAAGAACGCCGCCACCGATTGGCCATCTTCGAGCAGCATGCACTTCGTGGCCGGCAGGTACTCGACCCAGGGCAGCAGGTCGGCGAAAGACGGCGCCACGTCGTAGAGCGCCGCGTGGTCGGCCCGCGTCGCGGGTCGCCGATGATTCGACCCAAGGGCGGCGCCAGGTGCGTCGATGCCGTGCGCAGCGAGGCGGTCGACATGCCGCGTCCAGGCGTCCGGCTCGATGTCGGCCTGGACTGGCCTGGGGGCCGGACGACGCGGCCACGGCAGTCGCCAGCCCATCAGTAGTCCTCCAGCCGCTCGCCGGGCATCGCGTACTGCACGCGCTGGTAGAGCGGGAAGACGGTGCTGTAGCCGGGCACCGGTACTGGGTCGGTGCCGGCCAGGTGCGGAAAGACGTACATGACCAGATCGGGGTTTGGCAGTCGATGGAACTGTCGCTGGATCTCGTTCGCTGCCGTGCGGGTGTAGGCCGCGTTCCGGGCGGGCGCCGCGAGGGTGTCAGCGTCGGTCAGCGGACGGCGCAGGTCCTGGCGTGCGTCGAGCAGCAGGCGGCCGGCCTGGCCGCCGCTATAGCCGCCAGTCTCGTGCTGCCAGATGTCCAGCATGGTGTGCTCGCCCCGGGGCAGCAGCTTTTCCGAGCTGGTGGCACAACCCGCGAGAACGGCGGCGGCGAGCAGGACAAGGGGACGGTCAATCCAGGTCCGACGCATGTGCTTCTCCCATGAGGTGATTCACCCGGCGCCCCTTGGCGTCGTGGTCGATGGCGATCGGCTGCTCCAGGTGCACGGCCACCCTGGCGCCGGGCTGCACGTAGACCGCAGCGAAGGCCTGGCCGTAGAGCTTGTTGACCCAGTCGGCCATGTCGCGCACGCCACCGGCCAGGATGCGGCCCATGGCCTCGTTGCCCGAAATGCCGACCGTGCCCAGCGAACCGTTGTTGTTGGCGACCACGGCCACGCTGCCGTTGTCGGACTTGATGAGCGAGGCGGCGCCCGCGCCGGCCGCGGTGATCAACGCCTGCGATCCCAGGTACTGCTGGGCATTGCTGCGGCGCTCGCCCGAGACGCACGGGATGCCGTAGGGATCGCTGATCCAGCCCAGGCCATCCAGCAGACTGGTGCTGTTCTGGCTTCGACTGCGCTTGCCGTCGTCCTCCGGCACCGTGCGGATGGTGCCGTCGCTGAACACGAAGGTGATGGAACGGACCTGCCCACGCACGCACGAGAGCGTCCAGTCGCCCGAGGCCGTACCGCTCACCACCGCACCGGCCACGTCGGGAATCTCGATCCCGTTGGCCGCCAGGTTGTCGGCCCCGATCAGCACCTTGAAGGGGAACGGGTCGTTGACGGTGCCGTCGATGGGGATGCGACCGATCAGCGCGGTCATGGCGACCGAGCCCATCAGCGTGGTATTGGCGGGCACCGTATAGACCGCCTGGGCGGTGCCGCCAACGGCTTGCGCAGTCCTGTCGCTGACGGCCTCCGCCGCAGCCGACAGCTCCGGCGAGGCCGGGCCGAAGCTGGAGGGAAAGGCGGGCAAGCGCAGGCTGCTCGAACCGCCCTTCGGATCGGGCCGGGCGTCAGCCGGTTCGATCCAGCGCATGCCGCCATCCTTGAGCGGTCCGCCGTCATGCCCGTCCAGTCCAAGGCCGATCGGCAGGTCGGCGACATCGCCCTTGCCGGACAACCCGTCCAGGCGGCGCTGCAATTCCTGCATCAGCCCTTGCGTCTGCTGCCGGTCGCTGGCGGCCTGGGTTCGCTCCTGTTCCAGGCGGCGGCGTTCGCTGTCGAGGGCGTTCTGGATGCGCTGGTCGATCGCACCCTCGCGGGTACGCAGGCGCTCGTTCTCGGCCTTGTGCTGGCGGTTGTCGCTCAGCGCGGTCTGCAGCTCGGTGCGGAGCTGCTTGACCTGCGCGACCAGGGTGGCGACGGTGTCGCGCGGGGTGTCGCCCGCGATGCCGAGCGCCTTCATTTCTTCGGGAGTGAGCTGCCCCGGAACATCCTGCTTGCCAGGCGCAGCGTCACTGCCTGAGAACAGCCTGGCACCGACGAACACCAGCAACAATGCCATCGGAATCAGCAGCCACTTCAACAGGGGATTACTCCTCATCGGACGTCCTCCCCGCAGCGGCGGCCGGCGGCAAGTTCGTGCCGGCATCGATGGGGCTGAGCACCGGCATCAGGGACTCGGCCAGGCCACGGCCGCGCGTGACCAGATAGACCACCGTGGTGTCGGTCGAAGCGCCCGCCGGCCCCAGGTCCGGATGCTGGAAGGTCGCGGCCACGAAGTCGCCTTGCAGCACCCTTGGATCGAGATCGATACGGTGAGGCGAGGTGTTGGTCAGGCGCACCGCGGTGACCCACTGGTCTTCGAGTCGCCAGGCCGCCAGCGCCCGCGCCTTCAGCGGCAGCGTTGGCAGCAGTGTGTCCAGCGCGAGCGGGCGCCGCAGCGGCACGCGCCCGATGCCGGCCACGGGCTCGACGGTGCGCAGCGGTGCGTAAAGGTTCTGCGCCGCGTAGCGCGTCAGGACAACGGTTATCGGCGTTTGCCGACGCCTCGCGGGTTGCGCTGCCTGGGTTGGACCGGCGGCAGTGTCACCGCTGGCCTCCGCGACGGCCTCCTGCAGGACGATGCGTACAGGCTCCAGCGGCTGCTCGCCTTCCCCGGCGTCCGTGGCTGCGATGTCGACCAGCACGATGGCGCCGGATTCCACGTCCTGCAGTTGCAGCCGCGTCGGCCCGATGGCCTCGCTGGCGCGCAGGTAGATGGCGCCACCCGCGCTCTGCACGCGCAGCCGCTCGCCCAGGCTCGGGGGCAGGCCGACACGCACGTTGCGATCGATGAAGACCACGCGCTCTTGGCCGACGACCAGCGGGACGGCCAGCGGCAGCCGCTGCCAGCGCAGGACCTCGATGGCATGGCTGTCCGGCACCAGGCCGAAGCCAACGGCCAGGCTCGCCACGATGGTGAAGACGTGGTGTTTCATGGGTTGCCTCCCTGCGAAAGGCCGCCGCCGGGCGTGCCGGACGGAGGCACTGCCGGCGACGGTGCCTCGATCCGCTGCGGCGCGCCGTCATAGCAGTCCAGCGCAAGACCGAAGGGGTTGTGCTGGGGATCGACGTCCAGCCGCACCACTTTCAGCGGATAGCGCACCAGGGCCCGCTTGACCTGCTCGGCGCCGTAGTACTCGTCCGCGCTGACATCGAGCGTGACGATCCAGTCGCGGCTGGAAACCGTCTTTACCCGCATCGTGGGGTTGTCGCCAAAGCCGCGCCCCGGAATCTCGTAGATGCCGCGCACCCGCTGGCGCAATTCGCCACTGCTGCGCCGGTGCTCGTAGTCCTGGCGCAGGAAGGCCTGGCAGGCCGGTGTGAAATAGGCCGACAGCGCGTGGAGGTTGCGCGGGTAGTCCTGTTCGCCATCCGTCGGCCAACGTTGTACCTGCTGCCAGACGTAGAAGGCGAACGCATAGACATTCTCGGGCGGCACATCCCACCAGGCGCGGGTGCTGCCCGAGCGCAGATCGGGGGGCACGTGGATCGTCAGTTGCCTCGGCGCACTCCACCAGCCGAAACCGAGCAGCAGCGCCACCACGAACAACGCACCGGCGCCCAGGCGCAGCGTGCGCACATGGGCCTGCAGGTGATGGACTTCGTTCCTGAAACGGCTCATGAGGCGGCTGCTCCGCGTGAGCGCCGGGTGGTCCAGTACCCCGAACGCGTGATGAGACGGTGTCCACCGAGCCAGGGCGCTGCCAGCGGATGGTGCAGCGCCAGGCGCCACTGCAGTTGCCGGTACAGCCAGGTGTCCGGGCGGCCGCGCTTCTGCCGGCGCAGGAAGCCGCCACCACCGAACACGCCAGCCGCCACGCCGGCCACGATCAGGGTCGGCACCATGGCGACGCTGTGCGTGGCCCAGGCCAGCGGCACGCCGGCGATGAACCCCGCCACCGCGGACAGACCGGCGCAGATCCAAAGTTCGTCGGCGGTCAGGCCCCTCACCACCACGGGCTGGCGGTTCAGCCTGTGCGGCAGGAAGGTCACCAACCCGTCACGCGCGATATCGTTCAAGGCAGCCATCGCCGCTCAGAGCACGCCGGTGGCCTTGGTCAGCAGCCAGATGCCGACCACCAGCAGGATCGCACCCACGGCCACGGTGAGACCGAACTGGCCCCAGGTGGCGCGGCCGGTATGGATTTCCGAGTAGCGTGTATAGGCGTGGTAGCACACGCCGACGAACATCGAGGCGACCACCAGCAGCGCGATCAGCAGCACGATGTCGTAGCCGTAGTTCTGCAGCGTCTGCATGATGCCGCTGCCCTGGCCGCGCGAGGGGTCCTCGATGGTCGGCAGGCCCTGCGCCCGGGCCATCAGCGGCAAGCCCAGCAGCATCAGTGGCGCGAGGATGGTGGTGGCAACGCGATGGGGAATCGGATGGGTCTTCATGGCGGTCGGGCCTTTCGTGGTGGTCAGGACAAGAGGAAATAGGTCAGCACCAGGTACATCGCAACGAAGCGCACGACGACACCCAGGAACTGACGCTGGGACAGGCGCTGCTCGGCCCACCCGGTGTAGGCGGTACGCATCGCCCACACACCCCACAGGAGCAGGACGGCGAACACCAGGCCGAGCACCACCGTGGCCACGGCGGCGGGGGCGAAGCCGCCATTGGCCTGGAAGGCGCTGACCTGGGCGGCGTTCATCGGGGTGCCTCCTGGTCGGAGGGCGGGCTGGACTGGCGGTAGCCACCGGACAGCTCGACCGGATCGCGCGGCTGGGCGCGCGGCGGCGTCAGGTAGTCCTGAATGCCCGTCCGAACGCGCTGGAGGTCCTCGCGCAGGCGGGCATGGTCGAAGTGGTAGCGGGCGCGCTGCTGCGAATCGGTATGGGCGGCGTGCTTGGCCTGGCGGTCAATCAGGTCGATCTGGCGAACCAAGGCCGCAAGCTGCTCGCGTTCGATGGCATCGCCTGCCGCGGTGGCGGGTTGCCCGGCCGAAAGCAACATGGTCAGCAGCGGCCATGCGAGCGTGTAACGGTTGGGTTGCGTCATCAAGCCATTCCCATGAATGCGGATGGCCAGATGCTGTTCCCTCGCCGGCTTCGGCGCCGCCGTGAATGCGAAATGCGGTTCGACCGGATTCCATCCGAGAGCTGCTCATTCGGGGCTGGATGCTGCCGCGATGATTGGTCACCAGCCGTAGTTCGTTGGTAGAATTGAGCAAACTTGGCAAGCGAAGGCAATGAAAGATCAACCGAGACGGTTTTCAGATGACTGACGCCGAAAGCGAAATCCTGACGCTTGAAGAGGTCGCGGCATACCTAAAAGCCGGTAAGCGGACGGTCTATCGCTTGGCTCAAAGGGGAGAGATTCCGGCGTTCAAGTTGGGAGGGACGTGGCGTTTCCGGCGATCCGAGCTGGATCGCTGGATTGCTAGCAGCATTAGCAAGATGAAACCGGAGACGGACTGAGTCTGCAAAGGCTAGCAGCCGACTACGCCTGAGACATAAGGGGGAGACCGCAGTTGACGACAACACAGCTCTTGACACCGCATCAACGTCAGTACGTTGCGTGGCTGCTCACGCGCCGTGCGGCTGGCGATTCCGTGGAATCGCTGGCTTCAACACTGGTCGACTCGCAGGTTGATCTCAATCCACATCAAGTGGATGCCGCTCTCTTCGCCTGCCGCAATCCCCTTTCGCGCGGTGTGCTCCTCGCTGACGAAGTGGGGCTCGGCAAGACTATTGAAGCAGGGTTGGTCATCTCTCAGCGTTGGGCCGAGCGACGCCGCAGGATTCTCATCATCGTCCCGGCCAACCTGCGCAAGCAATGGCACCAGGAACTGCAAGACAAGTTCGGCCTGCAAGGATTGATTCTCGAAGCCAAAAGCTACAACGCAATCCGCAAGCAGGATCGACAGAACCCTTTCCTATTCGCCTCCGGCCCGGTCATCTGCTCCTACCAGTTCGCCAAGTCCAAGGCTGACGATGTCAAGAGCATTGACTGGGACTTGGTCGTCCTGGACGAAGCGCATCGCCTGCGCAACGTCTACAAGACCAGCAACGTCATTGCCAAAACACTCAAGGAGGCGTTGTCGCACGTTCACTCCAAGGTGCTTCTGACCGCAACGCCGTTGCAGAACTCGTTGCTCGAACTCTATGGGCTGGTCAGCTTCATCGATGACCGCGTGTTCGGAGACCTTGACAGCTTTCGCTCGCAATTCACTGGCCGGGAACAGGCCTTCAACGCCCTACGTGACCGACTGGCTCCCATCTGCAAGCGCACTCTGCGCAAACAGGTTCAGCCCTATGTGTCGTATACGGCGCGCAAGGCCATCATCCAGGAATTTACGCCGTCAAACGAAGAGCAGGAACTGTCCAGACTCGTCGCTGATTACTTGCGTCGCCCCAACCTGAAGGCCATGCCCGAGGGACAGCGCCAGCTGATTTCACTGGTGCTATGGAAGTTGCTCGCGTCCAGCTCGCACGCCATCGCAGGCGCGCTGGAGACGATGGCCAAACGGCTTCAGGGAGTGCTTGACGACACTGCCGAGATTCCCGATCTGGCCGAAGAACTCGACGAGGACTACGAGTCGCTGGACGAAACCGCTGATGAGTGGAGCGAGCAGGAAGCCGCTTCTACGACGCCGAGCCGCTCAGAGCGGAATGCCATCGCGCAGGAAATCGAAGAACTACGCCACTTCAAGGCGCTGGCAACCAGCATCCGCGACAACGCCAAAGGCAAGGCGCTGCTCACTGCGCTGGATCGCGCCTTCGCCGAGCTGGACCGGTTGGGCGCGGCCAGAAAGGCCATCATCTTCACCGAGTCCAAGCGCACACAGGAGTACCTCCTCAGCTCGCTGGCTGACACGCCATACGGCGACGGCATCGTGCTCTTCAACGGCACCAATAGCGACCAGCGTGCGCAGGCGATCTACAAGGACTGGCTCAAACGCCACGAAGGCACTGACCGCATCACCGGCTCCAAGACCGCCGACACTCGTGCGGCACTGGTTGAGCACTTCAAGGAGCGCGGCAAGGTCATGATTGCCACCGAAGCCGGCGCCGAAGGCATCAACCTCCAGTTCTGCTCGCTCGTCATCAATTACGACCTGCCGTGGAACCCTCAGCGCATTGAGCAGCGCATCGGGCGCTGCCACCGCTACGGTCAGAAGCACGACGTGGTGGTGGTGAACTTCGTTGATCTCAGCAATGAGGCGGACAAGCGCGTCTACGAGCTGCTGTCGCAGAAGTTCCAGCTCTTCGAGGGCGTGTTTGGGGCCAGCGACGAAGTACTGGGTGCCATCGGCTCCGGTGTCGATTTCGAGCGGCGCATCGCCGAGATCTACCAGAACTGCCGAGAGCCCGAGGAAATCAAGTCCAGCTTCGAGCAACTCCAGCTCGACCTCTCCGGCGAAATCAACGAGGCGATGGTCAAGACGCGCCAGGTACTGCTTGAGAACTTCGATGAGGAGGTGCAGGAGAAGCTGCGCATGCGGGCCGACGACAGCCGCAACGCGCGCAACCGTTTCGAGCGCATGCTGATGGACTTGACCCGCGCCGAACTGGTCCATTGCGCCGCGTTCGATGACGACGGCTTCGATCTCCGCCACATACCGACTGGAGTCGAGCACGGCGGCCTCGCGGGCATCGAGCTGGGGCGCTACGAATTGCCCCGCCGCTCCGGCGACGCGCATCTATACCGCATCAATCATCCGCTGGCGCGATGGGGCATTGAGCAGGCCAAGGCTCGCGCACTCAACGGGGCTCGTCTTGTGTTCGACTACAACGCCCACGGTGCAAAGATCAGCACGCTTGAAGCCTGGCGCGGCAAGGCCGGATGGCTCACCGTGAAGCTAATCTCGGTCGAGACACTCGGCAACCAGGAGCAACATCTGCTGGTTGCGGCGGGCACGACCGACGGCGTCGTGCTCGCGGAAGAAGACCCGGAAAAACTGCTGCGCCTGCCCGCGACCACGCAGGCGGCCAGTCTGTTCAATGCCCCTGACGCCACCCTGCTGGCCGACGTGGAAGCCCGCAAGACCGCACTGCTGCGCGACGTCAACCAGCGCAACCTCGGCTACTTCGAGCAGGAAGTCCAGAAGCTGGATGCCTGGGCGGACGACCTGAAGCTCGGTCTGGAGCAGGAGATCAAGGAGATCGACCGCGAGATCAAGGAGGTGCGCCGAACCGCCGCGACCTCGCCGACGCTGGAAGAAAAGCTGTCATGGCAGAAGAAGCAGCGGGAACTGGAAGCCAAGCGCAGCAAGCTGCGCCGCGAGTTGTTTGCCCGGCAGGACGAAGTCGAAGCGCAGCGCAATGACTTGATCAGCCAGCTTGAAGTGCAACTCCAACAGCAGGTCGAGGAGCGCACGCTGTTCACTGTCGAGTGGGAGCTGGTGTAATTGTCGAGTCCCGTGAGCTGATAAACCTTTTTTCGAAAGAGATGAGGGTGTGAAGACTGCCATTCTTTCATGCTCTGCACCGGTGATCGATGGTTCAAGGCTTTTTGCGGGATGTGGTGGTTGTAAAGGTGCGTGTATCGATGCAATGTGGCTTCGAGGTCCTCTGTGGATTCGAAATGGTGGGTTTGCAGTACCTCGGCAATCCTGCCATTGAAGCGCTCGACCATGCCGTTGGTTTGGGGGTGGCGTGGCGGTATCAGGCGATGCTCGATGTCCTGTTCGGCGCAGGCGCGATCAAAGGTGTGCTCCCCTGAGGGGCCCTGTTCGCGGCGCAGACAGCGATCGGTGAATTCGGAGCCATTGTCGGTCAGGCATTTCTGAATACGGAAGGGTGCGGCCTGAATCAAGGCTTTCAAGAAGGCTTTGGCTGACAGTGCGGTGCGGTCTTTCTTCACCGCAATGAAGACCCAGCGCGTCGCCCGATCAATGGCAACGAAGAGATAGCGTCGAGGGTCACCCTCAATGGCCGGCAGGTATTTGACATCGATGTGCACAAAGCCCGGTTCGTAGGCCTTGAACGGTTTTACGACAGGTCGCGATGCCCGGGGTTGCAGGGCCTTCAGGTTGGACACACCATGACGACGTAAACACCGGTCCAGGCCGGAGCGGGACACCGCTGGATTGAGGAACTCTCGCGTCACTGTCAACAAATCATCCAGAGGCAACTGCAAGGCGGTTCTCAGATACACCACAATGCTTTCCTGGGCCAGTGTCAAAGTGGTTTGCAGCTGGTGAGGACGGTGCGATGCGTCCGCCACGTCGTCACGTTTCCTCCACTTGCGGATGGTCGAGCGGGTGGTGTTGTAAAGGCGGGCCAGCGCCCGTTCACTCAGAGAGGAAGATTGAATCTCCCGACGAATCGCAGGTGTCGTACGAGCCTGCTGATGAAGACGGATGTTCATGCGGTTTTCCCCTGTACGTCACAACCAAACACCTCCCGAAGAATGCTTCGAGCCTCAAACAAAGCATAACTCCTTAAAGGAATATAATCTCGCGGGACGCAACATGTAATGACTAATCAAGTAGCACCCTTAGACCTGCGCATGACCAGGCCGCGGTTGAAACGTGCCAAGAATTGAGGAGAGCGAGATATGGCTAGCGGAAAATTACTGCGGCAACTCATCAAATCGGGAACGCAAGGCGATGCTTCGGGCTTTCGCGCGGCGTCCGAGGCAGTGATCAAAGAGGAGCGCGAGAAGAACCATCATCTGCTCGCAAATGACCTTGAGCGCTTGCTTTACGGCGATCAGGCAAACTTCGGGAAGAATGCGCGGAAGCTGCAAAGTTTGCCCAGCGTGCCGACAAATAAAGACAACGGGCTTGCGCTACTAGAAGAGCGTGCCGTGATTCGAGAGGAGAAAGACATCATTCTCTCGGATGCTTCGCAGTCGGCACTCGATGAAATCCTGATGGAGCACAACCGGGCGGACGTGCTCCGATCCTATGGCCTGCAACCCGCGCAGAAGCTGTTGTTTTGCGGGCCTCCCGGCTGCGGCAAGACGCTGGCCGCAGAAGTCATCGCGCATTCCCTGTCCATGCCACTCGTCCTCGTTCGGCTGGACTCGATCATATCGTCGTTTCTGGGGGAGACGGCTGCCAATTTGCGAAAAGTGTTCGATTACGTCGCAACGCATCCCGTGGTCGCATTGTTCGATGAATTCGACGCCCTGACCAAGGATCGTGGCGACAGCGCCGATCATGGTGAGCTCAAACGCTCCGTAAATGCCGTCTTGCAGATGATGGACGGTTATCGAGGCGAGAGCATCCTGATCGCCACCACCAACTACGAAACCTTATTGGACAAGGCGGTTTGGCGACGCTTCGATGAGGTTGTGCGCTTCGAGATGCCGAATCTGGAGCAGATCAAACGCTTGTTAGCTCTGAAACTCTCCGGTGTCCGCCGCAATTTCGAGCCCGACGATGGCCAGGTGGCATCCGTGTTCAAGGGGATGTCGCACGCCGATATCGAGCGTGTACTGCGGCGGGCCGTTAAGGAAATGATCCTGTCTGGGCGGGAGTTTTTGGAGAAGAGTCATATCGATAACGCACTTGCCAGAGAGTATCGCTACAAGAGTTAAGGCATGGAGGGGAGAAGATGGCCTATGAGCACCTGCGTCTAGATCGTGAAGAACCGATCAATCTTCGCCACCCGCGGAGGGGCGGGGGCGGTTTTACACCACAAGACCCACGTGCTTACGGCGCGGCGCTTGGCACAAAATTCCAGGCTGCAAGGGGGCGTATCACTGACCCGGATCAGGCCGACATTGGCGGCTACGATGATCGCAAGCTGATAAAGATTCAGCTGCGTCATGGAGAAAGCCTACCTCCGGACTCTTTCCAGGCTATTCCCGGTGTGGAAATCGTCAGCCAGGAAGAAAAAACTGTTGTTTTGGCCTTCGCCACTGATGAAGGTTTGGACGAATTCGAACGGCGTTTGGCAACGTTGGCGCGTGACGGTAACGTTACACGTAAGGATCTGCTGTATGCCATCGAGGACTTCGATCACTGGACACCGGAAGATCGCACTGGCAACGCTCTCCGTGAACAGGGCTTCCCCGAAGAAACGCCATTCACGCTCGATGTCGAACTATGGCCCCAGGAGCGACAGGACAAGCGCCAGGCCATGGTCCGTGCCTTCGTAGACCTGTTGCAGGAACTCGGCATCAAGAAGTTGGACGAGCTCAAGCTGCCATCCTTGGTAAAGCTGCGCGTGCGCTGCGATCAGAATCAAGCAGATCAGCTTTTGCGCCATCGGGACGTCCGCACGGTGGATCTTCCACCTCGGCTGGGCGTTTCCGTTCAGCTGTTGATGACAGACATCAACCAGTTTCCGGTAGTTGATCCACCGCCTGCCGATGCGCCTGCGATTGCTGTTCTCGACTCCGGCTTGACCTCGGGCCACCCTCTGCTTGCCGCAGCGGCCGGCGATGCTCAAGGTTATCTGAAGCCTCATCGCAGCGCCAATGATGCCGAGCCGTGGCATGGCACCTTCGTCGGTGGGCTTGCGTTGTACGGCGATGTCCATAACGCCATCCAGCAGCGCCAATTCGTCCCGCAGCTCCGCTTGTTCTCCGGCAAAGTATTCGAACACGACGGACAGGATCAGACCGAGTTTGTCGAGAAGGCGGTCGAGGAAGCCGTGCGCGACCTGCACGGGCAGTACGGTTGCAAGGTGTTCAATCTCAGCTATGGCGACCTGAATAAGGTGTACGACGGTCGGCATGTCCGCGGGCTGGCCTATACCCTTGATCGTCTTACGCGCGAGCTGGGCGTGTTGTTCGTGGTGCCAACGGGTAATTTGCAGCCCTATCAGCTGCCGCAGGACGCCCGCGAGCAATACCCCAGCTACTTGTTTGAAAAGCATGCACGGCTTCTGGACCCTGCCACTGCGCTCAACGCCCTCACGGTTGGAGGCATCAGCCTGTTCGAGGCTACGCGCGATGCGCAGAGATATCCTGACGCCATCGAAGATCACATCCTGGCGCGGGCACACCAGCCCTTTCCGTTGACACGGCGCGGGCCATCCATCAATGGTGCCGTCAAGCCGGATGTGGTCGAACATGCTGGCAACTTCGCCTTGCTGCGTAATGGCGCAATACCTCACGACCCAAGAAAGGGGCTTGGAGTCTTGTCGCTCAATGGCGGATTTGCCACAGGATCACCTTTCTCGGAAGACATCGGCACCAGCTACGCCGCGCCGTTGGTGGCCCACAAGGCCGCATGCCTGCTGGCCGCCCTTCCAGACGCCTCACCGAACCTGCTGCGCGCATTGATCGGCGCGCACGCGCGTTGGCCTGAGGCTTGCGAAACCTTGCTTGGCCCAGGGGACAGGTCAGAAGGACGTGACCGGCTCCTGCAACTCATTGGTTACGGCCGGGTGGATGATGCAGCACTCTACCGCTCGCTCGATCACACGGTGACCTTGCTGGCGGAAGAACGCATCGACAACGACAAGCATCACTTCTTCGAGCTGCCTGTGCCGGACAGCTTCTGGGCCAACGGGCGCCGTACCCGCGAAATTACGGTGGCCCTGGCCTACAGTCCCGATGTGCGTACGACCCGGTTGGATTACCGCCGCACGAAACTCTGGTTCAACCTCGTGGTAGCCGACAGCCTGGAGGACGTGACTCGTGCCTTCCAGCGCAACCGGGAAGAAGGTATGGGGGAGCACGGCAATGGCCGCTGGCTATCCAACGAGACGCGCAAAAATGGCACGTTGCAAGTCTCCCGTTGGGAGTTCAGGCAAGTACCTGTGCGGGGCGACAAAGTGTTTGTCGTGGTTACCCGGCAAGACAGTGCGTGGTCACACGATGAGCATCGAGCCGAAGCAGAACCGTACGCCTTGGCTGTGGTGCTGGCCGATAGGGAGCAGGCCAACGCCCAGCTTTATGCGCAAGTACAGGCCAAGTTACAGGCCCGTGCTCAGGCGCGCGCGCGCGCTCGTATTGGAGGGATGGGCTGATGGCAGCGCTCGAATCTCAGTTCATGGAAATTCTGAAAAAGGTGCTGGCCACCCGCTTTGTGCCTTTTCTGCCCCCATTGTTGGAAACCAACAAGCCGGCCGACCAGCAGCAGATCAAACAGCTATCGCGAGCATTCAGCGCTTTTGCTCTACACAAGCTGTTAGACATCACACCACAAGCGTCCGCCACTGCCGTGGTTGACGATTTCAACGACAAGGGCCTGGATGCAATTTACTACCATGCTCCAACTGAAACGCTCTACCTTGTGCAAGCCAAGCTCAAGGCATCCGAGCAGTTCAAGCAGGTGGATGCGCAGGCCTTCTGTAGCGGCATCCGCCTGCTTCTGAAGCAGGCCTTCGACAGGTTCAACGCGAACGTCCAAAACCGTCAGGTTGAAATCGAAAGTGCGCTCGATACATGCAGTCGCATTAGGCTGATCGTGCCCTATACCGGAGATGGCGTATCGCAGTCGGCCCTCGATGTACTACAAGAGCTGCTGAATGACGATGACCTCGACGAAGAGCGGCTCGATAGAGAGGTGATTTACTACACAGCAGTTGAGGTCACCCGCGACTTGCTCGCTGAACAGGCCTATAAGCCTGTTAATGCCGCGATCACCTTGCACAAGTGTAGAAATATCGAGGAGCCACGTGAGGCTTACTTTGGCATCGCACGACTGAATGATCTGGTCGATTTGCATAACAAAGAGGGAAAGGCACTGTACGAGCGGAATATTCGCTACTTCCTCGGCAGCAAAACCGATGTGAATCAGGCCATCCATGCAACGCTACGAGACGAACCCGGCAGCTTCTTTTATCTCAACAATGGCGTCACTGCCGTCTGCGACCAGATTGATCCGAAGGGCAACAGGAATGATGCCAAGAAGTTGATAGTGCGTGGCCTATCCATCATCAATGGCGCGCAGACGGTCGCTTCTGCTGCCGAGTTTGTGACTCGATATCCGAACAGTGACATCAATGGCGCCAAGGTAATGCTCACCTTGATCAAGGCCCCGGCAGACAGGCCATTCGGCAAACTTGTCACCAAGGCGCGCAATCACCAGAACCCGGTACAGCTCGCCAGCTTCGCTGCGCTCGATGAGACCCAGGAACGACTGCGACAGGAAATCGCCCACCTCGGCTTCGACTACCGTTACCGTCCCGAAGCAGCAGGAACCGGTACCAAGATCATTACCTTGGAAGAAGCGTTGAGGGCCCTGGCCTCACTGCAGAACGATGCACGTTATGCCGTGTGGCTGAAAAGTGAGCCCGGCCGGCTGGCTAATCCCGAGACTGCCGAATACCGGGATCTGTTTGCGTCCGAGGTGAGCGGAGTGGCGCTGGTCAACGCGGTGCATTGCCAGCGTGCCATCCGTACCCTTGTTGTCGGATATGAGCAGAACGCTGCGGCGCGCAGCCAAGAACGCCTGATTTATCGGCACGGCATTCACGTCATTACGGCGGTGATGATGAAGCGCCTACGTAGCCGCATTGGCCGGGCGGCCGTCATTGACCCCGCGACCATTCCCGCGCTGATCAGTCAGCCGCTCGATCAGCTTCGGCAGCAAACGTTCGACCTCGGCCAACAACGACTCATTCTTGAGGGGCCGCTGGCTTACTTCCGCAACCAGGGCAACGTCGCCGCCTTCCTGGCCGACCTGATGGAAGCACATTTCGCGCTGGGTGCCGATCCGGCCATAGCGCCACTACGCAATATTCAGAATGCAGCGGACGCGTATCCGCGCAAGCGCCTGATCGACTACTTGTCGAATCGCGCGCCACAACTATGAGAGCGATGTCATGAGCAAACAAAAACTAGAACTTACCTGGATCGGGAAGGAGAAGCGGCCCAAGCTGGAGCCGCGCATCCTGCTGGAAGATCCAGAGAATTCGTATCACGCCAAGCATCGCGTGACGGATGGCGACATCTTCGACAACCGCCTGATCTTCGGCGACAACCTTTTGGCTCTAAAGGCGCTGGAGAACGAGTTCTCGGGAGAAGTTAAGTGCGTTTTCATCGATCCGCCGTACAACACCGGGAGCGCCTTCGCGCAATACGACGACGGACTTGAGCATTCGATATGGCTCGGCCTGATGCGAGACCGGCTGGAACTCATCAAGCGCCTTCTTTCTGACGAAGGATCTCTCTGGATAACCATCGATGACAACGAAGCCTTCTACTTGAAGGTGTTGTGCGACGAAGTGTTCGGCCGCTCCAATTTTGTTTCGAGCATCGTGTGGGCGAAGCGAGTTTCGCCCGCCAACGATGCAAAGTATTTCAGCTCTGACCATGACTTTGTTCTGGTCTACGCAAAGAACAAGCCGCTGTGGAAGCCAAATCGGCTTCCGCGCACTGAAGGTCAAAACTCCTACTACAAGAACCCAGACAACGACTCCCGGGGTCCGTGGAATTCAGTCACATACACGGGCAACAAGACTAGGGAGGAGCGCCCGAATCTTTACTACCCAATCGTCAACCCCAATACGGGTGAACAGGTGTTCCCGCCTGAAACTCTTACGTGGCGATATGGGAAGGACACCCACGCAGAGAACGAGAAGAAAAATCTCTTGTACTGGGGGAAAGATGGGAAGTCGAAGGTGCCACGGCTCAAGATGTTTCTTGAGGATGCGGAGCCGGTTGTCCCTCGAACCATTTGGCCTGCAAGCGAAGCGGGCAGCACGCAGTCCGCAATGACCGAGCAGAAAGTGCTCTTTGCTACTCCATTTGCTACGCCTAAGCCTGAGGCTTTGCTCCAGCGGATTCTTCACATCGCCAGCAAGGAGGGTGACATAGTTCTTGATTCGTTCGCGGGATCGGGAACTACCGGCGTAGTGGCCCACAAGATGGGGCGTCGCTGGATCATGGTCGAGTTGGGGGAGCACTGTCACACTCACGTTATCCCACGGCTCGTAAAGGTCATCGACGGTGACGATCCTGGCGGTATTACTGATGACGTTGATTGGGCAGGTGGCGGTGGCTTCCGTTACTACCGGCTCGCCCCTACGCTAATCATCAACGACCGCTGGGGCAATCCGGTTATCAACCCCGAGTACAACGCGGCGATGCTTGCCGAGGCGTTGGCCAAGCTGGAAGGCTTCAACTACGCGCCGTCGGAAATGCACTGGTGGCAGCACGGCCACTCCAGCGAGCGCGATTTCATCTACGTCACCACGCAGAACCTATCCGCCGAGCAGTTGCAGGCGCTGGCCGATGAAGTCGGCCCGGAACGGAGCCTGCTGGTGTGTTGCGCCGCTTTCCACGGAATCACGGCTGCCAAAGCGGCGGAGCGCTGGCCGAACCTGACGCTGAAGAAGATTCCGAAGATGGTGCTGTCCCGTTGCGAATGGGGGCGCGACGACTACAGCCTGAACGTGGCGAACCTGCCGATGGCCAAGCCTGATCCCGTTGAGCCTTTGGCACAGGCTGAAGCAAGCAGAAAAAAAAGCAAAAAGGCGCCGGCTGCGGATGTGGGCCAGGGCGCGTTGTTTGGGGAGGATGAATGATGAACAGCCGCGTTCTGCACGCCGTGACCGGTCGCCTGTCGCTGCGGCCACCTCAGGAGGAGTCGCTGAAGCGGCTGGCGCATGCCGTTGGGGTCGCGCCCGAGCTGTTGAGCCACGATCGGGATGTCGCGGCCATTCTTTCCACGCTGAAGGCGGAGTTCCCTACGCTGGAGGACTTCGAGCGCGATTTCCCCTCGCTGTGCTTTGCGCTGGCCACGGGCGTGGGCAAAACCCGCCTGATGGGCGCGTTTATCGCCTACCTGCATCTGGCGCATGGCATCAACAATTTCTTCGTGCTCGCGCCCAACCTCACGATCTACAACAAGCTCATCACGGACTTCACGCGCAACACGCCAAAGTACGTGTTCAAGGGGATCGCCGAATTCGCGCAGCAGCCCCCTTTGATCATCACCGGCGACAACTACGACCAGACCGGCGCGGCGGTGGATGAGCAGTCGATGGGCTTCGCTCACGACGTGCGCATCAACATCTTCAACATCTCCAAGATCAACTCCGAGGTGCGCGGCGGCAAGGAGCCGCGCATCAAGCGGATGAAGGAAGTGCTGGGCGACAGCTACTTCAACCATCTGGCTAGTCTGTCTGACCTGGTGCTGCTGATGGACGAGTCGCACCGCTACCGGGCCAGCGCCGGCGTGCGCGCCATCAACGAACTCCAGCCGCTATTCGGTCTGGAAGTGACGGCGACGCCGTTCGTCGAGTCCAGCCGCGGGCCGGTGCCGTTCAAGAACGTGGTGATGGACTACCCGCTGGCGCGGGCGATGGAGGATGGCTTCGTCAAGGAGCCTGCCGTGGTGACCCAGCGCAACTTCGACGCCAAGGCGCACACGCCCGAGGAGATCGAGAAGACGAAACTGGAAGACGGTGTGCGCCTGCACGAGACGACCAAAGTCGAGTTGCTCACCTATGCCCGCGAGAACGGCGTCAAGCCGGTCAAGCCTTTCATGCTCGTCATCGCGCGCGATACCACGCACGCGGGGCAACTCTTGGCGCTTCTGGAGTCAGAAGCCTTCTACGAGGGGCGCTACCAAGGCAAGGTGATCCAGGTGGATTCCAGCCGTACTGGCGCGGAAGAAGAAGAGATGATCACGCGCCTGTTGGCCGTGGAGAGCGTGGACGAGCCGACCGAGATCGTGATTCACGTCAACATGCTCAAGGAAGGCTGGGACGTAACCAATCTCTATACGATCGTTCCGCTGCGCGCGGCTAATGCCCGCACGCTGATCGAGCAGTCCATCGGGCGCGGCCTGCGACTGCCCTACGGCAAACGCACGGGCGTCGCGGCGGTGGATCGCTTGAACATCGTCGCGCACGACAAGTTCCAGGAGATCATCGACGAGGCCAACCGCGGCGACTCGCCGATTCGCCTGAAGCAGGTCATCCTCGATGCGCCGAGCGCCGACGACAAGAAGGTCAGCGTGCAGGTCGAGTCCGGAGCGACGGCGCGTCTCGGTCTGACGGAGGCACCGGTCTTGGTTACAGGGGTTTCATCCGTCGAAAGTGGAGCGGAAGTCCCCGCGCCCAAGCCGGTGTTCACCACGGAGGCGGAGAAGCAGGCCGCGCGTGTGGTCATGGACGTCATCGGCAAGTACGAGGTCAAGCGCGATCTAGTGCCCACCAGCAGCGCGCTGCTGAGACCCGAAGTGCAGAAGGAAATCCTCGCGGAGGTGGCGGAGCGGTTGAAGCCGCTGCAAGGCGAATTGCTCGCGGGCGTGGATGAATCAGTCCCTGCACTTGACTTGTCCGCCGTGGTGGCGAAGACCACCGAAATCGTGGTGCAGCAGACCATCGACATCCCGCGCATCGCAGTGGTGCCGACTGGCGAGGTCACGACCGGCTTCCACGCCTTCAAGCTGGATGTGAGCCAGCTCCATCTCCAGCCGGGTGAGCGCGAGATCGTCATCCATAACCTGCGCACCAACGAGCAGGATACCCTGGCCGCCGAAGTTGGGCTCAAGGAGCTGCGCCCGGAGGACTACATCGTCCACGCGCTGGTGGACTTCGACGACATCGACTACTTCACCCACGCCGATCTGCTCTACGACCTCGCGGGCCAGATGGTGCAACACCTGCGCGGCTACCTGTCCGAGGACGAAGCCATCAGCGTCCTCGATCGTGACCGCCGCCTGATCGCGCACGAAATCCACGCGCAGATGATGGCCCACTTCTGGGAAGAGGCGACGGAGTACGAGGTGCAGGTCAGTCGCGGCTTCACCGAACTCAAGCCGTGCAACTACACTGCCACGGCGGGCCAAACGGCTCACCACTTCCGGGAGACCGTGACTGAGACCAGTCGCATCAAGCAGATGCTATTCGGCGGCTTCGCGCGTTGCCTGTACCCGCTGCAGAAGTTCGACTCGGATACCGAACGGCGCTTCGCCATCATCCTGGAGCGCGACGCGACGAAGTGGTTCAAGCCTGCGAAGGGGCAGTTCCAGATCTACTACAAGCTTGGCACTGAGCAGCCGGAGTACATCCCCGACTTCGTGGCCGAGACGGACGCGACCATCCTCATGGTAGAGACGAAGGCGCGCGCCGACATCAACACGCAGGAGGTGCAGGCCAAGGCCGCAGCCGCCATGCGCTGGTGCAAGCACGCTTCCGATCATGCGGCGAGCGTAGGCACCAAGCCCTGGAAGTACCTGCTGGTGCCCCATGACGAAGTCAGCGAGTCGAAACGGCTCGCGGATTACCTGCGCTTTGAGGTCAAGGCGTAATTGAGTTGCCCTCGATCAAGTTCGGTAAGCAAAAGCGATTCCGGCGCGGCACCCAGGAGGCGGAGATTTGCCGCTTCGCGGGCATGATGAACCGGCAGGGAAGAGGAACAAGAAATGCAGAAACCCGCCGCACAGCAGAAGACCGTCCTGGAAACGATTCTGGACTGGTCAAAGGATCGTCCACTCTGGCAGCGTGACGCCCTGCGCCGCATCATCGCAAACGGCCGTCTGACGGACGCCGATATCGGCGAACTCGTGGACCTTTGCAAACAGGGCAAAGGTGCACCCGTAGGCGCGCTGAAAGCGGTACCGCTGGAGAAGGCCCACCTCCCGGCCAACCCCGGTCAGACCGCTGCGGTATCGCTTCTGTCGATCGCCGACGTGACCGGCGTGAACAACCTTGCCGCCGGCCAGACCCTCGGCTTCGAGCCGAATGGAATTACGATCATCTACGGCGACAACGGTGCGGGCAAGTCCGGCTACGCACGCATCCTGAAGCGTGCATGTCGTGCAAGGCATGCCGGAAAAATCGAACCCAATGTGTATGCCGATCAGCCCCCGAAGCACGTCGGCGCGAACATCGCGTACGCGGTCGGCGGTGTGCCGCAGCCGGTCGAACAGTGGCAGAACGGCACAAATCCGCATGCAACGCTGTCTGCAGTGAGCGTGTTCGATAGCGACTGCGCCTCAGTGCATATCCGCGAGAAGAACGAAGTTGCATTCCGGCCCTTTGGTCTGGACGTACCGGATGAGCTTGCTGCAGCCTGTCAGGCGGTGAAGGATGCTCTCGCAGCTGAACAGAAGCAGCTTGAGAAGGCCCGCAATCCGATCTTTGCGGCGCCGACCTGGAAGGCCACCACGGCCGTGGGGAAGGCGCTTGCCGCGCTGAACGCCAACACAGACGCAAAGAAGATTGAAGCCCTGGCGGCGCTCTCGGCAGACGAAAGCGCCCGTCTTGAGCGTCTGCGGGAAGACCTGTCGAAGAATCCGACCAAGGCAGCGGCGGAACAGACCGTCAAAGCCGACAACGTCATGCGGCTGATTACCGTGGTGAACAGCGTTGCAGCCAGAACCACCGATGAGGAGCTGCTGGCAGCCGCTGCCCTCGCCAAGGACGCACAGTCGAAACGGGACGCTGCACGTCTTGCCGCGGAGAAGGCCTTCACGGGCGAACCCCTTGCCGGGGTCGGCGGCGAGACATGGCGGGTGCTTTGGGATTCCGCCCGACGCTACTCAACGGAGATCGCATACCCCGGACAGCCGTTTCCGCCGTCGGCCGAAGACGCGCATTGCATGCTTTGCCAGCAGCCATTGGAAGCTGAGGCACGTGCACGAATGGCACGCTTCGAGGACTTCATCCAGAAGGACACGGAACAGCTGGCACGCGAGGCAGAGAAGGCAGCTCAGACCGCACGTCAGACCATAGCTGCCGGAGCAATCGGCACGCGGGCGGTGAAGGCCAGTCTTGATGAGCTGGGCCTCCAGAATGAGGCGCTGCAGCAGCAGACGCGCCGCTTCATCGCCGCAGCCCGGCTGCGGCGCCACGTTCTGCTCAAAGCCTTGGGCGGAAACGGCGAGGTACAGCTTCCGCCCGTTCCACAGTCGCCGCTGCCTGATCTCAGCCAGCTTCAGACCACGATCCGCAACTACGCCGCCGAACTGCGCAAGTCCGCTGACGCGGACGAACGCAAGAAGCTCGAAGCCGATTTCGCCGAGCTGAGCGACCGCGCGCTGCTCGCCGGCATGCTGCAAGTCGTCACTGACGAAATCCAGCGGCTGAAGACCATCCGGTTTCTGACCGAGTGTGCGGGCGATACGGCGACGAACACCATCACCAAGATGGGCAATGACATTGCCGACACCGTGATTACGCCTCGGCTGCGCGACAGATTTCAGGAAGAGATTGTCAGGCTTGCGGCCTCGAAGGTTCGCGTCGAAATCGTGCGCTCCGGCGGCAAGTACGGCTCACCGCAGTATCAGGTGCGCCTCTTCGCCAAGCCGGATGCCAAGGTCCACGAAATCCTGAGCGAAGGGGAAAAGACCTGCGTGGCGCTGGCCGCCTTCATGACCGAGCTTGCCACCGCGATGCACCGCTCTGCTCTGGTCTTCGATGACCCGGTGTCCTCGTTGGACCATCGCTGGCGTGGGCAGGTGGCCAAGCGTCTCGTGGAAGAAGCGGAGAACCGTCAGGTCATCGTCTTCACGCACGATCTGGTGTTTGTGAACGATCTGAATGACCACGCGACGAAGACCGGGCGGGCAGTGCGGCTCACGACGCTCAGTCGTGGCGCCGCGGGAGCCGGTATGGTGGCCGACGGCCTGCCCTGGAAGGCCCAGAGCGTCGAAGATCGCATCGACAAGCTGGAGAAGGCGGCGCGTGCGGCAAAGCTGCTGCATGACAACAACCAGGAAGATGAGTACGCGGTCGAGGTCGCAAAGCTCTACAACGCGCTGCGCGCCACATGGGAGCGCGGCCTGGAGGACATTGCTTTCGTCCGCGTTATTCAACGCCACAGGGACTACATCAATGCCAAGGACCTGAAGAAGGTCAGTACGCTCACCGAGGCTGACTGCGATGCTTTCGCCGCGGGATTCAAGAAGTGCTGCGACATTGTTGACGCACACGATCCGTCCAGCGGCAGGAATGCCGCGCCACCACCACCTACTGATCTCTTTCAGGACATCCAGGCTTTGAAAGACTGGGCCGTGTCTCTGCGAGACAGGCAGAAGAAGGTTTCCTAGCGCGGAGTTTCTCGCACACATGCTGACGTTGTTTGTGCAGAGAGGTGTCTAGCTGATTCATGCGTACGGCCGCACAGCGTCTTTTCTACAGGTACTTCTTGAAGCTACTGACCGCTATGTTCATTGCCACCCCGAGCATTGCCGCGCTGGGCAGCAGAATCATCAAAGGGTGCAATGACACCGGTAACGCCAGGTAGGTCACCCACGGCAACACCGCCAGCGGCATCAAGGCCGCCTTCGCCCGGTGGTAGACGAAGCCCGATTCCCGCCCCGCGCCGAACTTGCGGATGTCGCGGCGAACCAGTCCATCGACCAGGCCGACGAAGGCCGCGAGCAGGAACAGCGGCAGCGTGAGCACCAAGACCAGCAGGCGGACGATGAATGTCAGGACGGTGAAGCCGGCGGCAATCAGATAGCGCTCGGTCCAGACATAGACCTGGGCTAGGTAATAGCGGAAGTCCCGGTGCACGCCTCGGCTAGGTGCGCTAGCCTGCGCCGAGGCGTCGCGCATCCAGTCCAACAAGCCCGTCTTCACGAAAACCCACTCGTAGGTGCTCTCCACCAGCCAGCGCACGGTGCGTCCCGGCTCCTGCACAACGGCGCTCCGGGTGAAATGGGTGGAGAGCTGGTTCAGTTCGTAGTCGAGCATGCCCTGCGCGTGGCGCCAGCCCTGGTCGGGCCAGAACAGGTGCATGCCGACGCATTCGATGACGATGGACAGCAGCAGCGAGGCGACCAGTACGCCGAACAGGCGCCATGGCAGCGTGACCACGCTGGCGACCAGGCCGCGCTGGCGTGCCTGCTGTCGCTCGGCGGTCGCGGCGGGCTCTTTCACGATGGGGCCTCTTCATCCGGCGTGCCTTCTTGCACTTCCTCGGCCAGATTCGCTGGCAACGCGTCGTCGTCGTGCAACGGGGGCTGCCCGTTGCCCTCCCACCATTCGCCCGCCTCGGCGTAGTGCTGGCGCATGTAGCCAGCCAGTTGTTGCAGGTCCCGGGGCATGGCCTCGTCCGGATCGGGCGCCGGCAACGGCATGCGGATCTTCCATAGGTTGCCGCCTTCGATGAGGGCGAAGCACTGCCCCTTGGGCAGGCCGACCACGTGCGCGGGCTCGATGAGCGGCACGCTCGACGTGCTGATGCGGTCCTGCGCGTTGCTGGTGAAGTCGGTCGGGCCGTGGATGTCGGAGCTGTCGGTGGCACCGCTGACCAGCGTGGTGGTGTAGACCTCCACCTTCGGCAGTTGTCGTGTCAGCAGTTCGGCGGTGGCGGTCTCGCGCACCCGCAGCATGAACAGGTTGTTGAAGTTGCCGATGACCTGGCCGGCCTTGGCACGATTGCCGATGCGCGCCTCGATGTCGCTCAAGGTCTGCGTGTAGGCCGTCACCTGCACGCCGGCACCGCCGCCCTTGTTGACCATCGGAATGAACTCGTCGCCCATGAGTTCATTGAATTCGTCTGCATGGACGTTGATCGGAATCTTGGTGCCCGCCGCGGCGCCGGGTAGCCCGTCGTCGATGCCGAACTTGTAGATGTGGCCGGCGACCGAGACCAGATCGCTGAACATCGAGTTGCCCACCGCCGCCGCGACTTCGGCGTCGGACAGCGCATCCAGCCCCACGTAGACCACCGCGCGTTTGCGGATGACCTGCATCCAGTCGAAGATTGGCCGCGGGTCGGACAGGTCGGAATAGTTCGGTGCGAGCAGTTGCGCGATCTTGCCGGTGGTGAGCTTCTCCAGCAGCGGCAGCAGCGAAGCGACGATCTTGTCGAAGTACGTCCGGTCGTAGCGCACGGCGCTGCGCAGGCCGTCGAGCACCGGGTCATAGATGCGCACTTGGGACAGGTACTGTTCGAGGGCCACCACGCGCTTCTCGCGCCCGATCATGTTGCGCGGGATGTTCTTGTCGTTCAGCTTCGCTTCGAGCTGGACGATGACCTCCCAGGCCTTCGGCTCGTTCTTGGCGAAGTAGTGCTGGGCGTACTCGATGAACAGCGCGTCGATGTTGATGACGTGTCGCTGGATCAGCAGGTAGTCCGGCCGCTGCCCCAGCTCCACCAAGGCACGCGCGATGATGTTGACGAAGCGCCAGGCGAATTCGCGGAACGCGGCGCTGTTGCCTTCGCCCGAGAGCTGTCCGGCGATGCGCGTGGCCACTTCGGAGATCCGCCCGAACCGGCCGACGGCGTTGTAGCGCGCCGAGATGTCCGGCCAGCCCAGATGGAAGACGTAGAACTCGCCTTCGCGCCCGGCACGCTTGGCCTCGACGTACATGCGCTTCAACAGGTCGGCATCGCCCTTGGGGTCGAAGACGATCACCACCTCGTGCTCGCCGCGGACCTTGCGGCGGATGTCTTGCGTGATGAACAACTCGGCCAGCCGCGTCTTGCCCACGCGCGTGGTGCCCAGCACCAGGGTGTGGCCGACGCGCTCGCCCAGCGGCAGGGTGACGTCGACCTCGTGCGGTTCGATGCCATGCAGGCGCGGCATTCCGCCGACCGGCGGCAGCGGCCGCGCCGGGTTGAGCGGGCTGTCCCAGGCCAACGCGCGCGCCAGCTTCGAGACGGGAAACGGCGCGAACTCAAGCCGCTCCTCCAGCCCCCGGGCGGCCCGGTAGATCGCGGTCGGCTCGACATAGCGGCGGAACTCCGGCCGGTAGGTCTGCATCAGCCGGTGCGTGTGTCGCTGCTCCCAGCGAAAGCCGCGGCCGACGAACAGCCGTTGCTGACTCACCGGCACGTCGTGGCTGGTCATCACGTAGCGCGGCAGGCGGCGGATGTTGCGGCGATAGCGCAGGATCGCCCAGGCATCGCGCAGGCGAATCGCGCCGAAGGCCAGGAAGGCCAGCGCGCTGCCGAGGCCGAGTACCGGATTCAACGCGAGCGACCACGGTGCCACCACGCACACCACCGCGGCGCCTGCGCATACGGCAACGGTGTATAGCTCCACCGCTGGCCGCAGCAGGACTTCGACGGCGTGCGGCTGGGCCATCGGGCATTCCTCACTGTTCGATGCCGGTGGCGGTCACCAGCACCGGGTAGTGGCGCAGCCCCAGGCGCCTGGCCAGTTCGTCCCCGGACGCCGGCGCCAACATCAGCCCGGGCGCCAGGGCACGCAGTGACGCAAGTGCCCGTGGTGACTCGACCTGGACCACCAACCCCACGGCCCCGAGCTCGCGCAGCGCCGGGGCACGCTGGCGCAGCCAGGCATGGGAGCGCTGGTCATCACCAACCAGGAACATCGGAGTGAGCCCAGGCGCCTGGATCGCCCGGGGAGCCACATCGCCAGGGGCCAAATGGGCAGAACGCACCGGCAGCATGGCCGCCTCGCCAGAAGGCCCTTCGGGCAGGCGTGGCATCTCGATCCTGGGAGATGGCCTGCTTCCGGTGCGCGGTTGCAGGTCCAGGGCCTGGTAATAAGGCAGCGCGGAGGCACCGCCGTGATCCTCGACGACGATCAAGGGCGGCGATTGTGCGAAAGCGGCTGGCACGGACACGAGCGGCAGCAAGCCGATCAGCCACCGCGTAGCCGGACGGAAGATTCGAGGCTTCATGGCAGGGTTCTCCGGGTATCCGAGCCCCGCGCTGGCTCGCCCAGTACGCGGGCCAAGTGGCGGCCAACACTCTGGCGGTAGCGCGCAGCGGGTGCGCCACCAGCGGGACGGTGGTAGCGGCCGATCGTGATCAGCCAGTCCTGGCCAGGCGCGTGCTGCTCGCGCAGGATCTGCGCGGCCAGCGCCAGGTTCCGATAGGGATCGAGCAGTTCGCAGGGGTGGTCGTAGCGGTGACGCTGGTAGCCCAAATTGATCTGGCCCAGGCCAGCGTCGATGCGGGTGCGCGGCACGTCACGCAATGCCTGGTGCAGGCCGGCGCAGGCCTCGGTACGGGTGGCGAATCGACGCGATGCCCCGGCCACGTTGAGCGTCCAGGGCCAGGGCACGAGGCGGCCGTGGTACTGGGCGCCACTCTCCTGCAAGGCCACGGCGTAAAGCACCTCCGCCGGGATGCCCGCGCGCTGTGCCGCGAACTGGTAGGCCGGCGGCGGGACCTCCCCCGCCTTCGCCTGGCCGAGTGCCCAGCAAGCCAGCAGCAGGAGCGGGAGACGCGCGAGGCCTACTGTCGCTGCCATTGGCCGCCGACCTGGCGCACGACGGCGGGCAGTTCGCCCTGCAGGCCGAGGGACAGCCAGCGGCCACCGTCATGGTTGAGAGTGATGTACCGGGCGCGCACTTTCGCCGGGTCGATACGGGCCCGGCGTGCCCATTCACGGATGCGCGCGTCGTCGGCGCGACTGCCGACGACATAGACATCGAACTCGACGCCCGACGCCTGCAGCCGCTGCACGGCCTGGTCGCAGGCGGTACAGCCGTCCTTCACGAAGATGGCGGTTCGGTCGGTGCCTGATGCGATGGCGGTGCCCGCGCCGGTCGGCTTGGCCCCGGGTAGGTTGACCCTCGCCATGCCCGGCGCGATCCGTTGCCAGGCGGCGTCGTAGGCACGCTGGTAGGCCAGCGTCTTCTCGACCCGCCGGGCTTCGGCCCGAACCTGCAATTCCGCGTAGCGGCGGCGCTCCTCGTCGGAACGTGCTTCGATGCCAAGGGCGGTGAGCGGGTCGAGGCTGGGCGAGTAGACGCCCAGCGGCCCCTGCATCAACTCGCGATAGCGCGTCCATTCATCCGTGCGCAGCCCCCAGTCCTGCGCCCGCTGTTCGTCGCTGCGAGCGATGGCCGCAGGAGCTTCACGGCTCGGCGCCGTCCTGGCCGCGGTGGTTGCGCCGGTGGGCTGCGCGAGCGCCGCCTGCATGGCGGAGGCGGCCAGCAATGCAACCAGCAACGTCGGGGTCAAGTGGCGCGGGACCATCGGTGTGGGCCTCCTTATCGGGGCGGGATGGGCAGCCTGCGGATCTCGTCTCCCTGCCGGAAGACGGCGCCATCGCGCTCGATCCCGTCCAGTCGCCAGCCACCCTCCGACTCTCCGGCGCGCAGCAGGCGGACATCGGCCAAACCGGTGCCATCGGCAGGCATCACCGACACGAAGTGTTCTCCCGCACGCAGTTCCACTCCGATCAGGCGGAATGAAGGCTCAACAGGCTTGGGTTGGGCCGCCACAGGTTGGGATGGCCGTGGTGCGGGCAGCTTGGGCTGGCGCGAGCCCGGGCGGGCTTCCAGTCGCGTGACGCGGGTTTCCAATGCGTGCAGCGCATCGGTGGCGGCGTATTGGGCCTGCGCCAGCTCGATCGCCGCCAGCCGCTGGTCCAACGCCGCGGTGTCCTGCTCGTAGCGCGCCTGCGGCAAGGCGGCGGGCTGAGTATGGCGTTGTTCGACCCGATGCGATAGGCCATCCACTCGGGATTCGAGCAGGGACACCTGCGCGGTGGGCGCGAAGGCCTGGGTCTGTTCAGCCAGCCCGGACAAGGCCATGTGATCCACCAGCACCACCGCGCTGACGAGCAACAACCAGGTTGCGGCCGCGACCCGCAGCAGCGTCGTGCGCTGGCCAGTCGCCGAGTCCCGGATGGTCATGGCGAAACCTCCCGGATCAGCGGAGGGGTCTCCGCCGGATTGCTGGTCTTGGGTGGTGTGGGCTCGTGCGGCGTCCGGGCCTCCCGAAGGCTACGGATGAAACACACCTTCCGCTCGCCGTCGTCGACCTGCAGATCCCAGGCGGGACCGGCCAGGGTCAAGAGCGCGTCGCGCAGCAGGACCGGGCCGAGCCGGTAGTGAGCCGCCGGCAGCGGCAAGGCCAGCAGATCGGGGGACTGTTCATCGCACAGCCGGTAGCCGGAACGCAGGATGAGGTGCCGGAGCGCATCCCCGACGGTGGCGCCCAGCGTGCCGGGGATCTCCGCATCCACCACTTGCAGCAACAGGTCGTACTGGGCCGCTGTGGGCGCGAGTTCAACCAGGGTGTAGCGGCCATACCGCGTCACCGGCACGAACTCCGTCACGGCTTCGGGCGCGATGTCGGTGACTTCGGATGCGGGCGCCGATGGCGCGGTGTTCGTCATCGCGCAGCCGCTGGCCATGGCGGCCAGGAGCAAGCCGGGCAAACGGGTCAGGTTGCTGCGTCCGGCGATACGGAAGGACTGGCAGGATGGGCGCATGGATCGGTGTCCTGAAACAACGAGCCATCACCATCGCCGCGCCGGCCCTTTGTCACAGCAAACAAAGCGAATCCGTCGGCTCCCGATTTGCCGAAAGCAATGCCGGCAACCACGCGGTCGCCAGGATGCATGTCGGGATCATGCCGCGGCGAATGGTCGTGCCGGGGCGATCTCGCCGCCTACCGCCGCGTCCGATCGTTGATCACGATATAGAAGACAGCCGGCTCGCCGCCTTCATTGCGGAACTCATGCACGCAATCCGAAGGAAAGAACAACGTATCTCCGGCAGCGACGTCGAAGCGCCTTCCGTCGATGACCACGGCAAGCGCCCCCTCATGCACGACGAGAAACTCCTCCACGCCTGCATGGTGCGGGGGAAACTCGACGGACTTGCCCGGTGGCAACACGTTGAAGGCCAGATCGACCGCGCCGTCCTCGAACAGCGGCGAAAGAGAACGGCGTTCGAAGCCGGAAGCGGGGTCGTGATAGACCGCCTGGCGCTCCCTGCCATGAAGCCTGGGCTGGCGCGCATGGAATCCCCCCAGGAGTTGAGACAGGCTGACCTGCAATGCCGCGGCAAGCTTGCCCAGCACCGTGGCAGTGGGCACCGAGGCGCCACGTTCGATCTTGGAGATCATCGCGCGGCTCACGCCCGACAACTCCCCGAGCCGATCGAGGGTGAACTGCGCCTCCAGGCGCAGACGTCGAAGATTGGCCGGGAGCCCTTCGGCGCGCTCGCCTTTCGGGCTGGTCTGGGGAGCGGAGGAATTCGGCATGGGCCGCAATCAAGTCAGGATGGATGCGTGGGGTTATGAGGACGCTGAAATCGATCGCGCAACGAATTTCTACTATAGTAGAAATTATCAACTTCAAACAGGAGCATGGCCATGCGTCTTCTGGTGCTGGGTGCTGGCGGGATCGGAGGCTATTTCGGCGGGCGTCTGGCTGCGGCCGGCGTGGACGTGCGTTTCCTGGTCCGGCCGAGACGCGCCGCCCAACTCACCGAGACCGGGCTCGTCGTCAAGAGCCCTTTGGGTGATCTGACCGTTCCCGTGAATACAGTCGTCGAGGCACCGCCGTCCGTGGATGCCGTGCTGGTGGCCTGCAAGGCCTACGATCTTGAGGGCGCGATGGCTGCCATCGCGCCCGCCATCGGCCCCTCGACATGCATCGTTCCGCTGCTCAATGGGGTGCGGCATCTGGATCACCTGGATGCGCGCTTCGGCGCCGAGCGCGTTCTGGGCGGCCTGTGCCACATCGGTGTTGCGCTCGGCCCGGCCGGTGAAATCCAGCATCTCAACACGCTGCAGCGCCTCGCCCTCGGTGCACGCACCGACAGCCAGCAGGACGCGGCGCAGGCGCTGCATGGATTGATGGAGCGCGGCGGTTTCGCACCGGTGTTGAGCCAGGACATCCTGCAGGAGATGTGGGAGAAGTTCGTATTCCTCACGACCTATGCCGGCATGACCACGCTGATGCGCGCGCCCGTTGGCGCAATCGTGCAGGCACAAGATGGCGAAGCGCTGATGCGCCAGATGCTCGGCGAATGCGTGGCGACCGCCGCCGCCTCAGGGTACATCCCCTCGCAGGACGCCTATGCCCGCATGTTCACGACGTTGTCCGAGCGCGGGTCCACCGGCACCGCATCGATGCTGCGCGATCTGCAACGTGGTGGCCCCACCGAGCATGAGCACATCATTGGGGACATGCTGCGTCGTGCGCATGAAGCTC
Organism: Methyloparacoccus sp. NF-16; assembly: GCF_056880625.1. Taxonomy (NCBI): domain Bacteria; kingdom Pseudomonadati; phylum Pseudomonadota; class Gammaproteobacteria; order Methylococcales; family Methylococcaceae; genus Methyloparacoccus; species Methyloparacoccus sp. NF-16. Next base: position 2,333,278 of record NZ_CP174130.1, on the reverse strand, counting down.
GACTGGATGCTCCGCTGCTGAGGGTGAGCCTTGCACACATGCAGGCCTACGAGGCGACCCGCATGGCCCATGGCGGTGGATGAGGCCCTGTCTTCCACTTCCCGGATCGATGTCACCGTCTGGATGGCCCAAAAAAGGAACGGCCCCCGGAGGAGCCGTTGAAGTGAAGCAGTGAGGGTCAGCACACCAACTGTCGTGCCAGCGCGACTTCCACCGAGTCTCCGTCCTGATTCAGGACATCGAGCCCGGACTCCGGCACGTCGCCCGACGTGCTCTGCGACACCATGATCTTCCGGGCCATCAGCCCCAGGCAGGTCATTTGCGAGGAGTTGGCGTAGCCGAGGTAGATCACGCGCACCGGCTGCTTCTGGCCGATGCGCCAGGAGCGCCGGGCGGCCTGTTGCAGCGAATACACGTTGTAGCCCGACTGGAGGAACACGATGGTCGGGAACTCCAGCAGGTCCAAGCCGGTTTTCACCAGCTCGGGATTGGTGATGAGCACGTCGATGCCACGATCCAACTGCTCGGCGATCCAGTCCTCGCGGCGGGAGGCATCCACGCTCGCGCGCAGTACCGCCACCTTGAAGCCTTCCTGCTCCAGCAGCACCTTCAAACGCGACGTGGTGTCGCGCGTGCCGGTATAGACCGAATAGACCAGGGTCTTGCGACCTTCTGCCTTCTCCCGCTTGCAGATCTCGATCAGTTCGCGCTCCTTGGGCATCACCTCCAACTCGTTGAACTGAGCCGGTACGAACGCCAAGGTGTTGCGCGTGCGTGGATGCACCACGGTTTCCGACCGGAAGCACGTGTCTGGCCAGGCCAGCAGAACGTTGAGGACCACACCGAGCAGCGTCGTGTCGCGCTTCGCCAGGGCCTGCTTCAGCTCCTGGGTCAGCCGACCCGCCAGATCGCGGTAGGCCGCGGCCTGCGCCGTGTCCATCGCGACTTCGCGGAACTCCTCGTCGTAGGGCGGAAGCACGTTGCCACCGATGTCCTTCAACTTGAGAAAGACCGTGAACGGCAGCACGCAACGCAGCACGCCCTTCGGGCCGAAGCCCGGCGCCTTGACCGTGCGCACAGATACCTTGGTGCCCTTGGCCGTCTTGTGCGCCGTGCCGGTGCTCTCGGAATAGATGTCCTTCAAGACACCGTGATCACGCATGAACGCCATCGCTGCCGACGTCATGCTGCCGCTCTTCGTCGGCCGGTAGCCGTCTTCGATCATCCGCCCCGGCAGGGCTCGGAACAGCAGGTGGAACAGGTCGTCGCCGTAGCCGCCCATCAGCGTGCCGGTGAGCAGCAGCGTCTTGCGCGCCTTGGCCGCCAACACCCCCATGGCTTGGCCTTGGGCGGAACCGCCGTTCTTGTACTCGTGCGCCTCGTCGGCGATGAGCAGGTCGAACGTGCCTTGGGGAAGCTGCCTCTTGATGAACTCGGACGGCTGGTAGCCGCCCTCGCCGAAGCCGAACTCCATGTTGGCCATCGCACGTTCCATGCGATGGGCTTGCCGGTCCGAGAAGACCAGCTCGCCGTTGCCATCCATCAGGTTGATGAACTCGTGGATGTTGTCCCCGAGCATCGACGCGAGGAAGGCGTCACCGAACTTCTGCATCAGCTTCTGCGCTGTCACTTCGCCAATGGTTGGAATACGCTTCAGTGCCTTGAGCACGGTCGAAGACTGGTCGCTGGCGGACAGGCCTCTGGGACGGATCAAGGACCACAGAGGTGCATGGCAGTGGCTGCACTTGCGGCGGAACTCCTCGGCTTCCAGCTCGGCCGGGTTGATCGGCTCGCCGTCGAGGTCGGTGATGACATGCCCGCAATCCGGGCACGCCGCCACGTCGCCGTGAAGCGTGCGTCGGCGAACGAAGACAGGTTTCCAGTGGAACCCCATCCGCATCCGCACGCGGCCCAGGACGAAGAACTCCTGGCCCTGGGCCGGCACGTCCAACTGCTCGCGCAGTTTCAGCAGCTTGACCAGCGTGTCCGGGCCGTTGAGCACCCAGACCTTGGCACCTGCCACCGTCTCCTGGATCTCGCGCCGCCACTTGTAAACCAGGTGGGGTGGCGAGAGCACCAGGGTGCGGCGGTAGCCTTCGGCGTTGAGCACGGCGGCGGTGGCAATACCCACCGTCGTCTTGCCGCAGCCCATCTCGCCATTGACGATCGCGGCGCGTTCGCCACGATCGACCAACAGCTCGGTGACGGCATGGACCACATCGGCTTGCGCCGGGAACAGCTTGCGCTTGAGCGCGGCGAGTATCAGTTGCCGATGCACCCGCGCCTGGCCGGTGTAGACCGGAGGATTGGCGCGGTTGAGCGAATCGAGCAACTCGTCGCCGAACTCCGATACGAAGTCCTGCAGGCTGAGCGTGAGGGGTGAAGCGGCCGTTTCGAGCAGGTCGCCCTGCACAGCGGTTTCGGGAACGGTTTCGAGATCGAGGGACATGGTGATGCTCCAAGGCAATGGGGCATGCACCCCCCCACGGGGCGGTGACATGCCCCTGGGTGGGAAGAAAGACGCGGCAAAGAAAACTGTAGGTGCCGCTGGATGCGGATCAGTATTCGCTGGGCAGCAGCAGCGTGGTGACGCTGCGATCCCATTCGGTGATGATCCAAAGCTTCAGGTCGCGCGTGACCTGGTAGGACGAGAACAGGCGATCCTCGCCGGACTTCAGCGCGGCGTCGTTCTGCCGCCGATCGCTGTCGTCCAGGTCGCCCCAATCGCCATGAAGATGGCGGCACAGGTACGGCGAGGGGTTGAGCCGGCCCTGTCGGACCAACTCGTCGACGCCGGCGGTCATGACCACTTGCCCGGGCGAAAAGCGGGCTTGTGATGCGAGGTTGAGGATTGCGAGTGCCATGGTGGTTTCTCCTTGTGGACGAAGGGGCCACGGCACCCCCATCGGGGCAACGTGACCCCGGTGGGTGGATGAAAGCGACGGCGAACCGTCAGGGAACAGCGATCAGCGGATGGTCAGCACCTCGCCCCGCGTGGCGGAGCCCGGCGTCAGATCCCATGCACGAATGACCGGCACGAACTTGTCGGTGAGGATGCGCGTCTCGGCCACGGAGCCGTCGTCGCGTTCGGTGTATTCCGTCTGGAGGGTCTTCTCCTTGTGGGTATCACCTTTGACGACGAGCACGCGCCCGCTCTTGGACTTCACCACGCCGGAGATCGCGCCTGCGGCCAGGGCCAGGGCGAGATGCCAGTGCGACAAGGCCCGCGCGGGCGGACGCAGCGATTGCTGCGCGGCGCCCAGGTGGGTATCGAGCGCCGGCCAGAGTCCTTGTAGCCGGCCGACTTCATCGGCGAACTGCTCGGGCTCCATCGTCACGCGATAGAAGTGCTCCGGCTCGGCCGGGCTGGCAGGGACGGTGTACGGCAGGAACGGCCATTCGAGCGGCAGTTCCTCGGCCTCGGCGTCGCCCTGTCCGATCTGCAGCAGCAGACCGCGCACGGCCTTGACCGACTCCGACGCCTGGTCGCGCTGGCGAATCCGACGGCCGAAGATCACCACCTGCTTGAACTGCGTCTCCACCGCACGGTAGATACGCAGGTCGGCGAAGTGGCGCGTCAGCCATCCGACCAGCTCGGCGTCGAGCACGTAGGACGGCACGATGAAGACCAGCACGCCACCGTACTGCAGCAGCGGCAGCGCGCGCTGATAGAACAGCTTTTCCAGCCGCGCACGGCCCTGGCCCTGATAGCCGATGTTGCCGTTCACGTCCTTGCTTAGGTCGCCATACGGCGGGTTCAGCCACAGCAGCCCGAAGGACTGGCGCGAGATCAGCGTGTCCATCAGGTCACCGTGGATGCAGCGATCGACCAGTTGCCGTGCGTGGCGGGCACGCTCGGCGTCGTACTCGACGGCGAAGGCCTGGACCTGCTCGCGCCCGAGGGCGTGGGCGGCTTCGGCAATCGCCACGCCTTCGCCGGCGCAGGGATCGAGGATGGACATGGCGCCGGGAGACGGCGCCAGTGCGGACAAGGCCCGCTCCAATGTCGGCTCGTCGGTGGGGAAGTATCCGTTACGTATGAAGTTGCGCGCCAGGCGCGGAAACATGAGTGCCATGGATTTCTCCTGGTGATGGATGAATGAAGGCGGGCACGCGCGGCGCGCATGCCCGTGGGGATGGCTCACGCCACACGCCACACGCCGAAGCGGTGCGTTCGCGGCCAGTTCGTACTGCGTGGCGCCGAGGGTGCCGTTGCGGATCAGCTCGCCCAACGCCTTCGTCAGCGCCGGGACATCGAGGGCCAGCCGATGGCCTTCCAGCGGCCCGAGGGCCAAGGGAAGACCGGTCAGCATCCGTCGTGTCTGCAACAGCTCCAGCACGGTGTCGCGCCAGTGGTCGAGCAGTGGCAGCGGGCAGGTGTCCTGCACCAGCGTCCACAGCCGGTCGAGCCGACGGGCGGAATCCCTGGGCAGAAGCGCCAGCGCGCTGGCGTTGGCCTTGTCTGGCTTCACGCAGCGACGATCGAACAGCCACACATTCGTCAGCGAACCGAACAGCGTTCGCCGATAGGCGCGGGTGATGCGCTTCTCCAGGTTCTCGACGTTGCCGACGAAGACCGGGATGGATGCGCCCTGCTCGGTGATGAGGTGGAACTGGTCCAGCCCCTGTTCGTCCCGGCCGAGGGTCAGACGGGCGAGGAACTCCTGAACGGCGGTGTCGCGCGCCCAGATCGAGAGAAAGACGAGATTGCCCTGCTCGTCACCGACGCAAGCGTCGGCCATGAGGTCGGGGCATTCGTCGATGCGGTACAGCGGTTTCGCGGAAGAAGGTGCGGGCATGGTGATGTCCTCTTGGAGATGAAGGAGCGACCACAGCCCGCGGGGCCATGCTCGCCCTGGGTGGGTGAAGGAAGATGCGTGCCGCTAGACGGCACGCCCCGCGTGGAAGCGGCGAACCCGCTCGCGCCACTCGGGGCTTTGCACCGGCGCCATGTCGAGATAGCGCAGCGGGCACGAGTAGTAGTACGGATGCACGGACTCATCGAGGGACTTGTAGCCCCAATCGCCGCCCGCGCTTTCCAGCAGATGGCAGCCGATGTAGCAGGCGGACTCACCGGCCGCGAGGCCCATGACGCCCGCCTGCCTGGCGGTGACGCGAACCACGGTCCACAGAACGTCGCCGTCCAGTGTGTGGTCGATGACTTCGCAGCAAGCGCGTTCGGACGCCTGCGGAGCGAGCAGTTCGCGGATCAACTGATCGCGCGTCTGACGAATGAAGGTCCAGCCCATGAGGGTCTCCTTGAAGAAAAGGCCGGAGCCCTCCCCGTCGGGGGAGAACCCCGGCGGGTGGCGGAATGCCGCGCGAGGCGGCGGATGGATCAGGCAGCCTTGAGGTGCCAGTCCTGGGACAACGGGGCGAACTCGTAGCCCAGCTTGTCGAGACGGTCGCGCTGCTGACGCAGCACACGACGATCCACGGTCGCATCGAGCTTCACGGTCTCGCCCAGGGGCCACAAAGCACCGAACAGCGCCGCGTCGTCTGCCTCGGCCGAGGTTGCAGCGGACACGGGGGCCGGTTCGCTGCCGAACGGCGTGGTATCGACCAGGGGATCGCGCGGACTGCGCGGCTTCGCCTTCGGCTTGGCCGGGGGCGTTGCCGGCGCGGGCGCCTGCGCTTCCTCGTCGATCGGATCGACTTCCTGCGGACTCAGCCGGCGGGCCTCGTCGCGGCTCAGGGCGTCGATGTTGGACAGCGTCATCCCGCCCAGATGGGCGCGGATCTCGATGACCATGCGGCCGTTGGCGTTGTACGTGGAGGGGCGAATCTCGACGATGACGAAATCACCGTCGTACTTGCCCTCGCGGTACTGATCGAGTTCGGCGTTCTTCACGACGAACTCGCCGATCGAGGTCGCCAGGCGGCCGACGTTGAAGTCGCCGTTCCTGCCGTGGATGGTCTTGATGGCCAGTTGGCCGGGGATGGTGATCATGAAGGTCTCCTGCTGACGAAGAGAAGACAAGGCCCCGGGGATGGGGCCTTGCGGATCAGAACGACTCGGCAACGGCCAGTGCGGGGGCATCGGCTGCGTCGTCGGCAGCATCGGCAACGGGCTCGGAAGGCTCCGGTGCCGAGGCTTGCTGCGCAGCGGGCGCGTCGGACGTCACAGGGACTTCCGGCTCCCGCTCGTCGGTCTCGGTCGGCTTGGGTTCGGACTTGTAGACGAGCTTGCCGTCGACCTTGATCCAACTGACGAACAGCAGGCGGGCCTTGAGGCTCACCCCCTGCTCGCCGGCACGCTTCCCCTTGGAGTAGGTAAAGGTGTCGGTCCACAGGTCGCCCAGGCGGAAGCCGATCATCACCTTCTTCTCGGCGTCGACCGCCTGGATGCAGCGGCGCACCAGGTGCTGCGCTTCCGACCCCGATACGCGCGTGTCGAAACGCACATACGAGACGTCATCGCTGGGACCGTTCAGGGCCGCGATGTCGCAGGCCAGGAACGCATCGCCTTTCTTGGGCTTCACTTCGCGGATGCGATTGAGATACCCGAGGCCGGTGATGTGCAGATCGAAGTAGGATTTTTCGTTGGAAGTGGTCATGGTGAATCTCCTGGGAACAATGAGGCGGAGACACACCCGACCCAAGGCGGGGAAGGTGTGGAACCCCCGCGTGGGTTGATGGAACAGTTTGATGGCATCGCCATCGAGAACCGATGGCTGTTCGCGCATGGATGCCGGTGCGAACTGGTGTGATCAACGCGGTCGGAACCGCGTCGTCGTCTTGAAGATCGTGACGACCTGGGCATGTTGCTGACGCAAGTCAGCGGAACATGGCAGTGAGCGTGGCGTCAGGGTGGTGTGCAGGCGAGCGGCAATCGGAATTTGCGCCCATCCGCATTCCTGCCGCGTGGCCCCTCCCAAGATCAGGGGGACGTATGAGGCCGGCAGCATCTGGGCAAGCTTTGTTGCTGGCATGATCCTGATGCTTGGGGGGTGTGCAGGCGGTTTTCTTCTATGCGGCACTGTCCCCTGTCTTCGTTGACGCTTCCGTTCTGATGGCCTTCGATGCAAGCCTCATCGCCGCAATCACCGTCGTCGCCGTGGGCGGCGTCGCGTACGCGGTGGCTGCACGTGCGGTCGTTTCCGCTTCCAAGGATTTGCCTTTCAAGCGGCCAGTTCTCGTAATGACAAGCACGTCGATGATCGGAGCGGGTGGGTATCTGCTGGCCAAGGGCGCTTGACCGGCTCGACACCGCGTTCCATCAAGAAGAAGAGCCCCACGCGGGGGCTCAGAAGGGGACTACTCGTTTTCGTACAGCGCCAATCCTTCGAGGATCGGCGCATCGGCGTCGAACACCAACATGCGTACGTCTGCCAGCGCGGCCAGGTGCAGCACCTCGACCAGACATTCGGGCATGCCTTTCCTGCGGTGTTCCTCCCGCAGGCTCGCAGCGGTGATGCCTTCAAGCTGTTGCAGGTTGTCATCCGTCCATGGGGTGGCGATCAGCTTCACGCCAATTGCCGGGGAGTACGGGATGCGAAAGGCGATGAACAGGAAGCGCGTCGGCGTAGCGATGTCCGCCAGTTCGGCCAGGTAGCGGCTGGCCTCATCCGTGAGGTGGCCGCTGCTGATCTCCCAGGCCCGGCTGTAGTAGCCGGTCTCGAATTTCAGGCGCCTCACCACCTCGCGGGCGGCTTCCTCGCTGTAGGTGTCGCCCACGTGGAGCGGCTGGCCAGCTTCTTCGGCCATCACGGCGTAGACCACCGTGCGGACGATGCCGTGGCTGCGGCATTGCGCATCCAACTCGGGTGGCACGTCCTGGCCCTCGGTGATCAGCGCGAAGTCATCGCAGAAGATGCAGGCATGGCGCTCGACCTGGCTGTCCGGCAGGTGCGACTGCGAGACGTGCAGCGGCAGATAACTCAGCGGGCAGTCGTCGTCGTGGGAAATCGCCAGCAGCCGCTGCACGGACAGGCCATCGTAGCTGCGGACGAAGGGATTGTTGGAATGGGACATGAATATCTCCAGCAAGGGATGGCCGAGGCGATCCCCTGCTGGGGATTGAACCCCAGCGCGTGAGTGAAGTGGCAGCCGGTCAGCCGGCTTCGGCGAAAGTCAGTGGATGGTGTGGTGTCGGGACATGGCCGCTCCTGTGAAGAAGGAGGGACATGGCCCCGAGCGGGGACGCATACCCCTCGTGGAATGGGAGGAAAGGATGGAGGTGTGCCGGGCGTGGCTCACCAGCCGCAGTAGTGCAGCATCAGGTCGGCGATGACCTTGCGCCGCTCTAGATCGAGGCCGCCGAAGTCGGACAGGCCCTCGAAGCCGCACTGCTTGAGCATCGCGCCGCCCTCGCGGGCGTTGTAGAAGCTGACCATCGCGGACAGGAACATCCGCTGGCCGCTGCTCAGGACGCCGAGGGCCTCGTTGAGCATCAGCAGGTTCGGGCGCAGATCCCATTTGGTGGTGGCACGCTGCAAACCCTCGGGGGTGCCGTCGCCGAACCATTCCGCACCGGCGATGTGGACGCCGCGCTTCCACGCCTCGAAGAAGGCTTGGGGTGCGGCCGCGAAGTGCTGGTGTTCCAGCTCGATCTGATCAAGTACCTCTTGAGGCAGGGCACGGTTCATGACGGGGGCTCCTGGTGGTTGGACATCACGGGTTGAGGCGCTGCTGCCAGCGGCCCGTTTGCAGGGCGTGCTCGGCGGCGTGGTGCGAGCGGAAGTAGCTGATCGACTCGCGCGAGACGGGACCATCCGCATCGGCGGTGCCGATGTAGTGGCCGGCTGCGCTGCAGAGCACCTGCAGGGGCAGGCGCTTGCCGACGTAGGCCAGGGCCTGGTAGCCAATGGATTCGGCCCGGGCCTGTTCAGCACTCAAAGGTGCCGATGCGAACGCAAGGGACATGGGTTTCTCCTGGTGGTTGAAGACCGGGAGCACCACGCCCTGTCGGGAGCGGAGACCTCCCGAAGGTTGAACATCGAAAGCACCCGCGTCGTGGCGACGCGCGTCCGCGGTGGTCGGTGCGAGGCGGACTGGATCGGTCAACGCGGCGAGGCGCGTTGCAGCCTTGAAGACCGGGGCTGCCAGGGCATGGTGCTGACGACCGTCAGCGACACATGCGGGAAGGATGGAAGCGCGGCGGCGCAACGTCGCCGATCAAACGGAACCGCCCGCCGTCCGGTTTGCCCCGAGTGCTGGTGCAGGAACCGATGCACGATCCGTCTGCCCACGACAAAGGCGCCGAAGCCCCGCAGGGCTTCGGCGGGAGAGGAATCAATCCACCTGTGGGCTGCAAGCAGGCCAGGCCGTCGTCAAGGCCATTCGCTGCGTCAGCAATCTCACCCGGCCCGTTTCGTGGCTGGGGCCGGCATCCTCTGGCGTGCATCCACACACAAAGGGAACCCGTTGTTTCACCGGCGGGCACCGGCACCGAATACCGTCGACCGCAAGCGGTCTCCTGGCACCTCGCAGCCTTGCGGGCCAAGGCGTCAGGAGACCGCTCGTGGATGTACGGAACAACCTGGATCAACGGAACCGCGTTGCGCGCGATTCGACGGAGCAATGACCTTCTCGCCCTGCCAGCCGTGAGGCCTGTGCAGGACGCGCACACCGTTGCAGAAGGGAACGCGCGCTGGGGAGTCCCGCGGGGCGCGGGAGGTTTGCCCCGCCGTCGGCAAGATCCGGCGTGGCAGCGGGAGACGTGGGCGTCAGTTCGCCCTGGGGCGCCGACGCGGTGTGCTGGAGGTGCGGCTGGATGCGCCGCGCTTGTTTGCCGGGGCATCTTCGACCGGCTGCGTACCCTTGCAGTCCGGGTAATGGCTGCACGACCAGAACGCGCCGCTCTTGCCGCTGCGCTGGCGCATCGGTGTGCCGCATTGCGGGCAGTTCGGCGCGGGCGGCAGCTTGAGGTCCAGGGTCGCGCCGCGGTACTGCTGCACGATCTGGGCGACCCAGCTAGATTGCTTGGTGATGAAGGTGTCCAGCGTCATCTGGCCGGCCTCGATCATGTCCAGTGCCTGCTCCCACACCGCCGTGGTCCCCGGGTCGGCAATGGCGGCCGGCACGGCGTCGATCAACGTGAAGGCCGCATCCGATGCACGGATGGCGCGGCCTTTCTTCAGGAGATAGCCGCGGGCCAGCAGCCCGCTGATGATGTTGCCGCGCGTCGCCTCGGTGCCGATGCCGGTGGTGTCCTTCAGCTTCTGCTTCAGGCGCGGGTCGGTCACGAGCTTGGCGACGCCCTTCATGGCCTTGACCAGTTCGCCCTGTGTGTAGGGCTTGGGCGGAAGCGTCTTCAGCGCCTTCAGTTCGACCTGGCCGACCTGACAGGCATCGCCAGCCTTCAACGGCGGCAACACTTGGCTGCGCTGTGCATCGTCCCGGTCCGTGTCGTCAAGGGTCGGCGCAGCCAGCACCTGGCGCCATCCGGCCATCGCGATCTGCTTGCCGCCCGCCACCAGCGACTGCCCGCCGCACATGAGCTGCGCCACCGTCCGGTCGAACTCGTGATGCGGCAGGAACTGCGCGAGGTAGTGCGCACGGATCAGCCGGTAGACGGCCAGTTCCTTGTCGCTCATCGCCGAAAGGTTCGCGGGCTCCAGCGTGGGGATGATGCCGTGGTGCGCCGTGACCTTGTCGTCGTTCCAGGCCCGCGAACGCTGCTGGCGGTCCAGGCGGTCGATCAGCGGCCGCAGAGAGGGATCGGTCTTGGCCAGGCTGTCGAGCACCGCCGGCACCTCGGCCAGCATGCTCTCGGGCAGGTAGCCCGAATCCGATCGCGGATAGGTCGTTGCCTTGTGCGTTTCGTACAACGCCTGGGCAATGTCCAGCGTCTCCTGCACGTCCAGGCCAAACTGCATGGAACACACTTCCTGCAAGGTGCCGAGGTCGAACGGCAGCGGCGGGCCTTCGCGCACGCGCTCGGTCTCCACCGACAGCAGCTGGGCGGTGCCGGCCGCGCGCAGACGCTCCGCCGCCTGCTGCGCCAGAGGCTGCTGCAGGCAACGGCCGGCGTCATCGGTGCTGCCCTGGGGTGGCGTCCAGCTTGCGACGAAGGACTGGCCTGCATGCGAGAGGGCAACCTCGATGGCCCAGAACGGAACGCAGACAAAGCGCGCGATCTCGCGATCACGATCGACGACCAACTTCAGCGTTGGCGTCTGCACGCGCCCCACCGACAGCACGCCGGTATAGCCGGCCTGACGCCCGAGCAGGGTGAACAGCCGGCTCAGGTTCATGCCGATCAGCCAGTCGGCGCGCGATCGGGCGAGTGCGGAGAAATACAGTGGCAGCGTCTCGGCGGACGGTTTGAGCGCGCCCAGCGCCTTGCGGATCGATGCATCGTTGAGCGCCGACAGCCACAGGCGCTGAATCGGCCCGCGGTATCCGCATAGCTCGATGATCTCGCGGGCGATCATCTCGCCCTCGCGGTCCGCGTCGGTCGCGATCACCAGTTCGCCTGCCTTGGCGACGAGTTGCAGCACGATCTTGAACTGCGCAGCGGTCGCCGCCTTGGGCTCGACACGCCAACGCTCGGGAAGAATGGGCAGTTGCTCGATGGCCCAGCGCTTGTATTGTTCGCCGTAGCCTTCGGGCGGAACCGCCTCGACCAGATGACCGATGCACCAGGTCACGACGACACCGGCACCGCTGTAGCAGCCGTTGCCGCGTTGGCCAGCGCCCAGCGCACGGGCGATGTCCTTGCCCTGGGACGGCTTCTCGCACAGGAACACGCGCATGAAGCCTCCTTGGAAATGTGCGGTTCATCGGATGGGCGTCAGCTTGGCGGGGCCAGGAGATGCCGGCAGCAAGGAAGCCGATTGATGCAGACACCGCTTTGTGATCGGCAGGCGGTCCGTTGCCGCAGCGGTGCGCATAGACCGCCGGCGCTGGCGCAGCAAGCGCGTCGTTTCGGGAGGGCGGCTGGAACTCCGTGGATGACCTTGGAGCTATCCCCTGGGGATAGCTCGCTGGTGCATCGCGGGCGCATGACGGTTGCTACAGCCGCCCTCGGGGAAACGGCGATGGGCGAATTACTGTCCGCCGGCGGGCTTGGCGCTCAGCGCCACCGACTCGATGCGGTACGGCAGGATGCCCACGCGCCGGGCCTCGACCTTGAACGTGACGCGCTCGTTCTCGTCGGCGTCCTCCCATTCGTCGCGCACGGTGCGGCCCTCGACCAGCACCCGCATGCCTTTCTGGTACAGCGTCTTCCAGTGCTCGGCGTCGCGGTGCCACAGCTCCACGGGCGCCCAGAAGCCGCCGCGATCTTCGTACTCGCCGTCCTTCTTCGGGATCGGGTTGTCGAAGTAGACGTTCAGGCGAAGCAGCCGGCGCGGCTCGTCGTTGCCGTTCGGAAATTCGCGGTAGTCCGGCGCAGAACCGATGTTGCCCTCGCCGACGAAGTGCGTGCTCATGGTGACTCCTTGGTGGTGGGTGGAGCGGACGCGGTATGCCCGTGGACGCGCCGCAGGTAAGCCGCTTCGGCCTGCGCGGCCTTGTTGGCGCATTCCAGGGCTTGGCGAGCGATGCTGTGGGTCAGGCTGATCTGCATGTTCAGCACGATGCGCTGCAGTTCGATCGCGTACAGCTCGTCGATCAGCGAGGCCGGCGTCGCGGGGTTGGCCAGCAGGGCCTCCCACAACGCCACGCCCATGGAGGAACGGTCCAGGTTGCGCCAGCGCAGGAAGGTCGTCCCTGCGCCAGTGGCTTGCTGGGCCAGCTGCACGTCGAGCAGGCTGAAGGGGTAGGCGCGCGCCTGGGGCAGCACTCGCCGCTGCGCCAGGCCAATCACGTCGTCGCGCAGCGCTGCGCACTGGCTGGCCCAGGTCTCCAGACGCCCCTTACCCTTAAAAGGCTGTAAAAGGCCTTTTAGGTAGCCTGCGTGTTCCAGCCGCTGGAAGTCCGCCTGTTCCAGTGCCACGAAGCGCGTGGAGTGGCTGATGGGGGGCGATGCGGTCATGCGCCAGCCCCCTTGTCGCCCGCCGCGCCATCGGCTGCGCCGTCCGTGGGAACTGGCGCATCGGGCTCGATGGCAGGCGCAACAGGCGGTGTGCCGGGCTTGGTTGTCCGCCGCGCGATCGGTGGCGCGAAGCGCGAGCGGCGCGTGCCTTCCAACACGTCCTGCGGCAGCTCGCCGAACTTCTCCAATGCCGCTCTCGCCGCGGCGTTCTTCGCCGCGAAGTCGTCGCGTGTCGTCCCCGAGTAGCGGTACTGCTGGGCCAGCGAGAACAGGCTGCGCAACGCGTGCGCACCATCATTGAGCCAGCGCTCCAGGGTGCTGCGGTCGATCAGCGCCGTGTGGTGCGCCAGGATGAGTTTGCGTGCCAAGTCATCGTAGTCAGTCAGCAAGTACACCGCCATGAAGCCGAGCTGTGCGTTGACGAACAGCGGCAGCTTCACCGGCTGCACGTTCATGTTCTCGCCCAGCGACAGCGCCGGGGGTACATCGGCCAGCGCCTGGTCCACCTGCTCGCTCAGCGCCTGCAGGCGGGTCTTGGTATCGGCCAGCTTGTCCTCGACCCTGAGCATCCACCAGTCGCTGTAGGGGTCGTCCTGCTCCGAACCCCGCTTCATCTTGTTCATCGCGCTGATGAAGCCGTTGAGGCCGATGATGCCGGGGCGTCCTTCCGCTGGCGCTCGGCCATGCCAGATGCGCGAGGCGTGGTGCGTGTGCAGCGTCAGCGACATCGCGCTGCGCAGCGATCCGAGATTCAGTTGCAGGGGTTCGTTTGCCATGTGGGCGACTCGCGTAGGGGAACGGAGTCGCCAGCATCGGCATCGGCCGGAAGGCCGTCAGTCAAGAAACCGCATCCAAGGCCCGCCCGGTTTGTTCGCCGGAAAGCTCCCTGTCCCAGCTATCCCCTGGGGATAGCCTCGCGGCGGGTAGCGACGCCAAGCGCCGCCTGCTGTCCCAACTGTGCAATGAAACCTTCGAGCTGGCCGTCGGCGACATCGGCATGGCGGCCGGCGGCGATGTCGGCCCAGCCCATGCAGGCTGCTTCCTGCAGCGCCTTGAGTTTGGCTGCTTCAGGCTCCTTGGCATTCATGGCAAATCTCCTGTGAGGAAAACCGCCTTCACTCCCGTGTCGGCGGCCACTGCTGCGCGGCGTGCAACACGCGCAGGATGGACACCGCGCGAGTGTCTTCCATGTAGACCACCACATAGTTCGAGCGCACGACCATTTCCCGCGTGCCGGCCACGCGGCCTGGCCGGTAGAGCTTCGGGCGCTCCGGCAGCTTCGCGGCCTTGGCCTCGATGTCGTCCTTCAACCGCTGCGCGGCATCGGGGTTGTCGTCCGAGATGTAGTCAACAATCGCCAGCAGGTCGGCGCGGGCAGCTTCGCGCCACTCAAGTACGCGCACGCCGCTTCCTGTCGATCAGGGCCTGCGCCTCGTCCATGACCTGCTGGTGCGGCACCGGCGGCCGTGTGTCGGCCAGCGCCTCCTGGACCTTCGCCCGGAACCAGGCATCGTAGGCCTCCGGATCGGCCGTGAGGCCAGCCGGTAGTGCGCCTTCCTTGACCACACGGGTCAGCAGGATGCGTACGGCGTCCGAAACGGTGAGGCCGACCCCTGCGAGCTTCTCGGCAGCATCGGCCTTGAGCTTGTCGTCCACACGGATGTGCAGCATCGAAGTCTGTGCGGCCATCGTTGCTTCTCCTGTTATGCATTAGCCCTATTTTGTATCTCAATTGAGACCTTGACAAGGGTGTGGCCGGATTGCCCCGCCGGAAGGCTCCCTGTCCCAGCTATCCCCTGGGGATAGCTCGGCCGGTCACGGGTCGCGCAGGGCCGCACGCAGCCGCGCCAGGTGGGCGCGCGCCACTTCGGGGGATACCGGCGGTGCCGATGGCACCGGTGCCGGCGCGGGTGGACGGGAAGCAGGCGGCACCGTGGCGCTGTCGCCCGCCCAGGCCTTGAACTCCCCTCGGATTGCCTTCTGGATGATGCCGAACAGGTAGCCAGCCGGGTTGCGCACCGAGCTGTTGCAGCAGCGCGCCTCCCATTCGTCCAGCACCGCCTGTCGCTGGGCTTCGTCCACCTGCCGCAAGGCCACCAGCGCGCCGGACTGCTGCTCGTGCTTCAAGCGCTGGAAGCGGTCTGGCAGCCGCAGGTTCTGCAGGGCCCTCGCGCGCGGTACTGTACGTACTTCATTTATACGATCATTACGTACTGTACGGTCCTCCTTCGGAATCCGAAGAGAGCCGTCCGGCGCGGGTTTCGGCCCCGCTTCGGATTCCGAAGACGGGCGCGCAGCATTCCGAAGAAGGGCTTCCTGGCCTTCTTCGGATTCGTGGTCGGCACCCTCCTGTGGATAACCTGGCGTCGTCCAGCCATGCCGCGCCATGCGCTGCGCCAGCACCTGCAAGCGGGTCGGCAGCGTGCGGCCGCTGAGCAGTGGGTCTTCGGCAATCTCCTTGAGCGTGTTCATGCCCACGATCTGCACCGCCTTGGCGGCATGGGTCAGCGCCTGGCTGACCAGGCCGAGGTAGTCGGCATCGAGCTGCATCGCCTCAAAGGGCGACAGCGGTTCGTCGTGCAGCACGTACAGGTTGCCTTGAATGCGGCCGGTCTTCGGGTCGCGCCGTCGTCGCACGAGGCTCAGCCAGCGCGTCAGCCGCAACAGCGTCAGGGCGCGCGCCACGGTCTCGTGCGAGGCCTGTGCCGCGCAGGGCATCGAGGCCAGGTAGGGGCGCAATTGGTCGTAGGTGGGAAAGGCGGTCACGCCGTCGTCGTTGAGCTGCAGGCGGAACACCTGCCAGGCGTTGCGCTCCAGCGGCGTCAGGCGTCGGTCGAGGAACAGCCTGCGCGGCACGCTCTCATGGCGGTTGCCGCTGTAGAGAAACCCGTCCTGGCTTGGCGCCGTGCCCTGCGCAGGTTCCTGCGGATCAAGGTGCCGCAGCGCCTCGTCGAACACCGCCGACAGCGCAACCGGGCCTTCGCGCCGTGGTGCGCCGGCCGTGGTCATGGCTACACCAGCCCCTGGTCGATCCAGTTCCGTATCGCCGACCAGATCACCGACATCGGCAGGCTCATCGCCTCGGCCAGGTCCATGGTCAGCGCCAGCATCGCCATGTCGTCGGTCAGGGCGACATGGCGCTCGGCGACGCCGTTCTTCCAGCGTTCCCACAAGGCCACGTCCTGCGCCTCGTCGAGCACCGGATGCCGGCCCTTGCGCTTGGGCAGCCCGAGGATGTTGCGGCGCAGCGCTACTTCCTGATGGGTGAGACCGTAGAACTTGCTGACCATCTCCGTGCTCGCCCCCAGGCGCAGCATGCGGTCCACCGTGGCGATCTCCCGCTCCACGTCGTGCACCTGGCTCAGCAGCCGCTTCAGTACTTCCCGGTTCACCGACACCGAACACCACGACACCGTGGCATTCACCAGCATGCTCACGAGTTCGGGGTGTTTCAGCGCATCCAACTCCTCCTCGCCGAAGCCCATGGCCTTGCAGCGGCGCAACTGGCCGTTGCGCAGGTCATGCAGGGCCTGGGCGATCACGGCTTGGTTGAGCGGGTGCGGTGCCGACATACGGGGGGCTCCTGTGCTCAGGCTTCGTGGCCCGCTACGCCGGCTTCCAGATCCAGCAACCGGCGCGCCAGGCGCAGCAGACGGAACAGCTTCACCAGCGCAGCATCGCTCAGGCGTGTGGTCGAACTGCCGTGGCCATGCAGCAGCGCCGCCAGCTCGTCGGCCAGCCGCGCGCGGTCCAATCCGTTCGCGGCGGGCGGCGCCGCGCTCAGTACATGCAGCAGGGTCAGCACCGCCCGCGCGAACGCAGGCAGCGCCTTCGCCTGGCCCACGGCCGGCGCCACGCAGACAAAGCCGATGCCGCCGTCGCTGGCCTCGATGTGGTCGGCAACCGCCGCTTCCTCGCCGATTTCGCGCGCGAACTGCGCGATGTGCACACGCAGGCGATCCGGTGCGTCCAGCCCCGGCTCGACGTACCAGACGTCCGAGATGGGATAGAGCCCGCCGACTTGTACGGGGATCGCACGCAGCGCATCGGCCTCGAATTCGGGCAGCTTGTCGCCAAGCTGGTCGGCGACCATCCGCTGGATGGACTGCAGGCGCTCGGTGGTCGGTGCCGGTGTCACGATGTGTCCTTGCAGGCGCTCGTCGCGTTGTCCGTGCTGGTCCTGCGGCGCTTCGGGCGATGCAGGCGGTGGCGCTGCTGACGCCGCAGGCGAGACCGGCGTGGTGTCGCGCGGTACGGACGAGGCGGGTAGCTGCCGAGGCGTGGAGACCGGCGGGATAGGAGCAGCAGGCACGACAGGCGCCGCCGGTTCGCTGGTCAGCGCACGCTGGCGGCTTTCGCTGTCGTCGATCTCCAGCGCCAGCGTGTCGTAGTCCGCCTCCAGCAGTTCGGCCATCTGGCCCACCAGTTCGTCCTGCACCCGCTGCGGCGAGAAGTCGTCCGGCTGTGTGTCGAACTGCGTCAGCACATCCTGAAACAAGGTGGCGAAGTCCACGGTCACGGTGCGGCCCAGCGCACGCCGCTCCCAGGTACGCTCGCATGCCTTGCGCAGTACCGCGAGCCGGTCCACCTGATGCCGGCCCAATCCGCCGTACAACAGCGTCGGGATCGCCGGAAGCAGATGGCGCACCGCATCGTTCATGCGGCTGATGTGCGACTGCGGCACCGGATAGCCGTCGGCGGTCAGCCGCCGCGCGAGTTCGCTCTGCGACAGCGCCTGGCCGCTTTCCTGCTCGTAGAACTCGCGCGCCTTCTCGATGCCCAAGGCCCGCTCGATGAAGGTCAGCCCGCCGCGCAGCTCGTTCTCGGCCAGATGCCCGGTCAGCGCCACGATTTCTCCGCGCTCCGGCCACGGGCGGAACAGGCACGCAATGCGGAAGAAGCGCTCATCCTTGGTTTCGCTCCACAGTTCGCGCAGGATGGCGAGCCGCGTATTGCCACCGTTCCTGATGATGTAGTGCGCCTCGCCCGGCCGGCGGGTAATCGCGGGCGGTGCGTCGAGCCCGCGCTCGCGGATCGAGGCCTTGATTTCCTCGTAGGCTGGGTTGCGCGTCACGCGTGGATCGTGTTCATAGGGGCGCAGTTCGTCCAGCGTCACCACCATCGGCGTGTCGGCGATGGGGTCGCTCAAGGTCGCAGCCGACGGGCCGCTGCGGTCGAAGCCCTTGGCCAGCAGCTTGGCGGCCATGTCCTGAGGCGTCGGCTCAGCCATCGCTGCTCTCCCGAAATGCCGCTGGTGCCTGACGATCGGCGCGGCGAAGCTGCGCGCGAGCGTTGCGGCTCGCGCGGTGATCGCTAGCGGTCGAGCTGGTGTAGATCGCGGCGCAGCCGGGCTTGGTGAACACCAGGTGCCCGCCGCGCGTGCGTTTTACGTGCCAGCCTTCGCCCAGCGCGAACTCGATCAGGGTACGCAGCCGCTCCTGGCCGCGCGCCAGTTCATGCGCGTTCGCCATGCCTGGTTCTCCCTGCGTGACCTCTGCCGGTAACGCACGCAAAGCGTTCCCGCCAGGCCGGGAACAGTTCTCCCGCCAGCGCACGCATCGTCTCCAATGCCGCAGGCGCGTTGCGGCCCACTGGTTGCCGGTACTCGACGCGATGCACCGGCAGTCCTCGTGTTGCGGCACGTGGGTAGGCCTCGATGGCCGGGACGTCGGTGTTCAGGACCTGTATGCCAGCGTGCGCCTGGAAGACTTGTCGCAGGGCCTGCTGGATCAGTCGGGCGTTCGACGAAACCGGATGCACACGGTTGATGAGCAAGCGCAGCGGCGGTGGCTCGATGCCGAGGTGCCGATATGGAGCGATGTCCTCGATCAGTTGCAGCGTGCCGCGACTCAGCTCACGTGCCGCCAGGATTTCCGGTGTTACCGGTGATAGCGCCAGACTGGAGGCCAGTACCGCCATCTCCAGCAGCACGCTGCGCGCTCCCTGGGTATCGATCACCAGCAGGTCGTAGTGCGATGACAGAGCGGGTAGGAGGTGACGCAGGCGCAGCCGGCCGTCGGGTGCGTGCAGCAGCAATGTGTTCAGTTCGCCGCGGTGGTCGTTCGAGACCACCAGGTCGAGACCCGCCACAGCGGTCTGCGAAGCCAATTGCTCGATACGCTGCTCGTTGAAGGCCAGCATCTCGTAGATGCCGGCGGGCGCATGCGTGCCGAGCGTGAAGTAGCTCGACAAGGTGGGCTGTACGTCCAGGTCCAGCAGTAGCACGCGCAGGCCCGCATCGGCGATGAAGCCGCCCAGGTTCGCTGCTGTGGTCGTCTTGCCGACGCCC
The DNA here is from genome assembly GCF_056880625.1 of Methyloparacoccus sp. NF-16. Taxonomy (NCBI): domain Bacteria; kingdom Pseudomonadati; phylum Pseudomonadota; class Gammaproteobacteria; order Methylococcales; family Methylococcaceae; genus Methyloparacoccus; species Methyloparacoccus sp. NF-16. Next base: position 2,314,067 of record NZ_CP174130.1, on the reverse strand, counting down.
CCCTTGGTCGAAATGACGGATACCACCTGCATGGCGCGACTCCTCGTGGAAGGGATTCCGGCGCAGCGCAGGCTCACGCCCGTTCCCTGAGGCGATCGGTGATCCACTGATCGATCTCCACCGAATCCCAGCCGATGGCGCGTACCCCGAGGCGCAGGGGCTTGGGAAACTTACCCTCCTTGATCAGGTTGTAGATGTGGGCGCGCTTGAAGCCGGTCTTGGCCTCGACTTCCGCGCGGCGCAGGATGCGGTGTTCGTTCGGCGTCGCGGTGGCGATGGTCTGGGCAGTCACGAGGGGCACTCCTTGGCGCTGTGTAGCGGCGGTGATGGACGTGCCCCGTATTCAATAGTGCGGTTCCCGCGCAGTCACCGCAAGTGCAGGCTCGCCATCTGCACTTGCAGTCAGCGGTCCTGGGTGGCGAGATGACGCTTGGCTGCCGAAAACTTCGCCCACAGCGTTCGCTCGCTGATCCCGGACTTGTCGCCGTAATGGGCAACCAGCGCACTGATGACCGATTCCAGCGTCTCGAAGGACGAATAGGGAACGCCATTGGGCGACTTGCCCAGCAGCAGGGTCAGAAGACCGCCAACGATGTTGAGGTAGGTGGACTCACTGCGGGCGCCTGGCATCCCGGAACGCTTCTCGCGTTCCACGCGTGCCTGGTGCTCCTGGCTGAGCGTCTGGAACTGGGCATAGAGCGCATCCCAGGCCTGCACCCTGTCGGCAAGCTGGAGCTTCAACGCCTCGCGATCCATGACCAGTGCCTGCACGGCGTCGACGCTGATAGCCGGGTGCAGATGGCGCTCGAAGGCATCGAACAGAAAGGCCGGTCGCTGGTCGGGATAGAAACGGATGATCCAGGCCTTCAGGTCGACATGGCGGATCGTGAGGCCGGGGTCATCGAGCAAGGCGGGGTCGTTGCTCGTGATGCCGTCCTTGCCGTAGGGGAGGTCGAGGTGCACCAGTGCGTCGTAGATCCGTTCCGCGTTCAGGCGAAGCTGTGGCCAGCGTGCCAGTTCGGGGTGCGCCGGCAGCCGGTTCATACCCTTGGCGAGATCGAGGATGCGGCGCTCGAAGCGCGACAGCCCCGTCCACTGGATGGCCGCCTCGATCGGACGGTAGAAGACCTTGGCTTGGGCGCCGGATGACGGTGGCTTTCGCATGGCTGCTCCCTGGTAACCGGATTCAGGACATCTGTTTCCCTCGTTGATTGGAATCGCTGCCGGGACGCGCCTTCACGGCGCGAGACGGTGGCGGCTTGGCTTGTGGGAAAGGCCGGGATGACGGATGTTCACCAGAGCAGCCGCCTGTCGATATGGCGCTTGTCCACCAGCACCGAGCCTCTGCGTGGCGGTATGCTTCAAGGGGTTGACTGCTCATGGCAGGATGGCTCGATAACGAGGTTTTGCTACAGACGCCATCGAGGCGAAAGACGGATTCGGTCTTCTCGCGTTAGAGCCTGGTCGTCACCGGCGTGCAAGACAGCGACGGTCTGTCAGCAGACGCGGTTCGGGCGGAATCAGGTGTGGTGATGCCGCTTAGACGGGGTGGGACGAGGTTTCGGGCAAGACTCCAGCGGTCTGCCTCCAGATCGACAAAGCATGACTCCCCGTTTCTCTCACGCGTGCGAAAGAGCCGTTTGGTGGCTCCTGCGACGGAATTGAGCGGTGAAGAGGTGAGATCACCCGTCGGATCTCATAGGGTGCTGGCAGCCCGCTGATACCTCCCCCCGAACAGGACCGCTCGCAATGGAGCGGCGCGGTCACCAGAACTGCAAGAGGCAGGCATGGACTGGATTGACTGCCCTCCATTTTTGCGTTCAAATATGAATGCTTATTTGAAAAATAAGCTCACATTTGAGTCGATAAAAGATGTCTTCTTCCGAGCAAAAACGTTCTGGCGCGCAGGTGGCGATGCCGCAGCCTGTCGCGCGCGCGCTGCGCCGCCTGGGGCAGGACATCTCGGCAGCGCGGCGCATGCGCCGCCTGAGCCAGGAAGACCTTGCGCAACGCATCGGCACGTCCCTGAGCACCGTCAGGCGCATGGAAGATGGCTATGCCGGCACCGCGCTGCACACCTTCCTGCGCGCGCTGCACGTGCTGGGCCGGCTCGATGACCTGGCCCAGGCGATGACCCTGGAGAACGATGCGCTCGGCATGGAGCTGGTGCGGGAGCAACTGCCGCAGCGGGTACGCACCTCTGCCGGCAGGAAGCGGCAGGCGGCACCCGTCGTCGGCAAAGGCGATGCGCCCGCGCCTGTCGATGACCTGGAGGGCTTCTGATGGCAGCGCCTCGGCCCACACGACGTCCGGACCTAGAAGTCCACCTGGGGGCCAGCGGCCTGGTCGTGGGGCGCCTGCATCTGGGCAGCGGCCGGCGCAGCGCGTTCAGCTACGACGAAGGCTGGCTGCGGGATGCCCGTTTCTTCACGCTGTCGCCCGATCTCCAGCCGGTGGCCGGCGTGCAGCATCCCCGGCAGGTGTTCTTCCTCGCGCTGGAGGACACCGCGCCCGACGCCTGGGGCGAGCGCGTCATCCGGCGCGCCCATGCGAAGCTGCGGCAGGAAGACCGCGACACGCCTGCACTGGACCCGGTGGACTTCGTGATGTGGGTGGATGACGAGGCGCGCGTCGGTGCGCTGCGCCTGTTCGATCCGCAATCTGGCGCCTACCTGCGCGCCGGAGGAGCTAATCGGTGTGTACCGCCCCTGGTGGAACTGGACAAGGTGCTCCATGCGGCCCGCGCCCTGGAAGACGGAACGGAAAGCGTGCAGGACCTGCGCTACCTGCTCGGGCAAGGCACGTCGCTGGGAGGCGCCAGACCGAAGTCCACGGTACGGGATACTGATGGCCGGCTGGCGGTCGGCAAGTTTCCCAGCCAGGCGGATCGGCGCGACGTGATCCGGGGCGAAGTGCTGGCCATGCAACTGGCAGCCAAGGCTGGCATCCGCGTGGCGCCGGCCCGCGTGGAAGTGATCGGCGGCACGGCGGTCGCCATCATCCGGCGTTTCGACCGCACCGACGACGGCGCTCGCATCCCCTACGTGTCGGCCGCGACGATGCTTCAGTCCGATGGCCGAGACGCGACGCATGCCTACACCGAACTGGTGGATGTGCTGCTCCAGACCGGCGCCGATCCGATCGCCGACATCCACGAACTGTGGCGCCGGCTGGTCTTCAATTTCCTGATCTGCAACACCGACGACCACTTGCGCAACACCGGCTTCCTGTACGACGCGCGCCAGCGCGGCTGGCGTCTGTCTCCGGCCTTCGACCTGAACCCGATGCCGGGCGACCGTCGGGAGAGCAAGACCTGGCTGACCGAGGACACCGGCGTCATCGACAGCCGGGACATGCTGATGGCCGCGGCGCCGTACTTCAGGCTGGATGCGGCGCAAGCGGGGGCGATCTGGAGCGAAGTGGCCCAGTCCGTGGCGGGCTGGCGTGCGGTGGCGCGGGGATTGGGCATGCGCGGCACTGACCTGCTGGACTTCGAGCCGGCGTTCGTCGAATCGACCACGCCCTGACAACGCCGGCAGGAAATGCCGCTACGGCCGGAAATCGTCCCGGACTGTTGCGACCAACGCCGCGCACAGCCAGCGATAGCCGATGCGTTCCTGTTCCAGCCGCAGTTGTGGCCGGATTCGATCACCGCGCAAGTCGTCGTAGAGAGCGGGTTCATCATCGACCAGTCGGGACAAGGGCAACGTATGGCGTTTGTCGAGGGGCTCCTCACCCCATTGAAGTGCGTGGGCCATCAGGGTGGAGCGGTCCATGAGAAACGAAGCGGCCAGCGGGAAATACTTGCGCAGGCTGTCCAGAATGGCAAAGCCATGGGTATCGATGTCTCCCCAATAGTGCAGAGAGGCGCGATGCAGCCAGTTGGCTCGGGCGAGCGCTCCCCAGCCATAGCCAGCACCGAACACGACGATGGCACCGGACACCGGCGGAAAGGCCAGGAAGTTCACCTCGTTTTCGGTGATGAAGACACGCTGCGCAGGCAGGGCGAGCGCGGCGAAGCTGTCCTCATCCAGGGTGATGTCGGTCAGGCCGGTGCAGCCGGGAAGTTGGGGCAGTTGCGGATCGAGCAAGCGCAGGCGGATGCGAACGGGCTTCTCCAGAAAGCCGTAGCGACGGGCAAACCCGGCCATCCCGGTTGCAGCAGGCTCGATGGCTTCAGTCGGCAAGGCCAGGTCCAGCCACTGAGCCAGCGTACCGCGATGCGCTTCGATGAACTTGCTGTCCACGCCCGGCGCGTCGACCTGCCGAAGATAGACGCCCGGGCGCGGATGGGTTTGCACCCAGGCCACCACGGCCAGCAGGCGCGGCCAGTGTTCGGCCAGTGCCAAGGTCTGCAACGGTGATCTGTGCAGCCACGGCAGCAGTGCGGGTTGCGCTTCGGTAGTTTGCTGCCAGAGCGCCTGGAACCGGCGGGCATCTCCGGTCTTGCCGATCATCGCCAGCGCGTCTTCCAGCGTATCGATCCAGAGCGTGTCCGGCAGGCGCTGCCGTCCCTGCACCCGGTGCGTCCACTCGCGCCATTCAATGCGCACGCGTGGCATGGCGCTGATGTCGCGCACCCAGCCGCGCACGGCATCGAAACGGTTGCTGAGATCGGCGGCGGACGGCGACTTCAGCAACAGCCGCAACGGCCAGCCCAGCGTGCCGTCGCCGACCACGGCACGCAGCAACTCGCCGCGCTGCCACAGCCGTTCGATCTGCGCGCGAAGGTCGGCGGGCTGGCTCCATGTCATACAGCGCCTCCCGTGGTGGCGGCCTTCTGTGCCCGGTATTCCTCGATACTCAGGCTGCGCAGCCGCGACTCACGGCCGCCTTCGTTGTGCACGAAGCCGACGCTGGACACGTAGGGCTCGATGATGTGGATCTTCTGCAGCGGCGTAATGATCAGCAGTTGCAGGTTGAGCTGGCGGAACAGTTCCAGCCCATACTGGGCCGATTCATCCGAGCCGCGCCCGAAGGCTTCGTCGATCACGACAAAACGGAACGAGCGCGAGCGCACCGCCCCCCATTCCAGGCCGAACTGGTAGGCCAGGCTGGCGGCCAGCACGGTATAGGCCAGCTTCTCCTTCTGCCCGCCGGATTTGCCGCCGGAGTCGGAGTAGTGTTCGTGCTCGGCATCGTCCTCGCGCCAGCGCTCGCTGGCGGAAAACAGGAAGCCGTTACGCACGTCGGTCACCTTCTGCATCCAGCGCCGGTCGATCTCGGCCAGTCCCTCGCGCCCCCGGAAGCGGTCGATGATGGCTTTTACCTGCAGAAACTTGGTCTCGGAATACTGTTCGTCTTCCGAGCCGCTCAGCGCGCCTTCGGTGCAGGCACGCAGATCCTGCAAGAAGTCGCGGATCTCCGCATCGGGGCTGGGTTGCGCAAGCAACCGGATGTAGCGTCCGGGGTTGTAGTCGATCACCTGCAAGGATTGGTTGATGACATCGACCCGCTCCTTGATCGTTTCCCGCTCGCGCGCGAGCTGGGCGTTGAAGTTGGCGATCTCGTTGATAGTATTGACGTTGAGCAGTTCCTTGAAACGCGCTTCGAAGCGCGGCAGGTCGTCGTGCTGCAAATCCTTCATCAAGCGCTCGAACTCGGGCAGCGCGGCCAGGCTGATGTCGATCTCGGCGGTCTCTGCCTTGAAGGCCTCCTTGAAACCGCGCATGGCGTTGATGATGCGTTCGGTCAGGCGCGAGAGACGCTTGTCTTCGGCATCGATGCGCGCCTGCAAGCCATTGCGCACGTCCTGTTCGCGGTTGTCGCAGGACTCCACCGTGAGCTGGTGGTCGCCCAGGACTTCGGCGCGCCAGCCCTCAAGAGATTGCAGCAACATGTCGTCGAGTGCGGCTTGCGTCTGGATTTCGAGAGCCTGCGCATGCTGTGCCTGGGCAGTTTCGTGTTTGCTGCGGATTTCTCCGCGTTTGCCTTGTGCCTCGCCAAGATCGTCTTCGATCTCCTTCAGGCGCTCAACGACCTGCGCCAGTTGGCTTTCCAGTTCCCGCAGGGTATCGGAGGCCGCCTTGAGGCGGTCGCGTTCCTCGGTCAGCCGGGCAATCTCGCGTGCCGGTGCCTGCCAGTCAATTTCGCTGTAGCGGGTGAAGACTTCGAGCTTGGCCAAGGCCTCCAGTTGCGCCTGGCATTGCCTGCGCAATCGCTGTGTGTTGGCAATGCGCAGACCGATGTCGCCCAGTCGCTGTTCCAAGCCCTCGCGTTCGTCGCGCAAGGTGCGCAGCTTGTCGGCGTTGCTCCAGCCCAGCACGTAGCGGCTGCGGTCGTCGATGCGGCGGCGGTCGTCCTTTTCGTGGCGCCCACTCGGGTCCTTGATCTGTCCGGCGCGGGTGATGGCGCGGGTCTCGCGGCGGAACTGCTCGGTGTTGTCGCAGCAGGCCAGGTCGAAGCGGTGGTGCAGTTCGCGTTCCAGCCAATCGTAGTGCGGCGTGTCGGGCTTGATGAGCAGCTTGCGCACCAGCGACTGGGGGTGCAGGCTGACGGCCTGCGTGGACTTGCGCGCACGCACGTGGAAGTACACCAGACGCGTGCCAAGGTGCTGGCGTTCCACCCAATCGGCCACGTCCTTGTAGTGCACATCCGGCACCAGCAGGGACAGGCCGAAGCCATGCAGCAGGCGTTCGGCCGCGCCCTCCCAGTCGCGTTCGTCCTCGCGCACCTGGATCAGTTCACCGGCAAAGGGCAGGTCTTCCTCTGCGATGGACAGGGCGGTGCACAATGCCTCGCGGATACGCACTTGGGCCGCGTCGATATTGCTCTTGCGACGCGCAAGGCTGTCGATCTCGTCGCTGAGCGCTTTGTGTTCTTCCTGACTCCGCCGCAGCGCATAGCCGTCTTCATTGATCTGCGTATCGTGGTCCGCAATGCTTGTACGCAGCGCTTCGGCGTGTTCTCCGATGGTGGATCTTTGTGTCATGAAAGCAGCTTCGTCTCCCGGCGCTGCTTCGCCAATGCGCGTCAATAGCGTGGTGTACGCGTCGGCTTTCTCCTGCCGCTGCTGTTTTTCGGCCTCCTGCTGCTGAATGGCGGCAGCGAGTTGTTGCAGCCGGTCGCCGCCGTTCTCGCGCAGTGCGCCTTCGAGCTTCCCCTGCTCGATTCGGGCGTTGTCTCGTTGCTCTCCCGATTGCTTGATGCGGGCATCCCAGCGCGTCGCATCCTGAGTCAACAATTCCAGGCGCCTCTCCAGCAGTGCTGCCTTCAAGCCGGCGAAGTACGGGCGTAATGCATCGCGTCCTTCGCGCAGCGCCTGGATCTCGGCGGCTATTTGCCCGTGGCGAAGGCCATCCTCCACCAGCGGAGTCAACAACTCGATCTGGCGCTTGGCCTTGAGCACCGACTGGTGGGCGCGGTCGAGGTCATCGAAATGGCCGAGCAGTGCCTCGATGCGGCCCCCCACGTCGAACGGTTCGAGCATGTGGCTGCGCACGAAATCGGTCAGATTGCCAACCGATTTCATGGAAACCGTCTGATGGAACAGTTCCAGCGCCTGCTCGTGCTCGATGCCGAAACGGCGGCGGAACCAGGCGCCGTAGGGCGGGAAGCTTTTGTTCAGTTCGCAGCCCATCGCGCGTAACTTCTTGCGCAGACCGTTGATGTCGCTGCCGAATCCGGAAAAATGGTCGGTGATCGACAGTTCCCGCTCGACAGTGACGAACAACCGTTCAGGTTGGCCCTGCGGTTCGATAAACCAGAAGACTTGCGCCAGCGTGACCGACTGACCGTAGCCTTCGTTGCGGAACACGCCCAGGATCACGCTGTAGCTGGTGGCGTCGCGCAGCGCCACCGGGCGGGCGCTGCCGGTGGTCTCAACGCGCTCGCTCTTGTAGTGGCCCAGCACGTAGGACCGCAGTGATCGCTCACGCGTCTCGGCTCCTGCGGCCTTGTTGTAGGCGATGCGTTGCGCTGGCACCAGCAGCGTGGTGACGGCATCGACCAGGGTGGATTTGCCCGAACCGATGTCGCCAGTCAGCAGGCCGTTGCGCCCATCGAGTTCATAGCACCAGACACGCCGGTCGAATGTGCCCCAGTTCAGGACTTCCAGCCGCTGCAGGCGAAAGCCGACGCGGCTGTCGTCGGCCACGAAATCGAGCTCCTGTGGCGAAAAATCGTTCATCGGCCGGCTTCCTTGTCGCGATCGGCACCTGACAATGCGGTGCGATAGCCCTCCAGGCGCGCATCGAAGTCGGCCAGCCACTGTGCATCGACGAACGCCTTGAGGATGCGCCGCACTTCGTAGCGAGGTGCCTGCTGAGCTGCGCCGGCAACGGGCTTGAGCTTGCGCAGATAGCCCAGTTCCACCACCTTGGTAATGGTCGAATCCACTTGGTCGACGAGGCGCGCCTCGTTGGTGCCGTCCGGCAGAAACACGCGCATCAATTCGGCGATCTCCTCGCGCGACAGCACCAGCCGGGTATCGCCGCCGCTGGCGTCGGATTCGGCCATGCGCTTGCGCAGCAAGGCCAGCATCAGGCTGACCGGGTAGGACAGCGGCCGTCGCGCGATCAGGCGTGGCGGACGGGGTGTGGCGTCCGCATCCTCCGGCTCCGGCTGACTTTTGAGGAAGGCGTGACCCTCGGCTTCGTCCAGTACCAGATCCAGCAACAGCACCGCCGCCTGCTCACGCACCCGCGCTTGCAGGCTCAACAGGCTGGCCCATAGGCGCTCGTCGTCCTGACGGTACAACACGCCTTTGAGCAAATGCACCATCAGTCGCGAGAGTTCCGCGACAACGGGCGGGCGGGACTCGGTACTGCCTTCTGGATCATCCTGGTGCATATCGTTCATGGGTCTTCGCTCTATCCGTCGCAGCTTGCATTCAACGCGCAAAAATAACGCGGGGCATTCGCGCCCGCCGTCGTACCGTTGAGCCATCGCTGTCCTGCATGGCCCATTCGACGATCTCCTGCACGTCGTCATCCACCGTGGCCCTGAGGCCATCCAGCCCGCGGCTGCCCGCGTGCGCCAGTTCCAGCCAGGTCACCAGTTCGGCCAATCCCTGTTGCAGCGGCTGAGTCTCCAGCAACGCGCGCAAGCTGATCTGCGACTGCTGCCGCAATGCCTGCCGCAGGGCCTGACGCAGGCGGGTCTTGTCCACGACGTGCTGGTCGAACAGGCGTGCGGTGTCGATGTCGTCGTCACCGTCCTCAAGGACCAGTTCCGCCAGGCGTGGCTTGGCATGAAGCGCGAACAGGGGGCGTTCCTGCGGCAAGGCGATGTCCGCGCCCATCTCGTCGAGGCGTATCACGTCGCCGGCCGGAGGCATGTCGCGCAAGGCCAGCGCCTTGGTTTCGATGCCGTGCAAGAGTTCGAGGATGCGGCGGTTTTCCTGGAAGGCCCGGTCATCCAGGAAGCGGCGCAGTTGTTGCGACAACTGCGCTACCGTGCGTTGGGTATGTTCGCCCGCTTCCAGCCAATCGTGGTGCACCCGGCGGGTGCGCGGCTCCGGCTTGAGCGCAACCACGGCGGGCAGGCCGAGGATCTGGTCGAGCCGTGCGGACAGTTCTTCCTGGCGACGGCTGGACATCAGGAAGTCCCAGAATGCACGGAAGCTGCGCCCCTGGTCGGAATCCCCGATGGCGTCGCGCTCGCCCATGACCTCGTCGAGCAGCGCCCCCTTGCTCCCGTCCCACAACGCGATCTTCTCGCGGACGCTGCGGTCGAGTTGGCGGAAGTTGTGTTCCACCTGGCGAAAATCGCTCAGCAGTTCGCGCGCCAACTGCTGGAATTGCAGGAAGCGATCCTTGATGGCCGTGTCATCCATGAGCGGCACATCGCCGGACAGGACGCGGCCAATCTCGGCGTCGATCTCATCGCGCTTGCGGCGCAGTTCCTCCAGGCGCTTGGCTGGATCGGCCTCGCTTCCGGTGCTGATCTGCTCCAGCAGCGCGAACAAGGTCAGCAGGCGCGATTCGGTACCGACGAAAGGCCGTTCGGTCAGCGACACCAGCCAGGCGATGGCCTTTTCCGTGGCAGGGGTGAGATCGAACTGGGCCTCGTCGGTGCCGGGCTTGTAGAATTTGCGCAGCCATCCCTTGTCCGGCGCGCACCAGTCATTCAGGTAGTCGATTGCGGCTTTCGGATACGCCTCGGCACCGAGCTGTTCGCGCAGGGCAAACAACTCGTCTTCCAGCATTTCTGCCAGATCCGCTTCGCTCGTCAGCCGCACGTTCGGTGCAACGAACACCCGGTACAGGAAGCTTGCTACCAATGGCGCATGTGGCGAGGCCAGCAATCGCCATGCAGGATGCCGATCGCGGTATGTCGTGAGCGTAAGGTGGTCCAGTGCCATGATGGGCTGCCTATTCGAGCCGTTCGTTGACAACGACGTCTCGATCCGAATTTACGGATCGGCTCGCCCGGCAAGCGTGAATCAAGGCAGCGTGGTCACTCATGCGAAACCGCCTCCAGGTAAGGACGCATGACATTTGCGACCCGACAGACCTTGGCATGGCGCCATAGGTCATCGGCTGAAGCCTTGCGTGTCCTCCAGGCAGCCTTCAGCGCCTCAATGGCCACGTCCAGGCCGATCTGGTTGCGGTGCTTGAAGCAGTCCGCCACGGTTTTTGCGGCACTGTAGATCCGCAGTCTGGCGCCGTCGCGTTCGTGCTCATCAATGCCCGAGGCATAGGCATCACCCGCCATCTGCACCATCTTGATCGGCGGGTGCTCGATACGTGGGGTGTGACTGCCACGGGGCATAGCAATCCAAACCTGGCGAGGCAGTTGCGTGGTTAGTTCGTGGAACTGGAGTGCCGTCAGCAAGCAGAACACGGCTTTGGGAACCTTGACTGCGATAGTCGCAAGGTCCTCGTGCTCGGACATGGGGTTGCCTGGCAAACGGTAGAGGCCGCGCCCGACACGCTCCAACTGCCCGGAAGTGGACAGACGTGTCAGCACCACCCGCGGCGCGCCGATGGTGTCCAAGTCGCTCGTGCGCAGGAAGCCCTGCTTGTGGAGCAAGGCAAGGGCGCGCTGGGCATGTGAGGATCTTTCCATCGCCCCAAAGATGTTCCTTGATTTCGTTGATCTTATACATCAAACGATGGAATGAAACTCGTCTGCCTGGAGCGCGCGTTGATGACTGATCGTGAATGTCCGCAGACAAATGCGGACAGGATCTGGTTGCCGACGCGGTTCGACCGGTACATAATCTGGCCTGATTCCGTAGCGCCAACGGAATAAACTCGTTATCAATCAACGATTTGAGTGCGGCGTGATGTTCCCATCACCCGCTCCACTTCGACTTTCCGGGGCGTTCCAAGGACGTTCATGGAGTGTTGCAAGTCATTGTCACGGTTCGGTTTTTCCAGAAAAATCCGCTCCAGTGACGTCCAGCGAAATCCACTGACAGCCGGTCAAAACCGGTACATCAGGTGGTACATCGCAATGCGGAGCTTCCCGATTCCGCATTGTTGCTGGGGGAGCCGGGGCCCGATGGGAAACATGGCACTCAACTCGCTTTCAAGGAGTTGGGATCATGCTTTCGGACCTCACGGTTCGCTAGGCCAAGGCGACCGGCAAGCCGTACACCCTGGCCGACACAGACGGCCTTTCCCTCTTTGTTTCAGCCACCGGTGCAAAGGCGTGGCACTTCCGCTTCTCGTGGGGCGGCAAGCGCGACCGCATGTCCTTCGGCACGTATCCGGCGCTTTCCCTGAAGGACGTCCGTGCGCTTCGCGATGAAGCCCGCTCGCTGCTCGCCAAGGGCGTCAATCCCCACAGCGAACGCAAGCGCAAGCGGCAGGCGATCGTCCTGGCCGGCGAGCACACCTTCATGGCCGTCTACGAGCAATGGCTGGCTCTCGCTGGAGGAAGGACGGCAGACCAGCCTGGAACAGATTGGGCGCGTCTTCAAGAAAGACGTGTTCCCGTCGCTGCGGCACCGGGTCCGCGGTCCCGGCCGGGGAGTCCGCCACCCCAGGGGGCGGAGAGGTGGCCGGGACGCCGGCGGAGACCGGCGCTGCCTCATCGCCAGGGAGGGGCTCTTCCGTCGTGACCGTGCCGGCGAACGGTGCGGGACGCTCGCCCGACTCCCAGATCAAGGCCGGTGACAGGCGCAGGAAGGTAAAGCTGTGCGACCAGCCTGTGCCGCTCGTGACGGTCGCCCGCCAGATCGCCTTCCCATCCGGGGCGGGCTGCACGATGCCATGGTCCTGGAGCACCGTGAAGACGGCGGTGTTGTTCGATGGAATGCCTTCGATGCCCTGCGACAGGAGGTGCGCGCGCAGCTTGTCGCTGACCGTCTTGCTGACGAGCCAGAGTGCGTCCGGGGTCAGCCATCCATCCGACGGGCCGCCGGGCTGGTTCAGCTTGAATTCCTCGCGCGGGCAGGGCCTTTCCCCTTGAGGCCATTCCCTTGCTCCTTACCCAGCCCTTTGGCCTTCGACAAGCCCTTTGGTATAGGGGCAGTCGGCTTCGTGTGCCGCAATCAATGCGGAGCCCGTGCGCTCCAGGATCGGGCGGAACAAGCGATGTGTTTTCACCGGATCAGGCCGTTTCAGCCCGTGCTGAAAGCGCAGCGAGCCCTGGAAACCTTGAGCCCGGAGGCATGCTTGTCGAGAATGAAGTAAGGAAGTAAGATTTCCTTTGAAACTTACGGAGGCCTCCCATGCTTGCCAAGCTCACTTCGAAGAATCAGATCACGCTGCCCAAGGCGGCCGTTTCCGGCGTGGATGCGGCGGAGTACTTCGACGTGACCGTCGAAGGCGGTCGGATCGTCCTGACGCCGGTGCGGGTCCAGAAGGCCCAGGCCGTGCGCGAGAAGCTGGAGCAACTCGGGATCACCGAGCAGGACGTCGAGGATGCCGTGGCCTGGGCACGGCAGTGATGCGCAGGGTCGTCCTCGACACCAACATCGTGCTGTCGGCGTTGATCTTCAGTGCCGGACGCCCGGCCTGGATGCGGCAAGCCTGGCAGCACCAGCAGTTGCAGCCGCTGGTCTGCCGGGAGACGGTCAGTGAACTCCTGCGCGTCCTGGCCTATCCCAAGTTCAAGTTGTCAAACTTGGAACAGCAGGAGTTGCTGGCGGACTTTCTGCCCTACGCCGATGTGGTGGAACTGCCGGCGCCATGGCCAGACCTGCCGGCCTGCCGCGACGAGCAGGGCCAGGTGTTCCTGGTGCTCGCGCATGTCGGCAAGGCGGATGCGTTGATCACGGGCGATGCAGACATTCTCGCCATGCGAGAGGACTTTCCCGGCTTGATCATGACCGCCGAAGCATTCGCGGCGCGGCAGGCATGAAGGAAGCCGGCGCCGCCCTGCCCAACGACCGTGGAACGACCATGAGGTAGCCAACCATGAAGCACACCGCACGCATGACCACCGCAGCGCGACTCGGCCGCTGGCTGGGCGGTGTATGGGGCGTTTGCCTGCGCGCGGAGCGTCAGGCGCTGCTGCTGGCTGCTGTCGTCGTTGTGACCAGAATGACGAGGTATGCACCGGAGGACGACAAAGCATAGTTAATCGAGGTCCCCTAACAGGGCTTTGCGGGAAGTGGATGGCGTGCGGGCAGCTCACGCCTGAAAAGGGTGGCGAGCTCATTGGAGCAGAAACACCGCATTTTCAAGGAGGGCTGCGCTTGGCCATACCCGATCTGCTCGATCTTGATCAGCGGCTGCGTCCCGGTCATGTTGCTCATGCAGCGCAAGATACTCGCCCGCAAGAAGCGCGAACACCCACCGACATCCTGCCTGCATCGTCCCGACTGGCAAACTCAAGGATTTGATCGAGTCCGCGGTGACTCGCCACGCAGGATAGAGAATTCCCGGAATAACGGGTTCGGCAGATGTACTGCCAGATGCCAGTGGATGCTCATGGGTTTTCTGCCCTCGGTGCACTCCAGTGTAACCGGGCCACATGCACGATAGGGCTTTCCTTTCGCTGCGCGAACGAAAAGCTGGAAGCTCCAGCCGTTGCCGGGACTTTCCAGATAGCGACGCCCTACCGGGGTATCTGGCCCCGCTGAATTCTGCGATCGCCAATGGAAGCGCCCGGGACTGATGGCGTAGTCACGGTATGCGAGGTGTTCGTGATACCCCTCGCGTTTATCGGGGGTTACCAACAGCAACTCGATTTTGCGCTCGTGGAGTTGACTTGATCCCCTTGCTGGCACGCGCTGCCCTGAAGTGGTTCAAGCCGGTCAAGGGCCGATTTCAGCGATCGCCGCGTCGCGGCGGCGCGTCCCGGACATCAGGGTTCCGGGCGTTGCCCCGTTTGTGCGGGCATCCCTGATCGTGCCGGCCAGTCGCCGCCCGCTCGGGGGCGTTCCGCTCCGTCCGCCAGCCTTGGCGTCCATCCTGCAAGCGGAATCGGCCAGGGCAGCGGTTAAAATAGCCCACAACCCTCATCGGCCCGTATCGGGCCCCGGCTTTTACCATCAGTCAGGTTATCAACATGCTTGAAGCGTATCGGAAACATGCGGCGGAACGGGCGGAGCAGGGGCTGGTGCCGCAGCCCCTGACCGCGGAATGGACCAGCGCGCTGGTCGAGCTGATCAAGAACCCACCCGCCGGCGAGGCGGCGTTTCTGCTCGAACTGCTGGCCGATCGCGTGCCGGCCGGCGTCGACGAGGCGGCCTATGTGAAGGCCGGTTTCCTGGCCGCCATCGCCCGGGGCGAGGCGCACTCGCCGATCCTTGCGCCCGAGCGTGCCGTGGAGCTTCTGGGTACCATGCTGGGCGGCTACAACGTGGCGCCGCTGATCGAGCTGCTCGACCATCCGCAGCTGGCGCCGGCCGCCGTCCGCGCCCTCTCGCACACGCTGCTGATCTTCGATGCCTTCCACGATGTCCAGGAGAAGGCCGGGCAGGGTAATGCCCAGGCCCGGGCGGTGCTGGAATCCTGGGCGGCGGCGGACTGGTTCACCAGCCGCCCGGCAGTCCCCGAGACGATCACCGTCACCGTGTTCAAGGTGCCGGGCGAGATCAACACCGACGACCTGTCCCCGGCCCAGGATGCCTGGTCGCGCCCCGACATCCCGCTGCATGCCCAGGCCATGCTCAAGGTACCGCGCGAAGGCGTGAGCCATGCGCCGCAGCAGATCGCCGAGCTCAAGCGGAAGGGCTTTCCGGTCGCCTTCGTCGGCGACGTGGTTGGGACCGGCTCCTCGCGCAAGTCGGCCACCAACTCGGTGCTCTGGTACATCGGCAACGACATTCCGCACGTGCCCAACAAGCGCGATGGCGGCGTCTGCATCGGCGGCAAGATCGCGCCGATCTTCTTCAACACCATGGAGGACTCGGGGGCGCTGCCGATCGAGTGCGATGTGTCCGGCCTGAATACCGGCGATGTGATCGACATTCTTCCCTACGCGGGCTGCATCGTTCGCCACGATTCCGGCGAGATCGTCACGACCTTCGCCCTGAAGAACGACATCCTCCTCGACGAGGTCCAGGCCGGCGGCCGCATTCCGCTGATCATCGGCCGGGGACTGACCGACCGTGCCCGGCAGGTGCTGGGCCTGGGCGTGTCCGGCGTCTTCCGCCGCCCGCAGGCGCGGGCGGACAGCGGCAAGGGCTACACCCTGGCGCAGAAGATGGTCGGCCAGGCCTGCGGCGTGGCGGGGGTCCGTCCCGGCACCTACTGCGAGCCGCACATGACCACCGTCGGCTCCCAGGACACCACCGGCCCCATGACCCGCGACGAGCTCAAGGATCTGGCCTGCCTGGGTTTTTCCGCCGACCTGGTCATGCAGTCGTTCTGCCACACGGCGGCCTATCCGAAGCCGGTGGACGTGAAGGTGCACCACAGCCTGCCGGACTTCATCATGAACCGCGGTGGTGTCTCGCTACGGCCGGGCGACGGCATCATCCATTCCTGGCTCAACCGCATGCTGTTGCCCGACACCGTCGGCACCGGCGGCGATTCGCATACCCGCTTCCCCATCGGCATCTCGTTTCCGGCTGGCTCAGGGCTGGTGGCCTTCGCTGCCGCCACCGGGGTGATGCCGCTGGACATGCCGGAATCGGTGCTGGTGCGCTTCACGGGCAGGATGCAGCCCGGCATCACGCTGCGTGACCTGGTGCATGCGATTCCCTACGTGGCGCTCCAGCGCGGGCTGCTGACAGTGGAAAAGAAGGGCAAGAAAAATGTGTTCAATGGTCGCATCCTGGAGATCGAGGGCCTGCCCGATCTCAAGATCGAGCAGGCCTTCGAGCTGGCCGACGCCTCGGCCGAGCGTTCCGCCGCTGCCTGCACCGTGCGGCTCAATCCCGAGCCGGTGACCGAGTACCTGCGCTCCAACATCGTCCTCCTAAAGTGGATGATCGCCGAGGGTTACGGCGATGCGCGCACGCTCGCGCGGCGCATCCGGGCCATGGAGGACTGGCTGGCCAATCCCCTGCTGATGGCGCCGGACGCCGATGCGGAGTATGCCGAGGTCATCGAGATCGATCTCGACCAGATCAGCGAGCCCTTGCTGTGCTGCCCCAACGATCCGGACGACGTCAAGCCACTGTCCGAGGTGGCCGGGGTCAAGATCGACGAGGTGTTCCTGGGGTCCTGTATGACCAACATTGGCCATTTCCGGGCGGCGGGGAAAATTCTCGACCAGTTCGGGAAACAGGTGCCGGGGCGGCTGTGGGTGGTGCCGCCGACGCGCATGGACCAGATGGAACTGACCGAGGAGGGCTATTACGGCATCTACGGCAAGGCCGGCGCCCGTACCGAGGTGCCGGGCTGCTCGCTGTGCATGGGCAACCAGGCGCGCACGGCGGACAACGCCACGGTGGTTTCCACGTCCACCCGCAACTTCCCCAATCGCATGGGCGCGGGCGCGAACGTGTACCTGGCCTCGGCGGAACTGGCTTCGGTCTGCTCGGTGCTGGGTCGCATTCCCACCCTTGTCGAGTACAGCGCCTATCTGGCCAACCTCGACAGGCAGGCGGACGCTACCTATCGCTACATGAACTTCGACCAGTTGCCGGCGTATGCCGCGACGGCGGAAAAGGCCGATCTGCCGGCCTGAGAGTGGCCACCCCGGCGGCATTTGCCACCGGGGTGGGACAGCGGTCGCCTGCGCCCGCCATCAGCGGTCGGCACAGAACCCGAAACCGACCTTGCCGTTGGCGGGCACCTGGCGATTCCAGTCGAGGCCCCGGGCGCTCAGGGTGCTGCCGGTTTGCGTCCAGATGGCATTCCAGAGGTTGGCGATGCGTCCCGCGATCGTCAGCCGGACCTGCCATTCGACGGGTTGGCCGCTGCCGTTCCTGACCTCCACATCGGCACAGTAGCCCCGCCCCCAGTCGGAGCGGATCAGCAGCCGGGTGTCGAGCGCGGTCCCGCCGGGATCGGTTTCGTCGCCATCATCGCTGTCCGAACAGCCTGGATCGTCCGGGTAATCGGTCTTGCCGTCGCCGTCGTTGTCGCGCCCGTCGCGACAGGCAGGCTTCGAGGGCGGGCGTTCGGCGCAGAAGCCGAAGCTGGCCGAGGTGCCCGGCGCCAGTTGCCGGTTCCAGTCCAGGCCGGCCACCGTTAACCGGTCGCCGTCCTGCTGCTGGTAGCGGGCATTCCAGAGCTGGCTGATGCGGCCCTGGAACGGGAAGCCGGCACGCCAGATCACGGTGTCGTGGCTGGTGTTGGTAACGCTGCCGTCAGCGCAGTAGCCGCTGCCCCAGTCCGAGCCGAGGCTGATGCGGGCCGGCAGTTCCAGCTCCGTCGGCGGGGGCGGCGGATTGTATTCGTCGGTATCGGTGGGCGATGCGCAACCGGGGTCGGCGGGGTGGTCGACGCGGCCGTCGCCATCGTTGTCGCGGCCGTCCTGGCAGGCCGCCGGCGGAGGCGGCGGATCGTTTTCGTCGCTGCCGCCAGGTGTGGTACAGCCGGGATCGGCCGGGTGGTCCACCAAGCCGTCGCCATCGTTGTCCTGCCCGTCGGCGCAGGCCTGACCCGGTGGTGGCGGGGCCGCACCCCAGAGCCGGCCGAGCAGGTCGAGCTTGTCCTGCCAGACCGTCTTCCAGTCGTCCTGGAGGATGCCGCCGGTATCGCCGCTGTTGGGGTTCCAGGCCCAGTAGAAGAGGTGCCGGATGTCGCGCTGGCCGAGATAGGCGATGAAGGCATCCTGCCAGGTCTTGTCCCCGGGATTGCCGCCATGGCCATAGCGGCCGCCGGCCTCGCCGATGGCGATGACATGGCCGGTGGCCCGGAAACGCCCGAAATGGGCATCCCAGATGGCGGGCAGGTTGCGCGGGAAGTCGGTGGCGTTGAAATAGGGCTGGTCGTACACGTCCGGTCCGTAGACATGCGGGGACAGGACCAGCCGGTTGGCCGGTATCGCCAGCGGGTGACAGGCCAGGGGTTCCAGGTTGCCACCCCACCAGTGGGGGACGGGGCCACTGCACGACGGGTTGTCCTGGATGCCTTCGACGAAGATCAGGATGTCCGGCGCGGCTTCCAGCACCGCCCGGGCCGCCCTTTCGGCGGCGGAATTCCAGTCCGTGGCGGGACGGCCCAGGCCCCAGCTGGCGGCGCCGTGAGGCTCGTTCTTCAGGTCAATGCCCAGGAAATGGGGCAGATTCCGGTAGCGCCGCGCCATGAAGACCAGATCGTCGATCCAGTCCTGCTCGCCATGGCCGGGGTCGTACCAGAGCTCGCTGATGCCGCCGTTGCAGTCAAGGCGGTGATGGTCGAGCAGTATGTGCAGCCCCTGGCGGTCGAATTCGCCCAGCACCCTGTCGAGCACCTCCAGCGAGGTCCGGCCGGCCAGGTCCGGGTTCAGCGTCGTGTTGACGCTGCTCACCCGGCTGCCGGCCAGGGTGCCGGGGCAGACCGGAATGCGCACGGCGTTGAAGCCGACGGCCTTGATCTGGGCGATCATGTCCTTCCAGTTGCGGGCCCACAGGCCGTGGACGATGTGGTCGGAGGTTTCAAAGCCGAACCAGTTGACGCCGCGCAGCGTGAGCGGCTGGCTGTTGCCGTCGCGCAGGGTGCCCTGCTCGACGGTGTAGGCTTCCGCCGTTCCGGCAGCCAGGATCAGGGCCAGCAGGGGCCAGGTGCCGCGATGGGTGTGCATGGGGACCTCCTTGCGGGGTTGGACAGGGTGTGCGTGCGATGCGGCGGACGGCTGTTGCCCCGCTGGGAGCAGGCCGCCGACCCGCCGCACGGTAGTGCGGAAACCTGTCCGGGTCCAATGACAAAATCATAAGATGGATCTTGCGGCGGCCTGGCGCCGATCATCCCCCTTTTCCGGCGAGACTCTCGTGAACCTGCGCGGCATCGATCTGAACCTCCTGACCGTTTTCGAGGCTGTCTATCAGGAGCGCAGCCAGGTCAGGGCATCCGAGCGCCTGGGCATGACCCAGCCCGCCGTCAGCAATGCCCTGGCCCGCCTGCGGCATCTGTTCGACGATCCGCTGTTTCGCGGGCGTACCCGGGGGCTGGTGCCGACGCCCCGGGCCGAGCGGCTCTACGAGGACCTGCACCGGGCGCTGGACGGCATTCGCGGGGTGCTGGTCGAAAGGCAGGCCTTCGACCCGGCCGGCTGTCACCGCCCCTTCGTGGTCGGCGTTTCGTCCAGTTCCGGGCTGCTCTATGGTCCGCTCCTGTACGAGCGCATGCAGGCCGAGGCGCCGCATGCCCGGCTCAAGGTGCGCAGCATCGACCCGGAGGCGGGGGTTCCCGCGCTGCTGCGCGAGCATCGGCTGGATCTGGCCCTGTGTCATGCCCGTTTCGAGGATCCGCAGCTGGAACAGCCGGTTTTTGCCGAGGACGAACTGGTCATCATGGTGCGGGCCGACCATCCGCGCATCCGTTCGATGCCGACCCTGGAGGCCTGCCTGAAGGAGCGCTTCGTCTGCTCCTTCAATCTGCTGCACCGGGCCCACGAGGCTGCGTTGAACAACTTTCTCGACGAGATTCGGGAGCACACGGTGCTTGAAATCCCGACCCCGCTGGCATTCATCCACGCCGTTGGCCGGACCGACCTGCTGGTGATCACGCATCGCCGGCTGGCCGAGCGGTTCCGGGAAATCCATGGCGTCCGCTATTACCGGCTGCCGATCGACGTGCCGCCGATCCGCTGCCATCTGGTCTGGCACCGGGAGATGACGGCAGACCCCGCACACCGCTGGCTGCGGGAGCAGCTCAGGGCCGTGCTGGACGATCTCGAGCGGAAGCTGTCGTCCTGGCCGGCGTGAGTCGCCGGCGCGGGAGGATTCAGGCCGCTGGCGCGTGGCGGGTCCTCAGCCATTCCTCCCAGGCGGCATGGGCAATGGCGAGGATCACGGGCCCCAGGAACAGGCCTAGGAAACCATAGCCGAGCAGGCCGCCGATGATGCCCAGCACGACCAGGGCGAACGGGATGCGGGTGGCCTGGCTGATGACCAGCGGCCGCACCAGGTTGTCGACCCAGCTGACGATCAGCGAACCCCAGGCCAGCAGGGCCAGGGCGCGCCAGGTCTCGCCCTGGAAGAACAGCCACAGGCAGCAGAGCACCCATACCACC
This sequence comes from Methyloparacoccus sp. NF-16, assembly GCF_056880625.1. Taxonomy (NCBI): domain Bacteria; kingdom Pseudomonadati; phylum Pseudomonadota; class Gammaproteobacteria; order Methylococcales; family Methylococcaceae; genus Methyloparacoccus; species Methyloparacoccus sp. NF-16. The sequence continues at coordinate 2,293,616 of NZ_CP174130.1, read as the reverse complement.
ACGGCGCCGAACGGGATCAGGGCCATGACGATGGTCAGCAGGGTCAGCAGGGCCGGGCTGGGCAGCCGGACGCCCCAGTAACCGAGGCCGGCGACGCTGCCCTGGACGATGGCCGTGAGGACGATGCCGTACAGCACGGCCCGCGAGGTCCGCTGGGCGATGTCGAGATAGTTGTCGGCCCGCGCGCCCAGACCCAGGCGCAGGCCGTGGCGGACCTCCGCGGTCAGGCTCTCGCCGTCACGGTAGAGGAAGAACATCAGGAACAGGCTGAGCGACCATTGGCCGGCCAGGAGTCCGGCATTGCCGAGCACGTCCAGCAAGCGCCGGCTCAGCCCGCGTACCTGCGGCAGCAGCTGTTGCCGGATCAGCTCGCCGACGTCGGCCCATTGCTCGACATGCTGGCTCAGTTCGTCGCCGACATAGGGGATGCGCGCCAGCTGTTCCTGCAGCACGCTGCGCTGCTCCAGCCACAGCGGCAGCTGGTGGATGACGCTGGTCATCTCGCGCTGGATGACGGTGGTCAGGCCGGCCAGGGGCAGCAGCACCGCGATGCCCAGCAGGCTGACCATGACCAGCGCCGACAGGGTGTTGCGGCGGCCGAGCAGGGCGAGAAGGTGCCGGTAGGCCGGCCAGGTCGCGTAGGCCAGGATGACCGCCCACAGCAGCGGTTCCAGCAGCGGCCCGAGTATCCGGTACACCAGCAGTGCGAGTCCGGCCAGGAACAGCAGCAGCGGCAGGCGCCGGGTCAGGGTGCTCATGCGCGTGCCGGAGTCTGGTAGCGTCCCTGCCGGTTCGGTACGGCGATGCGCTCGCGGCGTTCGCCATCCAGCCGCAACGCGGTGAGTTCCCCGCCCCAGAGGCAGCCGGTATCCAGGCAGCAGACGCCATCGCGGACGTGATAGCCCAACGTGGACCAGTGCCCGAAGACGATCCGGGCACCGGCGCTGCGCCGGTCCGGTACCGCGAACCAGGGCACCAGTCCCGCCGGCTGGGTGCCGGGTCGGCCTTTCTGGCGGAAGTCCACGCGCCCATCCAGGGTACAGTAGCGCAGCCGGGTCAGGCAGTTGGTGATGAAGCGGAGGCGCTCCCAGTCGCCGAGCCCCTCGTCCCAGCGGTCCGGCTCGTCGCCGTACATGTGCCAGAGGAATTCGCCGGGGCTGTCACCCTGGAGGACCGCTTCGGCTTCCCGCGCCAGGGCCGCCGCCTGTGTCACGCTCCATTGGGGAGGCAGGCCGGCGTGAATCAGGTAGAATCCCTCGCCGTGATGCAGCAGGGGCCGCCGCCGCAGCCAGTCCAGCAGTTCGTCCCGGTCCGGCGCGCCGAGGACATCGGCGAAGGTGTCGCGGTGCTTGGTGCGCGTGACGCCCGCCGCGACCGCCAGCAGGTGCAGGTCGTGGTTGCCCAGCACGCATACGGTCGCCTCGCCCAGCGAGCGCAGGGTGCGCAGGGTCTCCAGCGACTTCGGGCCGCGGTTGACGAGATCGCCGACCAGCCAGGCCTGATCCCGGGACGGATCGAAATCCAGCCGCTCCAGGAGCGCGACGAGTTCGTCGTGGCAGCCCTGGACATCGCCGATGGCGTAGATGGCCATGCGCGGTCAGTGCAGGATGCGGGGGATGGCCAGCGTGAACGGGGGGATCGGCGCCTCGAACAGGTCGCCGCCGTCGGTGCGCATCAGGTATTCCCCGCCCATGCTGCCGACCGGGGTCGCGATCTGGGTGGCGCTGGTGTAGCGGAAGGCTCCGCCCGGCGCGATGCGCGGCGTTTCGCCGATCACCCCGGCGCCGCGCACCTCCTGCGTCTTGCCGTCGGCATCGGTGATCACCCAGTGCCGGGACAGCAGCCGCGCCGCCTCCGTTCCCCGGTTGCGAATGGTGATGGTGTAGGCGAAGACGTAACGACTGGCCGAGGGGTCGGATTCGGATTCCAGGTACTGGATCTGGCTTTCGATCTGGATCGTGGGCTGGATGTGCATGCGGATCGGAACGGCACAACGAATTTTTCAGGGACGCGCATTTAACCACAAGCTTCCACCGGCGTAGACCGGTGGAATATCGCCTGGCCGGACAGCGGGCCGGCCGGCCAGTTCAATCAAACCGATCGCGGAGTCACTATCGATGCACGTCCACATCCTGGGGATTTGCGGCACATTCATGGGCGGGCTGGCCATCCTGGCCCGCCAGCTGGGCCACGAGGTCACGGGGTCCGACCAGAATGTCTATCCGCCCATGAGCACGCAACTGGAGGAGCAGGGCATCGCGCTGATGTCCGGCTATGCCGCCAGCAACCTGGATCGTCGCCCCGACCTGGTGGTGGTGGGCAACGCCATCTCCCGCGGCAATCCGGAGATAGAGGCAGTGATGAATGCCGGCCTGCCCTACGTCTCGGGGCCGGAATGGCTCTACGACCAGGTGCTGCGCTCGTCCTGGGTGCTGGCGGTGGCGGGTACCCACGGCAAGACCACCACCAGCAGCATGCTGGCCTGGATACTCGAGCAGGGGGGGCTGGAGCCCGGCTTCCTGATCGGCGGCGTTCCGCTCAATTTCGGCATCTCCGCCCGCCGGGGCGGGGGGCGGTACTTCGTGGTGGAGGCCGACGAGTACGACACGGCCTTCTTCGACAAGCGCTCCAAGTTCGTCCACTACCGGCCCCGTACCGCCATCCTCAACAACCTGGAATTCGATCACGCCGACATTTTTCCGGATCTGGCCGCCATCCAGCGGCAGTTCCATCACCTGGTCAGGACCGTCCCCGGTCATGGGCTGATCATCGCTCCGAACTGGGAACCGGCGCTGGACGAGGTGCTGCAGCTGGGCAGCTGGACACCGGTCGAGCACACCACCCGGGAGCATTCCGGCCAGCCGGCCACCTGGGCCTACCATCTCCTCGCCGCCGACGGTAGCCGCTTCCAGGTCATCCACGACGGCCAGCCGGCCGGCATCGTCGACTGGGGCCTGAGTGGCCTGCACAATGTCCACAACGGTCTCGCGGCCATCGCCGCGGCCCACCACGTCGGCCTGTTTCCCGAGCGCAGCGCGGAAGCCCTGTGCAAGTTCAGGAACGTCAGGCGGCGGCTGGAGGTCAGGGCCGAGATCGACGGCATCACGCTTTATGACGACTTCGCCCATCACCCGACCGCCATTGCCAGTACCTTGGAGGGCCTGCGGGCACGGGTGGGTCGGGCGCGCATCATCGCCGTCCTCGAGCCGCGCTCCAATACCATGCGCATGGGCGTGCACGCGGATGCCCTGGGCGGTTCGCTGGCGAGCGCCGATCTGGCCTGTCTCTATCAGGCTCCCGACCTCGGCTGGGATGTGGCCCGGGCATTGTCCGGTCATCCGCATGCCAGCGTCTGCGATTCGCTCGAGGCGATCGTCGACTGGTTGCTGGCGACAGCCACCGCCGGCGATCACATTCTGTTCATGAGCAACGGCAGTTTCGGCGGCATCCATCAGAGGGCCGCCGAACGCCTGCGCGCGCGCACGCGCACGGTCGCCTGAGCGCGGTTGCTGGGGGACGCCGTGCAGCCAGCCGTATCCGTCATCATCGTCAATTTCAACGGCGGACCGCTGCTGGCCGAATGCGTGCGCTCGGTGCTGGCCTCCACGGTGCCGGTCGAGGTTCTGGTGGCGGACAATGCCTCGACCGACACCAGCCTGATCGAGCTGCGCCTGGCCGGCGGCGGCGACGCGCGCCTCACGATTCTGGAAAGTCCCGCCAATCTCGGCTTTGCCCGGGCCAACAACCGCGCCCTGGCCCGCTCGCGGCATGGCTACGTCCTGTTCCTGAACCCCGACTGTCTTGTGGCGCCCGACACCCTGGCCAGCATGCTGGCGGTGTTCGCGCAGGATCCGGCGATCGGCATGGCCGGCTGTCTGATCCGCAACCCGGATGGCAGTGAGCAGCCCGGCTGCCGGCGCAGCATCCCGACGCCCTGGCGCACCTTCGTCCAGGTCACCGGGCTCGACCGGTTCCAGACACGGGATTCACGTTTCCGCAGCTATCTGCTCACCAATCAGCCCCTGCCCGCCGGACCCGCGCCGGTGGAGGCCATTTCCGGCGCCTTCATGATGGTACGGCGGGCGGCCATCGAGACGGTCGGGCCCATGGACGAGGGGTACTTCATGCACTTCGAGGATCTCGACTGGTGCCTGCGCTTCCAGCGGCAGGGCTGGCAGATCGTCTTCGTGCCGCAGGTCGAGATCCTGCACGTCGGCGGTGTCTGCTCCTCCACCCGGCCCATGCGCGTCGAGTATCACAAGCATCTCGGCATGGCGCGGTTCTACCGGAAGTTTTTCCAGGACAGCCATTATCTGCTGATGAGCGTGGTGCTGGCGCCCGCCATCCTTACCCGGTTTGCCTGGCGCCTGGCGGTGCATGGGCTGGGCTGGCTGGGCGTGAAGCCGCGACGGCATCCGCAGGTGCTGGCCAGCCAGGTGGCGCGGCAGTGCGCGCCCTATCCGGTGGCCCTATCTCCGGGCGACCGCCGGCGGGTGATGGTGACCGGCGCGACCAGCCTGATCGGCGACTATCTGCTCCCGCTGCTGGCCAATGCCGGCTTCGAGGTACATGCCCTGAGCCGCAATCCGCCGGACTATGGCCGTAAGGCGGGCATCCACTGGCATCATCTGGATATCGCCCGCGCCCGTCCGGAGCGGGGGCCCGGCTTCGATGTCCTGATTCACCTGGCGCCCCTGGCGACCCTGCCGCCGCTGATGGAGGCCTTGGGCGACAGTTGTCCGCGCCGCATCATCGGCTTCGGCTCGACCAGCGTCTTCACCAAGGTCGACTCCGCCCTGGAGAAGGAACGGCAGCTGTCCGCGGGGTTGCAGGCGGCGGAAGAGCGGATCGCCGATTTTTCCGCGGCGCACGGGATCGCCTGGACCGTGTTCCGCCCGACCCTCGTCTACCATCTGGGGCGCGACAAGAACGTCACCACCATCGCGGAATTTCTGCGCCGGTTCGGTTTCTTCCCCCTGGTCAATGGATCGTCCGGCCTGCGGCAGCCGGTGCATGCGGAGGATCTCGCTAGGGCCACGCTGGCGGCCATCGACAACCCGCGCAGCTTCGGCAAGGCCTACAACCTCAGCGGCGGGGAAATCCTGACCTACCGGGACATGGTGGTGCGGACGGCGACAGCCATCGGCGTGCGCTGCCGGCTGGTCGACATCCCCCTGTCACTGCTCAAGACAGCCATTCAGCTGGTGGCGCTGGTGCCGCGCTTCGGTCATCTGAACCCGGAGATGGCCACCCGCATCAACCATGACATGTGTTTCGACAATCAGGATGCCCAGCAGGATCTGGGCTTCAGCCCGCGGCGGTTCCTGGGCGCGGAGCCGGGGGACGGATAGCGTCCCCCCGGTTCGGCGAGGGGGATCAGGCGGACTTGCGCAGTTCCTTGGGCAGCGAGAAGACCACCTTCTCCTCGATGCCGCGGGATTCGACGGCGGTCCTGGCACCCCATTCCTTGAGCCGGTTGATGACCTCGGTAACCAGTACCTCGGGGGCCGAGGCACCGGCGGTGATGCCCACGCAACGGGCATTCTCGACCCAGGACTTCTCGACATGCCGGGCGTCGTCGATCAGGTACGACGCGCAGCCGAGCTTCTCGGCGATCTCGCGCAGGCGGTTGGAGTTGGAACTGTTGGGCGAGCCGACCACCAGGATCACATCGCACTGGTCGGCCAGTTTCTTGACCGCGTCCTGGCGATTCTGCGTGGCATAGCAGATATCGTCCTTCTTCGGTCCGCAGATGTTCGGGAACCGGGCCTTGAGGGCATCGACGACGGCCTGGGTATCGTCGATGGACAGGGTGGTCTGGGTGACCCAGGCCAGGTTGTCCGGGTTCTTGACGGTCAGCGTTGCGACATCCTCGGGCGACTCGACCAGGTAGATGCCGCCGGCCGGGTTGTCGTACTGGCCCATGGTGCCCTCCACCTCCGGATGGCCGGCATGGCCGATGAAGACGATCTCGCGGCCCTGGCTGGCGTGATGATGGACCTCGATGTGCACCTTGGTGACCAGCGGGCAGGTGGCGTCGAAGACCTGCAGGCCGCGCTGTCTGGCTTCCTCCTGGATGGCCTTGGACACGCCGTGGGCGCTGAAGATCACGGTGGAATTTTCCGGCACCTCGGACAGCTCCTCCACGAACACCGCGCCGCGATCGCGCAGCCCGTCCACCACATAGCGGTTATGGACCACCTCGTGCCGCACGTAGATGGGGGCGCCGAAAACCTCGATGGCACGGTCGACGATCTCGATCGCGCGATCGACGCCGGCGCAGAATCCGCGAGGGTTGGAGAGCAGTATGTCCATGGGCGTGATTTCTCTGAGTGAATTACTGGGAAATTCTGTCATGCGCCGACCCGGGAATCAATGCGGCTTCCGGCGCCTGCCGCCCCGGTTGCCAGAGCACTTCCTGCCCGCCGTGCTGGCGCGCCAGTACCCGGCAGACGACGAACAGCAGATCCGACAGGCGGTTGAGGAAGGCGAGCGTGGCCGGACCCGGATCCTCGCCGGCCGCCATGGCCACGGCCGTGCGCTCGGCCCGCCGGCAGACCGTCCGCGCGAGGTGGCATTGCGCCGCCGCCGGATTGCCGCCGGGCAGCACGAATTCCCGCAGCGGGGGCAACTGGGCGTTGCAATGGTCCAGCCATTGTTCCAGCCACTGGACATGCCGGTCTTCGACCGTGCGGCGGCCGGGGATGCTGAGATCGCCGCCCAGATCGAACAGCAGCTGCTGGATTTCACCGAGACACGCGGCCAGCGGTCCCGGCAGGGGCTGGGTCAGCAGAACGCCGAGGTGGCAGTTCAGTTCGTCGAGTTCGCCCAGCAGGTGGATGCGCAGCGCGTCCTTGCGGAGCCGCGAACCGTCGGCGAGGCCGGTGGTGCCGGCGTCGCCGGTGCGTGTGTAGATGCGGGTGAGCCGGTTGCCCATGTTCACACCAGCGGCTGTTCGCAGACCACGATGCCGTCCTCGTCCACGTAGACGTGGTAGTCGCTGCGGAAGTTGATGCCGGCGAAGCTGATCAGCTTGTCGCGGTCGCCGTTGCCCCGCTTGTGGCTCTTCAGCGGGTGGCTGTGCAGGGCGCGGATGCCGATGGGCAGCTGGCTGAGTTCGACCGAGTCGCGGACGCAGCCGTAGACAATGATGCCCACCCAGCCATTGTCGCAGGCCAGCCGCGAAAGGTTGCCGCCGAGTAGGGCGCAGCGGTGCGAGCCACCGCCGTCGATGACCAGGACCCGCCCGGTGACCTTCTCCTCCAGCGTCGCCCGGATCAGCACGTTGTCCTCGAAGACCTTCAGGGTGGTGACCTGTCCGCAGAAGGCGCTGTGGCCGCCGAAGCTCTTGAAGATGGGCTCGCCGATCTGCAGGTGATGCCGGTCGCCGAACCGGTCGCAAAGATCCGCTGTCTTGAATGTCATGGGCATGTCTCGGTTGGGTTCGTCGGGATTTCCCCGGGAAGCGCCTGCGACAGCCGGGAGCGTCGATGGTTCAGGCTCAGAGGTAGCGGGCCAGCAGGCCGCGTTCGCCATTTTGCCCGATCGGCAGGGGGATGCGTACTTCCCAGCCGCTGCCCGGTGCCTCGGCGAGGCTGGCGCCATGCCTGTCGGCCATGCGTTCAAGCACGATGTCGCGGTTTCCCTCGGGCAGGATCAGCTCGAGCCGGTCGCCGACGGCGAACTTGTTCTTGACCTCGACACAGGCCTCGCCGCTGGCGGGATCGAAGCCGGTGATCTCGCCGACGAACTGCTGCCGATGGCTGGTGGAATGGCCCTGCAGGTAGTTCTGGTACTCCTCGGTGCGGTGACGCTGGTAGAAGCCGTCGGTGTAGCCGCGCTGGGCGAGGTTCTCGAGCTTGCCCAGCAGGGACGGATCGAACGGCCGTCCCGCCACCGCGTCGTCGATGGCCTGCCGGTAGAGCTGGGCGGTGCGGGCGACGTAATAGAAGGACTTGGTGCGCCCCTCGATCTTCAGGCTGTCGACACCGATCGCCACCAGCCTGTGCACATGCTCGATGGCGCGGAGATCCTTCGAGTTCATGATGTAGGTGCCATGCTCGTCCTCCATCACCGGCATCAGCTCGCCCGGGCGGTTCTCTTCCTCGAGGAAGTACACGGCATCGGCCAGGGGGTGGCGGGTCTGGTCGCCGCAATCCGCCAGCGTGCCGTTCAGGTCGTCGAGCGACAGCCGCAGCTGGCCGGGCAGGTAGTCGCCCTCGGCGGTCTCGGTGGCGGGCTGCAGGTCGTATTTCCAGCGGCAGGCATTGGTGCAGGTGCCCTGGTTGGGATCGCGGCGATTGAAATAGCCGGACAGCAGGCAGCGGCCGGAATAGGCGATGCAGAGCGCGCCATGGACGAAGACTTCCAGCTCCATGTCCGGGCATTCCTGGCGGATCTCGGCGATTTCCTCCAGCGACAGTTCGCGCGAGAGGATGATGCGGCGGATGCCGATCTGCTGCCAGAAGCGCACGGCAGCATGGTTGACGGTGTTGGCCTGCACCGAGAGATGGATGGGCATGTCCGGCCAGGCCTCCCGCGCCAGCAGGATCAGACCGGGATCGGCCATGATCAGGGCATCCGGGCCCATCGCGACGATGGGCGCGAGATCGCGGATGAAGGTACGGACCTTGCGGTTGTGGGGCAGCACGTTGGTGGCCAGGAAGAAGGCCTTGCCCAGGCGGTGCGCCTCGGCGATGCCCAGCGCCAGGTTCTGCTCCAGGAAGTCGTTATTACGCACGCGCAGGCTGTAGCGCGGCAGCCCGGCGTAGACGGCATCGGCCCCGTAGGCGAAGGCGTAGCGCATGTTTTTCAGGGTTCCGGCGGGCGAGAGCAGCTCCGGCGTGTTCATGGGCCTGGTTGTCCGGTGATAGAATCGCCGCGATTCTACCGTTAAGTTGACTGTTACGCTCAGGTATAGCCGTCCCCGATGCAGACCGCCCCGGCCTTCCAGACCCTCAAGCAATGCGTCGGCAATACGCCCCTGGTTTGCCTGCAGCGGTTGCCCGGTGCGACCTCCAACCTGATCCTGGCCAAGCTGGAGGGCGACAATCCGGCGGGTTCGGTCAAGGATCGCGCGGCGCTGAGCATGATCGAGCATGCCGAGCGGCGGGGTGATATCCGCCCGGGCGACCGCCTGATCGAGGCCACCAGCGGCAACACCGGCATTGCCCTGGCGATGGCGGCGGCGCTGATGGGGTATCGCATGACCCTGGTCATGCCGGAAAACATGAGTGTCGAGCGGCGCGCCTCGATGAAGGCCTATGGTGCCGAGCTCATCCTGACGCCGGCCGAGGGCAGCATGGAGGCCGCCATCGATGTGGCGCGCGCCATGGAGGCCCGGGGCGAAGGCCGCATCCTCGACCAGTTCTCGAATCCGGACAATCCGCGCGCCCATTACGAGGGTACCGGTCCCGAAATCTGGCGCGACACTCAGGGGCGCGTGACGCATTTCGTCAGCGCCATGGGTACCACCGGCACCATCATGGGCACGTCGGCCTACCTCAGGGAGCGGAACCCCGCCGTACAGATCGTCGGGGTGCAGCCGGCCGGGGCGTCGCGCATCCCCGGCATCCGCCGCTGGCCGCCCGAGTACCTGCCGAAAATCTGCGACTTCAGCCGCATCGACCGCATCATCGACCTGGATCAGGCTGTGGCCGAGGACATGACCCGCCGGCTGGCGGTGGAAGAGGGCATCTTTGCCGGCATTTCCTCCGGTGGCGCCGTTGCGGCGGCGCTGCAGCTCTCTGCCGAGGTGCGCGAGGCCGTCATCGTGGTCATCGTCTGCGACCGCGGCGACCGTTACCTTTCCACCGGCGTCTTTCCGGCCTGACCCGCGACGATGGCCCATCCCCGCAGGAAACGCAGCTTGCCGAGCGAGCCGGTCCGGGTCGCCATCGAGTCCCTGACCCACGACGGCCGCGGCATCGCCCGCGTGGACGGCAAGCCGGTCTTCGTCGACGGCGCGCTGCCGGGCGAGGAGGTCAGTTTCGTCTACACCGACAGCCGCCGCGATTATGCCGAGGGCCGGCTGGAAAGCCTGCACGTGGCGGCGCCCGGCCGGGTACCGCCGCGCTGTCCCAGTTTCGGCATCTGCGGCGGATGCAGCTTTCAGCATGTCGCCGACGGCGAGCAGATCCGCCACAAGCAGGCACTGCTGGTCGAGCAGTTCCAGCGCATCGCCAGGCTGGCGTCGGTACCGCTGCTGCCGCCCCTGACCGGGCCCAGCTGGGGCTATCGCCACAAGGCGCGACTCGGGGTCAAGCATGTGGCCAAGAAGGGCAAGGTGCTGGTCGGATTCCGCGAGCGGGCCAGCGCCTTCATTACCGATCTCGACACCTGCCCGGTGCTGCATCCCGCCATCGGCGAGCACCTGCCGGAGCTCGCCGCCATGATCGGCGAGCTGGGCATTCGCGACCGCGTGCCGCAGATCGAGGTGGCGGTGGGCGACGGCCGGGCGGCCTTGGTGTTCCGTATCCTCGAGGACCTGAGCGAGGCCGACCGGGCGTGCCTGGTGGCGTTCGGCGAGCGTTCCGGGTTCGACATCTATACCCAGCGGCAGGGGCCGGACTCGGTGGCACCGCTGCATCCCGCCGCGCCGGCGCCGCTGACCTATGCGCTGCCGGAACAGGGCGTCACCTTCCGCTTCCAGCCGACCGACTTCACCCAGGTCAACCTCGAGATCAACCGCAGGATGGTCAGCCGGGTCATGGAGCTGCTGGCGCCGGAGCCGCACGAGCGCGTCCTCGATCTCTTCTGTGGGATCGGCAATTTCACCCTGCCGCTGGCGACCCACGCGGGGCATGTGGTCGGCGTCGAGGGCGGGGCCGAGGCGGTCGCCCGGGCACGGGAGAACGCAGCCGCCAACGGCATCGGCAATGTCGAGTTTCACGTCGCCGATCTGACCCAGCCGTTCGCTGGCCAGCCCTGGGCCGCGGGCCGCTATGACAGGATTCTGCTGGACCCCTCGCGCGCGGGGGCGGAGGCCGTGCTCGCGGGCGTACCGGAGTGGGACGCGCGCCGCATCGTCTACGTCTCCTGCAATCCCGCCACGCTGGCCCGCGACGCGGGTCTCCTGGTGCATCGCTACGGTTACCGGCTGGTCCACGCCGGCGTCATGGACATGTTCCCGCAGACCGCCCATGTGGAGTCGATCGCCGTGTTCGAACGATGACCAGGGTGGCTGCCGGAGAATCCTACCTGCGCGTCAGTCTGTCCCGGCAGACGCTCGAATGGATGACGGATGCGAGATCGCTGCGGTGCTGGCCGGTCTCCACGGCGCGCAACGGCCCGGGCGAGCGGCGCGGCAGCGAGTGCACGCCGCGGGGCTGGCACCGTGTCCGGGCACGCATCGGCGAGGGTCAGCCACTGAACACCGTCTTCCGCGGCCGCCGGCCGACCGGCGAGCTTTACGGTGAGGCGCTGGCAGCCCGCCATCCCAGCCGCGACTGGATCCTGACGCGTATCCTGTGGCTGGGCGGGCTGGAGCCCGGCTTCAACCGCTATGGCGACGTCGATACCACCTGGCGCTATGTCTACATCCATGGCAGTCCGGATCACGGTGTGGCCGGCATCCCGGCCTCGCATGGCTGCGTGCGCCTGCGCAGTCCGGATATGCTGGACCTGTTCGAGCGGGTGCCGGTGGGCATGAAGGTGCTCATCGAGGTCTGATGCGCACCGCCGGATGGGGCCGCGCAGGCCCGGGCGCCGGCCGCCGGTCCGGGCAACCCCTGTATCTCCCCACAACTCTGATGCTGGAATTCCGATCGTGACCCCCGTGCTCGAATTCGATACCCCGATGACGCGAGCGGAGCTGCGCGCGAGTCTCTCGCTGGCAGCGATCTACATGCTGCGCATGCTGGGGATGTTCCTGATACTGCCCGTCTTCGCCGTGCTGGCGCGGGATCTGCCCGATGCCACGCCATTCCGGGTGGGGCTGGCCATCAGTGCCTATGGCCTGACCCAGGCGCTGTTCCAGATTCCCTTCGGACTCTGGTCCGACCGCTATGGGCGCAAGCCGGTGATCGCCGCCGGACTGGTGCTGTTCGTGCTGGGCAGCGTGGTCGCGGCCCTGTCCGATTCGATTCTCGGCATCATCGCCGGCCGTTCCCTGCAGGGCGCGGGTGCCGTGGCGGCCGTGGTCATGGCCCTGGCGGCCGATCTGACGCGCGAGGAGCACCGGACCAAGGCCATGGCCCTGATCGGCATCAGCATCGGCATGTCCTTCGCCGTGTCCATGGTGGCGGGACCGGTGCTGTCCCGCTGGATGGGGCTGCAGGGGTTGTTCTGGCTGATCTCCGCCCTGGCCACGCTGAGCCTGGTGGTCCTGTTTGCGGTGGTGCCGAATCCGCCTGCCAGCCGCTCGCACCGCGACACCCAGCTGCGTTCGGCCTCGCTGGCGCGGGTGCTGCGGGACGCGGAACTGCTGCGACTGGATTTCGGCATTTTCTGCCTGCACCTGATCCTGACCGCCACCTTCGTCGTGGTGCCGCTGATCATCAAGGACCGGCTGCACCTGCCGACCGAGAACCACTGGCATCTTTATCTGCCGGTGTTCCTGATCGCGATCCTGGGCATGGTGCCGTTCGTGATCCTGGCCGAGAAGAAGCGCAGGATGAAGCCGGTCTTCCTGGCTTTCGTCGCGCTGGTGGGCCTGGCGAACCTGGGTTTCATCGGACTGGGCGAGAGTTTCTGGGGCATGTTTGTCCTGCTGACGGCCTTCTTCACCGGTTTCAACCTGCTGGAGGCAACCCTGCCGTCGATGATTTCCAAGATCGCGCCGCCGGATCTCAAGGGCACCGCCATGGGGGTCTACTCCACCGCGCAATTCCTCGGCGCCTTCGTCGGCGGCGCCGGGGCCGGCTGGATATATGGCCATGCCGGCGCAACGGCGGTCTTCGTGTACGCAGCCGTGGTGGCCTTTGCCTGGCTGGCGGTGGCGGCCTTTATGCAGGCGCCGCGTCATCTGAGCAGCCTGCTGGTCAACGTCGAGGGCATCGGCGCGGCGCAGTCCGAGGCCCTGGGCCAGCGGCTCCTGGCGGTGCCGGGCGTGGCGGAAGCCGTGGTGGTGGCGGAGGATGGCGTCGCCTACCTCAAGGTGGACCGACAGCTGCTGGATCGGGAGCGCCTGAAGCTGGCCTTCGCGAGCCTCGGCGGTTGATGGCGGGCAAGCCGCCGGCCGAGACGGGACGTTCACAGAGGGCGGCTGTCCGGGACGAGGCGGCCGCGACAGCGCCGAGGCCGCATCTGGGCTGCGGCACGCTGGTCGTGCTGTTCCTGCTGGTGGCCACCGCCGGCAAGTTTCTGCCGCACCGGGCGCCGGGCGGCGGCGATCCTGCCCCGGCCGCCGCGGCGAAAGGGCAGGGTGAAGCCGGCCAGCGCGCCGGCAAACCGGTGGCGACCGCCAAGCCCCCGGCCAGCGCCAGGGAGCGTTCCGCGCCGCCCGCCCCCAGACCGGGCGAGTCGGCCGGCAAGACCGTACCGGCGGAATCCGGCGCCCGTGTGTCGGAGGTGCTCGGCAGTGTATGGGCGGCGTTCGAGAGGTTCGTGACGCCGGTTGCGTCCAAGGACTCCGCGGCGGCGACGACCGCATCCGCATCCGGCAAGTCCGTGCCCCGGACCGAGTCGCCGCCCGCGGGGACGTCGACTGCACCGCCCCGGACCGGCAGGCCCGCCGCTGCTGCTGCGGGCAACGCCGGCAATGCGAGCGCAGGCCGGGCTGCCCAGGCGTCCGTGGCGGGGCCGGCCCCCCCGCTGCCGCCAGGCGGCAAGCCGGTCGTCTTCAACAGTCCCTGGAACCAGTCGGTGGAGCAGGTCGAGCGCTACCTGAAGCGCCGCACGCATGACCCGGATTCGATCGAATTCATCGAGTGGGGCAAGGTGCAGGCAGCGTCGGGTGGCTATCAGGTGCGCTGCACCTTTCGCTCGAAGAATGTCCTGGGCAAGGTCGCCACCCAGAGCCGCCTGTTCGTGCTCGATGCCCGCGGCGAGGTCGTCGATGTCAGGGACTGAGGGCTCCGGTGGCCTGTGACGGGGTGGCGCCCTCCAGCAGCTCCGTGAGCTTGCCGGCATGGTCGAGCCGGGCCAGGTCGTCGAATCCCCCGACATGAGTATCGCCGATGAAGATTTGCGGCACCGTCCGGCGACGGGTGCGGGCGAGCATTTCCTCGCGCAGGGCCGGATCGAGGTCCACCCGGCGTTTCTCGATCCGGGTCACGCCCCGGGATTGCAGCAGCCGCTCGGCCATCGCGCAGTAGGGGCAGAGGGCCGTGGTGTACATCAGGACGTTGTTCATCGTGAGCGTCTCGTCAGGGAATGGGTGAGGTAAGCGGTTCGCGGCGTCCGTGGGGCGCTTGAGAATCCGCCTTAGGTTCGTAGAATGCCCGCTTGCCTGTCAATGCGCCTGGAGACCCTGCATGAAGAGCCAGATACAGAAATTCTTCGAGTATTTCCTGATTGGCGTGCTTGGGCTGTTGCCCATCGTCATCATCGTCCAGATCGTCCTCTACATCGAGGGTTTGCTGCGGGATACCGTGCTCGGGATCTATGGCCGCTACGAGAACATCCTGATTCCGGTGCTGCTGTTCGTCGGTGCGGTTGCTGTGGTGGTCTACGTCGGCTATCTGCTCAAGCAGGACAAGGCCTATGTGCTGTATTTCCTGGAAAAGGTCATCAACCGCATTCCCCTGCTCGGCTCGATCTACCGGGTTTCGCAGAAGTTGCTGAAGCTCTTCCATGACGGTGACGAAAACAAGATCACCGACGTTGTCTTCATCGAATACCCGCGCCCCGATCTCTGGGTGCCGGCGTACATCACCAACCGGGTGGACAATATGCTGGTCGTGTATGTGCCGACCTCGCCCAACCCCACCTCGGGTTTCACCATCCTGGTGGACGAATCGAAGGTGATCCGCTCGCAGCTCAGCATCGAGGAGGTCTCCTCGTTCATCATCAGCCTGGGCGCCGACCTGCCCAGGGCCGAGGATGTCCTCGGTACGCTGAAGCCGGCGATGTCCGGCAGGCGACAGAACTAGGCGCGTACGGCCGTCCCGATTCCCCGGGTCTCACGGCAAAGACCCGTCGCCCTATATAATGACGCCGCGATTTTCCAGACCACCTTCCTCAAGACCCATACCCATGAAGAAACTGCTCCTGATCGCCTGCAGCGCCGTGGCCATGTTCGGCTGTGCCAAGAAAGAGAAAACCGGTCTGCGCGAGGTGCTGATAGAGCGCTTCAAGGATGACCAGGATCTCAAGGATTACAAGCTGAGCCCCGAGACGGTGGCGGATTGCATGGTGGACGAGATCGCCAGCAGCCTTCCCGGTTTCGCCGGCGACCCGCGGCGTGCCCAGTTTTTCGATGCCTACGCGCGTTTCCTGAGCGTCAAGTCGTCGGCGGATGCCGAGCAGGCCATCAAGCAGTTCGAGCAGCTGTTCGGTTCCACGCAGAGGGCGCGGCAGGCGGCCACCAGCATCGTCGATCACGAGATGACCTGCATGGGCAAGGCCATCGAGAATGCCGAGAGCGATGGCCACCGCACGGCGCCGGCAGCCGGGGCTCCGGAACCGGCCGCCCCGGCAAAATCCGAATAGCGCCGGATCCGTGCCGGTTTCTCCCCCGTTTGCCGGCGGTCAGCGGGGGCAGCCCTCCATCTTGTAGATGGCATAGCCGCGTTCGCGGATTTCTTCCTCGAACTGGGGCGGCGTTTCCGCCTCGGTATGGCAGAAGGCGCAGTTCTCGGCCTGCACGCTGGCGTTTTCGTGGCCAATGGATTGCAGCCAGGTGCGCGCCGAGGCCAGTGCCCGCTCCGGATCGTTGACGGGCAGGATGACGTCGAAATGCAGGATGCGGCCCTGTTCGCTGCGTGCATAGACGTCGAAAACATGCATGGGCTGTTGGGTTCGGGGCTGGCTGTCGGCGGTGCTCATGGCGGACTCCTGGGATGGGGTGAAGTGTTAGCGGCTCAATACTGAGTTATTATGATGCAAACACGCCCTGAACACACACGGATTGTCAATGTCTGTTGCACACGCAAACGGCAGTTCCCTGCCGGATACGATGACTGCGAATAACGCCGGGGCCCGATGCTTGCGGCCCATCACGATAACGAAGGACGGTTCCCGAGGTTCCATGAACGCCAATGAAATGTATGAATACGTGGAGCGGATTGCCAATCTGATCCGCACCAGTGTCCGCAAGACCGGTCTCGCGAGCGGCCTGCAGCCGGTGCAGATGGAGGCACTGCACTATCTCAGCCGCTGTAATCGCTACAGCAATACCCCGGTCGCGGTGGCGGAATTCCTGGGGCTGACCAAGGGTACGGTATCCCAGACCCTGGGCGTGCTGGAGACGAACGGGCTGGTCAAGAAGGAGACGGATTCGCGCGACCGCCGTGTCGTCCATCTGCATCTCACGCATGAGGGCGAGGACGTTCTGCAGGCTTCCATACCGCCCACGGTCCTGAATTCGGCCCTGACGGTCCTGCCCGAGGGCGAGCGGGTACAAATGGAGCGCTCCATCGAGCGTCTCCTGCTCAGCCTGCAGCGGGCCAATGGCCTCAAGACCTTCGGGCCCTGCCGGACCTGCGTGCATCATCAGCATCTTGGCGAGGCCGAGCGCCGCTGCGGCCTGACCCGCGAGATGCTGACCGATGGCGATGCCCAGAAGATCTGCCGCGAACACCTGCCGCCGCCCTGAACCGCAGACTGGCAGGGACAGCGCCATTACGCCGGCCCCGGCCCCGGGGCCGGCCGTGACGCCGGGCCGGCCGGCTGCCCCTCAGACCAGAATCCGCTCGATGCCGCCCTTACCGGCCTTGCCGAGATAATCCGGCAGCCAGTTCTCGCCCAGCACGTGCCGGGCAATCTCGACCACGATGTAATCGGCATCCAGCTGGTCGACGTCATCCTGGTAGCGTTGCAGCCCCTGGAGGCACGAAGGGCAGGACGTCAGTACCTTGACCGGCCCCTCGTAGCCGTCGGCCCGCAGCCTGCCGGCATCCCGTTGCAACTCCTCCTGCTTGCGGAAGCGGACCTGGGTGGAGATGTCCGGCCGGCCGATCGCCAGGGTGCCGGACTCGCCGCAGCAGCGGTCGGACTTGCCGATGCGCGTGCCGTCCGCCGTGGCGAGGAGGCCGTTGACGGTTCTCAGCGGGTCGCGCAGCTTCATCGGGCTGTGGCAGGGATCGTGATAGACATAACGTGCGCCGCTCACGCCCTCCAGCCGCACGCCCTTTTCCAGCAGATATTCGTGGATGTCGATCAGCCGGCAGCCGGGAAAGATCCTGTCGAATTCATAGTCCGCCAGCTGGTCCAGGCAGGTTCCGCAGCTGACGATCACGGTCTTGATGTCGAGATAGTTCAGCGTATTGGCGACGCGGTGAAACAGCACCCGGTTGTCGGTGGTGATTTTCTCGGCCTTGTCGAACTGGCCGGCCGCACGCTGCGGGAAGCCGCAGCAGAGATAGCCGGGCGGCAGCACGGTCTGCACGCCGATCTCGTAGAGCATGGCCTGGGTCGCCAGCCCCACCTGCGAGAACAGCCGCTCCGAACCGCAGCCGGGGAAGTAGAACACCGCCTCGGAGTCGGCGCGCGTGCGGGCCGGGTCGCGGATCACCGGCACGATCTGGTTGTCCTCGATCCCCAGCAGGGCGCGGGCGGTCTTGCTGGGCAGCTTGCCCGGCATCTTCTTGTTGACGAAGTGGATGACCTGCTCGCGGACCGGCGCCTTGCCCAGCGAGGCCGGCGGCTGCCGTGTCTGCGCCCGGGCCAGCCCGCCCAGCAGACGATTGCCCAGCCGCTGGCCGCGATAGCCCCAGTCGATCATGGTGGTGCGCAGCGCCTTGATGGTGCGCGGCTGGGTGGCGTTGAGGAACAGCATGGCCGCGCCCTTGGCCGGATTGAAGCTTTGCTTGCCCATCTTGCGCAACAGGTTGCGCATGGCCATGGAGACGTTGCCGAAGTCGATGTCGACCGGACAGGGGCTGTAGCACTTGTGGCAGACCGTGCAGTGATCCGCGACGTCCTCGAATTCCTTCCAGTGAGTGATGGAAACGCCGCGCCGGGTCTGCTCTTCGTAGAGAAAGGCCTCGATCAGCAGCGAGGTGGCGAGGATCTTGTTGCGCGGCGAGTAGGGCAGGTTGGCCTTGGGCACATGGGTGGAGCACACCGGCTTGCATTTGCCGCAGCGCAGGCAGTCCTTGATCGAATCGGCAATGGCGCCGATATCGCTCTGCTGCATGATCAGGGACTCGAAACCCATCAGGCTGAACGATGGCGTATAGGCGCGCGCCAGTCCCGAGCCCGGCATCAGCTTGCCCTGGTTGAAACGGCCCTCGGGGTCGACCTGGGCCTTGTAGGCATGAAAGGGCGCCACCTCCTCGGCAGTCAGGAAGGCGTACTTGGTGATGCCGATGCCGTGTTCCCCGGAAATCACCCCGCCCAGCGAGCGCGCCAGCGCCATGATGCGGTCGACTGCGGCATTGGCCTCCTGCAGCATGTGATAGTCGTCGGAGTTCACCGGCAGGTTGGTATGCACGTTGCCATCGCCGGCGTGCATGTGCAGTGCGACGAAGACCCGTCCGCGCAGGGTTTCCCGGTGCAGGGCCTCGATGCGCTCGATGACCGGCCGGAAGGTGTCGCCCTCGAATATCTCCAGCAACGGCTGGCGAAGCTCGGTCTTCCAGGAAATATGCAGGGAATGATCCTGCAGCCGGTGGAACAGGCGGGGTTGCTCGACCCGGCTGCACAGTTCCCCTACGGCCATTCCCCGCTCGCGGAGCATCGCGTCGGCCTCCCCGAGCGGCAGGTCGAGCCGCGAGGCGACCCATTGCCAGCGTGACCGGACGGTTTCCACGCACTCCAGCGCCCGCACCCGGCGCTGCTCCAGCAGGGTGTCGCGGTCCAGGCCCTCCTCCAGGTCGCGCAATGGCAGTTCCCCGCGGAGGAGCCCGATCAGCCTGTCGCACAGCCGCAGCTTGTTGCCCAGCGAGAGCTCGATGTTGATGCGTTCGATGCCATCGCAGTATTCCCCCATGCGCGGCAGCGGGATGACCACATCCTCGTTGATCTTGAAGGCATTGGTATGCCGCGCGATCGCCGCCGTGCGGGCGCGGTCGAGCCAGAAGGTCCTGCGGCTCTCGGCGCTGACCGCGACGAAACCCTCGCCGCCACGGGCATTGCACAGACGCACCACCTCGCTGGCCGCCTGGGCGACCGCCTGCTCGTCGTCGCCGACGATGTCACCGATCAGCACCATCTTGGGGCGCCCATGCCGCTTGGCCTTGGTGGCGTAGCCGACCGCCTTGACATAGCGCTCGTCCAGATGCTCCAGGCCGGCCAGCATCACCCGCCCGGTACCGGTTTTTGGCAGGCTGTCGAGATGATCGCGGATCTCGACGATGGCGGGCACGGCCTCCCGCACCTGGCCGAAGAATTCCAGGCACACGGTACGGGTGTGCGCCGGCATCTCGTGCAGAATCCAGCGGGCGGAGGTGATGAGACCGTCGCAGCCCTCCTTCTGGATGCCGGGCAGGCCGCCCAGGAACTTGTCGGTCACATCCTTGCCGAGTCCGCGCTTGCGGAAGCGCTCGCCGGGCAGGGTGAGCATTTCCTCGCCCAGCAGTTCACGGCCGTCCGGGCCCAGGCGCCGCAGGCGGAAGCGGACCTCGGGCTGCAGGTGGATCTTGCCGAGGTTGTGATCCAGGCGCTCGACGTCCAGCCAGTTGCCGTCCGGCGTCACCATGCGCCACGATGCCAGATTGTCCAGGGCCGTGCCCCACAGCACTGCCTTCTTGCCGCCGGCGTTCATGGCGATGTTGCCACCGATGCAGGAGGCGTCGGCGGAGGTCGGGTCGCAGGCGAACACCAGTCCGGCCGCCTCGGCGGCTTCCATGGCTCGCCGGGTGACCACGCCGGCGCCGGTCCGCAAGGTGGCGCAGGGACCGCTGGCGCCGGGCAGCAGGACATTGCGCTCGACCGGTTCCAGTTCCAGCAGCTTTTCGGTATTGATGACCGCGGACAGTGGTGACAGCGGAATGGCGCCGCCCGTGTAGCCGGTGCCGCCCCCGCGGGGAATGATGGTCAGCCCCAGCTCGATGCAGTCGCGTACCAGATGCCCGACTTCCTCCTCGGTATCCGGATACAGGACCACGAAGGGATACTCCACGCGCCAGTCGGTCGCGTCGGTGACATGCGTGACCCGCGCATAACCGTCGAAGCAGATGTTGTCGCGGCGGGTGTGCCGCGACAGCAGCACCCGGGCCTGCCGGCGAAGCTCGCGGGTCTGATCCAGCCGTGCCTCGAAATCGTCGACCGCTCTGGCTGCGGCCTCGATGAGCTCGGCGACCTTGGCCGCGCGGCTGGCATGCTCCGGTTCCAGCCTGGCGCGGCGCTCCTCCATCTGCCGCAGGCGGTGCCGCAGCGCGCCCAGCAGCGCCCTGCGGCGGCCGGGGTTGTCGATGAGGTCGTCCTCCAGATAGGGGTTGCGCTGCACCACCCAGATGTCGCCCAGTACCTCGAACAGCATGCGCGCCGAGCGCCCGGTGACGCGCTCGCCACGCAGGCTGTCGAGGATGGCCCACAGTTCCTCGCCCAGCAGGCGAATGACGATCTCGCGGTCGGAAAAGGAGGTGTAGTTGTAGGGAATCTCCCGCAAGCGCTCGACTGTGGCGTCGGAGCTGGCGAGATCGACCGAGCCGTCAAAAGCCATGATGGGTGATCGTGAAGTCGGAGACGGGGAAAGGGTGGCCAGACCGCCTGGAAACGGTCAGAGCGCCTGCTCGCCGGTCTCGCTGGTGCGAATGCGGATGACCTGCTCCAGGTTGGTGACGAAGATTTTGCCGTCGCCGATCTTGCCGGTGTTGGCCGCCTTGATGATGCATTCGATGGCGGCATCGAGCAGCGTGTCGGACACGGCGACTTCCAGCTTGACCTTGGGCAGGAAGTCGACCACGTATTCGGCTCCGCGATAGAGTTCGGTATGCCCTTTCTGGCGACCGAAGCCCTTGACCTCGGTGACGGTGATGCCGCTGATGCCGAGTTCGGACAGGGATTCCCTGACGTCGTCCAGCTTGAACGGCTTGATGATGGCGGTGATCAGTTTCATGGTGTCTCCTGCGACGCTGCGATGGGTGAAAGTGGCTAAGCGGACCGGTCGAGTCGCCGATTTTACCGGACTTTCCACCGGCTTCGGCCTTTCCGATGCCCGTTCCGGAGCGCGTGCCGCGGTGCTCCGGGGCGGTTCGTACCCGTTGCCGCCGGTGGCCCGCGCGCCGCGACTCAGGCGTCCAGCAACGCCTCGAGGGTATAGCCCTGTTTCTCGAGGATGTGCCCCAGACGCTTCAAGGCCTCCACCTGCAATTGTCGTACCCGTTCCCGGGTCAGCTTGAGCGAATGCGCGATCGCGTCCAGGGTCTCGGTGTCCTGCTCGTGCAGGCCGTAGCGCCGGATGACGATATCGCGCTGCCGGTCGGGCAGCTGGGCCAGCCAGCGGTCGACGATCGCGGCCATGGCGGCCTGTTGCAGGCGCTCGGCCACCGGCATGGCCTGGCTGTCGGGCAGGCAATCGCCGAGCGTCAGGTCGGGGTCCGCCTTCAACGGCGCATCCAGCGAACCGGGGAGCTCGTACAGCGACATCAGCCGGTCGATCTTGGCGGGGCTCTCGTGCAGCCGCTCGGCGATGTCGGCATTGCGGGGCTCCCGCGCCAGCTCCGTGGCCAGCTGCCGGTAGGCCCGCAGGCAAAGGCTGATCTGGCGCGCGACATGGATGGGCAAACGCACGGTGCGGCTCTGGTTCAGCAGTGCTCGCTCGATGTTCTGGCGTATCCACCAGGTCGCGTAGGTGGAGAAGCGGAAGCCGCGTTCGGGGTCGAACTTCTCCACGGCATGGATCAGCCCCAGGTTGCCTTCCTCGATCAGGTCCAGCAGCGGCAGGCCGCGGTTCTGATAGTGCCGCGCCAGCGTGACGACCAGCCGCAGGTTGCACTCGATGAGCCGCTGGCGGGCCGCCAGATCGCCGCGGCGGGCCAGCCGGCTGTAGTGCTTCTCCTCGTCGGCGTTGAGCAGCGGTGCCCGGCCCATCTCCTTCAGGTACAGGCGCGTGGGGTCGAGCTGGACCGCCTCGCCGGTCTCCTCGACGATGGCGACATCGGGCTCGTCGACCTCGGCCTCGGGAATGACCGGGGCCAGGTTCTCTTCATAGGCGGCGCTGTCGGCGTCCGCAGCCAGGTGGCCGGCGGTCTCGCCGGACGGATCGGGTGGTGGCGAATGCATGGGACGGTGGTGCGGGTCGGGACGGAATGGGGGTTCTCAGCCGTAGCTTTCCAGCATGCGGATGTAGTTGGCCCGCTCCAGGGGCCGGGGATCGCGGACCCGGGCATGGCTGAGCATGCCGCGGAAATCGGTGACGGAGTCGAAGCCGCGGGCTTCCATCCAGCGCTCCAGACCCTGGCGAAGTTCTCCCAGGTAGCCGGGGCCCTGGCGCAGCAGCGCGGAGGTGGTCATGACCGCATCGGCGCCGGCCAGGAGGTACTTGATCACCTCGACCGCCGACGCCACCCCGCGGGTGGCGCCCAGCGAAACCTCCAGCTTGCCGTGCAGCAGGGCGATCCACTGCAGGGGCAGGCGCATCTCGCCGGGATGGCTGAGCGTGAGGGTCGGCGTCACGTCCAGTGTCTCGATGTCGAGGTCCGGCCGGTAGAAGCGGTTGAACAGCACGAGGGCGTCGGCGCCGCCAGCGACCAGTTCCCTGGCCATGTGTCCCATGGCGCTGAAGAAGGGACTCAGCTTCATAGCGACCGGGAGGCTCACCGCCGCCTTCACCTGGCGCAGACTGTCCAGGTAGCGTTGCTCCACGGTCCGGCCGTCGGTGTCGAGATCGGTCTCGATGGCGAACAGGTTGATCTCGATGCCATGGGCACCGGCCTGCTCGATCTGCCGGGCGTAATCGGTCCAGCCCTGGCTGCTGACGCAGTTGAGACTGGCAATGATCGGCAGGTCGGTGCTCTCCACGGCCCGGCGGATCAGGTTCAGGTAGTCGTGCGGGGTGGCCGCGAAGCTTTCCGCCAGGGGCATGGCGGGGAAGTAGCTGAGCGACTCGGCGAAACTGTCGGTGCCCTGATCGAGGGCCTGCAGCAGGGCCGCCTGCTCCCGCTGGATCTGTTCCTCGAACAGCGAGAACAGCACCACCGCTGCCGCGCCGCCGTCCTCCAGCCGGCGGATGCCGTCCAGCGTTTCCGACAGGGGCGAGGCCGAGGCGACCAGCGGGTGCCGGAGTTCCAGGCCCATGTAACGTGTGCGTAGGTCCATGCGGCTGTGCTCGTCGGCTCAGGAGGGCGCCTTGACCGCGGCGTCCGGATGGAAGCGGTGCTGCTGGCGCATCGCCATGTCCTCGTAGGTGTCCCATTTCTGCCGCACCACTTCCTGGGCCATGTTCATCAGATGCTCGTACTCCCGGGGGTTGGTGCGGCTCAGCAATCGGTAGCGCAGCTCGTTCTCGGCGTAGCGCTGGAACGGGATGCGCGGGCGCGGTGAATCGAGCACGAACGGATTGGCGTCCGTCTGCCTCAGAGCCGGATTGTAGCGGATCAGCGGCCAGTAACCCGAGGCGACGGCCAGGTCCTGTTGCCGCAGCCCTTTCTGCATGTTGATGCCGTGGGCGATGCAATGGCTGTAGGCGAGGATCAGCGAGGGGCCCGGGTAGGCCTCGGCCTCGCGGAAGGCCAGCAGCGTCTGCTGCGGATTGGCGCCCATGGCGACGCGGGCCACATAGACGCTGCCATAGGCAATGGCCTGCAGCGCCAGATCCTTCTTGGCGACGGCCTTGCCGGCGGCGGCGAACTTGGCCACCGCGCCCAGCGGCGTGGCCTTGGACGACTGTCCGCCGGTATTGGAATACACCTCGGTGTCCAGCACCAGCACGTTGACATCGCGGCCCGAGGCCAGCACATGATCCAGCCCGCCGGAACCGATATCGTAGGCCCAGCCGTCGCCGCCGACGATCCAGATGCTGCGTCGCACCAGATGGTCGATGACCGACAGCAGCTCCTGTGCGGTCTCATCGTCGCGCGCCAGCAGTTCCGCCTTGAGCCGGGCCACGCGCTCGCGCTGGTGGCGGATGTCGGATTCGCTGAGCTGGGGTGCCGACAGGATCGCCTCGCCCACGGCCGGGTCGCTCAGGCCGCCCTGCACCGTCTGGGTCAGGCGCCTGGCCAGGCTCAGGTGCTGGTCGGCGGCGAGGCGGAAGCCGAGGCCGAACTCCGCGTTGTCCTCGAACAGCGAGTTCGACCAGGCGGGCCCCCGGCCCTCGGCATTCCGGGTCCAGGGCGTGGTCGGCAGGTTGCCGCCGTAGATCGAGGAGCAGCCGGTGGCGTTGGCCACCAGCAGGCGGTCGCCGAACAGTTGCGACAGCAGCCGCACATAGGGCGTCTCGCCGCAACCTGCGCAGGCGCCGCTGAATTCGAACAGCGGTTCCAGGAATTGCGTGCCGCGTACCGAGGAGAAATCCACCCGCGAGCGGTTGTTGACCGGCAGCTGTTCGAAGAAGCCCAGCGACGCACGGTCGGCGTCGAGGTCCGCCGGCTTGGGCTGCATGTTGATGGCCTTGACGCCCTGCTCGCGGGGACTCAGGGCCGGGCAGACCTCGGTACACAGCGCGCAGCCGGTGCAGTCCTCGCTGTAGATCTGCAAGGTGTAGCGGGTCTCGGGGAAGCCGCGCGCACTGATGGGCGCCGATTTGAAGCTGGCTGGCGCGTCGACCAGTGCCGCCGCCGGGTAGAACTTGGCGCGGATGACGCTGTGCGGGCAGACGAAGCTGCAATTGCCGCACTGGATGCAGAGATCCGGCTCCCATACCGGCACGGATTCGGCGATGTTGCGCTTCTCCCAGCGCGTGGTGCCGGTCGGGAAGGTGCCGTCGACCGGCATGCGGCTGACCGGCAGTTCATCGCCGCGGCCGGCCATCATCAGGGCCGTGACCTCGCGCACGAAGGCCGGAGCCCCGGCCGGCACCACCGGCGGCCGGGTGAGGTGGCTGCTGACGGCGGCGGGCAGGCTGACCTCGTGCAGATGGGCCAAGGCCTGGTCGACCGCCTCGCAGTTCCTGCGCACCACCTCCTCGCCCTTGCTGCCGTAGGTCTTGCGGATGGCTTCCTTGATCTTGGCGATGGCCGCCGCGCGGGGCAGGACATTGGCCAGCGCGAAGAAGGCGGTCTGCATGATGGTGTTGGTGCGGCCCGGCATGCCGCAGTCCCGGGCGACGCGGCTGGCGTCGATGACATGGAAGCGCAGCCGCTTCCCGATCAGGCCGGCCTGCAGCTCGCGCGGCAGGCGATCCCACACCTCGTCGGGGCCATGGGGGCTGTTGAGCAGGAAGGTGCCGCCCGGGCGCGCCGGCGCCAGCAGGTCGAGCTTTTCGACGAAACCGAACTGGTGGCAGGCGATGAAATCCGCCGCGGCGATGAGGTAGGGCGATTCGATGGGCTCGGGCCCGAAGCGCAGGTGCGAGACCGTGCGGGAACCGGATTTCTTGGAGTCGTAGACGAAATAGCCCTGGGCGTAGAGGTCGGTTGACTCACCGATGATCTTGATGCTGTTCTTGTTGGCGCCCACCGTGCCGTCGGCGCCGAGGCCGTGGAAAATCGCCTTGACCACCGAGGCTGGCTCGATGTCGTAACCGGGATCGTAATCCAGGCTGGTGTGGGTGACATCGTCCTGGATGCCGACCGTGAAGCGCTGCCGGGGCTGCTCCCGGGCCAGTTCGTCGAAGACGGCCTTGACCATGGCCGGGGTGAATTCCTTGGAGGACAGCCCGTAACGACCGCCGATGATGCGCGGCAGATGGTCGATCCGGCCGTTGGCCAGGGCCTCGGCGAGCGTGGTGAGCACATCGCCATGGAGCGGCTCGCTGCCGCCCGGGTTCTTGGTCCGGTCGAGCACGGCGATGGCCCGTGTCGTGCGCGGCAGCGCGGCAAGGAAATGCTCGGCCGAAAACGGCAGGCACAGCCGCACCTGGACGACGCCGACCTTCTCGCCCTGTCTTTCCAGGTGGCGCACGGTCTGCCGCACCGTGCAGGCGGCCGAGCCCATCACCACGACGATGCGTTCGGCCTCGGGGTGGCCGGCGTAGTCGAACAGTCGGTAGGTCCGGCCGGTCAGCGCGGCGAAACGGGCCATGGCCTCGGCGACCCGGTCCGGCAGCGCGAGATAGAACGGATTGACGCTTTCCCGCCCCTGGAAGTAGACGTCGGGATTCTGCGCCGTGCCGCGCATGACCGGGCGGTCCGGGTTGAGCGCCCGCCCACGGTGGGCGCGCACCAGATCGTCGTCGATCATGGCGCGTAACTGCTCGTCGTCGATGAGCGTGAGCTTGTTGACCTCGTGCGAGGTGCGGAAACCGTCGAAGAAGTGCACGAAGGGAATCCGCGACGCCAGCGTGGCTGCCTGCGCGATCAGCGCCAGGTCGTGGGCCTCCTGCACCGAGGCCGATGCCAGCTGGGCGAAGCCGGTGCTGCGCACCGCGGCAACGTCGGAATGGTCGCCGAAGATCGACAGTCCCTGCGCCGCCAGCGAGCGGGCCGCGACATGAAAGACCGTCGGGGTCAGCTCACCGGCGATCTTGTACATGTTCGGGATCATCAGCAGCAGGCCCTGCGAGGCGGTGAAGGTGGTCGTCAGGGCGCCGGTCTGCAGGGCGCCGTGCACCGCCCCGGCGGCACCGCCCTCGCTCTGCATCTCCACCACCTGCGGAACCTCGCCCCAGAGGTTGGTCCTGCCGGCCGCGGCCCACTGGTCGGCCAGCTCGGCCATGGTGGAGGATGGCGTGATCGGGTAGATCGCGCACACCTCGTTGATGCGGTAGGCGGTGTAGGCGACGGCCTCGTTGCCGTCCAGGATGACGACGCGGGGCTGGCTCATGGCGCACGCTCCGGTTCGGGGATCATCTCGATGGCATGGCAGGGGCATTGCTCGTAGCAGACGGCGCAGCCGGTGCAGCGTTCGTAATCGTAGCGATAGCGCTTGCCGGGGCCGAGCTTGATGATGGCGTTTTCCGGGCAGGCGCCATAGCAGCCGTCGCACTCGAAACAGTTGCCGCAGGAGAAGCAGCGGCGCGCCTCGAAGACGGCCTCGGCTTCATCCAGGCCCGCCACCACCTCGCGGAAATCGCGCTGACGCTCGGCCGCGGGCAGTTCCTCCTGCCGGCGCTGCTCGGCGTCGGTGAAGTACCAGAGATGCAACTGCTGGTGGTGGACCAGGGGTTGTCTGGGCGGCGCCGCACGGGTCTCGCCGCGCAGCCAGGCATCGATGCAGCGCGCGGCCTTCTTGCCGTGACCGACCGCCACCGTCACCGTGCGTTCGCTCGGCACCATGTCGCCGCCGGCGAATATGCCGGGATGGCCGGTCATCATGCCGGCATCCACGATTACCGTGCCGTCCGGCTTGAACTGGATGTCGGGAATGGCCTTGAGGAAACCGGTCTCGGTGTCCTGACCCAGCGCCAGGATCAGGGTGTCGGCCTCCAGCGTCTCGAACCGGCCGGTCGGCTCCGGGTAGCCCTGGGCGTTGATGGCCATGATTTCCACGGTGATGCGGGATTGCTCGATGGCGGAGATGCTGCGCAGCCAGTTGATCCTGACGCCCTCGGCCAGTGCCTCGTCGGCCTCGAACGGATGCGCCGGCATGTGTTCGCGGTCGCGCCGGTAGATGATCATGGCGTCCTCGGCGCCCAGCCGCAGGGCGGTACGGGCCGTGTCCATGGCGGTGTTGCCGCCGCCATAGACCGCCACCCGGCGGCCCAGCAACGGCGCTTCGCCGAGGTTGGCGTCATGCAGGAAGGAAACGGCGTCGAGTATCTGGCCGGCATCGCGGGCCGGGATGTCGACCCGCCGGCTGAGGTGCGCGCCCACCGCCACGAAGACGGCGTCGAACTGACCGGCACGCTGTTCGGCGAGGAGATCCTCGACCTTGTGGTTGAGGCGGATGACCACCCCCAGGGATTCGATGCGGCAGATCTCCTGCATCAGGATGTCGCGCGGCAGCCGATAGGCCGGGATGCCGAAATGCATCATGCCGCCCGGTACCGGGCCAGCCTCGTGAATCTCGACTGCGTGGCCGCGCCGCGCCAGGTGGTAGGCGGCCGACAGGCCGCTGGGACCGGCGCCGACGATCAGGACGCGCCGGCCGCTGGGCGGCGCATCAGGGCTCAGCGTCCAGCCATTCTGCAGGGCCAGGTCGCCGAGGAATCGCTCGATGGCATGAATGCTCACGGCCGTGTCGACCTCGGCGCGGTTGCAGGCCGATTCGCAGGGGTGGTAGCAGACGCGGCCATGCACGGCCGGCATCGGATTGTCCCGCAGCAGGGCCTGCCAGGCCTGCTCATGGGCGCCGGCCTGGGCCAGCGCCAGCCAGGCCTGGATGTCCTCGCCGGCGGGACAGGCGTTGTTGCAGGGCGGCAGCAGATCGACGTACAGCGGCCGCCGGCTGCGCAGGGGGCCGGTGCCCTTGCCGTGCCGCAGCAGATCCGCCGGTTGCGTGAGATCGGGCCGTCGCGGTTCGCTCATGGTCGCTCGCTGCTGTCAGTCGCCGAGAAGCAGGTCCTTGGCTTGGTTGATCTTCGCCGCCAGATAATCGGAGCCGCCACGATCGGGGTGGAGCTTCTGGATCAGCCGGCGGTGCGCCGCGACGATGTCCGCGCGGCTGGCGCCCGGCTTCAGGCCGAGTATCTCGAATGCCTCCGTCCGGTCGAGGGACGGTGGTGCGGCGTCGGCGCGCTGTCCCCGCGGTCCGGTGGTCTGCCAGTCGTTGCCGTGGACGCGTTCGATATAGGCTGCCAGCAGTCTAGCGGATTCCGGGTCCCTTTGTGTGTAGGTTTGGTAAAGCCGCGTCAGCTGCGCCAGATCCAGCGCATCCAGCGACTGTCCGGCGTAGTCACCGGCGAGGATGTCGCCACTCAGCTGTCCGCTGTCGTGATGCAGGTGCATGCGCAGGAATGGCGACTCCACCGTCGAGATGCCGCCGCCAGGCTTGTCCGCCGGTGCGCCCTGTTGCCGGTGGCGCCGCCACAGCGGCAGATACTGGAGCAGCAGCGGGATCAGCAGCGGCAGCAGCCGGGTGAAGGTGGCCAGCAGAGCCGCGAGAACGGCGCCGAGGACCGGGACCAGGAGCCCCAGGCGACCGGTCAGGGCCAGCAGCAGGAACAGGATGACGCCCAGGGCGATGAGCGACTGCTGCAGCGGGCGGTAGCCGGCGATGCGGGTGTTGCGCAGCAGGCGCCGCATGCCGAATGTCGCCAGCAGCACCAGGCCGATGACGACCAGCTGGGTCATCGGCGGCGGTCCAGCTGGTGCGTCAGTTGCCGGACCCGCTCGCCATGTGTCTCGCCATAGCGCTCGAGAGCCGCGCGGCCGCCCGCCGCATAGGCGGCGATGGCGCCCAGCAGTTCGCCCAGCTGGCGGGCGCTGCCGGCGTCGAACCGGCAATGGGCGCCGCCGCTCAGCTGCGCCAGCTGGCGGAACACGCGGTCGGCCGCGGCATCGTCGCCTTCCTGGAACAGGAACAGCGGCGTGTTCAGAATCCCGAGCTGGCCAGCCAGATGGCAGAGGGGGTCGGCGGCTTCCTCTACGCAGTCGCCCACGAAGACGACCGCCTGGATGCGCTGGCGGCGGGCTTCCTGCAGGGCATGTTCGAGCATCCGGCCGATCTGGGTCAGACCGCCGAGGCAGGCCACCTCGCGCATGCGGGCCTTCAGCGCGCGGGCATCGTCCAGCCAGCCGGAGACCGAAAAGTCGTGCTGGCCGCGGTAATGGCACAGCTGGATGCGCAACCCGCCACTCTGGGCGGCGACATCGAACATGCCGGCCTGGAGGCGCTGGGCCTCGCGCCAGGTCGGTTCGCGGCTGGCGGTGGCGTCCAGGGCAAAGATGAGCTTGCCGCGTTGTCCGGCCGCTGCGGCGGCCGGCACGCTTGCGACTTTGGCGAGGAAGCTGTCGACGGTATCCTTGCGGCCTGCGGGCAGGGCCTTGCCGGAATCGCTCATGGCTGGAGTGTGCAGGGAGGGTGGGCTCGGGAGGCGCGCCTCGTTCCGGAACTTAGCTTATCGGGACTTGGTCGGAAGCGCCAATGTTCGCCAGGCCGGCATCCCGGGCCCGCCGTCAGGGCCGGGCGCGAGCGGGTTACCGCCATGCCAATTACCTGTTTGCATCGGCAGGCCAACATGATAAGTTGCCGCGGGATGGACCTTGCGACGCCTGATTCCAATACCCAATACCATCAAGAACTAGAACAGAACGAGGAGGTAACCTGATGTCCGAAAACGAGAACAATGCGGGTGCAGCGGCCGGGAATGCCGTTCAGAACGTCATCAACACCCTGAAGACCAATCCCAAGGCACTCTATGCCCTGATCGGCGCGATTGCCGTCGGTTCCCTGACCATGGCGCTGACCGGTGGCGGCAGCGGCAAGGTCGAGGTCAAGACCGCCGTCAGCAGCGGTCAGGCGGTGGTGCTCGAAAATCCCAATGGCGGTCTGTCCCACCTGACCATGGCGCCGGGCCTCATGAGCGCCTCGGATTCCGAGGAGGACAAGGATCAGGATGTCTGCACCGCCCCGGCCGGTACCCGTGGTGTCGTGGAAGAGGAACAGGTGGTCGGTCTGCTGCCCTTCGTCAAGGTCAAGATCACCGACGGCAACTGCCAGGGCAAGACCGGCTGGACCTCCAAGATCAACATCAAGGGCGCGCAATAATCGACGCCGCATCCCGGCGCAGGCCGATGGCGGCCTGCGCCGGGGTATCCCGCTCTCCCTTCACAGACTCCTCAATACCCGCATCGGGCTTTCCCGCGTTACCCTGCGGGTGTTCCAGTAACCGGCACAGCCCACCGCCAGTGCCGCGGCCAGCGGTGTCGCCAGCCAGGTCCAGTAGTGCGGCCGGAACGGCAGGTCGAACACGTTCCGGTAGACGATCCACAGCACGATCTCCGTAACCAGCACCGACAGCATGCCGGCCATGAGGCCCAGTGCCAGGAACTCGATCCACTGCGCGCCCCGCAACAGGCGGCTGTCGGCGCCCAGCGCCCGCATCAGCGTGTCCTCGTGCAGCCGTTCGTCCAGCGTCGCCCGCACGGTTGCGAACAGCACGGTGAAGCCCGCCGCCAGCGCCAGCACCAGGACGAATTCGATGGCCAGGGAAATCTGCCGCAGGATGGCCTGGAACTGTCCCAGCAGCTTGCCGACGTCGAGCAGGGTCAGGCCCGGAAAGCGCTTGGCCATCTGCGTCAGCAGAGGCTTCTGCGCCGGGGCGAGGTGGAAGCTGGTCAGCCAGGTGTGCGGAAACGCGTCCATCACGCCTGGTGCGAAGATCATGTAGAAATTCGGCGTCATGCTGTCCCAGCGGACGCTGCGCAGACTGCCGACCCGGACCTCGAGGTCCTGCCCGCCGATGTGGAAGCGCAGCCGGTCGCCCGGTTGCACGCCCAGGCGCTCGGCCAGATCCCGCTCCATGGAGACACCCCTGTCCGGAGCCGGATCGGGCCACTGGCCGGCCACGATCCGGTTGTCGGGTGGCAGGGTATCGGTCCAGGTCAGGCTCAGCTCGCGATTGATGGCGCCCTCGATCCGGGCATCCTGGCCGATCTGCCGCGACACGTCCGCGCCGTTGATGGCCACCAGCCGGCCGCGCACGACCGGGTAGCTGGCGCTGGCGCGGATGGAGGCCTGGCCGAGGAAATCCCGGAACGGTCCCAGGTCGGCATCGAAGAGATTCAGGGCGAAGTGATTGGGCGCATCCTCGGGCAGCTGCTGTCGCCATTGCTCGATCAGCTCGGTCCGGACCAGCAGGATGATCTGCATGGCCACCAGGGTGATGCTGAAAGCGAGGATCTGGGTGATGCCCAGGCGTGGCCGGCGCGTCAGCTGTTGCAGGCCCAGCCGGGCCGGCAGCGGTACCCGCGGCATCAGCCGGCGGCCCAGGCCCAGCAGGGAATAACCGGCGCTGGCAAAGGCCGCGATCAGCAGCCCGCTGCCGGCGCAGACCGTCAGGGTGGTCTTCCAGTCGCCGGTATGGCGCCACATCAGCAGGGCCAGGGTCAGGGTCGCGAGCCCGTAAACCAGCCGGGCGCTGGAGGGCAGGGGTTCCAGGTCGCGGCGCAGGACGCGCAGGGGCGGCAGGCGCTTCAGGCGCAGGATGGGCGGCAGCGTGAAGCCGAGCAGGATCAGCAGTCCCATGCCGGCGCCCAGCAGCCAGGTCAGCGGCGGCGCCGGCGACAGGCGCGACGGCAGCAGCGGCTGCACGATTTCCACCACCACCGCCTGCAACAGTCCGCCGGCCAGGCAGCCGAGCGTGACGACCGCCAGGCCCAGGGCAAGAAACTGGACAGCCGCCAGCGTCAGCACGTCGCGCTCGCTGGCACCGAGACATTTCAGAATGGCGGTCAGGTCGAAATGGCGCTCGGTGTAGCGGCGGGCGCTCATGGCGATGGCGACACCGGCGATCAGGACGACGGCGATGCTGGCCAGCCCGAGATAGCGCTCGGCCCGCTCGATCGCCTTGCCCAGCTCGGGCCGGTCCTCGTGGATGTCGGTGATGTGCTGCCCGGGCTGCAGGCGGGGCTTGAGCCAGCGCTTGTAGGCCAGCAGCGTCGCTTCGGGGCCCCTGAACAGGGCATGGAAATGGATGTGGCTGCCCGGCTGCAGAACGCGGGTGGCCTCCAGGTCGGCCTGGTTGATGATCACCCGTGGCGACAGGCTGGAGAGCTCGCCGCGCCGGTCCGGCTCGTGGGCGATCAGGCGGGTGATGCGCAGGGGCTGTTCGCCCACGGTGACGCTGTCTCCCAGATCCAGCCGCAGCGCATGCAGCACATGCGGCTCCACCCAGGCCTCGCCGGCGGCCGGCACGGCATGGGTCGCATACGCCTCACCGTCGCGCCGGTCCTGGATTTTCAGCGCGCCGCGCAGGGGGTAGCCCTCGGGCACGGCCTTCACGCCGACCAGCAGGATGTCCTCGTGCTCGACCAGCACGCTGGAGAATTCCGTGGTCAGCACGGCATCCAGGCCGCGGCCGCGGGCTTCCGCCAGCCAGGCCTCGGGTGGCTGCGCATGGCTGTCGACCGAGAGGTCGGCGCCCAGGAACTCGCCGGCCTGCAGCGTCATGCTGCGCTGCAGGCGGTCGCCGAGCAGATTGACGGCCGTGGTCGTGGCCACGGCAATGAACAGGGCCGCGGCCAGGATGCCGAGTTCGCCGCTGCGCCAGTCGCGCTGCAACAGCTTCAATGCCAGCCAGGCGAGCCGCCTCATGGTGCGGCCTCCGGGACGATGCGGCCGCTGTCGAGGCGGATGACGCGCTCGCAGCGCGCCGCCAGCGAGGCATCATGGGTGACCAGCACCAGCGTGGTGCGCTGGGTCCGGTTGAGTTCGAACAGGAGGTCGATGACGGTCCGGCCGGTCTGGGTATCCAGGTTTCCGGTCGGCTCGTCGGCGAACAGGATGGACGGCCGGGTGACGAAGGCGCGGGCCAAGGCCACCCGTTGCTGCTCGCCGCCCGACAGCTGGCGGGGGTAGTGGCGTATCCGCGCGCCCAGTTGCACCTGCATCAGCCAGTCCTTGGCCCGCTCGCGGGCGTCGCGCGCGCCGCCCAGTTCCAGCGGCAGCATGACGTTCTCCAGGGCGGTGAGGTGGGGCAGCAGCTGGAAGGACTGGAACACGAAGCCCACCTGCCGGCCGCGGATGCGGGCGCGGCCGTCCTCGTCGAAATCGTTCAGGCACGATCCGGCCAGCCAGACCCGGCCTTCCGAGGGCAGGTCCAGTCCCGCCAGCAACCCGAGCAGGGTGGACTTCCCCGAGCCGGAGGCGCCGACGATGGCGACGGTTTCCCCCGGTTTGATCGCCAGGTTCACTGCTGTCAATATATCGAGCCGGCCATCGGCGGTTGTCACCTGCTTGCCCAGGCCCGCGGCCCAGATGACCCACTCGGCCACGGTTTCACGTTCGTCCTGCAACGTTTCGGTCATGTCCAGAATCCTTGTTCTCGTCCTGTTGTGCCTGACACCGCTGCTCGCGCAGGCGCAGACACTGCTGGTGGTGGGCGACAGCATCAGCGCCGGCTACGGCCTGGCGCGCATCGACCAGGGCTGGGTCTCGCTGCTCCAGCGGGCCCTGCAGCCACGCGACATCGCGGTGGTCAACGCCAGCATTTCCGGCGACACCACCGCGGGCGGCTTGGCGCGCATCGACGAACTGCTGCAGCGGGTGCACCCGCGCTGGGTGCTGATCGAGCTCGGCGGCAATGATGGGCTCAGGGGGCTCACGCCCGCGCAGATGGCCGACAACCTCACCGCCATGATCGGCAAGGCCCGCCAGGCCGGCGCCGAGGTCCTGCTGCTGGGCATGCGCATCCCGCCGAACTACGGCAAACGTTACGCGGAAATGTTCCAGCGTGTCTATGGCGAGGTCGCCGGGCGGCAGCGCGTGGCGCTGGTGCCCTTCCTGCTCGAAGGGGTGGGGGGACACGACAGCCTGATGCAGGCCGATGGCATCCATCCCAATGCGGAGTCGCAACCCCTGCTGCTCGAACAGGTCATGACGTCGCTCGAGCCGCTGCTGCAAGCCACGGCTGCCGTTCCGGCCGGACGGCGGGATTAGGCTGTCCTGCCGCCGCCGGCCATCCCCGAAAGACGCCAGGGACAGCCACCCCATTCCAGGAGGAGACGTTTCCATGAGTACGACCCTGCAAGCCTTCCTCGAGCGCGTGAAACGCGGCGAGCCGGTGGAATTCCAGGATGCCCTGGCGGTCATCGGCGAGCATTACCACTACAGGCCGACGGCCTTCGGCAACGGGCTCGGCGAGCGATCATTGCGCAACGAGGCTGGCACCAACGAAGGCTCGTGCCGGATATTCGCCTTTGCGCGGCTGAATGGCTTGAGCGAGGCGCAGACACTTGCCCTCTTCGGTGCCTACTACCGGGATGACGTCCTGCCGCATCCCGAGGGTCACGACCATCGGAACATCCGCCACTTCATGCAGGACGGCTGGGCCGGAATCCACTTCGAGGGCGAGGCCCTGAAACCGCGTTGAGCCGCCTTGCCCGCAACCGCAATGCTGGTGCCGGAGGACTTCGCGCGCCTGATGCTGTTGCTGCTGGTGGCCAACGGTGCGCCGGTGCTGCTGCATCGGTGGCTGGGCGCCCGGGGCGCCTGGCCGCTGGACGGCGGGCGGACCTCGCCAGTGGACGGTCGCCGCTGGCTGGGACCCTCGAAGACCTGGCGAGGCGTCGCGGCGGCCCTTGTCGCCACCATGCTGATGGCCTGGCTGGTGTCGCTGCCGGTCATGCTCGGCTTTTGGATCGGCCTCGCCGCCATGGCCGGAGACTTGCTGTCATCCCTGCTGAAACGCCGGCTGGGGCTGGCGTCCGGGGCCATGGCGCTGGGACTGGATCAGATTCCCGAGTCGCTGTTGCCGCTCCTGCTCGCGCGCGACAGTCTCGGCCTGGGCGTCGCCGCCATAGCAGCCGGCGTGCTGTTGTTCCTGGTGCTGGAGCTGGCGTTGTCGCGGCTGCTGTTCCGGCTGCGCCTGCGCGAGCGCCCGTATTGAGCCGATCTCCCGCGCCGCGCACAGCGGCCGGCGGACCTGCCGCCGCCCTCGCGCGTTCCTTCGAGACATAGCAATGGAAAAGAACCTGACCCATCAGACCATCGCCCTGGCCGGCCTGACCCAGGCGGTGTCCCTGGTCCAGCAAATCGCCCGCCGCGGCCAGGCTGACCGTGCCGCCATGGCGGCTAGCATCCACAGCGCACTCAAGGTCGACGCGGACGACATCCTCGATGTCTATGGCGGCCTGACGGCCATCAGGAGTGGCCTCGAGCTGCTGGTCCAGCAGCTGTCCGAGCCTCGGCATGTCGATCCCGAACTGGCGCGTTATGCCTCGACCCTGGTATTCCTGGAACGCCAGGTCATGCGCCAGCCCGGCATGGTCGAGGCCATCGGTGTCGCCTTGCGGCGCGCCCAGGCCGCCTTCGAGCGGACCGGGGAACTGCTTGACGACGAGGTGCTGGACGCTCTGGCCTACGGGTATCAGCAGACCCTGAGCCAGCTGAAGCCGCGGGTGATCGTCTCCGGCGAACAGGCCCACCTCGCCGACGCCCGCAACGGCGACCGGATTCGCGCCCTGCTGCTGGCCGGCGTGCGTTCCGCGCTGCTGTGGCGCCAGGCCGGTGGCGTCCGCTGGAAGCTGCTGTTCATGCGCGGGTCCCTGCAGCGCGAGGCCCGGCGGTTGCTGGCGACGCTCGCCTAGCGATCTCGCCCGGCACACATGTCCTGCGACCGGAGGAGGGCGATGGACCGGCCGGCCATCGATCGGATGCCGCTGCCGATCCCGCGCGCCGCCATCACCGGGGTGGTGCTGACCGGCGGCCGCGGGCAGCGCATGGGCGGGGCGGACAAGGGATTACTGCCGTTCCGCGGCCAGCCGCTGGTTGGCCACCTGCTGGCCGCCCTGCGCGAGGTGACGGCCTGCCAGCTGATCAGCGCCAATCGCAACCTCGCCGACTACGAAACTCTGGGCTGTCCGGTCATCCGCGATGCCGGTCCCGCCTTCGCTGGCCCCCTGGCGGGGATCCTGGCCACCCTGCGCAGCGCCCGGACCCCCTATGTCCTGACCGTCCCCTGCGACACGCCCCTGCTGACCGGGGCGCTGCTGAAACGCCTGCTCCGGGCGGCCTCGACCAGCGGCGCGGCCATCGTCGTGGCCGGCGACGGCGCGCGGCTGCACCCGGTCATCATGCTGGCGGAGACCCGGCTGGCCGACGATCTGGCCGCTTGCCTGGCGGCGGGCGAGCGCAAGGTCGAGTCCTGGATGCGGCGCCACTCCTGGGCAACGGCCGACTTCTCGGATCGGCCCGGCGCCCTGGCCAATCTCAACACGCCCGAGGATCTGGCACGACTGGCGCAGGATGCCTCGCGCGCCACCGACAACCCCAGCCTGGAGGACTGCCCATGATGCCGAACCCGTCCCTGGTGGCCGAGCCCCGGTCGCCGTTTCCGCCGTTCACCGAGGCAACCGCCCTGCGCAAGGTGCGCATGGCCGAGGATGCCTGGAACGGTCGCGACCCGCAGCGCGTGGCCCTGGCCTACACGGCCGACAGCGTCTGGCGCAATCGCGCCGAATTTCCCCGCGGGCGCGAGGAGATCGTTGCCTTCCTGACCCGCAAGTGGGTGCGCGAACGGGAGTACCGGCTGATCAAGGAGCTGTGGGCGTTCACCGCCAACCGCATCGCCGTGCGTTTTGCCTACGAATGGCACGATGACGGCGGGCAATGGTTCCGCTCCTACGGCAACGAGAACTGGGCCTTCGCCGACAACGGCCTCATGAGCCACCGGCATGCCAGCATCAACGACCGTCCGATTGCGGAGCGTGAACGCCTGTTCCACTGGCCGTCCGGTCCACGGCCGGCGGACCATCCAGGCTTGGGCGAGCTGGGCCTGTGACGGCCGCGGTTTCGCTCCCGCTAGCCGCCGAGGTAGGCCTTCAGGCCGGGCGGGATGGGGCGCCGCAGCAACCGGTTGCGGTAGTCCCAGGCTGACTCGCCCGGCTCCATCAGGAAGTCGACCTGCCGGCCGGCCAGCACGGCGACGGGTGTGCCGCCCCGGTAGAGCAACCGGTTGCCGGCCAGTGCCGGCAACCGGCTGCCGGGGGTGACGATGCCGGCGAGGTTGAGCGGATCGGCGGCGCTCAGGGTGATCAGCGTGTCGTCGACGGTTTGCCGGCGCACCGTGCGCAGCAGCTCGACCGCTGCCGGCAGCGCGAACTGCTCGCCGAAGTGCCCGGCGACGAACCGGCCGCCGCGCAGGTCGCCACGGGCCTCCAGGCGGCGATAGCTGCGCAGCAGCTCCAGCCAGGGCGGCGCGGTCGGCTCCCGCGTCAGCAGGGCGCGGAAGATGACGCCGTAACGTCGCAGCAGCGTGCCGGCGGCATGCTCGACAGCCTCCTGGCGGGCCTCCGCATCCGTTGCGGCCGCCAGTTCCGCCAGCGGTCGCAGCAGCGTCCAGCGGCCGGCCTCCTCCATGCCCAGCGCCAGATGGCGGTAGCGCTGCTTCTTCTGTTCCGGTACCAGCAGGGCGCGCAGGCCGGCGAAGCTGTCGGACGCGGCCAGGCCGCGCGCCACCAGCTCCGCCAGCGCGGCCTCCAGCGGCGTCTTCAGCATTCCGCTGGCCTCCGCCAGCTCCTCGAAGAACAGGGCGCCGCGCCGGTCCAGAATCTCGGCTACCCGCTGGGCGCCCGGGCCGAGTCCGGGTGGCCCGGCGGTCGTCGCGAGCCGTCGCCAGGTCGCCAGGTGACGCCGGCCGAGGAAGGCCAGCGGCGAGGCCTTGATCGGACCCGGGCCGCTGCCCGGCGCACTCAGCCGGGTCCAGACCACCTTGCCGGCCAGGCAGAGGCTGTCCAGCCAGGCCGGGTCGTAGTCCTGCAAGCGAGCCGGCAGGATGTCGCCCTCCCAGGCGCTGGCGGCTGCCTCGAACCCCTCCAGTTGCGCCAGCTGTGCCGCCAGGGCCTGCGCGCCCTGCTGCCGGGTTTCGGGATGTACCCGCTGCCAGCGGAACAGGAAGCGCATGAAGTCGCCGGTGGCGACCGGCTCGATTTCCTGCCGCAGGCGGTTGAGCGTGTAGCGGTGGATACGGGCCAGCAGGCGCCGCTCGCACCACTGGTCCGCTCCGGCTCCGCTGTAGGCGCCGCGCAGCAGGTAGCCGTCGGCCTGCAACGCCAGCAGTGCCTGCTCGATCTGCCGCACGGGCAGGTGCAGGCGGGTGGCCAGTTCGTCGGCCGCGACCGGCCCGGAACAGCCCACCCGGCCGCGCAGCATTTCCCGCAAGGCCTCTTCGGGCGTCCAGGATGGCACGAGATATTCGGCTGGCAGGCGTGCCCATAGCCCCGGGTTCGCCAGCCGTGGCCCGCCGGGCGATCCGTTTGCGTGCCCGGGATCGCGGGGCGCGTCGCTGCGGATACCGGGATGGATCGCGCCGAACAGCGGCAGCCGCTCCGCCGCCACCCAGAGGCGCGCGCCCATGCCGAAGCGGATCTCCGCCGCCCGATCCTGCCGGGCGAGTGCCTGGAACCATGCCGGCCAAGCCGATCCGCCCTCCTCGGGCGCCAGGAAGCCGGTCGTCATCAGGGCATCGTGCAGCTCGTCCGGGCTGCCGGCTGCCGGCCAGGCCTCCTGCCGCACCCGGTCGATCGCGGCGGGATCGAGACGGGCCAGGTCGCCGGCCTCGGCCGGGTCCAGCCAGCGGCGGTTGGCGACGGCACGGGTGCGGCGCTCCTCCAGCGGCGCGCCGTCGAGAAAGCTGTAAACCCGGCTGTTGACGATCTCCGCCGCCAGCGGTGACGGTTCGGTCAGGTCGCGACAGACCACGCGAATCTCGCCCCGCTCGATGGCGCCGAGAATGCGGGTCAGCCGGTCGATGTCCATGGCCTCGGTCAGGCAGTCGTGGATGGTCTGGTTGACCAGCGGATGATCGGGAATCTCGCGGTCGCCGACGATGTTCTCCAGGCAGGCGAGCTGGTCGGGAAACACCGCCGTCACCAGGTCCTCGGCCTGCATGCGCAGCAGATAGGGCGGCGTTTTGCGGCCGCCCTGGAAGCGCCGCAGTGCCAGCGAGCAGACGGCGTTCCAGCGCCAGCGCACGGTGAACATGGGCGCATCCAGCAGGGCCTGGACGAGAATGTCGCGCACCGTCCCGGCCTTGAGATACGCGGCGACATCGGCCAGCTCGAAGCTCTGCGAGCCACCCAGCGACAGGATCAGGGCATTCTCGGTGGCGGCCGCCTGCAGCTCGAAATTGAACGAGCGGCAGAAGCGCTTGCGCAGCGCCAGGCCCCAGCCGCGGTTGACGCGGCTGCCGAACGGCGCGTGGATGATGAACTGCATGCCGCCCGATTCGTCGAAAAAGCGCTCGAACACCACCGTGTCCAGCGTCGGCAGGACGCCCAGGGTCAGCTTGGCGGCCGCCAGGTAATCCACCGCCTGCCGGGCGGCGCCGGCATCGATGCCGACCTCGTCGACCAGCCATGCCTGCGCGGCGCGGGTGTCGATCGGCGCGTTGCCATCGGCTGGCTCCGGCAGGCGCGGTGCCAGCGTCTGGCGCAGATGCGCGACTGCGCCGGACAGCTCCCAGGTTCGCCCCGGCGCCTCGCCGAACCAGAACGGGATGCTCGGCGGCTGGTGGTGCGCGTCCTCGACCCGCAGGGTGCCGCCCTCCAGTCGCAGCACCCGCCAGCTGGCATTGCCCAGCTGGAAGATGTCACCCGCCATGCTTTCGATAGCGAAGTCCTCGGCCACGGTGCCGATGAATTCTCCCTGCGGTTCCAGGATCACCCGGTATTCGGCGTTGTCGGGTATCGCGCCGCCACAGGTGATGGCGGTCAGGCGTGCGCCCTTGCGTGCCCGCAACCGCCGGTGGATGCCGTCGCGGTGCAGGTAGGCGCCGCGCTGGCCGCGCCGCGTGGCATAGCCTTCCGCCAGCATGCGGACGACGGCATCGAAGGTCGTCCGCGGCAGGTCGCGATAGGGCCAGGCGCGCCGCACCAGCTCGTAGAGCTCGTCCTCGCCGAAATCCTCGCCGGCGACCATGGCGACAATCTGCTGGGCCAGTACATCCAGCGGCTGCGCGGGGATCTCCAGCCGGTCCAGCTCGCCGCGCCGGACGGCGTCGATCAGGGCGATGCACTCGATGAGATCGTCGCGGCTGGTGGGGAACAGGCGTCCCTTGGGCAGGCCGCCGGCAAAGTGGCCGGAGCGCCCGACCCGCTGCAGGAAACCGGCGATGGAACCGGTGCTGCCAAGCTGGCAGACCAGGTCGACGTCGCCGATATCGATGCCCAGTTCCAGCGAGGCGGTGGCGACCAGGGCCTTGAGCTGGCCGGTCTTGAGCCGGTGCTCGGCGGACAGGCGCTGCTCCCGCGACAGGCTGCCGTGATGCGCGGTGACCTGCGCCTCCCCCAGGCGCTCGCTCAGCGCCCGTGCCAGCCGCTCGGCCAGCCGCCGGGTGTTGACGAAGATCAGCGTGGTCCGGTGGGTTTCGATCAGCGCCGCCATGCGGTCGTGGATGTCGCCGGCGGCGTCGCCGGACAGTACCGCCTCCAGGGGCGAATCCGGCAGCTCGATGGCCAGATCCAGCGCCCGTCGATGGCCGGTGTCGATGATGCGGCAATCGCCGCCGCCAGTCAGGAAGTCGGCCACTGCCTCGATCGGCCGCTGGGTGGCGGACAGGCCGATGCGGTTGAGCGGGCGGGCGGCAAGGCGTTGCAGACGCTCCAGCGAGAGCGCCAGGTGGGCGCCCCGCTTGCTGCCGACCAGGGCATGAATCTCGTCGACGATGACGGTGCGCACGGTGGCCAGCATGCGCCGGCCGCTCTCGCTGGTCAGCAGGATGTAGACCGATTCCGGCGTGCTGACGAGGATGTGCGGCGGGCATTTGCCCATGCCGGCGCGCACATGGGCGGGCGTGTCGCCGGTACGGACCTGGGTGCGGATGGCGCACGACATGGCGCCGTGCTCGAACAGGCGCGCATGGATGGCCTCCAGGGGTGTTTCCAGGTTCTTGTGGATGTCGTTGCCGAGTGCCTTGAGCGGGGAGATGTAGAGCACCCGGGTCTCGTCCGGCAGGCCGAACGTCTCGCCCTCCCGGACCAGCTCGTCGATGGCGGAAAGAAACGCCGCCAGGGTCTTGCCGGACCCGGTCGGTGCGGCAATCAGCACCTGGCGCCCGGTCCGCAGGGCTTCCCAGGCGCCCCGCTGGCAGGCGGAGGGTGCGGCGAAATTCGCCTCGAACCAGTCGCGAACGACGGGGTGAAAGCTGGCCAGGGTCATGGCTGCCGGCCATTCCGCCGGAAACCGCGGGCCGGTGCTCTCATCCCGGTCACGCCGGGCAGAGTTCGGTCATCGGCCAGCGCGGCCGCGCGATGATTTCGGCGGGCTCCCGCTGACCGGCCAGGAGGCGCTGGCAGCCGGCGTAGGCGATCATGGCGCCGTTGTCGCCGCAGAAGTCCAGACGCGGGAAATAGGCGACGCCGTTCTCTTCCCGCGCCATTGTCTCCAGCCGCTGCCGCATCAGGCGATTGGCGCTGACACCGCCCGCCACCACCAGCCGTTTCAGGCCGGTCTGGCGCAGCGCCCGGCGCGTCTTGATCACAAGCGTGTCCACCACCGCGGCCTGGAAACCGGCGGCGACGTCGGCACGGTCCTGTGGCGATCCCCCGGTGGCCTGCAGGGTCACCAGTGTGTGCGTCTTGAGACCGCTGAAGCTGAAATCGAGGCCGGGCCGGTCGGTCATGGGACGGGGGAAACGGAAGCGGCCGGCATCGCCCTGTTCCGCCAGCCGGGCGACCCGGGGGCCGCCGGGGTAGCCGAGTCCCAGCAGCTTGGCGGTCTTGTCGAACGCCTCGCCCGCCGCATCGTCGATGGATTCGCCCAGAATGGCATAGCGCCCGAGGGCTTCGACTTGCACCAGCTGGGTGTGCCCACCCGATACCAGCAGGGCGAGAAAGGGGAAGGCCGGCGGGTTCTCCTCCAGCAGGGGGGCCAGCAAGTGCCCCTCCATGTGGTGAATCCCGATGGCGGGGATGGCGAGGCTCCAGGCCAGGCTGCGGGCTACCGACGCACCCGCCAGCAGCGCGCCGATCAGGCCGGGACCGCTGGTGTAGGCAATGCCGTCGAGGTCGGCCAAAGTCCGTCCGGCATCGCCCAGCACCCGCCGGATCAGCGGCGTCAGCTTACGGATGTGGTCGCGGGAGGCCAGCTCCGGCACCAC
Organism: Methyloparacoccus sp. NF-16; assembly: GCF_056880625.1. Lineage (NCBI taxonomy): Bacteria > Pseudomonadati > Pseudomonadota > Gammaproteobacteria > Methylococcales > Methylococcaceae > Methyloparacoccus > Methyloparacoccus sp. NF-16. The sequence goes on along the minus strand of NZ_CP174130.1, from coordinate 2,250,832 downwards.
GCCACCGTACTCGGCGTGGGTTTCGACCTGGCTGTACAGCCGGTGCGCCAGCAGGCCTTGGCCGTGGTTGTAGAGCGCTACGCCGGTCTCGTCACAGGAGGTTTCTATGCCCAGGGTCAACACAAATGCTTTTTGCCATCTCAGCGTGGGAGGGTATAATTATCGGCTTTTATTTGGCCCCGGTTTGACCGGATCTACAACTTGTTGAATTCCTTAAGGAATCCTTGGAAAGCTTACATGCCTTCGATCAAAATCAGAGAAAACGAACCTTTTGAAATCGCAATCCGCCGTTTCAAGCGCGCCTGTGAGAAGGCGGGCGTCCTGTCCGAGGTTCGTCGCCGCGAGTTCTACGAAAAGCCCACCGAAGAGCGCAAGCGTAAGGCCGCCGCGGCAGTCAAACGGCATCTGAAGAAGCTTTCCCGCGAGCGTTTCGCGCTGCAGAACCTCCGCAAGGGTCGTCCGCAGACCGAGCGCTGAGCCGCGATGAGCGAGCTCAAGGCGCGGTTGCAGGCTGACATGAAGTCGGCCATGAAGGCCGGCGAGAAGGACCGGCTCGGTGTCATCCGGCTGATCATGGCGGCGGTCAAGCAGCGCGAGGTCGACGAACGCATCGAACTTGACGATGCCGAGATCATCGCCGTGCTCGACCGCATGACCAAGCAGCGCCGCGAATCCATCGCCCAGTACGAATCGGCCGGCCGCGACGACCTGGCCGCGGTCGAGAAGGCCGAGATTGAGGTCATCCAGCAATATCTGCCGCAACCCCTCTCAGAAGCCGAGATCGACGACCTGATCCGGGCGGCGATCGCCGAAACGGGCGCCGAGGGCATCGGCGGCATGGGCAAGGTCATGGCGGTCATCAAGGCGCCCATGCAGGGTCGGGCCGACATGTCCAGGGTCAGCGTGCGCGTCAAGGCCCTGCTCGGCGTCTAGGGCCGCGCTCCACGCGGCAGGCGGGCGTCAGGCCCGCCCGGATGTCCACCGCCTCGTCCCGTCAGCGCATCCATCCGGGTGATCCTCGATCGGGCAGGCGCCGGTTGCCTCCGGCCATTGCGCACCTTTCGCAGGGCCTATCGTTTGGGGAAACATGGTCGGAAAAATCCCTGAACAGTTCATCCAGGATGTTCTTGCCCGCACGGACATCGTCGACCTGATCGACGCGCGGGTTCCCCTGAAGCGATCGGGCAGCAACTTCATGGCCTGCTGCCCGTTTCATCACGAGAAAACCCCCAGCTTTTCCGTCAATCGCCAGAAGCAGTTCTACTACTGCTTCGGTTGCGGCGCGCATGGCACCGCCATCAGCTTCCTGATGGATTATGACCGGCTGACCTTTCCCGAGGCCATCGAGGAACTGGCGGGCCACCTCGGCCTGCCGGTGCCCCGGGAATCGGGCGCCGGGGAACCGCGTCCGCCGGGCGCGGCGGCGATCGAGCCGCTCTATGACATCCTGGAGCGGGCCAGTCGTCACTATCAGCAGCAGCTGAAGACCCACCCCGACGCGGCGAGGGCGGTGGCCTATCTGCGTCGCCGCGGAGTCAGCGGCGAAATTGCGCGCCGCTATCGGCTTGGCTTCGCGCCACCCGGTCCGCGCGGTTTGCCGCCGGAGTGGCCCCCCGAGCTGCTGCAACGCGCCGGCCTGACCCGGGATCGGGGCGGCGACTGGTTCCGGGATCGCGTGATGTTTCCCATCCGCGACCGCCGCGGCCGCACCGTGGGCTTCGGCGGGCGCATCCTCGACGAGGGGCAACCCAAGTACCTGAATTCGCCCGAAACGGACGTTTTCCACAAGCATCGCGAAGTCTACGGGCTCTACGAACTGCTGGAGAGTCGCCGCAAGCCGGATGGCATTCTGGTCGTCGAGGGCTACATGGATGTCATCGCGCTGGCGCAATTCGGCCTGCAGGAAGCCGTGGCCACCCTGGGCACCGCCACCTCGGCGGAGCAGGTCGGCCTGCTGTTCCGCTACAGCCCCAAGCTGGTCTTCTGCTTCGACGGCGACGCAGCCGGCCGCAAGGCCGCCTGGAAGGCTCTGGAGTCCAGCCTCGCGCATCTGCGCGAGGGTCGGCAACTGCGTTTTCTCCTGCTGCCCGAGGGGTGCGATCCGGACAGCCTGGTGCGGGAGGAGGGCGTCGATGGTTTCCGGCACCGCATCGAGGCCGCACAGACCTTTTCCGATTATTTTTTCGATCGCCTGCTGTCGGGGCTCGATATCGCCACCATCGAGGGACGGGCGGCGCTGGTGGCCAGAGCCCAACCCCATATACAGAAGCTTCCGGGCGGCGTCTTTCGGGACATGGTCGAGCAGCATCTGGCCGCTTTGAGTCACCAGTCGCCGGCACAAGCCGCCCCGGCGACACCGCCCGGCGCCCGCGACCCCCGTCTGCGCCGGGATCGCACTCAAATCGCGGGGCACCCCTCTGCCATCCGCACCTTCCTGGCGCTGCTGGTCCAGCATCCGCGGCTGGTCGAGCATATCGACACCGCGAGCGCGGCCCGGCTGGCGGCACTCGACCGCCATGGCGCCTTGCTCAGCCGGTTGATCGCCTACCTCGCCGAGCATCCCGACGTCAGCCCGGCCGGCCTGCTGGAAGGGTTCCGGGATATGCCCGAACACCGGGTTCTGGCGAAGCTCATGGCCTGGGATACCCAGGTCGGTGCCGACGGCATCGAGCCTACCTTCCTCGATCATCTGCGCCATCTCACCGTGGAATTGCCGCGCGCCAGCCGTCTCGAATGGCTGATCCAGAAATCCCGCCGGGAACCGCTTAGCGACGCCGAACGTGCCGAACTCCGCGCCCTGACCAGCGCCTCTCCCGGTCCCTGACGTCGCCTGCCATTCTTCTAATGAAGGCTCGAATGCGCTATACTGCGCAGTTCCCGACTTTTGGGCAGACACGGGAGTAGACCGATGGATCTCGAGCAACAGCAATCGTTGAAAGAGTTAATTGCCAAGGGCAAGATGCAGGGTTACCTCACCTACTCCGAGGTTAACGATCATCTTCCCGGCGATGTGGTCGACCCCGAGCAGATGGAAGAAATCATCTGCATGATCAACGATATGGGTATCGAGGTCCACGAGGACCGGCCCGATACCGACATGATCGCCGAAACGGCGGTGGTCACCGAGGATGACGAGGAGGAAGCTGCCGAAGTGGCGGCAGCGCTGGTTTCCTCCGTCGACACCGAGCTGGGGCGGACCACCGATCCGGTACGCATGTACATGCGCGAGATGGGTACGGTCGAGCTGCTGACCCGCGAGGGCGAGCTGAAGATCGCCAAGCGCATCGAGGAGGGCCTTAATCTCGCCGCCAACGAGCTGGTTCGTTTCCCTGCCTCCATGCACCATTTCCTGTCGGCTTTCGAGAATGTCGAGAAAGGTGAGATTCGCCTGTCCGAGCTGATTTCCGACTTCTACGACCCCAATGCGGACGAGGCTGCTCCGGTTGAGGCCCAGGCGGCAGACGAGGGTGATGCCGACGATGCCGTCGAGGAAGCCGAGACGGGCCCGGATCCCGAGGTCGCCAAGGAGAAGCTGGCGATCTTCAGCAAGCGTCTCAAGACCGCCACCAACGCGCACAACAAATACGGTGCCCATCACGAGAAAACCCAGAAGGCTTTCGACGCACTTGCCGAAACCTTCATGGAATTCAAGAAGACGCCGCTGTTTTTCAAGGAGCTGACCGAAATTCTGCGGCGTACGGTCGATCGCATCCGCGAGGAAGAGCGCCTGATTCAGGACATCGTCGTCGGCCGAGCCCGTGTCCCCCGGGCCGAATTCATCGCCTCCTTCGTCGGCAACGAGAGCAATGCCGATTGGCTGACGCCCTGGAGCGAGGCAGGCAAGCCGTACAGCAAGGTACTGGCAGCCCACGCGGAAGACATCAAGGCGGCGCAGGCGCGCCTGGCGCAGGTCGAGAAGGAAAACCTGATCTCCATCAAGGACATCAAGGACATCAACCGGCGCGTCTCGATCGGCGAGGCGCAGGCTCGTGCCGCCAAGAAGGAAATGATCGAGGCCAACCTGCGCCTCGTCATCTCGATCGCCAAGAAGTACACCAATCGCGGACTACAGTTCCTCGACCTGATCCAGGAAGGCAACATCGGCCTGATGAAGGCGGTGGACAAGTTCGAATACCGCCGCGGCTACAAGTTCTCGACCTACGCGACCTGGTGGATCCGTCAGGCCATCACCCGCTCGATCGCCGACCAGGCGCGCACCATCCGCATCCCGGTGCACATGATCGAGACCATCAACAAGCTGAACCGGATCAGCCGTCAGATGCTGCAGGAGATGGGGCGCGAGCCGACGCCCGACGAACTGGCCGTGCGCATGGAAATGCCGGAGGACAAGGTGCGCAAGGTCCTCAAGATCGCCAAGGAGCCGATTTCGATGGAGACGCCGATCGGCGACGACGAGGATTCGCATCTCGGGGACTTCATCGAGGACTCCCGCGTCATGTCGCCAATCGAACATGCCACTGTTGCCAGTCTTCGGGAAAGTACCCAGCAGATTCTCGCCAGCCTTACCGCGCGCGAGGCAAAGGTTCTGCGCATGCGTTTCGGTATCGACATGAACACCGACCATACGCTGGAAGAAGTCGGCAAGCAGTTCGACGTCACGCGCGAGCGCATCCGCCAGATCGAGGCCAAGGCGCTGCGCAAGCTGCGCCATCCCTCCCGTTCCGAACAGCTGAAGAGTTTCCTCGATATCGAATAATGTAATGCAACGTTTCGGGCCTCTAGCTCAGTCGGTTAGAGCAGGGGACTCATAATCCCTTGGTCCTCGGTTCGAGTCCGAGGGGGCCCACCATATAAATCAGAGCCTTACGAGAAATCGTAAGGCTTTTTTATTGCCCATGGGACACTGGTGGGACACTCACAGAAAACAAGGGGCAACAAATGGCCGCTAATCGGTGGGCGGGTGGAGCGGCACGTTCGCCCATGCCGTTCCTGTTTGGGCCTGCCCGCTGGCGGTGGAATCAGTCCTGAATCTGCTACAGGCAGCTTCACTCAATATTAGATATTAATAATATTAGTGGAGGAACCTATAGGCGGTGCGCGACTAGAGAACGAAGGTGGTTCCCACTACCCTACTCACACGCTTTGCGGAAGGACCCAAGGCGTTTGGTTCGCGCTACACGCCCCATGGTGTCATGCCATGATGTGATAGAACCCGCCGGGCGGCATACAAAAATACAAAAATCGAGCGCGAGTACCCGTGAGTGTCTCATGAGGCAAGGGTGATGTGGGGAAGCCCTTTTGTAGCAGTGAGATAGCGCATAGGGACATCAGATAGCATCTCTGATGTTGCGGCTTATTGCCGTTTGCGCTAGGCTTTTGCGCAAGGTGCGCCGGGGCATTGCGACTGCCCCGACCCGTGACCGCAAACCCAGGGGGCTAGGTTCGGGCCGCCGCTATTCTAACCCGCCGCCGCTGCCAAGCCCCTACGCCAACCATAGGGGGCCATCATGGCAAGCATCGAAAAACGCACGACCCAGGATGGGGCCGTTTCCTACCGTGTGAAGGTTCGCCTGAAGGGCAAGCCCACGCAATCGGCAACCTTTAAACGCCTGACCGATGCCAAGAAATGGGCCACCTGATCTTGCAACCTTTTTTTGGACACCAACTTCATTAAGCGGCCATACGGTTCTCAAAGTCCCAGGGTGACTGGTAGTTGAGGGTTGAATGGCGGCGTTTTGGGTTGTAGTAGGTTTCGATGTACTCAAAGACATCGGCTTTGGCCGCTGTCCGGGTCGGGTAACGCGCCCCCTGTATCTGTTCCACCTTCAGCGTATGGAAGAAGCTTTCCATGGCGGCATTGTCGTAACAGTCGCCCTTCCGGCTCATGCTGCACAGCAGGCCATGGTGCTCAAGCAGCGCCTGGTAATCCAAGGCCGCGTATTGGCTGCCGCGGACGCCCTTCTAAGTGTCAAGGGGTAATTTGAACCTGGTTGATGTCGCGATTACGTTTCCGAATCAGGCCGAAGACCTCGCGGGCGATGTACCGCTTCAGGCAACGAAGGGCTTCGAGCTTAGAATGTCCCTCGGCAATCCGCTTTGCCACGTAGGCCTGGGTGCGCGGATCGGTCCGCAACCGGCCGATAGCGATGATGTGCAGCGCGCTGTTGGCTGCTCGATCACCGCCGCGGTTTAGGCGATGCCGGGTAACTTTACCGGAGGAGGCCGGCACGGGACTGGCGCCGCAGAGCGCGGCGAAGCTGGCTTCCGACTTCAAGCGCTCGGGGTTATCGCCGGCCGTCAGTAGCAACTGTGCGGCCGATTCATAACCGATGGAGTTTCGCGCAATCAGGTCGGGCGCCAATTCCTGGACCAAGCCTGCAATCATGATATCCAGGTCGGCAATTTCGTCATGGAGTTCCAGATAGCGCCGCGCCAAGGATTTCAGGGTGATCCGGTAAGCCGAGGCCACCTGACGATAATCGGTCAGATCAGGACGCCAGGCGGCCAAGGTCCGGATGAGTTGCATGCGGGTCAGGGTTCTGAGGGACTCACGCAACTCATCGGGAGCTGCCACGATGGTGGTCTGGATCATCTGGAGGGCGACGCGGCGGGCGGCTACTGCGGTCTTACGACACACCTTCAGGACCCGTAGGGACTCAATCATGCCGTCCCGGCGCTTGGGCGTCACCGTGCGCGTGCCCGCGAAGGCAGCATGGGCGGCGTTTTGCGCATCGATGACATCATCCTTGCCTCGTTTACGACGATCCGTTTTGTCAGGCGTGGTCACCTCCAGCACCGTGACGCCGGATGTCTGCAGGAACCGCAGCAAGCCGGCGCCATAGGTCCCCGTGCACTCCACGCCGACGCGGATGACCTCGCCAAAAGATCGCATCCAGGCGAGCATCTGTCGGTAACCTTGGCGAGTGCTGGCAAAGCACTCGGTGCCCAATACGTGATCGTGCTCATCGACCACGGCGGCCATGTGCAGGTCTTTATGCGTGTCGACGCCGCCAACCACGCGGCGATTGATGGGATGCTGATGCTCAGACATGAGAACTCTCCGGTTCTGGACCCTGGGGAATGGCGTTACCTGAACCAAATGTCTGGACAAGACAGTAAAGCGACAGGACGTCAGGCCCTTCTCGAGTCACAGGCACCGGCGAGGTCTTGCCTCACCGCAAAGCGTTTCCAGGTGGCCGACAGGTCCGGGGAAAGACACGGAGTTCAGTCGATCGGAGTGGGGGGCAAGCCGCCTGGAACACATCGCAGTGCCCTATCATCCCTGGCTGGTCGATCGTTGTGAGAATCAGGCCGCCCAGGAACCACGGGCGAAGACATTCTTACTATCGGAATGGAGGATCAGCCCGGGTGGGGGACGGCGCCGGAACAGGGCCATGGTCAGGGCCGCCATCACCAGATCCTTGGTGATCCGTTCCGCCATGGACCAGCCGACCACGGCCCGGGAATAGAGGTCCAGCACGACCGCCAGATACAGCCAGCCTTCGTTCGTCCACCGGTAGGTGATGTCAGCCACCCACTTCTGGTTGGGTCCCGCGGCGGTGAAGTCCTGCTGCAGCCGGTTGGGCGCCACCGGCAGGCGATGCGTCGATTGCGTGGTCGCTTTGAAGCGCCGCGCCGCTCGCGCCCGCAGCCCCATGGCCCGCATCCGTTTAGCCACCCGCCGTCGGCTGACACGCCAACCCTGGCCTGCAAGTCCAGCGTGATGCGGGGCGCGCCGTAACGGCCCCGGTGCTCATCAAAGAGTCGCTGAATGTCAGCGTCTAGACGCCGGTTCTCGGCGGCTCGTGGCGACTCCGGCGCCTGCCTCCAGGCGTAATAGCCGCTCCTACTCACCCCGAGCATCCGACACAAGGCCGCCACCGCAAACACCTCTTCATGAGCCTGGATAAAGGCGTACTTTACCGGGACTCCCTGGCAAAGTACGCCGCCGCCTTTTTTAGGATCGCGACCTCCTCCTCGCGCTGGGCTAACAGGCGCTTGAGTCGCGAAACCTCGACGGCTTGCTCAGCGTGCAAGGCTTCCGCCCCCTGGTGCAGGCGATAGCGCGTGAGCCAGTTGTGCAGCAAACTCTCACCGATATCCAACTCCCGGGCCACCACTGCCGCCTTATGCCCAGCCAGCACCCGCTTCACTGCTTGCTCCCGAAACTCCGGAGTAAATTTCCGGCGCATTGCTTTGTCTCTCACGGTCATGAATCACCTCGTCATTGCTACTCACAAACAAGGTGTCCACTAAATGATGGCAGGATCAGGGCAACGCCTCAACGGCGCAAAGGTTTGGCTCGAGACGATCCTCCCGCAGCTGGTGTCTGTGCACTGTCTGGATGAGCCTTCATCACTGGCTGGCACGGATAGCTTTCAGTGAAGGCCTCCACCACCAGTTTTCCCGCGTTGTCCTTGAGTCGATCACCGTGCGCGAACAGGTAAGCCTGGACCGTCCGTACCCGCTCCGGCAAGGGTACCGATGGGAGACAAAAAGCCTGACCGTTCAGCGCATCGGTGATGCCTTGGATGTAACCGTGACAACGCGGGCCATTGAATGCGTCGAACTCCTGTGGGCTATGCGCCAGCATGCGCTGAAAGCCCTGGCATTGGTATTTCAGACTTTCGCCCGTTTCCATGGGTATCGTCTCGGCCCGTGCCGCCTGTACTGCCAGGAGCAGCAGACCGGACATCGGCACGCATCGGTAACGGGCAGCCAAGCTTAAGAGCATGTTGATTGAGGATTCGTCAATGAGAAGGAACTACTTGCCAGGTTGGCTCTCGCGTTGTTGCTCGACCGAACGGTTCACGTCGACCTTATTATAAATATTCACCGTAGCCAACAGGTGAAGCCCTGTCAAAGGCTGGTCAGCAACCGGCAGTCATTTCGCCATCACCCTCGGCAGATCACGCCAGCGGGTCGTATACGCCGGTGATAGAGTCCCACGCTTCATGCGCCAGGAGTCCTCTTTTTCCTTCAGGGTCAGCCCCTGAGCAGCGGTCCAGACCGTTTCCCGGCCCATATCTCGGTTCAACCCATCCATGATCGCCAGCAGCTTCTCTCGCTTGATCGACGCCTCGGGATCGGTTGAATCAAACAGCGAGAGCTGCCCCTGGCGCCTTCGGCGCCAGATTCAGCAGCATCACCCCGGCTTTCTGGTAACGGAATCCCGGCTGATAGCTGATAGATGCGCGCCAGCCCTCGGTTGGCCGCCTGGGTCAGGATCAGGGTATCGTCGGTCGGCTCCGTCAGCCGTATCGTCACGCTGGGGTGGTATTGCGGTTCGCTCGGATTGAAGGGGGGTGTGTTCAGAAATGTCGTGATCGCCGAGGTCTGCGATCCTTGGTTCCGCAGTTTCTCCGCCGCTCGGGCGGTATAGGTACTGACGGCTTGCCGCAATGACGTCAGATCGGTCACCAGCTTCCCGAAGCTGCGGGAGGAGATGATCTGCTGTTTGGGCGGCGGTGCTTGTTCCATGGTGATGCAGGGCACTCCCCGTAACTCCAGTGCCGTGCGTTCCAGGATCACATTGAAATGTTTCCGAATCCAGGGCGGATCGACCTGACTCAAGTCCCATGCAGAACGAATGCCCAGCCCCTCCAGCTGGGTTGACCAGCGGCGACCAATGCCCCAGACATCCGCGACCGAGGTTTCCTTCAACAGCCTCTCGGCCACAGGGGACGGCAGGGCCGTCAGATTGCAGAGGCCTTGCGCCTTGAAGGCTGGATGCCTCTTCGCCAGCCGATTGGCCACCTTGGCCAAGGTCTTGGTCTGGCCGATGCCGACGCCAACGGGAATCCCGATCCATCGGTGAACCTGCTGGCGTAGTTGGCAGGCCATCTGATCCAGATCAAAATGGCGGAACCCGGTCCACTCGATAAAGGATTCATCGATGGAATACACCTCCTGCCGGTCCGAGAATTCGCCAATGATCGACATCATCCGGCTGGAGAGATCCGCATAGAGGGTGTAATTGGAGGACAGCGCCAAGCCACCCACTCGTTCATACTCCCGCTTGATCTTGAAGTAGGGCGTACCCATGGCGATACCCAGGGCCTTGGCCTCATCCGATCGCGCCACTACACAGCCGTCATTATTCGACAGCACCACCACCGGACGCTGGCTTAACGTCGGATTGAAGACTCGCTCACAGCTGACATAGAAGGCGTTGCCGTCGACCAGGGCAAAGACGGAATCAGACGGCGTGGATGACACGGGTCACCACCCCCCAGATCACACAATCAAGCCCTTCCTTGAGTTGCAGCGGCGGATAGGCCGAATTCTCTGGCATCAGCCAGGCGGCACCGTCTTTCAAGGTCAACCGCTTCACGGTCAGTTCCCCGTTGACCGCCGCGATCACCACCTTGCCGTCGGTGGCCGCCAGGGCGCGATCGACGATCAACAGGTCCCCGTCATGGATGCTGGCCCCGGTTATCGAATCGCCAGTGACTTTGACGAAGAAGGTTGCCGCCGGGTGCTCGACGAGATCGTTCAGATCCAGCCGCTGATCGACATAATCATCCGCCGGGGAGGGAAAGCCGGCCGGTACCCGGCTGGCATACAGCGGAAAGGCTTGTTTCAGCGCCGACCCATCGGGCAGCCAGGCACCCTCGGGGGCCACGCCATGGCGGTGCCGGGCCTTAATATCGTCCAGCAGCGCCTGAATCTCCGGATAGAGGCTGACCGGCACGCGGATGGCGCGAGTCGATTCGCCATAGGCATTGCTGCCGGGCTTGCGCCCGGCGCCGGGTCGATAACCGCCGCGTGGGGACATCGGGTGCTCCTGATGTTGACTGCTTCAGAATAGTGTACGGAAAACATGGGAGAGGAGAAAGCATCGCGTGGATAGCGCCAAGGAGGGTGATCTGGGGCTGATGCGGACGCACGATGAATGCCACCGGCAGAGGCTGTCCCATGGATCGCGACGCCTCTGGGGCGGGCTGGAAAATCTCGGGTATGTCATCGGCCGGAAGCCTGGCCAAAGGCTGCAGGGAGAGGGCACAAAAAAACCGCCCCGAGGGGCGGCGTTTTTGTTGATTTGCACTTACCACGCACTTTCGGGATTTTTCCGAATTCTGCGAGATTGGCTAACCCTTTGAAAAATATGGTGGGTCGTATTGGATTCGAACCAATGACCACTGCATTAAAAGTGCAATGCTCTACCGACTGAGCTAACGACCCACACAAGCAGGGCATTATAATCGCAGGCCCTGACGCGATCAAGGCGCCATGCCTGTCCTCCTGGCCGTGGCCCTCCCATTCCGCTTTCCCTGAACCTGCCCATGAACGCAAAGCCATTATCCAGCCTTGCCCGGTTGCTGTTCATCCTGCTGGCGCTGCTGCTGTCGGGCTGCGTGTGGTTGCGGTTGCTGGAGATCAAGAACCAGCTGGCCGAATTCGACGATAACGTGCGCATCGAGGTGGCGAATCGGCATTTCATCGTCCACCTGCTGAGGCCTGTGCTCCTGAGCGAGGACTTCACCTATCTGAGCAAGCTCAACCCCAGCCGGGTCGAGCCGCTTCCGGGGGGTGCATACCGTTGGTACCTGGATTTCCGCATCGATCCCGCCAGGACCCCGGAGCAGAAAGCCAGGCGGGTGTCCTTCGTCATGACCTGGACGCCCCGGAACCGGCTGGCGTCCTTCGATTTCTCGCCGCTGTTCATGGAGATGGCGCCGGCGGCATTCCTGGAGGCATCGATACGCTCGCTGGGCGTGGGCAAGGTGGATCAGGACCGGAAACAGCTGAAGGTCGATCCGGAGGACCTGCCCAGGCTGACCGCGAGCCTGCCGAAGGCCGGCGATATCCTGTCGGTCATGGGACCGCCCTTGGAGGACCATCGCCAGGATGGCTTGCGGTTGCTGGTGTACCGCTTCCTGGCCGAGTCGCAGCCGGTCGAGCCGGAATACGAGGCGCGGCGCGTCGCCGAGGCCAAGCTGTACTTCGATGCCCGCAAGGATGAGCTGATCCGCCTCAAGGGCCAGTTTGCCGGGCTGAAGCTGTCGATCGACTACCGCAAGCTCACTGGCCAGGCACCCTGAGCCTGGCGCCGGACCGGCACCGAGGTGTGTCTCACCACCCGGTCAGCCGTGCAGGCTTACCAGGTGGTGCCAGGCATGTCGGGCGTGCGGGATCAGCCGCCCGAAACCGGCCTGCGCCGCCAGGGCGCGCAGCTGGCCGAGCGAGTCCGGCCGGTCGCAGTCCCGTACATGGGCGATGGCGAAATCCAGCTCCTCGGGGGAGAGCGCGCGCCATTCGCTGGCCATGGTGCCGCAGTAGGCGTCCAGGTAGTCGGCCAGGCTCTGGTCTTCTTCCCGCAGCACATCGATCAGCAGCAGCCGGCCGCCGGGTCGGAGCCGTCGATGGCAGGCGGCCAGAAACGCGCCTTTCGCGGCGGTATCGAGGTGATGCAGCGCAAAGCTGGAGAAGATCACCGCATAGCGGTCGTCATCCTCCCGGTTCAGGAAATCGAGCATGTCAGCCTGCCGCAGGCTGACGGGGCAGGCCAGTCCGCCCAGGTTCTCGGCCGCCGCCGCCAGGGCGACCTCCGACAGGTCGACGCCGCAGTAGCTCGCCAGCGGCAGTGTCCGCAGCAGCGGAACCAGGTTGGCGGCATCCCCGCAGCCCAGGTCGAGCAGATCGAAGGCCTGTTCCGGGACGGCACGCAGCTGCCGGCCGAGTTCGGCATAGATCTCCCGGTGAAACATGTAGTTCTGGTCCACCAGCTTGCGGTAGACCCGCCAGCTGTCCACGAAGAATACCGGTGCCTGGCGGGCGGACGGCTCGGGATTGCGCATGCGCGGCGACCGGTCAGACGACCAGCGGGACGGTGCGCCCGCTGGCGGCGGATTCCAGGGCGGCGACGATGGTACGGCAGTTGGCCTTGGCGTCCGCCAGGGAGAGTCGCGGCGGCTGGCCGTTCAGCGCCGCCGTGCCGAAGCCCTCGATTTCCAGCGCGAAATGGTTGGCAGGTTTCAGCCGTTCCTCGCCGCACCGGCCATCCTCCGTCCACCACTGGATTTCCGGCACGTCGCCGGGCAGCTGCCAGACTGTCGGGCATTTGATGGCCCCCTTGGTGCCGGTGATCTCATATTCCGAGCGCCGGGTGCATTCGAAGCTGAAATCGAAATGCGCGCGGCGGCCGCCACCATAGTCGAGGATGCCGCTGGTGGAAATGTCCGCCCCGCTCTCGACCCGGTGCGCCATGGCCGTCACCGCCAGCGGCTCGCTATCGAACCACATGCGCGCCGCATGGATGGCGTAGCAGCCGATGTCCCACATGGCACCGCCGCCCTGGCCGATGTCGCGCGCCAGCCGGTACCGGCGGGCAGGGCGCATCTGGAACGAGAAGCTGGTCCTGACGCTGTATACCTCGCCGATCAGGCCGCTCTCCAGCAGCTCCCGCACCCGCTGGTGCTGCGGATGGAAGCGGTACATGAAGCCTTCCATGACGGTGACGCCGCGCTTGCCGGCGGCGGTCTCGATCGCCTCGATATCCGCGACGCTCAGGGCCATCGGCTTCTCGCACAGGAGATGCTTGCCACGCTCGATCACCCGCAGGGCCCATTCGGCATGTTCCTCGTTGGCCATCGGCAGGTAGATGGCCTGGATGCTGGCATCGTCCAGCAGGGCTTCCAGGCGGTTGTAGGCGCGCACCCCGGTCGCGGCTGGCGCATACCTGGCCAGGGTTTCCGCCGCCGCGCCCGGACGGCGGCTGGCGATGGCCACCAGCTCCGCATTGCTGGCCTCGGCGATGGCGGGCAGCAGGCGCTCGTTGACGCGGGCGGCGCCGAGAATGCCCCAGCGCAATCGGGGTTGTTGGTTCATGATGACTCTCCAGGATGGCGTGGGACGGCGACGCAACAAGATACCCGAGTGCATGGCCGCGCACCAAGCCGGGCGCCCGAATCTCGCGCAGTCGCCAGCTTGCGCGGCTGGCGGCGCGCTATAGAATTCGGTCACCCGTCCCCCGGCCGGGCCCGCCCAACCCAACTCGCACGAGGATATCCCATGAAAATCGGTATCGCTTCCGATCACGCCGGCTTCGATTACAAGGAGGCCTTGCGCCACTGGCTCACCGCGCTGGGGCATGAGGTCAAGGATTACGGCTGCTTCAGCGACCAACGCACCGATTATCCGACCTGGATTCGCCCCTGTGCCGAGGCGGTGGTCAAGGGCGAGGTCGAGCGGGGCATCGTGCTCGGCGGCAGCGGCAACGGCGAGGCCATCGTCGCCAACCGCGTCAAGGGCTGCCGTTGCGGCTATACCTTCGACGAGCAGACCGCCTTCCTCACCCGCTCCCACAACGACGCCAACTGTATCGCCATCGGTCAGCGCATCGTCACCCTGGACATGGCCAAGAAGATTGTCGAAACCTTCCTCGCAACCCCGTTCGAGGGCGGGCGGCATGTGCCGAGGATCGTAGCGATTGATGCGTGATGCAGGACACCGAGGAGGGTCCCTCGACGTCATGACGGCCTGATTCAGGCCGCCGCGAAGCTCGGAAAATCCGGGTGCCCCTCCAGATAAATCCGAGCCCGGGAATCGGGCAAGCACAGTGTGGCATGGCCAGGAACGATACGAATAACAACGGCAACGAGGAGCTCTCAGACTGCACGCATGTCGGGCTGAGGCTCATCTTTCACGAGTACAACTCCGGTGAGTTGACCCCCGCCCATGCCGCAAGGTTTCTGGAGCCATTCCAATGACTCCAACCAGTCATCCACCGCGCATCGAGAGACTGCATGTCAAAAACTACCGGGCGCTGAGGGACATCAAGCTGGAGAAGATGACGCCGCTGACCGTGCTGCTTGGGCCGAACGGCAGCGGCAAGTCCACGGTATTCGACGTATTCGCCTTTCTGGCTGAGTGCTTTACGGATGGCTTGCGCAAGGCTTGGGATCGCCGAGGACGTTTCAGGGAGTTGCGTAGCCGGGGTCAGGATGGACCCATCGTCATCGAAATCCAGTATCGCGAAATGCCCCAGACACCCCTGATCACCTATCACCTGGAGATCGAGGAACACGTGAAAGGGCCAGTAGTGGCTCGGGAATTCCTGCGATGGAAACGCGGCCATCCCGCAGAGCCATTTCATTTTCTCGACTATCAATACGGCAAGGGCAAGGTCATCACGGGAGATGCCCCGGAATCAACCGACACTCGCATCGAAAAGCCGCTCTCCGGACTCGATGTGTTGGCGGTCAGCACGCTGGGCACGCTGGCGGAGAACCCCCGCGTGATAGCCCTGCGCAATTTCATCACCGGCTGGCATCTGTCCTATCTCTCTGCAGACGCTGCCCGGGGCAATCCCGAAGCGGGCGGGGAAGAGCGCCTTTCCCCCACCGGAAACAATCTCCCCAATGTGATTCAGTATTTGCACGACCAGCATCCTGAACGGCTGGAGCAGATATTCGAGACACTGCGGCGGCGCATCCCTCGCATCGAGAAAGTGCAGGCCGAAGTCTTGCAGGACAGCCGTCTGCTGTTGCTGGTGAAGGATGCGCCCTTCTCAACACCCGTGCTGTCGCGTTTCGCCTCCGACGGCACCCTCAAGCTGCTGGCCTATCTGACCGTTCTCTACGATCCCGAGCCACCGCAACTGATCGGCATCGAGGAACCGGAGAACTATCTGCATCCCCGCCTCCTGCCGGAACTGGCCGAGGAATGCCAACAGGCGGCGGATCGTGCCCAATTGATCGTGACCACACACTCGCCATTCTTCATAAATGTGCTGCGTCCGGAAGAAGTGCGGGTACTGTTTCGTGCCGCGGATGGTTATACCCAAACGCGCCGAGTCGCCGACATGCCCGGCATTGACGCATTTCTCGACCATGGGGCCACCCTTGGTGAACTCTGGATGGAGGGCCATTTCGATGCGGGTGACCCCCTGTCAATGGGGGATGATGTGTAATGCGGATCGAATTCCTGGTCGAGGAGCCATCCGCCGAAGAGGCACTGAAGCATCTGCTGCCACGCCTGATCAAACAACGCGCCCAATGGAAGCTCATCAATCTGGGTAGCAAATACAAACTGCTTAAGGCATTGCCTCAACGCCTCGCCGCCTATCGCCAGCGCATCGCCGCCGGCGAGAATCTTCGGGTGGTGGTGCTGGTGGACCGTGACAATGACGACTGCGCGGCCCTCAAGGTCCAACTCGAAGATGCTGCAAGGCGATCATCGCTTGCCACCAAATCCGACCCCGACATCGATGGCCAGTTTTACGTGGTCAATCGCATCGTCATCGAGGAACTGGAATCCTGGTTCATTGGCGACCCGGCAGCCCTGCGTCAGGCTTTCACCAGCCTGCCGAGGATTGATGAGAGAAGCGGCATCTTTCGCACACCTGACAACGGCGGCACCTGGGAAGCGCTGCATCGTTTCCTGAAGAGGCACGGAATATACAAGAGCAGCTACCCCAAAATCGACGCCGCCCGGCGGATCGGCCCCAACCTGGACCCTCAGGCCAACCGCTCGCCGAGCTTCCGTATTTTCGTTCAGGGTGTAGAGGCCCTGCTGGCATGACCCGCATGCTCGCCAATACCGCGTTTCTGACCTGCTCATGTGAGCAAATTGGGCTTGTCAGGTTTGCCTTGCGGATCGCTTCACCATGTCTTGGAATGGCATCCTCTCAACCCCGTTCGAGGGCGGCTGGCATGTGCCAAGGATTGTGGCGATTGATGCCTGAGAGGGTTCGCCCTGCCCCCGGACAGGGCCGTGAGGCCACCGGGGGATGGCCCTTCGCCTCGCATCATGAAAATGGCCACCAAACCCGGCGGCCATTCGGCGCTTTTGATGGGACATCCTTAGCGGTGCCGGCAGATCGCCCCAACCGCCTTAACCACGGTCAGCGGGCAAAACGCGGAGACACGGCATGACAGAAAACACCATGGCTATCGTGGATCGGGCCTTTGATCCGGAAGTCACGCCATCGCCTTTCGGCGAGCGCTGGGGCGGGGAGCTTTTCATTCTGTCCTCGGCCCATCTCGCGGCGCTTCAGGCCGGCGAAACCCTGGCGCTGGATGTCATGGGTGAATACATCACTTTCATCGCCCTTGAGAAGCCCAACGAAACAAGATAAACACTCCAGAACTCGCAGCCTTGCGGCGGTGGGTAGTGCTTGACTGGCCCGGCCGAGCCAATCGCGGCTAATAAATAACCGACTTCAGCGCGCCGGTCTTAACGGCAGATACCCGTATCCTCCCGTCGCCGCAGGTAAATTGCGTCTTTCTCAAGATTGCCGCAATTCATCTATGCTAGCCAATTTAGTCGGAATGCCCGGTAACGCAAAA
The DNA here is from genome assembly GCF_056880625.1 of Methyloparacoccus sp. NF-16. Lineage (NCBI taxonomy): Bacteria > Pseudomonadati > Pseudomonadota > Gammaproteobacteria > Methylococcales > Methylococcaceae > Methyloparacoccus > Methyloparacoccus sp. NF-16. The sequence goes on along the minus strand of NZ_CP174130.1, from coordinate 2,233,580 downwards.
GACAAACAATGAAACCCACTGGTAACGGCATTCGCCGATGGATGTATGGCGACAAGCTTAAAAATTTTCTTCGGCAGGAAAATATAGCGATACTCGGAGAGTTGCTTCAGCAATCAGTGGGGAGTGTCGAAACAACGCAGCGCAATGCTTGGGAAGAGCAAATTCGGATACTTAAATCTCTCACCATGCTGGGTGAGGATGTTGCCCGTGATGCCGGCATCTACTTTGAGTTGACAGTGCCAAGGCTAGGGCGCCGCGCTGATGTGGTGCTAATAGTTAGTCATGTGATGTTCATCCTGGAATTCAAGGTCGGTGAGTCAAACTTTAGTCGTAGCTCACTCGATCAAGTATGTGATTACGCCCTTGATCTCAAGTACTTTCATCAAAGCAGTCATGAAATATGCATCATTCCTGTCCTTATTGCTACCGAGGGTACAGAGCAGATTATTGAAATAAAAAACACAGTACATAATGATAGATTAGTCCACCCAATAAGTGCGTCGCCTACCCAGTTAGTCAATGTTATTAACCAGGGATTAGCGCATTTCGTTTCTTTTCCGATCGATATCGAGGCTTGGGAGAAGGGGCGCTATATGCCGACTCCTACTATTATTGAGGCTGCTCGCGCACTGTATGCAGGGCATGCAGTTGAAAATATTTCCCGAAGCGATGCGGGCGCCCGAAATCTGACGGTTACGTCAAATGCAATAGATGAAATTATTGATAAGTCTCGAAAATTTAAAAGAAAATCCATCTGTTTTGTCACTGGCGTACCTGGGGCAGGTAAAACTTTGGTGGGTTTGGATGTAGCAAATCGGCATCTTAGTCGGGACGCCAAAACTTACAGTGTTTTCTTATCTGGTAATGGGCCATTAGTTGCAGTGCTGAGAGAGGCACTGACTCGTGATCGAGTTGAGAGGGCTTCGCTCGATGGAAAAATAATGCGCAAGGGTGATGCCAAAAAGGAGGTCGAGACATTCATTCAGAACGTGCATCACTTTCGGGACGAATACCTCCGGGATACAGGAGCGCCACCAGAACACGTGGTGCTGTTCGATGAAGCTCAGCGTGCCTGGGATCAGGCGCAGACCAGTAGCTTCATGCGACAGAAGAAAGGGCATGCTGGTTTCAGTCAGTCAGAGCCGGAATTCTTGATATCTTGTATGGATCGCCATGAGGATTGGTGCGTTGTCGTTTGCCTCATCGGCAGCGGCCAGGAAATCAATATCGGCGAGGGTGGGATAAGCGAATGGTTTGATGCGGTACTTGGCCGGTTCTATTCTTGGGATGTGTATTTGTCCCCCAACTTAAATTCTGCTGAGTATCAAGGTGGTAATTCATTCAACTTCATACTGAAACGCACCAGTACCTTTCTGAACAAAGATTTACACCTGGCAACATCAATTCGTTCATTTAGAGCTGAAACGTTGAGTGACTTTGTGCGTGCTGTGCTCGCTACTGAAGTTGAATCAGCAAGGAATACATTAAGCACCCTGGCAGATCGTTATCCAATTGTTATTACTAGAGATATATCCCGCGCCAAGGCTTGGCTGCAAGAGCAAGCACGTGGTTCAGAACGTTACGGAATCGTAGTTTCCTCACAGGCTGAGCGCCTTAAGCCCCATGCCATTGATGTTCGCGTGAAAACCGATCCGGTCAAGTGGTTTCTTGAAGGGAAGGAGGACACACGTTCGTCGTATTATCTCGAAGATGTCGCGACAGAGTTTCAGGTTCAGGGGCTGGAACTGGATTGGGCGTGTGTTGTTTGGGATGGAGATTTGCGCTTCAACTTGGGTCAGTGTTGTTGGGCTCACCATCAGTTTAGGGGTTCTCGCTGGAATCGGATCAATAAAGCTCAGCGCCAGCGGTATCTAGAAAACGCTTATCGCGTACTCATGACGCGGGCGAGGCAGGGAATGGTTCTAGTCGTACCTGAGGGAGATGACAGTGATCCTACCCGCGCCCGTGATTTCTATGACCCAACTTACTTATATTTGAGGTCGTTAGGGATAAATGAAATATGAGTATCTAGACCCTGGACCATGAGAAGATATAAATTTGCTATGAACTCCGATAACCATCGAATGAAAAGGCTCAGTTTGACAATGGCCTCGGCGGTAGTCCGGGGCGCTGCTGAGCGGTGGTGTCCGCATCGAACCACTGTTTAGGCAGGATTTCGGCCTGTGATGGGTCTTGCACAATCCGCTGTGTCCAGGCCTTGAATTCAGCGAGAGTGCCAATTTTGTAGGTCATGGGTAATGCCTCTTTCGTCCAGATCGCGCTTCACCACGCGCCGGAAATTCTCTAAGTAACCTTAGATCAATTCAATTCTGATAAATCCGATTGGATAGCAACCAATGGCTTACACCGTCATTTGCCGCCGATTTACGATTTAATCAGGGCTTCCCTAACTGTCGGGCCGCCGTGGTGAAAACGTATGGCCGCCCGGGGTATCGCATCATCATACGATAGGTTGATCGGCTGTCTCTTGTACCCCCAGCAAGCTGTGGATCATTGCCCAAACCTTGGCACCCAGCGCCCATTCGTGACACGATTCGCATCCCGGTAGCCCGGCCACATCCAGCGGCATTCGATCAGACAGGAGCACCCGCAACATGCAAGTCAACCGACGCCAGTTTTTCAAGCTGAGTGCGACCTCGCTCGGGGCCTCGTCGCTGGCCGCGCTGGGGTTCTCGCCGGAGGCGGCGGTGGCGGATGTCCGCACCTTCAAGCTGACCCGCACCACCGAGACACGCAACACCTGCCCGTACTGTTCGGTTGCCTGCGGACTGATCATGTATAGCCTGGGCGACAAGGCCAAGAACGCCAAGGCGGAGATCATCCACATCGAGGGTGATCCCGACCATCCGGTCAGCCGTGGCAGTCTGTGCCCCAAGGGTTCAGGCTTGCTGTCCTTCGTCCACAGCAAGACGCGCCTGCGTTACCCGGAGTACCGGGCACCCGGCAGCCGCGAGTGGCAGCGCGTATCCTGGGACTGGGCGATGGAGCAGATCGCCCGGCGGGTCAAGGACGACCGCGACGCCAATTTCATCGCCAGGAATGACCAGGGCCAGACCGTCAACCGCTGGGTGTCGACCGGTTTCCTGGCCGCCTCGGCGGCCTCCAACGAGACCGGCTATCTCACCAACAAGGTCGCCCGGGCGCTGGGCATGGTCATGATCGACAGCCAGGCGCGGATCTGTCACGCGCCCTCGGTGACGGCGCTGGCGTCCAGCTTCGGCCGCGGGGCGATGACCAACACCTGGATGAACATCCAGCATGCCGACGTCATCATCGCCATGGGCGGCAACCCGGCCGAGGCGCATCCGGTCGGCTTCAAGTGGGCGGTGGAGGCCAAGGCGCGCAACAAGGCCAAGCTGATCGTGGTTGATCCGCGCTTCACACGCACCGCGGCGGTGGCGGACCTGTACGTGCCGATCCGTGCCGGCTCGGACATCGCCTTTCTCAATGGTGTCATCCGCTACCTGCTGGAGAAGGACGCCATCAACCCGGCTTATGTGAAGGCTTACACCAATGCCGCATTCATCGTGCGCGAGGATTTTCGCTTCGAGGATGGCCTGTTCAGCGGCTACGACGCCAACAACCCGGAAGTCCGCTACGACAGGACGACCTGGACCTACGAGCTGGATGACCAAGGCTATGCCAAGGTGGATGACACGCTTCAGCATCCGCGCTGCGTGCTCAACCTGCTGAAGACTCATGTCGACCGTTACAAGCCCGAACAGGTGCACGAACTCTGCGGCACGCCGGTCGCATCCTTCCTCAAGGTCTGCGAGCTGATCGCATCGACCGCCACACCAGACCGGGCCCTGACCAGCCTCTATGCGCTGGGCTGGACGCATCACTCGGTCGGCGTGCAGAACATCCGCGTCATGGCCATGATCCAGTTGCTGCTGGGCAATATCGGCCTCAGCGGCGGCGGGGTGAACGCCCTGCGGGGCCATTCCAACATTCAGGGCCTGAGCGATCTCGGCCTCCTGACCGAGATGCTGCCGGGCTACATGACCCTGCCGCGTGATCACGAGTCCGACCGGGCCGGCTACCTGGCCAAACGGACCCTCAAGCCACTGCGGCCGGGGCAATGGAGCTACTGGTCGAATTTCCCCAGGTTCCATACCAGCCTGATGAAAGCCTGGTATGGCGCGGCGGCGACCGCCGACAACGATTTCGCCTACGACTGGCTGCCCAAGCTGGACAAGCCCTATGACAGCCTGCGGCTGTTCGATCTCATGGCCGAAGGCAAGGTCAACGGTTTCCTCTGTCAGGGCTTCAATCCGCTGGCCTCCTACCCGGACAAGAACAAGGTCCGCGGGGGTATGGCCAAACTCAAGTTCATGGTGGTCATGGACCCGCTAGCGACCGAGACCTCCGAGTTCTGGCAGAACCATGGCGAGCACAACGACGTTAATCCCGCCGACATCCAGACCGAGGTGTTCCGGCTGCCGACCACCTGTTTTGCCGAGGAGGACGGCTCGCTGGTCAACAGTTCGCGCTGGCTGCAATGGCACTGGAAGGGCGCGGAACCGCCCGGCGAGGCGAAGACCGATATCGAGATCATGTCCGATCTGTTCCTGCGGCTTCGCGAACTTTACGGGAAGGAAGGCGGCGCTTTCCATGAGCCGATCCGGCATCTGCACTGGCCCTACCGCAATCCGCACGATCCTACCCCGGGCGAGCTGGCCCGCGAGTACAACGGGCAGGCCTTGGCCGATCTGGTCGACCCCGGGGATACCGGGAGGGTCCAGTTGCGCAAGGGCCAGCAACTCGACGGGTTTCATCAGTTGCGCGACGACGGCAGCACCGCCTGCGGCAACTGGATCTTCAGCGGCGCCTGGACCGAGGCCGGCAACCAGATGGCGCGGCGCGATCCGTCCGACCCCAGCGGTCAGGGGATCTCGCCCGGCTGGGCCTGGTCCTGGCCGGCCAACCGCAGGATTCTCTACAACCGGGCTTCCTGCGACCCCTCCGGCCAGCCTTGGGACCCCAAACGGCGGATTCTGGAATGGGATGGCCAGCGCTGGACCGGCTGCGACGTGCCCGACTTCAAGGCCGATCAGGCGCCCGGCAGCGACATGCTGCCGTTCATCATGAATGCCGAAGGCGTGGGCCGACTGTTCGGCGCCGATAAGCTGGCGGACGGGCCATTCCCCGAGCATTACGAACCCTTCGAGACGCCGCTGGGCAGCAACCCGCTACACCCGAAGGTGATCAGCAATCCGGCAGCTCGGGTCTTCGACAAGGATCGCGCCATGCTGGGCGAGAGCGGTGAGTTCCCCATCGTGGCGACCACCTATCGCATCACCGAACTGTTCAATACCTGGACCAACCATGTCCGCATCAATGCCTCGCTGCAGCCGGAGCAGTTCGTCGAGATCGGCGAGGCGCTGGCGAAGGAGCTGGGCATCGCGAATGGCGAGATCGTCCAGGTCCACTCGAAACGCGGCCACATTCGCGCCGTGGCCGTGGTCACGAAGCGCCTGCCGGTGCTGACCGTAGCCGGCAAGCCGCTGCATCAGATCGGCATTCCGGTGCACTGGGGTTTCATGGGCGAGACGCGCAAGGGCTTCTTCTGCAACAACCTGACGCCCTATCTCGGCGACGCCAATACGCAGACGCCGGAATTCAAGGCGTTTCTGGTCAAGGTAGAGAAGGTCACCGGGCCGGCGGCTCGGCATGCCGAATTGCCCAACCCGCCGGCGCCGAGCCGCCGCTGGGAGGGCAAGACGGGCGCCACCCCCAAACTGTCGTTGCTGGAACGGCTGCTGAAAGGCCGGACGGAGGTGTAAGCCATGTCACTGCAATCCCTGGATATCACCCGGCGCTCGGCCACCACCACGCCCCCGCCGCAGCAACGGCAACAGCAGGAAGTCGCCAAGCTCATCGACGTCACCAAGTGCATCGGCTGCAAGGCTTGCCAGTCGGCCTGCCAGGAGTGGAACGATCTTCGCGAGGAGGTCGGCATCAACGAGGGTTCCTACCAGAACCCGCATGACCTGACCGAGAACAGCTGGACGCTGATGCGCTTTGCCGAGCACGAAGAGAACGGCACCCTGGAATGGCTGATCCGCAAGGACGGCTGCATGCACTGCGCCGACCCCGGCTGCCTCAAGGCCTGCCCGTCGCCGGGGGCCATCATTCAGTACAGCAACGGCATCGTCGACTTCCAGGAGGAGCACTGCATCGGTTGCGGCTATTGCGTGGCTGGCTGCCCGTTCGACGTCCCGCGTATCTCGAAAAAGGACAGCAAGGCCTACAAGTGCACGCTCTGTTCCGACCGGGTATCGGTCGGGCTGGAGCCGGCCTGTATCAAGGCCTGTCCGACCCAGGCACTGGTGTTCGGCAGCAAGGAAGACATGATCGATCACGCCAATGACCGCATCGCCGATCTCAAGGAGCGCGGCTTCGATCAGGCCGGGCTATACGACCCGGCTGGCGTCGGCGGCACCCATGTCATGTATGTGCTGCATCATGCCGACCAGCCGCAGCTCTACAACGACCTGCCGAAAGAGCCGACCATCAGCCCGACGGTGGGCCTGTGGAAAGGCGTCATGAAACCGCTGGCGACGGCGGCGATGCTGTTCACGGCGCTGGCCGGTTTCTTCCATTACGTGACCATCGGCCCGAACGACGCTGAGGATGAGGAGGAGGACCACAAGGCATGAAGACCGAAACCCACTCCCTCCTCATCCGGCGTTACACGCCCGCCGAGCGCGCCAATCACTGGCTCACCGCCATCACCTTCCTGCTGCTGGCGTTCTCCGGGCTGGCGCTGTTCCACCCGTCGATGTTCTGGTTCAGCCAGTTTTTCGGCGGGCCGGTGTGGACCCGCATCCTGCATCCCTACCTCGGCGTGGTGATGTTCCTGTCGTTTGCAGGACTGGCGCTGAAGTTCTGGCATCACAACCTCATCAGCCGCAACGATGTCGAGTGGCTGAAGCGCATCGGCGACGTGATCCGGAACCGGGAAGACCGGCTGCCGGAAGTCGACCGCTACAACGCCGGCCAGAAGCTGCTGTTCTGGACCCTGATCGCGACCGTTCCGATGCTGCTGGCGACCGGCATCATCATCTGGCGGCCCTGGTTCGCCGGGTATTTTCCGATCGACCTCATCCGCATCGCCGTGCTGCTGCATGCCGTCTGCGCCTTCGTCATGATCTCCGGCATCATCGTCCATATCTATGCGGCCATCTGGATACGCGGCACAGTCGGGGCCATGGTGCGCGGCACCGTCAGCCGCGCCTGGGCGCGCAAGCACCATCCCGGCTGGCTCCGGCAGGTCGAGCAGGGCGGGGACGAACCGTGAACCCCGGTGCCGGCACGGACGCTGGCCAGCCCCCGGCCATCCGGCTGCCGGAACCCCGCAGTCTATTTACCCACCGTGCCCGGCGCCTGCGCGAGCTGGCCGCGCTCACGCCCGGCCTGTCCGGCTATCTGTCGTTGCTGGCGACGCTGGCCGAACGCCAGGCGGCGCTGAGCGCCGAACGGGATGCCGATCTCATGCGGCATGACGGCACGGGCGGCGCCGTGGCGCGGGAGAGGGGCGCCGGTCCTGACGGGGCATCCACGGAGGCTTCGGGAGAACCGTCCGCATCCCCACGCCCGCTGGCGGACGGTCAGGCCGGACAGGATTTTCCGCCATGGCAGCCGCCCCTGTCATTGCAGGACGAGGTCTGGGCGCTTTCCCTTCCGCCCCTGCTGCAACGACTGGCGGCCGCGCTTCCCCCGGTTACTCCGGATGTGGGCGAGACCTCGCGCCGGCTGATCGGCGCCACCCCGGACGCAGTCGGCCGCTGGTTGGCAGGGCTGCTCTCCGGCGAATGCCGGCCCGGCGATGCCGCGGTACTGCCCTTCGTCGCCACCGGCCTGCAGGTCCTGCTGGCCCAGCGCGCCAGCCGTCTGGCGCCTGTCGCTGCCGGCCGCCCGGCCGCATCCCCTGTCTGTCCCGTCTGTGGTGGCTGGCCGGTGGCGAGTGTGCTGCGGGCATGGGGCGAGGCATCGGGGCTGCGTTATCTGCATTGCGGTTTGTGCGCCAGCGAATGGCTGTTTCCACGCATCCAGTGCGCCCACTGCGGCAGTCAGAAGGCCATGGCCTTCGTGGAGATCGAGGGGGGTGGCGGCGTAGTGAAGGCGGCAACCTGCGGTGATTGCCGTGCCTACCTCAAGCAGGTCGACCGCAGCCGCCTGCCCGGCGCCAACGCCATCGCCGACGATCTGGCCACGCTGGCGCTCGACGTCCTGCTCGCCGAGCAGGGTTTTGCCCGTTCCGGTTTCAATCCCTGCCTGTTCCCGGGAGAATGAAGCCATGGCCGTTAGAGGTCCGGTAACCCGCCTGTTCCGGGGGGATGCCGGTTCCTTGCGGCCTTGTTGACGCCCCGTCTTTATTCCCCTGCATGGAGGTCTGGCCATGAATCTGTGGCAAACCCCGACGGGCCGGTCCGGCCTGTCTCTGGTGGCACTGGCGCTGTCCGGCTGGCTGCTGTCGCCGATGCCCGCGCTGGCGGCAGGCGGCAGTACCGTATGGCAGGTCGAGGGCCACGACGAGCGCGGTGACTATACCGGCCGGGTCCAGCTGATCCCGGCCGAAGGGGCGGGTTTCCGCTTCCTTCGCGTCATCGATTATGCCGATACCGTCCGGGTCGAGGACGACCGCGGGCTGTCCTGGGTCTGGCAGGGTACGGCGGAACCCCTGGCGGGCGGCGGTTACCAGGTGGCAGCCAGTCTGCGCAAGGCGGACTTCGTGCGCCAGCGCGGAGCCCTGATTCGCCGGCAGGCCGAACAGCTTCCGGTGCCGGTGACCGGGCAGTTCCTGCCGGCGCAGGGTTCGCTGCAGGGGACCTACGTGCTGGGCCAGGCCGGCGAACGGGTGGGTCCGGAAACCTGGAGCCTGCCGGAGCCGGGCGGCGATATGCCCATCTTCGTCGGGTATCTGCGCGAGACGCCCACCCATGTGGCCGTTCCGGGAAGCGTCCGGGACTTTCTGTTCGACCTGTTCAAGAGCTACCGGCAATTGCCTGCGGTGTTGCCCTATACGGACCTGCCGGCGTTCCGTAATCCCGTCCATATTGCGGTGTCCGACCGCACCGATTTCGATTACTACCAGCGCCACGGGGACCGGCTGCGGGTCGTGGACAAGATCGTCGATCCCATCAGCCTGCAGGAAACCCTGGCGCGGGCGGATGCCTTCAAATGGACGCTGGCAGGCAAGGCCGAGCATTTCGACCGGGTCACGGCCGAGCGGGCCATCGATGCCGCTACCGGGCTGCTGTTCGAGTTCGTCGATGCCGAGGGCAAGGGCTATCCGAGCCACGATGCGGCCCTGTGGACCGGCGCCTACGCCGCCAGCCAGGCCCTGCGCCATCGGCTGACTGCCGATCCGGCCGCGCGGGACAACCTTGTCCGCAGCGTGGAGGGCCTGATGACGCTGCTGGAGATCACGGGCAACCGCCGCATCTTCGCCCGCACCCTGCGCAAGGCCGAGGGACGTCCGGTTCCGCCTTGGTATCCGGGGCAGGGCACCCTGGCGCATCTGGAATGGGAGGCGGGCGGCAACAACGACATGTACAAGGGCGTCATGCTGGGCATGGCGATGGCCCAGGCTGCTGTCTGCGAGGATGGCCGGGAAGGCCATGCCGCCTTTTGCCAGCGTCTGCACGACAACAGCGTGCAGGTGGCTAGCCAGCTCCAGGTGGCGCAGGCGAGCGGCTACAACCGCCTGGCGGCGTTGTGGCTGGCGGCCTATACGACGGGCGATCCACTGGTCATCCGGGCGGCCCGCAAGGAGTGGAACCGCCAGGCGGCGAACCTTGGCGCAGGCAGTTCCACCGTCTACTCCTATGGCATCGCCGATTGGAGCGGCACGCACCTCGCCGCCGTGCAGTATCTGCTGTTCAATCTGCTCAGCGAGCGGTCACCCCTGCCCGGCATCGACAGTTGCAGCGTGCTCCGGCGCGGGGTGGAGGCGGTCTATCACGATTTCTCGCGGGTGCCGCTGGGCCCGTGGAGCGTGCTGTTCGCCCGCCTCGGCACGCTGCCGCACAGCGATGCCGCCCAGGCCGCGCTCTGGCGCCTGCGCGAACTGCCGGCGCCCAAGCCCAGGCTGGCCATCGATCACCGCATTCGCTCCGACTTCGTCATGTCGCCGTTTCCGTCGGCGCCCTGGAAGTTCGACTGGGAGGACAACGACCGCACCCAGTCCCAGCGCATGATGCCACTGTTCGAGGCCAGTGCCTACACGGTGTATGCCTGGAAGCACTCGCCACTGGAGTACAAGGCCAGCAGCGTCGCGGTGGATTACCCGGGCGCCGATTTCCTGTTCGCCTACTGGCTGGGGCGCAGTCTCGACCTGTTCACCGCTGCCGATTGAACCCGGCCGGCGCGCAGCGGCAACCCTAGAGCTGCGCCAGCACGCCCTCGGCGCTGGAAACCCCGAACTGCCCCGAGCCTTCGACACCGAGGTACTGCACCACGCCGTCATCGACGATCATGGCGAAGCGCTGCGAGCGGATGCCCATGCCGTTGGCGGTCAGGTCGCGGTCCAGGCCCAGTTGCCTGACATATTCAGCGCTGCCGTCGGCCATCATCCGCACCTTGCCGATGGCCTGCTGCTCGCGGCCCCAGGCCGCCATGACAAAGTGATCGTTCACCGCCAGGCACCAGATCTCGTCGACGCCCTTGGCCTTCAGGGCAGCATATTGCTCGACATAGCCGGGCAGGTGCTTGAGCGAGCAGGTCGGCGTGAAGGCGCCGGGCAGACCGAAGATGACGATCTTCCTGCCCTTGAGCTGCGCGGTTACGTCCAGGGTCTCCGGATTGGCCGGACAGCCGTTGTCCGGGTCGAATGTGCTGCATTCGATCAGCTTGCCGGCAGGCAGCGATGCTCCCACTTGGATGGTCATGGTGTGTCTCCTGACAGGGATTGAGGGGCCCAGAGGATGGCCCAAGCGTTACCGCAAGTCAAAGCGGTTGCCGGGAAAAACCCCACTGAAATCATGGGGATGGCCGCCGCGTCAGTCCTCGCGGCGGAATTCTCCCTCGATGACCGAATCGGGGCGGGCCGCCGGGGAAACACCGGGTGCGCCCGGCACGGCGAAGCGGGCGGCGATGAGCCGGTCGGCCAGCCGCCGGCGCGTCGCCGGTACCAGGCATGGCAACGCCAGCAGGTCGCTGAACGGGCCGGGCACGATCAGCAGCACGCCCCCCAGCACGGCGATGCCGCTGTTCACCACGTCCTGGGTCGGCAACTCGCCACGCGCCAGCGCCTGTTGCGAGCGGGTCAGGGCCGACAGGCCCTGCCGCTGGATGAGCGCGAAGCCCGCCGCGGCGGCCAGCAGCAGCCATGCCAGCGTCGCCAGGAATCCCAGCGCGGTGACCAGCCGGATCAGGGCCAGGATTTCGATGAAGGGCAGGGCGGCGGCGAGCAACAAAAAGGGGCGGCTCATATTCATGTTGAATTTTGCGGTTTAGAATCCCGTGACTTTGTTGCCGGGCTTTGTGCCATGCCTGACGCCTACTGTCTAGTTTTCTGTACCTGTCCGGACGCCGCGACAGCCCGCACCCTGGCCGCCGGTCTGGTCGAGGAGCGGCTGGCCGCCTGCGTCAACGTTCTACCGGGACTGACCTCGATCTATGGCTGGGAGGGGCAAGTGGAGACCACCGAGGAGCATCTGCTGATCATCAAGACGGCACGCCACGGCTACCCGCGTCTGCAGGCGGCGATCGGCGAGCGGCATCCCTACGCGGTGCCGGAAATCGTCGCGGTTCCGATCGAGGCGGGCAACCCGTCCTATCTGGCGTGGATCGGCCAGTGGCTGTGCGGGGAGGGGTGAGCATGCCGGGTCTGGGTCTGATGATGTTGCGCCTGCTGCTGCTCGGTCTGGCTCTGGCCGCGCCGCTGCGTGTCCTGGCCCTCGCCAGCGAGGAACTGCTGAGCAGCGACGCGGCGTTCCGGCTGTCCTACCGCCTGGAAAAGAGCCAGGCGGTGTTCAGCTGGGATATCGCCGAGGGTTACCACCTGTACCGCGAGCGGCTGAAGTTCGTCTCCAGGACCCCGGGCATCGAGCTCGGCCGGCCGGACATGCCGCGGGGCACGACCGAGCATGACGAGAACAACGGCCTCATGGAGGTCTATCACGGCCATGTCGACATCCGGGTGCCGCTGATCCGCCGCGATGACGGCGCCACCGAAGCCCGCATTCAGGTGACTTCACAGGGCTGCGCCGACGCCGGTGTCTGCTATACGCCGGTGAAGCAGACGGTCGCCCTGAACTGGCCGGTTGCGCCGGTGCAGGTGGCGGCCAACGACGTGGGCGCCGGCATGCGGGATGTCTTCAAGGCGCTGGGCCTGAAACCGGGCGGGCAGGGCGAGCTGCTGCCTCCCGACGAAGCCTTCCGTTTCCATGCCGAGGTGCGCGACGCCCATACGCTCTGGGTCGGCTGGCAGGTCGCGCCCGGCTACTACCTGTACCGGGAGAAGTTCGTCCTGACCCTGGCGGAGACCGACGGCCTGGCGCTGGGACGCCACGACATCCCCCGTGGCGAGCCGAAGCAGGACCCCGAGTTCGGCGCCGTGGAAGTGTTTCACGAGGATATCGGCTTTACCGTGCCCTTGCAGCGGACCCATGGCCGGGCCGCCAGGATCGTGCTGAAGGCCGCTTTCCAGGGCTGTGCGGATCGCGGTGTCTGCTATCCGCCGATGGAGAAAACGGCAGTCCTGGAGGTCCCGGCCGGCGAGCCGGGGGCCGCGCCGCCGCCGGCGCAGCCGGGGCAGGCCCCGAGCCTTGCCGGCGAATGCGAGGCCGGTTCGCCCGAGGGCTTCGTGGAGACCGAAGGCCTGTCCGAGCAGTGCGCCATCGTCGACAGCCTCAGGAAGGATTCGGTGTGGCTGACCGCGCTGAGCTTCCTCGGCATGGGTGTGCTGCTGGCCTTCACGCCCTGCATTTTCCCGATGATCCCGATCCTGTCCGGCATCATCGTCGGCCATGGCCACAAGATCACCACCGGCCGGGCGCTCTTGCTGTCGCTGAGCTACGTGCTGGCCTCCGCGCTGGCCTATACGGTATTCGGCGTACTGGCCGGGCTGTTCGGCAGCAATCTCCAGGCCTTGTTCCAGGAACCGCGGATCATCCTGGCGTTCAGCGCCGTCTTCGTGATCCTGGCGCTGTCGATGTTCGATCTCTTCAGCCTCCAGCTGCCCGGCTTTCTGCAGGCGCGCCTCGCCCGCCTGAGCAACCGGCAGCAGGGCGGCACGCTGACCGGCGCGGCCCTGATGGGTGCGCTTTCGGCCCTGATCGTCGGGCCCTGCGTCGCCGCGCCGCTAGCGGGCGCGCTGATCTACATCGGTCAGACCGGCGACGCCCTGCTCGGTGGCCTGGCGCTGTTCGCTCTGGGGCTGGGCATGGGGCTGCCGCTGCTCGCCATCGGCGCTTCGGCCGGCAAGCTGCTGCCGCGTGCCGGGGTGTGGATGAATGCCGTCAAGGCGGTGTTCGGCGTCGGGCTCCTGGCCATTGCGGTCTGGCTGCTGGACCGTGTCCTGCCGCCGGCGGTCACCCTGCTGCTGTGGGCCCTGCTGCTGATCGTGCCGGCCATCTACATGGGCGCGCTGGACGCGCTGCCGTCGGCTGCCTCGGGCTGGCGCAGGCTGTGGAAAGGCATCGGGATCGCCATGCTGGCCTATGGCGTGCTGATGCTGATCGGCGTTGCCGCCAACAACCCCGATCCCTTGCAGCCGTTGCGCGGCCTGGCCGGTTTGCCGTCGGCGGCCGGCGCCCGGCCGCCGGGGCCGGCGAAGCTGGCATTCCGGTCGGTCGGGTCGCTGGCCGAACTGAACCGCATGCTGGCCGACGCCGCGGCGCGCGGCCAGACGGTGATGCTGGATTTCTATGCCGACTGGTGCGTGTCCTGCAAGGAGATGGAACGCTATACCTTCACCGATCCGCGGGTGATCGAGGCCCTGAGTCCCCTGTTGTTGCTGAAGGCGGACGTCACCGAGAATTCCGAGGCCAATGCTGCGCTGATGAAGCATTTCGGCCTGGTCGGCCCGCCGGCGACGCTGTTTTTCGCTCCCGATGGCGCCGAGCGCAAGCCGTTGCGCGTGATTGGCTACCTGGAGGCCGACGCCTTCCTGGGGCACGTCAACAAGGTTCTGCATCCATGAGGCGGCTGTTGCTGGCCATGCTGGCGCTGCTGGCCCTGATCGCGGGTTTCCTGGCCCATCGCCTGCTATCGACCCGGTTGCCGGCTCCCCTGCCCGAACCGACGCTGGTCGATCTCGATGGTCATGCCCACCGGCTCGCCGATTGGCGCGGCCAGGTGCTGGTGGTGAACTTCTGGGCCACCTGGTGTCCGCCCTGCCGGGAGGAGATGCCGGCCTTCGCGGCCCTGCAGGCGGAACTCGGCGGGCGTGGCCTGCAGTTCGTCGGCATCGCCATCGACGACCCGGGCGAAGTCCGCGCCTACCTGGCCCGGCATCCGGTCAATTACCCGGTGCTCGTTGGCGATGCGCGGATCCCGGACTGGGCCGACAGTCTGGGCAATCGGCTTTCCGCCCTGCCGTTCTCGGTGGTTTTCGACCGCGACGGACGGCAGGTTTTCGCCCATACCGGTTTGTTCCGGCGCGAAATGGTGCTGGAACAGGTTTTACCCCTGCTGGGAACCCCGCCATAGCCTGCTCGCGGCTTTTGCGCCAATGGCGCGTTTCATGGACATCGGGACGAGGTTTCGGCAAAATACCGGCGCTTTTCGGCGCTTCTGAACCCTTTCCCTCCCAATGGCCAGCATCCTCGTCCTCAACGGTCCGAACCTGAACCTGCTGGGGGTGCGCGAGCCGGGAGTCTATGGTCGGCAAACCCTGGCCGGGATCGAGGCGGCCCTGGGCGAATCGGGCCGGCGACTGGGCCATCGGCTCGTCTGTTTCCAGAGCAATGCCGAGCACGAACTCATCGAGCGCATCCATGCCGCCTACCATGAGGGCGTGGATTTCATCCTCATCAATCCCGGCGCCTATACCCATACCAGCATCGCCTTGCGGGACGCCTTGCTGGCGACGCGGATACCGTTCATCGAGGTGCACCTCTCGAATGTCCACGCCCGGGAATCCTTTCGCCATCGTTCCTATCTGTCCGATATTGCCCGCGGCGTGATCTGCGGTCTGGGCCCGATCGGATACGAGCTGGCCCTGCAGGCCGCCAGCGATGCCCTCCATTCACAGCAAGGTCAGTAAAACCTATGGATATTCGAAAAATAAAAAAATTGATCGACATGATCGGCGAATCCGACGTCGCCGAGATCGAGATTCACGAGGGGGAAGAATCCGTCCGCATCAGCCGGCTCAGTGCCCTGGTGCCGCCGGCCCCGGTGTATGCCGCACCGCCCGCGGCAGCGCCGCTGGCCCAGGCCGGACTGGCCCCGGCTGCCGAGCCGGCCGCCCGCAAGGGCGAGGCCGATCCGCTCACCGGCCACATCGTGCGCTCGCCGATGGTGGGCACCTTCTACCGATCGCCGACGCCCGGCGCCAAGGTATTCGTCGAGCTGGGCCAGCGGGTCGAGGCGGGCGATACGCTCTGCATCATCGAGGCCATGAAGATCCTCAATCAGATCGAGGCGGACAAGGCCGGCAAGGTGACCAAGATCCTGGTCGAGAACGCCCAGCCCGTCGAATACAACCAGCCGCTGTTCGTCATCGAGTAAGCCGGCGCCGGCGTCCATCCTCGTCCATTTCCCCGGACTTCAACCATGATCGGTAAAATCCTGATTGCCAATCGGGGCGAAATCGCCCTGCGTATCCTGCGGGCCTGCCGGGAGCTCGGCATCAAGGCCGTCGCCGTCCACTCCGAGGCCGACCGCGACCTCAAGCACGTGCGCCTGGCCGACGAGTCGGTCTGCATCGGCCCCGCGCCCTCCAAGGAGAGCTACCTGAATGTGCCGGCCATCATCAGCGCGGCCGAGGTGACGGACTCTGTGGCCATTCACCCCGGCTATGGCTTCCTGTCGGAGAACGCGGACTTCGCCGAGCGGGTGATCCAGAGTGGCTTCATCTTCATCGGCCCGAAGCCCGAGACCATCCGCGTCATGGGTGACAAGGTATCGGCCATCGAGGCCATGAAGAAGGCCGGCATTCCCTGCCTGCCGGGCTCGGACGGGCCCTTGGGCGACGACTACGAGGAAAACCTCAGGATCGCCAAGCGCATCGGTTTCCCCATCATCATCAAGGCCGCCGGCGGCGGCGGTGGCCGCGGCATGCGCGTGGTGCACAGCGAGGCCAACCTGCACAGCGCCATCACGCTGACCAAGGGCGAGGCGGCGGCGGCGTTCGGCAACGACATGGTCTACATGGAGAAATTTCTCGAGAACCCGCGGCATGTCGAATTCCAGCTGATCGCCGACAGCCACGGCAACTGTGTGCACCTGGGCGAGCGCGACTGCTCCATGCAGCGCCGCCATCAGAAGGTGGTGGAGGAGGCCCCGGCGCCTGGCATCAGCGAGGAAAAGCGCCAGGCAATGGGCCTGCGCTGCGTCAGGGCCTGCCAGGAAATCGGCTATCTCGGTGCCGGCACCTTCGAGTTCCTCTACCAGGACGGCGAGTTCTACTTCATCGAGATGAATACCCGCGTCCAGGTCGAGCACCCGGTGACCGAGATGATCACCGGCTTCGACATCGTCAAGGAGCAACTGCTGGTCGCCTCGGGCGAGCCGCTCTCCTTCCGGCAGTCCGATGTCCGGCTGCGCGGCCATGCCATCGAATGCCGCATCAATGCCGAGGACCCGCGCAGCTTCATCCCCAGCCCCGGCCTGATCGAGCAGTTCCACATGCCCGGCGGTCCCGGCATCCGCGTCGAGACCCATATCTACAATGGCTACAAGGTACCGCCGTACTACGACTCGATGATCGGCAAGCTCATCGCCCACGGCGAGGACCGCGCCAGCGCCATCGCCCGCATGCGCACGGCACTCAACGAGATGGTCATCGGCGGCATCAACTGCAACATCCCGCTGCTGCTCGACATCATCAACGATCCGGGCTTCGATGCCGGCGGGCAGAACATCCACTATCTGGAAAAGAAGCTGGGACTGAAGCACTGATGTGGCGTCAGCTGTCGGCCACCGTGGCGGCGGCGCTGGCGGAGCCGGTGGCCGACTGGTTCCTGGCGCGTGGCGCCCTATCGGTGAGCTTCGACGACGCCGGCGACCAGCCGCTGTTCGAACCACTGCCCGGCGAAACACCCCTGTGGCAGCAGACGCGGGTGACGGCGCTGTTCGAGGCCGATATCGACACGGCGGGCCTGGAGGCCAGCGCCCGCCGGGCCTTCGATGGTCAGATCACCACTTGGGACAGCGCGACACTTGAGGATCAGGTCTGGGAACGGGCCTGGCTGGAACATTTCCGGCCCATGCGCTTCGGCCGGCGACTGTGGATCTGCCCCAGCGGCTTCGCGCCGCCGGAGCCCGACGCGGTCAACGTGATGCTCGACCCCGGGCTGGCGTTCGGCACCGGCACCCATCCGACCACGGCCCTGTGCCTCGAATGGCTGGACGGACTCGACCTGGCCGGCCGGCGGGTGCTGGATTACGGCTGCGGCTCCGGCATTCTTGCCGTCGCCGCGCTGAAGCTGGGCGCCGCGCAGGCGCAGGGTGTCGACATCGACCCGCAGGCCCTGATCGCCAGCGAGGATAACGCCCGCAAGAATGGCGTCGCGTCGCGGCTGATGCTGGGCCAGCCGGATGGCCGCCCGCTCGCCTCCGCCGATGTGGTGGTCGCGAACATTCTCGCCGGTCCCCTGGTGGCACTGGCCGATGCCATCCTCGCGCCGTTGCGGCCGGGCGGTCGGCTGGCGCTGTCGGGGCTCCTGGCCGAACAGGCCGCAGAGGTCGAGGCCGCCTATGCCGATCGTGTCGCGTTCGCGCCGGCAAGGCTGCGCGAGGAATGGGCGCTGCTGAGCGGCGTCAAGCGCAACGCCTGATTCGTCCCCGGCGTCTGTCTCAGGCCAGCCGCGCCAGCAGCCAGGCGCGGATATCCTCGAGCTCCTCGCGGCAGACCGAGTGCGGCATCGGGTACTCGTGCCATTCGACGGCATAGCCCTGCCGCTGCAGGGTATTGTGGGCGGCCTGGCCCAGCGCCAGCGGCACGATGCCGTCCTCGCGGCCGTGCGCCAGGAACACGGGTATCGGCCAGCCCGCCTTGGGCCATTCCTCCGCGATGCGACCCAGATAGCAGGACAGGGCGATGGCCCCGCCCAGCCTGTCCTGATGCTGGCTGACCGTTTCCAGCGCGATCACGCCGCCCTGGGAGAAGCCCGCGACCAGGATGCGTTCGGCCGGGATGCCGCTCGCCAGCTCGGCATCGATCAATCCCGTTACGGCCTCTCGGGAGTCCTCGATGCCGGCGCGATCGGGCTGGCGGTCGATAGCGGTCGTGACGATGTCGTACCAGGCCCGCATGCGGTAGCCGCCATTGACGGTAACCGGGCGTTCCGGCGCGTGCGGCAGGATGAAGCGGACGCCCAGTTCGGCCGGCAGTCGCAGCTCGGTCGCCACCGGCGCGAAATCGTGGCCGTCGGCCCCGAGGCCATGCAGCCAGATGATCGTGGCGCGATGGTCCCGGACAGGTTCAAGGCGAATGGCGGGCAAGCGTTCGTCGCTCATGCGGGACTCGGTCTCGATAACAGGAAAAGGGGGGAAGACAGCCCTCAACGGCCGTCGGGCGGTATGGCCGGTTCGCCGAAATCCAGCTCCCGGGGCAGCTGAAGCGCCTCGGTGGTAATGTCCGGCCCTGCCTCGTTGCCGTTCCGCGAACGATCCGGCGGCCTTGTTGCCGCATTCCGGGCGCGTTTCGTGGCGGCGGTTCGGCTGCGCCGTTCCCTCCATCGTTGCAGTTCGTCGCGTTGCCGCGCTGCGGTTTCGGCGTCGGGCTCGTCCGCCCGGACGTCCAGGGCCCGGCAGCTGGGATCGCTGGGGCTCTGCCGGAAAGCGACGCTGCCGTTCTGCTGGCACCGATACACGGTTTCGGCGGCAACGGGTCCCGCCAGCAGCGCCAGGGGCAGCAGCAGTGCCGCGCGCCTGTCCGTCATCCCTCAGCCGGCTGTCAACGATCGCAGCCTTTCCAGCACGTCGGCCGCATGGCCCTTGACGCTGACCTTGCGCCATTCGGCGGCCAGCCTGCCGTCCGGGTCGATGAGGAAGGTGCTGCGCTCGATGCCCTGCACCTCGCGGCCGTACATGTTCTTCAGCTTGATCACGTCGAACAGCCGGCAGAGGCTCTCGTCGCTGTCCGAAAGCAGCTCGAACGGAAAGGACTGCTTGCACCTGAAGTTCTCGTGCGATTTCAGGCTGTCCCGCGAAACCCCCAGGATTTCCGCGCCCAAGGCCTGGAAGGCCGGGTAGAGGTCGCGGAAATCCTGGCCCTCCCGGGTGCATCCCGGGGTGCTGTCCTTGGGGTAGAAGTAGAGAACCAGGTAACGTCCCCGGAGATCGGCCAGGGAAATGGTCTTGCCGGAGGTTGCGGCGGCGGAAAAGTCGGCTACGGTCTGTCCCGGGGATGGTGCGCTCATGGCGTTCTCCTGGTCGGTGGATGGCGGTTGACGGCTCCCTTGGCGGGATCGCTCTCCGACTTCGTCAGCGTTTGACCGGTTCCAGGATCGCGTCGAGATTCATCTGGTCGCAGAAATCCAGGAATTCGTCCCGCAGCGACACGATGCGGGTGCCGGTGGGAATGCGCACGATCATGTGCGCCAGGAACAGCGGCGAGCCGGTCAGGGGTGCCGGATAGCGGCTGGTGGAAATGTCCATGATGCCGACGCCGCGGCTGGCCAGGAAATCGCTGAGATCGTGAATGTTGTTGATCTGGTCGGTGGCGAAGATGTCGATGGCGTAGGGCAGGCCCTGATCCTCGTTTTCCGGGGGCAATTCCTGTTCCTGGCTGCGCAGCAGGTGAATCTTGAGCTTGTAGCGATTGCCGAGGTTTTCCATGGCATTCTCGAGCCGGGCAATGTGGTTCCAGTTGCCCTCCACCAGCAGGTGCGCGGCGAACTCCCGTCCGAGCTCGGTCATGCGGCTCTCCAGGATCATGCATTTGGCGTCCTTGATGGCGCGCGTCAGTTCGATGATGAGATCGGGATGGTTTTCGCCGAGTACGGTGATCGCGAGTTGCATGGGTGTGATGAGACGGTCGACAAGGTCCGGAGTTTATCATTTCCGACATCCGCTTCCAGGCCGGTGTTGCCCCCGCGCGTGGCTTGGCGCGGTTGTCGACCCCGCCGCGCCACGTTACCATCACACACTTTTTGAAGCTGGGATAAGGGCATGCTTGAAGGTAGCCTGGTCGCGCTGGTCACGCCGATGCAAGCGGACGGATCGCTGGACCGCGAAGGATTGCGGCGGCTGATCGAATTTCATATCGCCGAGGGAACCGACGGCATCGTGGCGGTCGGCACCACCGGTGAATCGGCGACCCTGGACGAGGCCGAGCATTGCGAGGTGATCCGGCTTGTCGTCGAGCAGGTGGCCGGGCGCGTTCCCGTCATTGCCGGGACCGGGGCCAATTCCACCGCCGAGGCCATCAGCCTGACCCGCCAGGCCAGGGCACTCGGCGCCGACGCCTGTCTGCTGGTCACGCCCTATTACAACAAGCCGACCCAGGACGGGCTGGTGCGGCACTACCGTGCCATCGCCGAGGCGGTGGACCTCCCGCAGATTCTCTACAACGTGCCGGGGCGCACCGCCTGCGACATGCTTCCCGCGACCGTGGCACAGCTGGCCGGCGTGCCCAACATCATCGGTATCAAGGAAGCGACCGGCAAACTCGAACGGCTGCGCGACATTCAGGCGCTCTGCGGGCCGGATTTCCTGCTCTACTCCGGCGACGACGCGACAGCGCGGGAATTCTGCGCGCGCGGCGGTCACGGGGTGATCTCGGTGACCGCCAATGTCGCCCCGCGCCTCATGCACGAGATGGTGGCCGCGGCCCGTCGTGGCGATGCCGAGCTCGCGCTGACGCTCGACGCCAGGCTCGAGGGCCTGCATCGCGAACTTTTCATCGAGTCCAATCCCATCCCGGTCAAGTGGGCCCTGGCCGAAATAGGCCTGATCGGGACCGGTATCCGCCTGCCGCTGACCTGGCTGTCCGAGGGATGCCGGGACGCGGTGCGCGCGGCCCTCTGTCAGGCCGGGGTGCTGGATGACTGCTGACAGACCGGATTCGCGCCTGCGGGAGACGGCGCTCGCGCTCGGCGCGGTCGCCTTGCTCGGCGGTTGCAGCACCATCAGCGGCTGGTTTCCCGACAAGCAGAAGCAATATCAGTACAGTACCGAGATCCCGCCGCTGGAAGTGCCGCCGGATCTGACCGCCTCGACCATCGATGGCGTCAGTAGCGGACGCCGGCCGTCCTGGGAGTCGCCCGCCGCCGCCGAGGACGAGGCGACGCCGCCCGCCGACCGCGAGGCTACCCCGGCACCCTATGCCGAGATGAATCCGAGCGACGCCAAGGCGATCCGCGCCGGCAAGGCGCATCCGGCGCCGATACTGGCCGAGAGCAACCAGGATGTGCCGCTGATTGAGGTTCAGGCACCGTTCGACATCACCTGGGCCGAGGTCAACAAGGCCATTGGCCGCCTGAAGCTGGAGATCATCGACCAGAACCGCTCCGGTGGACTTTACTTCGTCCACTATGCCAAGGACCAGAAGCCCTACGAGGATCGCGGCTTCTTCGGCGACGTGGCGGAGATGTTCGGCGATGGTCCCGAGGCGACCAGGGAATACCGGATCAAGCTGGAGGAACGGGACAATGTCACCTCCATCTATGTGCTCAATGCCGAGGATCAGCCGCAGCGTGACGGCCCCGGGCTGGATCTCCTGAAGAAGCTGAACGAGACGCTGCAGGACACCGCGCTCGGCAAGAGCGACAAGCCGAAGGCCGCCGCGGATTGAGGACCGCGCCAGCCCGGGAGTCTCCTCCATCCGGCAACCGGTGCCGGCCTGACCGGCACGCGTGTCCGGCATGGGGTGCCGGCCGCCCGCCCAGCGGCTCATTCACATTCGTCCTCGACGGTCAGCGATTGGCAGGCGCCATCGGCCGTGCGGTAGGTCGTCGGGCGGTTCTGCCAGTACAGCGCGGTGATCGCCCCGAGCAGCAGCAGGGTCGCCAGCCATGGCAAGGGATTTCGCATGTTTGCCTCCAGAGTCGTATCGCACGCCGCACGCGTCGCGGCCGCTCTCCCGCCAGCTTACCGGAATGCGCCGATGATTCACGCAGGCGGCGGCCCGTTCCGGCCGACCGGCCGACCGCCCTGCCACGCCCCATACGCTTGCCACAACCTACAGGATAGTACGCATGATCCTTACCCTTCCGGGCCCCTCCGCGCTTTCGGCCTTCCGTAACCGTCGCCTGCTGGCCGAACTGCAGGCGCGGGCACCAGCGGTGACCGCCGTGTCCGCCGGCTTTGTGCACCTGGTCGAGCTGGAGCGGCCACTCACGGCCGAGGAACGCGAGCGCCTGGTCCTGATCCTCGACTATGGCCAGCCGGTAAGGCCGGGGGCGGGTGGCCAGCAGTGCCTGGTGGTGCCTCGGCTCGGCACCTTGTCGCCATGGTCGAGCAAGGCGACGGACATTGCCCGGCATTGCCGCCTGGACGCCGTCCGGCGCATCGAGCGCGGCATCCTGTATACGCTGGAGGCGGCTGGCGGGCCGCTGTCCGGGGCGACGCTGGTTGCCTTGCAGGCACTGCTGCACGACCGCATGACCCAGACCGTGCTGGATCCGGCGGAGGCGGAAGCGGTGTTTCGCCATCGGCCGCCGGCGCCGCTGGCAACCGTGCCGGTGCTCGCCGGCGGCCGTGCCGCGCTGGCATCGGCCAACCGGACGCTGGGCCTGGCGCTCTCGGACGATGAGCTCGACTACCTGACAGAGAGCTTCACCGCCCTGGGCCGCGATCCCACCGACGTCGAACTGATGATGTTCGCCCAGGCCAATTCCGAGCACTGCCGGCACAAGATCTTCAATGCCGACTGGGTGATCGACGGCGAGGTCCAGGACCGATCGCTGTTCGCCATGATCCGCAACACCAGCCGGGTATCACCCGCCGGCATCCTGTCCGCCTACAGCGACAACGCCGCCGTGGTCGAGGGACCGGCGACGCCGGTGTTCCTGCGCGATCCGGCCACGCTGGAGTATGGCTACCGCGAGGAGCCGGCCCATCTGCTGATGAAGGTGGAAACCCATAACCATCCGACCGCCATCTCGCCGTTTCCCGGCGCGGCCACCGGGTCGGGCGGCGAAATCCGCGACGAGGCGGCGACCGGCCGGGGTTCCCACACCAAGGCCGGCCTGACCGGTTTCTCGGTATCGAACCTGCGCATTCCGGGTTTCGAGCAGCCCTGGGAGCGCGATCACGGCAAGCCGGGCCGCATCGCCTCGGCCCTCGACATCATGATCGCCGGGCCCCTGGGCGGCGCGGCGTTCAACAACGAGTTCGGCCGGCCCAACATCTGCGGCTATTTCCGTACCTTCGAGCAGCCCGATCCCGCGGGGCAGGGGCTGCGCGGCTATCACAAGCCGATCATGCTGGCAGGCGGCCTGGGCAACATCCGCCCGACCCAACTGGGCAAGGACCCCGTTCCCCCGGGCGCGCCCATCGTGGTCCTGGGCGGACCGGCGATGCTGATTGGTCTCGGCGGTGGCGCAGCTTCCTCGTTGGCGTCGGGCGAGAGCGCCGAGGATCTCGACTTCGCATCGGTGCAGCGCGACAACCCGGAGATGCAGCGCCGCTGCCAGGAAGTCATCAACCGCTGCAATGCCCTGGGCGCGGATACGCCGATCCTGTCCATCCACGATGTCGGCGCCGGCGGCCTGTCGAACGCGGTGCCGGAGATCATCCACGACGCCGGCCGCGGCGGACGCTTTGAACTGCGCGAGGTGCTCAGCGACGAACCCGGCATGTCGCCGATGCAGATCTGGTGCAACGAATCGCAGGAGCGCTACGTCCTGGCGCTCAAGCCCGAGGGGCTGGCGCGGTTCGAGGCCTTCTGCGAACGCGAGCGCTGTCCCTATGCGGTGATCGGCCATGCCACGGCCGAGGAGCGGCTGTTGCTGACCGATCGCCTGCTTGGCGGGGATGCCGTCGACATCCCGATGGCGTTGCTGTTCGGCAAGCCGCCGAAGATGCTGCGCGAGGCGCGCCGCGACAGTCCGGCGCTGCCGGCCCTGTCGCTGGCCGACATCGTGCCTGCCGAGGCGGCACGGCGGGTGCTGCGCTGTCCCG
This sequence comes from Methyloparacoccus sp. NF-16, assembly GCF_056880625.1. Taxonomy (NCBI): domain Bacteria; kingdom Pseudomonadati; phylum Pseudomonadota; class Gammaproteobacteria; order Methylococcales; family Methylococcaceae; genus Methyloparacoccus; species Methyloparacoccus sp. NF-16. Next base: position 2,209,313 of record NZ_CP174130.1, on the reverse strand, counting down.
CGGTGGCCGACAAGAGCTTCCTCATCCACATCGGCGATCGCTCGGTGGGCGGGCTGGTCGCCCGCGACCAGATGGTCGGTCCCTGGCAGGTGCCGGTGGCCGATGTCGGCGTGACCGCCACCGGTTTCCACGCTCATACCGGCGAGGCCATGGCCATGGGCGAGCGCACGCCGCTGGCGCTGATCGACGCGCCGGCCGCCGGCCGCATGGCCATCGGCGAGGCGCTGACCAACCTGGCCGCCGCGCGCATCGCCAGCCTGGCCGACGTCAGGCTGTCCGCCAACTGGATGGCGGCGGCCGGCGCGCCGGACGAGGATGCCCGCCTGTTCGATACCGTTCGCGCCGTCGGCCTGGAACTGTGCCCCGCGCTGGGTATCGCGATCCCGGTGGGCAAGGATTCGCTGTCCATGAAGACGGTCTGGCGCCAGGACGGCGCGGAAGTCGCCATGCGGGCGCCGCTGTCGCTCATCGTCAGCGCCTTCGCGCCGGTGACCGACATCCGCGCGACCCTGACACCGGAACTGCGGCGGGACGCCGGCGAAACGCGCCTGCTGCTGGTCGACCTCGGCGGTGGCCGCAACCGGCTGGGTGGCTCGATCCTGGCGCAGGTTCATGGACAGCTCGGCAATGTCTGCCCCGATCTCGACGATCCGGCCCGCTTCCGGGCCTTCTTCGCGACCCTCCAGGCGCTCGGCGCCGAGGGGTTGCTTCTGGCCTATCACGACCGCTCGGACGGCGGTCTGTTCGCCACGCTGTGCGAGATGGCGTTCGCCGCCCGCTGCGGGCTGGAGGTCGATCTCGCGCCCCTGGGCGAGGATACCCTGGCGGCGCTGTTCAACGAGGAACTGGGCGCCGTCCTGCAGGTGCGCGTCGCCGATCTGGCAGCGGTGTCGGATCGGCTGGCGGCGGCCGGGCTCGGCGATTGCTGTCATGTCCTCGGGGCGCCGAGGGCCGGGGGCCGCATCGTCTTCCGCTGCGGCCCGGCGGTGTATCTCGCCGGTACGCGGGCCGAGTGGCAGTCGCTCTGGTCCGAGACCAGCCATCGCCTGCAGGCTCTGCGGGACAACCCGGATTGCGCCCGCCAGGAATTCGAGGCCATCGCCGACGATGCCGATCCCGGCCTGTCGGCGGTCACGCCTTTCGACATCGCCGAGGATATCGCCGCGCCGTACCTTGCCAAGGCCCGGCCGCGCGTGGCCATCCTGCGCGAGCAGGGCGTCAACGGGCATGTGGAAATGGCCGCCGCCTTCGATCGGGCCGGCTTCCTGGCCGTGGACGTGCACATGAGCGACCTGCTCGAACGGCGGGTCACGCTGGCGCATTTCCAGGGCCTGGTGGCCTGCGGCGGATTCTCCTATGGCGATGTGCTGGGCGCCGGCGGCGGCTGGGCCAAGTCCATCCTGCTCAACCCCGGGGCCCGGGCGATGTTCGAGGCGTTCTTCCAGCGCTCCGATACCTTCGGACTGGGTGTCTGCAACGGTTGCCAGATGCTGTCGCACCTGGCCGAGCTGATTCCCGGCGCGGCCGGCTGGCCGACCTTCCGGCGCAATTTCTCCGAGCAGTTCGAGGCGCGGGTGACGATGGTGCAGGTGGAGTCCTCGCCGTCGATCCTGCTGGCCGACATGGCCGGGGCGCGGCTGCCGGTGGTCGTCGCCCATGGCGAGGGCCGCGCGGAATTCAGCGCGGCGCGCGCCGACGACACACAGGTGGCGCTGCGCTACGTCGACCATTACGGCCGCGTGACCGAGACCTTCCCGGCCAATCCCAACGGTTCGCCGGCAGGCATTACCGGCCTGACCACCCTGGATGGCCGCTACACCATCATGATGCCGCACCCGGAGCGCTGTTTCCGTGCGGTGCAGAACTCGTGGCGTTCGCCGGACTGGGGTGAGTACGGGCCCTGGATGCGCATGTTCCGCAACGCCCGGCGCTGGGTGGGCTGAGCATGCGGCGGGGAGCCATCGGGGCCTGCCTGGCCATCGGCCTGCTGGCGGGCTGCGCCAGCCAGCCGCCTGCGCCCATCACGGTGGCGTTCGACAGGGCCAGGGCCCGCAGCCAGCTGGCACCGGGCAACAACGAGATTTCCGGTATCGCCCTCCTGTGGCTGTCCAGTGGCGGCGTGGTCTCCTGCGCGGGGGAGTCCGCCACGCTCTATCCGGCCACCGCCTATGCCCGCGAGTGGGCGCGCCGGGTCTACGAGCCGGTCGAGCTCGAACGTCGCCTGGCACCGCCGGATTTCTTCTATCGCCCGGACAGCCAGGGCGCAGGCGGGCCGGCCGTCGATACCGCCTTTCTTGAGACCAGCCGCGCGGTATCCTGCGATGCGGATGGCCATTTCCACTTCGGCAGTGTCGCCGACGGCGAGTACTACCTGGTGGCGAAGATCGTCTGGCAGCCGCATCTCTGGGACGAGCACAACTTCTACTATGGCAACCGCTACCATGATCTTGCCGGCAGCGTGATGAAGAAGATCCGCGTACGGGGCGGACAGAAGGCCACCGCCAATCTCAAGTGGTCGGTGCCGAACAGTCGCTGGAATCTGTGGTGAGGGTCCCCGGCGGGGCAGGGGTAGCCGGGCTGCCGTTGCCCTCGTCGTGAGCGCGGGCCGGCTGGCGCGCTGGCGGGCGTTGTCGCGACACCGGCCGGTCCGCTGGGCGCTGGTGGCTGTGGTGATCCTGATCCTGTCGTCGCGCATGGACCGGGCCGCCCTGCTGTCCGTGCTGCGGGGCTTCGATCCCGTCCATGGCCTGACGATGCTGCTGGTCTGCGCGGCGCTGCTGGGGCTGTTCGCCTGGCGCTGGTCGCTTATCGCCCACGCCCTGGGTATCCCGGTGCGCTATGGCGTGTTTCTGCGCGGCCTGTGGCTGAGCCAGGCCATGGCCGAACTGGGGCCGCCGCTGCTGGTCGGCGAGCTGGCCCGCTTCCGTTTCCTGCGGGGGCTGGCCGAGGATGGGCGCCTCTTGCTCAGCCAGATCGTCGATCGCTGCTCCGGGCATGCCGTCCTGCTGCTGATGGCGGTGGGGTTGACGCCCTGGCTGAGGCAACGCTTCAGCCTGCCGGCGGGACCCGTTGCCGAGGTAGCGGCGCTGGGCTTGTTGCTGCTCGGCGCCATTGCCGTCGGCGGCTGGCTGGCGGCGCGGCTGTGGCCCTTTCTCGGCCGCTACGCGACGGAACTCGGCACGGTCCTGAATCCCTTGCGCCGGCCGGGCCATTTTCTCCTCTCCCTGCTGATACAGCTGCTGCTGGTCCTGAACCTGGTGCTGGCCGCCGCCGGGCTGGGACTGGCCGGATCGCTGGTCGAGGTGGCGCTGCTGGCGCCCCTGCTGCTGCTGGGTGTGAGCGTGCTGCCGGGGATGGTCTCGGACTGGGGCAAGCGCGAGGCGGCGGCCGTGATCCTGCTGGCGCCCGCCGGCCTGAGTGCCGAGCAGAGTCTGGCGGTTTCGCTGGTCTACGGCGCGGCGCATCTTCTGGTGGCGCTGCCGGGCGCCCTTTGGCTGGGGCTGGCGGGGGAAGGCCCCCAAGTAGCCCCGGACCGGCCGCCACGTTAAGATAGATGTCCCGTCCCCAATTTTTCCGGAGCCCGCCACGGGCTCTTCCAAGGTGGAATCCAGTCATGAATCAGTCCGAGGACACCGTGCCGGTTGCCCATAATCCCTACAATACCGACGATCTCCGCATCACCGAAATCAAGGAGGTCATCGCCCCGAACCAGGCCCACGACGAATTTCCCATCACCGCCGCCGCTGCCGAGGTGGTGCTCAAGGCCCGCCGCGAAATTCACCAGATCCTGAACGGCTCCGACGATCGGCTGCTGGTCATCATCGGGCCCTGCTCCATCCATGATCCCGAGGCTGCCATCGAGTATGGCAGGCGCCTGCTGGCGGTGCGGAAAGGCCTGGAGCGCGAGCTGCTCATCGTCATGCGGGTGTATTTCGAGAAGCCACGCACCACGGTGGGATGGAAGGGCCTGATCAACGATCCCGATCTCGACGAAAGCTTCAACATCAACAAGGGCCTGCGCACTGCGCGCAAATTGCTGCGCGACCTCAACGAGCTGGGCATGCCGGCGGCCACGGAGTACCTCGATGTCATCTCGCCACAGTACGTTTCCGACCTGATCGCCTGGGGTGCCATCGGTGCCCGCACCACGGAAAGCCAGGTCCATCGCGAGCTGGCATCGGGGCTGTCCTGCCCGGTGGGCTTCAAGAACGCCACCGACGGCGGCGTTCAGGTGGCCATCGACGCCATCCACGCGGCCCGGCGCCCGCATCACTTCCTGTCGCTGACCAAGGCGGGACATTCGGCCATCTTCTCCACCACCGGCAACAAGGACTGCCATGTCATCCTGCGCGGCGGCAACGACCGGCCGAACTACGACGCGGTCAGCGTTCAGCACGTGGCGGAGGCCCTGGAGAAGGCGGGACTGCCGCCCACCATCATGATCGACTTCAGCCATGCCAACAGCCTCAAGCAGTACCATCGGCAGATGCAGGTCAGCGAGGAAGTCGGCGCGCAGATCGCCGAGGGTGACCGCCGCATCTTCGGCGTGATGGTGGAGAGCCATCTCAATCCCGGCAGCCAGAAACTGGAACCGGGCAAGCCGCTGAGCCATGGGGTCAGCATCACCGATGCCTGTCTGGGCTGGGACGACAGCGAGAAACTCCTGCAACAGCTGGCCGTCGCGGTGGTCAGACGGCGGGCGCAGACCTCCTGAGCGGAATTCCGGCGGTCTCCGCGGCCGGCGCCTGATTTCCTACTAATTTGCTGTAGAATTCGGGCCTCCGGACGCAGCGGTCGCCGCCGTCCCCGAGGGTGGCTCGCCCTGTGTTCGTTAACTTCGCATTGTTCACATCAACTGTAGAGGAGATCCGTAAATGAGCGTACTGGTTGGCAAGCAAGCCCCCGATTTCAAGGCAGCCGCGGTTCTGGGCTGCGGCAGCATCGTCGACGATTACAGCTTCTCCGAACGGACCAAGGGCAAGTACGTGGCCGTGGTCTTCTATCCCCTGGATTTCACCTTTGTCTGCCCGACCGAGCTGATCGCGCTGGATCACCGTCTGGACGAACTGAAGAGCCGCGGTGTCGAGGTGCTGGCGGTTTCCGTGGACTCCCAGTTCACCCATGCCGCCTGGCGCAACACGCCGGTCGACAAGGGCGGCATCGGACCGGTGCGTTACACCATGATCGCCGACGTCAGCCATGCCATCTGCAAGGCCTATGATGTGGAGGTCGAGGGCGCTGCCGTCGCCTACCGCGGCACCTTCCTGATCGACAAGAACGGCGTGGTCCGCCACCAGGTGGTCAACGACCTGCCGCTGGGCCGCAACATGGACGAACTGATCCGCATGGTCGATGCCCTGCAGTTCTTCGAGGCGCATGGCGAGGTTTGCCCCGCCGGCTGGAACAAGGGGCAGAAGGGCATGAACGCCAATGCCGAGGGTGTCGCCAGCTACCTGGCCGAGAACGCCGGCAAGCTGTAAGCGAAGTCGATAGATGGGCGCCCGGCATCGTCGGGCGCCTGCACGCAGGGGCCGGTCGTCAGGACGACCGGCCCCTTTGCGTATTGCGGGGGAAAACGTTCAGTTCGATTCCGGCGTCGAGGTTCGTCGCAACACCAGGAAGTAGACCAGTACCGCCACGGCTGCGCCGACGAAGACCGAGGAGAATCCCAGCAGGGAGGCCATGCCGGTCGCGTTCTGCGCATGCAGCTGATTCATCATCGGCTTGGCTACCAGCAGGCTCCAGAGGAAGTTCGGGACGTAGTAGGCGATGGCGCCGCCGGCCGCCCACTGGAAACCCGGCAGGTGACGGGCCTCGGCGGTGCGGTAGTACCAGAGGGCGATGAGGATCGCGAGAATGCCGCCAATCATGTTGTTACCTCGTTGTTATCGTTTTTGGACAAGGGCACACACAGGACCGGTGAGCCCGGCACAGTGACCCGATGGCGATGCGTTGGTTCAGTCTGCCTGCCCGTGTCGGGCGTGGTTGCGGCGCTGCCAATAGCGGTAGAAGGGCAATCCGGCTCCCAGCAGCAGCAGTCCCATCAGGCTTTCCCAGGGTCGCCGGGCGACGATGCTAATACAGAACAGCAGCGCCACGAAACTGAATGTCAGCGGCACCCAGGGATAGCCGAAGGTCAGGTAGGGTCGGGGCAATTCCGGATGTCTGCGGCGCAGGGCGATCACCGCCAGCGAGGTCAGGCCATAGAAGCCCCAGGCACCGAGCAGGGCGTAGTCCAGCACCCGCTCGAAGGCCGCCTTGTCGTGGGCCAGCGCCACGATCAGCAGGGAGGCCAGACACCCTTGCAGTATCAGGGCCCGCCGCGGCGTCCGGTGAAGGGGGTCGATGGCCGACAGGCTGCGGAAGAACAGGCCGTCGCGGGCCATGGCGAAGAAGACGCGCGCGCCCGAGAGGATGGAGCCGTTGAGGGCCGCCAGGGTGGAAACTACGGCGGCCAGTGTCAGGGCCTGTCCGCCGGCCTGGCCGAGCAGTCGTGTTGCCACATCCTGCGCCACCCGCTGCGAGTGCTGGACCTCCGGGAAGTGCAGGACGTAGAAATAGGCCAGGTTGGCCAGCATGTAGACCGTGGCGACGCCCAGAATCCCGACCAGCAGTACCCGGGGAATGGTTCGGTGCGGGTCGCGGATTTCCCCGCCGACCAGGGTCAGGTTGTGCCAGCCGTCGTAGGCCCACAGCGCCGCGGCCAGGGCCGCCCCGTAGGCGGCGAGCCTGTCCGGCAGGTCGCGTGCCGGCATGGCCGGGGCAGGGTCGGAAAAATGTGTCCAGTTTCCCTGGCCGCTGCCGAAGGCGAGCATCACCAGCCCGAGGATCGCGCCGATCTTCAGCGTTGTCAGCACGCCTTGCAGGGTGCCGCCCCGGGCCACGCCGAACAGGTTCGCCATGGTCAGCAGGGCGATGCAGCCTATCGCCACCACCTGCTGGCCGGAGAGCCGCAACAGCCCCCAGTGCAGCCAATCGGCCTCCAGTCCCGGCAGGAGGTAGCCGATGAACAGGCTGGCGGCGATGCCGATGGCGGCGATGGAGCCGGTCTTGCCAATGACGATCTGCTGCCAGCCATAGAGAAATCCCCACACCGGGCCGTAGGCCCTGCGCAGGAAGGCGTATTCGCCGCCGGCCTCGGGCAGGCTGGAGCCCAGTTCCGCGTAGCTCAGGGCGCCGCACAGCGAAAGCAGGGCGCCGAACAGCCAGACTGCGAAGACGCCCGCGACCGTGCCGGTTTCCCGCGCCATGGTGGATGGCACCAGGAAAATGCCGGTGCCGATGACCGTGCCGGCCAGAATCGCACCGGCACTGAAGGGACCGAGCGCACGCTGAAGCTCCGGGTGGAGCGGAGGACGGATCGGGGTGGGCACGGAATCTCCGGGGTTGGGTGCAGGTGAAACGGCAGAGTCTACCCGGATGCGCGCCGGCGTCCCGGGCCTTTGCGAAGGCACGTATCGGGCATTGCCGGCGTTAGGGTTGATAAGACCCAGATTGAATCGCAAGTTGTTGTCATTTACAGTGGCATATCCTTACGTTTTCCAGATTCCCTTTCCGACCCCGATCATGCGAATGTTGAAATTCCGCGTTTGCTGGCTGCTGGCAAGCCTGGTCTTGTGGCAGGGCACGGCCCGTGCCGAGGTGTTCTACAGCAAGGAGGAAGCCTTTGAGCTGGCTTTCGGCGTAGGCGCCCAGATCGAAAACCTGCCGGTGTTCCTCACCGACGAGCAGCAGGCTGCCATCGAGAAACTGGCCCGCGTCAAGGTTGACAGCCAGCTCTACACCTTCTACGAGGGCCGCCGGAACGGCCAGTTGCTCGGCTATGCGGCGATCGAGTCGCACAAGGTGCGCACGCAGCCGGAAACCATGCTGATCGTGCTGTCGCCCAAGGGTGAGCTGGCCAGGTCCGAGATCCTGGCCTTTCACGAGCCACCGGAATACAAGCCGCCGACAACCTGGTTCGGGACACTGCTGCACAAGCCGATCGCGGAGCTGCGGCTGGACCAGGGCGTGGACGGTATCAGTGGCGCAACCCTGAGCGTCCGGGCTTCGCTGGACGGCATCCGCAAGGCCATGGCGGTCTACCAGATTGCCGTGGCGGGAGCGGCCAACTGATGCGCTACTTCGTGACCGGCGAGCAGAACCGGCAGCTGCTGCTCAATACCGTGGTCCTGCTGTTCATGGTCTACATGCTCGTGCTGTGGATCAGCATCGGTCTCATGTATTTCCACAAGATGAATCTTACGGCCGATTCGGTGGTGGCGTACTACCTTGGCTCCGAGGCCAACTTCACCGAGCCGCGCAGCTACCAGAGCCTGCTGGAGGTTTCGCACGCGCATCTGTTTTCGATGGGCATGCTGGCGGTGACGCTGACCCATCTGCTGCTGTTCGCCCAGCTGCCGGTCCTGCTGAAGATCGGGCTCAGCCTCGCGGTCTACCTTGCCGCCATCGGCGACGAGGCGGCCGGTTGGCTGGTGCGGTTCGTCCACCCGGGTTTTGCCTACCTCAAGATCGCCATGTTCGTGATGCTGGAGCTGAGTCTGGGTTCCCTGATCGTCCTGGTGGCCTGGTCGCTCTGGCGGCAGCGGCATGAGATGCGGCTGGCGAGCGTCCGCAAGCGGGCGCATCACGCCCAAGCCAAGCACGCCGACGCCGCCAAGGGGCGTTCGCGCGCGCCGCGGCCCAGCGCTACCAGAGCCTGAGCCGCTCGACCTGATAGCCGCCTTCGGGAATTTCCGGCTTCTTGAGGGCGCTGGTCACGGTCTGTACCCGTTCCAGCTCCAGGGTCCGCGGAGGGTGACCCTTGAGCTCCCTGACGGCCACGGGAACGCCGCTCAGGCGCTCCAGATCCTGGCGGCCGAGCGCCAGTCCGAAGCGTGCGGCGATTGCCTGCGCCTGACCGGCAAGCCGCTGGCTCAGGCGGCTCAGGGCCGCCAGGGTCTGCGTGTCGTCAGCGTTCAGGTTCAGCGCCTCCGGCGTCGCCAGGCAGAGGTCCAGCCCGGTCGTCTTGCCGCTGCTGAGCCGCAGCAAATGGCAGGGAATGCCCGCCACGGCCTTCGGCTTGTCGGCGGATTTCAGCTGCGTGTGCTCCAGTTCCTTGCGGGCGATGTCGAAGGCATCCAGGGGGAAGTCACCCAGCATCCCGGCCCACTTTTTCCTCTGCTCCGGGCTGAGTCGCTGGATCTGGCCACTCATGCCGCGCAGCAGGGGAGCGATATCCTCCAGGTAGCCCGCCAGCTTGCCGACACTGGCGGCGTCGATCGGTGTGATGCGCTGGCGGCGGTGGTCGATCAGGGCCAGCTGCTCCCGCTGGCGGTCATAGACGGTCTCCAGCTGCGGGTCACCGCCCAGGCCCGTGATCCAGAGCATGCCATCCTGTATGCTGACAGTCTGTATCGCCGTCTGTCCGTCGTGCTGCCAGCGATAGGTCAGGACGGCATTGGCCCCGGCGTCAGGCGTCAACAGGGCCAGCGCCGCCAACAGGGTTGCCATCGGTCGAATGTTCATGATCCATCCCGCTATGAAAGGCCCCGATATCTCCCGTGCCGGCTGCCTGCGCAGCGTCGCTTAGCGGTCGGTGAGCCATGAGTCGTCATCATCACCATCACCCGGCGACTTCCAGCCACGCGCCGGGTACCCGCAGCCGGCTGCTGATCGCCCTCGTCGTGACGCTGGGCTTCGTGGTCATCGAGGCGGTGGCAGGCATTGCCGCCCACAGTCTGGCACTGTTGACCGATGCGGTCCACAACCTCACCGACGTCGCGGCCCTGGCCCTCTCCTGGCATGCCCTGAACCTGGCCGGACGACCGGCGCACGCCGGCAAGACCTTCGGCTATCACCGGGTGGGGATTCTCGCGGCGCTGGTGAATTCCACCACCCTGGCCTTCATTGCCGCCGGCATCTGCTACGAGGCCTGGTCGCGTTTCCAGGCCCCGGTGGCGGCGGTGGACGCGAACATTCTCATGAGTGTCGGCACGGCCGCGTTGCTGGTCAACGGGCTCACGGCCTGGCTGGTCAGCCATGGCGCCGAGCATGATCTCAATCTGCGCAGCGCCTTCCTGCACCTGCTCGGTGATGTGCTGTCGACGCTGGGTGCGATCCTGGCCGGCATCGGCATCTACCTGACCGGCCTGGACTGGCTGGACCCGCTCGCCAGCGTCCTGATCGCCGGCCTGATCCTCTGGAATGCCTGGCTGATCGTGCGCGAAACCGTCGATATCCTGCTCGAGAGTACACCGCGCGATATCGAGATGAGCACGCTGGTCCGCGACCTGATGCAGGTCGATGGCGTTCGCGGCGTGCATGACCTGCATGTCTGGAGCCTGTCGCGCAGCCTGCGTTTCCTCTCCGCGCATGTGCTGGTGGACGACATGCCGGTGAGTGCCGCCACGCATCTCGGCGACCGGCTGGCGGCGCTGGTGGCGCACGATTTCGGCATCAACCACGCGACCTTCCAGTTCGAATCCTCGGAGCGCTGTCCCGACGCGCTCTACTGCGATGCGGCCCGTCCCCGTCATGACGGAGCGTCGCATCCGCATTAGGCAGCCAAGGTCGCTCCGCGGCGGCGAGCCATCCGGGGCGGGACGCTGCTGCAGCGGGCCGACCTTTCGGGAAAGGCCCGCGTTTCCGGCGACCCCTATTTTTGTCAGTGTCTGGTCTGCAAGGTGAGCTGTGTGATGCCGGCCTGCTGGGCGATGGCGAGGATGGCGGCGGCCTGGCCGTAGCGGACCTGCTCATCGATCTCGAACTGCACGGTCAGGTCCGGCTGGTCGGCCTTGCGCTGGCGGAGCCGGTCCGCCAGGGCGGCGCTGTCGAGTTTTTCCCGGTCCAGGTACAGCTGGCCGGTGCTGTCCAGGCTCACCAGTGTCACCGGCCGCGGCGGTGGCGGTGCCGCCGCCACCGTCTTCGGCAGGTTCACCCCCACCGACTGGGTCAGCAGCGGCGCCGTGACGATGAACACCACCAGCAACACCAGCATCACATCCACCAGCGGCGTCACGTTGATCTCGCTCAGGGCCGCCTGCTCCTCGCGCGGGGAACCGAACGCCATCTCAGGACTCCGCCGGCAGGGCAAAGCCCGTCTTCACGGCCAGATGCAGGAAATCGGTCGCGAAATCCTCCAGCTCCGCCTCGGTCAGCTTCACCTGCCGCAGGAAATAGTTGTACGCCAGCACTGCCGGGATGGCCGAGGCGATGCCGATCGCCGTTGCGATCAGCGCCTCCCCGATCGGCCCCGCCACCACCTCAAGGCTCGCCGAACCGGTCCGGCTGATGTCCTCCAGCGCATGCATGATGCCCCACACCGTCCCGAACAGACCGATGAACGGCGCCGTGCTGCCGATGCTCGCCAGCATCGTCAGCCCCTGCTCCACCCGGTGCCGCTCCTGCTGGATGCGCTGGCGCAGGCAGCGCTCCAGGATATCCTGGCGATCGCCGCTGGACGCCAGACTGGGCGCCGTTCCCGGGGGCGACGCCTGCAGCACCTCGAAGCCCGCCTTGGCGATCCGCGCCAGAGGGCCCGGCAAGCCCCCCAGCGCCGCTGCCGCCCCCAGGCTCGGCGCCCGCCAGAACGCCTGGCTGTAGGCCCGGTTATGGCCCCGCAGCCGCCACTGCTCGAACGCCTTCAGAAAGATCAGCGCCCACACCAGCACCGAAAAGCCGATCAACACCCACAACGTCAGATTGACGATGGGACTCTTGGCAAACTCCATCATGACAAACACACCTCCCACAACGACCGGGCGCCCTACGGCGCCTCCAGCAGATTGAAATTGATCGGCACATTGACCCAACTGTCGACCGCCTGACCGCCCCGTTTTGCCGGCACGAAATGCCACTGGCGTACCGCCTCCAGCGCCGCCTCGTCCAGCACCTCATGGCCGCTGCCGGCCGCCACGCTCACCGCCGCCACCGCCCCGCTGGCCAGCACCTGCACCCGCAGCAACACCTTGCCCTCCCACTGCCGGCGCTTGGCCAGCGGCGGATAGACCGGCTTCGGATTGTGCAGATAGGCCGCATGGGCCCGGGCACTCTCGAACGCCCCGCCGGCAGGGCCAGCGGCCGGCGCGCGGGGCGCCGCCGGAGCGGTCGACGCCGCCCCCGGTGGCGCGTGGCTGGCCGGTGCCCGTGCCGGCGCTGCCGGTGCGGCACTGGTGGCCGGTTCCGGCGCCGGCAATCGCCGCGGCACGGGCCGCGCGGGGGCTGCGGCATTCGGATCTGGTTCCGGCGCCACGCGCGGGCGTGGCTTGGGCGGGACCGGCGGCTTGATCACCTTTGGCGGAGCGGGCCTGGCCGGTGGCGCCGCGGGCGGAGTGACCGGCCTGGGTATCACCGGGGGTGCCGGCGGCGCCGGTGCGGCCGGGCCGGGTGCTGCGGCTGGCTGGGAGGCGGGTACCAGGGTCACCGTCACCGGTGGCCGGGGGACGGGCAGGGTCTCCGGCGGCTGTTGCAGCCAGTGGCGCCCCTGCCAGGCCAGCAGGTGAAGCAGGATCGACAGCAGAATGACCAAGCCATACCGGCATCGGGCGCCCAGCCACCGGGTTTGCGCACCGGCCGGGCGCGCGCCGATCACGGGTGTTGACGGGGACGTGTGCACCGGCGATCAGTCCATGCGCGAAAAAGCGCTCGAACGCCCGGGGATCGGGACCACCCGGGAATCCGGGGGATGCTGCGGGGCGAGGATGTTCACGGGTGGAATGGACGGTAATCCTGCCGGCTGCGGGGCTCGGTGGGGCGTGGCGGCGCCGCTCGAATGCGGCGATCGGGGCGCGAGGCCTGCCCATGGCGGACAAAACCTCAACCGCGTGATTCTATAACAGAACGGATCGCGGTTCCCTCCCGGGGTCCGCCACCGGCCGTGCCGGGGGTTGCACCAGTGCGGGCAGGCGAGGACGGACGGCTGTCATTCCGGATCCCAGGCCGGCCGGCCCATGCTGTTGGGGTTGGTGATGCCCCAATACCCCCAATTGCCCCAGGGGCCGGAGGGCGCCCAGCCGGCCTGCTGGTTCTCGGCGATTTCATGCGTGATCATGGCCCGGTTGGACTGCGCCAGCTCCGCACCAAGCTGTTGCAGCTTTTCGAATTCCACTTCCCGGCCCACGTACAGGCAGCTGCACACATCGGGGTCCGGATAGATATAGTAGACATTGTCCGGGCGGGGGATGCGGGTTACCCGCTCGGGTGGCAGGCTGTTGAGCATTTTTTGGCGCTCCTGGGTATCCGCCAGCATGATCTTGAAGCCGGCTGCCTTCAGCTGGTCTTCCATCGACCGGGTACTGGATTCGCGGATGTCGTGCTTGACCGCCTCGCAGGCGGTCAGGGCGCCCAGCAGGGCCAGGCAGGCAAGCGTGCGGAATGATCGACTCATGGGCGTCCTTGTGCTGGGGGAAAGCACCCACATTAGCAGCAGAGCCCTTGTCCGGCCATACGGTGCCGCGACAGGCCGGCATGTCACCGGCCTAAGTGATGGAATTTTTGACAGATATTCGGCTTAGTCGCTATTATTCACCGCTTATGTCTGACCGTTTGCCGGCTGTCTTCGATCCAGCGAGCTTTGCCGACAAGCGCCGGCATCTGGTAGGCGATGTGCCGCTCGACAGCCTAGACCGGCTGGCGGATCTGCTGCTGGACAAGACCGGCGATGCCCATCTGGATCTGCAGTTTGGCCGTTCGGGTCGGCTCGCCTGGATCAGCGGGCGGGTTCGCAGCGATCTGGTGTTGCAGTGTCAGTTCTGTCTGTGGCCGGTCCCCTGGCCGGTCGACAGCGCGCTGCACCTCGGCGTGGTGACCTCCGTGGACGAGGCCCTGCGATTGCCTGACTCGATGGAAGCGCTGATTGTCGGCGCGGGCGAGGAAGTGTCGCTGGCCGATATCGTGCAGGATGAACTGCTGCTGGCGATCCCGACCATACCCAGGCATGCCGACTGCCGCGCGAGTGGCTCCGGCATCCCGGCTCAGACCTCAAGACCCAACCCTTTCGCCGAGCTGGCCCGGCTCAAGAAAGATCTTTCCTCTCAGGAGTAAAACATGGCCGTTCAACAAAACCGCAAGACCCGTTCCAAGCGCGACATGCGCCGCTCGCACGATGCCCTGAGCGCTCCGGCGCTGTCCATCGAGCCCACCACCGGCGAGACGCATCGCCGTCACCATGTCAGTGCCGACGGCTATTACCGCGGCCGCAAGGTTGTCGCCAGCAAGGTCGAGGAAACCGCTGAAGAGTAATCCCGGCGTGTCCGGCGGGGGCATCCTCGCCATGCGTTCCGGCTCCCTCATGATTCATTGCTTCTCTCTATGTCGCGCAAGCTGACGATCGCGCTCGATGCCATGGGTGGCGACCATGGGCCCGATGTTATCGTGCCGGCGGCTCTCGATTGCGCGGCCCGCTATCCTGATCTCCACCTGTTGCTGGTGGGCGACGAGGGACGCCTGAGGCAGGCCCTCAAGGGCGGCAGTGCCGCGCTGGACGGCCGCGTCAGCATCCATCACGCCTCCCAGATGGTGGAGATGCACGAGCTTCCCTCCAAGGCGCTGCGGGGCAAGAAGGATTCCTCCATGCGCGTCGCCATCGATCTGGTCAAGCAGGGCCAGGCTGATGCCTGCGTCAGTGCCGGCAATACCGGCGCCCTGATGGCGATCGCCAAATTCGTCCTGAAGACGATACCCGGCGTCGACCGACCGGCCATCATCGCCATGATGCCGTCCCGGACCGGACATACCCATGTCCTTGATCTGGGCGCCAATGTCGACTGTACAGCCGAGCATCTCTGCCAGTTCGCCATCATGGGCTACGAGCTGGTCAAGGCGGTCGAGGATCGCGAACATCCCCGGGTTGGCCTGCTCAACATCGGCGAGGAGGAAATCAAGGGCAACGAGCAGGTCAAGCAGGCCGCCAAGCTGCTGACCGACACCCACATCAACTTTGTCGGCTTTGTCGAAGGCAATGACATCTTTGCCGGCAACGTCGACGTGGTGGTGACCGACGGCTTTACCGGCAACGTGGCGCTGAAGGCGATCGAGGGCTTCGCCAAGCTGCTGGGCAACTCCCTGAAGGACGAGTTCGGCCGCAATCTCTTCAGCAAGCTGCTCGGGCTGCTGGCGCTGCCGGTTCTCCGGGCTTTCCGCAGGCGCTTCGACCCGCGGCGCTACAACGGCGCCAGCCTGGTCGGCCTGCGCGGCATCGTGGTCAAAAGTCATGGCAATGCCGACCGGGTGGCCATTGCCAATGCCATCCGGGTGGCCATGCTCGAAGTCGAGAAGGGCGTGCCC
This sequence comes from Methyloparacoccus sp. NF-16, assembly GCF_056880625.1. Classification (NCBI taxonomy): domain Bacteria; kingdom Pseudomonadati; phylum Pseudomonadota; class Gammaproteobacteria; order Methylococcales; family Methylococcaceae; genus Methyloparacoccus; species Methyloparacoccus sp. NF-16. The sequence continues at coordinate 2,194,049 of NZ_CP174130.1, read as the reverse complement.
GACCGCATCGGCGAACGGGTGGCCGAAGTCTTTGCCGCGAGGAAGATCGCGTGAGCCGCTACGCCACACTGCTCGGAACCGGCGGTTACCTGCCGGAAAACATTCTCACCAACGAACAGATTTCCCGGACCGTCGAGACCACCGACGAGTGGATCGTCGAGCGCACCGGCATCCGCGAGCGCCGCATCGCCGCCAAGCATGAAACGGCGTCGAGCATGGCCGAAATCGCCGCCCGGCAGGCGCTGGAGGCCGCCGGGCTCGAACCCGAGCAGCTCGATCTCATCATCGTCGGTACCGGCACGCCGGACCGCGTCTTTCCCAGTACCGCCTGCCTGTTGCAGCATCGGCTGGGCATCCGCGAATGCGCCGCCTTCGACATCCAGGCAGCCTGTTCCGGGTTCATCTTCGCCCTCAGCATCGCGGACCAGTACATCCGCGCCGGCAGCGCCAGCCACGTGCTGGTCGTCGGCAGCGAGATGAACTCGCGCCTGGTCGACTGGACCGATCGCTCCACTTGCGTGCTGTTCGGCGATGGCGCCGGGGCGGTGGTGCTGGGCGCGGCCGACGAACCGGGGCTGATGAGCACGCACATCCATTCCGACGGCCAGTATCAGGATCTGCTGTATGTGCCCAACTTGGCGGCCAATCACCCGGAAGAGGAAACGGCGTCCCGCTATCTGAAGATGCAGGGCAACGAGGTCTTCAAGGTGGCGGTCAACACGCTGGGCCGCATCGTCGACGAGACGCTGGAGGAGAATGGGCTGGAAAAGGCCGATGTCGACTGGCTGGTGCCGCATCAGGCCAACATCCGCATCATCACGGCTACCGCCAAGAAGCTGAAGATGTCGATGGATCAGGTGGTGTGCACCGTCGAGAAGCAGGGCAACACCTCCTCGGCCTCCATTCCGCTGGCCCTCAACGAGGCCATCCGCGATGGCCGCATCCGTCGCGGACAGACCGTACTGATGGAGGCCTTCGGCGGCGGCTTTGCCTGGGGCTCGGCGCTGTTGCGCTATTGACCGGCGAGACGAAAAACAACGATGGAGAGAACCGATGCGCGGCGTGGATTCAGGTCTGGCGTTTATCTTCCCGGGGCAGGGCTCCCAGTCGGTCGGCATGCTGGCCGAACTGGCCCAATCGCATGGCAGCGTCGCCGAAACCTTTGCCGAGGCCTCGGAGACCCTGGGCTACGACCTCTGGGATCTCGTCTGCAACGGCCCGGAAGAGCGGCTCAACGCCACCCGCCAGACCCAGCCGGCCATGCTGGCGGCCGGTGTCGCGGCCTGGCGGGTCTGGTGCCGGGAGACGGATGTTCGCCCCGCCCGGCTGGCGGGGCACAGTCTAGGCGAATACACCGCGCTGGTTTGTGCCGGGGCGCTGGAATTCAGGGACGGGATACGGCTGGTCGCCGAGCGGGCGCGGCTGATGCAGGAGGCCGTGCCGGAATATGTCGGTGCCATGGCCGCCGTGCTGGGGCTCGACGACGCGCAAGTGCTGACCGTGTGCGAACAGGCCAGCCATGACGGTGAACGGGTCACGGCCGCCAACTTCAATGCTCCCGGCCAGGTGGTCATTGCCGGCCACCGCGAGGCGGTTGCGCGCGCCACCGAACTGGCCAAGGCGGCCGGCGCCAAGCGGGCCGTGATACTGCCGGTCAGCGTGCCCTCGCATTGCCCGCTGATGCAGCCGGCGGCGGATGCCTTCCGTGGCATCCTCGCTGCCATTCCCCTGCGGTTGCCAGCGCTGCCGGTGATCCACAATGTCGACGTCGCGGCGCACGCCGAACCCGAGGCGATGCGCGAGGCCCTGACGCAACAGCTGTGCGGCTCGGTCCGCTGGGTGGAAACCATTCGCCACATGGCGGCCCAGGGTGTCGACCGTTTCGTCGAGTGCGGGCCGGGCCGCGTGCTGGCCGGCCTCAACAAGCGCATCGTCGGCGATGCCCGCACCGAGGCGCTGTTCGATACTTCCTCTTTACTCAAGGCCAAAGGTCTCCTCGCATGAGTTCTCCCCTAGCAATCGTCACCGGCGCCAGCCGGGGTATCGGCCGTGCCATCGCCGAACGTCTCGCCGATGATGGCTTCTTTGTCGTCGGTACCGCCACCAGCGACGCGGGTGCCTCCGCCATCACCGTCTACCTGGAGGAAGCCGGTCTCGAGGGCGTCGGCCGGGTGCTGAATGTGGCGGAACCGGGGGCGATCGAAGCCTTCATCGAGGCGGTCAGCGGCGAATTCGGAACGCCCGCGGTGCTGGTCAACAACGCCGGCATCACCCGCGACAACCTGCTCATGCGCATGAAGGACGAGGAGTGGGACGATATCCTGCGCACCAACCTGACCTCCATCTTCCGGCTCAGCAAGGCCTGCATGCGCGGCATGATGAAGGCTCGCCAGGGACGGATCGTCAACATCACCTCCGTGGTGGGCGTCACCGGCAACGCCGGCCAGACCAACTATGCCGCCGCCAAGGCCGGCATCATCGGCTTCACCAAGTCGCTGGCCAAGGAGGTCGGCTCCCGGGGCATCACGGTCAATTGCGTGGCGCCGGGCTTCATCGACACGGACATGACACGGGCGCTCGCCGAGGAGCAGCGTCAGGCCCTGCTGCAGAACATTCCGCTGGCGCGGCTGGGCGCGGCGGAGGAAATTGCCGGCGCCGTGAGCTTTCTGTGTTCCCGCGATGGCAGCTATATCACCGGCGAGACCTTGCACGTGAATGGCGGCATGTATATGGCATAATGCCGGTTCATGTCATAAAGTGCCCCTGCGGATATCGTCGCGGCAGCCGGCACAAGTAAAGCCAAACAGGACGTGACCCCTGACTAGCCAGGGGCAATATCAACCACCCATACAATCAAACCAGACGTAACGACTGAGGATTCACCATGAGCGATGTAGCAGAGCGCGTAAAGAAGATCGTAGCCGAACAATTGGGCGTAAAGGAGGAAGTCACCAACGAAGCGTCCTTTGTCGACGATCTCGGCGCCGATTCACTGGATACGGTCGAACTGGTCATGGCGCTCGAAGAGGAGTTCGAGTGCGAGATTCCGGACGAGGACGCCGAGAAGATCACCACAGTCCAGCAGGCTATCGACTACATCACCGCGCACGTCTGATCGCTTCGTCAGATCGGAACCCCGCGCGGCTCGGCAGCGCGGGGTTTCTTGCGTTTTGATTTCCCCTTCACCCTTTCGACCGGGACAAGGCCTTGAGTAAACGACGTGTAGTGGTCACCGGGTTCGGCGCCGTGTCCCCCGTGGGACTCACGGCGGCCGAATCTTGGGAAAACGTGCTGAACGGCAGAAGCGGCATCGGTCCGCTGGATGTCTTCGATGTGTCCGACTTTTCCACCCGTATCGGGGGAAGCGTGCGCAATTTCGACATCACCCAGTACATCAGCGACAAGGAAGCCAAGAAGATGGATGTCTTCATCCATTACGGACTTGCCGCTGGCTGCCAGGCCATCGAGCACGCCGGGTTGGCGGCGACCGAGGCCAACGCCGAGCGCATCGGTGTCGCCATCGGTGCTGGCATCGGCGGCATCACCGGTATCGAAATCGGCCACAATGCTTTCCTCAAGGGCGGTCCTCGCAGGATTTCGCCCTTCTTCGTGCCCAGCAATATCATCAACATGATTTCGGGCAACCTGTCGATCAAGTACGGCCTGAAAGGCCCCAACTTCGCCATCGTCACGGCCTGCACCACCGGTACCCACAACATCGGCGAGGCCGCCCGCGTCATCATGTACGGCGACGCCGACGTCATGGTGGCCGGCGGCGCGGAAATGGCAACCTCGCCGACCTCGCTCGGCGGCTTTGCCTCGGCCAAGGCGCTGTCGCGGCGCAACGACGACCCCCAGCGGGCCAGCCGGCCCTGGGACAGCGAGCGCGATGGCTTCGTCCTCAGCGATGGCGCCGGCGTGATGGTGCTGGAGGAGCTGGAGCATGCCCGCCGGCGCGGCGCGACGATCTATGCCGAACTGGTCGGCTTCGGCATGAGCGCCGATGCCTATCACATGACCCAGCCACCGGCGGGTGGCGAGGGTGCCGCCCGATGCATGGAGCACGCCTTGCGCGACGCGCGCCTCAATCCCGAGGATATCGACTACATCAACGCCCACGGAACCTCGACTCCCGCTGGCGACATCGCCGAGACCCAGGCGGTCAAGATGGTGCTGGGCGACCACGCCTACCGCGTCGCTGTCAGTTCCACCAAGTCGATGACCGGGCACATGCTCGGCGCGGCCGGCGGCATCGAGGCAATCTTCTCGGTGCTGGCACTGCGCGATCAGGTGGCGCCGCCGACCATCAATCTCGACCATCCCGATCCGGCCTGCGACCTGGACTACGTTCCCCATCATGCCCGCGAGATGAAATTGCAGCATGTCATGTCCAACTCGTTCGGTTTTGGCGGCACCAACGGCACGCTTATCTTCAAGCGTTTCGATTGAATCCGCCCGCGCCGGATGGCGGCCCGGCAGGCTCGCCTCCGTCCGGGCGCTGCCATGACGCGGATGCTGGTCGATGGCCACTCGCGTGATAGCGTCGCCGTGCTGGACCGCGGCTTTCAGTATGGCGACGGCATCTTCACCACCCTGCGCGTGGTGGCCGGCTCGCCGCTGTTCCTCGACCTGCATCTGCAGCGGCTGGCCCGGGACGCCGGTCGACTGGGATTGCCTGAACCCGACAGGGCCGTGCTGACCGGGGAGGTTCGCGCGCTGATCGGTGATTGCCGCGACGGCGTGCTGAAGATCATGCTGACCCGCGGCATCGGCGGACGCGGTTACCGTCCGCCGGACAGCGTTGCCCCCACCCGTGTGCTGGCTCTCCACCCGCCCGTCGCGTATCCGCCGACCCACGCCACTGCCGGCGTGACGGTCCGGTGTTGCCACACCCGCCTGGGCATCAATCCCTCGCTGGCCGGCATCAAGCACCTGAACCGTCTGGAGCAGGTGCTGGCACGCTCGGAGTGGTCCGATCCCGAGGTTGCCGAGGGCATCATGCTGGACGCGGAGGGCTTCGTGGTCGAGGGCACGCAGAGCAACCTGTTCCTCGTCCGGGACGGCTGCCTGCTGACGCCCCGGCTGGACCGCTGTGGCATCCAGGGCGTCATGCGCACCCTGGTGTGGCAGGCGGCGGACCGGCTGGGCCTGGCGTGCCAGGAGACCCGCCTCATCCCCGCCGACCTGCTGGCGGCGGATGAAGTCTTCCTGAGCAACAGCGTCATCGGGCTCTGGCCCGTGCGCGAGCTGATCGGGGTGCGCGAATACCCCGTGGGCCCCTGGACCCACAAGTTCCGCGCATGGTTGCACGAGGCGGCGGAACGGGCCGCCGTGCCCGCCTGATGCGCGGGGTCGCCGGCCTTTTCGCCCTGTTGTTGCTGGGGCTGTGGATCCATGCCGATTACCGCTCCAGCCTCGACCGTCCCCTGCCCATCCGCCAGAGCGAGCGCCTGATGGTTCACAAGGGGCAGGGACTCGCCGCCGTGGCCCAGGAGCTTCGCCAGCGGCGGATCGTGGTCGAGCCCGTGTGGCTGCGGCTGCTGGCGGCGACCCGCGGCGTCAGTGGCGATCTCAAGTTCGGCGAGTATGAAATCCCGCCGGGCACCACGGCACGCGGTCTGCTGGACATGCTGGTCAGCGGCCGATCCCGGCAGGAGCCGGTCACCATCATCGAGGGCTGGACCTTCAGGCAGATGCGCGAGGCGCTGGCGCGGCATCCGAACCTCCGGCAGGAAACCGCCGGACGGACAGCCGAGGACATCATGGCGCTGCTCGGATCGCCGGGCCTGCTCCCGGAAGGCCAGTTCTTCCCCGACACCTATTTCACCGGTCGGCACACCTCCGATCTCGACATTCTCAGGCAGGCCCACCGCAAAATGCGCGCCATCCTCGCGGCCGAATGGCAGGACCGCGCCCCGAACCTGCCGCTCAACAGCCCGGAAGAGGCGCTGACCCTGGCGTCCATCGTCGAGAAGGAGACCGGGCAGGCCAGCGAACGGCCGGCCATCGCCGGTGTCTTCGTGCGGCGTCTGTTGCAGGGCATGCGCCTGCAGACCGATCCGACCGTCATCTACGGCATGGGCGAGCAGTTCCAGGGCAACATCCGCAGGGAGGATCTGCGGCGCGACACGCCCTACAACACCTATACCCGCAGCGGCCTGCCGCCGACGCCGATCGCGCTGCCCGGCCGCCAGTCCATCCGTGCCGCCCTGCATCCCGCGGCGGGTGGCAGTCTCTATTTCGTCGCTCGCGGCGATGGTTCACATGTGTTTTCGGCGACGCTGGAGGAGCATGAGCGTGCGGTCGACCAGTTCCAGCGGCGCCGCTGACATGCGGCCCCGTTTCATTACCCTCGAGGGCGGGGAAGGGGTCGGCAAGACCACCAACCTCGGTTTCATCGAGGATTATCTGCGGGCGCGCGGCATCGATCTGGTCCGCACCCGCGAGCCGGGCGGAACACCCCTGGGTGAGCGCGTGCGCGGCCTGTTGCTGGGCGATGGCGAGATCGACGCGCAGGCCGAGCTGCTGCTGGTCTTCGCCGCCCGTGCCCAGCATCTGCGCGATGTCATCCGGCCGGCCCTGGCGGCGGGCCGCTGGGTGCTGTGCGACCGCTTTACCGACGCCAGCTATGCCTACCAGGGCGGCGGCCGTGGCGTACCGCTGGCTGTCATCGCCCAGCTGGAGGCGTGGGTGCAGGCCGGGCTGCAACCGGACCTCACGCTGCTGCTGGACGTTCCCGTCGAACTTGGCCTGGCGAGGGCGCGCCGCCGGGGCAGCATGGACCGCTTCGAAGCGGAGACGGATGCCTTCTTCCAGCGTGTGCGCGCCGCCTATCGGGAACGCGCGGCACAGCAGCCACGGCGCATCCGTCGCGTGGATGCGTCCGGCACGCTGGCCGAGGTGCAGGCGCGCATTGCCGTCCATCTGGACGAACTCCTGGGCCACGACGAATGAACGCGGCTCCCGAAGGCGAACTCCACCCCTGGCTCCTGCCGGCCTGGGAACGGTTGCAGGCGCATGTCGAGGGCGGTCGTCTGCCCCAGGCTCTGCTGATCCACGGTCCCAGCGGTCTGGGCAAGGGGGCCCTGGCCGAGCGCTTCGCCCACCGGCTGCTGTGCACCGGTGCCGGCACACGGCCCTGTGGCCGATGTGCCGGCTGCCATCTGCTCGCGGCCGGGACGCATCCCGACTATCGGCGGATCGCGCCCGAGGAGCCGGGCAAGCCGATCAAGGTCGACGCCATCCGCAAGCTGATTGGCGATCTGGCCCTGAAATCCCAGTACGAGGGCTACCGGGTTTCGCTCATCGAACGGGCCGAGCAGATGAACGTCAGTTCCGCCAATGCCTTGCTGAAGACGCTGGAGGAGCCGGCCGAACACAACCTGATCATCCTGGTTGCCGAGGCGCCTTCCCGGTTGCCGCCGACCATCCTCAGCCGCTGCCAGAAGATTGCCATTACCCCGCCCACGGCCGCGGAGGCGGCCCACTGGCTGTCGCTGCGGCAGCCGGGAATCGCGGTGGATACGTTGCTGAACGCCGCCGGTGGCTCGCCGCTGCGGGCCCTGGCGCTGGCGGACAGCGATGTCGTCGAACGGCGCCGGCGGGTATTCGAGGAATTCCGCGCCATCGCCGACCAGCGGCAGGATCCGGTGGTGGTGGCCGAACGCTGGCATGGTCTGTCGCACGAGGAGTGCCTGGACTGGATGCTGTCCTGGCTCCCGGATCTGATCCGCCTGGCCGTGGGCGCTTCGCCCCGGAGGGTGCGCAATGCCGATGTCCTGCCCGAGTTGCAGTGGCTGGCGGCCGGCCTGGGTCCGCGCGGCCTGCTGAACTACTGGCGGGAACTGCTGGCCCTCCGGCAGGCACTGGGAACCCAGGCCAACCGGCAGCTGTTGCTGGAGGAGACCCTGATTCGCTGGTCGCGGCTGGGCAGCCGGCATGGATGAGCAGCCGGGGTCGCGCGCGGGCGAGGACCTGCCGATGGCCAACCTGGGCATGCTGTCGCTGGGCATGCGCGATGCCGGCGTGCTGTACGCCTACTACATGCCCTGGGTCAGAGGCGGCGGGCTGTTCATCCCCACACAGCGCCGCTACCGGCTCGGCGACGAGGTGTTCCTGCTGCTGCATCTGATGAACGAGCCCGAGCGCATCCCGGTCGTCGGCAAGGTCGTGTTCATCTCCCCGCATCAGGGGGAAAACCGCCGCCCGCAGGGTATCGGCATCCAGTTCGACGACAAGGAGGGCAAGTCGATCCGGGAGCGCATCGAGCGCTATCTGGTCGCCTACCGGGACAGCAAGCAGCCCACCCAGACCTTCTGAGCGAGCTGTCCTCCCGGCCTATTTCACGCGCATGCCCGGCTGGGCGCCTTCGTCGGGGATCAGCACGAACGGCCCGCCGCGTTCGTCGCTGGCCGCCAGCACCATGCCTTCGGAAAGCCCGAACTTCATCTTGCGCGGTGCCAGGTTGGCGACCATCACCGTCAGCTTTCCTGTCAGTTGCGAGGGATCGTAGGCCGACTTGATGCCAGCGAAGACATTGCGCGGCTGGGCCTCGCCGATGTCCAGCGTCAGCTGCAACAGCTTGTCCGCGCCCGGCACATGGTCCGCCTTGGCGATGCGGGCGATGCGCAGGTCGATCCTGGCGAAATCCTCGATGCCGATGGTGTCGGCGATCGGCTGGATGGCATGCTGCTGATGCTCGGCATGGCGCTGCTCGGAATGGGGTTCCGGCTGGGTGGCCTGCAGATTCTGTTTGTTGCTTTCGACCAGAGTCTCGACCTGCTGGGGATCGACCCGTGTCATCAGATGCTGATAGGGCTGGATGGATGCCACCGGCTGCCCGAGATCATTCCAGTTGAAATCGCGGTCCATGCCGAAGAATTCCGTGGCGACGCGCGAAGTGAGTTGCGGCAAAAGTGGGGAAAGCAGCACCGAAAGGGTATGGAAGCCTTGCAGGCTGCGGGTGCAGATCGTCTGAAGCCGTTCGCGCTGGTCATCGAGCTTCGCGACCTTCCAGGGCTCCTGGTCGTTGACGTATTCGTTGATGGTATCGGCGATGCGCATGATTTCGCGGGTGGCTCTGGCGTAATCGCGGTTCTCGTAGGCCTCGGCAATGGCGTTCGCGGCATCGCGTTGCCCGTCAAGCAGCGCCTGACCCTCTGTCGTATTCCAGAAGCCGAGATCCAGTTGGCCATCCAGCAGCTTGGTCACGAAGCCGGCCGTGCGGCTGGCGATGTTGACGTATTTGCCGACCAGGTCGGAATTGACCCGCAGCACGAAATCCTCGAGGTTGAGGTCGATATCCTCCATGCTGCCGTTCAGCTTGCAGGCATAGTAATAGCGAAGCCATTCCGGGTTCAGGCCCTGACTGAGATAACTCTCGGCCGTGATGAAGGTACCGCGCGATTTCGACATCTTTTCGCCGTTCACCGTCAGAAAGCCGTGGGCGAAGATGTTCGTCGGTGTGCGGAAATCCGAATATTCCAGCATGGCCGGCCAGAACAGCGCATGGAAATACAGAATGTCCTTGCCGATGAAGTGATACAACTCGGCGGCGGAATCCTTGCGCCAGTAATCCTCGAAATTCAGTCCCAGTTTTTCGCACAGCTTGGCGAAGCTGCCCATGTAGCCGATGGGCGCGTCCAGCCACACGTAGAAGAACTTGCCCGGCGCATCGGGAATTTCGAAGCCGAAATAGGGCGCGTCGCGGGAAATGTCCCAGTCGGCCAGCCCGGCCTCGAACCATTCCGCCATCTTGTTGGCCGCTTCCGTCTGCAGATGACCAGCCCGCGTCCATTGCTTGAGGAAATCCTCGCACTGGCCAAGCTTGAAGAAATAATGCACCGATTCCTTGCGCACCGGCGTCGCGCCGGAGACGGCCGAATAAGGATTGATTAAGTCGGTCGGCGAATACGTCGCGCCGCAGGCTTCGCAGGAATCCCCGTACTGGTCCTTGGCATGGCAACGCGGACACTCGCCCTTGATGAAGCGGTCCGGCAGGAACATCGCCTTTTCGGGATCGTAGTATTGCTCGATGCTGCGCGACTCGATCAGCCCGTTGGATTTCAGGCGTTCGTAAATCGTGGCCGCGAACTGCCGCGTTTCCTCCGAGTGCGTCGAGTAATACTGGTCGAACTGGACATGGAAGCCGGCAAAATCGCGTTCGTGCTCCTGCTGCACCCGGGCGATCAGTGCCTCCGGCGTGATGCCTTCCTTCTCCGCCCGCAGCATGATCGGCGTACCATGGGTATCGTCGGCGCAGACGTAATGGCACTCATGCCCGCGCATCTTCTGGAATCGCACCCAGATGTCGGTCTGGATGTATTCCACGAGATGGCCCAGGTGGATCGGGCCGTTGGCATAGGGCAGGGCGCTGGTGACGAGGATTTTGCGTGGAGTCATGATTCTCAAGTAGCCCGATGGTTGATGCGCAGGCATGATGGCGATATTCGCGCGTGCTTTTACTGCGAAGGTCTGGACTTTTCCGGCAGTAGGAGAGCTATTGCTGCTGACAGGAACAGGCCGACGAGAATGCTAAGAGAAAGTATCAGCAAGGATCTGTCCGGCCATTTTGACGTGAACGATTCCGGTGTGCCGATTGGTGTGTAGAAGCTTTGAATATTCGATGAGGCGGTGGTCTTTGCCTTTTCCACCAGAAGTTGATATTCGTTAAGGATCTCGCTAAGCAATGCCGAGACCTCCTTGATGTAGGACGAGTCATAGCTCGCATTGTTGTCCGCCGTCAAGCGATCCAGTTCTCCTTGCAAGGTCGAGCGCTTGAAGGCAAGTTCGCGCCTAGAGGTCAGAATGTCCTTCAGGAAGTCACTCAGCGAGGCTTGATTGGAGAGCTTGAGGATTTCGGATAGCATTGAGTCGGAGAGTTGCAGGTTGCCCTCCGGGCTTGATTTTTGGTTCGTACTGGTCGCGTTGTTGGAGCGCTGGAAACTGATGGTTTCCTGGGATAATGCGTTGAGCGCGTCCAGATTTCGATCAATCTCTTCGATCTGAAGTTTTATGTTCCGTGCGTATCCCCGGGAGGCGATATCCTGCCTCTGCAGCGAGGACGCCATCAGCGGGAGGAAGCGGACTTCTCTGAGGAACTCGATCCTTTTCAGGATATCGAACGCCGTATGCCCATCCGCATTCGTCAGTGCAGCGAACCGATTATCGCCGATCAGGATTTTTAGCCCTGCAATCGTGTTTTTGATGTATTGTGAGGCTTCTAATAGCCCTGTTGTGGTGTCAAGGGATATGCTGCGTGCCTTGCCGGGTATTTCCGCCAGCTTGGGATCAAGCAGAACACGATAGTTCTTGATATAGGTATCATTCCAGAGTCTTGGTACTTCATTGATCAGCGCTTTGCCCTCGGCCAGGGAAAGTCCCGCTTCCTGATAATAGAATCTTATCTCAAGCCCACGGCGAGCGATTTCCTCCAGTGCGGATTTGTAGTCGGAGTTGATTTTTTGTATGTCTCCTGCTGATAGTCCCTTCTGTGCGAGCTGCTGCTTGTAGTTTTCATGTGTTCCGAGCATGAGGTCAGAGCCATAGTTAACCTCTAGGTGTTCGGGAAATGTGTTTTGGTCTTTAGGCTTGTACTTATCGTATAAGGCCCTTAGAACATCGGGGGACTTCAGGTCTTGAGGTGAAAATGCCGCGCCATTCGGATATGTGTCGTTCTTGATGCCGCTTAGCTCGACGAAGAGGGTGACAGGTGTTTTTTTTGTTGTGGCGCCAAGAAGAATATAGATAAGGCCGATGCTGCTGCTCAACAGTGTGATGCTTAGGATAAGTCCTCTTCGTCGCCATAGCTTGCTCAGAATATCAGCAATCGAGATCTCATCTTCTGGGGTGTGGTCGTTGAGCGGGATTTCTCTTGTCATGCTTCGATTTCTTGTTGAAACTGATGATGAGTGTGGAGGGCCAGGCTTATCTATGCCTGTGGCGTCACTACTGGTTTTTGAGCAATGCCACCATGACATCATGCAAGGTATCTTGCTGCGAGAAGCAAGGCCCCCGCGAACCAGTCGCTTAGTTATGCATCAGAGACAGATGCTTTAGTCGATCAGTCCTATATGAGTTACTGGATCTGTCATTTTGATAGTATACTATATTTCACGTTTAGTGCATGAATATGATAATCGACCTTCCATGTCCCTCGAACGAAATGGTCGGGCGCTATCGCTCTGGTTGTAACTCAAGCAGACTCGATGACAATCCCCGCCGACCCGCCCAGTCCTTTGCAAACTGCCAGGCGACCCGGCCGCTGCGGGAGCCGCGCAACAAGGCATAGGTCAGAGCCTCATGACGGGCGGTTTCCCGGTCATCGCGGTTCCCCAGCCGGTCCAGCCAGTGGATGACGATGGCCAGGTACTGATCCTGGTTGAAGGGGTGGAACGATAGCCAGACGCCGAAACGCTCGGACAGGGAGATTTTTTCCTCCACCGCCTCGCCTTGGTGCAATTCGCCCTCCACCCATCGCGCCTGGCGGTTCTCCTCGGCGTACTCCGGCAGCAGGTGGCGGCGGTTGGAGGTGGCGTAGATCAACACATTGTCCGCTTGCGCGTCGAGCGAGCCTTCCAGTATCGCCTTGAGCGCCTTGTAGCCGGCGTCGTCCGCCTCGAAGGCGAGATCGTCGCAATAGAGGACGAACCTTTCCGGACGCTTGCGCAGGATCTCCTGGATCGCCGGCAATTCGATGAGGTGTTGTCGGTTGACCTCGACGACGCGCAGGCCCCGTTCGGCCAGTTCGCCCAGCAATGCCTTGATCAGCGACGACTTGCCGGTCCCCCGGGAACCCCAGAGCAGGGCATGGTTGCAGGGCAGCCCCTGCAGGAACTGACGCGTGTTACACAGCAGCGCTTGCTTCTGCCGGTCGATGCCGAGCAGATCGTCCAGCGCCAGCTTCTGGATGGCCGGGATGGCCAGCAGCGGCTGGCGATGTTGGCTGCCCTGCCAGCGAAAGGCCAGGGCCGACCAGTCGGGTTCCTGCGCCGGCGGTGGCGCCAGGCGCGCCAACGTATCGTTGAGCGCCTGCAACTGGGCGATGATCGGGTTCAGATCGACCATGGCCGGTGGTTACTCCGCATCGGCTTCGGGTTTCCGGCGGCGTTTGGATACCGGCATGACCAGCCCCTCAATCTTGCGCTTGCGCGGTGGCAGGTCCCCAGCGGGCTTGTCGCCGCCGTACTTGCGCTTGGCCGGTGGTCGGCCGGACCCGTGGCCCTCGGCCGGCTGCAGGTTGATGCGCTGGCCTCGCACCCAGGTCCGCGACAAGGCCTGGAACACCGCGCGCGGCAGACCCGCCGGCAGCTCCACCGTGCTGTAGCTGTCGAACAGCTTGATGGCGCCGATCTGGCGCGCCGGGATGCCGCCCTCGTTGGCGATGGCGCCGACGATGTCCTTGGGCATGACGCCGTGGACCCGGCCCACGTCGAGGGTGAAGGCCTGCAGATGGCCCTCCGGACGCTGGAAATCGCCACGGCCCTCGTTGCGCCGGCCCGGCCCACGGTTGGCGTCGCGTTCGAATCGTTCGCCGTGACGCGATGGCCGGCGCGAGTCGTCGGCATCGCGTGGCGCGAACTCGCGTACCGGCGGCTCCGGCTCGTCGACGGCGGCCAGGGGGCGCTCGCGGTACAGCAGGTGGGCGATGGCGGCGGCGATGTCGGCCGGCTCGCCGATCTCCTCGGCCACCAGCCGGTCGATCAGGTCGCGATAGAAGGTCACGTCCTGGTTGTCCAGCGTTTCCACCAGCTGCGCCTTGAACTGCTCGATGCGCCGGTCGGCGATGTCACGCAGGGTCGGCAGGCGCATCTGCTGGATCGGTTGCCGCGTGGCCTGCTCGATGGCGCGCAGCATCCGCCGCTCGCGCGGAGCGACGAACAGGATCGCCGTGCCCTTGCGTCCGGCCCGGCCGGTGCGGCCGATGCGATGGACATAGGTCTCGGTGTCGTAGGGGATGTCGTAGTTGACCACGTGGGTGATGCGTTCCACGTCCAGTCCGCGCGCGGCGACGTCGGTGGCGATGACGATGTCCAGCGCGCCCTTCTTCAGCCGGTCGATGACCTTCTCGCGCAGGGCCTGGCTCATGTCGCCGTTCAGTGCCGCCGCCTCGTAGCCGCGCGCCTCCAGCTTCTCGGCCAGTTCGACGGTCTCGGTCTTGGTGCGGACGAAGATGATCATCGCGTCGATGTCGTCGGCATCGAGGATGCGGGTCAGCGCCTCCAGCTTCTGCAGGCCCGATACCAGCCAGTATTGCTGATTGATGGCCTCCACGGTGGAGGTCTTGCTCTGGATCTTGATCTCGGCCGGATCGCGCAGATGCCGGTTGGCGATCTTCTTGATGACCGGCGGCATGGTGGCCGAGAACAGGGCGGTCTGCCGGGTGTCGGGCGTGTGTTCGAGGATCCATTCGACATCCTCGATGAAGCCCATGCGCAGCATTTCATCGGCCTCGTCCAGCACCAGGGTCTGCAACTGGTCGAGATTGAGGGTCTCGCGGCGCAGGTGATCCATGACCCGGCCGGGGGTGCCGACGATGACATGGACGCCGCGCGCCAGCTGGCGCAGCTGCTGGCCCATGCCCTGGCCGCCGTAGACCGGCAGGATGTGGAAGCCCTCCAGATGGCGGGCATAGGTCTGGAAGGCCTCGGCGACCTGGATCGCCAGTTCGCGGGTCGGCGCCAGTACCAGGGCCTGGGGGACGCGCCGCGATACGTCGATGCGGCTCAGGATCGGCAGGGCGAAGGCGGCCGTCTTGCCGGTACCGGTCTGGGCCTGGCCGAGCAGGTCGCGTCCGGCCAGCAGGTGCGGGATGCTGGCGGCCTGAATGGGGGAGGGCGATTCGTAGCCGATTTCCCGGACCGTTTCCAGCAGGGTGAGGGGCAGGTCGAGTTCGGCGAAGGTTTGCGGGGTTTCTGTCATGGAGTCCGGTGCAGATGGGATCAAGAGGCAAAGGCGGACCCCGCTTGGCGGGGCCGCCCTCAGGGGGTGGGCCGGCTCAGCCGGCCAGGGGTTTGTAGCGGATGCGGTGGGGGTTGTCGGCCTCGTCGCCCAGACGGCGCTTGCGGTCGGCCTCGTAGTCGGCGTAGTTGCCCTCGAACCAGACCACCTTGCTGTCGCCTTCGAAGGCCAGGATGTGGGTGGCGATGCGGTCCAGGAACCAGCGGTCATGCGATATCACCACGGCGCAGCCGGGGAAGTCGAGCAGGGCTTCCTCCAGCGCGCGCAGGGTTTCCACATCGAGGTCGTTGGTCGGTTCGTCCAGGAGCAGGACGTTGCCGCCGCTCTTCAGCAGCTTGGCCAGGTGGACGCGGTTGCGTTCGCCGCCGGACAGGTCGCCGATGCGTTTCTGCTGGTCGGAGCCCTTGAAGTTGAAGCGGCCGCAGTAGGCACGGGACGGCGTGGTGTAGCTGCCGACGGTGATCATGTCCAGCCCGTCGGAGATTTCCTCCCAGACGGTCTTGTTGTCGTCCAGATGGTCGCGGGTTTGATCGACGTGGGAAACCTTCACCGTCTCGCCGTGGCGGATGGTGCCGCCGTCTGGCTGCTCGGTCCCCGCGATCATGCGGAACAGGGTGGTCTTGCCGGCGCCGTTGGGGCCGATGATGCCGACGATGCCACCGGGCGGCAGGCGGAAGCTGAGATCGTCGATCAGCAGGCGGTCGCCGAAGCCCTTGCGCAGACCTTCGACCTCCACCACCACGTCGCCCAGGCGCGGGCCCGGCGGGATGTAGATTTCCTTGGTCTCGTTGCGCTTCTGAGTCTCCTGGTTGGTGAGTTCCTCGAAGCGTTGGAGGCGGGCCTTGCTCTTGGCATGGCGGCCCTTGGGGTTGGCGCGCACCCACTCCAGTTCCGCCTTCATGGCCTTCTGGCGGGCGCTCTCCTGCTTTTCCTCGATTTCCAGTCGCTTCTCCTTCTGTTCGAGCCAGGTGGAGTAATTGCCTTCCCAGGGGATGCCGTGACCGCGGTCAAGTTCAAGGATCCAGCCGGCCACGTTGTCGAGGAAGTAGCGATCATGGGTGACGGCGATGACGGTACCGGGGAAGTCGTGCAGGAAGCGCTCCAGCCAGGCCACCGATTCGGCGTCCAGGTGGTTGGTCGGTTCGTCCAGCAGCAGCATATCGGGACCGGACAGCAGCAGCCGGCACAGCGCCACGCGGCGCTTTTCGCCACCGGATAGCTTGGTCACGTCGGCGTCCCAATCGGGCAGACGCAGGGCGTCGGCGGCGATTTCGAGGGTGCGCTCCAGATTGTGACCATCGCTGGCCTGGATGATGCCTTCGAGCCTGGCCTGTTCGGCGGCCAGAGCATCGAAGTCGGCATCCGGCTCGGCATAGGCCGCGTAGACCTCATCCAGCCGGGTCAGGGCATTCTTGACATGGGACAGGGCCTCCTCGACATTGCCGCGCACGGTTTTGCTGGCGTCGAGTTGCGGTTCCTGCGGCAGGTAGCCGATGTTGATGCCGGACTGGGCGCGCGCCTCGCCGTTGAATTCGGTGTCGACGCCGGCCATGATGCGCAGCAGCGTCGACTTGCCGGAACCGTTCAGGCCCAGGACACCGATCTTGGCGCCGGGGAAGAAGGACAGGGAAATATCCCTGAGAATCTCGCGTTTCGGGGGCACGACCTTGCCCACGCGGTTCATGGTATAAACGTATTGAGCCATTTGAGAGCAACTGGAATTGCGGAACGAGGAGAACGGGGCCGGGACGAGCATGGCTGACGCCAGCTGCCGGTATCCGGGAAAGGCGCACATTATCCCACAAGCGGGCCGCGAACGCCCGATACGGCCGCGCTCCCGGCGCGGCTGACACCGCCTGCTACATGGCTTCCAACGGCTTGCAGGTCCGGCTGCTGGAGGACGGGATGGCCGCCATCGCCCGCGATGCGTGGAACCGTCTGGGCTGCGCCGGCTTCCCCTGCCTGCGGCACGAATTCCTGCTCGCCCTGGAGGAGGGTGGCTGTCTCGGCGACCGGGTCGGCTGGTTTCCCCTGCCGCTGACGCTGACGGATCCGTCGGGCGAGCTGTTGGCAGCGCTGCCGCTGTACCTCAAATCCAATTCCTTCGGTGAATTCGTCTTCGACTGGGCCTGGGCCGAGGCGCACGAACGGGCCGGGCGGACCTACTATCCCAAGCTGGTGGCGGCATCGCCCTTCACGCCGGCCACCGGTCCGCGGCTGCTCGTCCGTCCCGACCTCCGCGAGCCCGCTCTGGTCGCGCGGTTGATCGGGGCCGCCATCGAGGCAGCGCGCTCGCTGGGTGTTTCGTCCCTGCACTGGCTGTTCCCGACCGATGACGAACTGACGCAGGCGCCGGGCCTGCTGCGGCGCACCGGTTGCCAGTTCCACTGGGAAAACCGGGGTTACCAGAGCTTCGAGCATTTCCTCGCCGCGCTGACCGCCAAGCGGCGCAAGGAAATCCAGCGCGAGCGGCGGCAGGTACGGGAGGCTGGCGTGGAGCTGGTCCCGCTCGCCGGCGAGGAGGTCTCGGCCCGCGAATGGGCCGCCTTCCACGCACTGTACCGCGACACCTTTGACCGGCATGGCAATTTCCCCGCGCTTACCCTGGCCTTCTTCCGGCAGCTGGCGGCAACGCTGGGTTCCCGGGTGCGCCTGGTGCTGGCCCGCCGGGCGGGCGAGATCGTCGCTGCCGCCTATTTCCTGGTGGGCGACGATGCCCTCTACGGGCGCTACTGGGGCTGTCGCGAGGAGATACCGGGCCTGCATTTCGAGGCCTGCTATTACCAGGGCATCGAGTTCTGCATCGCCCGCGGTCTGCGCCGCTTCGAGCCCGGCGCCCAGGGCGAGCACAAGATCAGCCGCGGTTTCCTGCCGGCGCGCACCGCCTCCTGTCATTGGCTGGCGCATGAGGACTTTCGGGCGCCTGTCGCCCGTTTCCTGCAGCGGGAGGCGGCGATGATGGATGACTACATCCGACGCATGGGGGAGCGCTCTCCCTATCGGCAGGCGTGATGTTCGCGATTCTCGATCCGCACGACCGGGCGCAGCCCTTTCCACCGGTGGCGAGTGCCCTGGCGGAGCCCAACGGCCTGCTCGCAGCCGGCGGTTGCCTGTCGCCGGAGCGATTGCGCAACGCCTACCGGCACGGGATCTTCCCTTGGTTCAACGCCGGCGAACCCATCCTCTGGTGGTCGCCCGATCCCCGCTGGGTGCTGGCGCCGGAAGCGGTGAAGGTATCGCGCAGCCTGGGCAAGCGCCTGCGCCGGGGTGACTTCGCCTTCAGTTACGACCGGGCTTTCGACGCGGTGATCCTGGCCTGTTCCGCGCCCCGGACCGGTGCCGGCGGTACCTGGCTGACGCCCGAGATGCTGCGGGCCTACGGGCACCTGCACCGGCTGGGGCTGGCGCATTCCTTCGAGACCTGGCGGGACGGGGAACTGGTCGGCGGGCTGTATGGCGTGGCCATCGGTCAGGTGTTCTTCGGCGAGTCCATGTTCCACCGGGCCGCCGATGCCTCCAAGGTGGCCTTCGTGCTGGCATGCCGGCAGCTCTCGGCCTGGGGCTATCGACTGATCGACTGCCAGGTGCACACCCCGCACCTGGAGAGTCTGGGCGCCGGGGACATCAGCCGTCAGATGTTCACCGAGCTGCTGGAGCGCCATTGCGAGGCGCCCGTGGCCGCTTCCGCCTGGCAGCCGGCATGACGGAGCGCGAGGTCGGCCTGCCGCTTTACGTCGGCCTGCCGCATCCCTGCGGCTATCTCGAGGGCCGCGAGGCGCGCATGGCCTTCGTGCCGCCCGAGCTGGCCGTGGACAGATCGCTGTATACCCTGCTGGTCGCCAACGGTTTCCGGCGTAGCGGCGATCTGGTCTACCGGCCGCATTGCCTCGGCTGCGAGGCCTGCGTGCCGGTGCGCATCCCGGTGCGCGAGTTTCGCCCGAACCGTTCGCAGCGGCGGGTGGCCAGGCGCAACGCGCACCTGGCGGCGACCGTCCTGCCGCCGGTTTTCCGGGCGGAGCATTACCGGCTCTACACGCGCTACCTGGACGCCCGGCATGCCGATGGCGAGATGGCCGGCGCCTCGCCGGAGGATTTCATGCGCTTCCTCGGCAACCAGCGCTGGGAGGGCACCCGTTTCGTCGAGTTTCGCGCGGACGAAACGCTGCTGGCGGTGGCCGTCGTGGACGAGCTGGAGGACGGCCTGTCGGCGGTCTATACCTTCTACGAGCCGTCGGCGGAGCACCTCAGTCTCGGTACGTGGGCGATTCTGTGGATGGTCGCTGAGGCCGGCCGCCGGGGCCAGGCGCACGTCTATCTGGGATTCTGGGTCAGGGACTGCCGGAAGATGGCCTACAAGTCCGGCTTTCGGCCGCTGGAGCGACTTGCCGACGGCGGCTGGGAACGGCTGCATCCCGGTTAATGGATCGGGTGGCCGATATGGTAAGATCGCGGCTTTTTCCGGGGTCTCCCGGAAATTCCGCCAACCCAGAAAGCGTATGTCGAAAGAAGATCATATCGAGATGGAAGGCAAGGTCATCGAGACCCTGCCCAACACCACCTTCCGTGTCGAGCTGGATAACGGGCACGTCGTGATGGCCCATATTTCCGGCAAGATGCGCAAGCATTACATCCGGATCCTGACCGGCGACCGCGTCAAGGTCGAGATGACCCCCTACGATCTCAGCAAGGGGCGCATCACCTTCCGCCAGCGCTAGTTCAGGCCGGTTCGGACACCTCGGGCACGCCCTCCACCGAGAAGGAGAGCTCGCCGTCTTCCACGCCGATCCTGGCGACGCCGCCGGTGGCCAGTTTTCCGAACAGGATCGCCTCCGCCAGCGGTTTCTTGATCTTCTCCTGGATGACCCGGCTCATCGGCCGCGCGCCCATCTGCGGGTCGAAGCCATGCTCGGCCAGCCATTGCCGGGCTTCCGGTTCCAGCACCACCGATACCCGTTTCTCCGCCAGCTGCGTCTCCAGTTCGAACATGAACTTGTCGACCACCTGCGCGATGATCTCGATGCTGAGCGGCCTGAACTGGATGATGGCGTCCAGGCGGTTGCGGAATTCCGGTGAGAACGTCCGCTCGATGACCTTCAGGCTGTCGCTGGCGTGATCCTGGCGGGTGAAGCCGATGGATGGCCGGCCGCCCTCGCTGGCGCCGGCATTGGTGGTCATGATCAGGATGATGTTGCGGAAATCCGCCTTGCGGCCGTTGTTGTCGGTCAGCGTGCCGTGATCCATCACCTGCAGCAGCAGATTGAAGACATCGGGGTGGGCCTTCTCGATCTCGTCCAGCAGCACCACCGCATGCGGGTGCTTGCCGACCTGCTCGGTCAGGAGACCGCCCTGGTCGAACCCCACATAGCCGGGCGGTGCGCCGATCAGGCGCGAGACCGTATGCCGTTCCATGTACTCCGACATGTCGAAGCGCAGCAGCTCGACGCCCATGACCTTGGCCAGCTGACGCGTCACCTCGGTCTTGCCGACGCCGGTGGGCCCCGCGAACAGGAAGCAGCCGATCGGCTTCTGTGCCTCGCGCAGGCCGGCCCGTGACAGCTTGATGGCGGCGGCGAGGGTCGTGATCGCCTCGTCCTGGCCGAACACCAGCATCTTCAGGTTCTTTTCCAGGTCGCGCAGCTTGTCCTTGTCATTGGTCGAGACCGTCTTCGGGGGAATGCGGGCGATCTTCGAGACGATATCCTCGATCTCCAGCGTGCCGATCAGTTTCTTCCGCTTCGACGCCGGCAACAGCCGCTGGCCGGCCCCGGCCTCGTCGATCACATCGATGGCCTTGTCCGGCAGGTGGCGGTCGGTGATGTAGCGGTCGGACAGCTCGGCGGCCGTGCGCAGAGCCGCCAGCGAATATTTGACCTCGTGATGTTCCTCGAAGCGCGATTTCAGGCCCTTGAGAATCTGGAAGGTCTCGTCCACCGAGGGCTCCAGCACGTCGATCTTCTGGAAACGGCGGGCCAGGGCGCGATCCTTCTCGAAGATGCCGCGGTATTCCTGATAGGTGGTCGAGCCGATGCAGCGCAGGTCGCCCGAGGCCAGCACCGGCTTGATCAGGTTCGAGGCATCCATGACCCCGCCCGAGGCCGAGCCCGCGCCGATGATGGTGTGGATTTCGTCGATGAACAGGATGGCGTGCGGCTGCTTCTTCAGCTGCGCCAGCAGCGACTTCAGCCGCTTCTCGAAATCGCCGCGATACTTGGTGCCGGCCACCAGGGCGCCGAGGTCCAGCGCGTAGATGGTGCTGTTGGCCAGGACCTCCGGAACCTCGCCCTCGACGATCTTCTTCGCCAGTCCCTCGGCGATGGCCGTCTTGCCGACCCCGGCCTCGCCCACCAGCAGGGGGTTGTTCTTGCGCCGCCGGCACAGCACCTGGATGGTGCGCTCGACCTCGCCGCGGCGGCCGATCAGGGGGTCGATCTTGCCGGAGCGCGCCAGCTCGTTGAGATTCTCGGCGAACTTCTCCAGGGGGTTCGCTTCGGCTTGCTCGCCGTTGTCATTGGCCGGGGCGCCGCCGGGTGCCTGGTCGGATTCCTCGTGCAGCTTGGTGATGCCGTGGGAGATGTAGTTGACCACGTCCAGCCGGCTGATGTCCTGCTGGCTGAGCAGGTAGACGGCATGGGAGTCCTGCTCGCTGAAGATGGCGACCAGCACGTTGGCGCCGCTGACCTCCTGCTTGCCGGACGACTGCACGTGGAAGGCCGCGCGCTGCAGTACCCGCTGGAAGCCCAGCGTGGGCTGGGTCTCCCGTTTGACGCCGGGGGCGATCAGCGGCGTGGTTTCGTCGAGGAAGCCTTGCAGTTCCTGCCGCAGCCAGTCGAGATTGGCGCCGCAGGCCTTGAGTACCTCCATCGCTGCCGGGTTGTCCAGCATGGCGAGCAGGAGATGTTCGACGGAGATGAATTCATGCCGCTTCTCGTAGGCTGTCCGGAAGGCGTGGTTGAGAGAGATCTCAAGTTCTTTGCTCAGCATGATTGAACTCCTGAGAGGGGCATGAGGCCGGAACCTTGGCCGGCGGCCTGTGCGGCGATTATGTGGGCGGACAGGGGCGGGCTCAACTCAGGCCTCCTCCATGTCGCAGAGCAGGGGATGCTGGTGCTGGCGGGAGAAATCGTTGACCTGGCGCACCTTGGTTTCGGCGATGTCGCGCGAGTACACCCCGCAGACGCCGATGCCCTTGGTATGCACATGCAGCATGACCTGGGTGGCCCTCTCCTCGTCCATGCCGAAGAAGATCTTGAGGATGTCCACCACGAATTCCATGGGCGTGAAATCGTCGTTGAGCAGGAACACCTTGTAGAGCGGGGGCCGCTTGAGCCGGGGCTTGGCTTCCTCGACCGCCAGATCGTCTCGGAGTCTGTGATCAGGTTGCTGGGCCATGGTGCGAGGGATCGATCCGGTGATGAAAGATGCGGCTGGAACTATAGCACCAGATATTCGCTTGTCGCAGAGCTGCGCGCGGGGCATGGGTCCCTGCCGTGGCGGTCCTTTGGCGGCGGCCGGTCAGGTTCGACCCTGTGGCATAATTGCTGCCCATCCGCCGATGCCGCCGTTCCCACCACACTCTTCCTGAGACCCGATGACGCCGGAATTTATCCAGACGGCCGCGCGCCCGCGCGTCACAGTGGCTGCCCTGGTCGAGCGCGACGGCCGCTGGCTGCTGGTGGAGGAACGGGACGACCGGGGCCGGCACGTGATCAACCAGCCCGCCGGCCATGTCGAGGCCGGCGAATCCCTGATCGAGGCGCTGATGCGCGAAACCTACGAGGAAACCGGCTGGCGCGTCCAGCCGGAGGCGCTGGTCGGTGCCTACCTCTGGAGCCGGCCCGACCGTGCCGCCAGCTTCCTGCGCCTCGCCATCACCGCGCGTGCCGACCGGCACGAGGCCGATGCGTCGCTGGACCAGGGCATCATCCGGCCGGTCTGGCTGACCCGCGACGAGCTGGCGGCCTGCCGCGACCGCCATCGCAGCGAACTGGTGCTGCGCTGTGTCGACGATTGCCTGGCCGGGGAGCGTTACCCGCTCGCCGTGCTCAAGGCCACGCGGCTCTGAGTCATGGCCGGGCGGGTGATCGTCGGCATGTCCGGCGGCGTCGATTCCTCGGTGAGCGCCCTGCGGCTGCTGGAGCAGGGCCATGCCGTCACCGGGCTGTTCATGAAGAACTGGGACGAGGACGACGGCACCGAATACTGCACCGCCAGGGAGGACCTGGCCGATGCCCAGGCCGTGTGCGACCGGCTCGGCATCCCGCTGCAGACGGTCAATTTCGCCGCCGAATACTGGGATCACGTGTTCGAGGTCTTCCTCCGGGAATATGCGGCCGGCCGCACCCCCAACCCGGACATCCTCTGCAACAAGGAAATCAAGTTCAAGGCCTTTCTCGACTATGCCCGCGACCTCGGCGCCGACCGCATCGCCACCGGCCATTACGCGCGGATCGAGCCGCACGGCGACGGCGGCTACCGTCTGCTCAAGGGCGTGGACAGCGGCAAGGACCAGACCTATTTCATCCATACGCTGGGCCAGGATCCGTTGGCCCGGACCCTGTTTCCCATCGGCGACCTGGAAAAGGCCGAGGTTCGCCGCATCGCCGCCCGCGCCGGGTTCGACAATGCCCGCAAGCGCGACAGCACCGGCATCTGTTTCATCGGCGAACGGCGGTTCAAGGCGTTCCTGCAGCGCTACCTGCCGGCCCAGCCCGGCGTCATCGAGACAGCCGACGGCCAGGCGCTGGGCCGGCATGACGGATTGATGTACTACACCCTGGGCCAGCGGCGCGGTTTCGGCATCGGCGGCATCCGGGGCGCGGCGGACGAGGCTTGGTATGTACTGGCCAAGGATCTGCGACGGAACGTGCTGATCGTCGGCCAGGGTCATGAACACCCGCTGCTGCTGGCGGATACCCTGGAGGCCGGTACCCTGGACTGGTGCCGGGAGCGCCCGCCGACGGCGCCCCTGCGCTGCGCCGCCAAGACCCGTTACCGCCAGCCCGATCAGGCCTGCGAGGTCACGCTTCTGGAGGGCGGCCGCTGCCGGGTGCGCTTCGAGCGGCTGCAGCGGGCTATGACGCCCGGGCAGTCGGTGGTCTTCTACCGGGGCGACGAGTGCCTCGGCGGCGGCATCATCGAATCCGCCAGTTTCCGGGGCGAGGCGCGCGGGCTCGTCGACCGGCCACCGGCCACGATGGCCATGCTGGCCTGACGGTGCGGTGATGCCGGGGGCCGGGCACCGAAGCGATAGAATGCCCTCCTGCGATTTTCTTCCATCCTGGCCTGTCGCCCGGCATACCGCCCGGCCCGGGCCGCGACCCAAGCGGACAGACACATGGCTTTGACTGATCTCTCCCCCATCGACGGCCGCTATGCGGACAAGGTTGAACCGCTGCGCGCCATCCTCAGCGAATATGGCCTGATCCGCTACCGTGTCCTGGTCGAGGTGCGCTGGCTCCAGGCCTTGGCCGGGGAGCCCGTCATCGCCGAGGTGCCGGCCCTGAGCGCCACGGCCCAGGCGCGGCTGAACGCCATCGTCGACGGTTTCACCGCCGAGGATGCCGGGCGGGTGAAGCAGATCGAGCGCACCACCAACCATGACGTCAAGGCGGTGGAGTATTTCCTCAAGGAAAAGATCGCCGGCCATGCCGAACTGGAGGCCGTCAGCGAATTCATCCACTTTGCCTGCACCTCCGAGGACATCAACAACCTGGCCTACGGCCTGATGCTGCGCGAGGCGCGCGATGCGGTGCTGCTGCCGGCCATGCGCAAGGTCATCGCCGCCATCGGCGAGAAGGCCCGCGACCACGCCGACCAGCCCATGCTGTCGCGCACCCATGGCCAGCCGGCGACACCCTCGACCCTAGGCAAGGAGTTCGCCAATGTCGCCGCCCGCCTGGCGCGTCAGGCCCGCCAGGTCGGCGCCGTGGAACTGCTCGGCAAGATCAACGGCGCGGTCGGCAACTACAACGCCCACTGCGTCGCCTATCCGGATGTGGACTGGCCGGCCTTCGCCCGCCGTTTCGTCGAGTCGCTGGGACTGGTGTTCAACCCCTACACCACGCAGATCGAGCCGCACGACTATCTGGCGGAAACCTTCCATGCCCTGTCGCGGTTCAATACCGTGCTGATGGATTTCGACCGTGATGTCTGGGGCTACATCTCTCTGGGATTCTTCCGGCAGAAAACCGTGGCCGGCGAGGTCGGCTCCTCGACCATGCCGCACAAGGTCAATCCCATCGATTTCGAGAACTCCGAGGGCAATCTGGGGCTGGCCAATGCGGTCTTCTCGCATCTGGCCGAGAAGCTGCCGATATCCCGCTGGCAGCGCGACCTCACCGATTCCACCGTGCTGCGCAATACCGGCGTCGGCCTGGCGCACACCCTCATCGCGCTGCAGGCGACGCTCAAGGGCATCGGCAAGCTGGAGCTCAATGCCGATGCGCTGGAGGCCGATCTGGCCGCCAATCCCGAAGTGCTGGCCGAGCCGATCCAGACCATCATGCGCCGCTATGGCATCGAGAAACCCTACGAAAAGCTCAAGGAGCTGACCCGCGGCCAGCGCATCGACGCCGAATCGCTGGCCCGCTTCATCGACGGCCTGGCATTGCCGGAGGTCGCCCGCGAGCGGCTGCTGGCGCTGAGCCCGCGTACCTATACCGGGCTGGCCGCCGAGCTGGCCCGGGCCCTTCCGCTCGACTGACGGCCGCCCCGCATCACTCTCGCCATCTTCCGAACATGCTGAAACACACCGCATTCCCCATTCTGTTGGCCGTCTCCTGTTCCCTGTCCGCGGCGGTGACGCCGGAGCAGCGGCTGAAGGGCTTCCTCGCCCGGGCGAGCACCCTGCAGGCCGAATTCACCCAGGTGCAGGTGGACGAGAAAGGCAATCTCGGCAAGCGCAGCAGCGGCGTTTTCTATCTGCAGCGTCCGGGCAAGTTCCGCTGGAACTATCAGCAGCCCTACCATCAGGAGATCGTCTCCAGCACCGGCAAGGTATGGTTCTATGACAAGGACCTGGAGCAGGTGACGGCCAAGAAGCTCGATCAGGCCATCGGTTCGACCCCGGCCCTGCTGCTGACCGGCGAGGTGCCGCTGGAGAAGAATTTCACCATCGAGAACCAGTCGGACGAGGAGGGCATCGCCATCCTCAAGCTGATTCCCAGGAACGAGGACAGTGGTTTCCGCTACGTGCAGATCGGGCTGGAGCATGACAGCCTGATCGGTATGGAGCTGAGCGACAACTTCGGCCAGCTGACGCGCATCTATTTCAACAACCTCAAGACCGGGGTCCGGCTCGACCCGGCCCTGTTCAGCTTCAGGCCTCCGGCCGGCGTGGATGTGTTCGAGGGGCAATGAGCCGCGCTCGGGGAGCCGTCCCGGTCCGACGTTCCTGACGACGGCATGAGCGGTGCGATGCTGGCCCCCCTGGCCGATCGCCTGCGGCCACGCACGCTGGCCGAATATGTCGGCCAGCGGCACCTGCTGGCGCCGGGCAAGCCGCTCCATGAGGCCATCCGCGGCGGCCGCCTGCATTCGATGATCTTCTGGGGGCCGCCCGGCACCGGCAAGACCACCCTGGCCCGGCTGGTCGCCCATCATGCCGAGGCCGAGTTCGTGACCCTCTCGGCGGTCCTGTCCGGGGTGCGGGAGATTCGCGAGCAGGTCGCCGAGGCCCGCCACCGGCTGGCGCAGTCCGGGCGGCGCACCCTGCTGTTCGTGGACGAGGTGCACCGCTTCAACAAGTCGCAGCAGGATGCCTTCCTGCCGCACGTCGAGGACGGCACCTTCACCTTCATCGGCGCGACGACCGAGAATCCCTCGTTCGAGCTCAACAACGCGCTGCTGTCCCGGTCGCGGGTCTACGTGCTGCGCGCCCTGACCGAGGACGACCTCCTGGCCGTGCTGGCGCAGGCGCTGACCGACCCGGAACGTGGCTACGGCGCCCGGCCGGTCGGCATGAACGAGGACATTCGCCGCTGGTATGCGCGGGCCGCCGACGGCGATGCCCGCAAGCTCCTGAATCTCCTGGAAATCAGCGTCGACCTGCTGGACAGCGGCGCGGATGCCATCGGCGAGGATCTGGCCCGGGAGGTGCTGGCCGGCGGTGGCGCGCGGCGCTTCGACAAGCAGGGCGAAGACTTCTACAACCAGATTTCCGCGCTGCACAAGTCGGTGCGCGGCAGCGCGCCGGATGCCGCGCTGTACTGGTTCTGCCGCATGCTGGATGGGGGCATCGATCCCCTTTACCTGGCCCGGCGCATCGTGCGCATCGCCAGCGAGGACATCGGCAACGCCGATCCGCGCGCGCTGGAACTGGCGCTCAACGCCTGGGATGTGCAACAACGGCTGGGCAGTCCCGAGGGCGAGCTGGCCATGGCCCAGGCGCTGGTTTATCTGGCCTGTGCGCCCAAGAGCAATGCCGTCTACGTCGCCTATCAGGCGGCGCGCGCCGATGCCCGGGCCACCGGCAGCCTGGAGGTGCCCCTGCATCTGCGCAACGCGCCGACCGGCCTGATGCGCCAGCTGGATTACGGCAAGGCCTATCGCTACGCCCACGATGAGCCCGACGCCTACGCCGCCGGCGAGCAGTACTTTCCCGACGGCATGGCCCCGCGCCAGTATTACCGGCCGGTGCCGCGCGGACTGGAGATCAGGATCGCCGAGAAACTGGCGCGCCTGAAAGCGCTGGATCAGGCCAGCGGGCAGGCGGGGTAGGCCGCGCGTGGTGCTGGATGCCCGCGACAAGCGGCTGCTGGACGCGCTGCTGGACGGCCGCTTCCATTCCGGCGCGGCGCTCGCGGAGATGCTGGGGGTCAGCCGGGCGGCGGTCTGGAAACATCTCCAGGCCTTGCAGGCGCTGGGCCTGGAGGTCGCGGCGCTGCCCGGTCGCGGCTATCGCCTGCTGACCCCGGTGGAATGGCTGTCGCCGGCGCGCATCGCGGCGGATCTGTCCGGGACGGCGGCGGATCTGCTCACCGGGCTGGACATCCACGACCATCTGGACTCGACCAACAGCGAGCTGCTGCGGCGGGCGGGGGGCGATGCGCCGGCCGGGCTGGTTTGCCTGGCGGAATATCAATCGGCCGGCCGCGGCCGCATCGGCCGGAACTGGATTTCGCCCTTGGGCACCAATCTCTACCTGTCGCTGCTGTGGCGCTTCGACGATCCCACCCAGGTCGCCGGCCTGAGCCTGGCCGTGGGCGTCGCCGTCATGCGGGCGCTGGCGGTGGCGAACGTGCCGGGCGTCGGGCTGAAGTGGCCGAACGACATCCTCTGGGGAGTCGCCAAGCTCGGCGGCATCCTGCTGGAGGTCGTCGGCGAGGCCCATGGGCAGTGTGCGGTGGTCATCGGCCTGGGCCTGAATCGCCACCTGCCGGGCACCGCCGCGGCGACCATCGACCAGCCCTGGACCGATCTCGGCCGGATCTGCGACGGCCATCCGCCGGCCCGCAACCGGCTGGTGGCGCTGCTGCTGAATGAATTGCTGCCGCTGTTGCGCGACTACCCGTCCCACGGCCTCGCACCCTATCTGCCGGAGTGGCGCGCCGGCCATGTCCATGCCGGCCATGCCGCGAGCGTGCAGATCGGCGACCGCTGCTTCGAGGGGCGCATCCTGGACGTGACGGATCAGGGCCTGCTGCTGTTCGAGGAGGCCGGCGGCGACCGGCGGCAGTTTGCCTCCGGCGACCTGCGCCTGCGGATACCGGGCCGATGACCGCCAGGTTCCTAGTCGATGCCGGCAATTCCCGCATCAAGTGGGCCTGTCATCGGCACGGGCGGCTGGAGCCTGGCCTGCCGTTCGCCTCGCAGGCCGAGGGTCTCGCGGAGCGGCTCGATGCACACTGGGCCGGGCTGCCGGCGCCGGCGGCGGTGCACGTGTCCAATGTCGCCGGGCCGGAGGTGGCGCGCCTGCTGCATGCCTGGATCGAGCGGCATTGGCGGCTGTCGCCGGTATTCGCCCGCAGCCGGGCGTGCTGCGGCCCGGTCGTCAACGGCTATGCCGAGCCCGACCGGCTGGGCGTCGATCGCTGGCTGGGGCTCCTCGGGCTGTACCGGGACCATCCCTTGCCAGCCTGCCTGGTGGATTGCGGCACGGCGATGACCCTGGACGCGCTGGCCGCCGACGGTCGACACCTGGGCGGACTCATCGCCCCGGGTCTCCGGACCATGGCGCTGGCCCTGCAGCGTCATGCCAGCGCCCTCAGTGTGCCGCGGCCGCCGGGTGCGGCCGACCTGACGCTGGGGCGCGACACCGGGGCGGCCATGCGGCAGGGCTGTATCATGGCCGGCGCCGGCCTGATCGAGAAGACCCTGGCCACCTTGCGCGCCAGCACCGGCGCCGACTTCCGGCTGGTCATGACGGGGGGCGATGCGGCCACCATCGCGGCTCATGTCGCGCAGCCGCTTCAACTGGACCAGCACATCGTGCTGCGCGGGTTACTGACAGAGGCCGAAGCCCTTCCATGAAGAAAATCTTTTACATTCTGGTGGTGATCAACCTCCTGTTCCTGGGCTGGAAGTTCGGCCTGGAGCAGCGCGACACTCTGATCCGGGAACTCAACGACCAGCACGTGGCGATCAGCGAGGAAACGCTGGCGGCGCCGTCATCCCTGCCGGCGTCCGGCGAGTTCGAGGTCCTGCCACCACCCGGTGACGCGGCGCCCGCCGGCGACGGGTCGCGCACCGATGCCGGCATCCTGCCCGGCGGCGCCAGCCCCAAGGGCTGCTTCGAAATCGGCCCGGTGCAGGATCGCGAGACGGCGGAAAACCATCTGGCCCTGCTCAAACCCACGGCCGACGCTGCCCAGGTGATCGTGCGCGCCGGCGACGTGCCGGATGGCTGGTGGGTGATCTATCCCAAGGCTGGCACCCTGGAGGCGGCCCGCGCCAATCGGCAGATGTTGCAGAACCAGGGCATCCACGAAACCTGGCTGTTCGACCGCGGCCCCCTGGAGGGCGCCATCTCGCTGGGCCTCTACAAGACCCGGGAAGAGGCCATCAAGGAGCAGCAACTGCTGATGGAAAAGGCCGTGCCGGCCAATGTGGTTCCCCGCCTGGTACGCGGCGATGTCTTCTGGCTGCGGATTCCCTGGACCCGGCTGCCTCTGGAACTGGACGAGGCGGTGCAAACCCTGAACTCGCAGGATCCGACCCTCGCCATGCCGGGACCGGTGAGCTGTCCGTAGAGGCGCCGCCAGTTCTCAAAAAAGGAGTCTCGCGGCGAGTGCACAGCGTACAAGTCCTAGGCAGGGGTGGTGGCGAGGCCCGACGATCCGTTGCAGGCGCGACGGGCCCGACGAGGCGCGGCAGAATCTAGGCAACAAAGCCCTGGAGTCGGCCTGGGATTGGATGCCCAGGCCGCTCAGAAATGGCTGACCGAAGTCTTGAACGAAGTGGGCTTCAGCCTGGTTCGGCGGGCTTTACTGACGGTAAAGTAAGTAGTCCGAGCTGAATAACTCTTAGTCCTTTGATTTGCTTTATAAAAGGACCATCTTTTAAGGTCTGGAATTGCCAGAATTGAGATAATAGAGCCCTGTTTTCTTGCAAATTCTGTCGGGGTTTTTATGGGACCTAAGCCGTCGGGACTGCAAACGGGAGATCTGTTCAGACACCCGTTGGTCGAGATGATCAACCTCAAGCATCCTCTGGTGAAACTCGCGGATGTGATGGACTGGACGTTGATCGAAAACGCCTTCGGGGCCCCTTTTGCGAGTACGACCGGGCGGCCGGCGTTGTCCCCCCGGTTGGTGGCTGGCTTGCTCTATCTGCAGCACGCCTATGGCTGTTCCGATGAAGAGATCGTGAACACCTGGACGGAGAATCCTTACGTCCAGTACTTCACGGGCGAGATCTACTTCCAGACGGAAGCACCCATGGATAGCTCCAGCCTGACCTGCTGGCGTCAGCGGATCGGAGAGGCAGGCGTGGAGTCCATGTTGATGGTCACCCTGGCTGCCGCCCAGCAGATCGGTGCGGTAAAAGCCGTCAGCTTTGACCGGGTGATCGTTGACACCACGGTCATGCCGAAAGCCATCGCGCATCCCACCGATAGCCGCCTCCTGGAGCGAAGCCGCCAACATCTGGTCAAGCTGGCTGACGAACACGGCATTGCGCTGCGGCAAAACTACAACCGTGAAGCCCCACGGATAGCGGCCCAGATTGGCCGTTACGCGCATGCCAAACAGTTCAAGCGGATGCACAAGGCGGTCAAGATCTTGAAGACACGGGTCGGACGGGTGTATCGCGACGTGCAGAGAAACCTGGACCAGATTCCGGAAGCCCATCAGGCCAGAGCTCGCGATCTGCTGTCTCGCGTCAACCGGATTCTGACCCAGCAGCGGAAAGACAAGAACAAGCTGTATGCCCTGCACGCTCCGGAGGTTGAGTGCATTTCCAAGGGTAAAACCCGGACACCTTACGAATTTGGGGTGAAGGTGACGGTGGCCACCACACTCAATGAAGGACTCGTGGTCGGTATCCGATCCATGCCGGGGAATCCATGGGATGGTGACACGCTGGAGGAGACAGTTGAGCAGGCCAGCATTCTCATGGACAGAATGAACGGCCCCGGGTTTTGAGGAGGCTCCAACACTTGAGAAGATGGAGCCATGAACAAGTCAACAAAGTTCTCACCCGAGGTGCGCGAGCGCGCTGTGCGCATGGTGCAAGAGCACCGGGGCGACTACCCGTCGCTGTGGGCAGCCGTGGAATCGATTGCGCCCAAGATTGGCTGCGTGCCGCAGACGCTGCTGGACTGGGTCAAGCGCGAGGAAGTCGATGCCGGCCAGCGTGATGGCCTGAGCAGCAGCGAGCGCGAACGCCTCAAGCAACTGGAGCGTGAGAACAAGGAGCTGCGCCGCGCCAACGACATCCTCAAGGCCGCCAGCGCGTTTTTCGCCCAGGCGGAGCTCGACCGCCGTTTGAAGAGCTGAAGCGCTTCATCGACCAGCACCGCAACATGTTCGGGGTCGAGTCCATCTGCCAGGTGTTGCAGATGGCCCCGTCGTGTTATTGGCGCCACGCGGCCCGCCGGCGCCGGCCTGAACTGCGCAGCGCCCGCGCCCAGCGTGACCAGGCCCTTGCGGCTGACATCCAGCGCGTGTGGCACGCCAACTGGCAGGTCTACGGTGCCGACAAGGTCTGGCTGCAGATGAACCGCGAAGGCATCCGGGTGGCGCGTTGCACGGTCGAGCGGCTGATGAGGCGCCTGGGGCTGCAGGGCGCGCGTCGAGGCAAGAGCGTTCGCACGACCACGCCAGATGCAGCAGCGCCGTGCCCGCTGGACCGGGTCAATCGGGTGTTCAAGGCCGAGCGTCCCAATCAACTGTGGGTGTCGGACTTCACCTACGTCAGCACGTGGCAGGGCTGGCTGTACGTGGCCTTCGTCGTCGACGTGTTTGCCCGGCGCATCGTGGGCTGGCGCGTCAGCCGCACCATGCAGACGGACTTCGTGCTTGATGCGCTGGAGCAGGCCCTGTACGAGCGTCAGCCCGCTGCCAATGCCCTGGTGCACCATTCGGACAGGGGGTCGCAATACCTGTCCATTCGGTACACGGAACGCCTGTCCGAAGCCGGCATCCGACCCTCGGTCGGGAGCAAGGGCGACTCCTACGACAACGCGCTGGCCGAGACCATCAACGGGCTGTACAAAGCCGAATGGATTCACCGCCGGGGCCCCTGGAAAACCAGGGAATCCGTGGAACTGGCCACCCTGCAATGGGTGCATTGGTTCAACCACATCCGACTGCTCAAGCCGATTGGGGGCATCCCTCCGGCAGAAGCTGAGGCAAACTACTGGCGGCAACTCGCCAGTGAGGCCGCCACATCGGCCTCAACTTAAACCAACTGGCCTCCTCGATACCCGGGGCCGTTCAGACCCGCTTGTCCCTGCGGGTCCAAGTCGTCCTGGATACGCCGTGTTCCGTAGGTTTGGCGACTGTCCTCGAAGACCTGCTTGAGGTCCTCTGTCAGCTGCCGATCGGCTTGCTTGCGAGCGCTCTCAGGCCGGCTCAGCCATTCATAGAACCCGCTCCGGGAAACCTCGAAAATCCGGCACATCCGGCCCACCGAGAACATCGTTTGATGCGCTTGGATAAAGGCCTACTTCACGTGGCCTGCTTCGCGAAGTACGCCGCCGCTTTTTTTAGGATGTCGCGCTCCTCTTTCAGGATCGACACCTCTCGACGCAGCCGCTTCAGTTCCTCGTAAAGGTGCTCGGAGTTCACCGACTCCTGATCCGGCTGAGGCTTCCCGTGATACTGCCGAACCCAACCGTACAACGTGTCTTTGCTGACCCCCAACTCCCGGGCGGTCTGCGCCAGCGGGCGCTTCGACTCCACCGCCAACTTCACCGCCGATTCCTTGAATTCAGCGGTGTAACTTTTTGCCTGCTTTCTCTCGTTCATTTCAACACACGACCTCGACTTCTCTTATGATCTCACTTGAGGTTGTGTGTCCGGGCTAGTCTAGCCAGGTCATGTTGCCCCTGCAAGGCGAGGACTTCGTCAAGAGCCTGCTGTCACCGATCTCGATCGACGCCATCCTGGCCCTGACAGGCTCCGGCTGGTCGGTGCGGCGCGTCTTTGGCCTGTGCGTGGAAAGCCTGAACGGGATCGCCAACACGCCCACAGCCTCGGGGCCGACGCCAGCCAAAGCGCCCAAGCACTATCCGGAATGGAATCACCTGGTCGATCTCTTTGAAAGCGTGGCTGACGATAACCTGATCCAGGCGCGCCAGGACCCCGCCACGAAAACGCCGAAGATCGGGATCCGCTCGACACCGGAGCATGCCGATACCATCCGCCAGATCAAATCCATCCTGGGCCTGGATCCGCAGCGCCAGGTGTTCAACGTCGAAACCGATGCCATCGAGCATCGGCCGGATACGGTCTATATTGTGAGCCGGCCGCTGATGAGCACCCTGTTCTACCTGTCACACCGGGTGGATGTACCGGAAGCTCATCGCCAGGAGGGGTTGGTGACCGTAACGCGCAATGCCGATGGCACAACGTTCGACTGGGGCCTGACGCCCGCCGGAAGGCTATTCCATATCTGCGAGAGCGACGCGCGGCCCGGCAATGCGTTCCTGGCTACGCCTTACCAAGACCACTGGTACTACCTTGCCAGGAACGACCTGGAATCCAAGTCGACCTTCCTGCTGCTGGCGCAGTTGTTCCGCCTGCAGGCAGGCGCAGCCAAGTCGCTAGGCCCGACACTGACCCTGCCGGTGCGATGACACGGCATGCGCCCCAAGCAGCCATCCGACCCATGGGCACAGCCTCGCAGTGCCAGCCGTCATCGCCGGTCGGCTTCCTGCCACCGTGGGCTCAGCCTGCACCATCCCCAAGTCTGAAAGATCGCCAAGCATGTACCAGAAAAACCCAGGTCAACTTCCGGCGCCGGCGGCGCCATGCCTCGCGGCCGGGCCCGATCGGGCCAGTGGCGCGCCGAATCGGCGGTTTCATGCCTTGTGCAGGGTCACCGTTCTGATTTGCCTGCTGACAACGGGCAACATCGCTCCGGCCATGCCGGCGGAGGTCTTCAACGTTCTGGAACCCGCCGATACGACGAGCCCCCGCAGCACACTCCAGGGTTTCATTCGCGTCATGGACGAACGCTATGGCGGCCTGATGGGGGATGGCGGCTTCATCACCCATTACCTGCAATCAGGCCGGTTGTTCCCCGACGAACGGCAATACCAGCAGACGGTCGAGCTCATCCAGCATGGACGGGCCATCAGTGCAAAGTACCTGGACCTGAGCGCCCTGCCCCCGGCAACCCTGGAGCAAACGGCCTGGCGCCTGACCATACAGCTGAAGGAAATTCTTGACCGTATCGAGCTGCCACCGGACTCGGCCGCACCTGACGCCGTGACGATGCAATCCCGGACGTTCAAGCGCTGGACCGTGCCGGGATCGGAAATCCACATTGGCCTCATCGAATCCGGCCCGCGGGCTGGCGAATACCTCTTTACCCAGGAGACCGTCCGACAGATTCCCGCGTTCTACGAACGGATCAAGGATCAACCCTACAAGGGTGGCCATGTACCGGGCATGTACGACTTCGTGTTCGGCTTCCCCACCGGACTGGCCATGACCCTGCATGCATGGGTCCCCCTACGCTGGATGCTGGATCTACCCGGGTGGACCATGCGCAGCCTGTTCGGCCAGCCGCTGTGGCGCTGGGTCGGCATCGTCATGCTTGGCGGCGGCGCACTCGGCATCTTCTGGCTCTGTCTGCGACTCGGCCGGCGCGCGCGGCGGAACCGGAGTGATACAGGGGGCCTGCTGGGCCTGCTGCCAGCCCTCAGCCTGCTGCTCTTGGCACCGGCCCTGCTCTACATCATGGGCGATATCCTGCGCGTGACGCCCAACCTCTATGAAGCCATGGCGGTCTCGCTCTCGGGCCTGTTCTACCTGGCGCTGACCTGGCTGGTCTGGGATCTTGGCCGCCTCACCGCAGACTGGTTCATCAACAATGAGCGCGTCCGTCGCGGCAGCACCGATAGCCCGCTCATCCGCCTGGCCGGTCGGCTGGTCTCGCTGGCGTTGGCGCTGGGCATCCTGATCGAGGGCGCCAACCGGGTGGGGCTACCCGCTTACTCCGTGGTCGCCGGACTTGGTATTGGCGGTCTGGCAATGGCCTTGGCAGGCCAACAAGCCCTGACCAATCTGTTCGGCTCGCTCATCATCATGTTTGAAAAGCCCTTCCGGATTGGTCATTCGATCCGTACCGCGGGCATCGAGGGCAGGGTCGAGGATATCGGCTTCCGCAGCACACGGCTGCGGACACCGGAGAATACACTGATCATCGTACCCAGCAGCGAACTCATCCGTCATACGCTGGAGAATCTCTCCCTGCGAAAGATGTGGCGGATCAAGCGGACCTTGCACCTGAAGCTGAGCACACCGGTGTCACAGCTGCGGGCCTTTCAGGCGAGCGTCGAGGCTCTGCTGCAAGCGCATGAAGATGTCATCGCCGATACCGTCAAGGTGGCCCTGACCTAGATCGGCCTACACGGCTATGAGCTTCTGGTGGACTATGCGATCCGCGCACCTGACGACGCCACGCAGCTGAGGAAAAACGGGAAACTCCTGGCCGCCATCGCCAGCCTGGCGGAACAGCATCAGATCGCCTTCGAGCAGACGCCGCCCTGACGCGGGGGAACATGCGCGTGCTGATCGGCACTTGGAAGGCCGTCGCCGCTGCGCCGGTCACGAGCGCGCGGTCGTTGTCGCGGTCGGCGAATTTGGCGATGGCTTTGTGGGGGGCAAATCAGGGGCGGCATGCCCCCGGCATCTTGCTTCAGTCGATAGCCTTGTATCCCACCTTTATTCCATGCCGCGCGCACCCGCGTTACGATCCCGTTCGGGAGAATGGCACCCTTGATGGCAAGCCCGTTCACACAGAAAGTCGGGCGCTCAAGACCTTTGCTGGGAACCGCACCTCAGGAGAACGCATGAATCTGGAAAAGGTTATCTTCGGTTTCTTCATTCTACTGGCGGCGACGCTGAACTTCGGTTTCTTCATCGGCGACATCGCCCGCCCCGAACTGCACAATGTCTATGAGCTGTTTGCGGCCATCACGGTTAACCTCATTGCCACCGTGCTCAAGTTTGGCGATCGCACGCAGATCGGCGCCATCCATCTCGCCACGAGCCTCGTCGCCGACCTGCAGCTGATCGCCGCGGCAATCGTCTGGGCCATGGCGGTGCACGTGACCGGCGCCGGGATGACAGTGAGCACTACCTCGAGCGTGCTTTCGCTCTCGGGAGGAGCGCTGTTCGCCAACGTCGTATCCGTCATCATTCTCATCGCCGAAACCGTGATGATGCGCCGCTGACGCGGCAGCCGGCATGAACACCATCATCTTTCACATCCTGCGGCGCCTGCGGGCGCCGCTCATTTTCGTCATCGTCAGCCATGCCATCGCCGTGCTGGGGCTGACGATCATTCCTGGTGCGGACACCAGCGGCCAGCCGGCGCCGCCGCTGGATTTTTTTCATGCCTTCTACTTCATCACCTACACCGCCACCACCATCGGTTACACGGAACCAGCCAGCGGGTTCTCCGATGCCCAGCGAATCTGGATCACTGCCTGCATTTATCTGTTGGTGATCAGTTGGTCGTTCGTCATCGTCACGCTGTTGGCCTGTCTGCAGGACAAGGGCCTGCAGAATGCGCTGGTGATGAGCCGCTTCGCACGCCGCGTTCGACGTACACACGAGCCCTTTTACCTGATCTGCGGTGCCGGTGAAACGGGCAGCCTGGTCAGCCATACCCTTGATGCCAACGGCCGCAAGTTCGTGATCCTCGAGAAGGATGAACTGCGCGTGCAGGAGCTCGATTTGGGGGAATTTCAGACCGACGTACCGGCGCTCGCGGCAGACGCGTCGGTTCCGGATACACTGCTGCTCGCCGGACTCCGCCACCCGAAGTGCCGCGGCGTACTGGCGCTCACCGACGACGAGCAGGCGAATCTCGGTATCGCCATCGCCGCGCGTTTGATGAATCCGCATCTCCCGGTCCTTGCCTGTGCCCGAACGCCGCGCTTCGGTGCGAACATGGCGTCATTCGGCACAGACCACATCATCAATCCGTTCGAGCGTTTCGCCGAATACCTAGCGCTGGCCGTGGCGGCGCCACAGCGCTACCGGCTGATCGAGATCCTCACCGGCCTGCCCGATTCCGTGGTGCCGCCCCCACACCTGCCACCGCGCGGCCGCTGGATCATCTGCGGCTACGGACGTTTTGGCCGGGCCATCGTGCAGCATCTGGCGCCGACCGGCATCGAACTTACCGTGATCGATCCCGAACCTGTGGCGACGGCGGGGATTTGCGTGGTGCGCGGTCTTGGTACCGAGGCCGCGACACTGAGCGAGGCAGGCGTCGATACGGCGGACGGCATCGTCGCGGGCAGCGACAGCGATATCAACAACCTCTCGATCGCGGTGACCGCCCAGAAGCTGAATCCCCGCCTGTTCGTCGTGACACGCCAGAACCAGACCGCCAACAGCCAGCTCTTCGATGCGTTCCGTGACGATTTCTGCATGGTGCCACCGCGTATCATCGCGCAGGAGTGCATCGCCACCCTGACCACACCCTTGCTGACACGGTTCCTGGATCTCGTGCGCGGCAGCAGCGAAGCCTGGTGCCAGACGCTCGCCGGCCGCCTTGAGTATCTCGGCTCGGGCCACGTGCCGGAAATCTGGGGGTTGTGCCTCAATGCTGGCGAAGCGCCGGCGGTGTACCGGGCGCTGGTGAGCGGGGCAGCAATCGTCCTCGGCCAGCTGCTGCGCGACAACGTTGAACGGGAGCATGCGCTTGCGGTCATGCCGCTGATGCTGGAACGGGAAGGCGAGCGACACGTGACACCGGATGCGGCAACACCTCTCGCACCGGGCGACGCGCTGCTGTTCGCCGGTGGTAGCGACACCCAGCGCCGGCTCGAACTCACCCTGCAGAATGCTAATGTTCTCGATTACGTTCTCACCGGCCGGGAACACGCCGGCGGCTGGCTCGCGGGGCGGTTTTAAGGTTCCCCCGGAATTTGTCTTCCAAGGGTGGCGCATGTTGATATCAGGCAGGCAGCACAGTGCATGAAGATACCGCGGCAATCGTGCTCGCAGGCGTTCAAGACGGTCTGAGCGATGGATGATCAGGCATTTGTCACGCTGGCCGATAGTGCCGCGTTTCGGGAGGATAGCAAGGGCTCGGTCTTTCTGGCTCATGCACAGCGGGTGGACCAACTCACTCAGGTGAACGGGTTTCTGCGAGGCTTGCTGACGCAGCATGCAGAAGCCTCGCATCTCTGCTGGGCCTACAAGATCGACAAGGCGTATCGCTTCAGCGATGGCGGTGAACCCAGTGGCACCGCCGGTCAGCCAATCTTGCGCGCCATCGAGGGTCAGGGACTCGACCATACCGTGGTGGGCGTCATCCGCTACTTCGGGGGGACGTTGCTCGGCGCGGGGGGATTGATGCGTGCCTATGGGCATGTCGCCGCGGAAGCCCTGCGGCAGGCGGCATGCGTCGAGGTCTTACCCCGTGTTCGCCTGGCCATTCAGGCGCCCTACGAGCATACCGGGGCCCTCTATCGACTGCTGGATGCTTTCGACGCGGAAGAGCGGGCGGAGAATTACGCGGCGGACGGCCTTCGCATTCAGGTGCAAATCCTGCGACATCAGGCTGACAGCTTCATCAGGCAGTTGCAGAACAGCACCCGGGGCCAGGCTACCGTGGCGTCGGTGAAATAAGCCTGCAACCATCTGGGCGCGGACTGGACGATGAAGGCCCGCTCCGGCCGCTTTGGGATCGTCCGGAGAGGGAGATCGGCATCGTGCCCGAGCGGTGCCGAAGAATGGCAAGGTGGCCTTGAGCTTCGCTACCAACGTCGACCAACACGTGAACGGCTGAAACCGAATCATGCGACTCGCCCCAACCATTTTTCCGACGCCACGGCAGTTGCTGCTGATCCGCTATCGGGCGGGGTCGGTATCATTCTCGCTGGAAACCTTGCACGGGCTCTGGTCCGGCCAGGTTCCACACACACCCAAAGGGGTACCTTGCCTTGAGCTCCCGGGTACTGATACCGGTCTCCGGGTGGGGCCGAGGAATCACACGCCCCGCTCTCGAGAGGATTAGCTCATGAACCGTCAACTCAAGCCTTGCAACGACAGCTCCGGGTATCGCCCCGTTTCATCCTGGACTCATCGGGCGCGGCGCACCGCCTGGGCCGTGTCCTTGCTCGCCTTGACGGCTCAGGCCCAGGAGCCGGATACGCCATTGCCGGCTGTCGCGAAGCAGATGTTCCAACCTCTGCCCGAGCACAGGAGGACCGAGGCGTTTCCCGCCGCAGCCGCTCGGGTGGCACTGGGCAAACAGCTGTTTTTCGATTCACGGCTGTCCCTGGACGGTACCGTCAGTTGCGCGACCTGCCACCGCCCGGCCCTGTACGGCACCGATGCCCTGCCCAGATCGATCGGCGTCGAACATCGGTTGAACGCTCGCAATGCGCCCACGGTACTGAACGCCGCGCTTCAGTTCAGGGCGCACTGGATCGGTGACCGCGCGAACGTAGAGGAGCAGGCGCTGAAATCGCTGACCGGCCGCACCAGCTTTGGCAATCCCGACGTCGCGGCCGTCATCCAGAAGCTCAAGGCGCTGCCGGGATACGCGGCGGAATTCAGACAAGCCTTCCCGAACGATCCTGAGCCGGTAACACCGGAGAACTGGGGCAAGGCTATCGGGGCTTACGAGCGCACACTGGTGACGCCATCGCCATTCGATGCCTATCTCCAGGGCGATGCCAAGGCACTCCCGCCCCAAGCACAAAACGGTTTGAAGACCTTCATCGACCTCGGCTGCGCGGCTTGTCACAACGGCATAGGGATCGGCGGTTCGTCTTTTCAGACCTTCGGCGTGTTCGAGGATTACTGGAAGCGGACGGGTAGCCAGCCGATCGATGAGGGCCGTTTCACGGATACCGGGGAACCCGCCGACAAGTATCGCTTCAAGGTGCCGAGTCTCCGCAATGTCGCCATGACTCCGCCGTATTTCCATGACGGCTCCGTGGCCACGCTGCCGCAAGCGGTACGCGTCATGGGCAAAGTACAGCTTGGCAAGGATCTCACCGATCAGGAAGTCGCCGCGCTGGTGGCTTTCCTGGACACGCTGACGGGAGAGTTGCCCAAGGATTTCGCCACCGAGCCCGTCCTGGCGCCGCAGGGCTTTTCCAGCCTGCCGCCCTGAGGCCTGCTAGGGGTGACAAAACTCCCCCCGCCCCGCGCGGCCGGGCATGTGAGGCCCGGAGCACCGCACATGACGAGCGGGCGCCGGCTGGCCCTCGTTGCCGCCGGTGCGGCTGTTGATCTTCATGCCCCCTGCGATATGCAGGCCTTGCAAACCGATATCGCGTGCCTCGGGAACCATGCGGCTGAGCGATACGCCACCGGGCAGCAGGGGGCGGGCCACCACAGCCGCACGTCCCGCGACTGAAGCCCTCCAGGGTCGCCATGGCGGACCGTGCCTTGTCGATCGTCCCGTGAGACGGCTGCTGCGCCGGTGGATGATCTCGGCGTTCCACAAGAGGGGTTTCTGCCTACCTGATAGCCCTCAGGTATACCCTCAGAAAATCCAGGTTCTCCCAGTTCGTCCGTGATGCTGCCTGGCCTTGCACCGTGGGCAGCGGTTGCGCAAAGGCAGCGTCCTGCCGGCAACGCTTGCCCTCGGGAGGTACTTGGCCGCTGATGAGGTAGTCTTCCACCGCGGACGCGATACAGGCGGAGTTGCCCTGCCGGTAGGCGCAGTGACCATCGCCCGTCACCGTCAACAGCCGGGCATTGCCCAATTCATGGGTGAGCATGAGCGCATCCGGGTAGGGTGTGGCCGGATCATACGTTGTCCCTACCACCAGGATGGTCGGACTGGCAGAGGTGGCGCGGAACGGTCCGCGATAGGCCCGGCGCGGTGCGACGGGGTAGTAGCGGTACTGCAGATTGCTGTAGCCAACCCCCCACCAGAAGCGTCGGAAGGAGGACCAGGCGTCATGCCCGGCGCGCTCATAGACACGCGTCTGGCGGGGCCAGCGCTCATCGACCGCGGTGATGGCAAAGTACCGGTCCAGCATCGGGTCATACGTGCCGTCCGGATTGCGCCCATAGGCGATGTCGGCCAATTCCCTCGCCAGGGTGCCGTCACCCCGGCTGGCGGTAGCGAGTGCCCGGGCCAACAGTGGCCAGGTCTGCTTGGTATAGAGGGCTTGCGACGTCGCCATGAGGAGATCGTCACCGTCCACGGGCGCAGGATTGTCCCCGTGCGCAGGCACGGGCAGGCGGTTTGCCTGGGCGACCAACCAATCGAAGGCCATGCCCGGATCGTCCCCACCAAACCCCGCGCAGGCCACCTGATCCGCAGCGCAGGCGGAAAGGAAACGATCCAGCGCCTGCTCGAAACCGCTCATTTGTGCCATGCCCGTCGCTATGGGATGCCGGGCATACGTCGTCGCGGCAAGGACGCCATCCAGTACCATGGCCCGGTAGCGCCCGGGAAACAAACTGGCATAGGTAGCGCCAAGGTACGTGCCATAGGAGAAGCCCAGATAGGAAAGCCGCTCGTCGCCAACCGCCGCGCGGAGCCGGTCGAGATCGCGGGCCACATTGGCTGTCGTCACGTAGCCAAGAATCCCGGGATTAGCCCGGAGACAAGCTGTCGCAACTGCTTTGGCGTCGGCCATCCAGCTGTGCCGATCGATGTTGAGCGGGGTCAGGAACGGCGCCTGTTTCCCCTCGTGGGCCTGGCAATCGATGGCGGGGCGACTCTCGCCCACGCCGCGCGGGTCGAAGCCGATCAGATCGAAACGCTCGTTCAGTCTGGCAAACTCGGTTTTGCCGATTCTTTTCAGCGTTTCCACTGCGGGTGCGCCAGGACCACCGAAATTGATGAAGAGCGAGCCAATCCGCTGTTCGGGGCGGGCGGCGGGCAACTTGACGACCGCGAGTTCCAGTTGCGGTCCCTTGGGCTTCGCATAATCCCGCGGCACGGGAACGGTAGCGCAGAAGCGTCCCTCCCCGCAGGGCGCCCAGTTCACGTGAGGGGGAACGCCGGCAATGGCCAGAAAAGCGCTGCCGTAAAGGATCAACTCGGCGATGAGCTTGCGAGGCATGGTTTTCAGCATCGATGACAGCTCCTGGGTTTGGGCCATTGCAAGGACAGTGAAACCTACCCGCCCTTGCTGCCGGACATCGGGAATTCCTGGAAAATCAGTGTTTGGCACATCCTGTCTTTACGACTGACCATAGAGAGTCCGCGCTGAATACGCCAGTCGCAAGACCCCGGGCTGGCACGCGCAGGCGCGAGGCTGCCCGGACCCGGTACCGGTCGGACGGCGCGGCTGTTACCTGTCGGCGTCGCGTACAGCGGCGGTTGCCGGCGCGCCCCCGGCCTGAAGCATGGCCAAGCGGTGCCGGAGTTCCTCGTCCGACAAGCCATTCAGCCAGGCCTGCTGGGCGGCGTGAATGTCCGCTGCATGACGGCCGGAGATGCCAAAGCGCTCCGCGGCAATCAGGTAAGCACGCTTCCTGGCGCCGCGATACGGATCGAACCGCTGCTGATATTCCACGATCAGGGCAATGCCCTGCTCTCGTAGTCCGGCCGTGCCGGAGGATTGACTCGGTTGTGGCGAACCAAGACCCAGCGCCGCTGCGGGATCCATCCCGGCCTCGGCCAGCCGGCCAAACGCCAGCTGAAGGTAGGCCAACGCCTCCGGATCCAAGGGGTCCTGCCGTTGCAGTCGCTGGTGGACATGCTGGATGAGCAACCGGGCTGCCAGCGGATCCGGCCCCTGGCGAATCCGGTTCAGCGCCTCGCGCAGTCCGGCGGGCGTGGGTTTGTCGATCGGCTTCATGTCGGGCTTCCTGATGCGTGACGGGGGTGCGACTCGGCGAGGCGCTGTTCCGGTGGCGTTGGGCCCGCACGGGCCAGAACCTGCCGGGCAAGCGATGCACCGCCTTGACGGTACCCTGATCCGAATGATACCGGTATGACAATCATTTCAGAGCCATCTCGGGAGCGATGAACATGACCCCATGTAGCGGCTATCGACCCGGCGTCGGGGGCAAGCCCGGCAGCAATGACCATGGTCGAGCGCCGGCCAGGCGCAATGACATGAAGCACCCGTTCGCCCAGGGAACCGACAGGGCTGCATGACGATGGCAGCTTCCGCACCCTTCGA
The DNA here is from genome assembly GCF_056880625.1 of Methyloparacoccus sp. NF-16. Taxonomy (NCBI): domain Bacteria; kingdom Pseudomonadati; phylum Pseudomonadota; class Gammaproteobacteria; order Methylococcales; family Methylococcaceae; genus Methyloparacoccus; species Methyloparacoccus sp. NF-16. Next base: position 2,150,359 of record NZ_CP174130.1, on the reverse strand, counting down.
CCGCCGCATCGTCGCCATCGACCTGGCACGGGGCCTGATCATGCTCCTGATGGCACTCGACCATACCCGGGACTATTTCAGTCAGGCCGACATCGATCCCCTGAACCTGGCCCAGACCACGCCGGCGCTGTTCCTGACCCGCTGGATCACGCACCTCTGCGCGCCACTGTTCATCTTCCTCGCGGGGGTCAGCGCCTATCTGTCGCTGGCCCGTCGCGGCGACCATCAGGCTCAGGCCCGGTTGCTCTGGCAACGTGGCCTGCTGCTGATCCTCCTGGACCTGACCTGGGTGCGGTGGCTGGGCTGGACCTTTTCCCTGGACCTGCACCGGCTGGTCGGCGGAGTGCTGTGGGCCATCGGCTGGTGCATGCTCGCCCTGGCGCCGCTGATCCGCCTGCGGCCCCCTCACCTGCTGGCGGCAGGCTTGCTGATGATGGTGTCCCATCACCTGTTCGATGGCCTCACCCCGGAGTTCTTCGGGTCGCTGGGCTGGCTCTGGCGCATCCTGCATGCCGGGGGCAGCTTCGAAATCGTGCCCGGTGTGCGGTTCGTGGCGCTGTACCCGCTCATCCCCTGGATTGGCCTGATGGCGGCCGGGTTCGGCTGCGGCCCCGTCTGGTGCCGGGAAGCGCCCGCCCGGCGCCAGTGGCTGATGCGCTGGGGCTGGGGGCTGACCCTGGCGTTCGTCTGGCTGCGGGCGGGAAACCTGTACGGCGAGCCGGTCGCCTGGACCCCGCAGGCGAGCGATGGGCTCACGCTGCTGGCCTTTCTCAACTGCAGCAAGTATCCGCCGTCCCTGCAGTACCTGCTGATGACGCTGGGACCGGGCCTGCTCCTGCTGGCGGCGCTGGACCGGCCAGTCCCACGCTGGCTGCAACCGCTCAATGTGTTCGGACAGGTGCCGCTGTTCTTCTACCTGCTGCACCTGCCGCTGATCCATGCCCTGGCCACGCTGGTGGACCTAGGCCGCTACGGCGAGGCGGGATGGCAATTCGGCTGGCCCTTCGTGACCGCCCGACTGCCGCAACCGTCCGATCATGGCTTCGGCCTGCTCATCGTCTATCTCGCCACCGCCGTCATCGTGTTGAGCCTGTACCCGCTTTGCCGCGGGTATGCCGGCATCCGACGGACGCACCCCGGGGGCTGGGTGCGCCTGTTGTGACAGGCATGCCAAAGTGGAGGTCCGCGGTAATCCCCCCATTTTTAGCGGGCGCAGGAATTGGCGCACGACCTGATGGCGCGAAACTCCATCGGTTATGGATCGGCCGCGTAGCTGCTACTGACGGCTGGCGATAACCCCGAGCACTTGACGTCGGAAGCCAGCTTCACGACACGGTTCTTGCCAGGCGGGCATGCCAAGCACGGCGAAAAGCGGGCGCATAACAGCCGCAGCGCGGCCAGGATCAGGCGCAGGTTGTGCCCGGCCCCACACATCACCGCCTGCAGCGCATCGCCCAACGCGGGGCACCAGCCGGGTGCGCACGAATTGTTCGCCACTCGGGGCTTCAAGTGGCACGAAGGAGCCGATTCGTTGTCTCAGGGTCGCTATCCACCGCTTATGAATGGCGATGGGGTCCGCCATGAGGCCTGGTGGCCCGATTTTCTTGGGTTTACGCCTTTGACGATGGCATCGGGCCCGGGAAGGCCATTTTCTGTTCAGATGGCCGGCACGGAATCAACAACATCCCGGGGAAATCATTGGAGACTTGGGGTATGGAGAAAATTGTTCTGGTGACAGGTGCGGCGGGCGGCCTGGGGCAGGCCATCACCCGACGCTTGAGCCGAGACGATTGGTTTGTGATCGTCGCCAGTCGATCCGGCCGTCGCCTGGTGGACGTCTACGGTGACAGGCACCTGCAGATCGAGGCGGATTGCAGCACGTCGTCGGGAGCGCAACGGCTCTTGCAGGTGGCGAAAGCCCACCAGAGACTTCCCACGGCACTCGTGCACTGTGCTGGCAACATTCGGCTGGGAGCCTTGCATCGCATGAAAGAGGACGATTTCCTCAGCTGCCTGAACGCGAATCTCGTGAGCGCGTTTTACACTCTCGCGGCGTTTGTCGGGGCCTTGCGCGAACAGGGTTCAGCGGGTGCGGCCGTCCTGGTGTCATCCGCTGCCGCACAAGTCGGTACCGCCAACCATGAGGCCGTTGCCGCCTCCAAGGCAGGCCTTGAGGGCCTGGTGCGGTCGGCGGCCGCGACCTATGCTCCGGCCGGTATTCGTATCAATGCCGTTGCCTCGGGAATCTTGGAAACGCCGGCCACGCAGGGGCTGCTGGCCAGTCCCGCCCTCCGGGAGATCGCCGCCAGGCAATATCCACTGCCCGGCATAGGAGCGGTCGAGGATCTGGCCGAACTGATGACGTGGCTACTGTCGGCTGCCGCGGCTCGGGTAACCGGGCAGGTTTGGAATCTGGACGGGGGCTTCAGCGCGATTCGGCCTCTCGTCAAATAGGAGCGTCCGACCATGCCGCTGATGGAATATCCGCCCCATGGCTGATGCCGCCCGCTCGGATATCTTGCCGGGCCTGTCGACATCGCCCCATGACATATCCGATGCGGCCCGTTTACCGGTCTTTGCTGCTCGGCGTGTCCTTGCTCGGCGGCTGTGGCGATGGTGATGCACCTGACGTCATGTTCGAACGTCTGCTGGAACGCATGTCGAACGTCACCGGCGTTGCGCCCGGCGCTGATGTACCCGCCGCGGCCATCCCAGCCTATCCGCGGCCACGTGAACTCCTGCTTCCGCTGGACGATATGCGGGTCGGTTTCGGTACCTTCCTGGGCTTGGGACAATGTCATCTGCTGGGCGAGGTGAGCGCCCGCAACAGCTCTCTGGGCAAGGTGCAATCGGCGACAGCAAGGCTGCTCTATGAGTTGCGCTTTCACCGCCAAGTGAAAAGCTGCCTGCATGACCTCGAGCGATCCCAGAAACGGGACGAGGAGTTCATCACCACCGTTCAGCAAATCGAGATCCGCAAGCGTGCCAACCTGCCTGCCGTGTTTTGGAATGCCACCTTCGCCAGCCCCGAGTTCCGGGTTCTGCTGAATACGGCCGCGGAGCCGCTCGCCCGGGGAGCAGAGCCAACCAGCGCCGAGCTGACCGGCGCCCTGGGTTTCATTGCCCGGATTGGCCAGACCCTCGAGTCCGATGACGAGGCCATCGATGCCACGCCGTTGGAGTCCAGGTATTTCGTGATCCAGTCGGGGAAACTGGTCGGGCCGTTGTTGCAAGGCATGGCGCAAGGTCGAGCCTATTTGGCGCGCGGTACCGACGTGCTGGAAACGGTAGCCAGCCAGGACCGGCTATGTCCAGCTGGCCACAAGACTCCGCGTGGCGAGTATCTTTTCAATGTATTCCGGAAATACTACATCGGTGAGGTACAGCCGTATCTGAGCCTGCTGCACACCACCGCCCGACCACTTTTCGAGGCGCTCCACGAAGTGCTGGAGGCTCAGAAAGTCCCGCCGCCTCCTGCCTTTCAGGCCTTCTATGATGCAACGCTCAATCCCGACACCCCGAACAGTCTCTGGATACGTTTCAATCAGGACATTGCGCGACATACCCGGGCCTGGCAACACGTACTGAAGCAATGCGAACTGATGCCCACGGCGACGGAACGTTGATGCGCCATGGCAACGGGCATGGCGATAATGGGAGCCCATGGCTCTGTGATGTTCCCGATGGGGCGGTTGCCCGGGAAAGACGGTGATGCGTCAGATTGAACACCCCAGACATGTTGTCGTGGAACGGCACGGCAATATCGAATTGCGCGATTATCCGCCGATGATCGTGGCCGAGACCGACGTCGCCGGCGAGCGCAGGCAAGCCATTCAAGCCGGTTTCCGGATCATCGCGGATTACATATTCGGCAACAATCGATCCTCGGAAAAGGTGGCGATGACTGCCCCCGTCCTGCAGGGCGGCGTTGGCAACCTTTGGCGGGTGCGTTTCATCATGCCGGCAGACAAGCGGCTGGTTGACTTGCCCAGACCTAATGATGCCAGGGTGAGCCTCGTCGCACTGGGTGCGGCCCGGTTTGCCGTCATTCGTTTTTCCGGAGCGGCAGGCGAAGACAGCCTCACGACGAACGCCGGGCAGATCCTGGCGTTAGTCCGGTCCCGCCACTGGAAAGCGGTCGGATCACCCGTTTACGCCTTCTATGACCCGCCATGGACCTTGCCATACCTCCGCCGCAATGAGGTGATGGTGGCGCTCGAGTAACGGGGATCGGCTCTCCCGCCCGGGTCGGATTCAAGGGATGGACGCCGGCCCGTCCGGAGCCATCCCGGCTATGCTTGGGTTGTCGCCCGCCTCATGGCCATGACATGGGTGCCAGAAACGGCCTCCAGGGCCGGTACCGGTGGGTGGTCTCTCGTATCCATCAATATGCGAGCCGTGGCGGCGGAAAACCAAAGGAAGATGCTCGCTTCCACCAGCGTGAAGCGGACACTCGCGATTTCGAGGTCCTGACCCAGCCACAACAGCACCGCCTGCTCCAGGGCGACCCAGAGCAGGAAATGTGGGGCTAGATAGATACGGCAGACAGGGTGTCGGATGTTCATGTCGTTCTCCTGGTTTGCGGAAGTCATGTGTCCCTCTTTCACGCAGGAAACAGGCCAGGCGAAGAAAAAATCTTGTAATTCAAGGCGGTGCCATGAGGACAGTCATGGGGATGCTGCCGTATGCCGTTCGTATTGTCTCAAAATTGTCTCAAATGGGATGGCTGAAACAGGTGTGGCACATGCGCTCGTGGTTACGGCAGGCAATCCCCGACATTCCCGCGGGCATGCTCCCGGTTGTGTGCATGCGTTTCATCTTGCGCGGTCAATCTCGTGCCGCATGCTGGTTCGGATATCGGCCTGCTCGGGCAAGGCGCTGACTGTCCCGCCTGGCGGCGGCTGAAACGTTGGCAGTCAACAGGTTGGGGGCAGAGAGGCGCCCTTTTCTGGAAAGCCGCAGACAGCAGAAACCCCCGCCGGGGTCGGCGAGGGTTTCCGGGTTTTGCCCAGGGATTACCTTGGGCTTGACCTTGGTCGCTTCGTTTACTTGGCGATCAGACCCTGGTCAACGGCTTCACAGACCAGGTTGCCGATCAGGTTGCCGATGCTGGCGAAGACCTGCAGCAGGACGCCTGCGATGGCCAGCGCCAGCCAGCCGAAGAAGACGAAGCCGTAGTGCAGCGGGGCGACGAACAGCTCTTCCATGAACCAGAAGGTGTGACCCCACTCGTTCAGGCCGACGTTCGGCAGAATCATGAACGGACCGACAACCACCACCAGGTACGGCAGCGACAGACCTTCGGAGAAGAAGGGCAGGCGGGTCTTGGCGTAGATGAACGAGCCAAAGCCGGTGATGATGTAGATCGGGTAGCTCAGGTAGAACTCGATGATGTGCGACGGGGTGAAGTCGGTGTCGCGCACGATCGTCTGGTGCCAGGTGCCGTCCTGCTCGGTGAAGTACGAGGCACCCCAGTAGATGGCATTCGCATAGGCGAACAGCCAGATCAGGTGGGTCATGTTGCGACGCAGTTCTTCACGCGGCTCGATCGCGGCCAGGTTGCGGTCGCGGGTCTTCCACAGATAGCCCCACAGGATGGAGGCGGTGACCACTTCCAGTACGATTTCGGTGTACAGGAAGTTCATCCAGTAGGTCTCGAACTCCGGTGCGAAGGAGTCCAGGCCAGCGGACCAGCCATACACGCCTTCATACCAGCGTACCCACATGTAGAAAACGAAGTAGATGCTGAATGCAAATACGACCCATTTGGTGTCCAGCAGCGGGCGTTCAGCCGCGCCTACACCGCTCGCAGTTGTTGCTGCCATGTTGCTTACCTCTTTTTTGGTGTGTTGAGTTACAGTGCGGTACCGCACCCTTTGCGTCATCCCTGACAACCAACCCATTGCCCGTCCGGGCTGTCTGGCTGCACCCGATCCTTAGGGTGGGCGAAGTCTAGCAGCGCGCCAACGTATGTGTCGAGTCAAATTTGTCTTGGTTTTACAAAAATTATCGTGTCGCTAGTTTACGGGGGCTCGGCACAGTCGCATCCGATTTCAAGGGGGGGCATCGGCGCCAGGCTTAGCCCTCGGCTGTTGGCGTTCGCCCGGTGTCCGCCGCGCCTTCATCCCCTCTCATGCCGTGTGCCCCGCGCCAGAATGGTCCCGTCATGCGGCACCGCCAGGCGGTTCAAACCCGGGGCGGTTCAGTCTAAAAGATCGACCGTCTAACGCGATCGCTGACCGATTTCGCGCGAATGGTGGATGTGTTCGACCGCCACCGCGTCAGCTTCAGCACCGTCACCCTGACCTGGCTAGACTATCCCGGACGCACAACCTCAAGTGAGATCATAAGAGAAGTCGAGGTCGTGTGTTGAAATGAACGAGAGAAAGCAGGCAAAAAGTTACACCGCTGAATTCAAGGAATCGGCGGTGAAGTTGGCGGTGGAGTCGAAGCGCCCGCTGGCGCAGACCGCCCGGGAGTTGGGGGTCAGCAAAGACACGTTGTACGGTTGGGTTCGGCAGTATCACGGGAAGCCTCAGCCGGATCAGGAGTCGGTGAACTCCGAGCACCTTTACGAGGAACTGAAGCGGCTGCGTCGAGAGGTGTCGATCCTGAAAGAGGAGCGCGACATCCTAAAAAAAGCGGCGGCGTACTTCGCGAAGCAGGCCACGTGAAGTACGCCTTTATCCAAGCGCATCAAACGATGTTCTCGGTGAGCCGGATGTGCCGGATTTTCGAGGTTTCCCGGAGCGGGTTCCATGAATGGCTGAGCCGGCCTGAGAGCGCTCGCAAGCAAGCCGATCGGCAACTGACAGAGGACCTCAAGCAGGTCTTCGAGGGCAGTCGCCAAACCTACGGAACACGGCGTATCCAGGACGACTTGGACCCGCAGGGACAGCGGGTCAGCCGTGCCCGGATCAGCCGTCTGATGCGCCGGGAAGGGCTGCGCTGCAAGACCCGGCGGCGGTTTCGGGCGACCACGAACTCGAACCACACCCTGCCGGTGGCGCCCAACCGTCTGGATCGGCAATTTCAGGTGGCCGGACCGGATCGCGTCTACGTCGGCGACATCACCTATGTGGCGACCCGCGAGGGCTGGCTGTATCTGGCGGTGTTTCTGGACTTGTACTCACGCCAGGTGGTGGGGTGGGCCATGTCGGCCTGGATGACCGCCGAACGGGTCGTCGATGCCTTGCAGATGGCCCACTGGAGCCGCCGGCCCGGTAAGGGCCTGCTGGTGCATTCGGATCGCGGCAGCCAGTACGCCTCAGGCCGCTTCCAGGCGCTGCTGAAGGACCAGGGCTACGTCTGCAGCATGAGCCGCAAGGGCAACTGCTGGGACAACGCACCGGCCGAGAGCTTCTTCCATACCCTCAAAACGGAGCTGATCCATCACCGCCGTTTCGAGACCCGAGAGCAGGCCAAGCAAGAGATCTTCGAGTACATCGAAGTGTTTTATAACCGGCAGCGCAAGCATTCGACACTCGGTTATCGAACTCCCGTCGAGTTCGAGCAACTGCACCGAAAAGCTGCCTGATTTTGTGTCCGGAAAAGTCTTGCCAGATCAAAGTGTGTGGGTACCCGGTACTGGAAGTAAAAAATTCCGAGCCGGTTGGTCGTCACATAGGAGGGGGCTGAAGTCACTTGTTGTAACACACGTGTGTAACGCACTGTGACTTCAGTTGGGATGTGGACTTCCTATCTATTTGAAAATAAAAGGAAGTCCACAAGATGTGGTGGAGGTGGCGGGGATTGAACCCGCGTCCGCGAATCCTCCGCCTTCGGCTCTACATGCTTATCCATGTCATTGAATTTAACTGACCGTTGCCCGACTGGCAGGGAAGACGATCAGCGATTCCGTAAGTTTTAGCGATTTGGCCCCGGACTTGCCTCCTCGCGAGCTTATGCTTGGGTTATGCCTGAGACAGCGTCCATAAGCAGGCCCTGGTCAGACACTAGCTGGCTTAAGCAGCTAGAGCGTAGTTGTCGTCGTTGGCAACTATATTGGTTGCAGCTGGTTTTACGAGGGGAACTGCACCTCGGCATGCACCTTGGGTTTTGCGATCCACGTCGAAGCCATGTCACCCCCGGTGTGGAAAGGACCAAGTATAGGCTCTTCTCATGAGCTTGCAAGGTGGGGATGGGCGTTTGTCTTTTCAAGGGGCATCGCGGCTGTGCGGCGCCGCCCCCTGCTCGTGTCCGCGCCCCGGCTTGGGCTATCATCCCCCGCAACTTAGTTTGTCGATTCCTTCCCCGCCATTCCTCACCTCTCATGAGCTCTGATTCCCCCATCCGTCGTTCCGGCCTGATGGCACCGCCCCGTTTGCAGGGCGCGTTGCCGCTGCTCGGACATATCCTCGCCTTCGGCAAGAACCCGCACCTGTTCATGATGAGCCTGCGCGAGCAGCTGGGCGACGTGGCCGAGTTCAAGATGTTCCATCAGGACATGGTCTTGTTGACCGGCGACAAGGCCAGCGAGGCTTTCTACCGCGCGCCTGACGAGCAGTTGGACCAAGGGGCGGCCTACAAGATCATGACGCCGATCTTCGGCCAGGGCGTGGTGTTCGATGCACCGATCCGCAAGAAGAACCAGCAGCTGCAAATGTTGATGCCGGCGCTGCGGGACAAGCCGATGCGTACCTATGCGGATCTGATCGTCGAGGAGGTCGAGAACCTGATTGCGGGCTGGGGCGAGGCCGGTGAGATCGATCTCCTGGCGTTCACCAAGGAGTTGACCATCTACACGTCCAGTCATTGCCTGCTGGGGCCGGAATTCCGCTTCGAGCTGAACAAGGTTTTTGCCGAGATCTATCACGATCTGGAGCAGGGGATCCAGCCGATCGCCTATGTGTTCCCGAACCTGCCGCTACCGGTCTTTCGGCGCCGCGACAAGGCTCGCGCCCGCTTGCAGGTGCTGGTCACCGAAATCATGGCGCGACGGGCCAAGGCGCGTTCCGACAGCCCGAACGTCTTCCAGACGCTGATCGATGCTACCTACGAGGATGGCAGCAAGCTGACGCCACACGAGATTACCGGCATGCTGATTGCCACGATCTTTGCCGGCCACCACACCAGCTCCGGCACGACGGCCTGGGTTCTGATCGAATTGCTGCGGCATCCGTCTTGGATGCAGGCAGTGGTAGCGGAGCTGGATGCCCTGTTCGGCGAGGATGGCAAGGTGACCTTCGAGTCGCTGCGGCAAGTCCCCAAGCTGGAGAGCGTGCTGAAGGAGGTGCTGCGCCTGCATCCACCGCTGATCATTCTGATGCGCAAGGTGTTGCAGGATTTCACGGTCGGCGATTACCTGATCAAGGCCGGCAAGTTTGTCTGTGCGGCACCGGCGGTCACCCATCGCATCGACGCGCTGTTTCCCAACCCGGAACAGTTCGATCCCGACCGCTATTTGCCCGAGCGCGCCGAGGACAGGAACCTGTATGCGTGGCAGGCCTTCGGGGGCGGGCGGCACAAATGCTCGGGGAATGCCTTCGCCCTGTTCCAGATCAAGGCGATTTTCTGCATCCTGCTGCGGCGCTACGAATTCGAATTGGTGGACGCGCCCGACAGCTATCGGGACGATTACACTAAGATGGTGGTCGAGCCCGGGTCGCCCTGCCGCATCCGCTATCGCCGCCGCCGGTCGGCCAGCACGGCAGCAGAGGCCGCTCGGACTGGTGACGAGGGGATCGCCATGGCATCAGCGGGGCATTTCCGGATCCGGCTCGACCGGGATCTGTGCAAGGGACACGCCGCCTGCATGGGCGAAGCCCCCGGACTCTTCCATGTGGACGAGGAAGGGCACCTGACCATCCTCAACGATCATCCCCCGGAAGCCGAGTTGGAGAAGGCCAGGGCCGCGGCGAAGTATTGCCCGACTCAGGCGATACGCATTGATGTTGAATGAGGCCTGGTCGGGTCTTTCCCGTGCCGGGCGAGCACGGGTTCCGGCTGCGGGCGTGAGCGGGATTCGCCGCAGGACGCGCCCTCAGGCGCAATCCACGCGGACCTCGCCATCACCTGCCAAGGCCAAGGGCATGCTGTTCCCGCAACCAATGACGAAAGGCGTTCTGCTGGATGTTCATGCCCTTGAGGGCCAGCTTTGCCATCGAGCGCAGCCATAGGCTGGTCTGGCCGCTCCTGATCCGCTCCGGAAACAGGCGGAAGGCCTGCATCACGACCAGGGCAAACTGAGCGCCCATCGAGACGATGCTGCTGTCCTGGGTGGACAGCAGCGCCAGCGAGTGCGCGCGTCCCTTGGGGCAGCTGCGCCAGTAGGAAAAGATGCACTGGTTGAGCAGTTCCGCTTCCGCCGTATGCGACAGGAAGGCTTCGCGCAGCTCTTCCGAGAGGGTACGGCGGGTCAGCTGTACCCGCCCCGCCGCGATGGCGTAACGGCGCAGGGCTTTCGGAACGTTGAAGCGGGTCTCGACCAGGGCGTCCCGCAGGCTCAGGGCATCCTTGACCGCCGTGGTAATCCCCGATGCCGTCAGCGGATGGCAGCAGCCGCGGGCGTCACCCAGCAGCGCGATGTTGGCCTTGACGCTGCTCTGCGGCACGATGCGGTAGTTGGCGGCGGCCATCGGCTTGTCCTGGGCCATGGCTGCCTCGATGTCCTCGCGGAAGGCCGCCGGGAAAAACTTGAGATGCTCGCGGATGGATTCCTTGGAATTATCCCCGCGCAGGATCTCGAACATCACCCGGGCACGGCCTGTGCTGACGCTGTAGGCATAGGAGATGCCCAGCGGATTCAGGAAGATGTTTCCATAGCCGGGATTGGGCAGGTGGGTGTCGTCCACTTCGACGCCCATCATGCCCGAGTAGCGATGTGTCTCGTGTGGAATGCCGGTCAGCTTCCGTACCTGCGACATCGGTCCGTCGGCACCGATGATGAGTCGCGCCCGGATGCGGGTTGTCCCGGTATCGGTGGTGACGATGGCGGCATAATCGTCCTCGCCTTCGTTCTGCTCGATCGAGGAAACCCGCCCCCCGAGCCAGACATCGACGCCGGAAAAGTGCTTCACCTTCTCCAGCAGATGGTTTTTCAGGGCCTGGTGTTCGATGGCCATACCGCCATGGGTCAGGCCATCCACTTCGCTGTAGGGCAGGATGACCGATTCCGACTCCTGGACTTCGTGATCCGGCTGGTAGGGGAAGATGGCGAACCCACCGATATCGGCGCCGATATTGGCATCGTTCTCGAGCAGGCCCAGCTGCTTGAGCGCATCGATGCCGGGCGGGTGAATCAACTCGCCGGCCAGGCGCCGGCCATGGGAGAGCTTGGGTTCGACGATCAGTATGCGCAAGCCCAGTGGCGAGAGGGCCGCGGCAGCGGCAGCACCAGCCACGCCGCCCCCGGCGATAAGGACGTCGGTGTCCAGATGATTCATCGCGTGTGTTTCCATCGTCAACTCGGAATTACCCGTCATAAGTTCAGGCTTGGCAGGTCTGGCGGAAGATTGTTGGGCGAGCCCGGCAACGCGTCCATTGCGTGCCGCATGGGCTTGTGGATGAGCCACTGGCCAGACTATCCGGGATCATCATGCAACAGCTGTGGCTTGTGGGCAACTTTGTCGTGTATTTACAGCACAAGTATATCGTGTCAGGGCCCAAACCGGAAAATAAGTATGGTAAAGGCGGTAGTCGAGCATCGCCGCGCCGAAGAAAACCCCATTCACGGCTTGCTGTCGCCAGCCTCCGTCCGCCTGCTGTTGTTGCATAAGCCACAAGATGCCACGCTCGATGGTGCTGTCCTGAGGCGGCAGGATTTCCAGCAGGGCCAGGATCGCCCAGCTGGACATGACCACCTGGGTTTCCGGATGTTCCCGGTACTGGCCATCGAGACAGCTGCTGTAATGCTCGCTCCAGCCGCCATCGGGGCGCTGCTTGTCCTTCAGCCAGGCGGCAGCCCGGACCAGGGCAGGGTCGGTGGCCGGCATGCCGGCCAGGCGCAGACCTTTTGCCACATGGAAGATCGCATAGGTGTAGTTGATGCCCCAGAACCCCGGCCAGGCGCCGTCCGGCAGCTGGCCCTTGCGCAGCAGCGCGATGGCCCGCGGGATCGCACGGTCGATCTCGCCGCCGGGGAAGTCGGGGTAATGCCGGCGATAGTGGCAGAGCGCGGCGAGGGAGGAGGCCGTGCATTCGAGATAGGAGAGTTCGGTCATGCATTGTCCGAACATCTCGGACGGGTTGACCAGCTCCATGAGCTTGCCGGCCCGGCGGCGCTCGTAGGTGCCGAAGCCGCCGTCGGCATTCTGCCGGGACAGGATGAAGCGGATGGCCTGCGTCAGGCGCTCGACATCCAGCGTGGGTATGGCTCGCAGTTCAGGGTGTTCGGCGGCGGCGAGAATGCCGCAGACGGCCTCGGCGGTACAGTCGCTGACCGGCCAGCGGTGCTGGCCGTCGGAAAAACACCAGCCACCCAGCGCGGGATCCCGCCAGTGGTCGGCGGGGTTGGGCAGCTCCTCCGTCAGCTGGGCGCGTTCGAGGAAGCGCAGCGCCTTGCCGACCGCCGTGCGGGTGTCGTCATCGGTCTGCCGGAGATTGGCCAGCGCCTGCAGGACAAAGCCGGTGTCCCAGGTGTTCGAGCGGGCGCCGACATAGCGCAGACCCTCCGCCGGGTCTTCCCAGCGCCACGCCTCGACGCCCGCCAGGCTGGGTTCCAGGTCGGGATGCCGGGGGTCCTCGACGAAGATGGCCAGGGTATTGAGCAGGCTGTTCACCGGAGAAATGCCCTGATATCGGGTGCTGCGCTGCTCATAGAGGATGCGGTCGAAACAGGCCGCCAAGGCTTTTTCTCTCAGCCGCGGGCTGTGCCAGCGTTCGAACAGCGCCAGCAGATCATAGATGCGCCGCAGCAGGGGGCTGATCGGGACATGGACATCGCCCGGCGCCAGGGTGTGGCGCAGGCCGGCGAAGTCGATGGTGTCATAGGGCTCGTCGTAGAGTTCTTTCCGCAACTCCTCGATCAGCGCCGGCGGCAGATCGGCCCGGTAGCGGCGGCCGGCAAGGTAGGCCAGGCCAAGGTAGATGAGTCGTGTATGACAATAGAACCGGCTGGGGTGGAAGGGTAGCCATCGCGGGAGCAGGAACAGCTCCGGCGGAATGGCGTTGAGCCCGGTGTATTCGTAGAGGCCCAGCATGGCCAGCCAGAACTTGCCCCAGGTCGGAATCCCCTTCACGCCACCCGGTTGCCGGTGCAGCCAGGCCCGGGCACGGGCCAGCCGGGGGTCGCTGGCCGGCACGTCCAGCAATCTCAGGGCGATGTACGCCAGCGTGGTGAAGAAGACATAACCGGGCGACTCGGGGTGCATGCCCCAGGAGCCGTCGTCGGCCTGATTGACCGCGAAATGCCGGATGATCTGCTGGCGTTCCGCCTCGTGATAGGGGCGGCCAACGAGCGTGCGGACGATCACCGCCTGGGCGAGGATCATGGTGCACCAGACCATTTCGCCTTCCCAGTCGCCGCTTTCCTTCTGGAGCCCCAACAGGTAGCCGACGGCCTTGCGGGTGGCCGCTTCGGCCAGGATGGGGGTGTTCGGTTGCGTGCTCACGATATGTCGATGGCGGGGATGTTTGTGGCAGGAGTCAGCGCAGCGGGGTGTCCAGTTCCTGCGCGACTTGCGAGAACTCCTTGCCCCAGATGGTCTTGTTGTAACCCCACGGCCCTGAGCGCAGCTGCCTGAGTCCTTCTTCCAGCGCGGACCTGGCCGCGTCACCTTTCTCGTCGACCTCCCACAGCGCCTCGGCATGGAACAGGTGGTTGAGTGGATGCTGCGGGTATTGGTCGACCGCCTTCTGCAACCACCCCAGCGCCTTGTCTCCATCGCCGATGCCCGTCGGCCAGGAAGGTGCCTTCAGATACAGCATGCCCAGCAGCCGCAGGGGGCCGCCATCGTCGACACCCGGAGAGAGGCGGACGGCCGTCTGCAGTTCCTGCTCCAGCCGGGAGACGCTGTCGGCGGCCTGCAGGGGGTGCTGGTGGACCGCCAGGCCGAGGTTGGCCGCCAGATAGTAATGAACCGCGCCATCCCGTTCGGCGCCCTGACGGAGCGCCTGCTCCGCCCACTGCACGCCTTCACGGGCCAGCGCCTCCTTGCGGGCGCTGTCCGGCTCGCGCTCCGCCAGATGCAGGGCCAGCCGGCTTGGCAGGGCGGAGCGCTGCACCTCCGGCGCGTTGCTGTTACGCGCAACGCTGAGGGCGCACTGCAGGCTGTGGGTCGAGCTGCCGGGTCCGAACCGGTCGCCATTCGCGAGCAGGCTCGGCGGCGATGTCTCCGGGCAGTCCGAAAGTCCCGGGAAGCGTACCCATTGATCCGGCAGGCTGGCGCAGCCGCCGATGAGGAGTGCTGCGGCGAGCAGGCTGATGGGGAGCGATCGCACGACCTATCTTTCCTGTTTCCATAGGGTGATCATCGGCTCGATCGCGCCGGGGCTGGCCGGGACGAAGGCCTCGATGCCGAACAGCTCGCACAGTTTCTTGCCCTCGCTGTCTCCACACATCCCTTGCAGGGCGCGGGCGAAGCGCTCGCGCTCGCTGGCGGAGCTGGCCTGGCTATCGGCGACCATGCCCATGAGCGGGATGTCGCCGGAGGTGTAGATGGCTTCCATGGGATTCTGCAGCGGCAGCGAGCCGAGGGCCGCGAACTGCTGGCCGTTTACCAGCACCGCATCCAGTTCACCCTTGTCCAGGGCACGCAGCGCCCGGATGGCCTGGCGCGATGGCTTGAGTTCGAAGGCCGAGCGGGGATCGAGCTTGCCGGCGAAAACGATCCGCTGGAGGAAGTCGGGTTCCTCCAGCACCGTGCCGCCGATGGCCTTGCCCTTGAGCTCGTCGAGGCGGCCATATTTGCCCTTCTGCACCAGCAGGCGGTAGCGCTCCGAGGTCGCGCCCTTCATGCGTGGCTGGGCCACGGGAACCAGATGGTGGGCGTCGCGCTGTTCCAGGAAAAGCCCCAGCGAGGTGATGGCAAAGGCCGGCTTCAGCTGATCCAGCTGACTGCGGCAGGTGTCCGCTGCCGTCGTGAAGCTGCTGGTGAAGCTGTTGGCCGGCCATTGGCCGATACGCTCCACGACCCGCAGCATCGATGCCATGGCGGTATTGGCTTCCGCTTCGCTGACCGGACCACCGGGGTAGCAGACCAGGATGGGGGCAGGCGCCGACAGAGCGGCGGATGTCGCGATTGCCAGCGCCAGCCCGGCGGCCAGCAGGCGGAGAGAGGATATCAATGTGCTGTTCACGGTTTTCCGGTCGGATCGATCAATTGCCCGATGGCCGGCGCCACCAGGAGGGTTGCCGCCAGACAGGATAGCAGTCCGAGCGTGATGTCCATACCCAGGCCCGATACGCCGCGGTAGCTGGCCAGGGTGATGGCGCCGAGACCGGCGAGTTCGGTGCCGGCGGCCAGCGCGATGACGTTGCCGGCATCCAGGGTCACGGCCAGGGGGCCGGCTTGCCGGAGCGCCCGCCAGCGGTGGCTGAACCAGACGCCGTAATCGACCGCCAGCGCGATCACCAGCGGCAGGGCGATGATGTTGGCGTAATTGTAGCGAAGGCCCAGCAGCGCCATCAGTCCGAGCATCCAGCCGCCGCCGATGACCAGGGGCAGGGAGGCCAGCACGAAGCCGCGCAGGCTGCGCAGGATCAGCAGCAGCCAGGCCAGGCAGACGGCGATGGCCAGCAGGGTTCCCTGGCCGAAGCTCTCGACCACGGCCCTGGAGAAGGCCTCATGGGTGGTCGGAAAGCCGGTGGCCTCGGGCGAGACGGCGTACACCTCGCGAACCAGGCGCTCCAGATAATCCCAGTCGTAGACGCTCTCGGCGGGGAAGGCGTAGGCGGCCAGGGTGCCGTCCGGCGCCACGAAGCGATCCCGCAGGTTGGGCGGCAAATCGCCGGGTGACAGCGCCCGGGCCGAATCCCAGCCGGCAAGCTGCTCGCGACCGCGCCGGGCCTCGCCCACCAGGGCGCGCAGGAAGCGTTCGGATCGGTCGCGGGCCTGCGCGGGGTTGGCCGCGAGACTGGCGCGCAGGGATTCCAGCCGCGTGCGCAGCGATTCGAGCTCGTGCACCAGCGTCTCATGGCCGGCCGAGAAGGCCTGTTCCTGGCCTTCCTCGATCCTGGTCTGGGCCTTTTCCAGCACCGTGCGCAGGCGGCTGAAGGTCGGCTCGTCCAGGCCCTGCCGGTCGAGGAGATCCAACTGCCGCTGCAGGCCGGGCGCTTGCGCTGCCCGGCCGATGGTCTTGGCGCTGACGACGCGTTCCGTCGCGTCTTCCGGGAACAGCTGCGTGATCGACTGCACGCGGGCGATCGTCGGCAGCGCGCTGGCGCCGGCGGTGATCCGGCGCATGTCGTCCAGGTTGCTGGCGGTGAAGATGATGACCTCGGACTGATAGTCGGTTTCGCTGGCCATGCGCCGCTGGTACTGGGCGGCGGTGGAATCGGCCGGCAGCAGCGACAGCACGTCGTAGTCGAAGGGAATGGCCAGGCCGGCCCGGATGCCGATCCAGGCGGTTGCCAGCGCAAGTCCCACCCAGAGCCAGGCCAGCGAACGGGCGAAGGCACCGCGGCGGCCGGGCCTTGGCCGGGGGCCGGCCGGCGTGGGGGGCACCGCCAGGCGGGGCGGGAACAGGGCATAGACGGCAGGCTGAACCAGCCAGGTACCAAGCAGGATCAGCAGTACCCCGCCTGCCGCGACCCGGCCCAGCTCGGCGAAGCCCGGGAACTCGACGGTGGCCAGCGCACCGAATATCAGCAGCGAAGCGCCGCCCGCCGTCATGACGGCGGAGAAGGAGCCGGCGATTCCCGTGCCGATGGCCTCGATCAGGGGCTTGCCGGCACGGCGGGCTTCGGCGATCTGCGAGGAGGTGAAAATGCCGTAGTCCGCACCCAGTCCAAACAGGATCGCCAGGAAGCTGGACGTGATGATGCTCAGGTGGCCGACGGTTAGCAGGGCCAGCGCCAGGCTCCACAGCGCGCCCAGACCCATGGGAATGAAGATGGCCAGTGCCCAGCGGATGCTCCGCACCACCAGGAGGATCAGCGCGGCGATCAGGCCCGCCGCCGTCCAGATGACCAGCTTGATGTCCCGCCCGATGTCGAGATACTCCTCGTACTCGATCGCCGGCATGCCGGTCAGGACGAATGAGGGCGCGGGTCGTCCGCTGGCCTGGTACTCGCGGGCAAGCCCCCCGGCCACGCTGCGGACCCGCTCGTTGAAGGGCTGCAGCGTCTCGAAGGCTTCCGAGGCATCCCGCGGATGGACGAAGACCACCAGCATTTGCCCGTTGTGCGAGGCGAAGTAGCCGTTGCCTAGCTCCCTGGCGCCGACCGCCGACAGCAGGCCGCTCCAGTCCACGGTGTCGGCTGGCTGCGATGCGCCCAGCCAGCGCTGCCATTCGGCCAGCAGGGCATCGGCGGCGCGGATGGTGGTGGTCATCCGCTGCAAGTCGAGGCCCGGTCCGGAGGGCACGGCCGCGAGTGTGTCCCCGGCTGCCGCCAGCATGCTGTCCAGCGGCACCGATGGCGCGTCGGCGGCCAGTGACAACCCCTGTTCGAGGCGGGTCAGCGCGGTGCGCGGGGCGAGCAGGTAGGCGTGGCGGGCGAAGAAATCGGTATCCAGGCGCTCGGTGGCGTAGGCGATTTCCGGCTGCTGGTTGAGCCGCCTGGCGAGTTCCGTGGCGTAGGATTCGAGCTCGGCACGTGGGGCTCCCTCGATGGCGATCATCAGGTCGGAGGCCGCGCCGAACTTGCCCAGGAAAGTGCTCAGGCGTCGGGCGACGTCGGTGTCCTGGGGCAGCAGGGCCTGGCGGGAGGTGTGGACGGGCAGTCGCGCCGCCGCTACGATCGCCAGCAATGACAGGAGGGCGGCGACCAGAAGCACCCCGCCAGGGTGCGTGGCGCACCAGCGGGCCTGGCGATACATCAGTGATTTCATGCGGGATATGCCGGTATCAGGAATTTTTCAGCCCTGGCCCGTCTAACCGCAGGCGCATTTTCAACGGTCGGGCCGGGGATGGGATTGGCCTATTGGTCCGATGTCTGCCCATTGTCGCCAACCGCCGTTAAACATCGAGATAACACATGGTCATCGAAGGCAAAGCCCTCATCTGGGGTATCGCGATCTTTCTGGGGCTCTATGTGGTGCACGTGATCCTGCTGCCGGCGCTGATCGGTGAGCGGGCCGCCACGGGAGATTATCAGGGTTTGCTCTATGGTTTGAACCAGCTGCTGGGATTGGCGACATGCCTGGTATCGGGTTTTGTCGCCGCCAGGAAGGCCGGTCACCATGGTTTTGCTCACGGCGGCATCGTCGGTGCCGTCAGCACGGTGCTGACGGCCTTGATGGCGATGCTGTGGGCGATCGTGACGGGGGCGAAGTTCTTCGGTCTCGAGACCCTGCCGTTCTGGCTGATGATCAACGGCTTTCTCTGCGCCTTCGCGGGACTGGTGGCGACCAACATGGTCGAGGACGAAAACGCCGTCTGAGCCTGTCCTTGCCGGCCGGCAAGGCGCGCTGCCCGGGATGAAGCGGACAGCGACGCGGTCCGGGCAGGCGGAGGGGTAACGGGATTCAGGTCCGGTCCGGCGTGTCGGCTGGGCGCAGGCCGGGATGACCGGCGAATCTCAATGCTTGACTTTGTCGCCCTGCTGCTGAACCTTCTGGCCGACCTTCTGCAGGTCTTGGCCGAAGCCGCTCCAGGTGTTGCAGCCGGAGAGGAGCAGGCTCGTTGCCAGCATCAAGGTCAAAGCGCCGTATTTCATCGTGCGAGTCCTGTCGGTAGGGGGGGGCGGGCGTGTTGCGGCGGTGTGGGCACGGTGCATCGCCGTCCGGTGGAATCGTCGTGATGGTAGCCAACATTGGCCGATTGAGAAAGAGTCCGGCCGGGATGGCGCGGTTGCCGGGCCATGCGCCGGCCGCTTGCTCCTGTCCTGCCACCCTGATCCGGCGGTGGCGGAAGGGTCAGGATTCCCGTAGCGCCCGGTTCATCGCACGCGGGACACGTCGTGTCTTGGGCATTCCCTCCTCGATACGGGATAATCCCTTCCCAGAGCAACGGGGGTAAGCATGAACGAAGATTACGATGTCCTGATTGTCGGGGGTGGCATGGTCGGCGGGACGCTGGGCTGCGCGCTGGGCGGCAGCGGGCTGCGGGTTGCCGTGCTGGAGGACGCGCCGCCCAGGCCCTTTTCGCCCGAACAGCCGCATGACCTCCGGGTATCGGCGGTCAGTGTCGCCTCCGCCAATATCCTCAGGACAATCGGTGCCTGGGATGGCATCGCATCGCGCCGCTTGTGTCCGTACCGCCGCATGCGTGTCTGGGAGGATGCCGGCGATGTCGAGTTCCGCAGCGAGGAAATCAACGAGCCGGTGCTGGGGCATATCGTCGAGAACCGCGTGATCCAGCTCGCGGTACTGGATCGCCTGCGGGACTTCGACAACGTCAGCCTGCTGTCGCCCGTGAAGACCCGGGCGATCCGCTATCAGCCGCACGGCTCCGAGGTGGAACTGGACGATGGACGTGTGCTCAGGACCCGCCTGCTGGTCGCCGCCGATGGCGGTTTTTCCCGGGTCCGGCAGGCTGCCGGCATGGGTGTGAGCGGCTGGGATTACGAGCAGCACGCCCTGGTGCTTACCGTCGACACCGCTGCCGCGCAACAGGACATCACCTGGCAGCGTTTCACCCCGGTTGGCCCGCAGGCGCTGCTGCCCCTGAGCGGCCCGCATGCCTCGCTGGTCTGGTATCACCGTCCGGAGGAGGTCCAGCGCCTCAAGGGTCTGCCCGACGCCGAGCTGCTGGCCGAGCTGCTGGCCGCTTTCCCGCCGTGCCTGGGCCAGATCCGGGCCATCACCGCGCGCGGCAGTTTTCCCCTGCGTCGGCAGCATGCGTTGCGCTACATCAAGCCGGGCGTCGCTCTGATCGGCGATGCGGCCCACATGATCCACCCCTTGGCCGGGCAGGGAGTCAACATCGGCTTGCTGGATGCCGCCGCACTGGCGGAAGTGCTGATCTCGGCCCAGCGCAAGCAGGAGGACTGGGCATCCGAGGCGGTGCTGGCCCGTTATGAGCGCATGCGGCGCAGCAACAATCTGCTGATGATGACGGTCATGGACGGCTTTTACCGGGCCTTCGGCAACCGGCACCTGCCGTTGCGACTGGTCCGGAACCTTGGCCTGGGCCTCGCCGAACGGCTGAGGCCCGCGAAGAAACTGGCCATGAGCTATGCTATGGGGCTGAATGGATCGCTGCCGCGTCTGGCACAGGGCGAGGCCCTGCTGGGTTGATGCAGGCGCGCGCAGCAGCCGCAACGCCGGCTCTCCCGGCTACCTGCGATCCGCCATCGGCGCGGCTAGCCCGGGGACGCAACCCAGTCGCTTGCCGATGACCGCGGATTCCAGCGGCGTGCCTGGCTCGCCCGTGGCGGCAAGCTCTCAACCCGACAGACCCTGAACGACCCGGAGACACCGAATGCTGAACAAAACCGCTTTTCTGACGCTGGCTTTGGCGATGACGGCGGGCTGTGCGACCTACACCGGCTGGCAGCCGGTGACGGACAGCCACAACGACCCCAATGCGGCAAGAATTCCCCAGGATACGGAGGAGTGCAAGATGCTGGCCAAGGAGGCCGGTTCCCCCGGCACCGAGACGGCCAAGGGTGCCGTCGCCGGTGGTCTGCTCGGCGCGGCAACAGGGGCCGCCATCGGCGCGGTAGCCGGCAATCCCGGCGGCGGCGCCGCCATCGGTGCGGCGGCGGGGGGGCTCGGTGGCGGCACTTACACGGGTGTCAGCGGCGACGAGGCCTACAAGCGTGCCTTCATCAACTGCATGCGCAACCGCGGCCACAACGTCATCAACTGATCCGAATCGGCAGCGAACTGGCGGCGGGTGGGGGGCTGGCTGTCTGTGAGGTCTCCATCCGCCGCGCTGACATCATGACCAGCCTGATCGACCTGCTGCGCGAGAGCGCGGAGACCTATGCCCAGGTTCCCGCCATCCTGACCGATGCCGGCGTCATCGATCACCGTCGATTCCACCGCCTGGCGGGCGATATCGCCGCCGGCCTTGCGGCAAGAGGCATCGAGCCGGGCGATCGGGTGGCGCTGTACGCGCCGAATGGCGCCGAGTTCGCCATCGTCTATGCCGGCATTCTCCTGGCGGGTGCCACGGTTGTGCCCATCAACCTGCTCATCAATCGCCCCGAAATCCTGCACATCCTCAACGATTCGGGAGCCAGGGGCCTGGTGTTTCACGAGGCACTGGCGGAGAAGGTCCGGGATCTGGCCGGACAGGCGGGCATGCTGCGCTGGGCGGCCCGCATCGTGCCGGCAGCGGATCCGCGCGTCGCCCTGGGCGAACTGGCCGACGCGCCGGCGGGCGTTCCGCCATCGCCGACCATCGAGGCACGGGAGCATCTGGCCGCCATCCTCTATACCTCGGGGACGACCGGTTTTCCCAAGGGCGCCATGCTCACGCACGCCAATCTGGTTGCCAACGTCCGGAGCGTGCGGCATGCCATGAAATGGCGGCCCGGGCTGGACCGGGTGCTGGTGGTGCTGCCGATGTTCCATGCCTTCGCGGCCACCGTCGGCATGCTGACGCCGCTTGCCAGCGGTTGCGCCCTGATTCCCATGGCGCGGTTCGAGCCCGAGGCGGTGGCGGAAGCCATCGCGCGGCACCGGGCCAGCATCTTTCTTGGCGTGCCCAGCATGTATGCCGTCCTGCTGCGGCTGCGCGAGGAGCGGATCAGCCAGTTGCGCTCGCTGCGTTTCGGTATCGTTGGCGGGGCGGCCATGCCGGTCCAGACCCTGAACCAGTTCGAGGCTCGCTTCGGTATCCGCCTTTACGAGGGCGACGGCCCGACCGAGTGTTCGCCGGTGACCTGCGTCAATCCCATCGACGGGCTGGCCAAGCCGGGTACGGTGGGCTTGCCGGTACCGGAGGTGGAAATGCGGATCGTCGACGATGCCGGCCGGACCTTGCCGGATGGCGAGGTCGGCGAAATCGCCGTGCGCGGGCCCAATGTGATGAAAGGCTACTGGAACCAGCCGGAAGCCACCGCCGAGGTCTTCCGCGATGGCTGGCTCCTGACCGGGGATCTCGGGATGCGCGATGCGGACGGTTATTTCAGCATCGTCGACCGCAAGAAGGATCTCATCATCGTCAACGGCATGAATGTCTACCCCCGGATGGTCGAGGAGGTGCTCTACCGCTACCCGGGATTGCGCGAAGCTGCCGTGGTCGGCGAGCCGCATGCGCTGCATGGCGAGGTACCGGTGGCGTACGTAGCGCTGGACCCTTCCGGTGCCGGCAGCGAGAAGGCCCTTCGCGAGCATTGCCGCGCCTGGCTGGGGCGCCATCAGGTTCCCCGTCGCTTCGTGGTGCTGGATGAATTGCCGAAGAACGCGGCCGGCAAGATCATGAAGCGCGAGCTGCGCAAGCAGGGGGAGATCGAGCGCGGGATCGTGGGGCTGGGCTGAATCAGCGCTCTTTCTGCGCCGCCTCTTCGGCCTGCCATTGGGTCACGCGTTCGTCGATCACCGAATTGAGATAGAAGTTGCCGCCCGCCGCGCGCTTGGCCAGCTGCATCTGCAGGATGGCCGACTTGGTCTGGCCCAGCAGATAGTAGCCCTCGGCATAGTAGCGGTGCGACTCACCCTCGTTGCCCAGCTTGCTGTAGGCTTCCGCCATCAGTTCGTAGATGTCCGGCGTCGGCGGATGATGCTTGATGAGATCGTGCAGCACCGTCCGTGCCTTGGCGGTCTGCCCGGTGTTCAGCAGGGCGCGGACATAGTTCAGGGTCATCGCCTGGTTGTCCGGGAAACGCTGCAGGGCGAGTTCGTACAGCTCCGCTGCCTTGCCGAACTGCTTGGCGTCCATTTCGGTTTCCGCCAGCGCGTTCATGAACTGCGATTGATGCGGGTAGGTTCTGACGAGGCGCTGCAGTGTTGTCCTGGCTCTTTCGGTCTGTCCGAGCCGGGATTGTGCCAGGGCCAGGCCGTAGGCCATGATGTCCTGCTGCTGGCCGGTACCGCGCGTCTGCATGGTGGTGAAGTAGTCGAGCGCATTGCGTGGGCTGGGCGCGGTCTGTACGCGCAGCTTGGCGCGGATGACCTGGTAGGGCAGGGAGTCCGGGTACTGCCGATAGGCGAATTGTTCGGCACGGTCGCGGGTGTCGGAGATGCGCGCCACGGTGACCGGGTGCGTCAGCAGGAATTCCGGGATGCGGTTGCCGGCGAAACGGGTCGATTGCTGCATTCGTTCGAAGAATTCCGGCATCGCCCGCGGATCGAATTCCGATTTGGAGAGAATCTGCATGCCGACGCGATCCGCCTCGACCTCGTTGTCGCGGGTGAAGTTGATCTGATACTGCTGGCTCATGCCCTGGGCCGCCATCATCGCGGCTATGGCCGCATTGCCGCCGCCTTGCGCGCCGATGAGGGCGGCGCCGAGCATGGCCAGCGCTGTGGGGATGGACATGCGGCTGGCCGCCTGAAAGGTCTGGAACAGATGGCGCTGGGTGACGTGCGAGATTTCGTGTGCCAGTACCGAGGCCAGTTCGCTTTCCTGTTCTGAAAGCAGGATCAGGCCCGAGTTGACGCCGATGTAGCCGCCGGGACCTGCAAAGGCGTTGATGACTGGCTCATTGACGACGAAGAAGGTGAAATTCTGGCTGGGCGTATCGCTGTTGGCGGTCAGGCGGGAACCCAGCGACTGGATGTAATCCCATACCTCGGGGTCGTTGTTGATCTGCATCCTTGCGTGCAGGCTGCGATAGAAGGCCGCGCCCAATTCTCCCTCCTGCTGGGCGGTCATCAGCGTCCCGGTCGGATCGCCGATATCCGGCAGCTGGATGTCGGGCATCTCCGCGCGGACGGCCGGCGCCGCTGCCGTGGCCAGCGCGGTCAAGAGCGGGGTGGCCAGCGCCGTTGTGACAAATCGTTTCAAGATGGACAAGGCCTCGGTGCAGGGGGGATATCACCCGGAGAAATGGGGGTTGTTCAAGCCCATTCCAAACCCAACGTTGCCATGAAATACGCCGTTCAGATCAATGCGGGCCCCCTGGAGGGTCGGGCCACCGAACAGGGAGTCCAGTTTATCAAGACCGCCATCGCGTCGGGGGACGAGATCGTGCGGATCTTTTTCTACCAGGATGGCGTCCGCCATGCATTCGCCGGCGATACCGCGAACGTGGCGGGGGCCGACTGGTCGCGGCTCGGGCGGGAGGCCGGTCTGGAACTGGTGTTCTGCACGGCTGCCGCCGAGCGGCGAGGGCTTTACGATCCCGCTTGCGGTCAAGGCAGGGACGCCGTGATTCGGGAGGGTTTCGTGCCGGGTGGCCTGGGAGCCTGGGTCGATGCCTGCCTGAAGGCTGATCGGGTGCTGGTCTTCGATGCGGATGCCTGGACGTGAGGACGAAGCGCTTTCTGTTCGTCCTGGCGCGATCGCTGGAAGGTATGGCGGGACAGGAATGGCTGGATCAGGTGCTGACCTTCGCCGCTTTCGACCAGCCGGTTGGCGTGCTGTTCATCGGCGATGGCAGGCGGATGCTGGCGGCGGCCGGGGATGGCGATGCCCTGTCCGGTAGCCGGCTGATCGAGGTCCTGTCGCTGTATGGCCTGGAGGGTATCTGGGCCGCCCAGGCGTCATCGACCGGCCTGGCCGACCCGACCCTGGCGTCCGGGGCGGGGTTGATCGCCATTCCCGAATCGCAAGTGCCGGCCTTGATCGCGCGATACGATGTCGTCTTCGGCTGGAACGGCGCCCCTGGCAGCGCGACCGCCGGGCTCGGGGCCCAGCCGCCGGCAGGTCTTGGCGGCACATGACGGAGGCTGCACCATCGGCGATGCCCCGCGTCACGGCGGACGGGTTTCTGCAGGATGCAGATGACTGGAACGAGGGCGTCGCGGCAGGGCTGGCGGCTCGCATTCCCCTGGTGCTGACCGATGCCCACTGGGAGATCGTCCATTTCCTCCGCGACTATCACCGGCAGTTTCGTCATCTGCCCAATAACCGCATGTTCGTGAAGGCGGTGGAGCGCGCGCTGGGTCCTGAGCGCGGCAATTCCCGCTATCTCAATGGCCTGTTTGCCGGCAGCCCGGTCCGGCATGCCTGTCTGGTGGCGGGGCTGCCGAAGCCGCCCGGCTGTCTGTAGCGCTGCAAGCCCGGCGTGCCAATGAACCGGAGCGGACGATCGGGGGTCGTAGTGGCAACCGATCGGTGTGACCGTGTGCCGGAGAGCCGGTCGGGAACAGGACGTACAACAAGAAACATCCTGCGCAATCACGCAATCAGGAGTCGCCCATGAAACCGATCGAGACCGCCGCCTTCTCCGCCCTTGGCCTTGCTGCCGCCACCGTGGGCTATCTCATCCTTTCCGCCCCGGAGGGCGAGGACGACTGGCAAAAATTCGTGCAGGACCATCATTGTCAGTCCGTGGGCGAGACGGGTGGCAGCAACCGCGGCGGCTGGCGCTGTGACGACGGCCAGATTCACTACCGCTGGCGACAGCAGAAGTGAGGCATTCCCGTCACCCGGGCCTGCTCGTCGCCGGCGGCGTCATCAGGGTCGGCGGTCGCCTCGTCCGCCTTGACGGTGTAATCAAGTCCTAGTAAGTTAGTCAACCTTTTTATCCGCTCAGGGCGCGATCCAGCGCCCTGAATCTTTATGGCAGGGTGAAGTTCGTGGAGCTCAGCGGCGCTGAAATCGTTGTCCGATGTCTGAAGGACGAGGGGGTGGAGTACATTTTCGGCTATCCCGGCGGCTCCGTGCTCCACATCTACGATGCCCTGTTCAAGCAGGAGGATGTCAAGCATATCCTGGTGCGCCACGAGCAGGGCGCGACCCACGCGGCCGATGGGTATGCGCGCTCGACCGGCAAGCCCGGCGTCGTGCTGGTGACCTCGGGGCCCGGCGCCACCAATGCCGTCACCGGCATCGCGACTGCCTTCATGGACTCCATCCCCATGGTGATCCTGACCGGCCAGGTGCCGACGCCGGTCATCGGCAGCGATGCCTTCCAGGAGTGTGACACCATCGGTATCACCCGGCCCTGCGTCAAGCACAACTTCCTGGTCAAGGACCTCGCCAAGCTGGCGGAAACCATCAAGAAGGCCTTCTACATCGCCACCACCGGCCGGCCGGGACCTGTCGTCGTCGATATCCCCAAGGATATTACCGACCCCAACATCAAGATCCCTTATGCCTACCCGGAGACGGTATCCATCCGCTCCTACAATCCGCAGGTGCGCGGACACCGCTGGCAGGTCAGGAAAGCGGTCGACCTGCTGCTGAGCGCCAAACGGCCGATGATCTATACCGGCGGCGGGGTGGTCATCGGCAACGCTGCGGCCTCGCTGGTGAAGCTGACCCGGCTGCTGGGCTTCCCGATCACCAATACCCTGATGGGGCTCGGCGCGTATCCGGCCACGGATTCCCAGTTCGTCGGCATGCTGGGCATGCATGGTACCTACGAAGCCAACATGGGCATGCACGAGTGCGACGTGCTGCTGGCGATCGGCGCCCGTTTCGACGATCGCGTAACCGGCAAGCTGGCGCAATTCTGTCCGCATGCCAGGATCATCCATGTCGATGTCGACCCGGCATCGATCTCCAAGACGGTCAAGGTGGACGTGCCGATCGTTGGCGAGGTCGGCCCGGTGATGGACGACATGATCGAGATGCTGGCGTCCAGCCCGGCCAGGCCCGATGCCCAGGCCCTGGCTGCCTGGTGGGAGCGCATCGAGCGCTGGCGGTCCGTGAACTGTCTCGCCTTCGACCGTGGCAGCGACCGCATCAAGCCGCAGTTCGTCATCGAGGAACTGTGGGCCGTGACCCGAGGCCAGGCCTTCATCACCTCGGATGTCGGCCAGCACCAGATGTGGGCGGCACAGTTCTACAAGTTCGACCAGCCGCGTCGCTGGATCAATTCCGGTGGGCTGGGCACCATGGGTTTCGGCCTGCCGGCGGCGATCGGGGTCAAGCTGGCTCATCCGCACGCCGACGTAGCCTGTATCACCGGTGAGGCGAGCATCCAGATGTGCATCCAGGAGCTGGCCACGGCACTCCAGTACCGGACCGGCATCAAGGTCATCAACCTCAACAACGGCTACATGGGCATGGTTCGCCAGTGGCAGGAATTTTCCTACGAGAGCCGCTATTCCCATTCCTATCTGGAAACCATCCCCGATTTCGTCAGGCTGGCCGAGGCCTACGGCCATGTCGGCATGCGCATCGAGAAGCCGGCCGATGTGCGGCTGGCGCTGGAAGAGGCCTTCAAACTCAAGGATCGCACCGTGTTCATGGATTTTCTGACCGACCCGAGCGAGAACGTCTATCCGATGATCGAGGCCGGCAAGGCCCACCATGAAATGAGGATGGCGCCCGGCGTCAGCGTTGACCGGGAACTGGCATGAAGCGTCACATCATCTCCATCCTCATCGAGAATGAGGCGGGCGCCCTGTCGCGCGTGGCCGGCCTGTTCTCGGCCCGCGGCTA
This sequence comes from Methyloparacoccus sp. NF-16, assembly GCF_056880625.1. NCBI lineage: Bacteria > Pseudomonadati > Pseudomonadota > Gammaproteobacteria > Methylococcales > Methylococcaceae > Methyloparacoccus > Methyloparacoccus sp. NF-16. The sequence continues at coordinate 2,122,870 of NZ_CP174130.1, read as the reverse complement.
CAACATCGAGACCCTGACCGTCGCGCCCACCGAGGATGCCTCCATGTCGCGCATGACCCTGGTGACCTCCGGCAGCGCCGACATCATCGAGCAGATCACCAAGCAGCTGAACAAGCTGATCGACGTGGTGAAGCTGATCGACATCTCCGAATCCTCCCACATCGAGCGGGAGCTGATGATGGTCAAGGTGCGCGCCTCCGGCGCAATGCGCGACGAGATCAAGCGCCTGTGCGACATCTTCCGCGGCAGCATCCTCGACGTGACCTCCAGCACCTACGTTGTCGAGATCACCGGCGAGAAATCCAAGCTGGACGCCTTCCTGCGCGCCATCAGCGAGGATCACATCATCGAGGTCGTGCGTTCCGGCACCACGGGCATACTCCGCGGTGAGCGGGGGCTGCACGCCTGAACCCAAAACCTTTCGAGCCCATTCAACACCGAGGACATTCCATGCAGGTCTATTACGACAAAGACGCCGACCTTTCCATCATCCGGAGCAAGAAAGTGGCCATCGTCGGCTACGGTTCGCAAGGTCATGCGCACGCCCTCAATCTCAAGGATTCCGGCGTTTCCGTCGTGGTGGCCCTGCGTCCGGGCTCTGCTTCCGCGGTCAAGGCCCAGAACGCCGGGCTCGAGGTTGCCTCGATCGAGGACGCGGTCAGGTCGGCCGACGTGGTCATGATCCTGGCGCCCGACGAGCATCAGGCCAGGCTCTATTCCGAACAGATCGAACCCAACATCAGGCAGGGCGGGGCACTGGCCTTTGCCCACGGCTTCTGCATCCATTTCGGCCAGATCCAGCCGCGTGCCGATCTCGATGTGATCATGATCGCGCCCAAGGCACCTGGCCATACCGTGCGCAGCGAGTACGTGAAGGGCGGCGGCATCCCGGATCTGATCGCGGTCGCGCAGAACGCCTCCGGCCAGGCGAAGGAAGTGGCCCTGTCCTATGCCTCCGCCATCGGTGGCGGCCGTACCGGCATCATCGAGACGACGTTCCGCGAGGAGACCGAGACCGACCTGTTCGGCGAGCAGGCAGTACTTTGCGGCGGCGCCACCGCGCTGGTTCAGGCTGGTTTCGAAACCCTGGTTGAGGCCGGCTACGCGCCCGAAATGGCTTATTTCGAATGTCTGCACGAACTCAAGCTGATTGTCGACCTGATGTACGAGGGCGGCATCGCCAACATGCGCTATTCCATCTCCAATACGGCCGAGTACGGGGATTTGACCCGCGGTCCGCGCGTCGTTACCGAGCAGACCAAGCAGGAGATGAAGAAGATCCTGCGCGAGATCCAGACCGGTGAATTCGCCCGTGAATTCATCCTCGAGAACCAGGCCGGCGCCGCCACCCTGAAGGCCAAACGCCGCCTGGGCCGTGAACATCCGATCGAGGAGGTCGGCGAGCGTCTGCGCGCCATGATGCCCTGGATCAAGGCCAACAAGATCGTCGACAAATCCCGGAACTGATGCGGTTCCGCTAGCAGGCGCCGACAGGGGGTGAGCATGTCTCACCCTTTGTCATTCAGACGTTCCGGTACCCGTGCTAGCCTTGCTGGGTAGCGACACGGTGCCGGACCCCGAAGACAGGGACCGGGCCGTGTTTTCCCAACCGCATTTACCGGGATCATGATGGAACAGCATCCGCAAACCAAGAACCGTCGTCGCGGCATCTACCTGCTGCCGAACCTGTTCACGACCGCCGCGCTGTTTGCCGGTTTCTACGGCATCACCTCCGCCATGAACGGCCAGTACGAGGTGGCCGCCATCGCCATTTTCATCGCCATGGTGCTCGATGGCCTGGATGGCCGGGTGGCCCGGCTGACCAACACGCAGAGTGCCTTCGGGGCCGAATACGACAGCATGGCCGACATGATCTCGTTCGGTGCCGCGCCAGCGCTCATTCTCTACACCTGGATTCTGTCCAGCCTCGGCAAGGCCGGCTGGGTGGCGGCCTTCGTCCATGCCGCCGGTGCGGCACTGAGACTGGCGCGCTTCAACACCCAGATTGCCACCCAGGACAAGCGCTACTTCCAGGGACTGCCGAGTCCCTCGGCGGCCGCCATCCTCGCGGGATTTGTCTGGGTCTGCGTCAGTCACGGCATTTCCGCCGAGAACCTCGGATATCCGGCACTGGGGCTGGCGATCGCCACCGGGCTCCTGATGGTCAGCAATTTCCGTTACTACAGCTTCAAGGATATCGACCTGCATGGCCGGGTTTCCTTCATCTGGGCCATCCTGATCATGCTGGTGTTCGCCTTCCTCTTCACCAACCCGCCGCTGGTGCTGTTCACCCTGTTCACCACCTATGCGATCTCGGGGCCGGTGCTGACGCTGGTACGCCGGCGCCGGATGCGCACCGAGCGCCGCGCCTGACGGGGCGCTTGTCTCCCGCAGGCCCGCGGCTTATAGTGCCATTCCATGTCACATCCCCTCCCGATCACGGCTTCCGTTCCTGACCGCCAGGGCCACGATGGCCCGCGGAAGTCTCGTCTCTGCCTTTCGATCAGCCTGTCGCTCCTGCTGGTTGCCGGACTGAATCTGCCCTGAGGGGCAGTCATTCACCACCCACACCGCAGAACCCGCATATCCCTGTCCAGTGACAAGTTCAGATTCAGAGAGGTCAAGAACATGAGCGACAAACTCATCATTTTCGATACCACCTTGCGCGACGGTGAGCAGAGCCCCGGCGCTTCGATGACCCGAGACGAAAAGGTCCGTATCGCCAGGGCGCTCGAAAGGCTGCGCGTGGATGTCATCGAGGCCGGCTTTCCGGCGGCGAGCCCTGGCGATTTCGAGGGCGTGCAGGCGGTGGCCAGGACCGTCAGGGACAGCGTCGTCTGTGGCCTGGCCAGAGCGCTGGACAAGGACATCGACCGCGCCGGCGAAGCCCTGCGGGAGGCGGCCCAGTCGAGGATCCATACCTTCATCGCCACCTCGCCGATTCATATGCAGCTCAAGCTGCGGATGACACCGGAGCAGGTGATCGACAATGCCGTCAGGGCCGTCAAGCGTGCCCGCCAGTACACCGACAACATCGAGTTCTCGCCCGAGGACGCCGGCCGCTCCGAGGAGGATTTTCTCTGTCGCATCCTCGAGGCCGTCATCGATGCCGGCGCTACCACGCTGAACATCCCGGATACCGTCGGCTACAGCCTCCCGGAGCCGTTCGGCCAGACCATCCGTCGCCTGCGCGAACGCATTCCCAACGCCGACAAGGCCGTGTTTTCCGTGCACTGCCACAACGATCTCGGCCTGGCCGTCGCCAATTCCCTGTCCGCCGTGCTCAACGGTGCGCGTCAGGTGGAATGCACCATCAACGGCCTCGGCGAGCGTGCCGGCAATGCGGCACTGGAGGAAATCGTCATGGCGGTCACGACCCGCAAGGATGTCTTTCCCTGCCATGTGTCGATCGACACGCGGGAGATCGTCGCCTGTTCCAAGCTGGTGTCGAACATCACCGGTTTTCCGGTCCAGCCGAACAAGGCCATCGTCGGCGCCAATGCCTTCGCCCATGAGTCGGGTATCCATCAGGACGGTGTCCTCAAGCATCGCGAGACTTACGAAATCATGCGCGCCGAGGATGTGGGCTGGACCGCCAACCGCATGGTGCTCGGCAAGCATTCGGGCCGCAACGCCTTCAAGACCCGCATGCAGGAGCTCGGCATCGAATTTGTCTCCGAGGCGGAGTTGAACGATGCCTTTGCGCGCTTCAAGGAACTGGCCGACAAGAAGCATGATATCTTCGACGAGGATCTGCAGGCGCTCATCACCGATGCGGCCGGCGAGGCGGAGGAGGAAGGCGTGCGCCTGGTTTCGCTGAAGGTCTGTGCCGAGACCGGCGAAGTGCCGACTGCCCGGGTCACTGTCCGTGTCGATCAGGAGGAGTTGACCGGCACCGCCTCCGGTGGCGGCGTGGTCGATGCCAGTCTCAAGGCCATCGAATCCCTGCTCGATACGGGCGCCCAGCTGTTGCTTTATTCAGTGAACAACATCACCACCGGTACGGACGCACAGGGCGAGGTGACGGTACGGCTGGAGAAAGGCGGACGCATCGTCAATGGCCAGGGGGCCGATACCGACATCGTCATCGCCTCGGCCAAGGCCTACATCAACGCTGTCAACAAGCTGTTGACGCCCCGTCAGCGGATGCATCCCCAGGTCGCGGGTGATGTCTGAATGCACGGGGATCTGTCTCCGGGGACGCCCACCGGCGGGCCGGAAGCCGGCCTGGATCGCCTGGATGCCATGGGCATCCAGGTATGGGTGCCACGCCTGCCGGTACCGCATGGTCCCGGAGACGGCGCCGCAGATGTGATCGAGGTGCCGGCCGTCGGCGCGCCACCCTGCCCAGCGCCGGGGCTGTACGGCGACTGGGAAACCCTGGAGCGGGAGGCCTCGGTCTGCCGCCGCTGCGCCCTGCACGAGACCCGCACCCAGGTTGTGTTCGGTGTCGGCCATCGCGCCGCCCGCTGGATGTTCATCGGCGAGGCACCTGGCGAGCAGGAAGACTTGCAGGGCGAACCTTTCGTCGGTCGGGCCGGCCAGCTGCTGACCGAGATGATCAAGGCAGTAGGGTTGAGCCGGGAGGAGGTGTATATCGCCAACGTCCTCAAATGCCGCCCGCCCAGAAACCGAGACCCCCTGCCGGAGGAAGCCGCCGCCTGCGAGTCCTATCTCCTGTCCCAGATGGCGCTGGTCAAGCCGGCCCTGATCATCGCTGTCGGTCGGATCGCGGCCCAGCATCTGCTCAAGACCAGTACCCCCATCGGCAAGTTGCGTGGCGTCGTGCATGATTACCGCTCCATCCCGCTGGTGGTCACCTATCATCCGGCCTATTTGCTGCGTTCGCAGACGGAGAAGCGCCGGGCCTGGGAAGATCTCAAACTGGCGCGGAAGACCGTCGCCGCCCGGGCCTGAGGGGAGTGAGCGGCTGATGGATGCCTTTCTGGATCTGCTGGATCGGGCTCGCCGCTGGCTGCGCTATGACGCCGAGACCGAATTCTATTACAAGCATTTCCCCTCACTCGTGGAAAACGCCGAGCTGATCTTGCGCCCGATGGTGCGCAGCGACATCACGCTGCTCGCTGCGATCGAGGCCTCCGCCTACGAGTTTCCCTGGGAACTCGAAACCTTTCGCAGCTGCTTCAAGATCGGCTATCACTGCTGGGTGGGGGAGCGGGCGCGCGAAGTGGTTTGCTACGGGATATCCACCATCGGCGCTGGCGAATCGCACGTCCTCAATGTCTGCGTGGCACCGGCTTGGCAGGGGCAGGGTTATGGGCGGATCGTCCTGCAGAAGCTGATCGACGAGGCCGCCCGCCTCAAGGCCGACAGCATGTTCCTGGAAGTTCGCCCCTCCAATCCCAACGCCATCAGGCTCTACCGCAGCCTGGGCTTCAACGAGATCGGCACCCGCAAGGACTATTATCCCGCCAGACATGGCCGGGAGGATGCGCTGGTCATGGCGCGCGTGCTGGGCTAGCGCGGACGGGTGGCCGCTTGGCGAGACCGGTGGTTTCCGCATGAGGCAAACCTTACCCTTTCCCTCCTCGGGTCTTTACGCCATCACCCGGGATGATGCGCGACCCCGTACGGACGATCTCGCCGCGGGCGTTCGGGGTGCCATTCGCGGTGGAGTGGCTGTCGTGCAGTATCGTGCCAAGGGATCCAACCGGGATACCGTCGCCGATGCCAGTGCCCTGCTCTCGACCTGTCATGCCGCCGGTGTTCCCCTGATCGTCAACGACGATATCGAGCTGGCCCTGGCCGTGGGTGCCGATGGCGTGCATCTCGGCCGCGACGACATGTCGCTGGCGGAGGCACGCCAGCGGTTGGGAGCGGCCGCGATCATCGGCGTATCCTGCTACGACGACGCTGACAGGGCTGCGGCAGCGGAGGCCGGTGGTGCGGATTATGTGGCCTTCGGACGCTTCTTCCCCTCTGCCAGCAAGCCTCTGGCGCCCTGCGCCCGTCTGGAGACCTTGAGCGAGGCCCGGCGCAGACTGGGGCTCCCCATCGTCGCCATTGGTGGCATCACACCCGAAAATGGGCGTGTCCTGCTGCAGGCGGGAGCCGACCTCCTGGCCGTGATCGAAGGGGTTTTCGGTGACCCGCGCGGTCCGGAATGCGCGGCCCGGGCATTCCGGGAGCTGTGGGCGGCAGGCGAGCCGGGCCGTTAATCCCAGCTCAGTGCGCCGCCGGTCTGATACTCGGTGACGCGGGTTTCGAAGAAATTCTTCTCCTTCTTCAGGTCAAGGATTTCGCTCATCCAGGGAAAGGGGTTCTGGGTGCTGGCGTACTGTTCCGGCAGGCCGATCTGGCTGCAGCGCCGGTTGGCGATGAACTTCAGGTACTCCTCGAACATGTTGGCATTCAGCCCCAGGATGCCGCGCGGCATGGTGTCGTGGGCGTACTGGATTTCGATGTCGACCGCCTCGGTGATCAGCCGGATGATTTCCTGCTGGAAACCGTCGCTCCAGAGATCGGGATTCTCGATCTTGATCTGGTTGATGACATCAATGCCGAAGTTCATGTGCATGGACTCGTCGCGCAGGATGTACTGGAACTGCTCCGCGGTGCCGGTCATCTTGTTGCGGCGGCCCATGGACAGGATCTGGGCGAAGCCGACGTAGAAGAAAATCCCCTCGAAGATCACGTAGAAGGCGATCAGGTCGCGCAGCAGTCGCTGGTCGTCTTCGGGCGTGCCGGTACGGAAGGTGGGATCGCCCAGCGACTGGGTGAAGGGCAGGGCCCACTCGGCCTTGCGCGCCACGGCCGGCAGTTCCCGGTACATGTTGAAGACCTCGCCCTCGTCCATGCCCAGCGACTCGACGACGTACTGGTAGGCGTGGGTATGCAGGGCCTCCTCGAAAGCCTGACGCAGCAGATACTGACGGCATTCCGGGTTGGTGATATGGCGGTAGACCGCGAGCACCAGGTTGTTCGCGACCAGCGAGTCAGCCGTGGAGAAGAAGCCCAGGTTGCGCTTGATGATGATGCGCTCATCCGAGGTCAATCCATCGGGGCTTTTCCACAGGGCAATGTCGGCATTCATGTTGATTTCCTGCGGCATCCAGTGGTTGGCGCAGGCGTCCAGATATTTCTGCCAGGCCCAGCGGTACTTGAACGGCACCAACTGGTTCAGGTCGGCGCGACAGTTGATGATCTTCTTGTCATCAACCTGGATGCGGCGGGCACCCATTTCGATGTGTTCGAGACCGGTGGCGCCGGCGCCGGTTTGTTGCGGGACAGGGTGGATGGCGACCTCGGAGTCAAGCGCAATGTCAGGATCGGGTGCGCCGATGGGGGTTGTCTGCGCGCGCGGCGGCTCCAGAGGCAATTCCGATGCGTCATGCAAGGGAAATGGCATCTTGGGGGTCGTGGGGGCAGTCAGTCCGCTCAGCGGTTCATCCCAGTTCAACATGGTCCGCACTCCTGATGGCTATCGATTCGAGGGGATTGTGAGGTTGCACGGCTCGTGCGACAAGGGCAGGAGCTTGTCGTCAGGCCCTATATATTGTGCTCATAAATTCGATTAAGCACAATATCTTGACAGCCCGGTGGGATTGCGCCCACCCCCGCGTGGACCGTGGACGAACTGCCAAGGGCTTGAATTGACGGAGGAAACTTTTCGCGAAAACGGATGCCACCCAGTCGACCGGGGCCCGCGAGGGAACCGCCCTACGGGCTGAAGCAAGTGACTGAAACAAGAAAGGCAGCCGGTCGCATGACGACCGGCTGCCTTGGGCAGAGGGGACGGATCGGTGCCGACGCCGCCTAGTGCGGCAGCTCGCTGCTCCCCATCAGATACTCGTCCACTGCGCGGGCGCACTGGCGACCCTCGCGGATCGCCCAGACCACCAGGGATTGGCCCCGGCGCATGTCGCCGGCCGTGAAGACCTTGTCGACCGAGGTGCGATAGTCCAGCGTGTTGGCCTTGACGTTCTGCCGCTCGTCCAGCTCGACGCCCAGCTGCTCCAGCAGTCCCTCGCGCATGGGATGCACGAAACCCATGGCCAGCAGCACCAGATCGGCCTTCAGGCTGAACTCGCTGCCGGCGACCCGGTTCATGACCCAGCGGCCGTTTTCCTGCTGCCAGTCGACCTTGATGCAGTTGATCTGGGTGACATGCCCGTCCCGTCCCTCGATCGAGACGGTGTCCACGCTCCAGAAGCGCTCGCAGCCTTCTTCGTGCGAGCTGGAGGTGCGCAGCTTGTTGGGCCAGTTCGGCCAGGTCAGCGTCTTGTTCTCCTTCTCCGGCGGCTTCGGCATGATCTCGAGCTGGGTGATGGAGAGGGCGCCATGCCGTCGCGAGGTACCGATGCAGTCGGAACCGGTGTCGCCACCACCGATGACGATGACATGCTTGCCGTTGGCCGAGAGACTGATGTCCTCGGGGATGCTGTCGCCGGCATTGCGCTTGTTCTGCTGCGGCAGGAAATCCATGGCGAAGTGGACGCCATCCAGCTCGCGGCCGGCCACCTTGAGGTCGCGCGGCTGCTCGGAACCACCGGCCAGAATCACGGCATCGAAATCCTCCAGCAGCTGCCTGGCCGGGATGTTCTTGCCGATATGCCAGTTCGGGCGGAACACCACGCCTTCCGCCTGCATCTGGGCGATGCGCCGGTCGATGTGGTGCTTTTCCATCTTGAAGTCGGGAATTCCGTAGCGCAGCAGCCCGCCGATGCGGTCATTCTTCTCGAAGACCACGACCTCGTGGCCGGCCCGGGCCAGCTGCTGGGCGGCAGCCAGGCCGGCCGGTCCGGAGCCGACGATGGCGACCTTCCTGCCGGTCTTGTGCTTGGCGATCTGCGGCTGAATCCAGCCCATTTCCCAGGCCTTGTCGACGATGGCGCATTCGATCGACTTGATGGTGACCGGTTCGTCGGTGAGGTTCAGGGTGCAGGCCGCCTCGCAGGGAGCCGGGCAGATGCGTCCGGTGAATTCGGGGAAATTGTTGGTACTGTGCAGGACCTCGATGGCTTCGTGCCAGTTGCCCTGATAGACCAGATCGTTCCAGTCCGGGATGATGTTGTTGATGGGGCAACCGTTGTGGCAGTAGGGAATGCCGCAATCCATGCAGCGCGCGCCCTGCTTGCCCAGCTCCTCGTCGGACAGGGGAATGACGAACTCGCGATAGTGCTGAACCCGGTCAGCGACCAGTGTATAGCGCCGATCCTGGCGCGAGATTTCCATGAAACCGGTGGGTTTACCCATGCTTAGTTAACCTCTGTAAGACGCCGGAGCGGCATCGCAGTGTGATCGTCAGTGCTCGGGAGGCGACCGGCAGGATCCGGCCGCCTCGCCGCGATTAGTGGCTGGCGGAAACCTGTGCCTGGGCCCGCTGCATCTTTTCCAGCGCCAGTCGGTAATCGACCGGCATCACCTTGACGAAGCGCGGCGCATACTCGGACCAGTTCTCCAGGATGCGCCGCGCTTTCTCGCTGCCGGTGTAGCGGCGGTGCTTCTCGATCAGGGTCCGCAGGCGCTGTTCGTCATGGCGCGTCATGTCGTGCATGACGTCGACCAGCCCGTGGCTTTCCAGGTCGTTGCCCTGGTGATCGAAACGCTCCAGTGCGCGGGCTTCGGACGGTACCGGCTGCAACTCGACCATGGCCATGTTGCAGCGGCGGCTGAAATTGCCATTCTCGTCGAGCACATAGGCGACGCCCCCGGACATGCCGGCCGCAAAGTTCCGGCCGGTATTGCCCAGTACCACCACGCAGCCACCGGTCATGTACTCGCAGCCGTGGTCGCCCACCCCTTCCACCACCGCGATGGCGCCGGAGTTGCGCACGGCGAAGCGTTCGCCGGCCACGCCGCTGAAATAGCATTCGCCCTCGATGGCGCCGTACAGCACGGTGTTGCCGACGATGATGTTGTCCTCGGGCACGATCGGCGATTCCTTGGGCGGGTAGATGGCGATGCGTCCGCCCGACAGGCCCTTGCCGACGTAGTCGTTGCCTTCGCCGACCAGCTCCAGGGTCACGCCGGTCGCCAGGAAGGCACCAAAGCTCTGCCCCGCCGTGCCCTTGAGCTTGACGTGGATGGTGTCCTCCGGCAGCCCCGCATGGCCATGGCGCTTGGCGACCTCGCCGGACAGCATGGCGCCCACGGTGCGGTTGTAGTTGCGGATGTCCACCTCGATCTGCACCGGCGTGCGCGTTTCCAGCGCCGGTTTTGCCTGTGCGATCAGCTGGTGATCCAGCGCCTTGTGCAATTCATGGTCCTGCCGCTCGGTGTTGAAGGTCGCGACGCCGGGGCCGGGCACGGGCTTGTAGAGCAGTCGCGACAGGTCGATCTTGGAGGCCTTCCAGTGGGCGACTGCCTTGCGCATGTCGAGCCGGTCGGTCTGGCCGATCATCTCGTCGAACCTGCGGTAGCCCAGCCGGGCCATCAGCTGGCGCACTTCCTCGGCGATGAAGAAGAAGAAGTTCACCACATGCTCGGGCTGGCCGGTGAAGCGCTTGCGCAGTTCCGGATCCTGGGTGGCGACGCCGACCGGGCAGGTGTTCAGATGGCACTTGCGCATCATGATGCAGCCCTCGACGATCAGTGGCGCGGTGGCGAAGCCCATCTCGTCCGCACCGAGCAGGGCGGCGATGACCACGTCGCGGCCGGTGCGCATGCCGCCATCGGCCTGCACGCAGATACGGCCACGCAGCTTGTTCAGCACCAGGGTCTGGTGGGTCTCGGCCAGGCCGATCTCCCAAGGGAGACCCGCGTGCTTGATGGAAGTGATCGGGCTGGCACCGGTGCCGCCGTCATAGCCGGCGATGGTGACGTGATCCGCATGGGCTTTGGCGACGCCCGCCGCAACCGTGCCGACACCCACCTCGGATACCAGCTTGACGCTGATGCGGGCCTCCGGATTCACGTTCTTGAGGTCATGGATGAGCTGGCCCAGGTCCTCGATCGAGTAGATGTCGTGGTGCGGGGGCGGCGAGATCAGGCCCACGCCCGGGGTCGAATGCCGCACCTTGGCGATGGTCGCGTCGACCTTGTGGCCGGGCAGCTGACCACCCTCGCCGGGCTTGGCGCCCTGGCTGATCTTGATCTGGATGTCGTCGGCATTGACCAGGTATTCCGCCGTCACGCCGAAGCGGCCCGAGGCAACCTGCTTGATGGCCGAACGCATGGAGTCGCCGTTGGGCAGCGGCGTGAATCGTTCCGCCAGCTCGCCACCCTCGCCGGTATTGGACTTGCCACCGATCCGGTTCATGGCAATGGCCAGCGTGGTGTGTGCTTCGTAGGAAATGGAACCGAACGACATGGCACCGGTGGCGAAACGCTTGACGATGTCCTTGGCCGGCTCGACATCCTCCAACGGCACGGCGGGCCGGTCGAAGTTGAAGTCCAGCAGGCCGCGCAGGGTCAATAGCCGCTCGTTCTGCTCGTTGATCGAGCGCGTGTAATCCAGGTAGGTTTCCCAGTTGTTGGTACGGGTCGCGTGCTGGAGCTTGGAGATGGTCTCCGGCGTCCAGACATGATCCTCGCCGCGCACGCGATAGGCGTATTCGCCGCCGACATCCAGCGCGTTGCGGTAGAGGGGCGCGTCGCTGAAGGCCAGCCGGTGACGCTTGACCGTTTCCTCGGCGATCTCGGGGAGACCCGCACCGCCGGTGGTGGCGCTGGTGCCGGAAAAATGGCGGGCCAGAAATTCGTCGCTGAGGCCCACGGCGTTGAACACCTGGGCGCCGCAGTAGGACTGGTAGGTGGAGATGCCCATCTTCGACATGATCTTCAGCAGCGCCTTGCCGATGGCCTTGATGTAGCGCTTGTGGGCTTCGTCCTCGCCGATCTTCTCCGGCAGTTCCTGGCGCAGGGCGGACAGCGTGTCGAAGGCTAGGTAGGGATTGATCGCTTCGGCGCCATAGCCGGCCAGCAACGCGAAGTGATGGACCTCGCGCGCCTCGCCGGTCTCTACCACCAGACCCACCTCGGTCCTCAGGCCGGCGCGGATCAGGTGATAGTGCACGGCCGAGGTTGCCAGCAGGGCAGGGATGGCGATGTGCTCGGCATCCATCTCGCGATCGGAGATGACCAGGATGTTGTTGCCGTCGTGCACCGCCTGTTCGGCCCGTGCGCACAGCGTTTCGATGGCTTTTTCCATGCCGCCGGCGCCGGCGTCCGCGGGGTAGCAGAAGCTCAGGGTGGTGGTCTTGAAGACCCCGTTGGTGCGTGCCTCAATGCGGCGGATCTTCTCCAGATCCTTGTTGCTCAGTATCGGCTGATGGGCCTCCAGCCGCTTGTGGGCGCCGCCGTTCTCCAGGTCGAGCAGGTTCGGGCGCGGGCCGATATGGGTCACCAGCGACATCACCAGTTCCTCGCGGATCGGGTCGATGGCCGGATTGGTGACCTGGGCGAAGCCCTGCTTGAAGTAGTCGTAGAGCATGCGCGGACGGCTGGACAGCACCGCCAGGGCGGCGTCCGTGCCCATGGAGCCCACCGGTTCCTGCCCGCTCAGGGCCATCGGTGTCAGGAAGAACTTGATGTCCTCCTGGGTGTAGCCGAAGGCCTGCTGGCGATCGAGTAGCGTCTGCGCGTCCGGCGGCATGGCGGAAATTTCCGGCGGCAGGTTCTCGAGCTGCAGCTGGGTCTCGTTCAGCCATTGCTGGTAGGGCGCCTTTTCCGCCAGTTCGGCCTTGATCTCGGCGTCGTCGATGATGCGGCCCTGCTCCATGTCGATGAGGAACATCTTGCCGGGTTGCAGCCGCCATTTCTTGACGATCTTTTCCTCCGGGATCGTCAGTACGCCCATTTCCGAGGCCATGACCACGATGTCGTCATCGGTGATCAGATAGCGCGCCGGGCGCAGGCCGTTGCGGTCCAGCGTGGCACCTATCTGGCGGCCGTCGGTGAAGGCCACCGCGGCCGGGCCGTCCCAGGGTTCCATCAGGGCGGAGTGGTACTCGTAGAAGGCACGGTGCTTCTCGTCCATCAGCGGATTGCCGGCCCAGGCTTCCGGGATCAGCAGCATCATCGCGTGGACCAGCGAGTAGCCGCCCATCACCAGCAGTTCCAGTGCATTGTCGAAGCTGGCGGAGTCGGACTTGCCTTCGCCGATCAGCGGCCAGATCTTGTCGAGATCCTGGCCCAGGATCTTCGACGACATGGAATGCCGGCGCGCCGCCATCCAGTTGATATTGCCGCGCAGGGTGTTGATCTCGCCGTTATGGGCGATCATCCGGAACGGGTGCGCCAGATCCCAGGTCGGGAAGGTGTTGGTCGAGAAGCGCTGATGCACCAGCGCCAGTGCCGAGACCATGCGCTCGTCGCCGAGATCGCTATAGTAGACGCCGACCTGATCCGCCAGCAGCATGCCCTTGTAGACGAGCGTGCGCGACGAGAACGAGGGGATGTAGAACATCTTGCCCTCGTTCATCTGCAGTTCGCGGATGCGGTTGTCGATCTGCTTGCGGATGACGAACAGCTTGCGCTCGAAGCCGTCCTGGTCCGGGCAGTTGTCGCCGCGGCCGACGAAGATCTGGCGGATGCAGGGCTCGATCACCTTCACGGATTCGCCGAGACCGGCATTTTCCACCGGCACGTCGCGCCAGCCGAGCAGTTTCTGCCCCTCGTCGCGGATCAGGTCGACGATGATCTTTTCGCAGGTTGCGCGATGTTCGGGGCTGCGCGGCAGGAAGATCATGCCGACGCCGTAATCGCCGGCAGGGGGCAGGTCGATGCCCGCGGCCCGGGTTTCCGCCCGCAGGAAGGCATCGGGAATCTGGATCAGGATGCCGGCGCCGTCACCGGCCAGGGGGTCTGCACCCACGGCACCCCGGTGGGTGATGTTCTTGAGTATCTCCAATCCCTTGCTGATGATGTCATGGCTTTTGTGGCCCTTGATGTGGGCGATGAAGCCCACGCCACATGCGTCATGTTCGTTGCGGGGGTCGTACAGACCCTGCTGGTCAGGGATGGCGTTGAAACTCATGGATTACCTCAAATCAGGAATCTTCCGGCCGGCCCTGCATCCCCCGGTCAGGGGATCTGCCCGGAAACGATGCAGGGCGCGAGAAAACGGTGCGTTTGCCAGGCTGGCGGTACGGCTGGCCGCATGCGGGGGCAGTCCGCCGCGACTGACCAAACCGCGCGCAAATGGCCGAGAAATATAAATAATCGAGCTGTGTTTATCAACAATGCCCGCCGGCCGCCGTCGCCTTCCGAACCGTTAAGCATTCATCATGCCTGAAATTCCGCGAGCATCGCCGGGGCAGGGCTGTCGTGGTGCCGGGCGTGGGCGGCCCGTGAATGCCGGGCGGCTCCGGCCGGCATCGTGCGGTATACTCTGACACTTTTGCGGGTCCGCCCTGCCGGTGTCTGCCCGGCCCCGAGTTTTCACCCGAAGTCTCAATGAGCTCATTCGCCAAAGAAATCATCTCCGTCAACCTGGAAGACGAGATGAGGCAGTCCTATCTCGATTACGCCATGAGCGTGATCGTGGGGCGGGCGCTGCCCGACGTCAGGGACGGCCTCAAGCCGGTGCACCGGCGTGTGCTGTACGCCATGCACGAACTGGGCAACGACTGGAACAAGCCCTACAAGAAATCGGCTCGCGTGGTGGGCGATGTCATCGGTAAGTACCATCCGCACGGCGACTCGGCGGTGTACGACACCATTGTCCGCATGGCCCAGCCGTTCTCGCTGCGCTACATGCTGATCGACGGCCAGGGCAATTTCGGTTCGGTGGACGGCGATCCGCCCGCCGCCATGCGCTACACCGAGGTGCGCATGGCGCGCATCGCCCATGAACTGCTCGCCGATCTCGACAAGGAAACGGTCGATTTCACCCCCAACTACGACGAGTCCGAGAAGGAGCCGTCGGTGCTGCCGACCCGGGTGCCCAACCTGCTGGTCAATGGTTCGGCCGGCATCGCGGTCGGCATGGCGACCAACATCCCGCCCCACAACCTTGTCGAGGTGGTGGACGCCTGCCTCAAGCTGATCGAGAACCCCGAGGCCGGCATCCAGGAACTGATGGCCATCATTCCCGGCCCCGACTTTCCCACCGCCGGGATCATCAATGGCGCCAGCGGCATTCGCGAGGCCTACCTGACCGGCCGCGGCCGCATCCATATCCGCGCCCAGTGCGAGTTCGAGGAAGATGGCGGCCGCACCAGCATCATCGTCAGCGAGCTACCCTATCAGGTGAACAAGGCGCGCCTGATGGAGAAGATCGCCGAATTGGCCAAGGAGGGCAGGCTGGAGGGGATCTCCGGGCTGCGCGACGAGTCCGATAAGGATGGCATGCGCATGGTGATCGAGCTGAAGCGGGGCGAGGCGCCGGATGTGGTGCTGAACAACCTCTATCAGCAGACGGCCATGCAGAGCGTCTTCGGCATCAACATGGTGGCGCTGATCGACGGCCGGCCGCGTTGTCTGAATCTCAGGGAAATCATCGCCGCCTTCATCGACCACCGGCGCGAGGTGGTGACCCGACGGACGCTGTTCGACCTGCGCAAGGCGCGCGAACGCGCCCATATCCTTGAAGGCCTGGCGGTCGCCCTGGCCAACATCGACGAGGTCATCGAGCTGATCAGGACCTCGCCCAGCCCTGCCATCGCCAAGGAGCGCCTGCTGGAACGCCACTGGCGTCCCGGCGTCGTGTCCGACCTGCTGGCGCGCGCCGGCGAGGCCGACCGCTCGCGTCCGGAGGCCCTGGCGCCCGGCCATGGACTGAGCGAGGCCGGCTACCGGCTGTCGCCCGAGCAGGCCCAGGCCATCCTGGACCTGCGCCTGCACCGCCTCACCGGGCTGGAGCAGGACAAGATCATCGACGAGTACAAGGGCATCCTGGTGCGCATAGACGAACTGCTGGGCATTCTCGGCAGCGACACGCGGCTGATGGAGGTCATCCGCGACGAGCTGATCGCCATCCGCGACCAGTTCGGCGACCAGCGCCGGACCCGCATCATCCAGGATCACCTGGACCTGTCCCGCGCCGACCTGATTCCCGAGGAGGACATGGTCGTTACCGTCTCGCACGAGGGCTATGTCAAGTCGCAGCCTCTCTCCGCCTACCGTGCCCAGCGCCGTGGTGGCCGTGGCAAGATGGCGACGACGATGAAGGAGGAGGACTACATCGAGAAGCTGATCGTCGCCAACAGCCACGACACCATTCTCTGCTTCTCCAGCGTTGGCAAGGTCTACTGGCTGAAGGTCTACGAACTGCCGGTGGCCAGCCGCACGGCGCGGGGCCGTCCCTTCGTCAATCTCCTGCCCCTGGAGGAAGGGGAGCGGATCAACGCCATCCTGCCCATCCGCGAATTCGACGATGGCCATTTCGTCTTCATGGCCACCACCTCCGGCATCGTCAAGAAGGTGGCGCTGAGCGAATTCGAGCGCCCGCGCTCCATCGGCAAGATCGCCATCGACCTGCGCCAGGACGACCGGCTGGTCGATGTGGCGGTCACCGACGGCAGCCAGGATGTCATGCTGTTCAGCAACGCCGGCAAGGCAGTCTGCTTCGGCGAGGACGACGTGCGCCCCATGGGGCGCGGAGCCACCGGCGTCCGGGGCATGACTCTGATGGACGGGCAGGAAGTCATCGCCCTCATCATCGGCACCGAGGGCTCGGTGCTGAACATCACCGAAAATGGCTATGGCAAGCGCACCGTCATCAGCGATTTTCCCCGTCATCGTCGCGGTGGCCAGGGTGTGATCGCCATCCAGACCAGCGAGCGTAACGGTGCCGTCGTCTCGGCGGCGCTGGTGCAGGATGGCGACGAAATCATGCTGATCACCGATGCCGGCACCCTGGTCCGCACCCGCGTGGAGGAAATCCGCGAGCTCGGCCGCAACACCCAGGGGGTCACCGTGATCAAGCTCAGTCCCGGCGAGAAGGTGGTCGGCGTCGACCGCATTCCCTACCTCGAAGGCGAGGAGGCCGGCGATGACGATACCGCTTCCGACGAATCACCAGAGGCAAACACATGACGCGCGTATACAACTTCAGCGCCGGACCTTCGGCGCTGCCCACCGCCTGATCACCGATGCCGGCACCCTGGTCCGCACCCGCGTGGAGGAAATCCGCGAGCTCGGCCGCAACACCCAGGGGGTCACCGTGATCAAGCTCAGTCCCGGCGAGAAGGTGGTCGGCGTCGACCGCATTCCCTACCTCGAAGGCGAGGAGGCCGGCGATGACGATACCGCTTCCGACGAATCACCAGAGGCAAACACATGACGCGCGTATACAACTTCAGCGCCGGACCTTCGGCGCTGCCCACCGCCGTGCTCGAACGGGCACGGGACGAACTGCTCGACTGGCACGGGACCGGCATGTCGGTCATGGAAATGAGCCATCGCAGCAAGGACTACGTGGCGATCGCCGAACGGGCCGAGAGCGATCTGCGGGAACTGCTGTCGATTCCGGCCGGCTACAAGGTGCTGTTCCTGCAGGGCGGCGCGAGTGCCCAGTTTGCGGCGATTCCCATGAACCTGCTGCGCGACAAGACGACGGTCGCCTACGTGAATACCGGCATCTGGTCGAAAAAGGCGATCGCCGAAGCGAAGAAGTACGCCAGGGTGCGGATTGCGGCCAGCGGCGAGCCGGATAACTTCTGTGCCATTCCGCCGCGGGCGGCATGGACGGTGGATGCCGATGCCGCCTACCTGCACTACACCTCCAACGAGACCATAGGCGGCGTCGAATTCCAGGACATTCCGGACGCCGGTGGCCTGCCGCTGGTTTCGGACATGTCCTCGAATATCCTCTCGCGACCGCTGGATGTCGGCCGCTTCGGCCTCGTCTATGCCGGTGCGCAGAAGAACATGGGGCCCGCCGGCATCGCCGTGGTAATCTTGCGCGAGGACCTGATCGGCGAGCCGATGGCGGCCACGCCGTCGATTCTCGATTACCGCCAGCAGGCCGACAATGGCTCCATGCTCAACACGCCCCCGACCTACCCCTGGTACCTGCTGGGCCTGGTGCTGGAGTGGCTGAAAGAGCAGGGTGGGCTGGCGGCGATCGAGGCCGTCAATGTCCGCAAATCCGCCAAGCTGTACGCCGCCATCGACCGGTCGCCCTTCTATTCGAACCCGGTGGATCCGGCCTGCCGCTCGCGCATGAACGTGCCGTTCCGCATCGCCAACACCGAGCTTGAAAAGACCTTCCTGGCCGAAGCCAGGGCGGCCGGCCTGGTCAACCTCGAGGGCCACCGCTCGGTCGGTGGTTTCCGCGCCAGTATCTACAATGCGATGCCGGAGGCAGGGGTGGACAGCCTGATCGGTTTCATGGGCGAATTCGAACGCAAATACGGCTAACCGTCATGTTCAAGGTACTCACCTACAACAATATCGCCACGACTGGCCTGGAACGCTTCCCGCGGGAGCGCTATGAGGTCGCCTCGGAGATCCAGCACCCCGACGCCATCCTGCTGCGGTCCTACGATCTGCATGGGGTGGAGATTCCCGCCACGCTCAAGGCCGTCGGCCGTGCCGGTGCCGGGGTCAACAACATCCCGGTGGCCGAATATACCCGCCGCGGTATTCCGGTCTTCAATGCGCCGGGCGCCAATGCCAATGCGGTCAAGGAACTGGTGATCGCCGGCATGCTGCTGGCGGCGCGGCGGATCTGCCCCGCCTGGCACTATGCCCGCACGCTGGAGGGCGATGACAAGGTTCTCCATACCCAGGTCGAGAAGGGCAAGAAGCAGTTTGCCGGCTTCGAACTGGCGGGCAAGACCCTGGCGGTGCTGGGACTGGGCGCGATCGGCGTCAAGGTTGCCAACGCCGCCATGGATCTCGGCATGGAGGTCGTCGGCTACGATCCGCAGCTGACGGTGGAAAGCGCCTGGCAGCTGTCCTCGCTGGCCAAGCGGGCCGGCAGCATCGACGAGCTGATCGCCCGTGCCGACCTCGTGACCCTGCACGTGCCGCTCAACGAGCATACCCGCCATGTCATCAACGCGGCACGCCTGGACCACATGCAGCGGGGCGCGGTCCTGCTCAACTTCTCGCGCGAGAAGGTCGTGGACGAGGCGGCCGTACTGTCCGCCCTGGATGCCGGCCAGCTGGGCGCCTATGTCTGCGACTTCCCCACCCGGCGGCTGCTGGACCACCCGGGCGTGGTCGCCCTGCCGCATCTGGGCGCCTCGACCGCCGAGGCCGAGGACAATTGCGCCGTGATGGTGGCCGACCAGATCCGCGACTTCCTCGAGAATGGCAATATCCGCAATGCCGTCAACCTGCCCGAGGTGGTGATGCCGCGCACCGCGGGTGCCCGGCTTTGCGTCATCAACGAGAATGTCCCCAACATGGTCGGCCAGATCACCGGCGCCCTGGCCGATGCCAACCTCAACATCCTGGACCTGATGAACAAGTCCCGCGACGATGTGGCCTATACCCTGGTGGACCTGAACTCGGCCGTGCCCGAGACGACCCTGGACCGCATCCGCGCCATTGCCGGCGTACTGTCCGCCCGCCTCATCTGAGCCCGCCCGTGACTGCAGACGCCATGCCGCCCAGCGACCAGACGCAGCTGGCAGCCATTCGCCAGGCAATCGACGCCATCGACGATCAGCTGCTGGTCCTGCTGAACCAGCGCGCGGAGTGCGCCAAGACCGTGGCGGAGATCAAGATCGCGGCCGGCGAGGTCGACTGTTTCCACCGTCCCGAGCGCGAGGTTGAGGTGTTGCGGCGGATGATGGCGAGAAATCCCGGCCCGCTGAGCCAGGAAACGGTGGCGCGCTTCTTCCGCGAGCTGATGTCCGAATGCCTGGCGCTGGAAAAGCCGCTGGCAGTGGCCTTTCTCGGCCCGGAAGGAACCTTCACCCAGCAGGCGGCCTACCGGCATTTCGGTCACGCGATCTGCGCCACGCCGTTTCCCGCCATCGACGAGATCTTCCGTGCCGTCGAGAGTGGCGCCTGCCAGTACGGCGTGGTGCCGGTCGAAAATTCCACCGAAGGCGTCATTACCCACACGCTGGACAGTTTCCTGCACTCGCCGCTGGTCATCGCCGGCGAGGTCAGTCTGCGCATCCACCACAATCTGATGACCCGCTGCGAGCGGGCCGAGGACATCGAGGAAATCTTCTCGCACCAGCAGTCCCTGGCCCAGTGTCGCGAGTGGCTGGACCGCTTCATGCCCGGCGTCAGGCGCACCGCGGTCAGCAGCAATGCCGAGGCGGCCCTGTGCGCCACCCAGGCACCCGGAAGCGCCGCCATAGCCGGCGAAGTGGCGGCCGAGCTTTACGGGCTTCGCATGCTGGAGCGCAATATCGAGGACGAACCCGACAATACCACCCGCTTCCTGGTGATCGGCCGCCATCCGGTGGGCCCGACCGGTGGCGACAAGACCTCGCTGCTGCTCGCCATCCATAACGATCCCGGCGCCCTGTATGGCGTCCTCGAACCGTTTGCCCGGCATGGCATCAGCATGAGCAAGATCGAGTCGCGCCCCTCCCGGCGGGCGGCCTGGGATTACGTATTCTTCGTCGATGTCGAGGGGCACCGCGAGGATCCGGCCGTGGCGGCGGCACTGCAGGAGCTGGAGCGGCATGTCACCCTGCTCAAGGTCCTCGGCTCCTATCCCCGCGCATTCACCTGACCGATCCCAGTCATCTCCCAGCCATCATGCAACCCATCGACCTCGCGGTTCCCGGCATCCGGGGGCTGACACCTTATGTGCCCGGCAAGCCGATCGCCGAACTCGAACGGGAACTCGGCATCCGCAACATCGTCAAGCTGGCCTCGAACGAGAATCCCCTCGGCCCCAGCCCCAGGGCCCGGGAGGCCGCCGCACGGGTGCTGGGCGAACTGCACCTGTACCCCGACGGCAGCGGTTTCGCGCTCAAGCAGGCGCTGGCCGGCAGGCTGGGCGTCGCACCCGGGCAGATCACGCTCGGCAACGGTTCCAACGATGTGCTGGATCTGGTCGCACGCGTCTTTCTCGGCCCCGGCGTATCCGCCGTGCTTTCGCAGCATGCCTTCGCCGTCTATCCCATCGTGACGCAGGCGGTGGGCGCGACCGCCCTGGTTGCGCCGGCGCACGACGGTTCCCGCGGGCCGCGCTATGGTCATGATGCGCAGGCACTGGGCCAGGCGGTGCGGGCCGATACCCGCGTCCTCTTCATCGCCAACCCGAACAACCCGACCGGGACCTATCTGGACCGCGACCAGCTGAGCGCCCTGTTGCGCGGGTTGCCGGAGCAGGTCATCGCGGTGGTCGACGAGGCCTATTTCGAATACGTCGGCCGGGCCGATTATCCGGATGCCATGCAACTGCTGGCGGAATTCCCCAACCTGATCGTCACCCGGACCTTTTCCAAGGCCTACGGGCTTGCCGGCCTGCGCGCGGGTTACGCCGTCTCGAGCGCGGCCGTGGCCGAACTGCTCAACCGGGTGCGCCAGCCCTTCAACCTCAATGCGGCCGTGCTGGAGGCGGCCTGTGCCGCGCTCGACGACGAGGAACACCTGAGCCATAGCATCGCCCTGAACGACGCGGGGCTGGCTTTTCTGGGCGCCGCCCTGGCGGCTCGCGGACTGACGGCGATTCCCTCGGTGGGCAATTTCATCAGCTTCGATTGCGGGCGCCCGGCCGCGCCGGTGTACGCGGCACTGTTGCGGGCAGGGGTCATCGTCCGGCCCGTCGCCAATTACGAACTGCCCAGTCATCTGCGTGTCACGGTCGGTACGCCGGCGGAGAACCAGGCCTTTCTGGACGCACTCGATCGCGTTCTGGCGGCATGATCCGGCGACTGTGCCTGATCGGCGTCGGCCTGATCGGCGGCTCGCTGGCGCTGGCCCTGCGCCGGCAGCCGGGAGTGGCATCGATCGTCGGCGTGGACCGGGATGAGGCCAACCTGGCGGCGGCCCTGCGGCTCGGCATCATCGATGAGGCGCGGACGGAGGTGGCGGCGGCCGCGGTCGACGCCGACCTGGTGGTGCTGGCCATGCCGGTGGGAGCGATGCCGGCGGTACTGGCGGCACTCGGACCCGTCTGGCGTGCCGGGACCCTTTATACCGATGTCGGCAGCACCAAACTCGACGTGATCGCCGCGCTGCAGGCGCAACTGGGCAGCGTGCCGGCCAATTTCGTGCCCGGCCATCCCATTGCCGGAGCCGAGTGTTCCGGCGCGGCCGCGGCCCGGGCCGACCTGTTCGATCGCCGGCGCGTCATCCTGACGCCACTGCCGGAAACGTCGCCGGACGCGCTTGAGCGCGTCGAGCGCCTGTGGGCCGCCGTCGGCGCACGGGTGTCGCGCATGGCGCCCCGGCATCACGACGAGGTTCTGGCGGCGACCAGTCATCTTCCGCATGTGCTCGCCTTCGTGCTGACGGAGATGCTGGGGCGGCGGGACGAGCAGCAGGAAATCTTCCAGTACGCCGCCGGCGGCTTCCGCGACTTCACCCGCATTGCCTCCAGCGACCCGCGCATGTGGCTGGACATCTGCCTGGCCAACCGGGAGCAGATCGTGCCCCTGATCGAGCAGTACCGGGAGGCCCTGGCCCTGGCCGCCGGGCACATCCAGGCGGGCCGGGCCGAGGCGCTACTGCAACTCTTTGCCGACGCGCGCAGTGCGCGTCAACGTTTTCTGGATCAGTTGGAAAAATAACATGCAGCACCATCAAGTCACCTTCCATGTCCGGTCCGGCGGCACGCTGCAGGGCGAGGCCCGCGTGCCCGGCGACAAGTCGATCTCCCATCGCTCCATCATGCTGGGGTCCCTGGCGGAGGGTGTCACGCGGGTGAGCGGTTTCCTGCAGGCCGAGGACTGCCTCTCGACCATGAAGGCCTTCCAGGCCATGGGGGTCCGCATCGAAGGGCCCGCGGACGGGTGCGTGACCATCCATGGCGTCGGCCTGCATGGACTGCAAGCACCGGCCCAGGAACTGTATCTCGGCAATTCCGGCACCTCGATGCGTCTCCTGTCCGGCTTGCTGGCGGGGCAGCCGTTCGATTCGGTGCTGACCGGTGATCCTTCCCTGTCCAAGCGGCCGATGAAACGGGTGACCGATCCCCTGCGGCAGATGGGGGCGCACATCGATACCACCGAGAAGGGCACCTCGCCGCTCAGGATTCACGGCGGTACTCCGCTGAAGGGCATCCATTACGACATGCCGGTGGCCAGCGCCCAGGTGAAGTCCTGCCTGCTGCTCGCCGGTCTCTATGCCGAGGGACGGACCTCGGTGCGCGAGCCGGCACCGACCCGCGACCATACCGAACGCATGCTGCGCGGCTTCGGCTATGCGGTGCAGCGCGAGGGCGAGGTGGTGTCGCTGGCTTCGGGCGGCCGTCTCACTGCCTGCGATGTCGATGTCCCCAGCGACATTTCCTCCGCCGCCTTCTTCATGGTCGGCGCCGCCATCGCCCCCGGGGCGGATGTCACGCTGCAGCACGTGGGCATCAACCCGACCCGTACCGGCGTGATCGACATCCTCAGGCTGATGGGGGCCGACATCGAGATTCTGAATGCGCGCGAGGCCGGCGGCGAGCCGGTCGCCGACATCCGGATTCGCGCCAGCCACCTCAGGGGCATCGAAATCCCCGAGGCGCTGGTGCCGCTGGCCATCGACGAATTCCCGGTGCTGTTCGTCGCCGCTGCCTGCGCCGAAGGCGAGACCCGGCTGACCGGGGCCGAGGAGCTGCGGGTCAAGGAGAGCGACCGCATCCAGGTGATGGCCGATGGTCTGCGCGTGCTGGGGGTGGATGCCACCCCGACGCCGGACGGCATGGTGCTGCGGGGTGGCCCGATGGCCGGCGGCGAGGTCGAGTCGCATGGCGACCACCGTATCGCCATGGCGTTTTCGATCGCCGGCTTGCGGGCGCAGGGGCCGATCACCATCCGTGATTGCGCGAATGTCAACACCTCCTTCCCGACCTTTGTCGAGATCGCCCGGCGCCTGGGGCTGTCGATCGAATCCGACGGCAGGCCATCGGCATGAGCGCGGGCATTCCCGTCCTGACCATCGACGGACCCAGCGGGTCCGGCAAGGGTACGGTCAGCCGGGCCGTGGCGCGCGCGCTGGGCTGGCATTTTCTCGACAGCGGGGCGATCTACCGGTCGCTGGCCGTGGCGACCACCCGGGCCGGTGTCGCGCCGGAGGATGTCCCGGCGGTGACCCGCCTTGCCGAACACATGCGGCTGGCGTTCACGGCCGACGAACCACCGCGGGTGCTGCTCGACGGCGTTGACATCGCCGACCAGATTGCCACGGAGACCTGCGGCAACATCGCTTCCCGGGTTGCCGCGCTGGGGCCGGTGCGGCGCGCCCTGCTGGCCAAGCAGCAAGCCTTCCGTCACGCGCCGGGACTGGTGGCGGATGGCCGGGACATGGGTACCGTGGTGTTCACGGATGCCCCGTTCAAGGTTTTCCTGACCGCCAGCGCCGAAGTCAGGGCGGTCCGGCGCTATAAGCAGTTGAAGGGTAAAGGTCTCGATGTTAATCTTGCCGACTTGACTGCGGACATCGAAGCGCGTGACCGACGGGATCGGGAACGGGCCGAGGCTCCCCTTGTGGCGGCCGACGACGCCTTGCTGATCGATTCCAGCGACCTCAGCGCCGACCAGGTCATCGAGCGGGTGCTGGTGCTGGTCAGGGCACCCGTCTGAGGGTTCCGCGGTCATGGGGCGCCGGCTCGGCTGAGCCGGCGGAATCTTCCAATCTACCGAAAATCAGGTTCCCCCGGGCACCTGATGCAACGTGAAAAGTTTATGAGCGAGAGCTTTGCTGAATTGTTTGAACAGAGTCTGGCCCAGGCAGAAATGCGACCAGGCAGCATCATCCGCGGAATGGTCGTCGATATCGGCCCGGATGTGGTCGTCGTCAACGCCGGCCTGAAGTCGGAGGGCGTCATCCCGAAATGGCAGTTCCTCGACGCCGATGGCCAGCTCGAGGTTCAGGTGGGCGATACCGTCGAATGCACCCTTGAACTGCTGGAAGACGGCCTGGGCGCCACCCTCCTGTCCCGCGACAAGGCAAAGCGTCTCAAGGCGTGGGGCGACCTCGAAAAGGCGCACGAGGAGAACGAGACCGTGGTCGGTCGCCTGACCGGCAAGGTCCGTGGTGGCTTTACCGTGGCCATCGGTGCCCTGCGTGCATTTCTGCCCGGCTCGCTGGTGGATGTGCGCCCGGTGCGCGACACCACCTACCTCGAGGGCCGCGACCTGGAGTTCAAGGTCATCAAGATCGACCAGAAGCGCAACAACGTGGTGCTGTCGCGCCGCGCGGTGGTCGAGTCCGAGTACAGCGCCGAGAAGGAAGCGCTGCTCGAGAACCTGAAGGAAGGCGCGATCATCAGCGGTGTGGTCAAGAACCTCACCGATTACGGTGCCTTCATCGATCTCGGTGGCGTCGACGGTCTGTTGCACATCACCGACATGGCCTGGAAGCGCGTGCGTCATCCCTCCGAAGCGGTGGAAATCGGCCAGGAACTTCAGGTCAAGGTGCTCAAGTACGACCAGGAGAAGAACCGCGTCTCCCTGGGGCTCAAGCAGCTGGGCGAGGATCCCTGGCTCAACATCGCCCGTCGCTACCCGGCCGGCACCCGGCTGTTCGGCAAGGTCAGCAACCTCACCGACTATGGCTGCTTCGTCGAGCTGGAAGAGGGCGTCGAGGGTCTGGTGCACGTCTCCGAGATGGACTGGACCAACAAGAACGTCAATCCGTCCAAGCTGGTGCAGCTGGGTGACGAGGTCGAGGTCATGGTGCTCGACATCGACGAAGACCGTCGCCGCATCTCGCTGGGCATGAAGCAGTGCCGCGCCAATCCGTGGGATGAATTTGCCGCCAACCACAACAAGGGCGACAAGATCACCGGCACCATCAAGTCGATCACCGACTTCGGCATCTTCATCGGCCTGGAAGGCAACATTGACGGTCTGGTGCATCTGTCCGACATTTCCTGGAACATTCCGGGTGAGGAAGCGATCCGCAACTACAAGAAGGGCGACGAGGTCGAGACCGTCATCCTGGCGATCGATCCGGAGCGCGAGCGCATCTCCCTGGGCGTCAAGCAGCTGGAGCAGGATCCGTTCCAGAACTACCTGGCCACCCACGAGAAGGGCGACATGGTCAAGGGCATTGTCAAGGAAGTCGACGCCAAGGGTGCCGTCATCACCCTG
The DNA here is from genome assembly GCF_056880625.1 of Methyloparacoccus sp. NF-16. Taxonomy (NCBI): domain Bacteria; kingdom Pseudomonadati; phylum Pseudomonadota; class Gammaproteobacteria; order Methylococcales; family Methylococcaceae; genus Methyloparacoccus; species Methyloparacoccus sp. NF-16. The sequence continues at coordinate 2,096,801 of NZ_CP174130.1, read as the reverse complement.
GCCGAGAGCGTCGAGGGCTACCTGCGCGCCTCGGAGATCTCCCGTGATCGCGTCGAGGATGCCCGCACCCAGCTGAACGTCGGCGACGAGATCGAAGCCAAGTTCATGGGCGTGGACAAGAAGAACAAGGCCATCACCCTGTCCATCAAGGCCAAGGATCAGGATGACGAGGCGGCCGCCATCAGGGGCTATTCGGATCAGGCCTCTTCGGCCATGCCGACCCTGGGCGACATCTTCAAGGAGCAGATGGAAAACAAGTAAGTTGCGACCGGCGGGAGGGGTCTTCGGGCTCCTCCCGACAGAAAGGGATTTATCGTGACGAAATCCGACCTCATCCATTCATTGGGCGAACGTTATCCGCACATTCTCCCCAAGGATATCGAACTGGCCGTTAAGGGTATCGTCGAGCACATGGCCGAGGCCCTTGCCGTGGGCAATCGCATCGAGATACGCGGTTTCGGCAGCTTCTCCATCCGATTCCGTCCGCCGCGACTGGGCCGCAATCCCAAGACGGGGACCCGGGTCCAGCTGGACTCACGCTACGTACCGCACTTCAAGCCTGGCAAGGGACTGAGGGACAGGGTCAATGAGGGTTTCCAGTAATCCCTTGGCTGAACCCGGCCTGCCTGCGGGCCGCAACAGCGATTGCAGGGCCATGCCGCTGAATCCGTGGATCCAGGGCATGGCTTTTTTCTGTCCGCGGCGTCTGTCCGCCGCCTCCTCCGGATTCGGCTGAAGCTCCCGTGTCGGTGCAGGAACTCACGGCCCTGCTCCTGCCGGTGGCGGCAGCCTCGGGTTGGTATGCCGCCCGTCGGCACTACCTCCACCAGTATCGGACCAATTTCTCCCATCCCCTGACCCAGGCCTACCGTCGTGGCCTGAACTACCTGCTGGACGAGAAGACCGACAAGGCCATCGCAGCGCTCGCCGAGATCCTGGAGCAGGATGCCGAGCGGATGGAAACCCACATCACGCTGGGCAACCTCTTTCGTCGCCGTGGCGAGGTCGAAAAGGCAATCGAGATTCATGCCAAGCTGCTGCAGGAACCTGGCCTGACGCCCATACAGCGGGCCCGCGCCAGCCATGAGCTGGGCATCGACTACATGCGTTCCGGGCTGCTTGACCGCGCCGAGTCCATCTTCACCGAGCTTGCCAGGAGCGGTTCCCATGGCAAGGTCGCGTTGCAGCGCCTGCTGCAGATCTACCAGCAGCAACGGGACTGGCTGCGGGCCATCGCCTGCGTCACCGACCTGCGCCGGCAGAGCAAGCCGCGGTTTGGCGAGACGGTCGCCCATTTTCTCTGCGAGCTGGCGGAAGAGGCGATGGCCGAACATCGGCTCAAGGACGCGCGGGACTATCTCTCCCGGGCGCTGGAGGACGATCCCGGCTCGGTGCGGGCCAGCATCGCCAAGGGCCGCCTGGAACTTGGCAACGGCGAACACCTGAAGGCGTTGCAGACGCTGAAGGACATCGAGCGCCAGGATCCGGCCTACCTCTCGGTCGTGCTGCCCCTGATCAGCCTGTGCGCCGATCGTCTTGGCCAGGGCCGGGAACTGCTGGATTACTACGGGCAGCTCTACGCCGACTACGGCATCGTGTCGGCTGCCGTGGCCCGGGCCGAGCGGCTGCAGCATGTCGAGGGCATCATGGCGGCGGTGGATTACCTGCTGCCCATTCTCGAGGCGCACCCCGAACCGCTTGCGGTGGCGCGGGCACTGGCCCTGCTGGCGGCGGACAGTCAGCATGGTTCGGGCAAGCTGCGTCGCCTGAGCGCCCTGCTGAACGATATCATGGCGGACACGCAACAGTTCCAGTGCGAGCAGTGCGGTTTCGACGCCTCCGAACTTTACTGGCGTTGCCCGTCCTGCCAATATTGGGGCTCGATACGCCCGGTCGGTCCCTTTGCCGCCCTGAGCGTGACGACCCTCGAACAGGACGTCAGCCGGGAAGGTTCCGGTTGAGGTTCGGCCGGGTCTGTTCACCCAACACCATCGCTGATCCGGAGAACCGCATGTCCAGGCTGTCGTCGACGCCGCTTCCGCCCTTCGACCAGTGTCGCCTGGCCTGGACGACCGATGTTTCCGCATCGGCGGGCCACGGTGGCGCGACGGCCGGAACCCGGGCCACCCGCTGACGATGCATCCCGCCCGGGAGGGGCCCCGCCAGGGGCCTTTTCTGTGCGTGAAACCCCATTCCCCGATAACCGCATGAGCACACTACAGAATATCCGGTGGCATGCCGGCCACGTCAGCCGTCAGGCGCGCGAGGCCCAGAATGGCCACAGAAGCTTCGTCCTCTGGTTCACCGGCCTGTCAGGAGCCGGCAAGTCCACGCTGGCCCATCGGGTCGAGGAACTGCTGTTCCGGGACGGCTGCAGAACCTATGTCCTCGATGGCGACAACGTCAGACACGGTCTCTGCCGTGATCTGGGCTTCAGCGCCGTCGACCGGCAGGAAAACATCCGCCGCATCGGCGAGATGAGCAAGCTGATGGCGGATGCCGGCCTGATCGTCATCACCGCCTTCATCTCGCCTTTTCGCCGGGATCGGGACGGTATCCGGTCGCTGCTGCCTGCCGGCGAGTTCATCGAGGTCCACTGCGATGCCCCGCTGGAGGTCTGCGAGCAGCGCGACGTCAAGGGGCTGTACCACAAGGCGCGGCAAGGCGCCATCCCGGAATTCACCGGCATCTCCTCTCCCTACGAGGCGCCGCTCGCCCCGGAGATCGTCGTGCATACCGGGCGCGATACCCTGGATGACTGCGCCTGGCAGGTCGTCCGCTACCTGGCCGCAAGGCAACTCATCACCCTGTCCAACAAGGAGCCACACGCATGAAAAAAACCGTCAGAAAGGCCGTCTTCCCCGTTGCGGGTCTGGGTACCCGATTCCTGCCGGCCACCAAGGCCAGCCCCAAGGAGATGCTGCCGATCGTCGACAAACCGTTGATCCAGTATGCGGTCGAGGAAGCGGTCGCCGCCGGCATCGATACCCTGGTTTTCGTGACCAGCCGGACCAAGCGGGCCATCGAGGACCATTTCGACAAGGCCTACGAGCTGGAAACGGAACTGGCGACCCGCGGCAAGACCGAGACGCTGAAGGCACTGCAGGACATCGTGCCGCCGGGCGTCACCTGTGTGTATATCCGCCAGGCCGAGGCGCTGGGCCTCGGGCATGCCGTCAACTGTGCGGCGGCCGTCATCGGCGACGAGCCCTTCGCCGTGATCCTGGCCGACGACATGATCGACGATGGCCCGCGCGGCTGCCTCAGGCAGATGGTCGAGGTGTTCGAGGAATGGCAGTGTTCCGTGCTCGGCACCGAGCGGGTCCACCCTTCGGAAACCCAGAGCTACGGCATCGTCAAGGCGGAGGACATCCGTCCCGGACTCGGCAAGCTGAACGGCATTGTCGAAAAGCCGAAGCCGGAGGACGCGCCATCCAGCCAGGCGGTGGTGGGGCGCTACATCCTGACGCCGGGCATCTTCGAGCGGCTGAACAAGGTCCAGCGCGGCGCCGGCGGCGAGATCCAGCTCACCGACGCGATCGCCATGCTGCTCAAGGACGAGCCGGTACTGTCCTATGAATTCGAGGGCAAGCGGTATGACTGCGGCTCGAAGCTTGGTTACCTGATGGCCACGGTCGAACAGGGCCTCAAGCACGAGGAACTGCGGGAGAGCTTCAAGGCCTACCTGTCCGGCCTGAAGCTGGGTTGACGGCAGCGCGCGGGGCGGGTTTCCCAGGCCGGGAAACCCGCCCCGGTGGCGTCTCAGGTCAGCGCTGCCCTGATGCGGGTCATGGCCTTTTCGAGGTTGGCCATGCTGGTGGCGATGGACAGGCGGATGTGGCCCTCGGCACCGAAGGCCGAGCCCGGCACCACGGCGACGCCACCCTGCTCGATGAGGAATTCCGACAGACCCAGATCGTCGTCGATGCCGGGCAGGCGCCGGATGACCCGGCTGACGTCGGGCAGCACGTAGAAGGTGCCGTCGGTCTCCAGGCAGTCCACATCGGCGATGCCGTTCAGCTCGCGGACCACATAGTCGTGCCGCTCCCGGAAGGCCTTCAGCATGTCGCCGATGAAGCCCTGATCGCCGTTGAGCGCGGCTTCCGCGGCGACCTGCGAGATCGAGGTGGGGTTCGAGGTGCTCTGCGACTGGATATTGGTCATGGCCTCGATCAGCCAGGCCGGTCCCGCCGCGTAGCCGATGCGCCAGCCGGTCATGGAGTAGGCCTTGGACACCCCGTTGAGCACCATGGTCCGCTCGTACAGGTCGGGGTTGGCGTTGAGGATGTTGATGAAGCGGCCGTTCCAGACGATGTGCTCGTACATGTCGTCGGTGGCGACGATGATGTCCGGGTGCTGGCGCAGCACGTCGCCCAGCGCCTTCAGCTCTGCCTCGGTATAGGCCATGCCGCTGGGATTGGAGGGGCTGTTGATGACCACCAGCCGCGTCCTGGCGGTGATGGCCCGCTCCAGCTGGTCCGGGGTGATCTTGAAACGCTGCGACTGCGGTGCCTCGACGATGACCGGCCGGGCGCCGGCCAGCAGCACCATGTCCGGATAGGACACCCAGTAGGGCGCCGGAATGATGACCTCGTCGCCGGGATTCAGGAGGGCCTGGGCCAGGTTGTAGAAGCTCTGCTTGCCGCCGCAGGACACCAGCACCTGACGGGTATCGTAATCGAAACCGTTCTCCCGCTTGAACTTGGCGACGATCGCCTTCTTGAGGCCGGGCGTGCCGTCGACGGCGGTGTATTTGGTGAACCCGTCCTGGATCGCCTTGATCGCGGCCGCTTTGATATGCTCGGGCGTGTCGAAATCCGGTTCGCCCGCGCCCAGGCCGACGATATCCTTGCCCGCGGCCCGCATGGCCGCGGCTCTGGCGGTTACCGCCAGGGTAGGGGAGGGCTTGATGGACAGGACGCGATCGGACAGGGTCTTATTCATGATGTCGGGGAAAATCACAGGATGAGGGCGGAAACGATGCCGCAAAAAATGATACTCGATGAGAGCCTGCCCCTGAATCCTGCCAAGGGAAAAAAATTCGCCCTGCACAGCCGCTTTCAGCCGTCGGGCGACCAGCCGGAGGCCATCCGCCAGCTCATCGAAGGCCTGCACGACGGGCTGCTGCATCAGACCCTGCTGGGCGTGACCGGCTCCGGCAAGACCTTCACCATCGCCAACGTCATCGCCCGCGAACAGCGGCCCACGCTGATCCTGGCGCCCAACAAGACCCTGGCGGCCCAGCTGTACGGCGAGATGAAGGAGTTCTTCCCGGAAAACGCCGTCGAGTATTTCGTCTCGTACTACGACTACTACCAGCCGGAAGCCTATGTGCCGTCTTCCGACACCTACATCCAGAAGGACGCCTCGCTGAACGAGCACATCGAGCAGATGCGCCTGTCCGCCACCAAGGCACTGATCGAGCGGCGCGACACCATCATCGTCGCGACCGTTTCCTCCATTTACGGCCTGGGCGAGCCGGCCTCCTATTTCAGCATGGTGCTGCACCTGGTCCGGGGCGACATGATCGAGCAGCGCACCCTGCTGCGTCGCCTGGCGGAATTGCAGTACACCCGCAACGACACCGAGCTGCGGCGCGCGACCTACCGGGTACGCGGCGAGGTGGTGGATGTCTATCCGGCGGAATCCGAGCGCGAGGCGCTGCGCATCGAACTGTTCGACGACGAGATCGAGCGGCTGTCGCTGTTCGATCCGCTGACCGGTGAAATCCTCTCCCGCATCGCCCGCTATACCGTCTACCCCAAGACGCACTACGTCACCCCGCGCGAGAAGATTCTCGATGCCATCGACCAGATCAAGCTGGATCTCCGCGCGCGCCTCGGCGAGCTGCGCGAGCAGCACAAGCTGGTCGAGGCCCAGCGCCTGGAGCAGCGCACGCTGTTCGATCTGGAAATCATGCTGGAGGTCGGCTACTGCTCGGGTATCGAGAACTACTCCCGCTACCTTTCGGGGCGTGCGCCGGGCGAGGCGCCGCCGACCCTGTTCGATTACCTGCCGCCCGACGCCCTGCTGGTGGTGGACGAGAGCCATGTCACCATCCCGCAGCTCGGCGCCATGTACCGGGGTGACCGTTCGCGCAAGGAAACGCTGGTCGACTACGGCTTCCGGCTGCCCTCGGCGCTGGATAACCGGCCGCTGCAATTCGAGGAGTTCGAGGCGCGATCGCCGCAGCGCATCTACATCTCGGCCACGCCGGGTCCCTATGAGCTCAGGCACTCCGGCGCGGTGGTCGAACAGGTCGTGCGACCGACCGGGCTGTTGGACCCGGTGGTGGACATCCGCCCGGCCCTGACCCAGGTGGAGGATATGCTGTCGGAAATCCGCGAGCGGGTGCGCAGGAGCGAGCGGGTATTGGTCACCACCCTGACCAAGCGCATGGCCGAGGATCTGACCGAGTACCTGTTCGAGCACGACATCGCCGTGCGCTACCTGCATTCGGATGTCGAAACCGTCGAGCGGGTGGAGATCATCCGCGACCTGCGGCTGGGCAAGTTCGATGTCCTGGTGGGCATCAACCTCCTGCGCGAAGGGCTGGACATCCCCGAAGTCTCGCTGGTCGCCATCCTCGATGCCGACAAGGAGGGCTTCCTGCGCTCGACCTCGTCCCTGATCCAGACCATCGGCCGCGCGGCGCGCAATGTTGCCGGCAAGGCCATCCTCTATGCCGACCGGGTGACCGGTTCGATCGAGCGGGCGCTGGCCGAGACCGAGCGCCGCCGTGCCAGGCAGGAGGACTACAACCGCCGCATGGGCCTGGTGCCGACCGGCATCGTCAAGCGGGTGACGGATATCCTGGAACTGCCCATCCCGGGCTCGCTCGGGGCGGCGCAGAAGAAGAGTCGCGCCAGAGTGGCCGAGCCGCCTCCCGACTATCGGTCGGTCAAGCCGGCCGAGGCCGCCAGGCTGATCAGGCAGCTGGAAGAGCGGATGTACGCCGCTGCGCGGGATCTGGAGTTCGAGGAAGCCGCCCGTCTGCGCGACGAGATCCGCCGCCTCCAGGACGCGATGCTGATGGCCTGAACATACCAGCGGGAACGCTGCCGGCCGTCAGGGCCGGTCGTCGTCCACCAGAGGTTCCAGGCGGACCGGCGCACCCTCGGCATCGGCCAGCCGCAGCCCGGGCTGGCCGGCGAATTCGAGCGCGATCACGGCCAGCCCGATGCTGCCGCCCGCGGGCGCCGGGCAGGCGTTCACCACCTGCCCGGCGGAGCGGGGCTCGTCCCCCGCGGTGTCCAGGATCGGCGCGCCCGGCGGTAGGCATTCGCAGCCCTCGACCCGGAAGCGGAACAGTCGTCGTTTCAGCTGTCCCAGATAGTGGGTGCGGGTGACGATTTCCTGCCCTGTGTAACAACCCTTGCTGAAGCCGATACCACCCATCCGGTCCAGGTTGAGCATCTGCGGCAGGAATTCCTCGCCGGTTGCCGGCAGGATCCGTGCAAAGCCGGCCTCGATGTCCGCCAGCCGCCAGGCATCCGCAGGCAATGGTTCGCCGGGTGGCGACTGGTCCGCCGCCAGAATCGCCAGATGGCGATCGCTGCCGTCGCTCAGCGGCCAGCCCAGACCGGCCGGCAGGGATGTGTTTCCGCCGAAGAAACCCCACACCCGCGCCGGTCCGGTCAGGTTTTCCAGCGTGACCCTGGCGCGCAGCACGTAGCGCTGGAGCCGCTCCCGCAGCGGCTCGGCGAGCTCGGCGGCCAGCAGCAGGCGGTAGCCATCGTCCGCGCGGGCGATGCGGAAGTTGGCCACTACCCGGCCCTTGGGCGTGCAGAAGGCGCCGCAGCCGAGTGTCCCGCTGGCCAGGGCCAGCACGTCGGTGGTGGCCTGACCCTGCAGGAAGTGGCCGGCATCGTCGCCGGAAACCTTCAGTACGCCCCAGTCCACCAGCTCGGAGAACCCGCCGCGGGCGGGGGCAGTCGTCGATGTGGGGATCATGATGTCCGTGTCGGTTCGGGAAAGGGGGGGCGATGGCGTTCCGGTCCGCCGGCCACCGGGTGAGGCGCGGCCGCGCCGGTCTGGCCTCGTTCTGGCCGGGCGCGGGTCCGCATGGCGATCAGCGGCCGTTCTGCAGGGCGGCGATGCGTTCCTCCAGCGGCGGGTGGCTCAGGAACAGGCGCTGGAAGCCGGACGAGATGCCGCCATTGATGCCGAACGCCGCCAGCTCGCCGGGCAGGTCGGCCGGCTCGTGGGCCCGCTGCAGGGCACGCAGCGCATCGATCATCTTGCCGCGGCCGGCCAGCTCCGCACCACCTGCGTCGGCGCGGAATTCACGGCGGCGCGAGAACCACATGACGATCATGGTGGCCAGGATCGACAGCAGGACTTGCGCCACCATCTGTGTGATGTAGTAGCCGGGTCCATAGCCGTAGCCGCGCTCGTCGTCCCCGGAGCGCAGCAGCACCCGGTCGACCAGGTAGCCGGCGATGCTGGCGAAGAAATAGACAAAGGTGTTCACCACGCCCTGCAACAGACCCATGGTCACCATGTCGCCGTTGGCCACATGGCTCATTTCGTGGCCCAGCACCGCTTCCACCTCATCGGCATTCATGCGCTGCAGCAGGCCGGTGCTGACGGCCACCAGCGAAGCGTTCCTGCTCATGCCGGTGGCGAAGGCATTGGGATCGGGGCTGTCGAAGACGCCGACTTCCGGCATGCCGATGTTCAGCCGCCGTGCCTGCCGGGCGATGGTATCCACCAGCCATTGCTCGGTTGCGTTGCCGGGCTGCTCGATGACATGCACGCCCATGGACTGCTTGGCCATCCACTTCGACATCATCAGCGAGATGAAGGACCCGCTCATGCCGATCACCGCCGAGGAAATCAGCAGCTGGTCCAGGCTCAGGGGAACCCCCCGCTGATGCAGGAAATCGCCCAGTCCCAGAACATGAAAGACGATGCTGATCAGCAGCAGGACCGCCGCGTTGGTCAGCAGAAACAGCAGAATGCGCATGGTTTCATACTCGATTAGTCAATGTCAGGATGGCCATGATTGAAGCTCGACGGCCAAAAATCAAGGGCCGACACAGCGGGAGGCTGCCCGGCGGCCGGCAGGCGTATCGGTCGGTTCTCCGGCCGTTCCCTCGGCAGAGCATGCGGACGTGTCCCCCCGTCGCACGACCGCGCCATCGCACCATTGCGCCCGCTCCGGCGAACAAGCCCATGCTCGGGTCGTGTCACGTGCCGGGTCAGGGACCTTCGATGGCCTGAAGGAGTTCGGGCATGATCCGGGCCGCTCCGGCCTCGGTCAGGTGCGAGTTGTCGTGGTAGTAGACCTTGTCATGTTCGATCAGCGTGCAGTGGCTGGGCTGGCCGGGACACAGGGTCTTCATGGGGTAGACCCAGCGCGCCCTGGGCGGCAGCGGCAGTTCCGCCAGCGCGCTGGCAAAGCGTGCCTGGTAGTCGTGGTTCTCGATATCCAGATTGTCCATGCAGCTCGCCGATTTCGGAGCGACGCCCGGATAGTGCAGGGCCAGTCCGCAGCGGAGGTTGATATTGGGGGTCGGGCCGACGATGACGGTTCTGGCTGGCTTGAGCCGGAAATCCATCAGGGCGTCGGTCATGGCGGAGCGGATGGCCGGGACGCTGTCGAGGCCGTAGGCTCGCCAGAACTGCGCGTGGATGGTGGCCTGCAGGGGCGGCAGCTTCAGCTCGCCCAGCAGCCGCCGGCGCGCATCGCAGGTTTCCTCCGCGTGGCCGGGTGGCCGCAGCGCCATGCCGAAAAAGCAGGTAGGGCTCCATACCAGGAACATGCGGTACCGACCGCCCGCCGCCTGTTCCAGCGCCTTGGCCAGGTGAAAGGCGTAGCTGTCGCCGTACAGCAGCAGGGCCTTGCCGGCTGTCGGCGTGCCGAACTCGCAGTAGCCCTGCTTTCGCACCGCCGCCAGACAGAAGCGGTGATCCAGCTTCTGGTCGGCCAGCGATGGCTGGCCCAGACGCGCGGGAAAGCCCTGCCGCCACAACACCAGGCCGCCGACCAGCGCGGTGGCCATCATGCCGGCCAGCAGGCGCAGGCTATTGCGCCGCGCCGCCGCGGCGCGGCGGATGGGCCATTCCACATGACGGGTGGTGAGCCAGGCGAGTCCGATGGCCAGCGCGACCAGAGCCAGACGGATCGCCGGTTCGGGGGCCTGGCCACCATACAGCCAGCTGAACGACAGCAACGGCCAGTGCCACAGATACAGGGCGTAGCTGATCAGCCCGAACCAGACCAGCAGCGGCGTCGCCAGCAGTTTCCGGTTGACCCAGGCGGAGGGCCCGGTTGCGATCAGCAGCGCCGTGCCTGCGACGGGTACCAGCGCCTGCCAGCCGGGAAAGTGCTGGCCCGGGCGAACCAGCAGGCATCCCGCGAACAGCGCGGCCAGCGCCAGCAGCGACAGCAGGTTTGCGGCCAGCGGACCCGCCATGCCGGGCAGGATGCCGCCATTGCCCAGCGGCTTGCCCGTGGCGACGCGCGTTTGCGCATAGGCCAGCATGGCGCCTGTCAGCAGCTCCCAGGCCCGCGATAGCGGATTGAAGAAGGTCGCGACGGCATTGCCCTGCACCCGCAGGATGTTGTTGCCGAAGGACAGCGCCAGGAGGGTCAGGCAGACCCAGGGAAACAGGGCCTTCCTGCGCCACGTCAGCCAGACGATCAGGGGCCAGCCGAGATAGAACTGCTCCTCGATGCCGAGCGACCAGAGATGCAGCAGCGGCTTGGCCTCGCTGCTGGTGTCGAAGTAGCCGGCCTCCGAACGCAGGACAAAGTTGAGCGCGAACCCGGCTCCGGCGAGCGTGTGCTTGCCGAGTTGCCGGTACTCGTCATCCAGCAGCATGAACCAGCCGGCCAGCAGCGTGGCCAGCAGCACGATTGTCAGGGCGGGAAAAATGCGCAGGATGCGGCGCCGATAGAAGCCGGACAGGCTGAACTGCCTGCGCGCCAGATTCTCCAGCAGGATGAGCGTGATCAGGAAGCCGGAAATGACGAAGAACACATCGACGCCGATGAAGCCTCCCGGCAATGCCAGCGGGAAGGCATGGAAGATGACGACCGCCAGAACGGCCAGGGCCCGCAGGCCATCGATGTCGGGACGGTATTGCGGATGAAAGGACGGCGTGTTGCCGCGCTCCTGCGGCAGCGAGGGTTGCTGGAACATGCGGATGGTCGACGTAGCGGAACAGATCGGCGGTGGTGCCGGGACGGTTGGTGGATGCAGGGTCAAGCGGGCGGATTCCCGGCGGATGACGGTTTCGGCGGCGGCGTTGCCTGCGGCGTGGACGCCGGGGCTGCCGCGACCTTGCGGAAGCAGAAGGTTGCGGCGTCGCCCCGCTGCTCGCGGTTGAGTCGCGCCGCCTGTTGCTTGTAGCGGCGCAGCATTTTCCGGGAAACGGGCCGCCGGCCGGTCTGCCTGGCCTCCCGCAGGGCGATATCCTGGCGGTAGAGTTCGCTGCCCCAGAACTGGAAGGCCGTCGAATCGTGGATGACTCTGAGCAGCGCCAGACCCGCGGCGCTGGCAAGCCTTTTCAGGCTTGCTTCGCTATGCAGGTAGAGATGCCGCGGCGCATCCAGCTGCACCCAGTCCGTGCCGTAATGGTCCCAGGCATGTGACGTCACCAGCGGAACGCTGATCAGGCAGCAGCCACCCGGCTTCAGGTGCGCGGCGATCCCGGCCAGCTGCTCGGCCTGCCGCGGCATGTGCTCCAGGGAGTGGTTCAGGCGGATCAGGTCATAAGTGCCGCTGAGGGAGGCGAGGTCGGTTTTCAGCAGCCTGAGCCCGGGCACCGGCTGGCGGTCCCGATCCAGATAGGGATCGATGCCGGTGAGATCGCGGAAGCCGAGCTGGTGCAGCCGCGTCAGGAAATGGCCCGCCCCGCAGCCGACGTCGAGGATCCGCGCGTCGAGGTCCAGCCCCAGTCCCCGCAGTTTGGCGATGTCGCCGGTGGGTTTCAGAGCGGCGCAGAGCCGGCCGACCAGGCCAGGGTTGAACAGTATCCAGCGATCCCGGGTGTCCTTGAGCCGCCTGTCGATGCCCTGCGGTTGGCGTTCGCCCTGCTCGAACGAGTAGTAATCGTCAGGGTAGTAGTCGGCCAGGTTGGCCGGGTAATCATCGATCTGCAGGCAACCGCACTGGCTGCACTGGAAATAGGCAAAGCGCTCCCGGGTTCCCATCAGCATTTCCCGGACGCCGAACACCGGGTTGTCGGATGCGTTCCCGCAGATGCGGCACTTCATGGATGTTGCTCCAGGATGGGCAGGGCTCGCCCGCAGGGATGGCGAACGCTTGGGTAGTCGTGGGTTTCGGGTGCCATCGGGCCCGGATCCTCGCCGGCCGCTCGGTCCACCCGGTAGGCACATGGCCTACCGGGATCTTGTTTACAGCTATGAATATGGCCGGGTCTAGAACGGGATGTCGTCGTCGAAATCGATATCCATGCCACTGCCGCCACCGCCGCTGGGCGGGTAGGACGGATTGGCGGCAGGAGGCTGTTGCGGCGCCTGCGCATAGCCGCCACCCTGGCGCCCGTTGTAGTCGCCGAAGCCCCCGCCCTGGCGTTGGGGAGACTCGCCGCTGGCGCGGTCGAGCATCTGGAATTCCTGGGCGACGATTTCGGTCGTGTACTGGTCGCGGCCGTCCTTGTCCTGCCACTTGCGGGTTTGCAGCCGGCCTTCCAGGTACAGCTTGCTGCCCTTGCGCAGGTAGTCGCGGGCGATTTCCGCCGTGCGACCGAACATGACGATGCGATGCCATTCGGTGCGTTCCTGCAGGTTGCCCTGCTGGTCCTTCCAGGTTTCACCGGTAGCCAGCCTGAGATTGGCGATGACGCTGCCGTTGGGGGAGGTGCGAACTTCCGGGTCGGCGCCGAGGTTGCCGACCAGAATGACTTTGTTGACGCCGCGAGAGGCCATGGACGATTTCTCCTGAGTGACGGGGCGGGCGCGAGGGCCCGCGGCCGCGTTATTGTACTGTAAGGTTTCCCCCCGACCCGCGGGATCGCGCAGAGGTCAGCGGGATGCCCCGCCGCGCACCTGGTCGCGGTACCGGACGAGTTCTTCGGTGATCTCGGCGGCGGTCTTGCGTGCGTCCTTGTCGGAGGCGTTTTTTTCCATGACGAACTTGGCGGCGGCGGCGTAGGGATTCAGCGTTACCGCCGCGCCTGGCGTCTCGCCATGCTGCTTGACGGTACCGAATACGGCAAAGGGTCGGGTGGGGTCGGAGTCCGAGAGGTCGCTCAGGCCCACTTCCACCTGCATCTGCGAGGCACCCTGTCCGAAGCCGAGGGCCGCACGGCGGATGCGGTTGCCCTCGTCCACGTCCACGAACCGGCCGCTGATCAGCCAGCCGCTGCGCGGCAATGTCCCCGTGGGCAGGCGTTCGGCGGGAACGCCCTGGTCCCGCAGGTCCTGAACCAGGGCGGTGGCCAGCGTTTCGACGATCCCGGCTGCCTTGGCCGACGGGTCCGTGGTGGTCAGCGGCTTGGGCAGCCGCTCGCCGACTCCGTCCAGTGCGCCATCGGCCAGCCGGCCCGGCAGGGCGCCGCGCACACCCTGGTCGCCCTGGAAATCGGCCGTGTCCAGGCGGAAGTCGGCCACGTAGACCGTCGCCGGTGCCTGTCTGGGCAACGGCGCCACGGTTGCCTCGTCCCTGACGGTGACCTTGTCGCGCAGGGAGGCGCCCCCCAATCGCTGGCAGGCGCTCCCGTTCAGGGCGAGAACAACGGCCAAGGCCATCGGCAGGTATTGCAGGTTGCGGGTCACGGGCAGGCCTCCGGGTGGCAATGACGGCGAGGGGGCAAGGTTGCGGGCGGGCTTTATCCATCAGCGTGTGGACTTCGTCAAGTGCCGGTTGCCGCCATCGGGAACGGAGATTCGCGCGGCGCCCCGCCGGGTCGGCGGCACAACTGTTTTATCCTTGTGCCTTGCCTTCGTTCCGTGCCGACGATCGCCCGTCAGCGCCAGCCGGTGACGGCGGGGCCGGGACACGCGGCAAGGCGGCTTTGCGGATGGTGATGGATTCAGGTTGATGACGATACTCTACGACGATCGCTGGCTGGGCCCGCACGGCATTGGCCGGTTCGCGGGCGAGGTGGCGCGGCGCTGCGGCATGACGCCGCTGCGCCTGCCGGGCCGGCCGCTGGACATCGCCGATCCCTGGCGCCTCCGCCGTGCCTTGCGGGCGCGGCGGCCCGGACATTTCTTCTCGCCGGGCTTCAACGCGCCGCTGGGGTGGCCATGCCCGTTTTCCCTCACCCTGCACGACCTGATCCACCTGGAAGTGCCGGAGGAACGCTCGCTCGTCAAGCAGGCCTACTATCGGGCGGTGCTGAGACCGGCCCTGCACCGCGCGGACCTCGTCCTGACCGTCTCGGATTTTTCCCGGCAGCGCATCGCCGACTGGGCGGGCCTGCCGCCCGGGCGGATCGTGATCGCGGGTAACGGCGTCAGCCCGGCGTTTTCCCCGGACGGGCCGTGCCGGGACCACCGGCGGCCCTATCTGCTGTATGTCGGCAATCGCAAGCCGCACAAGAATGTGGCGGGTCTGCTGCGCGCCTATGCCGCCAGCGGCATCTGGCGGGAGGCGGATCTGCTGCTGACCGGCGACCTGTCGGACGGGCTGCGCCGCCTCGTGGCCGAACTGGCCGTCACGGCGCCGGTCGTGCCGCTCGGTCCGGTACCGGAGGCGGATCTGCCGGCGCTGTATCGTGGCGCCCTGGCGCTGGTCATGCCTTCGCGCTACGAGGGCTTCGGCCTGCCGGTCGTGGAGGCGATGGCGTCCGGGACGCCGGTCCTGTGCAGCAACCGGACGGCCCTGCCGGAAGTCGGCGGCGATGCCGTGGCCTATTTCGATCCCGACGATGAAGACCATTTCGTGGCCGTCCTGCAGTCGGTGACCCGCACCGCATGGCTGGCGGACCTGCGGGCGCGGGGATTGCGTCGCGCGCGCCGGTTCGACTGGGACCTGGTCGCCGCGCGGGTGATGGCCGGTATCGCCGGGGCCGGTGCATGACATGATAGGCTTGCCAGCGATTGCCGCTGCGGATTTCCCCTGCCCTCCATCGCCATGAAAGTTGCCATCGTCGTCGAATGGCTGGCCGCCTATGCCGGCTCCGAGCGGGTACTGGAGCAGATGCTGGCCTGCTTCCCGGAGGCCGACATCTTCGCCGTGGTCGATTTCGTGCCGGAGGCGGAACGCGCCTTCCTGCAGGGCAAGTCACCGCAGGTGACCTTCATCCAGCAGCTGCCCTTCGCCCGCTCCCGTTTCCGTCATTACCTGCCGCTGATGCCGCTGGCGGTGGAGCAGCACGACCTCGGCGCCTACGATCTGATCCTGTCCAACTGCCATGCCGTCGCCAAGGGTGTCATCGTCGGCCCCGAGCAGCTGCACGTGAGCTACGTCAACTCGCCCATGCGCTACGCCTGGGAGTTCCAGCACCAGTACCTGCGCCAGGCAGGGCTGGATCGGGGGCTGCGCACCTGGCCGGTGAGGTGGATGCTGCACCGGCTGCGGTTGTGGGACCTGCGCACCGCCAACGGGGTTGATCTGTTCCTGGCCAATTCGGCCTTCATCGCCCGGCGCATCTGGCGCGTCTACCGGCGACCGGCCGAGGTGTTGTACCCGCCGGTCGATGTCGATGCCTTCCCGCTGCGGGAGGCCAAGGACGATTTCTACCTGGCCGCTTCCCGGCTGGTGCCCTACAAGCGCCTGGATCTGATCGTCGAGGCGTTTGCCGGCTTGCCCGACAGGACCCTGGTGGTCATCGGCGATGGGCCGGAAATGGCCAGGATCCGCCGCAAGGCCGGCGCCAATGTGCATCTCCTGGGCCATCAGCCGTTCGCGGTCTTGCGCGACTACCTGCAGCGGGCCCGCGCCTTCGTCTTCGCGGCGGAAGAGGATTTCGGCATCCTGCCGGTCGAGGCCCAGGCCTGTGGCACGCCGGTTATCGCCTACGGGCGTGGCGGCGCCCTGGAGACGGTGCGCGGGCCCGACCAGCCGCGACCGAGCGGGCTGTTTTTCGGCCAGCAGTCGGCGGAGGCCATCCGCGCCGCCATCCGTCGGTTCGAGGCGGAGTCTGACCGCTACGAGCCTGTCACCTGCCGCGACAATGCCCGCCGCTTTTCGGTGGAACATTTCCGGCAGGCCTACCGGGCCCGGGTCGATCGGGCCTGGGCCGATTTCCTGGCCCACGGTCCGCCCGGCGTGGAGCGTCCGCCGCGCTGATGCCGGCGGCCATTCTGGCCGCGAATCCGGCCAGCGACCGAGCCGGCGGCCCGGTCTTGCTAGAATTCCGCCCCTGTCTGCGGCCGGTGCTACCGGATAGCGCCGGTCTGGCCCCATCGTCATCGCCCCAGGAGACCGAATGTCCGACATCGAAATCGCCCGTCAGGCCAAGCTGCTGCCCATCATCGATCTGGCCCGGGACAGGCTCGGCATTCCCGCCCAGCAGCTGGACCCTTACGGCCATTACAAGGCCAAGCTCGACCTCGACTTCATCCATGGCCTCGAAGACCGGCCGGACGGCAAGCTGATCCTGGTGACGGCGATCAGCCCGACGCCGGCGGGGGAGGGCAAGACCACCACCACCGTCGGCCTCGGCGATGCTCTCAACCGCATCGGCAGGAAGGCGCTCATCTGCCTGCGCGAGCCCTCGCTCGGACCCTGCTTCGGCGTCAAGGGCGGCGCGGCCGGTGGCGGCCATGCCCAGGTGGTGCCGATGGAGGACATCAATCTCCATTTCACCGGCGACTTCCACGCCATCGGCGTGGCCCACAACCTGCTCGCGGCCCTGATCGACAATCACATCAGCCATGGCAATGCGCTGGGCATCGATCCCCGGCGCATCCAGTGGAAGCGGGTGGTGGACATGAACGACCGCGCCCTGCGGCACATCGTCGTCGGGCTGGGGGGGACCCCCAACGGCTATCTGCGCGAGGATGGCTTCGATATCGTGGTGGCCTCGGAAGTCATGGCCATCCTCTGTCTGGCCCGGGATCTGGAGGACCTCAAGGAACGGCTGGGCCGCATCGTCATCGGCTACAAGAGCGACGGCAGGACGCCGGTCTTCGCCCGCGACCTCAGGGCCCACGGGGCGATGGCGGCGTTGCTCCGGGACGCCATCAAGCCGAATCTGGTGCAGACGCTGGAAAACAATCTCGCCTTCATCCATGGCGGCCCCTTCGCCAACATCGCCCATGGCTGCAACACCGTCATGGCGACGCACACGGCCCTGAAACTGGCCGACTACGTGGTGACCGAGGCGGGCTTCGGCGCGGATCTGGGGGCCGAGAAATTCATCGACATCAAGTGCCGCATGGCCGGGCTGAATCCGGCAGCGATCGTGCTGGTGGCGACGGTGAGGGCGCTGAAATTCCACGGGGGCGTCGACAAGGCGGAGCTGAACCAGGAAAACCTGCCCGCGCTGGAGCGAGGCATGGCCAACCTGGAGCGCCATGTCCACAACATCCGCGAGCATTACCGGCTGCCCTGCGTGGTTGCGGTCAATCATTTCAGCTTCGATACCGAGGCGGAAATCGCCTGTCTCGCGTCCCGCTGCCGGGCCCTGGGCGTGGAGGTGGTGGTGGCCCGCCACTGGGCCGAGGGCGGCGCCGGAGCCGAGGAACTGGCGCGGGTGGTGGCGGACCTGGTCGACAACCGGCCGGGCCGGCATGGCTTTGTCTACGAGGACAGCGCGCCGCTGTGGGACAAGATCGAGGCCATCGCCACGCGCATCTACGGTGCCGGCAGCATCAGCGCCGACGACAAGGTGCGCCGGCAGCTGGAACTCTGGAGCGAGGCGCATCCCGATTATCCGGTCTGCATGGCCAAGACCCAGATGTCCTTCTCCACCGACGCCGGCGCCAGGGGCGCGCCCACGGGCCACGATGTCCATGTCCGCGAGGTCAGGCTGGCGAACGGTGCCGGTTTCGTGGTCGCGATCGCCGGCAGCGTCATGACCATGCCGGGCTTGCCGCGGGTGCCGGCGGCCGAGTCGATCGACGTCGACGAGCACGGCCGGATCAGCGGGCTGTTCTGACGTCGGCCGGCGCAGGCGGAGCGCCGGGCGCCAAATACCGCCGCCCGGCGTTTTCCGTTAAAGTACGCGATGTGTCCGCAAGGACGGAATACGGCATCGCCCGTTCGCATCTGGCACATGGCTCGCCCGCACGCCTGGCTGGCGACCGGCAACGGACGGGGATGCGGTTCGACAATAACGACGAAATCAACCGGAGGTAAACCCATGCCGACCATCAAAGCCCTCGCGATCATTGGCATCACCCTGGCCAGCACGGCTGTCATCGCCAGCGAAGACCAGTATCCTGCCTACAACTTCCAGCCCTCGGTCATCTTCAGCGATGCCAGCCTGATCCAGAAGCTGTCGGGCGCCACCGCGTCGACCCCCAGCGCCGGCGGCGCCTCCGTCCAAGCCGCCGCCCACGAGCCGGATCCGAAATATCCGGCGGCCTACTTCCAGCCCTCAGTCATCTACCCGGGCAACTGATGCAGGTGGCAGCCGGGGACAGCGGCGATCGTCCGTCCTCGGTTGCCGATGCCGCGCTGGGGAACCCTCTGCATCCCTCATCACCCCGGCGAGGCGGATAGGAAGAAGTGAACGTGTGTCCGACCCAGGTGTCTATGCGAGCTGACCCAGCGTCGCGATAGGACAGCGGGGACCAGCGGCGCCCCGCCGGAACCCGTCCGATAACAATAAGAAAGCAGCCGACCGGACGGCTCGAGGTTCCGTGCCATGACATCGTCGAGGAGAGATTTCGCGGGTCGGCGTCCCGGCCCCAAGGCTCCGGCCCCTGGCCGGCGCCCATCGATCGGCGGGGGCAACCCGCTGTTCTGGCTGCTGGCCTTGATCGGTACAGGGCTGCCCGGCCAGCTGGCGTTTGCCCATGAGCGCTGGATTCTCACGCCCGAGCAGATCCAGGACTGGAGCGCCCGCCAGCCACCCGAGCTGTGGGTCAGCGCGACCCCGCTCAACGTCACCCTGATCACGGCTTTCGCGATCTTCACCCTGGGCTGGATCCGGCTGGGATTCACCGGCGCCCGGGAGCTGTTTCCCGACTTGCAGGCCCGCCTGGGCGCGTTCGGCCATATCGTCGCGCCGATTCTGCGGTTCTGCCTGGCCTGGGTGCTGATGTCATCCGCGTTCGGGCTGGAGCCCCGCCATGGCGTCGAGCGGCTGGCCTCGCCCACGCTGTTTGCCCCGGATCTCGAACTGGCCACGGTTGCCCCGGGTGTGCTGTGGCTGCGCTGGTTCGAATTCCTGCTGGGCATCGGCTTTCTGTTCGGCGCCTACGTCCGGCTCTGCGCCGTCGGGTTGCTGCTGCTGGCGCTGATCGGCACGCTGCTGTTCCAGGCCTCCATCTATTCCTATGCCGGCGCGCTGGTCGGCGTTGCCATCTACCTGCTCTGCCAGGGGCCCGGCAGCTACTTCCTGCCGCTGCCGACGCACCCCCGCCTCCAGACCATGCAGGCCGAACTGGCGCGGGTTCCGCGTCAGCGCGCGCAGGCCATCATGCGGGTGCTGACCGGCATCAACATCTTCTATCTTGCCGTGGCCTTCAAGGTCATGCAGCCGAATCTCGCCATCGCCATCCTGACGATCCACGACATCCGCCTCCTGGGGATGGCGCCCGAGACGGCAACGCTGCTGATGACGCTGGTGGAATTCACGTCCGGCATCCTCATCATCGCCGGCATCCTGCTCAGGCCCCTGTCGCTGTTCTTCCTCGGCGCTTTCCTGATGTTCGCGGCGCTGCTGCCGGAGAGCTGGATGGCGCATGCGCTGTTCTACGGCGTCATGCTTTCCTTTTTATTCAACGGTGCGGGACATTTCGCCATGCCAGAAGCGAAAGACAAGACAGCCAATATCGTGATCGTCGGCGGAACCGTGGCGGCCATCCATGCCGCCATGAAAATCGAGCGGCTGATCGGCCAGTACAGCAATATCCGGCTGACCCTGATCCACGACCAGCCCAACGTGCTGTTCTATCCGCTGCTGCCGGAGGTCATCGGCGGCACCATGCAACCCGGCAATGCGGTCAATCCCATCCGCCGGGTGCTGCCGCAAACGCGCGTCATTCTCGGCGAAGTGGCCGAGGTCGACAGCCAGGTGCGTCAGGTGCGGGTCAACCTGCCGGGCGACCGGACCATCGAGGTTCCCTACGACGAGCTGGTGCTGGCCCTGTTCCTGGTGCCGAATCTCAACCGCTACCCCGGCCTGATGGCGCATGCCAGCCCCATCAATTCGGTCGGCGATGCGTTGCACATCCGCAAGCAGATCATGGATCGCGTCGAACAGGCGGAGCTGGAGGCCGATGCGGCGACCCGCGAGCGCCTGCTCAGCTTTGCCGTGATCGGCTCCGGCCAGCGTGCCTGCGCCACCGCCGAGGAAATCTGCACCATGCTGGAGACCGCCCGGGTTTCCTATCCCGTGCTGCGGGACCAGGGCTGGCGGGTCTATCTGTTCGAGGACACGCAGACGGCCTTCAGCGATTTCGAGGCCGGGATTCGCGAGCGCCGCGACCGGGAGCTGGCCAAGGCCGGGGTCATCCTGGGCCGCGAGCGCCAGGTGGCGGCGGTGACGCCCGACAGCGTGGTCTTTACCGATGGCTCGCGCCAGCCGGTGGGTTTCGTGGTCAACAGCTGCTTCATGCTGCCCCGCGCCGTCATCGACGACCAGACGGTGAACTGGCCGCCCGAGACCGAAGCCGACTTGCGGCTGCGGGGCTGGCCGCATATCTGGGCGACGACGGCATTGCCGCCGGCCGTGGCGAATGGCCAGCCGCGCCGCTACCTGACCACCGCCGACTGGATGGATCTGGGCAAGGCCGCCGGCCAGAACGCCTGGGCGGCGTCGCAGGACTTCGAGACCCGGCCCTTCCATTACCGGAAACGCTGGATTCTGCCGTTCAGCATGGGGCGGCGCTCCCTGTGCCAGGTGGTCGGCTGGGTGGTGGGCGGTCTGCCGGCCTGGTTCCTGGCCCGTATCAGCAACCTCGCCACCATGCCGGGACTGGAGCGCAATCTGCGCATCCTCATCGACTGGACACTGGACGTGCCGTTCCGCGCCGACATCGCCGTCCTGGCGCCCGACGCCACCAGCCGGCTGCAACGCCTGCACCTCGAGGCCGGGGACGAGGTCATCCGCCAGGGCGAGGCGGGCGATACCGCCTACATCATCCAGTCCGGCCGGGTCGAGGTGCTGAAGAACGGCAGAAAGGTGGGCGAACTCGGCGGCGGCGAGTTCTTCGGCGAGATCGCGCTGGTCAGCGACACGAAACGAACCGCCACGGTTCGCTGTCTCACCGCTTGCGAGCTGACGGTGCTCGGCCGCGACGATTTCCAGGCCCTCTCGGTCGGTTCCAGCGCCTTGGCGCGCGCCATCAAGCAGCAGATCGAGGAACGTACCGGGCGGCGCAAGGCCCGCGGCTGAAGCGCGGGTGCCGCATCGGGCACGTCACGCGGCGATCGGTGCGCATCGCCGACGGAGGGTGATCGGGCGCGGCGTCAGCAGACATCCGCCATACAACAACAAACGCGCGTCCGGCGAGCCGGCCGCAGACGAGGAGAGAGCGACGGTATGAAGCGCATCATGTACATCAGTACGACGACCCGCAAGCTGAGCGACGAGGAGGTCGACGAAATCGGCCGGCGCTCGACGATCAACAATGCCAAGGTCGGCGTCACCGGCATCCTGCTGTCGGCGCACGAATTCTTCTTCCAGATCCTGGAAGGCGAGCCGGATGACGTGGACCGGGTACTGGAGCGCATCCGTCGCGACCCCCGCCACCAGGACGTCCTGATCCTCAAGGCCGAACACGACATCGGCGAGCGCTTCTTCGGCCGCTGGTCGATGCGCACCGTGCGCCTGGATGGCACCAGTGACCTGATCCTGCAAGCCATCCGCATCATGCTGGAGAACATCACCGAATCGCATCGCATCATCGAGCGCTACACGCAGCCGGCCGTGCTGCGTTTCCTCACCGATGGCGTCAATCCCCTGAGCGTGCCGGTGCGCAAGACCGAGGAAGTCATCCTGTTCGGCGATATCGTGGCCTTTTCCTATCTGTCGGGACGCTTTCCGGTGGAGGAGGTGGCCGAGCTGGTCAACCTGTTCCTCGACACCTGCTCGCGCCAGGTGGTAGCGCACGGCGGCCAGGTCAGCAAGTACGTCGGGGACTGCGTGATGGCGCATTTTCCCCCGGACGCCGCCGATCTGGCGATCCGCGCCTGCGTGGAAACCCTGCGCGAGATCCAGGCGCTGCGCGGTTCCGCCGGCCGCTGCCGGCTGCAGAAGTATCTCTACTGCGGTTTCGGCCTGAGCAAGGGGCTGGTGATCGAGGGCAACATCGGTTCCTCGATCAAGATGGACTACACCGTGCTCGGCGACATCGTCAACCTGGCGGCGCGCCTGGAGGGGCTCACGCGCAACATCGGCAAGGCCATTGCCCTGAGCGAGCCGGTCAGGGATGCCTGCCGCGAGGGCTGGCACTTCGAGCGTGCCGGGGAGTTCCACCTCAAGGGCCAGAGCCAGCCCCAGCCCATCTACTCGATCACCGATCCGGTGGTCGACGACATCAAGACCTACCAGCAGATCCTCGACGACATGGAGGAACTCTGCTGTGAACTCTCCTGACCGCCGGGTGTCCTCCTGAAGGTCAGCCGCCGGCCTTCTTGACCGTCCAGCCGAATGGGCTCAACTCAGCAAGGATGAGATCGCGATGATCACCCTGGATTTCGATGGTGCCGTTCTTCACCGTGCCGCCGGTGCCGCAACGCTGCTTGAGCCGTTTGCCGAGCTGATCCAGCGCCGCGCCCTCCAGCGGCACGCCGGTGATCACGGTGACGCCCTTGCCGGCCCGTCCCTTGGTTTCCCGGCGGATGCGGACGATGCCGTCGGATGCGGGTGCCTGCCGCTGGCGCCGGCAGCTGCAGGCGGCGATGGGCTGGCGGCAGGCGGGGCAGATGCGTCCCTGCGCGGTGGAATAGACGAGGGCGTTGAGGCTGGATTTCCTGGACTGGTTCATCGTCTGGACTCGCTGGCTCGGCTGCCGGGCGCCACGCGCCCGGATGCGAGGCGGCGATTCTGGCAGGCCGGCCGCTCCAGGTCCAGACAGGGTCGCTCCTGAGCGACGCCGGCGGCCGCGTCGACCTGTTCACTCACCTCATCCTCCAGACCCTCACCGAGCAATCATGACCAGCATGGCCAAAGCCCCGGCGTCCCACAGGTTCCTGCTGGAGGGGCAGGCGCCGTTGCGCAGCGCCGTGGTCCGGGCAGCCGAATCCCGCGGGTTGGCGCTGGCCGAGGCGGACGGCGATGCCTTGGTGCAAACCCTGCTGGCCTGCCGCCCGGCCAGCCTGTTCCTCGACGCCGACCTGCCCGGCGACGCCGGATTCGCGATGCTGGCGGCCATCCGTCATCGCCCCGAACTGCGATCGAGCCGGGTGGTTCTGCTCACGGCCGATACCTCGGAGACCTGTCGCCAGCGCGCCTATGCCGAAGGTGCCGACGAGGTGCTGCACAAGCCCTACGATCTCGATCAGCTGCTGGCGGCGGAGAGCGACGCCGGCCGCTTCCGCCTGCACTTCTGGGGCACGCGGGGAACCCTGCCGATGCCGGGCGAGCAATCGCTCAAGTATGGCGGCAACACCTCCTGCGTGAGCCTCGACATCGGTCGCGACCGGCATTTCGTCTTCGATGCCGGGACCGGTCTGCGCCGTTATTCGCGCTATCTGCTCGAACGCGAGGGCGGCCGTTTCGACGGGCGGATCTTCATCTCCCATCCGCACTGGGATCACCTCAACTGCCTGCCGTTCTTCGCCCCGTTCTATCGGCTCGGCAACCGCATCACCCTGATGGGGCCGCCGCAGGGCGAGCGTTCGTTCCGCGACCTGCTGGAAGGGCAGATGGACGGCGTCTACTTTCCCATCACGCTGGAAGCCTTCGGCGCCGCGCTGAAGGTCGAGGATCTGCACGAGGGCGAGTACCGCTTCGACGGTGTGTCCGTGCGCACCCTGCGGCTGCGCCATCCGGGCAATTGCCTGGGCTTCCGCATCGATCATGCCGGCCGCTCGATGGCCTACATCACCGACAACGAACTGGGCGAGCCGGCACCGGACGATGTCTATGTGGCGCGGCTGGCGCGGTTCCTCTCCGGTGTGGATGTCCTCATCCACGACACGACCTACTTCGACGACGAGTATCCGCGTAAGGTCAACTGGGGCCACTCCAGTGTCGGCCAGGTCGTCCGGCTGGCCCTGCAGGCCGAGGTCCGCAAGCTGATCCTGTTCCATCACGACCCGGAGCATGACGACGCCGACATCGAGCGCAAGCTGGGCCTGGCCCAGGCGCTGGCGGACAGCGCCGGTGCCCGCCTGCAATGCGCCCTGGCCGTCGAGGGCGAGACGCTGGATCTGGGACAGCCGCTCCCGGATGCATCGGCCTCGGGGTTTGCCCTGGCCGCCCCCTAGCTCTCCCGTCCGTGCCGGCTCCGGCATGCCGCCGGAAAGCCGATAGAATGCCCGCTCACTCTTGCCTTTCATCCGAGGAACGGGACATGCGTCTGTTTGCGAAGCACCCCTGGCTGGTTTTCGGCCTGGGGTTGGCCGCCGGTTATTTCGCCCACAAATATCGCAAGGAAATCATCGGGACGGCCGCCCAGACGGCCGGAACGGGCAAGTCCGTGGCTGCCAGGACCGCGCGGGCGCTCGAGGACGTGGTGGCCGTCAAGCATCATTGACGCCCGGCCGGCCGGGGAACCTGCCGGTCCCTGCCTTCAGGGATTGACGAAGGCCGATTCCGGCGCCACCCGCGAAATCAGGCCCAGTTCGCCAAGTTGCGTGGCCAGCGTGCGCCAGCGCTCCAGGCTCATCTGTCCCAGCGGCGTGCCGCCGGGTTGCGGGCCGGTGATCAGGGCCTGCTGGATGGCTGCCGCCTCGGCGAAGGTGTCGGGATCCATGGTCGGGTTGAGGCCGTGCATCACGGCGTTGATCGGCGCGGGATCGCTCATGTAGCGCGACCAGCCCAGGCGTATGGCCCGTACCAGGGCCGCGACCTGTTCCGGCCGCTCGTCCAGCAGGCGGCGGCGGGTGAAGACAACCCCGCCATAGGGGTTGTAGCCGATGTCGCTGATGGGAAAGACCTGCGGGTGCGCGCCTGCGCGGCGGGCGGCCACCGGCTCGGCGGTGATGAAGCACTGCTGGGCGAAATCGCGGTCGTGCAGGAAGGGCCCCAGGTTGTTGCTGTAGGGCACGGCGCGGATGTTGCGGAAGCCGTAGCGCTGCTCCAGCAACCGGTGGTAGGGCGTACCCGCCTCCATTGCCAGCGTGCCGCCCGCGAAGACCTCGCCGATCGACGTCAGGCCGCGCTCGGCATGCACCATGATGCCCTCCGGGAAGGTCTGGTAAAGGGCGAACACGGCCACGATGTCCACGCCCCGCTCCCGCGCCACCAACAGGCTGTCGGCGCTGGTGATGCCGAAATCGGCCTGGCCGGCGGCCACCATCGGCACCACCGGCACGCCCGGGCCGCCGGGCTGGATGACGACGTCCAGCCGTTCCGCCGCGAAGGCGCCCATCTCCCGCGCCGCGTAGTAGCCGCCGAATTCCGGCTCCGGCACCCAGTTGAGTTGCAGTTTCAGGCGTGGGCGTCCGTCCGCATCGGTGTCGTCGCGCCCTTCCGGACAGCCCGCCAGGAGCAGGGCCCACAGGCAGACCAGCAGGCGCAGGATGTCGAGCAACCTGTTCATTCCCGGGTTTCCGCTAGCCGCCAGCGGCGCATGGCCAGCCGGCTGAAGAGGCTCACCAGCGCGAAGAAGGCGAGGCCGAGGAGCGAGGCCATCAGCACGGCGGCGAACACCTTGTCGGTCTTCTGCTCCTTGATGGCGATCTCGACCGCCGTTCCGATGCCGCCGCCGTTTTCCCAGCTGTCGGCCACGAACTCGCCGACAATGGCGCCGATCACCGCCAGTCCCGAGGCAATGCGCAGGCCGGTCAGGAATTGCGGCAGGGCACCGGGGATTTGCAGCTTGACCAGGGTGGCCAGCCGCCCGGCACGGTAGATCCCGAACAGATCGCGCAGGGCCGGGTCGCTGGACAGCAGCCCGCTCAGGGTGTTGGCGATGACGGGAAACACCGACACGATGAAGGCCGAGGCGATCACCGCCCGCGGACCGTAGCCGAACCAGACGACCAGCATCGGCGCGATGGCGACGATCGGCACGGTCTGGAAGAACACTGCGTAGGGATAGAAGGCACGGCGTATCCACGGATGGCTGCACAGCGCGATGGCCGCAAGCCCGCCGAGCAGGGCGCTGGCCAGGAGACCCGCGCTGGCCGTCAGCGCGGTTTGCAGCGTGGCCCGGCCCAGCTCGGCGCTGCTGGCCAGCAACGCCACGATCACGGCCGAGGGGCGTGGCAGCAGGTAGGCCGGCGTGCCGGAGAGCCGCAGGCCGATTTCCAGCGCCAGCGCGATGCCGAGCAGGCTCAGCAGGGGCGGCAGCCAGGTTTGCAGGCGGACCGGACTCACGGCCTTTCGCCATCCCCGCGCAGCAGCCGGGACAGCGCCTGCACCTCGCCGACGAAGCCGGCTGTCGTGCGCAGCTCCGGCGGCCGCGGGCGCGGCAGGTCGAGGCGCCGGTCGGCGAGCAGCCGTCCGCCCTGTCCCGCGAGCACCGCCACCCGGTCGGCCAGGAAGACCGCCTCGCCGATGGCATGCGTGACGAAGATCACCGTCATGCGCCGCGCCAGCCAGATCTGCTGCAGATGCTCGTCCAGATGCTGGCGGGTGAATTCGTCCAGGGCGGCAAAGGGCTCGTCCAGCAGCAGCAGGCTGGGTTGCGTGATCAGCGCCCGTGCCAGCGAAACCCGCATGCGCATGCCGCCCGAGAGCTCCGCCGGAAAACGCCCGGCGGCATCGGCAAGGCCGACGGTGGCCAGCAGGCGATGCGCCGCCGCTTCCCGCCCGGATCGCCCGACACCGGCCAGTTCCAACGGCAGGGCTACGTTGCCGAGCACCGTGCGCCAGGGCATCAGGCTGGCGTCCTGGAACACGTAGGCCAGCGACGGTTCACCGCTGTGCCGTTGCAGCAGGCCGCCGTCCGGCTGGTCCAGCCCCGCGATCAGCCGCAGCAGGGTGGACTTGCCGCAGCCGGAGGAACCCAGCAGTGCCAGGAATTCGCCCGGGGCGATGTCGAGGTCCAGGCCCTCGATGACCGTCCGGGCGCCGAAGACCCGCCGCAGCCCGCGCAGTCGCAGTCCGCAACCGGGCCGTGGCGCGGCCGGCGGCTGCCGGGCGGGCGTCATCCGGGTGCGGTCACAGACCCGACAGGCCGACGATGTTGTAGCCGGCGTCGACGTAGAGGATTTCGCCGGTGATGCCGGAGGCGAGGTCGGAACACAGGAAGGCCGCGGCATTGCCGACTTCCTCGATGGTGACGTTCTTGCGCAGCGGCGCCGCCTGCTCGCCCTTGGCCAGCATCTCGCGGAAATTGGCGATGCCGGAAGCGGCCAGGGTGCGGATGGCACCGGCGGACACGGCGTTGACGCGGATGCCCTCGGGGCCCAGCGCGGCGGCCAGGTAGCGGACGTTGGCCTCCAGGCTGGCCTTGGCCACGCCCATCACGTTGTAGTTGGGGATGGCGCGTTCGGCGCCCAGGTAGGTCAGGGTCAGCAGCGAGCCATTGCGTCCCGCCATCAGCGGCCGGCCGGCCTTTGCCAGCGCGGCGAAGCTGTAGGAGCTGACGTCATGGGCGAGGCGGAAGTTTTCCCGGGTGACGGCATCGACATAGCTGCCTTCCAGCGCATCGCGCGGCGCGAAGGCCACCGAGTGGACGATGCTGTCCAGACCGTCCCAGTGCTTGCCCAGTTCGGCGAACATCGCGGCGATTTCGTCGTCGCTGACCACGTCGCAGGGCAGCACGATCTTCGCGCCCAGTTCCTCCGCCAGCTTCTCCACCCGTTCCCGGAGCTTTTCGTTCTGGTAGGTGAGGGCGATTTCCGCGCCCTCGCGAGCCATGGCCTCGGCAATGCCATAAGCGATGGAACGGTTGCTGGCGACGCCGACGATCAGCGCGCGCTTGTTCTGCAGAAAGGCCATTGCTTGTCCTCCGTAGGGCTCAAATGGGGCGAGAGTATAGCCGCCGGGGACCGCTTTGTATCCAGCGTCGCCACACCTGCCGGGCCGGGGCCGCCCGAATGGGGGCAGGTCTGCGCCAACCGGGTGCGGCGGTGGCCCGGGTTCGCGCTGAGCGCCGCCCATGGCATGGGGCGGGGCAGCGGATTTCCTCTCTGGCATGAAGTCTGCTGGATATCAGGCGGCGTCCACCAAAGCCGGTGGGCGCCCGACAAAGACGTCTTCCGGCGCGACCCTTATCCTCTCGGGATCCCGCTGGCAGGCGTTTTTTTTTGCCCTCGCACTGCTCAGGAGTCGCTCATGCATTTCAGGGAATTTCGACAGGCGGGCCACTGGCCGACCCTGGTCGCGGCCTTCCTCTACTTCGACGTATCGTTCATGGTGTGGGTCATGCTTGGCCCGCTGTCCCTCTACATCACCCAGGATCTCGGCTTGCCGGTCAGCGAGAAATTCACGCTGGTCGCCATCCCGATCCTGTCCGGCGCGATATTGCGCATCCTGATCGGCTTCCTGGCGGACGCGATCGGACCCAAGACCACGGGGCTGCTGGCACAGCTGCTGGTGATGGCGGGGCTCGGCTGGGTGGCGCTGTTCGGCCTGCATGACAGGCAGCAGGCCCAGCTGCTGGGATGCCTGCTGGGTGTCGCCGGCGCCAGTTTTGCCGTGGCCTTGCCGCAGGCGAGTCGCTGGTATCCGCCGAGGTTCCAGGGCCTGGTGATGGGCATCGCCGGGGCCGGCAACATGGGCGTGGTGCTGGATTCGCTGATCGTGCCGGTACTGGCGGAGCGGTTCGGCTGGCAGGCCGTGTTCGGCTTCCTGCTGATCCCGCTGGCGGTGGTGTTCATCCTCTACGCGCTGATGGCCCGCGACGCGCCGACGCAGGCGCGGCCGCTGGCCTGGCGGGACTACGCCGGGGTGTTGCGCGACAGCGATGTCTGGTGGTTCATGTTTTTTTATTCGATCACCTTCGGCGGCTTCGTCGGCCTCGGGGGTGCGCTGCCGCTGTATTTCACCCACTGGTACCACGTCTCCGGCGTCAGCGCCGGCGTCATGGTGGCGCTGGTGGTGTTCGCCGGCTCCATGTTCCGCCCGGTGGGCGGCTATCTGGCCGACCGCTTCGGCGGCATCCGCACCCTGGAATGCCTGCTGGCCATCGTTTCGCTCAGCTACGTCGCCGTCTCTCGGCTGCCGGAAGGGCCGAGTCCGGCGGTGACCGGCGGCGCCACCGTGGCCGGCTGGGCGCTTGCCGAGCTGCCGGCCAGCGCCTGGGTCGCCGTCGCGCTGTTCTTCGCCGGCATGCTGGCCCTGGGCATGGGCAACGGGGCGATCTTCCAGCTGGTGCCGCTGCGCTTCCGCCGGGAGATCGGCATCGTCACCGGTCTGGTGGGCTGCGCCGGTGGTCTCGGCGGCTTCTTCCTGGCCAAGGCGCTGGGCGTCTCCTGGGCCTGGCAGCATGGGTTCGCGGGCGGCTTCCTGCTTTTCGGCCTGCTGCCCCTGCTGGGGCTGGCCGGACTGGTCGGGGTGCGCAGGCGCTGGCGCACCACCTGGGGCGCCGCCTCCGGCGCCCAGGTCTGACGGGCGGGCATGGCGCCGCCGCCCGACGGTTTGCGGCTCGCCCACGGCCTGGCCAGCGCCATCGGCGCCCGCGCGGACAATCAGGACTACGTCGCCTGTGTCATACCCGAGCCGGCCGAGCTGGCCCGCTATGGCGCGCTGGCGGTGGTGGCCGACGGGCTCGGCGGCCTGGCCGGTGGCCGGGTGGCGGCGGAGGTGGCGACCCGGGCCTTCGTCGAGGGCTATTACCAGCTGCCGGCGACGCTGGATGTCGCCCGGCGGGCATCGCGGGCGCTGGACAGCGCCAATCGCTGGATTCACGACATCGGTCGGCGTGATCCGGCCCTCGACCGGATGGGCTGCGCCTTCAGTGCCCTGGCGCTGCGTGGCCGCCAGGCCCAGATCTTTCACGTCGGCGACACGCGCGTCTACCGCCTGCGCGGGGCTGGCCTGGCCTGTCTGACGCAGGATCATGCGCTGAGCCGACCCGGCTACGAGCATGTGCTGTACCGCGCGGTCGGGCTGGAGTCATCGCTGAAGATCGAGCACCGGACGCTGGCGCTGGAGCCGCACGACCGCTTTCTGCTGTGCAGCGACGGCCTGCATGGCGTCCTCGGCGCCGCACAGCTGAGCCGCTGCCTGGCCGAGCGGGCGGCGCCCGGGCATACCGCCGCGCGGCTGATCGAGCTGGCGCTGGCGCGCGGGGCCCACGACAACCTGACGGCGCTGGTGGTCGATGTCGTCGAACTGCCGCGCAAGGCACGCGAGGAACTGCTGCTGTCCCTGCGCGACCTGCCGCTCGCGCCGCCGCCGGGCGTCGGCCAGCGGGTCGATGGCTTCGTCCTGACGCGGGTGATCGCCGCCGGCCGCTGCAGCGTGCTGTACCAGGCGCAGGCGCCCGACCGGCCGCAGCCACTGGTGGTGAAGTGGCCGCTGCCCACGGCCGCCAGCGATGCCGAATACCGGGAGGCCTTCGCCCGCGAGGCCTGGATCGGCGCCAGCGTCAAAAGTCCCTGGCTGGCCGAGTTCATCGAGCCGGAACCCGGCCGGCAGAGCTGTCTCTACGCGCTCATGCCCTACTACCCGGGGCTGACGCTGGAGACCTGGATGCGGCATCACCGGCCGGTACCGCTGGCGGCCGGTCTGGCGCTGGCGTTGCGGCTCTGCCGGGCGGTCTACGCGCTGCACCGCCAGGGTGTCGTCCACCGCGACATCAAGCCGGACAACGTGCTGCTGCCGGACGCGGGCGGCCTGCGGCTGCTGGATCTGGGCATCGCCCGGCTGCCGGCCTGGCCGGAGGATTCCGACCTGCCGGTGCCCGGCACGCCATCCTACATGGCGCCGGAACTGTTCCGGGGCGAACGCGGCAGCCGCGCCAGCGACGTGTTTTCCCTCGGCGTCACGCTCTACCGGCTGTTCGCCGCGGGCGCCTATCCCTATGGCGAGATCGAGGCCTTCAGCCAGCCCCGCTTCGGCCAGATCCGGCCGCTGACCCAGCTGCGGCCGGATCTGCCGGTCTGGCTGGAGGTCGCACTGAACCGCGCCCTGGCCAGCGATCCCGAACGGCGCCATGCCGATGCTATGGAGCTGGCGCATGAGTTGGAGGCGGGACTGGCGAACGGCCGCCCGGTCCAGCGCCCGGCTCGCCTGCCGCTGTACTCGCGCAACCCCCTGCTGTTCTGGCAGTGCCTGTCGGCGGGCTTGCTGCTGGCCCTGCTTGCCGCGCTGCAACGGCTGGCGGCCCTGTCGCACTAGGGCGAGGCGTGGCCCGGTCCGGAATGGTGCGCCGGCCGGGCGCTCCGACGACGCGCCGAGGCCAGGTCCACGGCGGTCGGCGATTCCGGCTGCATGGCACGAAGCCTGCTTCATGATTGGCAAGCGCCAACGGCGGCGCCTTCACGATGACAACGACGTCATTCATCCCCGGCGCGGGGTGGGTGGCGTTTTTTTTTGGCACGACTGCGACGCAATCGAAGCTTCAGGTAACCGACATGAAGAAACAGAAACTGGTGGTCGTCGGCAACGGCATGGCCGGCATGCGTACCGTCGAGGAACTCCTCAAGATTGCGCCCGATCTCTACGAGATCACGGTCTTCGGCGCCGAGCCGCACGGCAATTACAACCGCATCCTGCTGTCCCCGGTGCTGGCCGGCGAGAAGCGCCTCGACGACATCATCCTCAATGATGACGACTGGTATGCGCGCCACGGCATCACGCTGCACAAGGGC
This sequence comes from Methyloparacoccus sp. NF-16, assembly GCF_056880625.1. Taxonomy (NCBI): domain Bacteria; kingdom Pseudomonadati; phylum Pseudomonadota; class Gammaproteobacteria; order Methylococcales; family Methylococcaceae; genus Methyloparacoccus; species Methyloparacoccus sp. NF-16. Next base: position 2,064,888 of record NZ_CP174130.1, on the reverse strand, counting down.
GAGCGCGTGACCGCCATCCAGCGGCGCCGGAAATGCGTGACGGCCGAGGGCGGACGCACGGCGGCCTACGACCGCCTGCTGATCGCCACCGGCTCGACGCCGTTCATGCTGCCCATCCCGGGCCACGAGCTGGACGGCGTGGTCGGCTTCCGCGATATCCGCGACGTCAACCACATGCTGGAGGCCTGCGCGAAACACCGCCATGCGGTGGTCATCGGCGGCGGCCTGCTGGGCCTGGAGGCCGCCAACGGCCTGCGCAAGCGCGGCATGGAGGTCACCGTGGTGCATGTCCTCGACACCCTGATGGACCGCCAGCTGGACAAGGCGGCCGCAGCGCTGCTGAAGCGCTCGCTGGAGGCGGGCGGCCTCAACTTCCTGATGGAGGCACAGACCGAGGCGCTGCTGGGCGAGGCGCGGGTGCGCGCGGTACGCTTCAAGGGCGGGCTGGAAATCCCGGCCGAACTGGTGGTGATGGCGGTCGGCATCCGTCCCAACATCGAGCTGGCCAGGTCGGCCGGCATCCACTGCGAGCGGGGCATCGTCGTCAATGACACCCTGCAGACCTACGACCCCAGCATCTATGCGGTGGGCGAGTGCGTGCAGCATCGCGGCGGGCTGTTCGGCCTGGTGGCGCCGGCCTTCGAGCAGGCGCGGGTCTGCGCCAACCATCTGGCCGAATACGGCATCGGCCGCTACCAGGGCTCGGTGACCTCGACCAAGCTCAAGGTCACCGGCATCGATCTGTTCTCGGCCGGCGAGTTCCAGGGTGGCGAGGACTGCGAGGAACTGGTGATCCAGGATGCCGCCCGGGGCATGTACAAGAAGCTGGTGGTCAAGGACAACCGCGTCCGCGGCGCGGTGCTCTACGGCGACACGGTCGACGGCAACTGGTATTTCCAGCTCATGCGCGAGCAGACCGACATCGGCGATTTCCGCGATACCATCCTGTTCGGCCGCGCCCACATGGCGGACGAGGGGCGCGAGGGCCAGAGCATCGCCGGCATGCCTGACGACGCGGAAATCTGCGGCTGCAACGGGGTCTGCAAGAAGACCGTGGTCGACGCCATCGTGCAGAAGAAGCTGTTCACCCTCGACGAAGTGCGCGCCCATACCAAGGCCTCGGCGTCCTGCGGCTCCTGCACCGGGCTGGTCGAGCAGATCCTGGCGGCGACGGCCGGCACCCACGAGCAGACGCCGGCCGAGAAGCCCATCTGCGCCTGCACCCGCCATTCCCACGACGCCGTGCGCGAGGCCATCGTGGCGCAGGGCCTGACATCGCTCTCGGCCGTCTACAGCGCCCTGGAATGGCGGACCCTGGACGGTTGCCATGTCTGCCGGCCGGCGCTGAACTACTATCTGCTGTGCGCATGGCCCGGCCACTACCGCGACGATCCGCAGTCGCGCTTCATCAACGAGCGTGTCCATGCCAACATCCAGAAGGATGGTACCTATTCGGTGGTGCCGCGCCTGTGGGGCGGTCTGACCACGCCGGACGAACTGCGCGCTATCGCCGACGTGGCCGACCGGTACAGGATTCCCACGGTCAAGGTCACCGGCGGCCAGCGGATCGACCTCCTGGGCGTCAGGAAGGAGGACCTGCCGGCGGTCTGGGCCGATCTCAACGCGGCCGGCATGGTTTCCGGGCACGCTTATGGCAAGAGCCTGCGTACCGTGAAGACCTGTGTCGGCGCCGAGTGGTGCCGCTTCGGCACCCAGGATTCCACCGGGCTGGGTGTCAGGCTGGAAAAGATGACCTGGGGTTCGTGGACCCCGCACAAGTTCAAGATGGCGGTGTCCGGCTGCCCGCGTAACTGCGCCGAGGCCACGATCAAGGACTTCGGCGTGGTCTGCGTCGATTCCGGCTACGAAATCCACGTCGGCGGCAACGGCGGCATCAAGATGCGCGGCACCGATCTCCTCTGCAAGGTGGCGACCGAGGCTGAGGTGATGGAGTACTGTGGCGCCTTCATGCAACTCTACCGCGAGCAGGGCCGCTACCTCGAGCGCACCGCGCCGTGGCTCGAGCGCGTCGGCCTGTCCTACGTCAGGTCGCGCATCGTGGAGAATGCCGAGGATCGCCAGACGCTGTACCGGCGCTTCCGGCAATCCCAGGCAACCGCGCAGGTGGACCCCTGGGCAGAGCTGGCCCGGCCCGCGGCCCGCGGCGACTTCATCCCCCTCGAGACCCTGGAGTAACACCATGCAGAACTGGACTCGCATCGGCCAGCTGGCCGACATCCCGCGTCAGGGTTCCCGCGTTGTCGCCACGGCGGCCGGGGATATCGCCCTGTTCCGCTCCCAGGACGACCGCGTGTTCGCGGTTCGCGACCGCTGCCCGCACCGGGGCGGGCCCCTGTCGCAGGGTATCGTGCATGGCCACCGGGTCACCTGTCCGCTGCACAACTGGGTCATCGACCTGACCTCCGGCGAGGCCGTGGCTCCGGACACGGGCCAGACCTTCTGTCATGCGGTGAAGGTCGAGGATGGCTGCGTCTGGCTGCGTGCCTGAGCGCTGGCCGGACAGCCGGACCGGGCCCGGTCCTGGCGATGAGGGCAAGGAGACTTCCATGAACGCGAGCGCGGCTCCGATAAGAACCACCTGTCCCTACTGCGGCGTCGGCTGCGGCGTCCTGGCGACCCCGGCCGGCGCCGAGGCCGCCGTGGTCAGGGGCGATCCCGACCATCCCGCCAATTATGGCCGGCTGTGTTCCAAGGGCTCCGCCCTCGGCGAGACCCTGTCGCTGCGCACGCGCCTGCTGGCACCGCGCATCGGCCGGGAAACCGTGAGCTGGGCGCGGGCGCTGGACGAGGTGGCGGCACGGTTTCGCGCCGTCATCGACGCGCACGGCCCGGAGGCGGTGGCCTTCTACGGCTCCGGCCAGTGGCTGACGGAGGACTATTACGTCGCCAACAAGCTGATGAAGGGCTACATCGGTGCAGCCAACATCGACACCAATTCAAGGCTGTGCATGGCCTCGACCGTTGCCGCCCAGACGCGCGCCTTCGGCGAGGACGCGGTGCCGGGCTGCTACGAGGATCTGGAACTGGCCGATCTGGTCGTGCTGGTCGGCTCCAATGCCGCCTGGTGCCATCCGGTGCTCTACCAGCGCCTCCTCAAGGCGCGCCAGGATCATCCCGGCCGGCGGCTGGTGACGATCGACCCACGCCGGACCGCCACCGCCGAGGGCGCCGATCTGCACCTGGGCATCCGGCCCGGCACCGACGCCTTGCTGTTCGCCGGCCTGCTGGATTACCTGCGCCGGGACGACCGGCTCGATTATGGCTTTCTCGAACGCCATCTTGCGGGCTACGGCGAAACCCTCGCCGCCGCTCGCACCACCGCCCCGTCGCTACCGGCGGTGGCCGCGGCCTGCGGCGTGGCGGAGGGCGACCTGGCCCGTTTCTATCGCTGGTTCGCACGGACCGACAAGACCGTCACCGCCTGGTCGCAGGGCATCAACCAGTCGGCGACCGGCAGCGACAAGGTCAACGCCATCCTCAACGTGCACCTGGCGACGGGGCGCATCGGCAAGCCCGGCATGGGGCCGCTGTCCCTGACCGGCCAGCCCAACGCCATGGGCGGGCGCGAGGTGGGCGGGCTGGCCAACCAGCTGGCCGCGCACCTCGACCTGGAGCGGGCCGGCCACCGGGCGCTGCTGCGCGAGTTCTGGAACAGCCCGCGCATCGCCGAGCGGCCCGGGCTGAAGGCCGTCGACCTGTTCGACGCCATCGCCGCGGGCCGGGTCCGGGCGGTCTGGATCATGGGCACCAACCCGGTGGTCAGCCTGCCCGACAGCCGCAGGGTCCGTGCCGCGCTGGCGCGCTGCGAGTTCGTGGTGGTGGCCGACTGCGAGGCGGAGACCGATCTCACCCCTTATGCGCATGTCAGTCTGCCGGCGCAGACCTGGGGCGAGAAGGATGGCACCGTCACCAATTCCGAGCGTCGCATCTCCCGCCAGCGCGCCTTCCTGCCGGCACCGGGCGAGGCCAGGCCGGACTGGTGGATGCTGACCCAGGTGGCGCGGCGGCTGGGTTATGCCGACGGTTTCCCCTACGAGTCGGCGCAGGCGATCTTTGTCGAGCACGCCCGCCTGTCGGGCTACCGCAATGCCGGCACGCGCCGCTTCGACATCTCCGGGCTGGCCGACCTGGACCCGCGCGGCTACGACGCCTTGCCGCCATTGCAATGGCCGGTCAATGCGGAAGCGCCCCAAGGCACCGCGCGGCTGTACGCCGAGGGGCGGTTCGGCCATGGCGATGGCCGCGCCCGCCTGGTCGCGCCGCGGATCGAGGATCTCGGCCGCAAGCTCTCGGCCGGGTTGCCGCTGAGCCTGAACACCGGACGGGTCCGCGACCAGTGGCATACCATGACCCGTACCGGCAAATCGCCGCGCCTGTCCCAGCATGCGCCCGAGCCCTGTGCGGAGCTGCACCCCGACACGGCGGCGCGCCACGGCATCGCCAACGACAGCCTGGTCCGGCTGGAAACCGCCCATGGCGTGGCCATCGCCCGGGCACGGGTGAGCGCCGACACGCCGCCGGACTCGGTGTTCATGCCCATGCACTGGTCGTTCCGCAATGCGTCCGCCGGGCTGGTCAACGCCCTGGTGAATCCCTTGGTCGATCCCGTGTCGGGCGAGCCCGAATCCAAGCACACTCCGCTGCGCATCAAGCCCTGGCGCCCGCTCTGGCAGGGCTTCCTGCTGACCCGCCAGGCCGTACCGCTGCCGTCGGTGGCCTATGCGGTGCGCGCCATTGGCCGCCACCACTGGCGCCATGAGCTGGCGGATACCCGCGCCCCGGGGGACTGGCCCGCCCATGCCCGCCGACTGCTGGGCTATCCCGGGGAAGCCGCCGCCGACAATCCCGGCGACGAGTGGGCCGAGATGCACGATCTCCGCGCCGGGCGCTACCGCTGCGCCTGGCTGCGCGACGGCCGGCTGATGGGCTGCCTGTTCGTCGACCGGGCGGCCTTGCCGCAGCCGCGCGAGTGGCTGGGCGGGCTGTTCGCCCGCGAGTCGCTGGATGACGCCGACCGCCGCAGCCTGCTGCTGGGCAAGCCGCTCGCCGGCGAGGACCCGGGCCGCGCGGTCTGCGCCTGCTTCGGTGTGGGCGTCAATACCCTGCGTCAGGCCATCCGCGACGGGCAGTTGGGTTCGGTCGAGGCCATCGGCGAGGCGCTGAGGGCTGGCACGAATTGTGGTTCCTGCATCCCGGAACTCCAATCACTACTGGCGGAACGCGGATGACTCCTGTCCCATCGGATGCCCATGACCGGATCGAGCAGCCCGACCTGAATCTGGGCTTCATGCCGCTGATCGATTGCGCGCCGCTGGTGGTGGCGCTGGAGCGGGGCTTCTTCGCCGAGCAGGGTCTGCGGGTGAATCTGTCGCGGGAAGTGTCCTGGGCCAACATCCGCGACAAGGTCGCGGCCGGGACGCTGGACGGCGCGCAGATGCTGGCGCCGTTGCCGCTGGCGGCCAGCCTGCCGGAACCGGTGGCCGGCGTGCCGATGCTGACGGCGCTGAGCCTGGGGCTCAACGGCAATGTCATCGGCGTCTCGACGCGGTTGCATGCGGCCATGGCTGCGCTGGCATCCACGCCGGGCGAGGGCGGTTCCGGCGCACGGCTGGCGCGGGTCGCCTGGCGGCGGCGGGAACAGGGGCGTCCGCTGCGACTGGGCGTGGTGTTCCCGTATTCCAGTCACAACTATCTGCTGCGCTACTGGCTGGCCGCCCACGGGCTGCATCCCGATCGCGATGTCCATCTCGACGTGGTGCCACCGCCGTTCATGGTCGAGGCGCTGGCAGCCGGCGAGATCGAGGGTTTCTGCGTCGGCGAACCCTGGGGCAGTCTGGCCATGGCGCAGGGGGCGGGCGTCGTGCTGCTGGCCGATCACGCGGTCTGGCGCCATCACCCGGAAAAGGTATTCGCGGTGACCGAGACCTGGGCGGCGGGTCATCCCGCGACCCATCGCGCCCTGCTGATTGCCCTGCTGAAGGCGGCGCAGTGGCTGGAAGCGCGGGGGCATGACGGGGCGCTGGCCGAGCTGCTGGCGCGGGAGGACTATGTCGGCGTGCCGGCGCCGCTCGTCCGGCAGATCCTGGCGGGGGTGGCTGGCCCGGTCTTCTTCCGCTATGCCGCGACCTTCCCCTGGCGTTCGCACGCCCTGTGGTTCCTGACCCAGATGGCGCGCTGGGGCCAGATCGACATGGCGCTGCCGCTGCGTCCACTGGCCGGGCGTGTCTACCGGCCGGACCTGTACCGGGAGGCCGCCGCCGCGCTGGGGCTGGCCTGTCCGCTGGTCGACGACAAGCCGGAGGGTGGGCACGAGACCGAATACCCGCTGGCCGAGGCCAGCGGGCCGCTGACCCTGGGCGCGGACCGCTTCTGCGATGGCCGGCGCTTCGATCCGCGCGACCCCATCGGCTATCTGTCCGATGGCCAGCCGTGGGACCGGCGGGTGGCGCCCGGGGACTGGCGACGGGGCGGGGCATGAACCTGAGGATCATGCTGGTCGACCAGCATCCCGGTCGCAGCGCCATCATCGAGCAGGCGCTGACCGACGCCGGCCACACGCAGATCGAGCGGGTCCCCGCCGGGCGCGGCCTGGCCGAGGCGGTGCGCCGGTTCGGGCCGGACATCATCATCGTCGACATGGAGTCGCCCGGCCGCGACACCCTGGAGCAGATGCGCGAGATCGGCCGCGACCGGCCCAAGCCGATCATCATGTTTTCCAACAACCGCGACCGCGACTACATCCGCCAGGCCGTGCGGGCCGGTGTCAGCGCCTATGTGGTGGATGGCCTGGACAAGGAACGGGTGATGCCCATCGTCGAGGTGGCGCTGGCCCGTTTCCGCGAGTTCGAGGCGCTGCGCCAGGAGTTGTCGGACACCAAGTCCCAGCTGGCCGATCGCAAGATCATCGAGAAGGCCAAGGGCATTCTCATGCGCCAGCACGGCATTTCCGAGGACAAGGCCTACGCCGCGCTGCGCAAGGCAGCGATGGACCGCAACCAGCGGATCGGCGACATCGCCAGGACGCTGGTCTCGATCCACGAACTGGAGCTCTGACGGCAGCGCGGGCTGTCTCACGGCGGGCCGGTGTGCACCGGAAACAGGCGCCCCGACGGGGCTGAAACCCGGGAACGCCCGGTATTCCCGGGCTTGTTCAAGGCACGGAATCTGCAGTAGTCAGGCGTGGCTTTGCCAACGCCGGAAAAGCCACTCGGCTGGACAACGTCGTCCTCGGCTGCCCATCCCTTCGGGACGCACCAGACGACGGCGATAGCCGGATGCATGGGCAGCCTTTTTGAGTGGTCGATTCTCAAAGAGGTACGCCATGAAAACGTGCAAATGCAGCGGCTTTCGTCCCGGCACTCCGGCTTTTCCGGCAGGATTGCTGCTGGCCGGTCTGTCCACCCTGGCGTCGGCGGATGCCGGCAATCCCCTAGCCATGGAACTGGGGGGCGCGACCCGGCTCAGGCTGGAAATCTGTGAACGCCTGCGCGGCGAGGCCGTCGACTGGTTCGGCAAGCCCAAGATCAGGGATGTCGTGCTGGACCGGACCTACGACTACGGTTTCATGGGCAACAAGTTCCAGCTGGGGCTGCGGCTGAACCACGACGACTGGCTGGACGGTTTCGCCCAGTTCCAGGATACGACCCTGGCCGGCCTGCCCGACAACGGCGTCGGTCTCGGTGCCCGCTATTACGAGAACTCCGAGCACATCAACCAGAACAGCGCCTTCCTGCGGCAGGGCTACCTGAAGCTCCGGCAGTCCGGATTCTGGCTGTCCGGCGGCCGGCAGCTATACGCGGACGGCATGCAGGGCCTGGCGACCGACAAGGGGCTCAAGTGGATACAGGAACAGCGGCTGGCCCAGCGCCTGATCGGCGCCTTCGACTACACCCATGCCGGGCGCAGCTTCGACGGCGGGACGCTCGGCTACGGGACCGCCGACTACGAAATCTCGGGCTTCGGCTTTGTCCCCACCCAGGGCGGCTTCGACATCAACGGCATGTATTCGATCGAGGGGATCAACATCGCCGGCGTCACCCTTGGGCTGCGCGATGGCGACCGCTTCGGCCGGACGCTGGGCCGGCTGGCCTGGTATGTCTACCACGACGACCGGCCGGACGTGATCGTGGTCGACAATGCCCAGACGCTGCCGCCACAGCGGGGCTCGCACATCGACCTGCACACGGTGGGCGGACATGCCGTCCATGTCTGGGAGGCAGGGAGCGGCCGCCTCGACGGCCTGCTGTACGGCTTCGGCCAGTTCGGCCAGTGGCAGGCACAGACCCAGGGCGCCTTTGCCTTTGGCGCGGAACTGGGCTACCAGCTGACGGATGTCTGGGCCAGCCCGTGGCTGAGGGCGGGCATCAACAGCGGCTCCGGTGACGGCAATCCCGACGATGACACCCACGGCACCTTCTTCCAGCTGCTGCCGACGGCCTGGCTGTATGCCCAGTTCCCCTTCTACAACATGATGAACAATCAGGATGTGTTCGTGCAGGCGATCCTGCGGCCGCATCCCGCGGTCACCCTGCGGGCCGACTTCCACGCGCTCAGCGTCAATGCGACGGCAGACCTGGTCTACGCCAGCAGTGGTGCCAGCAACCAGCGGTTCTTCGGCTTCCTGGGCACGCCGACCCATGGCCATGCCGATCTCGCCAACCTGACGCATGTGGCGCTCTCCTACCGGCCAGTCGAAAACCTGACCGTCAACGCCATGTATGCGCATGCCTTCGGCCAGTCCATCATCGAGAGCAATTACGCCGGCGCGAACGGCAATTACGGGTTTCTGGAAACGGTGATCAGTTTCTAGCGGTGCCGGGTTTCTCCCCAGGGCTGTTCAATGCTCTCAGGATTGGGGATGGTACGGTTTTCCTTTGAGCAAAAACGACTCTGTGCCCTTTAAAGCAAAGCTTGTTGCCGATACCGGATCATCGTCGCGCCCAGGGGCGGATGTTCGATCTGCCCCATCTGCTGCTGTTCAGTAGTCCGAGCTGAATAACTCTTAGTCCTTTGATTTGCTTTATAAAAGGACCATCTTTTAAGGTCTGGAATTGCCAGAATTGAGATAATAGAGCCCTGTTTTCTTGCAAATTCTGTCGGGGTTTTTATGGGACCTAAGCCGTCGGGACTGCAAACGGGAGATCTGTTCAGACACCCGTTGGTCGAGATGATCAACCTCAAGCATCCTCTGGTGAAACTCGCGGATGTGATGGACTGGACGTTGATCGAAAACGCCTTCGGGGCCCCTTTTGCGAGTACGACCGGGCGGCCGGCGTTGTCCCCCCGGTTGGTGGCTGGCTTGAACGGCCCCGGGTATCGAGGAGGCCAGTTGGTTTAAGTTGAGGCCGATGTGGCGGCCTCACTGGCGAGTTGCCGCCAGTAGTTTGCCTCAGCTTCTGCCGGAGGGATGCCCCCAATCGGCTTGAGCAGTCGGATGTGGTTGAACCAATGCACCCATTGCAGGGTGGCCAGTTCCACGGATTCCCTGGTTTTCCAGGGGCCCCGGCGGTGAATCCATTCGGCTTTGTACAGCCCGTTGATGGTCTCGGCCAGCGCGTTGTCGTAGGAGTCGCCCTTGCTCCCGACCGAGGGTCGGATGCCGGCTTCGGACAGGCGTTCCGTGTACCGAATGGACAGGTATTGCGACCCCCTGTCCGAATGGTGCACCAGGGCATTGGCAGCGGGCTGACGCTCGTACAGGGCCTGCTCCAGCGCATCAAGCACGAAGTCCGTCTGCATGGTGCGGCTGACGCGCCAGCCCACGATGCGCCGGGCAAACACGTCGACGACGAAGGCCACGTACAGCCAGCCCTGCCACGTGCTGACGTAGGTGAAGTCCGACACCCACAGTTGATTGGGACGCTCGGCCTTGAACACCCGATTGACCCGGTCCAGCGGGCACGGCGCTGCTGCATCTGGCGTGGTCGTGCGAACGCTCTTGCCTCGACGCGCGCCCTGCAGCCCCAGGCGCCTCATCAGCCGCTCGACCGTGCAACGCGCCACCCGGATGCCTTCGCGGTTCATCTGCAGCCAGACCTTGTCGGCACCGTAGACCTGCCAGTTGGCGTGCCACACGCGCTGGATGTCAGCCGCAAGGGCCTGGTCACGCTGGGCGCGGGCGCTGCGCAGTTCAGGCCGGCGCCGGCGGGCCGCGTGGCGCCAATAACACGACGGGGCCATCTGCAACACCTGGCAGATGGACTCGACCCCGAACATGTTGCGGTGCTGGTCGATGAAGCGCTTCAGCTCTTCAAACGGCGGTCGAGCTCCGCCTGGGCGAAAAACGCGCTGGCGGCCTTGAGGATGTCGTTGGCGCGGCGCAGCTCCTTGTTCTCACGCTCCAGTTGCTTGAGGCGTTCGCGCTCGCTGCTGCTCAGGCCATCACGCTGGCCGGCATCGACTTCCTCGCGCTTGACCCAGTCCAGCAGCGTCTGCGGCACGCAGCCAATCTTGGGCGCAATCGATTCCACGGCTGCCCACAGCGACGGGTAGTCGCCCCGGTGCTCTTGCACCATGCGCACAGCGCGCTCGCGCACCTCGGGTGAGAACTTTGTTGACTTGTTCATGGCTCCATCTTCTCAAGTGTTGGAGCCTCCTCAAAACCCGGGGCCGTTCAGGCGGCACCCTGGCACCGCTGCCACCGGAGTTGCAGGCTCATGCCGAGCAGGTGTACCAGCTGATCGACAGCGTCTTCAGTGACAGCCAGATGTTTGAGATCAGCGACGACCGTCGCCCCAAAAAGAACCCGCTCAACAGCAACTTCGACAAACAAGAGTTCAAGGCGCTGTGGAACCGGATCAATCGCAAGGCGGCCTACAGCGTCGACTTTGATTCGGCAGAGTTGGTGACAAAGGCGGTCGCAGAACTGGACAAGAGCCTTCGCGTGATCCCGTTGCAGTACACCATCCAGACTGGCGAGCAGGCGGCCCAGGTGACCTATGACGGTCTCAAGGATGGCGAGGCGTTCGTGCTCAAGGCCACCGAGACGGAAAAAAACGTGCATTCGATTCACTCTGCGGTGAAGTACGACCTGATCGGCAAGATCGCTGAAGGTACGCAGCTGACCCGACGCACGACGGCAGACATCCTCAAAGGGATCAACGTCGCAGTGTTTGCCCAGTTCCGCACCAATCCGGAGAGTTTCATCGCTGAAGCCGTGCGGCTGATCAACGAGCAGAAGGCCACGGTCATCGTTGAACACTTGGCCTATGACCCCGTGGAAGACAAGTTCGACCTTGACATCTTCACTGCAGGCCTGACCAAGCAGGACTTCAGCAAAGCCGGGGATAAGCTGCAACGCCATATCTACGACTACGTGCTGACAGACTCCAACATCGAACGCCAGTTCGTGAAGGAGCTGGACGCCAGCAGCGAAGTCGTGGTCTACGCCAAGCTGCCACGCGGATTCCTGATCCCTACACCGGTTGGCGACTACAACCCCGACTGGGCCATCTCCTTCAAGGAAGGCGCAGTCAAACACGTCTACTTCGTGGCCGAGACCAAGGGTTCGATGTCCAGCATGGAGCTGCGCGAGATCGAGAAAACCAAGATCAAGTGCGCCCGCAAGTTCTTCGACGACATCAACAAGAAGTTTGCCCCGGAGCAGGTCAAGTACGACGTAGTGGACAGCTTCGGCAAGCTGATGGAGCTGGTGAAGTAACGTGGCGCGCATGACTTCACCTTCGGAACCTCTGAATAAATCTGCATTTCGGCGAGTGAAGGCCGAGTTGGGTCGTTTTTTTCAGTCACCGTGTCGAAAAGCTCGCGTTTTGACTCATGGCTCGCCGGTAATTGTTGCTTTGTTGGGCACCTCGAAAAACCTCTTTTTCTGAAAAATCACGTCCTGTAAATCAGTAGGTTATAGAGATAAATCTGACGAAATCCGGGGTTTTTCGAGGTGCCCTGTTGGGGGTTTCCCCACGCTGCGGACGGATGACTCCCGTCATGCTAGCAACTCCCTGCGCTTGAGATAGAGGTTCGCCAGGCCCACCAGCATGAAAACCTGGGCGGCATTCTTGGCCAATCCTTTGTAGCGGACTTTGGTATAGCCAAACTGGCACTTGATGACCCGGAACAGGTGTTCCACCCGGCTGCGGATGGCGGAGTGCTTGCGGTTCCTCTGCTTCTGGCTGGACCCTAAGCGGGACTTTGGACGCGCTTTCAGCGCAACACCCCAGTAGACACCCGCTCTCCGGGCAGCACGCTTGCAGGAATTGTTGGCATACGCCGCATCGCCCAATACCGCTCGGTCGTCCTCCCGCAGGAGGTTGGGCAGTTCGGTGATATCCGCCACATTGGCGGGTGTGACGGATACGGTATGGGCAAGACCGCTATCCACATCCGCGCCGACGTGGATTTTCATGCCGAAGTACCATTGCTTCCCTTTCCTGGTCTGATGCATTTCGGGATCGCGGGCCTTATCCTGGTTCTTGGTCGAGGGCGGGGCATGAAGGATCGTGGCATCGACCATCGTGCCGCCCTTCAGCAACAGACCTTGCTCTTCCAGAACGTCGTTGATCGTGTTCATGAGCTTGGCCGTCAGTGCGTGCCGCTCCAGCAGGCACCGGAAGTTCAAGATCGTGGTTTCGTCCGGCAGTGCGTCGTCCGCAAGCTCCAGCCTGGCAAACCGCCGCAGGGATTCAATCTCGTACAGGGCGTCTTCCAGGCCGGGATCAGACAAGGCATACCACTGCTGGAGACAGTACAACCGCAGCATCGTCGCCAGGGGGTAGGGCTGACGCCCACGCCGGCCAGCCTTGGGATAGTGGGGCTCGATGACCGCCAACAACGCGGTCCAGGGTACCGTCCGTTCCATCTCGGCCAAGAACGTCTCCCGCCGGGGCTGCTTCTTCTTGTGGTCAAAGGCGAGGGAAGCGAAGGTGGTCTGTTTCATAAGGTCACCGCGGGCTGAAGTTCAGTGAAAGCAGCTTACCAGCGATTTGATCAGAGCTTCCCTAAAATCCTCGCCGTAACGCAGCACCGCCCACACCAGCCGTGCCTTCGTCGCGGCAAGGGCAACTACCGCCTTCCAGCCGCCGTGTCGTTCAACCAGGTTGCACGCCCAGCGGCTGAAGCGATCCTGCTGGTCGCCAAGGCCGCTGAGGGTGGCTCTGGCTTCCATGGCCAGGCGACTGCAGAGGTAGTTGTCACCAGCCCTGGTGCCGCGCCCCAGTCTGGCGTTGCCACCGCTGCTGTATTGCCCAGGAACCCGTCCGATCCATGCAGGAAGCTGGCGACCGTTGTCGAATTCGTGCGCGCCGCCGAGGCTGGCGAGCCGTGCGCTGGCGGTGGTCGGGCCAAGGCCGGGAAGCGGCTCCGGCGTTTGCTGCGGGCGTCTTCGCGGGCCGCGTGGGCGATGGCTTTGTCGCCCGGCTACCGGAAAACAGGCCGATACGGCGATATCCAGCCCCTCAAGGCATGACCGATGCCTCCGTCCCGGCATGGGGCGGGAGTTTCTGAAAGATTGTTCGTGGCGTATCGATAACAGAATGTCAGGCTGGAATCCTGTTCCTATTCCCGCCGTCCATAGTCGGCCATGAGGGCCGACATTTGCCGGTGGACAGCGTTTTTGGGCCTGTGTTAGCTTGCCATGCAAAAGGCCCGCCGGCTGCCGCCTGGATGGTATTGGCTCAACCCCATCAGCGGGTGTGACTATCCCGCCGGACATGCAGTCCGGCTGGCGCCCCAAGGGTTAGCGAATCCTACCGAATCAATACCGACCAGGGAGTACGACATGGCCAAGGCCGCGACCGCCGACACGACCGACAATGATCCGCTGCGCTCGATTTCCGACGCCATGCGCGATGCGATTCACAATGCCTCCGAGGATGCCGGCCGTGCCCGCGAGCGGCTGAGCGAGGCGGGCAGCGGGGTCTCGCAATCGCTGTCCCGGTTTGCCTATACCAGTTCCTACATGGTGTCCTACGGCATCGTCTATGCCACGGTGTTCGTGGCCCGTTCGATACCCCAGGAGAACCCGATCGTCGAGGGTTTCATCGATGGTGGTCGCGCCGCCATCGAGGCGCTCAACGAGGCCAGGCAGACGCCATCCGCCGCTGACGAGACGACCCCGGGCTCGTGAGCCCGGTGTTGGGCCCGGCCGCCCCGTCCCGTCGTTGCGCCGGAGCCTTTCCGGCGGGGGTGACGCTGTCGCTGCCGCAGCGGATCTCCGGCCTTGCCTTTCCCATGCCTGCCTGAATCACCATGGCTGTCCAGTCCCCGATGACCGATTCCGTTGCTCCGGCGGCTGCCGCCGAGGTCTCCATCCGCCTGCCGCATCCCGGCGTCCTCCGCCTGCACAGCAGGCAGTTGTTCGGTGACCAGGCGTCGCCCGATCTGCAACGCTTCCTGCGGCGCATTTTCAGGGCCGGCGAACTGCGCGGGCTGACCCTGCCAGCCACCGGCGGGGACTGGGTCGATCTGCACTACGATGCCGGCCGCCATGCCGCGCGCGAGGTGCTGGCGCGGCTGGCGGACTGCCTGCAGGAGGCGTCGGAGGAACATGCTCCCGCCGAACCGGTTGCCGGCCGTCAGTCGCCGGCGCAGCCGGTGGTGTCGCCGCTGGTCACGGCCCGCGACCGTCATGGCGTGGTTCGCTACCATCGCCACCGGCATCTGGTGACCGGCTGGCAGGTGGTGACGCGCGGTACCGGGACGATCCGGCTCAAGAATCCCGTGCTCTACCGCAAGAGCGGCCTGTGCGACGCCATCGAACGCGAGCTGATGAGCGTGCTCGGCGTCGACCGCTACAAGACGCATTCCCTGCGTTGCACGGTACAGGTCGATTACGATCCCCGGCGGCTTGACTGGACCAGCATCATCGAGATCGTCGACGGCGCCCTGGCCAGTGCCGAGCAGCAGGAAGCGCTGGACAAGCTGGATCTGGACCTCGCCATCTGCAGCGTGTCGCTGCCGGTGGCGGCGGCGGCGCAGTTTGCCTTCCCGCCGCTGATGCCGGTGGCGGCCGCCCTGTTCGCCTACACCGCCATCCCGAGCTTCCAGGGGGCCTGGGAAGTGCTCTTCAAGGAACGCCGGCTGGGCGTCGACGTGCTTGACTCCCTGGTGGTGGTCGGTTGCCTCGCCACCCTGCAGATTCTGCCGGGCGCGGTCATGTGCTGGTGCCTGTCCTTCGGCCGCCTGCTGGTCAAGCGCACCGAGGACAGCTCGCGCAAGATGCTGCTGAATGCCTTCGGCAAGCAGCCGCGGTTCGTCTGGCTGGTGCGGGACGGCGTCGAGATCGAGGTGTCGCTGGACAAGGTCGGGCAGGGCGACATCGTTGCCGTGCATACCGGCGACATGGTGCCGGTCGACGGTCACATCGTCGAGGGCATGGCGATGATCGACCAGCACGCCCTGACCGGCGAGTCGACGCCGGCCGAGAGGGGCGTGGGCGACCGCGTCTATGCCTCGACCGTCCTGGTGGCCGGCAAGATCCTCGTGTCGGTCGAGCAGGCCGGCAGCGAGACGGCCTCGGCCAAGATCAGCCAGATCCTCAACGACACCGCCGGCTACAAGCTGACCTCGCAGCATAAGGGCGAGCGCCTGGCCGACATGGCGGTCATCCCGACCCTGGCCGTCAGCGGGCTGGCCTTTTCGACGCTGGGCCCCTTCGCCGGTGTGGCGGTGCTCAACAGCGATCTCGGCACCGGCATCCGCATGGCGGCGCCGCTGGCCATGCTGTCCTCGCTGGCGCTGTGCGCGCAGAAGGGCATCCTGGTCAAGGATGGCCGGGCGCTGGAGCTGATGAACGAGATCGACACCGTGCTGTTCGACAAGACCGGCACCCTGACGCGGGAACGCCCCGAAGTCGGCGACATCGTCACCGCCAACGGCCACCAGCCGGAAACCGTGCTGCTGTATGCCGCGGCCGCCGAGCGCAAGTTCCACCATCCCATCGCCCTGGCCATCCTGCACAGGGCCGAGGAACTGGGCCTGGAGCTGCCGGCCACCGACGAGACCCAGTACCAGGTGGGCTACGGCATCCGCGTCGGTGTCAATGGTCGGGTCATCCGCGTCGGCAGTCGCCGCTACCTGGAGATGGAAGGCATCGCCATCCCGCCGGCTGTGGATCGCAAGCTGGAGGCCGTGCACAACGACGGCGACACCATGGTCATGGTCGCCATCGACGACGAACTCGGCGGCGCCCTGGAACTGCGTGCCGCGCTGCGGCCCGAGGTCAGGGAGATCATCGCCGGTCTCCGGCAGCGCGGCATCCGGCACCTGGCGATCATTTCCGGCGACCACGAGGCACCCACCCGCAAGCTGGCCGAGGAGCTGGGCATGGACCGCTATTTCGCCCAGGTGCTGCCGGCGGACAAGGCCGATTACGTGGAGAAGCTGCAACAGGAGGGCCGCAAGGTCTGCTTCGTCGGTGACGGCATCAACGATTCGATCGCGCTGAAGAAGGCGAACGTCTCCATCTCCCTGCGCGGTGCCACCTCGATCGCCACCGATACCGCGCACATCGTCTTCCTGGAACAGGGGCTGGGCAAGTTGTGCGAGCTGCGCGACATCGCCCTGCGGCTGGACCGCAACATCCAGCGCAGCTGGGGCATGATCCTGGCGCCCAACATCGCCTGTGTGGCGGGCGTGTTCACTCTCGGCTTCGGGGTCGGCGCCTCGGTGCTCACCAACAATGTCGCCGCCATCGGCGCGCTGGTCAACGGCGTCTGGCCGATGCGCGAGGTGGCCCGGCTGGAGGCGGAGCGGCGGCATCTGCTGGAGATGGAAATTAAGGCGTCCGCTGGCGGCGCCCCGTTCCCGGAAGCCACGGCCGTCCCGGCCATGCCGGATCGCGCGGATCGGGCCGCGCCGCCGTCGGCGGCGGAATCGCGTCCCGCGCCGGATGCCGCGGCCAGACCGGCACCGCGCAAACTGCCGGTTCGTGGCAGACCGCGCACGACACGGGGCAAGGCGGCCGGGTAATCCCGTTCTGCGGCCGGCCGGCCCGGCGCGACCCTTTCAGGAGCAAGACCCATGCGTGACGAAGACAAGACGCTGACGCGGGCGCGGCGTACCCGCCGGCTGATCAGGCCGAAACCCATGCCCGCGTCGTCCGTCGGGTCCGACCTGGCCGAGACCGAGACCGGTGCCGGCCGCGCCCGGTTCCACTTCTTTCTCATCGACAGCGGCTGGGACGGACCCGTCCCGGAACTGGTCCGCCGCAACCTGGACATGATCACGCAGTACCAGCAGGACGACCCCCTGTTCGTGCTGACGCAAGCGCAGTCCCGGCAGATGCTGAAGAAGCACCCGCATCTGATCGGCAAGGACCCGATCCTGCTGGCGCGCGACCTCCGCGCCGGTCACCTGCACGGCGACGGGGAATATCACGGCTTCCACCTGAATCTCGGCATGATCCGCGATCCCGCCCAGGCGCTGGAGGTGCTCAAGACCTTCCTGAACTTCCTGGCCCGGCATCGGCAGAGCGCCGATATCGAGAAGAACATCCGGGAACAGCTGCATCGCGACGGCCTGCAGGGCGCCATCGAGGTCCTGCGCAACGGTTCCGAAACCCTGGTGGCGGGTTGAGCCGGTGCCGTCGATCCCGTTTTCCATCCTCCGGAGGAACCCCGCATGAATGCCATCGGTGAATCAATCACGACCGTGTTCGGTATCGTTCTCGTGGCGGCCATCGCCCTGGAAATCCGCCAGCGCCGCAAGCGGCTGCGGGAGCTCTACAACGTGCTCGATGCCGAGGACCGGCAACTGGTGGCCGATCTCGACACACTGGTTGCCAACGGCATCCTGCAGCCCTATGCCGGCGGCTGAGTCCGTGGCCGCTACGGCGCCGGACGTCCGGCTGGCCAGCCAGGTGCTGAGCCTGCGCGATCCCGCCATCTTCGGCCCGGAGGCGCATGCCAGGGCACGGCTTTTCGCCCGGCGGGCACTGGCCGTCGACGGTGTCCTGAGCCTTGCCATCCAGCCCGAGGATGGCAGTGCCCGGATTCGCTACCGGGCCGAGCCGGGACAGCGCAAGGCCTGGCTTGAACGGCTGGCCCGGGCCGTCGGCATGGAGGACGGCGCGCTGGCCGATCCGCTGCTGCCCGACTGGCAACCGTACATGGCGGTTCGCCTGCTGCGCTGCCGGGGACAGGTGATCTCGCTCGATATCGATACCCAGCGTCCGGATCGGCTGGAGCTGCGCCATGCCTGTCTGGCGGGGTCCGCCAATCCCCTGAGCCTTCGTCTCGGTCAGGCGCTCGGTCGTCTGGCCGGGGTGCGCGCAGTGACGATTGACGACGCGGCCGGCCTGCTGCGGGTCCACTACAGTCCCGCCCGGGTAACGGCCGAGCGCCTGCTCCGGGTGGTGGAAACGGTCTGCTGCGAGCATGACCCGATCGCTGCCGTGGCCGATCCCGCCCATGTACCCATGGGCACGGCCAATGCCAGCGTGGGCCTGGGCGCCCTCGGCGAGCTGCTGCTGCCGGTGGCCACGCCGGTGGCCGCGGGCATCCTCGTCACCACCCATCTGGGCGTGGTCCGGGATGCCGCCACCCAGCTCGGTCGGGGCAAGGTCGGCGTGCCGCTTTTCCACACCGCGCTGCTGACCTGCTCCATCGTCACCGGCCAGGTGCTGGCTTTCGCCCTGACGGACTGGTCCCTGCGCTACTGGCAGCGCCGCTGGCGTCGCCAGCTGGCCGACGAGACACGCAGCCTGGTCGAGGTCGCGGGGCCTGTGGCCGAAGGCACCGGGCTGCCGGGTGGCCGGGCAGGGGAGGGCTCCGCCCCGTCGGCCATCCGGCCGGGGCAGGTGGTCCGGGTTGTCGCCGGCGCCGTTGTGCCTGCCGATGGCCAGGTCGGCGCCGGCATGGCGCTGGTGGACGAGGGCTGGATGACCGGTGCCGCGACCGCCCTGCGCAAGCTGCCCGGCGATGCCGTGCTGGCCGGTTCGCGGGTGCTGGCCGGTTCGCTGGAGATGGTTGCCGAGCGGGTTGGGACGGACACCCGCGCCGCCCGCATCGGCGCGGCGATGGCCGGGGCTGCCGCCGTCATTCCCGCCAGTGCGGCGCTCAGGGCCAGGAGCGAACAGCTGGCCGACCGCACCGCCCTGCCCACGCTGGCCACGGCCGGCGTCGGCTGGCTGGCGGGCGATCTCATCACGGTCGGCGCCATCCTGCATCAGGACTGGATCAGCGGGCCCGCCCTGGCCGTGCCGTTGCTGACCCTCCGCCAGATGCGGGCGATGCGGGTGGCCGGCGCCCTGGTGCAGAACCCGTCTGCCATCGCCCGGCTGGCCGAATGCGATTTCGTCGTCCTGGACGGCGACGATCCCCGGCTGGCGGACACCCGTCCGGTACTGACCGGGATCCGCAGTCGCCTGCCGGACAGCGATGCCCTGCTGTGCCAGGCGGCTGGCGCCGCTCTCTACCTGGGTGGCGACTGGGCCGTGGTGCTGGCCGAGGCCTGCCGTGCCCGCAACCTGGTGGTGCGGCAGCCGGAACTGCTGGCGCTGGCGGCGGATGGCGTGCGCGTGCGGCAGGGCGAGCGGGAACTGGCGCTGTGCATCCGGCGGGGCGCTGATGAATGGCCCACCCTGCGCGTGACCGTGGACGGCCAGGATGTCGCGGAGCTGCGGTTCGGGCCCGCCCCCGCGCCGCTACTGGCCGATACCGTGCGGCGCCTGCAAGCCCTGGGCCTGCCCGTGTTTCTCCTGTCCTCCGCGCCGGAAGCGCGGACGGGCGAATTGGCCGCAAGCCTGGGCATCGAGCTCCATGGCGGCAACCTGGACCTGTCCGGCAGGATGCGCTTCCTGGAAGGCTTGCGGCGGCGGGGCGTCAAACCTCTGCTGGCGGGCCGCCTGCGGGAGCAGGCCGGGCTGGCGTCCCTCGCGCATGCCACGGTGGCCACCGATACCCTGGCGGCGGGGCCGATGCCGGCGGACGTGGTCGCGCTGGACGGTTCCTGCTGCCGGCTGGCCGACTGGCTGGCGCTGGCCCGCGCCCACGATGCCGACATCATCCGCAACACCCGCCTGGCCAGCATCCCCAATCTTCTCTGCATCGCCGGCGGTTTTGGCGGGGTGCTGAACGGCATCACCTCGGGCATCGTCGCCAATATCGGCGTGCTGAACGTCGACCGCGGCCTGCGGCGGACCCTGGCGGACCGGCCCGACATGGCCCGGGGCCGCGCCATACCCCATTTCCCCGCATCTGCCTGATGCCCGATCCCGTCCAACCACATGAGCAGCAACACGCCCGAATCCCGATCCAGCCGTCCATCCCGCGCCCCCACCGGCCAGCGGAAACCTGCCGGGCTTGTCGCATCATCCGGGGCGGCCGAGCCGGCGGCGGCGAAGTCTGACGATGCCGCGCGAGAGGAAGCGCTGGAACACAACCTGGTGGCCCTGGAACTGGACGAGGAAACCGTCAGGCGCATCGAGAAGCTGCCCCGGGACATGGGCTGGCTGCTGTTCACGGCCGGCGTGGTCGGCATGGTGATGCCGGGTGTGCTGGGCACGCCCTTTCTCGTCCTCGGCGGACTGATGCTCTGGCCCTGGACCAATCGCCGCGCCGAGCGCTGGCTTGCCGGCCATTCGCCCAAGGCTTTCAAGGGCAGCATACGGCAGATCAACCGCTTCCTCGACGACCTGGAGAAGCGCTACCCACGGACGGGCGGCAAGCCCTGAACGGTCCGGCCGGGCCCGGCCCTGGCGCTGTCCGCGCAGCCGGGCGATGGTTCAGGTCCGCCAGGGATGATCCGGCAGCGCCGAGACGCCGATGGCCTCCGATCCGGCAGTGGCGACCAGGTGGTCGTTTTCCACGGAACTGCCGCTGACGCCGATGGCGCCGATCAGGACGCCGTCCCGGTTGACGATAGGCACCCCGCCGGGAAAGGTGATCAGGCCGCCGTTGGAGTGCTCGATACCGTACAGGGGGCCGCCGGGTTGCGAAAGCGCACCGATCTGACCGGTGGGCATGGCGAAGAAGCAGGCCGTCTTGGCCTTCTTGATGGCGATGTCGACGCTGCCGACCCAGGCATCGTCCATGCGGGCGAAAGCCTTCAGTTCGGCGCCCGAATCCACTACGGCGATACACATCTGGGTGCCAGTGGCGCGGGCCTTGGTCAGCGCGGCCTCAATGGCCTTTTGAGCGTCTTCGAATGTAACGTGCATGGCGGTTGTCCTCCCGGTTTGTCGATGGTGAAACGCCGCTGGCTGGCGGCTCGGTGGCGCTGGCCAGGCCGGCGGGCGCTACATGGCAGCAGGCGGACGCACGGATGTCCAGCGGATTTTTCTGCCGCGCCGGTCAGGCACAGGCCGCCGGCAGCAGCGCCTGCTGTCGGCGGTCGCGACCCGGCAGGCCAGGCTCCGCGTCGATCGCCTGCCAGGGCGCCGGCACTTCGGCCAGGAGCCGGCCCAGCCAGATGCCCAGCTGGAGATCCTCGACGCGACCGTGCGCGCGATGCCGGATGCGGCCCGCCCGGTCGATGATGGCCAGCGAGGGCGCCGAGTGCAGACCATAGGCGTGCATCGTGCTCGGTATGGCCTGTTGCGGGACCGCCCTGTCGATCGCGACCGGGAAACGGAACCGGTAGTCCTGCAGGAAGTCCCTCAGCGCCAGCGATTCCAGCGCCTGGTGGGACGGGCAGGCCGTGTGCAGTCCGATGATGGCAACGCCCTGACTGGCCAGCTGGCTGTGCAGGGCGCGCGCCTGGCGCAATTCATGGCTGACGCCGTCCATCGCCAGCACCTCGAAGGTTTGCAGCACCACCACACGCCCGCGCAGCGCCTCGATGCTCACAGGGCCTGCGGTGTTTACCCACTCGGCGACGTCAAGCGTCGGGGCCAGAGGATCGTTCCCAATCATGTCGGTTCTCCGAAGTGAGACCATATGGTATCGAACCAATACCATATCCGGCAAGCGCGGCATCCCCGCTGGCGGAGCCCTGACGGCTTACCTTCGCTCGAGAGTGGCGGTTGCCGGGGCGCTTCGTGCCCCGCCCGGGGCGACCCGGGCAAGGTTCGCGCTGGCGGGCTTACGGCGGGAACAGGAAATTGAAGTTCAGTTGCGCGCCCCACTGGGGATCCCAGAGGCCACGCTCGACGTAGTGGCGACCGGCCAGGGTCACCACGACATTCTGCCCGCCCGGGGCGAACAGGGTGCTGACGGCCAGGTTGACGGGTACCGTCCACTGATCGTCATTCCAGTTATAGAAGGATTCGGAATACAGGTTGAACGCAATACCCGACGCCAGCGTGTAGGAGATGCCGGGATTCAGCAGCAGCAGGCTTGCCGCCTGGGTACCGCCGCCGGTGCCGATCCCGAACGACTGGTTGACGTTGAAGCCCAGGGTCCAGCCCTTGAGCGCGTAGATTGTCGACGGTTGCCAGACGATCGCCGCCGTGGCGCCCAGGCCCCATTGGCGGAGGCCGATCAGGGTCTGCGTGGCGGTCGGTATGTGTACCGAGGGACCGAAGCCGACCATCAGCGTGCCGTGCGCCAGCGAGCGGGTAGGCGTCAGGTAGAATTCCAGATCCATGTCGCCGAAGCCCAGCTGGTTGGGACCGCCGGGATAGAGGGCGCTCTGGTAGGTCATGTTGAAGGTCGTGCGGGTTCTGAGACCGATATCCTCGGTCAGGTCGACCGGAATGATCGGTCGCATCCGCAGGCGGTAGGTCGAGGCGTCGTAGGGCCCCGCGCCGGTGTCGAAGTGGTTTTCGAACTGGATTCGAGGGATATAGACGAAAGGGTTCTGGATGTCGTACAGCAGATTGCCCGTGGCATGCTCGGGCGAATGGTCCGCAGTGCCGGGGGCAGACACCAGAAGGGTCGCGAGCCATGCGGCAAGCGTTGGGCCTTTTGCGTTCATGTTGCCTTGTACCGCCTAACACCAGGGACGACCGTCACCTTCAGGACGTTCACCGGCAGCTTGGGCAGACGCTTGGCGGGAGCGTTCGCACGGCCTGTCCCGATGGTATGGGTTCGTTTTTTCATCGCCGCTGGACTGGCCATGCTCCGATCCAATTATGCTGGAATTCGCGGGTACTGAAATCCCCGCACGATCGACTGCTTCGCCGGCCTAGGTCAGACGCCGGGAGGCGAAAGTTCCGGTTGCTCTGCTGCCATCTGTCGCGACCGGCGAGGCTGCCTTGACGCCCGGGTTGCCCGGCATGCAGGCGTGGGAGAATTACCGCCGATGCTCGGCAAGGAGATATTTCCCCGCATGCCGTCGGGAATGCCCTCGTGGCGACCGGGCGGCGCCGAGGCGGGACTGGCATCAGGCAGCGACACCATGGCAATCGCGACACAAACTCCGTTCTGGTACCGGCTGAGAACCTCCGTCTGGCTGGTGGCCTGCTGCATCCTGGCCATCGCCTGCCTCGGCTGGGCGCGGGTAGCCATCGGTGCCGAAAAGGACATCCTGATCCGGGATCGGGTCTGTCTATCAGGCTTGGGCGGGGAAAAATGGGTAAGCCTGCCCCACCTGCTGGCAGCGGAGGATTTTCCGCCGGCCGGGGGACAAGTCCGTTACCGTATGACATTCGACCTGGACTCCGTGCCAACGGCGCCGCTGGGGATCTACGTCCGCAAGCTGAGCCTGTCCGGACGGGTCCGCCTGAACGGCGTCACCTTTGGCGCCTGCGGTGTCGGCGAGCTGCGCGATTTGCGCTGCCTCCATCAACCGCAACTGTTCATCCCGCCCGTGGCGCTCTGGCAGGCCGGAACCAACACGCTCGAATTCGACATCTACGCCAATGACCGGCAGATGAACGGTCTATCGCCGGTACGCATCGGTGTCGCGCGGGCGCTCGCCGAGGGGCCGTACCTGTGGCAGTGGCTGTGGCAGGTCGAGCTGCTGCGGGGGTTGACCTGGGTAGCCGTGTCCCTCGGTGGCCTGGCTCTGTCGGTGAGCTGGATCCTCCGCTCGGAACGGCTGTATCTCTGGTTCGGGCTGTGCAGCATCACCAACGCCCTGAGCAACCTGAACATCCTCGTGACATCGCCCCTGGTGGATTTCGAGTGGTTCAGCTGGTTTGTTTTTTCCTCCCGCATGCTGACCGCGCCGCTGCTCCTGCTGATGCTGCTGGCGTTCTTCGACCGCGCCCGAGGTCCGGTTGCGCGGACCGTCCTTGCCTATGCCGCGCTCATGCCGCTCGTGACCTGGATCAGCGGCAACAACCGCTGGGCAGTGGCGATCATGTACCTGCCGCCCCTGGTCTTCGCACTCGCGCTGCTGGCCGCCATGGTCGTCTGGACACGGCGCTCCCGGCGCGGGATGCATGTCGTGGTCACGGGAGTCTACGCCGTTCTGCTGGTGGTTTCGGTTCTGGACTGGCTGCGCCTCAGCGGCAGAAGCTCATTCGAGGGAGTCTACTGGGCCACCTATGCGATAACCGGGGTATTGCTGGTGTTCGGTGTTCTGTTGATGTCGCGTCTGGCCTCCGCGCTGCTCGCCGAGCGCCGCCTGCTGTCCCAGCTCTCACTGGCGTCGCGGGCGGCGAATGTGGGGTTCTGGGACTGGAACCTGGTCTCCAACAAGGTCGTCTGGTCCCGGGAGATGATGGAACTCTTCGGCGTCGAGCCGACCGCCGCGGGTGACGATTTCGATACCTGGGCTGCATGGCGGATGCGTCTCCATCCCGAGGATCGCCAGACGATCGAGCAGCAGGCCATCGAGGCGGCCCGCGCGCTTGTTCCCCTGAACCTGGACCACAGGATCGTGCTGCCGAACGGGGAGACGCGCTGGATCGAGGTCCGGGCCGACATCGTCCGCGATGCCGCAGGATACCCGGTACACATGTCCGGTTTGAGCATGGACATCACCCAGCGGCGGCAGGCCGAGGAGCAGCTTCGCGAGAGCGAGGCACGCTTCAGGATGTTGTTCCTGCATCTGCCCATCGCCTATCAGTCCCTGAATGTCGAGGGTTGCTGGGTGGACGTCAACGACAAGATGGCCGAGCTACTGGGATTCGAGCATCCCGAGGACATGCTGGGGCTGTGCTTCGGCGATTTCTGGGACACCGATTCTGCCGGCCTGTTTGCCCCCACGTTCAGCCGCTTCATGGCGAGCGGCGCCATCACCAGCGACCTGCGCTTGCGCCGCCGCGATGGCACGCCGCTGCTGGTGCAGATCGTCGGCTACATCCAGCGGGATGGGCAGGGCCTTTTCCAGCGGACCCATTGCGTGCTGATCGATGTCACCGAACGCCGGGCACTGGAGCAGGAAATCCTGGACATCAACACCTCGCTGGAGCGGAAAGTCGCGGAGCGTACCGCTCTTGCCAATGCCGCGAATGCAGCCAAATCCATGTTCCTGGCGCACATGAGCCACGAGATTCGCACGCCCATGAACGGCGTCCTGGGTATGGCCCAGCTCCTGCAGCGCGAACCGCTGTCGCCGGACCAGCAGGAAATCGTCGAGCACATTTTGGCCGCCGGCCAGTCCCTGCTGAGCATCATCAACGACATACTCGATTTCTCCAAGATCGAGGCGGGCCAGCTGACCCTGGATGTCCAGCCTTTCGACATGGGTTCGACCCTGACCGAGGTCGTCAGGATCGCGGCCGTGGGCGCCGACCGGAAGGGCATCGGGTTGCGGCTCGAGGCATCCGCACGACTGCGGGGCGGATGGCTGGGCGATGCCCTGCGGCTCAAGCAGGTCCTCTACAACCTGGTGGGCAACGCCGTCAAATTCACTGAGCAGGGGGAGGTGCTCATCCGGGCGCAGCCGGTCGGATGGTCAATCGATCGGGTCCGTGCCCGCTTCGAGGTCCGGGATACGGGCATCGGCATGGCGCCTGAGACCATGGCAAACCTGTTCGCGCCGTTCACGCAGGCGGACAGCACGATCACCCGCCGCTTTGGCGGGACCGGGCTGGGGCTGTCGATTACCCGGCGCCTGGTCGAGATGATGGGCGGCAACATCGGCGTGGACAGCCAGCCCGGGGCCGGGAGCGTATTCTGGTTCGAGCTGCCGTTCGAGCGTGCCCCGGGCGAAACCCCGGCTGGCCGGGAACCGTCCGCACCCGCACCGGCCGCAGCCTCGGATCCGGCGGGGGGCGAACTGGCCGGGCTGCGCGTGCTGGTCGTGGATGACACCGCCATCAACCGCATGGTTGTGGAGCGGGCCTTGACGCAGGCAGGCGTGGTCACGCATGCGGCCGCCCATGGCCAGCAGGCTCTGGACATGCTCGGCAGGCGGCCGGACGACTTCGACGTGGTCTTGATGGATATCCAGATGCCAGTGATGGATGGGCTGACGGCGACCCGGGCGATACGTCGCCACCCCGGCCTGCAGAGGCTGCCGGTGATAGCCCTGACGGCGGGAGTGTTGCCCGAGGAGCGGCAGGCGGCCCTCGATGCCGGCATGACTGACTTTCTCACCAAGCCCATCGATCTCGCGCACATGCTGACGCTCCTGCGCCAGCATGCGGGGACACGCAGGAACGCCCCCGGGACATGAAGCCGGCCGGACGGGAATCGGCGCCCCGGCCTCCCGGATGCTTGCACCCGTGCCCGGGCACCCCCGTCAGCCCGAAGCTCCGCCGCGCGATGGCGGGTGCACCCCCCTCAGCGGCTGCTGCGGGATGCCAGGAAGCGGCGCAGCGCGTCCAGGCTGAAGGCCGCCGCCGAATCCCGTTTGCGTGGCCAGGATCCCGCGAGCAGGCGCTGCTCGACGACGTCGCCGTGCGGGCCGGCGATGGCGACGAACAGCTCGGCTTGCCGGTTCTCCTCGCGCAGCTCGGCGGGTCGGCTCTCCGTCCACTGCACCAGCGCATGGTCTGGCCCGCCGCCCGCGCCCGCGCCCTGGTCCAGCAGGGCGCGGGCCAGGCGCAGGGCCGTGGCCGCCGGCCGGGCGGCGGCCCTCAGGCCGAACCGTGCCAGCAGGCCGTGCGTGGCCGGTGCGACCAGGGCGGCGGCCAGCCAGTCCTGATCGCCGCAGCGCGAGGCCAGCAGACCGCCACTGACCGACTCCAGCAGCCACAGGCGCGCTCCGCTGCCGCACAGGAGCAGGCCCACCGATTCGGTCAGGCTGGCCGGTCCCACGCCGTTGCGGACCACCGCATGGCAGGCTTCGCCGATGGCGGCGGATACGGCCGCGATCGTGGCTTCCAGCGGTGCGATGTCCAGATCGCCCGGGAAGGCCAGCTTGACCTGGTTCTCGGCGCCACCGGCGCGGAATCCGAGCCGCGTACCCGGCGGCAGCGGCACGCTGTCCAGGCGTTCCTGCAGGGCTGATTCCCCGAGCCCGACGGTGTGCAGCACCACCCGCTGCAGCGGGGCGAGCAGGTACAGCCCGGGCAGGGCCGGCGCGATGCTGGCCCGGTACATGGCCTTCATCTCGCGCGGTACGCCGGGCATGAAGTGGAACAGGCAATTCCCGCTACTGACCGAGAAGCCCGGTGCCGTGCCCCAGCGGTTGTCCAGTCGCGTGGCGCCCTCGGGCAGCAGGGCCTGCTTGCGGTTGACGGCGGGCATGGTGCGGCCGGTCTGCCGGAACCAGGCCTCGATTTGCGCCAGGGCTTCGGTATCCAGCCGCAGCGGTCGGCCGAAGGCCAGGCTCACGGCCTCGGCGGTGAGATCGTCGCTGGTCGGCCCGAGGCCGCCGGTGCAGAGGCAGAGGCTGGCGCGGCCGCTGATCTCCCGCAGCAAATCCACCAGCGAGTCCAGCCGGTCGCCGACGGCGGTATGGCGGCGGACCTCGAAGCCCAGCCCGGTCAGCTCGCGGGACAGCCAGGCGGCATTGGTGTCGGCGATATCGCCGCAGACCACTTCCTCGCCCTGGGAAAAGATTTCGGCGCTGGGCAGTTGCATGGGCGTCGCTCGGGGTGGGTTGGCGTCAGGCGGGCAGGCTGCCGACCCAGCGGTGCCAGAACGGCAGGGTCAGGGTGGCGGACAGGGCGGTCAGCAGCACCGTCATGGCGTAGAAGCCGCTGTCCAGGCGGTAGCGGTCGCAGTAGACCACGCCGAACAGCATGCACGGCATGCCCGCCTCCAGCACCAGGGCGGTCAGGGTCTCGCCGCGAAAACCGAGCAGCCAGGCCAGTCCCAGGCCGAGCAGTGGCATGACGATCATCTTCGCCACCATCACGGCGAGGCCCAGCGGCAGGTTGGCGCGGCGCCAGGCCTGCCATTGCAGGCTGAGGCCGACGGCGATCAGCATCAGCGGGGCGACGGCGTCGGCCAGGGGCTCCAGAAAGTGCTGGAGGCCGGCGGGCTGGCGGATGCCCGAGAGATTCAGCGCCAGCGCGGCGATCCCGGCCCAGATCGGCGGGTTGATCAGCAGCGGTCGCAGCAGCGATCCCTCGCCCCTGGGCGGGGTACCGTGCTGGCGCGCGATCAGCAGGCCGAAGGTCAGCACCAGCGGCATGCCGGCGAACACGTCCAGATGCACGACGATGGCGCGGGCGCGGGGGCCGTACAGGTGCTCCAGCAGCGGCAGTCCCATGTAGGTGATGTTGGCGAAGGCGATGCCGAGCATGGCGGCGCCCAGCCGATGCCGCTGGATGCGGCCGGCGCGGCCCATGAGCCAGGCGACGCCGGCACCGATGAAGACGATGGCGGCGCCGTACAGCGACAGCTTGACCGAGTCCAGTCCCAGCCGCGCATCCCACAGCACGGTCAGCACCAGTGCCGGCAGCAGCAGGTTGAAGACCAGGGTCGTCAGCACATGGCGGGTGGTGCCGGCATCCAGCCCGCCCGGCCGCAGCGTCCGCCAGACGGCCCCGAACAGGATCAGCAGGCCCATCTGCATCAATACCTGAACCATACACACTTCCCTGCCGCAAAAGCCGGTATTCTAGATTGGATTGCCATCCGCTCCGCGACAGGACTGACTCAAGGACGCCCATCATGACCGACCTGCTTTCGACCAAACCCATCCCCGCTCACGAACGCCTGATCATGGCCCTGGACGTGCCCGACATCGAGCAGGCCAAGGCGCTGGTGACCACGCTGGGCGACGCCGTCAGCTTCTACAAGGTCGGTCTGGAGCTGTTCATGTCCGGCGATTACTACGCCCTGATCGACTGGCTGAACGCCCGCGACAAGCGGGTTTTTGCCGATCTCAAGTTTTTCGACGTGCCGGAGACGGTGGCCCGGGCGATCCGTGTGCTGAGCGGCCACGGCGTCGATTTCGCCACCGTGCATGGCAACGATGCCATCATGGCGGCCGCCGCCAGCGCCAAGGGTTCGCTCAAGGTGCTGGCCGTGACGGTGCTGACCAGCCTCGATCAGGGCGACATGCGGGACCTGGGCTTCGACTGCGACGTGCAGCAGCTGGTACTGTCCCGCGCGCGACGGGCGCTGGCCCTCGGCTGCGACGGTGTCATTTCCTCCGGGCTGGAGGTGCCCGCCCTGCGGGCCGAGGTCGACGACCGGCTGCTGGTCGTGTCGCCCGGCATCCGGCCGGTCGAGAACCGCGCCAGCGACGACCAGAAGCGCGTCGTCACCATCGAGCAGGCTTTCCGCAACGGCGCCGACTATATCGTCGTCGGCCGTCCCATTCGCGATGCCGCCGATCCCCACGCCGCCGCGGAAGCCGCCCAGGCGCAGATCCGCGCGGTGTTCGGGCAATGACGGCGCGCTGCGACTGCGTCGGCAACTGATCGACGGCCGGCATGCCGGCCATGACGCCAACCATCCGGGCGAGGAGGCAAGACGATGAAGCACATCAGGCAGATGGGTCACCGGCAGGAGGGCCCGGCGACGGGCGCAGCGGAGCGGCGATCGCCGACGGCACGGCTTGCGTGGCTGCTGGGTGGCTTGCTGACGGGCTGCGCGGGCGAGGGCAACGGACAGTCCATCGACCTGAGCGGTATCCGCTTGCCGCCCGGCTTCCGTATCTCGGTCTATACCGATCGGGTGCCGGGCGCCCGGCAGATGGCCCTGGGCGGCGATGGCACCGTGTATGTGGGCAGCCTCGGCGCGGGCAAGGTATACGCCGTCCGCGACCGGGACGGCAATGGCCAGGCCGAGCAGGTCGACGTCATCGCCAGCGGGCTGAACGCCCCCAATGGCGTGGCCTGGCTGGGGGGTGCGCTGTATGTGGCCGAGGTTTCCCGGATCAGCCGGATAGCGGTCCAGGGGGCCACGCCGGCCGCGCCGCAGGTCGTTTACGACGGCTATCCCGGCGACCGGCATCATGGCTGGAAATATCTGCGCACGGGGCCGGATGGCAAGCTCTATACGGCGGTCGGCGCGCCCTGCAACATCTGCAAGCCGGACAAGGCGGTCTATGCCACCCTGACCCGGCTGGATCCGGATGGCCGCAACTTCGAGATCTATGCCCGGGGGCTGCGCAACAGTGTCGGCTTCGACTGGCATCCGGTGACCCATGAGCTGTGGCTGACCGATAACGGTCGCGACTGGCTGGGCGAGAACCGTCCGCCGGATGAGCTGAACCATGCGCCCGGGCCCGGTCTGCATTTCGGTTTCCCGCACTGTTTCGGCAGCGACATCAGCGATCCGGAATTCGGCCGGGAAGCGCCCTGCAGCGCCTTCACCGCGCCGGCCTGGAACTTCCCCGCCCATGTGGCGGCCCTGGGGCTGCGCTTCTACGGCGGCTCGCAGTTTCCCGCCGAGTACCGGCAGCAGCTGTTCGTGGCCCAGCACGGTTCCTGGAACCGCCGCGAGCCGCAGGGCTTCCGCGTGGCCCTGGTGCGCTTCGAGAACGGCCGACCGGTCCGCGAGGACGCCTTCGCCGAGGGCTGGCTGAAACCCGACGGCCAGGTGACCGGCCGTCCGGTCGATGTCCTGGAAATGCCGGACGGCGCCCTGCTGGTGTCGGACGACAAGGCCGGCGCCCTCTACCGCATCAGCCATCAGGCCGCTGCGCCGGCACCGGCACCCTCAGCACCCACCTCCACGGGGGATTGAGCATGACCTCACAACACCAGGCCGAGCAGCTGTTCCATGGGGTGCTCGCCGATGAATACCATTTCCTCGAGCGCGTGTGCCCGGCCGCGGCGGACATCAGTCGCCGGGTCGGCGAATTTGTTGCCACCTGGAACGGGACGCCGGCGGCGGGCGCCCTGTCCGCGCTGGAGCTCGGTTGCGGCACCGGCATCACCACTGCCTGTCTGCTCGGTGGCCGCCGCGACCTGCGCCTGCTGTCGGTGGACAATGCGCCGGCCATGCTGCGCCAGGCGCGCGCGGCGCATGCAACAGCGCTTGCCGAGGGCCGTCTGGTGCTGCGCGAGGCTGACGCATTGAGCGCGCTGGGCGATTTGCCGGACGACTCGGTCGATTTTGTCGCCAGCGCCTATACCGTCCACAACTTTCTCTCCGGCTATCGCCATCGGGTGCTGACCGAGGTGCTGCGCGTGCTGAAACCGGGCGGGGTGTTCGTCAACGGCGACCGTTACGCCCTGGACGATCCCGCCGCGCACCTGGCCGCCACCCAGGACGAGGTACGGGGCTATTTCCGCGTCTTCCTCGGCGAGATGAACCGGCCGGACCTGCTGGAACAGTGGGTGGTGCACCTGTTCAGCGACGAGTCCGAGGAGCACATCATGCGGCTGACGCCCGCGCTGGCGGAGATGGCCGGGCTGGGCTACGCCGAGATCACTCGGCACTTCCGTGATGGCGTCAACGCCCTGGTCAGCGGGATCAAGCCTTGGCGGTAGCCCGCGGCAAGGACCGCCGGACGGTCTATCGCTGCACCGAGTGCGGCCATGCGCAGAGCAAGTGGGCGGGGCAATGCCCCGGTTGCGGGCTCTGGAACAGCCTGGTCGAGAGCGTCGAGGATCGCGCCCCGCCGGGTGCTAGCCGGTTCAGCGGCTATGCCGGCGCCGCGGGTCAGGCAGATCCGGAGCCGGTGTCGCTGGCGACGGTCGAGGTCGAGGCGATCCAGCGCAATCCCTCCGGCCTGGAAGAGTTCGACCGGGTGCTGGGCGGCGGTCTGGTGCCCGGCTCGGCGGTGCTGATCGGCGGCGACCCGGGTATCGGCAAGTCGACGCTGCTGCTGCAAACGGTGGCGGCCCTGAGCCGCAGCCAGCAGGTGCTCTACCTCACCGGCGAGGAATCCATCAGTCAGGTCAGCCTGCGTGCCCGGCGCCTGGGGTTGCCCTGCGAGACGGTGCAGATTCTGGCCGCGACCGAGCTGGAGCGGATTCTCCGGACGGCCGACAGGCTGCGGCCGGACTACCTGGTGGTCGACTCCATCCAGACCGTCTACAGCGAGCTCCTGCAATCGGCGCCAGGTTCCGTGGCCCAGGTGCGCGAGTGCGCGGCGCAACTGGTGCGCTTCGCCAAGCAGACCGGCACCACCGTGTTCCTGGTGGGACACGTCACCAAGGAGGGTGCCCTGGCGGGGCCCCGGGTGCTGGAGCACATGGTCGACACGGTACTGTACTTCGAGGGCGACAGCGGCAGCCGTTTCCGCGTCATCCGGGCCTTCAAGAACCGCTTTGGCGCGGTCAACGAGCTTGGCGTGTTCGCCATGACGGAAACGGGGCTCAAGGAAGTCAGGAATCCTTCGGCGATCTTCCTCTCGCGCGGCGACGAGGACGCGCCCGGCAGCGTGGTCATGGTGATGCGCGAGGGCAGCCGCCCGCTGCTGGTGGAGGTGCAGGCGCTGGTGGACGAATCGCATCTGCCGACCCCGCGCCGGGTGGCCGTGGGCATGGATGGCAACCGTCTGGCCATGCTGCTGGCCATCCTGCACCGCCATGGCGGGGTGCCGATCCTCAATCAGGATGTGTTCGTCAACCTGGTCGGCGGGCTGCGGCTCAGCGAGACGGCGGGCGACCTGGCGGTGGTGCTGGCCATCGTCTCCAGCTTCCGCGACCGGCCCATCCCGCGCGACTGGGTGGTGTTCGGCGAGCTGGGCCTGAACGGCGAGGTGCGGCCGGTCCAGAGCGGCGAGGAACGGCTGCGAGAGGCCGCCAAGCATGGCTTCCGCCACGCCCTGGCGCCCGCCAGAAACATCCTCAGGGGCCACGATCCCGGGCTCGAGGCGATGCCCGTCAAGACCCTGCGCGAGGCGATCGCCGCGCTCTGAGAGAACGGCGGGCCCGTGCTCAGAGCACCAACTGGCTGCCCAGTTCCACCACGTGTCCGGCCGGGATTTGCAGGTATTTCGCCGCCGAGGAGGCGTTGCGGGCCATGGCGATGAACAGGCGCATGCGCCATAGCGCCATGATCGGCGAGGGTTTGGCGATCAGGGTTTCGCGGCTGAGGAAGAAGTAGGTTTCGGCGGGATCGATGTCGAACTCGCGGCTGCTGGTTTTCAGGGCCTTGGTCAGATTGGGCGTTTCGGCAAAACCGTAGTGCAGGTAGACGCGAAACAGGGCGTCGGCCAGCTTGATGACCTCGCGGCGCCGGTCGGGGGCCACCCGTGGCACCGGCTCGGTGATGACGGTCATGATGACCACGGTCTGGTGCAGCACCCGGTTGTGCTTGAGGTTGTTCAGCAGGGCGAGGGGGATGCCCTGGCGGCTGCTGGAGAGGAAGACGGCGGTACCCGGCACGCGCAGCGGCGGATGTGCCTCCATCTGCGCGAGGAAGTCGGCCACCGGCATGGCTTCCTCCTGCAGGCGCCGCTGGACCAGTTCGCGGCCACGCCGCCAGGTGTCGAGAAAGGTGAAGGCGACCGCGCCCACCAGCAGCGAGAACCAGCCGCCTTCGGGAATCTTGGGGATGTTGGCGGTGAACAGGGCCAGGTCCACGGTCAGGAAGAGCAGGGCGACCAGGGCGCTGACCACCGGGTTCCATTTCCACAGGTTGTAGATCACCACGAAGGCCAGCAGGGTATCGATCGCCATGGTACCGGTGACGGCGATGCCATAGGCAGCCGCCAGCTCCGACGAGGAGCGCATGCCCAGGATCAGCCCGACCAC
This sequence comes from Methyloparacoccus sp. NF-16, assembly GCF_056880625.1. NCBI lineage: Bacteria > Pseudomonadati > Pseudomonadota > Gammaproteobacteria > Methylococcales > Methylococcaceae > Methyloparacoccus > Methyloparacoccus sp. NF-16. The sequence goes on along the minus strand of NZ_CP174130.1, from coordinate 2,031,086 downwards.
GCCCAGCAGCATGATGCGATTGATAGTGGGAATGTAGATCTGGCCGCGTTCCGCGTCCGAGGTGTGCAGGATGCTCAGCCGCGGCGCGAAGCCGAGCTGGATGGCCTGGGCGGTCAGCGAAAAGGCGCCGGAGATGACCGCCTGCGAAGCGATCACCGTCGCCAGCGTCGCGAGGACGATCATCAGCGACATGGCGTGCGGATTGATGCTGAGGTAGAAGGGGTTGTCGATGGCGCCGGGGTTGCGCATCAACAGCGCGCCCTGGCCGAAGTAGCTCAGCAGCAGGGCGGGCAGGGCGATCAGGAACCAGGCCTTGCGGATCGGCGCCCGGCCGAAGTGGCCCATGTCGGCATAGAGCGCCTCGCCCCCGGTGACCGCCAGCACCACGGCGCCGAGCACCAGTCCGCCGTGCAGGCCGTGCTGGACGAAGAAGCGGTAGGCGTGCACGGGATTGGCGGCCGCCATGGCGGCCGGCGTCTTCAGCAGGCTCTGCATGCCGTAGTAGCCGATGGCGACAAACCACACCAGCATCACCGGGCCGAACAGCCCGCCGACCTTGCCGGTACCCCGGTGCTGGTTGCCGAACAGGGCGACCAGGATGCCGAGCGCGATGGGGATGACGTAGGGTTGCAGCGAGGGTTTGAGGACTTCCAGCCCCTCGACGGCGCTCAGGACCGAGATGGCGGGCGTGATCACCCCGTCGCCGTAGAACAGCGAGGCGCCCGCCAGTCCCACGAGCAGGATGCACGAGCGGCGGCGGGCGCTGAGCTCGGCTTTCTGCGCCACCAGGGAGATCAGCGCCATGACGCCGCCTTCGCCCTTGTTGTCGGCGCGCATGATGAACAGCACGTACTTGATCGAGATCACGATCATGATGGCCCAGAACACCAGCGACAGTACGCCGAGCACATTGGCGGTGGTGGCGCTGAGTCCCCCGCCGGCGGCGAAGCATTGCTTCAGCGTATACAGGGGGCTGGTGCCGATATCGCCGAAAACGACGCCCAGGGCCGCCAGGACCAGGCCGCCATGGCCTTTCTGGGACGCGCTGGAATAGCTGATGGGTGCTGACATGTGTCCTCTCGCGGGCGTCGGCGTGGCTTGAGAATTCACCGGGCGCAAGTGCTAGACTTTCCGCCTTGCCGGCGCGTGCCTGCCACAGGCGGTGGTATCCCTGTCGGGCGGGCGAACGATACACGCGGATACTGCCGGGTGACAAGAAATGCCCGGCCCGCGACCGGCCCATCCGCTGTTCCTCCATTCCCGCAACGGAGATCATCCCTCATGCCGTTCCCGCCCGCCCGCCTGCCCTTGCCCGCCGGCCGACTCGCCCTGCTGCTCCCGGCGCTGCTGTTGCCCGGGTGCGCCGCCATGGAGGCCAGCCGCGCCATGGATACCGAGCAGCTGCTCGCCGCCAGCGGCTTCCAGGTCAAACTGGCCGATACGCCGGACAAGCTGGCGCATGTCCAGACCCTGACCCAGCACAAGCTGGTGCCACATGAAAAGGATGGCGACGTCTATTACGTCTACGCCGATGCCACCACCTGCAAGTGTGTCTACTGGGGCAATGCGGAATCCTATCAGCGCTATCAGCAGCTGGCGGTACAGAAGGAAATCGCCGACGAGCAGCGCATGGCCGCGCAGATGAACGAGAACGCCGCGATGAACTGGGGCATGTGGGGACCGGGGCCCTGGTGGGCCTATTGACCGGGGGCGGATTTTCCGCCATGACGCGCTGTCTTGACAGGCATCGGGTGCCTGATTACCCTTCCGCCGGTTTCGACGCGAAACAGAATGGCGTATCGACCACGACCCTTCGAGCAGCCTGTTCCGGCAGGGTTGCGAGAGGGGCAAAATTTACCTGAGGGAACGAGAACATGACGATGAAGAAACTACCGGGCCGCCGCTGGCCGCTGGGTCTTGCGACGGCCGTGGCCGCCATCCTGGCCAACGCGCCGCAGGCGGCGGAAGATCCGCAGATCACGGTGGAGCGCGGCGCCAGGGTTTTCCAGGAGAACTGCGCCAGCTGCCACGGTGCCGACCTGGGCGGCTATCTCGCGCCGGCCCTGAACAAGGAGCGCCTCAAGGGCCGCAGCGCGACCTCGCTTCGCAGCACCATCATGGCCGGTTCCTTCGACACCCTGATGCCCCCCTTCTACGGCAAGCTCTCGGACGAGGATATCCGTTCCGCCGTCAAGTACATTTCCAGCACCGACAAGCTGGACCCGCAGTGGACCATGGACGACATCAAGAAGTCGCTGAAGGTCTATGTCGCCGACGAGTCGACCCTGCCCGACAAACCGGCCTACGCCATCGACAACATGGACGACCTGATCGGTGTCGCCGCCCGTGGCCGTCATGGCCGGGGCGAGGGCTCCAAGGCGGTGTTCATCAACAGCGCCACCAACACCAAGGTTGGCGAGGTGCCGACCGAATCGGCCGCCCACATCATCGAATTCAATCCGGCCAACCCGCGCTGGGCCTATGTGAAGACCGACACCGCGGAAGTCTACAAGGTCGATCTCTATTCCATGAAGATCGTGCGGGCCGTCAAGACCGGCCTGAACGGACCGTCGCTGGGCGTATCCCGTGACGGCAAGTACCTGATGGCCGGTTCCTTCGTGCCGCATTTCGCCGTGCTGCTGAATGCCGATACCCTGGAGCCCCTGAAGTACTTCAAGCTGGAGGGCAAGGACCCGGACGGCAAGTTCGTGACCTCGGACTCCGGCATGATCACCGGCACGCCGTATGCCGATATCTTCGCCATCGCCCTGGAGAACTCCGGCCAGGTCTGGGTGGTCGATCTCGACAAGCCGGATTTCCCCGTCACCCAGATCACCGACGTCGGCCGTCACCTGCATGACGCCTTCCTGTCGCATGGCGGCAAGAACCTGATGATCGCCTCCTACGACGACAGCATCGTTGCCGCCATCGACCTGGAGCAGCGCAAGATCATCAAGAAGCTGCCGGCCGGCTGCGTGCCCCATGTCGGCGGCGGCTCGGTGGTCAAGGTCAACGGCCGTACCCTGGGCTTCGGCACCAACTTCGGCGACTGCGACCACGAGGTCGTCAGCGTCTGGGATCTCGACAAGATGGAGGTCGTGAAGCAGGTACCGGTACTGGGCGGCACCGAGTCGCCGGCCGCCCACCCCAACGCGCCCTATGTGGCGGTGGACATCATCAGCAAGGACCGGCGCGCCCGCACCATCCAGCTGATCGACAAGAACACCCTGGAAGTCGCCAGGACCCTGGACGTGGGCGGGCATGCCTACTTCCCGGAATACAACGCCAGCGGCAAGCTGCTGTACGTGAGCGCCGGCTACACCGGGGATGAGGTCGTGGCCTTCGATTCCCACACCCTGGACAGGGTGGCTTCGTTCACCATGGAGAGCCCGGCCGGCATTTTCTCCCGCGCCCGTGCCCGCTTCATGACCCGCGGCCTCGCCCCCGGCGATCTCTGACCACTTCATCGCGCGCGGGACGGCATGTCCCGCGCGATCGAGCCCCACATCCCGCGACTCCGAGGAAAACCGAATCATGAAAGCACTCTTCACCACTGCCGCCCTGACCCTGGCCGCCGGCTTTGGCACCGCCCAGGCTGCCGATATCGAGGCCGGCAAGGCCAAGGCATCTACCGTCTGCGCCTCCTGCCACGGCATCAACGGCATCGGCGCCACCGATGGCTTCCCCAACCTGGCCGGCCAGAAGACCGCCTACCTGGTCAGCGCGCTCAAGGCTTACCGCGAGGGTTCCCGCAAGGCGCCCATCATGAACAACATGGCGGCCAACCTGGGCGATGCGGACATGGAAAACATCGCCGCCTATTTCGCCAGCCTGAAGCCGACGCCCTGACCACCGTGAGCCTGCGCGCCGGTCTTGCGGGGCTGCTCTGGCTGCTGGCCGGCCGTGCCGGCGCCGGCGCTCCCGACCCGGAGCGCCAGCGCGCCCTGATCGAGCTGCTGCGGCAGGACTGCGGTTCCTGCCATGGCATGACCCTGCAGGGTGGCCTCGGTCCCGCGCTGCTGCCGGACAGCCTGGCCGGCAAGGGTGACAGCCTGCTGGTCCAGACCATCCTGAACGGACGCCCCGGAACCGCCATGCCGCCATGGCGGTCCTTCCTGTCGGAAGCCGAGGCTGCCTGGCTGGTCGCGCAGTTGCGGCAGGGCCCGAAGGCGCCCGGCTCCCCGTCACCCTGATGCCTGTTTCCCTGCCATGCCTGCATTGATGCCCTCCCTGCGCACCCTGGCCCTGCTCGTCCTGGCTTGCAACGCGCCGCTGCAAGCGGCGGAACTCCGCGGTACCGGCGATCTCGGCCTGGTGGTCGAGCGCGCCAGCGGCAGCCTGACCGCTGTCGACACCACCACCCGCCGCGTGCTGGGCCGCATCGAGGGACTCGGCGATCTCTCGCATGCCAGCCTGGTCTACTCGCCGGACGAGCGCTACGCCTTCGTCTTCGGCCGCGACGGCGCGCTGACCAAGGTCGACATCCTGGAGCGGCGCATCGTCAGGCGCGTCGAGCAGGCCCACAACAGCGTCGGTGGCGCCATTTCCCAGGACGGGCGGCTGATCGCCACCTCCAACTATGATCCGGGTGGCGTCCGGGTGTTTTCGGCGGAAACGCTGGAAAAGGTCGCCGACATCAAGGCCGAATATGGCGCCGGGCAGCTGGCCAAGGTGGTCGGCCTGGTCGACGCACCGGGCCAGAAGTTCGTCTTCAGCCTGTTCGAGGCAGGCGAGGTCTGGGTAGCCGACCTGCACGATCCGGCGCATCCGCAGGTCGACAAGTACAAGGCCGGCAAGGAACCCTACGATGCGCTGATTTCGCCCGAGGGTCGCTACTACATCGCCGGCTTGTTCGGCGAGGACGGGCTGGCCCTGCTGGACCTCTGGAATCCCGCCGCCGGCGTCCGCAGGATCGTGCCGGAATACGCCAAGGACGACCCCAAGCTGCCGGTGTTCAAGATGCCGCATCTGGAGGGTCGCGCCCTGATCGGCGATCACTGGTTCCTGCCGGCCGTGGGTCGCCACGAGCTGCTGGTCATCGACCGCCGGGAATGGAAGGTGGTGCGCCGGATTCCGCTCGACGGCCAGCCGGTGTTCGTCATCCCGCGGCCCGACGAGCGGCAGATATGGGTCAACTTCGCGTTGCCGGACAACGACAAGGTCGCGGTCATCGATACCCGCGACCTCAAGGTGGTCAAGCGGCTGACGCCCGGCAAGGCCGTCCTGCACCTGGAGTTCACGCCCAAGGGCGAGGAGGTCTGGCTGTCGGCGCGCGACGACGACCGCGTGATCGTCTACGATACCGAGACCTTCGCCGAGAAGGCTCGCCTGCCGGCCGCCCGGCCCAGCGGTATCTTTTTCACCGCCCGTGCCCACCGGCTGGGTCTCTGAGGCCGCGCCCATGCATCCGCAGCGGCTGCGCCAGCGCCTGCTCAACGACTTCCAGCGCGATTTTCCGCTGACCCCGAGACCCTACGCCGCGCTCGCCGAGCGGCTGGGTGTCAGCGAGGAGGCGGTGCTGGCAAGCCTGCGCGAACTCAAGGCGGCAAGCGTGGTGAGCCGGGTCGGGGCAATCCTGCCGCCCAATACCGTCGGCGTCAGCCTGCTGGCGGCGCTGGCGGTGCCGGAGGAGGCGCTGGAAGCCGTGGCGGCCTGGGTCTCGGCACTGCCCGAGGTGAACCACAATTACCAGCGCGAGCACCGTTACAACCTCTGGTTCGTCGTCACCGCCGCCAACCCCGCGCAGCTGGAAGCGGTCCTGTGCGCCATCGAGCGGCACACGGGGCTGGCGGTGCTGCGTCTGCCGCTGCTGGAGGCGTTCCATATCGACCTCGGGTTTCCGCTCGACCTCGATCAACCCGTCGCATGAAACGCTTCGACTGGCCCGATCGCCGCGATCTGGCCCTGCTGCACGCACTCCAGGCGGGGCTGCCGCTGGTGTCCAGGCCCTATGCCGTCCTGGGCGAGCGGGTCGGCTACTCCGAGGCCGAGGTCATCGCGCGGCTGGCGGACTGGCAGTCCGCGGGGCTGATCAAGCGGCTGGGCATCATCGTGCGGCATCGGCCGCTGGGTTACACCGCCAATGCCATGGTGGTGTTCGACATCCCCGACGAGCGGGTGCGCGATGTGGCCCGCATCCTCTGCCGGTCGCCCTACGTGACCCTCTGCTACCGCCGTCCCCGGCGCGGGACGGACTGGCCCTTCAACCTGTTCTGCATGATCCACGGCAGGGAGCGCCGGGTGGTCGAGGCGCAGATCGAGGAGCTGGTCGGGATCGCCGGCATCGAGACGCTGCCGCGCGCCACCTTGTTCAGCAGCCGCTGCTTCAAGCAGCGCGGTGCACATTACCGGCTGAGCGCCGAGACCTTGCCCGAGCCCGCATGACCCCGACCGAACGCACCATCATCAACGGCCTGCAGGGCGGTTTCCCGGTCTGCGAACGTCCCTTCCTGGCGGCGGCGGAAGCCCTGGGGCTGACCGAGGATGCGCTCATCGAGGGCATCCTCGGCCTGCTGGAAGCCGGCATCCTCAGCCGTTTCGGGCCCATGTACCACGCCGAGCGCCTGGGTGGCGCCCTCAGTCTGGTGGCCATGCGTGTGCCGGCGGCGGATTTCGAGCGCGTGGCGGCGCTGGTCAACGCCCACCCCGAAGTCGCCCACAACTACGCCCGCGAGCACGCCTTCAACCTGTGGTTCGTGCTGGCGACCGATCGGCCCGAACGCAAGGCCGAGGTGCTGGCGGCCATCGCGGCCGAGACGGGGCTGCCGGTTCACGACATGCCCAAGGTCGCCGAATATTTTGTCGGTCTGCGGCTCGAGGTATGAGCATGGGCGAGGAGGCGTTGCCGCTGGACGAGATCGATCGCCGCATCATCCGGGCGACCCAGGCGGGTCTGCCGCTGGTGCCGCGGCCCTATCATGCCATCGCCGAGCAGCTGGGATTGTCGCCGGACGAGGTCATGGCGCGCATCGAGGACCTGCGCGAGTTCGGCGTGATCCGCCGCATCGGCGTGGTGCCCAACCATTATCGGCTGGGCTATACCGCCAACGGCATGACGGTCTGGGATGTCGACGATGCCCGGATCGATGCGCTCGGCCAGAGGGTCGGCGAGCTCGACTACGTCAGCCACTGCTATCATCGGCCCCGGCACCCGCCCGACTGGCCCTACAATCTCTTCGCCATGGTGCATGGCCGGACCCGCGACGAGGTGGCGGCGCACGCCGAGGCGATTGCCGCCATTCTCGGCTCCAGCCAGCGGGCCCGCGCCATCCTGTACAGTACCCGCATCCTCAAGAAGACCGGTCTGCGCATCGGTGAATAACCTCTCATCCAGCAGCACATCATGTTTCGTGTCAGTCAGTTCATCGCGGAACTGCTCAAGCCGCCCGCCGAACCCGTCCCCGCCACCGATGGCCCGCGCCGGCTGCCGGGTCCGGTGGTTATCTGGAATCTCATCCGCCGCTGCAACCTGGCCTGCAAGCACTGCTACACGACCTCCGCCGACGTCGATTTTCCCGGCGAACTGAGTACCGCCGAGGTCTTCGCCGTGATGGACGATCTCAAGGCCTTCGGCGTGCCGGTACTGATCCTGTCGGGCGGTGAACCGCTGTTGCGGCGCGACATCTTCGACATTTCCCGAAGGGCCAAGGACATGGGTTTCTATGTCGGCCTGTCCAGCAACGGCACCCTCATCGACGCCGGCAATATCGATGCCATTGCCGACATCGGCTACGACTATGTCGGCGTCAGCCTGGACGGCATGCGCGAGACGCATGACCGTTTCCGCCGCGGCGAGGGCTCGTTCGACGCCTCGTTGCGCGGCGTCCGCCTGTGCCGCGAGCGGGGCATCAAGGTCGGGCTGCGCTTCACCCTGACCCAGGACAATATCGGCGACTTTGAGCCCATGCTGGGCCTGATGGAGGCCGAGGGCGTGGACAAGTTCTACCTTTCGCACCTGAACTATGGCGGCCGCGGCAACCGCAACCGCAAGGACGACGCGGTGCATGCCATGACCCGCAGGGTGATGGACACCCTGTTCGAAACCTGTCTGCGGCGACTGCGCGAAGGCCGGCCGGCCGAGTTCGTCACCGGCAACAACGACGCCGACGGGGCCTACCTGCTGCACTGGGTTCGCCGCCATTTCCCGGCGTACGAGGCCGTCATCCGGGCCCGGTTGCGCCAGTGGGGCGGCAATGCTTCCGGCATCAACATCGCCAACATCGACAACCTTGGCAATGTGCACCCCGACACCTTCTGGTGGCATTACGGCCTGGGCAACGTGCGCGAGCGGCCTTTCTCCGACATCTGGCGCGATGTGTCCGACCCGCTGATGGCGGGGCTTAAGCAGCGTCCGCGACCGGTGGAGGGACGCTGCGCCGCCTGCGTGCATCTCGATCTCTGCAACGGTAATACCCGGGTGCGTGCGCATCAGGTCACCGGCAATCCCTGGGCCGAGGACCCGGGCTGTTACCTGAGCGACGAGGAAATCGGCCTGCATCCCGCACCGGTGACCCCGGCGTTACCCGCCGCCGAACCCGCCACGGCCTGATCCGATGCAGTACCTGCCGATCTTTCTCCGGCTGGCCGGTCAGCCGTGCCTGGTCGTCGGCGGCGGCGAGATCGCGGCGCGCAAGGTCAATGCCCTCCTGCGGGCCGGGGCCCGGGTGCGCGTGGTGGCCCCGGCGCTGGGCGAGGACGTCCACAGGCTTCTGCTGGCCGGCCGCATCGAGCATCTCGCCAGGCGCTTCGAGCCGTCCGATCTCGACGGCCAGGCGCTGGTCATCTCCGCCACCGACCGGCGCGAGGTCAACGAGGCCGTGGCCGCCGCCGCGCAGGCCCGCAACGTGCCCGTCAACGTCGTCGATTGTCCCGACCTGTGCGGCTTCATCTTCCCGGCCATCGTCGACCGTTCGCCGGTGGTCATCGCCGTTTCCACCGGCGGTGCCTCGCCGGTGCTGGCGCGGCTGGTGCGGGCGCGGCTGGAAATGGCCCTGCCGGCGGCCTATGGCCGGCTGGCACTGCTGGCCGAGCGGTTCCGCCAGCGCGTCAAGGTGGCGCTGCCCGACGCCAGCCGACGCCGGCGCTTTTGGGAGGCGGCTCTGCAGGGGGGACCGGCCGAGCTGATGTTCAATGGCCAGGATGCGGCGGCCGAACGCTGCTTCGAGGGTCTGCTCGCCGCCGAAACGGCGGGGCCGGCATCCGGCGGCCGGGGTTTCGTCTCGCTGGTCGGCGCGGGGCCCGGCGATCCCGATCTCTTGACCCTGCGCGCCCTGCGGTTGTTGCAGGAGGCCGATGTGGTGGTCTATGACCGCCTGGTCTCGGCCGAGGTCATGGGCCTGATCCGCACCGATGCCGAACGGATCAATGCCGGCAAGGCCAGCAGTCGGCACACCCTGCCCCAGGAGGAAATCAACCGCCTGTTGGTGCGGCTGGCGCGCGAGGGCAAGCGCGTGGTGCGCCTCAAGGGCGGCGATCCGTTCATCTTCGGCCGCGGCGGGGAGGAAATCGAGACCCTGCTGGAGCAGGGCATTCCCTTCCAGATCGTGCCGGGCGTAACCGCCGCCACCGGCTGCGCCGCCTATGCCGGCATTCCGCTGACCCATCGCGATCATGCCCAGTCGGTGGCCTTCGTCACCGGCCATTCCCGCGAAGGGCAGGGCAGCTCGGTCGACTGGGCGCGGCTGGTGAACCCGCAGCAGACACTGGTCGTCTACATGGGGCTGCAGGCCTTTCCGGAAATCCGCGACCAACTGATCCGGCACGGCTGTCCTGCTGACACCCTGGCCGCCATCATCGAGCAGGGCACCACCGTCCGCCAGCGCGTGGTGACCGGCACCCTCGTCGATCTCTACGAGCGGGCGACCGCTGCCGGCATCGTCTCGCCCGCCCTCATCATCATCGGCTCGGTGGTTGCCCTGCATCGGCAGCTAGCCTGGTACCACGGTCAGGCGGAGCCGCCGGCACAGCCGGACTAATAACGGGTTGCCGGCCTGCCGTGGCCGCCACGGCAAGGGCTTTGCCTATAAAATGGCGGTTTGCGCAAGCCAGCATCTGCCTTCGCGGAGCATGTACACCCAGCATTTTCGCCTGACCGAACTGCCGTTCTCGATCGCGCCCAACCCCCGCTATCTCTATCTCAGCGCCCAGCACCGGGAGGCCTTGGCGCACCTGCTGTACGGGATCGGCGTGGGCGGCGGCTTCGTCGTCCTGACCGGCGAGGTCGGCACCGGCAAGACCACGCTGTGCCGGGCCTTGCTGGACCAGCTGCCCGAGGATGTCGACATCGCGCTCATCTTCAATCCGCGCCTGAACTCCCGCGAGCTGCTGGCCGGCATCTGCGACGAGCTGAACATCCCCTACCCGGGACCGCGCGCCAGCCTCAAGCAGCTGATCGACGCCCTCAACCAGTATCTGCTGGACGCGCATGCCCGTGGCCGGCGGGTGATCGTGCTCATCGACGAGGCCCAGAACCTGCGTTTCGACGTGCTCGAACAGGTGCGCCTGCTGACCAACCTGGAAACCAACCAGACCAAGCTGTTGCAGATCATCCTGGTCGGCCAGCCGGAGCTGAACCAGGTGCTGGAGCGGCCCAACCTGCGCCAGCTGGCGCAGCGGATCACCGCCCGCTATCACCTGAACCCGCTGTCCCTTGTCGAGACCCGCGACTATATCCGCCACCGCATGACCGTCGCCGGTGGCTCCGAACGCTGCTTCACCCAGGCCGCGGTGCGGGTGATCCACCGGCGCGCGCGGGGGATCCCGCGGCTCGTCAACCTGATGGCCGATCGTGCCCTGCTGGGTGCCTACACGCTCGGCCGGCTCAGGGTGACCGCGGCGGTCGCCAGGCGTGCCGCCCGCGAGCTGATGCCGGCCAGGATGCCCCGTTCCCGGGCACGGCTGGCGGGCCTTCTGGCCCTCCTGGGCCTGAGCCTCGGCCTGGCCCTGTATGTCGGCGCCATTCCCGGCCCGTTTGCCGGCAAACCGGCATCGCTACCGGCCGCGGGGCCGGAGCCGCCGGCCAGCGCCCCGGCGGATCAGGTTGCCGCAGAACCGGCCAGAACCCCGGCGGTCGATGACGGCAATGCTTCGCAGGACAGCCAGCCGGCCGGCAGGCCAGAATCGGCGGACGGATTCGCCGGCTGGATCGCCGCCATCGAACGTGGCCGCAAGCCGGCCTACGACAGCGTGTTCTCGGCCTGGTCGGTGGCACCGGATGCGGCCACCGGCGATCCCTGCGAGGCCGGCAAGGCCAGTGGCCATCAGTGCCAGCCGGTGCAGTTCGCCTGGTTGCAGCTCCGCCAGCTGAATCTGCCGATGGTGCTGGAATTCCAGCTGCCCGGGGGCGGGCGGCGCTATGTAGCGTTGCTGGCGATGGCTGGCGATACCCTGAAACTGACCAGCGGCAGTACCACCGGCAGCTTCCAGGTTGGCGACATCCTGCCGTTGTGGACCGGCAACGCATGGGTGGTGTGGAAACCCGGCACGGCGATCGCCAATCTCGTGAAACCGGGCGAGACAGCGCCGATCGTGTCCTGGGTGCGCCGGCAGCTGGGGGCCACGGCCGCTCCGGGGCCGGACAACGTCTACGATGATGCGCTCAAGCCGCGCGTCGTCGAGTTCCAGAAATCCCGGGGACTGCGCGCGGATGGCCTCCTGGGCATGCAGACCCTGCTGAACCTGCAGACGGCCCGGCAGGATCCGGCCGTGCCACTGCTGGTGTCGCCGACGCCCAGATAGAGACGCCGACATGTCCTACATTCTGGATGCCTTACGCAAATCCGAACGCGAACGCCGGGCCGGCCAGGTGCCGGGATTGCCCAGCGTGGTGACCGAGACACCGGTCCGCCAGTCCCGCTGGCTTTATCTCCTGATCGGCCTGCTGCTGTCGCTGAACCTCGGCGGGTTGGCGCTCTGGTGGGTCCAGCGTGGCGCCGAGGAACAGCCGAAGCCGGCGGCAACGGCCGGCGGACCCGTGTCCGCGCCGGTAACGACCGGGGTCGAGACGCCGGCGGCAAGCGCCGACCGGAACCTGAATCCACCCATCGTCAACCCGGGTCAGCCGGTATCGACCGCGGCTGCCACTCTGCCGGCGACCAGCGATCCGGCCGCGCCATCCACGACGGCCGCCGCTGCGCCGACGCTCGCGCCGGCCACCGCGGTCGCGCCACCGGCACCAAGCCCGGCACCCCAGGCACCGACGGGTACGCCCTTCAGCCCGCCGGTTGCCGTGGCGCCATCCCCGGCGCCGGCCGCCGCCCCACCGCCCCGGCAGAATCTTCGTGGAAGCCGTATGTCGGCCATCGCCGAGCCTGCGCTGGCGCCGCCGCGGCTGCCGCGCAGCCGGGCGCTTGACGAGGGTTTCGAGGAAATCGACCGCGAGCTGGAGCGGGAGGGTGAGAATCTGGCCGATGCCCGCGATGTTGCCGCCGACGTCGAGGCACCCCGGGCGCGACCCGGCGTCCAGCCGGGTACGCCCGACTATCGCGAGCTGCCGCCGGAATTACAGGCACGCATTCCGCCCTTCAGGATCACCATGTTCGCCTACTCGAAAAATCCGGCGGAGCGTTTCGTGATCATCGACATGAAGAAGTACCGCACCGGCGACCGCCTGCCCGGCGGTATCCTCCTGCTGGCCATTCAGGCCGAGAATCTGCTGCTGGAGCTGGACGGCCAGAAGTTCCTGGTACCCCGCTTTTGAAGCGCTGGCGCTGGCGCAGGCTTGGGCGGGCCACCCTCTGGACGGTCGGACTGCTGCTGGCCAGCTGTTCAGGAGACCCGGCGGCGGCGGGTTGGACCGGTCGCGTGGTGGCCATCCACGATGGCGATACGCTCTCGGTGCTGCGCCAGGGGTGGGCGGTCAAGCTGCGCTTACAGGCCATCGATGCGCCGGAGTTGGGCCAGCCCTATGGGCGCCAGTCCCGCCAAGGGTTGTCGGATCTCTGCTATGGCCGTCAGGCCCGGGTGGACCCGGTGGGCGAGGACAAGTACGGCCGCACCCTGGCCAATGTCCGCTGCGGCGGGCTGGAGGCCAACGCCGAACAGTTGCGGCAGGGACTGGCCTGGCATTATGTGCTCTACAACCAGGACCCTGACCTGGGCCGGCTGGAGGCCGAGGCGCGTCGGCGGCGGACCGGCCTGTGGTCGCAGAGCCGGCCGGAGCCGCCCTGGGCCTACCGGCATGCGGGCGACAGGCCGGCGTCCCCGGCCCGTCCCCGGATGGCCGACCGCCCCCGCCAGGCCGGCAGCTGCGGCGACAAGCATCGCTGCGAAGACATGGACAGCTGCAGCGAGGCACGTTATTACCTGCGCCGCTGCGGTGTGCGCGCCCTGGATGGCGACGGCGATGGCGTGCCCTGCGAGGCCCTGTGCCAGCCCTGATTCCCTGCACCCTTCATGCGACCCCGTCATGAGCGAACGGCTGTTTCAACCCCAATATCTGGTTGCACTGCGTACCATTCTCGGCAAGGAGATCTACCGTTTCATGCGCATCTGGCCGCAGACGGTGCTGCCGGCGGCGGTGACCACCTCCCTCTACTTCCTGATCTTCGGTACCCTGATCGGTCGCCGTATCGGGCCGATGGACGGCATCTCCTACATGGATTACATCGTCCCCGGCGTCGCGCTGATGTCGGTGATCACCAATGCCTACAGCAATGTGGTTTCCTCGTTCTATTCGAGCAAGTTCCAGCGCAACATCGAGGAGCTGATCAGCGCGCCGGTACCGAATACGGTGATACTGGCGGGCTATGTCGGCGGCGGGGTGGTGCGGGGCCTGGTGGTGGGGCTGCTGGTCACGGCGATCGGCATGCTGTTCGCCAGCGGCCTGAGCTTCCTCCATCCCTGGGTGATCCTGGCCGTATTCCTGCTGACGGCGACGCTGTTCGCGCTGGCGGGGTTCATCAACGCCGTTTATGCCAACAGCTTCGACGACATTTCCATCGTGCCCAACTTCGTCCTGACGCCGCTGGTGTATCTGGGCGGGGTGTTCTATTCCATCAATCTGCTGCCGGATTTCTGGCAGAAGGTATCGCTTGGCAACCCCATCCTCTACATGGTCAATGCATTCCGCTACGGCTTCCTCGGCATCTCCGACATTCCCGTCCTGCCGGCGCTGGGCGTGGTGTTGCTGGGCGTGGTCGGGCTGGCGGTCTGGGCGCTCTGGCTGCTCTGGCGCGGTACCGGGCTGAAGACCTAGACCACCCCCGGGCGCTGCCGGTCCAGCGTCAAGGTCAGTTCGGCGCGGCCCGGCAGCTCGGCGAGATTGCGGCGGGTAAGCCGCTCGTAGTGCATGATGAAGCGGCGTATGGCGTCGTCGTCCATGATCCGGTGGCCGCCGCGCGCCGCCTCGGCCAGCTTCCGCTCCTGCAGGCTGCGCCAGGCGAAGACGCTGTCCATGTCCGGTACCTTGAGAAAGATCAGGGCATCCAGCTGCGCGAAAAGCGGGGCGTAGGTGGTGGCGAGTTCCTCGTTGACGCGGCGGCGCCAGATGCCTTCCGGGTCTTCCTCGCGCTCCAGGCGATTGATGGGCTCGCGCAGGGCGGCATCCGGCTCGGGTGAGCTGCCGACGCACCAGCCTTCGAAGAGGATCAGGTCGGGTCTGCCCACGAAAACCGGCCATTCCTCGGGCGGCGCGCGATCGTCCCGGGCCTTGTCGAAACGGGGCAGGGCGGTTCGGCTGGTCATCGTCGCCGACCGGAGGCGCGCCAGGGTGTCCAGTGCCAGCGGGACGTCATGGGTACCGGGTACGCCGCGGGTCAGGAACAGGGGATGGACTTCCCGGGCCAGGTCTTCGCGTTCGGCCCGCGTCCGGTAGACGTCGTCGATCGAGAGACACGCAACCCGCAGGCCATGCAGTTCGCCCAGCAAGCGTTCCAGAAACCGGCACAGGGTGGATTTGCCGGAACCCTGGGCGCCGTTGACGCCAAGCACGGTGGGTCTGCCGGCATCCGCCGGACGCCTGGCAACCCAGGCGGCCAGCGGCAGATAGGCGGCAGCCAGCGCCGGGGCTTCCTCCAGGGGGAGCCGCTGCTCCTGCATCAGCGCCAGGAAGGCTGCCTGGATGCGCTGCCACTGGCACGCGAACTCGCCTGGCGGCAATCCGTCCTCGGCCCAGGGCTGGCCCGCTGGTGGCACTGGCGTCGCCGGCTCAGGCCACCCGGTTGGGTGGCAATTCGCCGCGGAAGTAGGCTTCGAGGTTGTCGATCACCTTCATGCCCATGGCGATGCGGGTCTCCGTGGTGGCGCTGCCGAGGTGTGGCAGCAGCACGGCGTTGTCGAGTTCGAGGAAGCCGGGATCCAGGTTCGGCTCGCCCTCGTAGACGTCCAGCCCGGCGGCGGCGATCCGGCGCTCGCGCAGCGCGAGGATCAACGCTTGATTGTCGATCACATCGCCGCGGGCGGTGTTGACCAGGATGGCGGTCGGTTTCATCAGCGCCAGGTGCTCGGCGTCGATCAGGTGGTAATTGGCCGCGCTGCCGGGGCAATGCAGGGCCACGACATCGGCCTCCCGCAGGACCGCCTCGACGGAATCCAGCTGCCGGGCCTGAAACCGCCCCAGCAGTTCGGGTGCCACCGGCCGTGGTGTATACAGGACGATCGGCATGCCGAAACCGAAATGGGCCTTGCTCGCCATGGCCTGGGCGATGCGGCCGAAGCCGATCAATCCCAGCGTCTTGCCGGTCACCTGCGTCCCGAGCAACTGGGTCGGGTGCCAGCCGGTCCATTGCCCGGCGCGCAGCAGGCGCTCGCCCTCGCTGGCTCGGCGCGCGGCCATCAGCATCAGCATCATGGCGATGTCGGCCGTGCTCTCGGTCAGGACGTCCGGCGTATTGGTGACGACGATGCCGCCCGCCCGGGCAGCCTCGATGTCGATGTGGTTGAAGCCGACGCCGAAATTGCCGAGGATGCGGCAGCGCAGCGGCGCCGTGGCAAATACCTCGGCCGGCAACTTGTCGGACACCGTTGGCAGCACCGCGTCGTAATCGCGCAGGGCGGCCTGGAGTTCCGCCAGCGTCAGCGGGTGGTTGTCGAGATTCAGGGTGACGTCGAACTGCCCGCGCAGGCGATCCTCGCAGGGCTCCGGCCAGCGACGGGTGACAAGTATTTTGGGTGGGTTCATGAGTGATCGCCGGGAAGTTTTTCTTCTATATCCACCCGGAAGGGCCAGGGTCAGGCGGTTTGCCGGTCGGTGGTGTGCCAACACCGTCCGACGGCAAACGGCGAGGTGTCCCGAAAGCCCGTGGCGTTATCCAAGCGCGCCCCGTTCAGCGACCTTGTTGTTGCTGAACGGGGGACGGGGACGGCTGGGGCGCCGAAGAAGTCAATGACCGTCCCGTAAAAGGCGTTCACGCGGCGTCGCGAACGCCGTTAGAAGCCGCATTTTCGCGGGACATGATCTATCAACTGCGGTTATGCCCTGGCCGCCAGCGGCGCGGCGGTCTGCCGCCAGTATTCGGACGCGGCGGCGATGCCGCTGCCGGGGGTGACCTGGATGCCGGCATCGAGCATGGCCATTTCCGAACCAACGATGGCGCTGGCGAGCATCAGTTCGTTGAGGTCGCCGAGGTGGCCGATGCGGAAGACCTTGCCAAGCACTTCCGACAGGCCGGCGCCCAGCGACAGGTTGTAGCGGTGGTAGGCGTAGTGCATGACGTCGCGGGCGTCGAAGCCTTCCGGCACGACGATGGCGGTGACGCTGTTGGAGTACCACTTCGGGTCCCTGGCGCACATCCTGAGGCCCCAGGCGCCGACCGCACGGCGCACGCCTTCGGCTAGACGGGCGTGGCGGGCGTAGACGTTGTCCATGCCTTCTTCCAGCAGCAGTTCGACCGCCTTCTTCAGGCCGTAGAGCATGGGTACAGCCGGGGTGTAGGGAAAGTAGCCGCCGGGGTTGTGGACCATGTGGTCGTGGATGTCGAGGAAGGCGCGCGGGCATTTGGCATGTTCGCGGGCGGCCAGGGCCTTCTGGCTGAAGGCCAGCAGGGCGAGGCCGGCGGGCAGCATGAAGCCTTTCTGGGTACCGGCCAGGCCGACGTCGATGCCCCAGTCGTCGTGGCGGTATTCCAGCGAGCCGATGGCGCTGACGCCGTCGACGAAGAACAGCGCCGGGTGATTGGTGCTGTCTAGCGCCTTGCGCACGCCGGGCAGGTCGCTGGTGACGCCGGTGGCGGTCTCGTTGTGGCAGATCAGCAGCGCCTTGATCTCGTGATTCTTGTCTTCCTTCAGTCGCGCTTCCAGGTGATCCAGCGGCACGCCCTCGCCCCAGGGGACTTCGTGGAATTCGACGTCCATCTGCAGCCGCTTGGCGAGGTCGATCCACAGGTGGGTGAACTGGCCGAAGCGGTAGGCCAGGACCTTGTCGCCGGGCGACAGGGTGTTGGTGATGGCGATTTCCCAGCCGGCGGTACCGGTGGCGGGAAAGACGAAGCACTGGCCTTTCTCGGTCCTGAAAACTTTCTTGAGGTCTTCCAGCAGTGGCTTGACCAGCTTGGGGAAGTTGGGCGAACGATGGTCCTCGGAGGGCACATGCATCGCGCTGAGAACGGCATCGGGGATATTGGTGGGACCTGGGATGTAAAGATGATTGCGGCCAGCCATGGGTGTCCTGGATTCAGTCGGTGGATGGAAAGTTGGGCAGCAGGTGGAACCGTGCGTGTGCCGATCGGCTCCCGGCAAGGCGCGGAAAGCCCGGGCTCATGGTTCGGGTGGCAGGGACTTGTGTTTCGCGGCCACCCCTGCGGGGGTTCGGCACGGCCATTTTCGCCACGCCGAAAGGAACCGGCATGATGCCATAGGGCCGGTTTTCGCTTCAAGGACAAGGGTTCTCCGGCAATGGGTGTTTGCCTGGCCGGTTCCGGCTGGTCGGATTTCAGCTGTCGTCGCGCGTCTGGCTGGGCCAGATCAGTAGCCCGGTATCGATGCCAAGGCGACGGGCATTCTCCAGCAGGTCCTGCCTGAGCGGCTCCGGCAGTTGCTTGTCACGCGCCAGAATCCAGAAGTAGTCGCGGTCCGGCCCCATGACCAGCGCCCAGTCATAGCCCTTCTGGTCCAGGGCGACGACGTGATAACCGCCGTAAAAGGGCCCGAAGAAGCTGACCTTGAGCGAGCCCTTGCGCGGGTCGCCGAGGAACCTGGCATGCCCCACGGCCTGCTGCCAGGTTTTTGCCTTGGGATCGTAGCCCCGGTTGGTGACTTCCAGGCTGCCATCCGGCAGCAGCCGGTAGGTCGCATTGATGTCGGTCAGGCCCCGCTCGAAACCGTGATCCAGTCGCGCGATTTCGTACCATTTGCCGGTATAGCGCTGGGCATCGAAGGAGGAAACCGCCGTGACGCCTGCGGGCGGACCGTATGCGCACCCGGCTGTCAGCGTTGCGACCAGCAGCCAGCACAGGCCAAGGCGGAGGCCGGGCCAGATTGGCCGTCGGGATTGGGGTCGGCAGGACAGGTGACGCATAGGGAACTCCCGGCAAGGTGGCGGTAGAAGGGACGGTAGCTTAACCGACCCTCACGCTGCCAGTCCTGCGTCCCGCTTCGCCCAACCCGACCCTGTGGAAGGTTGACAGTCCGGGTTGGCCTTTTTATCATTCCGTTTCTTTCTGGCAACGTAGCTCAGTTGGTTAGAGCACCGCATTCATAATGCGGGTGTCCCCGGTTCAAGTCCGGGCGTTGCTACCACTTAATAATCAATGACTTAGGCCCACAATGTTGGGCCTTTTTCATGTCCGAAAATTCGTCCGTGTACTCCATATGTACTCACTTGGACGATGCCACCCGCACCGCTGGGCATCGATTCTGCTGCCTAGGCGTCTCGGGCGTTAGTTCTCTGCGCGGCTTGTTGCGCCGCGCTTTGAGCTGGTCGCCATGATCAGCACCAGAACAAAAAAGGCGCCACAAGGGCGCCCCGGTCACGCCCGCCAGAGGCGGGCACTTGACGGTAATAGTCGATGGGGCAGACGAGGTGGCCGCTGATGTCGATGCTGTTGCTGTTGCAGTCGAATTTGATGTTGGCGCCGCCACTCTCACGATGGGCCATCCTTGGCCCTGGTGATGTCAGTCCTGGTCCTGCCATGCGGTAACGCGGATGTCTTGAACCCAGCGCCGGGCAACATGCGACCGCGCGTCGTCGCGCTTTTCCGGAGAGATTCAAAACGCGTCAATACCCCCCACCCCCCGTGGACCACGCGCTGTCGACGACCCCCCACCCCCACCCATGACGCTCACCTAAACCCCTTTTTCTTGAAGTCAATTACGCAGCCATAACCCAATATATTCCCAGGAGAAAACAACTTACATCCCCAAGTCAATTACGCAGCCATAACCCCCTATATTCCCAGGAGAAATCAAACCCGTATACCCCTGTTACGCAGCCATAATCCCCCTATATTCCCAAGAGAAACCAGACCCACATACCCCGGTTACGCAGGTTAATACCCGAAAGAAACCCGCGAGATACTTCAATTACGCAGCCAATACCTGATCGCTTTGTCGGATTCTTGGCCCGGGCCGGCGAGTGACGGCGCGATGCTGGTTGCCACCCGTGCCCGACCAGAAGCCCATCGACACCTCTAGGCAAGACCAGGTTTTGCTCCTACACTCGACTACATGGAGAACAACGACCTGAAATGGTGGGCTGCGGTACCGATTCAGCTGCTCGCGGCTGTCTTCTTGCCTGTGCTGGCCGTGCTGGCGATTGCCAACAAGATCCATGAGAAGCGCCATCCGCCTCGGCGGATGGTTTGCGGAACCTACCTGATGCCTGCGCCGAGTCTCCAGGTGGAGGACCCCCTCTTGCGCGACTGGCAGGAACTGACAAAGCGGCCCGCGACGTACTCCACGCCCCGTATGTGGACACCGAAGGGGTCAAGACGATGCTGGGAATAGCTGGCCCTACAAAGGCCAGTAGCTGACAACCTGACGACAAAGCGAGGGAGATATGAAACGAATGAACCTGCTTGCTATCTGCGGTGCGATCTCGGTGGTATTGCTGGCAGGCTGTGCGGTCTCGTCCCCGATCAAGAAGATCAGCGAGTCGGAATCGGCATTCAGTGATGACCCCGCCAGCCGGATCAAGCCCCAGAAGGGGAGCCCGGATATCTATCGAATCTACGACCGGGCAGCGACTGGCTTTGTCTCGATTGGAACCGTGCGCGAGGGGCTTGAAGAACGGGCACGCAAGTTTTGCGACGACAAAGCAAAAACCCTCCATGAGCTGGAGTCGGAACAATCCGATCCGCCCTATATCCTCGGCAATTTCCCCCGCATGGAGTTGATTTTTACCTGCGACACCAAAGCCCAACCGAAAGCAGCTGGAGCGCCACCGGACAAATATGGCGAGCTGGAAAAGCTGAAGCACCTACTGGATACCGGCGCACTGACAGAGGCAGAGTTCGACTCAGAAAAGCGCAAGGTACTCGGGGTGCCATAGTCACGCCAGTCAGGGCACATGCTCAACTCTTCTTTCGCCCTGCCCATCATCCTGCTCGACGATGGTAATTTGTAGGCGGGGCGCGTTGAGATCGTCGACAACCACTGAGGCCGCCGCGACCAAGAACAGCATGCGTCCGGTCCGCCCGGGTCAGGTTCTGCGGAAAGAGCTCCTGGTCCCGCTCGGTTTGAGCGTTGAGGTTCTGGCCCCCCGAGCTGGTCGTGCCCGTTTCTCGAATTTTGGCTGTCATCCAGGAGGTCGATGCCCGTCTGGCCATCCTCGTGCTAGTTGTCGAGGTTGACCACGGCGCTGTGCGCAAACCCCATCTATCGCGCCAAACTATTACTCCGGCCACAATAAAACGTACGACCACGGGGTCAGTTGCTGCGCCAGACAAGGCTTCCATGGGTTGCAGACGTTCGATAAAAAGTGGCCGGGTTAATATCCCCAATTCTGAGAGCATTGAACAGCCCTGGCCCATCACCATCGCCGTCGAGTTGCTTCACCCCACAGACGCTCAGGAAGTACCGGGCCTCGTCACACGTCGTCATCTGCTTGTAGAATCGCTTGGTGCCACACCGGCCCTAGGCTGATCCCTCCGCCGCCACGCGGGCCTCTGGAGTGGTCGCCTGTGCCCGCTCCGGGTGTCGGAACACCCATGGCGAGATGGCGTTCGGCTGAGACCACAGACCCGTTCTGCAGCCTTTGGCTAAGCGCTCGGCGGCGAAGTATTCCGGCTCGCTGGCGTACTTGGTGTAGACCCACGCCATGCCGCGCCTGACCTGCTCAAGGTTGGCATCCTTCCCGTTGATCCACAACTTCCTGACTATCAGGCGGTGAAGAAAGGCCTTAAACTAACTGTCGAGTCCCGTGAGGTGATAAACCTTTTTTCGAAAGAGATGAGGGTGTGAAGACTGCCATTCTTTCAGGCTCTGCACCGGTGATCGATGGTTCAAGGCTTTTTGCGGGATGTGGTGGTTGTAAAGGTGCGTGTATCGATGCAATGTGGCTTCGAGGTCCTCTGTGGATTCGAAATGGTGGGTTTGCAGTACCTCGGCAATCCTGCCATTGAAGCGCTCGACCCTGCCGTTGGTTTGCGGGTGGCGTGGCGGTATCAGGCGATGCTCGATGTCCTGTTCGGCGCAGGCGCGATCAAAGGTGTGCTCCCCTGAGGGGCCCTGTTCGCGGCGCAGACAGCGATCGGTGAATTCGGAGCCATTGTCGGTCAGGCATTTCTGGATACGGAAGGGTGCGGCCTGAATCAAGGCTTTCAGGAATGCAAAACGGCGTGAAAAACTTTCCAGGGTCCTGGGGAAAAGAGCGTTGAAAACTTTCCACCCCAGGTCGTTCAATGCCCGGCTTTTAGCCGGAGTAACCTGGAGTGATCAGAGTGGAACTCATTGCCGAACTGCGGCGCCTGCATTTTGTTGAGAAGGTCAAAATCAGCGAACTGGCCAGGCGCTTTCATCTATCCCGACCGACGGTCAGAAAGCATCTACAGACCGAGGGCGACCCGGTCTATCCCACCCGCAAGCAGCAACCCTATCCCCAACTGGGTCCCTATCGGGATCGGTTAAGGGAGTGGTTGGAGTTTGATGCATCCCTGCCCAGGAAACGTCGCCATACCGCCCAACGTCTGTTTGAGCGATTACAGGTGGAGGGCTATCGCGGCGGCTATTCCTCCGTTCAACGCTTTGTGAAGGTGTGGAAGAGCGCACGCACCGAAACACCGAAAGTCACGCAAGTGTTTGTGCCGTTGGTGTTCTCCCCGGGGGACACCTGCCAGTTCGACTGGAGTCATGAGACCGTGGTCATCGGCGGTGTCGAGCACGTCGTGAAGGTGGCGCATTTCCGCCTGAGCTACAGCCGGAAGATGTTCGTCGTCGCCTACCCACGCGAGACCCAGGAAATGGTGCTGGATGCCCATATTCAGGCGTTTGCGTTCTTTGGCGGCGCCCCCAAGCGCATGGTCTATGACAACCTCAAAACGGTGGTGGACACGATATTCCTGGGGAAGGAGCGTCGCTTCAACCGACGGTTCATGGCCCTGGCCAGCCATTACCTGTTTGAACCGGTCGCCTGTACCCCTGAATCGGGATGGGAAAAAGGACAAGTGGAGAATCAGGTCGGTAACGTGCGCGAATGGCTGTTCACGCCGACACCGCATTTCGACAGTTTGGTTGAACTCAATGTCTGGCTGGCTCAGCGTTGTGAGGAATTGGCTCGACGCGCTCACCCGGAACAGGCTTCACGTACTATCGCGGCGTGCTTTGCTGAAGAACAGGGCTGTCTGATTCCCGTCACGGCCCGTTTCGACGGGCATGTCGATGACATGCGCCGGGTCAGTTCCCAATGCCTGGTGTCGGCTGACCGGAACCGCTACAGCGTACCGGCCCAATGGGCTAATCAGGTGGTCTCGGTCCGTCTCTCCGCTGACCGAGTCCGCATGGTGGCCAACGATGACATCGTGGCTGACCATGCTCGTTGCTTCGGTCGCGGTCAGCTGATTTGTGATCCCTGGCATTACCTCCCCGTGATCGAGCGCAAACCCGGCGCCCTGCGCCACGGGGCACCCTTCGTCCAGTGGGATCTGCCCGTTCCCATCAAAGTCGTGCGAGACCGCATTCTGAAGCAGGACAAGGGCGATCGCGCCTTTGTCGAGCTCCTGCTGATGGCGCGCACGCTTGGGGACAGCGGATTGGAAACCCTGGAAGTGGCCTGTGAGTTGACGTTGCAGTCCGGCGTGATCTGCGCTGCCGTGGTGGTCAATGCCATGCAGCGACTGACCGAGGCATCGAGGCCGAAAACCCTTGAACCCGCCGGTGCGTCGATACCGCAACTGACGCTGGAACCGGTCGCCGATTGCAGCCGCTACGACAGCTTACGGGGGGTGACCTATGTCCATTGATCGCGTAGTCGACCTCAAGGCCTTGCATCTCTATGGCATGGCCGCTGCCTGGAGTGAATGGCTGGCCGAGTTCGGTCATCAACAAAAGCCCGTGATACCCGAAGTCTGGTTGGACCGGTTGATCGCCGCTGAACAAGCGTATCGGCAATCACGCAGCCTCAACTATCAACTCAGGGCCGCTCGCTTTCCGATCCATCGCGACTTGTTGAACTTCAACTGGCATGAAACGCCGTTGGCACAGCATCGGGTCGAACAACTCGCCACGGCCGGCTTCATGGCGGAAGCGCACAACGTGATTCTGGTCGGTGGCACCGGAACCGGTAAAACCCACCTGGCCACCGCTTTGGGCATCGCCGCTATCCATCAGGGCAAGCGGGTGCGGTTCTTCAACGCCGTCGACCTGGTCAACCAACTGGACCGGGAAAAGCAGCAAGGTCGCGAAGGTAACCTGGCCAAACAACTCGTCCACATGGACGCCATCATTCTCGATGAGCTGGGCTACCTGCCGTTCCCTGCCTCCGGGGGTGCCTTACTGTTCCATCTGGTCAGTAAGCTCTATGAAAAGACGTCCTTGATCATCACCACCAATCTCAACTTTGCCGAGTGGGTGCAGGTGTTCGGGGATGCCAAGATGACCACGGCCCTGCTGGACCGCATCACCCACCACTGCGACATCCTGGAAACGGGCAATGACTCCTATCGTTTCAAGCAACGCAAAAGGAGCATCACACCCCAATCACCCTAGCGCTCATCTGGAAACTATTCGGCGCTCTTCCCTGGAAACTTTTCAAAGCCGATTGACACTCCGAGCCCAAGGACTGCGAGTACCTGGGCGAGGCCACGGGAAATCAGGGCAACTTCTTCACGGGTGGCTGGACCAGCAACGCCAACCTGGAGACCGGTGCACGGAATGACCTCAAGAACCAGGCGGCGCAGATGGGCGGGAATACCGTTCAGTTGCTGTCGACACGTGCAGGGCAGACCGGCAGCTTCGGGGTTGCCAACGGAAGCGGCGGTGGCTCGAGTGAGCAGACCAACGTGACATATGTGGGCGCTGTTTATCGCTGCAGGTGACGCCCAGGCGGCTTGCGCCACGCTGGCCGGGCTGGCGATGAGCGCTCCGGTTGCGCGCCCTGCCTTAGAGCCGATTCGAATAAACATCTTCATATTCATTCTTTTGAACCGAAAAGCCCTGTTGCTAGCATCTTGACCCGATGCGAGCCGTTGTCCGGCATGCGCAGCAAACCTCACCGATCTGCTCAAGACAGCCCATGAACGCAAGCGCAAGCCTCCCCGAGTCCCAGGACAGTCCGGACCTCGCCACGGAAGCCATTCGCACCGCTCTCCGTGACCTGAGGTTCGGGGCGGTAGAGATCACGGTTCACGAGGGCCGCATCGTGCAAATCGAGCGCCGCGAAAAACAGCGGTTCAACCTCCCGGGGCTACCGATGGCATGAGCACACCCCCTCAGAGGGCGGGCGAGGAGACTCGCCGGCCGCGGCCCGCATGGCAGCAGCTGGACGAGCGGTCCGCCGGCGGCATTATCGATAACCCGGGAATCAACGGGATGATTCAACATCGGCAGGCGAATGTTGCCGCGATGGCCGCATCGTTGCCCGCCTCGCCGTACCGCTAGCGTGCCCGATCATGGCCGCTGCCCCTGAGTCAGGCTCCGGACCCACCGCCCGGCTGGCCGCCGCCATGGCGAGGCTGCTGCTGGCATGGCGGCTGCGGCTGCGGGCGGACACCGGCGCGGCCGGTCTGGATTCGATGTTGCTGTGGGCCGCGCTGGTGGGGGTTGCGGGTGGACTTTGCTCGGGCCTGTTCCGTGCGGCCAACATTGGCCTCAAGTGGCTCATGACCGGGCAGACCCAGGATATCGTCGCCATAGCCGAGAGCCTGTCACCTGCCATGCGCCTCTGGGTACCCACGCTGGGTGGCCTTGCCGCCGGCTCCGTGCTCTGGCTGGGGGCGCGCCTATGCAACGGCCTGCGCTCCCGGGATTACCTCGAGGCCGTCCGGCTCGGCGACGGTGTCATCGCGGTCAGGCCCACCCTGGTTCGCCTCGCCTCATCGCTGATTTCCATCAGTTCTGGCGCTTCGATCGGGCGCGAGGGCGGCATGGTGCAGTTTTCCGCCCTGGCGGCTTCCAGCATCGGCCGTCTGCTCCGCTTTCCCAAGCAACGCTTGCGCCTGCTGGTCGCCTGTGGCGGTGCGGCAGGATTGGCCTCCGCCTACAATACGCCGCTGGCCGGTGCGCTTTTCGTCGCCGAAATCGTCATGCATACCCTGGCCATCGAGGCGTTGGGGCCGCTCATCGTCGCCGCCCTGTCCGCGACCTTGGTCATCCGCCACTGGATCGGTCTGCGACCGATCTACACCCTGCCATCCCTGACCCTGGCTCATCCCCCGGCTATCGCGCAGGTGCTGGGCCTTGGGCTGCTTGCGGGTATCCTGGCGCCAGCCTTCCTGGCCCTGCTCGATGCCTGTCTTCGTCTGGTGCAGCGCTTGCGCCTGCCCTTGCCGCTCAGCCTGGGCCTGGGCGGATTCGCGATCGGGGCGATTTCCCTCTGGTATCCCCAGGTTTGGGGCAACGGTCATGCCGTGGCAGAGTTCATCCTGACCGGATCGCCAATGCGTGATTTCGTGCTCAGCCTCGCCCTGCTCAAGATGCTGGCCACCGCCGCAGCGGTCGGCACCGGCACCATCGGTGGCGTATTCACACCCACCCTGCTGATCGGTGCCTGCACCGGTTGGCTCTATGGCCAGTCCTTGCTGGCGCTGGGTCTCGATGGGTCTACCGATACCGTGACCTTTGCCATCCTCGGCATGGGGGCGTTTCTCTCAGCCACCACGTTTGCCCCGGTGATGGCGATCCTGATGATCTTCGAGATGACCCTCAAGGCCGACCTGCTGCTTCCCCTGATCGCCGTGGCGATGACCGCCCGCTACATCGCCGCCGCAATCCGTCCGGTTTCCGTCTACTCGAGTTCGCTGGGCAACCCGCGCACCCAGGTACCTTTCCTCATGCAGGCGGAGGACCTCATGAGCCCTGCTGCTGCCCGCGTCAACATGGAAGCCACCGCCCAGGCTGTCAGCGAAATGTTCTGCCGCTCCACGGCCCCGCAGGTATGGGTCGTCGATGCGGCCGGGCGCTACCAGGGCGCCATCACGCTGGACCGCATGAAGCTGTTTCTCGGCGATCCCACGTTGCGGCACCTCAAGGCGTCGCGGGTCTTCATGGAGGACGACATACCGGCCATCACACCGGAGACCCCGCTCACCCAGGCCTTGGGATTACTGGTCAGACATGAATGCGACCGCCTTCCCATCGTCGACGCGGAGCGGGTTTTGCTCGGCGAAATCACCCGGAACGATATCCTGCTGGCCCTGGCCTGAGCCCACGGGGCCGCTGCTGGCCCGTGGGGAGCGTGTGGTCATGAGCCGGGGCGGAGGGGAACAGGGCATCGCGTCATGGCCAACCCGAAAAAGCCGTTTCCAGAAACCCCAGCGGCTGCTCATTGATCGCTTGCGGCGCCATTTCCCCGGGCTGGCCGGATTGCACGAGGCACGCCAGTGATGTCGCCCACCGTCACAGCATCGGGTGATCGGTGGAATCAACCGGGTCAACCGGGAGCCCCGGGCACGGTGGGGCGGGTTGCCTGTTCCTGCCCGTGGCAGAGGGATCCGGCAATCCGGGGCTCAACCCATGGTGCGCTGAGCCCGCCAGAGAAATAAGCATATTCGATCAGGGTATTTGTAAGGCTCTCCTGCCGGCTGTTAACTTATATGCAAGGCAAAAACATGCCTTTTCACGCCGATAACCGTTTCCACCACTCTGGCCTTATACCTTCATAAGTCTAGAATGGTCCTATCGGGCAAGCTGACCGGACCACCGGAAGCCAGTGAATCCAGAAAAGGATTCACTGGCTTTTTTTTTGCCCGCGCGGCGGAGCCGAAAGGGAAACGGCTTTTGGTCACACAAGCATCGCAGGAGGCAGCATGAGCCGCTGGTACGAAGACAATTCCCGCGCCATCGGCCGGACCCCGCTGGTCCGGCTTAACCGCATCACCGTGGGCGCCAAGGCCACCGTGCTGGCCAAGATCGAGGGCCGCAACCCGGCTTACTCGGTGAAATGCCGCATCGGCGCGGCCATGGTCTGGGATGCCGAGCAGCGCGGCCTGCTCGGGCCCGGCAAGGAAATCGTCGAACCGACCAGCGGCAACACCGGCATCGCCCTGGCTTTCGTGGCCGCGGCGCGCGGCATTCCCCTGACGCTGACCATGCCGGAGACCATGAGCATCGAACGGCGCAAGCTGCTGGTGGCCTATGGTGCGAAACTGGTGCTGACCGAAGGCGCCAAGGGCATGCCGGGCGCCATCGCCAAGGCCGAGGCGATCGCCGCATCCGACCCCGCCCGCTATGTCCTGTTGCAGCAGTTCAAGAACCCCGCCAATCCCGCCATTCACGAAGCCACGACGGGTCCGGAAATCTGGGACGACAGCAACGGCCAGGTCGACATCCTGGTTGCCGGCGTCGGCACCGGCGGCACCATCACCGGTGTCAGCCGCTATCTCAAGCACACCCGCCACCAGCCGGTCCTGTCGGTCGCGGTGGAGCCCGCCGCCAGCCCGGTGTTGTCGCAGACCCGCGCCGGGCAGCCGGTGCAGCCCGGTCCGCACAAGATCCAGGGCATCGGCGCCGGTTTCGTGCCGGATGTGCTCGACCTGTCGCTGGTCGACGCCATCGAACCGGTCAGCAACGAGGAGGCCATCGACATGGCCCGCCGGCTGGCGCGGGAGGAGGGCATCCTGGCCGGCATTTCCTGCGGGGCGGCGGCGGCGGTGGCGGTGCGGCTGGCCCAGCGTCCGGAGCACGCCGGCAAGACCATCGTCGTGGTCCTGCCGGATTCGGGCGAGCGCTACCTGAGCACGGCGCTCTATGAAGGCATCTTCGACGCCAATGGCCTCGCCGCGTGAAGGAGTGCGAGGCATGTCACCCTTGCCCGAGTTCCAGGACCCCATCGGCATACCCGCGATCGTCAAGGCATTGCTCGACATCCGCGAGCGTGCGCTGGCCTGTCGCCATGGGGACGATGCCTCCCTCAAGCTGCCATACCGAAGCGAGCTCAAGGACATCGTGGAAGGCTTCGCCACCGTGCTGTTCCCGAACCGGCTGGGGGCCGGCGACCTTACCGAGGAAGGCGTCGACTATTACGTCGGGCACCTGCTGGAAACCAAGCTGCGGCGGTTGCGCGTGCAGATTCAGCGGGAACTCCGCTACACCCACGAGCACCTGCAAAGACGGGCGCCAGACCGTCGGGTCATCAGCGATCAGTCGGAGGAACTGATCCGCGAGTTCGCGCAGTCCCTGCCCAGTATCAGGGCCTTGCTGGACAGCGACCTGCAGGCTGCCTACGAGGGCGATCCGGCCGCCAGCAGCGAGGACGAAGTGCTGATCTGCTATCCGGGCATCCTGGCTGTCATCCACCATCGCCTCGCGCACAGGCTCTATCAACTCGGCCTCCCGCTCATCGCGCGGATGATCGGCGAGATCGCCCATTCCGAGACCGGCATCGACATACATCCCGGGGCACAGATCGGCCCCAGCTTCTTCATCGATCACGGCACCGGCGTGGTGATCGGCGAGACCAGCGTCATCGGCTCCCGGGTTCGCCTGTATCAGGCCGTGACGCTGGGTGCCAAGCGCTTCCCCGCCGACGAGCACGGCGTCCTGATCAAGGGCGGCGCCCGTCACCCGATCATCCAGGACGACGTGGTGATCTACGCCGGGGCGACCATTCTGGGGCGCATCACCATCGGCCGTGGCTCGGTCATCGGCGGCAATGTCTGGGTGACGCACAGCGTCCCGGAATTCAGCAACCTGACGCAGGCGCCGGCGCGCAGTGAATATTTCAACCATGGGGCGGGCATATGAGGCGTTGCCCCGACCCCCCCGATTGCTTGCATCGCTTGCCGCCTTGCCCGCGATGCGTGCAAGCAAAGATCCCGGTTAACACTTTGACTGGCCCATATCCCCGCAACTGGAGACGACCATGGCTGAATCAGAAAGACAGCAACTTGCGCTTGGCGACAACGCCGCGCGTACCCTGGCGAATGCCACCAAGACCGTTCCACAACTCGTCACCATCTCACCGCGCTGGCTCACCCACCTGCTGCCCTGGGTCGGCGTCGAGGCCGGCATCTACCGCGTCAACAAGGTCAAGGACGCCTCGCGCGTGCTGACCGCCTGCTCGCACCGTGACGAGAGCGACCTGCCGCAGACCTTCGTCGACTACGACGAGGGCGCGCGCGAGTACTTCCTCAGCGCCGTCACCTCGATCGTCGACATCCACACCCGGGTTTCCGATCTCTACAGCAGCCCGCACGACCAGATCAAGGAACAGCTCCGCCTGACCATCGAGACCATCAAGGAACGGCAGGAAGAGGAACTGATCAACAACAAGGAATATGGCCTGCTGCACAACATCGTGCCCGAGCAGCGGCTTTCCACCCTGGCCGGGCCGCCCACGCCGGACGACCTCGACGAACTGATCGCCAAGGTGTGGAAGGAGCCGGCCTTCTTCCTGGCCCACCCCAAGGCCATCGCCGCCTTCGGCCGCGAAGCCACCCGCCGTGGTGTTCCACCGCCCACCGTGAACCTGTTCGGCTCGCCGTTCCTGACCTGGCGCGGCATCCCGCTGGTGCCCTCGAACAAGGTCAAGATCGAGAACGGCAAGACCAGCATCCTGCTGCTGCGCACCGGCGAGAGCCGTCAGGGTGTGGTTGGCCTGTATCAGCCGGGCCTGCCGGGCGAGCAGGGGCTGGGTCTGTCGGTCAAGTTCGGCGGCATCAGCCGCAAGGCCATCGCCTCCTACGTGGTGTCCCTCTACTGCTCGCTGGCTGTCCTCACCGAGGATGCCATCGCCGTGCTCGAGAATGTCGATGTGGAGAAATACCATGACTACCAGCCTGTCTACCGGTAACCCCCTGCCTATCGGCACCGAACGCCCCGCAACGACTCCGGGGCTCCCGGGCGATATCCCCGGTCTGGACGCTACGGCCCCCTATGCCAACGAGTTTCTCGTTGTGGTCCCTGGCGCGGGCGCTTTACCAAGTGCCGTCCCGGCGGCGCCCGCCAACCCGGGCTCAGCTGTGGACATTCCCAACGAGGACGACCTCAGGAAGATTCCGGCAGCACTGGCCGGGGTCTCGGGGCAGGGCCCCGCCGCCTTGGCGCAAGCTCCGACGGCGTCGGACGCGGATGCCGGCCTCTATTTCCTGAAGGCCGTGCCACCCACCAGCCCGGGTGTGGTGCCCTTGCTCCGGCCGGACCGGCCCGGCACCGATCCCAACCTGAACTCCGTGGCGCCGGTGGCTATTTCCACGGCCAACCCCAGAGCGCCGACCAGCCAGCGCAGCGTGCCCGGCAGCCAGCACGGCTCCACGCCTCCGCATACACCCGGCGTCGAGCTGGGTTCGCAGCCTTTCGCTGGTGCTGTTCCTCCCGCCTCGGCCTTCCCGACGACTGGCGAGGAACCCTTGCGGGCCGCTCCCGGTGTGTTGGCTGATGTGGCGGGCACCAGTCCGCTTGCGGGATTGGGCGCCGCTGGTGGTCTGCCCTCGGGCTCCCCGCCTTATTTTCTGGAGGGAACCCAGCCGACGCCAAGAATCCCGGTGGACATCAATCTGCCTGCCCGGAATGCCGGGTACGAACCGCTGCCCGATCTGGGTCCGGTCCGATTGCCCAGCCCCGCCTTGAACGTGCCCGCTGGAGGCCTGTACTTCGTCGATGACGTCGGCCGCCTGGGTGCGAAGGGCAAAACATGAGGTGGAAAGCTCGCCTGACCATCGATTCCGTTAACCACTCGAGGACACTGTCATGACCGATCTGGACCAACAGCAACTTGCGCTTGGCGACAACGCCGCGCGTACCCTGGCGAATGCCACCAAGACCGTTCCGCAACTCGTCACCATCTCACCGCGCTGGCTCACCCACCTGCTGCCCTGGGTCGGCGTCGAGGCCGGCATCTACCGCGTCAACAAGGTCAAGGACGCCTCGCGCGTGCTGACCGCCTGCTCGCACCGTGACGAGAGCGACCTGCCGCAGACCTTCGTCGACTACGACGAGGGCGCGCGCGAGTACTTCCTCAGCGCCGTCACCTCGATCGTCGACATCCACACCCGGGTTTCCGATCTCTACAGCAGCCCGCACGACCAGATCAAGGAACAGCTCCGCCTGACCATCGAGACCATCAAGGAACGGCAGGAAGAGGAACTGATCAACAACAAGGAATATGGCCTGCTGCACAACATCGTGCCCGAGCAGCGGCTTTCCACCCTGGCCGGGCCGCCCACGCCGGACGACCTCGACGAACTGATCGCCAAGGTGTGGAAGGAGCCGGCCTTCTTCCTGGCCCACCCCAAGGCCATCGCCGCCTTCGGCCGCGAAGCCACCCGCCGTGGTGTTCCACCGCCCACCGTGAACCTGTTCGGCTCGCCGTTCCTGACCTGGCGCGGCATCCCGCTGGTGCCCTCGAACAAGGTCAAGATCGAGAACGGCAAGACCAGCATCCTGCTGCTGCGCACCGGCGAGAGCCGTCAGGGTGTGGTTGGCCTGTATCAGCCGGGCCTGCCGGGCGAGCAGGGGCTGGGTCTGTCGGTCAAGTTCGGCGGCATCAGCCGCAAGGCCATCGCCTCCTACGTGGTGTCCCTCTACTGCTCGCTGGCTGTCCTCACCGAGGATGCCATCGCCGTGCTCGAAAACGTCGACGTGGACAAGTACCATGACTACAAACCTACCTACAGATAAGTCTGTGGCGTCAGGTTCGGCATACCTGGTCGAGGCCCTGGGCCTCGCCGGGCTTCCCGATGTGGATGTCCTGACGCGACTGGCCAACGAATATTTCGCGGCCTTGCCGGACGGGGGCGGCGCCTTCCTGCAGAAAGCGCCTGCCGTACCGGCCAGCGCCGCGCCCGATCAGCTCGATGAAGCCGCCTTGGCCGCGCTGCCGCTGGACCGTATCGCCGCGCCTGGGGACCGGGACGGATTGGCGGAATTTTATTTCCTGCGCCCGGTTCCGGCGGCGGCCGCCATCACCGTGCCGCCCTCGGCCGCAAGCCGGGAACCCCGGCCGGCGCCGCAGGAGGGGACCGCCCCGCCGCTCGCGCCAGACCCGGGTCTAACGACCGGGGGAGCGGCGGCGGCCCTGGCGCATTACTTCCTGGGAGGCGCCCAGCCCCCCCGCACGGCGGCGCCGGGCTTACCCCAACCCGGACCGGACATCCTGCCCGATCTGGGTCTGCCCCGAACCACCGTGCCCGGCATCGCCGTGCCGAAAGGGGCGCCGCCCGGCGGCGCGCCGGTGACGGCCGGAGGCGAAGCGGCGGACGTGTCCTTGTATTTTCTGGGCGAAATGGTCAGCGTTCCGGGTGATCCCGCCTGTCAGGGCCAGGAACCACAGGAAAATCAGGTTGCCCATCTCGATTCCGCCCATCCGGGCTTCGATGTCTGGCAGGTGCGCCGGGATTTTCCCATCCTCAATGAGACCGTCCACGGCAAACCGCTGATCTGGCTGGATAACGCCGCGACCACCCAGAAGCCGCAGGCGGTCATCGACCGGCTGGCTTATTTCTACCAGCACGAGAACTCCAACATCCACCGGGCGGCCCATGAACTGGCGGCGCGCGCCACGGATGCCTACGAGGCGGCCCGCGACACGGTGGCGCGCTTTCTCGGCGCGGGCAGCCGGGATGAGATCGTGTTCGTGCGCGGCACCACCGAGGGCATCAACCTGATCGCCCAATCCTGGGGCCGGCGCCACATCGGCCAGGATGACGAAATCGTCATCACCTGGCTGGAGCATCACGCCAATATCGTGCCCTGGCAGCAACTCTGTGCTGAGAAGGGGGCCAGGCTGCGGGTAGCGCCGGTGGATGACAGTGGTCAGATCCTGCTCGACGAGTACGAGAAGCTACTGGGCCCCAGGACCCGGCTGGTCGCCTTCTCGCAAGTCTCGAACGCCCTCGGCACAGTCACCCCGGCCCGGGAGATGATCGAGATCGCCCATCGCTACGGCGCGCGGGTGCTCCTGGACGGCGCGCAGGGCGCCCCGCATCTGAGGGTCGACGTCAAGGCCCTGGACTGCGACTGGTACGTGTTCTCCGGGCACAAGGTGTTCGGGCCGACCGGCATCGGCGCGGTCTACGGCAAGCTGGACCTCCTGAATGCCACGCCGCCCTGGCAGGGTGGCGGCAACATGATCCAGGACGTGACCTTCGAGCGCACCCTGTTCCAGCCCGCCCCCGCAAGGTTCGAGGCCGGCACCGGCAACATCGCGGATGCGGTCGGGTTGGGCGCGGCGCTCGACTACGTGGAACGTGTCGGCCTGGAAAATATTGCCCGCCACGAGCACGACCTGCTGGCCTATGCGACCCGCGGCCTGCTGGAAATACCGGGCCTGCGTCTGATCGGCACCGCGCATGAGAAGGCCAGCGTGCTGTCCTTCGTGCTGCAGGGCTTCCGCTCGGAGGATGTCGGCGAGGCGCTCAACCGTTACGGCATAGCCGTCCGCTCCGGACATCACTGTGCCCAGCCGATCCTGCGTCGCTTCGGCCTGGAAACCACGGTGCGGCCCTCGTTCGCTTTCTACAACACCTTCGGGGAGGTCGACGCGCTGGTGGAGGCCGTCCGTCGCATCCAGGGCGGCAGTCACGCCCTGAGGCGCTGATACCCGACCGCGGGCCACGCCATCGCCGGCGCGGCCCGCGCCTTTCCATCGCATGGGAGCATCCCTTGACCATCGAAAAGCCAAGGACCGGCCGCATCGCCATCATCGGCGCGGGATTCAGCGGCAGCCTGGTGGCCGCGCACCTGTCCAGGATCGCGCTCCGCGGGACCGAGATCGCCCTGATCGAGAAGGCGCCGCGTCAGCAGGGACGCGGGGTCGCCTACGGTACCGAGCTGGCCTGCCACCTGCTCAATGTTCCGGCGGGCAACATGAGCGCCTTCCCGGACGATCCCGATCATTTCCTGCGCTGGGCGCGGGCGCGACGGGACTCGCTCCTCTGTCCGCCCTGGGTCACCGAGGTGGAGGCGGGAAGCTTCCTGCCGCGCCGCGCCTATGGCCGCTACCTCGTCGACTTGCTGGACGCCGCGGTGCGCGAGGCAGCGCCAGGTATCGAGCTGAGCCACCACACCGCCGAGGTCATCCGCATGGCGGAAACCCCGGACGGGGTTTGCCTGCAGCTGCGGGATGGCCCCCGGCTGCTGGCCGACCGCGCAGTGCTGGCGCTGGGGAACTTTCCGCCGGGAGATCCCTGCGTGGCGGAACCCGCCTTTTATGCCAGCATGCGCTACCATGGC
Organism: Methyloparacoccus sp. NF-16; assembly: GCF_056880625.1. Taxonomy (NCBI): domain Bacteria; kingdom Pseudomonadati; phylum Pseudomonadota; class Gammaproteobacteria; order Methylococcales; family Methylococcaceae; genus Methyloparacoccus; species Methyloparacoccus sp. NF-16. The sequence continues at coordinate 1,996,391 of NZ_CP174130.1, read as the reverse complement.
AATCCTTGGAAGCCGGGGCTGCTCGACACGGTGCTGGCAACCCGCTCCTGCCTGCTCATCGGCGGGGGGCTGACCATGGTGGACTGGGCAATAGCCCTGAAATCGGCGGGATACACCGGCCTTATCCATGCCATCTCGCGGCGGGGATTGTGGCCCCGGGCACATGCGCCGGCCATGGCCACGGCTTTTGCCCTCGATACCGTCGCACCCTCGACGCGCAACTGGCTGAGAGCCCTGCGTCGGCACATTCGGGAAACGGGCGGCGACTGGCGCGCAGCCATCGACGCCCTGCGCCCGGCCAACCAGACCTTGTGGCAATCCCTGCCTCTGGCCGAGCAACGCCGCTTCCTGCGCCATCTGCGGCCCTGGTGGGACTGTCACCGGCACCGGCTCGCGCCGACCGTGGCCGCTCGGCTGCAGGCGCTGGTCGATGACGGACAGCTGGTTTGCCATGTCGGACGAATCCTGGAGTACCGCGAGCAGCCGGATACGGTGGAGATACTGGTTCGACCACGGCATGGGGGCGACGCTGGCGTCATCGCGGTGGATGCCGTGCTGAACTGCTCGGGCTCGGAGAGCGATTACCGCCGGTTGGAAAGCCCTCTGGTGAGCGATCTCCTCGATCGGGGCCTGATTCGCCCGGATACCCTGCGGCTGGGGCTCGACGTTGCCGCTGATGGGGCGCTGCGGCGTGATGATGGTACCCCCTCGGATCGATTGTTTACCCTCGGTCCGCCCGAGAAAGGCATGCTTTGGGAGACCACCGCCGTGCCGGAGATACGGATCAAGGCTGCCCGGCTCGCCGAGCGGTTGTCGAGACCATAGACGGGTCAGATTTGGAAATCCAGCGGCGCGTCCCGTTCGGCCTGGGCGCGTCGGGTGATGGCGTGGATATCGTGACGTTCGCCAGGCAACGCCAGGTCGTCCTCGCCCGGAATGGCCGGCAACCGCTCCGGAGGCGCCGCGATCAGGGCGATGAGGCCGGCATCGTTCAGGTTTTCCAGCACTGCCGCGGCGTGCTCACCCAGTGTTTCCAGATCCAGGACCGTGCAGAGGAAGCCCCGGTCGAACAATTGCCGCTCCAGTTCGCGCGCGATGAGCTGCCGGTTTTCGCCTGTCAGCCAGACGCGGACAGGCCGCTGGCCCAGGCGGCATTGTCGCTCCACGGCCGTCACCGGCCTGAACGCGCTGTCGCCGGTCACGGGGCCCACGATCATCCCCGCCCCGACAGTGACATTGGTGAGGCGATCGATGACGATGAAGGCGCCGGTGCCCTTGCAGACGGTATAGGGATCGAAGGCGATGGGGGCGCTGAGGGCCAGCTCGCAGAGGCCGATCTCGTTCAGGTGCAGCTGGGTGGCCGGGTGATGGGCCTGGGTGTTGACATCGATGCGGTAGCGGATGCGCGGCACCGAGCCGGTGACGCTGCGGGTGTTCTGCTTGATCAGGTACTGCCGGCCCGGCACCAGCGCCGCCTCGGTCATCCACACCACCTGCGCCAGGAAGCGCGCGGCCAGCTGCGGCACATCGTCCGGCCGCACCAGGAGATCGCCGCGGCTGATGTCGATCTCGTCGGTCAGGGTGAAGGTCACCGCCTGCGGCGGGAAGGCCTCGGCCTGCTCGCCGTCGTAGGTGACGATGCTGGCGATGTGGCTGGTCTTGCGCGAGGGCAGCACCATCACCGGATCGCCCTTGCGGAAGATGCCTGCGGCCACGGTGCCGCTGTAGCCGCGGAAGTCGAGGTGCGGCCGGTTGACGTACTGCACCGGGAAGCGCGGATTGACCATGTTCTGATCGTCGGCGATGGCGATGCTGTCCAGCAGCGCCATCAGCGGCGGCCCGTCGTACCAGGGCATGTTCGGACCGGGATGGACCACATTGTCGCCCTTCAGCGCCGACAGCGGCAGGAAGCGGATGTCCCTGATCGCCAGTTTCTCGGCAAAGGCCAGGTAGTCGGCCCGGATACCGTTGAACACCTCCGCGCGGAAGTCGACCAGATCCATCTTGTTGATGGCCACCACCACATGGCGGATCCCCAGCAGCGAGACGATGTAGCTGTGCCGCCGGGTCTGGGTCTGCACCCCATGGCGGGCATCGATGAGGATGATGGCCAGGTCGCAGGTTGAGGCGCCGGTGGCCATGTTGCGGGTGTACTGCTCGTGCCCCGGCGTGTCGGCGATGATGAACTTGCGCCGGGTGGTTGAGAAATAGCGGTAGGCCACGTCGATGGTGATGCCCTGCTCGCGTTCCGCCTGCAGGCCATCCAGCAGCAAGGCCGGGTCGAAATCATCGCCGGTGGTGCCGAACTTGGCGCTGTCCTTGCGGATGGCGGCCAGCTGATCCTCGTAGATCAGCTTCGAATCGTGCAGCAGCCGCCCGATCAGGGTGCTCTTGCCGTCATCGACATTGCCGCAGGTGAGGAAACGCAGCAGCTCCTTGCGCTCGTGCTGGGCCAGATAGGCATGGATGTCGCGGGCGATCAGCTCGGATTGGTGCGCCATCAGAAATAACCCTCCTTCTTCTTCTTCTCCATGGAGCCCGACTGGTCGTGATCGATCAGGCGGCCCTGCCGCTCCGAGGTGGTGGTCAGCAACATTTCCTGGATGATCTCGGGCAGGGTGGTGGCGTTGGACTCCACCGCACCGGTCAGCGGATAGCAGCCCAGGGTGCGGAAACGCACCCGCTTCATCTCCGGCACCTCGCCCGGCGCCAGCGGCATGCGGTCGTCATCGACCATGATCCAGATGCCATCGCGCATCACCACCGGCCGCTCGGCGGCGTAGTAGAGCGGCACGATGGGGATGTTCTCGAGATGGATGTACTGCCAGATATCCAGCTCGGTCCAGTTGGAGAGCGGAAACACGCGGATGCTCTCGCCCGCGTTGACCTTGCCGTTGTAGAGATTCCACAGTTCCGGCCGCTGGTTCTTCGGGTCCCAGCGATGATGCTGGTCGCGGAAGGAATAGACGCGCTCCTTGGCGCGGGACTTTTCCTCGTCGCGGCGGGCGCCGCCGAAGGCGGCATCGAAGCGGTACTGGTTGAGCGCCTGCTTGAGCGCCTCCGTCTTCATGATGTCGGTGTGCTTCTCGCTGCCATGGTCGAAGGGATTGATGCTCTGCGCCACGCCCTCGGGGTTGATGTGGACGATCAGGTCCAGCCCCAGGTCATGGGCCATGCGGTCGCGGAAGGCGATCATGTCGCGGAACTTCCAGGTGGTGTCGACATGCAGCAGCGGGAAGGGCGGCCTGCCGGGATGGAAGGCCTTGAGCGCCAGGTGCAGCATGACCGCCGAGTCCTTGCCGATCGAGTAGAGCATCACCGGCCGGTCGAACTCGGCGGCAACCTCGCGGATGATGTGGATGCTCTCGGCTTCCAGTTGCTTGAGATGGGTGAGGGTGTGTGCGGACAATTCCAGGGCGGCCAGGGCCGGGTTGTCGGGGCGTGCGAGTGCGTGCATGAGGTTTCCGGCGGATCGATCGTCAGGGGCGGGGGGCGCTGCCGGCGGTTGCCGGGGCGACATACGCGCGACGCAGGACGAAATCGCCAAAGGTTTCCCCGGGCTCGCGTCCGCTTGCGTAATCGCGCAGGATCGGTGTCAGCACCTCGATCACCTCGTCTTCGGACATGGCCTCCCGGTAAAGCCGGTTCAGGCGCGTTCCATCGAAGGCCGCACCGAGATATAGGTTGTAACGGCCCGGTGCCTTGCCCACCAGCCCGATTTCGCCGAGGAATGGGCGGCCACAGCCGTTGGGGCAACCTGTCACGCGCAGGTTGATCGGCGCTTGCTCCAGCCCCAGCGCGCCCAGCACGCTTTCCAGCCGGCTCAGCAGGGCAGGTAGCCAGCGCTCGCTTTCCGCCATCGCCAGGCCGCAGGTTGGAAAGGCGACGCAGGAGATGGCGCGTTGCCTTAGGGCGCTCTGGGATTCCGGCAGGGGGATGCGATGCCACGCCAGGACGCGCTCGATGTCGGGCTTCAGACTGGGCGCGACACGCGCGATGGTCAGGTTCTGGTTGGCGGTCAGCCGGAAGTCGCCGTCATGGAGACGTGCGATCTCGCGCAGCGCGGTCAGCCAGGCGATGCCGCCGGTATCGCGCAGCCGGCCACTGGGTATCGCCAGCGTCAGGTGCCAGTCGCCCTGGCCGTCCTCCATCCAGCCCAGCGGGTCGCCGCTGTCGCGGAATGCGAATGGCCGGGCCTCCGCCAGGGGCTCACCCAGGCGGTCCTCGAGCTCCGTCCGGAACCAGTCCAGGCCCCGGTCATCCAGCGTGTATTTGAATCGCGCATGGCGACGGTTGCCGCGGTCGCCGAAATCCCGCTGGATGGCGAGGACGTGATGGGTGACCGCTATCAGCCGTTCGGGCGGGCAGAAGCCGATGACGCTGGCGAGTCGGGGATATGTGGCCGGGTCGCTGTGCGTCATGCCCATGCCTCCGCCGACCGCGATATTGAAGCCCAGCAGGGTCCCGCTCTCGGCGATGGCGATGAGGCCGAGATCCTGGGCCAGGACATCGATATCGTTGCGGGGCGGCAGGGCGATGCCGATCTTGAACTTGCGCGGCAGGTAGGTCTTGCCGTACAGCGGCTCATCGTCTTCGTCTTCCGCTCCTGCCGGAGCCAGTGGTCGGCCGTTCAACCAGGTTTCGGCATAGGCGCGGGTCCTGGGCAGGAGTTCGTCGCTCAGGCGGCCGGCCCACCCGTGCAACTCGGCATGCAGGGGCGAGAGGTAGGGGTTGTTGTGACAGACCACGTTGCGATTGACATCCCCGCAGGTGGCCAAGGTATCCAGCTGCGCAGCATGAATGCCGGCGATCACCGTCCCGAGATGCCGTTTGGGGACACCGTGGAACTGCAAGGTCTGGCGCGTCGTGATGCGCAGCGAGGGAAAGCCATACCGTACCGCCAGCTCGTCGAGCTGCTGCCACTGCGCCGGTGCACAGACGCCGCCCGGCATGCGAACCCTGATCAGATAGCTGTAGGCGGGTTCCAGTCTGCGGCGCAGCCACTCCTGGCGCTGGTCGCGGTCGTCCTGCAAGTAGGCGCCGTGGAACTTGAGCAGTTTTGCGTCATCCTCAGGGATGCTGCCGGTCACCGGGTCGGCGAGGTTCGCCGCCAGCGTCCCCCTCAGACCGTGACTGTTGCGCTTGAGGGTTTCCTCGGGGGCCAATTGCCGTTGCTTGCTGTCGCTCATGGGGGCATCCACCTCTTGGCATCCATTCAATAGACATCGCGCTGGTAGCGTTTCGCGGCTTGCAGCGCCAGCCACTCCTCTCTGGCCTGATCGGGGCTGCGGCCGCCTTCCCGCACCAGGACTTCGCAGAGCGCGTCGTGGACATCCGGCGCCATTCTCGCGGCATCGCCGCACACATAGACGTGGGCGCCTTCCTCCAGCCAGGCCAGGATCGCCCGCGCGTTTTCCCGGATGCGATGCTGCACGTAGCACTTCTCGTCGGTATCGCGCGAGAACGCCACGTCGATGCGCGTCAGTAGCCCCTTGCGGCGGTAAGCCAGCCATTCGCTCTGGTACAGGAAATCGTGCTCGAACTGGCGGTCGCCGAAGAACAGCCAGTTGCGGCCGGTCGCGCCGATGGCTTCGCGTTCGGCCAGGAAGGCGCGAAACGGCGCCACGCCGGTGCCGGGACCGATCATGATGATGGGCGTCGCGGGGTCCGCGGGCAGGCGGAAATTCGGGTTTTCCTGGATATAGACCGGCACGGCCGCGCCTGTTTCCACCCGGTCGGCGAGGAAGGTGGATGCCACGCCATGCCGGAGGATCCCATGTGCCTCATAACGCACCACGGCCACGGTCAGATGCACCTCGTCCGGGTCTGCTGTCCAGCTCGAGGCGATGGAATAGAGACGGGGCGGCAGCCGGCGCAGGAGGTCGACAAACTGCTGGCTGGTGAGTCCGACCGCCGGGAATGCCCTGACGACATCGAGGATGTCCCGGCCCCGGAGCCAGACCTGGAGCTCGCCGCGCCGGTCGGGTTTCAGCAGGGTCGCCAGCCGGGAGGAGCCGACCAGCGGGGCATAGTTTTCGAGGAAGGCGCGGGAGGCCGTGGTGATTTCATATTCGCTTAACAGGGCGTTCTCCAGCGAGAGCGTAGCGCCCCCGGGCCCGGTGATGGAGTCGGCGTGGTAGAGATGCAGTGCGGCCAGCAGCGCCTCTACCTGTTCCGGCCGATTGCCGGGCACGACGCCGAGCGCATCGCCCGGCGTGTAGCGGAGTCCGGAGTCGGCGAGGGACAGTGCTATGTGGCGGACATCCTTGGAGGAGCCCGGACCGGTGAGGGGCAGGTTTTCCAGCAGACGTGCCGGAAAGGGATGCCGGCGCGAGTAGCGTGCCGCGGCGGCGGGTTGCGCACCGACGTTGTTCGCATCGATGCCCTGCCGGGGCTGTTCCAGCCGGGCCAGAACCTGATCCAGCCAGGCTTCGGCGGCGGCCTCATAGTCGATGTCGCAATCCACTCGCTCGATGATCGCTTCGGCGCCCAGTGAGGCCAGACGCCCGTCGAAGTCGTGGCCGGTCTTGCAGAAATGCTCGTAACTGGAGTCACCCAGCGCCAGTACCGCATAGCGGAGCCTGTCGAGCCGGGGGGCATGCGGGCTGTGCAGAAAGTCATGAAAGGCGCGGGCATTGTCCGGCGGCTCGCCCTCACCATGGGTGCTGACCACGATCAGGACCGACGATTCGCGCTTGATCCTGGCGAAGGGATAGCCGGCCATGGATTCCAGCCTGACCTCGTGGCCCGCCTGGACCAGACGCTCGTGGAAGGCCCGGGCCAGTCTCTCCGCATTGCCCGTCTGCGAACCATGGAGCAGCGTGATGGCTGGCGCGGATGCCGGCTTCGCCGGCTCGGGCCGTGGGCCGTCCAGGGCGGCGAAGCCGGCCACAAAACCACTGACCCATTGGCGCTGTGCCGGTGTCAGGGCGCCCAGCAGGCTGACCAGGGTCTGCCACTGCTCGGGACTCAGGGGAGAAGGAGTATCGTTCATGACGTTGACAGCCGGGATCCTGGAGGCGGGTTCGGGGTGGCCGGCAGCAGTCGCTGCGTACCAGCGCCCGGATCAGGCACCGTGGGAACCCCAGGGCCGGTAGCGGTCGAGCAGGCCAAGGTCTTCCGCGACCGGTCGGATGGCGAGGTATCCGGCATGGGTGTTCAATGCCCTGGCGAACCCGGCATCTGCGGCCAGGGCCTCCAGTCCCTGCTGCGCCAGCCGCAGGGCGTAGGGCAAGACGGCGTCGGAGAGAGCGACGGTGGCGGTGCGCGGGTACGCGCCCGGCATGTTGGTCACGCCATAATGGATGATCCCGTGCTCGACGAACACCGGATGGCTGTGCGAGGTGGGGCGGGATGTCTCGATGCACCCGCCCTGATCAATGCTGACGTCGACCACGACTGAGCCCGTTCGCAGGTGCTGGATCTGCTCGCGGGTCATCACGTAGTCGGCCCTGGCCCCGCGCCGCAGCACGGCGCCGATCACCAGATCGGTTTCCGGCAACTCGCGGTCGATGGCCGCGGGAGTCGAATCGACGTAGAGGAAGCCCTCGCCCAGCTCGGTCCGGTATTGCTGGCCTTTCGCCGGATCCAGGCCAGCCAGCACGACCCCGGCGCCCAGGCCATGCGCGCTGCGCGCCGCGTGGTGGGCGACGACGCCATCGCCGATGACCAGCACCCGGCCATGGCGGACGCCTAGCACCTGGCCGAGCTGTACGCCCTTGCCGCCATGCGTGCGCCCTAGGTAATAGGCGCCGACCAGCGCGGCCATGTTGCCGGCGATGGCGCTCATGGGCGCCAGCAGGGGCAGGTGGCCGTGGCGGTCCTCCAGGGTTTCGTAGGCGATGCCGGTGGTGCCGCGCTCCAGCAGAACCTCGGTCAGCGAGCGTGGCGCGCCGGACAGGTGCAGGAAGGTGAACAGCATCTGCCGCTGGAGATGGCCGTACTCGGATGCCAGCGGCTCCTTGACCTTGATGACCAGCTCGCTGTCCCAGGCCTCATCGACGCCGACCAGGCTGGCGCCCGCGGCCCGGTACTCATCGTCGCCAAAGCCAGCACCGAGTCCCGCGCCGAGCTCGACGCGCACCGCGTGTTTGGCCATCACCAGCTGGCGGACGGCGTCGGGGGTGAGGGCGATGCGTCCCTCCTGATCCTTGATTTCCTTGGGCAGGCCGATCTTCATGGGTGCTCCTCCTCTGGGTCCGGCGACAGATGGCGGGTCCGGGCCACCGGCGTGATGGCCGGTCGGCCCGCCGCCTCGCTTGGCTCAGGCGGCCTTTTGTGCCACCGCGTCGGCCTGAAAGGCCTGCAAGCCGCCCTCCAGCGACACCACATCGCGATAGCCCAGCTGCTGGAGCATGTCCGCCGCAATGGCGGACCGGTGGCCGATGGCGCAGTAGGTCAGGATCGGGGTTGACCTGTCCGGAATCAGCTCGCCGATGCGGGCTTCCAGTTGCAGCCAGCTCAGGTGCCGCGCACCGGGAAGATGGGCCGCATCGAATTCGCTCCGCTCGCGCACATCGAGCAGGCGTCTGCCGCGATGCTCCGGATCGACCGCGGTCGCCGGGGGGATTTCCCTGATGCGGGTTCGGGCATCGTTGGCCAAGGCCAGGATTTGCTGGAAGCTGGGCATGACGGTCTCCTTTGGTGGGCTGATGAGGGCGATTCAAACCAGGCGGGCCGAGAGCACCCCGTCGATGGCGCGGATGCGCTCGAAGGTGGCCGCCGGCACCGTGTCCGAGAGGTCCAGCAGGGTGAAGGCATGGTCACCCCGCGACGCGTTGATCAGGTCGACGATGTTCAGTCGGGCATCGGCCAGGGCCGCCGTGATCTGTCCGACGATGCTGGGAACGTTGCGATTGGCGGCGGCGAGTCGCACCTTTGCCCCGTTGCGCGGCAGCACGACATCGGGAAAGTTGACGGCATTGCGGATGTTGCCGTTCTCCAGGAAGTCCTTGATCTGGTCCGCCACCATGACGGCACAGTTGTCCTCGGCTTCGGCTGTGGACGCGCCCAGATGGGGCAGCACGATGGCATTTGGCTGGTTGACCAGCGCGTGGCTGGGGAAGTCCGTGACATAGGCGCCGAGCCTGCCGTCCTGCAGGGCCCGGATCACGCTGCCCTCATCCACGACCCCGCTGCGGGAGAAGTTCAGCAGCACGGCGGCCGGCTTGATGGCGGCGAGCCGTTCCTCGTCGAGTAACCGCCGTGTCTGCTCGTTGAGCGGCACATGCAGAGTGACGAAATCGGCTTGTGCCAGCAGCTCCTGCACGCTGGTGGCCTTGATGGCGGTAGCGGAGAGTTTCCAGGCACTCTCCACGGTCAGCAGGGGATCGAACCCGATCACCTGCATGCCGAGGGCACTGGCGGTGTTGGCCACTGCAACGCCGATGGCGCCCAGGCCCAGTACGCCCAGGGTCTTGCCGGCCAGCTCGGAACCGGCTAAGCGCTTCTTGCCTGTCTCGACCTGCTGCCCGAGGCTGGCATCGTCACCCTCCAGGTCGCGGACGAATGCCAGCGCCGAGGGAATCCGCCGCGCCGCCAGCAGCAGGCCGGCCACGACCAGTTCCTTGACGGCATTGGCGTTGGCCCCGGGAGCGTTGAACACGGGTATGCCACGCGCCGTGCAGGTATCCACCGGGATGTTGTTGGTCCCCGAACCGGCGCGGCCCACGGCCTTGACGCTGTCCGGAATCGGCGTGCCGTGCAGGTCGTGGGAACGGAGCAGGATGGCGTCCGGCTGCCGGATCTCCGCGGCCACTTCATAGCGGTCGCGCGGCAACCGCTCCAGCCCAAGCGGGGAAATGGTGTTGTAGGTCAGTATCTTGTACATGGCGTTCACCCATATTGGCGTTCGAATTCGGACATGAAGGCGATCAGGGCGTCCACGCCAGCTTCCGGCATGGCGTTGTAGATGCTGGCGCGCAGCCCACCCACCGAGCGATGGCCCTCCAGATTGACCAGGCCGGCGGTCCTGGCCTCGGCCAGGAAGGTTTTCTCGAGATCCGGATTGCCCAGGCGGAAGGGAACGTTCATGCGTGAGCGCGCGACTGGATCGACCGGACTGGAGTAGAAGCCGGAACCATCGATTGCGGCATAGAGCCTCGCCGCCTTGCGGATGTTGCGCTGCTCGATCGCGGCGATGCCGCCGCCGGCTTTCAGCCAGTCCAGCACCAGCCCCAGCAGATACCAGTTGTAGGTCGGCGGGGTATTCAGCATCGAGCCGTTCTCGGCCTGTTTTTGCCAGTCCAGTATCGAGGGGGTGATGGAACTGGCCCTGCCGAGCTGATCCTCCCGCACGATGACGACCGTGATCCCGGCCGGCCCGGCATTCTTCTGGGCCCCGGCATAGACTGCCGCGAAACGCGTGATGTCCAGGGGCCGGGACAGGAAGTTGGAGGAAACGTCCGCGACCAGCGGCAGTCCGTCGGCATCGGGAATTTCCTGAAACTCCACCCCGCCGATGGTCTCGTTGGCCGTGTAATGCAGGTATGCCGCGTCGGCAGGAACCTGCCAGCTTGAGCGCCCGGGAATGCTGGTGTAGCCGCTTTCCCGGGCTGTCGCGGCGATGATGACCTCGGCATGGCGCCTGCCTTCGGCAATGGCCTTCTGTGACCAGATGCCGGTGTCCAGATAGGCGGCCCGGGCCCGGTCACCCATGAGGTTCAGGGGAACGGCGGCGAACTGGCCGGTGGCGCCGCCCTGCAGGAACAGCACCTTGTAGTCGGTCGGGATGGCCAGCAGTTCGCGCAGATCGGCCTCGGCCTTTTCTGCGATGCCGATGAACGCCTTGCCGCGATGGCTCATTTCCATCACGGACATACCGGTATCGCCCCATTCCAGCAGCTCGTCGCGTGCCCTTAGGAGGACACTTTCCGGAAAAGTCGAGGGGCCGGCGGAGAAGTTATAGTGCCGTGACATAGGTGTGCTCTTGGCTGTAGGTGATCGTCGGTATGTTCAGGCGCCTGACTGACGCGAGGCCCAGGGTTAGGTTGAAGCGGCACGAATGTCCCCTGTGTCTGTGCTGCCAGTTTGACGAAACCTGGCATATCGCCATCCGATACCGTTTGGTGTCTCGCAATGGGGGCAGGGAATGGCCATGGCCTCTGCTTGTCAACGTTTGATGCCTCTGCGCCGCAAACCCTTGCGCAGACACTCCGGCGTCATGAAGGGTGAGTCCGGATGAATTTCCCTGAGTCGTCTCAGGATATACGGCAGGCGCATTGGCGTTGTCCTGGCTATTTGTTCGGCCGTATCCAGCAGGTTCTCCGTGAGCTTGATGGGGCCGCCCCCGTGTGAACGTCTCAGGACGGAAGTCAGGCCATGCTCAAGCCAGGTTTTTACCCACCTGGAAACGGTCTGGACATGAACAGCATGCTTGCTTGCAACGTGACTCGCCGGGAGACCGGCATGGATATCCAGCAAGGCGGAGGCCCGCCTTCTGATACGGCTGACATGATGATTCCGGGATATTTCACTGAGCTGTCTCATATCCTCATCATCGAGTCCGAGGTACACGCTTACCTTGTCCATGCTGACGCCCGATCAAAAACATGCTGGCAAGCCTATAGCGGCACAGATCGGCTTGCCAATAATGAAACATCATGTGCATATCGTGATAACGAATAAGCCTGCATGAAACTGTCCCGAGGATAACCGTTCCGGTTGCATGTGCGGCAACCACCAGGGCGGCATCGCTATCCCCGTGCCTTTGCCGGACCCGGCCGATCAGGCCGTGCAGCAGACGGATGAGGCCTGGCCGGGACGGCAATCTGGCGCGTGTGCCGCGCCGGCGGGCGATGCGGGGCAGGCTCCGGCCTGAGCGGATCGGCCTGCCGAGAAGGGTTCACGCCCGCTCGCGCGGAAAAAACGATCTTGTCGGCGAACCCGATGACGCGGCGGTCGCGCCGGGGTGTTTGCCTTGCCCCGACGCATCCGGTACGCCGGACCGGATTTTTCAGGCAGGACGTGGGAGGAAAATCTGGACGCCCTGTTGGAATGGGAATATCGTTGATGGCGGCAGGCGTATTCGCCATTATCGACGAATGGATAACCTTGAACATCATCAGGCATATGCTGCCTGATTCAGGTTGAAAGCGATAATCAAGAAAATATCGAAAATCCCGATGGTGGCCAGTTATCCTGGCCGGAAAGGCGCGCAAGACAGCCGGATTTGCCTCACCTCTTTGTGGAGCATGCCATGGCTATATCAAGGAACAATGAAGGCCCCATGATAAGACTGATGATTGCGGCCCTGCTCGTCGCCATGGCCCAAACGGCCATGGCGAACCCGGTAGGGTTGGCATCACCGCTTGCCGCGGATGATGCGCTTGCCAATGCCCTTGTGGCGGAGGCTGCGAGCGGCAGCGCATGTCCCGCCTGGAACCAATACACGGGGGAAAGGGACCCCGATCATTACTATGCGAAAACGCAATATGACATAGCCGATGAAGACTTGTGCAAGAGTTGCGGCGACCCGGCCAACAAGGGCAAGACTGCCTGCGCCGTGTACCGGCAGATCGAGGCGTGCCTGGCAGACAAGACCAAATGCAGGGACGATCTGGCCCGGCTCAAGGTATTTTCACGGCCAGGCAGGTACGAATACGTTGCCGCGCAGCTGACCGACAACCAGGGCAAGCCCACCTGCCATTATGTGACGTTTGCCTTGCCGCCAACCATAGGTGTCGAGGACAGGAAGCACCGCGATATCTACAGCTACTGGGACGCCGCACGCCATACGGGGCTCAAGATAAGGCAGCCGAAGCTGAATGACTACTGGCTGGGTCTAGCCATCAATCCGGCCACCGTGCGCGGCCAGCATCAGCTGCATATCCATTCCGGCAGGCTCAGCCGGCCAATGAGAGCTGCCCTGGACAAGCAGGACAAAACCCTGAACAAGTGGACCAGCGTTACCTTGACCGGCGCCAGATCAACGACGACCTATAGCGTTACCTATATGCCCAGGATTTCCCAGGCCGGTCCCGGGTATGTCTTCGCTAATGCCAGCCCCTTCGAGCGGGTCAGCAAGGAATTTGGCGAGTCGAAAATGCCCTTCAATGGCATCATCGTCGCCGCGTCGAATGACAACAAGGGGTTTTTCATCCTGGCTGCCGATAATCATTTCACGGAGGGTGAACTCGACTAAGCACTTCGCGACAAGTTGATTTGCTGTAAACTCTCGGCATTCTGGGATATGGACGGACGAGAGAGCAGTGGCACGAGTTGCACCGATAGAATTGGAGGACAGTGAGCGCGAATGCCTGATGGAGATCATCAAGAAGGGCGCGGATTGGCGCGAGCGAGATCGGGCGGAAACGATCTTGTTGCTGTCAGCAGGGTATAGCGTGCAATCGGTGGCGGAACAGCAGAGGCTGTGCCGGGAAGCGGTGCGGGTTCGGCGGCGCAAATGGCTAAAATCAGGTTTGGCGAGTTTGCCGGATCGACCGCGCAGCGGGGCCCCGAGCAAGCTGACGGACGAGCACCGCCAGCAGTTGGGAACGTGGGTGGAGAGTGAAGCGTTGTCGTCGCGGGAATTGCTGACGCGCCTGGAGCGTGAATACCAGGTTGTCATCGGTCGGACCACCTTGCGCCTGGAATTGAAGCAACTGGGCTACGTGTGGAAGCGTACGCGCTACAGCTTGAAAAAAAACGCGATCCGGAGCGATTCGAACGGGCCCGAGGCGACATCGAAGATCTGATCCAACAGGCCCAAGCGGGCGAAATTGAGCTGGCTTATGTGGATGAGGCGTGTCAATCGGCTTTGAAAAGTTTCCAGGGAAGAGCGCCGAATAGTTTCCAGATGAGCGCTAGGGTGATTGGGGTGTGATGCTCCTTTTGCGTTGCTTGAAACGATAGGAGTCATTGCCCGTTTCCAGGATGTCGCAGTGGTGGGTGATGCGGTCCAGCAGGGCCGTGGTCATCTTGGCATCCCCGAACACCTGCACCCACTCGGCAAAGTTGAGATTGGTGGTGATGATCAAGGACGTCTTTTCATAGAGCTTACTGACCAGATGGAACAGTAAGGCACCCCCGGAGGCAGGGAACGGCAGGTAGCCCAGCTCATCGAGAATGATGGCGTCCATGTGGACGAGTTGTTTGGCCAGGTTACCTTCGCGACCTTGCTGCTTTTCCCGGTCCAGTTGGTTGACCAGGTCGACGGCGTTGAAGAACCGCACCCGCTTGCCCTGATGGATAGCGGCGATGCCCAAAGCGGTGGCCAGGTGGGTTTTACCGGTTCCGGTGCCACCGACCAGAATCACGTTGTGCGCTTCCGCCATGAAGCCGGCCGTGGCGAGTTGTTCGACCCGATGCTGTGCCAACGGCGTTTCATGCCAGTTGAAGTTCAACAAGTCGCGATGGATCGGAAAGCGAGCGGCCCTGAGTTGATAGTTGAGGCTGCGTGATTGCCGATACGCTTGTTCAGCGGCGATCAACCGGTCCAACCAGACTTCGGGTATCACGGGCTTTTGTTGATGACCGAACTCGGCCAGCCATTCACTCCAGGCAGCGGCCATGCCATAGAGATGCAAGGCCTTGAGGTCGACTACGCGATCAATGGACATAGGTCACCCCCCGTAAGCTGTCGTAGCGGCTGCAATCGGCGACCGGTTCCAGCGTCAGTTGCGGTATCGACGCACCGGCGGGTTCAAGGGTTTTCGGCCTCGATGCCTCGGTCAGTCGCTGCATGGCATTGACCACCACGGCAGCGCAGATCACGCCGGACTGCAACGTCAACTCACAGGCCACTTCCAGGGTTTCCAATCCGCTGTCCCCAAGCGTGCGCGCCATCAGCAGGAGCTCGACAAAGGCGCGATCGCCCTTGTCCTGCTTCAGAATGCGGTCTCGCACGACTTTGATGGGAACGGGCAGATCCCACTGGACGAAGGGTGCCCCGTGGCGCAGGGCGCCGGGTTTGCGCTCGATCACGGGGAGGTAATGCCAGGGATCACAAATCAGCTGACCGCGACCGAAGCAACGAGCATGGTCAGCCACGATGTCATCGTTGGCCACCATGCGGACTCGGTCAGCGGAGAGACGGACCGAGACCACCTGATTAGCCCATTGGGCCGGTACGCTGTAGCGGTTCCGGTCAGCCGACACCAGGCATTGGGAACTGACCCGGCGCATGTCATCGACATGCCCGTCGAAACGGGCCGTGACGGGAATCAGACAGCCCTGTTCTTCAGCAAAGCACGCCGCGATAGTACGTGAAGCCTGTTCCGGGTGAGCGCGTCGAGCCAATTCCTCACAACGCTGAGCCAGCCAGACATTGAGTTCAACCAAACTGTCGAAATGCGGTGTCGGCGTGAACAGCCATTCGCGCACGTTACCGACCTGATTCTCCACTTGTCCTTTTTCCCATCCCGATTCAGGGGTACAGGCGACCGGTTCAAACAGGTAATGGCTGGCCAGGGCCATGAACCGTCGGTTGAAGCGACGCTCCTTCCCCAGGAATATCGTGTCCACCACCGTTTTGAGGTTGTCATAGACCATGCGCTTGGGGGCGCCGCCAAAGAACGCAAACGCCTGAATATGGGCATCCAGCACCATTTCCTGGGTCTCGCGTGGGTAGGCGACGACGAACATCTTCCGGCTGTAGCTCAGGCGGAAATGCGCCACCTTCACGACGTGCTCGACACCGCCGATGACCACGGTCTCATGACTCCAGTCGAACTGGCAGGTGTCCCCCGGGGAGAACACCAACGGCACAAACACTTGCGTGACTTTCGGTGTTTCGGTGCGTGCGCTCTTCCACACCTTCACAAAGCGTTGAACGGAGGAATAGCCGCCGCGATAGCCCTCCACCTGTAATCGCTCAAACAGACGTTGGGCGGTATGGCGACGTTTCCTGGGCAGGGATGCATCAAACTCCAACCACTCCCTTAACCGATCCCGATAGGGACCCAGTTGGGGATAGGGTTGCTGCTTGCGGGTGGGATAGACCGGGTCGCCCTCGGTCTGTAGATGCTTTCTGACCGTCGGTCGGGATAGATGAAAGCGCCTGGCCAGTTCGCTGATTTTGACCTTCTCAACAAAATGCAGGCGCCGCAGTTCGGCAATGAGTTCCACTCTGATCACTCCAGGTTACTCCGGCTAAAAGCCGGGCATTGAACGACCTGGGGTGGAAAGTTTTCAACGCTCTTTTCCCCAGGACCCTGGAAAGTTTTTCACGCCGTTTTGCAATTGCATGATCCCGGACGGCAGCCACAGCGGCCACTGAGGCATCCGCCAAGCGACCGCAGAAGCCCCGCTGCCCCGGCAGCGGGGCTTTTTTGCGTGAAGCTTCCGGCCCATGTGGTCTGGCCGGACCGGTGGCCGACCGCACTCTCCTGGCAACAGCCTGATCAACCCGTCGGATTCCCATGGCAGAACGACAACAAACCCATTACGCGCACCTGGTGACCTACCTGATTGTTTTCCTGACCGGCGCGGCGGTCATGGTGGTGGAAATGCTCGGCACCCGGGTGATCGCGCCCTTCTATGGCAGCAGCCTGTATGTCTGGGCCTCGATCATCTCGGTGACCATGATGGCCCTGGCGATCGGCTATTTCAGTGGAGGCCGGCTGGCGGACCGCTGGGGTGGCGGGGGGCTGCCGGTCATCATCGCGCTTGCCGGCCTCGCCACCCTGGCCATTCCGTGGCTGGCGCCCGGCATCCTGCGGGCGAGCGATCCGCTGGGCTTGCGCGCCGGCGCCTTCGTCAGCGCCTTCGCGCTGTTCATGCCGGGGCTGACTCTGCTGGGCATGGTCGGCCCCTATGCCATCAAGCTGGCAACCGAGCAGCTTGCCGGTGTCGGCACCAGCGCGGGCACCATCTACGCCGTCAGCACGGTCGGCAGCGTGCTCGGCACCCTGGCGCTCGGCTTCTTCATTTTTCCCTACGCGGGTTCGCGCGCCATCCTGCTCAGCGTCGGCCTGTCCCTGATGCTGCTCGGCGGGGTGGTGGCGGTCTACGAGCGGCGCTGGCTGGACTGCGGCAACGCGATGACGCCGACGATCCTGCTCGCCTTGGCGCTGGCCGCCTTGCCGGCGTTGCGAGGACAGGCACCCCATGGCCAGGCCGATCCGACCTACCGGGTCGCGTTCGACCGGGAGTCGCTCTACGGCTGGGTGCGGGTGCTCGACGATCCCCGGCGCGACATGCGCCTGCTGACCTCGGACGCCTCCATCATCGGCGCCGCCCGCCTGTCGGATGGCAGCAGCCTGCTCAATTACCAGCAGGTCATTAACCTGCTGCCGGAGGTCAGGCGCGACATCCGCCGCGTGCTGCTGATCGGGCAGGGGGCCGGGCACATGGCGATGGAGCTGGCGCATCGCCATGGCATCGTGACCGACACCCTGGAAATCGATCCCTCGGTCGCCGAGGCGGCGGTCGAGTTTTTCGGTTTCGCGCCCAGCGGCCGGGCGGTGGTCGGCGACGGTCGCTACGAGATCCGCCGCCTGCAGGGGCCCTACGATCTCATCATCCACGACTGCTTCACCGGCGGTACCGAGCCCTCGCACCTGCTGACCCTGGAGACCTTCCGGGAACTGCGGCGGCTGCTGGCCGACGAGGGTGTCCTGGCCCTCAACTACGTGGCGTTTCTCGACCAGGGCCGCAACCGCGGACTGGCTTCGGTGGTGCGGACGCTGGAGCAGGTTCTGCCCCATGCGGCCATCCTGCGCAGCGATCCCGGCGAGGATTTCAACGACTATGTCGTCGTCGCTTCCGCGAGCCCGCTCGATTTCGGTCCGGAGCGGCTCGGCGAGACGCGGGCGCGTTGGCTGGACGCGCGACGGGTTGCCGTCGACAGCGCCGTCGGCGAGGTGCTGACCGACGACTACAACCCGCTGGAGCATTACCAGCTGCCGAAGTCCGAGCGCTACCGCGCCATGGTGGCGGAGATTCTCGGGCCGGACTGGATGCTGCCCTGAGCCGGGCCACTGCGCCGGACGATGTCGTCGCCGCCGGCGTGCCTGTCCCGGAGCCGCGCCTTGCCAAGCCGCAGGGCGGCAGCGTGGTTGACGATGGTGGGGGCGGGGCCATCCGGGAGCCGGGCCAGCAGTGGCGGCCGGATCCGGTTGCAGTGCCGGAACGGGCTGTGCCGGCAGGCGTGGATGCCGTCGCCCGGCGCGTGAGCATGGGCCGCGCCCGGAGTGGTTGGCCCTTTGCTTCCTCGCCCGGATTGCGTGAAATCCCGCACGGATTGTGGGATTTCACCTATCGCCTCGTCCGATATGTCGATATCGGCGGTGGATGTGACGCCAAGTCATTGAATAAGCATATGCTGATTTTTGGCATGGGCATTGCCTGAGCATGCTCAATGCCTGCTTGGGCAGACTCAATATCCATCCATGGCTTCTGCATCAATGAAAAAAATCCTGTTGGCCCTGGCGACCGTGGCGGTAGCCGGACAGGTACAGGCAGGCTGCAACTCGGCCAAGGCGCTCAAGGGAACCTGGCGCTATTACCAGGCTGCCGCCTATGCGGTGGCGAAGAGCAACATCTCCCGCTGCGAGGCCGCCTTCCAGCCTACCGACAAGCTGACCGGCTCCTTCGAGGGCTATTGCTGGATTTCGCCCGGCAAGGGACCGAAGACGGTCAACATGTTCGGCAGCTATGCCATCACCAATCCCAAGACTTGCGATGTCGAGATGCTGATGGACATGGGGGCCATGGGCGTCTCCACCTTCAATTTCGTCCTGGCCGCCGATCACCAGACCTGGAACGGGCAATGGACCAGCAAGGCCGGGGACTGGGGCGTGACCAATGCCACCCGGATTCTCGGCTCGGTCGTGACCCCGGTACCGCCGGCGGAATGATGCCGTCCCGGCAGGCGCAAGCACTCCGGATCCGACAGCCCGGCGCTTCCGCGTCGGGCCTCACCTGAACCCATCCCTGACAGAACATGACGCCGAATCCTCACGCCCTGACTCTCGAACCTGACGCGCCGGCCAGCGGCCAGGCCGCCGAATCCGGCCAGCCGTCTGCCGCGGCCTCGCGCCGGGCCCTGACGCGCGCGGCGCTCGCCCTGCCGGGGCTGGGCCTGATCTCCGGCCTGGCGCTGGCCGGGACGCCACCCGTCGCCATCGAAGCGGACCCGGGCGTGTCCGCCCAGGCCGCCGGTTACGTGCCGACCGGCGCCTCCAAGATCGTCTCGGTCCTGGCCAAGAGTCCGACCGCCACCCGCAGGTACCGGATAAGCTGCTACAACGACGGCAACGGCGAACCGGTCAGGATGCGCGTGCGGGTACAGGGCGCCACCAAGTCCGCCAAGTTCCTGGTCAAGGCCACGCTGGAAAAGGACGGCGTCGTGCAGGAAGTGATCAGCCTCAAGAATGGCCCGGGCGTCTACTACAGCACCTATGCCTTGGTCAGCCAGGGCGCGGGCGAGTACACCCTGACCATCAGCAAGGTCAGGAAGAAGGCCACCGACAAGGACACCAGGCTCAAGGGCACGGCGATCTTCAAGACCCGCCAGGAATGCGATACCGCGGCCACCTCCAACTATTACACGGGCATCAGCAAGCCCGTCGAAATCCCCTGAGCCTGCCTTCGCAGCCGCCCGGCCAGCACGCCACGCTCACGTCTCATGTCCCCGCCCCCCCGACCGACACCTTGCCCGTTCGCCATGCCGCCGGCGCCTGGCAGCGGCAAGGCGGGGTTCGCTACCGGCTGGCCATGTGTCATGCCAGGTGCCCGTTGTCAGTGGAAGGCCGGCCGGCCGGCGGTGACGGTCAAGGCCTGTAGTTTGGCCCCGGTGGGCTGCATCCGCGCTCCGGCGTTCGAGCGATCGGCCGGCTGGAGCGGGGTCACAAGTGCCGCCATCGGTAGCCGATAGCGTGGCCAAAAGCCCCTCGCAAAAATAAAGCCCCTCGGGAGGGGCTTTATTCCGGGTTGGCCGCTTGC
The DNA here is from genome assembly GCF_056880625.1 of Methyloparacoccus sp. NF-16. NCBI lineage: Bacteria > Pseudomonadati > Pseudomonadota > Gammaproteobacteria > Methylococcales > Methylococcaceae > Methyloparacoccus > Methyloparacoccus sp. NF-16. Next base: position 1,976,507 of record NZ_CP174130.1, on the reverse strand, counting down.
CGGCCGGGGGATTCGACTTACTGGTCGAAGGCGTAGCCGGGGATCTTCAGCAGGCCGTCGATTTCCTCGAAGGTCGGGGTCACGACCACGTCGTATTGCTTGCTGGTATCGCTCTTGCAGCTATCCGGGAACGGGTTTTTCGTCGTGTCGCGGTTGATGGTCAGCGTCATCCAGAAGTTGTCCTCGGGCTTGATGCCGTGGGCATCCGGGATGTTGAACTTCGGCGTCTGGCTGTTGATCCAGTAGTTGGCGTAGCCGGCCGGGCTGCCGGTGTTCTTGCGGTCGGCCTTGCAGACGTCGATGGCCGGCACGCGGATCTTCAGGCTCCTGGCGCATTTGTCGCTGCGCAGCCAGATACCGCCGGCATTGGCCCGGAAGCTGGTCTGGCCGTACATGTCCGGGTCCAGCTTGCCCTGGTAGGACCAGGCACCGACGCGGGTGGCGCCGTCCAGCGACTTGACTACGCCGAGCTTGTTGAAGACATCGCGGCTGGAGACGGCCCGGAACTTGTCGCCCAGGGTGGTGACGCCGGTATTGCCGCCATTGGCGCTGACGATTTCCTCGGCCAGGGTGGTGGCAGTGCCGACTTCATACGAGCCGGAATCCTTGGTTTGGCGTACGGCAGCCACGCCGCCCTGGATGACTTCCTTGGTGCCGTCCGGCTTGGTGATGCGGCCCGGGCCCTTCTTGGCGGCGTCGGCGCCGGTGGGGAATAGCTGCACGGTGCCGGTCACGGGCTTGGCCGGGGTGAAGGCGGTACAGCCGTGGGTGACGGTGACCGCCGTGTAGATGCTGGTGCCTTCGGTCATGTTCGGTATCGACAGGCTGGGGTGGGCCAGGGCCTGCTGCTGGACGCCCGCCAGGGCGGTCAGTCCGGCACCGATGGCGAGGGCGCGCGTAAACGTCATTTTCATTCTGAAAGTCTCCATGTGTCGTTAGTTCTTGGTTGCACGGCCAACCCCACCTGTCGTGCGGATGTCCTGCTGCCCAGCGCTAACAGCAGATTACGTGCCATATTTGCAGGATGCCGGGATGGCGGTATCCAGTGACGGCGCCTGGGGTCAATAACCTATTGAAACGCTTGGTAATAAGCGGATTCTGATTTTTTGGTGCCGCGGTGGTTGGTCGCGTGTGGCGGGAGAGATGCGGCGCCTGATTCCGCCGAAACTGCGGGATATGCCACACCCGGGGCTGGACATGCCGCAGTGGCAGGGCTGTCTGACTTGTATCCGTCACCTGTCCGGCGGACAGCGCACCGCAGGCCTTGAGCGGCGGTGGCATAGACCGGTTCCGCGCCGACTGCGGGATTTCGCCACAGGGTTATGGCATATCCCTCATGCGCCAGTCGGGATCCGCCGAAGCGGCGTCGGTAACCACATGATTGTCAAGGCTTTCAGTGACTGGCCTGCAATTTGCTGTGTAACTGCCGTGCGTCGATCCTCCTGCTGGCGGGGTCGACGGTCGCGTTGTCCCGGGTTACGGGGGACTTCGGCCCGGGACGGGGGGCGCGACCGTCACTCGCCACGGACAGCCTCACCCTCTCACCCCGGCCCTGCGGCCGGGCGGCTCCCATCGAGTGGGTCGGCGCGCCTTTTTGCAGAGAGGTCGTTTCATTCAATCCTCTGTTCCAGTGCTCCGTGAAGCTTTGCGCCTCCCGCGTGGAGGCGCTTTTTTTGAATGCCTTTGCATCCCCAGGCGCCGCGCGGATTGCGGCCATGCTGATGGGGCCGGCATTTGCGGAGGGCTGTGGCCATCGATGCGCCAAATCCCTTACGGGAGTGTGGCAAATGCCGCACCCGCTGGCGGGGTGGCAATTTAAGTCATTGATAATGAAGCGGTGCAGCCATGGCACGATCCTTGACCCTGCAAACAGTATCCGCCGATCTTGCCAGCCAGCGGTCGGGTGCCCCGGGCGCCGGCGAGTCGCATGCCCGAGGCCGGGCCGGGCGGATCACAGGAACGATTTCTTTCACTCACATGGAGTTCAAAAAAGCATGAAATATCACGTCAGCAAGCTGTTGATGGCCCTGGGTCTGGCAGGTGCCGCCACGGCGGCCAACGCGCTCGAATGGACCGCCATCAAGGGCGACAACTTCCCCTTCCGGCCCGACAGTGCGGCGCAGACCCTGACCGCCCGCGCCGATGCCTACTCGAACTCGACGATGGGCTACAAGGGCTGGACCCATCACTCGTCCTGGCTGTACATGAAGCTGAAGAAGGGCGAGCTGTACAACATCACCGTCGACGTCTCCGCCATCCCCGGCTTCCACCCGGGCCTGACCTGCTGGAAACGGCCGCAGGGCAACGGCTACGTGCCGATCGGTTTTGCCCCGGGTCATTTCTACAACCAGTGGCAGTCGATCATGGACCCGAATGCCGTGAACGAAGACGGCAAGGCCAAGTTGGGCAAGGGTTACATGTACTTCGCGGTCAATGGCTGGGATCGTGACGGTCTCGGCGACATCCTTTCCGAGCAGTTCCAGCAGGGGAACATGGCCGCCATCCTCGACGGCGAGGCCGGCAAGGTCACCATCCAGATCCTGGCCGATTACACCGGCTTCTACCATTGCGTCGCCGGCGGCATCGCGCCCGAGCCGCCCGTGGAAGGCACGACCGTGAAATATCCGATGAAGGTTTCCATCAGCGGCAACCTGCTGAACTTCAAGTAAACCATCCGGTTTCGCGGGCGGGGGGCGGCGTGCCGGGACAGGTGCGTCCGCCCCTTTTTCCGTTTATCCAGAATCGCGCGTGAAGATCATGAAAAGACTCGCCAATTCCCCACTGACGCTGGCCATCCTGATGCTGGCCACGTCGGAACTGGCCCTGGCCCACGGTATACCGCCCAACCCCCTGCGTGGCGTCAAGGTACCGGCGACACCGGGCCTGGTCAGCGGCAGCCGGCCGATCGTCGTCAACAAGAAAGCCGCCATCCAGCTCGGCAAGTCGCTGTTCTGGGATGGGGGCGTGGGCAGTGACGGCGTCGCCTGTGCGACCTGCCACTCGCAGGGCGGCGCGGATGGTCGCACGCGCAATCAGCTGGACCCCGGCACCAAGCATGTCGGCGCGCCGACTTCGACGACCTTCGAAAAGACGGCCTCCGGCGCGGCCGGCGGGCCGGATTACGAGCTGCGTCGGGCGGACTTTCCGCTGATGCAGTTCCGTGACCCGACTGACAAGTATTCCGAGATCCTCTTCCAGACCGACGACGTGGTGTCCTCCTCGGGCGCCTTTCTCGGCCAGTTTGTCGGTGCTGCCGAGACCGAGGACCGCTGCGATCCCCTCAAGGACGACATCTTCCATGCCGGCGGCCGCAACACGCGCCAGGTCACTGTCCGCAACGCGCCGACGGTCATCAATGCCGCCTTCAATTTCCGCCAGTTCTGGGATGGCCGCGCCAACAACCTCTTCAATGGCGAATCGGCCTTCGGCGCCCGCGATCCGGATGCTGGCGTCTGGGTGGCCGGCAAGCCGAACAAGCAGCGCATCCTGCTGAAGAACGCCTCCCTGGCCTCGCAGGCCGTGGCACCGCCGCTGGATACCCGCGAAATGTCCTGCGTTTCGCGGACCTTCCATGCCCTGGGCCGCCGGCTGCTGCCGCGCCGGCCTTTGGAGACGCAGGCCGTGCATGCCGAGGACAGCGTGCTGGGCGGATTGCGCGACGTTTCCGGCAAGGGCCTCAACGTGACCTACGCCGATCTGATCCGCAAGGCCTTTGCCAGCCGTTACTGGTCCGCCAGGGGAACCTATGGCCCGGCGGAGCAGGGCGGCGAACCCTACACCCAGATGGAGGCGAATTTCGCCTTCTTCTTCGGCCTGGCCCTGCAGCTGTACCAGGAAACCCTGATCGCCGACCAGTCGCCGTTTGACGGCCGCCGCGACAAGGACAATTTCCCGGTCGATTTCAACGAGCGCCAGCGCCACGGCCTGCAGGTGTTTCTCGACGCCCACTGCTTCATCTGCCATGTGGGGCCGAACCTGTCCTCGGCTTCCCATCCCAAGGTGTTCAGCGCCAAGTCGGTCAAGTTCTACAATCTTGTCAACCGCTCGGGCATGAGCGAGGACGGCGATGGCATCGGCGTCGCCGGCACACTGCTGGATACCGGCTTCAACATCACCAGCGTCGCGCCCTGGGAATACGATATCGGCATCGGCGGTACCGATCCCTTCGGCCATCCGCTGTCGTTCACCGGCCAGTATCTGAATGCGCTGGAGAATCCCGCCCGGGGCATGGTGGACCCCATCGATGTGGTCGCCTGCGAAATGGACATGCCGTTCGCCTACAACATGCCGGCCGCGGACCTGGTGCCGGACCCCAACGGCAAGGGCCATTGCCGGGGCTACAAGCAGCTGTCCCGGATACCGACGCCCGAGGTGATCCGGCGCGAACGGGCGCGGCCCGGCCAGGGAATGCTGCCGATGGGCATCAACGCTGCCTTCAAGGTGCCGTCCCTGCACAATGTCGAACTGACCGGACCGTACATGCACAACGGCAGCATGAAATCGCTGGAGGAGGTCGTGGCCTTCTACAACCGGGGCGGCAATGTCGACAATCCCCATCACATCGGCACGCTGGTGTTCCCGCTGGGGCTGTCGGAGCAGGAGCAGGCTGACCTGGTGCTGTTCCTGAAGTCGCTCACCGACGAGCGGGTGCGCTGGGAGAGGGCGCCCTTCGACCATCCCGAGCTGCTGATCCCGCATGGCCACAAGGCCGGTGCATCGCCCCGCGGACCCGACTATGCGGCCGACGATTACCTGCACCTGCCGGCCGTGGGCAGGAATGGCCGCACGGCCGAGCAGGGTCCGCTCAAGCCGTTCGTCGAGCGCCTGAAACCCTGAGGCACACGGTGCCTGCTGCCGGTGCGGGGTTGCCACCCGTGCCGGCAGGCGGCACGCATGACAATGGCGGGCGCTGGCCCGCGGTTGCCGCCGGTCGAACCTGTGCCAGCAGGCCAGGACCGTGGACCGGGGCACGGCTCAAGAAGGCAATATCCTCGTTATCCATCTTCTCTCCGCGCGGTCATGCGATCCTCGCGGATGGGTGATCAGGGGCGGAGGGTGCTTCAGCCTTGAGCCGCGCCCCGGCCTGTGGGCCTGGCTTGCTGACAGCGTGCTGTTCTCTCCCTGCCGGGAGAAGACCTTCTCCTGTCGGAATGTGTGCCGCCGCGTGCTTGACGACCGCCTTGCCGGGGAGGGCCTTTCAGGCGCATGTCTTCCGATTCATTCCACCCCCAGCGCCTTGAAAACAGCGTCTACCGGATCCGAATAAAAACTGGTCTGGAACTTGGCAAAGAGTTCGCCCGGTACCGTCGGAATATCCACGACGCTGGACATCGGCAGCAGCAGCCTTTTGGCGCCCGCATCAAACGCGACCTGCAGGCTCTCGGCCAGGTTGCGCACCTGCACCACGGTACCGCCGAGACTCATGTCGCCCATGATCAACATCTGGGGCTGCACGGGTTTTCGCAGGGCGATAGAACAGAGCGCGATGAAGCTGGCCAGCGTCAAGGCTTGTGGGGCTCCGGCATTTTGCAGTTCCACCAGGTGCAGGTGGAAGTCGAGTTCGCCGGGCTTGATCGAGGCACTCACCCGCGAGGTATTGGCCTTGAAGTAATCGTGCGCCACCCTGACCGGCTCCCTGGGCGCCGAGCCGGAGGCCGAAATCTTGCCACTGCCGGGAATGCTCTGAATTTCCAGCCGATAGGTCCCCGGCATTTCAGCGGTGCCCATGCTGATGGTGTGGAGAGTTCCCGGATTCAGTTGCCCGTCCGGGATCAGTGCACCGCCAGACTGTTCCGGCACAGCGATGAAGCGTTCCTGTCCGTCCTCGAGATCGATGTAGGAAAAGTGGACGTCATAGAACTCCATGCCGCCGATCTTCTTCAACTGCTCCTTCACCCGACGCCGCGTTTCCAAGGCGTACTCAAGACACTTGCGGGCTGATTCCTTGCCATAATCCCCGGCCGGACAAATCAGCTTCAGCAAACCGGACACGGTGCGGCGCACGGCGATGGTATCGCGCTGGTTCAGGTTGTTTCCCAGCCGGAACCACTTGTCGATGGCATCCGCGAAGTTGAACTTCCGCATTTCCCGCAGGTACTCGGCCAGGTAATCGACGATCAAGCCGTACTGGTTGGTAAAGAACTCCGGCCGCATCTTCGGAATTTCCCAACCCGGCACGTAGGCGTGGAAACGATCGAAAAAGGCCGGATCGATCATGGCTTCGGGAAACGGCGCCAGCAGATGCGAGGTTTTCACCAGCGATTCGACACTCTGGTTGATGTTGCCGATGAAGACCATAGAGGCGTTGGCGTTGATCGATTCGCGCCCGCGAGAGAAAGACCCCGATGCCATGTAGTCCTTCATGATCTGGACGCCGTCATGATCCTTGAAGGTGATGCCCGCCACCTCATCGAAGGCTACCGTGTCCCACAAACCAACGAGACCGACTTTCTTAGCGCCCATGTTGTAGAACAGGTTCGCCACCGTGGTCTGGCCGCCCGACACCAGAATGCTGTTCGGGCTGATTTCCTTGTAGATGTGACTTTTGCCAGTACCACGTGGCCCCAGTTCACAAAAGTTGTAGTTGTTCTCCACCAGAGGAATCAGGCGGGCCAGCAAGTGCCATTTGACCCGTTCCTTGAAGCAGGACGGCTCCATGCCGGTGGAGCGAATCAGTGCGTCGATCCAGAGTTCCTCGCTGAAGGCCCTGCGCCCCTCGAACAGACCCGGCATATCCATATTCGGCATCTGAATCGGTTTCAGCTCGGTCACCAGAAACGGCGAGCCCTTCTGATTCTCTTCGAACCGATAATGCAGGGTGACGATGCACCAGATGCCACCCACCAGCAGCTTTTCGTACTGCCGCACGAAGGCATCAGAAATTTCGGCATTCTTGACGCCTAGATTGGAGAGCAACGCCTCGTACACATCGCGCTTTTCGTTCAGCTTGACGGTGAGCTTGTCGATCACCTTGTAGCTGCCGCTCTCGCGAATCTTGGACTTGATCTTCTCCGCCTCGTCAGGCCGGACGTAATTCTCGGCAAGGATGCGCTTGACGTGGTTCAGACCGGAGTCGATGGTCGCATCGTCATCGGACGCGCAATACATCCCCAGCAGGTACTCCAGAACGTAGACCGGGACATTGGCCCCCTCCTTGATCAGCTTGGTCAGATCCTTGCGCACCACCTTGCCGGCAAAATGGGTGTTCAGCAGGGAATCGACGTTGCCATCGGTTGGCGTTTCTTCGGTCATGGGTTTGTCTAGAAATCGTTGGTGAAGGCCAGATCCACTTTGACCGGGATACGAAGGGCTTCCACCTGGGTCTGCGCATCCCGCGCAATCAGAAAGTAGTCCCGGGTCTTGTCATAGCTTCCGGATTTGACCGTCAGCATCACCGAGCGCTTGCGCTCGTCCATCAGATGGGAGGTACTGTCGAAGGTCACCGTAATCTCGTCGCTGATCGGTACCTCGCCATCGCGCAGCGAGACCAGCACGGTACGCGCCAAGACCCGTTCGGAAACCGGTTCGGTCTGGATGAATTCGAACCGCTGCTTGTTGGTCACCACCTTGTTCGACGATCCCAGCAGGCTGAACTCGACGGCGCGGGTCTTGTGGGATTCACTCTCGCTCTCGCGCACGGTGATCACCGGGATGACGATTTCCTGCGGCATGGCGCTGCCATGGACAAACCGCGCCCCGCCGGCAAAATGAAAGCGGGCCGCGCCGCGTGGCAGCCAGAAGTCCATGCTGCCCTCGCCCGGCACCGTGCCGGCGGTCACCGCCGTATTCCCGCACCAGGCTTTCGGATTCTTCCCGAGCCCCTGACCCAGCAGGTAACGTTTCTTGGCCTTGAGTGTGCCGTCCGGCTTCTCGCCCAGGCTGGATTTATCCGCTTCCTCGAGCGGAGATTCCTGATAGAGAAAGCCATGATCAGCGGTGATCATTACCAGCGAGCCATTGAGGCTGTTGACGATGAAACGGGTGAGCTGATTCAGCTCGGTCAGCGTCTGGGCCACGGCATCGAAGGTTTCACGCTCGGATCCCTGTTTGTCACCCAGCATGTCGATCCTGTCGTGATAGACGTAGATCACCTTGTGCTCGCGGACCAACTCGCGACCCTTGTCCTTGCCCATGGCCAATAAATCGTCGGCCTTGATGGCCACCCCGGACACTTTGGCCAATTGCTGCCTACGCTGCTCGACCGTGGCGACGACGGCCCCATCCACCGCTACATCCAGATTCGCGTTCGGCTTGTAAGCCAGCTTGTCGTGCGGCAACAGCGCCGCCATGCCCAGGGCGGTATAGCTGGGCAACACCCCAAGCATGGCGGTTAGGGATGCCTTGAAGCGACTCTTGCCGTTGAAATCGCGCACCAGTTCCTCGGCGGCCTCGTAACGGAAGGCGTCGGAAATCACCACGAACACCCGGCGGATGCCGCTGTCGAGGTGAGCCTTGACCTGGCTGGCATAGAAATCCTGCTGCTTGATCCAGCCCGGTACCTTCCACTGGGCCAGCAACCCGTTGTCGCCTTCGAGGACCGGGTTCCAGGCCGAGCCCAGTTGCGGGATGAACCAGCCGGAATAGGCGCTTTCGATGCGCTCACGCAGTTCGTGCAGCAATGCCCAGCCCATCGGCTCCACCGCATCGGCCGCGTGGTTCATCTGGCGATACAACTGATCGAAACGGAACAGTTCGTCCCGGTAGGCGGCCAGGGCGGCTTCGGCGTGGGGGAAACTGAATCCACTCTTGTGCCGCGCCGCGAGTTCCAGGAAAGCGGCGCCCGCTTCCAGTGCGTCATAGCAAGCCGCCAGGGCGCGGGTGGTCGGGCTGGTATGGGCCAGCAACTTGCTCGCCCAATGCCCATCCCGGCGACGGGCCATCAGGGCGCGCAAGGAGTCCATGTCAGCCCCCTCGCCGGCGATGATCCGTGCCTTGATGTCCTGGATGATGCGCCGCTCGACCTCTTCGAAGGTCATGGCCTCGACCAGGTCATCGGTGCACAACGGCCCCAACAGTCCGGCCAAGCCCAGTTCCCGTCCCACGGCGCCTGACAGCGCATCGTAGCTGCCGAAGTGTTGCAGGTGGGAACGCCACCCCGAGGCAAATACGCAGGCATTGGCCGCCCGCGCCGCATCGGTCAGAACGAAGTGGCCAAGCTGGGCCGGCAACGCCGACCGCAACGCCCGGGCAAAATCCGTCACCAGCATGCGGAACAGCAAGTCCCGCAGCGACGGTTGGTCTGTCGGGTAGCCAAACTCGGCCGCGACCAGCGACCAGAAGGCCGGCTCCAGATCGTTACCGACCACCTCGCTCCACGCCTTGGGCACGGCTTCCAGGCTGGCCACCCCGTCCTCGATCATGCCCGCGTAGAGACGCAGCAGAATGGCATTCAGGTCAGCCGGTTCCGCCTTGACCAGCACGGCGATCATCTTCCGGTCCAGATCCCCGGCACTATCCTGCGGCAAGACCAAGCGCTTCAGGCGCTCGACCCGATCCCGGCCGCCCAGGAACACGGATCGGGCCTTGAGATGATCCCGCAACTGCTGACTGACCAGCCCCAGATCCTCCAGCAGGATGGACGCCTGATCGGCCCGGAAAGGTTTGCTGCGCAGTCGCACATCCAGCAACCAGTCATGCGCCGGGTCCGGCTCCGGTTTCGCGCTGTAGAGCAGGAACCGGTCATCCCGTCCGGCGCGCTCCAGTTGAATCTTGATGCCCAAAACCGGCAGGGCGTCCATGTGCAACAAGGTGATGCCCTCCGGCGCGAAGTCAGCGACGGAAGACACAAACTCGCCATCGGGATCGTGCCAGAACACCACGGCATGGCTGGCAAACAGGTTTCCGAGTACCTCGGTGATGCGGGGTTGGGTCATGCGCGGTCGCCTACCTTGGCTGCATGTGATTTCTGTTCATCAGGCGTCTTCAGCATGGTCCGTAGCAGGTGAGCTTGCCCCCAAAGCAATAGTGCAAGCACCTCTTGCACAAATTCTGATTCAGGCCAGATTTCGGCGACGCCGCGCATGGATATCAAGTCGCATCGGCAAGAGCATTTGTCGAGGGGGCATCAGCCGCATTCCTGTCGGCATCACGGCTCTGGTCGCTGACGATGCGCCCGGCAATCGAGTAGTAGTTCGGGATATTCAGTGCCCGATTACGCGCCTGGGCGCGGTGGGCGGCGACATTGCCGATCGCGAGCATCTCGAAGGCATGGCGAAAGACTTCGGGGTCGATGACCGGTTCAAAATGTGGCTTATGCATGGGGGTTATTCCAAAGAGTCGATAAAAGCGGCAAATAGGGTCGGGTCTGCCTCGGCCACCCTCGCCCCTTGGCCCACGGCAATCAGTTCGAAGCCGCTAGTGGTATTGCTGAACAACTGCCAGTCGTCCGCCAGCAGGCGGTAATGGGTCCAGAATAGCTGTCGGGCCCGGCCAAAGCGTCGCCGCACGTCCTCAACGGGCACATGATGTCCGCCTTGGGCCACTCGTTCCTGGATTCGGGCAACGCACAATGCCGGGCTGTCGAGCGTCACAAAAACAATGCTAACCCGATACCCCAGCGCCTTGGCGGCCTGTAACTGGCGCTCGAGGCCCTTTCCCGCCAGCGTCGACTCGATCACCAGCGACTCACGGGCCGCCAGAGCGCCTTCAAGCTGGCGCACGAACGCCTTGCCCGCCTGCACCCTCACGCTGAGCGGGGCTTGCGGGGCCAACTCGGCCGCGATCGCGTCGGCCCCCAAATAGGGAAGGCCATAGCGTTCAACGTATTCCGCCGCGAAGGTGGACTTGCCGCTGCCATTCGGCCCACCCACGACCAATAATCGCGGGGCGGATTCAGTCATCCGCCGGCCCGCCCGTCACCGCTTTTACCTCGGCCAGCAGATCCCCGAACTTGCCGTAATTCACCTTCACCCCGTCGTCCAGGTCGAGACTGATGCGCATGTCGGCGTAGTGCCGCAGTTTCTCGTCGTAGGCCAGCAGTTCGACGTGCATCTTTTTCAGCGACTCGATTTGTTTGGCGATCTTGTTGCGGGCTGCGGTGGAAGGGGCGGCATCCTTGTCCTTTTCAAGCATCTCGATGCGGGAGTGCATCTTGCCAGTGAGCGGGACGACGTACTCGGCACGCATGCGGGCCAGCGTGCCCTCGTGATAGCGATGCAGATACACCAGTGCCTGGAAGGCGCCCTGTTTGCCGCTTCTGAAGAGCCAGTAGATCGGGCGCTTCTTGTAGGTTTGCAGGTGATCCTTGAAGAAGCTGGAGGCGAGGTAGCGGCGGATGGTCTCGGCCGGCGTCTCATTGCCCTTGGTGCCAAGGCTCTCGGCAAGCCAGGCCATGTTTTCGTCCAACGTCCCCGCTGGCCAGGCGGCGAGCAGGAACTCGCGGATGCGGTTGGCGGCGTCGTCCTCGAACCAGAGTTCGTCGGTGATGGGGACGATGCCATCGGCGTCGGCGGGGAAGGTTTTGTAGCGGGTGGAATCGAAGCCGACGTTGCCGGATTGGGCGTAGATGAGGCCGGGTTCGTCGAGACTGTAGCGGCCCATCATGCAGCCGATGGCGTAGGAGATCAGGCGCTGGGAATCTTTTTCGCGGTCAGCACGATTGAGGGTGATTTGACATTCGGGAACTTCGGGAGGGAGCTCCGATTGAAGGTTGTATAGGGTAATAAGGATTTGATTGTTTTCCTCCTCAAGACGCACCATGTCATTGACAGCTTTTGCTTTGTTAGCATTCCAAACGCGAAATGATTCAGACAGTCTACTTGCCCCAGATATATGAAATGGGCTCTTGGAAAACTCCCATGAGGTCTCATAGCTGTTCCAGTCTGATCTAGAGATGGAAACTAGCTCAGAGGAAATTTCACGACAACGCGTCTTTATATCGTCATTGATGTTTGCAAGAACAGGTATTTTTCCTATGTCACCAATTTCAAAATTGAGGGTTGGGCTAAATATTTTTGTATAATAACTAACAATTTTTGAATTAGTTAATGCCAGAATGAAATCAAGAGTTGACTCATCTGCGAAGGCCGTTGGCCCGGCGTTACCGAACACGAACCCTGGTTGCATAGCCCTAGTTGAAAAATTCGAACTTGATATTGCAGACCACGTGACGCCTCTAGTGAAGTAGTGATCCTTTCCGTCATGCCTAAATCCTGGATTCTTGCCCGCCATACTATCGTTAATAAGCTCTTTTCCGCCAAACTCATAATTCAAAACGTACTCGTGGTTTCCGAACCAACGTCGGAAATTGCCACCCTTGTTAAATGGATACCATTTTGTTCCTCCAAACTGAGAGAATTTCTTTATGGATATCTCATGCCAAAATCTAAGGTAACGACTGTTGTTTCCAGTGGTCATACCTTGTTTTACTTTCACTAACCTCCCAAGCGAAAGCGAGTCTTTAAACACTGAGGCGCCTCCTTCGCTTACCCAGTAGGCAATAGGCGACCCTGGGATTCGGATAAAGTCACCTGGACGAGTGTTAAATCGCCACTTGCAGTTTGGATCAGCAATAGCTTCGAGTGTCAGTGGACCTTGATTGTTTTCGCCCGGAAAATCAACAAGCCGTATAAATGTTCCTAAGCTTTTTGGAATATGTGATCGGCCAAAAACGAAGGCACATAGTGGGACACGGACTTCACCTGAAGCGTTGTACTCCAATTGAACCAGAGTTATTAAGTCAGCGTCTGTAACTAGATGTTTTCTTAACGCCTCATAAGATGAGATGAACATCCAAACCATAGGCGTCATGAATCCAGCGAAGCCATGGTTGGCTAAGAACCTATAGGATCGACCCATAAATGCGGAAAACAGATCCTTTTCATATCCAATATAGCGCTCTCGAAGGTAAATCTTTACCTCCGAGGATTGAAATTTACTTCCCATATACGGCGGATTCGCCACCACCGCGTCAAACTTCATCGCCAAAATCTTGGCCTGCCGCACCAGCGGCACCAGATCTTGCGCAACTGCCTTAGCGAACACATCCCCGTTCTCGATGGCCTTGGCGATGCCATCTTCCAAGCCGGTCAGTCCGTCTTCCAGCACCTTGGGAATCTGGATCAGCGAGCCAAACGTCCTGGCGTGGGTGAAGGTGTCCAGCAGTGTGCCCAGCACCGTCCGGTTGATGCCGTGGGGCGTCAGGTGGCCGGCGAATTCGTCGAGGTCGATGCCGGCGCTTTCCTGCAAGGCCAGCACATTGAGATTGACCGGCGTTTCCAGTAGGCGGCGGTCATCCGCCCGTGCCTTCATCAGCAGGGCAAAGCCGGCGAGTTGCGCGGCACGATCATCAATGTCGAGGCCGTAGAGATTCTTTTCCAGAATCAGGCGGGGGATGGAACGGGCCTGGTAGCCGCGTTCCAGATAGATGCCCTTGAGGACTTCGTAGGCTTCCACGAGGATGTGGCCGGAGCCGCAGGCGGGATCGAGCACGGTGATGGTTTCGGGGTTCAGGCTTCCGCCGTCATCAATCATGCGGGTCTTGATCAGGGCGTCGAGTTGCGCCTGCACCTCGGGCGTCTGCTCGGCCGGCTCGATGTAGTACGGCCACTGGCTCTTGAGGCTTGACGTTGGATTGGCCATCAACCAAAGACGGCCGACGCTGTTCTGCACCAGGTACTGGACGATCCAGTTGGGCGTAAAGAGCTGGGTGGCGGCGGGGATGTCCTCGCTCTTGACCACCTTGCCGATGACTGCGTCCTTCTTCTCGCTGATGTAGAACTGGTAAAGCCAGCCGATCACCTCGACTTCGTTCCAGTCGTTTTCGGGAATCGCCTCCACCAGCTTGGCGACGACGGAATCGGTGCGTTCCAGGTTGCCGGGGAGCAGCAGTTCGGACTCGTCGTCGATGCGCTCGAACAGGAAGGGCATGACGTTCGACAAGGCGTTGCACTGGGCGACCAGCAGCAGGCGATAAAGCTCGCCGTCCTGGTTGCCGGCCAGTTTCATGTCGGCCACGGGCTGGGCTTTGAGGCCGGGGAGCACGCCGACCAGTTCGGTGGCGTGGGTGAGGATTTCCGGCAAGCCGCCTTCACGACCGGAGAGGACACGGTGGCCATGCCCGAGGTAATCGTGGATTTCCATGAAGCGCAGCGCGGCAAAGCGGTTGAACCAGGTGTAGGCAATCGCCTCCAGCGTCTGGGCAAAGCCCTCCTTCCGCATGCGCTGAATCAGCCGCTCGCGCTGGTTATGCACCTTGGCCGGCCAGGCTTGCCCGGCAATCAGGACGAGATCACCGGTTTTCTCGCCGGGGGCAATTTCCAGCTGGCCGTTCTGTTCCGCGATACCCAGCAAGTGGGCTCGTGCCGTGACGGCGGCAATGAAGTCCTTGCGGGCTTGGGGGGCGTAGGTCTTGAGTTTGGCTTTGTTCATGGGGGCTATTGCTCAAATTGCGCTTTATTGTTCGGGGGGCGCGCCACGCGCTGGAAGTATTTCTTCAAAGCCCATCCCGTTCGATATTCACGGTGCAGCCAGTGGTAATACTCAAACTGAACCCACTTGCCGTCCTCTGCTATAGGACGAACCACTTCCCGTGGCAACAACTTTCCGACTACGGAAGAACCACTCGCGGGTCTGGAGCGCACCAGTGTCACTCGTTCCCTGACAACAAATCGCTGTTCCTGTTGTTGGGCCTCACGCACCATTGTTTTTTCAACCAGCGTGGAAAGAGACTCGATCATTTTTCTCTGGGTTTCGAGGACTTCCGCTTGTTTTGCCAGCTTTTCATCTGTTGCTGCTTGCCATCTTGTGGAGGAAATCTCTTGATAGATGGGTACCAAAATGGCCAAGATGAAGCCCAAGAGAGTCATGAGCTCGATTGATTTGCGACTTAGGCCGATGCCCTCTTCGCCCCTGTCCGCAACAAACCGGGCATTAATCGAACCATCTGGATTGATGCCCAACGCGGCAAGCTGCGCTTCGATCCCCTCATGTCCCAGCAGGTTGGCAAGAGTTGCAGCGGAGGCAACGTCCATTACCGGCAAGGACAGCTTGCCAAACTGCTCTTGCCAGGCTTGCAAGGGCACCATGGCGTCAATCAACGCAGTCGGGACTACCCAACGCTTGTTGGTGTCCTCGAAGCCCTTCATCATCTGCTGCAAGCTGTTGCTGACTGAAGTCTCGGCCAACATTCTGCGAGCCTGCTCTAGTGAGTCCTCAGCGTGCGAGCGCAACGTGTGCAAACGAGAGGCGGGTCCAGTTAGCTGATCGATGAGCTTGGTGAAATGGTTCGCCGCAAATGCCGGTTTTTTGAGCTCGTCCATCATCCGTTGGATTGAGCTGTCCTTTAACAGGCTGCCCCGGATACTTTCCAGCGGATCGAGCATTTTCCGGATGCTTTCCTCCTGGGCTTTTTGCACGTCGTACATCTGCTGGGCCAACAGAGTAGCCGCAGAGTTTGCTCCCACAATCTTGTCGATCTGATCCGCCAGGCTGGTCGTCTCCATCATTGAGCGCATCCATCTGGAGCGCTCTTCTCCCATTCTTCGAAGCTCATTGCCCAGGCAGTCGGCCCCGATTGCCACATGGAGCTTGGCATAATCAGAAACCGTCATGGCGTAGTGCGCTGCATCTTTCACTGAATACGCGCCCGCTTGCCGGATTGGATGATGTCGAGTAAATCGGCCTTCAGCTTGGCCACAAAGGCTTCGACATCGGCCTCGGTTTCGAGATAGATGCTGGGGGACAACTCGGCGGCGCGGATGACTCTGGCCGGTTTGGGCGTCGGCGCGACAGGTGGGTTGCCCGCGGGGGGCGGGCTGCCGGGTGGCGTGGGCGCCGGGCGGCTGGCTGTTTCGATGACCAGCATGGCCTCATCGAGCAAGGCGCCGGCCTGATCCTGGGCATAGAGGATCTTGGGAATGCTGATGAGGCCAGCGACCCGGGTTTTCAGGTCCTGAAGCGGATAGAGGGCCTGGTTGCGCAGGTCGGCGTCGGCCTGGATCTGATCCAGTGATTTCTGCACTTCGGCCAGCTTGGCATCGATGGATTTCAACGCCTGCTCGCGTTTGTCCTGGGCGGCGGCGTCATTGACTGTTTCGACGGTCCTGATCAGGGCTTCAATGCGGGACACCTGTCCATAGGGCGCCGGATGTTCACGGATGGCCTCCAGATCGGCCAGGGCCGTGGCGCTGGGGTTCTCCTTGAGCAGGATGTCGCGATTGTCGCCAAAGCCGGTCAGGGCATCCAGCAGCTTGTGCCAGGTGGGCAATTGGGTCTTATAGAAACTGACCACGTCGGCGATGTCATCACCGGCATCGAGCCAGGCATCCTTTGCCGCCAGCATGGCTTCAATGAATTCGAAGGCATCGCGGATGGCCAACTGTTTGCCGATGCGGGCGATGGCGGTGTCGATCACCTCCTTGCCGGGGTGGTATTTGGCGGAGGCGGTCTGACGGTGGCTTTCCAGACCGGACAGCCATTCACTCAGGGCCGTCCGAAAATCAGCCACCAGGCCATCGGCGTCCTCGCGGGCGATCTTCGAGAACAGTTGCTTGTACAGATCGCGAGCCCGATTGACTGCGGCGGTATCCGGTACCTTCTTCTTGAGGATGGAGACCTGCTTGAAGCGCACGGATTTGGTGAGCGGATCGACAGCGCTTTTCGGATCGAGATCGACGCCCTCGCATATCAGCTTGATCTCGCCGGCCATGAATAGCCGCGCCACCAACAGCACGACCTCCCAGTCGGGCTTCCAGCCCCAGGGTATGCCGGTGAACCGGTCGACCACATCCGACAGCAAGATGCGCTCGGCACTGGCCTTGAGGTGGAGGTAGTCGCGGACTTCCTTGACGGCAAGCGGGTTGCCGGCTGCGGCATCCGGATAGAGGTTGAACTGGCCGATGTCATTCGTTGCCAACACGGCCTTGATCTCGGCGATGGGATCGGCCTGGCGTACCTTGATGTAGGGCAGTTTGGTGTAGGTATTGGTAATCAGGTAGTTCAGCAGCTCGTCGAGCAGGGTGGCGGGCGTCACCGCCTTGATCTGGGGTTTCTGGCCCAGCGCGTAAAAATCCCCGGCCAGCAGCATGTTGCTCAATTGGGCCAGGATTCGGGTGCGGCGTTCGCGGTTCTCGTCCTTGCGGTCCAAGAGGATGCGCTTGAGCGAGGCGGCGGCAGTGCTGGCCTTGGGGCTCTCGATGTACTTTTCGATTTGCAGATACAGCGTCAACTCAATGTCGAGTCGTTCGCCTTCCGCCATGCGAATCAGGGCGCGCCCCCCAGCTTCGGAACTGCGCAGGATGCATTTGGCATCGGATAGCTGTTCGTAGTCGTCGCCCAGCGGCGTGATCACGTCGAGACTGAGGGCATGGCTGGCGTGCTTCCAGGGGACGCCATCGAGCAGGCGGTTGAATTCGTAATCGGCCTTGGTGTCGCGATGACGGACCTTGGTCAGACCGCCGAGAAGGTCATCGAACACCAGCTCGCTCAGCAGCCGGGATTTCTCGCTGGAGGCGATCCCGACATGACCGATCTCGCGGGCGACATCGCGCTCCTCGTTAGTGAGGAAAAACCAGAGATCACCGTTGCGGCTGACCAGCCGCTGCTTTTCCAGGCGCGCCAGACTTTCCTGAACACGGCGCTTGAGCGTCAGCTTGTCGGTGTCGATCTGATCGACGCAGAGGGTGGCGAGGTTGTCGATATTGGGTTTGACGATATCCGGGATGTAGCGGATCAGGAACAGGGCCTTGAGCAGCAGGACATCGTAAGGCTCAAGGGCCGGATTGCCGGGGGCCTCGTCGATCGACCGCTTGGCGCTGGTATCGATGAAGCTCTCGATGCTGGGATAGAAGTCATAGAGCGGCACCAGGGCATCGATGTCGCGATCCGCGTTGCGCATGGAGGCCGACTGAAAGGCGTCGAGCAACGAACGCTCGCCCTTGGACAGGTGCTTGCCGGTGGCGCCGACCTTGCGGATCGACTCGAAGATCTTTTGCAGCAGGGCGAACTGATAGGGCGAGAACGGATAGCAGGCGACGAACTCGGCGGCATCCTTGTAGCTTTTGAGGGTCACCGAGTTGCCGACGAAGGCGAGTTGGTTGTTGATGATGTCGCCCTTCTTTTCGAAGGTATCCCGCAGGGCCTGATGGGCCGCTTCGGTTTTGGCCAGCAGACGCTCGCCAATGACTTCATCGGTATTGGAACTGGCCAGCGACAGCCGAGAATGAAAGCGCCCCTGAATTTTGGAGAAGTCCTGCGACTTGGCCTTGTTGGCCTCGCCGATGGCGGCGTCAATGTCTTCCTGGCTGGTGACGATGACCCAGGCACGCCCCTGGCAGAGGGTGCCCAATTGCTCGGTGATGGTTTGCAGGGTGAGCATGAGCTGGGTGTTGTCGCCAATGAACTGCCCGACCTCATCGACCAGAAAGATGATGCGGTGGCCAGGTGGTCGAGTATCCAGGTAGTCCCGGATCATCTTGGCGAGACCCTCGATGTTGATCCGGTAGGTGTCGCGGGCATTATCGAACCAGGCGGCGGCCGAGTCCTCGGATTGGTTCAGGGCCTTGGCCAGGGCATGCACGACATCATCGCGGAGGAAATCCACCGCATCGCGTTCGGCCTCCCAGCTAGAGCCATTCTTTTCGGCGAAGGCTGACTTGAAGGCGTCATAGGCGCCCTTGCTGACCAGATAGCGTTCCATCTCGGCGACGTGCGGGGCATCGCCGCTGTAGCCAAGCTTTTCGTTGAAGACGCGCAGAAACACCTGGAGGATCACATCCCGATCCGATTTGCTGTCGGCTTTGGCGTCGATGTTGAACAGGATGACATCGGCACTGCCCCGGATCGCACGCTGCACGTCGGCGAGGAGCATGGGGTCCTTGATCTTGGATGGGTCAAAGAATTCGGCGGCACGCCTAGGGCTGCCATCTCTGGGATTGACGGCCTCGATGTTCTCCAGCAGGTAGGACAGGATCTTGATGAAGTGGGACTTGCCCGACCCGAAAAATCCGGATACCCAGACACCCATGCGGGCGGAGAGTACCGGATCCTTGGGATTGTCGGCTGCTGCCAGGTAAGCGTCGAAAAACCGGCGGAAGTATTCGGTGAGTTGCTTGGTGACGACATATTCGTCCAGCTCCTGCCAGATGCTTTCGGCATCACGCTGATCGGCCTTGATGACGCCGTTGATCGGACGATCGATCGGTTTGGTGAAGAGTTCCCTGATTTTCATGGTGGGGTTGATCGTAGGGTTCGTCCAGGATTAGGAAATTAGCCGGAAGGCCCGGTAATAGTGGTCTTCCGCCAGTTTGTTGAAGAGCCGCAGCGAGTAGCCGTCGTACTTTCCAGGGAAGAACATCACCAAGGGGGTGTCTTTCATGAGCGGATGCAGCGCGGATAACAGCGTATGGGTGCGCAGCATCGGATAGACGGCGCCGACGTTCCAGAGCAACAGCAAGTCGAGATTATTGATGTCGTGCTGGGCCACCAGGCGCTCGGCCAACCTGTCTTCCTTGAGGACCCGGCGCAGGGACTCCAGGGTTTTGGCGTCGCCCTGGGTACGCTGCATGTCGAGGGCCTTATCGAGCAGTTTGCGGTCCTCGAGCAGGCCGATGGTCAGGTCAAAAAGGTTGACCGCTGCGCTGCGGATGGCGGGCTGGTGCTTTTCCAACGCCGGCATGATCACCTCATGGAGAAAGGCGCGCATGGCCATTTCCTGTTCCGGCGGGTAGTCGAAGATCCAAAAGCCGATCTCATTGCCCAATCCCTGATTGCGGAGAAAGTCCGGTGAGGTCAATTTGGGCAGGATGCCGTTCAGCCGATCTTTGAAGCTGCCACTCAAGTTTCTATCTCCATGATGGCGAGAATGTCGCCCCAGCCGAGGCTGTTGAGGTGTCTTGCAACGAGCGGGTGCACGTGGGGAACCGTCAGTTCCAGGCCCCGGGTCGATTTCAGGTAACCGGCTTCCGCGAGAATGCGAACGACTACCTGGAAAACCTTCTTGCGGGTGCTCTCCGACCATTCGGAGACGATCGGATCCCGATGTTCGCACTCAACTAGGAAATCTCCCCAGCTTTTCGCATCCAGCGTCCTTTCCAGTCGACGGAGCCGTTCGCGATAGACATCGTTCAGATAATCACCCAGCAAACGGCTGTGCTTGACCGCGCAGGCAAACAGGATTTGCAAAGCCACTTCTCTGGTGCCCTCGGCCACCAGCCGTAACGTCTCTTGGCGGGCACCTGCAAACCGGTTGCGGATAAGACGGGCCATCCGCCTGGCGGTCGCAGGCTTGTTTTTTTGGAGAAGGTTTTCCTCGAGGCTGAATGCCCGTCGCCAAGCCGCCTGATCCGGGTCGGTTAGCATGAAGGCGGCTATGCGCCGGCTTTCCGGCAACATCAGGGAACCGGCCGAGACTTCGGCATTATAAAGATTCGGATATCTCATCCTGCACACAACATGACTTGTCTAATGGGCTTGCGAACTGGGGCTTCCGGGTTACCGCCAGTCAACAAGGTCATGCCACTCTCGCGCCGTCTGCCTGAGGGGAGAGGGGCGGATGGGGGGATATCCAGGTGGCATGACGTTGTTGGCACCCTTCATCGGCACAACCGCTGAACATGATCTGGGTCAGGCATCCCGACTACGCCGGCAATCCGGATGATCCGTCGGCTGATCCCTTGGTGGCCGGAGTCGATCGGCTGCCCGCCGCAGGTCGAGGCCGGTACCGACGGTATTGCCCCTAGCCTAGCCGTTCCACGAGGAATCCAGAGCCATTCAGGTCAAGGCGTGTCGGCGCGGTCGACTTCTGGGTACCGGTGGGGGCGCCAAGGCGCGATGCCGCCGCCGGGCCACCTCTCGCCGCCGTCAGCCGCCGGGGCCCATCAGCGCAGCGCGTAATCCAGTGCGATGCCGGCGAAGAGGGTGGCGCCGAACCAGTGATTGTTGAGGAAGGCGCGAAAGCAGGCGGACCGTTCCCGGTTCCAGGTCAGCCACTGCTGGTAGGCGAACAGCCCGCCCCCGGCCAGCAAGCCCAGCTGGTAGGGCAGGCCCAGGCCGGCGTTGCGGCCGACGGCATGGAGCACCGCCAGCAGGCCGGCCTGCAACAGGCCGATGATCAGCCGGTCGTGGCGGCCGAACAGGATGGCGGTCGACTTGACGCCGATCTTCAGGTCGTCGTCGCGATCGACCATGGCGTACTGGGTGTCGTAGACCAGCGCCCAGAGGATGGCGGCCAGGAACAGCAGCCAGCCCAGCGCCGGGATGCCGCCGGTCTCGGCGGCAAAGCTCATCGGTACCGCCCAGCCGAACGCCACGCCCAGGTAGGCCTGCGGCAGATGCGTGCAGCGCTTGGTGAAGGGATAGCTGGCGGCCAGGAAGGCGCCGGGTACCGCCAGGGCGATGGTCAGGGGGTTCATGGACAGGACCAGGGCCAGTGACAGCAGGCACAGGCCGACGAACAGCCACAGCGCCTCGCGGGGCTTCACCTCGCCCGCGGCGATGGGGCGCAGGCGGGTGCGTTCCACATGCGGGTCGAAATCGCGGTCGGCATAGTCGTTGATCACGCAGCCCGCCGAGCGCATCAGCACCGTGCCCAGCACGATGACGGCCACGACCCGGGCCTGCGGATGTCCCGACCCCGCGATCCACAGCGCCCACAGCGCCGGCCACAGCAGCAGGAAGATGCCGATCGGCTTGTCCAGGCGCATCAGGCGCCAGTAGGCATCGAGCTGGCGGCGCCAGCCGGGCGTGGCAGGTGTGTTCATGGCGGCAGGGTCCTGGCAGTGAGCTGCATGAGTTCGGGCAGAAAGAATTCCGCGACCAGCAGGGTGTGATCCCTGCCCAGACTGTAGAGCGAGCGGCGACCCCAGATGGGCGCCGACCCGCTGTCGAAGGCGCCGGCGAGCCGCTGTGCCAGCTCGACGCGGGTGACGTGCAGGTCCAGCCGTTGCAGCCGGGGATCGGCAAACAGGAGATGCCCCAGCGGGCGGTTGCCGAGCCGTGCCAGACGCCGATCCGCGCCATGCAGGGTATGCAGGGGGATGATGCTGCGGGCCACCACCAGTGGCCGGTCGGCATCCTGCAGGCTGACTTCGCGCACCAGCGCACGCTGGCCCGGTCGCAGACGCAGCAAGCGTGCCTCTTCCGCGAACGGCTTTTGCCAGGCCTGGTCCAGCACGACCAGCCTGAAACTGTCGCCGCACAGCCGCCGCAGGCGCAGGGTCAGCGAGCCCGCTTCCTGCAGCCAGGATTGCAGCTCGCCCGGGGCGGCGGCGCTCGCCGATGAGCCGGGACATGCCCGCCGCCAGCGGAGAGGCCGGGTAAAGAGCTGGCTGGGGCGCTTCAAGACGGTTTCCCAAAAAGCCGTCATTTTAGCAGCCCGCTACCCGCGAGCGGTCGGATACGGTGGCGGCAGGTGCCTGCTGCCGCGAATGCCGTGGGGGCGATGCGGCAAATGGCGCAGCGACTGCGGCATTTGGCCCAGGCGCGCCATCCGGTGTTCGCCGGCCCGGGTCAGGCCGGCCCGTCCTGTCGATGGCGTGACTTTTGCTATCGCGGTGAGGGGGTGGCCGCATGGCCAGCAGCCTTACAACGACAACGACGTCCAAGGAAAAACCACATCATGAAAAGCTCCCTGTTGACCTTCCTCTCCCTGCCTGCCGCCCTGCTGCTGAGCGGGCCGGCCAGCGCCGTCTGTACCCAGCAGGATGTGAGGGGAACCTGGATCACCTATCAGTCGGCCTTCATCGTCCAGGAGGGTGCGCACGTCGGCCAGTGCCGGCTGGTGGTCGACAAGGCTGGAAACGTCCGCATGGACCTGGGCAGCTACTGCGAATTCGTGACCTTCAACACGCCCCAGATTGCCACCGAGGGTACCTTCAAGGTCAACCGCAACTGTAGCGCGGACATCAACCTGAGCGTCGGCGGTCTGGCCGCCCAGGTACAGGTGACGCGCGACAAGCAGATGTACGCCGGCCGCTTCCAGGCCCAGGACGGCGCGGTATCGGGTACCACCAGCGGCGTCAGGCAGTAGGCCTGCAGCGACGCCTCGGCGCACTCGTCCGGCAGCGCACGCCAGCCGGGCGACGTCGCCATCCCCGAACCCGCCGGGCCGCGTAGCCCGGGTGTCTTCCCGCGGCAACCTCGCGCCGCTATCGTTCCCGCATCGCGCATGTGCCCTGCGGGCGCCCTCGCCAGCCGGCCCGCAGGGGACGGACGGTTTCCCCCGCATGTTGCCCGCAGGGTGCGGAGGCCACCCGAGCCGGGCTTCCGCCCGCGCCATGCGGGACGCGAAAGCCGGCCTGGCGTGTCCCGCCATTCGACCTGAGGGGACAAGGTAGGCGAAAATAGGCGCCGGTCTCACCGGCCCCACAGGCGCACCTCGGCAGGGTCCTTCCGGCCGCCGCGATACACCGGGCCAGGGCCGGCATTTCCCACCGGCGGGGTGCCGGGAGACGGGCGGCAGCCCTCACGCCGGCGCAGGGTCTCCGCCCCCCGTTGTCACACACCCCATCCAGCAAACGGCCATCACCATGCATGTCACCCTCGTCCATGTCCATGTCAAACCCGAATCGGTTCCGGCCTTCCTGGCCGCGACCCGGCTGAACCATGAAGCCTCGGTGCGGGAGCCCGGCAACCGGCGCTTCGACGTGCTGCAGGATCCCGCCGACGTCACGCATTTCATCCTCTATGAGGCCTATGCCAGCGCCGAGGACGCGGCGGCGCACAAGCAGACGCCGCACTACGCCGTCTGGCGCGATACGGTCGCCGAGATGATGGCCCGGCCGCGGCAGGGCGTGCCCATGCAGGGCCTCTACCCGGCGGGCTGAGGGCATGCAGCCGTTCTCGATCGGCCGCCTGCCGCGCATCGAATTCGGCCCGGGGCGCCTGGCCGCCTTGCCCGACATCGCCCGCGCCTTCGGGCATCGACTCCTGATCGTCACCGGCGGACAGTCGTTTGTCTCTTCGCCGTCCTGGGAAGCCCTGCAACACGCCTTGCAGGCAGGCGACCTCGAATGGGAGCTGTTGCGGATCACCGGCGAGCCAGCCCCGGAGGCGGTGGACGAGGCCGTCAGGATCTGGGGTCCGGCCGGCATCGATGCCGTGATCGGTATCGGCGGCGGCAGCGTCCTCGACGCCGCCAAGGCCATCGCCGGCCTGCTGAAACCGGGCAGCAGCGTCATGGAGCACCTGGAAGGGGTCGGGCCCGAGCGGCCCTACCGGGGGCCGGCAACGCCCTTTGTCGCCGTCCCGACCACGGCGGGCACCGGTTCCGAGGCCACCCGCAACGCGGTGCTGACGCGCCAGGGGGCCGACGGTTTCAAGAAGTCGTTCCGCGACGATCGGCTGGTGGCCACGCATGCCATCGTCGATCCCGATCTGCTGGCCGGCTGTCCGCCCGAGCTGATTGCCGCCAATGGCATGGATGCCTTCACGCAGTTGCTGGAGGCCTATGTCTCGCTGCGCGCCAATCCCCTGACCGATGCCCTGGCGGAATCGGGCCTGCGGGCGGCGATCGAAGGCCTGCTGCCCTGGTACGAGGCCGGTCCGGAGGCGGCCGAGGCCCGCGCGCGGATGGCCTATGCGGCGCTGCTGTCCGGTATCTGCCTGGCGCAGACGGGACTGGGTTCGGTGCATGGCCTGGCCCAGCCCCTGGGATCGCTGTTCCCGATTCCGCATGGGGTGGTCTGTGGCACGCTGCTGGCGGCGGCGACCGGGGTCAACCTGACTGCCCTGCAGGCGCGCGCGCCGGCATCCCCGGCGCTGGCCAGGTATGCCGATGTCGGTCGCTGGCTCGTGGGCCGCCCGGGGCTGGATGTGCCCGCGGCGCGGGCGGCGCTGCTGGAGACCCTGTCGGAGTGGACGGTCCGCCTGCGCCTGCCGCGCCTGGCGCATTTCGGCGTCGGCGAGCCGGACCTGCCGCGTATCGTCGCCAATGCGCGCGGCGCGAGCATGAAGACCAATCCGGTGGAACTCGACGATGCGGAGATCGCGACGATCGTCCGCGAGCGGCTTTGAGGGCCGGCGACGCCTGCACCAGGCGCATGCCACGCTTCCGGCAGCCGGGGTCGTCAGCCCGGTTGCCGGCCTCAGGCCCCGTTTCCGCCTCTGCACGCAACCGCACACAACCCCGTTTCTCGCGTACCAGCCCATGAAGCCCTCCGCCCGTCACTGGTGGCTGCCGGTCCTGTCCGGCGTGTTCATCGGCACCAGCTACATTCCGTTTCCGCCCTGGGCCTCGCTGTTCTGCTTCGTGCCGCTGTGGCTGTTCTGGCAACGCCAGGCGCGCTGGCGGGAGGTGGTTCTGGGGGGCTTCCTGACCGCGTTCGTCTTCACCCTCATCGGTTTCAACTGGGTTACCTACGTGCTGCACGAATTCGGCCAGCTGGACTGGCCGGTGGCCGTACTGGGGATGCTGCTGTTCGCGCTGCTGGCGCACCTGTTCGTGCCGCTGGCGGGGCTGCTGTGGTTTCTCGGGCAGCGCCGCTTCCGCTGGCGGCCCGGCCTGTCGCTGGCGCTGATGGCTCTGATCACGGTGCTCTGCGAGGCCAATTCGCCGACCCTGTTCGACTGGAACTTCGGCTATTCCTGGTACGGCAGCCAGGTGCCCCTGTATCACTGGGCCGAGATCGTCGGCTTCAGCGGCCTCAGCGCGGCGACGCTGCTGGCCAACTGGCCGCTGCTGCTGGCCTGGCGGCAGCGGCGCGAGGCGCGGGGCCGCCGGCTGCTGGCGGGCGTCGTCGTGGCTTTCACGCTCCTGAATCTGGGCGGGCTGTGGCTCAAGCAGCGCCTGCCGCAGCCGGATGGCCTGCTGCGGGTGCTGCTGGTGCAGGGCAATGTCGGCAATTTCGAGAAAATCTCGGCCGAACTCGGCAAGGGCTATCAGCAGGCCATTCTCGACCGCTACCTGAAGGCGACCGGTGCGGCACTGGCGGGCGAGGTGCGCCCGATCGATTTCGCCCTGTGGCCGGAAACCGCCTTTCCGGCCCTGCTGGGGGAAGACCTCAACCCGAGCCCCTACAGCGAAAGATTGCGCGAGTTTCTCCGCCAGCGCCGGCTGGCACTGGTGACCGGCGCCTACGGGGTGGATTTCGCCTCACGGCTGCTGACCAATTCCCTGTTCATGCTGGATCAGGACGGCGAGGTCGTGCCGCCCCATTACAGCAAGACACGGCTGCTGGCGTTCGGCGAGTACATCCCCGGGGAGAGCTGGTTTCCGCAGCTCCGCTCCTGGTTGCCGCCCACCGGGCAGTTCGCGCGCGGGCCGGGGCCCACGGTGCTGCTGGAGTGGAACGGGCTGCGCATGGGGCCGCAGGTCTGCTACGAGAGCCTGTTCCCCGATTTCAGCCGCGCCCTGGCCGACCTCGGGGCGCAGTTCATCGTCAATACCACCAACGATTCCTGGTACGGCAGCTGGCAGGAGCCCTGGCAGCACATGATGATGACGCTGGCGCGCGGGGTGGAACTGCGGCGACCGGTGCTGCGCGCCACCAATACCGGCATCTCGACCGTCGGCCTGGCGAGCGGCGAGGTGTTGCGGCAATCGCCGCTGCATGAGCCCTGGGCCGGCGTCTACGACGTGCCCTTCGTGCGGGTGCCGGCGCCCACGGTCTACCAGCGCGCCTACTGGGCGGTGCCCGCCCTGCTGTGGCTGGCGCTGGCCGCGGGGCTGGTTGCCGGCTGGCGGGAGCGTCGGGTCAGCCGCGTGTGAGCGCTGCCGGCTGGCGCCCGGCGCGGGCTGTCATGGCGCCGGCGCGGCCGGCGCCGCTCCCGGTGCCGGCACCGTCTCGTCCTTCTGGTCCACATAGACCAGTTTTTCCAGCTTGAAGCCGAGACCGATGGCCTTCTGTACCAGCCGCTGCATGGTCGGGTTGTCCAGCGTCTTGTCGCGCGACAGAATCCAGAAGAAGCGGGTATTGGGGCCGGTCACCATGGCGTAGCGATAGTTTTCCGGATCCAGGTCGATGACGTTGTAGCTGCCGTAGAAGGGGCCGAAGAAGGAGACCTTGAGGCGCCCGACATCCGGCGTATCGATGAAGAAGGCCTTGGCCTCGTTGGATTCCCAGTGGCCGGTCTTGGTGTTGAAACCCTTGTTGACGACGCGGAAGCCGCCATCGTCCCTGGGCTGGTAGTCGGCGGTCACGTGGCTCATGCCCTTTTCGAAGCCATGGTCCAGGCGGGCGATCTCGTACCAGGTGCCGGCGAACCGCTTGGCGTCGAAGTTCTGCACCGCGCTCACGCCGTCGGGGATGCCGAGCTTGCCGAACATCAGGTAGGACATGCTGGCGATCAGGAAGACCAGGATGATGATGGACAGTAGTTTCATGGGGGTGGGTCCGAGGGTTTAGCGGAGGCGGCGGGCGCCGCGGAAAAGCCAGAAGGCCAGGGTGGCGAGCAGCGGGACGGCAAGGCCGGACAGCCACGCGGGAACGTTCCAGCCGGCGATGACGACCGGCCAGCCGGCCAGGAGGCGCAGCCCATGCAGCAGCGCCATCAGCGTGAACAGCCAGGCAGCCACGCGGAGGGCCATGACCGGATCGGAACCGGAGGCCAGCCCGTCTTCGGCATCCTCGTGCAAGGGCGCGCCGTGACCGGCGGCTGCCTGGTGACGCTGTTTGTCCAGACGCTTGCGGGCCTTGTCGCGCTCCCGGGCCTTGGCGCTCTGCTGGCGCTTGTACTGTTCGATCCCCTTGGCGATGCCCTGGGCGATCAGCCGTGTCTGCTCCTTGGTCTGTCCGGGTTTCTGGATGCCGCGGGCGACAGCCATGGCCTCGTCCTGGACGGCGGTCGCGGCGGGTTCGGGACGGTTGGACTTGGACATGGCGGCACGGTGGATTCGGGGCGGCCATTTTAACCGGTTTGACCGTGGCGGCTGCCGGTGCCGCCGGCAAACGGGGCGCCGGGCATGAAAAAGCCCGCCGGAGCGGGCTCCGGCGGGCCTGGGACGGGCAGGGGCTCAGTGCGAGGTCGCAGCCTTGCCGATCGGGCCGATCTCGACCGGTTCGGACGGCGAACCGCCCTCGCTGCCGGCGTTGCTCGGCGGCGTGTTGATCCAGTCCTTCGGCGGGCTGGGTACGCGCCCTTCCATGATCTGGTCGATCTGGTGACGGTCGATGGTCTCGTACTTCATCAGCGCCTCGGCCATCAGGTGCATCTTGTCGAGGTTCTCGCGCAGCAGGCGATCGGCACGCTCGTAGTTGCGGTCGATCACCGAGCGGATCTCCTCGTCGATCAGGTGCGCGGTCTCCTCGGACACCGACTTGGTCTGGGTGACCGAGCGGCCGAGGAAGACCTCGCCCTGCTCCTCGCTGTAGGCCAGCGGCCCCAGTCGCTCCGACAGGCCCCAGCGGGTGACCATGTTGCGGGCCAGCTGGGTGGCGCGCTCGATGTCGTTCTGGGCGCCGGTGGTGACCTTTTCGGTGCCGAAGATGATTTCCTCGGCCAGGCGACCGCCGTAGAGGCTGGAAATCTGGCTTTCCAGCTTCTGCTTGCTCATGCTGTATTGATCCTTCTCGGGCAGGAACATGGTGATGCCCAGGGCGCGTCCGCGCGGGATGATGCTGACCTTGTAGACCGGATCATGATCCGGCACCAGCCGGCCGACGATGGCATGGCCGGCCTCGTGATAGGCCGTCACCAGCTTCTCCTCCTCGCTCATGACCGCCGTCTTGCGCTCGGCGCCCATGAGGATCTTGTCCTTGGCCTTCTCGAAGTCATCCATCTCCACCTGCTTCTTGTTGCGGCGGGCGGCGAACAGGGCGGCCTCGTTGACCAGGTTGGCCAGATCGGCGCCGGAGAAGCCCGGGGTGCCGCGCGCCAGCCATTCGGTCTCGACGTTGCCGGCCACCGGCACGCGCTTCATGTGCACGCCCAGAATCTGCTGGCGGCCGCGCAGGTCGGGCAGGCCGACGGTGATCTGGCGGTCGAAGCGGCCGGGACGCAGCAGCGCCTTGTCCAGTACGTCGGGCCGGTTGGTGGCGGCGATGATGATGATGCCCTCGTTGCCGCTGAAGCCGTCCATTTCCACCAGCAGCTGGTTGAGGGTCTGCTCGCGCTCGTCGTGACCACCGCCGAGGCCGGCACCGCGCTGGCGGCCGACGGCGTCAATCTCGTCGATGAAGATGATGCAGGGGGCGCGCTTCTTGGCCTCCTCGAACATGCTGCGGACGCGGGAGGCGCCGACGCCGACGAACATTTCCACGAAGTCGGAGCCGGAGATCGAGAAGAAGGGAACCTTGGCCTCGCCAGCAATGGCGCGGGCCAGCAGGGTCTTGCCGGTGCCGGGCGGGCCGACCATGAGGGCGCCGCGCGGGATCATGCCGCCCAGCTTCTGGAACTTGGTCGGGTCGCGCAGGAAGTCGACCATTTCCTGCACATCTTCCTTGGCCTCGTCGCAGCCGGCGACATCGGCGAAGGTGACCTTGACCTTGTCCTCCTCGATCAGCTTGGCCTTGTTCTTGCCGAAGTTCATCGCTCCGCCGCCGGCACCGCCCTGCATGCGCCGCATGAAGTAGATCCAGACGCCGATCAGCAGCAGCATGGGGAAGGTGGCCATGAACAGCTGGGTCAGGAAGGAGGGACGTTCCGGGGGAACGACCTTGATGTCCACATGGTTCTTCAGCAGGTCGTCGACCAGGTGGGGATCGCCCGGGTTATAGGTCATGAAGCGGTCGCCATCGGTGGTCATGCCGCTGATCACATCGCCCTCGATGTTGACCTGGCGGATGCTGCCCTGGTTGATGGCGGCGATGAAATTGGTGTAGGTCATGGCCGGGTCTGTCTTGCCCCGGGGACTGAAGTAATTGAACATCGACAGCAGCGCGAACGCGATGACGACCCACAGGAGGATGTTCTTCGTCATGTCTTTCATGTCTCTTCCTCTTTGGTATCCAAAAACGCGGAGATGAACTCCGCAACCTCAACGTCTTGTCGATCCTGGCAATCCCTGCCTGTCTAGAACGGGTAGAGCGGCTTCACGCCGTCTGCGCTTGGCTGTCAATCCAGCGGGCCATGTCCATATGTTGTCCATCATTAACCCATCTTGGCCCGGTCCTGTCAATCTGTTGTCAAGGACAATGACTTTGCGTAGCATGCCGTCAGACTGAATCCTGTGGTTTTTGTTCAACGGAGGTCGCTTGACTGTCTCCATTACGGGTTCTTCCTTCGGCATCGGCACCGTCTCGCGGCTGACCGGCATTCCCATGGACACCCTGCGCGTCTGGGAGCGCCGTTATGGTGCCGTCTGTCCGCGGCGCTCGGCCCAGAACCGGCGCTTCTACACGCGGGAGGATGTCTCGCGGCTGCTGCTGATCAAGCAGCTGGTCGAGCGCGG
Organism: Methyloparacoccus sp. NF-16; assembly: GCF_056880625.1. Taxonomy (NCBI): domain Bacteria; kingdom Pseudomonadati; phylum Pseudomonadota; class Gammaproteobacteria; order Methylococcales; family Methylococcaceae; genus Methyloparacoccus; species Methyloparacoccus sp. NF-16. Next base: position 1,946,245 of record NZ_CP174130.1, on the reverse strand, counting down.
CGAGCCGGTGGGCTCGATCGTGCACCTGCCCGAGGCGGAGTTGCGCAGCCGGCTGGCGGTGCATGCCGAGTTCCAGCAGCAGGGCCTCCTCGCCGCGGGGCTGGAGCCTGACGCCGGGCGCCGTGTCTCGGTCATCGCCTACGGCGACGCCCTGCCGCACCAGCTGCGTCACTGGTCGGGGCCATTGTCCGCCCTCGACATCCGTGCCGCTCATACGCTCTGGTCCGACTTCCTGCGCGAGGGACGGGAACGGCAGGCCGACATCGCCATCGTCGAATTTCCGGCGCTTTCCGCCGATCGGCTCGGCCGTCTGCTGGAACTCCCGGCCCAGCTCCGGACGCGCCGCATCGTGGTCGTCTATGCCTTCTCGGCAAGAACCGTGCTCGAACGCTTGCATCAGCGCGGAATCCAGACGCTGCGGGCGCCACTGACCCCCGAGCTGTTGCTGGGGGCCTGCCTGCCGGTCGCCGCCGAGACACCGCCCGAGACGGCCATCCTGGCTGTGCCGCGCCCCGTGGCGCCGCCCCGCTTCGATGCCGCGACCCTGACCGAGATCGCCAATCGGGAAATCCATCTGCCCTGCGAATGTCCGCACCATCTCGTCGAACTGGTGTCCCGTCTGGGTGCGTTCGAGCAGTACAGTCTTGCCTGCGAGCATCGCCATGCCCAGGATGCCGCCGTGCATGCGCGCCTGCACGCCATGACGGCCGAAGCCCGGGCCCTGCTGGAGGAGGCGCTGGCGTTCCTGCTGGAGAGCGAGGGCATCGAGCTGGCCGCCCGTGACAAGGGCGATGCCGTCCTGGCGCCGGACCCGTCGGCGCTCGCCATCTCCTGAGCGCGATGCCGGCATCGGCGCATGCCCCGCGCACCGGGGGTTGGCGTGCTGGATAGTGTCTGGTTCGTGGCCGGCAAGCTGCTCGGGCTGGCATGGCTGCCGCCGGTCAACCTGCCCCTGCTGGCGATGACCGGCCTGGCGTTGTGGCCCCGCTGGCCCGGCTGGGGACGGACCCTGCTAGCGGGCAGTCTCGCCGGCCTGATCCTGCTGGGTATTCCGGCGATCGCCAGGGTGCTCCTGGCGCCCTGGCAGACCGACGCCTGCCGTCCGGTGACGGCACCCGCCGATGCCATCGTCATACTCGGCGGCGGCCTCCGCGAGGTTGCCCCCGAATACGGGGGCGCGCCGGCGGTCAAGCCGCTGGCGCTGGAACGGCTGCGGCACGGCGCGCGCCTGCACCGCGATACCGGGCTGCCCATCCTCGTCACCGGTGGCGCGGCCGAGGGGCGTCCGGCGGAAGCCGCGGCCATGCGCGAGACGCTGGTGAGGGATTTCGGGGTGCCGGTGCGCTGGGTCGAGGACCGCGCCCGCACCACCCGGGAAAACGCCCGCAACGCGGCACGACTCCTGGAGCCGGCGGGTGTGAAGCGCATCTATCTGGTCAGCCAGGGTTGGCATCTGCCGCGGGCCGCGCCGGAATTCGAGCGGCTGGGCCTGGAGGTGATTCCGGCCGGCACCGGCTGCGAGGGTGCTGTCGAGTTGGACTGGCTGGATTTCCTGCCCGATGCGCAGGCTTGGGTAGACAGCTATCACGCCATCCACGAGGGGCTGGGGATGGTCTGGTATCGCCTGCTGCGCCGCCTCAGCTGAAGCTCAGCGCGATGCCCGCGGCCTGCAGGTAGGTCGCCTCCTGCTCCAGATCGGCCACGGTCAGGGGGTGTGCCTCCAGCCAGCCGGGCGGGAACTCCAGGCAGACAGCGGATCTGTCGATCCGCAGGCCGATGCTCGGCAGGTCGACCAGGGCGCGGCTGCGGTGCAGCAGGATCGACAGGCGCAGCAGGACGGCCAGCCATTTGCCGGCTTCGTCCCAGGGTGCGGCAAGCTCCTTGAACAGCTTGATCGGAAACTTGCGGCGATGCGCCCGCACCAGCGTGGCCAGCAGCAGCTGATCCTGGGTCGAGAAACCCGGCAGGTCGGCATTGGCGAGGATGTAGGCGCCGTGCTTGTGATAGCCGCTGTGGGCGATGTCGCGGCCGATGTCGTGCAGCCGGGCGGCCCAGTCCAGCCACTGGCTGGCGCTGGCGCGGTCCAGCTCCGGCAGCAGCTCCAGCTGTGACAGCCAGTCGGCCAGCGTGTCCTGGATCAGCCGCGCGTGTTCCATTTCCACGTGGTAGCGCGTGGCCAGCGCCGCTACCGTGCGCTCGCGGATGTCCTGATGGTTGATGCGGCCCAGCAGGTCGTGCAGCAGGCCTTCGCGCAGGGCGCCGTCGGAAATCTGCATGTGCCGGATGCCCAGCGCCGTGAAGCTCGCCTGGATGATGGCGAGACCGCCGGGAAAGCTGGGGTGGCGCTCGGGATCCAGGTCCGGCAGCAGCGTCCTGCTCAGGCGCCCGCCATCGACCACCAGGTCGACCAGCCGTTGCAGGCCCTCGGCAGAGATGCCGTCGCGGCTCCAGCCGCGGTTCTGCAGCAGCTTCTGGGTTGTCCTGAGCGTGCCGGAGGCGCCCACGGCCTGGGCCCATTCGTGGCTGCAGAAGAGATGCTGGAACGGTTCCAGCTCGCGCTCGGCCGCCAGCACGGCGCGACGGAAGCGCTTGGCGGTGATGCGGCCGTCGGCGAAGTGGGCAAGGCTCATGGAGACGCAGCCCATGCGCAGGCTTTCCTTCTGCAGCGGCGTGCGGTCGACGCCGATGATGTATTCGGTGCTGCCGCCGCCGATGTCCATCACCAGGCGCCGCTTGCCGTCGGGGGCCAGACTCTCGGCGACGCCCTGGTAGATGAGCCGCGCCTCCTCGATGCCGGCGATGATCTCGATCGGGTGGCCCAGTGCCTGCTCGGCCCGCAGCAGCCAAGGCCCGGCGTTGCGGGCGACGCGCAGGGTGTTGGTGCCCACCGCCCGCACGCTGCCGGGCGGCAGGTGGCGCAGGCGTTGACCAAAGCGTTCCAGGCACTCCAGCGCCCGTTGCTGGATGTCCTCACCGAGCTGGTTGTCCGGGGTCAGGCCGGCGCCCAGGCGGACCATTTCGCGCAGCCGGTCGAGCACCACGATCTCGTTGGCCCGCAGTTCCGCGACGATCATGTGGAAGCTGTTGGAGCCTAGGTCGACGGCGGCGACCTGGCGGGGTTTGTCTTGGCTGGGCAGGGTCATGGCGGTGCGGCGGGTTGCGGGAACCGGCGGGCGGAGCCGGGAAATCCGTTAAACTTTGCGAAAAAAAGCCGCTGTGCGCGTGGCGCCGGCGGCTGCCCGAGTATTGTTGCAAATCCCCCCGGCGAAATACACCCACGATGAAAGCCCTGTCCTTGCGCGGACTGCGCAAGACCTACCGCAACGGCATGGAGGCCCTGAAAGGTATCGATCTCGATGTCGCCACCGGGGATTTCTTCGCCCTGCTGGGGCCGAACGGCGCCGGCAAGTCCACCACCATCGGCATCATCAGCTCGCTGGTCAACAAGACGGCGGGGCGGGTGGAGATTTTCGGGCTCGATCTGGACCGCCAGCGCGACGCCGCCAAGCGGCTGATCGGTCTGGTGCCGCAGGAAGTCAACTTCAACCAGTTCGAGACCGTGCTCAGCGTGGTCGCCAACCATGCCGGCTATCAGGGCATCCCCCGGCGGGAGGCGCGGGAGCGGGCGGAAAACTGCCTGGACCAGCTGGGACTGTGGGGCAAGCGTCACAGCGTGTCGCGCACCCTGTCCGGCGGCATGAAGCGGCGCCTGATGATCGCACGGGCGCTGGTGCACTCGCCGCGCCTGCTGATCCTCGACGAGCCGACCGCCGGCGTGGACATCGAGATCCGCCGGTCCATGTGGGAGCTGCTGACGCGCATCAACCGCGAGGGCACCACCATCATCCTGACCACGCATTACCTGGAGGAGGCGGAGAATCTCTGCCGCCACATCGCCATCATCAACCATGGGCGGATCGTCGAGCACGCCGCCATGGACAGCCTGCTGGCACGGCTGCACGCCAGCCGCTACATCCTCGAACTGGACCGCCCGCTCGCGGTCCTGCCGGAACTGGCGGCGATGCGGCTGGAGCGCATCGACGAGCGCACGCTGTCGGCCGAGGTGCCGACCGAGGTCGGCGTGCATGCACTGTTCGACGCGCTGGCCGCCATCGGCGTCCGCGTGATGGCGCTGCGCAACGCCGCCAACCGGCTGGAGCAGCTGTTCTTCGATCTGCTCGACAATGCCCGGGAAAGGCCGGGCGATCCGGTCTGATCCCGGGCTAGTTCAGCGGACGGGTCTGCACCGCCGCCGCGGGTGATGTGGGCGCTGCGCTGGCGCCGCCCTGGCGGGCCGCCTCGTAGACCGGCATCAACTGTTGCGCCCGGGCTTTCATGGCGGCGATGCGCGACTCCGGATTCGGGTGGGTGCTCAGCCAGTCCGGCGTGCCGCCGCTGCCGAAGCGGATCATCTTTTCCCACAGGGTTACCGCCGCGTTCGGATTGAAGCCGGCCCTGGCCGCCAGCTCGATGCCGACCTGGTCGGCCTCGCTCTCGGCCTCGCGGCTGTTGGGCAGTTGCAGACCCAGCGTGGCCACCGAATCGGCGATGGAAGCCAGGTTGCCGAGATTGACGCCGAACATGGCGCCCGCCAGCACGCCCGCCGTGAGCCCGGCTTTCTGCATCTGCGCCCGCGACAGTTTCTCGGCCTGGTGCGAGAGCAGGGCATGCGAGATCTCATGCCCGAGGACGGCCGCCAGTTCGTCGTCGGTCGGCTGGATCTTCTGCAACAGCCCCGTGTAGACCGCCATCTTGCCGCCGGCCATGCACCAGGCATTGATCTCGTCGCTCTTCAGGACGTGCACCTCCCAGCGCCAGTTCTGGACTTCCGGTCGCAGTTTGACCGCCTGCTGGATCAGCGGTTTGGCGATCGACTGGATGCGGTTGAGCTCGTAGGTGTCGTCATCCAGCAGGCGCTTCTGCGCGGCCTCGCCGATCAGCTGGGCATAGGCCTGGCTGGATTGCTGCGCGGCCGATTCGTCGCTGACCAGCATGGCCTGCGTGCGGCCGGTGATCTTGTTGGTGGCGCAGGCGGCGATGCCGGCAGCCAGCAGGACAATCATGGGGATACGGGCAGACATGGACACGGCTGGACTCCTGGACGATCGGGGGGCGCGGAGGAACTGCCCCCCGGCGGGTTCTTGGAACGGCCTGGCGGACCTCGGTCGGTCGGTCGGCCGGATGGCGATAGTTTACGTTGCCGGGCGAGGCGGCACCGAGGCATGGCGGGTTGGGGATGCCGGCGGCCGTCTTCAAGCCGCCGCCGCATGGCTGGTCCGTGCCTCCCGGCTCCGGCCCCGCCGGCCGGATCACGGTTCTGCCGTCGCGATGGGGTCACCCATCAGGCAGTTCCAGCCCCATCGGAGCCACTTCAGCAGGGTGTTGGCGAGCCACAGGGCCCAGGCCAGCATCAGGCCGCGATAGACCCACAGCGGTACGGACAGCACCCAGGGTCGCGGCAGGGTTTCCGGGCTGCGATCCAGGTACCAGACCAGATCCTGGGCCTGCGACTGATTGCCGGCAATCTGCATGGCCGGCAGGCCCAGGAGACCCTCGGCGACGGCTCCGGTGAGTGTGGCGAGCGCCACGAGCGACCACAGGATCAGGCCGGTCTGCGTCAACCGCAGGGTACGGCTGCCGGCCGGCAACGGCGTCCTTTCCCGCCAGGCGAGCGCCAGCAGCCAGCCGACAACGGCCAGGCCGCCGCTGACCGAGGCTTGGCTCAGCCCGACCAGCAGCAGCGCCCATTCGCCGAAGCGTGCCGGGCTATGCGGCAGCCTCGACAGTCCGAAGGCCAGCAGCACCAGCAGCGCCAGCACGCTCCAGAACAGCACCGCCGGGCCCATGCGCGGCCCGCCCAGCAGCCAGATCCAACGGTCCGGGCTCATCTCGACATGCACGGTAGCGTTGACGCTGGGCTGGCCCAGGCGAATGTCCGGTACCGGGAAGACGGTGCGGATGCCATCCTGGCTGGCCCAGTCGAGCCGGGCCGTCTGCCGGCCCGGATGCACCGGCAGGCGCACGGTGCGGCCGTCCTGGCGGATCGGCTGGGCCAGGCCGTCGATCGCCACGGCTTGCAGCTGCGCGCCGGGTGGCAGGGTCACCGGCAGCTGGCCGCCCTGCGAGCTGTGGAAGTTCAGGCTCAGCGAGGCTTGCGTGGCCCGTTTGCCCGGCCGCAGCCGCAGTTCGCTGCCATCGATGGTCAGGGTCTCGCCGGGCGCCCCGGCCGGCTGGGTGATGGCGAGCGTGACCTGCTCGCCGGGCCAGGGCCGCCATTCCGGCTGCCAGTGGCCATCGGGCGCGCGATGGTGGACCACGGCGATGCCCGAACTGGCGACATGCCAGCGGGGCCCGATGGCCAGGCGCCAGACCTCGGACCAGCGCCCGGTATCCGGCGCGGCGAGCGTCAGGGTGGCCTGTCGCGCCAGCGACGAAGTCCAGCCGCCCTCCGTCTCGCCGGCGGGCAGGCTGAAGCGGACATGGCCGCCGGCAGCCGGAAGGTCGGCCGTCAGCACCGATTCCCCCGGCAACAGGGGGATTTCCAGCGTCACCGCGCTGTCGGGCGGGGTCAGGCGGCGCACCCGGGTGACGACGCGCCAGTCGAGCCCCAGCGCCAGGGTTCGCTCCACCTCCAGAAAGGCCGGCAGCGGCTCGCCTGCGGCCAGCGCCGGCAGGGAGGACGGCGTCTCCCCGGTGATCCGCAGCAGGCGCAGCTGCACCTCGGGAACGCCGTGTTCACCGACTCCCTCGATACGCCAGCCGCTGCCGGCTGTCTCGATCCGGTGCGGCCGCAGGGGCAGGGGCAGCACGACCTGATCCTGCGCGGGCAGGCCACCGCCGAGTGCGACCCGGTGCCGGCCCGGCTCCAGCGCCAGCCAGAGCCGCCCCTCCTCGTCGCGCAGCAGGGCGGTGGCGGGTTTGCCGTCGACCTGCACCTGCGATGGCAGCCACCACCCCGGCTGCGCCGGCAAGGGCACGCCGACCGGAGCGGCGACATCGATGTCGAGTTGCAGGTTCAGGGTGCGTGGCCCGGTACTCACCGTCATGCGCGGGATATCGGCGCAGCGGGGCGCGCAGGCGGGCGGGGCGGTCAGCCGGTTCCGCAGTTCGTTGAGCAGCTCCGGAGTTGGCAGTTCGGCGGCGTGCGGCCGGGGCAGGAACAGCATCAGCAGCAACAGTCCTGCGGTCTGCCCGGCACGCAGCCGGAACCGTGGCCAGGGCGCATCGCCACGGATCAGCAGGGCCGCCAGTGCCGCGAGCAGGAGGACGCGCAGCCCATTGAGGAACAGGTTCATGGCCGGCGAAACCAGCACCAGCGTCAGGTTCTGGTCCTGCTGGACCGGCCCCTTCCAGACCAGGGCGATGCGGTTCCAGGTCCATGCCGGCCGCCCGGGTCCGGTCTGGGTCAGGGCATCGGGGTCGATGCGGTCGACGCCCAGCGCGACCGGTTCGGGCGCCGGCGCGGTCGGGCCGGCGGCCTTCATCGCCGGCGCCGCCGGCGGACTGTCCGGCATGCTTTCATCCCGGTTTTCCGCCAGCGCCGAGGCCACCTCGCCGGCAGCCTGCGCTCGGGCAACCTCGGGTGTCGCCAGGCCCGGGGCGCCGTAGGGATGTTCCAGCGCCGGATACAGGCCCAGGCGCAGCTGCTGGCCCAGGAACGGGATCGCGATCAGCGCCAGCACGACCACCGCCAGCAGCCGGTAACCCTGCACCCAGCGGCGCATCGTCGCCGCCCGCGCACCGCCTGCCGCCGTGGCCGGCAGTACCCGCAGCAGGCCGGCCACGGCCAGCAGGTTGACCCAGGCGAAACGCGGCGCCCCCGGTTCCTGCCAGATCAGCGTCAGGGTCAACAGGGTCAGCAGTCCCGCGCGCCAGTCCCACAGCTTGCCGGCCGCCAGGCCGAGGGTCAGCACGACGAAGAAGTCCAGCAGCGTCCAGGCCGTCATCCAGGCGCCTGGGGCCTCATCGACGCCCCAGGCGGTGACCAGCCGCCAGCCCGGCGGCAGGTTGAGCTCGGCCCGCAGCGACCGGAAATCCTTGCGCCAGCCGGTCGCCGACAGCGTCTGGCCCGCCGGCAGGCGGCTGTCGGCATGGAGGTCGAGGTCGCCGCGGCGGACCTCGACGCCGCGCTCGCCGCCGGCGGGGTCGAGAGTGATGGGCTGCGGCTCGCCATTCAGGAGCACCTGGCCGAGCCGCAGCCCGGCACCGGCGTTCAAGCGCCAGTCCCGAGTCATCTGGCCGCCGATGTGGTCAGCCACCGTGTAGCCGCCGCCGTCGAAATCCAGCCACAGGCTGCGGCTGAGGGTCAGCCGGTCCGGCTCCGGTTCCGGATCGCCGCGCCGCAGGACGTTCAGCCGCGGCACCGTGCCGGCTTCCAGCCGGTAGGCCGGCAGGTCGCGCCAGTCCTCCGGCAGTTGCGTCTGGCGCGGATCGACGGTGGCGGCATCCGCGACCTCGGCGAGGCGCACGGCGCGGTCGGCCCGGTAGGACCAGATTTCCTCGGTCGGCCAGGCTTCGCCGGCTGCGGCGCGCGGGAACTCGGTGATGCCGCCGGGATAGCGGGCCAGGAGTTCCAGCGACCAGCGGCCCGGTCGGACCTGCAGCCGCAGGGTACCGTCCGGCTCGAGGCGCGCGGGCAGGGGGCTGTCCAGCCGCATCGCTACGGCCTGGGGCAACAGTGCGCCGGCCAGGGCGATCTCGCGGCTTTTGCCGGCGACATCGAGGTCGACATGGGTCAGTACCCGGACCGGCACGCCGTCGTCGAGGCGGCGGAACACGGCGACATGCAGCGTGTCCGAGGCCGCGGCCGGCGGTTCGTCCGCCGCCGGCGCGAGCCAGAGCTGGCCCTGTTCGTTGAGGGTGGGGAAGTCCACCGGCCTCCCGTGCACTTTCAGGTCGATCAGCGCCGATCCCGCTGGCAGGGCCAAGGTGGGGGGCAGCCGGTCCCAGCGGAAGCGACCCGACAGATAGTGGGTGCCGGGCGGCAGCGAGGCATACGGCAGGCCATCCCGCTCGACAACCGGCAGCGGCCGGCCGTTGGCCGTCGCCGCCTGGGGCCAGTGCACGGTGTCGCCCGGCAGCGCCACCTGCTGCTCGGCATAGACCGCCAGCGCCAGCTCGAAGCGCCCGCCGCGCCCGTCGAGATCAAGGCGCAACCGGCCGGGCCAGACGCAGGGCCGCATCCCGGCGTGGTCCGTGAGCGCCGGGCAGCCGAGGTTGCGCTCCGGCCACAGTACCCAGTCCTGCCAGGGTTTCAGCGCGTCCGGGATGGCGGTGGCCGGGAGGGGGGCGGCGCCCGATGTCTGGCTCAGGAGCCAGGCCAGGCCGGCAAGCAGCAGCAGACCACGGTGCGACATGGATCACCTCGAAGGTCGGTGGCGGCCCTGCCGCCGGAGTGGGCAGTATCGCCGAATCGGTGCCGGGCGCCTATCCGTGGCGGATCGCCGGCGATCCGGTGGCGGTATCGCTCAGGGTATCGACGAGGTTCGGGTCGGTTCGGGATTGTCGCGCCCGGCGGACGTCGCTGCGCCGGCGGGGTCCGGGGGAAGCCGGCCGAGCGTGGCGGCATGCTGGCGGATGCCCCGGTACAGCGCGCCCGCCAGGCGCTCCTGCTGCTTCGGGTCCAGCAGCCGGGCTTCCTCGTCGGGATTGGAGATGAAGGCCATCTCCACCAGCAGGGACGGCACGTCCAGCGATTTCAGCACGGCGAAGCCGGCCTTCTGCACGCCCGGGTTGTGCAGGCGGAATTCCTGCTGCAAGGCTCCCAGTACCTGGCCGGCGGCGCGTTCGCTGGCTTCGATGTTGGCGTTCTTGGACAGGTCCACCAGCACCGAGGCCAGCACGGCGTCCTGCGTACTGAGATCGACGCCGCCCACCTCGCCGGCATTCTCGCGGTCGGCCAGGCAGCGGGCAGCCTCGCTGCTGGCACCCGATTCGGACAGGATGTAGACCGAGGAACCGCTGGCCTCGCCGTCGGCATAGGCGTCCGCGTGCAGCGAGACGAACAGGTCGGCACGGGCCCGGTGGGCGATCTCGGCCCGCTGGCGCAGGTTGAGGAAGCGGTCGTCGGCGCGCACCAGGATGCCGCGCATGCCGGGCTCGCGGTTTAGCTGTCTGGCCAGCCGCCGCGCCACGGCAAGCACGACATCCTTCTCCAGGGTGCCGCGCGGGCCCTGGGCGCCGCCATCCTTGCCGCCATGGCCGGCATCGATGACGACCACGAAGCGTGGCTGGACGGCCGGCGCCTGCCTGGCGCTGGGGGCGGTCGAAGACTTCTGGGTATCGGCGCCGGCCGGCACGGGGCCGGCGACGAGTCCGCCCAGGGCCAGCAGGCACAGCGTCCGGGCCAGGCCACGGACCCGCCCGGGAACGTCAGACAGGGAAACACGCAAGGGAGAAGGAGGCTTCATCGTGGGGCAGAATCGGGGAGCGCGCACCTTACCGTCACGCTTCTTCCGGCGCAAGCCGCGCCGCGCCTCAGACTGGTGCCAGGCCCATGGCTTGCAAGTGCCGCCGGCAGCTGTCGGCCTGGGTATAGGGAGCGGCGCCCTGTCGCAGCAGGGCCGCATCCGGCGGGTTGTCCAGCGTCTCGCGCATGGCCGCGGCCAGCGCGGCCGGATCGCCCGGCGGCACCAGCCGGCCGTAGCGGCCGTCCTGCAGGATCTCGCGCGGGCCGGTCGGGCAGTCGGTGGACACCACCGGGATGCCCAGCGCCAGCGCTTCGATCAGCACGATCGGTCCCCCTTCGCGCAGCGAACTGACAGCGAGCAGGCTGGCGCGCCGCAGGCTGGCGTAAGGGTTGTCGAAAAAGCCCGGCAGGTCGACATCCTCGCCGACCCCGAGCCGCGTGGCCAGCTGAAGCAGCCGGTCGCGCTGCCGCCCCCGGCCGAGGATCAGCAGCCGGCAGGCGCGCTCGGCGCGCAGCTGCGCGAAGGCGCGGATCAGGGTCGGGTAGTCCTTCACCCGCGCCAGCCGCCCCAGGGCCATGATGACCGGTGGCTGGCCGGCGGCGAACCAGGGATGTCCGGGTTCGACGGCGGCCAGCCGCTCGACATCGGCGGTGAGCGTGGGGTTGGGTATCGCCGTCACACGCGCCGGCGGAATGCCCAGTTCCGCGACGATTTCCCGCGCTGCGCCGGTGGACGTGGTAATGACGCCGTCGCAGGCCAGGAACAGCCGTGCCAGTTGTCGGCGGCGGAAGCCGCCGGTCAGCCAGTGCAGGCGATCCTCGCGCAGGCGGCTGACGATGGCGGTGCCGACGCGGATGTAGAAGCGCGCGCCGCTGCGGTCCGCGAGTTGTGCCTTGACGCGCACGGCGATGCGATCGTCGGCATCGTTGGCGCTGATGACGGCCGCCACCGCATGCGCGCCGAGGTAGTCGGCCAGCGCCTGGCCACTGGCTTCGGGCCGGCCGCCTGGCAGCCGAATGCGCTCGACGCCGGACTGAAGCTGCGACTGGAACGCCCCCTCGGTCTGCCGCAGCAGGATGGCGACCGGATAGCCCAGGGCGCTGAAGCCGTTGGCCAGGTTGACGGTGTCGCGCTCGACGCCGCCGTCGCCGAAGGAGGGCGAGAAGAACACGATGCGGAGGCGACGCGCCCCGTTCGGCGTGACGATGTCAGTCACGCGGCAAGGGTTCCGGCCGGCGGGCGGGTTGGTCCAGATGCAGTGCCTGGATGTAGGCGCTGGTGGCGTTCTCGATCTCGTAGGGCCGGGCGGCCTCTTGCAGCCTGGCCTTCGGCAGGGGCGACCGGAGCACCTCGGCCATGGCGGCGGCCAGCGCCTCGTGATCGCCCACCGGCACCAGCGGTCCGTAGTCGCCATCGTGCAGGATTTCCCGCGGGCCGCTGGGGCAGTCGGTCGAGACCGAGGGAATGCCGACCGCCAGCGCCTCGATCAGGGCGAAGCCGAGCCCCTCCAGCAGCGAGGTGAAGGCGAACAGGCTGGCCTGGGCCAGCCAGGCATGGGGTGCCTCGACGAAGCCGGGCAGCGCCAGCTGCTCGGCGACACCGAGCGCGTGCGCCGTCGCCAGCAGGCGTTCGCGATCCTGTCCCCGGCCGAGGATCATCAGCCGGCAGGGCAGGCGCTCGCGCAGCCGGGCGAAGGCGCGGATCAGGGTGACGAAGTCCTTGCGGGCACAGAGTTCGCCGAGGCCCATGATGATCGGCGGTCCGCCGTCGCCGAACCAGGGGTGGTCGGGCGTCCCGAAACGGCCTTCGAATGCCGCGGCCGGCACGACCGGGCAGGGCACGACCGAGATGTGCCGGCGTGGCAGGCCCGTATAGGCGGCCATGTCGTCCGCCACACCCCGGGAGGTGACGATGACATTGTCGGCATAGCGGTACAGCCGGCCGGTGGAAAACCGCGTCTTGACGCGATGCAGCAGGCCGCGCTGGGCGCAGTCGATCGACAGCGTGGTGCCGGTGCCGACGGCGAGGTAGCTGGACGATCCGGCCAGGGCATGGGCGAGGATCGCGGTGTGGTTCACGCGATCCTTGTCGCAATAGAGCGTCCTCGGCCGGTGGCGGCGCAGGTAGTGGGCCAGCGGCAGCAGGCTGGAATAGGTATGCGCCGTGCCCAGGTCGATGACCCGCACGCCCTCGGGCAGGCTGTCCAGATAGGGGCCGTGCTTGCGGACCTTCAGCACGTCGACGGCATAGCCGCGCCTGGCCAGGGCCGGCACCAGATTCTGCGCCAGCCGGTCGACGCCGCTGTGGCCCGAGGTGGAAAAGAAGATGGCCAGGTCGGTGCTCATGTCGGGTATGCCCTGAGGCTGACGGTCGGCGGATGAGCCGGCCGGGCGGCGTGATGTGGCGCTTGTCGCGGACATGTTGCGATCTTCATCGGCAGGCATGGGGATCGGGACGGAGGGTCGGCGGCCGCGACACGGGGGTGGACTATTGTAGCGAAGCCGGTCCGCCATGGGGTTTCCCTCGCGCCCGGTGGGCCGGCCGTATAATGCCGGGCTTTTCCCGGGGGTCCGTTGCGCGTCATGTCCGGCAGCCGTTTTCCGCTTTCCTGTTCCGCCTGCCGGCCGGCCGCGACGGCGCTCGGCAATCGTCTGCTGCTGCTGGGGGTCTATGGCTTTGCCCTGTCGCTGCTGACCAACCGCGGCACCTATGTCCTGAGCCAGCAGGTGACAGCGGCCGCCCTGCTGCTGATCGGCATCGGCGAGCCGGCCCGCCTGCGGCTGCCGCGGCCGCTGGTCTGGCTGTGGGGAGCGGGACTGGTGTTCCTGGTGCTGGGCGTGACGATGGCGGTCCAGCCGAGCCCGGGGCACGAGCCTGCCATCCTGCTGGGCGGGCTCGTGATGGCGACGGCCATGACCCTGCTGCCCCCGCGCGTGTCGGCGCGCTTCGATCACCGTACGGCGATGATCCTGCTGCTGCTGGTGTTTGTCGCCACCCAGGGCGTCGCCGACCTGCTCGGTTCCCGCGGCAACCACGACGGGCCGCGCGGCCTCTACCGCAACATCCACTACATGGCGGCCTATGCGGTACTGGTGCTGCCGCCGCTCGCCTGTCTGGCCCTGGCCCTGCGCGCCCGGGTCCGCTGGCTGCTGGTGCTGGCCCTGGTGGTGGATCTGGCGATGCTGCTGCTGACCCATTCGCGGCCCGGCTACCTGGCCCTGTTCTGCATGCCGCTGGCCCTGGTGCCGCATCTGTCACCGCGCCTCGGCTGGCGGCTGGCCGGGTTCAGCCTGCTGCTGGCGGCGGGACTCTATGCCTCCGGCGGGTTCGGCTTCGCGGATCGCATCGACGATTTCCTCGTCCATATCGACCAGGAGGAGCGCTGGGTGCTGTGGCGGGAGTTCATCCCTCTGCAACTGTCCAGCACGCCGCTGCAGTGGTGGCTGGGCCACGGCTTCGGCGCCTATTACCGGGATTACCAGGCCTATTCCAGCCTCCGTCATGTCAAGGATTTTGTCTTCCCGCACAACTTCCTCCTGGAAATCCTCTACAGCCATGGGCTGCTGGGGCTGACGCTGCTCCTTGCCGCCTTCGCGCTGGGCTATCGGGGGCTGGCGCGCGCCATCCGCGACAGCCGGACATTGCCGGAGCGGCGCCGGGGCCTGGCGTTGCTGGCTGCCTGGGCCGGCTTCCTGGTGGTGGGCTTCCTGACCCTGCCGTTTTTCGCCCGCCATCATTTTCATCCCCTCAGCCTGCTGATCGGGGCCAGCTTCTGCCATATCCGCACAATCCCGCGCCATGCCTGATGCGATCCTGCCGGCCGTCAGCCTCGTCATTCCCAATTTCAACGGTGCCCGGCTGCTGGGCGCCAATCTGCCGGCTGTGCTGGCCGCCGCCGCGCACTATCCCGGCGACTGCGAGATCATCGTCGTCGACGATGGCTCGACGGATGACAGCGTGGCGCGGCTGACGCGCGAGTTTCCCGGCGTCAGGCTGGTGCAGCATGCCGTCAACCGCGGTTTTGCCGAGGCCGTGCATTCCGGGGTCGAGGTGGCGGCGAACGAGTGCCTGGTGCTGCTCAACTCCGACGTGCGGCCGGACGCCGATTTCATCGCTCCGCTGATCCGGCACCTGCAGGCGCCGGATGTGTTCGCGGTCGCGCCGCTGATCGTCGACGGACAGGGGCGCCCCACCGACGAATCCTGGCGCGGCTACGAGATCCGCCGCCGGCGCCTGCGGCCACTGAAACTGGGCGGACGCCTGCCGGATCGGGCGGTGCCGACCCTGTTCGCCTCCGGCGGCTCGATGGCGGTCAGGAAGTCGCGCTTCCAGGCCCTGGGCGGTTTCCATCCCATCTACCAGCCGTTCTACTGGGAGGACATCGACCTGGGACTGCGGGCCTGGCGCCGCGGCTGGCGCAGCCTGTTCGAGCCGGGCTGCCGCATCGTCCACGACCACAGCGATTCCTCCATCAAGCGGCACGTGCGGGCCGCGCGCATCCAGCGCATCGGTCGCCGCAACAAGTTCCTGTTCGAGTGGATCCATCTCTCGCCGGAGGCCTTGCGGCAGGTGATTCCGGGATATGCCGTGCAGGCGCTGACCCGGCTGCTGCGGCTGGATTTCGTCTACCTCGGCGGTCTGTATGCCGCGCTGCGGCGACTGCCCGAGGTGAGCGCCCTCCGCCGCGAGCTGGCGGCGACCAGTTGCCTGGATTACCAGGCGATCGTCGATACCGTCCGCGAGGGGCTGGCGCGGGCGTGGACGGAATCGCAGCCGGCCGCCACCCCGGCCGGCCCGCTCAGGGAGACGCCTGACCGGCGCGTGTCAGGGGAATATCCAGCAGGGGCTGGCGATCGCAATCCCGGTAGTTGAAGTGCCACCACTCGTTGGCCAGCACGGTGTAGCCCTGGGCCGCCATGGCCTGGCGCAGGAGCGCCCGGGTGCGCCGGGTTGCCGGGCTTGCACCCGGCCAGTCCGCATGGGCGCGCACGCTGAAGTCGTCGAAGGCGCTGGGCATGGGGACTTCCCGCCCGGTCGTCAGGTCGTAGAGACCGACATCCACCGCGCAGCCGCGGTTGTGACGCGAGCCGGTATCCGGATCGGCGACATAGCCCTGCCGGCGGTCGGACTCGCTCGCCGCGTCCCATAGCGCCTTGGTGATGTGCCAGGGCCGGTAGGCGTCGTAGACCAAGAGGCCGTAGCCCTCGGCGGCGAGGCTCCGGTGCGCGCGGCCCAGGGCCGCGGCCGCTGCCGGCAGCAGGTAGGCCCGGGCGACCGGGTACAGCGGCCAGCCAGTGAAGTTGCGGGGGGTGGCGTAGCGGAGATCGAGCCGGATGCCGGGTTCGACCCGGACGATCTCCGTCAGCCTGGCCTGGTGCTCGATCACGGGCGGGGCCTGGCAGGCCGGGAGGCCCAGCCCGCCGAGCAGGAGCGCCAGCGGGAGCCGGCGCCGCGAGCGGCCGGTGCGGCTCATCCGTCGGCCTGGATGCCACCCGCGGTGAGAGCCTTCGGGTTCAGCAGCCGTTCCAGCTCGGCGCGGGGAATGTCGGTCATCTCGGCGGCGACCTCGATGATCGGCCGCCGCGACTGATAGGCGGTCTTGGCGATCCTGGCGGCCTCCAGATAGCCGATCACCGGATTCAGTGCGGTGACCAGGATGGGATTCAGGGCCAGCGCCCGTTCCAGGTTGTCGGTCCGTACCGTGAAGTTGGCGATGGCCTTCTGCGCCAGCAGGCGGGCGGCGTTGGCCAGCAGCTCGATGCTCTGCAGCAGGTTGTAGACGATCACCGGCAGCATCACGTTGAGCTGGAACGCGCCCGACTGGCCGGCTACCGTGATGGTGGCATCGTTGCCGATGACCTGGGCGGCGACCATGCCGACCGATTCCGGGATCACCGGGTTGACCTTGCCGGGCATGATGGAACTGCCCGGTTGCAATGCCGGCAGCTCGATCTCGCCGAGCCCCGCCAGCGGGCCGGAATTCATCCAGCGCAGGTCATTGGCGATCTTCATCAGGCTCACGGCGACGGTCTTGAGCTGGCCGGACAGCTCCACCGCCGCGTCCTGGGTGCTCAGGCTCTCGAAGAAGTTCTCGTTCGGCGCCAGCGCGATGCCGGTCTTCTGGCTGAGCGCCGCGGCGATGCGCCGGGCGAATTCCGGGTGCGCGTTGATGCCGGTGCCGACCGCCGTGCCGCCCTGGGCCAGCTTGTGGATGCGGGTCAGGGCCGACTCGATGCGCGCGCTGCCGTTGCGGACCTGGAAGGCCCAGCCGTCGAGTTCCTGGCCGAGCGTGATGGGCATGGCGTCCATCAGGTGCGTGCGGCCGGTCTTCACCGCGTCGTCCAGCGTGCGCGCCCGGGTTTCCAGCGCATCGGCGAGGGTATCCAGCGCCGGCAGCAGTTTGCCCTTGCATTCCAGGGCGGCGCTCAGGTGAATGGCGGTGGGGATGGTGTCGTTGCTGCTCTGGCCCATGTTGACGTGGTCGTTGGCGCTGACCGGCCGTCCGGAAACCCGGGCGGCCAGCGTCGCGATGACCTCATTGGCGTTCATGTTGGTGCTGGTGCCGGAGCCGGTCTGGAAGACATCGACCGGAAACTGGTCGAGATGATGTCCCTCGACGATCTCGGCGGCGGCCGACTGGATGGCGTCGGCGATCTGCGGATCCAGCATGCCCAGCTGGGCGTTCACCTCCGCCGCGCATTGCTTGATCAGCGCTACCGCGCGGATGAAGGCCGGCGGCAGGGTCAGTCCGCTGACCGGAAAGTTTTCCACCGCGCGCTGGGTCTGGGCCGCGTACAGCGCATCGACGGGGACCTTCAGCTCGCCCATGCTGTCCTGTTCGGTTCGAAATACCGTGCTCATGCGTGTCTCCGGTTCGATTGGGGTTGCGAAAAAAAGCAGGGCCGTTCAGTCGGGTGACAGGAAGGTGGCCAGCTCCTGCGCGCCGAAGGGCCAGTCCAGCTCGCGCCCGTCGGCGCGGCGCAGCACCGGGATGCGCATCCCGTAGCCCGCCAGCAGGGCATCGTCGGCGGCGATGTCGATCAGCTCCAGCGCGGCGGGATCGGCGCGGGTCGGCAGTGCCTGCCGCACCCGGTCCGCTGCTATCTCGCACAGATGGCAGCCGTCCGTGCCGTAGAGCAGCAGGCGCCGCATGGGCGCTCAGTCCGGCTCGTAGGCCAGGGTTGGCGCCAGCCAGCGTTCCATGTCCGCCAGCGACAGACCCTTGCGGCGGGCGTAATCCTCGACCTGGTCGCGACCGATCTTGCCGACGTTGAAATAGCGCGCCGCCGGGTGGCTGAAATACCAGCCGCTGACCGAGGAGGCCGGGGTCATGGCGAAGGACTCGGTCAGGTGGATGCCGCTGCGCGATTCCACCTCGAGCAGGCGGAACAGCGTCGCCTTCTCGGTGTGGTCGGGGCAGGCGGGATAGCCGGGGGCCGGGCGGATGCCGCGATAGGCCTCCTCGATCAAGGCCTCGTTGTTCAGCGCTTCGTCCGGGGCATAGCCCCAGAATTCACGGCGCACGCGGCGGTGCAGGCACTCGGCGAAGGCCTCGGCCAGCCGGTCGGCCAGCGCCTTGAGCAGGATGCTGCTGTAGTCGTCATGCTCGGCGGCGAAGCGGTCGAGGTGTTCCTCGATGCCGATGCCGGCGGTCACGGCAAAGCCACCGACGTAGTCGGCGATGCCGCTCTCCTGCGGCGCGACGAAGTCGGACAGCGCATAGTTGGGCTGGCCCGGCGGCTTGACGGACTGCTGGCGCAGGTGGTGCAGGACAGCGAGCGGGCGCTGGCGGCTTTCGTCCTCATACAGCTGGATGTCGTCCCCGACCCGCGCCGCCGGGAAGAAACCCAGCACGGCGCGCGCGGTGAGCCACTCGTCCGCGACCAGGGTCTCCAGCATGGCCCGGGCATCGGCATACAGCGCGCGGGCCTGCTCGCCGACGATCTCGTCGTCCAGAATTTTCGGGTAGCTGCCGGCCAGCTCCCAGGTGTGGAAGAACGGCGACCAGTCGATGAAGTCGACCAGTTCCGCCAGCGGGTAGCGGTCGAAGGTCTGCACGCCCAGGAATCCGGGCCGGGGCGCGGCGTAGCCGGTCCAGTCGGCGCGGAAGGCATTGGCGCGGGCGGCGGCGATGTCGTGCAGGGGCGCCCTGGCCTTGCGGCCGCCGTGGTGGACGCGGACCTCCTCGTATTCCCGGCGGATGCGGGCGACATAGTCATTGCGCAGGTCCTCGCTCAGCAGGCTGCCGGCGACGCCGACGGCGCGCGAGGCGTCGGTCACGTAGACGGTCGGGCCGGCCTGGTAGTGAGGCTCGATCTTGACCGCGGTGTGCGCCCGCGAGGTGGTGGCGCCGCCGATCAGCAGCGGGATGGCGAAACCCAGGCGCTGCATCTCCCTGGCGACATGCACCATCTCGTCCAGCGACGGGGTGATGAGGCCGGAGAGGCCGATGATGTCCACCCGGTGCTCGCGCGCGGCATCCAGGATCTTCTCGCAGGGCACCATCACGCCCAGGTCGACCACGTCGAAGCCGTTGCATTGCAGCACCACGCCGACGATGTTCTTGCCGATGTCGTGGACGTCGCCCTTCACGGTGGCCATGAGGATCTTGCCGTTGGACTTCGGCGCGGGATTCAGCGCCTTTTCCGCCTCCATGAACGGCATCAGGTAGGCCACCGATTTCTTCATGACCCGGGCCGACTTCACCACCTGCGGCAGAAACATCTTGCCGGCGCCGAACAGGTCGCCGACGACGTTCATGCCGTCCATCAGCGGGCCCTCGATGACATGCAGGGGCCGCTCGAACTGCTGGCGGGCTTCCTCGGTATCAGCCTCGATGAATTCGTCGATTCCCTTGACCAGGGCGTGTTCCAGCCGTTTGGCGACCGGCCAGGCGCGCCAGGCCTGGTCCTCCTTTTTTTCCGTCGTGCCGCCCTCCTCGCGGTACCGGTCGGCGAGTTCCAGCAGCCGTTCGGTGGCGCCGTCGTGCCGCGCCAGGATCACGTCCTCGATGGTGTCGCGGAGTTCCGCCGGGATGTCCGCGTAGATGGCCAGCTGGCCGGCGTTGACGATGCCCATGTCCATGCCGTTGCGGATGGCGTGGTAGAGGAACACGGCGTGGATGGCCTCGCGCACGGCATTGTTGCCGCGGAACGAGAACGAGACGTTGGAGACGCCACCCGAGATCAGCGCGTGGGGCAGGGTCTCCTTGATGATCTTGACCGCCTCGATGAAATCCAGCCCATAGCGGTTGTGTTCTTCGATGCCGGTGGCGACGGCGAAGATGTTGGGATCGAAGATGATGTCCTCGGGCGGGAAGTCCAGCTTTTCGGTGAGGAGCCTGTAGGCGCGGGTACAAATCTCGACCTTGCGCGCCACCGTGTCGGCCTGGCCAACCTCGTCGAAGGCCATGACGATGACCGCGGCGCCATAGCGGCGCACCAGCCGGGCCTGGCGCAGGAAGGCGTCCTCGCCCTCCTTCATCGAGATGGAGTTGACGATGCCCTTGCCCTGCACGCACTTGAGGCCGGCCTCGAGGATGTCCCACTTGGACGAATCGAGCATCACCGGCACGCGGGCGATGTCCGGTTCGGCGGCGATCAGATTCAGGAACCGCACCATCGCGGCCTGCGAATCCAGCATGCCCTCGTCCATGTTGATGTCGATGATCTGGGCGCCGTTTTCCACCTGCTGGCGGGCGACCTCCAGCGCCTCTTCGTACCTTTCCTCGCGGATCAGCCGCCGGAAGACGGCCGAGCCGGTGACATTGGTGCGCTCGCCGACGTTGACGAACAGGGTGTCGGCGCCGATGTTCAGCGGCTCCAGTCCGGCCAGGCGACATTGCGGCTCGGGTGACGGTACCCGGCGCGGCGGGCAATCCTTTACCGCGTCGTGGATGGCCTTGATGTGCGGCGGGCGGGTGCCGCAGCAGCCGCCGATGATGTTGAGAAAGCCCTGTTCGGCCCATTCGGCGATCTCCCTGGCCATGGCCTCGGGCGATTCGTCGTACTCGCCGAACTCGTTGGGCAGGCCGGCATTGGGATGGGCCGAGACATGGGTGTCGGCAAGGTTCGACAGTTCCTCGATGTACTGGCGCAACTGCTTGGCGCCCAGCGCGCAGTTGAAGCCGAAGGAGATGGGCTTGGCATGGCGCAGCGAGTTCCAGAAGGCGCCGACGGTCTGGCCGGACAGGGTACGGCCGGAGGCGTCGGTGATGGTGCCGGAGATCATGACGGGCAGGGGCAGCCCGTGATCCTCGGCGAACTGCTCGACGGCGAACACGGCGGCCTTGGCGTTGAGGGTGTCGAACACCGTTTCGATCAGGATCAGGTCGGCGCCGCCGTCGACCAGGCCGCGGGTGGCCTCGGTGTAGGCCTCCACCAGTTCGTCGAAGTGGACATTGCGGAAACCGGGATCGTTGACGTCGGGCGAGAGGGTCGCCGTGCGGCTGGTCGGACCCAGCACGCCAGCGACGAAGCGTGGCCGGTCCGGGGTTTGCGCGGTCGTCGCGTCGCAGGCGGCGCGGGCCAGACGGGTGGCTTCGACGTTCAGTTCGTAGACCAGCGCCTCCATACCGTAGTCCGCCATGCTGATGCGGTTGGCGTTGAAGGTGTTGGTTTCGAGAATGTCGGCGCCGGCCTCCAGATAGGCGTCGTGGATGGCGCGGATGATCTGCGGCTGGGTCAGGGCCAGCAGGTCGTTGTTGCCCTTGAGATCACGTGGCCATTCGGCGAAGCGTTCGCCCCGATAGTCCGCCTCGGCCAGCTGGTAGGTCTGGATCATGGTGCCCATGGCGCCATCCAGGAACAGGATGCGTTCGGCCAGCAGCGACCGAATCTGGCGGGTCCGGGCAGCGTAATCTTGGGTCATGGCGGGGCGGGTCATCGTGCGCAAAACGCGGCATTGTAGAGGCTGGCGCCATGCCTATAAACCACCGGGGTCCGGCTCTCGCTTGGCTTCCTTGCTATGCCGAATTGAAAAATGTAAGAATCGGCGCTGATTTGCAACGCTTCCTCCCTGCAGAAATACCGAATTCTGTTGGCCGGGAAGGTGACACGACAACAACTTCGGCGGGGGGATCTCCGATGAAACTGACACTACATGGCGCACGCACGGTCCTGCTGGCTTCCACCCTGCTGACGACCGCGGCCAACGCCGATATCGCGCTCAAGGACATGAGCGAGATCGTCGGCAGCTGGAAGCTCGAATCGGTGGCCGCCGCGCTCGACAAGCCGCAGGTTCCGGAAAACCGCACCTGGGAATTCCGGCCGGACGGCATCATCGTCACCAGCGGCTACAACCGCCATTTCAAGACCGACGATCGCCACGAGTGGAGTTACAAGATCGTCAACGGGAAGATTGTTGCCGACGACCCGGGCCGCCCGGGCAGGACCATCGATTATTCCGTCTACAAGAAGGAAGGCAATGAACTCATCCTCAAGGGCGGTCTCGAAGGGTTCTACTTTTTCAAAAAACAATAAGGAGTCTGGCAGTCATGATCAAAGATCTGTTCAAGTTCGGTAAGCCCGATGTGCTGATGTGGTCCGGCGTGGGCATCTTCAGCGTCATTCTCATCGTCGCCTTCAGCCTCTTTTCGAGCAACAGCGGCCTGGTGGTCAAGGATCTGTTCGGCATGGCCGTGGTGCTGATCCTGCCCGGCTATGTCATCGTCAAGCTCTATCTCGACAATATCACCATCAGCGAGAACCTGACCAAGAATGCTGATGTCAACAAGGCCATCGACCTGCTGATCATGTCGATCGGCGTCAGCATCGCCAGCATCATCCCGATGAACTTCATCTGGAACTACCTGCTGACCATGGGTGGCGGCGAGGATGTCAAGAGCGGCGCCGGCTCCAACCTGTGGGGCAACGTCGATGAGGAGCAGATCTATACCGGCAGCGCCAGCTGGCGGTCGCTGTTCACCGTGATCGTGGTCGTCGGCCTGGCCATCGGCTACAAGATCTACGAACAGAAGCGCAAGGCCAAGTCCGAGTAAGGAGCCGGTGTCCACGATGCATGAGCAAAAGCCATCGTTGCGGCAGGTCATCGGCAGCGTGGTATCCGCAGCCTTCGGGGTGCAGAGCAGCGCCAACCGTGAACGCGATTTCACCGGTGGATCGGCCACCCCCTACATCGTCGCCGGCATCGTCTTCACGGTGCTCTTCATCCTCGCCATTGTCGGGGTGGTGAAGCTGGTACTGGGTTAGTCACCGCATGGGCTGCGTGGTACGGGGCCTTGGCTTTCCAGGGGCGTGGTCCCGTACCCCGGGCACAGGTGCCGTGCCTGCCGGCCTCTTCCGACAGACCGCCATTCCCCGACCATCCGCCAACGTGTCGCCGACAGAATCGATGGCCAGACCCAGCCGATCCCCCGTCCACAAGCTCCTGGCACGGGCCTGGGGAGCCGGTGTGCTGATCCTGGCCGGCTGCATGAGCCACCTGACCGTTTATCAGGTTCCCTCGCCCGTTCTGCGGGCCTTCAAGGCCGCCTATCCCACCGCCACGGAGGTGGAGTTCCGCGAGCAAGTCAGGCAGGGCGTGAAGCTGTACACGGCCGAATTCATGGAGGACGGTTTTCCGCATGAGGTGGACTACACCTTCGACGGCAAGCCCTATGCGCCCCTGAAACGACCGGCCGCGGCCGCGGCCGAGGCGGAGTCCGAGCCGGCTGGCGCCGGCGACGACAAGAAAGAAACCCCAGAACCGCAACCCCACGGAGACTGACCATGCGCACCAGGAAGCTTGCCATTCTGCTCTTCTCGGCCCTGCTGGGTTCGGGCTGCGTCATGCAGAAAACCTATGATCGCGAGCATCAGCTCAACGAGCAGTTGCAGGCGGAAGTCCAGTCGGATCAGGTGCAGATTCAGGAACTGAAGGACCGCCTCCGCGTCACGATCGAGGACAGCATTCTCTTCCCCTCCGGTCAGGCCGGCCTGAGCCGCAGCGGTCGGGCGATTCTCGACAAGCTGGTTCCAACCTTGCAGGATGCCAGCGATCACCGCATCGAGATCGAGGGCTATACCGACGATGTCCCGGTGGGTCACCATCTGCGCGGCAAGTACAAGAGCAACTGGGAACTCTCCGCTGCGCGTGCCGCCAGCGTGGTGGAGTACCTGCAGAAGAGGGGTGTCGACCCCGCCCGCATGACGGCCGCCGGGCATGGTCAGTACCAGCCCACTGACGACAACGCAACCCCAGAGGGGCGCGCCCGCAATCGTCGCACCGATATCGATCTGGTGCCGATCGACAAGAGCAACTGATGGCATTGCCTGCGCGGATGGTCGGGCGCTTGTCGCCCAGGCCGCGGCGCTGCCGCCTGATCCTGTCGCTGGTCGCAGGTCTCGCCATCGTCCCGGCCTGCGTCGCCGGGGGCATGGAGGCCAGTACGCCGGAGCAGCGGGCCGGTCTCCAGACCCGTTACATGCAGGAACATCTCGCTCTCGACGAGGCCCAGACCACCAGGGTACAGGCCATCAATCTCGACTATGCGCGGCAAATGGAGCCGGTGCTGAAGGGGAGCGAGGGCGGGCTGGCCAGGATGAACAAGGGTCGCAGCCTCATGAGCACCAAGGACGCGGCGCTGAAGCCCGTGCTCAGTCCGCAGCAGTACGAGGCCTATGAGGCGTCGAAGGACGACCTCAAGGCCTGGCTGGAAGATCAGCTGCGCTGACCTGCCGCCCGCCCTCTGCGCCGTTCCGCCCGGGCCGGGGCGAGGGCATCGCCACCGCCTTGACGTTGCCGAAGGGCGAGCTGAACAGTTTCAGCACTTCATAGCCAGCGTTCTCCAGCAACTGCCGCAGTTCATCCGGCCGATACAGGCAAACCGGCGCCTCGATGGCATGCCGCACCGCCATGTCGCTCCCGAGCCGGCCGAAGCGAACCGTCAGCGGCTGTCTTGCCGCCGGATAGCCGAGGCTCAGCTCGGACGCCAGACCGGACACGCCGATGTAGACCCTTGCGTCGGGCACAAGCAGGTGTCCGAGATCGCGCAGGCTTGCCAGCGCCGACGGGTAGGGGAGGTAGTGCAGGCAACGCTGGGCGATCAGCAGCGATACCTGCCCCGTCAGTGTGGCCAGCAGGCTTTCCGGCAGGGCCGAGAAATCGGCCTGCACGAAGCACAATCGCCCCCGGCAGGCCGGCGTCAGGGTCTCGGCCAGGCGGGCGAAATCCGCCGTGAAATCGATCCGGTCCACACCGGTATAGTCGGCTCCTGCCTGTGCCAGACGGACCGCCAGGCCACCCGCGCCACAGCCGAGTTCCAGCGCCCGGGGCGCTCGGGCGGGAGTCTCGTGCCAGCACCGTTCGATCTCGGCCAGCGCCAGCCGATCCAGCGGGTCCAGCCGCTGCGAGGCAATGTCGGCGCCATGACCCTCCGCCTGCGCGATGCGTCGATCGCCGTAACGGTTGATGACCGGATCGTTCAAGATCCAATGTCCTGCGGGAGGGTTTGTGGCGAGCCCGTCCGGCCGACGCCGCCGGGCGGTCGATGCCCGGCAATGCAGGGCAGGCCGGGATCGTCTGCGGGGTACTGGCCGGACAGGGAGGCGCTCAGCGCTTCATCATGTCGAAGAATTCCTGGTTGGTCCTGGTTTCCTTGAGCTTGCCGATCAGGAATTCGCTGGCCGCCATTTCGTCCATGGGTTGCAGGATCTTGCGGAGAATCCAGCATTTCTGCAGTTCATCCGGCGGTACCAGGAATTCCTCGCGGCGGGTGCCGGAGCGGTTGATGTTGATGGCCGGATAGATGCGCCGTTCGGCGATCTTGCGCTCCAGGTGCAGCTCATTGTTACCGGTGCCCTTGAATTCCTCGTAGATCACCTCGTCCATGCGTGAGCCGGTATCGATCAGCGCCGTGGCGATGATGGTCAGGCTGCCGCCTTCCTCGATGTTGCGGGCGGCGCCGAAGAAACGCTTGGGCCGTTCCAGGGCGTTGGCGTCGACGCCACCGGTGAGGATCTTGCCGGAGGCGGGCTGCACGGTATTGTAGGCGCGCGCCAGGCGGGTGATCGAGTCCAGCAGGATGACCACATCGCGCTTGTGTTCGACCAGACGCTTGGCCTTCTCGATGATCATTTCCGCGACCTGGACATGGCGCGCCGGCGGTTCGTCGAAGGTGCTGGAAATAACCTCGCCCTTGACGCTGCGCTGCATCTCGGTGACTTCCTCCGGGCGTTCGTCGATCAGCAGCACGATCAGGTAGCACTCCGGGTACTTCTCGGCGATGGAGTGAGCCAGGTTCTGCAGGATCATGGTCTTGCCGGCCTTGGGCGGCGAGACGATGAGGCCGCGCTGGCCCTTGCCGATGGGCGCCACCAGATCGATGATGCGGGCGGTGAGATCCTCGGTGGTGCCATTGCCGACTTCCAGTTGCAGGCGTGATTTGGGGAACAGCGGCGTCAGGTTGGAGAACAGGATCTTGTGCTTGGCGTTCTCGGGCGGCTCGTAGTTGATCTGCTCGACCTTGAGCATGGCGAAATAGCGCTCGCCCTCCTTCGGCGGCCGGATCTTGCCGGAAATCGTGTCGCCGGTGCGCAGGCTGAAGCGACGGATCTGGCTGGGGGACACGTAGATGTCGTCAGGTCCCGCGAGGAAGGAACTGTCGGCCGAACGCAGGAAGCCATAGCCGTCGGAGAGGATCTCCAGCACCCCGTCGCCGTAGATGTCCTCGCCGCTCTTGGACTGCTTCTTGAGGATGGCGAAGATCAGGTCTTGCTTGCGGGTGCGGGCGATGCCCTCGATTTCCAGGGATTCGCCGATTTCTATCAGCTCGGAAACCGGCTTGCGCTTGAGGTCAGTCAGATTCATGGACGGAGAGGAGAGTTTGGGTGAGGAATCGGTTGGGTTCCAGTCACGATCCCGCGAGGGGTGAATCGTCGGAGGGGGCAGCGGAGAGCCTGGGGCACTGGAGGCCGGAGGACGGTGCGGGACTGGAGTGTCGGCGTTACGGGTTCAAGCATGCCCGCGGCCACGACGCCGCGGGGATTCAGGTGCTGCGGTTCGCCTACAGGTTGGCGTCGATGAAGGCCGCCAGCTGCGATTTTGCCAGTGCGCCGACCTTGGTGGCATGCACTTCGCCATCCTTGAACAGGATCAGCGTCGGAATGCCGCGCACACCGTAACGCTGCGGCGTGGCGGGGTTGTTGTCGATGTTGACCTTGGCGACGGTCAGCCGGCCGGCATAGTCAACGGCGATGTCTTCCAGGATCGGTGCAATCATCTTGCACGGGCCGCACCATTCGGCCCAGAAATCCACCAGTACCGGCGTGGCGGATTTCAGTACCTTGTCGTCGAAGTCGGCGTCGCTGATTTGGAGAATGTTGTCACTCACGGGTAACTCCGCAGGATCGGATGAATGGAAAAGCGGTTCGGGAACGGGTCTGGCCGGGAAACGGCCGGGAAGGCTTGAGCAGGGCTCGGCGGTGCCGACATTTCAGCGGAAAGGATCGCCGAATGCAAGTGTTTTGCAGCGCCCGGCTTCCGGAAACCATCGTTTGCCCGGTCGCGGCCGGCTATGCCTCGACATAGTGCACGGCCTGCCCCAGCCAGCGTTCGATCAGCGGCTCCACATGATGGGGGTGCTCGCGATGCAGGCGCTCGGCGAGCGCCTGGACGGTATCCAGGAGGTTTTCGTCGCGCACCAGATCGGCGATGCGGAACTGGATCTGGCCGGTCTGGCGCGTACCCAGCAATTCGCCGGGACCGCGGATGCTCATGTCCTTCTCGGCGATGAGGAAACCGTCGTCGGTCTCCCTCAGTGTGGCCAGCCGGGCGCGGGCCGTCTCGCCCAGCGGAGGCTGATAGAGCAGCACGCAATGCGCCTCGCCGGGACCGCGGCCGACGCGCCCGCGTAGCTGGTGCAACTGGGCGAGCCCCAGCCGTTCGGCGTTTTCGATGACCATCAGGCTGGCGTTGGGAACGTCCACGCCCACCTCGATCACGGTCGTGGCGACCAGCACGTCGATATCACCCTGCTTGAAGCGCTGCATGATCGCTTCCTTGTCGGCGGCCTTCAGCCGGCCGTGGATCAGCGCGACGGCGAGGTCCGGCAGCGCCTCGGCCAGGAGCCGGGCGGTTCGTTCGGCGGCTTCGGCCTGCAGCGATTCCGATTCCTCGATCAGGGTGCAGACCCAGTACACCTGTCGCCGCTGTGCCACCCAGCCCTGGATGCGGGCGACGATGTCATCGCGGCGGGTGGTCGGCAATACGCTGGTCCTGACCGGTGTCCGCCCCGGTGGCCGCTCGTCGATCACCGAGAGGTCGAGGTCGGCATAGCCGATCATGGCCAGGGTTCTCGGGATGGGCGTCGCGGTCATGACCAGCTGATGCGGGTAGCGGCCCTGATGGCGGCCCTTCTCGCGCAGCGCCAGACGCTGATGCACACCGAAGCGGTGCTGCTCGTCGATGATGACCAGGCCCAGCCTGTGGAAGGCCACCTGCTCCTGGAACAGGGCGTGGGTGCCGATGATGACGCCGACCCGGCCGCTCGCCAGGCGCTCCAGCGTGGCGCTGCGGGCCGCGCCCTTGGCCTTGCCGGCGAGAAAGGCCACCTCCGTACCCAGCGGTTCCAGCCACTGGCGGAAGCTGCGGGCATGCTGTTCGGCCAGCAGCTCGGTGGGCGCCATGATGGCAACCTGGTGCTGGGCGCGGAGTGCCGTCAGGGCTGCGAACGCGGCCACCACGGTCTTGCCCGAGCCGACATCGCCCTGCACCAGACGCATCATCGGGCGTGGGCGGGCCAGATCGGCGCCGATTTCGGCGATGACGCGGGTCTGGGCGCCGGTAAGCGCGAACGGCAGGGCGCCCCGGAAGGCTTCGGCGGCCTGCGGGTCGATCGTCAGGATGGGGGCGACATGGCTCTGCATGCGGGCGCGGTGGCGGCTCAGGCTGAGATGGTGCGCCACCAGCTCCTCGATGATCAGCCGCCGGCGGGCGGCGGCAAGGGCGGCCGAGCCCGCGGACAGGCCGGCGGGTGGCGTGTGCAGCAACCGCAGGGCATCGGCGAGCGCCGGGCCGTCGTCTCCGGCTTGCCCGGTGCCGGGCAGCCAGTCAGGCAATTGCTCGATCACCGTCAGCGCCTGGGCGACCAGACGCCGCAGCAGCTTCTGGTGCAGTCCGTCGGTCAGCGGATAGACCGGCGTCAGGGTGGCCTCGGGCCGGCCCCGCTCCGACTCGGCGATCAGTCGATAGTCGGGATGGACGATTTCCAGGCCATGAAAGCCTCCCCGGATCTCGCCGTAGCAGTGTAGCCACTGGCCCGGCAGGAAGTGCCGACGCTGATCCGGGGTGAAGTGGAAAAAGCGCAGCGACAGCCAGCCGCTGCCATCGGCGATGCGAACCGTCAGCGAGCGCCGGCCGGCGGGGCTCAGGTCGGCCAGTTCGATGCGTCCCTCGACCAGGGCATGATCGCCGGCCCGCAGCGCGCCCAGCGGGGTCAGCCGGGTGCGGTCCTCATAGCGCAGCGGCAGGTGGAACAACAGGTCCTCGCGCTTGCGGAGTCCCAGTTTTTCCAGTTTTCCGAGGGTTTGCGCGCCGACGCCCTTGAGCGCGGCGATGGAATCGCCTACCGTTGCAGGCCGTGGACGGGATGCTGGCGAGCGGTCCGCCTCACGCGGCGAGGACGAGCACCGCATCCATTTCCACGCCGGCGCCACGGGGCAGGGCGGCCACGCCGATGGCGGCGCGGGCCGGGTAGGGCGCCTGGAAATACTCCGCCATGATGGTGTTGACGCGGGCGAAGTGGCCGAGGTCGGTGAGGAAGACGTTGAGCTTGACCACGTCGCCGAAGCTGCCGCCAGCAGCCTCGGCCACCGCCAGGAGGTTGTCGAAGACCCGGCGGATCTGCGCGTCGATGTCGCCCTCGACCAGGTTCATGCTGTCGGGATCGAGCGGGATCTGTCCGGACAGGTAGACGGTGTTGCCGGCCCTGACGGCCTGCGAATAGGTGCCGATGGCCTGCGGCGCCCGGTCGGTGGATACGATCTGTCTAGTCATGTTGGGCTTTCTTGCGGAGCTCGGTCTTGACGCGGGAAATCTTCAGTACGATCGAAAGCTTGCGCAGTTCGCGGACGACGGTGGCGAGATGGTTGCGGTCGCGCACCATGAGGGTGATGAAGTCCACCGAAACCTGGCTGTCCTGGTTGATGATCTGCACGTTCTCGATGTTGGCGCGCATGCGCGAGATGGTCGAGGCGACCTTGGCGAGGGTGCCCACCTGGTTCATCAGCTCCAGCCGGATCAGCGCCGGAAATTCGCCCTTGGCCTGCTTGTCCCATTGCACGTCGATCCAGTTGACCTGGCGCTTGCGCAGCTCCTCGACGTTCTTGCACTCGGTCAGGTGCACGACAATGCCCTTGCCGGGATTGAAGAAGGCGATGATGGGATCGCCCGGGATGGGCCGGCAGCATTTGGCCAGGTTGACCACCATGCCCTCGGTGCCCTTGATGATCAGGGGATTCAGTTCCGGTTTTCCGGCCGAGGGCTCGCCCGCATCGGCATGGCCTTTGGTATTGATCAGTTGCCGGGCCACCAGCATCGGCAGGCGGTTGCCGAAGCCGATGTCTTCCAGCAGCGCCTCGCGGCTGGGCATCTCCAGGCGCCGCAGCAGGTGCTCGAACTGCTTGGCCGATATGTCCTCGTAGCGCTGGCCGAGGCTGTCCAGTTCCTTCTCCAGCAGCCGCTGGCCGAGGGCGATGCCCTCCTGGGTCTTGAAGTGCCGCAGGTGGTTGCGGATGGCCGCGCGCGCCTTGGCCGTGACCACGAAATTGAGCCACAGCGGATTCGGCCGTGCCCAGGGGGCGGTAATGATCTCGACCGTCTGGCCGTTCTGGAGCACGGTCTGCAGTGGCGCCAGTTGCCGGTCGATGCGGGCCGAGATGCAGGTGTTGCCGATCTGCGTATGCACCGCATAGGCGAAGTCGACGACCGTGGCGTTGCGCGGCAGCTTGATGATCTGGCCACGCGGGGTAAACACGTAGACCTCGCGCTGGAACAGGTCCACCTTGAGGTTGTCGAGGAATTCCAGCGAATCGCCGGCGCTCTTCTGGATTTCCAGCAGATCCTGCAGCCATTCGTGGGCGCGGGCCTGGCTGTAGGTGGAATGTTCCTGCTCGCTCTTGTACAGCCAGTGCGCGGCGATGCCGGCTTCCGCCAGGTGATGCATGGCCCGCGTGCGAATCTGGATTTCCACCGGCTGGCCATAGGGGCCGGCGAGGACGGTGTGCAATGACTGGTAGCCGTTGGCCTTGGGGACGGCGATGTAGTCCTTGAAGCGGCCCGGCACGGGCTTGTAGAGGTTGTGGGCGATGCCCAGGGCCCGGTAGCAGTCATCGATGGTTTCGCCGATGATGCGGAAGGCGTAGACATCGTAGACTTCCGCGAACGGCCGCCGCTTGCGGAGCATCTTCTGATAGAGGCTGTAGAGGTGCTTTTCCCGGCCGATGACCTCCATGTCTCCGAGGCCGGTGTCTTCCAGGCGGCGCCGGATACTGGTCTCGATGCCGCTCACGACTTCCTTGCGGTTGCCCCGCGCCTTGCGCACGGACTGCTCCAGCACCCGCGCGCGCATCGGGTACATGGCGGCAAAGCCCAGATCCTCGAGCTCCAGGCACAGCTCGTGCATGCCAAGCCGGTTGGCGATCGGCGCGTAGATGTCGAGGGTCTCGGCGGCGATGCGGCGGCGCTTGGCGCTGGCCATGTTTTCCAGCGTGCGCATGTTGTGCAGGCGGTCGGCCAGCTTGACCATGATCACGCGCAGGTCCTTGACCATGGCCAGGAACATCTTGCGGACGTTCTGCGCCTGCGCCTCGGCACGCGACTTGCTGTCGATGCGGCCGAGCTTGGTGACGCCGTCGACCAGTTCGGCGACCTCCTCGCCGAATTCCTCGATCAGCTGTTCCTTGCCGATCGCGGTGTCCTCGATGACGTCATGCATGATCGCGGCCATGATGCCGCGCGCATCCATGCGCATGTCGGCGAGGATCAGGGCCACCGACAGCGGGTGGCAGATGTAGGGTTCGCCGGTCAGGCGGGTCTGGCCGGCATGGGCCCGATCGGCGAGGCGATAGGCCCGCTCGACCTCGGCGATCTGCGCTGGCTCCAGATAGGCCGACAGCACGCCGCACAGGCGGCGGATCAGCTTCTCCTGGGGCTGCTCGATGGCTTCACGTAGCGCAAGGGACTGCATGCGGCCAGCCACGCACGGTCAAGCTACCCGATGACGGCGGATCGCGGCGTGCGGCATGTGGCTGCTCCGCTCGGCCCCGCGCCTTCGTCAGTCGAAATCCTCGTCATCGAGATCCGGGCCCGGCGTGGGCAGCGGGGGGCGGGCGAAGGTGAAACGGTCCTGCTTGACCGGAACGTTCAGGTAGTCGCGGGTGATGTCGCCGGCGGCAATTTCCCGCAATGCAACCACGGTGGCCTTGTCGTTCTCCCAGGCTACCTTGGCGTCATCGGGGTTGATGGACAGCTGGCGGGCGCGCTTGGCGGCCACCAGCACCAGCTGGAAGCGGTTGTCGACGTTGTCGAGACAGTCCTCTACGGTAACTCGTGCCATGAAAAATCTTGACGATAGGTGAAAGGCGGAACGGATTCCGGTTTTACCGGAAAGTCCCGGGCTTGTACAGCCTGGCAAGCGCTGCGGGCACTTGCCGAGGCACAGGTTCATACCGCCGGCGCGGACGCGCGCCGGCACGGTGTTCGCGGCGCTGTCAGCTTGCGCGGGTTTCCAGCATGGCGACAGCCGGCAGCTTCTTGCCTTCCAGGAATTCCAGGAAGGCGCCGCCACCGGTGGAGGTGTAGGACACCCGGTCGCCAATGCCGTATTGGTCGATCGCCGCCAAGGTGTCGCCGCCGCCGGCGATGGAGAAGCCCTGGCTGTCCGCGACGGCCCGGGCGACCACCTGGGTGCCCTGGCTGAACTGCTCGATCTCGAACACGCCGACCGGGCCATTCCAGACGATCGTGCCGGCCGACTTGATGATCTCGGCATAGCGGGCCGCCGTCTCAGGACCGATGTCCAGGATCATGTCGTCCTCGGCGACATCGCCGACCTTTTTCACCGTGGCAACCGCGGCTTCGGAAAATTCCTTGGCGGTAACGACATCGGTCGGCACCGGGATCTCGCCGCCGCGGGCCTTGGCCTGTGCCATCAGCCGCTGCGCCTCGGGAATCAGATCCGCCTCGTACAGCGACTTGCCGACGGGGAAACCGGCCGCGGCGATGAAGGTGTTGGCGATGCCGCCACCGACGATCAGCTGGTCGCAGAGGCTGGACAGCGAATCCAGCACCTCGAGCTTGCCGGACACCTTGGAGCCACCGACGATGGCCAGCATCGGCCGTTGCGGATGCTTCAGCGCCTTGCCCAGCGCGTCCAGTTCGGCCGCCAGCAGCAGGCCGGCGCAGGCGACCGGGGCGAAGCGGCCGACCCCATGGGTGGAGGCATGGGCGCGGTGGGCGGAGCCGAAGGCGTCCATCACGTATACGTCGCACAGGGCCGCCATTTGCCTCGACAGTTCCTCGCCGTCCTTCTTCTCGCCCTTGTTGAAGCGGACGTTCTCGCAGAGCACGACATCGCCCGGCGCGGCCTCGACCCCGTTCAGCCAGTCCCTGGCCAGCTTGACCGGTCGACCCAGCAGTTCGGCCAGCCGCTCGGCGACCGGCTGCAGGGAAAACTCCCCGGCGAACTCGCCCTCGCTGGGGCGGCCCAGATGCGACATCAGCATGACCTGGGCGCCAGCCTTGAGGCAATGTTCGATGGTCGGCAGGCTGGCGCGGATGCGGGTATCGCTGGTGACCTTGCCATCCTTGACGGGGACATTCAGGTCCTCGCGGATGAGGACGCGTTTGCCGGCGAGATCCAGATCGGTCAGTCGTTTGAAGCTCATATGTCGTAAGGTTCCGGTTGGTGGGTTGAATCTGCTGGTGGGGCTCAGGCCACGCGCCACTTGATGGAGCAGCCCATGCTGGGCATCTGCTCGGCCGGCCCGTTGCCGGTCTCGGCCACCTGCTGCATGGCCTCGAACAGTTCCCGGCGTGCCTCCGGCGGTGCCGGGTTGCGGCCGCTGGCGTCCAGCCGGCCCCGGTACTGCAGCGCGAGTTGTGCGTTGTAGCCAAAGAAGTCCGGCGTGCAGACGGCGCCATAGGCGCGGGCGGTTGCCTGGCTGGCATCCAGGAGATAGGGGAACGGGTATTCCTGCTCGCGGGCGACGCGCTGCATGTTCTCGAACGAATCCTCGGGATAGTCGGCGGGATCGTTGGCCATGATGGCCACGCTATGTATGCCGTGCGCCCGGAGCGCCAGGGTGTCGCGCACCAGCCTCGGCTGGATGGCCTTGACGTAGGGGCAATGGTTGCAGATGAACATGACCAGCAGCCCGCGCGGGCCCAGGCAGTCGCTCAGGGTCCAGATCCTGCCGTCGACGCCGGGCAGGGCAAAGTCGATGGCGCGCGCGCCGAAATCGCAAACGGGTGTTTCCAGTAGGGCCATGCGGTCGTGCCGGTATGTGCGGTTACAGCCGCCGAATGATAGCAAACCTCGCCCGCCTTCCGGTTTTCATGGATTTCCGCCTGCCGGTCCGGCGGCTCAGGTTGTCCGCAGCCGCCAGAGGGCCACCAGCACGCCCAGCAGTGCCAGGAGGGTCGGCATGGAGACGGAGAACAGCGGGTTCAGCTCATAAACGAGCCCCAGGTGGCCGAACATCTTGTCGAACACATGGAAGCCAAGCCCGATGACCACCCCGGCCACCACGCGCTGGCCGGTGCCGACCTCGCGCCTGACCGTCAGCACGAACGGTATTGCCACCATCAGCATGACCAGCGTGACCAGCGGATTGACCAGCCGGCCCCAGAAGGCCTGTTCGACGATCTGCGATTTCTGGCCGTTCTCGCGCAGGTACTGCGCGTAGTTGTGCAGTTCCAGGGCCGACAGGTTCTCCGGACGGATGACGAAGGCATTCAGCAGCTCGGGCGCCAGCACCGAGGACCAGTCGGTTTCGTGCAGATGCGAGGTCGCCACACGCCGCCCGTCAAAGATGCTGGTGCTGATGTCCCTCAGCCGCCAGCGGATGCCGTCGTGGCTGGCCTGGTCGGCGTGGGTGGCACGGGTCAGCTGGCGGTCGGTGTCGACATCGTAGATGCTGATGTCGCCCAGCTGCTCCAGTTCGGTCATGCTGCGGATGTTGATGAAGACATTGCCATCCCGCACCCAGAAGCCGTACTTGGAACGCGAGGTCACCTGCTTGTTCTGGGCGATGGACTTGAGATTCTGGGCAGCGCGCTCCGAGGGTGGCGCCAGCAGTTCGCCGACCAGGATGGACAAGACCAGCAGGATGACCCCGCCGAGGATCACGCCGCCGACGATGCGGGCCCGGGCCACGCCGGCCGCCTGCATGGCGACCAGCTCGCGGTGGTTGGCGAGCGCTCCCAGGGTGACCAGGCTGCCGACCAGGGCGGCGGGTGGCAGCAGCTCATAGAAGTTGCGGGGCAGGGTCAGGGCCAGGTACTTGAAGATCTGCCGCATGCCGTAGTCGCCCTTGCCCATGTCGCCCAGCTCGTCGGCAAAGGTGAAGAAACTCAGCAGGGTCAGCAGGATCAGCACCGCGATCAACGATCCCTTGATGACCTCGCGGGCGATGTACCAGTCCAGGCTGCGGATCATGTCCGTCTCCCGATATGCAGCTGGTATCGCACCCAGCGCAGGCCCAGGTTCTTGGCGAACAGCACCAGCGTCATCAGCAGCAGAAGGCCGTAGATGGCCGCATAGGCCACCCAGGGGGCGATCTTTTCCGACATCACCAGGCCCTGCGATATTTTCTGGGCATTCTCGTAGACGATGTAGATGATGAAGGCCGAGAAGACGCTGGCATAAGGGCCCTGGCGTGGCGAGACCCGCGCCAGCGGGACGGCGAGGAGGGCGAGGGCGACGACCCCCAGCGGAATGCCGATGCGCTTTTGCAGTTCGGCGAGTTCCTTGGGGGTGCCGGCCGCCAGCAGTTCCAGGCTGGCCGTTCCCTCGCGGCGCAGGGTGGCGGACATTTCCTCCGGCCCGCCGATACGGACGGCGTACTCGTCGAACTGGCTGATGACGTAATCGGCCTGTCCGGGGATGCCCTGATAGCGGCGTCCATTGTTCAGGACCACGAAATTGTCGCCGTTGTCGGCCCGCTGCAGCCGGCCCCGTTCGGCGATCACGACCCCGGTGCTGTCGCTCTGCCGGCTCTGCACGAAGATGTTCAGCATGTCCTGGCTGGCGTCCAGGGTTTCGGCGTAAAGCACGACATCGCCGGCGCTGAATTCGTTGAAACGGCCCGGCTTGATGCCGCGGATATCGTGCGTTTCCACGTCGCGCATCAGCAACTGCTGGGCCTGGCGCTCGCTCCAGGGCATGACTTCCAGCGCCATGTAGGCGGACAGCAGCAGCAGGGGAATGACAGTCCAGGCCAGGGCGCGGTAAAGCCGCCTCGCGCCGATTCCGGCCGAGGCCAGCACCGAAATTTCGTGATCGCGGTACATGCGTCCCATCAGGGTCAGCACGGCCATGAACAGTGAGGGCGGGATCAGTACCGCGATGGCCGACAAGGTTTTCAGGCCCAGCAGCGAGAACACGGTTTCGGTGGCCACCTCGCCTTCGATCGCCTTGGTCAGGATGCCCAGGAACTTGCGGCTGACGATGATGGTGACCAGGACCAGCAGTATGGACAGCAGGGTCTTGAGCAGTTCCTGACACATCATGCGGTCGATGACCGCGAACAGGGGGCGGCCGGCGCGGCCCCGGCGGCTGTCCGATCCGGCTTTCATCGGCCGGAACCGGTGTGGCGGGCCAGGGTCGGAAAATGGCCGCGGGGACAGGGGTGATGGGGTTTCGGCACGGATCGCTGGTGTGGTCTTGTTCTGCACGGGAACGGTTTGGACGCTGGCCCCGCTCCCTTGCTATCCTTCCGCCTCGGGTGCGGGGCGCAACGTCGGAGCCGCCATCCGGCGGGCGCGGTTCGCGCGGCGTGCCGGCGTCTCCCTACCTTCAAATCAGGACAGTTTACTATGGACTATCTCGCAAAATCCGATCTCATCGAACAGCTGGCCACGCCCTGCGTCATCGCCGGGTTTCACCACAAGCGCAAGCTGACGCCTGCGGCGGCGGCGCTGGATGCCCGCCTGGGTGGTCTGCTGGAGCGGCTCCTCAAGCGCGACGACATCGACGGCAAGCCGGGCGATCTGCTGGTGGTGGCGCACACGGGGGATGCCGGCATCGAGCGCGTGATCCTGGTCGGGCTCGGCAAGAAAGACGAGCTTAACGCGGCGGTCTACCGCAAGGCCCTGTCGGTGGCGGCCCGCGCGCTCCGGGACAGCCATGCCCGGCAGGCGGTCAGCCTGTTGCACGATGTCGAGCCGGCGGAGCGGGATGCGGCCTGGGCCATCCGCCAGTTCATCGACATCCTGGAGGCGGCGCTCTACCGTTTCACCGAATTCAAGCGCGAGGAAAACAAGGCCAGGCGCAAGCTGGAGTCGCTGGCGTTCCTGGTCGCCGAAACGGCCGGCTTCAAGGCGGCCGAACAGGCCATCCGGGAGGGGCAGGCCATCGCCCAGGGCGCCAACCTGGCGCGGGACCTGGCCAACCTGCCCGGCAATGTCTGCACGCCGACCTATCTGGGCGAGCAGGCCGAGCGGATCGGCAAGAAGCACAAGAAGCTCAAGGTCAAGGTGCTGGCCGAGAAGGACATCGAGGAACTGGGCATGGGTGCCTTTCTTTCGGTGTCGCGTGGCAGCCAGGAACCGGCCCGGTTCATCGTCCTGGAATATGCCGGCGGTCCGGCCAAGACCAAACCCTATGTCCTGGTCGGCAAGGGCCTGACCTTCGATGCCGGCGGCATCTCGATCAAGCCCGCCGCCAACATGGACGAGATGAAATACGACATGTGCGGTGGCGCCAGCGTCATCGGCACCATGGCTGCCGTCGCCGAACTGCAACTGCCCATCCATGTGGTGGGTCTGGTGCCGGCCTCGGAAAACCTGCCATCCGGCTCGGCCAACAAGCCCGGGGACATCGTCAGGAGCATGGCCGGCATCAGCATCGAGATCCTCAATACCGATGCCGAGGGGCGTCTGCTGCTGTGCGACGCGCTCTGCTATGCCAAGCGCTACGATCCGGCGGCGGTCATCGATGTGGCGACGCTCACGGGCGCCTGCGTGGTGGCTCTGGGCCGCCATCCGAGCGGCCTGTGGAGCAACCATGAGGATCTGGCGGCGGCGCTGGCCAGGGCCGGTGACGAGAGTTGCGACCGGGTCTGGCGCATGCCGCTGTGGGACGATTACCAGGAGCAGCTGAAGTCCAATTTTGCCGATGTCGCCAACATCGGCGGGCCCGATGGCGGCAGTATCACGGCGGCCTGTTTCCTGTCGCGCTTCGCCAAGGAATACCCCTGGGCGCACATCGACATCGCCGGCACCGCCTGGCATACCGGCGCCGAGAAGGGCGCGACCGGGCGGCCGGTGCCATTGCTGGTGCAGTACCTGATCGACCGGGCGCGATGACCCGCATCGACTTCTACCTCCTGTCGACCCGCGATCCGCAGTCACGCCGGCTGATGGCCTGCCGGCTGATCGAAAAGGCCTATCGCCAGGGCCACCGGCTCTGGGTGAGAACGGAAACCGCCGAGGAAACCCGGGAGCTGGATGATCTGCTCTGGACGTTCCGGCAGGGCAGTTTCGTGCCGCACGAGTGCGCGGCGGAGATCAACGAGGCGCCGGTGCTCATCGGTCATGGCCCACCCCGGCCGGAACTGGCCGATGTGCTGGTCAACCTGGGCGCCGGGGTGCCGCCGGGCTTCGAGCATTTCGAGCGGGTCGCCGAGCTGGTGGACCAGGATGCGGCGGTGAAGCAGGCCGGCCGGCAGCGCTACCGTCACTATCAGGCCGGCGATCACCCGATCCACACGCACGAGCTCGATCGGCTCGCCGGCTGAGGCGCGCCGGATCTCCAGGCCCCGAATCCTTGCAAACATACCGTTCGCGCGCGAGCCGCGGACGATTCCCCGAGACGTTATGGACAAGACATACGAACCGCATGCGCTGGAACAACGCTGGTACGACACCTGGGAGCGCCAGGGCCATTTCAGGCCGTCCGGCAGCGGCGAGTCCTACTGCATCATGATCCCGCCGCCCAACGTCACCGGCAGCCTGCACATGGGGCACGGGTTCAACAACACCATCATGGATACCCTGATCCGGCTGCGTCGCATGCAGGGCCGCAACACGCTATGGCAGGTGGGGACCGACCATGCTGGCATCGCCACGCAGATGGTGGTCGAGCGGCAGCTGGCTGCCGGTAACCTGACCCGCCACGATCTCGGGCGCGAGGCGTTTCTGGAGAAGGTCTGGGCGTGGAAGGCCGAATCCGGCGGCACCATTACCCGTCAGCTGCGCCGCCTGGGTTCCTCCGTCGACTGGACCCGCGAGCGTTTCACCATGGACGCGGGACTGTCCCGCGCCGTGCAGGAGGCCTTCGTCCGGCTCTATGACGAGGGCCTGATCTATCGCGGCAAGCGCCTGGTCAACTGGGACCCCAAGCTGCACACCGCGATTTCCGACCTGGAGGTCCAGAGCGAGGAAGAGAAGGGCAGCCTGTGGCACTTCCGCTATCCGCTGGCGGACGGCTCGGGCCACCTGGTGGTGGCGACCACCCGGCCGGAGACCATGCTGGGCGATACCGCCGTGGCCGTGCATCCGGAAGATGCGCGCTACCGGCATCTGGTCGGCCGCACGGTCCGCCTGCCGGTGGTGGGCCGGGAGATTCCCATCGTCGCCGACGATTACGTCGACCCGGAATTCGGCACCGGTTGCGTCAAGATCACGCCCGCCCATGATTTCAACGATTACGAGGTCGGCAAGCGCCACAACCTGCCGCTGATCAATGTGCTGGACCGCGATGCGCGCATCCTGCACGAGTTCACCGTGCTCACCTTCGAGGGCTATGCCGGCGCCCACGGCGAGAAGGCGCCGGAAGCCTATGCCGGGCTGGACCGCTTCGCGGCGCGCCGGCAGATCGTCGCCGAGTTCGAAGCCCTGGGCCTGCTGGAAAAAATCGAGCCGCATACCCTGAAGGTGCCGCGCGGCGATCGCTCCGGGGTGGTGATCGAGCCCTGGCTGACCGACCAGTGGTACGTCAACGCCAGGGAGCTGGCCCGGCCCGCCATCGAGGCGGTCGAGGACGGCCGCATCCGCTTCGTGCCGCAGCAGTACGAGAATCTCTACTTCTCCTGGATGCGCGATATCCAGGACTGGTGCATTTCCCGCCAGCTGTGGTGGGGTCACCGCATCCCGGCCTGGTACGACGACCGCGGGCAGGTCTATGTCGGTCGTGACGAGGCCGACGTGCGCGCCAAGTACAGCCTGGCTGCCGCCACGCCGCTGCGCCAGGACGAGGACGTGCTCGACACCTGGTTTTCCTCCGCCCTGTGGACCTTCTCCACCCTGGGCTGGCCGGACGAAACGCCGGAGCTGCGGACCTTCCATCCCACCGACGTGCTGGTCACCGGCTTCGACATCATCTTCTTCTGGGTGGCGCGGATGATCATGATGACGCTGCACTTCATGAAGCACCCGGACGGCTCACCGCAGGTTCCGTTCAGGACCGTCTATGTCCATGGTCTGGTCCGCGATGCCGAGGGCCAGAAGATGTCCAAATCCAAGGGCAACGTGCTCGATCCCCTGGACATCATTGACGGCATCGGCCTGGAGGCACTGGTGGCCAAGCGCACCACCGGTCTGATGCAGCCCCAGATGGCGGAAAAGATCGACAAGCGTACCCGCAAGGAATTTCCCGACGGCATCGCCGCCTACGGCTGCGATGCCCTGCGCTTCACCTTCGCCTCGCTGGCCTCGACCGGCCGCGACATCAAGTTCGACATGGGCCGGGTCGAGGGCTACCGCAATTTCTGCAACAAGCTGTGGAACGCGGCGCGCTTCGTGCTGATGAACACCGAAGGCCAGGATTGTGGCCTGGCGGGCGAGATGGCCCTGAGCCTGCCGGATCGCTGGATCCGCTCCCGCCTGAATCGTGCGGTCGGCGAGACCCTGGCGGCCTTCGACGATTTCCGCTTCGATCTTGCCGCCCGTGCGATCTACGAATTCATCTGGAACGAGTACTGCGACTGGTATCTGGAACTGGCCAAGGTCAGCCTGCAAGCTCCCGATGTGGCCCGGCAGCGCGGCACGCGACGGACCCTGGTCGAGGTACTGGAGACCGTGCTGCGCCTCGCCCATCCGGTGATGCCCTACATCACCGAAGAGATCTGGCAGCGCATCGCGCCGCTGGCCGGGCAGGGCGGTGAGACCATCATGCTGCGGCCCTATCCGGCGGTCGCGCCGGCCGGCTGCGATGCCGATAGCGAGGCGGCGCTGGACTGGCTGATGGCGCTGCTGCTCGGGATCCGTCGCATCCGCGGGGAGATGAACATCGCCCCCGGCAAGCCACTGAATATCCTGCTGGATAACGGCTCGGCGCAGGATCATGCCCATGTCGACGCCTGCCGCGACTATATCCACCGGATCGGCCGCATCGAGTCGATCGACTGGCTTGCGGCGGGTGCCACGGCGCCGGACGCCGCCATCGCCCTGGTCGGCGATCTGAAGGTGCTGATCCCCATGCGCGGCCTGATCGACAAGGATGCCGAACTGGCCCGGCTGGACAAGGAAATGCAGCGGATCGCCAGGGAGCTACCCCGGCTCGAAGGCAAATTGTCGGATGCCGGTTTTCTGGCCAAGGCGCCGCCTGCCGTGGTGGCCAAGGAACAGCAGCGGTTGCAGGAACTGCGCGCCAACCTCGCCGAACTCGAAGCCCAGATGGCGAGGATACGGGCGCTCTAGCCGGGGCGGCAGGTGAGCGCCGAGTTCCCGATGGCCGGTCCGGCGCGTTCGTCCGCTTGAGGTACGCATGGCTGCCGTTCCTGCCGGCCTGTCCGGCCTGGCCAAATGTCTGGTGAAGCAGGGCCTGATCACAGAAGGCAAGGCCCTGGCCTGCACGGAGGAGGCGGCGCGCAAGAATGTCCCGCTGGTCAGCCATCTGGTGGCCGGCGGCATACTGGGCAGCCTGGAGATCGCCGAGACGGTGGCTGAGGAATTCAGCGTGCCCCTGCTGGATCTGGCCGTCTTCCTGCCCGAGTTCATCCCCCTCAAGGCGGTGAGCGAGCGGCTGATGCTGGAGCATCATGCCCTGCCGCTGTTCCAGCGCGGCAATCGCCTGTTCCTGGCGGTATCCGACCCCAGCCAGCATCTGGCCTTCGACGAGATCAAGTTCCACTCGGGTCTGATCGTCGACATTGTCGTTGTCGAGGAAGACAAGCTCGGCAAGGCCATCGAGGCGGCGCTGGAAGCGGCCGACACCACCTTCAAGGAACTGCTGAACGTCAATCTCGACGCCATCCCCCTGACTGGCGCCGATAGCGGCGGGGCCGAGGGCGCGGTCGAGGTCGACGACGCGCCGATCGTGCGCTTCGTCAACAAGATCCTGCTCGATGCCATCAAGAAGGGCGCCTCCGACATCCACTTCGAGCCCTATGAAAAGGTGTTCCGCATCCGCTTCCGCAACGACGGCCTGCTGCATGAGGTCGCCAGTCCCCCGGCCGGTCTGGCGACCCGCATCTCGGCCCGGCTCAAGGTCATGTCGCGCATGGATATCGCCGAACGCCGGGTGCCGCAGGACGGCCGCATCAAACTGGAGATTTCCCGCCACCGGGCGATCGATTTCCGCGTCAATACCTGTCCGACGCTGTTCGGGGAGAAGATCGTCCTGCGCATCCTGGACCCGACCACGGCACAGATCGGCATCGAGCGGCTCGGTTTCGAGCCGGAGCAGCGGGTGAATTTCCTTGAGGCGATCAACAAGCCCTACGGCATGATCCTGGTGACAGGGCCGACCGGCAGCGGCAAGACCGTGACGCTGTATACCGGGCTCAATATCCTCAACACCAGCGATCGCAACATTTCCACCGTCGAGGATCCGGTCGAGATCACCGTGCCGGGCATCAACCAGGTGAATGTCAACGTCAAGACGGGCCTGACCTTTGCCGAGGCGCTGCGGGCCTTCCTGCGGCAGGATCCCGATATCATCATGGTGGGCGAGATCCGCGATCTCGAAACCGCCGAGATCGCGGTCAAGGCGGCGCAGACCGGTCACCTGGTGCTGTCGACCCTGCACACCAACGACGCGCCGCAGACGCTCAACCGACTGATGCAGATGGGCATCCCGCCCTTCAACATCGCCTCGTCGGTGCTGTTGATCATGGCCCAGCGGCTGGCGCGGCGACTGTGCGAGTCCTGCAAGCGCCCGCTCGATCTGCCGCCGGAAACCCTGCTGGAGGCGGGTTTTGCCGAGGCCGATCTGGATGGGCTGACCCTCTATGGTCCCGGCGAGTGCGACCAGTGCGTGAAGGGCTACAAGGGGCGGGTCGGCATCTACCAGGTGATGCCGATCACCGAGGCCCTGAACCGCATCATCCTGGAGGGGGCGAATGTCAGCCGCATCGCCGAGCAGGCCCGCGCCGAGGGGATCACCGATCTGCGCACCTCCGGTCTCCGCAAGGTGCGGGCGGGGATCACCAGCCTCGCGGAAATCGACCGCATCACCCGGGAGTAGGACGTGCCCAGGAGCGGAGAACATCTCGTCTGGTTTGTCTGGGAGGGGACCGACCCGCGCGGCCTGCGGACCAGGGGCGAGCTTACCGCCCGCACGGAGATGATCGCCCGCGCCGAGCTGCGCCGCCAGGGTGTCCGCGTGGTCAAGATCCGCAGGAAGCCCAAGGCGCTGTTCCCCTCCGGGCAGAAAAAGATCACGACCCGGGACATCGCCATTTTCAGCCGCCAGCTGGC
This sequence comes from Methyloparacoccus sp. NF-16, assembly GCF_056880625.1. Lineage (NCBI taxonomy): Bacteria > Pseudomonadati > Pseudomonadota > Gammaproteobacteria > Methylococcales > Methylococcaceae > Methyloparacoccus > Methyloparacoccus sp. NF-16. The sequence continues at coordinate 1,902,977 of NZ_CP174130.1, read as the reverse complement.
AACCATGCTGTCCTCGGGCGTGCCGCTAGTACAGGCGTTCGATATCGTCGGGCGCGGACACGAAAACCCGTCGATGCAGGACCTGCTGCTCAAGATCAAGACCGACATCGAGGGCGGCGTCGCCCTGGCGGAGGCGCTGGGACGCCACCCGCAGTATTTCGACGAGCTGTTCTGCAATCTGGTGCAGGCCGGCGAGCAGGCCGGCGTGCTGGAGACGCTGCTGCACAAGATCGCCGAATACAAGGAAAAGACCGAGTCGATCAAGGGCAATATCCGGAAGGCGCTGACCTACCCGATCGCCGTCATCATCGTCGCCGTGGCGGTCACGGCCATTCTGCTGATTTTCGTGGTGCCGCAGTTCGAGGAGCTGTTCAAGGGGTTCGGCGCCGACCTGCCGGCCTTTACGCGGATGGTGGTCGACCTGTCGCGCTGGGTGCAGGACGGATGGTACCTTGTCCTCGAGGGGCTGATGGCCCTGGTCTATGTCCTGGTCCAGCTGCAGAGGCGCTCGGTCGGTTTCAATCACATGGTGGACCGCCTTGCCCTGCGCGCCCCGGCCATCGGCACCATCGTCAACAAGGCCGCGATCGCCCGTTTCGCCCGCACCCTGGCCACCATGTCCGCCGCCGGCGTGCCGCTGGTGGAGGCGCTCGCCTCGGTGGCGGGGGCCACGGGCAATGTCGTCTACTCCACCGCGGTCATGCACATGCGGGACGACGTTTCCGCCGGTTCGCAGTTGCAGCAGTCCATGCGGCAGACAGCCCTGTTTCCGAATATGGTGGTGCAGATGGTGGCCATCGGCGAGGAGGCCGGATCGCTGGACAACATGCTGGCCAAGATCGCCGACTTCTACGAGGAAGAGGTCGACAATGCGGTCGATTCGCTCAGCAGCCTGATCGAGCCGATGATCATGGCCATCCTGGGCGTCGTCGTGGGCGGGCTGGTCATTGCCATGTACCTGCCCATCTTCAAGCTGGGTTCGGTTGTCTGAGGTGTATGCCATGCAGGATTTGTGGATCGACGCGCCGGCCTTCCTGATCGTGATGACGGCCCTGCTGGGGCTGGCGATGGGCAGCTTTCTGAACGTGGTTGTCCACCGGCTGCCGCGGATGCTGGAGCGGCAATGGCGGCGGGAATGCCTGCTGTTCCTGGGTCAGCCGGCGGAGACCGCGAGCGATGCGGAAGATCCGGGGAACCTGTTCTGGCCCGGCTCGCGCTGTGCCGCTTGCCGGACGCCGCTGCGCGCCGCTGAAAACATCCCGCTGCTCGGCTATCTGTGGCTGCGCGGGCGCTGCGCCCATTGCGGGACGGAGATTTCTCCGCGCTATCCGCTGCTGGAACTCCTCTCGGCGGTGTTGTCGGCGGCGGTGGCCTGGCGGTTCGGCTGGAGCCTGCCCTTGCTGCCGGCACTGGTGCTGAGCTGGGGACTCCTGGCGCTGGCCGCCATCGATCTCGAACGGCAGCTTTTGCCGGATGCGATCACGCTGCCCTTCTTGTGGCTGGGCTTGCTGCTCAGCCTGTTCGGCGTCTTCACGGACAGCCCGGCGAGCATCCTCGGCGCCGTCTCGGGATACCTCAGCCTGTGGCTGGTGTACCAGCTTTTCCGCCTGCTGACCGGCCGCGAAGGCATGGGCTACGGCGACTTCAAGCTGCTGGCCCTGCTGGGGGCGTGGCTGGGCTGGGGCGTCCTGCCTTCGATCATCATCCTGTCCTCCGGCGTCGGCGCGGTGGCGGGTCTGCTGCTGATCGGATTCGGCGGCCGGGACCGGCATCAGCCGATACCCTTCGGTCCTTATCTTGCCGCGGCCGGCTGGCTGGTCCTGCTGTTCGGCGATGCCATCAACACGACCTACCTGGCCTGGATCGCCCCGGTTTGAGGACAGCATGTTCAAGGTCGGCCTGACCGGCGGCATCGGCTGCGGCAAGACCACCGTCGCCAATATCTTTGCCGAGCTGACGGTTCCCGTCATCGACGCGGACCAGATCGCGCGGCAGCTGGTGCAACCTGGCGAACCGGCGCTGGCGGCGATCATCGGGCATTTCGGCGACAGCCTGCTCGCCGGTGGCCAACTGGATCGGGCACGCCTGCGCGCCCGCATCTTCGCCGACGAGCGGCAGCGCGTCTGGCTGGAAAATCTCCTGCATCCGCTCATCTATGCCGACATGCAGCGACGTGTCGATGCCTTGCCGGATGCCTATGCCGTGCTGGCCATTCCCCTGCTGCTGGAGACCGGACGCCGGGATTTCGTCGACCGGCTGCTGGTGGTCGACTGCGAGCCGGAGGTCCAGCAGCGGCGGGTCATGGCCCGGGATGGTATCGATGCGGCGGCTTTCCGGGGCATCCTGGCGGCGCAGGCATCCCGCTCGTCGCGGCTGGCGGCGGCCGACGATGTCCTGGAAAACAATGGCGATCTGGGCGTGCTGCGCGACCGGGTGCGGATGCTGCACGAACGCTACCTGCGCCTGGCTGCGCCGGGGGCCGGGGCTTGAGGGGTCATCGGCCGGGCATCCGTTTATACTTCAACTACGCCTTGCCGATTGCGCAATCACTGCCTTGGTGCGGGAACCCACCCTTGAGCGACCTGATTACCTACGAATTTCCCCTCAACGAGCGGATTCGCCTCTTCATGCGCCTGGAACACCTGTTCCGGCAGTTCGATCACTTCATGCCGGGACGCTCCAGCTGGGATTGCCGGGCCGTGGTGTCGACCCTCATCGATATCGTGGGTCTGTTCAACCGTAACGATCTCAAGTCCGAGGCCCTGCAGGAGATCGATCGCCAGACCACCGTGCTGAACCGCATGGCCAGACTCCATGAGGGGATCGACCAGGGGCGGCTGGCCGAGGTCGTCGGCCGTCTGGAAGCCATCAGTCGCGAGCTGTACGCGGTACCGGGCAAGCTCGGAGCCAGCCTGATGGAGAACGATCTGTTCAAGGGCATCATCCAGCGCAGCAGCATGCCGGGCGGCAGCTGCTCCTTCGATCTGCCGGCCTATCACCACTGGCTGGAAGGCGACGAGCAGGCGCGCCGGCAGGATCTCCTGAGCTGGATTGAGCCATTTCAACAGACCCGTGTGGCCATTGACCTGCTGCTGAATTTCATCCGCACCAGCGCCATGCCGGTGCGGGAGCTGGCGCCCGGGGGATTCTTCCAGAAGACGCTCGATCATTCCCTGGCGTTCCAGCTGTTGCGCGTGGCAGTGCCCCGGGCGGCTCCCTATTTCGCCGAGATCAGTGGCGGCAAGCATCGTTTCACCATCCGCTTCATGCTGCGCGACCCGCTGCTGAGACCGGCGCAGTGCCTGGACGATGTCGAATTCCTGCTGACGGCCTGCCTGTTCTGAGCCAGCCGGACCGCCGCCCTCCTCAAGACCGTGAGCATCATCGTTTCCTGTCCCACCTGTCGCCAGCCGGTGTGCTGGTCTCCGGCCGCGCCGTTCCGCCCCTTCTGTTCCGAGCGTTGTCGCCTCATCGACCTTGGCGAGTGGGCGGCGGGAAGCTACGCCATACCGGCCGAGCCCGCCAGCCAGGACGACGGCGCCCTGCCACTGCCGCCGGCTCGTCCCGAGACCGACGCCTGACCGGTAGACGCATCGGCTTTCACCGGGAAAGCCGGCCGCCCCCTTGAAATGGGCAAGGGCGAATCCCATTTCGCTGCCCAGCCTGATACAGGCTGGCTTGCCGGCTCCGGTCGGCAAGGCATCTACATCGTCATCCGTTTCGAGAAAACCTTAAAGGAGTTCCAAGCATGGGAAATATTCGTCCTCTGCATGATCGTGTCGTGGTCAAGCGCTGGGAAGAAGAAAAGACCTCGCCTGGCGGCATCGTCATTCCCGACAATGCCAAGGAAAAGCCCATCAAGGGCGAAGTCATCGCCGTGGGTCCGGGCAAGCCGATGGACGACGGCCAGGTCCGCGCACTTGGCGTCAAGCCTGGCGACAAGGTGCTGTTCGGCAAATATTCCGGCACCGAGGTCAAGGTGGATGGCAACGATTACCTCATCCTCAGGGAAGACGACATCATGGGCGTGTTCGAAGCCTGATCGTCCGTGAACGAATCCCATCAACCGTCACAAGGAGTTTGAATCTATGGCAGCCAAAGAAGTCCGCTTTTCCGATGATGCCCGTCAGCGCATGCTGGCCGGTGTGAATGTCCTCGCCGATGCCGTCAAGCAGACGCTGGGTCCCAAGGGCCGCAACGTCGTGCTGGAGAAATCCTGGGGTGCTCCGACCGTCACCAAGGACGGCGTGTCGGTCGCCAAGGAAATCGAGCTGAAGGACAAGTTCGAGAATATGGGTGCGCAGATGGTCAAGGAGGTCGCGTCCAAGACATCCGACATCGCTGGCGACGGCACCACCACCGCGACCGTGCTGGCCCAGGCCATCGTGCGCGAGGGTCTGAAGTCGGTTGCCGCCGGTGCCAATCCGATGGATATCAAGCGCGGCATCGATCAGGCCGTCGGCGTGGTTGTCGAGGAGCTGAAGAAGCTTTCCAGACCCTGCACCACCAGCAAGGAGATTGCCCAGGTCGGCAGCATCTCGGCCAATTCGGACGATAGCATCGGCCAGATCATTGCCGATGCCATGGACAAGGTCGGCAAGGAGGGGGTGATCACCGTCGAGGAGGGCTCGGGCCTAGCCAACGAACTGGACGTGGTCGAGGGTATGCAGTTCGACCGCGGCTACCTGTCGCCCTACTTCGTGACCCAGCAGGAGACCATGAGCGTCGAGCTGGAGAATCCCTACATCCTGTTGCACGACAAGAAGATTTCCAATATCCGCGACCTGTTGCCGGTGCTGGAAAAGGTCGCCAAAGCCGGACGCTCGCTGCTGCTGGTGGCCGAGGATGTCGAGGGTGAGGCGCTGGCCACGCTGGTGGTCAACACCATGCGCGGCATCCTCAAGGTCTGCGCGGTCAAGGCACCGGGCTTCGGCGACCGCCGCAAGGCCATGCTGGAGGACATCGCCGTGCTGACCGGTGGCACCGTGATCGCCGAGGAAGTCGGCCTGTCGCTGGAGAAGGTGGAACTGTCCGATCTGGGCAGCGCCAAGAAGGTACAGGTCAACAAGGAAAACACCGTCATCGTCGATGGCGCCGGCAGCGCCGAGACCATCAAGGCCAGGGTCGAGCAGATCCGCAAGCAGGTCGAAGAAACCACCTCCGACTACGATCGCGAGAAGCTGCAGGAGCGTGTGGCCAAGCTGGCCGGCGGTGTGGCCGTGATCAAGGTGGGGGCGGCGACCGAGGTCGAGATGAAGGAAAAGAAGGCCCGTGTCGAGGATGCCCTGCACGCGACTCGCGCCGCGGTGGAAGAGGGCGTGGTTCCGGGTGGTGGCGTCGCGCTGATCCGTGCGCAGAGGGTCCTGCAGGATTTGAAGGGCAAGAACGCCGATCAGACCGTGGGTATCCACATCCTGCGGCGCTCCATCGAGGAGCCGCTGCGGCAGATCGTCGCCAATGCCGGTGAGGAGCCCTCCGTGATCCTGCACAAGGTTCAGGACGGCAGCGGCAATTTCGGCTACAACGCCGGCAGCGGCGAGTATGGCGACATGATCGACATGGGTATCCTCGATCCGACCAAGGTCACCCGTTCCGCTCTGCAGAACGCTGCCTCCGTCGCCGGTCTCATGCTGACCACCGAGGCCATGATCGCCGAAGCGCCGAAGAAGGAAAAGGAGCCGGCCATGCCTGCTGGCGGCATGGATGGCATGATGTAATTCACGCCGAAGTCGATTAGACTTTTCCGGGCCCCGTTGCCGGCAGGCAACGGGGCTTTCTTTTGCTGGGAATCGATGTTCCGATGAATGCAACAAACTTTGACCTGGAATCCCTGCAAGCAGAGCTGGCGGGCAGCAATCCCCGGGTGATCCTGAAGGCCGCGCTGGCTCACTTCGAGAACATCGCCATCTCCTTCAGCGGTGCCGAGGATGTGGTGCTGGTGGATCTGGCCGTGCAGCTCAGGCCGGATGTACAGGTCTTCACGCTCGACACCGGACGCCTGCATCCGGAAACCTATCGTCTGATCGAGGCGGTGCGCAAGCGTTACGGGTTGGCGATCGACGTGCTGTCACCCGATCCCTTCGCATTGCAGCAGATGGTCAAGGCTAAGGGGCTGTTCAGCTTCTATGAGGATGGCCACAAGGAATGCTGCGGTCTGCGCAAGGTGGAGCCTCTCAGGCGCAAGCTGGCCACACTGGATGCCTGGGTTACCGGTCAGAGACGCGATCAGAGCCTGACACGAACCGCATTGCATGAGGTCGAGTACGATCAGGCCTTCGGCGGGGAAGGGCATGTGCTGGTGAAATTCAACCCTCTGGCCGGCTGGACCTCGGCCCAGGTCTGGGATCATATCGAGGCCTACGATGTGCCGTTCAACGAGCTGCATCGCAAGGGCTACGCCAGTATCGGTTGCGAGCCGTGCACCCGCCCCATACTGCCCAATCAGCATGAGCGCGAGGGGCGGTGGTGGTGGGAGGATGGCGCCAAGAAGGAGTGTGGTCTCCACGTGCGGGATGGCGGTTAGGCCGACCGAGTTTGGTTGCCGCCAACAGCGGACAAAAAAATAGCGGCTCCGGAGCCGCTATTTTTGTCTCTGTACCTTGGGTACCTACCGTTCCAGATGCTGGAGCTTGTCGGGCTTGCCGTTCCATTCGTCGGCATCTTCGGCGGCCGGCCTCACTTCGGTGATGCTTGGCCAGATCTTGGACAACTCGGCATTCAGTTCGATGAACTGCTTCTGATCCTCCGGCACCTCGTCTTCGGAGAAGATGGCATTGGCGGGACACTCCGGTTCGCAGAGCGTGCAATCGATACATTCGTCCGGATCGATGACCAGGAAATTGGGGCCTTCATGGAAACAATCGACCGGGCATACATCCACGCAATCGGTATATTTGCACTTGATGCAGTTTTCGGTAATTACGAATGTCATTTCTAGTCCTGTCGTCTTGCGAATAGGCCGATCAGTGGCAGTCATGCCGACGGGAGACTACCCCGCGCCTTGCCGATAGTGCGCACACTGGGGTGGCTGGAGACAACCGTAACCCCGATGGCGATGGGTTGCGGAGTTATTGCTGACCCCGGCGGTCGCGCGATTATAGCCCTGATGCCGGACTCGATGAAATCCTGATGCGGCAGGAGACCAACGAAGCACCGGCTGCAAAATAAAAAGGCTTACGACCTGGGAAAACAGTAGCGTAAGCCTCGGAAAACATTGGTGGCCAAGGACGGAATCGAACCGCCGACACGGGGATTTTCAATCCCCTGCTCTACCAACTGAGCTACTTGGCCAAGTCACTAACAATCCGAGTATTAAACCGTAAAAAAAGATGTACGTCAAGGCATCCATGACAGTCTGCATCTTGCGTTCAACGGCGGCAGGTCGATTCCGGTTCGTCGAAGCCCAGCGTATCCAGCTCGTTTTTGGGGTGCAGATAACCTTCGACAGGGGCGACAGCCACGATCGCGCGATCCGAGGCCACCAGCACCGGCTGTCGCAGTTGGTGATCCCAGGCCCGGAATGACAGGGGCACGCCCTTGAATCCGGCCAACGAGAACTCGGGATCCAGCAGGAAACCGCTGACGGTGGCGAACTCGACCGACCGGGCGCGGGTTGCGGCCTCGCCGATGGCGCGAACCGCCAGCCAGCCGCCGTAATCCCGTTCCGTCATGAAACGTCCGGCCTGCTCGCGAAAACGTGTCTGAAGCTGCAGGGCGCCCCAGGCTTCGTGGGCCTGATGCCAGGCCAGCGGTCGCAGACCGGCGCCGCCGGCAATCGGGCGCGGCAACCAGGTCCGGTAGGGGAAGAGGTCACCAAAGGCATCCAGTTCATCGACCACCACGACCACATCGTAGTTGCCCTCCTGCGTGAAGACGGGTACCTCGGATTCCGGTGTTCGCCGGTCGTCGAACTCAGGATTCCAGGTCTTCTCGGCGACGATATCGAGACCGAACTTCTTTGCCGAGCGCCGCAGGGCGTCGGCCTGCCGCCGATCGGCATCGCTGGCGCCTTGTATCAGCAGCCATTTGTTCCAGCGCTTCTTGCTCAGGTACTGCGCCAGGGCATCGCCGCGCATGGCGTGCGAGGGCTGGAGGTACACGAGGTTTTTCCGGCAATCGCGGCCTCGCAGCCGATCGTCGCGGTTGGCCACGTCCAGAAGCAGGATCTCCCGCGCTTCCGGCAGGTCGGCCAGCTGCAGGATCCGTTCGGCTGGCAAGTCCACCAGAACGAAGCGTGTTCCCCGGGCCAGCAGTCCCTTCAGGGCATTGGCGGGATCCTCGGTGATCGGGACTTCGGCCTCGATCAACTCGAAGTGCTGCCGGGTGAAACTGCCGGTGGTGTTGTCGTCCCGGATACCCAGGCGGGCGCCCTGGACACCCTCGTCTGCGGGGAGCGGGTCGAAGTAGGGGCGGCTGGGTGCAAGCTCGCGCGGTTCGTGCAGATACCCCAGCGTCAGGGTGTTGTTGGCAGGCGCTTCGGCCCTGGGAGCCTCCGCCGGGGGCGCGGCGACTTTCTTCCTCGCGGCGGCCTCGGCAATCCCGTGCTGGCAGAGCAGGGCGGAACCCAGCGGCAATGCCAGCGCAAGTGTGTGCCAGAGCGGTCGGGCTGCTGTGGGGGGGCGTTTCATCATCGGTTCAACGCAGGTCGCGATGACGGACGAGCAGATCGTAATCGTCCGAGGCCAGGCGCTCGGCCAGTGCTTCCGTCAGGTATACCGAACGGTGCTGGCCACCGGTGCAGCCGATGGCGATGGTCAGATAGCTGCGGTTCTCGGCTGCGAAACGTGGCGCCCAGCTCCGCATGAAATGCGTCAGATCATCCAGGTAGCGCTGGACCTCCGGCTTCGACTCCAGAAAGGTCCGGACCTCGGGATCGCGCCCGGTTTTCGGGCGCAAGGCGAGATCCCAGTGGGGGTTGGGCAGGCAGCGGACATCGAAGGTGAAATCGGCGTCGAAAGGAATGCCATTGCGGTAGCCGAATGACAGGCAGTACACCGACATGCGGTATTCCCGCTGGGCACCGACCCGCTCGCGGATCAGTTCGCGCAGCTGGTGGATATTGGTGTGGCTGGTGTCGATCACCAGATCCGCCCGGCTGGCGATGGGGATAAGCAGCTGGTTTTCCCGCTCGATGGCCTCGGTCAGGGAGTGGTGATTATCGGTCAGCGGATGCTTGCGCCGGGTTTCGCTGAAGCGCCGGAGCAGGCTCTCCATGCGCGCCCGCAGGAACAGGACCTGACAGTTGATGCCAAGCTGCGCCGCCAGTTCCAGCGTGCTGGGAAACTGCTGCAGGCTGTTGCAACGGCTGCGGGCGTCGATGCTGATGGCCACCTTGCGGTAGGCCTGCGGGCTCTCCTGCATCGCGCCGCGTACGAAGGCGGCGAAAACGGCGATGGGAAAATTGTCGATGCAGTAGTAGCCGCAGTCCTCCAGCGTCTCCAGCGCGATGCTTTTGCCGGAGCCCGACAGCCCGCTGACGATGACCAGGTCCATGCGTGCCGAACTCGCGTCTGCTGCTTCAGTGGTCCTGATGTTTTTCCTTGTGCTTGACAATCTGCCGGTCCAGCTTGTCGACCAGGCCATCGATGGCCGCGTAGAGGTCAGCCTGCGTGTCGGCCGCGAACAGGGTGGCGCCGTTGACCTGCACGGTCGCTTCCGCCTTCTGCTCGAGCTTTTCGACTTCCAGAACGACATGCACGTCCATGACCCGGTCGAAATGGCGCTCCAGGCGGGCGAATTTTTCCAGGACGTACTGCCTGATCGAGTCGGTGACCTGAAGCTGGTGGCCGGTGATGTCGATGTTCATGTCGCGAATCTCCTTGGTTTGATGGTTAGAAAATCTGCTTGCGCTCGCTGGAGGGCGGGATGGCCATGGCCTCGCGGTATTTGGCGATGGTCCGCCGTGCGACGTTGATGCCCCGTGCCTGCAACTGTTTGGCGATGGCCTCGTCGCTGAGGGGCTTGCGCGCGTCCTCCTGCTCGACGATCTGCTTGAGGAAGGCCTTGATCGCCGTCGCCGAGCATTCGCCGCCGCCCTGGGTGGAAACGTGGCTGGAGAAAAAGTACTTGAATTCGAAGATGCCGTTGGGCGTGTGCAGGTATTTCTGCGTGGTCACGCGGGAAATGGTGGATTCGTGCATGCCCACCTCCTCGGCGATGTCGCGCAGCACCATCGGCTTCATGGCCATGGCGCCCTCGTCAAGGAATGCCTGCTGGCGGTCGATGATGCTGCGGGCCACTTTCAGCAGCGTTTCGTTGCGGCTTTGCAGGCTCTTGATGAACCAGCGCGCTTCTTGCAGGTGGTGGCGCATGGTGGCGTTGTCGGTGCTGGTGTCGGCGCGCTTGACCATGCCCGAGTAGAGCGGATTGACCCGCAGTTTCGGCGCGATTTCCGGATTGAGCCGGACCACCCAGCGGTTGCCCTGGCGAACGACATAGACATCCGGGGTGATGTACTGCGAGTCATCCGCCGGAATGCGGCGGCCGGGTTTCGGTTCGAGGCTGCGGACCAGGGTCACGATGCCGGCCAGCGCCGCATCGTCCACGCCCAGCCCGCGTTTCAGCCCGGCCACGTCCTTGCGCGCCAGCTGGTCGAGATGGCGTTCGACCAGCTGCAGGGCCTGGTCCCTGAATGGCGTATCCTCGGGCAGCTGTTTCAGCTGGATGCGCAGGCAGTCGGCAAGGTCGACCGCCCCGATGCCGGGCGGCTCGAAGTTCTGGATGCGATGCAGTACCGCCTTGACTTCGTCCAGCTCCAGCGACTGGATCTGCTGGGCCAGCCCCTGGTGAATGTCTTCCAGCGTGCTGCTGAGGTAACCATCCTCGTTGATGCTGTCGATCAGGGCGGTGGCGATGGCATAGTCGCGGTCGCTGAAGCGCGCCAGTTCCATCTGCCAGGCCAACTGGTCATGGAGGTTCTCGCCGGCGATGCCCTGGAAGACGTAGTCGTCGTGGCTGTCGCCGCCGGCCGGGGAGGATGCTGCGGACGAGAGGCTGTCGTACACGTCTTCCCAGGAAACATCGACCGCCAATTCGCTTGGTATGTCGGCCGGCGCGTCCATGTCGCGCAATTCACCGTATTCGGTCTGTGCCGTTGCCGTGGTTTCCGCGGGCGCGGCGAGGTCCGTGGGCTGATTGGCGGCGGCCGCGGGCTCCTCGTCAGCGATTTCCAGCATCATGTTGGAATCCAGGGCCTCCTGGATCTCGTGTTGCAACTCCAGGCTCGACAACTGCAACAGCTTGATGGCCTGCTGAAGCTGGGGAGTCATGGCCAGATGCTGGCCCATGCGGATTTGCAGCGATTGTTTCATGGTGTCCTGATGTCTTTTTCGCCCATGCGATCACCTCCATCGCATGGGGGCTATTGCGTTAGCTTATCCCCATGGCATGGCGATTGCTAGATTACATCGAGAAGTTTTCACCGAGGTAGACCTGGCGTACCTCCGGATTGCTGACGATCTCCTCCGGATGACCGTCGGCAATGACCCGACCTCCGGCCAGGATATAGGCCCGGTCGCAGGTGCCCAGCGTCTCGCGCACGTTGTGTTCGGTAATCAGGATGCCGATGCCGCGTTCCCGCAGGTGCACGATGATCTTCTGGATATCGATGATCGAGATCGGATCGACGCCGGCAAAGGGTTCGTCCAGCAGCATGAAGCGCGGTTCGCAGGCCAGGGCCCGGGCAATCTCCACCCGGCGTCGCTCGCCACCCGAGAGGCCGATCGCCGGCTGGTTGCGCAGATGGCCGACGCTGAACTCCTCCAGCAGTTCGTCGATGATGAGTTCCCGTTGACCGTGGGTCAGTTCCTTGCGCAGTTCCAGTACCGCCATGAGATTCTCCGCGACGGTGAGCTTGCGGAAGATCGAGGGTTCCTGGGGCAGGTAGCCGATGCCCAGGCGCGCCCGCTCATGCATGGGCAAGTGGGTGATCTCGCGCTCGTCGAGCCGGATCTGGCCCTCGTCGGGGCCGATCAGGCCGACGATCATGTAGAAGCTGGTGGTCTTGCCGGCGCCGTTCGGACCCAGCAGGCCGACGATTTCGCCGGTATTGATGGAAACCGAGACCCCGTCGACAACATTGCGCCGGTGGTAGCGCTTGACGATGTGGTGGGTGCTGAGTGTCGGCATCTTTGATTACTCGGAGGGCTTCTCTTCCTTGGGAATGATGCGGACATGCACGCGGCGGCTGCCGGAGCGGCTGGAACCCGCCTTGTAGATGGCGTTGCGGGTGTCGTATTCGATGTGGTCGCTCTTGACCGTGTGTTCGCTGCTGTCGGGATCGGGGCCTTCCCAGGTCATGGCGTCGCCGTTGAGGATCAGGATGCCCGAATCCGGGAAATAATCGGCCCGCTTGCCGATGCCGTGATTGTCGGGACCGCCGCCGTCGGGTGTCTGTTTCAGCCGGGCGGGATTGCCATAGATGATGATCTGGTCGGCTTCGCCCTTCTGCTGGTTGACAATCATCTTGTCGCCCTTGACTTCGAGGCTCCCCTGGCGCGCGGTGACGTTGCCGGTATAGACCGTCTCGCCCTTGTTTTCGTCGAAGACCACCGCGTCGGACTCGATGAACATGGGTTGCTTGGAATCGCTGCTGAGGGCGCGGGCGGGGGCCGGGGCCAGCGCGGCGACGGCTGCCGCCAGCAACAGGGAGGCCAGCGGCCAGCGAGCGGGGAGTCGCGGAAGGGGGCGTGGATTACTCTTGCACATCGTGTCGTCTGCGGACATTGGCGAGGATGGAGTACTGGATGCCGTCCCCGAATTTGAATCTGGCGCCCGTCCCGGTCATGTAGTCGGGCGGGCTGATGACGCGGATGTCTTCATCCGTTTCGGCGTAGTTCTTGTCGGGCTGGACGCGCGCATTGGTCGTCTCGATGCGCATGGTGCGCCCCTGGCGGTTGGCCTCCCGGGTTACCAGCACGTCGCCATGCAGCAGGATTTCGTCGCTCTTGCCCGGCAGCGTGGCCGATTCGGCATGAATGATCCAGGGGGGGCCATCCTTCACGAACAGGTTCATCACCGGCCGGGCGATTTCCGTGCGGTCGTCGCCGTCGTAATGCACCAGCTCGTCCGCCACCAGCAGTTCCTTCGGCTGTCCCGTTTCGTCCATCACCGTGCGCTGGAGCTGCTTCGCGTAGTAATCCACCTTGCCGGGTTCCAGCTTCACGCCCTTTTCGAAGGCGGGTCCATAGCGTTCCGCCAGCCACCAGGACGCCAGCGCCAGCAGAACCGGCAGCACGTAACGGGAGAGGTTGCCGGCGCTGGCCAGCAGCCTAGCGATAGCCTTGAAGGACATGCTCCAGCGTTCCCTGGGCCTGCATGATGAGGTCGCAGACTTCCCTGACCGCGCCCAGCCCGCCCGCCCGGGTGGTGACCCAGTGCACATCCGGGTACAGGCTCGTGTGCGCGTCGGCCACGGCCACGGCCAGACCGACCCGGCGCAGCAGTGGCAGATCCAGCACATCGTCGCCGACGAAGGCGGTTTGCGCCGGATCCAGTCGCAGCAGCTCCAGCAGCTCCAGATAGGGTTCCAGCTTGCTTTCGCGGCCCTGGTAAACGTGCTCCACGCCGAGGCTTGCCATGCGCAGCGCCACGGCCGGCGAGCTGCGGCCGGAAATGACGGCGGTCGCGACGCCGGTACGTTGCAACAGCTTGATGCCGTGGCCGTCGCGCGCGTGAAAGCTCTTGAGTTCCTGGCCCTCCGGCGTGAAGAACAGGCGGCCGTCGGTCAGCACGCCGTCGACATCGCAGATCAGCAGGCGGATGTTCGCCGCCTGCGCCAGCACGTCCGGGGGCAGGGGCGGCAAGGTCATACCACCCCGGCTCGCAGCAGGTCGTGCATGTTGAGCGCGCCGATCAGGTCATGCTCCTCGTTCACGACCAGCAGGGCGCTGATGCGTCGCGCCTGCATGATGCGCACGGTCTCGGCCGCCAGCCGCTCCGGGCCGACCGTGGCGCAATCGCGGGTCATGACGGCCTGGATCGGCGTGGCGTGGATATCGATGCCATGCTCCAGCTGCCGCCGCAGGTCGCCATCGGTGAAGATGCCCCGGAGTTTTCCCTGCTCATCGACCACGGCGGTCATGCCCAGTTGCTTGGCCGTCATTTCCAGCACGGCTTCGCGGATCGGTGCCAGCTCCCGTACCGCCGGGATGCCATCGCCGGCATGCATGATGTCCCTGACGCGGATCAGCAGTCGGCGGCCGAGACTGCCGCTCGGGTGCGAGAAGGCAAAATCCTCACGGCTGAAGCCGCGCGCCTCCAGCAGGGCCACCGCCAGCGCGTCGCCCAGGACCAGGGCGACGGTGGTGCTGGAAGTCGGCGCCAGTCCCAGCGGGCAGGCCTCCTCGTCGATACGGGTGTCGAGGGTGACATCGGCCTGGCGCGCCAGCGGCGACAGCGGGTTGCCGCTCATCGCCACCAGGGGAATGCCGAGCCGCTTGAGCATGGGCAGGATGGTCAGGATTTCGGCGGAGTCGCCCGAATGCGACAGGGCCAGCACGACATCCTGGCCGGTGATCATGCCCAGGTCGCCATGACCGGCTTCGCCCGGGTGCACGAAGAAGGCGGGTGTGCCGGTACTGGCCAGGGTGGCGGCGATCTTGCCGGCGATGTGTCCGGACTTGCCCATGCCTGTCACCACCACGCGTCCCCGGCAGTCCAACAGCAGCTCGCAGGCTTGGGCGAAGCGCTCGTCGATGCGTTCGCCGAGGGCGGCCACGGCGGCGGCTTCGACAGTAACGACGCGCGCGCCGGCGGCACGGAGGCGCTCATGGTCGTACGCGGGACGGGGCAGCTGGCGCGTCGGACAGGGTGTCATGAATCGGTCGGGGTCGGCATGCCGGCATTATGCCATGCCGCGGTTCCCGGCTTCGCCTGCCGGAGTACCGTCGCGCATGTCCCGGTCGTCAGGGCTGTGCCGGCGGGCGCCGCCCATAGAGCAGGTTGTCCGGGTGCCGTTCCAGGGTATCGGCCAGCCGCCGTATGGCGCGCGCGGCCTCCGACATGTCCCGCAGCGCGGTCGACAGCTCGGCGTCCGGCTGGGTCATGCCCTCGAGCGTGGACAGCGTGGCGCGGGCCTGTTTCAGGCTGTTGTTGGCGTTGCCGAGCAGGTCCGGCACCCCGGCATTCAGGTGGTTGACCAGCACGCGGCCATCGCGTGCCAGGCCGTCCACGGCCGTGGTGAGGGTGGCGGCCGACTGATCCAGCCGCTTGACCAGCTGGCGGGCTTCGCGGGCGGTCTGGTCGACGTTGCTGCTCAGATTGTCGACCTTGCCGTCGACATGCCGCAGCAATTGCTGCAGGTCCAGCAGGGTCCGGTTGAGATTGACGATGGCGGCGTCCGTCTCGGGCTTGGCCAGCAGGCTGTCCACCCGGCGGATCGCGCCCAGGGCGGCCTCCACCGTATCCCTCAGGGGCAGTTCCCGCACTTCGCGCGCCACCTGCTGGACCGTCTTCTCGATTTCATCCTTGCTCGACGTGACGGTCGGGATCTCCGGCCACCGGAAGCTCTTCTGGCCGACCAGCACAGCGGGCTGTCCCGGCAGGAAGTCGATGTCGACGTACAGCTGGTTGGTGACCAGGCTCTGCAGCGCCAGCTTGGCCCTGAGCCCGCGCTCGATCAGCTCCCCAAGGCCCGGGTGTGCATGTCCGGGCTTCTGCCCGCGTGTCTCCATGACCTTTTCCAGGTCGATTTCCAGAACCACCGGGGTCAGCACCCGGTTCTGGTCCAGGTCGTACTGCACCAAGACGTTGTCGACGCGGCCGATGCTGACGCCCCTGAGCTTGACCGGCGCACCGCTGTTGAGGCCGTTCACCGATCCCGGGAAATAGGCGACGAAGCGTTGCACATGGCTGAAGTAATAGCCGCCGCCAAACATCAGTACCAGCACCGTTGCCAGCGCCAGGCCACCCAGCACGAAAAGGCCGATGATCCGGACATCGAGGCGGTTATCCATGGTCCGAAATCCTCATGCCGGATGCCGGGAAGGTCTGTTCGCCGGCGGAACCCGGCGGTTGCTGTCCCCTGCCCGGTCCCGTATCCCCCCGGCTCAGGAAGTTGCGGACCGTCGGGTGTTCGGCATGCGCCAGGAGCTCCCGGGGTGCTCCCCGGGCGATGATGGTCTTGCTGTCCGTGTCGAGGAACACCGAATCGGTGCCGATGTTCAGGATGCTGGGGAGATCATGGGTGACGATGACGGCGGTGCTGCCGAGACTCTCGCTGACATGCTGGATCAGCTCGTCCAGGCGGCGGGCGCTGATCGGGTCCAGGCCCGCGGAGGGTTCGTCGAAGAACAGGATTTCGGGATCCAGCGCCAGGGCCCGGGCGAGGGCGGCCCGTTTCTGCATGCCGCCACTGATCTCGGCGGGATAGAAGTCCTCGAAGCCCGCCAGCCCCACCAGCGCCAGCTTGAACGATACCAGTTCGGCGATCTCCGTCCGGCCCAGCCGGGTATGCGCGCTCAGCGGCAGGGCAATGTTCTCGGCCAGGGTCATCGAACTCCACAGCGCCCCGCTCTGGTAAAGGATGCCCATTTTCAGCAGCATGCCGTTGCGCACGGCCGGCGGGGCTTCCCACAGATCGATGCCGTCGAACCACACATGTCCCCGGGCCGGTGGTTTGAGGCCGATCAGGTGACGGAGCAGGGTGCTCTTGCCGCAGCCGCTGCCGCCCATGATGATGAAGATTTCGCCGCGCCGGACGGCAAAGTCGAGATCGCGCTGCACCACGAATCGGTCGTAGGCCATGGTCAGCCCGCTGACCCGTACATGCGCGGCGGCCGGCGGCGTTGGGAGGTGAGCCATGGTCGCGGTGCTCAGCGCTTGAAGACGTTCAGGGTGGTGACCAGCAGGGTCATGATGGCGTCGGAAATCACGATGTAGACGATGCCGGTGACGACGGCCGACGTTGTCGCGAGACCGACGGCGGTGGCGTTCCGCTGGCACTGCAGGCCGCGCATGCAACCGGCGATGGCGACCAGGATGCCGAACACGGCGCTTTTGCCGATGCCGACCTCGAAGTCTATCAGCCTGAGCCGGTTCTGAATCTGGATCTGGTATTCGGCGAAGGAAACGTCGAACATGCCGGCCGCCACCAGCGCGCCACCCAGGATGCCGAGGATGTCCGCATACAGGCACAGGAATGGGATGGTCAGGAACAGCGCCAGGATGCGCGGCAGTACCAGGAATTCCATGGGCGAGAAACCGGAGGTTTTCAGCGCGTCGATCTCGTCGTTGACGGTCATGGAACCGAGTTCGGCGGCATAGGCGGCACCGGTGCGGCCGGCCATGAGAATGGCGGTCATCATGGCGCCCATCTCCCGCGCCATGCCCAGGCCGACCAGGTCGGCGATGAACACCTGCGCGCCGAACAGCTTCAGCTGCACCGCACCGACAAAGGCCAGGATCATCCCCACCAGCACCGCTATCAGGCTGATGATGGGCAAGGCATGCGGGCCCGTGCCCTGGATCAGCCGGCCAAGATCCACGGCGCGCATGCAGGACCGGCCCAGCAGCAGGCGGCCGAAGGCGAGGCAGGTCTCGCCGATGAAATCGGCCAGGTGCAGGAAATCCCGCCAGCCGCGCAGGGCGTGTCCGCCCAGCAGGGCCAGCAAGCCGCCGGGTTTGTCGATGCGGTGCACGTCCTCGCGTTCGGGAACGGCGTTGGCCAGGGCCAGCATGCCCTGGATGCCCCTGGGCAGACCCGAGCGGTCGATCCGCCGTCCGAGCGCCTCCTGCCCGGCGATCAGGGCCTTGAGGAAGGTCAGCAGGCGGCTGTCCCAGCGCGACAGTTCGGCGCAGTCGAACGCCAGGACGGTGAAGGCGGCGCCGGATTCGAGCCGCGCCAGCACCTCGGCCGTCGGCGGGATGTTGGTCTGCGTCGTCCAGGCGCCCGCCAGCCTGAGTGTCAGCGTGCCGGACGGCGTGGCGATGTAATCCAGCTGCGGATTCACGGCGCGGGCCGTTTCAGCCGGTAGAGTGCCGAAATGTCCTCGTCGCCATGGCCATCGGCCAGCAGGCGGTCGTAATCGCGGGCCGTCATCTCGGCAAGGGGCAGGGCGACGCCGTGCTCGCGCGCCATTGCCAGGCAGATGCCGAGATCCTTCTGGTGCAGCGCCAGCTTGAAGCCCGGCACATAGCTGCCCCGGACCATGGTGCGCCCGCGCTTTTCCAGGAACCAGCTGCCCGCCGCGCCACTGTCCATCACCTCGATGAGTTTGTCCATGTCGAGCCCCAGGGTCTCGCCGAAGGTCAGGGCTTCGGTCACCGCCTGGTTGATGCCGGCGCACATCGCTTGGTTGACCGCCTTGGCCGACTGTCCCATGCCGACGTCGCCCATGTGGACGATGCGGCTGCCCATGGCCGCCAGCACCGGCCGCACCCGCTCCAGGGTGGCCGCCGCGCCGCCGACCATGATGGCGAGCGTGCCATGGCGCGCACCCTCCATGCCGCCGGTGACCGGCGCATCGAGGAAGTCGGCTCCCTGGCCGCGGACGCGCTCCGCCACCGCGCAGGCGGTTTCCCGACTGACGGTGGAAAGGTCGACGACGATCTGGCCGGGCCTCAGGCTTGGCAGCAGGGCATCGACGATGGCGAGCACGTCGGCATCGGCCGATACGCAGACGAGGATGACATCGGCCGTTGCCGCCAGCCCGGCCGGCGAGTCCGCCTGCGCGACGCCAAGTTCCCGGCACAGCGCCTCGGCGACAGGGGCGCTGCGGTTCCAGACACTGCCCAGGAGGCCGGCCCTGGCCAGGTTGCGGGCCATGGCTGCGCCCATCGAGCCCAGGCCGATGAAGCCGGTCATGGGGCCGGTGCTGTCAGCCGTCGCCGTCATGTTGCCGCTCATTCTTCCAGGTAGGTGTAGCTCGACAGGCCGGCGACCAGCTCGCTCTCGAACAGCTTGCGGCGTTCGGCCGGCAGCCGGGCTTCGAGCAGTTTCTTGCGGTAGGCGCGTTCCAGTTCCTCGGGCTCGATGTGCACGTAGCGCAGCATGTCGTCGGCGCCGTCGCCATGCATGGGATTGACCAGACGGTAGCCGCCGGCGCCATCCAGTTCCACGTTGACCGAGTGCGTGTCGCCGAACAGGTTGTGCATGTCGCCGAGGATCTCCTGGTAGGCGCCGACCAGAAAGATACCCAGCAGATAGCTCTCGCCCGCGCGCGGCTCATGCAGGCGCAGGGTGGTCTCCAGGCTTTGCTGGTCGATATAGGCGTCGATGCGGCCGTCGGAATCGCAGGTAAGATCCTGGATCACGCCACGGCGGTTCGGCTCCTCGTCCAGGCGTTGCAGGGGCATGACCGGGAACACCTGGTGGATGGCCCAGGCATCGGGCATCGACTGGAACAGGGAGAAGTTGCAGAACACCTTGTCCGCCAGACGCTCGTTGAGGGTGTCCAGCAACTCCCGGTGGGCCCGCAGGCGCACGTCCAGCCGGCGCTGCACAGCATGGCAGACCGCCGCGTTCAGGCGCTCCGCCTCGGCCAGCTCCGCCAGCGAGAGCTGGCCCTGGACGAACATGGCCCGGGCCTCGGTAAGGTCGAACTGGGCATCGTGATACACCCCCAGCACCGGTTCGGTGGGGAGTTGCTGAAGGCATTCGGCCAGATCCTGCAAGGGCTTGGCTGCCGTCGGGGCGGGTGGCGAGGTGTCCTCGGGCACCCGCTCGATGTCGGTGACATGGGTGATGAGGATGGCGTGATGGGCGCTCATGGCGCGGCCCGACTCGGTGACGATGTCCGGTTGGGGCAGGTCATGCTCGGCGCAGACCTCGCTGAAGGCGCGGACGATGCTGTGGGCGTATTCGTCGATGCTGTAGTTGATCGAGCAGTCGCTGGTCGAGCGGGTTCCCTCGTAGTCGATGCCGAGTCCGCCGCCGACGTCGGCCACGGCGATGGCGGCCCCCAGCCGGTGCAGCTCGGCGTAGTAGCGTCCGGCCTCGCGCAGGGCGGTCTTGACGTCGCCGATGTCGGCGATCTGCGAGCCCATGTGGAAGTGCATCAGCCGCAGCCAGTCCAGTTTGCCCGCTGCCGACAGCCGGTCGACCAGCCGGAGGATTTCGCCGCTGTGCAGGCCGAATTTGGATTTTTCGCCGCCGCTGTTCTGCCATTTGCCGGCACTGATGCTCGACAGCCGGACCCGCACGCCCAGTTGCGGCTCGATCTCCAGCGCGGCTGCCTCGGACAGCACCACGTCCAGTTCGGACAGTTTCTCGATGACGATGTGGACGTTCAGTCCGAGCCGGCTGCCGATCAGCGCCAGACGGATATAGGAGCGGTCCTTGTAGCCGTTGCAGATGACCGTGCCGGCCTGGGACAGGGCCAGGATCGCCAGCAGTTCGGATTTGCTGCCGGCCTCCAGCCCGACCGGGTGCGCGCCGTTGTGCAGGATGCCGTCCACCACGCCACGCTGCTGGTTGACCTTGATCGGATAGACCGGCGTATAGCGGCCCCGGTAGCCGTATTCCTGGCGGGCCGCCTCGAAGGCGCCCGCCAGCCGGACGATGCGGTCGCGCAGGATGTCGGTGAAGCGCACCAGCACCGGCAGCGTCAGGCCTTCCTGGCGCACCGACTGGATGATGGCCATGAGGTCCAGCGTCGCGCCGGTGTCGCGGCCGGCGGGGCGCACGACGACATGGCCCTCGTCATTGATGTCGAAGTATCCCTCGCCCCAGTGTTCGATGCCGTAGATGTCGCGTGACCGTGCGGAGCTCCAGCGCGTCGTCATGATGAATTCCTTTGATAAGGCCGGCAATTATGTGGAAAATCCCCGCTCTTTTCCATTTGAGGTTTCCTGATGATCGACCCCGCCGGCTGGTTCACCGAAATCTATCCCAGGCATGGCAGCGCCTTCTCGCTCAGGATCAAGGCACGGCTGCACGAGGAGCAGACGTCGTTCCAGAAGATCGAGATCTTCGATACCGAGTGGTTCGGCAAGCTGATGGTCATCGACGGCTGCACCATGGTGTCCGATAGGGACAATTTCCTGTACCACGAAATGATGACGCACCCGGTGCTCTATGCGCATCCCCATCCCCGACGGGTATGGGTCATCGGCGGCGGAGACTGCGGCAGCCTCAAGGAAGTGCTGCGCCACCCGGAGGTGGAGCAGGCGGTACAGATCGAGATCGACGAGCGCGTCACGCGACTGGCCGAGATCCATTTTCCCGATCTCTGCACTTCCAATGCAGATCCGCGTGCCGAACTGCTGTTCATCGACGGCATCCAGTGGGTCAGGGACGCCGCGCCCGGCAGCGTCGACGTGATCATCGTCGACAGCACCGACCCGGTTGGTCCGGCCGAGGGCCTGTTCAACGAAGCCTTCTACCGTGAATGTTTCCGCTGTCTGGATCAGGGTGGCATCCTCGTGCAGCAGAGCGAGTCGCCGCTGTTCCACGCCGACCTCATCGAGGCCATGCACGGCACCATGCGCCGTGCCGGTTTCGCCGACACCCGCACCTTCTACTTTCCGCAGTGTATCTATCCCTCCGGCTGGTGGAGCGGCACCATGGCCGGCAAGGACGCGCTCGGCGGGTTTCGCGAGGCTGCGGCCTTGGCGAAACCGTTCGCGACCCGCTATTACAATGTGGATATCCACAAGGCGGCCTTCGCCACTCCCGAATTTCTTCGCCGGCCGCTCGCGGTCGATTGAAGCCCGGGTCCATCATCTTCCATCGAGGAACCACCCATGGCCGAGAAAGAAATCAACGAAGCGCTGTTCACGTTGCGGCGGGAAGTCGAGCAGCTCGAGGACAGCCATCCGGAACTGAAGGACAAGCTCGATGCCCTGCTCGGCAGCCTGGAGGAGCGGCTCGACGTCAGCGAGAATCCCCACGAACTGCACCTGGTCGAGGATTTCAAGGCGGCGGTGTCGCAGTTCGAGGTCGAGCATCCCACCGCGGCCGGTGTCCTCAACGAACTGATGATCACCCTCGGCAATCTCGGCATCTAGGTTCCAGGCGCCGAGTCTCCGCCGCCCGTCCCCAGCCCTGGAGCAGATGTCGATGCCATCCGGTTTCCCGCTGGCGCCGCCGCTGACCGTGGCGCAATGGTTCAACACCCCCGAGCTGTTGTCCCTTTCCGCCCTGCGTGGCCAGATCGTGGTGCTGCATGCTTTCCAGATGCTGTGCCCCGGCTGTGTCAGTCACGGCCTGCCGCAGACCCAGCGGATCCACGACTATTTCGGTGGTCGGGGTGTCACGGTCATCGGTCTGCATACGGTGTTCGAGCATCATGCGGCGATGCAGCCGGTTTCCCTGGAAGCCTTCATCCACGAGTACCGCCTTGGCTTTGCCATCGGCGTCGACATGCCCGGCAGCGGCCCCGTTCCGCGGACCATGCAGGCGTACGCGCTACGGGGCACACCCTCGATGATCGTGATCGACAGGTGCGGGCGCATCCGCCAGCACGCCTTCGGCCAGGTCGACGACATGCGGCTCGGCTTCCTGCTGGGCCAACTGCTGGCAGAGCCGGAACCGGAACCCGACCAGGAACCACACTGGCCTTGATCCCGCCGTGAGGCGTCCCATGTTTCCCGCCCGCGGATAGCCCGTGGTACCCTCGGGCCCTGGACGCGACACCGATACGGAGGAGACCATGGCCAGCGTGGACCGGACCCAGGCGGAAATTCTCTGGTTCGAGGACATCGGCATTGAGGACGTGCCGTTGGTGGGCGGCAAGAACGCCTCCCTCGGCGAAATGTACCGGGAGCTGACACCCCAGGGGATCCGCATCCCGCCCGGTTTCGCCATCACGGCTGCTGCCTACCGCGACTTCCTCGAGCATGCCGGTGTCGCGGCACGGTTGCGGGAAATCCTGGCCGGGCTGGACACCCACGACATCGCCGATCTGCAGCGGCGCGGCCTGGCGGCGCGGCATGCGATCCTGGCGGCGGAACTGCCGGCGGGACTGGAGCGGGCGATCCTCGCGGCCTACCATCGGCTTTCCGGCGATGGCGCCGTGCTGGCGGACGTGGCCGTGCGCTCCAGCGCCACCGCCGAGGATCTGCCCGATGCCAGCTTCGCCGGCCAGCAGGAAACCTATCTCAATGTGCAGGGTCCCTCGGCCTTGCTGGAAGCCTGCAAGCGCTGTTTCGCTTCCCTGTATACCGACCGGGCCATTTCCTACCGCGCCGACAAGGGTTTCGACCAGCTGCGCATCGGGCTTTCCGTCTGCGTGCAGCGGATGGTGCGCTCGGATCTGGCGGCTGCCGGGGTCATGTTCTCCATCGATACCGAAACCGGTTTCCCCGACGTGGTGCTGATCAATGCGGCCTACGGGCTGGGCGAAAACGTTGTCGCCGGCTCCGTCAATCCCGATGAGTTCTACGTGTTCAAACCGACCCTGCGGCAGGGCTTCCGGCCCATACTCCGCAAGTCGCTGGGCAGCAAGGAACAGAAGCTCATCTACGACATCGGCGGCGGCAGGATGACGCGCAACGTGGCTGTCCCGCCCGAGGAGCGGACGCGGTTCTGCATCGACGAGGAGGACATCCTGATCCTGGCCCGCTGGGCCTGCCTGATCGAGGCGCACTATACCCGCAAGCGCGGCCAGGCCACGCCCATGGACATGGAATGGGCCAAGGATGGCTGCAGCGGCGAACTGTTCATCGTCCAGGCGCGTCCGGAGACGGTGCAGTCGCAGAAGTCCGCCGGTGTCATCGAAAGCTACCGGTTGCGCGGGCCGGGCGGTGAGCCGCTGATCACCGGTCGCAGCGTGGGCGATCGCATCGCCGCCGGCCCGGTCCGTGTTGTCCAGTCGGTCAAGCACCTGCACCGTTTCCAGGACGGTGAGGTACTGGTGGCGGACAGGACCGATCCGGACTGGGAGCCGTCGATGAAGAAGGCTGCCGCCATCGTCACCAATCGCGGTGGGCGTACCTGTCATGCCGCGATCGTCAGTCGCGAACTGGGGCTGCCGGCCGTGATCGGCACCGAGCGGGCGACGGAACTGCTCAGGGACGGCCAGCCCGTTACCGTGTCCTGCGCCGAGGGCGATACCGGCAACGTCTACGACGGGCTGCTGCCCTTTGCGGTCGAGCGCCGGACGCTGGCCAATCTGCAGCGTCCGCGCACCAAGATCATGATGAATGTCGGCAACCCCGAGGAGGCATTCCGTCTGTCCTTCCTGCCCAACGACGGCGTCGGCCTGGCGCGCGAGGAATTCATCATCTCCAACTCGATCCGCATCCATCCCAAGGCGCTGCTGGACTACGCGCGCCTGAACGATCCGGATGTGAAGGAGGAGATCGACCGGCTGACCGTGGGGTATGACGACAAACCCGGCTTCTTCGTCGAGCGACTGGCGCAGGGCGTGGCGATGATCGCGGCGGCGTTCCATCCGAACGACGTCATCATCCGCATGAGCGACTTCAAGACCAACGAGTACGCCAACCTGGTCGGTGGCCGGCCCTACGAGCCGACGGAGGAAAACCCGATGATCGGCTTCCGGGGCGCCAGCCGCTATTACGACCCGCGCTATCGCGACGGCTTCGCCCTGGAATGCCGGGCCATGAAGAAGGTCCGCGACGAGATGGGCCTGACCAACCTGAAGATCATGATTCCCTTCTGCCGCACGGTCGAGGAAGCCAGACGGGTGCTGGCGGAGATGGAGAAGAACGGTCTCAAGCGCGGCGAGAACGGGCTGGAGATCTACGTCATGTGCGAGATCCCCAGCAATGTGTTGCTGGCAAAGGAGTTCGCCGAGGTGTTCGATGGCTTCTCGATCGGTTCCAACGACCTGACCCAGCTCACCCTGGGCGTGGACCGCGATTCCGAGATCGTCGCGCATATCTTCGACGAGCGGAACCCGGCGGTGATGCGCTCGATTGCCTCGGTCATCCGCGATGCCAAGGCAGCGGGCCGCAAAATCGGCATCTGCGGCCAGGCGCCCAGCGACTATCCGGAATTCGCCCGCTTCCTGGTCGAATGCGGCATCGACAGCATATCGTTGAACCCCGATGCGGTCCTGCGAACGACCATGGATCTCCTGGAGATCGAGGCCGGTTTGGCGCAACGCTCCTGAGGTCCTGCCTGCCCAAGTGATGGTTCCATTTCCTGCAAGGCAGGATCACTCCGCCCTGGAGCGTGTCCATGGCTGACTCGTGATGGAAATCACCCGAGGCCCATACCCTTGTACTCGCCCAGGACGGGCGAGCGGCGGCGCCCCGATTCGGAAACAAGCCCAACAATCGAACGATGAAAATCCTGCACGTGGAAGGAGGACGGAACCTGTATGGTGGTCCCCACCAGGTCCTGCTCCTGATGGAGGGTCTGAAGGCCCGGGGTATTGAAAATCACCTTGCCTGTCGACCGGGCTGCCAGTTGGCCGAGCGGGCAGTCGCCGTGGCAACGGTTCACCCTGTGCCGATGAGGGGCGATCTCGACGTGAGTCTGATTGCCCGGCTGTATCGCCTGATCCAGACCGTGAAGCCGGATATCGTTCATCTGCACAGCCGTATCGGCGCGGACGTGATGGGCGGCCTGGCGGCGCGACTTGGCGGCACTCCCGTGGTCCATTCGCGCCGCAATGACAATCCCGAGAGCCGGTGGATGGTGGCCCTCAAGTATCGCCTGCATGACCGGGTGATTGCGATCTCCGAAGGCATCGGCAGGGTGCTGCTGAGCGAGGGCTTGCCGGCGGCTAAACTCCGCTATGCCAGGGATGCGGTGGATGCGGAGGAGTGGCAGGAGCCGCGCGACCGCGACTGGTTCGCGCAGGCGTTCGGTATCGGGCCGGCGCAACCGGTGATCGGGGTGGTGGCACAGTTGATCCCCCGCAAGGGACACCGGTATCTGATCGAGGCGGTAGCCCGTATCGTGGGCGATCATCCCGACCTGCAGGTGCTGTTTTTCGGCCAGGGTCCGCAAGAGGTCGAGCTGATCCAGGCCATCCAGGACCGGGGGCTGGAGCGCACTATCCGGCTGGCCGGTTTCCGGCCTGACCTGCCGCGCATCCTGCCCTGCCTGGATGTGCTGGTCCATCCGGCATTGATGGAAGGCATGGGGGTTTCCCTCCTGCAGGGCGCCTGTGCTGCGGTGCCGATCATCGCATCGCGGGTGGGTGGAATACCCGAGGCGGTCAGCGACGGCGAAACCGGCATCCTGGTTGCTCCAGCCGATCCGCTCGAACTGGCAGGCGCCTTGGCCAGGCTCCTGGAGGACCCCGGCTTGCGCCGGTGCATGGGGATGGCGGGCCGGCAGCGGGTCATGCGTGAATTCTCTCCCCAGGTGATGGTGGAGGCGAATCTGGCCGTCTACCGTGAAGTGCTCAGAGGGGGGGGGGGCTGAGTGGGGCTTCGCTCGCCCCGGTCTGCTCGAGCCCTTTCACGATGCGATTGCACGGGAGCAGGACCTGATCTGTCGGCATGATCCTCGTGTTCCGTGCGGGATCCGTCCAGCCGTGTTTTGCGGGGCCCGGACGGGAGCCCGGATCTCGGGTTTCCGGCCTCGTTCAGGTCACATAGCCAATACGGTCCTGCATGCGCGCGTTCATGTCGGCCTTCATGGCGTCGGAGAGATGCTTCTCAACGGTATATTCCTTACCGAAGCAGGGATGAGCCTGCATCTCCTTGTGCCTCCTGTCGAGAAAAGCGTCGAGTGTGCCGATGACTCTGGCCGGATTGCCCGCGGCGACCGAGCCGGGCGGAATATCGTGCGTGACCACGCTGCCTGCGCCGATGACGACATCGTCGCTGATGGTGACGCCGGGAAGAATGATCGAACTGGCGCCGACGAACACCCGGTCACCGATCGTGACCTTGCCGATGCGGGTACTCCCCAGATGCGTGCGGGTGCTGGCGTCGTGCGCCAGAATGTGGACACGTGGCGCTAAGGTAACATCATCACCGATTTCGATATGCCAGATATGGGAATGGTCAAGCTTGACCTCTTCCAGCATCTTGAAGTTTCTTCCAACCTTAAGGCCCCGACGGATATGGTCTTTAAGTTCGTTCCCGCGAATGAACCGATGATAGAGGGCCCTCAATAAGAGATGTGCCTTATTCATTTCTGGACGCTCATGAAATAGTCAAGGTATTCGTCTGAAATCTTCTCGACCGTAAAGTCGTTGGCGCGTGCCATCAGCCGCTCGGGAGCATGCCTGGATATCAGGCTCTCCCGCATGGCTCGGGCCAGTTCCTGGGGATCGTGGCAGCGGACGAGGGTGCCGAACTCACCATGATTGAGGATTTCCGCAGGGCCGCTCGGGCAATCCGTGCTGACGATCGGGATGCCATGGGCCAAGGCTTCGACAAGCACGTTGCCAAATCCTTCGTGGTCGGACGACAGGACAAACAGATCCGCGTTCCTGAAACAGTCGTCTACATTTTCCCTGTATCCCGGGAGCGCAACCGACTCGCCCAGGCCAAGCTCAGACACCAGGGATTCCAGCGCTTGCCTTGACGGGCCTTCACCATAGAGGGTCAAGCTGACGTCCATGGTGTTGCGCAGTTCCTTGAGGGCCCTCAGCAGCAAGGCATGGTTCTTCTGCGGGACCAGGCGACCTAGCGTGATGATCCTCTTCGGCCCGTTACCCTGCCTGATTGCTCGTGGCGCCGCGTCGACCCGTTGCCTGAGCACAGGGTTATAGATGACTCGTATCTTGTCGTCCGCCAGGCCGGTGAGGGTGAGCAAATCGTCCTTGACACCTCTTGATACCGCGATAATGCCGCTGGCATACGGGTAGGTCACGCGCAGGCTCAGTTTTAGCAGAAATGGTATGGAACTTCTTTCGCTGCTCAGATGGTTGTGTTCGGACAGGAACAAACGGCCCTTGCAGCCGGCATAAAACCAGGCCATGGCACTCGCGACGGTGAGTGGCCACATCCTGGACAGAATGACGTCGGGCCTGCTGGCCTTGAGATGTCGGCAAAGCCCTGGAATGGCCCAGCGCAGCCTGGATGAGCCGAGATTCTGGAGGCTTGCCCCGGATGGCAGCTTGTCGACCAGCTCCCCCTGATTTTCCAGGAGAACAAACTCGACCTCATGTCCCTTCCGGAGCCAGTCCTCGGCAAGGTTGAGACTCATTCTTTCGACGCCACCCCCGGCAAGGCTGGGCAGCAGGATGCTGATTTTCATGGGGCTAACCCGCTGGGCAAAGGTTGATGGGCGTGGCGCAGGCCGGTCTCGGCCAGTTGCGGGTGATGATCTCTCCGTGAGCGCCGGCCAAGGGTTCGCCGAAGGGCACCTCGAAAAACCCCGGATTTCGTCAGATTTATCTCTATAACCTACTGATTTACAGGACGTGATTTTTCGGAAAAAGAGGTTTTTCGAGGTGCCCCGAAATCCCGGACAGCGCGAATCCTGCCGGATTCCGGCGATGGCGCCATCCCGTCTGGCGGCACCACACAGGTGTCCTGGCTGTGCGGTTTCCCGCAGCAGCCAGGGACAAGGCGGAAGGGCGTCGCAGGTCGAGTGCTGCCGCCGGGTCAAGCGCGACTCCACCCCGTTTACTTTGCGGTGACGGTCATCCCCAGGGCCTCCAGATCGCCCGGATTCCACTCCCTGACGGGGTTGTTGGTATCGGAGGGAATCACCGCGCCATCGGAGGAGAGGTAGGTATTGCCCGTGGCAACGGCAATGCCGAAGATGTCGGCATAATCCCATACGGTCCAGCCCAGTCCCTTGGCGCTGAGGGCATTGCGCATGTCCCTCAGCCAGGCAGAGCGATAGGCCGGATCGGTGACCGGCGTGGGATGAATCCGGACGACGCCGAATTCGTTGCAGATCACCTTCGCCTTGTTGGTGGCGGCCCAGTTTTGTATCAGCGTCAGATCCTGCAGGATTCGGTCGTAACCCCAGTTCTGGTCCTTGTACTCATCGAACGCCGCCCTGACCACCGCCTCGTTCACCCCCGGCTTGAGGGTCAGGCTTTCCCAGGTGCTGCTGGAGGCGGGGTAGGCAAGGCCGGTGAACATCCCTTCCGGCCGCGACAGATGCGGCTCCCATGGGGCTCCGAGGTGGGTGAACAGATAGGGTTCGTAATAGTGAATGGTGTGGGCCACGGCAGGATCGTTCACGGGCTGATCCTCCAGCAGTCCACGCAACCCGCCGCCATAGCTGCCGGACAGCAGGACCAGATGTCCCGGGTCCTGTTTCCGGATCGAGGCGAGTGCCCTGTTGCGCAGTTCAAACCAGGGTTTGGGGCCCGTGCCATCCCAGTACTGTGGTTCGTTCAGGATCTCGTAAACCAGCTTGTCCTGGGGTCTGCTCTTGTAGCGTTTGGCCAGGGTTCCCCACAAGTTGATGAAAGCCGACTGAACGCTGGTCTCCTTTTCGATCCGCTGTTTCAGGGTGGCGGAGGGGTGGAAGTCCAGCACGGCCACCAGGCCCGCCTGCAGGGCCATGTTGACGGCGTTGTCCAGTTTGCTGATCTGCGGCAGCGACGCCGAATTGCTGCGGCTGTCCGGGTTCCAGCCCAGGAGACCGGGATCAAAGTTGATGCGGACATGATCGAAGCCCGCGCTGGCGATGCGCGTCATGTCCGCCTGGACGATCGGCTGGCGGCCATAGTAGGTCAGCCAGTGGGAAAGGTTGACCCCGCGTTGCAGGTTGGGCAGCGTGGCTGGTGATGGCGCGGCTTTGCCGGGGGGGGCCCCCAGGCAAAGCCAAGGCCAGACCAGCATGGCAAGCGCCACCGGTATCGCCCATCGTAACGACTTGAAAACTTGCATGGTTGTTCTCCTGATGGTTGGACATCGACGGATCGCAATGCCCTTGGTTTCAATGTTGATGGCGCTTGGGTGACTCGATCCGGGTCAGTAGGCATTGTCACCCTTGATCACGGCCCCGAAGGTCTTGAGGATGATCAGAAAATCCAGCCAGAAGCTCCAGTGTTCAATATAGTAAAGATCGTACTCGAGGCGCTGGGCCATTTTCTCGGGCGTGTCGGTCAGACCGCGCTTGCCATTGATCTGGGCCCAGCCCGTGATGCCGGGCTTGACGCGTGTGCGGGACACGTATTCGTCCAGGATCTTGGCGTACTCGTCGTCCATTTCCACCGCGTGGGGACGCGGCCCCACGACCGATATGTCGCCCACCAGAACGTTCCATAGCTGCGGAAGCTCGTCCAGACTCCAGCGCCGCAGGAACTTGCCGACGCGGGTGGCGCGCGGATCGCCGGGGCGTGCCTGGATCATCCTCTCGGCCGCGGCGACGCGCATGGAGCGGAATTTGTACATGTCGAAGCTGCGGGTGTTGAAACCACCGCGCCGCTGCGCGAAGAAGATCGGTCCGGGCGAATCCAGCCGGACGGCCAGTGCGATCAGGGCCATGACCGGCGCCAGTACGATCAGGGCGAGGCTGGCAATGACGATATCGAGAAGCCGCTTTAGCCACGCCGCCCATGGGCCGATCGGGCTGTGGATGACACGCAGCAAGGGAACCTCGCCCAGGGTCGAGAGACGCAGATCTCCCGACTTCAGCCCCAGGCTTTGCAGCGGCATCATGTTGACGTAGATGTCGATGGGCGTCACCCGCAGCTTGTGGATGAATGCCTGTATGCGCTCCTGAGCCCGGAGCGGTATGGCGATCAGGACCTGATCGACGCGATTGTCCCGAATCAGCCGCAGCAGGTCGTCAGTATTGCCGGCTCTTTCAAGCCGAGGTTGCTCAGGGGAGGCCTGCTGGTCGCGCAACGGGTCGCTGCGGTCGTCAAACAGCCCGATGAGCTCGAATTCGCGGGAAACGCTGCCATGGATGCGGGCGGCCAGTTCCTGACCCTCACTCCCGGCTCCCACGATGGCCAGGCGTGTGACGGATATCGACCGTAACCAGCCGGCCCGGTAGGCCATGAGCAGCAACCCGCGGAAAAGCCAGAGCCCCAGGAGGCCGATCAGCGCCCAGATCAACCACCAGCGATTGACGATATAGTGAGCGGTACCCGTGATGGCCAGCACGGCCGCCAGCAGCACGAAGACCCGCAGCCACCAGTAGGCGGTTCGCTTGAGGCATTCACGCAGAACGCCGCAATATCCCACGTCATAGGCTTTGACGTCCCGCATCTTCAGAACGAAGACCAGCGGGATGGCCACGGTGAGAAATTGATACTCCGGCAGCACTTCGGCATTGCCGCCGAATACCAGCCACAGTGCTATCCGGGATGACAGCATGCCCCAGCCAAAATCCAGCAGCATCAGGGCAATTTGCAGATAAACGCGGGAACCCATCGGCTCGATCCTCACCCGTCGTGGCATTGAGTTGCCATGCTACCATGTGCCCTGATGCGCATCTTGGGCAAATGATTTTTCTTCTGAATTTACAGCTGGTTACCTGATGTTTTCGGGGCTGATGCGTGAGCGGGACGGGTTCCCGGGCAGCCTGCGGTCCCGCGCCTGTGACCGCGGCTTCCGTACTTTGCCGGCGGCTGCGCGGCCGGCGAGGCGTCAGCATCTGGATCCTCTCGTCCACCCCGGATGGTGAACCCAACCCTATGTCGAATCATGTGAACCTGGCCGACAAGGTCGCCCGCAACTTTTCCCCGACGGGCACCGGGTATGGGCTGCGCGAACTGCTGACGCAAATCTTTCGCGAGAAACGGCTCTGTCTGGCCGTATTTCTCATCATTGGCCTCATCGGCATACTGGCAGGTTCTATGGCTGGGAAGGTTTATACCGCCGAAGGCCGGGTGCTGGTATTGCCGAGCCGTGCCTACACCATGAAGCAGGAAGTCGGCAGCGACAATATCTCGCTGAGCATGACCAGCGAGGAGTTTGTTCTCTCGGAGGCCGAGATTTTCAAGAATCGGCAAGCCATCTGGCAAGCCATCAAGCTGACCGGCCTGGAGCGCCTCTATCCTGACATCGCCAGGAAACTCCGGCGTTCACGCCCTTCTTTCTGGCAAGGCCTGGTGGGCGCCGTCAAAAACGGACTGGGTCTTGAGTCTGCCCCCCTGAGTCGGCGGCAGAAGATCCGCGCCCGGCGGGCGCAGCTCATGGATCAGGCCGTCGTCCGCTTCGAGAAAGCGCTCAAGGTCTGGAGCATCAAGAATGCCAACGTCATTCTGCTCAATTTCCGGCACAGGAATCCCTTCGTCGCAGCGGATGCCCTCAACGCCTTGATGGCGTCCTATCTGGATACCCGCCACAAGATTTATGCCCAGACACGCTCGGAAGTGTTCAGGGAGCAGAGGGAAAAAATCGCGGATCGACTCAACGAAAAAGCACGCGAAATCGAGAACTTCAAGCTGGCCCATCGGATCAGTGACTTCGAGGACCAGAAGTCTTTGCTGATCCGGCAGCAGGCCGAGTTGCTGGGTAGTCGCATGGAGGCCGAGACCAGGCTTCGGGAAACCGAAAGCCGACTGGAGGCGCTTGGTGCGAAATTGGCCACGACGCCGGCCGAGGTGGCCCTTTACCAGGAAAATATCCGCTCGGAGAATAGCGACTCGGCCCGCGCCACCTTGATCACCCTGGAAGCGCGCCGCAACGAGTTGCTGACCAAGTTCACGGAGGATAGCCGCTACATCCGCGATATCGACGATCAGATCCAGGCGCTCAAGCAGAACATGAAAGCCCTGCCGCCGACCGAGTCAAGGCATCGGCGTGTGGGGCGAAATCCGATTCTAGACGCGCTGGAATCCGATTTCGCCATGCGGAGCGTCGAAGCGGCCTCCCTGCGGGGGCGATTGAGCAGCCTGATCGCGGAACAGAACTCGCTCAATGACAAGCTTCAGCAATTCGACCACCTGGAGAAGGATTTCAAGAATCTGAAGATACAGCGCGATTTTCTGGAGGATAACCTGAAGGTCTATGCGCAGAAAGTCGAGGAAGCCATGATACTCGAAGAAATGGACCGCCAGAAAATGGATAATGTTCGCATCATCGATTATCCACGCCCTGTCGAACAGGGGTCCAATCTTTTTCTGATGATCAGCGTTGCGGCGCTCTTGATCGGTGCTTTCATGGCGCTCGCTGCCGCCCTGATCAAGCATTATTTCCGGCAGGTCTTCATCGCGCCAGAGGAGGTTGAGCGAAAGCTCGGCCTGCCTGTCCTGGTCACCGTTCCCTTCAAGGCCGATCTGACTGTCCCGGCCGGCAAGACCTGATGTTTGCCATCACGGCAGGCGCGGAAGATTGCCAGGCACCAGCCCTGTGCCTGGCCGATGACCCGACCGACGGGCGAATCGCCAAGGCCGCTGCCGGATCATGAAAACCCGCGGCTGGCATTTCCATCTCACCAGCCTGGCGCCGGCCAATTTGCTGCTGGCCGTTGTCGGGCTTGGCGGTCTGGCCTTGTATAGCCGATTGATGACGACCGAGCAGTATGGCGCCTATGTTCTTGCCCTGACGGCGCAATTGCTGGGGCAGTGGCTGCTGTTCAGTTGGCTGACGATGAGCGTGGCCCGCTTCACGCCCCGCATGAGGAAGCCGCGGCAAGCCCGTGAATTGCTCACCACCGTCTATGCCATGGCTCTCATGGTCGGCTTGGCCCTGATGGGTCTGGCCTGGGGGCTTGACATGCTTTACCCGGAAGGGTCGGGCCGTTACCGCCCGCTTGTCTTTGCCACCATGAGCATGATGGTGTGCCGCAGCATGGCTCAGATTGGCCTGGAATCCCATCGCGCCAACCTGCGGATTGGTCGCTACAGCTTGCTGGAGTCGAGCCAGGCGCTGGCGGGCCTGGGTTTTGGCTACGTGCTGGTCAGCCGTGGTGCGGGCCAGCCGGAATTTGCCTTGTGGGGTAGCGCACTGGCCAATCTGGGGCTTTTGGTGGTGGATTTACCCTGGATCCTGCGCAACCTTCGCCCGGGCTGTTTTTCCCGGCCTCTGTTGCAATCAATCTGGCAGTATGGCTGGCCCATGGCGGTATCGCTGGTGCTTTGCATGTCGCTGGCCAGCCTCGATAGATTCCTTCTGGGCTACTTGACCGGTGAGGAGGCGGTAGCGCTCTATGGTGCCGCTGTTTCCATAGCCGAAAGACCCCTGTCGATCGCCTTTAACTGGATTGGTTCGGCTACCATTTCCTTGAGTTTCAACGCGCATGAGCGCGAAGGCATCAGCGCTGTGAACGCCATCATGCAAGGGGCTCTGGTCACCCTGATTTTACTCACCTGGCCAATGGCGTTCGGGCTGGCCGCCCTGGCTGAGCCAATCGCCACTTTCATGCTGGGCAGGGAGTTTCACCAAGGTGTTGCCAATCTATTGCCATGGGTTGCCCTGACCGGACTCCTGAAGGGTTTTGTGGATCACTACTTTGCCCAGACATTCCAGCTGACGGGCAGGACCGCGGCGCTTTCCGGAACCTACGCCGCTGCCTTGGGCGTCAATTTGCTGGCCAACCTGATCCTGATACCCGCATTCGGTCTGCCCGGCGCCATCGCCAGCGCCGTCCTGGCCTATGTCACGGCGATGATCCTGCAAGTGGCGTTGGCCGATGCCGGTTTGCGCCGGCGGCCCCCCATGATGGACATGTTGAAGGCTTTGCTTGCCTGTGGCCTGATGTACGGAGTGGTTCGCCTGCTGGCCTTTTCCGGCACGGTGCAGGGTTTGCTGCAGGGTGTCGGCGCGGGTGTGCTGAGCTATGGTCTCGTCGCCTATTGGCTCGATTTGGCCGGGATCCGGAGGCGCATTGCCCGGGGTTTGGCTGACCCCAAACGGTGATGACACGCTTCCGTGCCGCCTGACATGCTGCCGGTCTTCCGGGCAACCCCGACGACAGATCCGGCGATGAGCGCATATCCGCTGTTGCCTGCCACCGGCAGCGTTTCACAAGCTGCCGGACTGCTTGCCCTCATTCTCTACTACGTCATGCCGGCCAATCTGCTGGTTCTGCTTGGCATACCCTACAACGTCCCGGGTGGCGCCTTGCCTTTCAAGTTTCATCCGGGCAGCTATCTGATTGCCCTGGCCTTCGTGGCGACCATGGTTCGCCGCGATCCGATGGGCCAGTTTGTCGCCCTGTCACGTCAGTTCCCGGCGCTTGCAGGGTATGCACTCATGCTGATCGGCATCATGGTTTACACCACGATCCGCTTCGGCACGGGCGGGGTCGGATTCTTCATCGATACCCTGTTTATCCCCTCGCTTCTGGTCGCGCTATTGTATCTCTCGCCCGATACCTACCGGCAGCGTCTTTTCTACTGGATACTGGGGTTGACTCTGGTGAACGCGATGCTCGGCATCGTGGAATCGGCAACGCAGTGGCGCCTCCTGCCCTACATGATTGGCGACGAGGAGGTTGTTGAGGATTTTTTCCGCTCCGCGGCGTTGACCAGTCATCCTCTGGAGAGCGCTCAGCGCACGGTCCCGGTCCTGTTCGCATGCCTGATCCTGCCGGTTGGCTGGCGCATTCCCTGTCTGCTGGTGCTGTTCCTTTCCTTGTTTGCCTTTGGCAGTCGTGGCGCCTTCGGTGCAGCCCTGTTGTTCATGTCCACCTGGGCGGGGTATGCCGCATTCCGTGCGATGGTTGCCTCCAGGCTCGATATTCGCTGGTTGATCTGGGCTAGCCTGCTGTTGCCACTTGTCCTTGCTGCCGGCGGATATTCCGCCTGGAAACTGGATCTGGGCGCCCGCATCTTTGAAAAGCTGTTCTGGGACGATAGCGCGGCCAGCCGGCTCGAATCGGTTCAGCTGCTGGATGAGCTGACCCTGGGGCAGTTCCTGTTCGGTGCGGGTACCGATGGACTGGCGCAGTTGATCGATGCCAAGGGTGGCTACTTCAATATCGAGAACTTCTGGGTGGTTTTGCTCATCCAGCTCGGTATTTTCGCCTTCGTGCCGTTTGCCCTGGGGCTGATTGGCCTGATGGTCAGCGTGGCACGCAAGGGGCCGACGCCGGTGCGGTTGGCGGCATTCGTCTATTTGTTGCTTGCTTCCAGTAACGATGCGCTGTCCCACAAATCGCCCAACCTGAGCCTGCTGCTGGCGACCCTGATCGGGGCCACTGCCGTTGCCCGCACGCACCAGAATCAGGAGCCGATTCACCCCGGCCAGCATGAGCTCTATCGGAACCATCTCCGGCGCCTGCGCCAGCCGGTTCGTGAGCCTATGTCGCGGCCATGACGGACGTCAGTCGTTGGGGACATCGATATAGAGATTCAGCGATACGAGGTCAAAGTCGCGATCATAGACGACATCTCTGTTGAGGTATTGGTTCATGTAGCCGATTTCCGTGCGCCATACCTTGTCGAATTTGTATCCGACGCCGACAAAAACACGATTCTGGTCTATGCCGGAAACCGGGCCCCAGTTCACGGTATTGGCATTGACGAATAATTCGTCCGAGCCAATGAGTGACCATTTGTCGTCCAGGGGGTAGGCGAGCTTGAACTGCTGGCGAAAACGTACCCCGACTTCTCTGCCATTATAACGGCCTTCGCTAAGGTTTACGGTGCGCTGCTCCAGCCGGGATCGGGAGGAAAAACTGCCGATTGGGGTTGGCGTTGAATAGGTATATTGTTCCCAGGCACGATTCTCGTTGAACGGGGATTCTAGTTTCGCGTAAGGATCCTTGACGGTCTGGAAGGCATAACCAACGTGGACGCTATGATTGTCATCGAACTTGTAGCCTATCGCATCATGCGTCACCACCGCGGCCAGAACCATGTTGCGGTCATTGTTGCCCGGGTATCCATATTGTTGTGCGGCACGCAAGGACAAGTCCGCGTAGTAGAGCCATGGAGAATCCTTGGCAAATTTTCCATTGACGATGACATTGCCCCACATGCCGAACAGCTGTTCGGTGCCTTCTACTCCGTCGGCCCCGCCGCCTCCCGCCAGAACCGGGACAGTAAAGGCCGATAACACAATCAGATGTAGTATTTTTTTCATGGAAAATTGGAAAAGATATGCTATTTAAGAAAGTTTCTGTCTATATTGGCTGTTTCCTGGTCTTGCCAGCATGCGCGGGACATTGCAAGCCGGGTAAGCTGGTGATTCGCTGCGATCTGCCGGGTGTTTGCTGACCGTAATGCATGAGATGCAACTGGCGGCCGGCGAAGGTTCGAACAAATGCTGCTGATCTATAGCGCATCACGCTGGCAAACTACCTCGGTTGAGCCAGAAGGAGAGGGCTTGATTTCTATGGGCGAGTCGCAGGACGGGCCGATGTCGTGCTGGCGTTCGCCACGCCATATCCTTGGTATCTTTGCCGCTTGCAACGATAACGTCCCAAGGCCCGAATCGCTGTTTGGCATCCTCAAGGCCATCGCTGGCGGCCACGGCGTCGATGCAGCCCCCAGATTGGCGTCGAATTCCTTCACGTTCTTGTGCTCTGGAAGCGGATGTCGAATACCTGCAATGATGTCCCTGCCGAGGTTCGCTTTATTGGGATAAGCCCATCGTTTGATGGCATGCAGGCCTTCATGAAGGACGCATGACAAGTCTATGTCTTATTTGTTACAGAATGATGACATCGTGGGTATTGATTGATGGTATCGAAGGCATATTTGGTAACTAGGTAAATCGGTTGGATTCCGCCGGAAAATATACCGAGCATATCGTGTTCGTGTGCTTTTGCACCGATGCCAGTTCATATCAACCCAGCGCTATGCCCATTCTCCTGATGGGGTTCCGTTGCCTTTGACGATAACCTGCTGTTCGGCAAAATGTTATTGTCCATGGGCACGAGTCCTGCTGCGGGCAGCTCCGGTAACAACGACGCGGAGACATCGAGTGAGCAATCCCGACCTTTTTCAGGCATCAATCATCCTGATGCTGGCCGCCTTGACTTCCAGTGCGCCTGTCAAGGCTCCCTACGAGGCGGATGAGGCACGGCTGGCGGGACTGGAGTCTCGTGACATCTGGTTGTCGAATGACCAGGGGCGCGGCCATCTGGTCAACCACCGGCCCGAATCCCGTTTGCAGCTTCATGCCCTGCATCGCCACGAGTCCGGACGGCACCCCTCCTAGGAAACCCCGTATCCCGCTGCGTGCTCCTCTGCCAGCCAGCCTCCGGGCTGGCGTCTGGCGCAGGACTACCCACGGCCGCCGTTTGACCACGGGCCCACGCCATCGCCCCGTGATCCCGTGGCGTTGATGACGCTCCTCGGGGCACTCCGCTTCCCGCGCAGGGCCCTGCCGGAATCGCGCGAAGCTGGCGCAGTCGATTATTGACCGTTCGAGACATAACGTGCCGCCATCCGGTCTCTTGGGTGACAAATGAAGGCGGGCTGGCGATAATCGCACGCTTTTCTTCAAGGTCGGTACAAACCGGATGTGGTTCAAGAATCTGACTCTGCTCCGTCTCGGCGAACCCTTTCAGATGGAGGGCGCCGAGCTGGAAAAACGGCTGGAAGAGAAGCGATTCCGTCATTGCGGCAGCCTGGAGCCGCAGAGCGAAGGCTGGTTTCCGCCGCTGGGCAAGGAAAACCTGCCACTGCTGCATCAGACCGGTGGCTTCATCATGCTTTCCCTGCAACGCGAGGAGAAAATCCTGCCGGCTGCGGTCGTAAACGAACTGGTTGCCGAGCGTGTGGCGGAGATCGAGGAGCAACAGCTGCGCCAGGTGCGTCGCAAGGAGCGTGAGTCCATCCGCGACGAGATCTTGCACGAGATCCTCCCGCGTGCCTTCAGCCAGACCCGGCGCACCTATGGTTATATCGATCCGCGCGCTGGCTGGCTGGTCGTCGACAGTGCCAGCGCCCGCAAGGCGGAGGATTTTGTTGCCGCCTTGCGGCAGACGCTGGACGGTTTCCCGGTAGCGCCGATCGCGACGCGGGAGCGTCCGGCTGCCATCATGACCCAATGGCTGGTTGGCGGCGGCGTTCCGGATGGGGTGAACCTGGAGAACGAATGCGAGCTGAAGGCACCGGAGGAGGATGGTGGCATCGTCCGCTGCCGTCGGCATGAACTGGATGCTCCCGAGATCCTCAACCACATTCATGCCGGCAAGGAGGTCCAGAAGCTGGCGAT
Source organism: Methyloparacoccus sp. NF-16 (assembly GCF_056880625.1). Lineage (NCBI taxonomy): Bacteria > Pseudomonadati > Pseudomonadota > Gammaproteobacteria > Methylococcales > Methylococcaceae > Methyloparacoccus > Methyloparacoccus sp. NF-16. Next base: position 1,864,136 of record NZ_CP174130.1, on the reverse strand, counting down.
CAGCTGGAACGACCGCCTGAGCCTGATGCTGGACGAGTCCTTGACGGTCCGGCGGTTGCGTTTTCTGGACGCCATTCAGGAAGCTGCAGCCGAGGTTGAAACCAGCGACCGGGCAGCCCGCTTCGATACCGATTTTGCGCTCATGAGCCTCGAAATCGACGCCTTCCTGCCGGTTCTGCTGGGCTGGTTTGGCGGCGAGGCTCCCGTGGCCAAGCCCTAGTCCGAGGTGATTTCCATGTCCGACCACCCGATCACACCCTCTCCAACGCGACCTGTCCGTCCCCTGTTGCGCGCGGTGGCGCTTGCCTGGCTGCTGGGTGCCGACCTGCTCGCGCAGGCGGAGGTTTTTCGAACGCCCGACAGCGGCGACGACATCATCGGAGAAATCCGCCATGCCCGCGCGCATCAGGAAGATACCCTGATCGATATTGCCCGTCGCTACAGCATCGGCCAGGATGAAATGGTCATGGCCAATCCGAGCGTGGATCGCTGGCTGCCGAAGGCCGGTACCGACGTCGTGATCCCCAAGGAGTACATCCTGCCGGATGCGCCGCGGGCCGGTATCGTCGTCAACATCCCGGAAATGCGGCTTTACTACTTCCCGGTCCGGGCGTCAGCACCACGGAAGGTACCGGTGGCGGCAAAAGCCCCGGTGGTCAACACTTGCAAGAAACCCGCCGACAAGCCGGCGAATCCCGAAAAAGCCGGTGCCAAGACGACCGCTGCCAAGCCGGGAGCCAAAGCCGCCACCAAGTCAACCGCCGCAGCCAACGGCAAAACCGCCAACCAATCGACTGTCGCAGCCAAGGCCAAACCGGCTGCCAGGCCGGCCTCCGCGGCCAATCCCAAGGCTGCCGCCAAGCCCTGCGTCGCCAGCGCCGCACCCAGGCCGCCCACACCGGCACCCGCGCCGGACGTTACCGCTTTCGAGTCTTCCGGAGCAGGGGAGGTCATCACCTATCCGGTCAGCATGGGCCGGATGGACTGGCGCACACCGATCGGCAAGACCACGGTCGTCCACAAGCAGAAGGATCCCTCCTGGACGCCGCCGGCCTCGATCAAGCGCGAGCATGCCGCCAAGGGTGATCCCCTGCCCGATGTGGTGCCCCCGGGGCCCGACAATCCCCTCGGCCAGTTCGCCATGCGCCTGTCGGTGCCGGGCTACCTGATCCATGGTACCGACGCGGCCAAGGCCGACGGCATCGGCATGCGCGTGACGCACGGCTGCATGCGACTGTACAACGAGGACATTGCCAAACTGTTCCCGCTGGTGCCGGTCGGTGCTCCGGTCTATCTGGTCAACCAGCCGGTCAAGCTGGGCTGGCGGGGTGGGTTGCTGTACATGGAAGTCAGCCAGCCACTGGACGAGGACGTCGGTATCCGTGGCCATGATCCGGACGAGGATGTCAGCAAGGAGCAGCTGCAGCGCGAGGATGAACTGCGGGCACGTTTCCTGCTGCGCATCGCCAGGACGGAAATCCAGAAGATGCAGGACAGGACCGGCGCCTCCGTCGATATGGACAAGGTACGCCGGGCGGTGGAAAAGCCCACCGGCATTCCGCTCGTGATCGGCGGCAGCGGGGGCGACTGGCGCCAGGCGGCCGCAAGCGATGAGGGTCTCGCGCCGGTCCGCCAGGAAGCAGACCCGAACCGGAGCGCGCTGGATGCCCGGTTGCCGGCCCCCGGGTCCGTGCCGCCGCGCCGTCCGGCTGGCGAGGTCGAGCCGTATGCCGGCGGCAGGGTCGCACCGTTGCGGCCGTCGACCGTCCGGGGCGAATCGGCCGTTGGGGAAGCCCGCGACAGCGAGACGTTCTACTCTCCCGCCGATCCCTATCGCCCCGGGCGCGAGCCGGAACCGCTGGCGGAGACGCGCCCGACCGATGCCCGGACCTCACCCTATGGCAGTCTCGATCCCCTGGACGCCCCGGATAACGCCGAGGCCGAGGAAGAGTAGCGGGCCGACCGTTCAGCCGGCTGGCGGGCGATAGCCCTCGGGCATATCGCTCGCGCCGCCGAACAGGAATTTCTCCCGCTCCCGGGCCAGCAACTGCCTGGCTTCCGCCTCGAAGGGCGTCAGCCGGTGCTCGTTGATGAGCATGGTCTGAAGCTTGAGCCACTCCTGCCAGGCCTCGCGGGAAATGTTCTGGTAAATCCTCTCGCCCTCGGGGCCGGGAAAGGGCGGTTTGTCGAGGCCTTCGGCCTGTTTGCCGGTACGCTGGCAGGTAACGATGCGGGTCATGGACAACTCATGTTGGCTGGGGTTGGTTGACGGATAGCCCGGCGGCCAGGCTCAACCGGCCGCCAGACCGGACAGCAGGGATTTTACCGGAGCCGGAAGGCCCGGGAGTGCCTCCGGTTCAAACCAGCCATGATCGAGCGCCTCGCCGACTCCGGTCATCGGGACGGCGACCAGCCGGGTTGGCGTGTAATCCAGATGGAAGTGCGAGAAGGTATGCCGCCGGGTCGGCTGGACTTCGAGATCGGCGGTTGCGAGTCCTCGCGACCGGCACCACAGCTCCAGCGATGCCGGATCATCGAATTCGGGCAGGCTGTAGAGGCCGCCCCAGATGCCGGCTGGCGGACGCTTTTCCAGATAGACGCGCCCCCGTGAGTCCAGCAGCACCAGCAGCCAGCAGTGCCGCACGGGCAGGCTGTTGCGTGGTCTGGGCGACGGGATGACCGCGGTGAGTTCCTCGCGCCTGGCGCGACATTCCGCCGCGAGCGGGCATGCCTCGCAGCGGGGCCTGCCGCGTGTGCAGACCAGCGCGCCCAGGTCCATCATCGCCTGGTTGTAGTCGGCGGTGCGCTCGCGTGGCGTCAGCCGTTCGCTCAATGCCCACAGTGTGCGCAACATGGCGGGGCTGCCTGGCCAGCCATGCAGGCCGGCATGGCGGCACAGCACGCGCTTGACGTTACCGTCCAGTATCGGCGCCCAGCCACCCAGTCCCAGGCTCAGGATGGCGCCGGCGGTGGAACGGCCCACGCCGGGCAACTGCTGCAGGGCGTCGAGATCCTGCGGGAACTGGCCCTGGTGGTCCGCCCAGAGGCGATTCGCGGCCCGGTGCAGGTTGCGGGCGCGGGCATAGTAGCCGAGGCCGGCCCAATGGGCGATGACCTCGTCCAGCGGCGCCGCGGCCAGCGGCTCAACCCCGGCAAAGCGGTCGACGAACTTCCGGAAATAGGGGATGACCGTCGCGACCTGCGTTTGTTGCAGCATGATTTCCGAAATCCACACACGGTAAGGGCTGCGCGGGACTTGCCAGGGCAGATCCTTGCGGCCGTGCCGGTCGTACCAGTCGAGGACACGGTAGGCAAACGCGGGAGCTTGCATGGGCGCTGGGACAGACTGAGGTAACGGATGCGTATTGGCGACCGGGTTCATCCCCGGGTATGGTCAGGGCGGATCAGGGGCGCGTGCCTCTTTTGGGGCACATTCCGGTCCGGCAGCGTGGCGATGGTATCGTCGTTCACCAACCGCCGGCCCTGCCATATTCCCGCGCAAGTCTGCCCGGCGTCGCGTCCAGCCAGAGCCTGGACCAACGACTTTGCTAGCCGCCCATGATGCCATCGCATACGTCCGATCACAGCCCCTGGCGGATTTTTTTCGCCTTTCTGCGCCTGGGTCTTACCTCTTTCGGAGGACCCGTGGCTCATCTCGGCTATTTTCGGCAGGAATTCGTCATCCGCCGGCAGTGGCTCTCCGAGCGTGGTTATGCCGATCTGGTGGCGCTTTGCCAGTTTCTGCCCGGGCCGGCGAGCAGCCAGGTCGGCATGGCCCTGGGATTTTCCCGGGCGGGCTACGCTGGCGCCCTGGCTGCCTGGGCGGGCTTTACCCTGCCTTCGGCCCTAGCCCTGATACTCCTGGCCCAGGGCATTGCGCACCATGGCGAACGGATTCCGTCGGGGCTACTGCATGGACTCAAGGTCGTGGCCGTGGCTGTCGTTGCCCAGGCGGTATGGGGCATGGCCCGCTCGCTGTGCCCGGACCGGCTGCGCATCACTCTCATGGCGGCGGCGGCCTGCCTGGTCCTGTTGCTGCCGTCTGCGGCTGGACAGGCCGCGGTGATCGTGCTGGCCGGTCTGGTCGGGCTGGTCGGGCTGGTCTGTTGCCGGGTGCCGCGGGACGGCACGCACGAGCCATTGCCCATCGCCATAGGTCATCGCGCTGGCCTCTTGTGGTTGTCAGCATTCCTGGCGCTTCTGCTGGGTTTGCCGATACTCGCGGCGCTGTTGCCATGGCATGCGCTGCAGATAGTGGACGCCTTCTATCGCGCCGGAGCGCTGGTTTTCGGTGGTGGCCATGTCGTGTTGCCGCTCCTGCAAGCGGCGGTGGTGCCGAGCGGCTGGGTTGCCCAGGACGTCTTCCTGGCCGGCTATGGCGCCGTCCAGGCGGTGCCCGGTCCCCTGTTCACGTTTGCCGCCTTTCTGGGGGCTTCGATGCCGGAGCCGTATTCCGGCTGGTTTGGCGGGATGTTGTGCCTGTTGGCGACCTTTGTCCCCTCGTTCCTGCTGGTGGCGGGTGTCCTGCCGTTCTGGGAGGGTTTGCGCCGCAGCCGGCATACCCAGGCCGCGCTGGCCGGCGTCAATGCGGCGGTCGTGGGATTGCTGCTGGCGGCGCTGTATCAGCCGGTCTGGACCGGCGCCATTGGGCAGGCTCCCGACTTCGGCCTGGCGCTTTCGGCGTTTGTCGCGCTGGTGTTCTGGAAATGGTCACCCTGGCTGGTCGTTGTCGCCAGTGCCAGCACAGCCTGGCTGCTCGATGCGACAGGCCTCATGGGCTGAGGCGGCAGCGGTCCGGATTGTTGTTTCCCGCCGTTCGCGATCGGGGCGACGGGGAAGGGCACGCGCTCAGGGAGCGTCACGGGATGCTGCGCGCACCGTCAGCTCGTCAAAGCTGCCCTTGCGGATGTTCCAACCGGCGAGTTCCGGCAGGCTGAAGAGCGCGCCGCGCAGTCCCTCCGCCAGTCGCAAACCCTGGTCGAAGGGGGCGCTGAGTGTGCCGAAGGCGCTGACGCCCAGCGCGTAGCCGAGATTGAGGCTGCCCAGCAGAGGGCGGGCCCAGGGCGGTTGCCGCTCGGTGAAGAAGAGGAATGCCGAGTCACCTGCACGGGACTCATAGACCGACGAGCTCAGGGTCATGCTTTCACGGATCGCTGTCAGCCAGTCGTCATGGGCCGCCAGCAGCCGTTCGACTGCCCGATGGCGGAAGGCCGGCAGGTGTCGCACGGCCTGGGCTCGATAGCGCTGGCGGGCCAGCTCGAAAAAGCGAAATGGAATGAAGCCTTGCTCCGCGCCGGGCTCGATATATGCGCCCAGCGCGGCGCGAATGGCGGGCGTGTCCGGAAAGCTGCTGTGGATGGCCCGCGCCAGTTCGGTCACACAGTTGCGGGTCAGCAGCTCGTAACCATAATGCGCGCGGAGACGGGCCAGAAAGGCAGCGGCCTGTTCCTCCGCCTGACGCGGCCAGCGGTCCAGCTTGGCGTGGCCGACAGTCGGCAGAGGCGGGCGGATGTAGCCCAACCCTTCCGGCGGGCCGGCGTCGCGGCTTACCCGCAGGGCCCGCCCGGTTGCCAGCCCCTGTTCGATTTCATGCAGCTCGGAGCCCGCCAGCTCCAGCCGTTGATAGGCCATCTCGTCGGGTTCCGCCGAGGATAGCGCTGCCGCGCGCTGCTGCTGCAAGCGTTCATGGAGCCGCTCGGCCAGCGTGATCAGGGCCGCCCGGTCCTCAGTCGAGAGCTCGCGCAGTTCGGAGGCTGGTCGGGACGGCAGGATATCGAGCACCAGCAGGTGTCCGCTGTCCAGCGCGGCGCCGACGGCCTCCAGACGGGCCAGGGCCAGCAGCAGAGCCGGTCCGCCGGCAGGGGATTCCCGCGCCAGCTCGGCAAGGATGGTTGCCTGCAACTGTTCGCGGTAACGCGCCAGCACCACCCGTTCGGGTGCGGTCAGGCTTGCCTGCCCGGGTGGCAGAAGCCGCGATACGTCGATGAGTCGATCCTCGGCCACCGCCCAGCCCCCCTGCATGGCGTTGACGGCGAACCAGCGCGCGCCGACGTCGGTCAGGCGTTCGGAGAAGGTGAGCGGATAACGCGGATAGCGATCCGGTGCCAGGCTGGCGTCGGATCGGCCGTGAACGGGCTGATAGCGCAGCGATTGCAGCCGGTGCCGGTAGCGCGACTGCAGGTTGGCGAGATAGCGGGGGCCCTCGCGTTCGCACAGCTGTTCCCGCAGCCTGCTCAGGGTCGCGGACTGCGATGTCGGGGCAAAGAAGCCGGCGCCGGGCATGAGCAGGGGCTCATCGTCCCGCCAGGACTTCAGCAGCCGGATGTCGCGTTGCAGGTCCTCAAGATGTTCGACCTGTCGGCTCTGCACCAGATACAGCAGATTCAGCCGTTCCCGGATGCGTTCGGCGTCCTCGGTCCGAACACTCAGGCGGACGAGATCAATGCTGCGGTTCTCGAGATCGTTGTAGACGAAGCGAAAGCGTTCCCAGCCGTCCCGGGCGAGGCGGGTGTAGCCACGATCATTCTGGTAGTGGTAGACCGTGTCGCCCAGCCGGAGCGCCGTATGACCGCCACTGGAGCCATCGACGTTGGCATCGATGTAGAGCAGATCGAGCGTATCGGCAACGGCGTCAGGCTCCCCGGCGCAGAGGCTCAGGCCCGCCAGTAGGGCCAGCCACAGCCGGGAACGGGCCTGCCCCCGCAACCTAGTAGCGGTAGCCTTCCTGGATCAGCTTCAGGGCGTCCTTGTTGCCGGCGAGGACATTGGCCAGGAAGGACTGGTTGGCGACCTCTTCCTTGGCGATGCCGGCCTTCTTCAGGCCCTTACCGATCCCGTAATAGGTGGCCTTTTCCTGCGCCCAGTTGCTGATCTTGTACTGGCGGGCCGTCCGGCTCAGGGCATTGGGAAATTCCGCCGAGGTCATCGAGGAGCCGGCAATGGAGTAGGTCAGGTTGGCGACGTCGTCACGGTAGGGAAGCTTGTCCTTGCCCACCCCGCCCTTGGGACTGGAGGATTCGGAACTGGAGGTAACCGAGCCGGAGCTGGATTCCAGCGATTCCGAAATCGAGGCGCTGGAGTAGGAGAAGGAGCAGCCGGCCAGACTCATCGTCAGCAGGGCAGCCAACGCACAGGACCCGAACGTTGGCGAAATTTTCAGGGTTATCGGCATCGGCGTGGCAACCATGGGCAGTGAAGGGGGATCAGCGGCGGCGGTAGAGCGGTTCCGCCGTATCGGCGGCAGCCTGATAGGTTACGGTAAATTCGCTGAAAGCCTTGAGCCTGTCGTCAAGGTCGCTTCCCTCCGGGAATTCGAAGGCATCGACCCCCACCCGTTGCAGGAAATACATCTGATCGCGCAGAAAGTCGCCGCGGGCGCGGATTTCGCCGGTGAAATCCAGGCGATCGCGCAGCAGCCGGGCCTGCGAGAAGGCGCGCCCGTCAGTGAAGAGGTGCATGTCCAGCACGATCAGCGACAGGGTGTCGAGATCCGACGCCAGCGCCTCCGGTGCGTCGGCGGCAGCCAGCCGCACACCCACGGGCTGGCCATGGGTCACCAGCTCGGCTTTGTGCCCCAGCCAGCGTGCCAAGGTGACGGTGAAGGGGCTCCGGCCATCCGGGATGACTTCGTCGTCCAGGTGGACCCAGGGATCGGATACCGGCAGGCCATTCTTAATGACTGACATAGACGCGCTCCTGGAAAGGCTTGATCCCGGTGCGGCGAACGGTGTCGAGGAAACTCTCGTCGCCTTCGCGCAGGTCGCGATAGGTGAGGAAGATGCGTTCCATCACGCCGGTCACGTCCGCCCTGGCCACCGAGGGGCCGAGCCGCTCGCCCAGCGCGGCATCGTTGCTGGAGGAGCCGCCGAGGGTGATCTGGTACCACTCCTCGCCTTTCTTGTCGACGCCGAGGATGCCGATGTGCCCGACCGTGTGATGGCCGCAGCCGTTCATGCAGCCGGAAATGTTGATGCGGATGTCGCCGAGATCGTAGAGGTAATCCAGGTTGTCGAACAGGCTCTGGATACCGTTCGCGACCGGAATCGAGCTGGCATTGGCCAGCGAGCAGAAATCCAGCCCCGGGCAGGTGATCATGTCGGTCGCCGTGCCGACGTTGGGCGTTGCCAGGTGCAGTTGTCGCAATTGTTCCCACATGGCGGGCAGGTCGCACTGGCGAACGTCCGCCAGTACCAGGTTCTGGGTATGGGTGACCCGCACCTCGCCGAAGCTGTGGCGGTCGGCCAGGTTTGCCACGGCCTCCATCTGTTGTTCGCTGAGGTCGCCGGGCGGCGTGCCATGCGGCTTCAGGGACAGGAGCACGACACGGTAGCCGGGCATTTTGTGCGCCACGGTGTTGTGGCGATACCAGGCGGCGAAGTCGGCACGGGTATGCTTGAGCGTTTCCACATCCGTGTCGACCGCCGCAAGATTTTCATAGGGTGGCGGCTGGAAGAAGGCGCTGACCCGGTCGATTTCAGCCTGATCGAGCAGCAGCTCGTTGCGGATATGCTGCCACTCAGCCTCAACCATCTCGGCGAACTTCTCCGCACCGGTCTCCTTGACCAGGATCTTGATCCGTGCCTTGAACTTGTTGTCGCGTCGCCCATGGCGGTTGTAGACGCGCAGGATAGCCTCGAGGTAGGAGAGCAGGTGCCGCTTTTCCAGGAACGGCCGGATGACCACGCCAATCATCGGGGTCCGTCCCAGGCCGCCGCCCACCAGCACTTCGAAACCGGTTTCACCCCGCTCGTTCCTTGCCAGTTGCAGACCGATGTCGTGGACCTGGGTCGCCGCACGATCGCGCTGGGCGCCGCTGACGGCGATCTTGAACTTGCGCGGCAGGTAGGCGAATTCCGGGTGCAGGGTCGACCACTGGCGGATGATCTCGCAATAGGGGCGGGGATCCTCTAGCTCGTCCGCGGCGACGCCGGCCAGATGGTCGCTGGTGGTGTTGCGGATGCAGTTGCCGCTGGTCTGGATGGCGTGCATCTGCACCGTTGCCAGATTGGCCAGGATGTCGGGCACATCTTCCAGCTTTGGCCAGTTGAACTGGATGTTCTGGCGCGTCGTGAAGTGGCCATAGCCCTTGTCATAGGTGCGGGCGATGTGCGCCAGCATGCGCAGCTGGCGCGAGGCCAGCAAACCGTAGGGTATGGCGATGCGCAGCATGGGGGCGTGACGCTGCAGGTAAAGCCCGTTCATGAGTCTGAGCGGACGGAACTGGTCTTCGGTCAGTTCGCCGGCCAGGAAACGGCGGGTCTGTTCCCGGAACTGAGCGGCGCGCTCGTTGACCAGGGTCTGGTCGTATTCGTCGTATTGGTACATGGATCGTTGATGGTCAGGGCTGACAGGCCCTTGGGCAAGTCGTGAAATATACACTGCCCGGCAGTCGGCCAAAAACAGCAGGCACTAATGCAGCAGCATGCCGTAGGTTCGGGGCACGCTCCGCCAGGCCACGCCGTGGCAGGATCGGCGCGACTCCCGGCATTTGGCGGCCGGGCGGTCAGGGGGATGGCAAATGCATTGTTTCGCCTTGCGCAGTACAAATCACCTATAATGCTGGGTTAATTTTGGGGCGCGGCAGGGTGATGCCGTTGCGATGCCGTTTTTCTGAAACTTTCATGAGGATGTCGCCTTGATCCGTTTATTGTTGTTGCTGGCAACGCTACTGATGATCCCCGAGTTGGCGTCCGCCGAGGAATCGGCCAACCTGGGCCTGACCGGCACGCAGCGGGGCCTCTATTGCGTCCTGATCTTCATCATTTCCTATGCCTTCGTGATGACGGAGGAATTCACGCATCTGCGCAAGTCCAAGCCGGTCATCCTGGCGGCGGGCATCATCTGGGCCCATGTCGCCTATCTCGCCTCCAGCAATGGCGTCCCTGCCGAGCAGGTGCACAAGGCTTTCGAGCATAACCTCAAGGAATATGCCGAACTGTTCCTGTTCCTGCTGGTGGCGATGACCTACATCAACGCCATGGCCGAGCGTAACGTGTTCGAGGCGCTGCGCTCCTGGCTGGTGAGCCGCAAGTTCGGCTATCGCAAGCTGTTCTGGATCACCGGCGTCATCACTTTCTTCCTGTCCTCCGTGGCTGACAACCTGACCTCTGCCCTGCTGGTTGGCGCCGTGGTCATGGCGGTGGGCGCCAACAGCCCGGCCTTTGTCGCCCTGGGTTTTGTCAACCTGGTCAGCGCGGCCAATGCCGGCGGCGCCTTCAGCCCATTCGGCGACATCACCACGTTGATGGTCTGGCAGGCCGGCAAGGCGGAATTCTTCGACTTCTTCGAGCTGTTCATCCCGTCAGTGGTCAATTTTGTGGTCCCTGCGGTCATGATGCATTTCGCCATTCCGGATGAAACCCCGTCCTTCCCCGAGGAGGCGCAGGTTCAGATGAAGCCTGGCGCACTGGTGATCTGCGGCCTGTTTGCCCTGACCATCGCCACCGCCGTCAGCTTCAAGCAGTTCCTGCACCTGCCGCCCTTCATGGGCATGATGGTGGGGCTCTCGTTCCTGATGCTGTTCGGCTACCGTCTGCAGCTGCTTTACAGCCGCAGCGAGGAGAACAAATTCGACGTTTTCGCCAATGTACGCGATTCCGAGTGGGACACCCTGCTGTTCTTCTTCGGCGTGGTCTTCGCGGTGGGTGGGCTCGGCTACATCGGCTATCTGGAACTCGCTTCCGCAGCCATGTATGACGGCCTGGGCGCCACGACCGCCAACGTTCTGGTCGGCCTCCTGTCGGCCATCGTCGACAACATTCCGGTCATGTTCGCGGTGCTGAACATGAACCCCGACATGGAGCTCTACCAGTGGCTGCTGGTGACCCTCACCGCTGGCGTGGGCGGTACGCTGCTCTCGGTCGGCTCGGCAGCCGGCGTGGCCTTGATGGGCACCTCCCGCGGGATGTACACCTTCTTCAGCCACCTGAAGTGGACGCCTGCCATCGCCGTCGGTTATGCGGCTTCAATCGTGGTGCATTACTGGATCAACCACTAGTCGGTTTTGCCGGACGTTACCGGACAACGAAAGCCCCGCAGCTCCCCGGCTGCGGGGCTTTTTTGAGCCTGCAGCTTTTTGTCGACGCCCGATTTCTCAAGCAGCCATCCGCTTTTCGAATTCCCAGGGTGACCGGTAATTCGGCCCGGAATGCCGCCTGACCGGGTTGGCGTAGGTCTTGATATGATCGAACGCGTCGGCTTCCAGTCTGCGGCGCCAGGTCGCCATGGTCGGGGTAGGCATCCATGCTGGGTGGTGAATGCGTACACGCCTGGTTGGCCAGTCCACTCGCGTCGAACGGTGATTGGACAAGCAGGATGCGCGGCCGAAGCCGGTGAACTCTCCGGTTTGTCTATGTTTTTGATAAAACTTGTTGGCCAGCCCTAAGCAAGGAGAGTCACGATGTCTCTAAACGATCAATGTGCAAGTCGAGTCAGGCTTCCGGCAGTCATCCTTGCCCTCTAGCTCGGTGGTGCTTCTTTGGTGGCCTACTCAGATTCATCAAGGATGGCCTCCGGTCAGCTTCCCGTCCACCTACATGCGATCAACTCCCGGGTCGCGACGGCGCCTCCCCCAAAGCCGATCCCCGACGATGAGTCCGGCCACATCAGGACTGGCTTGCCATTCAAGAATCCACCCATGATATCCAGCCGGCGGGGAGTCCTGGAGATGCGCCTCAACGCCGGCGCGAAGCCTGTCAGGATCAGTGGAAAAAAGGTCAATGCCCGTGTCTATGCCGCCTCGGCGCATGGCAAGGATTACCCCTATGCGTTCATGCCGCCAACGCTTGTTCTGGATCCGGGCGACAACCTGAGGATCAACCTGGCCAACCGGCTTGGTGAGCCGACCAATCTGCATACGCATGGTTTTTTCATTTCGCCCAGCGGTAACCAGGACAATATTTTTGTCGACCTGATTTCAGGGAAGTCAATCCTCTACAACTACTATCTGCCGCAAGGTCTATCGCCCGGCTCATACTGGTATCACCCTCACTATCATCCCCTGGTCGAGGAGCAGGTGTTTGGAGGGCTGTCTGGATTCATCTATATTCGAGGTCTTGAGGCGCTGCTGCCGCCCGATCTTCGCCGAGTGACCCAGCAGTTCCTGGGCCTCAAGGACTTCCAAGTCAATCGCTCGAATTCCATTCCTTCAGAAAACATCAACTCGGACAGCCCCACCCATCGAACCATCAATGGCCTTGTGCAGCCGGTGATGACAATGCGACCAGGTGAAACACAGCTGTGGCACTTCGGCAATTTGAGCGCTGATATCTGGTACGATCTGGAAATGCCGGGATTGACGTTCAGTGTGATCGCCGTCGATGGTAACCCGGTTGACAAGGTTCAGGAAGCCACGACTCTGTTGATGCCACCCGCCAGGCGGTTTGATGTTCTCGTCCAGGCAAGGCACGCGGGAATCTATCAACTGATTACCCGCGAGATGACGACGGGGCCAGATGGAGACACCTATCCTCGGACCTTGATGGCAACCCTGACTGTGAGGGGTGCTCCCGTCGCACCGGTCGCCTTACCAGAACAAATTCAGCCGTTGGACGATCTTGCTGATGCCATCGTCAGTCGTCGGCGGGTCTTTGAGCTTAGTGAGAACACCACCACGGGACAATTCTTTATCAACGAAAAGGAATTTGATCCTAACCACGTAGACGCCACTCCCGTTATCGGCACCGTTGAAGAATGGGTATTCAGGAATCGCTCACAGGAACTGCACCCGATTCATGTCCATGTGAATGATGCGCAAGTCATGAGCGTCAATGGTGTTCCTCAACAGGACAATTCGTGGCTGGATACGATGCCGATACCATATGCCACGCAGAATACCTCTGGCATATCTGTGCCCGGTGAGGTTGTCATGCGGTTAAGGTTCCGCCAATTCATCGGTCCCTATGTCTTCCACTGTCATATACTGGCCCATGAGGACAACGGCATGATGACGGTCATCAATGTGACGAGCCCGGACTCGGAGTAGAGGGCAGGTCAGCAGGGGCAGACCATCGCTGGAAAGGTGCCAGGGACAGATGCCTTGGCCCTTGCCCAGGATCGACCAATCTCTGGGAAAATGTCTTGTCGCTGAAGAGCCGGCTGTACAGCCGAGAACAGAAAGTCAGCCTGCTCTCAGGCTAGCTTTTTTCCGAATCCCACGGCTGCCGGGGTTTTCGGCAGGCGAAGCGGTGACGGCGGGTCAGCAAGCCTCGGGTTTCGTCCTGCCGTGTCGATTTCCCCCGGCGGTTTCAAGGACCAAGTGCAACAAGGGTTAATGAACTGCGCTCTCTGACTTCTGAGCCATTTGAAGCATCTCGTTGTAGACCTGCAAAGGCGTCCGGAAGCCATGAATCTTACGCGGTCGGTTGTTGAGCTTCCAGGCAATGGCGTTGAGGTCGTCCTGACTGTACCCGGACAAGTCCGTGCCTTTGGGCAGGTACTCCCGCAAGCGTCCATTGGTGTTCTCGTTGCTGCCGCGCTGCCAGGGGCTGTGCGGGTCGGCAAAGAAAACAGAAACACCGGTCATGTCGGTCAAGCGCTTATGCTCACTCATCTCCTTGCCTTGGTCATAGGTCAAGGTCTTGCGCATCGGTTAAGGGATGCCGTTGAGCACGCGACTGAAGCCTTCAAGGGCCGCCAGGGCGGGCGCATTCTCGACCCACACCAACATCACCAGGCGACGGGTCCGCTCCACCAGGGTGCCCACCGCCGATCGGTTGAAGGCCCCCTTGATCAAGTCGCCCTCCCAATGTCCCGGAATCAGACGGTCCTCCACCTCAGGCGGGCGCACATGCAAGGACGTCATGTCCTGAATTCGACCCCGCCGATCCTCGCCTCGGGCTCGTGGCCGCCGAACCCGTCGCCCCTGACGCAGACAGGCCAGCAAGTCGGTACGCAATTCGCCTTTGGGCATCACGTAGAGCGCGTTGTCGATCGTCTCGTGAGACACCCGCTGCTCCGGTTGCTGTGGATAAAGGCTTTTCATCGTGCCGGCAATCTGTTCGGGCGACCAATCCTCCCGCAGGAAGTGCTCAACCACGCCAAAGAGAACTGTCTCCTGACCCAGCTTGGGCGCCTTGCGACGCTGAAAGCGCCTGGCCCGTGCCCGATTTCCCGCCAGCGTGGCATCGTAGGATTGACCCTCAACACGGTGCCTGATCATTTCACGGCTGATCGTGCTCGGGGATCGATTCAAGGCTCTGGACATCGCTCGGACACTCGAACCCTCACGGTCCATCAGCATCACTGTCGCCCGTTCTTCAGGCTTCAATTGTCCGTACTGTTTTCCCATCGCAACACCCTACACGGTCGAGGTGTTGCACTTGGTTTTTGAGCGCGCCCCCTGTTCCTGGCGGCGGCACGGACTCTCAATAACGATAGGTGGGCTACGAACGGATAGGGTGAACAAAGATATTCGGTGAGCGATCATTTGTCGGAATTGCCATCTGGCATGATGGCCGGAGCCGATGCAAGGCTCTTGCCCTCAGAAAGGACTTTTCGATGTCACGCCGAGCGGCAAGGATGGCGCGTGTGTCCTTCACGGTTGAGATGACTGCGCTCCGCTATTTTCCGGCAGGCGCCGGGCATATACGCACAGATGATTGGCCACCCGCCGCTCGCTTCCCGGCGGCGGTCCGCTGGGTCGGTTGACGATTACCGGCAACTGCCCGGCTCCCGCGATTACCAGCGTGGTGCTGCCACCGCCATCCAGGTTCAGGCCATCATGGGCGCCGAGCCGTTTCAGCCAGGCCGCCGTCTCGGCCGTGCTCAACCCCTCGCTGTAGCCGGGTTGCCGGCCATCGGCGACCAGCAGGTATAGGTAGCGTCCCTCCCGGCTGACGCCGACCGCCGTCCGCGGATGCCGGGCAGTCGTGTCGCCCCGGTTGACTCCGCCTGTCAGCAGGGCATGGTAGCCACTGAGTCCGTTCCAGGCCTTGCGGCTGTCCACTGGCGAGCGGGCTATCCAGGCGCGTCGGTCGGCACCAATGAGCAGGGCGTCCCAGTGGTTGGGTTTGGAATAGCGGTGACCCCGAGACAGGGACAGGCCGAGCACGTCCATCGGGTCCCCGCGATGCTCGGCAAAGGTATCGAAGACCGAGCCGTTGATGGCTACCTGGCAGTGGAACTCTGCCAGGAATTCCGATGTCGAGCGCGCGCCGACGTCCTTTGGTGCCTTGCCGTTGGCGGGCGTGACCAGGAAGTCGATGCCGGCGGCCTGTGAGTCGATGCGTGCGACATGCAGGCGAAGCGGACGTGGCCTTGTTGCGGTAACCTGCAACAAGGCTACGCCCTGAAAGATGGGTTGCCAGTCCGGCAACCGGGCCGGTGGGACGATGGCCTCCGACAGATTTGTCGTGGGCGGGGAGTCCGCCGGGGCGATGGGCGGCAGCATCCCCATGAACCCGGCCATTGCCAGATAGACAAGTGCGGCGGGTTGGCGGATCGGTTTTCTCGCGTGCCCTGTTTTCAAGCCCGGTGTGTCTCGCTCATGCTGGCTTTGTGCTCGGCGATGAGCCATATAAATGCAGGTGAGGTGACCAATATCCGTCGGACACAAAAGCACCGGTCCGTCATGGCCAGAGATCTCCCCGCCTTGCCGAGGTGGGCTGCATCGGCGAGTGTCCGGATGATGCCCAAGATCCAGAAACCCCATCGCACGAGATGATACAGCCATGTTCAGGATGAAATCGATCAAGGCGAGGATGCTGCTCGGATTCGGGACGACCCTGACCGTGTTGCTGACCTTGCTCGGTATCGTGATCTACCTGCAGATCCGCGACACACTCATCCCGCTGACCCGCGAATTCGGCATGGAGGTTGTCAAGGCCCGGTCAGCCGAGCTCGGGCGGCTGATGAACGGATACGCCAACGAGGTCCGGATCATGGCGGAACGCGATGTGATGCGTTCCGGCGATATCGGGGCCATCCGCCGGGACATGATCCAGCGGGCGCCTACCTACAATCCCGACTTCGAGATGATTTTCTTCGCCGATACCCACGGGCGCTTCTTCACCAGCACCGATGCCACCGGCAGCGTGCTGGACCGGGACTACTGGCATGCGATCATCGAGCAGGGCAAGCAAGGTGTGCTCAGCAATCCGCTGATATCCAAGGCCACCGGCGCGCCGGTGCTGGTCGTGGCGCATGCCGTCGATGACCCGGCACGGGGGCGCGTCGGGCTGCTGGCCGCCACTGTGCTGCTCAATACGCTGTCGGACATCGCCGGCTCCATTCGCATCGGCGAGCGTGGCTTTGGCTGGGTTTCGGACCCCAGCGGCCGGGTCGTGGCCCATCCTGATCCCAACCTGCGCATGAAGCTGAACCTGCTGGAGTCGCCACCGGGCTTCCAGGGGCTGGATGTCATCGCCCGCCAGCTGGCGGGGGGAAAGCCGGGCATGGGCAGTTACCTGCGGCCTGACGGAACCCGCTTCCTGATGACCTTCAACCCCATTCCCGGACAGCCGGGCTGGGTGTTCGGCATTTCCATGCTGCATGCCGACCTGATGGGAAGGGCCGACCGGCTCATGCGCAACAACGCCGGCCTCATGATCGTCATTCTGCTGCCTGTCCTGCTGATCGCCCTGGCGGTGGCGCGCTCGATCTCGCGGCCGATCCAGACCGCCGTCGAGGCGGCCGAGCGGGTCGCGGCGGGTGATCTCTCCACCACCCTGTCGACCACCCGCGAGGACGAGACCGGCAAGCTGATCAACGCCCTGGGCCGGATGGTGGCCTATCTGAACGCGCTGATCGGCCAGGTGCAGCGCTCGACCATCGACCTGGTCTCGACCGCCAACAGCCTCAGCGCCATGTCCAAGACCCAGAGCGAGGAGGTCAACAACCTCGGCTCCACCACCACCGAGATCGCCGCCGCCACCCAGGAAATCTCCGCCACCTCCGAGGAGCTGCTCGGCACCATGGCCGGCCTGACCCAGGTGGCCGACCAGACCACCGCCCTGGCCAACGCCGGCCAGGCCTCGCTGGGTCACATGGAAGGGGCGATGCGCGCCCTGGCGGAGGCCACCCAGTCGATCTCCGGGCGGCTGGGCCTGATCAACGAGAAGGCCAACACCATCGGCAGCGTCACCACCACCATCACCCGGATCGCCGACCAGACCAACCTCCTGTCGCTGAACGCCTCGATCGAGGCCGAGAAGGCCGGGGAATACGGCCTTGGCTTCGCCGTGCTGGCACGGGAGATTCGCCGGCTGGCGGATCAGACCGCGGTAGCCACCCTCGACATCGAGCAGATGGTCAAGGAAATGCAGGACTCGGTGACCGGCGGGGTGATGGAGATGGACAAGTTTGCCGAACAGGTCAACCGCAGCGTGGCCGACACCGGTGTGATCAGCCAGCGGTTCGGCGAGATCATCCAGCAGGTGCAGGCGCTGCTGCCGCAGTTTGACGCCGTGCACGAAGGCATGCGGGCGCAGTCGGCGGGTGCGCGGCAGATACGCGACGCCATGGTCAGCCTGACCGAGAGCGTGCGGGTGTCGGTACGGGCGCTGGAGGCGACCACCACGGCCACCCATCGGCTGGAGGGGGCCATTGACGAGCTGCGTGGCGAGATCTCGGCATTCCGGCTGCGCGGGGAGGGCTGACGGGGCGGGGCGGGGATGGTGGCCGGAATGCCGGAATCGGTCAGGACATCGAGCCCCGTCCTGCCCGGGGGGCGGCGGGGGCTGTGTCACCCCGGCTTGGCGGCATGCGTCAAGCCCCAGAGCCGCCGAGATGTCCCGGGCGATCCGGCAAAGCCTCTCAATCGTACTTCACGTATTTGAAGCGGGGATCGTCCGGCGTGCCCTCCAGCACGCCCGGGTGGGTCTGGGCAGCCTGCCACTGTATTACCTCTTCGATTTTTCGTGCCAGGGCGAAGTCCTTTTCGGTAACGCCTTTTTCGGAGTGGGTTTTGAGCTTGACGATCACGAAGGCATAGGAGACGGTCAGGTCCGGGTGGTGCCAGGCGGCCTCCGCGAGGTGGCCAATGGTGTTGACGACCATCAGGGTGCCCTTCCAGCCACTGGTGCGGTAGCGCCGCCGGATCCAGCCGTCCTCGTAATACCAGTGCGGAAGCTCTTCCGGCAGGCGTTGCTTGATGATTTCGGGGGCTAGGGTGTCATTGTGGGTTTGCGTCATGGTTGTCTCTCCAGGGGGGGGCGTCGGTGTTGCCGGGATCGGTATGGATGGCGCCAGACCGGATCGAGTTCCATGGCAATCGGCCATGTCCATGCGGCGAGCATGCCACGCGCATTCGATTCGACACGTGGCAAGCGTCTTGTTTATCATGCGCGCCACTCCGGTTGTCTGCGGACGTGCAAGCATGCGTCGGCAACCGTTGAGTAGCCAAACCCCTTACGACTGCGTGCCGCCGATCAATACTCAAGACTGTCGGACACGCCATGCAAGAGGCGGGGAAGCCATATCAAGCCGGGGTGTCCAGGCGAGCTCATCCTCGAACATCGGACTCGGCATGGCAGGCGGCCACATCCCATACTTGGAAGGACCTATGCAATCACCACTAGAGATCACATTCCGGGGCATTCCGCACTCCGATGCGGTGGAAACCCGCATTCGCGAGAAGGCTGCCAAGCTTGAGCAGTTCTGCCACAACATCACTAGCTGCCGCGTGGCGGTCGAATCGGAGCATCATCATCAGCACCAGGGCAATCTCTACAAGGTGCGGATCGATATCAATGTTCCCAACAAACATATCGTGATCAGTCGCGACCATCATGACAAGCAGGCTCATGAGGATATTTATGTGGCCCTGCGGGATGCCTTTTCCGCCGCCACCCGCCAGCTGGAGGAATACGTGCGCATCCAGCGTGGTGAAGTGAAGAACCACAAGGCCACCATCGACGAGGCCTGATTGGTGTGCCCCCGGGGGTATGACGGGTCCCTTCATGCCCCTTTTCCCATGCCGGGCCGGAAGATGACCCGCGTTCCTGAAATCCGGTCCTGCCAGCAACAGGACTCACCGTCGATCAGCATCCATAGGTAGCCGAGGCCCAGGCATCCCGCGGCCAGCATGGCTGTTCCGCATCTCGCGACAAGTTGCAACCAGGTCAGGCGGTCACCCGACTGGCTTACCAGTTGCAGGCGCCAGGCACGCATTCCGAGGGTCTGTCCGCCGTGCATCCAGAACCAGCCGAAGAACAGAATGCCCGTCAGCAGCAGGCTGGCCAGATAAAAGGGGTCGTGCGGGGCGAAGGCGGCGCCCCCCCGAAAGGCCAGCAGCCCTGCCGTTAGCAGAAAGAACAGCGCCACCAGCAGAATCCAGTCATAGAGCAGCGCCGCCAGCCGGCGGAGCAGACCGGCGGGTGTACCCGATGCCACGGTTGCTCCGGTAGGCGGACGGCGGCCTCTCGCGGCCGGGTGGCGTCTTCTGCCCATCGCTTCAGTCGGGAGAGCGATCCCGTGAGAACAGGGCGCCGAAGAACATCGACAGATAGACCAGCGCCGTCACCAGGATGATGCTCAGGACGATGGGGGGGCGAATCAGTGGCAGGAACAGCAGCAATGAGTACAGGGCTACGAACAGGCTGGTCTGCAACGGATAGGAAAGCATCGTGTCCAGCTTCGCCTTGAATGTCATGAGTGTCTCCCGCTTGGCATGGGGGTGGAGGGTGCAGCGCATTATAGGATGCGATGGCTGCCGCGGCCTGTCCGGGGCGCCATCACGCCAGGTACAGCGCGGCGGCGAGGAGCTTCAGCAACGGTAGCGCGGCATTCTCGATGGTATCGCCGGTGGCAATAAGTCCGTCCCGATGGCCACCCATCGCGATGACCTGCGCAGGGTTCGCGGCCAGCAGATTGCCTACGGCTGCCGCCATGCCCGGGGTGCCGTAGGGCAGCGATGGCCCAGTCATGGCGAGACCCAGCCGGTTGGCATGTTCCCATAGCTCTGGCGAGTGTACGTGCAGCACCCAGCCGATAGTCGGCGATGCCGCGTAGGCGGCGGCATGGGTCATGGCCTCGGAAGAGGGCTGAATGGGGCCATGGGCAACGATCCGGTTGTCGGCCGGCTCGCAGCGCTCCACCACGCAGTAGTGTCGAGTTTCCAGCCGGGCCAGCATGCCGGTCTGGGTGCCGCTGACCAGAAATTGCCGCCGGGCCAGCCGCCGACTCACGTTGCCATAGGCGAGTCCACCATAACGGCTGGGATCCTGTCCGGTCAGACCCAGCCGGAACAACAGGCGGCGCCACGATTCCAGCTCCCTGATCAGCCGTGCCGCCGGTGGGGCGGTGAGTCGGAAGTCAAGCTCGAACTGGATGACGCCTTCGGTTTCCATGGTCTTGATGTCCCGGCGCTGGCCGGCTGGGCAACAGTCCCCGTCGCCTGGCCGCGTCCGCCGGCGGGGATGGCCGAGAGATAGGGCGTGAAAAAAATATCCTTAGCTTTATAATAGCCGGATGTTTTGCAGGACCGCGATCGGCCTGCCCGCTCAGGCAGAACCCCAATCCCATCCCACCGACGGCTCCCATCCGGGGAGCTGTCGGGACGCATCAGGCGAATGTGGCGAAACTGGTAGACGCGCTGGATTTAGGTTCCAGTGGGGCAACCCGTGGGAGTTCGAGTCTCCCCATTCGCACCAGACCCCCGCAGCAGGCCATCTTGTCGACCCCCGTGTTCCGCTGCCGGCGGCGTGGGCTTGCGCAAGTCGCGCGGCGCATGATGGTCCGTACCGAATATTCCATCCATTTTTTCAATCCTTGAGGTGACTGCGACATGCAAGTGTCTGTTGAAGCGACGTCCGAACTCAGCCGGAAAATGACCGTAACCGTGCCGGAGGAGAAGATCCGGCAGCAAGTCGAATCCCGGTTGCAGTCCCTCTCAAGCAAGGTCAAGATCGACGGCTTCCGTCCCGGCAAGGTGCCGGCGACGGTGGTGCGCAAACGCTATGGCCAGCAGGTCCGCGAGGAAGTGCTCTCCGATCTCATCCAATCCAGCTTCTACGATGCCGTCCGCAGCGAAAAGCTGAATCCCGCCGGCGCACCGCATATCCAGGCCAACAAGGCCGACGAGGGCGAGGGGCTGGAGTACGAGGCCAGCTTCGAAATCCTGCCGGAGTTTGTGCCGATGCCGCTGGAGACCCTGGAGGCGAGGCGGTTTGTGTCGAGTGTCGGCGAGGACGATGTCGACGGCATGATCCAGCGCCTGCGCGAACAGCGGAAAACCTGGCAGGCCGCCGAACGTCCCTCCGCCAGCGGCGACCGGGTGATCATTGCTTTCGACGGCACGCACGAGGGTGAATCCTTCACCAATGGCCGGGTCGAGGATTTCCCCGTCATCCTGGGTTCGGGGCAGATGATTCCGGGGTTCGAAGACAGGCTGATCGGTACTCGCGCGGGCGATGAGCTGGCCTTCGAGCTGGACTTCCCCGCAGAGTATCCGGGTGAGAAACTGGCCGGCAAGACCGGGCATTTCTCGATCACGGTCAAGGGCGTCGAGGTGTCCGTACTGCCGGAGGTCGATGCCGACTTCATCAAGTCTTTCGGTATCCAAAGCGGCATCCTGGAGGATTTCAAGGCCGACATCCGCGTCAACATGGAGCGCGAGATGCGCCGGGCACTGAAATCCCGGACCAAGGGCTCGGTGATGGACCAGCTGTTCGACAAGAATGCCATTCAGCTGCCCACGGTGCTGGTGCAGGATGAACTGAACGATCTGATCAAGCCCTATCGGGAGTCGGCCCGCAAGCACAAGCAGGCGCTCGACGAGGAAGGCCTGAAATCCCAGCTGGAGCCGCTGGCGCGCCGCCGCGTTGCGCTGGCCCTGATTCTCGGCAAGATCATCGATGCCCATGGCATCAAGGTCGATCCGGCACGGGTACGCGCCGCGGTCGAGGATCTGGCGGCCAGCTACGAGGATGCCGACGAGGTCGTGCGCTGGTACTACGCCGATCCGTCGCGACTGCGGGAGATCGAGAACATGGCCGTCGAGGACCAGGTCGTCGATCTGGTGCTGGAAAAGGGCAAGACCCAGGAAGAGACCATTGACTTCCAGGCGCTCATGCTGGCCGCGACGGGTGGTAATCTGGCGCCCGGACAAGTCTGATCCGCCATACACAAGAGGAACCGCAGCATGTTTCATGACAAGAAGTCGATCGCGGAGGAGACGCTGGCCACCGGGCTGGTTCCGGTCGTCATCGAGCAATCGGCGCGGGGCGAACGCGCCTTCGACATTTACTCCCGGCTGCTCAAGGAACGCGTCATCTTTCTGGTTGGCCAGGTCGAGGACTACATGGCCAATCTGGTCATCGCCCAGCTGTTGTTCCTCGAATCGGAAAATCCGGACAAGGACATTCACCTGTACATCAATTCCCCGGGCGGGGTGGTGACCTCCGGTCTCGCGATCTATGACACCATGCAATTCATCAAGCCGGATGTCAGCACCCTGTGCATTGGCCAGGCGGCCAGCATGGGGGCGCTGCTGCTGGCCGGCGGCGCGCCCGGCAAGCGCTACAGCCTGCCGCACTCGCGGATGATGATTCATCAGCCGCTTGGCGGTTTCCAGGGACAGGCCAGCGACATCGACATCCATGCCCGGGAGATTCTCGCCGTACGCGATCGCCTGAATCGCATCCTCGCCCACCATACCGGGCAGCCCATCGAGAAGATCGCCGGCGATACCGACCGCGACAATTTCATGAGCGGCCCTGATGCGGTGAATTACGGCCTGATCGACAAGGTGCTGGAGCGCCGGGTTGCCTGATCGATCCGCCGCCCCTGGCGGCCAGCCCGCCCCCCACGGGAATCATCCAGTTTCACAACGAGGTGCTCCATGAGCGATGACAAGCGAGGCAAGGACAACGGCAAGCTGTTGTACTGCTCTTTCTGCGGCAAGAGCCAGCACGAGGTTCGCAAGCTGATTGCCGGCCCGTCCGTTTTCGTCTGCGATGAATGCGTGGAGCTCTGCAACGACATCATCCGCGAGGAGTTGCAGGAAACCGCCAGCAGCGGTACCGACAAGCTTCCGAAACCCAAGGAAATCAAACAGGTGCTCGATGAGTACGTGATCGGCCAGGAAAAGGCCAAGCGTACCCTGTCGGTGGCCGTCTACAACCATTACAAGCGCCTGCGAGTGCAGGGCAATGCCCGCAAGAACGACGTCGAGCTGGCCAAGAGCAACATCCTCCTGATCGGCCCGACCGGTTCCGGCAAGACGCTGATGGCGGAGACGCTGGCGCGGTTGCTCGATGTGCCGTTCACCATCGCCGATGCTACGACCCTGACCGAAGCCGGTTACGTGGGCGAGGATGTCGAGAACATCATCCAGAAAATCCTGCAGAAGTGTGATTACGACGTCGAGAAGGCCGAATCCGGCATCGTCTACATCGACGAGATCGACAAGATTTCGCGCAAGTCGGACAACCCCTCCATTACTCGTGATGTGTCGGGCGAGGGCGTGCAACAGGCCTTGCTCAAGCTGATCGAGGGCACGGTGGCTTCGGTACCGCCGCAGGGCGGGCGCAAGCATCCGCAGCAGGAATTCCTGCAGGTCAATACCGCCAATATCCTGTTCATCTGCGGCGGTGCCTTCGCCGGACTGGACAAGGTGATCCGCGCCCGCTCCGAGAAGGGCGGGATCGGTTTTTCAGCCGATGTCAAAAGCAAGGATGAGTCGCGCAACGTCGGTCAGATCCTGGCCGATGTCGAGGCCGAGGACCTGATCAAGTACGGCCTCATTCCGGAGTTTGTCGGCCGTCTGCCCGTGGTGGCCACGCTTGAGGAACTGAACGAGGAGGCGCTGGTTCGCATCCTCAGCGAGCCCAAGAACGCTCTGGTCAAGCAGTACAGGAAGCTGTTCGAAATGGAGGGCTGCGAACTGGATATCCGCGATGAGGCCCTGCATGTCATCGCCCGCAAGGCCATGGAACGCAAGACGGGAGCCCGCGGTCTGCGCACCATCCTGGAGCACACGTTGCTCGATACCATGTACGAATTGCCGTCCGCGGAGGGCATTCGCAAGGTCGTCATCGATGATAACGTGATCCGGGGTGAGGCCACCCCACTGCTGATCTACGAGAGCGAGGACAAGCAGCGCGCGGTGGCTGCCGACTGAGCGCCGATTGATCTGTCCGAGAGAAAACCCGCTGCGGCGGGTTTTTTTACATCAAGGTGTCAAAAAACCTTGTATTGGTCGATTCCCGAACCATATCCTCAACCTGTCTCAACCAGATTTCCAGATTCCGGGATACGCACATGGACAACCAAGTGACCAAAACCCTCCAGGCGGAACGACTGATTCCCGTTCTGCCGCTGCGCGATGTCGTGGTCTATCCACACATGGTCATCCCTCTCTTCGTGGGCCGCGAAAAATCGATTCTGGCGCTCGACAATGCCATGCGCGACGGCAAGCAGATCCTGCTGGTGGCGCAGAAGGAGGCCGAGGTCGACGATCCGGGGTTCGATGATCTCTATCGGGTGGGCACCTTGTCCAACATCCTGCAGCTGCTGAAGTTGCCCGACGGTACCGTCAAGGTGCTGGTCGAGGGTGCCGAACGCAGCCGGGTCGAGCATTTCCACGACGTCGACAATTGCCTGCTGGCCTCGGCCTCGCCCCTGGCCGACGAGCTTGGTACCGATGAGCAGGAAATGGACGTCATGATGCGCACCGTCATCGGTACCTTCGACCAGTACGTCAAGCTGAACAAGCGTATTCCGCCGGAGGTGCTCAATTCCCTGGCCGGCATCGACGACCCGGTGCGCCTGGCGGACACTATCGCCGCACACATGACCATCAAGATCGAGGACAAGCAGTCGATCCTGGAAGCCTCCCGCGTCACCGAGCGGTTGGAGCGTCTGATGAGCCTGATGGAGGGCGAGGTCGACCTGCTGGAGATGGAAAAGCGCATCCGTGGCCGCGTGAAGCAGCAGATGGAGAAGAACCAGCGCGAGTACTACCTGAACGAGCAGATGAAGGCGATCCAGAAGGAACTCGGCGACATGGACGATGCACCGAGCGAGCTCGACGAGCTGGCGGACAAGGTTGCCAAGGCCGGCATGCCCCAGGCGGCCAGGACCAAGGCCGAGGCCGAACTGAACAAGCTCCGGCAGATGTCGCCGATGTCGGCCGAGGCCACCGTGGTACGGAACTACATCGACTGGATGGTCGGCATGCCATGGAAGAAGCGCAGCAAGGTCAACCATGATCTGGCCCACGCGGAAAAAATTCTTGAGGCCGAACACTACGGGCTGGAAAAGGTGAAGGAGCGCATCCTCGAGTACCTGGCCGTCCAGCAGCGGGTGAAGAAGCTGAAGGGCCCGATCCTCTGTCTGGTCGGCCCGCCCGGTGTCGGCAAGACCTCCCTCGGGCAGTCGATCGCGCGTGCCACCAATCGCAAGTATGTGCGCATGGCGCTGGGCGGTGTCCGCGACGAGGCCGAGATCCGCGGCCATCGTCGGACCTATATCGGTTCCATGCCGGGCAAGGTGCTGCAGAACCTCAGCAAGATGAAGACCCGCAATCCGATGTTCATGCTCGACGAGATCGACAAGATGGCCATGGACTTTCGTGGCGATCCCGCTTCGGCCTTGCTGGAGGTGCTGGATCCCGAGCAGAACCATGCCTTCAACGATCACTATCTGGAGGTTGACTTCGACCTGTCCGAAGTGATGTTCGTGGCGACAGCCAATACGCTGGACATTCCCGCGCCATTGCTGGACCGCATGGAGGTGATCCGCCTGGCCGGTTACACCGAGGACGAGAAGATCAACATCGCCCTGCGTTATCTGATTCCCAAGCAGATCAAGAACAACGGTCTCAAGGACAGCGAGATCCAGATCACCGAGTCTGCCGTGCGCGACATCATCCGCTACTACACGCGGGAAGCGGGCGTCCGCAACCTGGAACGCGATATCGCCAAGATTTGCCGCAAGGTGGTCAAGGGCCTGTTGCTGAAGCCGGCCGCCAAGCGCGTCAATGTCACCCCGCGTAACCTGGAGGATTACCTGGGTGTTCGCCGTTTCCGCTATGGCCAGGCCGAGGAGAACGATCAGGTTGGCCAGGTCACGGGGCTCGCCTGGACCGAAGTGGGCGGCGAATTGTTGACCATCGAAGCGGTCGTCATGCCGGGAACCGGCAAGCAGACCTATACCGGCAAGCTGGGCGAGGTCATGCAGGAGTCGATCCAGACTGCCATTACCGTGGCGAGGGCGCGTTCCGAATCGCTGGGCATCGATCCCGCCTTCTACCAGAAGCAGGATGTCCACATCCATGTCCCCGAAGGCGCCACGCCCAAGGATGGGCCGAGCGCGGGTATCGGCATGTGCACGGCTCTGGTTTCGGCCCTGACCGGTATCCCGGTACGGTCAAGCGTAGCGATGACTGGCGAAATCACCCTGCGGGGCGAGGTGCTGCCGATCGGGGGACTCAAGGAAAAGCTGCTGGCCGCGCACCGGGGCGGCATCACCACGGTGTTGATTCCCAAGGAAAACGAGCGAGACCTCAATGATATTCCCAAGAATATCAAGCAAAACCTGAATATCGTGCCGGTACGCTGGATCGATGACGTGCTGACCTACGCCCTGCAGCGCATGCCGGAGCCGCTGATCGCGCCAGTTGCCGATGCAACGGCTGTCGGCAAGGCGACGGGCTTGAAGACGCCGGTGGTCGCGCACTGAGCATGAGCGCGCGGCGCGGATGGTTTTGCCGGTCCGCCATGGCTTCGGGACGGTCCTGAAAACCGGCGGAGCCCGCGCCATCCGTGCCTTGACATGGGTTTTCCCGGGCTGATAAATTGCCCGGCCGCTGTCGGCGGAAGCTATTGCGGACAACGGCGAACGTTTTCGATACTTGTGGAGCCTTAGGGGCTCCGGAACGATTTTTTAAACCTCCTGGGGGGAACTATGAACAAGGCTGAATTGATTGAAGCGATCGCCGATGCGGCTGACCTGACCAAGGCGGATGCTACCCGAGCCTTGGATGGCATGGTGCATGCCATCACCGAGGCCCTGAAGCAGGGCGATACGGTGTCGCTGGTTGGCTTCGGCTCGTTTCAGATCAAGGAGCGCGCTGCCCGCCAGGGTCGTAATCCGCAGTCCGGCGAGACCATCACCATCGCCGCTGCAAAAATTCCCTCATTCAAGGCTGGCAAAGCGCTGAAGGATGCTGTAAACTAAGCGTCTTTCCAGGGTGCTTAGCTCAGCTGGGAGAGCATCGCCCTTACAAGGCGAGGGTCGTAGGTTCGATCCCTACAGCACCCACCATTTCGGAGCGGTAGTTCAGTTGGTCAGAATACCGGCCTGTCACGCCGGGGGTCGCGGGTTCGAGCCCCGTCCGCTCCGCCACTAAGTCAGAAACCCCGCTCACAAGCGGGGTTTTTTTTGTCCGTTATCCTGCCCGTGTCCTCGCAGCCCGGTCAGGAGGTCATCAACATTTCGTTGCAAGGTTAACCGATATGCTCCAAGCGATTCGTGATCGTGCGCAGGGTATTTTTGCCTGGGTGTTACTGATAGTCATCGGCGTTCCTTTCGCGCTGTGGGGAATCCAGAACTACATCGACACGGGGAAGGAGAAGCCGGCGGCCACCGTTGGCGACCGCGAGATCTTCGACCGCGAGGTAACCCGCGCCTATGAGCAGAGCCTCAATAATCTGGTCGGGATCGACGATTTCGACGAGAAGCAACTGCGGCGCGAAGCGCTTGATCGCCTGATCAGCCAGGAAGTCATCGCCCAGAGCGCGGAGCAGCGCGCCCTGGTCGTTTCCGATGTCGAGGCCAGGGGTTTCATCCAGAGCCTGCCGTACTTTCTCACCGACGGCAAGTTCGACAAGGACAAGTACAAGGTCATGCTGGCGGCGCAGGGCGTGAGTCCCGAACAGTTTGCCGCGCAGATCCGGCGCGCTTTGATCACGGAGCAGTTCCAGCGAGGGATCGCCGACAGCGCGTTCGTCACCAAGGGGGAACTCGAGACCTTGATGCGCCTCAAGGGACAGGAGCGGCAACTTGACTACGCCAAGATCGCGCTGCCCACAGTGGCGCAGACGTTCACCGATGCGGAGATCAACGCCTATTTTGAGCGTCACAGGCAGGAATTCCGCAGTCCCGAGCGTGTATCGGTCGAGTACCTTGCCCTCGGCCTGAATGACCTGGCCAAGGATATCCAGGTCGGCGACGAGGAATTGCAGAAACTCTATGAGGAACAGAAAGCCGGCTATGGCACTCCGGAGCGGCGCAAGATCAGCCATATCCTGATCACGCTGGACGGGACGGACGAGGCTGCCGACAGGCGTGCCCAGGACAAGGCCAATGCTGTCCGCGAGCGGCTGGTCCAGGGCGAGGATTTCGCCAAGCTGGCCCAGGAACTCTCCAGCGATACCGTCTCCGGCAAGAAAGGCGGTGATCTCGGCTATCTGGAGTCAGGCGCCCAGGAGGAAACCTTCACCAAGGCTGCCGAAGCCCTCAAGGCTGGCGAGGTTTCGGCGCCGGTCAAGACATCGTTCGGTTATCACCTCATCAAGCTGACCGAATGGGTGCCCGCCAGGATCAGGCCTTTCGATGAGGTGCGCGAGGAATTGCGGCAGGCGACCCAGCGCAATCGTGCCGAAACGGCTTTCTACGAGAAAGGCCAGAAGCTGGCCGAAATTACCTTCGAGCATCCCGGCAGTCTGGAGCAGGCTGCGCAACAGCTCGGCTTGCAGGTTCAGCAGACCGGTCTGTTCACGCGCGATGCGGGCGAGGGGCTGGCAACCGAGGAGGCCATTCGCAAGGCGGCCTTCAGCGAAGATGTGCTTGGCGGTCGCAACAGCGATCCGGTGGAACTGGGCAACGAGAAGGCCGTGGTCCTGCGGGTGAGGGAGCATCAGGCAGCCGCGGACAAACCCCTTGCCGAAGTCAGGGACGAAATTCTGGCCCGGCTGCGTGACGAGGCGGCGCGCAAGCTGGCCCAGTCCCAGTCGCAGCAGCTTCTCAAGCAACTGCGCGAGGGCAAGTCGCTTGACGAGGCCGCCAAGAGTTCGGGGCTCACGGCTGTCCACGCCGGTTTCATCCGTCGTGACAACGATCAGCTGCCGGCGGAGCTGGTGCGGGCGGCCTTCACGGCGGCACGCCCCGCGCCCGGCGTGGTGACACCGGGCGAGGTCGCACTCGCCGATGGCAGCATTTTCGTCTACGCCATCTCGTCGGTGAAGGATGGTCCGGTAGCGGCAAGCGACCTGAAAGAGCAGGAGTCGGCTGGCCAGTTCCTGCTGCGCAGTGGTGGCCAGCAGGAATTCGGCGCTTTCGTCGAACGCCTGCGTGAGCTGGCGGACGTCAAGATTGAGCAGAAGGACTGACGCGGCGTATTTCAGGGTGGGGCCGACACCCGGACCCACCCGCCTGACCGCCGCTCAGTCATCCGATGGTCGTTCCAGCCAGCCGAAGAATGTCGTGTAGGCCACCGCCAACAGCGTGGTGCCCAGGAAAATGCCGACGAAGCCCCAGGCCAGCAACCCGCCGACCACGCCGACCATGATCAGCAGGAAGGGCAGCGGGCTGGCCAGCCCGATGAAGTAGGGCTTGATGAAATTATCCATCAGGTTGATTGCGATACCCCAGACCACGGTGAAAACCGCCCAGGCATTCTGATCGATGTGGGCCAGCCAGGCCGCCACGGGTATCCAGACGATACCGGTGCCGATCTGCAGGAGTGCTGCCAGAAAACAGACGAGGCCCAGCGCCGGGGCGGCCGTCAGTCCCGCTAGGGCAAAGCCGATGCCGGAGAGCAGCGCCTGGATCAACGCCGTTCCGATGATGCCCAGGGATACGCCACGCACGGTATTCGCTGCCGTGCGCAAGGCCTGCACGGCGGCTTCACCGCCGATGCGCAGAGCCAGTTTTTCCGCGACTACCGCACCCTTTTCGCCGTTCGAATAGAGCAATCCGGCCATCGCCACCGCCAGCACGACGGTCAGGATATTGAGCGCCAGGTTCGCGCTCTCCTGCAACAGCCATTTGCCGGCAGTGGTCAGCGCCGCACGCAGCCGGCCAGGCTCCAGCAGGCTGAACAGTTTGCCCTCGCGCCAATCCGCATCCAGACGTTCGCCGACCCATGGCAGGTTGGTGAGCCAGTCGGGCGGTTCCCCTTTCAGCCAGGTATCGACCGCCTCGTAGGTCGCCTCGGGGTTGGGCACATGATTGGTCAGGGCCGTCAGCGCCATGATGGTCGGCACGACAAAGATCAGCAACTGCACACCGGTCAGCAGCAGCGCGGCCAGCTTGCGGCGTCCTCCCAGCCAGGACGTGAGCCGCTGATAGTAAGGCCAGGTCGAGAGGGCCAGGATCATCGCCCAGATGAACGGCGGAACGAAAGGCGCGACGATCGTCAGGCAGGCGTATCCCAGGCCACCCACCAGCGCCAGCAGGACGACGCGTTCGGTCAGGAAGCCACCGGTGAACAGGCTTTTCAGTCGCATAAATCCTCAAGGCTGGTCAGTTTCAGTTCGAAGGCTGCTGCCTTCCGGATTGCCGGATTGGCCCGCAAGCGATCGGCTTTGTGCAGGCCTATCCATCCACGGCAGGAGGTTTTGTGCAAGGCCTTTTGCAAAAGCGTCTGCCTGTCTCAGATTTTCATTATTTGCTAATATTTTGATGCTCCAGTAAACCGGCCCGCTCAACGGTACCCCGGGTAGATCAGGCATCGAGAGAGACTCAGACGTGAACATTCGTAACCAATTGATAGGGCTACTCAGCCTACTTCCATTGATGGAGCCGGCCGCGGCCGCTTCCCTCTCGCCTTCATCGTTGACGATGATTCCCGGGCAAGTCGCGACGGTAACCGTCAGCAACATCAGGGGCTCGCTATCGCTTCAGAACTCAAAGCCGGGTATTGCATCGGCTCAGCTGGCTTCCGCCAGGATTACCGTGACGGCCCTGACGGTTGGTAGCACTACCGTAACCGTCAAAGACACTGGCGGCAAGAAAACCTTGCAGGTCAAGGTAAATCCACCACCCATGGCCGTGTCGCCGGAATCGCTCAGCCTGGTCGCCGGCCAGTCGGCGAATGTGACGGTGAGCAACCCGAACGGTACGGTGCAGGCTTCCAGTTCCAATGCCAGCGTGGCGCGGGCCACGGTGAATGGCACGGCCGTCCTTGTCCAGGGCGTCGCCGCGGGTAGCGCCAAGGTCACCGTCCGTGACGCGAAGACCAATCGCACGGTGAATGTGACCGTCACCGCCGCCGGTGGCGGCGGGGTGACCGACAACACTGAGGGCCGACTGCTGGCGAGCAACTGCTTCCAGTGCCACGGAACCAACGGCAGCGGCGGTTTCGAGGCATTGCTCGGTGAAACGGAAGCCGAAATTTTCAATGAGCTCGCCGAGTATGCCAGCGGGCAAGAGGATGCCGACGGCATCATGGCGGCCCATACTAGGGGCTACACCGAGGCGCAACTGCGGGCCATTGCCAAGTATCTGGCCAATCAGAGGTAACCATCATGGATCGTCGTACATTTCTTGGAAACATCGCCGCCGGCGGCCTGGGGCTTCTGACCGTCCCCGGTCTGCTGCGGGCCGATGACGACAACGCGTTCGGCGAAGGCTCCCGGTTGTTCCCCGTGCCGACCAACACTGGCATCCGCGGCCAGGTGCTGATCGTCGGCGGCGGCATGGCCGGCGCAACACTGGCCAAGTACCTGCGCCTCTGGGGTGGCACCGGGGTCAATGTCACGCTGATCGAAAAAGCCAGCCGCTATACCTCGAACATCATGAGCAACAAGGTGCTGACCGGGCAGCTCCCCATGAGCCAGCTCAGCTATGCCTACAGCACACTGGTGAATCATTATGGTGTCTCGCTGATCCAGGATACGGTGATTGCCATCGATACCGCCGGCAAGCAGGTCAGCCGCCAGAACGGGGGCGATATTTCCTATGACCGGCTGGTGCTGGCGCCGGGACTGGAGTTTGACGTGATGCCGGGCATGAGCGATCAGGACGAGTACAACACGCTGGTGCCGCATGCCTGGCAAGCCGGTCCGCAAACCGAGCTGCTGCGTAACCAGTTGCTGGAGCTCAAGGCCGGAGCCCGCGTGGGCGATGTCGTCATCACCATCCCCAAGGCGCCTTTCCGCTGCCCACCCGGGCCCTATGAACGGGCCTGTGTCATCGCCGACTGGCTCCGCACCAATCATGTCAGCAGCAAGGTCGTGGTGCTCGATGCCAACCCCGACCTACTGGTCGAGAAGAACAACTTCCTGGCGGCCTTCGGTGGTGCCTATGGGTACGTCGTCGATTACCGGTCAAACTGCGAGATCACCGGCATCGACAGCTATTCCCGCAAGGTAGACTTCAGACAGGGCGGAATCGCGCAGGCCGCTATCATGGCCGGCGTGCTCAACCCCATTCCGCCGCAACGCGCTCCCGCCATGCTGGAAACGGCGGGCTTGTACGATTCCACACCTCCCAGCAATGAACGCACCGTTCCGGTCAACATGCTCAGCTACGAGGCAACCCGGAAACCCGGCGCGGGCATTCATGTCATTGGCGACGCCAGTTCAACCACCCAGCCCAAGGCCGGACACATCGGCAACCAGCAGGGCAAGACCTGCGCCGATGCGATCTTGCGTATCCTGCAGAACAAACCGCTGAATCCGTCACCGGTCACCAACTCGGCCTGCTATACGCCGATTACGGCCGACCGGGCCACTTGGCTGTCGGCCGTCTACCAGTATGAGCCCAAGAGCGGAACGATGGTCGTCCCGGCTTTCCACAACAATGGCACGCCGATCGCCGCGACCTCGGCCACCACAGGGAGCTACAAGGACATGCAGGTCTGGTTCAACACACTCATGGCGGATACGTTTGCCTAGAATACAAGCTGTTTCCGGGGGCTCCCTGTGTCAAGGCGATTAGGCCGGCAGGAAGAGACCGGACCGTTCAGGATGTTCCCAAGGTTCCCCCCACCTCGAGATGGCCACTATCGTATTGCTGGAAGACGAGGTCGATTACCGTCAGGAGCTCTCGGATTTCCTCCGCGGTCGCTCGCATGCGGTAGCCGAAGCGGGCAGCCTGAGGGAGTTCTGGCCGGTTGTCGGCTGGGCCGATGTCGCCATCATCGACGTCAACCTTCCGGATGGCGAGGGATTCCTGGCGGTCTCGCGGCTCAGGGCATCCGATCCGGCCACCGGCATTGTCCTTCTAACGGCGAGGGGTACCTTGCAGGACAAGCTGACCGGTCTTGGCGGCGGCGCCGATCACTACCTTGTCAAACCCTTCAGGCTGCTGGAACTGGAAGCCATCATTCTGGCATTGCTGCGTCGTGTCAGGGTCGGTTGGCAGATCAACCCCAAAACGCATGTGCTAAGCGATCCGGGGGCTCATAGCTTGCTGCTGAATCCGTTCGAAACCAGTTCTGTTCCGCTTGCTCGCCGCGAGTTCGGCCCAGTAGGTAAACAAGCATGAATTGATCGAAGCCTGGGGTTATGACTGGCTGGATTTCGGCCTGCGCCGGCTGGATCTCGCTATCAGCCGTCTGCGGCAGCGCTGGCGGAAAGCATGCGGCACCGATCTGCCCTTGAAGACCCAGCATCGGCGCGGCTACAGCTTCAGCGAGCCACTGCGGCTGACCTAGGTCGGTCTGATGCTCTGACGGACCGCATCGGCAACCATAAGCGGAACACGCAGCCATGATCGGGGCGGGCATTCCCGGTCAGCGTGCCGCCCTGCAGTTCGGTGATGCGCCGGGCAAGCGACAGTCCCAGCCCCGTGCCGGCTTGCCCTCGGGCCACGAAAATGGGGTTCGAAAAATCGTTCCTCCTCACCTGGCACCAAGCCCCTGCCGTGGTCCGCGACTTCCAGCCAAACTCCCCGCGCGTCACTGCCCCCGCATAACTGCACGCGGGTTCCGGGTTCGGTGGATTTGAGGGCGTTGTCCACCAAAACTCGCAAGGTCAGGCGTACCAGGTCGGGATCGCAGGTGAAATGCCTTGGCAGGTTTTCGTGACTGACCGTGATCGTATGCCCCCGGGCCAGAATCTGTCCCGCCCGGGCAGCGTCTTCCAGCAACTCACCGGGATAGCAGCGTCGATAGCGTGTGTGGTCCTTCGTGCAGCAGACTGAAACGATCCTCATCCAGGTAGGTATCCAAAAGACTGGTCAAGCGGTCGCTGGCCCTTTGCAATTTCTCGTAGTGCTCTTGCCGCTTCCGATACGTCGTCTGCTCGCCATCCAACTGCAAATTCTGGGCAATCACATCAATGGCGTTAGATGTGACCCTGCAGGCCGATGGCAAGATCATCGTGATCGGCGACCACACGGTTGGCAACACCTATGATGTTACCGCCCTCTGTCTGAACAGCGACGGTAGCCTGGACCCAAGCTTCGGCGCCGGCAATGACGACGGTACCCCCCATGGCATCGTCAGCATTTCGCTGGGCGAGGGCAAGGACTTTGGCAATGCCGTGGCCATCCAGGGGGACGGCAAGATCGTCATCGGCGGTGATCACACCGTCAAGAAAACCCGCGACCTGACCGTGCTGGCCTCAATGCCCAGCAGAAGCGTAGGAACTCGCATCGGATAGAGGCCTTATAATCGGGTACTACCCGAACACGGTGGACACAAAAAACCCGCGAAGCCTCGCAACTCGCGGGTTTCATGGATTGCCCAGGATGCCCTAGGACTTTCGATTGGTGCCCGAGGCCGGAATCGAACCGGCACGCCTTTCGGCGAGGGATTTTCTTACCACTTCGGCTTTCGCCGCCAGCGCGTGCGCTGTTCGTGGTCTGGAGCACGCCTTCACCATAGCCTTGCGGCCGTAGGTGCCCGCCGTCTGCTCTCTACACCTTCCCAGCTGGACGGCTTGGGCTTGGCTCGGCGTTGGCTCGGATGCCAAGGCATCCAGGGCGTTCGCCGACTTTGACGGGCTTCACCTCTGGGGTTTCCCCCGGAGGGCTCAAATTGTTCAAGTCCCTTGTGTCTACCGATTTCACCACTCGGGCGTAGCGCGATGCGCTGAAAACTCCTACCTCTCTCGACTGACTCCCAAGTTGGCCCCTGACCACCAGGCGGTGCTCGCAAGCCGTTGTCACTATTGGCCTTCCAGGGCAGTGGTGCAAGCAGAAAAGACTTGACAAGACGGATTTTTTAAGTCCCTTGCGTCTACCGGTTTCGCCATCGGGGCTGGACAGGCTCGGCCTGCTGGCGGGCACAGGGGAGGGCGGCGTCGGGTGGCGGGATTGGTCATCGCTCCGGATCTGTTCCCCCCGCATTCGGTCAGGCGGGCATGGCAAGAATCCTGAGCGCTGATGAAGGTATGCCGGGCGCCCGATCATGCCTTCCGACCTGCCAATGAAAGACATAAAACGCTGAATGGTAACACAGGCCGGGAAAGTCCGGCACCCGCCTCGCCCGGGGAAGGCGAGCGCAGACGGGCATGATCGGTTCGGCCCACAGCACCGAAATCGCATGCCCGTCGTCGTGGAGTTCGGGAATATATGCCCGCCCGCAGGATGTTATGTCAGCCCGGCCAGCGCCAACCGGCCGCTTCCGGCAGGTCGATGCCGTGCTCGTGGGCATGGTGACGGCAGGCCAGCTGCTGGTTGCGGAACTTCTCCTTGGCATGCGCCCCGGCCACGCGGATTTTCTCCACCCGGTCGATCACGTCGATGGCCAGGCTGAAGCGATCGATCTGGTTGTTGATGGCCAGTTCCAGCGGCGTATTGATGTTGCCTTTTTCCTTGTAGCCGCGCACGTGCAGGTTGCGATGGTTGGTGCGCCGGTAGGCAAGGCGGTGGATCAGCCAAGGATAGCCGTGGAAATTGAAGATGATGGGCTTATCCACGGTGAACAGGCTGTCGAAATCGCGGTCGCTGAGGCCGTGCGGATGCTCCGAGGCCGGTTGCAGCTTGAACAGGTTGACCACGTTGACAAAGCGGATGCGCAGCTCGGGGAACGCCTCGCGCAGCATTGCGGTGGCTGCCAGCGCCTCCTTGGTGGGGATATCGCCGGCCGAGGCCATGACCACGTCGGGTTCCACGCCGGCATCGTTGCTGGCCCAGTCCCAGATGCCGATGCCCTTGGTACAGTGGATGATGGCGTCTTCCACGCTCAGGTATTGCAGGTGGTTCTGCTTGTCCGAGACGATGACGTTGACGTAGTTCTCGCTGCGCAGGCAATGGTCGGCCACCGACAGCAGGCAGTTCACATCCGGCGGCAGGTAGATGCGGGTGACCTCGGCGCTCTTGTTGACCACCAGATCGAGGAATCCCGGGTCCTGATGGGTGAAGCCATTGTGATCCTGGCGCCACACCGTGGAGGTGATCAGCAGGTTGAGCGAGGCGATCTCCTCGCGCCAGGACAGCTGGTTGCAGATCGACAGCCACTTGGCGTGCTGGTTGAACATCGAATCGATGACATGCACGAAGGCTTCGTAGGTGGAGAAGAAGCCATGCCGCCCCGTCAGCAGGTAGCCTTCCAGCATGCCCTCCAGGGTATGCTCGCTGAGCATCTCGATCACCCGGCCATTGCGGGCCAGCTCGCCGCCATCCGCGTCCTCGGGCAGCGACGCTTCGATCCAGAATTTCTTCGAGACCTCGTAGATGGCGTTCAGCTTGTTCGAGGTGTTCTCGTCGGGGCCGAACACGCGGAAATTGTGCCCGTTCGCCTTCATGACATCGCGCAGGAACACGCCCAGCGGCCGGGTGTTCTCCGCCTCGATCCGGCCTGGCTCGGGCACCTCGATGCCGTAATCGCGGAAATCGGGCAGCCGTAGCGCCTTCTTCAGATGGCCGCCGTTGGCGTGCGGGTTGGCGCCCATGCGGCGCGTGCCGCTTGGCGCATACGCGCGGATGGCGGCCACCGGTGCTCCATCGGCGTCGAACAGTTCCTCCGGCCGGTAGCTTCTCAGCCAGGCTTCCAGCAGGGCAAGGTGCTCGGAATTGCGCTTGACATCGGCCATCGGCACCTGGTGCGCGCGCCAGTAACCCTCAATCTTGTGGCCGTCGATCGTCGCCGGCGCGGTCCAGCCTTTGGGCGTGCGCAGCACGATCATCGGCCAGCGTGGACGCTGTACCGTGTCCGCGCCCCGGGCTTCCGACCGGATGGCGCGGATGCGCCCGATGGCGTGGTCCAGGGTGGCGGCCATGGCCTGGTGCAGGCTGTCCGGCTCCGAACCCTCGACGAACAGCGGCGTCCAGCCATAGCCTTCCAGCAGCCTGTTCAGTTCCTCATGGCCGATACGGGCCAGCAGGGTGGGATTGTTGATCTTGTAGCCGTTCAGATTGAGGATCGGCAGTACCGCACCGTCGCGGATGGGATTGAGGAACTTGTTGATGTGCCAGGATGTTGCCAGCGGGCCGGTCTCCGCCTCGCCATCGCCCACCACGGCCGCGACGATCAGGTCCGGATTGTCGAAGGCCGCACCGCAGGCGTGCGACAGCACATAGCCCAGCTCCCCGCCTTCGTGGATGGAGCCCGGCGTCTCCGGCGTGCAGTGGCTGCCGATGCCGCCGGGGAAGGAAAACTGCTTGAAGAAGGCGCGCAGACCCTCTTCGTCCAGGCTTTTGTCGGGGTAGATTTCCGAGTAGCTGCCCTCCAGATACACCGGCCCCAGCACGCCCGGCGCGCCATGGCCGGGACCGGCCAGGAAGATGGCGTCGAGATCGTACTGGCGGATCGCCCGGTTCAGGTGAGTCCAGGCGAAGGACAGGGCCGGGCTGGCGCCCCAGTGACCCAGCAGGCGGTTCTTGATGTGTTCCGGCTTGAGCGGCTCCCGCAGCAGCGGATTGTCCTGGAGATAGATCATGCCCAGCGCCAGGTAGTTGCAGGCGCGCCAGAAGGCATGGGTCCGGGCCAGTTCCGCGGCGCTCAGCGGAGCGCCCGTCACCGTGCTGCGAGCGGGGCCGAAACTGCTGATCTCGTCGTTGTCCTGATGGGGCAAGGCGGTTTCCGACATGATGGTTCCTCCGGGCAGTGGTCTGGATGATCGGTCGGGGGGCATTCTGGCATGGCAATGTGACAAGGGCGCCGCGTGCCGGGGTCACCCACGGGGTCCGTGTTCGGGCGGCGGTGGCGCGTCGACGTTCAGGGCGGTGGCGCCCGGTCGATCACCAGCCGGCGCAGGTCGGCAGGTGCCAGGATCGTCTCGCCATCCATCGCGCAAGGTCTTCCATCCGCCCAGGCCCTGCGGGCTCCCGGGAAACGAACCACGATCCGTTCCGGGAGCGGGCCGCCCAGCGACAGCTCGATGCAGGCCTGTGAGCGCTCGCGGGTGGCGGTGAGCGTGGCCAGCCCGAAAGACGTCGGCAGCTCGTGCAGCCGGATGCCGTCGCCGGACCACCAGGCGTCCGGCACGCTGCACAACAGCTCCAGGGTTGTACCGTTCTCGCGCAGCAGCATGCGGCGGATCGCGGTGAAGAATTCGGCGCCGATCCAGGTGTGCGGCATGTCGCCGATGTATTCCGGCGCCCGCGGGTTGCCCCAGACCACTTCCGCCCAGCCGCGCCAGCCGGGCGGTCGGCGCCAGCTCAGCGCCTGTTCCAGCAGCGCACGGGCATCCTCGTGGCGCCCCAGCGCCACGAAGGCGTTGAGGTTGCGGATCTCGTAGGGCGTGAAGCCACCGTCGAAGCCGGGTTCGGCGATGATGGCCAGATGCCTGCGGTAGTCGTCGTAGGTCGGCTGCAGGCGCTCGGCCGGCAGCACATCCGCCACCCGGCAGGGTTCGAAGGCGATGGCGGTGGCGGTGGGATCCACATCCTCGCGGTCGGCCGAGGCCGGGATGAAGTCGTTGGGCATGGCTGCGGCGGTCAGACGTATCGATCGGCCCAGCCCTGCGGCGAAGGCCTCGCCCTTGGCGGCGGCTTCGGCGGCGATCGCACTGTCGCCCATTTCCCTGGCCAGAAACGCGCAGTTTCGCCAGGCACTGAGCGCGAAGAAGTTGTCCCAGTAACTGTAGGTTGGCTTGTTGTAGCCCTCATGGCTGATGGACGGCGCCAGGAGACCGTGGAACCGGCTGGCGGGACCGTGCAGGGCGTTGGTGCGGGCGCAGAGTTCGTCGAGGAAGCGTGTCGCCCGCACCACCGGTTCGAAAATGGCGGCGAGGAAATCCCGGTCGCGGCCGATCCGGTAGGTGTCGGCGGCGATGCCGACGAATTCACCCTGGGCGTCGAATTCGATGTCGCTGCCATAGCCCCGGTTCACGCTGCCGTCCGGGTTGAGGATCGGCGGTACCAGACCGCTCGGGTAGATGCGCGCCGCATACCACAGCACATAGCGCTGGGCCTCGTCGATCAGGCCAGCCCACAGCAGCGCCAGCGCCTGCGAGGCGCCGTCGCGGATCCAGGTGCGATCGTAGTGGCGCGGGCCGGGCTTGAAGGCATGGCGGGTAGCGTTGACGAGGATCAGGGCGATCTGCGCCTCGGCCGTCTCGCTGACATCCCGGTCGCCCACCGTGATGCGGCGCGGCCCGAGTTTTGCGCGCCAGGCGCCGATGACCGCTGCCCGCCGCGCATCGAAGTCGTCGATCGGCACGGCGGCGAGCTTCTCGCCCATGGGCAGGGCGACGACGACCTCGGTGCTGGCACCCGGCGCCAGCTCGAAGGCGAACTCGAAGGCGCCACTCACCAGGCCCGAGCCGGAGATGAGCGGATTGCGGGATGGCTGGGCCGCTGTCCCGATGAGGCGGACGACATCGCCATGATCGAAGTCGGCCAGCGTCGCGGCGTCGGGAGCGCGCGAAAAGACCGCGTAGAGCTGCTCGTTGACGCGGACCGTCCGTTCCTCGTGGGCGACGGCATGGATGACGGCATGACCGCCGTGTTGCCAGTAGGGGTTGATCTGCACCGGCCGGACCGCCAGCACCAGCGCCCCCCGCCGCTGGCAGGAGCCGGTGTTGCGCAGCCGGTAGCGCACGAGGGCCGATCCGTCCTCTGCCAGGGCGCTGGCCTCGACATCGATGTCGCCGCAGGTCCAGGCGACGCTCGGGACCGGCCATGCACCCTCGGCCAGGGAATGGCGCAGGTTGCCGGCGGCGGGGGCACCATGCAGCTGTCCCTCCAGCCGCAGCAGTGGCGTCAGCTGCCCAGCCTTGAGCCGTGGTTCGAGGTTGCCATACTCGTCGAACAGGGCTTCGGCATCCGTGCCGGGCTCACCCAGCACCGTCCAGTACACCTGCCGGCCCAGCAAGGCCTGCGGATACAGCTCGCCGCGACCCGCGGCGGCGGCCCGCTCCAGCTGCCCGATCGGCATGCGGTCCTTGTCGAGCAGGCGCAGCTTGAGTTCGTCGATGATGGCGCCGGCCGGTGTGCTTGCCGCGTGGACCGTCAGCCGGAAGTAGCGGGCGACGGTCGAGCGCCAGTAGAAATTGTCGTAATCCCCGTGGCTGGTGGTGATGCGGCCGACTTCACGAAACGTCTCGCCGTCGTCGGACAGGTGCACCGAGAATACCGTCCCCCAGCTGTCGCCCCAGTCGATCAGCGCGCCCAGCGGCAGGCGCGGATAGCCGAAATCGACGGTGATGCTGTCGCCGGCCGCCAGCGTCACCGGCGCCTGCCCGAGGGCGGAGAGACAGCCCGGTTCCCGCACCGACATGGCGTCCCCGGGCGCGTAGAGGTTGATCTCGACGATTTCCAGTGCCTGCGCCGGCATCGCGCTGGCGTCCGACCAGCGCAGGTGACGGGTTTCCACCGGCGTGAAGGCGAACACGTTCTGCCCACCCTCGCCATGGGCGGTGCTGCAGAGCGGCGTCCACTCCTCACCGTCCAGGGAGGTCTCGAAGCCGTAGACATCCGCCCAGTGCCGTCCCCAGTACACCTCGATGCCGCCCAGGGTGACCGTTTCGCCCAGGTCGATGCATAGCCAGGCCGTCGTCGCGGGGTCGGAGACCCAGGCGGTCGCATAGAGATCGTCGATCGCCGGGCGGGCATCGCCGCTGCTGGCCGTGATCCGCCATCGGGTTTTTGCCGGGATGCGCATGGATTGCCTCGCCAAAGGTGAATCAGGGGAAGACGCTCGCCTCGCGCGGCCGCGGCGATTCGGCCTTGCGCCGCGCATTG
Source organism: Methyloparacoccus sp. NF-16 (assembly GCF_056880625.1). Taxonomy (NCBI): domain Bacteria; kingdom Pseudomonadati; phylum Pseudomonadota; class Gammaproteobacteria; order Methylococcales; family Methylococcaceae; genus Methyloparacoccus; species Methyloparacoccus sp. NF-16. The sequence goes on along the minus strand of NZ_CP174130.1, from coordinate 1,823,177 downwards.
ACGACCCGGCCGCCGCCTGGTCCGGTAGCGCTGGATGGTGGCGACCAGGCTCTGTTCGGCCTGCTGCATGTCCGGCCGCCGGCGGAGCGATTCAAAAGTGTAGCCGATTTCCAGCCAGGTTCCGGTGATGCGGCACGCCTCGCCGAGGCTGTCGATGATGCCGCGGGTGGTCTCCAGGGTCAGCTCGACGGTGCGCCATTTATTGGCGTTGCCTAACGGCCCAATGCCGCGGCCAATTCACGCAAACCCGGGTCACCGGGCGTTCCTTTCAGTCCAGCCTGCACGACCCTGCGGGCTTCGCGGGTCTTGCCCGCCGAATGCAGGGCAACGGCGTAGACATAGCGAAAGCGCGTATCGCCGGGTGCCAGGTCGAGCGCCCTCTGGAGTGCCGGTAGCGCTTCCGAAAGTTTGTTCTGCCGCACCAGGAGCAACCCCAGGCTGTGCTGCAGGGCGGCCGACTTGGGTTGCCTGGCCAGGCCCTCTCGCAAGAGGGCTTCACCCTCGGTATCCCGATGCTCACGCCGGTAAAGATCGCCGAGATTGACATAGGCCGGCACCCAGCCGGGATCGAGCGCGAGGGCTTCGCGGTAGGCGCTTTCGGCCTCGGCGAGGTCGCCCCGCACCGTGTGGAAATTCCCCTGGTTGACCTGGGAACCGGGTTCGTCCGCATTGAACTGCTGGGCGGCGAGATATTCGCCACTGGCCTTCTGGAAAGCCGCCAGTTCTGCGGCCGGCATGGCCTCCGAGCGAACGCCGCTCAGCGTTGCCCCGGCCAGCGCCCGAACGACGCGCACAGGGTCGGTCAAGAGGCGATGCGCGGCCTGCCAGCGTTGCTGGGGCGCGATGGGGTCGAGCGCTTCCAGTGCCGCCGCGCGCACCAGTGCATGGTCATCGTAGAGCGATTGCACCAGCGGGGCCAGGGAATTGGGGCTCAAGCGTCGGCCCAGTTCGGCCGCTGCCGTGGCGCGGGCGATGGCGGGCTGGGCGTCGTCCTGTAACAACGCCGTCAAGCGGCTTTCGGCGTCCGCAGCCCCGCTCCGGGCGGCATGAAGGGTTTCCGCATAGTTCTGGAAACCCCGGGGTTCGCGGCCCAGCTTCCGGCGTAAGGCCGTCGCGGCCCAAGCGGGCGACCGGTCGGCATGGCAGCCGGTGCACGCATTCGGCGTGCCGATTTTTACCGTGAGATCGGGGCGCGGAATCCGGAAGCCATGATCCCGGCGCGGGTCGACGACCATGTAGTTCTTGGCCGGCATGTGGCACGCGACGCACTGCGCGCCCGCCGAACTGGCCGGATGGAAGTGGTGCTGTTCGTTGGCATATTGCTGCGCCCCATGGCATTGCAGGCACACGCCGTTGCCCTCGGCGCGCAGCTTCAGGCTATGCGGCTCATGGCAATCGCTGCAGGTGACCCCGGCCTGGAACATGCGGCTTTGCAGGAAGGAACCATATTCATAGACCTCCCCGTCGATCTGGCCGTCGGCATGATAGAGCCCGGCCCTCAGCAATGCCGGCAGGTGGGTGTTCATCAGCGGCTGGCCTGGTTCGTAATCCCCGAACCACTGACCGCGCCGCGCGTGGCAGCGGGCACAGGTCTCGATTTCCCGGGTCGTGGTGCGGGGGCTGCTGCGGGTGGCATTGCCCGAGGCGGCCTGAATGGGCCAGCTGACACCCCGGCGCTCGTCCAGGCGGTGGGTCAGGCCCAGCGTCTCCGGGGCGATCCGGTCATGGCCGGGCTGCTTTTCCGCGAAGACGACATGCTGGGAACCCGGGCCGTGGCAGGCTTCGCAGCTCACGTCGAGCTCGGCCCAGGTGGTCCGGTAGCCATGGCTGGCCTGATCGTAGTTCTTGCGTAAATCCGTGGAATGGCATTCCGCGCACATGAAGTTCCAGTTCTGCGACAGCTTGGTCCAGTGCAACTCGTCGCGGTGATCGATCCTTTCGTCCGGGTAGAGATGAAACCAGCGCTGACCACCTTGCGCCTGGGGCCGGCTGTCCCAGCTAATCGACAGTGCCTGCAAACGGCCACCGGGCAGGGCCACCAGATACTGCTGGAGCGGAGTCACGCCGAAGGTGTAGAGAATTTCAAAGTCGGTCATCTGGCCATCCGGCCCATCGGTATGGACCCAGTAGCGGCCCTCACGCCGGAAGAAACGGGAGACAACGCCGTCCTTGCTGAATTCGGCATGGTTGAAATCTCCCAGCACCGTTTGCGGAGTGGCCTCCTGCATGGCGAGGTCGTGATGCGAGCCCTGCCACAGGCGCTCCTGCTCGGCATGACAGCCGGCGCAGGCGGCACGACCCACAAAATGCGCCGGAGGCAGGGGGTTGTCAGCCACTTCCGCCGGCGGCGGAGCTTTCCCGCGTCCCGGCCACCCAAGCACCATGACCAGGGCGATACCCACCACCAGTGACAGCGCAATCCCGAGGACTTGCTGACGGCTAAACTTCATGCTGATGTCCTGAAAACGTGGCGATGCTTGGTGTAATCGATGCCTCGCGCTGATTGGCCAATCCTTCGACTGGCTTGGCCGCGCGGACCCCGGGCTGCTGGCATGGGCTACAAACTGTGGCCATCACGGCCCGCAGGCGGCGGCTGCGCGGTATCGTGCCGGTCGATGCTTGGCCCTCGGCGCTGCCCCGCGCCGATGCCATAACGATCACGGCGCCGGACCGCCGGTTCCGGTTGAGCGCGTGTCAGGTTGTTGATTGATGGCCTGTTCCGCGGGGTGTTGGGAAGCTTGCGCGCGACGGGGGTCGGCTCCGTCGTGACGGGGCAGGGTGGGCTGATCGCTTGTGTTCCTGGTTGCTCTGCTGCGGGTTGCCGCCGTATTGCCTTCGAGAACGATGCTTTGCGGAAAGACCCCGAGCAGCAGTTCCTCGGTGATGAGCGTGATAACGCCATCCGCGACGCGGTCTTCTGTCTGCACACGGACCTCCACCAACTGTTCCTTGGCAATCAACTCGGCCATGTCGGTTCTCCAGATGGGCAGCAGGCCGGACAGTAGGTACCAGTCCTTGTATTCCTTGTGAAAGCTGGCGGGCTCACCCGCCGCCATGATCCGCACCCCCTTGCCTTGTGGCGCTTCCAGGCGGGTGGTGAAACAGGCGGTGAGCAAAAGGGCGCTGAGACATATCAGACAGGAGCGGAGCATCTTGGCGTTTCTCCGGCGGGAAAGTCAGGCTGCCAAAATCGGTATTCAAGGTCTGGACAGGGTCCGGGGGGCAGGCGTTATGTCGCGGTTGCCTTCCACGATCAGCGTGCGTCTGGGAAACCCGAAAACGCCCGGTATGATGGAATACAGGCCGTCAGCCAGCGTATTGGTCATCCGGATGCGCGCTTCCCTGAGACCGGCGTCCTTGATGATACTGGCGGCATGCGCCTCTTCCGGATGCAGCGGCTGGCCTCCCCACCACTTGAACCAGATGTGCTTTTCGATTTTTACCGTGGCCGGGGCATCCCGGCTCAGCAGTTTGATGTCAGCGCCGGGAGGGGCATTCATGTACAGCGTGCCGCAACCGCTGATTGACAGGGCATGCAACAGGAGAGCACCGGCTAGTACAAGGTTTTTCATGCTGTTTTTCATCGTTATTCGGCTAACCAGCCTGTTCCGCGGATGGAATCCGGCCGCGTTCGGAGGCGATCGCTCGAACTGATGGGCGTTCGCTTGGCGAGCGTCAGCGCCTGTAGCCCCCATTGCCGCAGGCGGATGAAGTGGTCATTTCCTGGCGGTGGTCGACGATTGGACAGGCGCGGATGTTACTGGCGATGGCGTCAGCCAGAAGCGGCTGAGTGGCCTTTTTTCACGCTTGATGGTTTCGGCTACCGAACAGAATTCATGCTCGCGGTCCGTGCTTTCCGCGATCAGGAGGCCCACGTATACGCCGAAGTAGGTCATCAGGTTGTTTTCGAGAGTGCGCTGCTCGGCGGTCGGCCGCTTGAGATCGGTTGCAGCCAGGGCATCGAAAGTGCTGGTGAATTTGTTCTTGTCCAGATCGACGGCCGCGCAATAGTCGGAAAGAACCGCCGCGATCGCCAATTCACGCAGCGTCCTTTGCTTCTCTTCGCCGATCAGCTTGGCGACCTTCTGATCAACCCGTTGCAAGGCGGCTTGATACTTGAATTCAGGCTCGGGTAGCGTCCTGGCCTGGCTGCCATCGACGGATTTGGCCTGTGCCGGAGCCATGGCCAGGAGAAGAACCACAATAAATTTCCACATAATAATCGGCCTCTGTATGGGTTGATGCGAGTCGCCAGGGTAAGGAAAGCCAGTCAGGCCTGGCCCTTCATGATCGGGTGTCCAGATACCAGCCAACACCGGAATGGCCTGGCATGGGGCGGGTACATCGGCAGAGGGTGACCCCTGCTGGCATGCGTGCCCTTGGTGGCGCCATTTGCCCTACCTTGATCTGCGGTTGCCCCTGCCCCGATTACCGGCGCGGTTGAGGTTGCGATTGCCGCCTCTGGCAAGATTTCCCTGATGCACATGCCGGCCATGAGGCTGATTCAGATTGGCATTGTGGTTCACGCGGGTGACGCGATTATTGACGGAGCGGTTCACGTTCACGTTATTGACTCTGGTAACCCGGTTGCCGCCCCAGCCAGGCCCGCCATACACCACCCGGTCATTATTGTTGTTGCTCAAGGCGACGCCCAGCGCGGCCGTGCCCATCGCCGCTCCCGCCACTCCGGCCGTGGCGCCATAGTCAACCTGCTGCTGCCCGGTTACCGGGTTGGTGGTCGTACAAGCGCTGACTGAAAAGGCGACGGTCGCCGCGATCAGCAACGCCTTGAGTCGCTCCACCCGGTCCCACGTCATGTCCTGCATATCGCTTGCTCCGGTGTTGAAAAAAATCGGGTTCCCAATGGGGGCTGGCTTGCAGGCCCTGGATCACTCAGCAACAGCCCTGTGCCCGGCCAGCCCTTCTCGTTTGGCGACAGCATGACCCGCTGCCGACAGCGGAATCAAGTTCCTTCGCGTCCGGGCGAGAAGGCGTGTTTCCGGTCTCCGCGTCAGGGCACACTCCTGCAGCCACATCCCGGTACGACAAGGCTTTCGGTCAAACCGGGAAACGGCTGACGCCCAGCGCATCATTGGGCCTTTTCCTGACCCGACGTCCAGCCGGCCAGCCGATTCGCGGACGTCTCCGACCAGTGTTGCATGGCATTCTCGACATCGCCCCATTGCCACTGGAAGCCGGCGGTCGGCGAACCACCGCCCAGGCGTTTATCGACTATGGCGGCCAGCACCTGGCCGCTGACCGAATCCTCCACCTTGCCCTCGACCTGGGCGCTGCCTACGAACGGGAATTGCCCGCTGATCAGGTAGGCGCCGGTGGACAGGGCGCGCGCCTGGGGTACGATCATCGAGATCGAACGCAGGACGGGAGTTGCCGATTCCGTTTTTGTCAACCCTACCGAAAGTGTCATGACGCCCGGTCCGGGGCGCGTGACAACCTGGAACTGCTTGCCGAATTCCTGTTTCAGGACGGTTTCGAACTCGTTGACCAGATTCTGGCGAACTTCCGCCGAAATCTCACCCTCCTCATCACCCCAGAAGGTTACCGGCTCGATGATGACAGCCTTGTACGGGCGCCAATCAACACCCGGTCTTACGTAGCGCAGACCCAGTTGGTTCTCCGTGCCGGGAGTCAGCCGGTCACAGAACCGGCCGAGCAGCCCGCAGTGCGCCTCGGTCTTGGCGATCGTGGCTTTCTGCGTCGCCGAACACGCCAGCAGGGACAGCGTGACGCCGCCCATTAACAGAAGCGCGATGCTTTTGCCGACAGCTTCGGCGCGCTTCAAACCATTGATAGTCATGACATGCTCCAGAGGGTAAAAAAGTAGGCCAAACGGTAAATAGGCTAAACCAGAAAGACTTCTGAAGCGAGACTTTCAAAAATGCAGGCCTAACGGCGTTTTGGCAGGCTATCCACAGGCAACCCGGCCGGCCATGGCTTCGATTGGGAGCAAGCAAAAACCTCCCGGTTTTGTCGCAGCATGACTGCCATTCGGCGTTCAGATGTTTGAATATGTGGCAGAATGTTCTAGGTATGCCTGATGCCGGATCAAGTCATCAGGCAAGTGATAATACTGCTTGTTGATGGTCATGAATGGCACCATTTTCCACGCCATGCAACAGGCTGGTCTGATATCAATAATCCATGAATATTAATCCATGATGCGAATTATGATGCGAATAACTCCAGGCTGCTGCGCGTCCCTTCTGGTCGTTCTGGCTTTTTTCTTCAGCAGCGCTGCGATGGCGCTGCCCAAGGTGGTCCATCACCATGATGTGGAACATTGCCGATTCCTCGGCAAGGTTCACGGTTCCTCGGGCCATGGCCGACACCATGGCCATGGCTGGAAGAGTATTGCCAAACATCGGGCCCTGGTGAAGGGCAAGAAATTGGGTGCAACTCATGTCGTTTGGCACAATGCCAAGGCCATTGGTGCATTCAACGGTGTGCTCGACGGCAAGGCTTACGCATGCAAGTCACACCACTGATCCGATCCTATTGGTATCGCTATATATTCATATTGCTTGCTAATGGACATTCAGCAGGATTCTATATTGGCTGATAAACCGTTGCCTGCCGGTGCGCAGGGCGGTAATGTCCGACTCACGAACCCGGTGATGGCCTTCGACGAACGCGTGTCCGGGCGATCAATTCGCGTCTACCCCGATCGCCACTGGGTGAACCCCATGGCTGACGCGACGGCGGAGAAGCCGAGCGGCAAGCTCGACCTGAGCTGGCGCCGCGTGGATCGCGGCGGGGCGCTCGACGTCGATTTGCGCCCCTGGTTCTTCTCCAACTACTACGCGGTCAGCCCCGGCATGCTGTCGCAGATTCCCGGCAAGGGCGCCTTCTACGTGATCGCCTTCACCGACAGCGATGGCGTGGCGCTGAGCGGCGGGACCCACTACAAAGTGAACCTGCCGAAGGACGTGCCGGCCGCGAACTTCTGGTCGGTGACGCTGTACGAAGCCGAGAATGCAGCCGGCCTTGCCAACGGCCAGCCGTTCCCCTCGCTGGGATCACGTGACCAGCCGGTCCAGAACGCCGACGGCAGCACCGACCTCTACCTGGGGCCGAAAGCCCCGCAGGGCAAGGAGAAGAACTGGCTCGCCACGGTGCTCGGAAAAGGCTACTTCGCCATTCTGCGCCTCTACGGGCCGACCGGACCGGCGCTTGCCGGGAATTGGAAACCAGGGGACGTTATCAATATCAAGTGACGGTTCGCGAGGCGAGAACCCGCTGCCGCCGGGCGTTCCGGCGTGGGGATCGTCGGCGCGGCGGGGGCGGGAAAGAGGCCGCGCGGCGCGCCGCCGCACCCTGGACGAAGGCTTCCCCTTGCGCCCCCGAGCTGGGCGGCACCGGCCGACCCGGGGAGGTAAATGGCGTCGCCGCTGGGCACGAAGGCGGGACGCGCCCGCTACGCCAAGCGCGAGTCCACCGCCGAACCCGGTGTCGGAATCACCACGCTACCGCGTGGGATGCCGCAAAGGCTCACGGTCGAAGCGATCTGCGCGCCCGGGAAGGCACCGGATTCAAGGCGGGCAATTCGCCAGCCATATCCCCCGCGCGGGATGTCCGACCCAGTGCGCGGCGAAGGTCGGCGAAAACCCCGGCGAGCCGCTCGCCGGCGCAGGGAGAGCTCGTCTCGCCGGCGCCATAGACATGCCGGGACAGGAGATGCCACTCGCGCTCGAAGTCGGCGGCCACGCCAGGCGGCAGCCGCTGCTCAGCCAGGTCCTCTCCTTGCAGGCCCACCGCCCGTTTCCATTGCGACCCTGCAACGTAGGCTTCGGTCGCGGCGTTGCTCCGGCAAGCCGCCAGCAGCCTCCTTGCCGCCACCGAGGCGGGATCGTCATGCCGCAGCCGCCGCGCAGCCAGCCAGCCCAGGACCGACTTGCGACACATGCCGGCGGCGATGCCGAGCAAAAGCAGCGAGACGGCCAGACGCCAGCGAGACCCGGAGGCGGCGGCAGGCGGTTCCTCCGGTTCCTCGACCCTGCCTGCAACAGCGACGTTCACCACCCTGCCGGGCAGGGTCACCCGCTGCAAGGCCCGGGCGGCGGGATCCCACCAGGTCACGGCTACATCCGGCAACTGGAATGTGCCGGGGCGTTCGAACTGGTATTTGATCGTTTCGCTCCGTACCGCCAGGGAAGCGCCGCGCTCGGTGAAATCCTGCACGGTCGGATCGGTGACATAGTGCCGGACACCCGGGGGCGTCTCGATGCTGACCGGGGGCAGCATCATGGCCGTGGTGCCGGCGGCACGGCGGACGATGTCGCGGGTGATCACATCACCGGCCTTCACGCTGCCGAGCGAATCGGGCTGCCAGGTCTGGCTTGCCTTCATGCTGCCGGCGGTGACCACGACGCCCAGTTGCTCGGTTCCCGAAGGGCGTACCGATCGGAATCGCAATGCCGGCGTGAATCCTGCCATCGGTTCGGCCGGGGACGTAAACGTCCGTTTGCCGGCAAAGCGTACCCGGAACGCGGGCACAACCACGTCTCCGGCACGCTGGGTGTAAATCGCGAATTCATGCCGCTGGGTCAGGTAAGTGTTGCCGTCGATCGATTCACTGCCGACCAGCGGATTCCCCGCACGCACGAATGCCAATGCCGGCAACTCGGGCAAGTCGAAAGCGGCGGTGCCACTGAACGGGCCGGACGAATAGAGGGTGATGATCAAGGATACGGCTTCGCCGGTCCACGCCGTGTCTTGCCCGAGTTGCGCCCGGACGCGGTCCATGCCGAAGGCGTCCGCCGGATGCCACAACGCGATCAGCAAGCCGAATGGCAACAGGGCAGGTGGCCAGCCCGGGCGGCGCGCACGGCCGACAGTAGGCCAGCCTGCGCCCGGCGCCCCCGGGATGGCGCGGTTTGCCCATGCCCTCATGGGTGATCTTCCCCAGTCTTCCCGGTCGCGAGCTGATGGGCGAATTTCGCTCTCAGGAAATCGGCCGGCTTCGTCTGCACGCGGCGCAGCCACAGCGCCTGCATTTCCGCACCGGAAAGCGCCGGAGCTTCGACCTGGGTGTCCTGGCCGCCGCTCTTGTGGCCTTTCTCGAACGTGATGTCGTCGGCGCCCAGCTTCTGGTCACCCATGTCCGCGCCCTTGCGTTCGACCAGCCTGGCTCGGGCCACCGCGATGTCGCGATTGATGCGTGCGTCGTCCCAATCCGCCCGTAGCTCGAGCGCGCGGTCGTAGCGCGCGACGGCCGCCTCGTACTGGCCCAGCATGACCAGGCAACTGCCACGGTTGAACTCGGCCTCGGGTGTGGCCACATGGGCAAAGGCCTGTTCGGCCTTCGCGAATTCGCCGCCGCGAAACCAGGCGACGCCCTGCCGCATCGGATCACGGAATGTCTCGGCGGCGGCCTGGAAGTCGCCCTGCTGCAGGCGCTGCTGTCCCGCCTGGTCCGGCGTGTACCACAGACTGGTCCAGCTGAATCCGGTGATCGTCGCCAGCAGCCAGGAAAGCTTCACATCCCGCTCCTCAGGTCTCTTCCCGCGCCGGGCCGTCCGAGGGCGTCCCGGACGAGGCATCGTTGCGTGTCTCGGCGTCGAGCACGCGCCGGAAGGGGAGCAGGGCAAACACGGCCAGCACGGGCACCAGCCACCAGCCGGCTTCCTCCCAGCGCGTGTCCTCACCCGCCGCCGTGACCGCCACCGGCGTCTCCGCCGTGCGCCGCACCAGGCTCAGCACATCCGTCGAGTCGGGCGTCAGCCGGGTGAGGCTCGCCCCCAGCGCGGCTGCCGCGCTGCTCAGGCCATCCCACTCCGGCGTATCCGGCCGGGCCACAGCCAGGAGGTGAACCGGCCAATCGTATTCTCCGCGATAGGCCCGCCAGGCCGATTCGTTTTCCGTCGGCGCGGTATCCGTCAGCACCACGATCGAGCCGCCGGCCTCGCCGATGGCGCGCGCGGCCAGCCGCAGCGCGGCGGCCAGATCATTGCCTGCAAGGGGCATGATCGCGGGCCCGAGTTCCGCTGCCATCGCCGAGACGACGGCGGTATCCCGCGTGGGCGGCAGCACCAGATGGGCGGAACCGGCGTAGGCGACCAGTCCCAGGGGCTGCCCCCGGCGCTCCGCCGCGAAATCGGCAATCTTCAACCGGGCGCGTTCCATGCGGCTGGGGGCGAGGTCGGACTGATTCATGCTCTCACCGGCATGCAGCACCAGCATCACGGGAACGGGGTCATCCGCAAACGGCGAAGGCTCCGGGCGCCAGGTCGGGCCGGCAATCGCCACCACGGCCGTGAGCCAGGCGGCAAGCAGACCGAAACCGCCTGTACCGAGCCCCTGACCGGTCTGGCCGACCGGATCACCCTGACGGCACTGCCCTCCCACGGTCATGGCCGCCAGCAGATCGCCGTCCATCCAGCCCCGCCAGCCGCGCAAGGGGTCTTGTTGCCGGCGAACCCGCCACCACAGCCACCCGATGACCGGCAGCAGGAGCAACCAGGGCGGGCGCAGGAAATGAAAATGTTCAAGACCGATCATCGTTCGGTCGTCTCCAGTTCGAACGTCCGCGGATTGACCCGCAGTCGGACCGGGGTTGCCGGGCTGTTATCGCGTGGCCTTCCCATGAAGAGCTTCACGGCCTGAGCCGCCAGCGTGAGGAACAACGCGGCGGCCAGCGGCCAGAAGAACAGATCGCGCCGGGGGCGATGGCTGACGGTCTTGACGTCCCGCGTTTCGATCTGGTCCAGCCGCTGGTAAACCCCGGCCAGTTGTTCCCGATTGATGGCCAGGAAACTGTCACCGTGCGTAATTTGCGCCACGGCCTTCAAGGCCTCCTCGTCCAGGGCTTCCTCGCCCACGGTGGTCGGGTCTCCGATCGCGACCGTGTGTATCGTGATGCCACGGTCCCGGGCCACTTTCGCGGCTTCGGCGGGCGGGAGCGCGCTGCCGGTATCGTTGCCATCAGTGAGAGCAATGATCGTCTTCGTCGGCGCCTCGCTGTTCTCGAACAGTTTGATGCCCAGTCCGATGGCATCGCCCAGCGCCGTGCGCGGTCCTGCCATCCGCACCGACGTCTCGTCCAGCAAATGGCGACACAAGTTCAGATCGGTCGTGAACGGCACCTGCAGGAATGCCGCCGTACCGAACACGACCAGGCCGACACGGTCCCCCTGGCGCCGATCCAGAAATTCGCCCAGCACCTCCTTCACGGCCGTCAACCGGTCGACCGACTGGCCGCTCGCGCTGGTGAAATCCTTCTGTTCCATGGAGCCGGACAAATCCACCAGCAGCAGCAGATCGCGCGTGGGTATCGACCTTTCGATCGGGGGCTCCAGCCACTGGGGACGGGCCAACGCCGTCAGGACCAGCAACCACACCACCCCGTGCAGCGCGGTCGGCAGGCTGTCCTCTCCCGGACGACGGCCGGTCTTGCCGCCCGCCGCGAGAACGCGTGACAGGAACGGGATCCGGGCCGCAGGACGGACCGGGATGCGGGGCGGAACCCACCACCGGACGAGGAGCGGCAGCGGTGCCAGCCAGAAGGCCCAGAGGTGAGCGAAGGTCAGCATGGAGCGGAAACGCGTTTACCCATCGGCTTGGCCGCGATCACGATCATCCAGCCTGTGGCCGCGGACCCATTGGGCGGCAAAGGCAGCCAATTCACCGGCGCTGGCGGGTCCGGCCGCGCGGTAGATGCCGGTGGTCAGAATCTGGCGCACGGCCGGGGGAACGGTACGTCGGCCAGTCCTGGTCAGCCACTTGACCCAGGCGGAGCCGCTGAGTGCGGCGACCCGGGTCCGCGGCGCCGCCATGAGGGCGGCGCGTTTCAGAATCTCGGCCACGGAGGCGACGCTGTCGGCCTGGCGCAGGGCCCGCAAGGCGATGCGACGATAGGCATTCGCCCGCCAGCGGCGCCAGCCCCGTAACGCCATCAGGGCGGCAAACAGCGCCAGCAGCATCAGCACCAGCCACCAGCCGGGCGCCGGCGGCCACCACGGCACCGGTGGCGGTGTCACGATATCGCGCAGGTTCGCCAGACTGGCCGAATCGGGATGCATGCTTGACGCCTCTGGCCTTGGGGATGGTTCGGGACTTGCTGCCGGTCGATCACGAGCATCGGTTCAGACGCCCGGGCGCCCACCCAGAGCGGCCAGCACTTGCTCCGGAATCGGGTCGTGCGTGCAGATCGGCAGAATCGGGATACGCAGCGCACGCAAGCGCTCGCGCAATTGTGCGCAGCGTTTGCGGAATTCGGTTTCAAAGGCCTGGGCAAACGGGCCGTCCTCCGGGATGGCCGATCGTTGCCGACCGTCCGTCACTTCCATGAGGCCGCCGACAGGAAAACGGATTCCGGCCGGATCGTAGACCAGCATCGCCAGCACGTCGTTGTGGGCGGCCAGCCGGGTTGCCAGCGCCCGGGTGGTCTCATCGTCGCCTTCGTAATCGGTCACCAGCACGATCAGGTGATCGTGCCGGGCCAGATTGGTCGCGCAGCGCAGGGCATGATTGAACGTGGCGCGGCTCGCGGGGGCGGACGCGGCGGACAGGCGGCCATTCATGCGCACCAGTTCATGGCAGATGTGCAGCACATTGGCACGGCTGCGATGCGGCCTGATTTCCACCGTCTCGTCGTCGCCGAAGATGATGGCGCCGATACGATCGCCCACCGCCAGCGTGCGCCAGGCCGCCAGCGCCGCAAGCTCCGCGGCGGCGGTCGCCTTGGTCGTGCGCGCGCTGCCGAAGAACATCGACGCGCGCTGATCGACGACCAGCAGCACGGGCCGCTCGCGCTCCTCGGAATAGACACGGACGTGGGCTCTCTGCAGGCGCGCAGTGGCACGCCAGTCGATCGAGCGAATATCGTCGCCCGGACGATAATCGCGCAGTTCCTCGAAAATCAGCCCGCGTCCGCGCAGGCGTGAGGCGTGACGGCCGCTCAGCAGACTGTGCACCGGCTGGCGCGGCAGCAGGGAGAAGCCGCGCGTGTCGAACTGCAGGCGGACCAGCTGTTCCAGGGTCGGATGGGTGCAGGCGGCCATGGTCGCGCCAGCCTGCCCTATACGGCGGCAACGCATTGCAGGATGGCATCGACCACGTCCTCGCGTGACTTGCCATCCGCTTCGGCCTCGTAGGAGAGGTGGATGCGGTGGGCCAGGCAGGCCGGCGCAACCGCCTGAACGTCCTCCGGCGTCACGAAATCGTGGCCCCCCAGCCAGGCGCGGGCCCGCGCGGCGGCATCCAGCGCGAGCGTGGCGCGGGGGCTGGCCCCCAGCTGGATCCATTTCGCCAGATCCGCGCCGTACCGTGCCGGTTCCCGCGACGCCATGACCAGATCGACCATGTAGCGCTCGACCGATTCGGCGACATGCACCGCCCCGACCTCCCGCCGCGCCGCGAAGATCGCATCCTGCGTGATGGGTTCGGGCGGCGGGGCATCGCCGCCGGTACGCTCGGCGCGGACCAGCCGCAGTATGGACAATTCGTGGGTCGAGGCGGGGTAGGGGACGCGGACATAGACCAGGAAGCGGTCCATCTGCGCCTCGGGCAGCGGATAGGTGCCTTCCTGCTCGATGGGATTCTGCGTGGCAAGGACGAGAAACAGGTCAGGCAACCTGTGGGTCTTGCCGGCAACCGTCACCTGCCGCTCTTCCATCGCTTCCAGCAGCGCCGCCTGCACCTTGGCGGGCGCGCGATTGATCTCGTCGGCCAGCACCAGATTGCCGAACAGCGGGCCGGGCTGGAACTCGAACGTCGCGGTCTGCTCGCGATAGATTTCGGAGCCGGTCACGTCGGAGGGCAGCAGGTCGGGCGTGAACTGGACGCGGCTGAACCGGCTCTCGATCAGCCGGGACAGGGTCTTGATGGAACGGGTCTTGGCCGTGCCGGGCAGCCCTTCCATCAGCACGTTGCCATTGGCCAGGAGCGCGATCAGCAGCCGCTCGACCACTGTCTCCTGGCCAAGCACCGCGGCGTTCAGGGCCCGGGAAACGCTGAGAATGGATTCGCGAGGGGTCGTCATGATGTGCTGAGCAGGGTGGTCGGGGTCATGCCCGGTGGAGCGTCATGGGCCAAGCCGGTTGGCGGTCGATCCAGAGGCTCGGCCTCGCGCCTGAAGGATGTCATTCCTTTCCCGCTGCGGAAAACCGCAGGAACAGGCACAGGGCGACAATCACCAGGGCGACGGCCGCCGCGCCCTGCAGCAAGGACAGCGTGTCGGCCGCGCCCTCGGCCTTGCCGAGAAAACTCACGGCCAGGGCCACGGCCACGACGCCAATGATCTTTTTCTCGAGATCCTCGAGCTTTTCGATCTTGATCCGCCGGAGCAGTTGGAGTTCTTCCTGGCTGATGAACAATTTGTAGATGCCGGCGGCCACGATGTAGCTGATCGCCCCCAGCAGGAACATGTCGATGGTCTGGATGACGGTGACCGTCAATTGCTTGGCGGTCCTGGCGGAAAACTCGCCCTGCTGCACCAGGTTCCACTCCTCGATCAGGAGCATCCCCAGTCCCGTGACCACCACGCTGACCGTGAGCAACAAGGAGCCGATGACCGGTAGCACGAGCAGGAAACGGCTGATTTCCAGGAGTTTTGACAGCATGTGAACCCCGTGAAGGCCTGCGGAAAAGGGACCGGTCGGGCGCCGTCCGGGGGACGACGCCCGCCGCGGGCCCGGCGATTACTGATTGGCCGGGAACCGTTCTCCCAGTGCCTTCAGCATGTCCATCGCCTTCATGGCTTTCAGCGAGTTGTAGTTGATCCCGCCCGCCGTGAGGCTCGATCCCTCCTGGAACGGATACTCCGGGATGGTCGCGAAGAAGCTCTTGAGCTTGTCCTGGATCGGGACGAACAGCCACATGTTGTCGGCGAACCAGCGCAGGTAACCCATCACGCCCTCCTCGTGCATGATCTCGTAGGGATCCGCGCGCAAATTGATGATGAGCGGCCAGTTGGGGACGATCCGCTCGCCCGTCGCGATATTGCCCTTGACGATCGCGAAATGCACCTTCCAGTCGTTCCAGCGGATGGCGTTCAACTCGCCGCCCTGGCCGAAGTAGTAGATGCTGTCGCGCGGGGCCTTGTCGGCTTCGCCCTTGAAATACGGCAGGTAGTCGTAGCCGTCCAGATGGGCTTTCCAGGTCTTGCCGTTCGCCTTGTAGCCCTTCTTCACCTTTTCGACCACATCGGGCACGCCGGCCGCATGCAGCAGGGTGGGCAGCCAGTCCTCATGGGAGATGATGCCATTGTCGACCGTGCCGGGCTTGATCACGCCGGGCCAGCGGACAACCAGCGGGATGCGGAAGCCGCCTTCCCAGGTCGTACCCTTCTCGCCGTGGAAGGGGGTGATGCCGCCGTCGGGCCAGCTCCCGGTTTCCGCGCCGTTGTCCGTGCTGTAGATCACAACGGTGTTATCGTCGATACCGAGTTCCTTCAATTTGTTCAGGAACTTGCCGACGTGGCCGTCATGCTCGACCATGCCGTCCGGATACAGGCCAATGCCGGTCTTGCCCTCGGATTCCTTCTTCAGCCGCGTCCAGACATGCATGCGCGTCGTGTTCATCCACACGAAGAACGGCTTGTTCGCCTTGTGAGCACGATCGATGAAATCCAGGGCCGCGGACGCGAACTCCTCGTCCGCCGTCTCCATCCGCTGCCGGGTCAAGGGGCCGGTATCCTGGATGCGTCCGTCGGCATAGGAATGGATCACCCCGCGCGGACCGTACTTCTTCTTGAACTCCGGGTCCTTCGGGTAGTAATAGGTTTCCGGCTCTTCCTCGGCGTTCAGGTGGTAGAGGTTGCCGAAGAATTCGTCGAATCCGTGCGCCGTCGGCAGGTGTTTGTCGCGGTCGCCGAGGTGGTTCTTGCCGAATTGCCCGGTGGCATAGCCTTGATCCTTCAGCAGATCCGCGATCGTCGGCGCCCAGTCCGGCGCGCCATGTTCGCTGCCCGGCATGCCGATCGTCAGCAGGCCGGTGCGGAACGGGTGCTCGCCCAGGATGAACGCGGACCGTCCGGCGGTGCAGCTCTGCTGCGCGTAGGCGTCCGTGAACATCGCGCCCTCCCGGGCGATCTGGTCGATGTTCGGTGTTTTGTAGCCCATGATGCCGTGGTTGTAGGCGCTGATGTTGTGCACACCGATATCGTCGCCCCAGATGACGAGGATATTGGGCTTTTTTTGCGCTTTTTCACCTGCCGGAGCGGCTGCTTGGGTGCTCTGCAAGCCCAGAAAGGCCAATGCCGCGATGAGTAACAAGCGTCTGGTAGATGGGTCTAGCATTCATCCTCCTGGTCTGTTCTGAAAGCATAAACGAACACATATGGGGAACCACGCTTGTGTCCCCTCCCTCACCATACCCTCGAAGGCCGTGAAAATGAAGGCCATGTCCCCGATTCCGGTCAAGGAACGGGGCCGCACCGAACTCCCACGATCGCTGGATCACTGACTGGCCATCGCGCATGGCGAGCGCGACAGGAACTAGGTTAACCCATATTGGCTGGCATACAAATAATACGGTGAGAGCCTGGCTTTCTTTTGTTCGCCATGCCCGCCATTATTATTGGAATCTATTTGTTGATAAATGGATGCCTCAATTCAAGCAGCGGGAAATGGTGAATCAATATAATGATGAGGCTGGATGAGGGCGCGTGGCGCGGTGGGCATCGCGTCGAACTCGGCAGGCGAGATTGCGTGCCGCCCGCAGTTGATTGGACGAGGGTTTGCCGTGCATCCGGGCTTGCGGAAGGCATCAGATTGCCGGGCCTTATTTATAAACGTGAGAGGATGCCTGCTTTGCCAGGACGCCCTTGGCAAGGGTGGCGATCCCTGAAATCGGTTACAGCCTGCCGAACCGGTTTGACATGCAGAACATGCAGCATGGCTCGTTGCGTGCCGCCGGTCGGTCAACGCGTATTGATTATCTAATTACAGCCCCATGCGTTTCTCTCGTTGCATCTCATCATTCTTTTGATATCTTCGGTATCACCCGATTTTCATTTCAGCCATTCTATCTGGTGTGAAATCGCATTCAATAATGATTGCGGTCTGGGCAGTCTTCCATTAGGCTAAACCCATCTCAATCCTGAATGGAAGAGGGCTCTGCAAAAAGTCTGGCCGATTTGTTCAAGCTGGGGCATCAGATGTACCCTGCGTCACAGAGGAAAATTCTGCTTCACATGGATAGGCGGTTTTGGCTGAATGTCGAGGGTTGGCTGCGTATTGCAATGGCTTGAAGCCAGCGAGGGGTATTGAATTGCTTATCACATCAATTAAAGAGCCACTGCTTTTGGCTGGTCTTGGCGCCGTCATGAAGGGTATTGGAAAAATCATGCGTTTCATTCCGATTCCCCAACCTGAGTTGCTGGTCGGCCCCGGCTCCAGCCGTCGCCTGGGAGAGGCCATCGCCGCCGTGGGCCATGCCAGGATCCTGATCGTCACGGGGGGCAACATCTCCAGGATGGGGCTGCTCAAGCCCCTGACCGATGCGCTCGACAGCGGCGGCGCCCGCTATGTGGTGTTCAACGACATCACCCCGGATGCCCCGCTGCCCTTGATCGAAAAGGGCATCGAGGTATTCAGGTCCAATGCCTGCGATGCCATCGTGGCGTTTGGCGGCGGCTCGCCGATGGATGCGGCCAAGGCGATCGCCCTGGCCGTGGCGAACCCGGGCAAGTCCCTGCGCCAGCTGGCCGGTTACTTCAGGGGCTGGCGCAGGCCCATCACGCTCTATGCCGTGCCCACCACTGCCGGTACCGGTTCGGAAGCGACCGTGGCGGCGGTCATCGCCGACCCGGCCAGCGCATGCAAGCTGGTGCTGGTGGACTTTCGCATGGTCCCGAAGATGGCGGCGCTGGACCCGGACCTGATGACGGGATTGCCGCCCCAGGTCACCGCCACGACCGGCATTGACGCGCTCACTCACGCGGTGGAGGCCTTCATCGGCAACTGGAAGACCCCGCAATCGGATCGCATGGCGCTGTCGGCGGTGGGTCTGATCTTCGACAACCTGCGCACGGCCTACCGGGATGGCGGCAACCTCGCGGCGCGCGAGCAGATGGCGCTGGCCGCGACCCAGGCGGGCATCGCCTTTACCCGCGCCAACGTGGGCTATGTGCATGCCATTGCCCACCAGTTCGGTGGCAGGTACCACACGCCGCACGGTCTGGCCAACGCCATCATGCTGCCGCATGTCCTGCGCCATTCACTGCCGGCCGTCACTGAACGCCTGGCCCAGCTGGCCGTATGCGCCAACGTCGGCAGCGCAAATGAAGACCCGCAGGAACTGGCTGGCAGGTTCATCGGCGCGGTCGAGCGGCTCATCGCCGACCTCGATATCCCCATCACACTGGATGCGCTGCGGGAAGCGGATATTCCCGACCTGGCCGCTGCCGCGCTGCGCGAGGCCCACACTGGCTACCCGGTACCGCGCTACATGACGCAGCGGCAATGCGAGGACCTGATCCGCGAGGTTCTGCCGAGCGCGTGACAGTTCCGCTGCTGATCCATTGCAACCGCTCTTCCGCCATATCCACTCAAGGAGCCCTGATGACCGTCTCATCGACCGAGCCCTGCCAGAACCCGGATACCGACGCAGCGCTTGCCCGACTCCATCGTCTCTTCAAGGCTCAACAGCAGGCTTTCGCGGGGGAGCCGATGCCCCCGCTGGCGTCGCGTCGCCAGCATTTGCGGACCCTCAAGGCCTTGCTGCTGGAGCACCGGGACCGCATCGCCCAGGCGATCAACGTCGACTTTACCGCTCGTTCGACTGCCGAAACCCTGCTGGCCGAGATCATCCCCTGCATCGAGCAGGTGGATTATGTGTTGAAGCGCCTGAGCCGCTGGATGCGGCCCAGCCGCCGCCATGTCAGCCTCCAGTTCCAGCCGGCGCGGGCCCGGGTGGTGTATCAGCCACTGGGGGTGGTCGGCATCATGGTGCCGTTCAACTACCCGCTGAATCTGGCGGTCGAGCCACTGATCGCGGCGCTGGCGGCGGGCAACCGGGTGATGATCAAGATGTCGGAGTTCACCCCGCACATCGCCGCCGTGCTCGGTGAGATGCTCCGGCAGGGCTTCGACGAGGACCGGGTGGCGGTCGTGACCGGCGAGGCGGACATCGCGCAGGCGTTTTCGGCATTGCCGTTCGACCATCTGCTGTTTACCGGATCCATTCCGGTGGGCAGGCATGTCATGCGTGCCGCCGCGAACAATCTCACACCCGTCACCTTGGAGCTGGGGGGGAAATCGCCCGCCATCATTGCCGACGATATTCCGCTGGACGACATCATCGACCGGATCGTTTTCGCCAAGTCGCTCAACGCCGGGCAAACCTGCGTGGCGCCGGACTATGTCCTGCTGCCGCGCGCCAAGGTCGGTCCCTTTCTTGAAGCCTACAAAACGACCTTCCGGCGGCTGTATCCGACGGTGAGCGGAAACCCCGACTACACCAGCATCGTCAATCAACGCAACTATCAGCGCCTGCAGGACTGGTTGCGGGATGCGGAAGAGCAGGGTGCGCACATCGAGCCGGTCAGCGACGAGGTGATCGACGATGGCACCTGGCGCATGGCGCCGCATCTGGTCACGAACGTGACGGACACCATGACGATCATGCAGGAGGAACTGTTCGGCCCGATCCTGCCGGTCATTCCTTACGATGCCCTCGACGACGCGCTGGACTTCGTCAGCCACCGCCCGCGTCCGCTGGCTCTCTATCTCTTCACTTACGATCGGGCTTTGCAGGAACGGGTGATGACCCGGACCCACGCCGGTTCCATGGCCATCAACGAGGCAGTATTGCAGGTGGGTATCGATGACCTCCCCTTTGGCGGCATTGGTCCCTCGGGCATGGGGCATTACCACGCGCATGAAGGTTTTCTGACGATGTCGAAGGCAAAGCCGGTGCTGATAAAAAGTCGATTGAACGGCATGCGGTTTATTTATCCTCCCTATAGTCGCGCCATTCCCCAATGGCTGTTAAGATGGCTCCTCCGGTAAAGCTGGCGCAAGGCAATAAGTAATCCATATGGAGGTCAGCGAATGAAATCATGGGCCCTATTGATAAAACGCCTCATGCCGGCCGTGTTGACACTGCTTGTCCTGACGTCGGTCAGCCATGCGGAGGAACCCGCGCGCTCAGTGGACCAAACAGCCGATCCATCTGCGCCCACTACCAATAGTCCCTGGGGTTTCAATTTGACGGCTTATCTGTGGACATCTGGTATCAAAGGCAATTTAACGGCAGGGCCCTTCAACCGTTCGATCGATTCCAGTTTCATTGATATCAATAACAAGTCGCGGCGTTTCCCATTGGGCTTCATGGGTCGCTTGGAGGGGCACTACGACCGCTTCGGGATTTTCCTCGACGGTAACTATATGGATATTGCCATGAAACCCATTCTTGGCAATGTCGGGAGCGGCATCGATAGTGCCGTCGGCATCCTGGATTACGGTGCGAAATATCGGATTTTCGGCGCCATCGCCGCGGATACGCCTGCCTACAAGGGCCAGAGACGGCCCAACATGCTGGAGGTGTATGTCGCCGGACGGACCCTCTGGCTGGACAACAGCACCAGCTTGACCGCACCGTTCACCGGGCGGCGGGCCAATGTGTCCGTGAGCCATGCGTTCACCAGTCCCATCCTTGGCGGTCGTTTCATGGTGGATTTCACACCGGAAATCTTCATGCTCGTCGACGCCAATGGCGGCGGGTTTGGCGTGGGGAGTGTCGACTTTACCGGTGGCGTGGCGGGATTGGTAGGGTACCGGCTGATGGACCTCGACATACCGTTGTCCCTCCAGGCGGGTTACAAGGTCGTGCGTTATGACGTCGACAAGGGCGGTCCCATCCAGACCAGTGCCACGCTGAATGGGCCGTTCCTGGGCTTGACCGGATACTGGTGAGCGGTCAGCCATGACGACCGCCACCAAGCCTCCTCCAAGAGCGCTCTGATCAGATGGAGCGTGGCCGACAGGCACGGCGACGCGAGGCGAGATGCGTTCTGAGCGGACTCTTCGTGTTGGCCATCGGTATGCCGATCAGCCCATTCACCAACGCTGACAGCGGCTGCGGCAGCGATTGTCCGCCCGCACCCGCACCGGTTTGCAACGCCTTCCGGAACACCGATCCCCGCTGCGATTTCTGGAATCGCTCGACCTTGACCGGCGACTGGGGCGGCATACGGCCGTATCTTCAGGATCATGGCGTCACCTTCGCTGGCCGCATGACGCACTATGCCTTCGGCGTGGCCGGAGGCATCTATCGACCCACAGTCCCCGAACTGGGGCGGGGGGATGCGTTCAAATATACCGGCCGCGGCGAATACGACCTGTTGTTCGACCTGGATAAGCTGATTGGCCTGCCCTATGGCCAGTTGCTGGTGAGAGGAGAACAATGGTTCGGCAGCTATGGCAACATTAGTTCGCGCACGGGATCATACGCACCTGCCGTATTCCCGGCCGCCCTGCCGCCGCGTCCCGACGACCCGGGGATGTTGTACATGACCAACTTCATGTATACCCAGCCACTGTCGGAATCCCTGATCGTGTTTGCCGGCAAGAAGGATGTACTGGGTGCGGTCGATCAGGACACCTTCGCCGGTGGTGATGGCACCGATCAATTCGTCAATCAGGCCTTCATTGCCAACCCGGCATTTCTACTGGGTTTGCCGTATACATCTTTCACCGCCGGTGCATTGTTTCGGCAGTCCTGGGGTGCGGTCAGAGCCTACGTCTATGATCCCAAGGATCGCACCGCAGAATTTTTTCGTTTCGATGATCTGTTCGAGCAAGGCATCATCGTGGGCAGTGAGGTCAAACTCAAGACGAGTTTCTTTGGCCTGTCCGGCGAGCAGCATGTCGGCGGTTTGTGGAAAAATCACCCGCTGACCAATCTCAAGTTCGCCGAACCGCCCCCAGGCGAATATCCCGAACCGACTGTTCCCGGATTTCCCACCCTGCCGAGCTCATGGACGGTCTACCATGGATTTGATCAGTTTTTCATCCAAAGTCCGCTGGATCCTGCGGACGGCTGGGGTATTTTCGGCCGCGCCTCCCTGAGCGACGGCAATCCGACGCCGATTCGGTATTTCTTGCAACTCGGGATAGGCGGCAAGAATCCCTTTGGCTGGAACAAGGGCGACCGCTTTGGCATCGGCTGGTATTTTGCCGGCGCCAGTCGTGAGTTTGGTCCTTTGCCACGCGCCTTGTTTGGGCCGCAGAATGGTAACGGTCTGGAGGTTTTCTACAATTTTCAGGTGGCGCCCTGGCTCAATATCACCCCGGATATCCAGTACATCTCACCGGGCGCGGGCGCCATCGCCACCGATTCCTTCGTTTACGGGCTGCGTCTGAATACCCGGCTTTAGGCCCCTGACGACTGGCGATGCTGGGTGGTGGCGTGGTCAATCCCTCGATGAGTCAACAGCAATGCGATGTCCTCGATGGCCGTGGCTGGAGGTCCAATGAGCGTAGTCGGTGATTTCAGTCCCCCGGCCAGGGGGGCCATGGTTGCGGGTGCCTGCGCACTGGTGATCGGTTTGCTGAAAGTGGCCGCGCCGGTGCTCGAACCGATCCTGCTGGCCGCTTTCATCGCCATCGTCGCGACCCCGATGCTGCAATGGATGCGGCGTCATGGCGTGCCGAAATGGGGCGCGCTGGCGCTGATCACCTTCGTGCTGCTGGATGCCGGCAGTTTGTTCGCGCTGATGACGACCGGTGCGGTGGAAGGGTTTCGCGAAAGCTTCCCGGGCTATCAGGAACGCTTCGCGGCCTTGAGCGAGCAGTTCGGGCGTTGGGCCGAGGGCATCGGCATCGGCGGGTCCACCGAGGCCGTTCCGGATCTCATCGACCCCGCCAGGGTGTCGGCCGCGGTGCGGCTGCTGCTGTCGGGCGCAAGCAGCCTGTTTGCCGAGGGGTTCCTCGTCATTCTCATCGTCGTCTTCATCCTGCTCGAAGCATCGGCCTTCCCGGCGAAGCTTGCGGCGGCGTTTGCCCTGGGCGGCGACGGCGTGGCGCGGTTGCAGCGGGTTCTGGGCGCGGTCAATCACTACATGCGGATCAAATGCGGCATGAGCCTCTTGATGGCGGCGGGCGCGTGGCTGCTGCTGCGGGTGCTCGGGATCGACTTTGCCGTCCTGTGGGCGATCCTGACCTTCCTGCTGAACTTCATTCCCGTCGTCGGCGCCATCGTCATGATGGTTCCGCCGGTCCTGATGGCGCTGGTCCAGACCGACCCGCAGACGACCTTGCTGGTGGCGGGCGGATACCTGGTGTTGCACATCGTCATCGGCGAGATCCTGGAACCCAGGATCATGGGCAAGGGCCTCGGAATCTCGGCGCTGACGATCTTGATCGCCGTGCTGTTCTGGGGATGGCTGTTCGGCATCATTGGCATGTTCCTCGCGGTGCCGCTGACCACCGCGCTGCTGATCGCGCTCGAGGCCAGCCCGTACACGCGGCCCTTGGCCATCCTGCTCGGCTCCCATCCGGAAGGGGAGCCTTGACCCCGACTCGTCAGGGGCATGACGGGATGGAAGACGCCGACGCGCCCGGCGGGATTCCGCCGGGCGTTCCGCGCGTCGGCCCGACATGGCGCCACTCGCTGTCGGCTTGGAGTCCCCGGCATGATCCGGCCGCGTAACCCGCGCGAACCGCTTCGATCGCAAAGGGAGCGAGATCAATATCACGATACCCTGGGCCGTGACGAAACCGAGGCATGGTCTCTGCTGGCGCTCCCTGACCGGCCTGGTCTGCTGGGGCTGGCTTTCGGCCACGGCGTGGGCCGGGGGCGACGGGACGGCCCGGCCCGAGGCGACCGCCCCGCGCGATCCGCAGACGCCGGCAACGCCTGCCGCCGCCAGCGCGGAAGGGGATGAAACCGAAGTGGACCCGGGGGTCGGGCCCACCCCGGAAAAGGACCAGAAGGGCGCCATGACGCCCGAATACAAACGCCCCGACCGGTGGAGCCTGACAGCGGGCGGCAGTCAGCGGAAGGACTGGCTGACGGGCAAGAACCGCTGGTATCTGAACGAGCATTTCAACGCGCGGAAGATATTCGGCATGCCCCGGTGGCTCAACGGCATGCTGGAACACCGGACGCGCTACGAAAGCTTTGACGGGCCCTGGCGGCGTGGGCAAACCGGCGGCCAGGACCAGGTTCCGCTGCAGACGGTGTTGTGGCTCGAGGCGCATCAGGACGGGTATCGGGCCGGCTTCGAACTCTGGGATGCGCGGCAGTATGGCGCCAAACCCGACGACACGCTCAACAACACGATGGTCAACGTCGCCAACTTCACCCAGCTGTACGGGGCCTGGAGCACCCGGAATCTGCTGGATTCGGGCCTGGGTTTCGAGGCCAAGGTCGGCCGGCAGACCCTGGAACTGGGCAGCCGGCGACTCGTCGCGCGGAATGCCTATCGCAACACCGTCAACTCGTTCACCGGTCTGATGATGCGCTTGCGGGAGGGGCAGGGGGACTGGCAGGTGCATGCCTTCGCCGCCCAGCCGGTGCTCCGCCTGCCGGACCAGAAGGAGCAACTGCTCCACAACGATTGGGCGTGGAACGAAGAGGAACAGGACATGCTGTTCGCTGGTCTCTTCCTCGAAACGCGTGCCCTGCCCTGGGATCTCAACGGCGAGTTGTACTTCTACTATCTCAACGAAGTGCCCGGTTATGTGTACGAGGATTTCGATCAGTCCAGGCTCGGCCGGCGCCGTCTTTTCACGCCCGGATTCCGGGTGTTCTGGCCCGCCAGAAAGGGTGAGTGGGATTTCGAGGTTGAAAGCGTGGCCCAGACCGGCACCTCGCGGGAAACGCCCTGGTCCAGCGTGCTCTCCCACGAGGCTTTCATGCAGCATCTCCAAGTGGGTTATACCTTTAACCTGCCCTGGCAGCCCCGCCTGATAGCCCAGTACGACTACGCCTCGGGTGGCCTGGGTGACGACGGCACCACGACCCGTTCATTCGATTCCCTCTATGGCGCGCGGCGCTTCGAGTACGGTCCAACCGGTATTTGGGGACCCTTCAATCGCAACAACATCAACGCCCCCGGCATGCGGCTCCTGCTGATTCCGCATCGGAATTTGACGAGCTTCGTGGCCTACCGGGCGTGGTGGATGGCGGATGCCAAGGCGCTCTGGCAACCCGCCGGTCTGATCGATCCCACCGGTCACGCCGGAGATTTCATGGGGCATACGGTGGAACTCTCCGTGCGCTGGGACCCGCGCTACAACCTCAGCCTGGAGCTGGGATGGAATTACCTGATCAAGGGCGGTTTCGCCCGGAACGCACCCGAGGCCCCGGCGGATCATGACAATGTCAACTACTTTTATGTGCAGACGGAAGTCCGGTTCTAGCCGGATGTTCCCGCGCGCCTCCCGGCACCATGGCCGGCAGTGATCGGGCTCACCCGTGGCTGCGCGCGACGATTGCTGCCGTTGACGGCCATGGGGCCGTCGCGCGGGGTGCGCGCCGCTCCGTCCTACGGGAAGATGCTCGCCTCGCGTGGCTGCGGCGTTTCGGCCCTGCGCTGCGCGTTCACGACCCAGCCGCCGCCCATGGCGCGGTACAGCTGGATGGCCGCGACGAAGCTGTCGTTGCGGGCCAGGATCCGGTCGATCTCGGCATCGTAGAGCTGCCGCAGCGAATCCAGCACGACGATGTAGGGCGTATAGCCCTCGTCGAATTGCCGTCGCGACAGTCGCGCGTAGCTGTTGACCGCGTCGACGCGCGCCTGCTGCGCCTGCTGCCGTTCCAGGGATTTTTTCCGCGCCACCAGGGCGTTCTCGAAATCGCGGAAGGCGCTGATGATGGCGCGCTGATAGCTGGCCAGGGCCGCCCGCTGGATCGCCTCGGCCGCCTGGACCTGACCTTCGATCTTGCCGGCCGTGATGATCGGCCCGACCAGCTGCAGGCCCACGGACCAGAAGCTCGCGCCCGGCAGGAACATCTGGTCGAGATCCTGTGCCGCCTGCCCGCCCATGCTGGTCAGCCGCACCTTGGGGAAGTATTCGCCCCGCGCCACGCCGATGCGCGCCGTGGCGGCGGCCAGGT
Organism: Methyloparacoccus sp. NF-16; assembly: GCF_056880625.1. Taxonomy (NCBI): domain Bacteria; kingdom Pseudomonadati; phylum Pseudomonadota; class Gammaproteobacteria; order Methylococcales; family Methylococcaceae; genus Methyloparacoccus; species Methyloparacoccus sp. NF-16. The sequence goes on along the minus strand of NZ_CP174130.1, from coordinate 1,797,152 downwards.
TCTGCTCCGCCAGCTGGATATCCGGCCGGCGGCGGAGCAGGTCGGAAGGCAATCCCTCGGGCACCGCCGGCAGCGCCAGCTCGTCCAGCGACCGGCCGCGCGCCACCGGGCCGGGATTCCTGCCCAGCAGCAGGCTGATGGCGTGCTCGGCCTCGGCGATCTGCTGCTCGAAGACCGGCACCAGCGCCTTGCGCCGTTCCAGTTCCGAGAGCACCTGGGTGTATTCCAGTTCGGATGTGTAGCCGATTTCCAGCCGGGTCCTGGCGATGCGGGACTCCTCGTTCAGGGTGTCGATGATGCCGCGTGTCGCCTCCAGGGTCAGATCGACGGCGCGCAGGTTGATGTAGGTCTGCGCCAGCAGCGCGGCCACCGTCAGCACCACCGCGTCACGCGCGGCCACCTGGGCGAACAGGTCGGCGCTGGCGGCTTCCTTGGCCCGGCGCAGCTGGCCCCAGACATCCAGCTCCCAGGTCAGCTGGCCACCGAGAATGGCGTGGTCGCGGTCGACGAAGGGCAGATCGTTGATGGTGCCCGACTCGGCGCCGCTGATCAGCCGTCGCTCGTACAGGGCGTTGCCGAAAATCTGCGGGAACAGGTTGGCCCGGGTGGATCCGTAGCGACCCATGAACTGCTCGACGTTGGCGACGGCGATCTTCAGGTCGAGATTGTTCCGCACCGCCTCGTCGATCAGGCGGTTCAGCGCTGGATCGTTCAGCAGCCGCCACCACTCCAGGTTGGTGACGTCGCGAGCGCCCTGGGCGGCGAACCGCCAGTGCTTGGGCGTCGGGAACTCGGGCCGCTGGTAATCCGGCCCGACCTTCCAGCAGCCGCCGAGCCCCAGGACAAGGACGGCCAGCAAGCTGCCGGCCAATCGTGAAGGCATGCCGCCACTGCGCTCAGCCACTCGGCGTCTCCCCGGCATCGGTCTGCCGGCGCCCGGCGATCCGTTCGACGACATAGAAGGTCACCGGAATCAGGAAGATGGCGATCAGCGTCGCCGCCGTCATGCCGCCAATCACGGCGTAGCCCATGACCTGGCGGGACAGGCCGCCGGCGCCGCTGGCGGTGGCCAGCGGAACGCAGCCGAGCAGGAACGAGAGCGCCGTCATCAGGATTGGCCGCAGCCGCAGCCGCGCCGCGTCCAGGGCCGCATCGAGGGTGGTCTTGCCCTGCTCGACGCCGGCTTTGGCGAACTCGACGATCAGGATCGCGTTCTTGGCGGCCAGGCCGATCAGCATGACCAGGCCGATCTGGGCGTAGAGGTTGTTCTCGTAGTGGCCGATCCAGAGCCCGACGAAGGCGCCAAAGATGGCGATGGGCGTCCCCAGCAGCACGCTGAACGGCAGGCTCCAGCTTTCGTACTGCGCTGCCAGGATCAGGAACACGCAGAGGATCGCGAAGCCGAAGATGAGGCTGGCCGACACGCCCTGCTGCGCCTGCTGTTCCTGGAAGCTCATGCCGATGTAGTCGAAGCCCATCTCGCGCGGCATGGTGTCGGCGAAAACCTCTTCCAGGGCCCGCATGGCCTGCGCCGAACTGTAGCCCGGGCTGGCGCTGGCGTTGACCTGGGCGCTGCGGTAGAGGTTGTAGCGCAGGGTGAATTCGGGCCCCAGCGTGGTATCGACGCGGGTCAGGGCATCCAGCGGCACCATCAGGCCGTCCTTGTTGCGCACATAGAACTGGTTCAGCTGGCGGTCGTCCTTGCGGTATTCCCCCTCGGCCTGGACATACAGCTGCCACTGGCGGCCGAAGCGGTTGAAATAGTTTATGAAACCCGAGCCCATGAAACTTTGCAGGGTGGTGTAGACATCGGCAAGGTTGATGCCCTGCTTGAGCACCTTGTCCCGGTCGACATCGACATAGACCTGCGGCACGGTCGGCAGGAAGGTCGTGCTGACCGAGGCCAGCTCGGGGCGCGCCTGGGCCGCCTGGATGAACTTGCGCACGTTCCCGGCCAGAAAGGCGAGATCGCGGCCGGCGCGGTCCTCCAGCACCATGGTCACGCCGCCGGAGGTGCCGATGCCGGGAATCGCCGGCGGCGGGAAGGCGAAGCCGATGGCGTCGGGGATGGCGGCGAATTCGCGGTTCAGCCGGGCGATGATGGCGGCGGCCTTTTCCTCCGGCGCCTGCCGTTCCTCCCATGGCTTCAGGGAGATGAAAAAGAACGCGCTGTAGGTGTTGCTCACCTGGCTGAGCAGGCTGAAGCCGGCCACCGACGAGTAATGGGCGACGCCCGGCGTGCGGGCGAGGATCTCCTCGACCTTGCGCGCGGTCTGGTCGGTTCGTTGCAGCGAGGCGGCGTTCGGCAGCTGGATGCCGGCAAACAGGTAGCCCTGATCCTCCTCCGGCAGGAAGCCGCCGGGCACCAGCTTGCCCAGCCCGCCCGCGGCTGCCGCCACGGCGGCCAGGAACAGCAGGCTGATCACCGACTTGCGGATCAGCAGGGCGCAGATGCCGACGTAGCCCTCGGTGGCCCGGCCGAAGATCCGGTTGAAGCCGTCGTAAAACGGCTGCAGCGGGCCGGCATGGGTCTTCGGCCGCAGCAGCAGCGCCGAGAGGGCCGGACTCAGGGTCAGCGAATTGAAGGTCGAGATGGCGATGGAGACGCACACGGTGACGGCGAACTGCTGATACAGCCGGCCGGTGATGCCGGGAATGAACACCGTCGGCAGGAAGACCGCGATCAGCGCCAGCGAGGTGGCCAGGATCGGGCCGGTAACCTCCTGCATGGTCCTGAGCGTCGCCTCCTTGGGGCTCAGTCCCTTGTCGATGTGGTGTTCGACCGCCTCGACCACGACGATGGGATCGTCGACGACCAGACCGATGGCCAGCACCAGGCCGAACAGCGACAGGGTGTTGATGGAAAAATCCAGCACCGGGAACAGGGCGAAGGTGCCGACCAGCGACACCGGCACGGCCAGCAGCGGAATCAGCGTCGCCCGCCAGCCCTGCAGGAACACGAAGACCACCACGATGACCAGCGCCAGCGCCTCGAACAGGGTATGGATGATCTCCTCGATGCCGGCGCTGACCGCCAGCGTGGTGTCCAGCGCGACCAGGTAATCGAGGCCGGGCGGGAAACGCCGCTTCAGCTCCTCCATCATGTCCCGGGCACCCTGGGCGGCGGCCAGCGCGTTGGTGCCGGGCAGCTGGTACAGGGCGATCAGCGCCGAGGGCTTGCCGTTCAGGCGGCCGATCTGGTTGTAGGTCTGTGCGCCCAGTTCCACCCGGCCGACATCGTGGATGCGCACCATCGAGCCGTCCGGATTGGCCCGCAACACGATATCGCCGAATTCCTCTTCGCTTTGCAGCCGGCCCTGGGCGCGCACCGAGTAGGTAAATTCCTGCCCCGGCGGCACCGGTTCGCTGCCGATCTGGCCGGCCGGGTTGACGCGGTTCTGGTTCTCCACCGCCTCGACGATCTGCGGGATGGTCAGGTTCAGCTTGGCCAGCTGGTCCGGCTTGACCCAGATGCGCATGGCGTATTTGCCGGCGCCGAACACCGTGACGCTGGCGATGCCCGGCACCCGGGTCATCTGGTCGTTGATGTTGATGTGCGCGTAATTGGCCAGGAAGATGTTGTCGTAGCGGTTGTCCGGCGAATACAGGGCGAACAGGATCAGCGGCGAGGCCGTCGATTTCTGCACGTTGATGCCATAGTTGCGGACATCGCTCGGTACCTGCGATTCCGCCTGCGCCTTGCGCATCTGCGCCAGCACCTGGTCGGTGTTGGGATCGGTCTTGACGTCGAAGTTGACCCGCAGCGTCATGGTGCCGTCGTTGGCGTTGACCGAGTACATGTAGTTCATGTTGTCGACCCCCGACATCTGCTGTTCGATGGGGGTGGCGACGGATTGCTCGACGGTCACCGCGTCGGCGCCGGTGTAGGTGGTGCTGATCTGGATCTCCGGCGGCACGATGTCCGGGAACTGCGCGGTCGGCAGTCCCAGCATGGCCACCAGGCCGACCATCACCATCAGGATGGCGATGACAATGGCCACGATGGGCCGGTTGACGAAGAAGCGCGACATGGGGTTCAGGGATGGACGGGCGTGGCCGGCTGGGCGTCGTCGGCGGAAGCCGGCCGGCGTGGCGTGACCTTCAGGCCCGGGCGGGCTTTCTGGATGCCCTCGATGATCACCCGCTCGCCCGGCTTCAGCCCCTCGTCGATCACCCACAGCGACGCCACCCGCTCGCCCGGCCTGACCGCGCGGATGTCGATGGTGTCGTCGGGGCGGACCACCGCCAGCTGGTAGCCGCCTTGCAGTTCCGTCACCGCGCGCTGCGGCACCAGCAGCGCGCCGCGCTTGGTGCGCAGTTGCGCACGCACGCGGGCGAACTGGCCGGGACGGAGGATGTTGCCGGGATTGGGAAACAGCGTTGCCACCTTGATGGTGCCCGTGGTCGGGTCGACCTGACGGTCGGCGACGTAGAAGCGCCCCGTGCGGGGATGGTGCTCGCCGTTGGCGAGGATCAGATCCAGGTCGGGCGGGCCCTCGCTCGCGTCCGCCTTGGTGGCGAAACGCATGTAATCCTGCTCACTGATCGAGATGTAGGCGCGGATCGGGTCCAGCTGCGACACCGTGGTCAGGGCATTGCTGTTGGCGCTGTTGGGGCCGACGAGGTCGCCGATCTGCGCCTGCGACAGACCGATGATGCCGGTGATCGGCGAGCGGATGCGGGTGAAGCTCAGATCCAGCTGGGCCGAATGCACGGCGGCCCTGGCGGTCATCACCTGCGCCTCGCCGGATGCCACCCGGCCCAGGGCATTGTCGCGATCGCGCACGCTGACGGCGCGCTCGGGCAAGAGCCGCTGGATGCGCTCGTAATCCAGCCGGGCGGTTTTCAGCAGCGCCTCCTCGCGCGCCAGGGTGCTGAGGGCGCCGTCCAGGGTCGCCTGGAAGGTGCGCGGATCGATTTCGTAGAGCAGCTGGTCCTGCTTCACCAGCTGCCCCTCCTCGAAGTGACGGCGGATCAGGTAGCCCGTGACCTGGGCGCGGATCTGGGCGTTCACCATGCCGTCCAGCGTGCCGACCCATTCCTGGTAGACGGGCACGTCGCGTTGCGTGACCTCGACGACCTCCACGATGGGACCGGCCGCGGCCGCCGCCGGGGTGTCGGGCGGTTTCCCGCCACATCCGGCCAGGCCGGCCAGCCACAGGTTCAGGACCAGCCCGGCCAGCGGGCGCCGGAAAACCTGCCGCCGCGGTCGCGGCGGCAACTGCGCGATCATGGATATCTCCCCCAAGGTCTCGGCCGCATATTCTAGCCGCCGCCTTGCCGCCGCCGAGGCCTGGAAAGCCACAGGCGCAACAGCTTCTCGGTGCCGACGACGAGGTAGACGAGCAGGCCGCAACCGATGGCTAGCAGCCATTCGGGCCAGCCCAGGGGCTGGGTCTGGAACAGCCAGTTCATCGCCGGCAGATAGATGATGACGGCCTCCGCCAGCAGCATGGCGGCGATGCCGGCCCATACCCAGGGATTGGAAAAGAGGCCGATCTTGAACATGGAATGCCTCAGCGAGCGGCAATTCAGCAGATAGAACGCCTCGCCGACGGCGAACAGGTTCATCGCCGCCGTGCGCGCCTTGGCGATCGGCTCCCCGTGCGCCAGCTCCCACTCGAATTCCAGGAAGGCGCCGGCGGTCAGCAGCAGGGCCACCAGCACCGAGCGGAAAATCAGCGTGCGCGAGAGGATCGGCTGGTCCGGATGCCGGGGGCGGCGTTGCATGATATCGGCTTCCCTGACCTCGAACGCCAGCGGCAGGCCGAGCAGCACGGCGGTGGACATGTTCAGCCAGAGGATCTGTACCGGCAGGATCGGCAGGGCGATGCCGAGCAGGATCGACAGCAGGATGACCAGGCCCTCGCCGATGTTGGTGGGGATGGTCCAGGTGATGAACTTGATCAGGTTGTCGTAGACCCCGCGGCCTTCCTCGACGGCGGCGGCGATGCTGGCGAAGTTGTCGTCGGTCAGCACCATGGCGGCGGCCTCCTTGGCGACCTCGGTGCCGGTGATGCCCATGGCGACACCGATGTTGGCCTGGCGCAGCGCCGGGGCATCGTTGACCCCGTCGCCGGTCATGGCGACGACATGCCCGCGCGCCTGCAGGGCGGTGACCAGGCGCAGCTTCTGCTCCGGGGCGACGCGGGCGAACACGCTGGTCTTCTCCGCCGTGGCCGGCCAGGCGCGCTCCGGCAGCTCGGCCAGCGCGCGGCCGTCCAGGGCATGCAGCGGCTCATCCGGATCGGTGAGCCCGATCTGGCGGGCGATGGCCACCGCGGTGCCGATATGGTCGCCGGTGATCATCTTCACGCGGATGCCGGCGCGGCGGCAGTCCGCCACCGCCTGGATGGCTTCCGGGCGCGGCGGGTCGATCATCGCCTGCAGGCCGAGGAAGGTCAGCCCCGTGCTCACGTGATCGTGGTGCAGGGCCTCGCCGGCGGCATGATCGCCGCGGGCGAACGCCAGCACCCGCAGGCCCTGCCCGGCCAGTTCGGCGACCGTCCGCTGGATGGCCTCGACGTCCAGCGGCACCGGCCTCAGCGCTTCGTCGAAGGCGCTTTCGCAACGGTCCAGCAGGCTTTCCACCGAGCCCTTGAGATAGACATGGCGGGCGTCCTCGGCACGGTTGTGATGCAGGGTCGCCATGAACTGGTGGACCGATTCGAAGGGGATCGCGTCCAGGCGCGGGTGGCTGTCCTGGGCCGGTTCGCGGTGCAGTCCACCCTTGTGGGCGGATACCAGCAGGGCCGCTTCGGTAGGATCGCCTTCGATGCGCCAGGCGTTGCCGTCCCTATACAGCCGGGCATCGTTGCACAGTAGCCCGGCGCGCAGGATTTCCAGCAGCGCCGGCTGGGTGGCGGCCTCGACCGGCCGGTCGTCGCGCCGGAACGCTCCCGCCGGGGCATAGCCGGCGCCGCTGACCGCATAGCGCCGGCCGCCGGCGAGGATGGCCTGGACTGTCATCTGGTTCTGCGTCAGGGTCCCGGTCTTGTCGGAGCAGATGATGCTGGTGCCGCCCAGGGTCTCCACCGCCGGCAGCTTGCGAATGATGGCGTTGCGTCTGGCCATGCGCGCGACGCCGATGGCCAGGGTGATGGTTACCGCGACCGGCAGACCCTCGGGAATCGCTGCCACCGCCAGCGCTACCGAGGCCACGAAGGTTTCCACGAGGTTCTCGCCACGCCATCCGCCGACCCCGAAGGCGATGCCGGCCAGGGCGAGGATGAACCACATCAGTATCCAGCTGAACTGGCCGATCTTGCGGGTGAGCGGCGTTTCCAGCTCCCTGGCCTCGGCGATCATCCGGTTGATGCGGCCGATTTCGGTGCGGTCGCCGGTTGCCACCACCACGCCGGTACCGGTGCCGTAGCTGACCAGGGTGGAGGAAAACGCCAGGTTGGTGCGGTCGGCCAGCGGCGTATCGGGGGGCAGGGGGCTGGTGGTCTTTTCCACCGGTACCGACTCGCCGGTCAGCATCGACTCGTCGATCTGGAGTTCGCGCACCGCCAGCAGGCGCAGGTCCGCCGGCACCTTGTCGCCGGATTGCAGATGGACGATATCGCCGGGTACCAGCCCGCTGGCCGGGACCACCATCCGCAGGCCGTCGCGCAGCACGGTGGCGTTGACGTTCAGCACGTTGGCAAGCGCGGCGATCGCACGCAGGGCGTTCATTTCCTGGATGAAGCCGATGACGGCGTTGACCAGCACCACGCCGAGGATGACGCCCGCGTCCACCCAGCCCTTGAGCGGGCCGGTGACGGCGGCGGATAGCAGCAGGATATAGATGAGGGGGTGGTGAAACTGCGACAGGAACAGCATCAGCGGCGACCGCCCCCGACGTGGCGTGAGCCGGTTCGGCCCCTGCGCAGCCAGACGCCGGACAACCTCCGGCGCCTGCAGGCCGGTGCGCGGGTCGCTCTTCAGCGCGCTCAGCAGGGCGGCGCCATCGGCATGATGCCAGCGAAAATCCTCGGACGCCTTCATGGGAAACCTCCTGGCGGGGCAATGCCACCGTCTGACCTGGCGGTGGCTCGACGGTCGATCATAGCAGCGCCACCCGCGGGCGGCGGGCGATGCCCCAGGATGTCCTGGACCGCACCGGTATCGCCGGCGTGGCCCGGGCCCATCGCTGCCACCGTCGCGAGCAACGGCCCCCGGACGCACGCGCGTTCGATCATGCCCGTGCCGGGCGGCAGGTGGCGCATCGCCTGGCATCGCCAAGCCACTCAGGACCCATGGCCGGCCCGAGCGCTGCAATGGCCGTATCGCCGGGGTGCGGCAAGCCCATCCACGCCGCTTCGCCGGTCTCCGCAGGCATCCCATCCCCTACCGATCCTGGGACAACACGCGCCGGTGCGGCCTGGGGATGCTGTCGCCGTTTTTCAGGGGCACGAGCAAGCCTTGCGGAGCCGCGTCAACGTGGCGCTTCACCGGCGGGGGCGTGCCTTCCGCACGATGGACCTGCCACCATGAACCCGGGCGTCGCGGTGGTGGCGGAAGCCGGTGATACCGAATGCCAGAGCTTCGCCGGATCAGCTCGCGGGCCATGGCGGAGTGGGATGCGCCGGGTGTTCAGCGAAGGTCGTAGTGCCCGTTCAGTTCCACGACGCAACGCTGAACCCCGCTGGTGGCCGAGTCGTGTTCGAGCGTAATGGCATCGCCAGGACTCAGGTATATCCTCGAGATTTGCGACAAGACCTGAACCCCGTTGCTACCCGCTGGCGCAATATATTGATTGGGCGTGAAGTAAAAGTAATTGTTGCTGAAATTGTCCCCCGCATCGGGGTTTTTCTTGGGCGCACCATCCGGCGTCGAGGTGATGGCAATGTAATCCGCCCGTCCGTCGCCGACGCAGACGCCTGACACGAACTCGATCACCAGCTGGTTAACCTTTCTGTGACCGATTCTGGAAACGACCGTGAAGGTGGTCGGCAAAGCCGGTTGCGTGGCATCGCAACGCGCGCCGGGCGCATTGGAATCGCACAGCTTTTTCGAGAATGACACAAGGCGATTGAGGGGCGCCGCGGGTGCGGTTCCCGGGGACAGGCTACCCAACAGGAGGCAGCTGGCGATCATGGCTTTTGCGGCAATGCGGTGGCTTGGCATGAGGTTCTCCTTTGTGTATGGCGGCATGATGATTGCCGTTCTTGGATGGCCCGCCCATGCGGCTGTGGGCGAGCGCTTCCGGCAAACGAATTCCCTGCTGAAATGGCGCGATGATTCTCCTTCGGGGTTACGGACAGGTAATGCGCCGCAGATGGGCGGGCGGGTATGGCGTGTCTGCTGGCGGCGATGCTCCCGTTTCTCCCGCATCCCGGCTTGTCCCCGTGGGCGGCGACCGTGGGGTCGATTGCCGGGCCACAGACCCGCCTGGCATCGGCATTGCCGGGAACGGCGGATGCTTCATGCCACGACCGGATGACGATTCGCTGCGGTCGGCACGGGATCCTTGGCATGGGGTTCGCGGAAATTTCGGCGGCATGGGCCTGGGGCTGGCTCAGTTCTGCGTGTCCCCTATTCTAGACTGTGGTCATTGATGTTCAATGAAGGTTCTTATGCAAAAAGCGGAACCGTTTATGCGGAAAGTGACGTCCCCCGGCATCGCCGTTTCGCGGCCACGGTACCGCGCGGGGAGTCCGTGACGGCGCAGATGAACATCCGCTGGCTCAGCGAACCGGGTAGCGAGCCGATGCTGATCAAGGCAGGCCGGAAGGAACCGCGCAGAACCGAGTTGCCGTTCCGGCAAGGCGAGGGGCACGGCTGGGTCGAAATGCTGGACCTGCCGTTCGGGATTCACCTGTGCCGGGTTGTGCATCATTTCGAGCCGGGGGAGGCGGCAGGCCTGCGGCCGGTGTCGGAAGTGGTGACCGAGTTCAGCGAGCCGGTGCTGTTCGTGCAGACGGCTCGGCAGGGCCGGGGGTACTGCATGACCGCCGGCTGGATGTCTGGCTGGCACACGATCCCGGCGCGTGCGTCTTTCAGCACATGGACCGCATCGATCACCAGCACTGGGCGGATACGTCGACGACAGTGGAGGTGGGGGTGAGGGCGTCCAGGCTGCGGCGTTACCTGGGGCAGCCAACCGTGGGGAACCTGTTGGCGAGCCTGGGCCTGGGCCAGCCCCCGCCGGCCAGCGTGCGCACTGTGCCGAAATACATCACGGCGATACTGCAATCCTGCTTCGCCGATCATCTGGCCGGCAACTTGCGCAAACTGCATGCCCAGGCCAGGGTGCTGGACTTCATCGTGGCGTTGGCCGACCATCTGGCCCGCGATACCGGGCGGGAAGCGCGCAGGATCCGGGTCGTCAGGCGGCTGCGCGAGGAACTGGACCGGCTGGAGGGGGCGGTGCCGTGTCTGGACGCGCTGGCCAGGCGTTATGGCCTGTCGGAGCGGTCGATGAACGCGCTGTTCAGGCAGCAATACGGGCAGTCGATCCATGCCTACGCTACCGGCCAGCGGCTGGAGGCGGCGCATGCGGCCTTGCGGGGCAGCGACACGCGGTTAAAGGTGCTGGCGGCCCGCTTGGGCTATTCCAGCGTCAGTCATTTCAGCAATGCCTTCACCAGGAAGTACGGCTATCGCCCGGGGAGCCTGAGGCGGGAGAAATCCCGCAACTAGGTGCCGACGGGTCGCCGGGACCGGCCGGCCGGGCCGAAGGCATTCTTGCCAGGTCAAAGACGACCGGATCGATAGCGCCCCAGGACAATGGTGAGTTGCTGGATGTCCAGCGGCTTGGTGAGGAAATCGTCCATGCCGGCGGCCAGGGCGGCGTCGCGCTCCTCGGGTAGCACTCCGGCGGTGAGGGCGATGACGGGCAGATGGGTCAGGGCGTCGTGCTGGCGTATGGCGCGGGTCGCCGCCAGGCCGTCCATGACCGGCATCTGGATGTCCATCAGCACCATGTCGAAGGCCTCCGGATTCGCCCGCAGGTGTTCCAGCGCCTCCTCGCCGTTGACGGCCAGCATCACGTCCGCGCCGGTCAGGGCCAGGGCACGCTCGGCCAGCAGGCGATTGGTGCGGTTGTCGTCCACGGCCAGGATCCGCAATCCCCGCAGCTGGCCTTCCGGCGACGGCAGTGCCGGGTGATCGGGCGCGGCGCTTGCCGCCGCGGTCCGGTGGCGGGCAAACGGCAGCTCGAACCAGAAGGTGCTGCCGCGTCCCAGTTCGCTCTCGACACCCAGCTGCCCGCCCATCAGCTCGACCAGCCGCTTGCTGATCGACAGTCCCAGGCCGGTGCCGCCGAAGCGCCGGGTGATGCTGGCGTCGGCCTGGGTGAACGGCTGGAACAGCCGTGCCAGCACCTCGGCGGGAATGCCGATGCCAGTATCGCGGACCTCGAAGCGCAGCCGCGTCTGGCCGGCGTTGTTGTCGAGGGTGACGACAGTCAGGCTGATCGCGCCGCGCTCGGTGAACTTGACGGCATTGCTGGTCAGGTTGATCAGGATCTGCTCCAGTCGCAAGGGGTCGCCTTCCAGGCTGTCGTGGGCGGCGATATCGCCCTGCACCCGCAGCTCCAGTCCCTTGGCCTCGGCCTGCTGGCGCAGCAGCTGCATGACCCGATTCAGCAGCGATGACAGGCTGAAGTGCTGCGAATCGATGCGGAGCTCGCCAGCCTCGATCTTCGAGAAATCGAGGATGTCGTTGATGATGTTGAGCAGAATGTCGCCGGCCTGGCGCATCTTCGTCACCAGCTTGCGCTGCCCGGGCGCCAGGCCGTCCTGCTCGAGGATCTGGGCGAAACCGAGGATCGCATTCATGGGCGTGCGGATCTCATGGCTCATGTGCGCCAGGAACTGGCTCTTGGCGGCGCTGGCGGCGGCCAACTGGGCGGTGCGTTCCTCCACCTTGCGCTCCAGGTTGGCATTGAGGTCGCGGATGGCCTGCTCGGCGCGCTTGCGTTCGGTGATGTCGCTGCTGATGCCTTCCAGGCGCAGCGGGCTGCTCTGCTCGTCGTAGATCACCCGGCCGGTCGAGGCCAGCCAGCGTTCGCTGCCATCGGGCCAGTACAGGCGATATTCCTGCGACAGGTCGGTGCCGCTGGCAATGGCCCGGTCCAGCGCCTGGCGCAGGCGCGTGGCGTCCTCGGGATGGATGCGCGCCCACCATGCCGCGCGGCTGGGCTGCGAGCCGGGCGTGAAACCCGCGAGCGCCAGGGCGGTTGGCGACCATTCGATGACGTCGCTGGACATGTCCCAGTGCCAGGCGCCCAGATGGGCGCCGTCGAGCGCCAGCCGCAGCCGCTCCTCGCTGACCTGCAGCCGCTGCTGGCTGCGGGCCAGTTCGGCGGTCCGCTGCTCGACACGGTTTTCCAGCTCCTGGTTGAGGGTCTGCAAGGCCTTTTCCGCGGCCTTGCGCTGGGTGATGTCGCGGATGAAGGCGCAGTTGTATTCCTCGCCCTGAAAGACGAAGTAGTTGGCGTTGACTTCGACCGGGATCAGCCGTCCTTCCCGGGTTCTGTGCACCGACTCGAAGGTCAGCGAACCCGCCTGCTTGAGGGCCGCCCAGTGCTCTCCCCAGCTGGCGTTGCCGTAGTTGCCGTCGATATCCGGCACCGTCATCCGTTGCAGCTCGTCCAGCCGGTAGCCCAGCAGGCGGCAGCCGGACTGGTTGATATAGGCGATGCTGCTGTCGGGACGTACCCAGCCGATGAGGTCGGAGGCGCTTTCCAGGGCAAACTGGCTGAGCTTCTGTTGCAGGTCCTGGTGCTTGCGCTCGGTGATGTCCTCCGCCACGCCCGCCAGGAGTCTTACCCGACCGTCGGCCTCGACGACCGGATAGCCGCGATCGCGGATCCAGCGGATGCTGCCATCGGGGCGGACGATGCGGTATTCGTGATCGAACGGTTCCGGCTGGGGCCTGGCTAGCACGGCCTCGACGATGGCCCGGTCGTCCGGGTGAATGGCGGTGATCAGGTCTGCCGGATTCCGGCAGACCTGATGCATGGGGCGCTGCCAGATGGTTTCGAAGGCGGGGCTGACGAAGAGCACCCGGGTGAACGGGTAATCGGTCATCCAGAACACCTCGGCAATGGTGTCCATCACCACCTGCAGGGTCTGCTCCCGCTCCCGCAGCGCGTCCTCCATGCGCTTGCGCTCGGTGATGTCACGCAGGATCACGAAACAGCGGTCCGGCGCGAATACCTTGATGTCGATCTCGCTGAGGAAGGTGGCGCCATCCGGGCGGCGATGCTCGCACTCCAGGTGGTGCGAGGCGCCGGGCTGGAAGGATTCGACCGCCGCTGGCAGATTGCCGGGTGCCAGCTGCGGCAGGAGTTCGGGCAGCCGGAGCGACTGCAACGCTGCCTGCGACTGGTCCAGCATCCTGCGCGCGGCGGGGTTGGCATCCAGGAAGCGCTGGTCGCCATCCAGCAGCAGGATGCCGTCCGGGCTCTGTTCGAACAGGGTCTGGAACTGGGCGAGGCTGCGCAGCTTGTCCATTTCCGCGCCCCGCAGGACCGCCAGATGGCGCTTGCTGCGGCATTGCCAGGCCAGCAGGGCGAGGCAGGCCACCAGGGCGACCGCGGTGACCAGCAGGCTGGCGAGGTACAGGGCCTCCCGCCGTCCCTGGGCGTCGACCTCTGCCCGGTCCATCTTCGCGCCCAGTATCCACGATGAATCGGGCACGGGCAGGCTGGCGCTGATCACCGGGATGCCCCGGTAGTCCAGTTCCTTGGCCGCCGCATCCCTTTCGGACGCAGCACCGCTGCCGGCGCTCCCGGTCGCCGGCAGCCGCACGCCGAGCGCCGCGCCGGGCCGGTGCCTGGGGTCATTCAGATACAGCAGCTGGTCGCCGTCGCGGCGGACCAGCAGCGATTCGCCACTCTGGCTGGGCGTCGGCCAGCTGTCGACCAGCGGAAAGAGGTTCCGCCGCGCGTCGATGAGGAAGATGACCGCGCCGACCGGATCCTGGCGATCGAAGACCGGCGCCACCAGGGCCAGATGCGGTTGCGGGTAGGCATCGCTGAGATGAATGTCGGACAGCGTGGCGCGACGATGCTGCCAGGCTTCCCGCACGGCCGCCTCGATTTCTCCGGTCAGCCGGTCGACGGCCGTGGCGCCGGCGCGGAAGTGGATGGAGCCGCCGGTATCGACAACCAGCACGTCATGGTAGCCATGCTGCTGGATCAGCGCCTCGAAATAGCCGCGGAGTTCCTCCAGCAGCCGGTTGTCGCGGGTGCCCTGCAGGCAGTGGCGCAGCTTTTCCATCACCGGCGCGTGCGCGCGCATGACCTCGGCGTCGGCCAGGCGATCGCGGCGCCAGCGCACCAGATGCTCGACCTTCAGGCGCACGATCCCCTGGAGCAGATGCCGGGTTCGGCCGCGCGCCTGGTCGAGATGGGCGTCGAAAATCTCGAACGTGCTCCACGACAGGGCGGCCAGCAGCAGGATCGCGGTCAGTAGCTTGCTCATGTTCCGCCGCAATGGCCTGGAGGCCGCAGGAGTCCGGTAGCAGGAAGGAAAGGGTGCGGACGATGGTCCGTCCCGGGCGAGGCAGGCGCCGAACCGGTCGACGCGGTGTCGCCGCCCGGTTCGTCCATGGGGTCAGAGCGTCTTGTGGGTTCCGTCGCAGAGTGCGCCTTTATGGCTGTGCTTGCAGCCGCAAAACCAGACCTTGCCGGTCTGCTCGGGTACGAACTGGACCGGCGCGAAGGCCGACCCCTTGTGGCTGCCGTCGCAGAAGGGCTGTTTGGCGCTCTTGCCACAGGCGCACCAGTAATAGGTTTTGCCGGCCTCGACGTCGACGGGGCAGGGGGCTTTCTGCGCGATGGTGGGTTCGTCGGTCATGGGATTTTCTCCTTGCTCGGTGGGGATCAAGACGGTTGCCGCCCGGCGGCGGGATCGGCTCAGGGCCGGATGTTCACGTAAATCGGCAGGAAGGCCTCGCAGCCCTCCCGGCTTCTGGCGCGCAGGGTGATGCGAACCCGGCCGGCGGTCGCGATCGGTGATGCCGGCCGAAATTCGATCCGCGTGTCGCCCGAGCGCTGCGGCGTGATGGTGGGCTGTACCTTATCACCATTGACGCGCAGGTCGAGGCTGGCGAGGTCGGTGTTCTCGGACGCGCTGATGCTGAACTCGGTCAGCGCCGTTACCACGGCGTCGTTGGCGGGCGTGGCGCGGAAAAACTGCGGCTCGGGGCAGCTGTCGCCACCGCCACCGCCGCCACCATAGGCGAGCAGGGCGGAGCTGATGCCGCCAAGCAGCAGCGCAAGCGACCAGCAGCGAATCGTTTTCATCGGATGTCCTCCCGGTGAAGTTTGAGGGTGTGATCGGGTCGGCGGTCTGGGCGGCGGCCGTGCCGGATGTCGGCAGCGACTATAGCGCACAAAAAACCCGGCGCGGGGACCGGGTTTTCTGTGACTCGAGAGAGGAGCTTACGAACCCTTCGACTGCCCATGTCGCAACAGGTTCCGTGGTGTGCACCGGAAGTTGCGGCAAATTCCGGGACGCGGCGCTGTTGTTGCCGCGCCATGGGGCGGCATCCCGGAGGATGCGCAACGGCGAACGGAAGCGATGGTTCCCGCTCGCCATTGGGTCGGTGGTGTCGGCGGACGGCCGGTCAGATCAGAACGACTTTTCCGCGGCTTTCAGGTGGGTGGCCGCGGCGTCGGCAGCCTCGCCGGCGATGTCGGCGTGCCCCATCTTGGCATGCTCGATGGCATCGTTGAGGTTCTTGATGCCGGCATCGAGGTGCGCGTTGGGCTTCTCGGCCTGCGCCGCCTCGGCATGGGTCTTCGCCGCGGCGGCGTGCTCGCCAACGGCGGCCGCATCGCCCTTCTTGCCGCTCTCGGCGGCGGCCAGGGCATGCTTGGTGGCCTCGGCCTTGTGGTCTTCGGCCAGGACCTGGGTGGTGCCCAGCAGGCCGGCAATGAAACCGGCGGTCAGCAGGGACAACAGTTGCTTCCTCATGACATTCTCCTGTGCGGTGAGGTGGACATGGCGCCGGTACCACCTGTCGGACCGGCGCTCGGTTATGGCGAGCCGGCAGGGCTCGCACCCCGCGGGCAGCGGTAGGACCCCGGGCGGGCGCAAAGGTTGCCCGGAGGCCGGCCGCCGGCGCGTGGATCTCAACGTCCCAGCAGCACGATCCCGAGCATGGCGAGCACGCCCTTGAGCTTCTGCCAGGGTTTCAGGTCCGGCCGGATGGGATCGACGCCGGGCAACTTCAATCCCCAGGCCAGACGACGCAGCTTCTGCTTGACCGGCGGTTCCAGCTTGCCGTCCGCGGCCAGTTCCATGAACAGGGCCTTGACGTTGCCGAGGTCGAAGAAGTCCTTCTGCCAGGCCCATTGATAATCGCCGCCATAGCGGAACCAGCTGCCGCCCAGGCCGGCCACCTCATAATCACTGCCGTCGTCGCGCTTGACCGGCGCGACCTGCCGCCAGATGCCGATGACCTCGCCGCGCTGTTCGTCGATCAGGATGCTGTCGTAGGGATAGCGCCACTTCTCGAAGCCCTCCATGTGCGCGCCCAGCGCCCATTCCTCGATCTGCCGGCGGCCGCGGGCGACGAACTCGCGGTTGGGGCCCATGTTCCAGCTGTATTCGGCGTCCTCGGCATACATCTGGCCCAGGCTTTTCACCCAGTCGCCGGCACGTTCGGAGTCGCGATTGGCGGCGAGCCAGCGTTCGACCATGGCTTCGAGTTCTTGGCGGGGATAGGCGGGCATGGCGGTTTATCCTGCGGAGACTGAGAGGCGGGCATGTTACACCAGCCGCCGGCGGGTTCCCGCTGTCATCGGCCCCGGGTTTATTGCTTGATGGCGCCGTAGCCCTGTTCCGCTTCCTGCATGATGCGCCGGCCTTCATCGATCAGGCGCCGGCCCTCGGCGATCTGCTGGTTGGCCTGCTCGATGAGCTTCTCGCCCTCCTGCGCCATGCTTTCCCCTTCCTTGTAGCGCTGGCCCAGCTGGGCCATGCCCTGGCTCTCGCGCAGGATCTGCTCGCCGGACAGGGGTTTGGGCGCCTGGGGTGGAGGCAGGGGCTTGTCGCTGGCGCAGCCCGCCAGGAGGGCGGCGAAAGCCAGGCAACAGAGGGGCATGATGGTCGGGTGGCGCATGATGGACTCCTGATTGTGTGTGCCGTTGTCGAAAAGAACAGGGAACGGGACCGGCCCCGCCCCCGCCCCGCCAGGGAAACCCGCTCCGGGGCACCCTGTCGGGCGGGGTGGCCGGCGGGACGGTGTACATTATCCTTCAGCCGGGTGGCGGGCAGGCATGTCGCCGCTCCGGCATGGATGATGTCGCTGGCCTGGCGGCCGGCTTTCACACACGATCCGCAATGCACCAGGAGGCCTGACATGGCGACGCGAGCAGACTTTTCCACCGCCGAATGGCGCACCGTCCGCAATGCGCCGCACTGGGTCGTGGCGGCCGCGACCACCGCCTCCGGCAGCGGTCTGCTCGGGACCCTGAAGGAGACCATCGCCCCGGCCGGTGCCCTGGTCGAGGCGCTCAAGGGCAACAATCCCTTGCTGCGGGCGATCTGCGACCAGGAAGAGATGCGGGCGGCCGTGGAGGAGGTCCGGCAGGACGCGCAGTCGATCGATGCCGGGGAAATGCCGGCGTATCTCCAGCAGCAGGCGGTCGGCAAGAGCCGCGCGGCCTTGGCCATCGTGCAGGCCAGGCGTGGCACCGACGACGCCAAGGCCTACGCCGGATTCCTGATGGATTTGGCGCAGCGCGTGACCCGGGCTGCCAGCGAGGGCGGCATCCTGGGGTTTGGTGGCGAGCGCGTCAGCGAGGGCGAGCGGGTGTTCCTGAGCGAACTGACCGAGGCGCTCGGCTGGCCCGGCGAGCGCACCTTCGCCGCTTGAGTCCGGGCCGACGGCGCGGATGCGGGTCGCTCACGGGAGCCGTGGCTCGCCGATCCAATAACCCTGCAGGCCATCCACGTTGAGCGCCTTCAGCTGGCGTTCTTGCTCCGCCGTTTCCACCGCCTCGGCGATCAGTCGCGCGCCCATGGCATGGGCCAGCCCGGCCAGCGCCTGGATCAGCAGCCCGCTGTCGGGGTCGTCCGGCAGGCTGCGCGTATGGCTGCCGTCCAGTTTCACGTAGGCCGGCTTGAGCGGACGCAGATCGTTGAAGGAGGACAGCCCGAGCACATGATCGACGGCCAGGGCGCTGCCCACTTTCGCCAGTTTCCCGGCGAAGTCGCGGACCTGCCGGGGATGGCGGGTCACGCCTCGCTCCGGCAGCTCGAAAACCAGCTGGCCGGCGATGTTCCGGGCCGCCACGAAGCCGGTCAGCCAGTCGACGAAGTGCGCGTCGGCGATGGCGGCGGGATTGAGGTTGATGGCGATCCGCCCGGGCACAGGCGGCTGCGCCGACGCCAGCCAGTCGGCGGCCAGCTCGACGACCCGCCGGTCCAGGGCCTGGCTCAGGCCGGTTCGCTCGGCCATGAACAGGAAGGCGCCGGCCGGCACCAGGCTGCCATCGGTCTCGCGGGCCCGCAGCAGCACCTCGTGATGCAGCCAGCCGCCCGCCTGGCGGGTATCGGCGACCGGTTGCAGGGTGATGCAGAGCGCATGTTCCACCAGATAACGCTGTATCCGCTGGCGCCATGCCTGCGCGCCGGCGCTGCCTTGTGGTGCCATCGGGGCCGCTTCGTGGGCCCAGGCGAAGGCATCGGCGCCGCCTTGCTGCGCGGCGCGCAGCGCCTGATCCGCCCGTCCCAGGATGATGCCGGCCGGTTCGCCGGGATGGCAGAGGGTCAGGCCGATGTCGGCGAGGTGCCGACCGGGCGCGGCGCCATGCTCCGTTGCCGGCCGCAGCCCGTGGAGGATGCGCTGTGCCAGTTCAGTCACCGCTGGCCGCCCGGTTTCGTTCACCAGGACGGCAAAGTCGGCGCCACCCAGGCGGCACAGCAAGCGGGCAACCGGGCCGCAGGTCGCGCCCAGCACCTCGGCCGTCCGGCGCAGCAGGGCATCGCCGGCGGCATAGCCGTGTTCGTCGTTGTAGGCCTTGAAGTCGCGCCAGGCCAGCAGCAGGAGGCTGCCGCCGGCGAACTCGTCGGGCGAGCGCAGCAGGTGGTCAAGCTGCTGGTCGAACTGGCGGCGATTGCCGAGGCCGGTGACCGGGTCGATGTAATTGTCGTGCTGGAGTCTTTCGATCAGCGCGGCCTGGGCCCTGAACAGGTGGCCGACGCGCCGCGACAGGTGGTTCATGGCATGCACGACGCGCCGCAGTTCCCGGGTTCTGGGCAATTTTTCCTGCACCGGGTACTGGCGGCGGGCAATGGCCAGCGCCTGTTTTTCGACGGCCCGCAGGGGTTTCAGCAACAGCCGCAGCAGCCCGCCGCCCACCGCGAAGCCGACCAGGGTACAGGCCAGAAACCATGCCAGGGTACCGCTGGCATCGCGCCAGAGCTGCTGGTAGGCGTAGCCCGGATGGCTGGCCACCTGCAGGGTGCCGATCTGGCTCCAGCCCCTCATGGCCTGCGCCTCGGCCGTCGGCGTCTCCAGCGGGAATCCGCGCACGAACCAGTCCGGCACCCGATCGATGACGAGCGGGGCCAGCCGCTCGTAGAGGGTGCGCCCGGCGGTATCCTGCACCCGGATGATGCGGTAGTCGCCGCGATCGAACACCGCGTCCACCATCGATTGCAGCGTGGCCTGATCCTGCTTGGCCAGCTGCGTGGAGACGGAAAGGCCCAGCGACGTGGCGGTATCCTGCGCCGTCGAGGCCAGCTGCAGGTTGAGGTAGGCGCGGGTGTTGTTCAGGCTGATGGCGAACGAGCCGATGAATACCAGCAGCAGGAGCGCGCCCAGGAGCAGGTAGAGCTGTCGCGACAGGGTCATAGGTCTTACTTGGATGGATTCCCCGACCTGACCGGCGTCATCGCCGCGACCGGCCGGGAGAGTCGTAGCAGCAAATCTTGCCATAGTCCCACCCGGTCGGCGTCGCCGGCGCGCTTGCCCTGTCCCCGTTCGCGGGCCAGCCATAGGCCGGAACCGTTGAAGCTGTAGACCGGCGCCAGGTCGTTGCGCTCGCTGGCCGGACGGATGGCGTCGGCGAGGTTGTCGAGCACCAGTGGCATGGCCTCGGGCGTGTCGTAGTAGGTCACGACCATATGCGGCTGGTTCAGCGTCAGGGCCTTGACGTAGGTCATGCGCAGCTTGGCCTCGTCGACGCCCATGGCCTTGAGGGTGAAGTATTTGGCGATGGCGAAATCCTCGCAGTCGCCGCCACCCGAGGTCAGGAACTCCAGCGGCGTGGCCCAGTAGTCGGCCTGGCGCCAGTGGCGGAGGTCGTCGATGAAGACCAGCTCGTTGAAGAAGTCGTTGACGGCCAGCAGCTTTTTTCCCTCGTCCCACGCCTGGCCGGCGGTCATCAGTGTCCGCCAGCGTTCGACACGCTGGCGCGTCTCGGTTCCGTGCCGCTGCTCGATCCAGGCCAGCAATTCGGCGCTGATTTCCAGGCTGAAGCTCCAGGCGAACAGCGGAAAGGCGAGGGCGACGGCCAGGAGTCCGCCCAGCCGCCAGCGGCGCTGCCGGCGGGACAGCGGCATCTTCGGGCAACGAGACGTTAAATGTCGCCACATGCGGGTTAATATGGGGCTGACGGACGGGATCGGGTGATGTTTGCTGCCGGGCATTCTACCGGGGCCGGCGCGAACGGCTTCCGGCTTGCGACGGGCTGTGCCGTTGCCGTGTTCCGTCCGTCCGGTGCTGCCTGTCGCCATCATCCGAGGATCCCCACATGTCCCTGCACGAAACCCGCGAGATCGCTCCCTGCCATTTCGTCATCTTTGGCGCCACCGGCAACCTGGCCAAGATCAAGCTGCTGCCGGCACTCTACCACCTGGACGTGTCCGGCCACCTGCCGCCGGAGATGACGGTCGTGGCGCTGGGGCGGCGGCCCTGGACCGACGAGCAATGGCAGGAGAATCTGCTCGAATCGATCCGCGCGGCGGTCGGCGGGCATCTCAACAGCCGCGTATACGAGCGGTTCGCCAGACGCTTCCGCTATCTCTCGGGCGAGGTGCAGGATCCGGCCTTCTACCAGAAGCTGGCCGAGATGACATGCAATCAGGATGCCTGCGCCAATACGGTGTTCTACCTGTCGATCAAGCCTTCCGATTTCGGCACCGTGATCGGCCGCCTGGACGAGGCCGGTCTGAACAAGCCGCGCGGCCGTCACCGGATCGTCGTCGAGAAGCCCTTCGGCGAGGACATCGAGAGCGCGCGGCTGCTGAACCGGGTCCTGCACGAGCATTTCGACGAGGAACAGGTGTTCCGCATCGATCACTACCTGGGCAAGGAAACGGTGCAGAACCTCCTGGTGTTCCGTTTCGCCAACACGCTGGTCGAGCCGCTCTGGAACCGCAACTTCATCGATCACGTGCAGATCACGGTGGCGGAGGATGTCGGCATCGAGACCCGGGCCGACTACTACGAGCGGGCCGGTGCGCTGCGCGACATGCTGCAGAACCACCTGCTGCAGCTGCTGACCCTGGTGGCGATGGAGCCGCCGCCGGCGCTGGAGGCCGATGCCCTGCGCGACGAGAAGGTCAAGGTGCTGCGCTCGATCCGGCCGATTCCCAAGCAGGCGCTGCATGCCCATGCCTTTCGCGCCCAGTACGGGCCGGGCGTGGTCAACGGCGTCTCGGTGCCCGGCTATCAGGACGAGGCCGGCGTCGAACGCAACTCGGTGACCGAAACCTATGTCGCCGCCAAGTTCTATGTCGACAACTGGCGCTGGCGCGGAGTGCCCTTCTACCTGCGCACCGGCAAGCGGCTGGCGAAGTCGCAATCGATGATCGCCATCCGCTTCCGCCATCCGCCGCAGCAGCTGTTCCGCGAGACGCCGCTGGAGTTCCTGGAGCCGAACTGGATCCTGCTGTCCCTGCAACCCTCGGAAAGCATGCATGTGGAGATCCATTCCAAGCAGCCCGGTCTCGGCATGCAGACCCATACCGTGCAGCTGAACGCCTCCTATCGCCATGGCCACGAGGTCAAGCTGGATGCCTACCAGACCCTGCTGCTCGACATCATGGAGGGCGATCGCACGCTCTTCATCCGCTTCGACGAGGTGGAATGGGCCTGGCGGGTGGTCGATCCGATCCTCAAGCACTGGGCCACGCAGCGGGAGTTCATCCACACCTACCCGGCGGGTTCCTGGGGCCTGGCGGAGGCCAACCGCCTGTTCGACAAGGAGGAACAGTACTGGCGCAACGAACTGTGAGCGTTGCCGCCGCGGCGCGGCACCCCGGGGTACGGGCGGCCCTGGCTAGCCGAACGGGCGGGTTCGTCCCGCGGGAGGCCGGCAGCCGGGTGGCAAGTCCCGTCCCATCCGGGCCATCGTCAGGGGACAGGACCTGTCAGGGATGCGGAGCACGCTTCTGTATCGCCTCGCCTTCACGTTCGCGGCACTGACCGCCGCGCTGCTCGGCGTCTTTTTCCTCGTCGGCATCGGTGACGGCTCGGTGTCGGCATTCAATATCGAACTCTGGCTGTTCCTGCTCGCCGGTATGGCGGCCATCCTCGCGATCGGCCATGCGCTTCGCGCCCGTGGCCGGAGCGGTGCCGCCATCGCCGTGCTGGCCATCGCTGCCGTTCCCGGCCTGGCTTACGGGCTGTTCGTCCTGCTCCTCATCGTCATGCAGCCATCCTGGCATTAGGCCCGTCGGCGGCTGGATGGCCAGGGTCCGGCCGGCGGGCGGACTGCCTCAGTCGTTGAACACCAGCCGCAGCTCGCATTGATCGCCGGTCGCACGGATGTCCACGCGGTCGGCCAGCCGGCGCAGCATGTAGCCCGCCATCTGCAATACGGCGAGGTCGCTTTCCAGCAGTTCCTCGTGGGCCGGCGGGTGCATGGCCAGGGGCACCGCGGCGCCATGGTAGTGCAGCACGACGGTGAAATAGAACTCGTTGAACACGGTCTCCAGCTCGATCTGCTTGGTGGCGCTGTCCTCGCTCTGCACCAGTCCGTGTTCCGTGAGGATCTCGAAGGCCTGCCAGGTGGCGTACTCGGAGCGGCGGACGACATCGCCCCGCGCGCCCCAGCTTTTGCCCTGACGCTCCAGGAATTCGGCCACCTCGGCGATCGAGCTGTGCGCGGCATCGAAGGTCCGCCGCCGGCGGGTGTGATCGCCGAGCCGGAACACTGCCGACAGCAGCACGGCCGCCATCACCCCGAATCCCACGCCCGAGAACAGCATGGGCTTGAGGACCTCGGGCGCGTTCTTCATGAAGACCTCGCGCAGCGGCTCATAGCTGATGCCCAGCAGCAGGCCGACGCCGATGGTCAGGATCTTGCGATTGTCGAGCAGGCGCGAGGCGATGATCTGCAAGCCGGCCATGGTCGTGAAGCAGGCCAGGAAGATCATCGCCGAGCCCATGACCGACTCCGGCAGCAGTTCCCAGAACAGGATCGCCTTGGGCATGAAGGCCAGCAGCGTCATGATCGCCGCCAGCCAGTAGGCAAGGTAGCGGCTGGTGCAGCCGGTGGCGGCCGCCAGGCTGACGGCGCCGCCGCTAGAGGTGATCGGCACGCCGTTGAGCACGGCGGCGACGACATTGGTCAGCCCTTCGGCCACCACGCCCTGCCGGACCAGCGGCATGTCGGGCCGTTTCCAGTCGGCGTCGTTGAAGCGCTGCGCGGCGGTGATGCCGCCGAAGCCATGCAGGGCCAGAAACAGCCCGGTGAGGACCACCGGCGCGATGGTCTCGATTTCCAGGCGCCAGCCGATGCCCAGTGGCCGGGGTGCCAGAAACAGCGGGGTTTTCGCCAGCAGTTCCCAGGATGCGGCCGGAATGGTCTCCAGCCACAGGCTGGCGGCGACACCGACGCTGAGACCGATGAAGGCCGAGAACAGCCGCAGATACCCCGCGGACCAGACATTGCAGGCGATCATGGTGCCCAGCGTCAGGCAGCAGATCCAGAGGTCGTTGCCGGTGGCTATCCTGCCCGGGTGTGGCTCCATGATCAGCTTGAGCCCGTTGTGCCCCAGGCCCAGGCCGATCAGCATGACCGCCACGCCGGCCACCTGGATGTTGAAGATGCCGCGCAGCCGGGAAAACATGTGGCCGAAGACGATCTGGCTCAGGCCGATCACGCTGACCGCGCCGAAGATCGCCTCGATGCCGCCGATGATCTTGGCCATGGCCAGGGCGCCGAAGGTGGACGAGGTCGCCTGCAGCGGGCAGAAGTAGCCTGAGCCGATGCCCCAGCGGCCCCAGGATTGCAGCACCACGCCGATACCGGAGGCCAGCAGGGTGCCGGAAATCAGCTGCAGGGTCTGCTCATGGCTCAGGTTCAGGGTATGGGCGAACAGCGGCGATACCACCAGATAGACCGCCAGGAAGGACATCTGCTGCATCGCCAGGATCAGGGCGATCTGCAACGGTGGCTTGTCGTCCAGCCAGTACTGGATGTTGTCGGGCTTGCGCATGCGGGGCTATCCGGCGATGTTGGCGGGGGGGGGAAGCCGGCCCTCCCGTAGGGCCGGCCGGTGGCTCATGGCAGGTGTTGCCGCACCCAGCGGACGATGTCCTCGGCGCCCAGGGCGCCGGACTGGCGGGCGATTTCCCGGCCACTGCGGAACAGCACCAGGGTCGGGATGCTGCGGATCCGGAACTCCCCGCCGATGTCGGGTTCCGCCTCGGTATCGAGCTTCGCCAGGCGCACCTGCGGCTCCAGCCGCCTGGTCGCCTCGGCAAAATGCGGGGCCATCACCTTGCAGGGCCCGCACCAGGGCGCCCAGAAGTCGACCAGCACGGGGATGTCGTTGCGGCCGATCTGGCGGGCGAAACCGGCCTGCGTCAGTTCCACGGGCTGGCCGCTGAACAGCGGGGCGCGGCACTGTCCGCATCTCGGCTGCTGGTCGAGCCGGCTGGCCGGCAGGCGGTTGACGGCGTGACAGGCCGGGCATACGAGATGGAGGGCATCGCTCATGGTCGAGGATCCTGAAGTGGCGGATGGCCATCAGTGTCGGGTTTTCCGGCGCCCGGGGCAACCCGGGCAGGCCACCGTTCAATCCCCGGCGGTCCCGGTGGATTGGTATCCCCGCACCTTGAGATGGACGCGCAGGCGCCGGAACGACTCGGGGTCCACCGCGTCGCGCCAGATGGGCACGGCCAGCCGGCACCGGTCGGTCGACCGCAGATGCAGGATGACCAGCCAGGGCGTGACCACGGTGCCAGGTTCCAGTTGCGCCATCAGGGTCTGGCCGGGCAGCACGATTTCCCACTCAGCCTCCGCCGTCAGGGTCAGGCCGCGCACCCTTGCCGGCTGTCGCCCCTGACGGTGGAGACTGAACAGGATGCCAACCGCGCCGAACGCCTGCGCCGACAGCGGCAGCGGCGTCATCAGGCAGGCCAGGATCGCCAGGCCATGGGTCAGCCGCAGCAGCACCCGCAGTGTCGGTGACGCCTCAGGGATGAGGTGCAGCGGTGCGGCGGATCTTGTCGACAAGCTCGGTCAGCCGGGCTTCCGCAGGCGCCGCCTGTTCGAACAGGTAGCGCCACAGGTCCTCGTCGGGGTGCTCCAGCAGGGCCTCGAAGGCAGCCTGCTCCGCCTGGCCGGCGCGGTCATAGGCGGTATCCAGGTAGCGCGTCAGCAGCAGATCCAGCTCGCGCATGCCGCGCCGGCAGCGCCACCGCAGCCGCCCGGGACTCATTCGTCGTGCGGCCGGCGCACCATCAGGGACTTGATTTCGGCGATGGCCCTGGCGGGATTCAGGGACTTGGGGCAGGTATCGGTGCAGTTCATGATGGTGTGGCAACGATACAGTCTGAAAGCGTCCTCCAGGCTATCCAGCCGGTCCTGCGTGGCCTGGTCGCGGCTGTCGCGCAGCCAGCGGTGGGCCTGCAGCAGCACCGCCGGGCCGAGATAGCGGTCGCCGTTCCACCAGTAGCTGGGACAGCTGGTCGAGCAGCAGGCGCACAGGATGCACTCCACCAGCCCGTCGAGCTGCGCCCGCTCGGCATGCGATTGCAGGCGCTCCCGGTCGCCGGGCGGCGACGCGTTCTTGAGCCAAGGTTCGATGGCGGCATACTGCCGGTACACCTGCGACAGGTCCGGCACCAGGTCCTTGATCACCGGCAGGTGGGGCAGGGGGTAGACCTTGACCACCGGGCGGCAATCGGCGATGGCCTGGGTGCAGGCCAGGGTGTTGCGGCCATCGATGTTCATGGCGCAGGAACCGCACACGCCCTCGCGGCAGGAGCGGCGGAAGGCGAGGCTGCTGTCGGTCTGGCTCTTGATGCCGAGCAGGGCGTCCAGCACCATGGGGCCGCAGCGGTCGAGATCGACCGTGAAACGGTCCACCCGCGGGTTGCCGCCGCTGTCGGGATCGTAGCGGTAAACCTCGAAGCGCCGCGTCCGCGTGGCGCCGGCCGGGGCCGGGTGATCCTGGCCCTTGACGACCTTCGCGTGCGCGGGGAGGGTGAACTGCACCATGGGTATGGCCTTGTTGCGTGGGCGTTGACAGGATCAGTAGACCCGTTTGGCCGGTGGCACCGCGGCCACCTCCGGGGTCAAGGTATGCAGATGCACCGGCCGGTAATCGATGCGCAGCCGCCGGCGCGGGTCCAGCCAGGCCAGGGTGTGCTTCAGCCAGTTGTCGTCGTCGCGTCCGGGAAAATCCTCCCGGGCATGCGCGCCGCGGCTTTCCTGGCGGTTGAGGGCGCTGGCCACGGTGACCAGGGATTGCTGCAGCAGGTTCTCCAGTTCCAGGGTTTCGACCAGGTCGGTGTTCCAGATCAGCGAACGGTCGCTGACGCGCACCGCGTCGAAGCGCTGGGCGATCCCGGCCAGTTGCAGCAGGCCCTCCTGCAACACCTGGCCGTTGCGGAACACGCTGGCATGGCCCTGCATGGCGCGCTGCATGGCCAGGCGGATGTCGGCGGTCGGTTCCTGGCCACTGGCATGGCGCAGGCGATCGAAGCGATCCAGGCAGGCGGATTCGGCTTCCTGGGCGAGTGCCGGATGTGGCTGGCCCGGGCGAATCAGCTCGGCGCAGCGGTGGGCCGCGGCGCGGCCGAACACGACTAGGTCCAGCAGCGAATTCGAGCCCAGCCGGTTGGCGCCATGCACCGAGACGCAGGCGGCCTCGCCGATGGCCATGAGGCCCGGCACCACCGACTCGGGGTCGCCGTCGCGCAGGGTGACCACTTCGCCATGGCAATTGGTGGGAATGCCGCCCATGTTGTAGTGCACGGTCGGCAGGACCGGCATCGGCGCGCGGTGCACGTCGATGCCGGCAAAGACGCGGGCAGTCTCGGCGATGCCCGGCAGGCGCTCGTCGATGATGGCGGGATCGACCTGCTCCAGGTGCAGGAGCACATGGTCCTTGTGCGGCCCGCAGCCACGCCCTTCGCGAATCTCGATGGTGATGGCGCGGCTGACGACATCGCGCGAGGCCAGGTCGCGGGCATGCGGCGCATAGCGCGCCATGAAGCGTTCGCCATCGGCATTGGTGAGATAGCCGCCCTCGCCGCGCACACCCTCGGTGATCAGGCAGCCGGCGCCGTAGATCCCGGTCGGGTGGAACTGCACGAACTCCATGTCCTGCAGTGGCAGTCCGGCCCGCAGCGCCATGGCGTTGCCGTCGCCGGTGCAGGTGTGCGCCGAGGTGCAGGAAAAGTAGGCGCGGCCATAGCCGCCGGTGGCGAGGATGACCTGATGGGCGCGGAAGCGGTGCAGGCTGCCATCCTCCAGGCACCAGGCGAGCACGCCGTGGCATTCGCCCGATTCCATGAGCAGGTCGAGGGTGACGTACTCGACGAAGAATTCCACCCGGCGCTTGAGTGACTGCTGGTACAGCGTGTGCAGGATGGCGTGGCCGGTCTGGTCGGCCGCGGCGCAGGTGCGCTGCGCCGCGCCCTGGCCATAGTGCGTGGTCATGCCGCCGAAGGCGCGCTGGTAGATCTTGCCCTCGGCCGTGCGCGAGAACGGCACGCCGTAATGTTCCAGTTCGACGATGGCGGGAATGGCTTCGCGGCACATGTATTCGATGGCGTCCTGGTCGCCCAGCCAGTCGGACCCCTTGATGGTGTCATACATGTGCCAGCGCCAGTCATCCTCGCCCATGTTGCCGAGCGCGGCGCTGATGCCACCCTGGGCGGCCACCGTGTGGCTGCGGGTGGGGAACACCTTGGTGACACAGGCGGTCCTGAGCCCCCGTTCGGCCAGGCCCAGCGCGGCCCGCAGCCCGGCCCCGCCGGCGCCGACGACCACGACATCGTAGTGGTGCTCGATCGGATCGTAGGCCCTGGGCATCAGCCTGTCCCGGCCCGTACGTAGAGGGCGGCGGCCGACACCAGCAGCACGGCCAGCAGCAGCAGGCGGATGGCGCCGAGTCCGAGCCGCTTGACCAGCGGCCCATGCACGTAATCGTCCAGGATGCAGCGCAGGCCGAGATGCGCATGCAGCAATGTCAGCGCCAGGAAGGCCAGCAGCGGTCCGTAGTGCATGGGCCTGGTCATCCAGATCCCGAGCGTGGCGGCATCGCAGGCGGGCAGGGCGGCCAGGTTGAGGGCAAGCCAGACCGTCAGCGGCAGCAGCAGCAGGGCGGTCAGGCGCTCACCGAGCCATTCCCGGGTGGCGGGATGCGGCCAGCGGCGCTGGCCTCGGGCGAACGGCGGGGCGGCGGCACGCATGATGCTCATCCACCCGGCAGGCTGTGCAGCCGGGCGAACAGGAACAGCCCGCCCGTCAGCGCCAGGGAAGCGGCGATTTCCAGGATGTTGTGCGTCAGCAGGCCCTGCCGCTCCAGGCCGAAGCCCAGATCCCACAGCAGATGGCGGATGCCATGGCAGACATGAAACATCAGCGCATACAGCCAGGCCCACCAGACGACCTGTGCCGGTCCCGTGCGCAACAGTGCCAGCAGCGCATCGAGCCGTTCCGGCCACCAGGCGGCGACGGCGAGGCCGGCCGGTATCGCCAGCAGCCCCAGCGACAGCAGTACGCCGGTGATGCGGTGGCTGATGGACAGCAGGGCGGTCAGCGGCAGTCGGTAGACCTGCAGGTGTGGCGACAGCGGGCGATTCGGTAGGCTGGCCATCAGGGTGTCCTGGGATGCTCGGGCCGGTTCAGAAATCGATGCAGCGGCCGGCCTTTTCCCAGTCGCCGTAGCGGGTGGGATCCGGCGCGGGCGGAACCGCCGGGGAGGTTGGGGCGGTTCCGGGTGTCGGGGATGCGGCCTCGGGGGCGTGGTCGTCGGGAATCTTGCGCGGGTCCATCGTGACCATCGTCGTCTCTATGCTTTGCGACTTTATACCGTGACGGTTCACCCTTCACAACCAATCCGGGCCGGGCCGGATCCCGGGGGGCGTCTCGCACGGGCCCGTAAGGGCAGCTTGCCGGGCGTTTCGGCCGGGCGCGGCAGAGCGGGGAAACAGTCTGTCCCCGGGTGGGGACAGAGGATTTCCAGGGACCCCAGGCCGGCGATCTGCTACGCTTCGCGCGTGCATCTGTCACGCCCCGTCCTGTCCCGCCATCGCTTCATTGCCCAATCGCCGCCTTCATGAAGAAAAGCCTGCCCTGGTTGACTGCCGTCCTGCTGTTGGCCAGCCCGCTGGTGCTGACCCTGCCCTGGCAGGAATGGCTACAGGCCGGCATCGGCCTGAGAGCCACGATGCGGGCTTTCGGTTCCTGGTCGGCCCCGCTGTTCGTGCTGGCGACGGCGCTGGCGACGGCGCTGGGCCTGCCACGGCTGGTGTTCTGCGTCATGGGCGGCTGGCTGTTCGGCTTCGCGTGGGGCTTTGCCTGGAGCCAGCTCGGCAGCCTGCTGGGCGCCTATGGGCTGTTCGTGCTGGCGCGGCACACCCGTCCCGAGACCCTGCTGGTCAAATACCCGCGGCTCCGCGCGCTGAGCGCTCCGGTCGGCCGCGGCTGGTTTTCCGTGCTGGTGGTGCGCCAGTTGCCGCTGGCGGGGCTGTACAACGACATTCTCCTGGCCTGGAGCCCGGTCAGCCATCGTGATTTCTGGATCGGCAGCTTCATTGGCTTCCTGCCGCTGGGCATCACCGCCAGCCTGATGGGCGCCGGCGCCATCCAGGCGGATCTGGCCGTGGTCGGCCGTTACCTGGCCATGGGCGCCCTGCTGTTCGTCACGTTCTCGCTGGCCCTCAAGTGGCTCGTGCAGCGGCGGGTCACGGCATCGCCCACCGAGTGGGTCTGATCCGCTTCCCGGCGCGCCCTCAGTCCGGACACTGTCTGAGCAGCCGGTAGAAGCCGTCCCGGACCTTGGGGCTCAGCGGCACGATGTAGAGCTGCGGGCCGATCTTCAGGGTGAACTGCTCGGTCGCCGTTGACGCCCGGACCAGGGTGTTCTTGAAACCGGGCAAGCCCTCGATGTCGATGGCGTAATGCTCGTCCTCCGTGCCGGTGCTGCTGGCGATGCGGGATGCCGTGAGGCTCTCTTCCCCTGCGGCGGTGGCGAAATGGACGCTATCGCTGGCGAGCAGCTCCTCGAGGAGGCGCCCGCGCGCCCGGCGGTCGAAGGGGCCGATGCTGATGCCGCGCACGGCCGCGGCGCAGACCAGGCTGAGGCTGGGCATCTGCTGGTAGCAGAGCAGCGGACATTTCATGTGCTGCGGGGTCAGGCAGGGATAACAGGCGCTACCGGGCGGGCCGAAGTCGAGCGCGCGGTAGAACTCGACCCGGTCCACCCGCTCGATGACATGGTCCAGCACCAGGGGTGGCGGCGGCTCCGGCGGCAGGCTCTCGTCCGGTTCCTCGGCCCGCAGGGGCGTTCCCGCGAGCAGCAACAGCAGTGCCATCAGCCAGCCGGCGCCGCATCGCGAACGGATTCGGCCGCGTCCCGGTGGTCGTGCGGCAGGGGGGAGAGGGCGGGTCATCATGGCGGCTGGCGATGCGGTGCGACAACGCCGCATCATACCGCAGGGGGATCGGCCCGGGCCGGACGCCTGGCGGCAGGCCGCCATGGCCCGCGACCCTCCGCGCCAGGCGGTCGGCGCCCGCTGGAGGAGGCCTTCCCGGTCGCGGGCCGCCCCGGCAAACCTGCCAGGGCCGCTTTGCTACCATGCCGGCTTTTGCGGGATTTTGGGTCAGGCGGGTGAAACGATCGTTTCGGGCAAGACGGCCAGGGGAGCGTCAGCCGGGCAAGCCGCTGCCGGCCAGACCGCGCCCGCAGCGCACGACCTGGGCGCCCCCGCCGGTCAGGCCGGCCGCGCGGGCGCCGGTCTGGCAGAGCGGCCTGCGCCTGTTCCTGGAAGGCCTGCTGCTGGCGTTCACGGGGCTGATCGCCACGATGGCCGTCATGGGCCGGGCGGCAGGCTGGTTTGGCGGTACCGGCCTGACCGACAGCCTGTTGCCCTTTACCGGCACGGTGCTGCTGCTGGCCATCGCCGGCTCGCTGTTCCTCTGGGCCTGGTCGCGGCTCCGATCCCGCTGGCTGCGGGCGGGCCCCTGGCGGCCCGCCTTCGCCGCGCTGCTGGTGGCCCTGGGCGGCGTCCTGTTCGCCTGGCGAGCGGATTTCCAGGCCGACCTGCGCAGCCTGCGCACCCTGGTCGGCGGGGTCGAGCAGGCCGGCCGCGCGGCCGTCGCCCATCAGGTCTATGCCGCCTACCGCCGGGCCGATCTGGCCGTCATGCAGACCATCCTGCGGCGGACGCCCCCCTACGGGCAGCCCATGCGCGAAGCGGCGCGGCGCAACCGTATCGATGTCGGCGTGCTGGTCGGCATCGGCGTGGCCGAATCATCCTTCGTGCCGCGCGACAGTCGCGACGGCGGCCGCGGCCTGTTCCAGATCACCGCACCGCCGCAGGCGGCGGCGGCGCGGATTCGCCGTCTGCTCGGCGTCGACACGTTGGATTACCGCAATCCGCGGCAGAACGCCTGGCTGGCGGCCGCCACCTTGCGACATTACCTGGACGAGATGCGCGGCGACCTGTTTCTGGCGCTGCTGGCCTACAACATCGGCCCGCGCAATGGCGGCCTGCTGTCGATCATGCGCCAGTACGGCGCCCGCGATTTCTTCACCATACAGCCCTACCTGCAGCACCTGCCGCGCGATTATCCGATCCGCGTGCTGACGGCGGCGCTGGCCTACCGCCTGTGGGATCGCCTGGGCGCCTTGCCGCGCTACGAGGACGGCGACAATGCCCGCGTGATCCAGTCGCTGGGCATCCCCGGGCTGGAAGACTGAGGCCGGAACTCGCCCGGGGATGGCCTTCTCCAAGTCCGGGTCCTGGGGCATGCGAGGGAAATCACCATGAAACAACTGGCCCGCTGGGGGATGGCCGGCGGACTCTATCTGGCGCTGGCGGCGCCGGCCGTGGCCGGGTTCGACGCTGCCGTGTCCCGCACGGTGGTGCAGATACGCGGCATGGACGCGGCCGGCAAGCTGTATTTCGGCTCCGGCGTCATCGTCGGCCCGGACACGGTGGCGACCAACTGTCATGTGGTACGGACCGGCGGCCGCATCGGCGTGTTCCGCGGTGCGGAAAGCTATCCGGTCCGGGCCGAGCGGGTGGATGTGAGCCGCGATCTCTGCCTGCTGCAAGCGCCGGGGTTGGCCCCGCCATCGGCGAAACCGGCGCCGCTGGCCGCGCTCAAGGCCGGCCAGCCCCTGTCCTTCTACGGTTTTCCACGGGCCCTCGGGCTGTCCTACTCGGAAGGCCGGCTCAAGCGGCTGCATCCCTTCGGCGGCAGCCGTGTCATCGAGACGACCGCCTTCTTCACCCTCGGTGGCAGCGGCGGCGGCCTGTTCGATGCCCGCGGCCGGCTGGCGGGACTCGCGACCTTCCTGGCGCCGGGGCATGGCGGTGCGTATTTCGCCATCCCGGCCGACTGGATCAGGGCGCTGACCTCGCGCCCCTGGTCGGCGGTGGCGCCGTTGCCGGGACGCTCGTTCTGGGAGGAAACGTCGCACGGGCCGGCCTTTCTGCAGCGACCGGGCGCGCCGGGTCGCTGACGGTCGGATGCCGGATCGGGACGCAGGGTCTGCCGCGCCGGGCCGACGCATGCCGGGGGATGCTCAGTCCCCCGGCCGGCAGCGGAGGAGGTGGTCTCAGGCGGATTTCGCGGCGTCCAGCGCGGCTTGCAGCTTGGCCTCATCCTCGTGCGAGAGCGAGGTCTGGATGATGCGGCCACCGGCACCCCGGAGTTCCTCCAGCACCTTGTCCGGCGTCGCCTTGCGCACCAGCACGAACAGCGCCGAGGTGCCGGGCTGGAAGCTCTGGGCCAGATCCTTCATGAACGTGTCGTTGATGCCGACATCCGACAGCGCCCCGGAGATTGCCCCGGCGCCGGCGCCAACGGCGGCACCCAGCAGGGGATTGAGGAACAGCATGCCGATCAGCGCGCCCCAGAAGCCGCCGCCGACGGCGCCCATCTGGGTCAGCGGGTAGGCCTGGTTGAGCCGGATCTTGCCGTCCCGGTCCTTGACCGCCACCACGGCATCTTCCAGGTCGATCAGATAGCCCTTCTGCATCTTCGCCAGCTTCAGCCGGGTTTCCTCGGCCTTGAACGGGTCATCGTAGCCGATCACGATCAAGTCGCTCATCTCGCAGCTCCTGTGCTTTGGGTTTGGGAAAAGGAAGCGCAGATTACAGGAGAAGCCGGCCAGCCGCCCGCAAAAACCCGCCAGGCGCCACCCGGCCGGGCGACCGGCGAGATCCGTAGCGACCGCGGGGGCGCCTGTTGCCCTGGGCGGCGCCACCGGGGCCGGTGTCGGCGAGACGACACGGCCGCCATCGGAGCTTGCTACACTGCGCGGGCTTAATCATCGGTTCCGGGCGGGTCCCGGAAGCTGTTCAACGGGACCGGACGCGGTCCGCGCCATTAGGGACGACATGAAGACACTGACACGCACTGCGCTGCTGGCCTTGACGCTGGGACTGAACACCGCCGGGCCCGCCGCCGCCGATCCGCCGACCTCCGCCAGCACCTATGACGACAGCGGCAACTACGGCAATGCCTATGGCTATGGCCGTGGCCGTAACCTCGGCGCGCCCGGCGTGGTGGCCGACCTCCTGCTGCTGCGCCCGTTCGGCCTGGCCATGACCATCGGCGGGGTAGGGCTGCTGGTGGCGACCTCGCCCTTCACCGCCATTGCCTCTGCCGCGCCGCCGCATGACGCCTTCCTGCGCGTCGGCAACGCGCTGGTGGTGGGACCGGCGGGCTTTACCTTCAACCGCCCGCTCGGCGAGTTCAGCTATCAGCGCAGCGGTGTCTATCCCGTGCTGACCAAGCCGGAGGATCGCCCGGTGCGGACCCAGGCGCCGGTCCCGGTCGCCCCGCGGCCGGTCACCACGACTACCCGCGCCCCGAGCCAGCCGCTCTATCGGTATGCGCCGGATCGCCTGGAATATCCTGCTGACGCCAGGGAAGAAGCCGAAAAGAGGCAGTAGGGGCGCGGGAGCCTGGCGCTTTCCGGGCTGGCCCGGTGGCTTCCGGCTTACCGCTGCCGCGCAGCGGCAGGATCGATGAGCCGGGACAGCCGCGCTGCGCTACTTCCAGGCGATGACGCGAGGAGCATTACCGGGATGTCGTATCGGTCCTCTGTGGAAATAAGGCGGTATGCAGGCAAATGGCGGGCTCGGCTGTTGGCTGCCTCGTGGCTGCTGCTGGCGAAGATCGCCTGGGCCACCGGATGCCGTTCGGACCTGGATTGCCCCAACCGCCATTGCCTGTATCTGCCGGGGGCCTATGCCCAGGGGCAATGCGCCGATTGGGTGCCGTCGACGGATTTCAGGGTATCGAAACCGGAGGCGCGTCCGCGGCCTCTGGCAACGCGCAAGCCGGGGGACAGCTGCGAGTTGGGGGTGGACTGCCTGCCCGGCTATCGCTGCTATTTCAAGACGGCGTTCACGCCACCGGGGATCTGCCTGCCCGCCGCCCCCGCCACCGAGGAGACGGGCAAGCGCTAGGCGCGCCGGGAACACGCCTCAGTTGACCAGGCCGGGGTAGTAGCCGATGAACAGCTGCCTCTGCATGGGGATGAGCTTGTCGACATACTGGGACACCCGGACATCGGCCTCGGCGATGTCGGACCGCGGTACGAAGACCACGTCGAAACGGTGCAGGGGGATGTCGGCCGCGGGCGTCTTGCCTTCCAGGATGTCCTTGAGGTTGAGGGTTTTCAGCATCGACGTGTTCCGGGGCGTGCGACGCAAGAGGATGACCTGCTCCAGGTTGGCGGTTTCCAGCAGGCCGCCGGCCTCCATGACGCCCTGCAGCACCGACATGCCATGGGCCAGCTTGAGCATGCCGGGCTTGTTGACTTCGCCGGCGACGAAGATCGCCTGCGAGCCGAAGATGCGCGGCGTCACGTTGACATCGGGGTGCCTCAGCTCCCGGGCATAACGCTGCCGCACGTCCTCCGCGACCTGTCCCGGCGTCTTGTCCAGCACGTTGACCGCGCCGATCAGATCCAGGTGCACCAGCCCATCGGGCGCCACGATTACGCGGTCGCTGAATTCCGGGTTGTACAGGAGCTTGATGTCCAGTTCGTCGCCGGGCAGCAGGGTGTATTCGGCCTCCCGCTGGTTCCAGGCCTCGGGTTTTTCCGGCGGTCGTTCCACGGGCTCCAGGTGGGCGCACCCGTAAGCCTGGAGCAGAAGGGCGAGCGCCGGCAGCCAGCGGATGCGGCGGAAGGGGGCGATGAGCAAAGCCATGGGTCGGTCCCGGTTCAATCGGCGCGGTTATCGTGGAGGCTTCGTCGCTGGACCGCGAACCGGAGGGTGCCGTCGAGGGTGACGATTTCCAGTTCCAGGGGGATGTGGCGGCTGGCGATGCTGCCGTCATCGCCGATGAACAGGTCGACGACGCTGGGACCCACAGGGCGAAAGTCGGCGATGGAGCCATCCGCGCGGTTGACGACACGGCCCTCCGAGACCACCTGCAGCACGGGGTGCTGGCTGCCGGGCAGGGTGTCCCATTGCTTGTAGGGCAAGCCACCCCGGGTATACAGGCGCATGGACTGGATGGCCGGCCAGCGCGGTGTTCCCGAGCCCTGCTTGAGGGCGAACTTCAGGTTGCGCGGGTAGAACCGCAGCCAGGTATCGAGGATCTGGTCTTCCTGCTGGAATCTGTGCACACCGGCCAGATCGCGCCGCTTGCGTCCGACCAGGTAGACGAAGGGCGGCGGTGGGTCCTGGATGTTATCCGTGGCCGTGTAGGAGTGCGACGGTGGCGACGGCGCGTCGGCGTCCGGTGCCAGCCAGCCGCCGTGCGCCTCTTCCGGTCGCGCGTGACCATAGGATGGCGGGGTGATGAAATAGCCGCCGGGATGGTCGTCGCCGGGTCCGCCCCAGGCCAGCGGGGATAGCGCGCCGAGCGTCAGGATCAAGGGGCAGCGGATCGGCGCGAACGGCTTGCCGCCAGGTCCGCTCAGGCGCGTCCGGCCAGGTTCGCCATGCCCTGGCGAAGGGTGGGCGGGCCGCAGCGCCATCTACAGCCTCTCCAGCCACTGATAGACGCGCTGCGGGATGTAGAACCGCCGCTTGTTCAGTACCGTGCCGATCAGGGGGGCATCCTGGGCCCGCAGGCGCTCGCTGAGCGAGGCCACCACGGGCGCGCGGGTGGCCTCGGCAGCGACGACGATGACCACCGCATCCATGCTGCCGCTGACGCTGATGCCATCGAAGGACGCGGAGGCCGGCGGCGAATCGACGATGGTCAGCACGAACCGTTCGCGCACGGCCGACCAGAAGTCCGGCGAGTTGGCCAGGCAGAGGGCATCGGGCTTGTACCCCCGCAGGCGGCTGTAGTACAGGGCGCTGCTGCCGGTGGCGATGAAGTCGAGGCGGTAATCGCGGTCATGGCCGCCGGCCTGGTACAGCAGCCCGGCATCGATCGCCGCCGGCCTGGCCAGCGGGTCAACGGTATCGGCTGGCTGACGCACCAGGTCGCCGAAACCTTGCTCGTGCGCGCTGTCGTTCAGGTCCAGGTTGAGCAGCAGCACCGGGTAGCGGGTATGCCGGCTGGCGACCAGGGCGAAGTCACGGGACAGGGTCGAGGTACCCTCGCCCGGCGTGGCCGCGATGAACTGGATGACCAGGCCGGCGCCGGGAACGAGGCGGGGATTCAGCAGGGCAAAGAGATTTTTCGCCTCAGTTTCCAGCAGCATGCGGGTATCGTGGCAAGATGCGTCTCGATGGCGTGAGGCCCATGGGGTGGGGTATGCGGGCCGGCCGGTGGCCGGGTCGATCCAGGCTCGGGCAGACAAGCTCATACGTTACGTGACCGGCCGCCACCGCGCAAGGCATGGGCTTTCCGCCGTGGCAAGGCCCGGGTTTCGCGTCCGGCCGGCCAAGCTCCGCGGCAAACCCCCGCTGTAACAGCGATGCCGGTGGGTGTAAAAAGTCTGTTACCGGCTGATATGCCCAAAATTAGGAGTTTGAGGTCCCCTTTCCGGTGCATCGCCTTCATAATTGGGGTTTTTTGCACACCCGTCTCCCTATCCTGGGGCGGGCTGTCCCGTTTCCATGACATTCATGGCCTTGCCCGGCTCAAGATTACGGTAATACGCATGCCTGTCGTCCATCACGCGCTTGTCCTCAACCTGCACCAGCCACACGGCAATCTCGAACAGCTCCTGGCCAGCAAGCCCTGGGAGGCGCGCGAGATTCTCTACGCCTACGACCGCATCGCCCGCTTTCTCTGGGCTTACGAAGACACGGCCCGCGTTCACCTGTCGCCGTCCGGCAGCCTGCTGGAAACCCTGTCCTGTCCCGTCTTCCAGCAGAATGTCTACGGTATCGTTGATTGCGGGGCGCTGCTCTGGCATCTGCAAAACCGGAGCATTATCGACATTCTCGGTACCGCTTATTACCACCCGATCCTGCCGCTGATTCCGGAGGCCGATCGCGAAGAGCATCTGCAGCGCTGGCAGGGTATCGCCCGGCATCTGTTCTGGCGGGAAGCGTTCCCGGGTTTCTGGCCACCGGAAATGGGGTTCTCGATGACCCTGATTCCGCTGCTGAAGCGCCTCGGGTATCGCTATGTGCTGGTCGACTGCGAGCATGTGCGTGCGCTGACGCCGATGACCGAGGCGGAACGGCTGTACCGCCCGCATATTGCCCGCCTGGGCAGCGATGAGATCATCGTCGTCGTCCGCGATCGCCAGCTCTCGGGCGCCATGGCCGACGGGCTGGACTACCCGGCCTTCCAGCAACTGGTGGCCGAGCGTACCGGCCACTGCGATTTCGAGCCGCTGGTCACGACCGCCTGCGATGGCGAGAACGGCGCCTGGTTCCGCAATACCGACGACGAGGCCAATTTCTGGGGCGGGTTCTACCGTCACCTGCTCGACGATGCGCGTGACGGCGGCGACATTCGGCCGGTCTTCCTGTCGGATTACCTGGATCGCTTCGGCACCCTGGGCGAGGTCACCGTCACCACCGGCGCCTGGAACACCGAATGGCACGACGGGCGGGAGTTTGCCCAGTGGACCGGCTCGGAAGCCCAGCAACACACGCTGGACCGCCTGGCCGTGGTCAGCGCCGAGGTGCACGATGCCATGCAGGCCGCCGGCCAGCGCGAGCTGGGCGGGCAGGAACAATCCGTCCTGGAGGAGGCCCACTGGCGCCTGCTGCGCGCCGAGACCTCCTGCAACTTCTACTGGGGCGAGGACTGGGTGGCCCGGGCCAATCGCGATCTCGACGATGCCGAGGCGACCCTGCGCCGTTTCCGTGCCAAGAAATACCTCATCGACGCCGATCCCGGCTGGCACGATGCCGGAGAGTCCTCCTGCGGCGTGGCGGGCTCAATCGCCGATTAGCTCGAAGCTGTTGCCGTCCGGGTCCTTGCAGAAGACCACCGGGCGGCCCGAACGGCTGGCCTCGAAGGCGATGCCGGCCGCCGCCAGCTTCTGCCGCAACCCGTCGAGATCGCGCACCCGCAGGGCCACATGTCGCTGCATGCCGGGGTAGACGTCGCGGATTTCCGGTTGCAGCGCCTCGGGGCAGACCAGCAGGTGGATCTGCTGCTCGCCCACCTGGTACCAGACGCCCGGAAACGGCTTGTCGGGCCGCATCGGCGACAGGGCCAGGCCGAGGATGTCTTCATAGAAGGGTCTGGCCGCGGCGAGGTCGCGGACGACCAGGGAGGCATGGTGGATCGCGTAGGCACTCATGGGGCAGGTTCCGACGTGGGGGAATCGGTCAGCCGAAACGGCTGGGCGGCGAATTTTTCCCGCAGGAAGCGCCCGTGGACGAGCAGGCCGGTCGCATCCCTTTCGAACAGGCTTTTCGCCAGGTCGTGCAGGGTGGTGTCGAGCAGGCGCAGCTGATCGCCCAGGGCCTCCTCGGCGGTCTTGCCGCCCCGGAGCCTGGCGGTGCGGGCCAGGTCGGCGGGCAGCCGCAGATACTCGCTCAGCGCGTCGGGGAGATATTCGAAGGCGATCTTGCGTATCTCGTGCGGGCGCAGGTCGAGGACGTCCCGGTCCTCCGGGCGCTGCTCCAGCCGCTGCAGCAGGAAGCCGAGCTTGTCCGCGATGCCCTCCAGCACGGCCAGGGTGTCGGTGCCGCTGCGCGCCCGCAATTGCGCCTCCAGGGGCGCCAGCGTCTGGCGCCAGGCCGCGAGTTCCGGCGTGTCCGGCCGAGGCTGGCCGAGGCTGGCGAGGAAATCGCGCTCCACGACCGCGCGGGCCGCCGCCTCGAAACTCTGACCCAGCGCGGCCAGCTGTTCGAGCACGGCCTCGGCGGCGGCGGATGGCTGGCCGCGGAACGGTTGCGCCGGCATCGCCAGGATCCTGTCCAGCAGCCAGGGGAATTGCCGCAGGGCGAGCTGACGCAGCCGGTCGTCCGCGGGGTGCGGGCTGTCGGCCTCGAAGTCGGCGGCGATCAGCTTCACCGATTCGAAGCAGGCCAGGACCGGGTCGGCGACCAGGGCGTCGTGCTTGCGACTGATGCGCCTCACCTGCTTCCGCAGGCGCCCGAGTTGGCGCCGCAGCGACCAGGACACCCGCGGCAGCGGCAGTTCCTCGGTGCTGGGCAAGGCCAGCCAGAGCGCCAGGTAGATGCCCATGCCCAGGCCGCCGAAGAACATCGACAGCAGGAACAGGAAGCGGATCAGGTTGACGTCCCAGCCCGTATAATCGGCAAGGCCCGCGCAGACGCCCCCCAATCGCCGGCGGTGGGTGTTGCGCTGGAGTCGGCGGGGCCGGTCGGGGAGGCGGGGGCGGTAGGTGTCGGGCGTCATCGCTGCGCTGTTGCCGGATTCGGTCAGCGAATTGTATACCGCCGACAGGCTATCCCGGCCCGGACTGGGGGCTGGCCCTTGCTCGCACAGCGCCGGCATCCGCATTCACCCGATTCACGATGACCCACATGCATTTTCACCGGCTGGCGAGCGACTGCCTGCTGCAACCCGAGATCGAGGCCAAGCTGGCGGCGACCCATGCGGCGGAAGGCTGGCTGGCGGGTGGCGAGCTCCGTTTCGATGTCCCCGAACCGCCGGTGCCGGCGGATGCCGTGCGTTTTCCGCCGCGCCCGCTGCTGGTCGAGCCGCGTGAACTGCCGCGCCGGTCGCTGCATACCCCGGAGGGACGCATCGCCTTCCTGCATGCCGTGGCCCACATCGAATTCACCGCCATCCTGCTGGCCTGGGACATCGCCTACCGTTTCCGCGGGCTGCCGGACGCTTTCTACCGCGACTGGCTGGGCGTGGCGATCGAGGAGGCCCGCCATTTCAAGGCTGTGCGCGCGCGCCTGCGATCGCTGGGCGCCGATTATGGCGACCTGCCCGCGCATCGCGGGCTGTGGGAACTGGCCGAGCAGACCGCCGGCGATGTCCTGCACCGGCTGGCGCTGGTGCCGCGCTTCATGGAGGCGCGCGGCCTGGATGTCACGCCGGCCATGATTGACAAGCTGCGGGCGGCGGGCGATGCGGACAGCGTGGCGGTGCTCGAACTCATCCTGCGCGAGGAGATCGGCCACGTGGCATTGGGCAGCCGCTGGTTCCGGCATGTCGCCGGCGCGCGCGGGCTGGATGCCGAGCAGACCTATTTTGCGCTCATCCGGCGTTATATCCAGGGCGGGGTGCGGGGTCCCTTCAACCGGGCGGCCCGGCGCCAGGCCGGTTTCAGCGAGACCGAGCTGGCGCGGCTGGACGGGCTGGGCGCTGCCGCGCCCTAGACGGTTCTGGACGCTTGCCGGTCAGGCCAGGGGCTCTTCCCGCAGGCCGCGGCGATCGGCCACCAGCAGCCATTCCCGCCCATTCCACTCCGGCAGCACCCACCGTTCCGCCGCCATGCCGTCAATGGTGATGACCTGGCGGCCGGGCCGGTGGGTATGGCCGTGGATCAGGCGGCGTACCCCGTGCCGGCGAAAGGCCTCGGCCACGGCGTCGCCGTTGACGTCCATGATTTCCCGCGTCTTGCCGCCCTTGTCCAGGCCGCTCTTGAAACGGTACCAGCGGGCGTAGAGCTGGCGCAGCCACAGCGGCTTGCCCAGCGCGTGGGCCTGCCAGGCCGGCGAGCGGACCCGTCGCCGGGCCGCCTGGTACTGGAGGTCGTCGGTGCAGAGGAGGTCGC
Source organism: Methyloparacoccus sp. NF-16 (assembly GCF_056880625.1). Lineage (NCBI taxonomy): Bacteria > Pseudomonadati > Pseudomonadota > Gammaproteobacteria > Methylococcales > Methylococcaceae > Methyloparacoccus > Methyloparacoccus sp. NF-16. The sequence continues at coordinate 1,755,696 of NZ_CP174130.1, read as the reverse complement.
CATGCTGGAGCAGGGCGGGGGTGCCGTAGAGGTCGACCACCGCCGCCTCCGGCAGCAGGGTCGTGCCGGTCGCGCGGCAGAAGCGTTCGCCGAGCAGGAAGTCGCGGTTGCCATGCTGGAAGAAGACCGCCGTGCCGGCGTCGCTCAGGCGCCGCAGGGCCATGCGGATGGCGTCGTGGGGCCAGGCCTCGTTGTCGTCGCCGAGGTAGGCGTCGAACAGGTCGCCGAGAATGTAGAGCCGCTCCGCACCCGCCGCCCGGCCGTGGCAGAAGCGCAGGAAGCGCTCCACCACGGCCGGGCGGTCGGCCGTCAGATGCAGGTCGGAGATGAACAGCGCTTCCGGCCGCAGGGCCATACGGTCGCTGTGCCGATCCCGCAGCGGGCTAGTGGGCCGCGACGACGCTGGCCTTCCTGATCACGATGGCGGTCTGCGGAACGTCGCTGGGCATGGGACCACCACGGCCGGTCGGCACGCTGGCCATCTTGTCGACCACGTCCATGCCCTGGACGACCTCGCCGAACACGGCATAGCCCCAGCCCTGCGGCGTCGGACTCTTGTAGTCGAGGAAGGCGTTGTCCGCATAGTTGATGAAGAACTGCGCGGTGGCCGATTGCGGATCGGAGGTGCGCGCCATGGCGATGGTGCCGCGCTTGTTGTGCAGGCCGTTGTCGGCCTCGTTCCGGATCGGCGCCTTGGTCGGTTTCTGCGCCCATTGCTCGGTGAAGCCGCCGCCCTGGGCCATGAAACCGGCGATCACGCGGTGAAAGATGGTGCCGTCGTAGTGGCCGTCCTTGACGTAGCCGAGGAAGTTCTCGACCGTCACCGGGGCCTTGCCCGCCTCCAGCTGAATGACGATGTCGCCGAGGCTGGTTTCGAGTTTGACTTGGGGGGCGGGGGTGGTCACAGCTTGTTTCTCCGTTTTCTTGGGTGTGGCCAGGACGGGCCCGGCGAGTGAAAGGCTCAGGATACAGGACAGGGGCAAAAGCAGGGATCGCATGGTTTCCTCGATGGCTGGGAAGCGGATGGCCGGGTCAGGGCCCGGTGGCCGGTGTGCCGGCAGGCGGCAGCGGCATGGGCAGGTAGCTGATGCCGTTGACATTTTTCAGCTCGACCCGGATGTTGTTGTCGACCGCGTTGACGATGAAATCCTCCAGTGTTTCCAGGATGTCATGGTCGATGAACTGGGCGCGTGTCCCGTCGATGATGACATAGCTGTTTCCGTCGACGCGGTCGAGCGCCTGCCGCAGCGGCGCCTTGTTCAGGAAGGAGACGTCCTTTTGCAGCCGCAGCAGATAGTGACGGCCGTTCTGGGTCAGGACGATGGCGGAATGGAAATTGCTGCGGATCACGTAATAGACGCCGAACACCAGGCCGATGGCCATACCCTTGAGCAGGTCCGTCAGCAGGATCGCGACCACCGTGACCAGGAAAGGCACCAACTGGCTGGCGCCCTTGGCGTGCATCTCACGCAGCAGGGCCGGCTTGCACAGCTTGTAGCCGGTCAGCAGCAGGATGGCGGCCAGGCTGGCCAGGGGAATCTGGTTCAGGTAGCGGCCGAGGAACAGCACGCTCGACAGCAGCAGCGCGCCATGAACGAAGCAGGCGACCCGGGTCTTGCCGCCCGCCTGGATGTTGGCCGAGCTGCGGATGATCACGGCCGTCATGGGCAAGCCACCGAGCAGGCCGCTGACCAGGTTGCCGATGCCCTGCGCCTTGAGCTCGCGATCGGTCGGCGCCACCCGTTTCAGGGGGTCCAGCTTGTCCACGGCCTCCAGACTGAGCAGGGTTTCCAGGCTGGCGACGATGGCGAGGGTCAGGGCCAGTTGGTAGACGCGTGGATTGCGCCACTGGCTGAAGTCCGGCCCCGGCAACTGGCTGGCGACCTCGCGCAGTCCGCTGACACTGGGCAGGTTCACCAGATGGGTTTCGGCGATGGCCCATTCCGGCGCGTGGATGCGGCTGAAAGCCTGCCAGCAGACGCCCCAGACGACGGCGACCAGTGGCCCCGGCACCAGGGCCAGCCAGCGTCGGCGACGTATGGCTTGGGTTTCCCACAGTAGCAGGATGGCCAGGGCAACACCGCTGACCAGCATGGCGCCCGGTGAAAGGGCCTGGGCCGAATACAGCAGTTCGGTCAGCGTGGTGTGGTCGTCGCTTTGCAGGAAGGTCTCGTCGCCCTCGAAGTCGGCGTCGTAGCCGAGCGCATGGGGGATCTGTTTGAGGATGAGGATCAGGCCGATCGCGGCCAGCATGCCCTTGATGACCGCCGAGGGAAAATAGGCTCCGATCACGCCGGCCCGCAGGAAGCCCAGCAGCAATTGGATCATGCCGGCCAGCACCACCACGGACAGGAACACCGGGTAGCTGCCCAGCGCGTCGATGGCTTGCGAGACGATCATGGTCAGGCCGGCGGCGGGGCCGCTGACGCTGAGCTGCGAACCGCTGAGCCAGGCGACCAGCACGCCACCGACCACGCCGGTGACGATGCCCGCCATCAGCGGCGCGCCCGAGGCCAGGGCGATGCCCAGGCACAGCGGCAGCGCCACCAGGAACACGACAATGCCGGCCGGTATGTCGTCGGCCAGGTGCTGGAGGTAATAAGCGGGCTGCTTGTGGACCATGCGGCGAGTCGGGGAGAGGCGCCGTCCGGTCTATTGCCGGCCCTTGCCGGAGACCGCCTTCCAGCTGCCGTCGTCCTCGTGGCAGAAGGCGATGCCGGTGACCCGCCGGAGTCCGCGGGCCATGCCGATGATCTTGACTTGCCGGCAGTCGCGATCGCCACGCTTGACGGTCTTCAGCACGGTAAATTCACCGGACGCCTTGGTCGCCGGGTTGGACCAGGCGATCGGCTGGCCGTCCGGCGCGGTGTCCAGGGTTTTCTGCAGCGTGCTTTCGAACAGCTGCCAGTCCTCATCGGTGAAGTTGCCGGATGGCGTGTTCCAGAGCGTCGCGCCATAGGTGCCCCAATAGGCGATGGCATGCGCCGGATGAGGCAGGACAGGGCTGGTCAGCAGCAGGCAGAGGGCGAGTTTCCGGGCCAGTTTGGCGTGCATGGGCATAGCTCCAGAGTCGGGTGCGGCAGTTCGCGGCCTTGGGGTTCGGGTTGGGGATCGGGCGCACGACAGGCGGCCCGCGCTGCCAGTACGGGCGCGAGCCCCGGGGGGACGCCGCGGCAACGCTGTCGCTGGCGAGGTGGAGCGCAAGATTCGCTCCCCGCCCAGCGTCACTGTTAATATCCTACCAGCTAACCATCGGGCTGAACGCAAACCGGGCTGAATCCGCATGTTCCGACTTCCCATCAATGAACAGGGCTGGGGACTGTTCCATCGGCTGATCGCCAATTTCCGGCGCTCCGAGTACGGTAACACGGCCCTGACGCTGTTCATTGCCCTGATCGCGCTGCTGGTGGGCGTGAACGTGCTCAACATCCTCAACAGCTATGTCGGCCGCGATTTCATGACCGCGCTGGCGGATCGCAACACCGACGTGTTCATGCGCGAGGCGGTCTACTACGTCCTGGTGTTTGCCGCCTCCACGGTAGTGGCCGTGGTGCTGCGCTATTGCGAGGAAAAGCTTGGCCTGGTCTGGCGCCAGTTTATGACCACCGAGTTCATCAAGCTGTATGTGACGCCTCCCACCTATTACCGGATGAACGATGACCTCATCCGCCAGAGCGGCGTCGAGCATCCGGACCAGCGCATCGCCGACGATGTGAAGGCCTTCACCACCGTGACCCTGTCGTTCATCCTCATGGTGTTGAACGGCGTCTTCACGGTCGTGGCGTTCTCGGGCGTGCTGTGGATGATCAACCCATGGCTGTTCGGCGCGGCCCTGTCCTATGCCTTCGTCGGTTCCTACGTCACCGTCCGGCTGGGCAGCCCGCTGGTCGATCTCAACTACAAGCAGCTGGACAAGGAGGCCGCCTTCCGTTCCTGCCTGATCCACGTGCGGGAAAAGGCCGAATCCATCTCGCTGCTACACCACGAGGCCGGCATCAGGCCACGCCTGCTGCGGCAGTTCCAGGAACTGACGGACAATTTCCTGGCCATCATCGGCGTCAATCGCCGGCTCGGCTTTTTCACCACCGGCTACAACTGGCTGATCCAGATCATCCCGGTCCTGCTGGTGGCGCCGCTCTATATCCAGGGCCGGGTGGAGTTCGGCGTCGTCACCCAGTCGGCCATGGCCTTTGCGACGCTGGTCGGCGCCTTCTCGCTGATCGTCACCCAGTTCCAGTCGCTGTCCTCCTATGCCGCGGTGATCCAGCGGCTGATCAACCTTTGGTACGTGATCGAGCTGGCCCAGACGGAGACGGTGTCCGGCCTCGATGTCCGCGAGGAAGACGGCGAAATCGTCTACGAGAAGCTGACCCTGCTCTCGCCCAGCGACAAGCGTGTGCTGGTCAAGGATCTCAATGTCCGCATTCCCCATGGGACATGGGTCCTGGTGACCGGCGACGAGGTTGCCCGCGATGCGCTGTTCAAGGCGACGGCGGGCATCTACGATGCCGGCAAGGGCCTGGTCCGGCGGCCGGCGCTGGACGCCATCCTGTTCCTGCCCGAAAAGCCCTATCTGCCGCCCGGCACCCTGCGGCAGTCGCTGACGCCGGTGCATGCGCAGGTGTCGCCCAGCGACGCGCAGATCCACGCCATGCTGGGATTGCTCAACGCCGCGGAAATCATCGGCCGCGCGGGCGGGCTGGATGTCGAGCACGACTGGGACACGTTGCTGTCCGCCCACGAGCAGCGCCTGGTGTCCTTCGCGCGCATCCTGCTGGCGAAACCGCGTTTCGCGGTGATGGCCAATCCCGGGCGCGATCTGGCGGTCGAGGTCCGCGACCTGATCTTCAAGCTGATGCAGGAGCACGACATCACCCTCATCACCATGGGCCATCTCGGCAAGCGCGACCGCGACGACCACGCCAAGCAGTACGATGCCGTGCTGGAACTCGGCGAGGCCGGCCACTGGCGCTGGCGCAAGACCTGAACCGGCCGACCGCCGCAAGATTCACCCGAAACGGACCCGCCATTGCGCCGCCGCCGCGATCATTGCTAGATTCCGCCTCCCAGCCCGCACCAGCCACCATGACCGCCGCCAAGACCCGCTTCGCGCCCAGTCCTACGGGCCTGATCCATATCGGCAATGCCCGCACCGCCCTGTTCAGCGCCCTCGCCGGCGAGTCCTTCCTGCTGCGCATCGAGGATACGGACGGGGAGCGCAGCCGCCACGAGTTCGTCGAGGAACTGCTGCAGGATCTGCGCTGGCTGGGCCTCCACTGGGACGAGGGGCCGGATAGCGCGGACCCCGACCCGCAGTGGTTCCAGTCGCAGCGGGGTGCCCTCTATGCCGGGTATTACGCGGCTCTGGCCGAGCAGGGGCGGGCCTACCCCTGCTATTGCTCGGCCACCGAGCTGGAGGTGTCGCGCAAGGTGCAGCTGGCGTCCGGCAAGCCGCCGCGCTACAGCGGCAAGTGCGCCCAGCTGTCGGCCGGGGAGGGGGCACGCCTGGCCGCCGAAGGTCGCCAGCCGACCCTGCGCTTCCGGGTGCCCCGGGGCGAGACGGTGCGTTTCGAAGACGGCGTGCGCGGCACCCAGACTTTCCGGAGCGACGATATCGGCGATTTCATCGTCCGCCGCGCGGACGGCAGCGCCGCCTTCTTCTTCTGTAACGCCATCGACGATGCCCTCATGGGCGTGACCCAGGTGGTGCGCGGGGAGGACCATCTGGCCAACACGCCGCGCCAGATCCTGGTTCTGGAAGCCCTGGGGCTGCCCGTGCCGGCCTATGCCCATACCGCCCTGATCCTGGGCGACGACGGGACGCCGCTGTCGAAGCGCAATGGCAGCCGCAGCCTCGGTCAGCTGCGCGGCGAAGGCTACTTGCCCATCGCCCTGCTCAACATGATGGCGCGCCTCGGGCATCATTACGAAAGCGAGGTGCTGCTGGATTTCGCCGGCCTGAAGGCCGGTTTCGCCATCGCCCACCTGGGCAAGTCGCCCGCCCGCTTCGATCCCGCGCATCTCCTGCACTGGCAGTCGCTGGCCATCCGCGCGGCCGGCGACCGCACGCTGACGGACTGGCTGCGCACCGAGACCCGGGTGCTGGTGCCGGCCGCGCGGATGGCTGATTTCCTCGATCTGGTGCGCAGCAACTGCCTGTTCCCCGGGGAGGCGGATGCCTGGGCGCGCATTCTCTTCACCGACGAGCCGCTGGCGCTGGAGCTGGCCGCGGCCGATGCCGCCCGGCAGGCCGGCGAGGGCTTTTTCCTCGCCGCCATCGATGCCGCCGAGCAGGCCGGCGCCGATGGTGACCGGTTTCTCGCCGTGCTCAGGCAGGCCACCGGAGCCAAGGGCAAGGCCCTGTTCATGCCGCTGCGGGCCGCGCTCACCGGGCGCCACGATGGACCCGAACTGGGCTTTCTCTACCGTACCCTGGACGCGCAACGCCTGTACCGGCGGCTGGCCGAATTCACCTACCCCTCCCGATAATGCTGCACATCTACAACACGCTGACCCGCCAGAAGGAAGCCTTCACCCCCATCGTCCCCGGCCAGGCCCGCATGTATGTGTGCGGGATGACGGTCTACGACTACTGCCATCTGGGGCATGCGCGGGTGATGGTGGCCTTCGACGTGGTGGCGCGCTATCTGCGCCATCTCGGCTACCGGCTGACCTATGTCCGCAACATCACCGACATCGACGACAAGATCATCCAGCGGGCCCGCGAGAACGGCGAGGACATCGGTGACCTGACCGCGCGCTTCATCGACGCCATGCATGCCGACGAGCGTGCCCTGGGTGTCCTGCCACCCGATCTGGAGCCGCGTGCCACCCAGTCCATCGACGACATCCTGGCCATGATCCAGACCCTGATCGGCAAGGGGCTGGCCTATGCCGGCCGTAACGGCGACGTGTTCTATGCCGTGGCCGGCTTCAAGCCCTATGGCCGGCTGTCGGGCAAGCAACTGGACGATCTGCGCGCCGGCGAGCGGGTGGATGTCGACACCGCCAAGCGCGATCCCCTGGATTTCGTGCTGTGGAAGATGGCCAAGCCGGGCGAGCCCGCCTGGGATTCGCCGTGGGGCCCGGGACGGCCGGGCTGGCATATCGAGTGCTCGGCCATGTCCACCCGTTGCCTCGGCCACCACTTCGACATCCACGGCGGCGGCATGGATCTCCAGTTTCCGCATCACGAGAACGAGATCGCCCAGTCCGAGGGCGCCACCGGCGGGCCCTTCGTCAATGTCTGGATGCACAACGGCTTCGTGCGGGTCAACGAGGAGAAGATGTCCAAATCCCTGGGCAATTTCTTCACCGTCCGCGACATTCTCGCCCGCTACCGGCCCGAGGTCGTGCGCTTCTTCATCCTCAGCGCGCACTATCGCAGCCCGCTGAATTATTGCGACGAGCATCTGGAGGAGGCGCAGACCGCCCTGACCCGTCTCTACACCGCCCTGCGCGGGCTCGACCTCGCAGGCGTCGACCCCGGGCTGGCAGGCCGCGAGGGCGACCGCCAGGCCGAGCGCTTCCAGGCCGCGATGGACGACGATTTCAACACCGCCGAGGCGATCGCGGTGCTGTTCGAGATGGCCCGCGAGCTGAACCGGCTGAAGGCCGACGATACCGAAGCCGCCCGGCGGCTGGCGGCGCGCCTGAAGGCATTGGCCGCCGTGCTGGGGCTGTTGCAGTCCGATCCCGAGGCCTTCCTCAAGGGTGCCGGGGCGCCCGCCGGGGACGGGCTTGGCGATGCCGAGATCGAGGACCTGATCCAGCGGCGGCTGGATGCCCGCCAGCAGCGCGACTGGGCCGAGGCCGACCGGATCCGCGATCTGCTCAAGGCCGGTGGCGTGGTGCTGGAGGATGGCCCCGGCGGCACCACCTGGCGCCGTGCCTGAAGTCCGCTCCGCGGCCGGAACCCCTGTCCGTCGTCCGGTCTAACCGGCGTTTTTTCCATACTCCGAGAACCCACCATGCTTCAGCTGTTACTCCTCCTCGTGGCCCTGTCTCCCGTTGTCTTCCTGGTTGGTCTGGTCAAGCCCAAATGGATCCTGTTCTGGATGAAGGAGCCGGACCGTCTCTGGGCCTCCTCGCTCGGCCTGGTGATGTTCATGGCGACCTTCACCGCCTATTCGGAGATGCGGGTCCGGCACAAGGCGGCGCTGGATGCCGCCATCAAGCAGCAACAGGAGCGCGGCTCGCCGGATCGCCAGAACGAGTTGCAGCTCGACCGGCTGCGCTACTGAACCCGACACCCTTTCGACCGCCGGCGCCCGCTCTCGCCAACCCGGTCCCTCACGACGACGGAGCACGCATGACCCTTCAGCAACAGGACGTGGAAAACAGCCTCAAGGGATGGATCGATCCCTATCTGGGCAAGGATCTGGTTAGCGCCAGGATGGTCAGGGCCATCCATGTCGATGGCGACCGGGTGCGGGTCGAGCTGGCCCTGGGATACCCCGCCCTGGGCTTTCATCCGGTGATCCGCGAGGCCCTGACCGAGCGCATCCGGACCGATACCGGCGTCGAGCGCGTGGACATCGGCTTCGCTCTGCAGGTCGTTTCTCATGCGGTGCAGAAGAATCTCAAGCCCCTGCCGGGCGTGCGCAACATCGTCGCCATCGCCTCCGGCAAGGGCGGGGTGGGGAAGTCCACCACCGCCATCAACCTGGGCGCGGCGCTGGCGGCGGAAGGCGCGCGGGTCGGCGTGCTGGATGCCGACATCTACGGGCCCAGCCTGCCGCACATGCTGGGCCTTGCCGGGCGTCCGGAGGTGCGCGAGGGCAACCGCATCGTGCCATTACAGGCCTTCGGTCTCCAGGCCATGTCGATTGGCTTCCTCATCGACGAGGACCAGCCGATGATCTGGCGCGGCCCGATGGTGACCGGCGCTCTGCAGCAGCTGCTGAACAATACCGCCTGGGACGATCTCGACTACCTGATCATCGACTTGCCCCCGGGAACCGGCGACATCCAGCTGACCCTGTCGCAGCAGATACCGGTTTCCGGGGCCGTCATCGTCACCACGCCGCAGGACATCGCCTTGCTGGACGCCCAGAAGGGGCTGCGGATGTTCCAGCAGGTCAGCGTGCCGGTGCTGGGGCTGGTGGAGAACATGAGCATCCACGTCTGTTCCCGCTGCGGCCATGCCGAACCGATCTTCGGCCAGGGCGGCGGCGAGAAGATGGCGCAGAAATACGGGACCGAGCTGCTGGGTTCGCTGCCGCTGGACATTCGCATCCGCGAGCGCGCCGACGCCGGTCATCCCATCGTGGTCGCCGAGCCGGACGGTCCGGCGGCAGTCGCCTACCGCGAGATCGCCCGCCGGCTGTCCGCCCGTCTGGCGCTCAAGGCCCGCGACTACAGCGCCCGCTTCCCGACCATTGCCGTGGTGAACGACTGATGGGCATCAAGTCCGATCGCTGGATACGCCGCATGGCTCAGGAGCACGGCATGATCGAGCCCTTCGAGCCCGGTCAGGTGCGCGAGGGGACCGACGGACGCAGCATCTCCTACGGCACCTCCAGCTACGGCTACGACGTGCGCTGCTCGAACGAATTCAAGATCTTCACCAACATCAACTCGGCCATCGTCGATCCCAAGCAGTTCGACGCCAGCAGCTTCGTCGATGTGCAGCAGGATGTCTGCATCATTCCGCCCAACTCATTCGCCCTGGCGCGCACCGTGGAGTATTTCCGCATTCCCCGCGACGTGCTGGTCATCTGTCTCGGCAAGAGCACCTACGCCCGCTGCGGCATCATCGTCAACGTGACCCCCCTGGAGCCGGAATGGGAAGGGCACGTGACGCTGGAGTTCTCCAACACCACGCCCTTGCCGGCCAAGATCTACGCCAACGAGGGCGTCGCCCAGATGCTGTTCATCGGCGCCGACGACGTCTGCGAAACCTCCTACCGTGACCGTGGCGGCAAATACCAGGGCCAGACCGGCGTCACCTTGCCGAGGGCCTGAGCCACCGGACTGCGGCGGCGGCAACACGGGACCACTCAAACCATCACTTGGCTGAACCTATGTCCATGACCGACGAACAACTCTTCCAGCAGGCTGCCGCCGTCATTCCCGGCGGTGTCAATTCGCCCGTGCGGGCCTTCAAGGGAGTCGGCGGTACGCCCGTTTTCGTCGAGCGGGCCGAGGGGCCTTATTTCTGGTCCGCCGAAGGCCGTCGCTATATCGACTATGTCGGCTCCTGGGGGCCGATGGTGCTGGGCCACGCGCATCCGGAGGTGCTCAAGGCGGTGCATGCCGCCGTCGACCGGGGCTTGAGCTATGGCGCGCCGACGGCCATCGAAACGGCGATGGCCGAGCGTATCTGCCAGCTGATGCCGGGCATCGAAAAGGTACGCATGGTGAGCTCGGGCACCGAGGCCACCATGAGCGCCATTCGCCTGGCGCGCGGCTTTACCGGCCGCGACACGCTGGTCAAGTTCGAGGGCTGCTATCACGGACATTCCGACTCGCTGCTGGTCAAGGCCGGTTCCGGCGCGCTGACCCTGGGCGTGCCCAGCTCGCCCGGCGTGCCGGCCAGCCTGGCCGGGCACACGCTGACGCTGCCCTACAACGACAGCGGTGCGGTGCGCGAGCTCTTCGCCCGTCGCGGCGGTGAGATCGCCTGCATCATCGTCGAACCGGTGGCCGGCAACATGAACTGTATCCCGCCGGTTCCCGGCTTCCTGGAGACCCTGCGCGAAGTCTGCGACGAGCACGGCAGCGTGCTGATCTTCGACGAGGTCATGACCGGTTTCCGGGTCGCGCTGGGAGGTGCCCAAGCCCTGCATGGCATCCGGCCCGACCTGACCACCCTGGGCAAGGTCATCGGCGGCGGCATGCCGGTCGGCGCCTTCGGCGGCCGCCGCGACATCATGGACTGGCTGGCGCCGCTTGGCCCCGTCTACCAGGCCGGTACCCTGTCCGGCAACCCGGTGGCGATGGCAGCGGGGCTCAGGACGCTGGAGCTGATCGGTGTCCCCGGGTTCTTCGAGCGGCTGACCGACGTGACGCGCGATCTCGTCGAGCGGCTGCGGCAGCGTGCCTACGCCGCCGGCATCCCGCTGGCGGTCAATGCGGTCGGCGGCATGTTCGGCCTGTTCTTTACCGACCAACCCCACGTGACCGGCTTCGACGCCGTTATGGCCTGCGATGGCGAACGGTTCAGACGCTTCTTCCACGGCATGCTGGAGGAGGGGGTTTATCTGGCGCCTTCCGCCTTCGAGGCCGGTTTCGTCTCGGCCAGTCATGGCGAGGACGTTATCGAGGCTACCCTGGAGGCGGCCGGCCGTGTGTTTGCCCGCCTGCCGTAACGCCTGTCCACGGCCAGAGGGATCCGTCGATGCGGAGACAAATTGGCTGGTGCACCTGGCCGGGCGCAGCGGAAGCTCTGCCATGACCTTCCGGCGTTTCGGGCGCCCTCCTGGATGCAGCCGTCGGGGCTCATGAGGAACAGCGCCCGGACCAGGCTTTCCCTGGTGGTACCCGTCTACAACGAAGCGGAGTCCATCGCGCTGTTTCTGGATGCCATCCACCGGATATTCGCCTCGCAGACCGGACTGGATGTGGAACTGGTGTTCGTGAACGATGGCAGTCAGGACGATACGCTGGACAGGCTGCTCGAAAGCCAGGGCAAGGATGCCAGGATCAAGATCGTTGACCTGAGCCGGAATTTTGGCAAGGAAGCCGCCTTGAGCGCGGGTTTGCAGGTGGCGACGGGCGAGGTTGTCGTGCCTATCGATGTGGATCTGCAGGATCCCCCGGAACTGATTCCGGCCATGCTGGAAAAATGGCGGGAAGGCTATGAGGTGGTCCTGGGCAAACGTGTCAATCGCGATTCCGACAGCTGGTCGAAGCGGATCTCCGCGCGGTTTTTCTACCGTATCCACAACCTCATCGCGGAGCCCGGGTTACCGGAGAATGTCGGCGATTTCCGCCTCATGGACCGCAAGGTGGTGGAGGCCTTGAACCAGTTGCCGGAGTCCCGCCGCTTCATGAAGGGCCTGTTTGCCTGGGTCGGGTTCAGGACGGCGGTGCTGGACTACGTCCGGCCAGGTCGCGCCGCCGGAGCGACCAAGTTCAATGGCTGGCGGCTGTGGAACTTTGCGCTGGAAGGCTTCACCAGCTTCAGCACCTCGCCCTTGCGGGTATGGACCTACATTGGCTGCCTGGTGGCCACGATGGCGCTGGGTTTTGCGACTTTCATCGCGATCAGGGTGTTTGTACAGGGGGTGGATGTACCCGGCTATGCCTCGCTGATGGTGGCGATTACCTTCCTGGGTGGCCTGCAACTCATCGGCATTGGCGTCATCGGGGAATATCTCGGCCGCGCCTATATCGAGTCGAAGCACCGCCCCATCTATATCGTTCGACATATCTACGAACCCTAGCGAGGCTGCCTTGGATATCAAGGAATCCGATATTCTGGGCGATGCCATTGACCACCATTGGTATTATGCTTCCAAGGCGAAGGCCCTGACACGCCTGCTCCAGAATTCGCCTGTCGCTGTCGTCATGGATGTCGGGGCGGGTTCGGGTTTCTTCTCCAGATACCTGCTGGAGCATGCCGGGGCGGAGGAAGCCTATTGCATCGACCCCGCCTATCCGTCGGACAGCCACGCCAGCCTGCATGGCAAGACGATGCATTTCCTCAGGCATCCTGCCGGTCAGCGGGCGGACCTGATCCTGATGATGGATGTCCTGGAGCACGTGGAGGACGACGGGGATTTTCTGAGGGCTTATGTTGCCAGGGCAGAGGCGGGTACCCGGTTTCTCATTACCGTGCCGGCTTTCCAGTTTCTCTGGAGTGGACACGATGTCTTTCTGGAACATCGGCGGCGGTACTCCCTGAGGCAACTCATCGCGCTCGCCGACAGTTCCGGCCTGCGGGTACGGAACAGCTGCTACTACTTCGGCCTGATCTTTCCCTTGGCCGCCATGTTGAGGTTGGGGCAGAGGCTGCTGGCACGCGGTCTCGTGCCGCGTTCACAGCTGACCCGGCACAGTGCCACCATGAATGCCATCCTCGCCGGGCTCTGCGGCCTGGAACTGCGCTACATGCACCGCAACCGATGGGCTGGCCTCAGCATATTCTGTCTGGCTGAAAAATGTTGATGGACCGGCAGGGCCTGATTGGCAAGGTATTGCGTTTTGCCATGGTTGGGGGGCTGGTGACTGCGCTGCATTTTGCGATAGCCATCGGCATCGTCGAGAAGCTCGTGAACAATCCGCCGCTTGCCAACGGGATTGCCTATACTGTCGCGACGGTTTTCAATTATCTCCTCAACGCCACCTGGACATTCACCTGTCCACTGCGGAAGACCAATCTGGTCCGCTTCCTGGCCGTATCGATCCTGGCTCTGGGCATGGCGGCAGGATTGTCCTGGATGGTGGACAGGGAAGGCTACCATTATTTGTGGGGTATCCTTGCGGTCGCTTTCGTGATACCGCCTGCAACATTCCTGCTTCATCATGCCTGGACGTTTGCGGTGAGATAGTTGCCTTGCAATAAGGTAGCGTGGCATTGCTTGGTTCGAGAATCTCCAGAAAATTCCATGCCTATAGATGAGGGCTGTTGCCGGGCGGGCTTTCCTCAGTCTGGTGGATTCAGGTTGCTACTCCTTTTGTAGATGTCGTAACCGGTTATCGATGTTTGCAAGGTGTAATGTTCCCACAATCGCCTGAAACCGTCATCCTTGAGGAAATACGTCAGGATATCGAAGCCTTCCGGTAGCGATTGCTTGTGCTGCGATTCGTCCACGACGATAACATCCGGCTTCAGGTTTTCTATATCGGTGTTGAGGGACTGGATAAGCCAGGGCTGCAAGAATTTGGCCTTCTCGCGGTCAGTCACGGTGCCCTCGCTTAATTTTACGACACCACCCAGATCGCCGAGCACGGGGGCGCGGGCTGCCAGTCGTGTGCCGGGCATCGTCAAGAGACCCGGAATGAGGCTTGTGCTCATCATCAACAGGGATTTGTTGTTTGCTTCTTTCTGCAGGATGGCAATCAGAGGCGGTGGTTTGATGCTATAGGACCAGGCCATGGTTTTCGCCAGAAGACCAAAATAGAGCACGGTAATCGTTGTCGCTGACAGGGGTTTGCCACAAAGTGCGATGTCAACACCGCCTCTGGAACCCAAGGCACTCATCAGGCATGAGGTTGTCATCAGGACCATGGTGAATGTCATAATGATGAAGGCGGGCAAGGCATGATAAAACCAGCCTTTCTTTTGCAGCAGCGCCGAAACCAGCCCCATCAAGGCGGCGAGCGCCAGATTCATGGTCTGAGCATTGCCAACGCTTGTTGAATCACGATGGAGATACATCAGGCAGAAAACCAGGCAGCCACCTAAGAGTTCTTCCTTCAAGGCATTGATGACGATGGGCCACGGCTTGTCGTAACCAAAATAGGTCTGGCCATGGAGTGCGGCTTCTGCCCAGTATTCCGGGTATCCGTAGGTGACTATCGTCACATACAGGATGGGGGCGATGCCAAAAGGGAGCGCCGATAAATGCCAGTTTCGTGACAGCGGCTGGTGCCACAGACGGCGAGCCAGAACGGCCAGTGGCATAAGGATCAGGAAAGGCTTGATCAGTAGCCCGACAGCAGACAGCCATATGGAAAAGGCTTCCAGCCTGCCGGGTCGGGCTTTGTTCTCGGGTTGCGCGAGGGACAGCCACAGCAGGCCCGGAAGAGCCAGGATGATGGCCAGATGTTCTCTCTGGCCAAAGTCGAAGCCGGGCAACAATGCGAGGGATGAGGCATAGGCCAGCATTAAAATGTTATGGCCGCGGCCATGCGATAGTTTCGAAATGGGCTTGATGGCCAGTCCTGTCGAAATGCCTATCAGGATGGCGACATAGACAATGAAGGTTGGGTAAAGCTCGGTCCCGTGGGTCCGAGAAAATGCCGCAGGAGGCAGGTTGATCCAGGCGGCAAACGGAGGATTGATCTCGATGAAGTCCTTGCCATAGGTTCCTCCATCCAGCATTCTCTGCGCTATTCTCAGCAGCCATTCGTTATCATGATTTGGAGGCAATTTAGCAATATGGACATGTACAGCGGCGAAAACCACAGAAAAACAGGCAGGCCAGATCAGTATTCGCATTGTCGACGTTGAAGGAGTCGTTACCATATCACTCAGTTATCCAGTGACGATAGTGGTCTCGGCAATCTGTAGAGGAACACGGCCATGTCGTGTGATCCCGCTTGTTCTCCGTCCTCGCCGACGGTGGTTCCAGTGAACCGGAATGGCCAGTGCCTGACGAGAGTACTGGTGGCGGCCGCATCGTTTCCCAGCCAGTTTCTGATATAGTCGTCAATGCCGCTGTCACGCCCTTCCGTAGGGACACCATGGTTGACGATATAAGCAAGGTTCCGCTCGGTGAGAAACCTGCCCACATTGCCTGTCATGTGGGCCTTCAGAAAGTCCATCGAATTGACCACGCCATCCAGGTTGATGATGGACCGGTGGGCATAGTAACCGAGTACGCCCGCATCCCAGGCGCTCAGAACCGTGTCGGTTGGCAGGTTCGAGGCGATCCATTCCGCGGCGGCCTTGTTGGCAAGCAGAATGGAGTAACGCGAGGCGTTGAACATATCTCGCATGCTCAGCATGAAGAAAATCAATAATGGCAGCATCAGAAGGCCCATGGCGGGCGCCATTGCCTGAACGTCGGAGTGGTTGGGATTTTTTTCGATTATCGCAGCTTCGCCCAGGTCGGCAACGAATATCGTCAAGAACATCTGGGAGTACAATGCTACAGGCGCGTAATACCATAACCACTGCTGATTCTGGGCTATTCCGTAATATCCCAGGATCAGGCAGCAGAATGCGGCAAACCAGGCTGTCGATGGCAGGAAGCGCCGCAGTCCGGGAAATCTCGATGGCGAGGTTGTCAACGGCTGCCGCTGGCCAAGCCAGAGCATGCGGATGGCCAACCCTGCCACAATGCCCAGCATGCCCCAGCGATAGGGCGTCAGGGAAACTCGCTTCACCAAACCGCTGATCTGCACGAAGGTATCGAAATAGTACTGATTGGCCAGGCCATACAGCAGTACGGTCATCAGTGGTGCTGCCGTGAGTTCCAGCCAGGGCAGCCAACCGCGTTTGCCGGTTCGAGGTATCTCAAGCAGCGTCCAGAATCCGACGCACGACAGCAACAGCACGTGGTCGGTGCGAGCCAGTATCGCCAGTGACAGCAGCGCGGACAATCGCAGGCGCTGGCTGCGGGATGCGCGGGTCAACCAGTTGCCCTTCCATCCGGCTGTGAGCAGCAGTATGCCGGTGTCGAGCAGCATGACGAGGGCCGATTCCATGCCGTTGATCGTGATGCGTGCGATTGCCGGTGTCAGGGCAAACAGGCCGAATGCCACGATGGCGACGCGACCAGTGGCGGCAGGCCGCTCTTCCGGCGCGGCAACGGCGCGTGACTCATGCCTCGTCTCCAGACACAGGCTGAGCATCCGGCCCATCAGGGAAAGGCTGATACCATACAGTATCGCCTGCAAGGCCAGCAGGCAGCGTGCGGCCGAGGCATCGCTCAGATTCAGCCAGTAAACCGGCGTGATCAGCAACATCCACAACGGATGATAGCCGTTGGTTGCGTCAATGCCATCGAATGTCGATCCATGCCCCTGCGCGATATGCCGGGCAATGGTGAAATAGTAAAAGGCATCGTCAAAGGTCAGGGCATGAATGGCATCGTCCCAGAATATCGCTATCGCCAGCCAAATCCAGGCTGTACCCCAGGCCGCGAGCGTGAAGAGTCGTGCAACTGCGTGTCCGGGTTGTTCTGGTTGGGTGGGTAGGCTTTGGGTGAATGGCATGGGTGGGACAGTAGATTTTAGTATTGCGATGTTATGGGTTGGCGCAAAACATGATAGCGAGAGCATTGATGCCAAGCCAACATATCCTATGGTCTTCACACGATATGACCTGATCGCAGCTGCCACAGGCTTCAGGCTCGTTTTTGCTGCCCATGAATGATCGGAAATACTGGTTCGACATTGAGCGAAGATATCCATATCTGCGGTGGTCGGTGCAGGTTCTTGGCTTGCTCGCCTTGATCTGTACGGCCTTTTCGCAGGGCTATATCGATAGCGAGGGCAAGCCGGTGCTGGGGGACTTCGTTGTTTTCTGGGCGGCCTCCCATCTGGCGCTGTCCGGACATGCGGCGGATGCCTATGACATGCACAGGCTGCTCGCGGCCGAGCAGTTGGTGCAACCTTCCGTAGGGTATGGCTTTGCCTGGTATTACCTGCCAACCTTTCATTTGCTCATCCTGCCGCTGGCTTGTCTTTCCTTCTCCCAGGCCTATTTCGCCTTTTCGACCGTGTCACTGGCCGCGTATCTGGGGACGATGCGGCAGATCGCGCGGTATCTCCCCGCCGGCGCCTTGATGACCCTGTTTCCGGGCCTGTGGCTCAATTTCCTGGTTGGCCAGAATGGCTTCGTGACCGCGTCGCTGGCCGGCGCATCGCTGCTGCTGCTGAAAACAAGGCCCACCCTGTCGGGCATTTGCATCGGCCTTTTGGCCATCAAGCCTCAGCTGGCCGTGCTGTTTCCGGTCGCCTTGCTGGCCGCCAGAGCTTGGCGCACGCTGGGCGCGGCAACCCTGACGGTCGTCGTTTTCGTGAGTCTCAGCACCGTCGTGTTGGGCGTTGACAGCTTGGGTGCCGCGTTGGCCAGCCTCACGGAGGCCCAGCACAATATCGAAATCGGCAAGATGCCGCTGGCCAAGATGCCTACCGTTTTCGCCGCGATGCGTCTCCTGGGCGCGCCGATCGGCATCGCCTATCTGGCGCATGCGCTGGTCGCGATGATGGCGGCCGGGTTGGTATGGCGGGTGTGGCGGCATGTCGATGATATCCGCTTGCGGGGGGCAAGCCTGATGTCGGCAAGCTTTCTCGTCAGTCCCTACCTGCTTGACTACGATCTCACTTGGTTGCTTTTTCCGATCGCCTGGATGGTCGGGTTTGCCCTGCAGACCGGCTGGCGGAAGGGCGATGCCTGGCTGCTGGCCGCCGCGTGGCTGCTGCCGGCCATCATGATGCCCATGGCCATGGTTTGGTCATTGCCAATAGCGCCTGTCGTCCTGGTTGGCCTGTTGCTGGCGGTGGCCGGAAGGGCAACGGCCCCCAATGTCACGGGCGCGGTGGCTGGCCGCGACTGATCGAAACGGGATTATGTTTTCGAGCATGTCATGCCGTTGAAACGGTTGATGCACCTCTTCGTATTGCCGGCGCTGCTGGGCCTGCTTGCGGGCGCCTATGCCCTGACCCTGGCAACCATGGCCAAGAACCCCGCCGCGACGGACTTCTACAAGTTCTACCTTTCCAGTGCCCGCTTGCAGCAGGGACTGTCGATGTACTGGTCCATGCCAGTGAATCCACCTTCCGGTTGCGGCCATCCCTTGGTGGCGCCAGCGTCGGGCAAGAGTTTTTTGCTCCCCCTCCAGGTCATCGAGCCGCCAGCTTGCCTGCATGGCAACCTGAACCCGCCCTTTTTCGGCTGGTTGACCCGGCCCCTGGCGCAACTCGACCTGGCGACGGCTTGGCGTCTGTGGATGGGCCTCTCGCTGCTGGCACTGGTGGCCGCCATCCGGTTGATCACCGGCGCCGATCCGGATCGGCGCCGGTTTCCCGGCAGGTCGTTGATCCATGCGGTGGTGGTTCTCGGCTACTTTCCGGTGTTCGTGAATGTCTGGTTCGGCCAGGTCAGCTTCCTTGTTCTGTTGACGATAACGCTGTCTTGGTTGGCCCTGAGACGAGGGAAGTCTGTCCAGTCGGCCCTGTGGCTGGGGCTTTCGGTCAGCCTGAAGCCGTTTGTCCTGCTGCTGGTCCCCCTCTATGCCCTGGCCGGACATGTACGTGCCAGCCTGCTTGCCTTGCTGATCTGCTGCCTCTGCGTGCTGGCGGCGGGTCTGGCCCTGGGATTCGATGCCTACACCGATTATCTCTCGACCCTGGGCGGCATTGCCTGGTATGGCAATGGCTGGAATGCCTCCCTGCTGGGGTTTCTGTCGCGGGTATTTGGCTATGCCAGCTACCCCGGTTGGCTGGGGTTGCCAACCATCACCCGGCCGCTGTTCCTGGGCGTGGCGCTGCTGCTGTCGGCCCTGATCGGCTGGCTTGCCCTGAAGCATCGCAACGGGAGCACCCTCCACTCCGCCGATGCGATTCATGCCGTCGGCCTGCCCGGCATGGTGCTGCTGAGCCCGCTGGGCTGGCTGTACTACTTCCCCTTGCTGATCCCGGCGGGTCTGCTGATCTGGCGTTACAGCTCGGAACGGCGGCATCGGATCGTCTTGAGGCTGGCGTTGCTGGCGGGCTTGCTGTTGACGGGATGGCCATCCCTGATGGTGGGGGAAGCGGAAATGAACGATCTGCCCAGCTGGCTTTGGGAGGGTAGCCGCTATTGCTATGGGCTCCTCATCGTCTTTCTTGCCGCTGTCGCCGCCTTCTGGGCGCCTTCCTGCAGGGCGGATGGCTAATGCACGCGCGTTGCGCGTTGTAAGTTCCCATGCCGGGTTGAAGCGCTGAGGGCATGAGCGGCATTTCTCCTGCAGGGACGGTGCATCGGGCGGATCTTGCCGAATGGCACATCAAAAACAATGGCTTAGGCGAGCGTGATGGTCGCTTGAAAATTGTATGGACGAGCAGGTGATGTTGGCATATTATTAAAGTTGTGCAACAAGGCCTTCTTCATTAATTATGGTGGTTTTGATTGCATAGGCTCTGGTATTATGCTTAACGATAAGGTGTATCATGAACGCAATTACATCGCTGCTGAAATCCTTCTGGAAGGAAGATGAGGGCTTGACGGTTGTTGAATATGCCATTGCAGCCGGCGTTATTGCCGCTGGCGTTATTGCCGTCTTCACTGCTATTGGCAGCAAGGCGTCAGCCAAGCTGAATGTTTTGAACAGCGCGCTTGGCAGCTAGCATCTGAAATCTTGGTGGCATTCCGCATGTTGGAGTAAGCTGTTCCATCTGGGTAATCAAGATATCGACTATTTTGGTGGCGAAGCACTCGGTTTCGCCACCTTCAGTTCTATCCTATTAAATATGCCATCAATACACATCCTGCGAGAGTCAGCTAACTGCTATCTTGACTCGCTGGGAGGGTGAGGTTCTGGCAAATTCCGTTCTGACGGTTCTGGCCATTGTTCTGGTCGGTTTTGGTACCTGCATAGACTTTGCGCGGCACCGTCTGCCGAACTGGTTGACCATCAACGGGTTCCTGCTTGCGCTGGCTCTCCAGGGTTATGTCGAGGGCTGGACGGGATTTTCCGATGGGTTGATCGGGGCGGCCGTTCCCTTCGCCGTTTTCTTTCCGTTCTTCGTCATCCGCTGGATGGGGGCGGGCGATGTCAAGCTCGCCATGGCGGCAGGCTGCTGCATGGGGTGGCCGTTGAGTCTGGTTGTCTGCTTGAATGCCTTGTTGATCGGCTCATTCGCGGCGTTTGCCATTTTGCTCGCTCGGGGCGGCCTCGCAGGATACCTGAAGCGCTATGGCCTCATGCTGGCCTGCCTGCTGCGAACCGGCCGCTTTGCCTATATACCACCGGATGCCGGCGAGACCGCCGCCACCACGCGCTTCCCCTACGCCTTTGTGATCGCGCTCGGTTTGTTGACTGTCATCCTGTGGCCGGGAGAGCTGGCATTTATCCATGCCGACATTCTGTTGCCCTGATGGACAACGGGAGCGACTGGTCAGATCCGCAGTTACAATTGCATTATTTTTATCTGTCTTTTCTAGGCTGATGGCTTGCGGATAGGCTTATGAGGGTTTTCGCTGTTCTGCAAGTCAGGACTCCACCTAACATATGAATGGGCGGGCGATCCTGTTACTGTCAATCGCCTTGCTGCTGGCGCTGGGCGCGGTGTGGATCGGCAACCGCTTTCTGGTCGACTCGGGCGAATCCGGCGCGCGCGTCGTCCAGGAGGAAACCGTCCCGGTCGTCGTGGCCGTCAAGGAAATCCCCAGGCTGGCCAAAATCGGGCCGGGCGATGTGCGGGTGATGCCCGTGCTCAAGCGCGCCCTGCCGCAGGAATACATGCTGCCGGGCGCCTCGCCCTTTTTCGCAAGGGCCGAGGACGTGGTGGGCCAGTTCGTTTCGCAGACCGTGTTTCCCAACGAGCCCCTGGTCAGGCAGCGCCTGCAGGCCACGGGGCATCCGGTCACGCCCAGCCAGCGGGTCATGGCCATCCGGGTGGACGAGGTGGCCGGGCTCAAGCGCCTGGTCAAGGACGGCGATTTCGTCGACGTGCTGCTGTCCCGCCCGCAGCATGACAGCGAACTGCCGGTCGTCGAGATCGTGGCCCAGAATGTAAGAGTGGTCGGCCCGCCGGACGCAATGAACAAACCCATCGGCAACGAACCCATCATGCTGGAACTGAGCGCCAAGCAGGCCGAGTTGGTCATGGAGGCGATGTCGGTGGGCTCGATCCAGCTGGCCCTGCGTCATCCGGGCGATCATGGCCACCTGTTTGGCGAACGCCACTTCGTGTCCCAGGCACAGGCGGGGGGAACGGCTCCCCCCGCTGCCGCGAGAGAACCCGTGGCCTCCGCGAACCTTGGCGCTCCCAGACTGGCTGGCGTTCCCCGGACCGTGATTTCCGGCGCGAAGAGGTCGGACACGCTGCGTTGCAGCAACCTTCGCTGCTTTGCCGTCGATGAAAAGGATGAACTCTCGGTGTTGAAGCTCAGTCCGCAGATTCTCGACATCAAGTCGGCCCGTCCGCCTGAACTGCCGCGCGAGCCGAATGGGGCCGGGTCCATCACGGGCGAACCCGGCGCAATACGATGACCCCCCGCCATTGCCATGCGACGGCGGAGACCGTCGGCCGGACCGGCATGGGTCGGGTGCCGGACAGATCGTGCACCGCCGATCCTTTGGCGCAGTCCCGGCGGGTGAAACCCCGCCGCCATCGGCAACGCATGTTGCCCGGCCCGCTGCTGCTCGCGGGCGCGCTCGCCCTGCTTTCCGCAGCGGTACTTGCCACGCCTACCGATTATTCCCTGCCCATGAACAAGGGCATGGTCATCAAGCTGCCGGCCAATACCCAGGATATCGCCATCGGCACCGGCGAGATCGCCGAAGTCCGGCTGCTGGACCCCAATCATCTCTATGTGATGGGCAACAAGCTGGGAACGACCACGGTGGTCCTGTGCGGCGTTAATCGCCATCACGAAAAGGATTGCTTCCGCACGCTCAAGCTGGAAGTCACCCACGATCTGGAGGCCCTCAAGGCCAAGCTGCACGAAATCTTCCCCGACGAATCGCCCAGGGTGTATTCCTCCCAGAACGCGATCGTGCTGGCGGGGCAGGTCTCCAGCGTCGACAAGATGAATGCCATGCTGGCCATCGCCGGCACCTTTGCCAATCCCGACATGCCCGGTGGCCAGGGCCAGATGGGCGCCGGGGGCATGGGCGGCGGTGGTGGTGGAGCCGGCGGCGTGCGGGTCATGCAGTACGACATGAATCCCCGGGTCATCAACCTGATGCAGGTCGGCGGGCCGCAGCAGGTGATGCTGGGCGTCACCGTGGCCGAGATGACCACCAGCCTGGCGCGCCGGCTCAAGGTGGATTTCAGCGCCTTCGGCGGCGGGGACATCAAGGGCGGCGCCATATCCGGGCCGGATTTCATCGAGGCGCTGATCAACAACCTGCCGCTGGAGCAGGCGGCCGCCAGCTACAACCCCGCCGCCCTGTTCCTGCGCTTCGCCGGCAGCGACGCCACCGTGCGCACCTTCATCAATGCCGCCCGCGACAACGGCCTGGCCAAGGTGCTGGCGGAGCCCAACCTGACCACCATTTCCGGCCAGGATGCCGAATTCCAGTCGGGTGGCTCCTTCCCCGTGCCCGTCGCCCAGTTCGGTGCGGCCGGTGGTGCCGGTGGCGGCATCTCGGTGCAGTTCTTCAACTACGGCGTGATCCTCAAGTTCCTGCCGGTGGTGCTGGATTCCGGTCGCATCAGCCTCAAGGTCAATGTCATGGTCAGCGAGCTCAGCAACCAGGACACGGTTACCGTGCCCGCGGGCGCGACCGGGCAGTCCTTCACCATCCCTTCGCTGATCCAGCGCAGCGCCTCGTCCTCGCTGGAACTGGATAGCGGGCAGACGCTGGGGATCGCCGGCCTGATCCAGGATCGCACCCGCGAACTGATCACCAAATTCCCGGGGCTGGGCGACCTGCCGGTACTGGGGCAGCTGTTCACCAGCCAGGAGTACAACCGCAGCGAGACGGAGCTGATGATCTTCGTCACGCCGCAGCTGGCCAAGCCGGTGAACCCGGACAGGATCCGGCTGCCGACCGACAACTTCGCCGAACCCAGCGACCTGGAGTTCTACGGCATGGGCCGGACGGAGGCGCGCAAACCCCTGGCGACCCGGCCGCGCAGCCTGCAGAACAACATGGGGGGCTTGCGCGGGCACTTCGGGCCGACCATCCAGGAGAACAAGGAGCAGTGACAGGCCAGCCGGGCGCCCCCTTGCGCCGGGGCAGCGACGAACGCCGGTCGGCGGGACAGCCGGAAAAGCCCCGGCAAACCGTAGCGATCGCCGGGATGGTGCCGCAAGACCGGGGTGGCGTCGGCGCCTGGCGTATCGATTTCCGATCGCCGGGGGACGCGGTGGAACGCCCTGCCCAGACCAAGGCAACACGAGAACAGGCCATGACGCAGACAATCAATCCGAGGATCGCGGCCCTGCTGCTGGCCCAAGCGCTGGCGGGCTGCCAGGAATGGATGGCTGAGCCCGTCCGGGTGGAGCGGAATTTCGGCGAATCCGTGCGGGTGGTGATGCTGGATCAGATCCATGACAAGGACAAGGCCACGCACCCGGCGGCCCACGCCCCGGATGGCATGTCCGGCATGAAGGCAACCAAGGCCCTGCAGCGCAGCTATCAGATGGATATCGGCCGGCCGGAACGGGTCCGCGAGATGTCGCAGATCAACGTCCAGAGCGGCGGCGGATCGGGTGGCAGCGGCGGATCGGGGGGGGGTGGCGGTGGCGGCGGTCAATGATGTCAGCGAACGGGTAGGCGAGGGCCGCCATCGTGGCTAGCCGGCCGATCGCAGTGACATTGCTTCGGCGGCGTGGGGTGATGTCGGGCAGGGCGTGCATGACTGGTCTGGCGCTGGTGGAGTTTGTCTTGGCCGCGCCGGTCCTGTTTCTGCTGATGTTCGCCATGGTCGACTTCGGCCAGGCGCTGGCACTGGCGGACAACCTGGCCTACGCGGCGGATGCCGGGGCGGCATATGCTTATTAGAAGTGGGTCAAAGGGTCTGGCGCTGCGATTCCCAATCTGCAGGCCATCAAGGATGCCGTGAAATGCGCCGTGAAAAATGGCAATAACGCTTGCCTGCTGGCGGATAACCAGGTGACGGTCGACAAGCTTTGCGGTTGTCCGGCGGGTTATGTGCTTTCGCCCTCGGACTCGACCTGTGCTGACATTGATGCCGCGGGTAGTACGGTCTCCTGTCCCGGTTACGGTGACCCGCAAATTACCTTCCGGATCACCACCACCAAAACCCTTCAACAATCCCTGACCCGATATTTCTGGAATGCCAGGACGATCACCCGGTCGTCGCAATATCGCGTCCAATAGCGTAGACGAGGTATGCCATGAGTCTCGGAGAAGCGGGAACGAGTCGCGGCAGGGAGGGCCAACGCGGGGCCATTCTGCCGCTGGTCGCGGTGGGGCTGGCGTCTCTGTTTGCCGTGGCGTCGCTGGCATTGGACGCGGGCGGCATGATTACACTCAAAGAGCGCATGCAGGTAGCCGCCAACGCCGGTGCGCTGGCGGGGGCCATGGAAGCCTCGCGCGGAAATAATGATCTGGTCGAAACCCAGGCGCGTGCTGCCACCGCCGCCAATGGCTTCACGCATTTAGCCGATTCGGTTACCGTTACAATTAATAGCCCCTCATCGGGGGCTTGTGACAACGCGAAAGCGGGCAGCGAATATGTGGAAGTTTTGATTTCCAAACCCTATCAGTATGCCTGGCTGAACACATCCGGTACGATCCGCGCGTGTGCGACAGCGAACCTTGGGAGTGTGGCAGGAGGTGCTGGTGGCGGGTCCGGTCCAGTCTGTCTGGTTGCCTTAAGCGCGCTGGGCACCGACATTCTGAGCTCAGGTGGGGCAAAGATTTATGCGAATAACTGTGATATCTGGGTGAATTCTGCCGCAAACAGTGCCATGAAAACTGAGCCAAGCGGCACAATTGAAGCTACGCAGGGTGGCAACATCCTGATCGTCGGCGGCTATGACGAATTCAAATGGGGGAATCCAATAAAGCCAACCCCGGAAACAGGTCAAGCACAAATAGCGTTAGGCTCGGATGACATGCCGGACACACCTGGCTTGGACGATCATTGTAATCCAAGTCCCTCACCACCAAACTGGGGCACGGCAACCTTCAATCCAGGCAGCTATTGTGGGAAGCTCAGACTCGATGGATCATTGATGGCAACCTTCAAGGCCGGTACTTATGTATTCTGGGGTGGGTTGGATTTTGGAGGTAATGTTGACATTACCTTCCAGCACAATACTGAAATCATCACCGTGGGGGGAGGCTTGAGCATCGGCAATAGTGCCAAGGTAAAGGGAACAGGCGTTTCCTTCTACAATACATGTCGTAAGCAAGCCGGCAATGGCGCGAGCACTTGTCCCATCACAGGACCAGTTCCAACAGCGTGTCCGACAGAAAATCAGGGCAAGCAAACGATCAACTTGTGTGGTTCATTTAAGGCCTTCAGCTTTTCGGGAGGAGATAGGACCATCTCCTTGGCTGCCCCAGCGTCGGGGGCGTTCAGGAATATCCTGTTATATTCCGATGTGCCCGGGTATGTGAATACCATTGAAGGCAGCGCTCAACTGAACGGCGATGGAATTATCTGTCTGCCCTCTCAGGATCTGTCCGTTTCCGGCGGAGCGGCGTTGCTTCTCGACGGCGCCGTCACGGCCAACAGGATTTCTGCCGTGGGCAGCGGCCGGCTGACAGTCTCCAAGAGCAACAGTGTTGCCGACGCGAACGGTCAGCCCTGCCTCCTGAGTGCCCAGAAGGTCGAACGGATTTACTTGCAGTGATGTGCGGCCGACGTAGCCATCGACGTTGTCGAAGTGGATCATGACGTGCCGAGGAAGGTCCAAATTGGCGTATGGCCAGCGCCAGGCCGGTTTGACCGTGGTCGAAACTGCTTTGGTGCTGCCGCTGGCGTTCATGCTGATCTTCGGCATCCTGGAATACGGGCGTCTGTTCTGGCTCTACGAGTCGGTCAATTATGCCGCCAACCGGGCGGCCCGCGTTGCCGCGCGGAAAGGCGGGGGCGTGGACGAAGCCGCGATCACTGACATTGTCCACGCCTTTCCCGGACTGGAATCCGCCATAGTCAATCCAGCCTGGGATGATCCCTCCGGCAAGCGTGGTGGCTCGACGTTCACGGTGACCGTATCGGTTCCCTATACCGCCATCGTGCCGCATCCACTCGTACCCGGAAACATAAACCGGACATTAACTTCCACGACCGAAACGGTAATCTTTGGAAATCCTGAGTAGCCATGCCACTGAATGTCTGCCGCCATCGTGCCGCCGGGGAGCTCCGTTCGTGCCTAATCCGGTCCTTTCCCCGAGATCTGGCGGTACCGGCCGGCCGCGTCCGGATAGGCCTCGACGCTCAAGGTTGCTGATTACCTTCGCCATCGACCGACCATGCCAAGAACCTTCCGCGTCCTGATCACCGGCCATCAGGTCGATCTGCTGCAGAAGATCGCCGAGGCGCTGGCGCCCCTGCGCGAGCTCAAGCTGGATATCAGCCTGCTGCCGCACCACGAGACGGACCCCCTGGGCAAGCCGGGTCCCCTGCCGGATTTGCTGGTGCACTGCCTGAGCGCGCAGGCCGAGCTGGAACTGGGCGCCCTGATCGTTCGTCCGCCCGCGCAGCGGCCGGCGGCGCTGCTGGTGGTCGGCTTGCCCAAGGACAGCGATCTGCAGCACATCCGGCTGGCCATGCAGGCCGGCGCCCGGGATTTCATCACCCAGCCGCTGGCCGCCGAGGAACTGCGGCAGGCCGTGCACAAGATTCAGGACGAGCTGACCAGCGAGTCGGGCAGCGGCGGCCATGCGCTGACGGCGTTCCTGAGTCCCAAGGGCGGCGGCGGCGCCTCGACCGTGGCCATGGGCGTCGCGCACATGCTGGTGGCGCGTTATCACGTGCCGAGCCTGTTGATGGATCTCGATTGCCAGTTCGGCTCGCAGTACCTCAATCTCGACCTGAAGCCGGAAAAGGGCCTGCGCGAGGCGCTGGACGCCGTGGACGCCATCGACGAGGTCGCCCTCAAGGCGTATGTCGCGGCGCATCCCAGCGGCCTGCATGTCATGGGCGCGCTGCCCTCGCAAATCCTGCTGCCGGGCGATGTGACCGAGCGGCAGCTTTACCAGTTGCTGGAAATCCTGATCAGGAACTATGGCCAGATCGTGGTCGATCTGCCGTGCGTGATCGATTCCACCTTCAGCCTGATCATCGAGAAGATGCGCCGCATCGTGCTGGTGGTGCAGCAGGATTTCCAGAACATCCGCAATGGCCAGAAGCTGGTCCGCATCCTGCGCGAGGACTTGCAGGTGACGCCCGACCGCATCGCCCTGGTCGTCAACCGGTTCGAGGCAAACAATCCCATCAGCCTGCAGGATATCGAGAACGCCTTGCAGTTGCGGATCGTGGGCATCGTGCCCAGCGATTTCCGCAGCGTCAACGATGCGGCCAACCTCGGGATACCGTTGCTGGAGCATGCGCCCAAGTCGCCGGTCACCCAGGCCCTGTTGCAGCTGACCGGCTGGATGATGGGCATCAAGCCGGCCGAGGAGACGCCGCCCACCTTTTCCGGGAAGCTGCGGGCCTGGCTGGCCGGCAAGGGGTAGGCCATGGACCTGAAGGAACGTCTGCGCGGCCTGAGAAACGCGGCGACGGCCCCGGTCGAGGCGACGCCAGGGGCTGCCCCGGCGCGGCAGGAGCCGCCAGCCCACTGGAGCGCCCACGAGCGCCTGGTCCTGCGGGGGCTGAACGAATCGGAGCGGGAATGGCAGCTGAAGCTCTATCGGGAACTGATGGAGATGATCGACCTGTCGGTCATGATCGAGCTGGAGCCGGCGGAGGCGCGCCGGCAGATCCGCGACATCGTCCAGCAGCTGTTCGTGAAGCATGCCCTGCCGTTCAACGCCGCCTCGCGCGAGGTCATCACGCGCAGCGTCGAGGACGAGATTCTCGGGCTGGGGCCTCTGGAGCCGTTGCTGGATGACCCGACGGTGACCGACATCCTGGTCAATGGCTCCCAGCAGATCTACGTGGAGCGGCACGGCAAGCTGGAGCTGACGCCGCTGAAGTTCCACGACGACGCGCACCTGATGCGCGTCATCGACCGGATCGTGACCGCGGTCGGCCGGCGCATCGACGAATCCTCGCCGATGGTGGACGCGCGCCTCAAGGACGGTTCGCGGGTCAATGTCATCATCCCGCCGCTGGCCATCGATGGCCCCTGCATGTCGATACGCCGGTTCCCGGCGGAGCGGCTGCGAACCGAGAACCTGATCACCCTCGGCACCCTTACGCCGGCCATCGCCGAGCTGATGAAGGCCATGGTCCGCGGGCGCCTGAACATCCTCATCTCGGGTGGCACCGGCTCCGGCAAGACGACGATGCTGAACGTGCTGTCCGGCTACATTCCGGTCGACGAGCGTATCGTCACCATCGAGGATGCCGCCGAGTTGCAGTTGCAGCAGCCGCATGTGGTGCGCCTGGAAACGCGGCCGGCCAATGTCGAGGGCAAGGGCGAAATCAAGCAGCGCGAGCTGGTGAAGAACGCCCTGCGCATGCGGCCGGAGCGCATCATCCTGGGCGAAATCCGCGGCGAGGAGGCGTTCGACATGCTGCAGGCGATGAACACCGGCCACGATGGCTCGCTGGCCACCATTCACGCCAACTCTCCCCGCGACGCCTTGGCGCGCCTGGAGAGCATGGTGGCGATGTCCGGCATCGACCTGCCCGCCAAAATGGTGCATGCGCAGATTGCCTCGGCGCTGGATGCCATCATCCAGGTGGCCCGGCTGGAGGACGGCAGCCGGCGCCTGTTGAGCCTGACCGAGGTGCAGGGCATGGAAGCGGATGTCATCACCCTGGCGGAAATCTTCACCTTCGAGCGGCGCGGCCTGGACGACCTGGGCCGGGTGCGGGGCAATCTCAGGGCCACCGGCGTGGTGCCGCTGTTCTTCGATCGCCTGCAGCGCCGGGGGATTGCGCCACCGAACGAGATTTTCAGCCTCTGATGATGTCGCCAGCAAGGGCAGGATACCCGCGGCGGCGGGAACCGCGATCAACCTCATGGACAAGCACGCTCTCGTCATCTTCCTGATTCTGCTGTTCGGTGCGTTCTTCCTGCTGGCGCAGGTGCTGATCGTGCCGAACCAGACGACCAGTCGCCGGGAAATGCAGCGTCTGCGGCGTCGCATGGAAGGCCTGGCGCACGAGGAACCCGTGGGGGTTTCCATGAGCGTGCTGCGGGAGCGCTTCCGGCGCACGCCCTCGCTGCTGGAGCAGGGCCTCGGCTGGATCCCGGGCATGCAGCGGCTGGCCCGTTCGCTTGAGCATCCCAGTCAGTCGATTTCCGGCTATGCCTACATACTGGCCGCCATCCTGCTGTTGCCCGCCGGTTTGGCGCTGGGCTGGCTGCTGTCCCATTCCATGCCCGTCAGCCTGGCATTGGGCGGCCTGGGAACGGCGGCGCCCTTCCTGAAACTCAGGAGCGACCGGCTGAAACGCTTCAACAGGTTCGAGGAGCAGTTGCCGGGGGCGCTGGATGCGATGGTGCGGGCGCTGCTGGCCGGTTACCCGTTCGCCGAGGCACTGCGGCAGGTGGCGCGCGACATGGACGACCCGATTGCCACGGAATTCCGCATGGCTTTCGAGGAGATCAATGCCGGCATCGAGGTGCGCACGGCACTGAACAACCTGGTCATTCGCATGCCCAGCGTGACGCTGATGGCGATGGTGACGACGGTCATGATCCAGCGCGAGAGCGGCGGCAACCTGGCCGAGTCGCTGGTGAAGATCAGCGGCGTCATTCGCGGGCGTTTCAGCTTTCAGCGCCGTATGAGGACGCTCACGGCGGAAGGGCGGATTTCCGCCTGGGTCATGGGCCTGATGCCATTTGTCATCTTTGGCGGCATCACCCTGCTGCAGCCCACGATGATCCGGGAGTTCATCAACGATCCCAGTGGGCAGACCATGATCGCCTACGCGCTGGGCTTCATGGGCGTGGGCGTTGTCTGGCTGCGCGTATTGCTGAACCTGAAAGTCTGAGCCGTCGTCCGCATGTCCGCCGAATTCCTGTCCTGGCTGCCGCAATCATTCGAGGGCTGGCTGTTGCTCGGCGTTCAGGTTGTGCTGCTGCAACTGGCGATCTTTCTCTGTCTGTGGGTCTTTCTACCCCAGGAGAAGCGCCTGGACGATCGCCGACGGTCGCTGGGCCTGATCGACGAGCCCGGTCCATCGACAATCCGATCCATCGCCCCGAATCTCGCCGAGCAGACATCCTGGGACAAGTTCACGACGATTTTCCTGCCCCGCAACGACAAGGCCCTGGCCCTGAACTCGCAGCGCCTGCGCCTGGCCGGCTACCGGTCCTCAACGGCCATGGCAAGCTACTTCACGGTGCGCACGACCGCGATGCTGCTGCTGCCCCTGCTGGTCATGCTGCTGCCGGCCGTGGTGCCGGGGATGACATTCCGGGAACTGACGCCCTACGCCGGGTTTGCCTTCGTCGTCGGCATGATCATTCCCAGTTACTGCCTGGACAAGATGATCGAGCGGCGCCAGCGGCTGTTGCAGAACGCCGTGCCGGACCTGCTGGATCTGCTGGTGATCTGCACCGAGGCGGGCCTGAGCCTGAATGCGGCGCTGGTCCGCGTCACCCGGGAGCTGGCGGATATCCATCCCGAGTTTGCCGAGGAGATGGCCATCGTCCTGGGCGAGATACGGGCCGGGCTCGACCGGGAGCGCGCCTTGCGGAGCCTGATCGACCGTACCGGACTGGAGGATATAAAGGCCTTGGTGGTGCTGCTGATCCAGAGCATGCGCATGGGTACCAGTGTCGCCGAAACCCTGCGCGTCTATTCCGAGGAGTTCCGCGAGCAGCGCATGCAGAAGGCCGAGGAAGAAGCGGCCAAGCTGGCGACCAAGATGATCTTTCCCATGGTGGTCTGCTTCATGCCGGCCTTCTTCGTGGCCGCCATTGGCCCGGCCATGATCAGTCTGGTGAAGAATTTCTGAAGCGGGAGAGGCTCATGCCCAAGCATTCAGGTCTCCGCTGTGTCTGGACCATCATCCCGGCGATCCTGGCGGGTTGCGTGGCCGGCACGCCGGATGTCAGGACATCGGTCCATTTCGACGGCAACCCGGAGGCTTCGGCCGGGCTGGCAACGTCTCGCGAGGACCTGCCACAGTTGCTGCAGAAGGCCCGGCTGGCGCGCAAGGAACACAGGGACGATGAGGCACTGTATCTGTTCGTGCGGGCTCTCGAACGCGATCCGCTGAATGCCGAAGCCTTGCAGGCAACCGGCGATCTGCACCGGGAGAAAGGCAACCGGGAACTGGCCGAGGTCGCCTACCGGATGCTGATCAAGCGGAATCCGCGTGACCCGGCCGCCCAGGAGGGGCTGGGCCTGTGCCAGCTGAACGATCGCGATTCGGCGGGTGCGCTGGCTGCCTTCCGGGCCGCGATTGCCGCCGATCCCAGGCGCTGGCCGTCGCACAACGCCCTGGGCTTGCTGACCGACCGCGACGGCCGGCATGCGGAAGCCCAGGGCCATTACCAGCAGGCACTGCGCATCCACCCCGACGATGCCGGTATCCTGACCAACCTGGGTTACTCACGCTATCTGGCCGGTAACTGGCCGGGGGCGATGCAGGCCTACGAGCAGGCCCTGAAAATCGACCCGGCCCATGAAGGCGCCTGGCTGAACAAGGGGCTGCTGCTGGCCCGCCAGCGGGACGACAAGGGCGCACTGGCGGCCTTCCGGCAGGTGATGGATGAAGCCGATGCCTACAATGATCTGGGTTACATCTACATGACCCAGGGTGAACCGGATACCGCGCACGAATATTTTGAAAAGGCCATCCGTACCTCGCCGGCCTATCACACGCTGGCCAACGAGAACCTGCGCCGGCTGCTCAGCGGAGAACTCCCGCACTCGGACTGACAGGCGGGGCCGGGTCCGTATTCACGGCGCGGCGATGCCCGGCAGGGCTTTTGGCGTCGGGCGCGAGATGAACAGCGCGGCTACGTTGTCCTCGTAGAACAGCGCGAAGCGCGGGTCCAGCTTGAGCAGCGAACACAAGGGCTGGTCCCGCTGGGCAATCACCAGGTTTGCACCAAGCAGTTCCGGGTCATCAGCCCATCCGGGTTTGCCGGACCAGGTGCGCAGGGATCGCTCGATGCGTTCGTCGCCGTGCTGGTTGGCCCGGCCATCCAGGCTGACCTTGTGTTCGGGCAATTGCCAGATCAGGTAACCGCCCCAATCGTAATGGTTGTAGAGCGGCCCTTGCAGGCGGTGCAGCCTGGCCACATCGATCGCACGCTGGGGGAAATTGTCCGCCAGCAGCCGGGTCAGCTGAGGATTGTCGACATGACGGATGCGCATGCCGACGCTGGTAACCAGCAGGGTCAGCAAAAGGCTGACCAGCAATTGCGGGCGCGTGAAGCTGGTTTCCCCGGGCTTTGGTCGCGGCAGGGCGGATGCCAGAATCACCAGGGATGGCAGGAGCAGGAACCAGACATCGCGCCGTGCGCGGAATGCCAGCACCAGCCCGGTGAGGAACAGGGGAATCAGAAAACCATCCAGTTCGCGCTTTCTGCCCAATACAAAGGCGGCACCGATGGCGACCGCCAACACCACCCAGTCGTCAAAAGACCGGAATGGCATCGCTCGCAGTTCGCCAATGGTCGTGAAAACCCCGGTTTGACCAATGACCTTGAAGAGTTCGAGATAGAGTTCGTGGTAGTAGGGTGTCAGCCAGGTTGCGGCAACCGCCAGCCCGGCGGCAATCCAGACTTTACGATCGATGGCCTTGGCCGGTGCCATGGGCAGCCCTGGTTTCCGTAGCACATGGGCCAGTGCTGGCTCAAGGAGAAACAGACCCAGCACGTAAAGGCCATAGATGAACTGTATGGCCATACTGGCCCACAGCCAGAACAGAATGGGCAAGAGGTAAAGCCGACCGGTCCGGCCGCTTGAACGGGCTTCCAGCAGCAGATCAAGCTCGATCGTCATGAACAGAATGCTGATCAGCCAGGGGCGCGGGGTTTGGAGCAGACCCGCCATGCCTAGAATGCCGAACGCCGTCAGCACAACGAGTGTGCCTGGATCGCGGTTATGGCGCCGGAGCGAAAATAGCAATACGCCTGCGATAGGGAACGTCAGGGTGGCGGTGAAGAGGGGCAATCCGACCAGGTCCAGACGGGCATGGAAGAGATACAGAATGATCTCAAAGAGCCAGCTATAAGCAATCCAATCTTTACCTTCCCCATAGGCCGAAAATGGGTCACTGTTGGGTAGGTTCCAGTGTTCCAGTATCCATTGGCCGGTCCTGATGTGCCACCCAATGTCCGGATCGAGTATGGATTGCGGTATCAAGGTAAAGCTGGCCGTCAGCACACCGAGCGAACCTAGTAATAACGATCTTCTAACAAGCTCTTCCATGATTCAAACGATATCGCTCGATGGGTGATGATTGCCGGCACGGCTCACGCGTGTTTTTTCGGTGGCTTGGCCTGCCATTATACAGCGTCTGATGGAAATCCAGAGAAGCAACCCGATCAGAAAAGGGGCGACTGGCCATTCTGTCAGTTTTGCTAATGGAAGGACGAGTATTGGTAGATACCATGCCAGGAAGCAGGTTATCCGCTCCATAGGTAGCCACCCTGACTGACATCCTGATTTGATCACCCATAGTATAGGAAAGGCGAGCCAGGCCAGGTCGTAATCATACAGGTAAGGCGTCGTCAAGAGGCTGGCTGTCATCAGCATGGCTCCCTTCAGGGGAAGGGGTGCCGAGGTTTTCCATGTCCGGAAGACTGTCAATGCCACCAATGCGCCCAGCAGGCCATGAGCGAGCCAGGCCAGATTGATGGGAAGTCCTGCCCGACGAAGGGTGACAAACACGCTGGGCATCTTGTTCTGGATCAAGCCTCCCTCTTCGATGAGGGTCCGAGCGATATGGAGATTGTCCATGAACGTCTTGAACGTTTCCCAGCCTAGCACATGACTGCTCAGGACAGTAAAGCCGACCGCTGTAATCGCAGCAATGCCAAGTGTATTCCAAGAGCGGGAGACGATCAACGAGATGGGAAACAGCACGGCAAGATGAGGCTTTATGATCATCAAACCTATCAATATTCCGGCAAGCCTGGGACGTCGCTCCATCAGCAGGATAGACAGACCTGCCAATGCCGCAGTCAGAAATCCATTCTGCCCCTGAATCAGGTTTACGAAAAATCCGGGAAAGGCCATCAGGAACAGAATGGGGATCCCCTCGGCAGCTCGGTGCAGGATGAAAAAATATGCTCCGGCCGTTGCGAGCATGAATGTCCAGAAGGCGACAGGATAGTCAAGTTTCGATAGTGGCCACAAGATCAGCAGGAAATTTGGCGGGTAGAACCATCCATATCGAGCTTCGACATTGGGTATGGCCAGCCGCTGTACTTCATTCAATCGGCTGGTATCGTAGGCTTCTGCAGCATTCCCTGCTTCAGCCAGTTTAGCGGCTGCCCAGAAGACGGAAAAATCGCCACCCAATGGATTGCCGGAGATGTCAACACGATTATGGGATAGCCAGACCCAGGCCAGGCCGGTCACCAGAAAGGTAATCAGGGTGAGGCGAGCATAGGCAAGCAGCCTCGCCCTCGTGAGCGACATCTCAATGATTGCCAAGGCCGAAATTATAAGTGACTGAGCCTTGGAGATTACCGATGTTGCAGTGGATATCTGACCCGGTAGGTTCCGGTATGCAGATTTGAATATGCGAGGCAGAATCATATCCGTGAATACTTGTATTTTTGGTTTTAAGAATAATGGAATATCGCTTCACCAAATCACCCGCAACGGGAGGCTAAGGCGAATATTGCTGGCATCGGTTCAGGCCGAGCGCGTCTTGCTTTGTGGCGAGTCATTCCCCGTTTTTTTAGAGGTGAAAAGTGAATCTCCCGACGATCCTGACAATCCAGGATGCAGCCAGGTTGGTGGGTGTGTGCCTCGCGTCACCTGCTGTCATTGACCCGATTGCAAACGGGTGATTTTTCCGTCAGCATGGCGGTGCACTCTCATTTGCAATGCCATGCATCAAGATAAGGGTGACAAAGTGCGGTATCGAAAGACAATAACCCACGGAGCGCATCGATGAAGATCAAGATTGTCATTTCTACCCTTGCAGCCGCTCTGGCTGTCGCCTGCTGTTCCGCCACGGTCTCGGCAGCCCCGTTCCAGGGGCGCGTACAGGTTCAGGGCAAGGCGCTGGTGGCGGGCAATGGCCAGCGGTTCATGGTCCGGGGCGTGGCCCTGGCGCCCTTGAATATCAACAACGACTTGCTGGCGGACAACAATTTTGCCTATACGCGGGACAACATCCTGCCCAAGCTACAGGCGCTGCATGTCAATATGGTGCGGGTCTATCAGGTCGACGTGACCAAAGGGCATGACAATGTCATGAATCTGCTCAAGCGGAACGGCATCTATGCGGAGATTTCCATCACCTCCGATACCATCAACGTCAATCGTGTCAATCCGCAGTACACCACGGCGCTGAAAAAGCGCATTCGCCAGGTGATCGACGATTTTGCCAAGTACGACAATGTCCTCAGCTTCTCCGTCGGCAACGAGGTGCTGGACCCGCTCGGCACCTACGCCTATGTCACCCAGTCGGAGAGCCCCAGGCAGTGCCATACCCCCGAGGATTGCATCGCGCGCACGGTCATGCTGGAGAAACGGGCCGCTTCCATCGAGAAGTCCATGATGCGGGATGCCAAGGCCTATCTGAAGAGCAAGGGCCGGACCATCCCGGTGGGGATCGCCCTGCGGGATGTGCCGACCTCGACCATTCCCGCCAACCTGAACGGTCTGGTGGGCACCGACATCGCGTCGCAATACTATGCCTGCGGGACCAACGTCGCCGAGCGGGCCGATTACATCGGTGCGAATGTCTATCGCTATCAGCAGAATGGCGACATGGGCGCCCTCGACGACTTTGCGCAGGAGGTGGCGAATCTGCCGGTGCCGGTGTACCTGGACGAGGAGGGCACGGTCATCAACAGCAACAAGCCCCATACCCGGGATTGGAAGATCGTCGGTGCGTTTTATGACCGGGACAGCCTGATCAACAATCTCTCCGGCGAGACCGCCTACGAGTTCTTCAACGAATCGAACAACTTCGGGCTGTACTACGACGATGGCGCCAGTCTCCCGGAAACCGCCTGGGGTGGGGCACAAGCCCTGGCCACGCAATTTGCGGCTGTCGAAAACAAGGTCTTGCCACTGCCGGCCAGCAATCCCGCCACGGTGGCTTGTCCCGACAACTTCAATCCCGCCCTTCAGCCAGTCACCAAGGACGCCAGCATCACCGTCATGAACTATGCCGACCGACAGCTCCAGGTGGTACAGAACGGAGATGTCCTGCACAGCCTGCCCCCCGCGATTGCCAACAACAATCCGAGTGTCACGCCGGTCATAGCCGACAGTACCCAGGAATTCTTCATCCTGGATCAATCCAGCAATTGGGCGCTGGTGTGCAAGATTGCCGCCAACCGCCTCAAGGATGGTTCGATCGTGTCGAACAACGTAACCTGGGGCAACGCCTGTAACGTTCGTTAGCGCGGAGAGGCCGACGCACGCAAATGACCCGGGGCATCACCTGGGGGAGCACGCGCGAGGCGCGCTGCCCCGGGTCAAGGTTGATTTTTCGGACAAGGCTGACTGCTCACAGCGAACGCAGGAACTTGAGCAGCCTGGCCTGTTGTCCTTTGGTCAACGCCTTGTATCGCTCGACCACCTTGGACGCGGTTCCCCTGTGCCGTTCTATCGCTTCGGCAAGGGTATGGGCACTACCATCGTGCAGGAATTCACTGCGGATTCTCAGGCCCCACAGCGGCGCGGTTCTCATCTTGTTGCGGGTTGAAGCGGGCCCGTTCTGAACAATGCCATCCCCGGTACCGATATCGTGGAGGAGGAAATCGCTGTATGGGTGAATAGTCTTGCTCCTAAGGGCTGCGGGGACTGCCGAAGCGATACCTGCCAGGAGCGAACCTGTCCTGGCCGTTGTCAGCGTCGGAACATGGCATACGCCACACCCCACGCTATCGAACAACTTGCTCCCGGCCTTGACTGTCGCTGATCTCTCGAGCCTGGCATCACGAGGTGGCGCCTTTGTCGCCCTGATGAATTCAGCCACCAACTGGACTTCCCAGCCGTTGCTTTCTGGATCAGCCCGGATATCGTAAGCCGCGAGCGATTGACCATTCGAGGTGATCTCTGTCGGTACCACCGAATTGCTGACGCCCATCTCGCTGTGAAAGGCGTCCCCACAAAATGACAGCAACGTCGCATGTTGCGATTTCCAGCCAAATCGCCCCACCTTTTTCAGGCCGGGGGCCTCCAGCACGTCGACCATCACGGCTTCGCCTTCAATGTCTCCATGAGTTTCAGCCGCCTGCCTCCGGGCAATCCCGAGCAAGGTCTCGTCCGCGATGGCTTCGACGTAACCCGCTCCCAAGAGGCTGGTTGACAGGCGTTTGACAATCACATTGGCTGCCGATGGAACCGTTTCCTGAATGGAAGGCAGAATGGCCTTCTCATGGAACAGCGATCCACCCGGCAAGTCAAAATAATGTTGGCCGTCAAACACGCCGGCACGGGTAACCGTGACTTTGCTATACCCCCCGGGAACCGGGTCGTTATGGCATTCGACGCAGGATTCGCCATTAAAGACGGGCCCCAGCCCCATTTCTGCCGTCCATGTCTTTTCAAAAAAGGAGCGATCATGATTCATGTCGCCCTGGACAACCAGCCCATTGCTACGGTTGTCGAACCCTCTGGCTGCTTGCGTGGCCGCCAACGCGGCCGCGTTGTCCAGCATGAAAACCAATGATGACAGGGCCAGCATATGGCCATTAGCGATGACGTTACGCACTTGTCGATACCCTAAACCTACCCGGATTGCCGCACCATGCGGCACAAACTGCCACATGAGCAGCGACTCCCTGACGGCCTGGCCTTGGCCAGGCTCATCTCACGTCAATGACGGAGATCGTTTTGTCGTGGACGCTATCGATGAAGACCTTGCTGGTCTTTTTGCTGAATAACGCCGAGCGAGCTGCTGAACCAGAGACGCACGCACCGAAGTCGAAACAGCCATCAGGCAACAGCTTGCCGCTGGTCACCGGCAGGGGACTCCCCACGACGGTGTTGGTCCTGCCGTCAATAACGGATACGGTGCCATCGTTGGAGTTGGCGACATACATCTGGTTCTTGGCTTGGTTGACACCAATATCACCAATAGGCATGGACCCCCATTTTGTGCAGCCAGTCAGCTCAAGTGCCTCGTAGCAATGGGCAGGCTCCTGGGCACCGCTACCAACCAGCACGGTTGCCATGACTTTCCGCTTGGCGCCATTGATGATCGAAACCGTCCCATCCTGCCAGTTGGCGACATAGATCCGGTTTGTTTTCTCATTGATCCCCAAGCCATTCGGCACCGAGCCAACCGGTATCCGGGAACCGATAACCTTGTGATTTTTTCCGTTGATGACCGTGATATGGTTTTCAACGTAGCTGGCCACATAGACTCGATGACGCTTCTGATCCACGGCAACTTGAATCGGCGTCGAGCCTTGAGTGGCGCACTCGCCGGCCCAGGCATTGCAGTGCGGGGGCTGGGCGCCACCCGTGCCAATCGTGATCGTGTCCAGTACAACACCCTTCTTGAGATCGACCACCGAGACAGAACCTCCATGCATGCTGGTGACCCAGGCCTTGCCCAAGGACTGATCAACGGCAACTTTGACCGCATGATGGCCAGGGATGCTTATCGAACCGACAACCTTCCTGGTTTTCCGGTCGACGATTTTCAGTGCCTCATTGCCCATGTCCACCAGCAGAATCTGATCGGCTTTTCGATAATAGGCGAGACCATTGGCGGCAAAGTCAATATCAATGGCATCCTTGATGATGGCTTTCGCCGCGTCCACGACATAGACCTTACGTTCATCCGCGCTCGCTTCATAAATTTCCCCATCCCAATCGTTGACACCCCTCGCAAATAGCCCACCGCCGATGGGTATGGAGGTTGCGAATATTGGTGGCAATGGCGCCGCCGTTGATGCTGCTGAGCACGCAAGGAAAACGAAAGACAGGATGTTGGGTAGGTGACGAGCTGTAATTGACATTGTTTTCATGCGCGTTGTAGTTGAGTTGCATATCGCCCCTGCAAATCGGGAGGGGCTGAATGCTAGAACATTAATCTAGGCATGGGGCATGCCAAATATAATTAATTGAAAAACATGATGCTTTTGACGCTGGGCAAGGAGAAGATTGCGGCATATCGCCGATCGCACTGCGGCATATGCCTCAATTAAGGCATTCATGATGGATTCGGTGACCGTTTGCCGCGCCTGTCGGGACAGGGTTGGTCGCATTGCTGCGGCAAGGGTTGGTATGGACGTGGGTTCCGGGTGCCGCCGGGCAGTTGATCCGGGGACGATCGCCGGCCGGACTGGATGTTCCCCCGATGCCGAGTGTTCTGGTCAGAGATTGAGCAAACGGAGTCGGCATGCTCGGCCTGGCCGGCGTGCTGGCATCGCTTTGGTCCTCCCCTGAGGGGGGGCGGCATGCCAACAAGTATCGGGGCCACCATGGGGCGTTGTCATCGGCGACCCCTGAACGAAAAAACCCGCCAAGCCTTGCAGCTCGCGGGTTTCATGGATTGCCCAGGATGCCCCGGGACTTTCAATTGGTGCCGGAGGTCGGAATCGAACCGACACTTGGTTGCCCAAACCAGATTTTGAGTCTGGCGCGTCTACCAGTTTCGCCACTCCGGCAGCGAAGCTCGCCATTATAGCGGCTCGGTCAGGTCGTTGCCATCGGCCCGTTCCTGCTGCCATCCGACATGGCCACCGCGGCGGGGGCGGCTGGCCACCCATGCCGCTTGCTCACGGCTTCACGGCACCGCGGGGTGCACGTAAAATGACCGGTTGATTCCACAACCTCGACACCTGCGACATCATGGCCGACTTCAAGAAATACATCTGCTCCGCCTGTGGCTGGATTTACGACGAGGAACTGGGCGATCCGGATTCCGGCATCGCGCCGGGTACTCGCTTCGAGGACATCCCCGACGACTGGGTCTGTCCGGAATGCGGGGTGGACAAGAGCTATTTCGACCCCCTGGACTGAGGCTTGGGCGCTCGCGCAGCATGGTTCCCCCGCGTGAGTCCTGACGGCCGGTCAGCGTCTCCCCCAGCGCGCTGCCGCCGGGGGCCGGATTCCGGCGGCGGGTATCGATGACATCCCCCATCATCATTATCGGCATGGGCGAGCTGGGCGAACTGTTCGCCCGCGGTCTGCTCAAGCTCGGCTGTCCGGTCGTGCCGGTCCTGCGTGGAACCGATATGGATGCGCTGGCCCGTGCCATCCCGTCCCCGGCATTGGTGCTGGTCGCGGTCGGCGAGAACAATCTGCACCCGCTGCTGTCCGGTTTGCCCCCGGTCTGGCGTCCGCGGCTGGCGCTGCTGCAGAACGAACTGCTGCCACGCGACTGGCAGGCGCATGGGCTGAGCGACCCCACGGTCATCGTGGTGTGGTTCGACAAGAAGAAGGGACGCCCCTTCGTGCCGGTGCTGCCGACACCGGTGGCGGGGCCGCAGGCTGCCCTGATCCGGGAGAGCCTGGACATCATCGACGTGCCCTGCTGGGAAATCCCCCGCGGGGAACTGCTGTACGAGATGGTCCGCAAGAATCTGTACATCCTGACCATCAATATCGCCGGCCTCCGCGC
The DNA here is from genome assembly GCF_056880625.1 of Methyloparacoccus sp. NF-16. Taxonomy (NCBI): domain Bacteria; kingdom Pseudomonadati; phylum Pseudomonadota; class Gammaproteobacteria; order Methylococcales; family Methylococcaceae; genus Methyloparacoccus; species Methyloparacoccus sp. NF-16. The sequence goes on along the minus strand of NZ_CP174130.1, from coordinate 1,714,596 downwards.
CGGGGGCACCGTGCGCCAGCTCTGGCGCGATCATCGCGCGCTGGCTGCGGCGGTGGCGGCGGAAATTCTCGACATCCAGACCTCGCTGACGCAACAGTCGCTGCCCCGCGACCGGCTCATGGCCGGCATGCTGGAAGGCTTTCTCGGCGATCCCGAGCACATCTGCACGGGCCGCTCGGCGCCCGAGCGTCTCCAGCGCGCGCGCCGCCACGCGCGGGCTGCCGGTCTCGCAACCCCGATGCTGGATGCGATCGCCGCGGATCTCGGGCCCTGACGCCCCGCCGCCGCTCATCGCATTACGCCGGTTCGCAGGCCATGTCGTCGCCATTTGCCCAGGTTCGCGGCCAGACCGTCGGCCGGGACCGGTTTCTGGCCGAAAGCGCCCGGCTGGCGGCGGCTCTGCCAGCCGCCCGCCAGGCGATCAACCTGTGCACGGATCGCTACCGTTTCAGCCTGGGACTGGTCGCCTGCCTGCTGCGCGGCGTCATCACCCTGCTGCCCCCCGATCGTAGCCAGAGCCATCTGCAACGGCTCCGCCAGCAGTATCCCGGCGCGTTGCTGCTGGTCGACGAGCCGTACCCGGAGGAGGATGCGCCCGTCTGCCGCGTCGAGCGCCCGCCGGCAGTGTCCGGAACCGATACGACATCGCTGGATCTGCCGGCCGAGCAGCCGGCGGTGATCGCCTTCACCTCCGGCAGCACCGGCCAGCCCCAGCCGCATGCCAAGACCTGGGGCACGCTTGCCGAGAGCGCCCGCCTGATCGACGCCTCGCTGGGCGGCGTCGCCGGGCAGGTTCTGGTGGCCACCGTGCCGCCGCAGCACATGTATGGCCTGGAACTGAGCGTGCTGCTGCCGCTGTGCCGGGATGCCATCCTCTCCGCCGACCAGCCGTTCTATCCGGCCGATATCGCCGCCGCCCTGGCGCAGGTTCCCGCGCCGCGCCGGCTGGTGACGACGCCCATCCATCTGCGGGCGCTGCTGGAGAGCGGCGTGCCGCTGGGGCCGCTGCAAGGACTGGTGTCGGCGACGGCGGCTCTGGATCCGCAGCTGGCCCGGCGTTGCGAGCAGCAATGGGGGGCGCCGCTGCACGAGATTTACGGCTGTACCGAGGCCGGCTCGCTGGCCGGTCGCCGCCCGGCGCGGACGCCGGTCTGGCGCTGGTTCCAGGGCATCCGCGTGCAGCAGGACGCCAGCGGCCGCCACCGGGTACTGGCCGGACATCTGCCGGAACCCGTGGCGCTGGCGGATCAACTGGAAGCGGTCGATGCGACAGGCTTCCGCCTGCTGGGACGCTGCGCCGATCTGGTCAACATCGCCGGCAAGCGCGCTTCGCTGGCGCTCCTCAACCAGACGCTGCTGGACATCGAGGGCGTGGTCGACGGTACGTTCCATCTGCCCGACGCGCGCGAGGCGGTCACCCAGCGCCTGGTGGTGCTGGCCGTGGCGCCGGATGTGGCGGCCGAGGCCATCCGCGCGCGCCTGCGCGCCCAGCTCGACGCGGCGTTCTGGCCCCGGGCGGTGTACCGGGTGGCCTCGCTGCCGCGCAACGAGACCGGCAAGCTGTCCCGCGCCGCACTGGACCGGCTGCTGGCGCAGTGCCAGGCGTCGGGTTCCTGAGGCCGGGGGCTCCGGGTCTGGTTCAGCCCTGCCGCTCGCCGGGCGGCAGCCACAGACGCAACCCCGGCGCCGTCAGCAGCGTGCTGACGATGGCCATCAGTACCAGCATGGTGAAGACCACCGGCGGAATCACCCCGAGGTCATAGCCGAGATTGACGACGATCAGTTCCATCAGCGCCCGCGTGTTCATGAGGATGCCGACGCAGCGGGATTCCGCCGGCGGCAGGCCGCCCAGCCGCGCGGCCAGGTAGCAGCCGCCGAACTTGCCGATCCCCGCGGCCAGCAGCAGGCCGCCGAACCACAGCCACAGGGGCAGGCTGGTCAGGCTGCCGACATCGGTGCGCAGCCCCGTGTAGGTGAAGAAGATCGGCAGGAAGAAAACCGTCAGCAGGTCTGCCACCCGTTCCCGCCAGAAGCGGACCAGCGCCTGCTGGTCGTGCAGCAGCACGCCCGCCAGGAAGCCGCCGAAGATGGCGAAGATGCCCAGCTGGCTGGTCATCAGGGCGGAACCGAAGATGGCCAGCAACAGCAGCGCCAGCAGGTCCTGGGATGGTTCGTCCGCGCTTCGCTGGAATCGCCGCAGCAGACGCAGCAGCAGCGGGCGGGCCAGGCACCAGGAAGCCAGCGCGTAGGCCAGCAGCAGCCCGGTCTGGTGCAGCACCGCTGGCCAGGACGCCTGACCGGCCGCGATGGCGGCCACCAGGGCCAGCAGCACCCAGCCGAGCGCATCGTTTGCCGCCGCCGCGGCGATGGTGATGACACCCAGCCGGCTGCGGGTCAGGCCGAACTCCATCAGGATCCGCCCCAGGATCGGCACCGCCGTGATCGACAGGGCGACGGCCAGGAACAGGCTGTAGGCCAGCGCCGGCAGCCCGGGTGCCAGCCAGGGAGCCGAGACGACACCGAAGGCCAGGCCCAGCGCGAAAGGCAGCACGATGCCGGTGAGGCCGATCCAGAAAGCCAGGCGCCGGTTGGCGCGCTGCCCGAGCTTGGCGAAATCGAACTCCATGCCGACCTGGAACATCAGCAGGATGAGGCCGATCTGGCTCATCACCGCGAGCGGCGTGGCATCGACGGAATGGAACAGCCAGCGGGAGACATCGGGCGCCAGGGTCCCGAACAGCGTGGGTCCCAGCAGCAGGCCGGCGACGATTTCGCCGACCCCGCGCGGCTGTCCGAGACGCTGAAACCAGCCCCCGACCAGGCGCGCCGCCAGCAGGATCGCCATCAGTTGCAGCAGCGTGAAGAACAGCAGCGTTTCCAGGGCCTGCTGGCCGGCGGCGACGGTCGTCATAACGTGGGTGGATGGCGCGGGGCGTTGGTCAACGGATGCCGCCATCGACCGGGAACACCTGCCCGGTGATGTAGGACGCCGCGTCCGACGCCAGGAACGCCACCAGGGCCGCGACTTCCTCGGGCCGGCCGGCGCGCTGCATCGGCACCAGCCGGGCGATGCGTTCGGCCGGGAAGGCGGACTCGCTCATCGGCGAGGCGATGATGCCGGGGGCGACGACGTTGACCAGCACGTTGCGGCTGGCGAGCTCCAGGGCCAGCGACTTGCTGGCGCCGATGAGGCCGGCCTTGGCGGCGGCGTAATTGGCCTGCCCCCGGTTGCCGGTCAGGGCGGCCACCGAGGCGATCGAAATGACGCGGCCCCAGCGCGTGCGCAGCATCGGCAGCAGCAGCGGCTGGGTGACGTTGTAGAAGCCATGCAGGGAAACGTCGATCACCCGCGCCCACTGGCTCCGGCTCATGCCCGCCAGCGGCGCATCGTCATGGAGCCCGGCATTGTTGACCAGCACCTGGATGGGGTGTTCCTCGGCCAGCCGGCCGAGGATGTCCTGGCAGACCCCGGTATCCGTGACATCGAACTGGACCGCCTCGGCCGATCCGCCCGCCTGCCGGATGGCGTCCACCACGCGCGCCGCCGCATCCCCGTGGCGATGGGCATGCACCAGGACATGCAGGCCCATGCCGGCCAGCGCCTGGCTGATGGCGGCACCCAGCGCGCCGCTGCCGCCGGTCACCAGGGCCCGCCTCATGTGCCGGATTCCGGCACGGGAAAAAACACCGCCAGCCGGCCGCTGGCCAGCAGGTTGCCGTCCGCCGCCAGCCGGAAGTCGTACAGCGTGCTGCCGGCCTGGGCCACGACCGGGCATACCTCGATGGCCAGTTCCGCCGCAATGCCATCGAGGCGATCGACCGTCCAGCGGAAATCCCTGACCAGGGCCAGCAGGCCGGGTCTGGGCGATCTGTCACCCGCCATCAGGGCGCCATGCACGGCGGCCGCCTGGGCGGCGTATTCGATGGCCGCCGCCACCGGCAGCTGGCCCTCCCGCCGCAGTGGGTTGTCGGATCGCCGATGGCTGCCGGCGGCCGCCTGCAGCCGCCCGGCATGGCAGTCGCCGACGCTGTCCAGCAGCAGCATGCTGCCGGCATGGGGGATCAGGGCGGCAATCTCCGCCGATGTCAGCCGCACGGCTCGACCTCGATCCGCAGCGAGCCGCCCATGCCATGGCCCAGCGACAGCCGTGCCGGCCGCCCGGCGGCGATGGCGGCCAGCAGCGGCAGGCTGCGGGCGGCGGGGTTGTCGGTGCGGAGCTGCTCCAGTGTCGGCCCCGGCAGGCTTTCCGCATGGGCTGGCACGGGCCGGTAGTCCACCGCCAGCCGCGCCAGCCCCGGACCTGCCGGCCCATCCGCCTGGAGCAGCAGGGCGACGGCAAAGGGCTGGGTGATGGGGCGGAACTCGGCGATGGGAAACAGCGGCGGCCAGTCGCAGGCCACCAGCAGCACGGGGCTATCCCCCTCCTGACAACGCAGGCACGCCTCGGCCAGGCCGACCCCGAAGCTGTCATCGTAGCCGCAGAGGCTGTCGGCGGCGGCATGGGAGCCGCTGGCAATGCTCCAGTGACCCGCCGCGGCGTTGTGGACCGAATTGTGGAAGGCGGTCGGCGACAGACGCCGGTCGGTCCCGGCCAGTTGCTCGAAGATGCCGTGGACCACGTCCACCTCGCCGCCGGACGAGGCGAAGACCGCAGCCACCTGGCCGGCGTCATGCCCGGCCAGCGCCTCGGCGGCGACGTCCAGCGCCAGCCGGGTGACGGTCGTCGCGCGTCGCCGCTCGGTGGCCGGCAATCCCTGGCCGACCGGGCGGGACAGCGGCCCGGGGACATGGGAGGCCGGCTCGCGGAGCGTGTCGCGACAGCCCGGCCAGTCGGGCAGGCCCGGGCCACGCACGCCGATGCCCACGATGCGGACCGGCAGTGTCATGGGTGCCAGCCCAGCAGCAGGCAGGCATTGCTGCCGCCGAAGCCGAAGGCGTTGCTGAGCACGGTGCGCAGCGGCCGGCGTTCCTCCGCCAGCAGAACCCGGCCGACAAATGTCGGGTCCACCTGACGGGTCTGGAGGCTGGGCGGCGCGAACCGCTCCTCCAGGCACAGGCAGGCGATCAGGGCGTTCATGATGCCGGCGGCACCCAGCGTGTGGCCGATCCAGCCCTTGATCGAGCTGCACGGTCGTCCCGGTCCGAGGACATCCGCCAGCGCCCGGTCCTCGGCGCTGTCGTTGGCGCGCGTGGCGGTCCCGTGCAGCAGGGTGAAGTCGACGTCGTCGGATTCGCGGCCGGCGCGCAGCAGGCACTGGGCCATGGCCAGGGCCGCCCCCAGGCCCTCGGGATGGGGCGAGGACATGTGGTAGGCATCGGCGCTCTCGCCATGGCCGAGCAGCGCCAGCCCCGGCTCGCCGGGCCGGGCCCGCTCCAGCAGGGCAAAACCGGCCGCCTCGCCGATGGAAATGCCCCGGCGCTGCGCGTCGGCCGGGCGGCAGGGCTCCTCGGCCATCAGGTCCAGGGCATCGAAGCCATACAGGGTGGTCAGGCAGAGGCTGTCGACGCCGCCGACCACGGCCGCGTCGCACCAGCCGGCCGCGAGCATGCGGGCGGCGCTGGCGAACACCTTGGCGCTGGAGGAGCAGGCCGTGGACAGCGTCAGGGTCGGGCCGCGGGTGCCCAGGACCCGGCGCACGAAATCGGCCGGCGCGAAGGTGTTCTGGGTTTCCCGGTAGCGGAAGTCCGGCGGCAGCCGGCCGCTGTCGGGATCGCGCCGGCGATAGGCGCGCTCGGTTTCGAGGATGCCGGAGGTGCTGGTGCCCATCACCACGGCGACGCGCTCGGCTCCGTGCCGGCCGATGGCCGCGGCGACCGCCGCGAGGAACCCGTCCTGCTGCAGGGCCAGCCAGGCCAGCCGGTGGTTGCGGGACTCGTGGCGGGCCAGCTCGGCCGGCAGTGGCGCGGTTTCCAGTCCCGCGACGCGGCCGATCCAGGTGGCGAGCCCGGCTCCGGGGAAATCGCAGGGCCGCAGGCCGGAGCGGCGGCCGCGCAGGCCCTCCAGACTCGCCGCCCGGCCCGCGCCCAGCGCGTTGGTCAGGGTGTAATGGCGAATGGCGAGGGGGGAGCCGGGGCGAACCGCGTGAAGTTCCGGGTAACGGGCGCGGAGATCGATGAGGGCGGGCATAAGGCTCGATTATCGCGGAACCCGGTGCCGTTGCGCCAGCAGCGCGGCGAAGCCGATGGCGAGGATGGCGCCCACGGCCACGGTGGTGCCGATGGCCTGCAGGATGTTGACCCGCGACAGCGCCAGGGTGCCGAAGGCCAGCACGGCGCTGGCGCTGCAAACCAGCAGCGACAGCAGCGTGCGCCGTCGCTGCTCGGGATCGGCTGCGTCCTGGTTGAAGAACAGCGCCTGGTCCAGGCTGAGCCCCATGACCAGCAGCAGGGAAACCAGATGATAGAGATTCAGGCCCCGGAAGCCGATCGCCATGATCAGGCCGGTGCAGAGGCCCGCCAGCAGCACCGGTGCGATCACCCTGAGGCTCTCCCTCAGGCTGCGCAGGCCGGCGGCGAGCAGCAGAACGATGGCGATCAGGCTCCCGGCCAGCAGTCGCAGGGCCTCCTGGCGGTAATCACGCATCAGCCGGGTCGATTCGGCGCGCAGGTCGAGCAGGCGGACATCCGCCCGGTCCAGGGCGGCGATGCGGTCGGCCAGGGCGGATGGGTCGGCGATCCGCGCCAGCGGCAGCAGCGCCGCCCAGGATGCGCCGACCGGCAGCAGCAGACCGTCGAGACGGTCGGCGAGGGGCGTCCCGGCCAGTTCGTGCCGCGTTGCCGGCCCGGCCAGCCGGGCTGCCGCCGCCTCGCGCAGGAAGGGTGCGAAGGCATCGTTTCGGAAGGGCAGGCCGGCAAGCGCCTGGCGCAGCCGGGCCGCGAGGATTTCCGGGGCGGGGATCGCCGCCAGCCGCTCGGCCTGCCGCGCGGCGCTGGGCAGATAGCGTCCGGGCGCGTCGTAGTCGCCCAGCACGCCATCCGCCCGGAGGCGATCCAGCACCGGCGTCAGCGCTTCGGAGCCACGCAGGGCGGCTTCGGCGCTCGCCGCGGCCACGACCAGCAGCTGGCGCAGATCCTGCGCGCCGAAATCCCGCTGCAAGGCCTCGTCCTGGCGCAGGCGCTCCAGCGGTACCGGGTTCATCACGGCGATGTCGTCGTTCCAGAGCGGCCGGTCCAGCGACACGAAAGCGAGCCCGGCCACGGCGGTCAGGCCGGCCGGCAGCCAGCGCAGGGCGGGAGGGGCGCCCGGGCGCCGCGACGGCAACCCCCGTTCCACCCAGGCCGGCAGCCGGACCTGCGCCGCCGACAGCGCCGGCAGCACCCCGCGCGTCGACAGCCCGGCACCCAGCAGTCCGGCGCCGGCAAAGACGGCCAGCTGCGCCAGACCGACGAAGCCGGAGAACAGCATGGCGGCAAAGCCGGCGATGTTGGTCAGCAGCCCCAGGCGCAGCGTGGGCCAGATGCGGCGCATGGCGCCGGCGGGGGTTTCCCGCGGCGAGAGATGCGTGAAGTAGTGATTGGGATAGTCCGCCGCGACGCCGACCAGGGTGGCGCCGAAACCGAGGGTGATGCCGTGCACGCCGCCAAAGGCGAGGCTGGTGACGGTGGCGCCGCTGACCAGGCCGGTGGCCAGCGGCAGCAGGCTCAGGCCCAGCACCCGGGCCGAGCGGTAGACGGCGCCCATCAGCAGCAGCACCAGCAGGCCGTTGACGAGGGACAGCCGGCCCGCATCGGCGGTGATCTCCGCATTCGCCTCGACGCCCAGGGCACCGGGTCCGCCGAGGGTCAGCGTCAGGCGGGCCGCCTCGGGCTGGGCACCGAAGGCCATGCGCACGGCCTCCTGGGCGACCGCCTGGGCCTCGAGATCGAAGCCCGAGGCGCGGGTTCTCGCCAGCACCAGCGCCCGCTGGCCGTCGCCGGATACCCACACGCCCTGTTCCAGCGCCGGACCGGTCGCGGGCAGCCAGGTGGTCAGCAGCGCCATCCAGGTCCCGGTCGGGTCGCGCGGCAGCCAGTTCTTCTCCAGCCAGCCGGCCGGAGACGCCAGCTCCCCGAGGCGCTGCTCCAGGCTGGCGCGCAGGGACGGGCCATCGAAATGATCGGGCGCCATGGCCGGACTGAGGGCGTAGCGGTAGCGGAACAGCCGTGTCTCCAGCCCGGCCAGGCTGCGTGGATCGGGTCCGTTGAGCACCGTCTCGAACATCGGCAGGGGCCGCAGGGCTTCCACGATCCGGCGGCTGGCATGGATGCGGTCGGCTTGCGTACCGCCGCCGATGGCGATCAGCAGCATGCGCGAGGCCGGTCCCTCGCGCATCTGCTGCACCAGGATGCTGTCGAGCAGGGTCGGCGTGCGGGGCAGGAAGAAGGTCAGGTCGGTCGAGACCGGCGTCCGCAGCCACAGCCATCCGAGGCCGAAGCCCAGCCAGGCCAGCCAGATCAGGATGGGCAGCCGCCGCCTCATCGCAAGGGCTGGAAACCGAGCTGCGAACGGTCGCCGTTCGCCTCCTCCAGCGTCATGCGCAGCAGGCGGTCCTGCTCGCCTTCCAGGCGGACGCTGCGCACCACGGCGCCCAGTTCCGCCCGCGCCGGTGTCAGCGTCAGCTGCCAGCGCCGCCACGACCCGCCGAGGCTGGGTTGCCAGTAGCGCCGCAGCGCCTCGATATCGCCGGCGAGGGGCGCGCGCAGGCTCTCGGCGAAGGCCTGCAGGGGCGGGTAGTCCTGGAGGTTCAGGGTGAGATCGGCGCCCTGGCCGGGCTTGCGCACCGTCACCACGCCATCGTCGATCAGGTAGTGCTCCTCGGCAGGCTGTTCCACATGCTTGGCGAGGTGGTCGGGCGGGCGGAATTCCAGGGTGCCTTCGAGCCTGAGCGGCTGGGTCAGGAGGGCAAGCGTCCGGGTCTCGACGAAATGCACGCGGATTGCTGCGCGAGCCGCGAGGCGCGCCAGCAGGCTTTCCAGCGTGGGAACGGGACCGGGCTCGGCCGCGGCGACCCAGGTGGACAGGGCCGCGAGGCAGAGCCCCGCCAGCCGCCGCCGGCGCCAGGGCGGGAGAGGTTTCGCCTCAGGCTTCGCGCTGCCAGATGTCATGGAAGTTGAACCAGTTCCAGGGTGCCCGGCGGGCATGGTGCTCCAGCCGGTCCGCGTAATGCTGCATCGTGGCCTGGGCGGCCGCCTCCCGCTGGCGGCGGGGCAGGGGATGAAACGGAGCCAGGTCCTCGAACACCACGATATAGCGTCCCCAGCCCTCGTGCAGGCAGAAGAACAGCACCATGGGGAGTTCCAGGGCCTGGGCCAGCATGAACGGCGTCTGCGGCAGATCGATGGGCTCGCCGAAGAAGCGGCAGCCGGCACGGCGGTCGCCGGCGAGGCAGCGATCGCCCAGCAGGGCCAGCATGCCGCCCTGGCGAATCAGCGGGACCAGCTCCAGCAGGGCGCCCGGCTGGTTCATGGGCACGATGTCCTCGTACAGGGACGGGTTGATCGAGCGGTAGAGCCGGGTGATCTGCGGGGTGGCCTCGGTATCCATCAGCACCTTGACGCGCAGCCCCAAGCGGCTGCGGCCCAGGGCACGGATGATTTCGAAGCTGCCCAGGTGCGAGCCGACCAGCAGGCAGGCACTGCCCGTGTTCGTGAAGCGCTCCAGGACCTCCAGCCCCTGCACGCGAATGCTCAGGCGATGGTCCTGGCCGGCGAGCACGAACAGCCGGTCGAGCAGGGTGCAGGCAAATGTGTGGTAGAGGCGGAAGAGATCGCGCCAGCCGGGCTCCCGCGCCAGGGCGCGGCGGAGAAAACGCCGGGCGGCCGGCAGGGTGGCGTTGCGCACCAGCAGGAAGTAGGCCGTGATCGGATACAGCAGGCCGCGCGCCAAGGGCCGCCCCAGATGCAGGGCGATCCAGGCGATGGTGCGCAGCCAGAAGGCATTGCTGCGCTCCGGCAGGCTTTGCCAGGCCGTGCTCATGGCCTGGTTTGCAGCAGACCCGTGGCGATCCGGCGATCGTCGGCGACGCAGTCGAAGCAGAGGCCCCGGGCGCTGCTCGTGAAGCGGATCTCGGCGCGCCTGCCCGGTTCGAGTGGGGCGACGAACTTGGCCTGGACGACGCCGGTGACCGGAGCGGCCGGATGGTGCCGTGCCGCGGCCGAAAGCACCTCGGCGAGGATCACCGCGGCCGGCACGACTGGCCGGCCGGGAAAGTGTCCGGGCAGGGCGGGGTGAGCAGCATCAATGGTGAAGCCGGGGGGCGTGCTCATCGCGGGGTCTCCATGACCCGTCCCGGGCTCTGCCAGCCATGCTGCAGCAGGGTGGCCAGCAGGCGGTGCAGCGGGGTATGCGGGTAGGCGCGAAGCCGGTGGCGCCGGTACAGGTTCTCGACGATGAAGAATGCCGCCATGAGCAGCATGTTCAGGGTATTGGCGAACAGCCAGACCGTTTTCGGCGTGGCCAGCCAGGCCAGCAGCACGGAACTGAGCGCCAGCGCCAGGAAGAACAGGGCCCAGGCCGCCGTCAGCCGGCGGGTATAGACCCGCAGCTCGGCCGGCAGGCCATGGGGTTCCTGGCGGGCCAGCCGCGCGATGCGGGTGATCAGGGGTTCCTGGCCGGCTGCCAGGGTCATCTGGAACATCCGCGCCAGCAGCAGGTTGACGACGGCCGGGATCAGCGCCAGCGTCGTGGCCGGCGCGCGCCAGAATCCCAGCAGGGTGACGGCCAGGCCCGCCAGGGTCAGCCCCAGCCGCAAGGCCAGGGAGCCGCGGGTGCCGAGTCCCAGGAACAGGCCCACGGCCAGCAGGCCATCGGGCAGGCCCAGCCAGTCCGGCGGCAGCGGGCTGTAGCGCAGCAACAGGTAGGAAACCAGCGGAAATCCCGCGATCAGGAGCACGCTGGTCCGGGTCTTGCGCGTCATTGATCAGGTCGTCCGCCGATGCGAGACCGCCTCGGCGAGGGCGGCAAGCGAGGAGAACATGCGGTTCACCTCGGGATCGTCCGATTTGATCAGGAACCCATAGCGCTTGGAGATGACCACCGACAGTTCGAGCAGGTCGATGGAATCCAGGCCCAGCCCCTCCTGGTACAGGGGCGCGGCAGGGTCGATCGCCGCCGGGGCGATGTCGAGGTTGAGCGTATCGACCATGAGTTGGGCCAGTTCGGCTTCCAGTGCGTTCGGTGATGACATGCGATCGATCCTTGGAAAGATGGGATACAGGGGCAAGCCGCGGCCTTGGCCACCGGCTTGCCGGAGGGCGGACCTACAGATCCACGACGCCTTCGATCTCGAGCAGCAGGTCGGCGCGGCAGATGTCGCCCGCGACATAGAGGCAGGGACTCGCGGGATCCAGCAGGGTGCCGAGCTGTTCGCGGATCGGCTCCAGTTGCCGCGGGTGCCGCAGGTAGATCTTCCAGCGCGCCCGCTCGCCCAGCCGGTCGAGGCGGTCCGCGCCGGCGGCTGCCAGCAGGGCCTGCAGGTTGTCGGCGGTCGTCCGGCATTGCAGCGCCGGATCGCCCGTGCCGTGGCTCCGGTGACCGAGGATGCTGGCGGTTCCCGAGATGAACAGCCGGTCCTGCCGGGGTGTGGTGAAGCGGATCGCGCGCGAGAAGGAGGGGCTGCGGGGGCCGTATGCCGGCGGATAGCGGAAGGCGCTGACCTGGCGGGGGTTCTCGATCTGGGCGAAGATGCCGCGCCCGGCCAGGAAGGCGATCCAGAGGTCGCCGCCGTGCGTGCCGACCGCGCTGGCGGCGGGCAGATCCGCATCCAGGCGGTAACCCGCGGCGGACAGCGCCTCGTAACGGCCGAGGCAGAAGCGGCGGTAGCGCTCCAGTCCCGCCTGCTCCCCGTTGATGTCCGGGAAAAAGTTCCAGACCCGGAAGATCGGCCCGGTTCCATGCTCCCGCGTCAGCCGGACGATGTCGAGATAGGCGTCGTGGGCGGCGCGGTCCGGCTCCCCGGCGGGGCAGCGGACGACGCCGAACATCAGTCCGTCCCGATAGGCATAGCGGAGACCATGCCGCTGGCCGTAATGGACCGGCTGATCGGTGAACCAGACCTCCCGGCCGGGCGCACCGGCGAGTACCGGCATGGCCACGCGGCAGGCGGGCACCTCAACGACCGGCGCCGGTCCCGGACCGTCATGGTCGCCGTCCCCGCCATGCTGGAGCACGCCGAGCACATATTGCCCGGGTGCCTGGACGAGCGGGCCGTCCGCCGGCCGGTAGGCCTGGCCGAGACTCGGCGTCGCGCTGCGACGGCCGGCCGGCCGGGCGATCGGTCCGCGAAGGTCGGGGATGGCGAAACTGGGCCGCGCCGGCATCAGCGGGTTACTGCCGGCATGACGCCCCAGCGGATGAGCAGACTTCTCGCGTGATAGATCAGGCGGAACGCCAGCAGCGGACCGCGCAGGCGGGTGCCCCGGAACAGGTCGCCGGCCAGGACCGAGACGACCGCTTGCCGCACCCGGAAAAGGTTCTCGGGATTCATGAACAGGTCGCGGATGGCGGGGGTGGTGATGCGATAGATGAACCAGGAGAAGACGCCCAGCCCCTTGCGGACCTCGCGCTCGAAGCGGGCCAGCCGCTGCCTGGCGCTGGCCGGTTGCCGCAGGATGCCGTCGACGGCCTCGGCCGCCAGGAAGGCGCTGTTGAGGGCCAGGTGCACGCCGCTGGAGAAGACCGGGTCGATGAAGGCATAGGCGTCGCCAGCCAGGAGAAAATTCTTGCCGGTCATCCGCCGGGACTGATAGGAGTAATTGCCCGTCGCCGTCACCTCGCCGGCCAGGCTGGCGTTGGCGAGGCGCCGGCTGACGCCCGGGCAGAGGGCGATGGTGTCGAACAGGAACTGTTCCACCGGCACGCTGCGCCGTTTCAGATACTCCGGCTTGCAGACCGCGCCGACGCTCATGGTGCCGTCCTTCAGCGGGATCATCCAGAACCAGCCGTGATCGAACCAGTGGATGCAGATGTTGCCCTCGGCCTGTCCCTGCGCGCGCTCGGCGCCCTCGAAGTGGGCGTACAGCGCCGCGCTGCGATGGCGGGCATTGCGCTCCTTGAGTGCCAGGAAATCGGCCAGGAAGGTATCGCGGCCGGTGGCGTCGACATAGAACCGGGCCTGCCAGCGGGCGCGTTCGCCGGTCTCGTCGACCGCGGTCACCGCGCGGATTTCGCCGTCGGCGATCGCCGCCGTGTCGACCCGCCAGCCCTCGTGCACCTCGGCCCCCTGGCGGCCGGCATTGCGCAGCAGCACATGGTCGAACTCGGCGCGGCGCACCTGGTAGGCATAGGGATAATCGGGCCGCAGCGCCTCGCCGAAGCTGAAGGTCATGCTCTTGCCGTGGTAGACGGAGTGGAACTCCGCCGCGTACTTGCGCAGACCGATGGCCTCGATCTCCTCCAGAACGCCGAGCTCGGCGAGGAAGGGCAGGCTCAGCGGCAGCAGGCTCTCGCCGATATGGAAGCGCGGGTGGCGATCCTTCTCCAGGATCACGGCATGCCAGCCGCGTCTGGCCAGCAACGCGGCCACCGCTGCGCCGGCCGGTCCGCCGCCCATGATCAGTACGTCGCAGTGGCGGGATGAAACGGTATCCGCGTTCAAGATCATCGCTCGTTTGACGGGGGATTCGCGTTCCCGCATGTCGTGGGTTGTCTACGCCGCCATGCGGCAACCCGTGCGGGCCACTCCGAGTATAACAAAGGCTTGGGCGCGACAACGTTGCCGCCGCGGGACGATCGGGAGGGCCGGGCCGGGTGGCCCGGGTGGCGGGCGATCGCATCCCCGGCCGGGCGCGGGCACGGTCAGGCCGATGGCTTGACGGCCCTGTATTCACTGAAGATGCCGGCTTCGACATGCCGATCCGGCATCTCGAAACCGGCCTGGCGCAGGGCCGCCAGCACGCAGGCGGGCTCCACCATGCGATCCAGCGTCTCCCAGTAGTATTCCATCAACTGGCGGGCTTGCCGGCTGCCGGTGACGATGCCGGTCAGGCGCGGCATCAGATCGCGGAAATACAGGCGTGCCAGCCGGTATGCCGTGTTACCCTCGGGCCTGGTGATATCCATGATCAGCAGGCGTCCGCCGGGCCTGAGGATGCGGGCGAACTCGCCGAACGCCATGTCCAGGCTTTCGACGTGGCGCAGGGCGAAGCCCATGCTGAGCAGGTCGAACGTCGCGTCGGCCAGGGGGACGGCATCGGCCCCGGCCTGCACATGCCGGGCGGCGGGAAGCCGCCGCCGGGATTCCCGCAGCATGCCGCCGCTCGGGTCCACGCAGGTGACCAGCGCGGGATCGCCGGCCAGTGCGGCGGCCGCCCGGGCGGTGATGCCGGTGCCGGCGGCGATGTCCGCCACCCGCATGCCGGGCCGCAGCCCGGCCCGCGCCAGCGCCTGGCGGCGATACCAGCCGCCGGTACCGAGAAATCCCCAGCTGGCGATGCGTTCATAATGTTTGGCCGAGTCGTCGAAGACACGCCGCAGGAACGCCTGTTTCTCGCCGAGGTCGCTGAAATGCGGATGCAGGGCGGGGTGGGGAACTTGGGGTTTTTCCGGGGCCACGGGCATGCACGCAGGTGAGGGAGGGGGAGTGACGCAACAAGGTTCGCAATATGTTACCGGGGTTCGCCGAGAGCCTGTCGCGCTCGCCGCAAGACCCTGGCGGCCGGCGGGCTTCATCGCGGGCTCCCTGGCCCTACACGCGGGCGCCGTGATCGTATCCGGCCTCGACGGCGGGCTCTGGCCCTGGTGCGCCGGCGCGGTCGCCCTGGATCAGGCGCTCATTTCGGCCGCGGGCATGTGGCCCAGAAGCCGCCTGCTGGGGCCGAACTGGACCCGGCTGCCGACCGCCGCCGCGGCCCGGGGCGACATCGCCATCACCCTCGACGACGGCCCCGATCCGGACGTCACGCCGGCCGTGCTGGACGTGCTGGAGGCCGCGGGCGCGCGCGCCAGTTTCTTCTGCATCGGCGAGCAGGCGCGGCGATATCCCGCCCTGTGCCGTGCGATGGTCGCGCGTGGCCACAGCGTGGAGAACCACAGCCATCGCCACCGGCTCGGCTTTGCCCTGTCCGGCTATCGGGGGTTCGTCGCGGAGGTGGGCGCGGCGCAGGCCACGCTGGCCGACATCACCGGCCAGGCGCCGCGGTTCTTCCGGGCGCCGTTCGGTATCCGCAACCCCCTGCTGGAGCCGGCCCTGTGCCGGTTTGGCCTGCAACTGGCCAGCTGGACCCGGCGCGCCTTCGACACGCGCGAAGGCGCGCCCGCCGAAGTCAGCCGGCGTCTGCTGCGGGGCCTGGCGGCGGGCGACATCCTGCTCCTGCATGACGGCAACGCCGCGCGTACCCCGGCGGGTCGCCCGGTCATCCTCGAAGCCCTGCCGCAGGTTCTGGCGGCAGCGCGGGCGGCGGGCCTGCGGCCGGTCAGCCTGCCGCAAACCCTGGCATGAGGGCGCAGCTGCCCGATGCGTTCCGCCAGACGCTGGTCCGGTCGGCGGCCGAGGCCTATCGCCCGGCCGGCCTCTATGCGCGGCATTTCGCCCAGGGCAAGCTGGCCGGCGATCCGATCTTCTCCGCCCTGCTGGAGCAGGCGCTGATTCCCGACCGGGCGCGGGTGCTGGATCTCGGTTGCGGGCAGGGTCTCCTGGCTGCCTGGCTGCGGGCGGCGCGGGAACGCAGGGATGCCGGCGACTGGCCTGCCGGCCTGCCGGCGCCGCCATCCCTGCGCGGCTACCGGGGCATCGACGCCCTGCGGGTCGACATCCAGCGCGCGCGGATGGCGCTCGGCCCCAGGGCTGCATTCGAATGCGGCGATCTGCTCGACCTGCCGTGGCCAGCGGCGGATGTGGTGGTGCTCTTCGACGTGCTCCACTATCTCGATGCCGAGGCGCAGCCGCGGCTGCTCGAACGCATCCGGTACGGGCTGCCGGCCGATGGCCGCCTGCTGCTGCGGGTCGGCGATCGGGCTGCCGGCCTCGGCCAGCGGCGCGCCAACCTGGTCGATCATACCGTTGCCTGGCTGCGCGGCTATGGCCGGCGGCGCTTCAGCTGCCGAACCCGGCAGGCCTGGGATGCGCTGCTGCGGCAGGCGGGATTCACGCCGGAAGCGCAGCCCATGAGCAGCGGCACCCCTTTCGCGAATGTGCTGTTCGTGGCGCGCCCCTGCCGGGACTAGGCTCGCTCCGACAGCCACCGGATCAGCAGGCCGGGCAGCCGCAGGAGAGACTCCAGCACCAGGCGGACATGCATGAAGGTGAGCAGCAGGTTGTCGCGCCCGTAGTGGAAATGCGATACGCCGCCTTCCGCGGCGCTCAGGTAGCGTACCGGCGCCGGCAGGTTGATGGCCGGCACGCCATGCCAGCACAGGCGAACGGCAGCCTCGGGGTCGAAATCGAAGCGCCGCATCCAGGGCTGGCGGGACATGATCCTCAGCAGCGGTTGTACCGGATAGACGCGAAAACCGAACAGGGAATCGCCGATTCCGGACCAGAGTGTCTCGATATTGGCCCAGAGGTTGGAAATCCTGCGCCCGCGGACACGCACCCTCGGCGCCTGCTCGTCGAAGACCGGCAGACCCAGGATCATGGCCTCGGGGCGCCGCCGCGAAGCGGCCATGAACTCGGGGATCAGTGCCACCGGATGCTGGCCGTCGGCGTCCAGGGTCAATGCGTGCGTGTATCCCGCCGCTGCCGCTTCCTCAAGACCGGCCAGCACGGCGGCGCCCTTGCCGCGGTTCCCGGGCAGTTGCAGCAGGCGCAGGCCGCTGTCCTTGGCGATCCGGGCCGCCAGCAGTTCGGTGGAGCCATCGGTGCTGCCGTCGGCAACGACCCACACCGGATTCCAGTACTGGCGGGCGGCGTCGACCGTCTCGAGGAGCTTGCGCCCGGGGTTGTAGCTCGGGATCAGCACCAGATGGGTGGTGGACGCTTTCATGGGTTGGCGGAACAGATGGACAGGGATTCGGTGGCCGGCTCCGGGGAAACCGGCCGGAGTTCGGACTCGAAATGCCGCTGCAGCGTGCCGGTGAAGGCGCGTACCTCTCCGGGGGGCGGGAACCGCTGTCCCAGCCGCACGTGCACCACGATCGGCAGGCTCGGGCGCCGCAGCAGCGGCCAGTGTTTGCCGAGGAATGGCACATTCATCTCGATGAGCAGGGTCTGGATGGGCGCTCCCGCCCGGCGCGCGATCAGCGCCGGGCTGCTGCGCAGGGGGTCGACCGGTGGTCGCGAGGTGCGCGTGCCCTCCGGAAACAGCAGCAGATGACGGCCTTCGCGCAGCTCGCGGACGGCCAGGCGAATCATGTCATGGCACCGATGGTTGGGAATGTAGCCGGCCAGCCGGGCACCGGCACCCAGCAGGGCATGGTCGAGCAGCGGAGCCTTGACGATGCAGCCGATGTCGGGAATGCGCGAGAAGATCAGGACGGCGTCCAGCAGGCTGGGGTGGTTGGGGGCGATGATCGTCGCCGGTTGCCGGGTCAGGTTGTCGAGCGCCGCAAGATCGACCTTGACCCAGTTCAGGGCACCGAGGACGTGGAGGTAGCCCCGGAACGCGAGGCTGATGACCCGCCGTCCGAGTGCGCGCCCGTGGCGTTCCGGCAGCAGCATCTTCAGTATCAGGGCCAGCGGCGACCACAGCAGGCAGGCGACGCCCAGCATGCCCAGCCCGGTCGCCAGCGCCAGGGTCTCGTGCAGCGATTTGAGCGCGGAGCGGGGCATGCCGTGGGGGTGAATCCGATGCTGTTGGAAACGGCTAGTGTGAGAGAGTCGTCCGTATTCGGCAACCGGCACGGAGGGCCCCGGCGGCTGCCGCCGGAATCTCTCATTCTGGGGCAAGGTTGTTACAATCGCTGTTTTACCTTGACGAGGAGCGCAAGCATGACCCAGGCATCCAGCTCAGCCCTGTTCTTTACCTACAAGGGCGGTGAATTCCAGCCCGCCGACGTCACCCGCTATTTCGGCGGCAAGGTCAGGCATCCCGACGATGTGGTCGAGGCCATCCTGGCCGAAGGCTACGAGCCGATGACGCGCCGGGAAGTCGATGCCGGGGAAGTCACCTTTTCTCTCTGGGAAGGGCCAGGACATCAGTGCGTGGTGCGGATCACCTCCCAGGGTGTCGCGCCGCATATCGTGTATCTGGACGGTCTCCTGAACTGGTTGCAGTTCCAGGGTAGCGTCCTCAGCCCGGCGATCCAGCTGGCCAGGCTGGTGCACGGCGACGCCTGAGTGTCTCGCCGATGGTATCGCGACCCTGTGGCAGCGGCGTGCCGCAGGGTCGGGGCCGATACCTCCTACCAGCCGGACTCCTTCTCCGGACTGGCGCTGATCCGGTGGATGGTCAGGTCGGCACCGGTGAACTCCTCCTCTGGATCCAGCCGTAATCCGAAAAGGCGCTGCAACACGCCATAGATCAGAAAGCCGCCGGTCAGGGCGACAACGATGGCCAGTCCCGTGCCCAGCAACTGGGACATGAAGGCGACCTTGCCGAGCCCTCCCAGCGAGGGCTGCCCCAGCAGGCCGGCCGCCAGGCCGCCCAGCGCGCCGCACAGGCCATGCAGGGGCCACACGCCGAGTACGTCGTCGATCTTCCAGCGGTTCTGCGTCAGGGTGAACATGCCGACGAACAGCCCGCCGGCACAGAGACCCAGCACCAGGGCGCCGGCCGGGTGCATGATGTCGGAGCCCGCACAGACGGCCACCAACCCCGCCAGCGGGCCGTTGTGGACAAAGCCCGGGTCGTTGCGGCCCGCCAGCAACGCCGCCAGCGTGCCGCCGGCCATCGCCATGAGAGAGTTGATGGCCACCAGGCCGCTGATGGCATGCAAGGTCTGCGCCGACATGACGTTGAAGCCGAACCAGCCCACGGTCAATATCCAGGCGCCCAGTGCCAGGAAGGGAATGCTGGATGGCGGATGGGCCGACATGCCGCCGTTGCGGTGGTAGCGTCCCCGGCGCGGCCCCATGAGCAACACGGCGGTGAGCGCGACCCAGCCGCCCAGTGCATGCACCACAACGGAGCCGGCAAAATCGTGGAAGGGGGCGCCGAAAGTCTTTTCCAGCCAGGCCTGGGCACCGAAATGGTTGTTCCAGGCGATACCCTCGAAGAACGGGTAAACCAGGCCAACCAGCAGGAAGGTCGCGGCGATCTGCGGGTTGAAGCGCGCGCGTTCGGCGATGCCGCCCGAAATGATGGCGGGTATCGCCGCGGCGAAGGTCAGCAGGAAGAAGAACTTGACCAGCGCGTAGCCATGGTCGGCCGTCAATTGGGTGGCAGCATGGTAGAACTGCACCCCATAGGCCAGGTAATAGCCGACGAAGAAGTAGGCGATGGTCGATACGGCAAAATCCGCCAGGATCTTGACCAGCGCGTTGACCTGATTCTTGCGGCGGACGGTGCCGAGTTCCAGGAAGGCAAACCCGGAGTGCATGGCCAGCACCATGATGGCGCCGAGCAGCACAAACAGCACGTCCTGACTTTGGTTGACGTTATCCATTGCATGACCTCATCAAGGGGATCGCGAGAGGCAAGCAAGGTTCAGGCCAGGTCATTACTGGTGCGAGCGGCCTGATAACGGGGCGCTCCGGTCCCGTGGGACTTGCCGCATCACCGAAATGGTGCGGCATGCCCCGGAATGGATGCGAGCGATGTTTGCGCCAGCGCTGGATGCTCCAGACATGAAAAGGCCGCCGGATGACGTCATGTCACCCCGACGGCCAATCGCCGGCTTCTCCGGAAGCCGGGCAGCAGGGAACCCGGCTACTTCTTGTGCACGCCGCCGATCAGGGTGGTAAGAAAGCCGATCAGCCTGTCCAGCCAGGAGCGGCTGCCATCCACCAGGCAGGTGGCGACCTCCTGCCCCGACATGCCGGCAAAGCGCCGACGATAGTAGCCGATACCCAGGGGGGTACCCACGATGCCGAGTACCAAGCCCAGCAGGAACGTGCCATTGCTGGACGACGTTGGTGTGGCGCTGTTGCCGGCGGACACGCCCGCCGCCGGTGCGCCGGCCGGTGCGGGTGGCGGCAGCTTGACCGAGTCGGGAACCTTGGGGCCATAGTCGTCGGGAACCACGAAATCGGTGATGCCCGGGATGCTGGGGAAGGGCGTGCTGCCCTTGCCAACGATCAACTGGCCCTTCATGCCCTTTTCCATATGCTGGGCAATGTCGCAATGGACCAGATAGGTCCTGTCCTCGGCGGGCAGGATCAGGGTGCCGGATATCTTCGCCGGGCCGGTCATCTCCAGATGGAACATGCCCTTGTCGTAGATGAACTTGGGCAGGCCATGCATCATCCACTGATGGCGGATGTGGTCCTCGTTGATGAAGTTCACGGTCAGGCGGGTACACGGCTTGACACGCCATTCATGGGTATCGAAACCGAACATGGTGCCGGGATAATCCTTTGCATACTTGTGGCCGGCGCGCACGGTGATCGACACGTCCTCGCTCACCCGTGAACAGCCGGGCGGCAGGGTGTCCTTGTTCTGCCCCATGACCATGCCGCCTTCCATGTCCATGAGATGGCCGCCGCCATGGTCCATGAGCATCTTGTGCTCGGCGAAGGTCTCGGTCTTTTCGGCGGCCTGACCCAGCGACGCGGTCAACAAGAGGCCGGCGCCAACAAACTTCAGGGATTGGTTAAGCATCGCTATCCACCTCATTGCTTGTGCTTGGCCAGGAAAGGCAGCTGGCCCAGTCGTGCCATGACCTTTGCGCGGTTCAGGTAGAGGACATAAGCCGCCATGCCGAGCAGCAGGCCGGAGAACAGGCCGCCGCCATTGCCGGCGGGGGCGACGGGAGCGGTCCCGCCACTGGCGGAAGGTCCGGCGGCAGGCGCTGCCTGCGGCGGCAGCAACTCGTTGCCGGCGTTGATGCCGGGCTTGGTATCCATGGTGCCGGCCGGTGCGCCCAGGGGGCTCCAGTCCTCCATGTGATCCTGCCAGACGGGGATCTTGCGCTGCCAGAACTCCCGGGTGAAGTAGGGCTTCAGATCCATGCCGTGGCTCTTGGGGGTGCCGTTCTCGTCCACGTAATCCTTGTAGGCGACCAGACTGATGCTGCCGCCTTCGCCCATGCCGTCGGTGGTGAAGGCCTTCTCGGTATGGTCATGGAACATCCACAGACCGGAGCCGAAGCTGTGCAGGCCATCATCGGTGGTGTTGAGCGCCAGGTCCAGACGCTGCGCCGGCGTCAAGCTGTAGACATCGCGCGTGACCTGGGCGGCGGGATTCACCGGCACACCGTCGTAATCGGTCTCGGTAGCCTTGTGTCCATGAATGTGCAGGCCCATCGGTTCGGTATGGCCATTCAGGATGCGAATCTTCACCTTCTCGCTGGGATTGACGGTGATCAGCGACTCGCGCAGGGTGTAGGGGAAGGCTCGTCCATTGAGCAGGTAGTAGTCATCCGTGGCGTCGGTCATGTCGTATTCCTGGTTCATCTTCTTGGCCACCAGGCGCACGTCGTTGGCCGACTGCGGGATCGAATGCAGTTCCTTGTCCACCGACTGGTAGTGCAGGTCGTATTCCTGCTTGTATTTTTCCAGTACCGCCACCGAGGGATGCCGCACCTGGCCGGCGCCGATGTTGAAGACCTGCGGCCAGTTGTTCGGGCGGTTTTCCTCGACGATGAACATGCCCGCCAGGCCCATCGCGATGTGGGTATGCGGCTGCACGTGGCAGTGGTAGTACATGGTGCCGGCCTGCCGCGGGCGGATCACGTAGGTCTTGCTCTGGCCGGGCATGATGTCCATCTCGCTGGTCTGGCCCACGCCATCATTGCCTTCGCCGGCATGATCCATGAAGGGATGATCCACGCCATGCAGGTGGATGGAGTGCGGGAAATAGTGCGAGTTCTCGACCACCAGCCAGACCACGTCACCCTGCTCGACGCGGATGGGCGGGGAGGGCATGCGCAGCAAGGGGTTGGCCTCGGCGCTGGCAAAGCTGCGGGTCGACATGTCGCGGCTCTTGGGGGTGAAGACCCAGAAGCTCGGCTGGATGCCCGGGGCGATGTCGAAGGTGGGGACCACGCCCGGGAAGTCGGGCGAGTGGCCGTTGACCTCCATGATTTCGAGCTTGATGATGTAATGGTCGGGATCGCCATCCTTGTCGATATCGTTGCTCAGGGTCAGGGTATCGGCGGCGACATTTGAGGTATCCATGAGGGTTTCCATGGATATGTTGTTCGTGCCCTTGACGAAGGCGGCGATGTCGTTCGGGTTGTCCGGATTGCAGGAGCGCGATTCCTGTATCTGCACCCCTTCCACCACCTGCGCCTGTCGCCATTCGGGTGGCGCGCCGCTGTTGCAGAAAGGCTCGGCCTGACCCGCTTCAACCTTGGCCGTGGGGGGCGCCTTGAAGACGGCGGCCGAAGGCAGGGGCAGCGTTACGAGCAGTGAAGCCGTGAGGGTAGCGAGCGTTAGTCTGGACATGGCGGTTAACCGTGGTTGGTAAAACGCCAGGACAGGGTTTCCCCCATCCTGGCGCCGGGATACCGGCCCGTGGCAACGGGCCGGTCAACGATCAGGCCTGCTTCTTGGAGATCAGCTTGTCGACCGCGTTCTTGAAGCCGGCGTTGGACAGGTAGAAGATGTAGCCGCCCGCCACCAGCAGGGTCAGGACGACGATGAGGGTGCTGGTCGGAATACCGCTGGCGCCCGCGCCGACGGCCAGGCCGATGTGCTCATCCACCTTCTGGCCTTCGTTCACCAGGGTGATGTGCACGCGGTACTTGCCCGCCTCGGTGAAGTTCACGATGGAGTTGAAGGTGCCGTTCGGGTGCGTGCTGGGCGGCTGGTAGAAGACCCGGGTGCCTTCCGGCTCCTTGGTGATCTCGAACTCGACCGTCATGTTGCGGAGCGCCTTGCCCTCGTAGTCAAAGACGACAGTGGTGGGGCCAGTCTCGGGAATCGCGTTGCAGTATTCGGTGGTGCCGGTCAGCTGCGGCTGGTAAGCGGTAAAGTGCACCAGGTGAGAGCCAATCTGGACCCGGCACTGGTCGGTGTCGACGCTGGCGCCGCCATGGGACCAGGCGGAGAGTGGAAGAAGGCTGGCAGCCAGGAATCCCAGGGCGGCCAGGCTGTTTTTCATGACCTTGATGTTGCGCATGTTCTGTTCCCTCACTCGATCGTGACAGATCGATTGTTATAGTGTGAATGGCTCGGGCTGGATGCTAAGGACGGGGGTTGTGGGCCGCGTGTCATTAGATACAGTCTCTGCGAATATACCGAAGCGCCCTGCCTTGCACAACAAAGCGACCGATCAATCGCCAATCCCTGATCCCGAAATTTCGCGTCCGGCAAGAACATTCCGCCGGACATTCGGAGCCCATGGACAGGCCATGGCGGTAAAAGTTCAGGGGGGCTCCGCGCGTCGCCGGGCAAGGGTTTCCTGCGGCGGGAGCGGGAATTTCCGGTATGCTTTCCGGCCATGATCACTCCTGTCCCGAGCGTATCGCCAGCGCGAAACCGGAGCGGCCTGCCGCAAGGCCATCCAGCCGCTTCGCTCGGCATTGACCAGCGGTTTCGCTGCCTCGTCCTGTTGCCGGCGCTCTTGCTGGCAGGCTGCGCCGGCATCGGCGGACAGCGTTCGGCGCCGGCCCCGATAGTCGAGCCGGTCCGCTTGCCCGAACCGGCACCGGCCGTCACGCCGCAGCCGGCGGCGACCGAATCCATGCCGACCCCCACGATCACCCCGCTGCCGAGTTCGCGACCGCCCCTGCTCGAGGAAAGCCTGCCCTCGGAGTCCGCGCCGCGGGAGATCTTGCCGGGCTACTCGTCCTCCCCCTATGGGGTGAACCCGATCCCCGAATCGCTGCCGCCGGTGGAAACCGCCGAGCCCGTCCCCTATGGACCGCCCGAGGACGCAACGCCGCCCGCGGCCGCGGAGCCGGTCTGGCCATCCGCCGCCAGCGAGCCGGTCTCGCCCGCGCTGACGCCACCGCCGGCACCCAGGCTGTTTGCCATGAACGCACCGCCCGCGGTGGTCGCGCTGCAGGGCGACATCGAGAGCCAGTTCCGCTCCGGTGGCTACGCCGATGCGGCCGCGTCGCTGGAGCGCGCCATCCGCATCCAGCCCAAGAACCCGGAACTCTGGCATGTGCTCGCGGACGTGCGGCTGCGGCAGCAGCAGCCCGGGCTGGCCGAGGATCTGGCGAGGAAATCCAACCTTCTCGCCAGGGACAATGCCGAACTCGTCCGCGGCAACTGGCGCATCATCGGTGAGGCCTGCCGCCTCAAGGGCGATGCCAGCTGCGCGGCCGAGGCCATGGACAAGGCCCGCTACTAGGTGCGACCCGATCTCGCGGCGGTTCTCGGCCTGGGCGGGACGCTGGCCAGCGCGTTGCCGGGTTTCCGGCTGCGCCCGGCCCAGTCCGCGATGGCGGTGGCGGTGGCGGAGACCGTCGAAGCGGGCGGCTGCCTGGTGGCCGAGGCCGGCACCGGGACCGGCAAGACCCTCGCCTATCTCGTGCCGGCGTTCCTGTCCGGTAAAAGAACCCTCATCTCGACGGCCACCAAGACGTTGCAGGACCAGTTGGTGGCCAAGGACCTGCCCATGGTGCGCCGTGTGCTCGGGCAGCCCCTGCGCATCGCGTTGCTCAAGGGACGTTCCAACTACCTGTGCCTGTACCGGCTCGAACATGTGCTGGGATTCCGCGCCGGTCACGGCAGCCAGGAAGCCAGCCATCTGGGGGCGATACGCCGCTGGGCCCGCCGGACCCAGACCGGCGACATCGGCGAGGCGGTCGAGGTGCCCGAACAGAGCCCCCTGTGGCCGGCGGCGACCTCGACGGTGGACAACTGCCTGGGACAGGACTGCCCCCACTATGCCGACTGCCATCTGGTCAGGGCGCGCGCCCGGGCACGCGAGGCCGACATCCTGGTCGTCAATCACCACCTGCTGTGGGCGGACTGGACGCTGCGCAACGAAGGCTTCGGCGAGCTGTTGCCGGCCGCCGATACCGTCATCATCGACGAGGCTCACCAGTTCCTCGAATCGGCCGCCCAGTTCCTGGGGCTCTCGATCAGCTCGCGCCAGCTGCATGAACTGGCCAGCGACATCGGCGTGGAACGCCTGCGCGACGCCCCGGACGCCCAGACCCTGGCCGAGGAGGCGGAACGGCTCGAACGCCTGGTGGACGATGCGCGACTGGCGCTGGGACTGGAGGCGCGCCGCGATGCCTGGCAGGCGGTGGCGCAGGATACCGAGCTTGCCGAGGCGCTGGCGGCCGTTTGCCGGCAGTTGCTGACGCTCGCGGAACTGCTGCAACCGCTGGCGGTGCGGGGCAAGGGACTGGAGTCCTGCCGGCAGCGCTGCCGGGAACTCGACCAGCGCCTGCAGCTGTTCTTCGACGGCGAGGCGGAAAACCAGGTGCGCTGGTTCGAGACGCGCAAGCGAGGCTTCACCCTCAACCGGACGCCGCTGGCATTCGCCGAGGAATTCGGCCGTTTCCGCGGCACCTCCAGGGCCGCCTGGATTTTTACCTCCGCGACCCTGACGGTGAACGGGCGATTCGATCATTTCACCCGGCAACTGGGCCTGTACGACGCCCGCTGCGAGGCCTGGGAGAGTCCTTTCGACTACCGTAACCGCTGCCTGCTCTATCTGCCGCAGGGCATGCCCGGTCCTGCCGCGCCGGACTACACGGCCAGGGTCGTCGAGGCCAGCCTGCCGGTGTTGGCCGCCAGCCAGGGCAGGGCCTTCATGCTGTTCACCTCGCATCAGGCCCTGGCCGAGGCGGCTGCCCGGCTGGCGACGGCGGTCGACTATCCTCTGTTCGTCCAGGGAACACAGCCGAAATCGCGCCTGCTGGAAGCCTTCAAGCGCGCCGGCAACGGCGTGCTGCTCGGTACCGCCACCTTCTGGGAAGGCGTCGACGTGCCGGGCCCCAGCCTGTCCTGCGTCATCATCGACAAGCTGCCGTTCGCGGCGCCCAGCGATCCGGTGCTGGCTGCCCGGCTGGACAGCCTGCGCCGTGCCGGCCTGAATCCGTTCGCCTGCCATCAGCTGCCGGCCGCGACCATCGCCCTGAAGCAGGGCGTCGGGCGGCTGATTCGCGACCACGAGGACCGCGGTGTGCTGATGCTTTGTGATCCCCGCCTGCTTGCCAAACCTTATGGGAAAACCTTCTTGAACAGCCTGCCGCCCTTGCCCCGGAGCCGTTCCCTCGATGACGTCACCGCCTTCTTCGCCCACGAACACGCCATTCCGGCGGCCGCCCCATGAAGGTGCTGGCCATTGAGACGGCGACGGAGGCCTGCTCGGCGGCCCTCCTGATCGGCGACAGCCTGCATGAGCGGTACCAGCTGGCTCCCCGCGAACACAACCGGCTGATCCTGCCGATGATCGAGGCGCTGCTGGCGGAGGCCGATTGCCCGGCCCGCTCGCTGGACCTGATCGCCTTCGGCCGTGGACCGGGGTCCTTCACCGGGGTTCGCATGGCCGCCGGGGTTACCCAGGGCCTGGCGCTGGGGCTGGACCTGCCGGTGATCGGGATCTCGACGCTGGCGGCCCTGGCCTTCGACGCCCTGGCCCGTTATCCGGCCCTGACGCGCGCCTATCCCTGCCTCGATGCCCGCATGCACGAGGTCTACTGGGCGGTCTACGATCGTGATGCCGACGGCTATCCGCAGCTGGCCGGGCAGGAGCGCGTCTGTCCCGCCGCTACCGTGACGGTTCCGCCTGGCATGGCCGGCATCGGTATCGGCAGCGGCTGGTCCACCTATGCGGATATCCTGTCCCGGAAGGCCGAAGGCTGCCTGGCGGCGGTCCTCTCCGACCGGTTCCCGGGCGCCGGCGCGGTGGCGCGGCTGGCCGCCCGACGCTTTCCCCGGGAGGGCGGTGTGCCGGCGGAGCTGGCGCTGCCGGTCTACCTGCGTGATGATGTCGCCCGCAAGCCGGCCGTGGCCGGCACGCGCCCGGACGGATCGCCCGGATCGCTGGTGTAGAATGCGGCCATGGCACAGTTCTTCCAGATACATCCCAAGGACCCGCAGGCCCGGCTCATCCGCCGCACGGTGGACATCGTCCGTGACGGCGGCATCATCGTCTATCCGACCGATTCCTCCTATGCGCTGGGTTGCCGGATGGACAACAAGGAAGGGCTGGAACGCATCCGCCGCATCCGGCGGCTGGAGGAAGACCACAACTTCACGCTGGTCTGCATCGACATCTCGCAGGTCTCGACGTTCGCGCGCATCACCAACGAGAGCTTCCGGCTGATCAAGTCCCTGACACCGGGCCCGTTCACCTTCATCCTCGGCGCCACCCGGGAAACTCCCAAACGGCTGCAGCACTCCAAGCGCAAGACGATCGGCATACGGCTGCCCGACGATCCCATAACCGAGGCGATCGCCAGGGAGCTGGCCGAGCCCCTGTTCAGCTCGACATTGATCCTGCCCGGCGAGGACGCGGCCATGACCGACCCGGAGGAGATACGCGACCGCCTGGAGCGGGAGGTGGATCTGATCATCGACGCCGGCGTGGTGGCCTACCAGCCCACCACCATCATCGGTTTTACCGGTGACCGGCCGGAGATATTGCGGCAAGGCAAGGGCATCGTCGAATCGCTGCGTTAACCCCACCCTACCTGGAAACCGCTCATGGACCAGTATTCCATCGAACAACTCGTGATAGCCGGCATCGTGCCGGTGCTGTTTGCCATCACCCTGCACGAAGTGGCCCACGGCTGGGCCGCGCGGCTCTGCGGGGACGATACCGCCGAGCGCCAGGGGCGGCTGTCGATCAACCCGCTGCACCATATCGATCCGGTCGGCACCGTGCTCATCCCCGGGCTGATGATCGCCATGAAGAGCGGCTTCATGTTCGGCTGGGCCAAGCCGGTGCCGGTCGACTTCGGGCGCCTGCGCAATCCCCGCCGCGACATGGCCATCGTTGCCATCGCCGGTCCCGCCGCCAACCTGCTGATGGCCATCTTCTGGGCCCTGGTGGCGCGCGCCTCGGGCCTGCTGCCGGACGACAGCCCCTACCTCGATCCCCTGCGCCTGATGAGCATGATCGGCATCCTGTTCAACGCCATGCTGGCGCTGGTCAACATGGTGCCGGTCCCGCCACTGGACGGCGGCCGCCTGCTGGTCGGCCTGCTGCCCTATCACCTGGCCGACAAGCTGGCCCGGCTGGAGCCCTATGGCTTCTTCATCCTGCTGGGCCTGATGTTCACCGGCATCCTGGGCCTGTTCCTGGGGCTGCCGATGCACCTGCTGCGCGGCCTGCTGATGGGGATCGCCGGCGTTTCATGACGGCTGACTGCACCGAGGTCCGCGAACCACCGGCGCCGCCGGCCACCGAAGGCGAATCGATACCGCTGGCGCGTGTCCGGGGCGCACCCCTGCACGATCTCCCGGACGACCTCTACATACCGCCCGACGCCCTGGAAGTCTTCCTGGAAGCTTTCGAGGGCCCGCTGGACCTGCTGCTCTACCTGATCCGCCGGCAAGGCTTCTCGATCCTGGACATCCCCGTGGCCGAGATCACCCGCCAGTACATCGCCTACATCGAGATGATGGGGGAACTGCGGATCGAGCTGGCCGCCGAGTACCTGCTCATGGCAGCCATCCTGGCGGAGATCAAGTCCCGCTGGCTGCTGCCGCGCCCGGTCGAGGCGCCGGCGGCGGAGGACGATCCGCGCGCCGAACTCGCCCGCCGGCTGCTGGAATACGAGCGTTTCAAGGCCGCCGCGCAGGCGCTCGACGAACTGCCCCGTTGCGAGCGCGAGGTGCACGAGACCTCGGCCGACACCAGCCAGATCAAGGTCAACAGGATCTATCCGGAGGTCGGCCTGAAGGAGGTGCTGCTGGCCTTCGAAGAGGTGCTGCGGCGCGCCGAGCGTTCCACCCATCACCAGATCCGGCGCGAGCCGCTCTCGGTGCGCGAGCGCATGGCCAGCATTCTGGCCCGCCTGCAGACCCATGCCAGCCTGCCGTTCACGGCCCTGTTCGAGCCGCGCGAGGGGCGGGCGGGCGCCTTGGTGTCGCTGCTGGCCATCCTGGAAATGAGCAAGGAGCGCCTGATCGACATTCTCCAGGACGAACCCCTGGGGCCGTTGCATGTCAGGACCCCGACACCGGCAGAAGCGGTCGCCTGAGCATGGAACTCCGCCATATCCTCGAGGCGGCCATGCTGGCCGCCGGCCGGCCGCTGGATCTCGCGGCCTTTGCCGGCCTGTTCGGCGAAAGCGAGCGACCCGACGACGAGACCCTGCTGCAGGCGCTGGGCGAGGTCGAGCGCGACTATGCCGCGCGCCCGCTGCAATTGCAGCGGGTGGCCAGTGGCTACCGGCTGCAGGTGCGCGCCGACTATTCACCCTGGATAGGGCGCCTGTTCGAGGATCGGCCGGGACGCTACTCGCGGGCCTTTCTCGAAACCCTGGCCATCATTGCCTACCGGCAACCGCTCACCCGCGGCGAGATCGAGGACATCCGCGGCGTTGCCGTCAGTTCGGGCATCATCCGGGGCCTGCTCGAACGCGAATGGATACACGCGGTCGGGCACAAGGAGGTACCCGGCCGGCCCGCGCTGTTCGCCACCACGCGGCGCTTTCTCGACTACTTCAACCTGACCGGCCTGGAAGACCTGCCACCCATGCAGGATTTCCTGCAGCAACCGGAGCCGGAACTGCCCGCCGTGGCCGCCGCGATCCCGGCGGCCGCGCAACCCCCTGCCACTGCCGACCTTCCCGATACCAGCGACGATGCGAACCCCCAGCCAGAACCGACCCCATCCTGACCCCAAGCCGGCGCCGCCGGCCGATCCGGCCGGCGAACGCCTGCAGAAAGTCCTGGCGCGCTTCGGCCTGGGCTCCCGCCGCGAGATCGAGACGTGGATTCGCCAGGGCCGGGTGTCCCTGAACGGGCGCTATGCCCAGCTGGGCGATCGCTACCAGCCGGGAGACCGGCTGATCGTCAATGGACGTCCGCTGAACCTCGACGCCCAGCAGGACGAGCCGGTGCGCGTGCTGCTGTATCACAAGCCCACCGGCGAGCTGGTGACCCGGCGCGATCCGGAAGGGCGCCCGGTGATTTTCACCCAGCTGCCGCGCCCCGCCCGGGGCCGCTGGATCGCCGTTGGCCGGCTGGACATCAATACCCAGGGCCTCCTGCTGGTGACCAATCATGGCGAGCTGGCCAACCGGCTGATGCACCCGTCGCGGGAAATCGAGCGGGAATATGCCGTGCGCGTGCTCGGTCCGGTCGACGAGCGCATGCTGGAGCGACTGGCCCGCGGCGTCGAGCTGGAGGATGGTCCGGCGCGCTTCGAAACCGTGCACGAGGCCGGCGGGGAAGGCGCCAACCGCTGGTTCCACGTGACCTTGCGCGAGGGTCGCAATCGCATCGTGCGCCGCCTCTGGGAATCGCAGGGCATCACCGTCAGCCGGCTGATCCGGGTGCGCTTCGCGCATATCGACCTGCCGCCCCGGCTGCGCGCGCGGACCTTCCTGGAACTGCCGCCGGAGCAGGTCGAGCAGCTCCTTGGCTTCGTCGGCCTGGCGCCTGCCGTCGGCGGTTCCGCCGGGCACCCGGACAGGTCCGCGCGGCCGGCAAAAACTGCGGCGCGCCAGCCGGGCGGCAGGCCCCGGACACGGCGCTAGCCTTGGCCGCGAAGCCCGTGCCCGAGGACGCCGTCCACCCGGCTGGGGCTTGCCATCCCGCGGCGCAATGAGCGCACGCTGTCATGCCGGCGCCGCCGCATCGGGCACGGTCCCCCGCATGCCGCGCGCCATCTGGGCACTGGGCTTCGTCAGCCTGCTGATGGATATCTCCTCCGAGCTGATCCACAGCCTGTTGCCGGTATTCATGGTCGCCTCCCTGGGCACCAGTTTTCTGCAGGTGGGGCTGATAGAGGGGGCGGCGGAAGCCACCGCCCTGATCGTCAAGGTTTTCTCCGGCGTGCTGTCCGATCTCTGGGGCAAGCGCAAGCCCCTGGCCCTGTTCGGCTATGGTCTGGGGGCTCTGTCCAAGCCCCTGTTCGCGCTGGCGACAAGCCCGGGGCTGGTGTTCGCCGCGCGTCTCGTCGACCGAACGGGCAAGGGCATCCGCGGGGCGCCGCGCGACGCGCTGGTCGCCGACCTGGCGCCACCGGCCATCCGGGGCGCCGCCTTCGGCCTGCGCCAGTCGCTGGATACCCTGGGCGCCTTCTTGGGCCCCCTGCTGGCGATGGGGCTGATGCTGGCCTGGGCAAACGACTTCCGCGCCGTTTTCTGGACGGCCATCATCCCCGGCTGCCTGGCCGTGGCGCTGCTGTTCTTCGGCGTGCGGGAGCCCGAGGCCCGGCCGCGTCCACCGGCAACCGGCCATCCGATCCAGGGGCGTCATCTGCGGCGTCTTTCCCGGGCCTACTGGTGGGTAACCGGTATCGGCGCCGTCTTCACCCTGGCGCGCTTCTCCGAGGCCTTCCTCGTGCTCAGGGCCCAGCAGGGCGGGCTGCCCATCGCCCTGACGCCGCTCGTGCTGATCGGCATGAACCTGGTCTACGCGCTCACCGCCTATCCCTTCGGCCGGCTTTCCGATCGGGTTCGCCATACCCGGCTGCTGGCCCTTGGCCTGGCAGTCCTGGTGGCTGCCGATGCGATCCTGGCCTGCAGCAGCCACTGGGCATGGGTCTGGGCCGGCATCACGCTATGGGGGCTGCACATGGGCATCACCCAGGGGCTGCTGGCGAGAATGGTGGCCGATACCGTACCGGCCGACCTGCGCGGCACTGCCTACGGCTTCTACAGCCTGCTCGGCGGCCTGGCCATGCTCGTCGCCAGTGGTCTCGCCGGCCTGCTCTGGGACATTTACGGCGCCCCGGCCACCTTTGCCGCCGGCGCGGCGTTCGCCGTCCTGGCCCTGGCGGTTCTCGTCCTGCGTGGTCTGGCCGCAGCCAATCCCGCGCGGCACGCCTGAGCGCGCGCCTGTCGCCAGGGTCGCCGACGGACCCGTGGTGGCTGCTCAGTCATACCGGGTTTTCCGCGTCTCGTGACCGTCCTCCTGCTGCAGCTGGCCCAGGGCGTAGCGGTAATCGGCCATGGACTTGAAAAAGCTGTTCATCGCCTCGGCGACCAGGATGGCGGCGTCGCCGCTGGCGAGTTCGCGCTGGTTGACGAACATCAGGTTGCTGTCGCCCAGTTCGTAGCGCGTGCGCTCGCCTTCCTCCATCTGCACGGCGGTCTCCCGGTGCTGGCGGGCGATCTGCACCCGCTTGATGGCGGCGTTCAGCGCCGAGAGGGCATCCTTGACCTCGGCGGCGATGCGGTCGCCGGCCAGCTGGATGTCGGCGGCGATGCGATCGAGATTGGCCTCGGAGCTGGCGATCTTGCCGCTGGCGACACGCTGCTGGACCGGCAGGTCCACCGAGACACCGAGAAACACCTGGCTGCGGTTGATCTCGTAGTACTGGGTCAGCGGATCGACGCCGACGTCCTGCGCCCCGCTCACGGTCAGGTCGATGGCCGGCTGGCGCTGGTTGTGGGCCAGGTCGCGGTCGATCTCGGCGTTCTTGCGCTGATGCTCCAGGCGCTTGAGCTCGGGCCGCCGGCTCATGGCCTCGTCGATGGCGCTGCCCAGTTGCATGCGCTCGGGCAGCCGTGGTTCCGGGAAACCTTCCGGCAAGTCGTCCGGCGCGGGCAACTGCGGCTCGCCGTCCGGGGTGCGCAGGTACAGCGACAGCTGGATCGCCGTCTGTTCCAGCAGGCGTTCCGCCGCGACCACCCGCTCGCGGCGTTCGAGAATGGCGCGCTGGTTGTCGGTGGCGTCGATGGCGGGCAGGTCGCCACTGGTGATACGCGCCCGCAGGCCGGCGTCGCGGGTCTCGGCGATGCGCAGCAGCGCGCGCGCGGCCGCCAGGCGCTGGCCCGCCAGCACCCAGTCCCAGTAGCGCTGTGCCGCGATGCGTTGCAGTTCCAGCAGCACGGTGTCGTACTCGTGGTGGGCGATCAGCTGCGCGAGCTCAGCCTGGGCCAGGCTGGCGCGGCGCCGGTCGATGGTGCGGTTGCGCCAGAGGGGAATGGTCAGGCCGGCGCGAAACTCGCCACCCTCCGCCGTCGTGGCCTTGGC
This sequence comes from Methyloparacoccus sp. NF-16, assembly GCF_056880625.1. Classification (NCBI taxonomy): domain Bacteria; kingdom Pseudomonadati; phylum Pseudomonadota; class Gammaproteobacteria; order Methylococcales; family Methylococcaceae; genus Methyloparacoccus; species Methyloparacoccus sp. NF-16. Next base: position 1,681,575 of record NZ_CP174130.1, on the reverse strand, counting down.
GTCGTAGATCGCAAACTTGCCGGAACCGAGCCGGTAGCCGCCGAAGAAGGTGGTGCCCCAGTAGGGCGTCGGCTGCTCGATGCCGAGGTCGACGATCTGGTTCTGGTAGATGCCGACCACATCGGCGCGGGTAAACAGCTTGACACTGGTGTCGAAGCCGCCCTCGGCCGCCAGCTTTTCCCCTGCGGCCATGTCTTTGCGCCGGGCGGCCGCGATCAGCGACGGGAAGCTTTCCAGCGCCGAGCGCACGACGGTGTCCAGGGTCAGGACGCGACTCCTGGCCGGCAGGCTGTCGGCGCTGATCTCCAGGCGCTGGCGGGGCTTGTGCTCCCCGCCAGCGTGCTTGCCGGCGGCGCCATGATGCGTGCCGGCCTGCGCCAGCGAGGCGCACAGGAGGGTACTCAGCCAGAGGCAGGCGCGGCGGTTCATTTGCTTTCCGCGTCCTTGTCCCCGCCTTTGGGCTTCTGCCCAGCCGACTCGGACTTCTTCAGGTCGGGATGGCTGGGCAGGTAGATCGGCGGGAAGCCGTTGAAGATCCGCCACAGCTCATAGCCCAGCCGCACGCGGTTGAGCAGCACCCAGCCATTTGCCCTGACGCCCTGGCGGATGAAGCGTTCGCCGGGCCAGGGCAGATCGCCGGGGTCCGGCAGGACCACGATGCGGAAATTGCCCTGGCCGTTGTCAGTGGAGTCGATCAGGGTGACGATGCCGCCGAAGGTGCCAACCGCCACTTCCGGCCAGCCGGAGAACTGGATCGCGGGATAGCCCTCGAATTGCAGGCGCACCTTGCGCCCCGGCGTGATCAGGGGGACATCGTTGCCATCGACCCACAGTTCCACCGCCCGCTCCTCGGTGGCCGGGATCAGCACGGCGAGCGGATCGCCCATCTTGACCACCTCCGCCTGGGAACTGACCGCCAGGCGCAGGATGGTGCCGTCGCGGGGGGCCTTGACCGTCTGCGTCATCTGCCGGGCCAGGCGGGTTTCCACTTTGAGCTTTTCGGCCGTCGCGTAGGCCAGTTCCTCGCGGCTCTTGGCCAGGTCGGCGCGCGCCTTCTGCACGCTGGACTCGGTGTCCGCATCGGTCTTGCGGCGGTCGGAACGGATGGCCTCGACCTCGTTGGCGGCGGCCGCCAGGGTCGCCAGGGCGCGATCCCGTTCGGTACGGCGCTGGGTCTGCTCCAGGGTGGCCAGTTCATAGCTGCGGGTGGACGCCAGGCCTTTGTCCTGCAGGGTCTGCAGCCGGTCGAAGTTGAGCTGGGCGGTGCGCAGGGCGGCTTCTGCCGCGGCCACCGCGTGGCGGGCAGCGCGTTCCCGTTCGCTGGCCATGCGCACCCGGGAGTCGGCCGCCTGCAGTGACATGGCACGTGACTGCTCGGCCATGGCCGCCTGGTTCTCGGTGGCGGCGATGCGGGTCTGGATGGTCTGGATGCGTCCTTGCTGGGTCATCAGCTCCGTTTCCAGGCGGCGGACCAGTTCCGGGTCGTTGTCGCTGATGTCGGCGATGCGATCACCGGCCTTGACGATCGAACCCTCGCGTACCCACCAGTGCACCACGCGACCCTCGACCGGAGCCTGCAGGGTCTGCTGGCGTTCCAGCGGGGCGTAGGCGACCACCCGCCCGATGCCGGTGATGTTCTGTTGCCAGGGCGTCAGCGTCAGGCTGAGCAGGAACAGCGTCAGGATGCCGGTAAGCGAGCGCGCCAGGCGACGGGCGAAACCGGTGGTTTCGGTCAGCGCGATGGCGGGCAGTTCGATGCCGGCCTTCGATTCCGTGTCGGGATGCGCCATGATTCAACGTGTCCTGTATCGATAACGCGAATGCTGCGGTGGCGTTCAGGGATGCGAGGGGCCGACGGACGGCGGGCCGGCGCGCCGGGCGGCGACCCGGCCCTGCTCGACGATATGCCCCTGTTCCATGCGCCAGACCCGGTCGCAATGCAGGATGACCTCGGGGTTCTGGGTGGCGACGATGGCGGTCCAGGGGGCATCGGGCCGCAGCACCCAGGCGATCACGTTTGCGCTGACCACGTTGTCGAGGAAGTCCAGGGTCTCGTGGATCAGCAGCAGGCGGGGCTGGCCGACGATGGCGCGGACCAGCATCAGCCGGCGCACCTGCTCGGGCGGCAGCGGCATGCCGAGGTAGTTGAGCTGGGTATTGAGGCCGTCGGGCAGGGCCATGATGGTGTCGGTCAGTTCCAGGCCGGCCAGGGTGTCCCGGATGGTCTCGATGCCGATCTCGGTGCGGCCCATGCGGATGTTGTCCAGCACGGTGCCCTCGATGATTTCATGGCCCTTGACCAGGGCCATGGTGTCGCGGGCCGCATCCAGGCGCAGGTCGCGCAGGTCGTAGCCGTCGATCAGGACGGTGCCGGAGGTCGGCTGGCGCAGCCCCATGATCAGCTCCAGCAGCGTGCCGCGACCCGAACCGCTGGGGCCGACCACGGCGACCCGGTGCCGGCCCTCGAGCCGCAGGCTGGATTCGGCGATGCCGGATGGCGCGGCATGCTCCCGCGCATAGTGGTAGCCAAGCTGGCGGATGGCCAGCGTTGCCGGGCCTGTGGGCGGGACGCGGGTCTCGCCCCGGTGGGATTCCACCGGCAGCTCCAGGAGCAGCCCCAGCTTGTTCATGCCGGCCATGAGCTCGTAGTAGCTCATCAGCGATTTGCCCAGCCGGCTGAGGCCGGCCAGCATGGCGCTGACGATCAGTTCGGCGGCGATCAGCTGACCCAGGGTGAGCTGCCGTTCGATGACCATCCAGCCGCCCAGCCCCAGCAGGGCGGTGTTCGCCAGCGTGTGCAGCACCAGGATGCCGATCTGCTGGCGCATGACAATGCTGAAGTGCTGGCCGGCGGCGAGGAGATAGTCGCGGGCCAGCCGGTCGGTGGTCTCGGCAACGAAGCGCTGCCCGTTCGCCCACTTGACCAGGGTGGCGTTGCGGGCCAGATCCTCCAGCCAGGCGGCGACGGCGTACTTGCAGCGGGATTCCTCGATGGCGGTCTCGACGCCGCGCTTGCCCAGGATGAAGAAGATGAACAGGATGGAGAGCACCAGCAGCAGGTCGAAGGCTAGCAGGATCGGGTGATAGAAAGCCAGCAGCAACATCCCGATCAGGGTTTGCAGGCCATAGGCCAGGCCGTCCAGCAGCAGGTTGGCGCCGCTTTTCTGCACCGTTATCACGTCGAAGAAACGGTTGACCAGTTCCGGGGCGTTGCCGTTGTCGAAGGCTTCCAGGGATGCCTTGCGCAGGCGTCCGGCGATGTCGCCGACCAGGCGCACGAAGATGCGCCGCTGCATCATCTCCACGACGTAGATCTGGAAACCGATCAGCACATTGTTGAGGGTGAGGCAGCCGAGCAGAATCAGCACCAGCACCACCAGCGGTTGCAGCAGCATGCCGAAGGCGATGGTGTTGACCAGCGACTGCACGGCGACCGGGGTTGCCAGCGCCATCAGGCCGGCGCCGATGGAAAAGGCGACGACCGCCCAGATATCCTTGCTCTCCAGGCTCAGCAGGCGTCTCAGGTGCAGGCGCGTGGACTCGGGCGAAGCGTGATGATCCGTCATGGCCTTTGCTTGATGGTGGCGAAGGTGGCGGCCCAGCGAGCCCGGTGGCCCGGCGGCACCTGCCGCATGGCAGGCGCCCGGACCGCCGGCGCGGGCGTCGTCAGCCGGTATTGCGCATGCCCGCGGCAATGGCGTTGATGGTGCGCAGCAGCGGCTTCAGCCAGGGGCTGTCGGAGGCGTCATCCGGCGGGAAGGTGCGGACCCGGCGCAACAGGCTGACCTGCAGGTAGTTGAGCGGCCCCAGGTAGGCGTCGCGGCGCTGCAGCGAGGCGGCCAGGGGCGGATTCTCGGCCACCAGCTGGTCGATGTTGGCGACCTGCAGGACCCAGTCGACGCTGCGCTGGTATTCGCCGGCAATCAGGTCCCAGGCCCGCCGGCCGGTGTTGGGATCGGCGCACAGCCCGGCATACTCGCGGGCGATCGACATGTTGGATTTGCACAGGGCCATCTGCGCGTTGCTCAGCAGGTTGCGGAAGAACGGCCAGTCCCGGTACATGTCGCGCAGGATGTCGAGCCGGTCGGCCTTGCCGGCGCACCAGGTCGACAGGCTGCTGCCGATGCCGTACCAGGCCGGGAAGGTCTGCCGCGACTGGGCCCAGGCGAAGACCCAGGCGATGGCGCGCACCGAGGACTTGGAACGGTCCTGCTTCTTGCGGTGCGAGGGCCTGGAACCGATGTTGAGCTGACCGATCTCGCTGACGGGCGTGGCCTCGTAGAAATAGTCCAGGAAGCCTTCGGTCTGCTCGGTCAGGGTCCGGTAACCCATCTCGCCGAGCCGCGCCAGCTCGCCCATCACCGCCAGATGGTCGGGCGAGGGTTGTGGTACCGGCTTGACCAGGCTGAGGCTGGCCTTCATCAGGCCGGTCACGCCCATGGTCAGCTCGTAGATGGCCGTCTCCATGTTGTTGTAGCGGTAGAACAGCACCTCGCCCTGCTCGGTGAACTTGATCTGGCCGCGGACGGTATCCGGCGGCTGGGCCAGGATGGCCTCGTGGGTCGGGCCGCCGCCCCGGCCGATGGTGCCGCCCCGGCCATGGAACAGCCGGCATTTGAGCCCGCGTCGCTCGGTGATGGCGATGACCAGCTGCTGCGCCCGGTAGAGCCCCCAGGCCGACGCCAGGATGCCGCCGTCCTTGCAGGAATCCGAGTAACCGAGCATGACCTCCTGGCGCTCGTCGCAGGCGTCCAGCATCTGCCGGTAGACCGGCTGGTCGAGCAGGTCGGTGAGGACCTCCTCGATGCGGTTGAGGTCGTCGATGGTCTCGAACAGCGGGCTGATGCCGACGTGGCAGAACCAGCGTCCGCCGAGCCGGCCGGCCAGCCCGCATTGCACGGCCAGCAGCAGGACTTCCATCACATGGCTGGCGTGGTGCGTCATGGAAATGACGTACTTGTCGAAGCATTCGCCACCGATCTCGCGCCGCATGCGCGCCATGGTCTCGAAGACCGCCAGCGTCTCGCGGGTCGGCGCGGCGATGGCCGCGCGGTCGAACTGCAAGCCGCCGGGCAGGGCGATGGCCTCGGCCAGCAGCTTGAGACGGTCGGCTTCGGCCAGCGCGAGATAGTCGATGCCGAGCGTCGCCTTGAGGATGTCGGCCACGGCCTCGGTATGCCGGGTCGACTCCTGGCGCACGTCGAGCTGCATCAGGTGGAAGCCGAAGGTCTCGGCGAGGCGGATCAGGTCATGCAGTTCCTGGTTGGCGATGTCGGCATCGCTGTGGTTGCGCAGCGAGGTGTCGATCAGTTGCAGGTCGTTGAGGAATTCGCCGACCGAGGGATAGGCCTGGCTGTCCGGTGGCTCGCTTTCGCCCGCGATCAGCCGGTCGATGCGGCGCAGGGAGCGCGCCATGCGATACTTCATCAGCACCAGCTTGTGGCGGTAGGGCTCCTGCAGGAAGGGGCGCTCCAGCTCCATGATGGCATGGCCGAGTTCGCTGCGGTCGTGCTCCAGGCTGGCGACGAATTCCTGCGACAGTTCGCAGAAGCCCCAGGAGTGCGACAGCTGGCCATGCAGCTCGTCCAGCCGCCGGAGATATTCCTGCAGGATGGTGCGCGATTGCAGCCGCACCGCCAGCGCCGTGGTGTCGGGCGTCACGTTGGGGTTGCCGTCGCGATCGCCGCCGATCCAGGAGCCATAGCGGAGAAAGCTGGGGATGCGGATCTGGCGGGCGGCATCCTCGCCGTACACGTCCTGCAGCGAACGCTCGAAGTTGCGGTAAACGCGGGTGGTGGCACGGAACAGCGACAGCGGGAAATAGAACAGGCCGGTGTCGATCTCGTCGGCAACCCCCATGCCGCGCAGCCGCACCTCGTCGGTTTTCCAGAGCAGCTGGACCTGCGATTGCAGGCGCTCGATGGCTTCCTTGCGGAAATAGCCCTTGAGCCGGCCATGCGCCAGCGTTTCCAGCGAGACGAACACGTTGCGCAGCGCGCCCTTCACGGTGCGGCGCTTGGCCTCGGTGGGGTGGGCGGTCATGACCGGCAGGTAGCGCAGCTGGTCGAGCAGCACTTGCAGGTTTTCCGCGTCCACGCCCTCCTGCCGCAACCACAGCAGGGTGTCGTGGAAGGAACCCGGCCAGTAATGGCCGCCGCGTTCCGCCTGCCGCCGCCGCTGGCGCAGGTAGTGGGACTCCTCGGCGATGTTGAGCAGGCTGAAGTAATGGTTGAAGACCCGGACCACCTCGCTGGTGGTTTCGGCATCCAGATCGTGGAGGGAGTCCAGCAGCTGCTGGCGCCGTACCGGGTTGCCGTCGCGCGCCAGACTCGCGAAGCGTTTCTGCAGGCGCTCGACCTGAGTGGCGATCTCACCTCGCCCCTGGGTATTCAGTACGCGCGTCAGAACCGAGTTCAGTAGCCGCAGCGAGCGGCGCAATTCGGCATCATCGTTGAGGGATGTCATGGTGATCCTTGCTGGTTTCGGAGAGAGAGGGTTTTGGCTGCCAGGGGCGGCACCCGGGTGATCGTCCCGGGTCTGCAGGCCGCGTGGCGGAGCCGGTCGGCAGGGGCTCCCGGCCCGAAAGGGTCCCGCCACCGGGACGGCAGAGTGCGTTTCATATCCCGTGTCAGGATGCCGCTTGGCTGGCGCCGGGACTGGAGGCCGGCGCCGGCCGCTTCCGTGGCGTTCCTTGCGTCGGGCCATGGCCCGATCCGGTTCGGCCATGCGCCATGCGGCTCGCCGGTGGCGGTCCCGGAGGCCAGCGATGGGCGGCCGTGCTGGCAACTTGTGCGGGGAATCCTCATCGATCTTCCTCATGGTTCTGGCGCGGGGTTGCGGTCATGGCTGCTGCCCGGGCTGTCGTTTCGAGTCCATATCAGGATAGCTGGCAGTGTTTTGGTTAGTCTATTTGGAAGTAGTTCATCAAACATTAGATAAAATCTAATTTTCCAGGGACATGAGCCGGCTCAACTACCATCATCTGCACTACTTCTGGACCGTGGCCAGGGAAGGCAGCATCGCCCGCGCTTCCGAGAAGCTGCACCTGACCCAGCCCACCATCAGTGCCCAGCTGGCGCAGTTCGAGGCGGCCATCGGCGAGAAGCTGTTCGAGCGGGTCGGGCGGGGACTCGTGCTCACCGATACCGGGCGCGGCGTTTTTGAGTACGCCGAGGAGATTTTCGCCCTGGGCCGCGAACTGACCCAGTTCCTGAAGGGGCGGGCGGTCGGTCGTGGCAGCCGCCTGGCGGTGGGCATCGCCCAGGCGCTGCCGAAACTGGCGGTCACGCGCCTGCTGGAGCCGGCCCTGCGGCTGCCGGAGCCGGTCCAGCTGCATTGTTTCGAGGACAAGTCGGAGCGTTTGCTGGCCGATCTGTCGGTGCATGCGCTCGACCTGGTGCTCTCCGATGTGCCGGCCACGCCCCATTCCGGTGCGGGTGTCTTCAATCACCTGCTGGGCGAGTGCGAAGCCAGCGTGTTCGGGACCGCCGATCTGGCCAGTCGTTACGGGCCGGATTTTCCCCGCTCGCTGAGCGGGGCGCCGTTCCTGCTGCCGACGCAGAATCTGGCCCTGCGCCGGTTGCTGGACCAGTGGTTCGATGCCGAGGGCATCTGGCCCGATGTGCGGGCCGAGATCGAGGACAGTGCCCTCATGAAAACCTTCGGCAGCGCCGGCATGGGCCTGTTCCTGGCGCCGACGATGGTCGCCGAGGCCATCTGCCGGCAGTACGGCGTGGTCCGGCTGGGCCCGCTCGACGCCATCCATGAGCGCTTCTACGTCATCACCGCCCAGCGCCGGATCAAGCATCCCGCCATCGTCGCGATCCTCGACCAGCCCCTGCTGGGCTGAGCGCCGCCCGGCCGGCCCTTGTGCGGTGGCAGCGGCCGCCTCCCCAAAACGAGGCGGGCCCGGGTGCCGGCGGCGTCCGCGATGGTGCAAATCCCCGGGGTGGCGCGCGATTCCGGCCGGCCGGCGGGGGTTTTCCAGGCTGGCCCGCTCCTTGCTTCATCGTGGACATGAACATGCCCACCTCGCCCAGCCCCTACTACAACGAGATGCACGACGCCGAAGGCGCCGTGCGCACCATCTATCAGCGCTACGCCCGGTGGCTCCAGGGCTTGCCGGAGGCATCCCTGGAGCGCAAGAGCGCCGAGGCGGAGCTCCTGTTCCGGCGACTCGGCATCACCTTCGCCGTCTACGGCGAGGCCGACGGCGGCGAGCGGCTGATTCCCTTCGACATGGTCCCGCGCATCTTCGGCGCCGAGGAATGGCGGCGCCTGGAGCAGGGCATCAAGCAGCGGGTCAGGGCGCTCAACGCCTTCCTGCACGACATCTACCACGACCGGGAGATCGTCAAGGCCGGCATCGTCAGCGCCCATCAGGTGCTGGACAACGCCATGTACCGGCCGGAGATGCAGGGTGTCGACCTGCCCAACCAGGTCTATGCCCAGATCGCCGGCATCGATCTGGTGCGGGTGGCGCAGAACGATTTCTATGTGCTGGAGGACAACCTGCGCACACCCTCCGGCGTGTCCTACATGCTGGAAAACCGCAAGACCATGATGCGGCTGTTTCCGGAGCTGTTCGCCATGCACGCGGTCGAGCCGGTCGAACATTATCCGCAGATGCTGCTGGACACCCTGCGCGAGTCGGCGCCGTCCTATGCCACCGATCCGGTCATCGTGGTGCTGACCCCGGGCGCCTACAACAGCGCCTATTTCGAGCATGCCTTCCTCGCCAGCCAGATGGGGGTGGAGCTGGTGGAGGGGCAGGACCTGTTCGTCGACCAGAGCCGGGTCTACATGCACACCACCGAGGGGCCGCAGCAGGTGCACGTGATCTATCGGCGGGTCGACGACGATTTCCTCGATCCGCTCGCTTTCCGGCCAGATTCCATGCTGGGCGTGCCGGGATTGTTCGATGCCTATCGTGCCGGCCATGTCGCCCTGGCCAACGGCGTCGGCACCGGGGTCGCGGACGATAAGTCGACCTACCTGTTCGTCCCGGACATGATCCGCTTCTACCTCGGCGAGACGCCGATCCTCTCGAACGTGCCGACCTGGCGGCTCAGCCAGGCCGACGAGCTCGGCTACGTGCTCGAACATCTGTCCGAGCTGGTGGTGAAGGAGGTCCAGGGTTCCGGCGGCTACGGCATGCTGGTCGGCCCCACCAGCACCAAGGCGGAAATCGAGGCCTACCGGCAGCGGATCCTGTCGGGACCGGAAAATTTCATCGCCCAGCCGACGCTGGCCCTGTCCGCCTGCCCGACGCTGGTGGAGGCGGGTGTCGCGCCCCGGCATGTGGACCTGCGCCCCTTCGTGCTTTCGGGCAAGGACATCCGGCTGGTGCCGGGTGGACTCACCCGGGTCGCGCTCAGGGAGGGATCGCTGGTCGTCAATTCGTCGCAGGGCGGCGGCACCAAGGATACCTGGGTACTGGAGGACTAGACCATGCTCTCGCGCACCGCCGAAAACCTGTTCTGGATGGCCCGCCACATCGAGCGGGCCGAAAACACCGCCCGCATCCTCGACGTGGCCCACCGGTCCTCGCTGCTGCCGCTGGACATGGAGGGCACCGAGGCCTACCTGTGGTACGCGCCGCTGAACATCACCGGCTGCGCCGGTGGCTACGAGAAGAAATACGGGCTGGCGCGCAGCGACGCGGTGACGCATTTCATGGCACTGGACGCGGACAATCCCTCCAGCATCTACAGCTGCCTGCGGCTGGCGCGAGAGAACGCCCGCTCCGTGCGCGGCGCCATCACCTCGGAGATGTGGGAGGTCATCAACGCGACCTGGCTGGAGGTCAACCGCCAATCGCGACAGATGAGCGAGGCGCGCTACGGCGATTTCTTCGAATGGGTGAAGGAGCGCTCGCACCTGTTCCGCGGCGTTACCCACGGCACCATCCTCAAGGACATCGCCTTCAATTTCATCCGCCTCGGTACCCATCTCGAGCGGGGCGACAACACCGCGCGCATCCTCGATGTCAAGTACCACATCCTGCTGCCCAGCGTTGCCGACGTGGGCGGCGCGGCCGATTACTACCAGTGGGGATCGCTGCTGAAATCGGTCAGCGCCTTCGAGGCCTACCGGAAGATCTACCGCGACGTCATCTCGCCGCTGCGGGTGGCGGAGCTGTTCATCCTGCGCGATGACATGCCGCGCTCCCTGCATGCCTGCATGAACGAGGTCGAGACCGCGCTGAGCTACATCAACGGCAACTCGGCCCGGGAGGCCCGGCGCCTGGCCGGCGAACTCCATGCGCAGCTGCATTTCGGCCGTATCGAGGACGTCTTCGGCCGTGGCCTGCACGAGTTCCTGACCGATTTCCTCGACCACATCGACCTGCTCGGCCGGGAGATCCGCGACGCCTACCTGTCGCGCTGGGACCGCGTGCCCCGGCTGGACCTGCGCCAGGTCGCCTGATTCCGTTCCCACCGTCATTCATCAAGATCATGACCTATTGCGTCGCGCTGAAGCTGAACGAGGGGATGGTGTTCGCCTCGGACTCGCGCACCAACGCCGGGGTTGACCAGATTGCCAGCTACAGGAAGATGCGGACCTTCGTCCACCCGGGCGACCGCAGCATCATCATCCTCAGTTCCGGCAACCTGTCGATCACCCAGAGCGCCATCAACCAGCTGGAGCTCCAGGGTCGTCATCACGAGCAGCGCAACATCTGGAACGTCGACTCCATGTTCGACGTGGCCCAGCTGCTGGGTGAGAGCCTCCGTGCCGTGCGCGAGCACGATGGCCTGTTCCTGGCGCAGAGCAACGTCGACGCCAGCGCCAACTTCATCGTCGGCGGGCAGATCCGCGGCGAGCGCATGCGCCTGTGTCTGGTGTACAGCGAGGGCAACTTCATCGAGGCGGGCGACGAGACACCGTACTTCCAGATCGGCGAGACCAAGTACGGCAAGCCCATCCTCGACCGGGTCATCCGGCCGGACACGCCCATCGACGAGGCCATCAAATGCGTCCTGGTGTCGTTCGACTCGACCATGCGCAGCAATCTCTCGGTCGGGCTGCCGATCGATCTGGCCTGCTGCGGCGAGTCGCGCTTCGCGCTCGACCTGGAGCAGCACATCACCCAGGACGACCCCTATTTCTCGCAGATCAGCCGGCGCTGGAGCGAGGGGCTGCGCGGCGTGTTCGCCTCCCTCCCCAGTCCCGACTGGATCAAGATGCCGCCCGGCCGGCCCCCGGCCGGCTGACCCCGCCCCCCTCCCGGACCGCCGAAGACCATGACCATACGCGTCGCGCTGCACCACAAGTCCCACTATGTTTTCGACCGTCCGGTCGTGGCCGCGCCGCACGAGATCCGGCTGCGTCCCGCCCCGCATGCGCGCACGCCGGTGACCGGCTACTCGCTGAAGATTCGGCCGGAGCAGCATTTCATCCACTGGCAGCAGGATGCCTACGGCAATTTCGTCGCCCGCATCACCTTTCCCGAGCCGACCCGCGAAATCGACATCACCGTCGATCTCCTGGCCGACATGACGGTCATCAATCCTTTCGACTTCTTCGTCGAGGAATGGGCCGAGCATTACCCGTTCGCCTATCCGGAATCGCTGGCGGCCGAGCTGGCGCCCTTCCTCGAGACCGAGCCGGCCAGCCCCGCGTTCTCGCGCTGGCTGTCCGCGTTCCGCCGCGACATTCCCGCCGGGATCACCACCACCAACCTGCTGGTCATGCTCAACCGGCGGGTGCAGCAGGATGTGGAATATCTCATCCGGCTGGAGCCCGGGGTGCAGAGCTGCGAGGAAACCCTGATGCTGCGCTCCGGCTCCTGCCGCGACAGCGCCTGGCTGCTGGTGCAGCTGCTGCGCCGGCTGGGCATCGCCGCCCGCTTCGTCTCCGGCTATCTGATCCAGCTGGTGGCGGATGAAAAGCCGCTGGACGGGCCGGCCGGTCCCAGCGACGATTTCACCGACCTGCACGCCTGGTGCGAGGCCTATGTCCCCGGTGCCGGCTGGGTCGGCATGGACGCGACCTCGGGTCTCCTGGCCGGGGAAGGGCACATCCCGCTGGCCGTTTCCGCCTCGCCGACCTCGGCGGCGCCCGTCATCGGCATGACCAGCATCTGCGACGCGCGGCTGGAGGTCGCCATGAGCGTCGTCCGCATCCACGAGGATCCGCGCGTCACCCGCCCCTACAGCGAGGCGCAGTGGGAGGAAATCCGCGCCCTCGGCTGGCAGGTCGACGAGGAACTGCGCACCGGCGACGTGCGCCTGACCCAGGGCGGCGAGCCGACCTTCGTGTCGGTCGACGACATGGATGGCGCGGAGTGGAACACCGCCGCGCTGGGGGAGGAAAAATGGACCCTGGCCAACCGCCTGCTGGAGCGGCTGTGGACGCAGTTCGCGCCGGGCGGCCTGCCGCATTTCGGCCAGGGCAAGTGGTATCCGGGCGAGCCGCTGCCGCGCTGGGCCCTGAACGTCTTCTGGCGCGAGGATGGCGTACCGCTCTGGCGTGAGCCCGCCTGGCTGGCGCGGGAACCCGCCGGACAGCCGGACGGCGCCAGCGCCGGGCACTTCGGCCAGGCGCTGGCGCGCCGGCTGGGCCTGCATCCCGGCTACCTGCTGGCGGGCTACGAGGACCCCTGGCGGGCCCTGGACGAGGAAAGCCGATTGCCGGCCAACGTCGATCCGCTGGCGGCCGATCTCGACGACGCCGACGTGCGCCGGACCCTGGCCCGGCAGCTGCGCGCCGGCCTCGCCAGCGTGGTGGGCCATGTGCTGCCGCTGAAATGCGAGGACAGCGCCGGCCGGATGCGCTGGAAATCCAGCCGCTGGCCGCTCAAGCACGAGCACCTGTACCTGCTGCCGGGGGATTCGCCGATGGGCTTGCGCCTGCCGCTGTCCAGCCTGCCCTGGGTGGCGCCCGAGGATTTCGAGCTGCAATTTCCGCCCGATCCCTTCGCCGCGCAGGGCGAGCTGCCGGAGCCGCCGGCGGTGCCGGAACCGCCCGGCGACCAGCCGCCGGCAGCCATCGAGGAGACCCCGGCGGCACGCGAGGTGATCCACACGGCGCTGGTGCTGGAAGTTAGGGAGCGGATGCTGCATGTGTTCCTGCCGCCGCTGACCCGGCTGGAGGCCTGGCTGCAGCTGATCGCCGCCATCGAGGCCTGCGCGGCGGAACTGAAGCAGCCGGTGCGCCTGGAGGGCTACCCCCCACCGCGCGATGCCCGGCTGAAGTCGCTGTCGATCACGCCGGACCCGGGGGTCATCGAGGTCAACATCCATCCGTCGGGCGACTGGGAGACACTGGAAAACCGCACCCGCACGCTTTACCAGCAGGCGCGCCTGGCGCGCCTGGCGACCGAGAAGTTCATGCTGGACGGCCGCCATACCGGCACCGGCGGCGGCAACCACATCACCCTCGGCGGGCCGACGCCGGCGGACAGCCCGTTCCTGCGCCGCCCGGATCTGCTGCGCAGCCTGATCGCCTACTGGCAGCGGCACCCGGCGCTGTCGTACCTGTTCTCGGGTCAGTTCATCGGCCCGACCAGCCAGGCGCCCCGGGTGGACGAGGCGCGTGACGACAACCTCTACGAGCTCGACATCGCCTTCCAGCAGATGAGCGAGAGGCTCGTCCCGGGCCAGGAGAGCGCCCAGCCCTGGCTGGTCGACCGCTTGCTGCGCAACCTGCTCATCGACATGACCGGCAACACGCACCGGGCGGAATTCTGCATCGACAAGCTCTACTCCCCCGACACGGCCACCGGCCGGCTGGGGCTGGTGGAACTGCGGGCCTTCGAGATGCCGCCGCACTACCGCATGAGCCTGGTGCAGGCGCTGCTGTTGCGGGCGCTGGTGGCCCGGTTCTGGAAAACCCCCTTCACCGGCCAGCTGGTGTACTGGGACACCAGCCTGCACGACCGCTTCCTGCTGCCGCATTTCATCGAGGCCGACCTGCGCGACATCGTGCGCGACCTGCGTGCCTCGGGCTATGCCTTCGACGATGCCTGGTTCGCGCCCTTCCTGGAATTCCGCTTTCCGCGCTACGGCACGGTGGTCCACGAGGGCGTGCAGATGGAGCTGCGCCAGGCCATCGAACCCTGGCATGTGCTGGGCGAGGAGGCCACCCTCGGCGGCATGGCGCGCTACGTGGATTCGTCGGTGGAACGCCTGCAGGTCAAGGTCAGCGGCATGACCGGGAACCGCCACCAGGTGGCCTGCAACGGCCGCGCCCTGCCGCTGCATCCGACCGGTGTCCCGGGCGAATATGTCGCCGCGGTGCGCTTCAAGGCCTGGGCGCCGCCCTCGGCCCTGCACCCCACCATCGGCGTTCACGCGCCCCTGGTGTTCGATCTGGTGGACCGCTGGAACGGCCGCGCCATGGGCGGCTGCACCTATCATGTCAGCCATCCCGGTGGCCGCAATTACGACACCTTTCCCGTCAATGCCAACGAGGCCGAGGCCCGCCGCCGGGCACGCTTCTGGGACCATGGCCACACGCCGGGGCCCCTGCTGGTCCGGGAAGAGCCCGTCAATCCGCGTTTCCCCATGACCCTCGACCTTCGCTGGAAACCCTAGGCTTCAGGAGTCCACCATGCTTTGCTCGACCGCCCTGCCGCGATTCGGCGACAAGAAGAATTCCGACTTTTTCGAGAGCTATCTCGGACGCCTGCTGGAGGCGCGCGACCGCGCCGGGCTGACCGAGATGATCGGCGGCATCGAGGCCATGATCATCAGCGTCGAGCCCGGCAATTCGGTGGAATACATCGCCGAGCTGGCGCTGATGACGCCCTACCAGTACCTGGTCACCCTGGACAGCGAAAAGCACCTGACCCATGTGCTGCGCATCGACATGGACTCGCCGGACATCCTGCTGCGCGAGCCCAAGAATCCCGACTACAGCGATATCTTCCGCAGCCTCAACGACCTCTATCCGGTCGGCGCCCGGCGCCCGCACAGCCGCTATCTGGGTGAAATCCTGCTGTGCCAGGATCGCCATCAGGTGGTCGCCCTGCAGCAGGAGCGGGAGTTCCGCTTCTTCCAGGTCGGCCAGCTGGCGGAACTCGATCTGCCGCTGAACGTCAGCCTGTCCAAGCCCTCGCCCTACACCCAGAACGTGGTCGGCTACATGGAGCGGCCGCTGGATGGCATCCGCGTCTACCAGCATGGTGAATGCGTCATCCTGCCGTCCGCCCAGTCCGCCAACGATCGCGGCAAGGAAATGCAGGACAGGCTCGGCATCGGGGAACTGCTGTGTCCCATCGACCACCTGGCCACCCGCGTCTACAGCCAGAATCGCGAGGCGGCGATCCTCGAGTATCTGGGCCTGTCCAGCTACTACTACTGGGGCAGCTACGACATCCGGGATCAGAATTCCTCCACCAACGTCACCAAGAGCGTGCGCCAGGTGCCGGAGTCGGCGAGTCCCGCCAAGGTCTTCACCGCCAACAATCATCCCTACTGCGTGAACCATCTGGACGGGCTGCCCAGTCCCACGGAAACCTTCGTCCGCAACTACGGGCCGCGGCTGCACCATATCGCCGTCGAGGTGAAGGATGGCCAGCGGGATGGCAAGGAGTACATCGACATCGTCGTCGACGCCATCGCCGGCCAGGGCAAGGGCTTCCTGCTGGAAACCGTCGGCTCCCGCAGCGAGGGGCTCAAGCAGATCTTCTCCGAAGCCTCCGACTTTTCCTCGCTGATCATCGAATACGTGCAGCGCTTCGGCGATTTCCAGGGATTCTTCACCCGGGACAATGTCGCCAAGCTGACCTATGCGGCCGGGCAGGAGGAGGGCGTCAGGTCCGGGCTGTCCTGAGCGGCGGGACGGGCGCTGGACGCCGGGCCGCGCGGCATAGGATCATCGTGCCTCGGCCAGCGCGCCGGCCAGGCGCCGGCGTCGTTCCGCCCCGCCAACGACCGATGAGACAGACGATTCCATGAAGGCTTTCCAGCGCGGCGATCTCGACGGCTTTTTCGGCCTGTTCGTCGACAACCTGTTGCAGGTCATGCTGATCGCCGTGCTGGGACCCGCCCTGTGCGGCTTTGCGCCGGCCATGATCGCGGAGCGCATCCTGCCGGGCGTGGCGCTGTCGGTGGTGTTCGGCAACCTTTTCTACGCCTGGCAGGCACGCCGGCTGGCGCAGCGCAGCGGCCGCGGCGATGTCACGGCGCTGCCCTATGGCATCAATACCGTCAGCCTGATGGCCTTCATCTTCCTGGTGATGGCGCCGGTCTTCCGCGAGACCGGCGATGCCGAGCTGGCCTGGCGGGTGGGCTTGTTCGCCTGTGCCCTCAATGCGGTGATGGAACTGGTCGGCGCCTTCGGCGCCGACTGGCTGCGGCGCAACACGCCGCGGGCGGCCCTGCTGTCGGCCCTGGCCGGCATCGCACTCAGCTTCATCGCCATGGGCTTCGCCTTCCGGATTTTCGCGGCACCCCTGATCGCGCTGCTGCCCCTGCTGTTGCTGGTCTCGGTCTATGCCGGGCGCATCCGGCTGCCGCTGGGACTGCCCGGCGGGCTGGCGGCGGTGCTGCTCGGCGTGGCCCTGGCCTGGCTGGCCCGCCTCCTGGGCTGGGCCGATGCGCCCCCGCTGCCGGCCGCTGTCGGGCCGGGCTGGCACGCGCCCCACCTGGCCCTGGGACCGATGCTGGAGCTGATCGACTCGCCGCTGGGCTGGCGCTACCTGGCCGTCATCCTGCCGATGGGACTGCTGAACATCATCGGCTCGCTGCAGAACCTGGAAAGCGCGGAGGCCGCCGGCGACCGCTACGAGACGCGCCCGTCGCTGATCGCCAACGGCCTGGGGTCGCTGGTCGCCGCGGCCTTCGGCAGCGCCTTCCCGACCACGATCTACATCGGCCATCCTGCCTGGAAGGGCATGGGCGCGGGCTATGGCTACTCGGTCCTGAATGCCGTGGTGATCGCGCTGCTCTGCCTCACTGGGGCCCATGGCCTGGTGGTGCGCTGGATTCCGCTGGAGGCGACCCTGGGCATCCTGGTCTGGATCGGCCTCATCATCACCGCCCAGGCTTATCGGGATACCCCGGCGCGCCATGCGCTGGCGGTCAGCATCGGCCTGCTGCCGTCGCTGGCAGCCTGGGGCCTGCTGCTGGTGGAAGCCGCCCTGCGTGCCGCCGGTACCACCCTGCGCGCGGCTGCAGAACGGTTCGGCGACGATCTGCAGGTGCACGGGATGATCGCCCTCAGCCAGGGCTTCGTGCTGACCGCCAGCCTCCTCGCGGCCCTGCTGGCGCATGTCATCGATCGCCGCTTCGAGCGGGCGGCCGCCTGGGCGCTGGCCGGGGCAGCCCTGTCCTGGCTCGGCCTGATCCATGCCTATCGCCTGACCGACGCCGGCGTGCAGAACCATTTCGGCGTCAATGCGGCGCCACCGTTCGCGTTCGCCTATGCCGCGGCCGCCCTGTTGCTGTGGTGGCTGCACCGGCGGGAGCGGTGCGGCAGCGGCTAACCGGCCGTCGCTTGCCGTAAGACCCTGAAGGATCGGCCGGGCAATGCGATAATGTGCCCGCCGGCAACATTCCTGCCCCTGCTTCCACTCCCATCCCAGCCCGTGAGCTCCGACAGCGGATTCCAAGCCATGCCCATGCGCACCGATCCCACCCAATCCCTGGCGGCCGTGGTCAGGCTGGCCCATGAGGCTGGCCACGCGATACTGGACATCTACCGGTCGGATTTCGGCGTGCGCGAGAAGGACGACCGCTCGCCGCTGACGGCGGCCGACCTGGCTTCCCACGCCGCCCTGACCGCCGCCCTAGCGCGGCTGCGGCCCGGCTGCCCGATCCTGTCCGAGGAGTCCGCCATCACGCCCTTCGAAACGCGCGCCCGCTGGGAAACCTACTGGCTCATCGATCCGCTCGACGGCACCCGGGAATTCATCAAGCGCAACGGCGAGTTCACCGTCAACGTTGCCTTGATCCATCGCCATGTGCCGGTGCTCGGCGTGGTCTTCGCGCCGGCCCTGGGCGTCACCTATTTCGCCAGCGAGGGCTGCGGCGCCTACCGGCAGGACGGGGAGGGCGAGCCGGTGCGGATCCGGGTTCTCGATCGCGCGGCCAGCCCGTTGCGGGTGGTCGGCAGCCGCTCCCACGGCACCCCCGAGATGGACCTCTACCTTTGCCGCCTGGGCGAACACCTCATGGTGCCGATGGGCAGTTCGCTGAAATTCTGTCTGGTGGCCGAGGGCAAGGCCGATCTCTACCCGCGCATCGGTCCGACCTCCGAGTGGGATACCGCCGCCGCCCAGTGCGTGGTCGAGCAGGCCGGCGGCGCGGTGGTCGATCTCGACGGCCAGCCGTTGCGCTACAACACCAAGCCCTCGCTCCTGAATCCCCATTTTCTCGCCTACGGCGACAAGTCCCGGCCGTGGGTCGCCGCGGCGGCCGGCATCCCCGGCTGAATGCTCCCCGGCTGCTACAATCGCGCCGCCTCGATACTGGGTCCCGTCCATGAAAATCATCATCCTGGGTGCCGGCCAGGTCGGCAGCAGCCTGCTTGCCAGCCTGGCCAGCGAAAAGAACGACATCGTCATGGTCGACATCCGTCACGACCTGCTGCAGAAATTGCAGGACCGTTTCGACATTCGCACCGTCCAGGGCAATGCCGCGCATCCGAGCGTCCTGCAGCAGGCCGGGGCGGCCGAGGCCGAAATGCTGGTCGCCGCCACCAGCGACGACGAGACCAACATGCTGGCCTGCAGCATGGCCGACATCATCTTCAAGGTGCCGCGCAAGATTGCCCGGGTCCGCGCCATCGAGTACTTCAGCTTTCCCGGCCTGTTCTCGCCGGAAACCATTCCCATCGACTACGTCATCAGCCCGGAGCGGATCATCACGCAGTTCATCCAGCGGCTGCTGGAATACCCGGGCGCCACCCAGGTGCTGGACTTCGCCGAGGGGCGGGTGCGCATGGCCTCGGTCAGGGCCATACGCGGCGGGCCCATGGTCGGCCGGGAAATCCGCGAGCTGCACCAGCACATGCCCAACTTCCACACCCGCATCGCCGCCATCTTCCGCGGCGGCCAGCCCATCGTTCCCAACGGCAGCACCGTCATCAACCACGGCGACGACGTGTTCTTCCTGGCCTCGGCCGAGGAGATCAAGGACGTCATGCCGGAGCTGCGCCACACCGAGAAACCCTACAAGCGGCTGATCTTCGCCGGCGGTGGCCATGTCGGCAAGCGGGTCGCCCAGGCGCTGGAGAACGATTACCAGGTCAAGGTGATCGAGCGCGACCCGGGCCGCGCCCGCAAGATTGCCGGCCAGCTGGGCCGGACCACGGTGCTGGTCGGCGATGCCTCGGACAAGGAACTGATGCTGAGCGAGAACATCGAGAGCACCGATGTCTTCTGCGCCATCACCAACAACGACGAGGCCAATATCCTCTCCGCCATGCTGGCCAAGCGGCTGGGCTGCCGGCGGGTCATCAGCCTGGTCAACAACGACGCCTATGCCGACATCGTCGATACGTCCCATGTCGACCTGGTCATTTCGCCGCAGCAGGCCACCATCAGCGCCCTGCTGCGCTACATCCGCCGCGGCGACATCGCCCAGGTCTACTCGCTGCGGCATGGCGCCTGCGAGGCGCTGGAAATGGTCGCCCACGGCGAGCCGGGCGTTTCCCGGGTCATCGGCGTGCCGCTCAGCGAGATCGACATTCCCGAGGGGGTGGTCATGGGGGCCCTGGTGCGCGGCGACGAGGTCCTGCAGGTTCACCACGACACGATCATCGAGGATGGCGACCACGTCATCATGTTCCTGCTCGACAAGAAGCTGATTCCCGCCGTCGAGCGACTGTTCAACGCCGCCGGCGCCTGAGGGGCCCTGCCCGGGTCGCGCAGCACGGCTGCTTTCCCGTTCCAGCCAAGAGAGATACCCTGCCATGATCGAGCGACTGCAACCGACCGAAGCCCTGGCGCGCCTGCAATCCGTCCCCGGGACCACGCTGATCGATGTCCGCGATCCCGTCGAAAGGGCGTTCGTCGGCCATCCCGTGGGCTCCGTCAACATTCCCTGGGCCTTCGCCCCGGGCATGCGCCCCAATCCCGCCTTCCTCGACAGCGTTCGCCAGCAGGCACCCGATCCGGCCACACCCCTGCTGTTGCTCTGCCGCAGTGGTCAGCGCTCGCTGGCCGCCGCCGAGGCCCTGGCGGCGGCCGGCTATACCCGCGTGGCGAACGTCGAGGAGGGCTTCGAGGGCCCGCTCGACGAGCAGCGCCACCGCAACACCCTGGGCGGCTGGCGCCGCCACGGCCTGCCGTGGGAGCAGGGCTGAGGCCGGGATGCGCTCCGCCCGCCGCGGTCAGCCGGCCGGCGGTGCCAGGCTGCGTTCGCGCAGCTTCATCAGCGCGTAGAGCGTTGCCAGCGTCGGGATGGCGACGCCGGCCCGCTGGCCGGCGCGGACGGCATTGCCGAGGATGACTTCGGTCTCCATTGGCCGTCCGGCCTCGAAATCGAGCAGCATGCTGGTCTTGTAGGGCGGCATCCGGTGGGTGCCCTCGATCTGTTGGTCGATGATGCCGGCTGGCAGCGGGTGTCCCAGCGCCACGGCGATGGCGCAGACCTCGCCCATGATGGCGCGGATCAGGGGCTCCTGCGTGCCCAGGATATCGGCGGTGCTGAGGCCGCCGGAAAGTACCGACAGCGGATTGAAGGCGGCATTCCACAGGCACTTCTGCCAGCGGGCGGTGACGATGTCGGCGGTGGCGTTGCAGCCGATGCCGGCGCTTTCGAAGGCCGCCGCCAGCGCCCGGGCGGTATCCGACAGGCCCGAGGGATAGTTGCCCAGCGCCAGCCTGCCGTAGGCCTGATGCCAGATTCTGCCGGGCGCGGTGCGGGTCACGCAGATGAAGGCGAGACCGCTGATCAGTTCATGGCCGGGAAAGGCGGTGGCGACCTCGTCCTCGATCTCGACACCGTTGGACAGCAGCACGATGGCTGTCGCGGGCCCCAGGGTGTCGCGCAGCAGCCGGACGCGGTCGGCCCCCTCGACCACCTTGATGCACAGCAGCACGACATCGGGCTTCCGCTCGAGCTCGGCGGCTTCGCGGACGACGGCATCCGGCGTGAAGTGCCACTGGCCCAGTCTGGTATCGCTGACCAGCTCGATGCCCCGGGCGTGGACCGTCTCGTAGTCGGAACGCGCCAGCACCGAGACCCTGGCTCCGGCCCTGGCCAGCAGGGAGCCGTAGAAACTGCCGATGGCACCGGTGCCGATCACGAGGACATGCATGGGGAGACTCCGAGTTGGTGTTTGACGAAGGGAACCGTGAGCCGGCGCTGGGCGGCCAGCGAGGCACGGTCGAGCTGTTCCAGGAGACCGACCAGTGCCGGCAGGTCGCGCGGGGCATGGGTCAGCAGATAGCGGCCCACCGGCGGCGGCAACTCCAGCCCCAGGCCCTGGGCCTTGAGGCGCAGGACCACGAGGAGGTCGTCCTCTTCCAGCGCGTGCAGGCGCAGGGTCAGGCCCCAGGCCAGGCGGCTGGCGAGGTCGGGCAGGGCGAAGGGCAGCTGCGGGGGGGGGCGGCTGGCGCTGCCGATCAGCGTCGCCTGCCGTTCGCGCAGCCGGTTGAAGAGATCGAACAGCGCGGTTTCCCAGTCGCGGTCGCCGGCCACGGCTTCAAGATCGTCGAGGCAGACCAGTGCGTAGCTGTCCAGTCCCTCGGCGACCGCCGGTCCCTGTCCGGCGAAGGCGGCCAGCGGCACATATGCGGCGGTGCGCCGGTGTTCGGAGGCCAGCGCGCAGCAGGCGTTCAGCAGGTGCGACTTGCCGCCGCCGGGCTCGCCCCACAGGATCAGCGGCGATTCGCCCAGCCCTTGCGCCGCGCGACGGAGGTGGTCGACGACCTCCGTGTTGGGGCCCGGCCAGAACTGCGCGAAACCCTGACCGGTATCGAAGCGCAGCGGCAGCGCGAGTTGCTGGACCATGCGAGCCGGAAGGACCCCGCGCTCAGTCGATGCCGCTGCCCTTGAGGGCGGCAGCGGCCAGTGCCAGCCGCTTGCCGAACACACGGCAGATCTGGTGTTCCTCGTCGCTGATGGTGGGGTGGCCACCGGTCAGCCGGCTCGGTCCGTAGGGCGTGCCGCCGGTCTGGGTCTGGCCCAGCGCGGCCTCACGGCTGGGGATGCCGACCAGCAGCATGCCATGATGGAGCAGGGGCACCATCATGGTCATCAGGGTGAGTTCCTGACCGCCATGCATGGACGAGGTAGCGGTGAACACGCCGCCGGGTTTGCCGGAGAGGGCGCCCGAGAACCACAGCCCGCTGGTGCTGTCGAGAAAATGCTTGAGCGGTGCCGCCATGTTGCCGAAGTGGGTCGGGCTGCCCAGCGCCAGGCCGTCGCAGTTCTGCAGGTCCTCGAGGGTAGCGTAGGGCGGGCCCGAGCCGGGAATGCTGTCCGCGGTGGCGGCACAGACCGGCGAGACGTCGGGCACGGTGCGGAGCTTGGCGACCGCGCCGGGCACTTCCTCGACGCCGCGGGCGATCAGATTGGCCATGGCTGCCGTATGGCCGAAGCGGCTGTAGTAGAGAATCAGGATGTCGGTCATGTTACGGTGACGTCGCTTGCACGGAGGGGGACGGTCGGGGCCGGCCGGTTACAGGATGGCGAGCACCTGCTCCGGCGGGCGTCCCACGGCCGCCTTGCCGTTCGCCAGCACGATGGGCCGCTCGATGAGCGTCGGGTTCGCCACCATCGCGGCAATCAGGGCCGCGCGGTCCAGGCCCGGATCGTCCAGGCTCAGTTCGCGGTACACGGCCTCGCCCTTGCGCATGAGCGCCCGCGGCTCCAGCCCCAGGTGGGCGAGAATGTCGTCGAGCGTGGCGGCGTCGGGCGGGTTCTTCAGGTACTCGACGACCTCCGGTTGGAGGCCGCGCTCCCGCAGCAGTTCCAGTGTCTGGCGCGACTTGCTGCAACGTGGATTATGGTAGATGACGACGTTCATGGCTCAGCCGTTGCGCTTGAGGATTTCGCGTTCCTTCTCGCGGCCGGTCAGCTTGACCAGGTCGCCCAGCTCGCCGGCCAGCAATTCCAGCAGGTCGTCCACGCTGACGATGCCGATCAGCCGCTGTCGGTCGTCGACCACCGGCATGCGGCGGATGCCCTGGCTGCGCATGCGCTTGAGCGTGACCCAGATGCCGTCGTTCTCGTGCGCGCTGATCAGCTCGAAGCTCATGATGTCGCCGACGCTGACTGTCTGCGGATCGACTTCCAGGGCCAGGATTTCGACCACCAGGTCACGATCGGTGAGCACGCCGACCGGCTTGACGCCGTCGGCCAGATCCTCGACCACCACGACGCTGCCGACATGGTGTTCGCGCATCAGGCGCGCGGCGGTGGTGATGGTATCGTCACGGCGGACGATGACGGTGTCGCGGTTGCAGATGAGGCCGATGGTCATGGGCTGCTCCTGGGTAGGGTTGGCGTGAGCACGAAGGCGAGGCGACAGCCTCAGGCATCGAAACGGTCGGTGGCCACCAGCTCGCGCACGACAGTGGTGGCATAGGCGCCGGCAGGCAGGGTGAAGGCCAGGTGTAGCACATCCGGCGCCGGCCAGGCCCAGGTCAGGGCTTCCGGACACAGCCGCAGCGGACGGCGGGCGGTTTCCAGCCCGGCCTGCTCCAGTCCCCGGGCCAGGTCTTCAAGCGGCGCCACGGCGGCGGTTTCGACTACCAGCGCTTCGCCCATGGCCGTGGACGGTGTCTCGCCCCAGAGCACGGCGCTGGGATGAATCGCGCGCGCCTCGACGCGCCGCCGCAGCGCCTCGTCCAGCGGCTCGGGACCGAAAAAGCTCTGCGAGCCGGAAAACATGAAGACGTCGCCATCGATGGCCCGGTTCCAGTCGCCGCGCCGGACCCGCTCCGCGAGGATCCGGTTGAACAGGGCCGAGCGGGCGGCGGACAGGTACAGCCCGCGCCGATGCCGGTCGCAGGGTCGCGCGGGTTCGGCAAACAGTTCCCGCGCCCGTGCCAGATTCTGCCCGTCGTGGCCGAAGCGCTGCGCGCCGAAGTAGTTGGGCACGCCCTCGGCGGCCAGTTGCCGCAGCCGGAGTGCCAGCCTTTCGGCGTCGGCCTCCAGTCCGCGCAGCGTCAGCGCGAAACGGTTGCCACTGGCGGCACCCCGGCGCAGCTTGCGCGCATTGCGTCGCACATCCAGCACCCGCACGCTGGCGGATGCCAGGCCCGACCAGTCGGGTTCGGCCTTGCCGGGCAACTGCACGCTGAACCACTGGCGGGTCAGGCCGTGCCGGTCCTTGAGGCCGGCATAGCTGACATCGCGCACCGGCACCTGCGCGTGCCGGGCCAGCTGCTTGGCCAGGTAATCGGTGTTCTCGCCGCGTTTCTCGATCAGGAGGAACACGTGCTCGCCCTCGCCGCTGGGTTCGAAGCCGAGGATTTCCTCGACCACGAAATCCTCGGGGCTCAGCTTGAGGCTGGCACTGCCGGCGGGTCCGCCATGGGCGTGGGGCAGGTCGGCGGTCGGGTCGTGCATGCGCCGTCAGCCGGCCTTCTGCAGCAGGGCGACGGCGCAGGCGGAAATGCCCTCGCCGCGCCCCTCGAAGCCCATGCCCTCGGTGGTTGTCGCCTTGACGTTGACGGCATCGATCTCGATCTGCAGGTCGGTGGCGATGGTGGCGCGCATGCGGTCGATGTAGGGCGCCAGCTTGGGACGCTGGGCGACGATGGTGACATCGACGTTGCCGACCGCGTAGCCCTGGGCCTTCAGCTTGGCGCAGACGTTGCGCAGCAGGATGCGGCTGTCGATGCCCTTGAAGCTCTGGTCGGTGTCGGGAAAGTGCCGGCCGATGTCGCCCATGGCCGCCGCGCCCAGCAGGGCGTCGCACAGCGCGTGGAGGGCGACGTCGCCGTCCGAATGGGCGGCGAGGCTTTTCTCGAACTCGACGGCCACGCCGCCCAGCACCAGCTGGCCGCCTTCGGTGAAGCGGTGTGCATCGTAACCCTGACCTATTCGTAACATTGCTGCTCCAGGTAAAAAGCGGCCAGCGGCAGATCTTCCGGCCGGGTGATCTTGAGGTTGTCGGGACGCCCCTCGACGATGCGCGGACGATGGCCGGCCAGCTCCATGGCGCTGGCCTCGTCGGTCACCACGCGGCCTGCCGTGGCGGCTTCCACGAGTGCCGCCCTGAGCAGACCGAAGCGGAACATCTGCGGCGTCAGCGCCCGCCAGGTATGGCTGCGGTCCGGGGTGCCGGTGATGTGGCCATCGTCCGCCACCGTCTTCAGGGTATCGCTCACCGGCAGGGCGAGTATGCCACCGACGGGGTCGTCGTCCAGCGCGGCCATGAGCTTTTCCACATCCCCGCGGGTGATGCAGGGTCGCGCCGCGTCATGCACCAGCACCCAGTCGTCCGGCCGCGCCGCGGCCGCCAGATGGTCCAGGGCCGAGAGCACGGAGTCGGCGCGCTCCCGGCCACCCGCTGCCACCCGGATGCGGGCCTCGGTGACCAACGGCAGGTCGTGCCAGTAGCCATCCTCGGTTCCCAGCGCGACGCAGATGCCTGCAAGGCCCGGCACCGACAGCAGCCGTTCCAGGGTGTGCTGCAAGACCGGCTTGCCGTGTACCGGCAGATATTGCTTGGGCAGCTCCGCGCCCATGCGCTTGCCGACGCCGGCAGCCGGCACCACGGCCCAGTGGCGCGGCGTCATGGCGACGGTCTCCGCGTCCGCCGTGACGGCTGCCGGGTGATGGTGGATGGGAGTCGGTGCAGGGCAGGCATGGGATTCATCGTGACGGGGCCGGCTTCGCGATACCGGTCCTGGCCCTGGCCGCCGCTTTCCTGTGGCGGGCCGGGGCCTGGCTGGCGGGCGTGTCGAGATCGGGCGTCGCCTCGGCCGGTGGCGGCGCCTCGTCGAAAATCTGGATGAAGGTTTCACCTTCCTTGATCATGCCCAGCTCGTGCCGGGCACGTTCCTCGATGGCATCGGTGCCATCCCTCAGGTCGCGAATGTCCGCCTCCAGGGCGGCATTGCGTATCCGGCGCCGTTCGCCTTCCTGCCTGAGCACCTCGATCCGCTGCTGGATTTCCCGGTACTCGCGGATGCTGCCGTCGCCCAGCCAGAGCCGGTATTGCAGGGCGGCGATGAGGATCAGCAGGAAGACGGTCAGCTTGTACAAGAGCGGGGCCTAGAGCGCCGGGCCTCAGAAGGCGCGCTTGAAGGCGCTCTTGCCGGCGTATGTGGCCTTGTCGCCCAGTTCCGCCTCGATCTTCAGCAGGCGGTTGTACTTGGCGATGCGGTCGGAGCGGCTCAGCGAACCGGTCTTGATCTGGCCGGCGCGGGTGGCGACCGCCAGGTCGGCGATGGTCGAATCCTCGGTTTCGCCGGAACGGTGCGACATGACGCAGGTGTAGCCGGCGGCATGAGCCATGTCGATGGCTTCCAGGGTCTCGGTCAGGGAGCCGATCTGGTTGACCTTGATGAGGATGGAGTTGGCTACCTTGGCCTCGATGCCCTTCCTGAGGATGGCCGGGTTGGTGACGAACAGGTCATCGCCGACGATCTGGATCTTGTGACCCAGCTTGTCGGTCATGATGCCCCAGCCGTGCCAGTCGCCTTCGGCCAGGCCATCCTCGATGGAGATGATCGGGTACTTGTCGACCCAGGCGGCCAGATAGTCGACGAATTCCTCGGAGGTGAACTCCTTGCCCTCGGATTCCAGGTGGTACTTGCCGTCCCGGTAGAACTCGGAGCTGGCGACGTCGAGGCCCAGGAAGATGTCCTTGCCGGCTTCGTAGCCTGCGTTCTTGATGGCTTCCAGGATGACCTCGATGGCTGCCTCGTTGGAGGGCAGGTTGGGCGCGAAGCCGCCCTCGTCGCCGACGCCGGTGGCCAGGCCGCGGTCGTGCAGTACCTTCTTCAGGGCGTGGAACACCTCGGCGCCATAGCGCAGGGCCTCGCGGAAGGTCGGGGCGCCCACCGGCAGGATCATGAATTCCTGCATGTCGACGCTGTTGTCGGCGTGCGCGCCGCCGTTGATGATGTTCATCATCGGCACCGGCAGCAGGTATTCGCCGCTGTCGTTGAGGTAGGCGTAGAGCGGCTTGCCGGCCTCGGTCGCGGAGGCGCGGGCAGCGGCCAGGGACACGCCGAGGATGGCGTTGGCGCCCAGGCGGCCCTTGTTGTCGGTACCGTCCAGGGCGATCATCCTGGCATCCAGGGCCTTCTGGTCGGCGGCATCCAGGCCGATGACGGCGTCGCGGATCTCGCCGTTGACGTTGGCCACCGCCTTGGTGACGCCCTTGCCGAGGTAGCGGGACTTGTCGCCGTCACGCAGCTCGATGGCCTCGCGCGAGCCGGTGGACGCCCCGGAGGGCACCATGGCGCTGCCGATGGCGCCGGATTCCAGGATCACCTCGACGGCGACCGTGGGATTGCCGCGGGAATCCAGTACTTCGAGCGCTTTCACGTCGACGATTTTGCTCATGAGGACATCTCCTGTGGGTTCGTGATGAGAATAAACGGAAAAACGGCGGAATTCAGAGCAGGGGCCGGGACTTGACGCTGCGGTCGATGGCCGCCAGCGTTTCCAGCAGTTCTCCCATGCGGTCCAGCGGCCAGGAATTGGGGCCGTCGCTGAGCGCCTGGTCGGGATTCGGGTGGGTTTCCATGAACAGGCCGGCGATGCCGACCGCCAGCGCGGCACGGGCCAGCGCCGGGACGAACTCGCGCTGGCCGCCGGAATGGGTGCCCTGGCCGCCCGGCAGCTGCACCGAATGGGTGGCGTCGAACACCACCGGGCAGCCGGTCTCGCGCATGATGGCCAGCGCGCGCATGTCCGATACCAGGTTGTTGTAGCCGAACGAGACGCCCCGCTCGCAGACCATGATCTGCTCGTTGCCAGCGGCGCGTGCCTTGTCGACCACGTTCTTCATGTCCCAGGGCGCCAGGAACTGACCCTTCTTGATGTTGACCGGCAGGCCCTGCGCCGCCACGGCGCGGATGAAATTGGTCTGGCGGCAGAGGAAGGCGGGGGTCTGCATGACATCGACCACCGCCGCGACCTCGTTCAGCGGGGTGTCCTCGTGCACGTCGGTGAGTACCGGCACGCCGATCTGCGCCTTGACCTCGGCCAGGATGCGCAGGCCCTCGTCGATGCCCAGGCCGCGGAAGCTGGCCTGCGAGGAGCGGTTGGCCTTGTCGAACGAGGACTTGTAGATGAACGGCACCCCCAGGGCAGCGGTCAGCTCGCGCAGGCGGCCGGCGGTGTCGAGGGCGAGCTGCTCGCTCTCGATGACGCAGGGGCCGGCGATCAGGAAGAAGGGCCGGTCCAGGCCGGCCTCGAAACCGCAGAGCTTCATGCCGATACCTGCCGCTGTCCGGCGTGTTCGCGCGCCGCCCCGATGAAGCCGGTGAACAGCGGGTGCCCGCCGCGCGGGGTGGAGGTGAATTCCGGGTGGAACTGGCAGGCCAGGAACCAGGGATGGCCGGGTATCTCGATGGTCTCGACCAGCTTGCCGTCGATGGACGTGCCGCCGATGCGGAGACCGGCCTTCCGGAGTGGTTCCAGATAGCGGTTGTTGAATTCGTAACGGTGCCGATGGCGCTCGGCGATGATTTCCTGGCCGTAGACACGGCGGGCCAGGCTGTCCGGCACCAGACGGCAGGACTGGCCGCCCAGGCGCATGGTGCCGCCCAGTTGCGACTCAACCGAGCGCTGCTCGATCGCGCCGGAGGCATCCTGCCATTCGGTAATCAGGGCGATCACCGGATAGGGCGTGCGCGGCTGGAACTCGGTGCTGTGGGCGCCGGCGAAGCCCGCGACATTACGCGCGAATTCGATCACGGCGACCTGCATGCCGAGACAGATGCCCAGATAGGGTATGCCCTGCTCGCGGGCGTAGCGGACGGTGGCGATCTTGCCTTCCACGCCGCGTTCGCCGAAGCCGCCGGGGACGAGGATGGCGTCGACATCCCCCAGAATCTCGCCGGCGTTGTCGCCGATCTCCTCGGAATCCAGGCAGAGGATCCGCACCCGCGTCCGGGTGTGGATGCCGGCATGGACCAGCGCCTCGGTCAGTGATTTGTAGGCGTCGCTATGGTCGACGTACTTGCCGACCAGCGCCACCGTCACCTCGCGATCGTAGTGGGTGAGCCCATCGATGACGGCCTGCCATTCCGACAGATCGGCCGGCTCCGCATCAATGCCCAGCTTGCGGACGACGATGTCGTCCAGTCCCTGTTCGTGCAGCAGCAGCGGGATGCGGTAGATGGTATCGGCATCCGGGGAGCTGATGACCGCCTTCTCGCTGACATTGGTGAACAGCGCGATCTTGCGCCGTTCCGGCTCCGGCACCATCTCCTCGGAGCGGCAGATGAGGATGTCCGGCTGGATGCCGATGGTGCGCAGTTCCTTGACCGAATGCTGGGTCGGCTTGGTCTTGAGTTCGCCCGCCGAGCCGATGAAGGGCACCAGGGTCAGGTGGATGAACAGCGTGTTGTTCTCGCCTTCCTCCACCCGCATCTGGCGGATGGCCTCGAGGAAAGGCTGCGACTCGATGTCGCCGACGGTGCCGCCGATCTCGATCAGGGCCACATCATGACCCTCGCCGCTGAGGCGGATGACGCGCTTGATCTCGTCGGTGATGTGCGGGATGACCTGCACGGTGGCGCCGAGATATTCGCCCAGGCGCTCCTTGCGGATGACGCTCTCGTAGATCTGTCCGGTGGTCCAGTTGTTGACCTTGCCCATGGTACTGCGCACGAAGCGCTCGTAGTGGCCCAGGTCGAGATCGGTCTCGGCGCCGTCCTCGGTGACGAACACCTCGCCGTGCTGGAACGGGCTCATGGTCCCGGGATCAACATTGATGTAGGGATCGAGCTTGGTCAGCGTGACCTTCAGCCCGCGTGCTTCCAGGATGGCGGCCAGCGAGGACGCGGCAATGCCTTTGCCCAGCGAGGAAACCACACCGCCGGTAATGAAGATGTATTGGGTCATTCAGACTCTGGGTATGAAGCGCCGGACCTCTGGCAGGCCGGCGAGGGGTCGGGCGTGGCATGGCCCGGTAGAACGGCCGCCATTTTACTGCAATCGCCGGGCACTCGTCATCGCCGACTGTTTCATGGCCAGCCGCAATCGGTTTAGTATGGCTGCGATAGTTGCCCAAAGGAGAAATCCGGAATGCCGATGATCCCGAAGTCGAGTGCGCTGGCCCTGGTCTGCCTCGCCGTCGCCGGCTGCACCGCCTGGGTCGATCTCAAGCCCCAGGGACAGGGCGTGCGCATCCTGACCGAGCGCGACGTCAGGACCTGCAAGCGCATTGGCCATGTCACCTCCACCACCACCGCATCGGTGGCCTACCTGCCACGCGACGACGAATCCGTGCAGGAGGAACTGCGGCGCCTGAGCCGCAACTACGCCGGCGCCATGGGCGGCAACGCCATCGTGCCGACTGGCCCGGCGGCCAACGGCGAACAGTCCTTCAATGTCTATCACTGCCATCCGTGAGCGGCCCGGCCGGCCATAGTCCGGCCGGCGGTTCCCAGCATGGCCTGACCACCGGCCCGGCCGCGCCGGAAGCGGCGAACTCGGCGGCCAGCCAGTCGCCCACGGCGGCCAGCCGTCCCTCCAGGTACACCAGCGGAACGCGCTCCCGTACCCAGGGCGGCCAGCCGCGTTCCTGGAACAGCTTGCGCAGCTCGTGACGTCCCTGCCGTCCCGGCAGGCGCAATGCCTCGCCCCCGCGGCGATAGCCAACCCGCACGGTGGCCTGTTGCCACAGGTGCTCGGGGATGCCGGGGGCTCCGGCGCCGGGACGGATCAGGCGCAGATGGCCATTGCCGCCCGGCAGCGCCAGCCTGGCGGCGTCGGCCGGCCAGCTCAGCCCCTCCGCCGGCAGCAGTGCTTGCAGCGCGGGCAGGGGTGGCGTCAGGTAGAGCCGGCCGCGATAGCGGCGCACTTCCCCTTCGCGCCAGCGCACCAGGGGATTGCGGTCGGCGGCGGCACCCAGCAGGTCCTCGCGCATGGCCTGCACGATCCGGGCGGGCGGTGCGCGGAAGCCGTGCCTGGCCAGCCAGCGACGCAGCATCAGCGCCTGTTCGGCCGGCGTGGTCCCGAGCAGTGCCGGGACGGCGAGCGAGCCGGTCTCCTCCGCCCGCGCGTCGGCCAGGAGCCGTTCGCCGAGACCGGCCAGCAGCGCATCGGCCTCGGCGCAGTGGCGGGCGGTGCGCGACAGCGTCGCCGACAGGGCCGGCCAGCGCCGCCGCAGCAGCGGCAGCACGTCCCGCCGCAGGAAGTTGCGGTCGAAATCGGTCTCGGCGTTGCTGGGATCTTCCACCCAGGTCAGCCCGCGCGCGCGGGCATGGTCGGCCAGCTCGGCGCGCGTGGTGCGCAGCAGGGGTCGCGCCAGATGGCCGGGACCGAACCGCGCCAGGGCCGGCATCGCCGCCAGCCCGGCGACGCCGGCGCCGCGCAGCAGTTGCAGCAGCAGGGTTTCCGCCTGGTCGTCCTGATGCTGGGCCAGCAGCAGCAGCTCGCCGGGGCCGAGGAGATCCGCCAGCGCCCGGTAACGGGCCTGGCGGGCGGCGTCCTCGGGACTCTGGCCGGGCGCAGGGCGGGCGTCGACCCGCAGGACGGTCAACGGCAGGCCCAGGTCGCGGCAAACGCTTTCGCAGTGCCGGGTCCAGCGATCGGCGTCCGGGTGCAGGCCGTGATGCACATGCACGGCGCGGAGATGGTACCGGCGCGGCGCCGGCAGACCGGCCGCGAGATGCAGCAGCACGGTGGAATCGAGTCCGCCGCTGCAGGCGACCCAGTGAACCGGGGCGGCGGGGCAGGCGGCGAGGAAGCGGTCGAGCTGCGCCGGGTCGAGGCAGGGACGGTGCGGTTCCGCCCCCGGCGCCTCAGGCACTGGCTTCTTCGTAGACGCCGTAACTCATCAGGCGCCGGTAGCGCTGCTCCAGCAGCGTGTCCAGCGGCAGCAGGGAGAGCTCTTCCAGGTTGCGCTTGAGGGTGTTCTTCAGGTTGGCGGCGGTCTGCTCGCGGTCGCGGTGGCAGCCGCCCAGGGGTTCCGGCACGATCTCGTCGATCAGCCCGAGCTCGCGCAGCCGGTCCGAGGTGATGCCCATGGCCTCGGCGGCCAGCTCGGCCTTCTCCGCGCTCTTCCACAGGATCGAGGCGCAGCCCTCGGGCGAGATCACCGAATAGGTG
The DNA here is from genome assembly GCF_056880625.1 of Methyloparacoccus sp. NF-16. Lineage (NCBI taxonomy): Bacteria > Pseudomonadati > Pseudomonadota > Gammaproteobacteria > Methylococcales > Methylococcaceae > Methyloparacoccus > Methyloparacoccus sp. NF-16. Next base: position 1,649,428 of record NZ_CP174130.1, on the reverse strand, counting down.
CTGTATTGCAGCATCAGCAGCCGGTCGCCGACGCCGATGGCCAGCGCGCCGCCGGAGCCGCCCTCGCCGATGATGGTGCAGATCACCGGGATGCGCAGGGTGGCCATCTCGAACAGGTTGCGGGCGATGGCCTCGCTCTGGCCGCGTTCCTCGGCATTGATGCCGGGGTAGGCGCCGGGCGTGTCGATCAGGGTGATGAGCGGCAGCCGGAAGCGCTCCGCCAGCTTCATCAGCCGCAGCGCCTTGCGGTAGCCCTCGGGGCGCGGCATGCCGAAGTTACGGTGGATCTTCTCCTTGGTGTCGCGGCCCTTCTGGTGGCCGATGACCATGACCGGCACGCCGTCCAGCCTGGCCACCCCGCCGACAATGGCGGGATCGTCGGCAAAGGCGCGGTCACCATGCAGCTCCTGGAAATCGGTGAACATCAGCTCGATGTAGTCGAGCGTGTAGATGCGCTGCGGATGGCGCGACAGTTGGGAAATCTGCCAGGCGCTGAGGTTGGAGAACACCGATTCGGTCAGCTTGCGGCTTTTTTCCTCCAGCTTGGCGATTTCCTCGCTGATGTTGATTTCGTTGTCGAACCCGACCCGGCGCAGTTCATCGATCTTGGCCTGCAGGTCGGCGATCGGTTGCTCGAAATCAAGAAAGTTGAGGTCCATGCTGGCGTCTCGGTGCCCGAAAAAAGGGCGTCATTCTAGCACTTCGGCCAGGAAATCCATGAGCAGCCGCCACGCGCGGCGGTCCGCCAGCGGGTCGTAAACGGTGCCGAAAGCGGGATCGTTGGCGCGTGGATTGGTGAAGGCGTGCATGCTGTTGCCGAACAGGTGCAGCTGCCAGTCGGCGCCGCGCGCGGTCAGTTCGCGACCCAGTTCCACCGCCTGCTCGGGCGTGGCCATGGGATCCTCGAAGCCATGCAGGACCAGCAGGCGGGACTTGATCGGCGCCGTGGACGAGGGCTCGGGCGGCGTGAACAGGCCGTGGAAGCTGACCACCCCGCGCAGATCCGCGCCGCTGCGGGCGAGATCCAGCACGCACAGGCCGCCGAAGCAGAAGCCCATCGCCGCCAGCCGCTGCGGATCGGCCTCCGGCTGCCGGCGCAGGGTTTCCAGCGCGGCGCGGATGCGGTCCTGCAACATCAGCCGATCCTTGATCAGGCCGCCCATCAGTTGTGCGCACGCCTCCGGACTGTCGCCGACGCGGCCCTCGCCATACATGTCCAGCGCCAGGGCGACATAGCCTTCGGCGGCCAGCGCGCGCGCCTTGTCCATAGCGAAATCGTCGCGGCCGGCCCAGGTGTGGGCAATCAGTATGCCCGGCCGCGGGCCGGGGCAGGCGTCGTCGAAGGCCAGAAAGCCCTCGCAGCGGGTATCGGCATGCGGATAGTCGACCAGGCGGGTAACGAGGCTCATGGGCATTCTCCGGGTGGCTGCGGATGGGAGGCTGGCCGCCTGTCGCGCGGGGATCGGGCCCGGCCAGCCGTCCGGGTGTTCAGCTTGACGCTCCCGCCGCGATTGCGGACCATTGCCGCGCAATTCTAATCCAATGCCGGCGCCGGTCCGGCCTTGACGTCCCGTCCTCGTTCGAGAGCCCATCATGACCATCCGGATTCCCCCCGCCTGGCAGGAACGCCTGGAAGCCAGCCCGGCCTACCGCCGCTTTCTGGAACTGACGCCGCTGGAGCAGAAGCTGGCGCTGGTCGGCGCACCCACCCTGCTGGTCACGGTGCTGCTGAGCCTGGTCTACGTCTTCGTCGACCGCATCATCGCCATCGGCGCCCTGTCGAGCCTGCTGGCCGGTCTGGCCACCGGCGCCGGCGCGCTGCCGGTGCTGTTCTACCGGCGCATCACCCACCGGACCCTGAACACCATGCTCGGCGGCGCAGCCGGCGTGATGCTGGCGGCCACGGCGTTTTCCCTGATCATGCCGGGCATCCAGGTCGGCAATCAGATCTGGCCGGGTTACGGTGTCTACGTGGTCGCCGTCGGCCTTCTGGCCGGCGCCGGTTTCCTGGTGCTGGCGGATCGCTGGCTGCCCTACGAGAAATTCCTCGAGCGCGGCGAGCAGTTCGATTCCCTGCGCAAGGTCTGGCTGTTCATCGCCGCCGTGACCCTGCACAACCTGCCGGAGGGCGGCGCCGTCGGTGTCAGCTTCGGCAATGGCGACTGGCACAACGGCGTCGCGCTGGCGCTGGCGGTGGCCCTGCAGAACGTTCCCGAGGGCCTAGCCGTGGCGATGCCGCTGGTGGCGCTGGGCTATCCGCGCCGGCACGCAGTGCTGATCGCCACCCTGACGGGCCTGATCGAGCCGATCGGCGGCGTCCTGGGCGTGGCCATGGCCTCGGCCTTCCTGCCCCTGATGCCCATCGGCATGGCCTTCGCCGGCGGCGCCATGCTGTTCGTGATCAGCGATGACATCATTCCCGCCATCCAGGCGCAGGGCAAGGCGCGCTACGCCACCTTCGCCGTCATGATCGGCTTCATCGTCATGATGATCCTCGACAACCTGGTGACCACGCCCTGAGCCCATGCCCTGCAACCTGATCGCCGAGGCCGGCGCGTGGCTGGAGCACAGCCTGCCGGTCGTGGACTGGAGTCATGTCTCGGGGGCCTCCGCGGCGGCCTTCGCTCTGGTGACGGTCGCCGAAATGGGCGATAAGAGCCAGTGGGTCTGCATGGCCCTCGCGGCGCGGCACCGGCACTGGCCGGTATTCGGCGGGGCGGTGCTGGCCTTCGCCGTGCTCAATGCCCTGGCGGTGGCCTTCGGCGCCGTTGCCGGTCGCTGGCTGCCGGAGCAGGCGGTCGCCCTGGCCGTGGCGCTGATCTTCGCGGTCTTCGGTCTGCGCAGCCTGCTGTCGCGGCACACCGAAGAGGACGAGGAGGTCAGCGAAAAATCCGGTCACGGCATTTTCGCGACCACCTTCCTGATGATCTTCCTGGCGGAATTCGGCGACAAGACGCAGATCGCGGTCGCCGGGCTGGGCGCCGCCGATCCGGCCATCCCGGTCTGGCTCGGCGCCACGGCCGCCCTGGCGCTGACCTCGGCGCTCGGCGTCTGGGCCGGCAAGACCCTGGTGCGACGGCTGCCGCCGCGGGCGCTGAGCGTGACCGGCGGGCTGCTGTTCCTGGCGTTTGCCGCCTTCGCCGCCTGGCAGGCCGTCCCGGCGCCCCTGCGGGCGTCGCTGCTGGCGCAGTTGTTGCTGCGCTAGCCGCAGGCGCGGTCAGGTCCGGCCAAGGATGAGTTCCAGCACCATCTTGCTGCCGAAGTAGGCCAGCATCAGGGCGACGAACCCGCCCAGGGTCCAGCGCACCGCGGTCTGCCCGCGCCAGCCATAGCGCTGGCGGCCGACCAGCAGGACGGCGAACACCAGCCAGGCCAGGATGGAGAGCACGGTCTTGTGCGCCAGGTGCTGGGCGAACAGGTTTTCCAGGAAGATGAAGCCGGTCGCCAGCGACAGGGTCAGCAGCAGCAGACCCGCGCCGATGAGCTGGAACATGAGGTTTTCCATGCTCTGCAGCGAGGGCAGGGAGCGCAGCAGGTAGCCGTCCGGATGGTGGCTGCGCAGGCAGTGGTCCTGCACGGCCAGCAACAGGGCCTGCAGGGCGGCGATGTTGAGCAGGCTGTAGGCCAGCAGGGAGGCGAAGATGTGGGTTGCCATCGGCCAGGAATGATTGCTGATCCCGCGGGTTTCCTCGGGCAGCGCGAGCTTGGCCAGCAGCACCGCGCTGGCCAGCGGAAAGGTGATGAGGGCGAGCTTGTCGACCGGCCGGAACAGGGCGGTCAGCATCAGCATGGCGTTGATCGACAGCGTGACCAGCGACAGGGCGCCGAGGAAGCTGAAGTTCGGTCCGTGCCCGGCGTCGTAGGTGCCCAGCAGGGCGATCGCGTGGCAGGTCATCGCCAGCACGCCCAGCGACAGGCCGGCCGCGCGCACCGGCGGCGGCTGTTCGCCGCCCTCGTCGAGGGCCCGGCGCAGCAGCCACAGCATGCCGGCCACCGCCAACAGGTACCCCAGAATCGCCAGAACGGCCGCTGTCCGTGAATCCATCGTATTCATGCCCTCCGCCGGCTAGTCTGGCATAATGCCGCGCCTAGATGAAGCAAGGCGCAAGCCAACAGCCCCAAGGACGCAAGCCGATGTTTGACAACCTCACCGAACGCCTTACCCAGTCGCTCAAGAAGATCCGTGGCCAGGCGCGCCTGACCGAGGACAACATCCAGGAAACCCTGCGCGAGGTGCGCATGGCCCTGCTGGAGGCCGATGTGGCGCTGCCGGTGGTCAAGGATTTCATCGAGCATGTCAAGACGCGGGCCCTGGGCCAGGATGTCAAGACCAGCCTGTCGCCGGGTCAGGCGTTCATCAAGATCGTCAACGATGAACTCGTCAGCGTCATGGGCGGCGGCAACGAGAAGATCAACCTCGCCACCCAGCCGCCCGCGGTGATCCTGATGGCCGGACTCCAGGGCGCGGGCAAGACCACCACGGTTGCCAAGCTGGCGAAGTGGCTGAAGGAAAACGAGCGCCGCTCGGTGGTCGTGGCCAGTGCCGACGTCTACCGCCCGGCGGCCATCGAGCAGCTCAAGACCCTGGCCGGCGAGGTGGGCGCCGACTTCTTCCCCAGCGATCCCTCGCAGGCCCCGCTGGACATCGCCAAAGGTGCCCTGGAGCATGCCCGCAAGCGCTACAAGGACGTGGTCATCATCGATACCGCCGGCCGTCTGGGCATCGACGAGGCGATGATGGCGGAAATCCAGGCCCTGCATGCCGAGCTGAAGCCGATCGAGACGCTGTTCGTGGTCGATGCCATGACCGGCCAGGACGCCGCCAACACCGCCAAGGCCTTCGGCGACGCGCTGCCGCTGACCGGCGTCGTCCTCACCAAGACCGACGGCGACGCCCGCGGCGGCGCGGCACTGTCGGTGCGGCACATCACCGGCAAGCCGATCAAGTTCCTCGGCATCGGCGAGAAGACCGGCGCCCTGGAGCGCTTCCACCCGGACCGCATTGCCTCGCGTATTCTCGGCATGGGTGACATGCTCAGCCTGATCGAGGAAGCCGAGAGGAAGATCGACAAGACCAAGGCCGAGAAGCTGGTCAAGAAGATCCAGAAGGGCAAGGCCTTCAACCTCAACGACTACTACGACCAGCTCCAGCAGCTGAAGAGCATGGGCGGTCTCACCGCGATGATGGACAAGCTGCCCGGCGCCGGTAATGTCCCGCAGCACGTCAAGGAAAAGATCACCGACAACGAGTGGATGCAGCAGATCGTCATCATCGACTCGATGACCCGGCAGGAGCGGGCCGACCCCGACATCATCAACAACTCGCGCAAGCAGCGCATCGCCCGCGGCTCGGGTACGGACCTGCAGGACATCAACAAGATGCTCAAGCAGTTCGAGCAGATGCAGAAGATGATGAAGAAGTTCAAGAAGGGCAACCTGCTGGGCATGATGCGCGGCATGAAGGGCAACATGATGCGCGGCCTGCCGTTCCGCGGCGGGATGTAGCGCCACCGGCGGCGCCGATTCCGGCTGTCGCTCCGTCGGCGGCCGGTTCCCCCGGCGCGGCGGTTACAGGGTGAAACGGAATCGCCGGGCCAGGATGCCGGGCACCTGGCTGCCGCCGAGGGCCCGCTGGCCATAGGTGTCGGTATTCAGCAAGGTCTCGCTGCGGGCGGTGACGGCTTCCAGTTCCGCTCCGAACAGGCGATACAGGCTTTCATCGAAGCGCAGGTCGCGGATGGGCGCGACGATCCTGCCGCCCTCCACCCAGAAACAGGCATAGCGGGTCATGCCGGTGAGGCGGGCATGCTGCAGGTCGCTCCAGTTGAGATAGTGCAGATTGCCTATGTAAAGCCCGGTATCCAGGGCTGACAGGACATCCTCATCGGCCAGCGTGCCCGGCGCCAGTTCCGGGGAGCGCAGGCCCTCGCCGGGATCGGCGGCATTGCCCGCGACGCCATATTCGCGCGCCGAGCGGGTGCTGGTCAGCAACTGCCCGAGCCGGCCCTGCTCGATGACCGGCACCGTCAGCGGCGCCATCTCGCCGAGCCCGTTGAAGCGCGGGCACAGTCCCAGGGCGAAATTTTCCCGCAGCGTGAACAGTGGCGAGAGCGCCGCCGTCCCCTCGATCAGCCGGCTCAGGGCCGAATCGCCGCGCCGGCTGGCGCCATAACTGACCGCCCCCCAGGAGAACATGGCCACGAGGGCATCGACCGCGGCCGGCGCCAGGTAGGCGCGGTAATCGCCCGGGGCCAGCTCGCGACTGGCGCCGGCCAGGGCGCCCAGCTGCCGCTGCGAGGCCTCGATCCGGCTCGCCAGGGCCGCGGCCTGCCACTGGCGGCCGGCATGCAGGTCCTTGACGGCCTTGTTCTCGCCCCGCGTATCGACGGTATACAGGGAATAGTCGAGGAAGAAACGCTCGCTGGCGTAGGCGTGGCGGGTGCCGGCGGAATTGCGGGTGGCGCGCAGCTGCGGGCCGGCGGCGTAGAGTCCGGTGAGATCGCCCGCCGCGCCGGCTTCACGGATCGTGGCCAGCACCTCGCCGGGTTCGGGCATCTCGCCGGCATGCCGCTCGTCGCTGACGCCCAGTGCCTGGATCGGCGTCAGGAAGGGGTCGGCCGGCAGCGCCTCGACCTCCCGCCGGGCGCGCGCCAGCAGCGACAGCGCGATGCCGGCATCGGATGCCGCTGTTCCGCCGAGGTCGAAGGCATAGGCCACGCGGCGACCGCGTGACTGGAACTGCAGGCTCAGGCGCCGCTGTTCGACCGCCGTCGCTTGCCGCACGCGCGCCCCGTTCAGGCGCAGGTAGGTCTGGTCCTCGGCGGCCAGACCGAGCGTCAGTTCCTCCCCCTCCCGCAGCGCCGCGCAGCAGGTGTCGCCGAGCTCGTCGAAAAGCGCCAGGGTCCGGTCGACGAAATTCATGCGGCACCTCCGAAGACCTGCACGCCACGGAACAGGCAGGACGGAGAGGCGTGGCCGACGCGGATGACCTGGTGCGGCTCGCCCTTGCCGCAGAACGGCGTGCCGTAGGCGCGGAAGCTGGCGGCATCGCCGACCGCCGCCAGTGCGTGCCAGAAGGGAATGGTGGTGCCCCGGTAGTTCGGGTTCCTGAGTGCCCGGGTCAGCCGGCCGTCCTCGATCAGCCGCGCGTACTCGCAGCCGAACTGGAACTTGTTGCGGTAATCGTCGATCGACCAGGAGCGGTTGGCCTCCATCCAGACCCCGTGTTCGACCTGTCCGATCAGCTCCTCCAGCGTCGCCGTGCCCGGTTCCAGGTTGATGTTGGCCATGCGGTCCAGGGGTGCCCGGTTCCAGCCGGCGGCGCGGAAATTGGCCACGCCCGGCAATCCCAGCCTTGCCTGGCTTTCCAGGCCACCGAGCCCGCGCAGCAACCGGCCTTCGCGGATAAGGTATTCGCGGGTGGCCGGCGTGCCGGCATCGTCGTAGCCGTAGGCGGCGAATTCGCTCGCCAGGGTCGGATCGAAGCTGACGTTCATGAGCGGGCTGCCATATTGCAGGCGGCCGAAGTCCTCCGGCTTGACGAAGCTCCAGCCGGCATAGTTGCGCTCGTCGCCGAGGATGCGGTCCAGCTCCAGCGGATGGCCGATGGACTCATGGATCTGCAGCAGCATCTGGTCCGGCGCCAGGACCAGGTCCAGCGTGGCGTCGGGACAATCCTCGGCATCCAGCAGCTCCAGCGCCTGCTGCCCGACCCGCTCGCAGTCCTCCAGCAGCGTGTCCCAGTCGAAATGCTCGATGCCGCCCTGCCAGCAGCGGGCCGTCGGGCCGTTCAGCGAACGCTGCTGGGTTTCGCCGCGGTGATGGGCGATGGCGGCGAAATGCTGGCCGCTCAGGTGCAGCCGCTGGTCGATGTCGGCGCCGCTGGTCGAGACATAGCGCGTGGCATGTTCCACCAGGGTGGCTTCGGCCAGGGTGGTGACAATCCGTCCGGAAGCCCGCAGCCGCTGGCAGGCCTGCACCAGCCGGTCGCTGAATTCGGCCAGGCTGGTCGAGTCCAGCCAGCGCTCGCCGGGCCCCTGGTAGCGCCCGGCGGTCGGCGGCCGCTGCGCCGGACTGAAGGCGAAGACCTTCGCCGAGGCCAGCCGCCGCGCCAGACCGGCGGCGCGTTCGCCGGCGCGGCGCAGTCCCGCCGGCGACAGGTCGCTGGTGGCGGCGTAGGCGATCTGCCCGTCCACCAGCGCCTCGACCATGACGCCGCGCTCGCAGCTGACGCGGTTGTCTTCGGGCCGGCCGTTGCGAACCTTGCGCCGATGGGTGATTTCCTCCACATAGCGCAACCCCAGCCAGTCCGCGAGGCCGGCCAGCGGTTGCAAGGACGCCAGGGGATCGAAGGCGGCGAATGCGGGCGTGAGGTGCAGCGGAACAGTCATGAGGCAGGCTCGCGGGGGAAACGGGGACGGCGAGTGGGACCGCCGCGACAGCTGGCGGTTCGGTCCCGGGCCGCGGTTTTTCCGCCCCGCCGCCCGGGACGGGGCGAGACCGGCCTCAGTTGGCCGGGCGGTAGAGCGGATAGGCGTTGCTGCTGTGCGCCAGCTTGATCGGCGGCTTGGCCTGGGTCACGGCGAAGATCTCGCGCGTGATGCGCTCGTACAGCTCCGGCGTCCAGGACGGCAGGTTGGGCAGGCTGGCATCCAGCGGCCGCTGGCGCGGATCGCTGGGGGAAATGATGACCCTGATGTTCTCCGGACCGACATGGGCAGCCAGCACGAACAGTTCCTCGATGGCGGCGTCGCCCATGGCCAGGCAGCCCGCCGACACGCTCTTGCCGTGGATGAAGATATCGCCGCCCAGGTCGCTGCGGCCATCGTACTCGGCATGCAGCAGGTCGAAGTCGTTGGGGTAGTCGACCTTCATGGACAGGTGATAGTTGCTGTTGGGATTCAGCCGGCTGATGCGGTAGACGCCCTCCGGCACCTGGCGGTCACCCTGGCGCAGCTTGGGTCCGCGCATGCCGCTGGCGGCCTTGATGGTGTAGGGACGGATCAGCCGGAACTTGTCGCCGTCGCGCGCCCAGAGCTCCATCTTGCGCTCGTCCTTGATGGCGATCAGGGCGATTTCGCGTGGCGGGTAGGCAACACCGGCCTTGCGGAAATAGGGTTTCAGCTGTTCCAGCGCGGCCGGCGCAAAGGCATACAGCGCATCGTCGATCGACCGGGCGCCCCTGGGAAAGCTGAACGGCGGCGAGTAGGCCGTCTCCATGGGGATGTTCAGGTAGCGTTTCGGCTGTTTCTTGCGGGAAAGGGACGACGGATGGCCAAGTTGGGTGACGGTTTCTGGCTGGCTGGCGCAGCCGACCAGCGCGAGCGCGGTCACCAGGCCGGCCAGGGTTCGGCAAACGGTATGCATCGGCAGAGAGTCCTCCGATTCGGTTGGCAACAAACTAAGGATGGGTGATATCACCGACAGCGTCGGTGCAAGGGCCGGATCATGCGGCCCGTCGTCGCGGCAAGCGGCAGCGACGGTGGACGGTTCTGCTTGCGCCGGCCGTCTGGCGCGCGGCTGAAGGGCGCGGGGCCTGGCCCGCGCCCGCGCCGGTCGGTTCGCTCAGCCGGTCGCCCCGGGCGGGGCCGGGGTCTTGCGCCCGTAGTGGCTGTCGATGTACTGCTCCACCAGGGCCTGGAATTCCTCGGCGATGCGGTCGCCCTTCAGCGTCACCGTTTTCACGCCATCCTCGTAGACAGGCGCGACCGGGTCCTCGCCGGTGCCCGGCAGGCTGATGCCGATATTGGAATGCTTGCTCTCGCCGGGGCCGTTGACGACACAGCCCATGACGGCGACCTGCATGTCCTCGACGCCGTGGTAGCGCTTCTTCCACTCCGGCATCTTGTGGCGGATGTGCGTCTGGATGTCCTGGGCCAGCTGCTGGAAGTAGGTGCTGGTGGTGCGTCCGCAGCCGGGACAGGCGGTGACCAGGGGCAGGAACGAGCGCAGCCCCATGGTCTGCAGGATCTCCTGGGCGACGATGACCTCCTGGGTACGGTCGTTTTCCTGCGGTTCCGGCGTCAGCGAGACGCGGATGGTGTCGCCGATGCCCTGTTGCAGCAGCACGCCCAGGGCGGCGCTGGAGGCAACGATGCCCTTGGAGCCCATGCCGGCCTCGGTGAGGCCCAGGTGCAGGGCGAAATCGCAGCGCAGGGACAGCGTCTGGTAGACGGCGATGAGTTCCTGCACCCGGCTGAGCTTGCAGGAGATGACGATGCGGTTCTGCGGCAGCCCCAGCTCCATGGCCTTGTGGGCGCTTTCCAGGGCGGAGGCGATGACGGCTTCCCGCATCACCGCTTCCAGAGGTTCGGGTTCGGCCAGCTGGGCGTTCTCGTCCAGCAGCCTGGCCAGCACCGCCTGATCCAGGCTGCCCCAGTTGACGCCGATGCGGACCGGCTTGTCGTAGCGGCAGGCGAACTCGATCATCTGCGCGAACTGCGGATCGCGCCTGGAGCCGCGACCGACGTTGCCGGGATTGATGCGGTACTTGGCCAGGGCCTCGGCGCAGGCCGGGTATTTCTCCAGCAGCTTGTGGCCGTTGAAGTGGAAGTCGCCGATGAGGGGCACGTTGCAGCCCCTGGCGGCCAGCCGGTCGCGGATATGGGGCACCGCCTCGGCCGAGGCCTCGTTGTTGACGGTAACGCGGACCAGTTCCGAGCCCGCCCGGGCCAGTTCGTGGATTTGCTGGACGGTGCTGTCGATGTCGGCCGTGTCCGTGTTGGTCATGGACTGCACCACGATGGGTGCGCCACCACCAATCTGTACCGAGCCGACCTGCACCCCGACGGTAGTTTTGCGAACGATCATGGGGACAATGTCTGGATTGCGATGAGGGTAAGGGAATTGCCCGAAGTTTACCGTGAAAGCCGCCGGCCGGGCGCGTCCCGGGCTATTGTGGGTTTTCGCCCCGGCTTGTCAACGCGGCCGCCGGGCTCAGGCCAGGCTCTGGGCAATGGCGAAGATCTCCTCGGCGTCGAGCACCAGGTCGCTGGTCTCGAACAGCCGGGCGATGCAGGCGCGGTGCAGGGTCAGCTTGAGCGTGCCGAAACCGATGGCGCCCCAGACGATCTTGCCGGCGCGCTCGGCGCCCCGGTCCATCGCTGCCACCCCGCCGATGCCCAGCGGCGGGGTGGCGTTGGCATCGGCCAGCATTTCCAGGGCAGGCAGGTCCTGCCAGTGTTCCGGCCGCAGCAGCTCGACCCCGCTGGCGCCGGCGGCGATCACGACCTGGGCATCCTCGATGGCACGGCCGCGATCGTCGCTGTCATAGGCCTCCACCGGAACCACCTCGATGCCGAAGCGCGCGCGCAGCTCGTCCGCGGCGTGCCGGGCGCGGCTCTGCTGGCGGCTGGTGAGGTGAATCTCCCCGGCGCCGGCGCGCGCCAGCATGACGGCGGCGCGCTGGCCGACGGGACCGGTTCCGGCCAGCACCACCGCGCGCTTGCCGGCAAGTTCGCCGCTGCCCATCAGCCTGGCCACCGCCGCCGCCGCCGTGGTGTTGCTGCCATTGCTGTCCAGCATCACGGACACGCGGAAATCGCCGAAGAAGCGCTGCCGCACCGCCTCGAACAGGGCCTGGCCGGCCTGCATGTCGCTGCCGCCGACGAAGATGGCGGTGTTCCGCTTGTCCTTGGGCGGACGGGTGAAGATCGCGCCGTCGACCAGGGGCGCCACGTTGTCAGGCGTCACGAGACCGTGACCGATGACCCGGTCGGCGCCACCGTCGTAGGCGACGACGCAATCGAATACGGAAGGATGGGCGTCGGTGTCGAACTGGAACAGCAGTTTTTTCATGGGGTTCCTGCGGGTAGGCGTGGGCGGCTATGGTAAGCGGGCGGCAGCAAAAGCAGAACAGTGATTCCATGCACAATCGGTTTACGCGATCGAGCGCTGATCGGCCGCCTCATCGATCCGGCCCGCGCCTGTCCTCAGGGCCGGGGCGCGGGTGGCGGGGCCGGATGCTGTCCGCCCCCCGCCTGTTCGAGGTGGTGCCGGGCGTCGCCGGCCTCCTCGCCAGCGGACTGCGAGTTGTAGCGGCGGGCATGCGAGATGGCCTCGTTGAGGTTGGCCTCGCCCTGGCGCAGGTGCTGCAACGCCTCGGGATTGCCCCGGTTGGCGGCCTTGGCGGCGTCCAGATGCCTGAGGGCTTCCGTGGCGTGTTCCTTGACGCTGGCCGAATCGCCGCTGGCGCGCGCGGCCTGCCCGGCGTGCCGGATGGCCTCCTCGGTATGTTCCTCGGCCGGGATCCGGGCGCTTGCCAGCAGCAGGGCGGGGATCGCCATGAGTTTGCCAATCGACTGAATTTTCATGCTTTTATTCTCCTGGTCCGGCTGCTGCGGGATTGTATCCGTCCCGCCACGCGGTGCAATGCCCGGGTGGCGGGATACGGCCGGCAGGCCCGGAAACTTGCCTCGCCCCCGGCACCCGCTATCCTGTGCCGCGTCATGAGCAATCCCGCGATCCAGGTTCGGCATCTCAGCAAGCGCTACGGCGACATCCTGGCGGTCGACAGGCTCGACTTCGAGGTGCCGGTCGGCGCCACCCACGCCCTCCTGGGCGGCAATGGCGCCGGCAAGACCACCACCCTGTCCATGCTGCTCGGCCTGTTGCTGCCAAGTTCCGGGAACATTCGCATCCATGGCATCGACATGATCCGCGACCGGTTCCGGGCATTGCCGCGGATGAATTTCACCTCGCCCTATGTCGATCTCCCGCACCGGCTGACGGTGTGGCAGAACCTCGATGTCTACGCGCGCCTGTACGGCATCCGCGCGCGGGCACGGCGCATCCGGGAACTGGCCGAGCCGCTCCGGCTGGGGCATCTGCTGGAACGCGGCTACGGGTCGCTCTCGGCCGGCCAGCGCACCCGGGTGTCGCTGGCCAAGTCGCTGCTGAACCGGCCCGATGTGCTGCTCATGGACGAGCCCACCGCCGCGCTGGACCCCTATACCGCCGACCAGGTACGCGCCTACCTGCGCGACTACCAGCGCCAGAGCGGCGCCACCATCCTGCTGGCCTCCCACAACATGCAGGAGGTGGAACGCCTGTGCCAATCGGTGCTGATGATGCGCCAGGGCCGCATCGTCGACCGGGGCGCGCCGGCGGACCTGCTGGCCCGCTACGGGCGCGACACGCTGGAGCAGGTCTTCATCGACATCGCCCGGGAATCCGATCCATGAGTCGGCTTGCCGACCTGCGCGGCAGCCTGGGCCGCCTCAACGCCATGGTGGTGCGCTACCGCTATCTGATGCTGGCGTCCTGGCCGCGGCTGATCGAGCTGGCCTACTGGCCGACCGTGCAGATGGTGCTGTGGGGCCTGATCAACCGCTACCTGGCCGGACAGAGCGAGTGGATCGCGCAGACCTCGGGCCTGCTCATCGCCGCGACCCTGCTGTGGGACGTGCTGTACCGTTCGCAGCTGGGCGTGTCCCTGGTGTTCTTCGAGGAGCTGTACTCGCGCAACCTCGGCAACCTGTTCGTCAGCCCGCTGCGCCCGCACGAGCTGGCCCTGTCGCTGCTCGCGGTCAGCTTCCTGCGCACGGCGTTCGGCATCGGCATCGCGTCGAGCCTCGCCATCCTGCTGTACCACTATTCCCTCTACGACATGGGGCTGCCGCTGGTGGCGTTCTTTGCCAACCTGATGGTCATGGGCTGGGCCATCGGGCTGATCGTGGTGGCGCTGGTGCTGCGCTTCGGCCTCGGCATGGAAGGCTTCGCCTGGGCCATCCTGTTCGCCTTCGCGCCGTTGAGCGGGGTGTATTACCCGGTCGCCGTGCTGCCGGGCTGGTTGCAGCCGGTCGCCTGGGCCCTGCCGTCCAGCCATGTGTTCGAGGGCATGCGCACGGTGCTGCGCGACCGGGTGTTTTCCACCGGACACTTCCTGCTGGCCGTGGAGCTGAACCTGCTCTACCTCGCGCTGGGCCTGGCGCTGTTCGGGCTGTCGTTCCGCATCGCCCGCCAGCGCGGTCTGCTGTTGCAGATGGGGGAATGAACGCGCCCCGGCCCGCCTGCTCCGCTGGCTGCCGGCCATGAGCACCCGGCTCCAGTGCCTGCTGGCCATGCTGGGGCTCAGCCTGATCGGTTTCGGTCCGCTGTCGATCACCTGCCTGATCGGCCTGCATGCCGTGCTGGCCCGGCCCGACTGGCTGCTGCGCACGACGCGGGCTCTGTACGGGCGGCCAACGGCCGCTACCGGTCTGACGGAGCCGGCGCCGAACGGCTGGCTGCGGCTGAAGGTGGTGGCCGCCCTGCTGGCGCTGCTGCTGCTGGACATCGCGCCGGTTCCGGTCACCGGCGCGATCGGCCTGTCCGTGGTCCTGCTGCGCCCGCCCTGGTTCCTGGAACTGGTGGAGGCGATCTACGCCCCGCCCGGGCCCTGATCCCGGCGGGCAGGACAGGGCAGGGCCGGCAAGGGGGTTCCCCTCGGTCCCAAAATCGGTTGAAGTATGCCCACCTGGAGCGATCGTGGAGGGCATGATCATGCGACGGCTGATGATGGCGATGGCCTTTGCCCTGCTGGGCGGCTGCGTGGGCGCGGCGCCGGCCGGGGACATTCTCTACAGCGGCTATCCGGTCTACGCGCTGGCCGTGCCGGGCAACCCGCCGGCCCCGGGTCTTGCGCAGCCGGCCTGAAGCGCCCGGGGGCACGCTTCCGGCGACCGTCCATCCGACGAAAAAACCGGGGCCTGCCCCGGGTACGATCCATCGCCTGTCTTGCAGCCGGCGGCGAGGTCCGTCCGCGCGTACCCCATGCCGGCGACTCGCCCCAGGATGCCTCATGTTTTTCCCAGGAAGATCGCCATGAAACCTGTGCCGCTGCTGATGCTGTCGCTGCTGGCCGGCTGTTCCCCGGCCCTGCCGCCCCTCACCGACCAATCCGACCAGGTGCAGCTCATGGCCCGCCAGCGCGCCATGCGCGACCTGCACTGCGCCGATGCTACCGCCGACCGGCCGATCCGCGGCGACCGCATGGAGGACTGGAGCGACGAACTCTACAGCGAATACAAGGCCTGGGCCGAGGGTTGCCAGCGGCGCATCCAGTATCAGGTCGTGTGCCGTTCCGGCAGGCCCTGCGCCTTCGCCGACGCGCCGCCATCCGTGGATGATTGAACTGCCGCCGACCAGGAGATGACAATGGCGATGCCCACCTGGCTGGATGTGGAAAGCTACTTTACCGGCTCGATCTTCGTCCTGGTCTTCGTCTTCTGCTCGGTGGCGGGCGTGGGGCTGGTGCGCCGCTGGTTCGAGCTCGACCGGCTGCGGCATGTGCACGATGTCTCCGGCAACATGTTCAGCGTCGGCGGCACGCTCTATGCCGTGCTGCTGGGGCTGATCGTGGTGGACGCGATGCAGACCTTCCAGCTGGCGCGCCAGACCGTCGAGAAGGAAGCCAACGCCCTGGCCAATGTCTACCTGCTGGCCCAGCGTCTGCCGCCGCAGCCTGCCGCGCGGCTCCAGTCCCTGTGCCGCAGCTATGCCCACGAAGTCATCGAGCGCGAATGGCCGATGATGGATGCCGGCCAGGTGCACGAGGCGGTACGCAACATCAGTCTGCAGCTGGTCAACGAGGCGACGCAGCTCGAACCGGTGACCGAGAACCAGAAGGCGCTGTATCCCTCCCTGGTCCAGGAAACCCTGGAACTGCGCGACGAGCGCCGCGCCCGGACCGGCATCGCGCTGCACGATCTGCCGGCCGTCGAGTGGTTCGTGCTGTGCGTGGGCGCGGTGATCACGGTGGTCTTCAGCTACGTCTTCCATGTCGAGAGCTACCGCCTGCAGCTGATGATGGTCGGCATGGTTGCCCTGCTGATCGGGCTCAACCTGTATCTGGTGGTCCTCTTCAGCCGCCCGTTCTCGGGCGACCTGCATGTCGACGCCGAACCCCTGGTGCGCAATCTGATGCTGTTCGACGGCATCGGCGACGCCCTGCTGCGACGGGACTGAACCGCCACCGTCCGCCGGCGGCGGCAGCTACATCGTATTGACGATGCCGGTGCGTCCCTTGGCCATGTCCTGGGAAAACCGGTAGAAGTGGTAGTGGCACACGCTTTCCATGACGTAGTCGAAGAACCGCATGGGGTAGGGTCGACTGCGGGCGAAGTCGGCCAGCCGCCGCAGGTAATGGCGGCGCAGCCGCCAGTCGCGGGCGTGCAGCAGCAGCTTCGCCAGCAGCAGGCCGGTGACCGACAGCGATATCAGCAGGTACTTGAGCCGTAGCCAGCGGGGGATGTTGGGCACCCGGACGCTTTCGGCGTGATCGTAGAAGCGGCGACGGATGTAGAGGTCGTCCAGCCGGTCGAAATAGGCGTCGGGCTCGAAGATGTCGCCGATCAGGTCGAGAAACCCCCGGGCCAGCTGCTCCCGGCTCATGCCGGCGGGAATCACATTGGTGCCGAAGGCGGGCGGATCGTCGGTGTCCAGCCGGCCCTCGCCCAGCAGCCGCGCGTGCAGCGGCGTTTTCGGGATGGCCGACAGCAGGCCGACCATCGCCTGCAGGATGCCCGAGCGCGCCAGGAAGCGCCGCTGGACGTCGAAGATGGCGGGCGTATCGGCATCGAAGCCGACAATCAGGCCGCAGGTGACCTTGATGCCCTTGCGCTGGATGCGGTGGATGCGCTCGATCAGGAAATCCTCCGCGTCGGCCTGGCTCAACGATGCCTGCCGGCGGCGCTTGTCGACGTTCTGGAATTTCCGCGTCTCCAGCAGCGAGGCCGGATTGGGCGTCTCGATGCCGATGAACACCGTGCGGATGTTGGCCTCGACGAAGCGGTCCAGCAGTTCCTCGTCGTCGGCGAGATTCAGCGAGGCCTCCGTGTGCAGCGAGACCCAGTAGCGGTGTTCGCGCTGCCAGGCCGCGATCGCCGTGAGGATCGGCAGCAGGGCCTTGCGATTGCCGATGATGTTGTCGTCCACCAGGAAGACCGCACCCATGCCGGCCCGGCGCCAGGCCTCCAGCTCGGCGATCACCTGCGCCGGCGTCTTGACGCGCGGCTGCCGGCCGAAGGTGACGATGATGTCGCAGAACTCGCAGAGAAAGGGGCAGCCGCGTGACATCTGCACGCTGCCCTGGAGATAGCGCTCCAGCCGCAGCAGGTCGTTGCGCGGCGGGGGCAGGGCGGTCATGTCGGTGCGTTGCGCCTGCTCGTAACGCTGCCGGTGGCGGCCGGCCGACCATTCCGCGAGGAACAGCGGCCAGGTGTGGTCGGCCTCGCCGACGAAAACGACATCGGCGAGCCCCGCCAGATCGTCCTCCTGGACCGTGATCCAGGGTCCCCCCACCACCAGGAACAGTCCCCGGCGCTTGATTTCGGCGGCGATCTCGCGCATGCGCTGGCGCTGGACGATCATACCGGTCAGCCCGACCAGGCCGGCGCCGGCCAGACTGTCGTAGTCGATGGCTTCCACCGCCTCGTCGATCAGCCGGACCTCGTGTTCCGCCGGGGTCAGGGCCGCCAGCAACGGCAAGGCCGAGGTTGGCGTCACCGCCTGCCGGCCGAGTATCGGCAGGGCGTGGCTGAAGCTCCAGAAGGACGTCTCGAAGCGCGGGTTGATCAGGACGATGCTGGCCATGGCGGATGGGTCCGGGTGACAGAGGACGATTCTGCGGCCTGCGACGCCCGCCGCAAAGCCCCAGCCTGGCCGGCGCGCGTGCCCGCCGGCAGGCCACCCAGCGCAGACACTCCGCCGGCGACGTGGTTCCGGGCCATTCGCCGTCATCCGTCATCCCGGACATTCCCCGCCGACACGACGTCCCCGCGTGTGCATCGATTCGCTGGCTGGACTTCGCTTGGCCATAAAATGCATCATGTAATAAGTGTTTCAATAGTTGTCCGAACGTCGCCATCCGTCGCATCCGACGCCACTCTCCCCCTGGAAAACCCTGACAAGCATGAGCAAGATCACCCTCGAACACCGTCCCGACCCGGCCCGTCTGCAACAGCTCGGCGTGGCCGGCTGGGAGATATGGGAAAAGGAGCCCTCCACCTTCGGCATCGATTTCGACGAAACCGAGGTGGCCTACGTGCTGGAGGGCGAAATCATCGTCACCCCGGCGGGTGGCGAACCGGTCCGCATCGGCCCGGGTGATCTGGTCTCGTTCCATGCCGGACTGGAGAGCCAGTGGGAAGTGGTCAAGCCGCTGCGCAAGCACTACAGCTACGCCTATCCCGAGGGCGTCTGAGTCCCCTGGCCCGACGACGCTCCGATGCCACTCAGCCTGCCGCTGACCATCCTTGAGGTCGGCTTCGAGACCCGCGAGCCCGTCCGCCTGCCGTCCTTTCCCGGCTCGGCCTGGCGCGGCGCGCTCGGCTGGGCGCTCAAGCGCAGCGTCTGCGTCATCCGCGACACCCGCTGCCAGGATTGCCTGCTGTACCGCAGCTGCGTGTTTCCCTACGTCTTCGAGACCCCGCCGCCACCCGACGCCGACCGGCTGCGCAAATACCGCGCCGTCCCGCATCCCTTCGTGCTGGGCATCATCCCCGGCCAGAGCGGCCCCCGCTACCGGCTGGGTCTCACGCTGGTCGGCGCGGCCCGGCGGCAGCTGCCGTATTTCATCCATGCCCTGACGGCGGCCGGCGAGGACGGTCTCGGCCGCCAGCGACAGCCGTTCGAGCTGGTCGAGGTCCGCCAGGCGCAAGGCCCGGCGCGGCAGGACTGGGCGACCATCTACGCGCCCGGCGAGCCGCTGCGGACGCCGCCGGAGGAACCCCTGCCGGTACCGCCGCTGCCCGACTGGGTGGCGGTCGAGCTGCGAACGCCGCTGCGCATCAAGCGCGAGGATCACCTGGTCACGCCGGCCCGCTTCGCCTTCGCCGACCTGTTCGGCGCCCTGCTGCGGCGGCTGTCCCTGCTCAGCTACTTCCATACCGAGCGGCCGCTGGAAGCGGACTTTGCCGAACTCATGCGGCAGGCGCGGGAAGTCCCCCACCACCGGCCGACCCTGCGCTGGTACGACTGGACCCGCTATTCCAGCCGCCAGGAGACGACGCTCGAAATGGGCGGCCTGCATGGCGGATTCCTGCTGCGGGGCGCGGACATCCGGCCGTTCTGGCCCTATCTCTGGCTGGGGCAATGGACCCATGCCGGCAAGGGCGCCACGCTGGGGCTGGGGCAATACCGGCTGGCCCCGGCAAGCTTGCCAGATCCCGCCTGAGTTCCCGCCATCGCGGATACTCAGGACCTCCTCGCCACGGACGGACCCTACACGCCGCGATGGGCAACGCCTACCCCCGCCGCCACCTGCTCTGCATCGCCGGTCTCACGCCCCAGGTCGTGACCGAAACGCTCTACGCGCTGGCCCGGGAACGGCCGGCCGAGCTGCCGACCCATGTCCACGTGCTCTCCACCGAGGAGGGCATCGCCCGCGCCCGGCTGACACTGCTCAGCGCCCAGCCCGGCTGGTTCCGGCGCCTGTGCGCCGATTACCGGCTGCCGGCCATCCAGTTCGACCGCGACAGCCTGCATGTCCTGCGGGACGCCGGCGGCCAGCCGCTCGCCGACATCCGCGATGGCGCGGACAATGTCGCCGCGGCCGACACCGTGACCGAGTGGGTGCGCCGGCTCACCGCCGACGACGACGCCCAGCTGCATGTCTCGCTGGCCGGCGGACGCAAGACCCTGGGCTTCTTCGCCGGCTACGCCCTGTCGCTGTTCGGACGGCCGCAGGACCGCCTGACCCATGTGCTGGTCAGTCCACCGTTCGAATCGCATCCGGGCTTCTTCTACCCGACGCCCTACCCGGACATCATCTACGGCCAGCCGCCCGACCCACGCCCGCTGGACAGCCGCGATGCCCATGTGACGCTGGCCGACATCCCCTTCGTGCGCCTGCGGCTGGGGCTGCCGGAATCCCTGCTCAGCGGCCGCGCCAGCTTCTCCGCCACAGTGCAGGCCGCCCAGCGCAGCCTGGCAGCGCCCGCGCTGGAACTCGACATCCGCCGGCGCCTGATCCTGGCGGGCGGGCGGCCAGTCGAGCTGCCGCCCGCCGAATGGGCCTTCTACGCCTGGCTCGCGCGCCGTGCCCACGACACCGCGCCGCACCTGACCTGTCCGCCCGAGGGCGTGCCCAGCCAAGCCTACGCGCGGGCCTTCATGGCCACCTATCGCGACATCGTCGGCCCTCTCGGCGACCTCGAACGCGTCGCCGCCGGCCTGCAGGCCGGCATGGACAAGAACTACTTCGAGCGCCGCAAGAGCCGCGTCAACCGGCTGCTGCGCGAGCAGCTGTCGCTGGCGGCGACCGCCTACCTGATCCAGGGCTTCGGCTCGCGGCCGCGCACCGCCTATGGGCTCGGGCTGGCGCCGCGGCAAATTCTCATCAAGAGCACCTGAGGACTTTGGGATGAATCCGGAACGACTGAATGCCGCTACCCGCGTGGCCCTGGCGGCCTACCTGCACGACCTGGGCAAGTTCGCCGAACGGGCGCGGATCGCCGAGGCCGAGGAGAAGGACGCGGCCGGCGTCAGCCGGGCCGAGCGGGAAAAGCAGCTCAACTGCCCCAGTTTCAAGGGCCGGTCCACCCATGTCCACGCCGCCTATACCGCCATCGGCTTCGACCTGCTGGAGGCGCACCTGCCCGAGCTGGTGGGCGATGTCATGACCCCCTTCGCGCCCTGGGGCGAGCGCAACGCCGACGATTCCATCATCAACGCCGCCGCCCGGCATCACCGGCCGGATACCTTCCTGCAATGGATCGTCGCCAGCGCCGACCGGCTGGCCTCCGGTTTCGAGCGCGAGGCGTTCGCCAGCTACAACGCAGCGGCCGACGACGATGGCCGGAAACTCAACCATTACACCCAGCGGCAGTGGACCCTGCTGGAGCAGATCCGCCTGGACGGCCGGGCGGAACCCGCCGTGCCGGACTACCGCTACCCGCTCGCGCCGCTCTCGCCCAGCGCCCTGTTCCCGGTGCCGGCGGCCGACTGCGAAACCGCCGGCAACGCCGGGGCGCAGGCCGAGTACCGCGCGCTTTGGCAAGGCTTCACCGCCGCCATCCCGCAAATCCCCGCCAGCCATCGGGGCAACCTGCCCCTGTGGCTGGACCATTTCGACAGCCTCTGGCAGACCTATACCCACGCCATTCCCTCGGCCACCACCGGCGGCATCAGGCCGGAGGTGTCGCTGTACGATCATTCGCGCACCGCCGCCGCCCTGGCCGTCGCGCTGTGGCGCTATCACGCCGACCGCAACGACGATCCGGCCACGACCCGGGAATCGCTGCGCGCCCAGTGGGATCACCAGCGCGCCGCCGGCGAACTGGCCCACGATGCCTGGGAGAGCGAGAAATTCCTGCTGATCCAGGGCGATTTCCACGGCATCCAGGACTTCATCTTCGCCACCGGCGGCGAGACCCAGAAACGCGCCGCCAAGCTGCTGCGCGGGCGTTCCTTCCAGGTCTCGCTGCTGGCGGAACTGGCCGCGCTGCGGGTACTGGAAGCGCTGGATCTGCCGCCCACCAGCCAGGTGGTCAATGCCGCCGGCAAGTTCCTCATCGTCGCCCCCAACACGCCGGCATCGGCGCACGCGCTGGCGGCCGTGCAGGCCGAGTTCGACGCCTGGTTCCTGCGCCATACCCACGGCCGCGTCGGCATCGGCCTCGCCCGGCTGCCGGCCCGGGCCGACGATTTCCGTTCCGGGACGGCGGGCGCGGCGAGTCCGTTCCAGACGCTCGTCCGGCGCCTGTTCGAGCAGCTGGAGGCGGTCAAGCTGCGGCGCTTCGGGCTGTGCGCCGAAGCGCCGCCGCCGGCGCTGTTCGAGGACTTTCTCGACGCCTTCCATCCCGGGCGCGGCGAGTGCCGCGTCGACGGGCGTTCGCCGGCCACGGTGGAGCTGTCGCCCGGCGTCTGGGCCAGTGCGCTGGCCGCCGACCAGATCGACATCGGACATTGCCTGGCCACCCAGGACCGGGTGCTGATCACCCGCGAGCCGCTCGACCATCAGACCCTGCGGCTGGACATCTTCGGCTACCGGATCCGCTTCACCCGCGGCGAGGCGGAAACCGGCCGCTTCGGCCGCGAGGCCCGCAGCGGCAACCTGCGCCGCTGCTGGGACTTCTCGCTGCCGGAAGGCTTCACGGACCCGCTCTGGAACGGCTACGCCCGCCGCTGCATCAACGCCTACGTGCCACGCTTCGACGATGCCAACGCCTGGGACGCGGAGCTCTACCGGGGGCTGGAGCACCCGGGCGCGTCCGTCCCCCATCCGGACGAACCGAAGACCCTCAACCATCTGGCCCGCGACGACCGGCGCCTGCACGAGGACGGCAAGACCTGGGTCGGCCAGGAAGCGCTGATGACGCTCAAGGGCGATGTCGACAACCTCGGGACCCTCTTCGAGCGGGGGCTGGAGCGGCCGACCTTCGCCAAATGGGCGGCGCTGTCGCGGCAGGTGAACGCCTTCTTCGCGGTCTACCTGCCCTGGCTCTGCGCCCATGGCGAGGAGGACGGCATCCGGCGCTACCGCAACACCTACACCGTGTTCGCCGGCGGCGACGACTTCTTCCTCATCGGACCCTGGCATTCCACGCTGGCGCTGGCGGGGCGGATGCGAAGCGAGTTCGCCCGCTTCGTCGCCGGCAATCCCGACATCCACTTCTCGGCCGGGCTGTCCATGACCAAACCCGGCCTGCCGATCCGCCACCTGGCGCGGCTGGCCGAGACGGCGCTGGAGGCGGCCAAGGTCCATCAGGAACCCGGCCCGGACGGGGAAGCCGGCGCGGCCAAGAACGCCGTCGCCGTGTTTGGCCAGACGGTGAGCTGGGACCGCTTCGACGCCCTGCGCCGCAGCGAGGCGCGGCTGGCGCGCATGGCCCGGGACGTCGGGCTGTCCACCGGCTATCTCTACGGGCTGTTGCAGCTGACCGACATGGCGGCCGGGATCGGCGATAAACCGCACAACGCGCTCTGGCATGCCTGGTTCGCCTACCGCACCCGGCGCCTGGTGGAGAGCCGCATCCGCGGCGGGGAGGATCGCGAGGCGGTGGAGCGCCGGCGCCGGGCGCTGGCCGCCGAACTGGCGACGGAAATCGCCCGCGAGGGCATCGAACGGTTCGGGGCGGCCTACAAGATCGCCCTGTTCACTTACTTGTATCAGCAACGGGATTGAGGAGGCCGAGATGGCGGAACAGCAGAACTATCGAAACCAGGGCGGCGGTCGCAACCATGGCCATGAGGACCGGGGACCGGTCTACGACCCCGGCGGCATCCGGCTGGCGAAACCGATCGGCGCCCAACTTTTCAACGGCATCGCCCAGGAGGCGGCCAGGGCGGTCGCGGGCGCGGACAAGTCCCGCAACAAATCCACCCAGCTGCGGCGCTTCTACGACGAACTGGTGCTGTGGGAAACCCGCGCCAGCCAGCAGCCCGGGAAATTCGCCGAATACCTGCCCTTCATCCTGATGATCAATGCCAAGGCGGCCTATGCCGAAGGGCGCAAGCTGGTCGACCGGACCTTCGTCAACCTGCTGCATCACACCCTGTCGGAAGTGACGGACGCCGGGACCCTGACCACCTGCAAGCTGTTCTGGGAAGCCTTCATGGGTTTCTACAAACAGGAACGCGGCGACAACTGAGACGGAGAGAACCCCATGCAACTCATCGATATCCAGAAACTCACCGGCACGCTGGAGCTGCTTTCCGGCCTGCACATCGGCTCCGGCAACACGGAGATGCACATCGGCGGCACCGACAATCCGGTCATCAAGCACCCCCTGACCCAGGAGCCCTACATTCCCGGCTCCAGCGTCAAGGGCAAGATGCGCAGCCTGCTGGAATGGGATCTCGGCGTGGTCGGCGCGACCCAGGGCAATCCCCTGGGCTTCCGGCACCTGCGCGACCTGCCGGAAGCCACGCGGCCCGCCGCCAAGAACCTGCTGCGCCTGTTCGGCGGCGCGCCGGAAGGCGCCGGCCAGAACCTTGAGCTGGTCACGGAGATCGGTCCCACCCGGCTGGCCTTCTGGGATTGCGCGCTGGAACCGGCCTGGATCCGGGAAATGAACGACCGCAACCTGCTGCTGACCGAAACCAAGTCCGAGAACATGATCGACCGCATCCGGGGCGTCGCCGAGCATCCGCGCAATACCGAGCGCGTGCCCGCCGGCGCCCGCTTCAGCTTCAACCTGACCCTGCGCGTCCACGCCGGCGACAGCGCTCTGCTGCCCATGGTCTGGCGCGGGCTCAAGCTGCTGGAGCTGACCGGCCTCGGCGGCTCCGGCTCGCGCGGCTACGGCAAGCTGCGCTTCAGCCAGCTGGCGCTGGACGGCGCGGATGTGCTCGGGCACGTCGACGCGGTCCGCTTCGGCGCGGCGGCCTGAGTTCGCCCCGGGCGGACCGCCGGCGCGGCTCCGTCGAACACAGCCAGGACACCCGACATGACCGTTTACCGATTGACCCTGCAACCCCTATCCGCCTTCGGCGGCCCCCCGCTGGGCGACAGCCTGTTCGGCCAGCTGTGCTGGAGCCTGCGCCATCGCCACGGCCAGGACCGGCTGGTCGAGCTGCTCGACGGCTACACCGAGAGCCGTCCCTTCGCGGTGCTGTCCGATGCCCTGCCGCTGGGCTACCTGCCGCGCCCCGCGCTGCCCGGCTTCTGCTTCGACCCGGTGCCGGACCTGGACCGCAAGGCCGCCAAGCGGCGGGCCTGGCTGCCGTGGGAGCGGCACGACGCGCCGGTCGAAGCCTGGCTGAGGCACTGCCTGCCAGGCGGGGAGGTCGCCGGTGCCCGGCCCGAGGCCCATCCGCAGCCGCACAACAGCCTGCACCGCCTGACCGGCACCACCGATGGCGAGGCCTTCGCGCCCTACACGCAGACCCGCCACTGGTACGGCGCCGGCGGCAACGAACCGGTCCGGCTGGCCGTCCATGCCGTGCTCGACGAGCGCCGCCTCAGCCTGGCCGAACTGCGGCAGGCGCTGGCGGACATGGGCGCCTACGGCGTCGGCCGCGATGCCAGCGTCGGGCTCGGCAAGTTCGCCGTGGTGGCCGCCGAGGCCGCCGAACTGCCCAGCCAGCCGGGCGCCGATGCCTGGCTCACGCTGGCGCCCTGCGCGCCGCAGGGGCTGGGCCTTGACCCGGCGCGCAGCTTCTACCAGACCTTCACCCGTTTCGGCCGCCACGGTGACCTCGGCGTGCACCTTGGCAGCCCGTTCAAGACCCCGGTGCTGCTGGCGCAGACCGGCGCCGTGCTCGCCACCGGGCCGGAGGCCGCGCTGCCCACGCCGGCACGGCCCTGGCTGGGCCAGGGCCTGGGCGGCAACGGCCGCATGACCCGCAACGCCGCCCTGGCCGGGACCGTGCAGCAAGGCTACGCGCCGGTGGTCGGCATCCGCCTGCCCGGGAGGGCTATCGCATGAGCACCCACGACAGCCATACCCTGCACATCACCCCGCTGGCGCCGGTGCATATCGGCACTGGGGAAACCTACGAGCCGACCCAGTACGTCATCGACGAGGCCGGCGTGCTGCACGAGTTCGACACCGGCGCGGTCATGGCCGCCCTGGACGAGCGCGACCGCCGCCAGTTGCTCGCCATCGCCCAGGGCCGGCCCGGCCCGGACATGATCAAGTCCTTGCAACGCTTCTTCCACGAGCGGCGCGAGTGCCTGATCCCCGTCGGCATCAATCGCATCCCCACCTTGCCCGGTTTCGCCGCGCTGCACGCCAGTCGCATCGGGCAGGCCGCCAATGTCGAGAGCGGCGGTCGCCAGGTGCTCAACCAGCTGGAAATCCAGCGCTGCGCCTACCATGCCGCGACCCGCAAGCCGGTGCTGTACGGCTCCTCGCTCAAGGGCGCGCTGCGCACCGCGCTGCTCGACCGGGAAAACAACGGCCGGAGGCCGTTCGAGAAAAAGGGACTGCATGAGCTGCAGGGGCGGCTGTTCCGCTACCGCGACCCCGAGTGCGGCCGGCAGCAACTGGAACGTGACCCCATGCGCCTGGTGCAGCTGGGCGACGCCCTGTGGCAGGGGCCAGCCGACTGGCCGGCCGCCGACGTGCGCCTGGCCGTGAATCGCAAGAAGGCGCCGGTCAGGGACAGGCATGGCCGGGAAATCCCGGCCATGGCCGAAAACCTGGCGCAGTTCCTCGAATGCGTGTCGGCCTTCCAGACGCGCGCCTTCCGCGCCACGCTCAACCTCCAGCGCGTCGAGGCCGCCGGCGCCAGCGGCAACCTGCCGGCGCGCGAGCTGCGCTATTCCCTGCGCCAGCTGGCCGATGCCTGCAATGCCTTCTACCGGCCCCGGCTGACCGCCGAAATCCAGCTCATGCAGACGCGCGGCTACGTCGCGGCCGCCTGGGTGGACGCCATCGACCAGCTGATCGCGCTGGTCAAGCCGAGGATCGAGGCGGGCGACGTCTTCCTGCTGCGGGTGGGGCGGCACTCGGGGGCGGAATCGGTCACGCTCAACGGCGCACGCCGCATCCGCATCATGAAGGGCAAGGGGCAGCCGGCGGACGAAGCCGATGCCGCCAGGACCCTCTGGCTGGCGGCCGGCGAACGGGACCAGCGCGCCGACCTGCTGCCGTTCGGCTGGGTGCTGGTCGAGGCGACGCCGGGCGCGGCGGACGCCCCGGCCTGGCCGGCGCTGGAGGCCCTTTGCGAGCCCTGGCGGGCCGAGGCGCGGGCCTTTGCCGAACGGGAAGCCAGCCAACGCGCCGAGCGTGCCGCCATCCTGGCGCGGCGCCAGGCCGAGGCGGCCACGGCCCGGCAGCAGGCCGAGCAGGCGGCCGCCCGGGCGGTGGCCGAAGCCGAACGGCGGGCGACCCTGACGCCCAACCTGCGCCGGGTCGAGGACTTCCGCCAGGCCATGGCCCAGCGCGCCGAGGAGCTGCGCGGCGGCAAGGACCGCCAGAACACCCAGTATCACCAGCTGGCCCAGCAACTGGCCAGGGACGCCCGGGAAAGCGCCGACTGGACGGCCGCGGAAAAGCGCGCCGTGGCCGACGCCATCACCGAGTGGCTGCCCCGGGTGGTCGATCGCATCGACAAGGAAGCCCTGAAGAAGCTCAGGCTGGCCGCCCTGCGCGGCGACGCCTGAGGCGCCGGTCCCCGAACCCTGACTCCAACCCCCCAACCCACGCCATCGCGCATGAACGACCCCGCACCCGCGCCCGACCTCCGCACCCTGCTGCTGTGCACCGTCGGCGGCTCCCATGTCCCCATCGTCCGCGCCATCCAGGAAAGCGGCGCCGATTACGTCTGCTTCCTCTGCACCGGTCCCGACCCCAACACCGGCAAGGCCGGCTCGGACGCGCAGATCGAAGGGCAGGGGTTCTGCATCAGGGAAAGGCCGACCGATGACAAGCCCACCTTGCCCAACATTCCCAGCCAGTGCGGACTGGCCGCCGGTCGCTACGAACTGCGCCGGGTGCCCAGCGACGACCTGGACGCCATCCACGGCCTGTGCCGGGAAGCGCTGGCCGACCTGCGCCGGCGCTACCCCCAGGCACGCCTCCTCGCCGACTATACCGGCGGCACCAAGAGCATGAGCGCCGCGCTGGTGCTCGCCGCCCTGGACAGCGAGGACGTCGAACTGCAACTGGTCACCGGCAACCGCGTCGACCTGGTGCGGGTGCGCGACGGCGCCGAGACCGCCGCGCCCGCCACCATCGAGGCGATCCGCCTGCAGCGGCGCATGCAGCCCTACCTCAACGCCTGGACCCGGCATGCCTACGCCGAGGCCGAGGCCGGCCTGCGCCGCCTGCCCACACCCGCCAACGCCACCCTGCGCGGGCGGCTCAACCGCGCCCGCGACCTCAGCGCCGCCTTCGCCGCCTGGGACGCCTTCGACCACGCCGGCGCCTTCCAGCGCCTGCACGGCTATGCCGCCGCCCTGGCCAATGACACCCGCCCGCTGCTGGGCGTGCTGCGCGTCCTGACCGAGGGCGAGCCGCTGCAACGCGAGGCCGCGCAACTCCTGGACCTGTACCGCAACGCCGAACGGCGCTTCGCCCAGGGTCGCCATGACGACGGCGTCGCGCGCCTGTACCGGCTGCTGGAATGGACCGCCCAATGGCTGTTGCAGCGCGACTGCCAGGTCAGCACCGGCGATCTGCCGCCCGACTGGGTGCCGCAGCTGCCGCCCAACCGCGACGGCAAGCGCCAGGCCGGGCTCTACGAAGCCTGGCGGCTGGTGGCCGAACACACCCGGGGACCGCTGGCGGCCTGGCACCGCGACCGCCGCGAGCCCATGCTCGACTACCTGCGCGCCCGCAACGCCTCCATCCTGGCGCACGGTTTCGCCCCGGTCGGCGCCGCCGCCGGCCGCGCCTTTCACGACTGGCTGGCCGGCGAGTTCCTCGATGCCCTGTTGCAGGAAACCGCCCCGCTTGGCCTGCGCCGGCTGCCGCCGCAACTGCCCGCCGACGCGAACGATGCCCTGCTGCGATAACCATCCGCGGGTGGTGGCGCATCCTGCCCGGCATGCCGGCGCCGCAGGTGTCACCGGATTGAGGCAGTGTCACTTTTGCGTGCACGCGATTTCTGTCAACCCTCCCTGTAACCCACTGAAAATGAAGGAGAAAAACACCCCCAGCCGTTTGAATCGAGACCTGATGTAGAAGGGATTAAGACCCGGGCGTGCAGGCCGGCTTGTCGTAGATCTCGAGTTTGAATCGAGACCTGATGTAGAAGGGATTAAGACTCTTGTTTCAAGGCCGCATTTTCGGCCTTGAGTTGTTTGAATCGAGACCTGATGTAGAAGGGATTAAGACCCGCAATGGAAAAAATAGTCCGTTGCCCAGATTTGTTTGAATCGAGACCTGATGTAGAAGGGATTAAGACGGTTGACCAGGGGTGTACTGCATTGGATCACAGTGTTTGAATCGAGACCTGATGTAGAAGGGATTAAGACGCCTCGTTTGCTGGCGGCATGCCTGCCGCCAGCAGGTTTGAATCGAGACCTGATGTAGAAGGGATTAAGACGACAGCGTTCGCCGATAACCTGCCCCGTGAGGGGGTTTGAATCGAGACCTGATGTAGAAGGGATTAAGACTCGTTCTAGGCGGGCAATTGTTGCCCGCGCCAGGTTTGAATCGAGACCTGATGTAGAAGGGATTAAGACTGTCCGCTGCCATCGTCGTTCGCTGGACGCGATAGTTTGAATCGAGACCTGATGTAGAAGGGATTAAGACCATGGATGAATTGCAGAGTGTCTGTAAACCGCAAGTTTGAATCGAGACCTGATGTAGAAGGGATTAAGACCCGCTTTTCGCGGGCTGCTACTTCCCCCGGCGCCGTTTGAATCGAGACCTGATGTAGAAGGGATTAAGACCATGCCCCTACGTGGGGTTTAGGCTTTCCCTTAGGGTTTGAATCGAGACCTGATGTAGAAGGGATTAAGACCATGCTTGCCGCCCGCAGTGGAAATAGCCGCGCCGTTTGAATCGAGACCTGATGTAGAAGGGATTAAGACGCCCGCTTTTCGCGGGCTGTCTCTTCACCTGGCGTTTGAATCGAGACCTGATGTAGAAGGGATTAAGACGGAATCATCCCGCAATGATTGCAGCTCTTCGGCGTGTTTGAATCGAGACCTGATGTAGAAGGGATTAAGACCTGGCGCCTGAAACGCCAGTGGATCGGCGCCTTCGTTTGAATCGAGACCTGATGTAGAAGGGATTAAGACCTGGCCTTGATTGTGGATTTCAAGCATTACGCTGGTTTGAATCGAGACCTGATGTAGAAGGGATTAAGACCGCCACTACTCCACCGGTATTGAATCCGGTATTTGTTTGAATCGAGACCTGATGTAGAAGGGATTAAGACCGGCTTGATGAGGAGGATTTCAAGCCGCTGAGGGTTTGAATCGAGACCTGATGTAGAAGGGATTAAGACGGTGGTTTCGACAATAGCGTTCATTCGTGTCTCCGTTTGAATCGAGACCTGATGTAGAAGGGATTAAGACCAGTAAGCGAAAGGAATTGTCGTTTTTCGGGAGGGTTTGAATCGAGACCTGATGTAGAAGGGATTAAGACCACCGCGTAGGAACTGAATTTGCAGCGAGTTAATGTTTGAATCGAGACCTGATGTAGAAGGGATTAAGACCGCGTTTCCGTCGCGATGATAAGTGCCTAGCAGAAAGTCAGTTGGTATTCTGAGCCGAAACCAGCCCCGATTTTGTCGATGGCCTGTTCCAACTCAGTCGGCGTGAAGGACTTGAAGGGCAGCCATTCGTACTTCATCTTCTTCCACAGGATTTCGATCCGGTTCAACTCCGGGCTGTAGGGCGGCAGGAAGTAAAACCGCATGCCTTTCTCCTTCAGCAGTTCCCAATACGGTTCCAGCGCTTTCGCCGTGTGGATCGATGCATTGTCCAGGATTACCACCATCGGCTTCTTGACCCGCTCGATCAGGGCCATGAGAAAACCGAAGCACCACAGGCCAGTCACGCTATGCCACAGCTTCGCCATCATCAACCGCCCCGAGGACAGCAGCGCGCCAATGACATTCAGGCGTTGCGACCGCTTCGATACCACCGCATGCGTTTCACCCACCTTGCTCCAGGCCGAGCGGTTCGGCGGTTGCGGCGCGAAACCCGCCTCATCCACATAAGCCAGCTCAATTTCGCCCGCTTGGGCCTGTTGGATCAGATCTTCGATGTCGCCTCGGGCCCGTTCGAATCGCTCCGGATCGCGTTTTTTTTCAAGCTGTAGCGCGTACGCTTCCACACGTAGCCCAGTTGCTTCAATTCCAGGCGCAAGGTGGTCCGACCGATGACAACCTGGTATTCACGCTCCAGGCGCGTCAGCAATTCCCGCGACGACAACGCTTCACTCTCCACCCACGTTCCCAACTGCTGGCGGTGCTCGTCCGTCAGCTTGCTCGGGGCCCCGCTGCGCGGTCGATCCGGCAAACTCGCCAAACCTGATTTTAGCCATTTGCGCCGCCGAACCCGCACCGCTTCCCGGCACAGCCTCTGCTGTTCCGCCACCGATTGCACGCTATACCCTGCTGCCAGCAACAAGATCGTTTCCGCCCGATCTCGCTCGCGCCAATCCGCGCCCTTCTTGATGATCTCCATCAGGCATTCGCGCTCACTGTCCTCCAATTCTATCGGTGCAACTCGTGCCACTGCTCTCTCGTCCGTCCATATCCCAGAATGCCGAGAGTTTACAGCAAATCAACTTGTCGCGAAGTGCTTAGCGTTATCAATGGGTTTGAATCGAGACCTGATGTAGAAGGGATTAAGACGCGTGATCCTGCGGCCAAATCGTTATACGGCCGTTGTTTGAATCGAGACCTGATGTAGAAGGGATTAAGACCCCGAACGTATGTCCAGGCGTACTTCCATTGATTAGTTTGAATCGAGACCTGATGTAGAAGGGATTAAGACGGAGGATATGTTTTTGGATTCCCAGCCCCAGAATGTTTGAATCGAGACCTGATGCAGAAGGGATCAAGCCGGGTTCATGCCGGTCTGGCGCAGCATGCATGGCGGCAGCACGGCAGTGGGCATAAGCATGATGGCCATCCAGGCGTCCATGGTTGCCGTACCCTGCGTGCTGGAACGGATGGATGTTTTTTGACAAGAGCAGGACGATACCTGCCAGGAGAGAAGTCCCATGCAACGACGAGCGTTCGTGCAAAAACTTGCCGTTGGCGCCGGCCTGTGCCTGCTGCCGCCGGGGTGGTTGCTGGCCAGGCCTTATTCCCGCGCCGATGGCAAGGCCGACTGGATTTTCAGGGGCGGCCTGATCCATACGGCCGATCCCGCCCGGCCGACGGCAGAGGCGGGGCGGGGCGGGGCGGTTCATGTTCAGGATATCGCCCGAGCGGATACATTCCACCCGGGTGGTCCAGACCATGATGGATGGCAAGGTCACGCACGCGTTGCTGTAGACTGTGGCGCCGGCGGGACCACGGCAGGCAGCGGCACTGCCGACGCGGACGTGGTCCGCCAATCCGGGCTGACCGGCGCCCCGCCTTCCGCAGGGCGTGACGGGGTCCGCGAGCCTGGCCCGGGAGCCTTCAAGGGCTTGCAGGGCAAGGCGACGCCACGGGCTGCGCCGAGGACCGCGGCCCGACTTAATGCCGCTTGAACCGAGACCTGACCGAGAAGGGATCAAGAAGCATGTTGCCTGTGGCGATATCCGGCAGGGTTTCCGTGTGCTGGGAGACCTGATGTAGAAGGGATGAAGATCTTTCGCGATCGGCTCGCTGTTAACAAAGCGTTCGTTTCAATAGAGACCTGATGTAGAAGGGTTATTCGACAGGGCGGCCCGGGGCGCCCTGTCTTCGCTGGATGCGGGACCGGATCGGGGTAGGGGAGTTGGGCGCGGGGCGCCGGCCTTCAGACGCCCAGCCAGCGGCGCAGGCGTTCGCGCAAGTGGGCGAGTTCGGCGCCGGCGCAGACCGCGATGCGGTAATCGCGGGCGCGGTCGAGAATGCGCGGATGCAGCGGCTGGAAGCTGACCAGCAGGCCGCGCGCCTGCAGTCCGCCGAGCCGGTTCAGCAGGGTTTCCAGCTTGTAGAGCGCCTCGGCGCCAACGCCGCCCTGGCGCGTTTCCTCGTTGAACAGGCGGGTCTTGCACTCGATCACGTGCAGGCGGTTGCGGGCCAGCACGGCGACGTCCAGTTCATTGGCCACGCCACCGCCGCGCACCACTTCCAGCCCCCGGCCCACGTCCTGGATCGCCGGGTGCCCGGCCTTCAGCGACTGCGCCAGCGCCACCACGTACTGCTCCAGCCAGCCGCCATTGGCGAAGAAGCGGGCGCCCTCGTCGGCGAAGCGCAGCACCTGGTCCTCGACGCGCAGCAGCCCGCGCGCGGCGAAGGCGTCCACCAGGGCGCGGACATCCTTGCGCCGCAGCGCCGCGCCGATCGCCGCCGACACGCCGGTGCCGGCCGCGCTGGCGGCGGCGAAGTTGAGCGTCGCCAGGGCATGCCGGTGGCGGTCGACATCGGCCGCCAGTGCCTCGGCCAGCGCCTTCAGTGGCGCCGCCATGCCGAAGGCGCCCGGCCGCTGGCGCAGCTCGGCCCCGTGCGCCTTGAGGAAGGCCGGCAGCCGCAGCCGGTTGGCCAGCTGGCGCGGCGGCAGGCCCTCGGGCTGCAACCAGACCAGGCGGTCCTGCTCCGGGTGGACATAGAAGATCGGCAGCCGGGCCGACAGGAACACCTCGTAGGCGGCGATCGCCATCAGCTTGGTGCCGCCGGTCGCGTTCAGCGCCAGCGGCTCGCCCTCCCGCGCCGCCACCAGCGTCAGGATCTGCTCGCGCATGGCGGCCACGTCCCAGGGGTCGGGCAGTTCCTCGCGCCGCACGCGCAGGCCGGCCGGTTGCAGCACGGCGGCCAGCCCGTCGGCGCGTTCGCGCATGTCGGGGCTGGTCAGCAGGATGACCTCGCGGGCGTCCAGGGCCGGATCCAGCGCCGGGGTCAGGTTCGGCGTCGGCTGGCCGCTGACCAGGATCACCTGGATCGGCGCGGTGGGGGCCGGGCTCATGCCGGCCCCGGCGCGGCGGGCGCGCAGCGGGCCGGCACGGCCTTACGGTTCTGGCCGGGGTGGCGCGGGCGGGTGGCCGGCATGGCGGGCCTCGTTCTCATGTGGGGTTCCGGATGCGCGGGCGGCGGCTTGCCATCCGTCCCGGCAAGGGCCGGCGTGCCAGCCGCCCGCGCCGCCGGCTACTGGAAGACCGCGCCGACACGCGTGTCCGCGTCCATCGTCAGGCGGCAGGGCTGGGTTCCCGAGCAGGCCCCGGTCCAGCCGGCGAAGGCATGTCCGCTCTGCGGGACGGGGCTCAGGGTCACGTCGGTGCCCTTGAAAAATTTCGCCGCGCAGGTCTTTTTCCGGTCCGGGCAGTCAAGGCCAGCCGGCGAGCCGACGATCGCGCCGAGCCGGTTCTTGGCGATCCTGAGGGTGTATCGGGGCAGCTTGCCGAACACCGGCTTGAGCGTGGTCGCAGCCGTGAGGGTGAGCTCGCAGACATGGCCTTCGGGGTCCGGGCAGCCGCGCCAGCGGACCAGCTGGTAGCCGGCATCCGGCGTCGCCACCAGCCTGACCTGGGCAAACGACGCCGTGCATTGCCGTTGCCTGCCGCCGCACAGGATGCCGGCCGGCTCGCTGCCGACCACGCCGCCCGTCGGCCGGGTCACGGTCAAAGGATAGCGGGGCAACGCGACGAAACCGGCGGTGACGGATCGCTGCGCATCCATGACCACGGTGCAGGCGCCGGTTCCGGCGCAGGCGCCGCCCCAGCCGGAAAACCGGTATCCCCTGGCCGCCGTCTGGCTCAGCGTCACCCGCGCGCCGTTGTCGTAGCGGGCCGAGCAGGCGCTGCCGCAGGCGATGCCGGCCGGCGAACTGGTCACCGTGCCCGATCCCGCGACGGCGACCGTCAGCGTCCACTGGGTCAGGCCCAGCGCATCCAGCGCGGCACTCACCAGAATCCTGGGCGTGGCATAGGTCCCGGCATAGCTCGGCACCGGAACCCCCGTGCCTTTCAGGGCGTTCTCGATCTGCGCCACCGGGAGCGACGGCAGGCGCGACCGGATCGCGGCGAACGCCCCGGCGACATGGGGCGTGGCCATGGAGGTGCCGCTGTAGCCGGCGTACTGGCTGACGGGCACGGAGGAGAGGATATCCACGCCCGGCGCGAGCAGGTCGACCAGCGTTTGCGACTCGTTCGAGAAATAGGCGATCCTGTCGTCCCGCGTGGTGGCGCCCACGGTGACCGCGGTGCTGATGCAGCCTGGCGCGCCGACGCTGGCCAGATAGGCATCGTTGCCGGATGCGATGACCGTGGCGACGTTGGCCGCCCGCAGGCTGTCGATGATGGGTTTCAGTGGATTGTCGTCGCACGGCGCCGCGAAGGAACCCCCTCCGAGACTCATGTTGACGGCGGCCAGCCGGGCGCCGCCGGCCAGACTGGCGCGGTTGGCGTATACCCATTCGAGGGCCGCCAGATCGTCCGAGGTGTAGCTCATCACGCACGGGGTCATGTCGGCGTCGCCGCAGGCGGCGGCGCGGTCGAAACGGGTAAACACCTGCACGGCTATCAAGCGGGCCGCTTTCGCCACGCCGTTGGGCGGGATGCCGGGGGCAGGATTCCTGCCCACCGCGATGCCGGCCACGTGGGTTCCATGGGTGCACAGGTTTTCCGGCCCGTTGACGGGGTCTGCTCACGAAACGGAATAAATCGTACGCTAAGCCTCGCGGAGCATCCGTAGCGGCCGAAACTTCCCTTGTTCGACTCGCTTGCTTTGCCGCCAGATGTAGTCGCCGGTCAGGTTGATGTGCTCCCAGCCGAGCGGCGACAAATGTTGCAGCAGCTTGTCGTCCACCTCCCTCCCAGAATCCCGGAGCGCCTGTACCGCCCGTTCCAGATAGGCTGTGTTCCATAGGATGATGGCGGCCACCACCAAGTTGAGGCCACTGGCGCGGTAGCGTTGGTTCTCGAAACTGCGGTCACGGATTTCACCCAACCGGTTCAGAAACACGGCACGGGCCAGTGAGTTCTTGGCCTCGCCCTTGTTCAAGCCGATCTGTACCCGGCGGCGCAATTCGACGTTCTGCATCCAGTCGAGCGCGAACAACGAACGTTCGATGCGGCCCAGTTCGCGCAAGGCGACGGCCAAACCGTTCTGGCGCGGGTAGCTGCCGAGTTTGCGGAGCATCAACGAGGCGGTGACGGTGCCCTGTTTGATCGACGCCGCCAGGCGCAGGATTTCGTCCCAATGCGCGCGGATGTGTTTCACGTTGACGTTGCCACTGATCAGACCGGCGAGGGTCGGGAACCGCTTCGCATCGCCGTGGATGTACAGCCGCTTATCGGCCAAGTCGCGGATGCGCGGCGCAAAGCGGAATCCGAGCAGGTGCATGAGCCCGAACACATGGTCGGTGAAACCGGCGGTATCGGTGTAGTGCTCCTCGATCCGCAAGTCGGATTCGTGATAAAGCAATCCATCCAAGACATGGGTGGCGTCACGCACTGTGGCGTTGATGACCTTGGTGTGGAACGGCGCGTACTGGTCGGAGATGTGGGTATAGAACTGCACGCCCGGTTCCTGACCGTACTTCAGGTTCACCTGACCGGCGAACTGTCCCCGGCCGCCGGCCTTGAAGTTCTGCCCGTCGGACGACGAAGTGGTGCCTTCGCCCCAATAGGCAGCGAAGGGTTGGCGAAACTGCGCGTTGACCAACTCGGCCAATGCCGCAGAATAGGTCTCGTCGCGGATGTACCATGCCTGTAACCAGGTCAGTTTGGCGTAGCTTGTGCCGGGACAGGATTCCGCCATCTTGCTCAGGCCCAGATTGATGGCATCGGCGAGAATGGTCGTCAGCAGCAGCTGTCGGTCTTCGACTACCTCGCCGCTTTTGAGGTGCTTGAAGTGTCGGGTGAAGCCCGTCCAACTATCGATTTCCAACAGCAGTTCGGTAATCTTCAAGTGCGGCAACAGGCCGTACGCCTGCTGTATCAACGCCTCTGCTTCATCCGGCACGGCATTGTCCAGCGGTGTAATCTTGAGCCGGCCGCTGTCGGTGATGGCGGCATCGGGCAGCTCGTTGGCGGCGGCCAGCCGCTCGACCGTCGCCAGTTGCTCTTGCAGCACCGTGAGGCGCGCCTCCAGGAAGCGCTCGCAGTCGGTTTCGACGGCCAGGCCCAATTCCCGCTGGTCGCGTTGCGCTGCAAAGCGCGGCGGTGGCAACAGGTAATCCTCGAAGTCTTTGAACTGGCGTGATCCCTCTACCCAGATGTCACCCGACCGCAGGGAGTTCTTCAACTCCGATAACACGCACAGCTCATAATAACGACGATCCAGCCCCTCCGGTGTACACACCAAACCTTCCCAGCGTTTGCGCACGAAGGAGGTCGGCGCATCGTCCGGCACCTTGCGGGCCTGGCGTTCGTTCATGCCTTTCAGCACGTCGACGCCAGCCAGCAGCTCGCGTGCCGCCGGCGCCGCCTTCATGGGTAGCGCGTCCAGTAGAGTCGGCGTGTAGCGCCGGAGCTGGTTAAATCCGTCGCTGACCAAAGCCAGGTAGTCGAAGTCTTCCGGCCGGGCCAATTTTTCCGCTTCGGCAATGCTCTCGCTGAAGACCTCCCACGGGATAATGGCCTCGATGGCAGCGAACGGGTCGCTGCCCGCTTCCTTTGAATCCAGCAAGGCGCGGCCGATGCGCGAGTACAGGCGCACCTTGTCGTTGATCGCCTTGCCAGACTGCTGGAAGCGATCGGCGTGATGGCGTTTGGCCTTGCTGAACAACGACCCCATGAACCGGTCGTGCAGGTCGATGATTTCGTCGATCAGCGTGGCCCGCGTGTCGAGGATCACCGCCACCAGCGTCGCATAGCGGCGGGCCGGTTCTAGATCGCGCAGGTGCTGTGCTGTCATCTGGCCGCCTTCACGAGCCAGTTTGAGCAAGCGATTTTGGTGGATAGCGTGTTCCAATCCATCAGGCAACCATAGCTCACGGACCGTTTTCAGCCGTTCCAAATGGGCGAGCAAATGTTTGGGCTTAGGCGGTCCGGGCGGCTGGCGCAGCCAGATCAGCCCACTGCCCTTCGTGCCCTCGCGGATCGTCAGCAGACCATCGAGCGCACGGAGGTGATGATCCGCCAAAGGCGCGGTCAGCGCCTCGTATACCTGGCGCGTGCCGCGGGTAAGGGCTTCACTACAGACCCGCTCAATCACATCGATCGCCGGCAGGATGATGCGTTGTTTCCGGAGTAACTCGACCAGCACTTCGGCCAACACCATGCCCCGGTCGGTTTGCTGGGCCAGCTCGGCAAGCTCGCCGACGAAGCGCCGGTAGTCAGCAATCGCGAATGGCGTCAGATCCAGCCATGCCTGCAATTCCGCCAGGTGCTCGCGCCGGGTCTCCGCTCGCTTGGCGTACTTTGGCCAGACCTCCGGCTCGATATGCAATTGTCGACCAACGATTGCAAGCAAGGGCTGGGGTGGTTCCGCATCGGGCGGTAAGGCGAAACCCGGAAAGCGCAGGTAGCACAACTGCACCGCAAAGCCGAGCCGGTTGTGATGACCACGCCGTTGACGGATGACCGACAGGTCGGGTTCCGAAAAGGTGTAATGCTGGATAAGTTCGTCGTTAGTCGTGGGAAAGGCCAACAGGCCGGCGCGTTCGGCGGGTGTCAACAAACTGCGCCGTGGCATGGTCAGTCATCGGCTCGGAGGTATTGGTACAGGGTTTCGCGGCTGATGCCGAATTCGCGTGCCAGCGAGGCCTTTTGCTCGCCGGCTGCGGCCCGCCGCTGTAGATCACTCACCTGCTCCGGCGACAGCGCCTTTTTGCGACCCCGGTAAGCCCCGCGTTGCTTGGCGAGCGCGATACCCTCGCGCTGCCGCTCGCGGATCAAGGCCCGCTCGAACTCGGCGAACGCACCCATGACCGACAGCATCAGGTTGGCCATCGGCGAATCCTCGCCAGTAAAGGTCAGGCTCTCTTTGACGAACTCAATGCGCACGCCGCGCTGGGTGAGCTTCTGCACCACACGCCGCAGGTCATCCAGGTTACGGGCAAGACGGTCCATGCTGTGGACGACCACGGTATCGCCCTCACGCACAAAGCCCAGCAGTCTTTCCAACTCTGGGCGCTGGATATCCTTGCCGGATGCCTTGTCGGTGAATAGCCGGTCCACCTGGACCTGTTCAAGTTGACGTTCCGGGTTCTGGTCAAAACTGCTGACCCGGACATAACCGATGCGTTGACCTTTCAAAAAGTTCTCCCGACGGAAATGTGTCAGGAAAAACTCTAAGATCCTTGGTGGCAGGTGTCAATTTATTCAAACTATGGCTCTATTCTGACGCTCATTGACTAGCCTTCCTGACGTCCGGTTAGGGTATAGACCAGATTGACACCATTGATCTACCCTCCACGTCGGGATTGATCAGGCGGAACGTCGTTGATGCAAGACAGGGAAAGGAACGAGGTCACCTGTCAGCGCAACAGGATTTGTGCTGCTGAATGGGCGGACACTTGACTGATCCATAGGAGCAGAAGACACAGCAATCTCCAGGATTTGGCTTGAGCAGTGCTCCGCAGCCTTTGCAGTCATAGAAGAACTGGCAGGCATCGGTCGGCATGGTCTCCGTTTCAGCGTGCCCGCAGTATGGGCAGGTAATCGTTGATTCCAGAATCACGTCTTTCATTGTTTGTCCTGCCGGATGGTGGACGGATAACCGGCACTCTTGGTTGCTTCCGTTAATTTATCCGCTGCAGTGGCGGTATCGTCGAATTGCGCGGTTGCGGTCTTGTTTGCGTAATCAACCGTGACCTGTTGAACACCCGAGACGTGTTCAAGGGCCTTTTTCACCGTCAGCGGACAGGCCGCACACGTCATGTTTTGTACGTCGAGCACCACTGTACGTGATGCGGCCAGAGCCACGCCCGCTGTAACGGTCAATACCAGAACAAGCGAAAGAATTCGGGTTTTCATCGGTTTTCCTCAATAGAACAACGGGGCAATCCACGGGAACGCAATCAAGCCCAGCAAGGGGATTGTCACACTCCAGAAAATGAAACGCTGCTTGCGGATGACTTCATCATCGGCGCACGGCCTGCCGGATTCGCATGTCGGAGGCGTCAGGTAGAGGTTGCGGAAAGCCAGCCCGATGAAAAACAGCGTGAGCAGCAGAAAAACCGGACGCACTGGTTCGAACGCGGTGAGGTTTGCCACCCATGCCCCGCCAAGCCCCAGGCTCAGCAATACCAAGGGCGCGACGCAGCACAAGCTTGCGCCGATCCCGGCAAGAACGCCCGCGATCATGGCGTGTTTCTGGTTCATGGCGGTTCCCCGTGTTTTCTCATATGGCTTACTATAAGCTCCGTACCTAGGTACGGAGGCAAGCCCCATGACACAAGAATGCTTCACCATTGGTGTATTGGCGAAAAGAGCTGGGGTTAACGTCGAAACTATCCGCTTTTATCAGCGGCGCGGCCTGCTGACCGAACCTGACCGGCCGCTTAAGGGTGTCAGGCGTTATGCAGAACGCGACGTACAGCGCGTACGTTTCATCAAACAGGGGCAGAAGCTCGGGTTCTCGCTGGACGAACTCACGGAGTTGTTGAGCCTTGAGGATGGGCAACACTGCCGAGAAGCGCGGGATATCGCCTTGAAAAAGCTTTCCTCGATTCGGGAACGGATCGAGGGTTTACGCACCATGGAAAAAGCCCTATCCGATTTGGCCGAACGCTGTTCACAGAACACGGGCGCAGTATCTTGCCCCATTATCCTTGCCCTGCTGGGACCCTCTTAGGCTAAGCGTACGATTTTTTCCGTTTCGTGAGCTGACCCCTTGACGCATCTGGCGGCCGTGGCCTCGGCCGCGCCCGGCCCGGTCTGGGTCCTCGTTCCGTTAGGACACAGCGAGATGCCGCTGCCCGAGGCGTTCGAGAAACAGGCTTCGGCAATCGTCTTGCCGGACAGGAACGGGTGGGACACCTGGACGCCGGTATCCAGCACGGCCACGGCTTGCCCCTCGCCCGTGGCGCCCAGGGCATAGGCACCGCCGGCGCCATCCATGCCGACCTGCGGCACGCTGTTCTGCAGCAGCGGCTTGTTCAGCCGGTCCAGGTGGATGCGGCTCACGTCCGGATCGCGGGCCAGCCGGTCCAGTTCCTCGCCGTCCACCGTGATGGCAAACATGGGACTGATCTCGTATTGCCGGAGTCCCCGTTCGAATCCGCCGGCCCGGCTGGCCTGGCCGCTCCCGCCAAAGATGCGCGCCAGCACCCGTTCCTGCGCCGCCGCGACCGCGCGCCTGCGGGCGGCCAGCGCGCGCTCGTCCGGCGGACTCGCCATGCGCGCGGGGAGCGCCAGTTCGACAATCACGCGCACCGTGCCGTCGGCGGCGAGATCGCTGGCCATCGGGGCCGCATCGGCGGCCACGACCGCTGGCGGGAACGCCCCGGCCGTGTCCGCCGCGCCATCGCCCGCCCGCACCTGAGCCCCGAGCGCGCAGACCAGCGGCAACGCCCATGCAAGTATCTGTTTCATGTCAATTCTCCCGCGTCTCCGTGGGCGATAGGCCATCGCCCGAAAACCGGCCGCAACAACCATGACCAGCCCGGTTGGCGACCGCCCGTGTCCCTTCTATGTCAGGTCTCGGTTCAAACCTCTCACCCAGCTTCAACGGGAAAAGCTGGAGTCTTAATCCCTTCTACATCAGGTCTCGATTCAAACGCGATGCGAAATCCGAAAGCGCGGCCATTGCCGCGTCTTAATCCCTTCTACATCAGGTCTCGATTCAAACAAAATAAAATCATTGGCCACGTCGAGCGCGAACATGTCTTAATCCCTTCTACATCAGGTCTCGATTCAAACGCCACGTCGAGCGCGAACATGCGCGACGTGGCAGGGTCTTAATCCCTTCTACATCAGGTCTCGATTCAAACCCTACACACCCGCCAGTTTCCGTGGGCATCCCGAGTCTTAATCCCTTCTACATCAGGTCTCGATTCAAACGTAGAGCGAGCCACAAGCCAAACCCCGCGCATCCGTCTTAATCCCTTCTACATCAGGTCTCGATTCAAACAACAGTCTCTTGTTAGGTTCTTCCGCGCTTCGGGTCTTAATCCCTTCTACATCAGGTCTCGATTCAAACATAGGGACGGCGCCAATACCGCCGTGATAAATAAGTCTTAATCCCTTCTACATCAGGTCTCGATTCAAACCGCCTAGAACGAGAAAACGAGTCCTTGCGGGCGGGTCTTAATCCCTTCTACATCAGGTCTCGATTCAAACAGAAGGGTGTCATGAATGAGAAACAATCAGCCGGTCTTAATCCCTTCTACATCAGGTCTCGATTCAAACCAGCCCTGAGGCAGGAGATAGGCCGCCTCAAGGCGTCTTAATCCCTTCTACATCAGGTCTCGATTCAAACGTTCACCTGGACGGCGAACTGTTTGCCGGTTACGGTCTTAATCCCTTCTACATCAGGTCTCGATTCAAACCCCGAAGGCGCAACCACCCTGCCCGAAGGGGCCACGTCTTAATCCCTTCTACATCAGGTCTCGATTCAAACAAGCACGCGGCCGGTATACCGGCGCGGCTTGTGGTCTTAATCCCTTCTACATCAGGTCTCGATTCAAACCCCGCGCAGCGAGGAATACCGGCGCGGGGTGATCGTCTTAATCCCTTCTACATCAGGTCTCGATTCAAACATGAAAGCCACTTTATCATTGGAGTATATCGGCGAGTCTTAATCCCTTCTACATCAGGTCTCGATTCAAACACCCGGCCAATTCGGGAGCTGGGAACCCCAAATGTCTTAATCCCTTCTACATCAGGTCTCGATTCAAACGTCGATCAGTGGATATGTGCGGCGGCTGATCATGGTCTTAATCCCTTCTACATCAGGTCTCGATTCAAACGGCTGGGGGTGTTTTTCTCCTTCATTTTCAGTGGGTTACAGAGAGGGTTGACAGAAATCGCGTGCACACAAATGTTACGCTGTCTCACCGGCGTGACAGCGGGCGCGACGGATCGCTTGCCGGGCCGCCCGGGGCGCGCGCGGTTCATTGACATTCTGATGAGCGTCGATGACCGGGTCAATCCGGCGCGTCTCCAGTAACCCGTGGGCGCCATGGGCGGAAGGCATTCAGCGGACGATCAGGTTGACGCCGCCATCGAGCAGCAGCACGTCCTCGGGGAACAGCTGCCGGCCCAGGCCGATCTGTTCGGGCCGGCCGGGCAGGGGATAGCAGCGCACGTCGTCGACCCGTGCGTCGATGATGGCGCGCAGGCCACCCAGCACCCGTTCGAGCTTGCGGGCGTCGAGCTGGGCGGTGAAGACCGAGTACTGCACCGGCAAGCCCTGCCGGCGCAGAAACCGGTGCACGCGACCGAGGCGCCTGGGCTGGCGGATGTCGTAGGCGATGAGATACAGCAGCGGCTGATGGTCGGCCATGGTTCAGAGTTCGATCAGCCAGCGGTGCAGGCGGCCGATGAGGCTGGTCAGGAGGTGGTCGAGCCGCGCCCGGCGTTGCTCGAAGAAGGCGACGACGGCGGCGCTGTCCGGCGGGTCCGGCTGTCCGCATCGCCGGCGCGCGCCGAGCCAGGCCAGCCGCGCCAGGTGCAGGTCCCAGAACAGCAGGTCGGTCAGGTCGTGGGTGAGATCGAAGCCGGGCCAGTCGTGATCGTCGGGCGCGATGCCGGCGTCCTGGAGGGCTTGCAGGGTCTGGCTGTGCACCAGCGCATGCAGCGCCCGGCCGGCAGCGGTATAGGCGGGCAGCAGGTCGCGGTCGCGTGCCGCGGCCTGCAGGGCCTGGTGCAGCGCGCGCGGGGTCGGCGGCTGGCCGACGCCCATGCCGATGCGCCGGGCGACGCTGCGCAGGGCCATGCGCTGCATGCCGGCCCGCCAGTCGGCGTAGCGAGCCGGCCAGTCGGGCCGCAGTAGGGCGTCGCGCAGCCGCTGGCGGATTTCGGCGCGTTCGCCGGGCTGGCCGACCAGCCGCGCCAGCACGGCGCCATCGTCGGCGAGAAAGGTGACGGTGATGCCGCCACCCGCGCAGGCCATCAGGGCCGGCATGGCCCAGCCGACGCGGCTGTCGCTGACGACACGGGAGACGCGCTGCAGGGGAAACCAGACATCGGCGCGCTCGGGATGGCGCACCTTCAGCGCCGGTCCGTCGAGCTCCACCCGCGCGTCCGCGCCCTTGAGATACAGCGGCCTCACGGGTGGTCTTCCAGCAGCCGGCGGGCGACGACCAGGCCATGGCGGCGCAGCAGCCGGCGCAGCGGCGGGGCCAGCGTCTCGTAACGGGCGTAGAACAGCGAGCGGGCCTTCTTCTTCATCAGGCAGCCGCCGTCCTCGCGGGAAAAGTCCTCGGCCCGGAGTTCCCGGTCGGCGAACAGCCGCCAGACCCAGTGGTCGATCCGCGGCCGCAGGGGCTCGATCAGGTCGGCGGCGAGCGATTCGCGCCGGTGCGCGGGTTCGTGGAAAAAGCCGACATAGGGATCCAGCCCGTTGAGGTGGCAGGCGCGGGCGGCGTCGGCATGCAGCAGGGTGTAGCCCAGCGACAGCGCGGCGTTGACCGGATCGCGCGGTGGCCGCCGGTTGCGCCCGGTAAAGTCGAGACCCGCTGGGAACAGGGTGGTGTAGGCGGCGAAATAGGCGGCCGCGCCGGCGCCTTCGATGCCGTTCAGGCGGCCCAGGCTGAGACTGGCCACGGCCTCCGCCTGCAGGCCGTCGGACGCCCGCCGCAGCTGGGCGATGGCCTGGCCCAGCGGGGCGCGCCGATCCGGCCGCGTGGCCTGGGCCTGTCTCAGGAAGGCCGTCTGTTGCCGCAGCTTGAGCAGCACCAGCCGCCGCGCCCAGTCGAGCCGGTAGGGTTCGTCATGGTGCCAGCGGTACTGGGCGATGCGCCGCCGGGTGTCGCCATGCCAGCGACCCTGCAGGATGGCCGGCACCCGGCCCTGCCGGCCGCCGAGCACCAGCAGGCTGATGCCGGCCTCGGCCAGCGCGCCGAGCGCGCCGGTGGTGACGCTGGCCTGGCCGCGCATGACCACCCGCTCCAGCAGGTTCAACGGCACGGTGCCACGCCGCTCGCCAGCTTCGTAGAGGCACAGGTGCTGTCCTTCGTGACGGAGTTCCAGGCTCTTGCGGTCCAGGTACAGGGTTGCCATGTGTCGCCTCGGGCAGGGTCAGCCAATGTAGAAGTACTCCGGGTCCTGCGGCACCACGCCGATGCCCAGCACGCGGACCCGGCGCCGGGCGTCCAGCCGCATCAGCAGGAAGCGGTCCTCGCCGGGGTCGATGACCTCGCGCACCGC
This sequence comes from Methyloparacoccus sp. NF-16, assembly GCF_056880625.1. NCBI lineage: Bacteria > Pseudomonadati > Pseudomonadota > Gammaproteobacteria > Methylococcales > Methylococcaceae > Methyloparacoccus > Methyloparacoccus sp. NF-16. Next base: position 1,604,708 of record NZ_CP174130.1, on the reverse strand, counting down.
CTCGACCAGTTGTGTCCTTTCGGTGCGGTTGAGGTAGCACTCGAACACCGATTTCTGTCCGCCGGTGGCGTAGCCCCGCAGTACCTGCAGCGCCCGCCGCAGTCGCTTGTCGTCGGCGATGTCGTAGCAGGCGAGATAGAGCGCGCGCTTGGCCATGGCGAGACGATACGCCCCATGTTGCGCGCGGGTCGGGTTGGCAAGCTTGCCGGCCGGCGGGAACGGGCCGGGACACGGTAGAGTGATGGAATGATTTTTTTATCACAGCCGATACGGAGCCATCGCCCATGCGTACCTATGCCAACGAAGCGGAATACCACCAGTGGTTCATCGACCATATCGACCAGCTGTTCCTGCCCGATCGCTCGACGCCGATCCTGGTCATCGGCCACGAGCTGTCCCTGTTCGGCGGCAGCCGCAATGGCGGCAGCGGCAGCGCCGACCTGCTGGCGGTCGATGTCGAGGGGCGGGTCTGGCTGATCGAGGCCAAGGTGGCCAACAGCGCGGAGTTCGGCACGGTCTGGGAGCAGCTGGTCCGCTACCGCGACAGCCTGCAGGCGCATAACCGCTGGGATGTGCTGGAGCGGCAGATGCTCAAGTTCCTCAACGGGCGGGAAAAGTGCCGGCCGGTCTCGACGCGCTACCAATCGTGCGCCACGCTGCGGGACGTCCTCGGCCTGTGGCTGGCGAGCCTCGGTCGCACCACGACCGACGTGGCGGCGTTCACCGCCGGGGTGGCCGAGCAGTTGCGCACCGGCACCCTGGGGCTGGCAGTGCTGTCCGATATCGAGCATACGCTGATCGCGCGGGAAGCCGAGCGGCATCCGCATGGCGGGCCGAAGGCGTTCTTCGTCGCCCGCGTGCAGCAGGGACAGCCGCGGGCGGCCACCCGGCATTTCCAGGAGCCCGGGGAGCAGGCTTTCCAGGCTTCCGAGCCGGAGCATTTCTACGATACCGCCTATCCCGTCTGCCGCCCGGAAACGCTGGCGGAGTATCTCGATCCGTCGCTGATCCCGCTGGTCGAGGCCATCCTGTATCCGGGTCTGCGCCAGCTGGGCTGGGACGGCCGCGATTACCTGAACAACAGGAAGAGCATCACCGTTGCCTTGTCGTTCGCGGATGCCGCCGGCCGGAGCTGCTGGCTGCGGCTGGTGGACCTGGGCTGGACCGATGCTGATGCCAGCCGCGTGGCGTCGACGCAGCGGCTGCCCGGCTCCTATGGGCTCAAGGTGCTGTTCCATCCCTTCGATCTGCACCGAGGCCTGGGCGAGGATCTGGCGATGGAGCGGCTCAACGCCTGGGCACCCCGCCTGTATGCGTGCGGCTGGCGGGGGCGCGGCGTGGCGCGGGACATCCACCGGGTACCGCTGACCCGGGAGCTTTTCCGCAAGTTCGCCAAGGAGTTCGAGTACGAGCCTTCGCCGGAGATCAAGGACTTCACCCGGGGCGATGCGGCCGAGCGGCGCGACCTGCAACGCTTGCTGCAGCTGCTGGCGTCCATCGTCGAGGATATCGCCGGGCGGATGCAGACGCTCGACCGTCGCGATGTGCCGGGGGCGGATTCCCGGCAGCGGGGGCAGGCCAGCGTCGCGGGCGGCGCGGCGGTTGCCCGGGAGCATGGCCAGTGAGGCGGGCCGGCCTGCTGGCGCTGGGGCTGCTGGGCCTGTGGCCGCTGGCGGGACCAGCCGCCGCCGGGGATGCCAGCCGGTGCCACGCCATCGCGGATCGCGACCGGCGCCATGCCTGCCTGGCCGAGACGCGGGGCCGCCAGCAGGACTGCAACGCCATCAGGGACATCGACAACCGGGCGATGTGTTCCGCCAGGACCAGCGGCCAGAGGAGCCGCTGCCACATCATCCGGGATGCCGCCCGCCGACAGGCCTGCCTGGCCGGGATGGACTATTGAGCGCCGCGACGAAACTGGCCGCGGGCTGTCTCGCCGCCGGGCTTTCAGCTTGCCTGTCCCAGCCAGGCCCGCGGTACACGGTCGTCCCGCCCCTGGAAAGCGGCATGCAGCGCTACGGGCAGATGAGCGCCGACCTTGCCAGCCTCAACGGCGCGGTGGCGACCGTTTCCCAGGGCACCACCAGCATCGGCCGGGTGGTCAACCCGGTCCAGGAGGCGAACAACGCGCTGGGGCAGGGGTTCGTGCAGGTGCTCAAGGCACAGGGCGCCCTGGATTCCCTGTCCGGCAGGGTCGGCCGGATGTTCCACGCGAATCCCTGAGGCGGTTCAGGGTTTCCGGCGCCCGTGGCGGCCGGGCCGGGAGGTGCCGGCAGCAGACAAGCCCGTCGGTCGCGCATGAGCGGCCGACGGGCTTTTTTGTTGGCATGCAGGCCAGGCGACCGCCGCTGACGCCGGGGCAGCCCGCGCGCGGAGCGCGGGCGTTACCGCAGGTGGCGCTACGGGGCCACCTTCAGCACATCGCCGGAAATGTTCCAGTTGCTGCACCCGAGCAGCGTGGGGACGATCAGCAGCCCGAGTCCGAAGTCCATCAGCCAGCGCTCGCTGGCGGTGACGTTGTCGGCGACCTCGGCGCCCCTGGCGCTCAGCTCGCGGCGAATCGCCGGAATGACGATGTTCTGGTCGGTGGTGGTTTGCGAGGTGTTGAAACAGGCGCCGGCGCTGGTTTCGAAGCGGCCGAGGGGCCTGACCTTGTTGGTGGCGACCTTGTTCTGGATCTCGGTTTTCGCGTACTTGTCCGAATAGAAGCCCTGACCCAGCAGGTAGGGTGTGGAAGGTGCGGCGCAGCCGATCAGCTGGCTGGTCGTCAACACGAGGGCGATGGTTTTGCGCATGGACGGGTCTCCTTAGGGTCTGGGCGTCGGCCGCTGGGCCGTTACGACGTGAACGAAAGGGCGACAGGGTAGGCGGCGCGGGAGACGCCGGGGCATCTGGCAAGCTTGCGGGCGCTGCGCAGGCCGGGCATGCCGGGTCCCGGTGAGCGGGGCGGCTGCCAGGTTCAGGTCGAGGGATGGCCCGCGGCCGTGTCCTGTCCCGAGCTCTTCCGCCGGCGCCCGAGCCCCATGGCGCGCTGCCTGTTCGATAAACCGGTCAGCCCGGCCAGCTGGCATCTCCGCCGAGCGGCATACCGTCGGCAAGGTGCACACCTGGAAGATCGGGAACGGAAATCCGCGCGTCCGGATCGGACGCCCGGCCTGCGGTTCCCTTGCCGCCGAATATTAATATTTTAATATATATTTTTCCTGATAAAAATAGATGTTAATGCAGGCATATATTGCTGTGGTAGGATATGAATATTTCAAGCATTGTGTTGCGAATGTTGCTTCGCGCATTTTCTCTCGAACCGCTACCCGCGAGATTTTCCGCATTGTCCGGAATTCCTTCGCCATCCCGGCATCGGTCCGTCGGCAAGGCAATGATCGATACCTTTTCATAATAATAATTATTCTGTCCCTGATGCTGATTCCAGTTGTTCTTTCGGGTGGTACGGGCACGCGGTTGTGGCCGGTGTCGCGGGAGGCCTGTCCCAAGCCGTTCATCCGGCTGGCGGATGGCGAGACGCTGATCGAGAAGACCTACCGCCGGGCCGCCATGGTGGCGGGGGCCGGCGAGCTGCTCACGGTGACCAACCGCGACTACTACTTCATGAGCAAGGATGCGCTGGCGCAGGTGGCCTCGACCCGGCCGCTGACGGGACGCTACCTGCTGGAGCCCGTGGGCCGCAATACCGCGCCCGCCATTGCCCTCGCGGCCCACTGGGTGGCGGCGCGCCACGGGCGCGACGCCTGCCTGCTGGTGCTGGCGGCGGACCACCTGATTCAGGACCCGGACGCCTTCCTCGCCGCCGTCGCCCGCGCCGAGGCACTGGCCCGGCAGGACCGGCTGGTCACCTTCGGCATCCTGCCGACGGCCCCTGACAGCGGCTTCGGCTACATCGAGGCCGGCGCCGCGCTGGGCGAGGGCCGCCAGGTCGTCCGCTTCGTGGAGAAGCCGGACCGCGCCACCGCCGAAGGCTACCTCGCCGCCGGCAACTTTTTCTGGAATGCCGGCATGTTCTGCTTCCGCGCCGGCGTCATCCTCGACGCCCTGGCCCGCCACGCCCCGGCACTGGCCGACGCCTGCCAGGCGCTCTGGACAGACCGGCTGGCCGCCGGCGCGGCCGACCTGCTGGACATCCCGGCCGAGCCCTTCGCCCGGGTGCCCTCCATATCCCTCGACTACGCCGTCATGGAAGTGGCCGACAACGTCGCCGTGGTCCCTGCGGAATTCGGCTGGAGCGATGTCGGCTCGTGGGCCGCCATCAGCGCCCTGACCGCCCCGGACGACGACAACAACCGCGCCAACGGCCAGGCCATCTTCGTCGATGCCGCCAACACCTACGTCCAGAGTCACGAACGGCTGGTCGCCGCGGTGGGGGTCGACAACCTGATCGTCATCGACACCCCCGACGCCCTGCTGGTGGCCCGGTCCGACCAGGTGCAGAAGGTCAAGGCCGTGGTCGCGCAGCTCAAGGCGCAGGACCACGAAGCCTTCCGCCTGCACCGGACCGTGGCGCGGCCATGGGGCACCTACACCGTGCTGGAGGCCGGGCCCCGCTTCAAGATCAAGCGCATCGAAGTCCGCCCGGGGCACCGGCTCAGCCTGCAGATGCACCACCACCGCAGCGAGCACTGGGTCGTGGTCAGCGGCATCGCCAAGGTCACCAGCGGCGAGCAGGAATGTTTTGTCCGCGCCAACGAGTCGACCTACATACCGGCGGGCCAGCCGCACCGGCTGGAAAACCCCGGCATGCTGGATCTGGTCATGATCGAGGTGCAGAGCGGCGAGTACCTCGGCGAGGATGACATCGTCCGCTTCGATGACCAGTACGGGCGCAGCCGCGATGCCTAGCGCAATGCCAGGCGTCTTGCCCGGGATACTGGCGGGGAACCCGTGATGCTTGGCCGGCTATGGGCCTATCGGGGGTTCATCGCGGGGAATGTCCGCCGAGAGTTTCAGGCAAAGTACCGGAACTCCCTGCTGGGCTCCTTGTGGTCGCTTATCCAGCCACTGTCCATGATTGTGGTTTACACCGTCATTTTTGCCAGCGTCATGCGGGCCAAGCTGCCTGGCGTTGATTCGACATTCGCTTACAGCATCTATCTGTGCGCCGGCACCCTGACGTGGGGGCTGTTTGCCGAAATCACCGCGCGGGGCCAGAGCGTCTTTATTGAAAACGCCAACCTGATCAAGAAGCTGAATTTTCCCAGGCTTTGCCTGCCGACGGTGGTCATTCTGAGCGCCGGACTCAACTTTGCGATCATCTTTGGTATTTTCACAATCTTCCTGTGGCTGACCGGGAATTTCCCGGGTTGGCCTTTCCTGGCCGTATTGCCCTTGCTGGCCGTGGAAACCGCCTTCGCCATTGGCGTGGGCGTTACCCTGGGGGTGCTGAACGTATTCTTCCGCGATGTCGCGCAATTGTTTGGCGTCATCCTGCAGTTCTGGTTCTGGCTGACCCCGATCGTCTACCCCGTGACGATCCTGCCCGAGGCCATCCAGCCCTGGATCCAGCGCAATCCCATGACGCCGTTGGTGAATGCCTACCAGGATGTCCTGGTTGCCGGACACTGGCCACGCTGGGAAAGCCTGTGGCCGATGGCGACGCTGGCGTTAGTGAGTTGCCTGCTGGGATATCGCCTGTTCCGCAGGCATGCCGGCGAGATGGTGGACGAACTGTAATGGGCAGCATTACCGTCACCCGTCTGGGCAAGGCATACAAGCAGTATCCCTCTCGCTGGTCGCGCCTGGCGGAATGGCTGGACCCGCGCAACAAGCCCCGGCATCACCTGCACTGGGTCTTGAAGGATATCAGCTTTACCGTCAATCCCGGCGAGGCGGCCGGCATTATCGGTATCAACGGTGCGGGAAAAAGCACGCTCCTGAAAATGATATCCGGTACTACCCAGGCCACCACGGGCAGCGTGCGGATAACCGGTCGCGTGGCCGCCCTGCTGGAGCTCGGAATGGGTTTCCATGCCGATTTCACGGGGCGGCAAAATGCCTATATGGCGGGGCAGCTGCTGGGTTACAGCATGGCGGAAATCCATGCGCTGATGCCCGACATCGAAGCCTTTGCCGAAATCGGCGACTATATTGACCAGCCGGTGCGCATCTATTCGAGCGGCATGCAGATGCGCCTGGCTTTCAGCGTGGCCACCGCTCACCGGCCTGACGTGCTCATCGTCGATGAGGCCTTGTCCGTCGGCGATGCGTATTTCCAGCACAAGAGCTTCTGCCGCATCCGCGAATATCGCGAGCACGGCACCACGCTGCTCCTCGTCAGCCACGACAAGCAGGCCATACAGAGCATCTGTGACTACGCCATTCTTCTCAAGGCGGGAGGACTGGCGATGCAGGGTGAACCCGAAGCGGTCATGGATTACTACAACGCCATGCTGGCCGAGCGCCATGCCCCGACCGTGCAGCAGCTCAGGATACCTCATGGCAAGGTGCAGACGGTTTCGGGAACGGGGGAGGCCATGGTCGAGGCAATCGTCTTGCTGGATGCCAAGGGCGAGCCGATCGAACTGGTTAATGTCGGCCAACCCGTTCGCCTGCAAATCAGGGTCAGGGTTATCGAGAGCATTCCCGAGCTGGTGGTGGGATACATGATCAAGGACCGCCTGGGCCAGCCGATGTTTGGCACCAATACCTGCCATATGAACAGGACGCTGCACGACCTGAAGGCCGGCCAGGCCATCACGATGCATTTCGATTTCATGGCCAGCCTGGGCGAGGGTACTTACTCGGTGGCGGTGGCCTTGCACATGTCCGACACCCATATCGCGAGAAATTACCAATGGCGTGATCAGGCATTGCTCTTCAATGTCCTGAATCGCGACAAGCCGGGATTCACGGGTTCCGCCTGGTTGCCCCCGGAGCTGGAAGTGTTGCTGTGAACGCAACCTTCTACTATGCGTTCGAGCAGAAGTTTCGTGGCTCGCGCGAATCGATCAAGTCGAGATGCGAGGTCTATCTGCCGTTCATCAAGCCGCTGCGCGAATATTTCCCGCAGGCCAAGGCGGTCGATCTGGGGTGTGGTCGCGGCGAATGGCTGGAGCTGCTGCAGGAACAGGGCTTTGACGCCCAGGGCGTCGACATCAACGATGCCATGCTCGTCGGTTGTCGTGAGCGCGGCCTTGAGGCTCATGCCGGCGATGCCCTCGACTTTCTGTGCAAGCTGCCGGATGCCAGCCAGCTGGTCGTATCCGGCCTGCATATCGCAGAGCATATTCCGTTTTCCGAACTCCAGGAGCTGGTCAGTCAGGCATGGCGCGTGCTTGTTGCGGGCGGCATCCTCATTCTGGAAACCCCCAATCCGGAAAACCTGGTTGTTGGCAGTTCAAGTTTCTACCTCGATCCCACGCATCAGCGTCCGATACCGCCGGAATTGCTGGCCTTCATGACGGAATACGCGGGCTTTAGACGAACCAAGATCTTGCGATTGCAGGAATCAAGGGCGCTTGCGAACAGCCTGGAACCCAAGCTTCTGGATGTCCTGACTGGCGTCAGCCCGGACTATGCCGTCATCGCGCAGAAGGAGGGCTCCGCCAGACTTCTCGAGGCGACCGGCGCACGGTTTGCCGCCGATTATGGATTGCGTCTGGAAACCCTGGCCAGCCGATATCAGCAACAGCTCGATGCGCGCGCAGCAGATGAGGTGGCGCGTGCCAGCCAGGCCGAGGAACGGCTGGCCCAGGCCGAAGCCCGCGAGCTCGACAGCCGCCATCAGGTTCAACAACTGCTGGTGACGGTGCGTCAGGCACAGACGCTGACCGAGCGGGCCGATGCGCGCGCGGCAGACGAGGCGGAGCGCGCGCGGCAGGCCGAGCAGCAGCTGAAGCTGGCCGAGATCCGCGAGGTGGAAGCCCACGCTCAACTACGCCAGTTGCGGGACGCTCTCCGGGATAGCGGGAACCGGGTGGCGGAATCTGAGCACCGGGTTTGCGAGCAGCAGCAGCGAGTGGCGGAGCTCACCCGCCAGCTGGAGACCATGACCCGCCAGGCTCACGACTGGCACGATCAAATACTGCGCTTGCAACGCACGGTTTCCTGGCGAATAACGGGGCCTGTCCGCTGGTTCCGCCGCGCCATGATCGCAGGCTATCACGGGACCCGCTGGCTCATCTCGCGACTGGTCCTGGCTGTTCTGCTCGTCCTCTGCCTGCCGCTTGCGCCCTTTCTGCTGCTGTCCGCGCGTTTTGTGCTGGCCAGGCCAAATCTGAGGAATCGCATCGGGCAGCATATTCGCCGTTATCCAACCCTGCGCGCGGGCTTGCGTCTGCTGGCATTCCGGCTGGGATTTCTGCACCACGATCCTCGACTGGCGACGGCGCCTGATGGCAGCGAGAGTCCCCGGCATGCCGGCGCGACGGGCAATCCGGCGAGGCAGGCGCCGCTCAGCCCTCGTGCCCGCCAGATCCATGCCGACCTCAAGCTTGCCCTCCAGCAAGGCAAACAGGAGAACGCCTGATGCGTATCGTCATCGACATGCAGGGTGCGCAGACGGAAAGCCGCTTTCGGGGCATTGGCCGCTATACGATGTCCTTCGCGCAGGCGGTCGCCCGAAACCGGGGTGAACACGACATCATCCTTGCCCTGAACGGCCTGTTTCCGGAGACCATCGACGCCATTCGCGCGGCGTTCGATGGCTTGCTGCCGGAGACAAGTCTTCGCGTCTGGCAGGCGCCCGGGCCGGTACGGGAGGAGCAACCCGAAAACCAAGCCCGCCGGGAGATGGCCGAACTCATCCGGGAAGCCTTCCTCGCCAGTCTGCAACCGGATGTGATTCATGTTTGCAGCCTGTTTGAAGGGTATGTCGATGACGCGGTAACCAGTGTTGGCAGGCTCGACAGGAGCACGCCGGTATCGGTGACCCTGCATGATTTGATACCCCTGCTGAATCCCGATCATTATCTCAAGCCAAATCCGCAGCACGAGCGATATTATCGCCGGAAGATCGAGCATCTCCGGTGCGCGGCTGTCTATCTGGCGGTTTCGGAGTCCTCCCGTCGCGAAGGGATAGATCATGCCGGATTGCCGGACGATTCGGTGGTCAGCACGTCCGAGGCCGCGGATGACCGATTCCGGCCGGTACCGATTGACGACAAAACCTCATCCAGGCTCTGGCAGACGTTCGGCATTACCCGGCCTTTCATCCTGTATTCCGGCGGAGCCGACGAACGCAAGAACCTGTCGCGGCTGATCGAAGCCTATGCGGCCTTGCCAAAGGCGCTGCGCAACGGGCATCAATTGTTGCTTGCCGGCAAAATGCCGGAGGGTGAGGTCGCGCGACTCAAGGAACATGCCCAGCATGCCCGCCTGCATGCCGAAGAACTGCGTTTCACCGGCTACATAAGCGACGAGGAACTCGTTCAGCTGTACAACCTTTGCAGGCTGTATATCTTCCCCTCCTGGCATGAAGGCTTCGGTTTGCCGGCCCTGGAAGCCATGGCCTGTGGCGCGCCGGTCATTGGTGCCAATACCAGCAGCCTGCCCGAGGTGATCGGGCAGGCGGAAGCCTTGTTCGACCCTTTCAGCATCCAGTCCATGGCCGACAAACTCCGCCAGGCACTGAAAGACGACGCCTTTCGTGCAAGGTTGCGCGAGCATGGCCTGCGGCACGTAAAGTCGTTTTCCTGGGATGAGACGGCTCGCCGGGCAATTGCGGCGTGGGAAACCCTGCCAACTCATGGCGGATCGGATCAGGCCTCTTGGCAAGCCATCCGCGGATCTCTGTCGGATGCTTATCGAAAACTGATGGACGGCATCGCTCGACTCGCACCATTATCGATAGGCGATATCGAGTTAAGGCAACTGGCGGTTTGCCTGGATCGAAACGAGCAAGAGGTCTTGGGTTGTCTGAGACCCTGCCATCTACCTGAACCAATAACCTGGCGCCTCGAGGGGCCCTTCGATAGCAGCTATAGCCTGGCGCTGGTGAATCGCGAGACCGCCCGTGCCCTGGCAGCACTGGGGCATCGGATCGTGCTGCATTCCACCGAGGGACCTGGCGATTTCCCACCGGACAAGCATTTCCTCCGCGAAAACCCCGATCTGTCCGACATGCATCGGCAAGCTGCTCGGGTGGCGCATGGTGATGCCGACGTGGTGAGTCGAAATCTCTATCCGCCGCGCGTATCGGACATGAGCGCGCGCTTCAATTTCCTGCACGGATATGCCTGGGAGGAAACCGGATTTCCGGCGGAATGGGTGGAAGCCTTCAATAGCACCCTGCAAGGCGTGATGGTCGTTTCAAGGCATGTCCGCAAGATCATGCTGGATCACGGAGTGACCGTCCCGGTCGAGGTCACGTCCAACGGTATTGATCATTGGCAGAGAATCGAATCGGACAGCCGCTATCATCTTAAAGCCAGATCCTTCCGTTTTCTCCACGTGTCCTCGTGCTTTCCGCGCAAGGGCGCGGATATCATGCTGCGGGCTTATGGCCGGGCATTTCGCGCCAGCGATGATGTCACCTTGATTGTCAAGACCTTCGACAATCCACACAACGACATCTATCGCTGGCTGGACGATGCCCGCAGGGAAGATCCTGATTTTCCGCATGTGGAAATCATTGTCGACGATCTTGCCGATGCTGAACTGAAAGCGCTTTACGAGCAGTCCCATGCCCTGGTGGCGCCCAGTCGCGCGGAAGGGTTTGGCTTGCCGATGGCCGAAGCGATGCTGTCCGGGCTCGCGGTCATCACGACGGGCTGGAGCGGGCAAACGGATTTTTGCACTCCGGATACCGCATGGCTGATCGACTACAGGCTTGCGTGGGCGAGAACGCATCTCGGCCTCTCCTCGTCGGTATGGGCCGAGCCCGACGAGATTCACCTGTCCTGGCTCATGAAAGAAGTCCGGCAAATGCCCGCGGCTGACCGCCGCAGCAGGATCGAGGCAGGGCAAAGACTGTTGCTCGAGAACTTTCGCTGGGTTCATGCAGCAGAGCGGATGGTGCATGCCGCGCGCAACTGGGCGCATGGTGCAAGGTCTGCCACGCCTCGTATTGGCTGGATAACGACCTGGAACATACGCTGCGGAATAGCCACCTATTCCGAGCACCTCATCAATAACATGCCAGACTCCATCCGCATCCTGGCGGCACATTCGGAGACACGGACGGCGGAGGATGGTGCGAATGTCCACCGCTGCTGGGAAACCGGGCATCGCGACGCCTTGAAGAATCTTGAAAGAGCCATCGAAGAGGATGCCCTCGATACGCTGGTGATTCAATTCAACTACGGCTTCTTCGATCTGGAAACATTTTCTCGCTTCCTGCATCGGCAAGTCGACGCTCGCCGCAAGGTCTTTGTCACCCTGCATGCCACAATCGATCCTGCCCACGCCCCAGACAAGAAGCTGACCACGCTGGCGTCCGCGCTGGAAAGATGCTGTCGCGTACTGGTCCATGCGCCGGGGGATCTGAACAGGTTGATGAAGCTTGGGGTGGTGGAAAACGTAACCTTGTTCCCGCATGGCGTCTTGGATTACGACCCGCCGGACAACCTGACTTCGCCAGGCAATCGGGGCTTTGTCGTTGCTTCATATGGCTTCTTTCTGCCCCACAAGGGTTTGCCGGAGTTGGTCGAGGCCGTGTCCCTGCTGCGCTCGAAAGGCGTCGATGTCATCCTGAAAATGTTGAATGCCGAATATCCGGTAAAGGAATCGAAGGACATCATTCAGCAGGTACGGAGCCGGATAGGGCATCTGCATCTGGAAGAGGCGATTTCCTTGTGCACTGATTACCTCAGCGATGCGGAGATACTGGAAATGCTGTCGCGGGCGGATCTGATCGTGTTTCCCTACCAGGAGACCGGGGAATCCGCGAGCGGAGCGGTTCGCTACGGAATCATATCCGGGAGACCGGTGGCGGTAACGCCTTTGGCGATTTTTGATGATGTGGATTCGGCGGTATATCGGCTGCCAGGGCTGACATCTTCTGACATCGCCGAGGGAATCCATAAAATTGCCCAGGACATACGGAATGCCGAGCACCACACCCTGGAGAGGGCTCGCAACGCCGAGCGTTGGCGGGATGAACATCGCTACTCCAGGGTGGGGGCGCGGCTTTCGCGAATGCTTCTGGGGTGTCACGGCAATCGGTGAAAGGGCGCGGAAACCATTGTCTGGCCAGGTCCATTGCCCAGCGTTGCCCAGCGGCTTTGCATCCTGACTGATCAAGGTCGGCGGGTCTGGCAGGTTGGCTTTCGCGTTGCCGGTTATCAATTATATTCTTGTCGGTGATGAGCATGAAATGCAAACCATGTAGATACTCGGATTTTGCAACGGAATCCTACAGGAGCATCGAGCGTGACTTGAAGATACGGCAGATCTATCCATGGCACTCGGCTGCCAGCCAGGATTTTGCCAACCGAAAGTTCTGGGAGTGGTGTCAAATCGCTGCCGTGCTGGATGAGTTCGGCAAGTTGCAGCACGGCTCCAAGGGGCTTGGTTTTGCTGTTGGAACTGAGCCGTTGGCATCTTACTTTGCCGCGAAAGGTTGCGATATCCTCGCCACTGACTTGTCCACAGCGCTCAGCAGCCAGGGGTGGATCGACAGAAACGAGCACGCCGAATCATTGGAAAACATATTCTACAAGGAGCTTGTTTCCAGGGACGAGTTTGATCGAAGAGTCGTCTTCAAGCCGGCGGACATGCGGACCCTGCAAGGCATTGGCGGTCAGTATGATTTCCTATGGAGCTCATGTGCGCTAGAGCATCTTGGGTCACTGGATGCCGGTTTCCAGTTCATCGAGAAGTCCCTGGAGTTCCTGAAGCCGGGCGGCATAGCCGTCCATACAACCGAATATAACGTGTCTTCCAATGCCGATACGGTGGCCGCGGGTGATAACGTCATCTATCGCAGAAGCGATATTGAGGATTTATATGAAAAACTGTCCGGGACAGCTTACAGGATGGCGGAGCCTGACTTTGATTGCGGTAACAGTCAGCAGGATATCGAGCCTGATCTTCCCCCATATTTCCAGGGTGACAAATACCACATAAAGCTCCTCATGGATGGCTTTGTGGCAACATCATATCTGTTGATTATCGAAAGGCTGCCAGAACAATAAATATTATATTTAGTCATGCGGCGGAAATTCTGTTGACTTAGCCCATCTCTTCAAGATACTTTCCATATTATTGTGCCTGGCAGCAAGACAGCTTTTTTCATACATCATGACAACTGCAATCATCACCGGCATTACCGGCCAAGATGGTGCATATCTGGCACAGTTTCTGCTCAACAAGGGTTACACGGTCTATGGTACCTATCGTCGCACCAGCTCTGTCAATTTCTGGCGGATCGAGGAGCTTGGCATACAGTATCACCCGCATCTGCATCTGGTGGAATATGACCTGACGGACCTGGGAACCAGCATTGCGCTGGTGCAGCGCGTGCGACCCCGGGAAATCTATAACCTTGCCGCGCAGAGTTTCGTCCGGGTGTCGTTTGAACAGCCGGGCACCACCGCGCAGATTACCGGGATTGGGGCACTGCATCTGCTGGAGGCCATCCGACTGGTCGACCCTGGCATTCGCTTCTATCAGGCCAGCACGTCCGAGATGTTCGGCAAGGTGCAGGCTATCCCCCAGAAAGAGGACACACCGTTCTATCCCCGCAGTCCTTATGGGGTGGCCAAGCTATATGCGCACTGGATGACGGTGAATTATCGCGAGAGTTACAGCATCTTCGCCTGTAGCGGCATTCTGTTCAATCATGAAAGCCCGTTGCGAGGGCGCGAGTTTGTTACCCGGAAAATTACCGACAGCGTGGCCAAACTCATGCTGGGCCGGGTCGACTGTCTGGAACTTGGCAATCTGGATGCCAAACGCGACTGGGGATTTGCCAAGGAATACGTTGAAGGGGTGTGGCAAATGCTGCAGAAAGATATCCCCGATACCTATGTGCTGGCAACAAATCGTGCCGAGACTGTGCGCGACTTCGTGCGTCTGGCATTCAAGGTTGTGGGTGCGGAGCTGGAGTTTTCTGGCCGGAATGAGCAGGAAATCGGCGTGATTCACTCTGTGTCCGAAGAGGTGCCGCTGCCAGGCGAGAGGAGATTGCGTGCTGGCCAGGTAGTCGTACGGGTAAATCCGGATTTTTACCGTCCCGCGGAGGTGGATGTTCTCATTGGTGATCCGTCGTATGCCAGGGACAGGCTGGGCTGGAAGCCGAAGACCACGCTGGAGGAACTGTGCCAGATGATGGTGGAGGCCGATCTCCGCCGCAATCGGCAGGGCTTCAGTTTTTGATGCTCTCGCCATGAAGATTCTGCTGACGGGGGCTTGCGGATTCACCGGCCGGCATTTCCGGGAGTCGGCCGAGCGGCAAGGGCATGAAGTCGTTTCACCTGTCTTCGAGTTGCGGGATCCGGCTGCCATTGCGCGGGAACTGGCTGCCATCGACTATACCCATGTCGTCCACCTGGCAGCCATCAGTTTTGCCGAGCATGCCGACCCGGAATCCCTCTATCAAGTCAATTTGCTGGGCACCCTGCATCTGCTGGAGGCTTTGCTTTCGCGCGGGGTATCCGTGGAACGCATCTTGCTGGCCAGCAGCGCCAACATCTACGGCAACGCAAGCGTCCCGGTCATCGATGAGACGATCTGTCCTGCCCCCATCAACCATTACGCGACCAGCAAGCTGGCGATGGAGCACATGGCGCGGGCTTATGCCAACCGGTTGCCCATCGTGTTCGTCAGGCCGTTCAATTACACCGGAAGAGGCCAGGATTCCGCCTTTATCGTACCCAAGCTTGTGGAATGTTTTCGTGCCAGAGCCAGCGCCGTGGAGGTGGGAAATCTGGAGGTCGAGCGCGAATTCAACGATGTAAGAATGGTATGCGAGGCCTATCTCAGATTGTTGGTATCTGCGGATATCGGCTGTACCTACAACATCTGCTCCGGCAAAGGTTATGCCCTGCGTGACGTGCTTGAGCAGTTGGGGACATTGTCCGCCCATCGCCCGGCAATACGCGTCACGCCGAAATTCGTGCGATCCCAGGAAGTCCACCGGCTGGTTGGCGATCCATCCCGCCTGCAATCAGCCATAGGTGCATTACCGGAATATCCATTGTCGGAGACCCTGCAATGGATGCTGGATGCAGAACCCTCCCGGAACACCCACCGAATGCCAGCAACAACAGGGCAGCATGTCAAGCTTTGATATCATTCTCGATGCCGATGCCATCCAGGCACCCCTGACGGGGATCGGGCGCTATGCCTACGAATTGGCCAAGGGCTTGCGGAAACATCCGGCGGTCGGTCATCTCAGGTTGCTGCGCCGGTACCGCTGGATAGCCCATGAAACCACCTTGGTTGAGACGGTACCGCTGGCTGCCCAGCAGCGGACGGCGGATGCCGAAACCGGCTGGACATCCGTCCTCAGGGCAACCCGACGCACGGTTGGCCGGACCCTGTCACCCGGCCTCAAGTATCTGAAGGCGAGGCGATACCAGAACTATATCTATCATTCGCCAAACTATGCCCTGCCGCCGTTTCCTGGTTTGCGGGTCAGCACCATCCATGATCTGTCGGTTATCCGTTTCCCCGAGTTCCATCCAAGGGAACGGGTCAATCATCTGTTGCGCCTGTTTCCCAAGATCCTGCGGCGCTGCGATCTGGTGCTGACGGATTCGGAATTCTCGCGCCAGGAAATACTGGAAGCCTTCCGGTTGCCTGAGGACCGCGTGAAAACCGTCTACCTGGGGGTGGATCCGGGTTATTATCCGCGTCTCCATGAGCCACTGGCAGCCCGGCTTGGTGCCTACGGCTTGCAGCCAGGCCGTTACCTGCTGTCCGTCGGGACAATCGAACCGCGGAAAAACCTGCTGGGGCTGATGCAGGCCTACGAGGCCTTGCCGGACGGCATCAAGCGGGAATACCCGCTGGTTCTGGTCGGAAACCCGGGCTGGCACAGCCAGGAGATACATGCCAGGATGCGTGCCGGCCAGTCGGCAGGTTGGCTGATCTACCTCAATTATGTCCGGGAAGCCGACTTGCCCGTGATCTATGCGGGTGCGCGATTGTTTGTCTGTGTATCCCTGTATGAAGGGTTTGGCCTGCCGGTCCTGGAGGCAATGGCCACCGGTATTCCCGTGATCTGTTCTAATCTCGCCTCCTTGCCGGAGGTGGGGGGACAGGCGGCGTGCCTGGTCGACCCGCTCTGTCAGGAGGAGATCACCGCGGCCATGTCGCTGTTGCTTTCCGATACGCGACGGCATGCCGCCCTGGCTGAACGTGGCCCGATTCAGGCAAGCCGGTTTGGCTGGGATAAAACGGTTGCCAACACCCTGGATGCCTATCGTTGCCTGTACTGAGCAACCGGGAACCCACGCCACGGGCGTGATTGTCCCTGCCGCGGGAGCACGGCTTCAAGCCGGCTTCCGTGCCGTCCTCCGGCGCCTGCCCTCCGGTGCCCCGGGCTTGTCCGGCCCCATCCAGCGCGGCTTGCCATCTGGCCTGAGTTCGAGCGTGGCGTCGAAGAATCCGGCAGGTTCTTGACGGTCGGAGAAGACGACCGGCGTTATGCCGCGCCGGCGCAGCAGCTTGAGAATGGCCAGCAGCTTGTCCGGCGGCAGCGAGGACCCCGGACGGTCGAGGAACACGAACCGGGGCCGGTTGGCCAGGACACGGGCCATGACCAGCAACTGCTGTTCTGCCAGCGAGAGCACGCTGTCCCAGTCCTGTACCTGCTCGAAGCCACCGAATTTCTCGGGCAGCTTGCCCAGCCCGACCGCGCGCAGGCAGGCGTGAATGGCGTCCACGGGCGGGCACAGCTCGCGCGGACGCAATTCCGGCAGCCGTCTCCGGTCGGTGCCGGTCTCCGGGTGCGGCTTCAGGAACATCTCGCGCAGCGTACCGGGCGCCAGGTACGGGCGCTCGGTGACGAACAGGATGTGCTCCAGCGGCGGCCGCACCAGGGTGCCTTCGGCAATCGGCCAGAGCCCGGCGGTGGCCTGAAACAGGGCCAGGCGGGCCGTTTCCTCGGGACCGTGGACGAGGACCGCCTGACCGGCTGGTATGTCGGCCGTCAGGTTCTCGATCAGTGCCCGGTCTCCCTGGCGCGACAGCAACCTGACATTGGCGTAGCTGACGTGGTCGCGGTCACGCCACTGTTCGGTCTGTGCCTGGCTCATGGCAACCTCGCCGGTTTCGTCGCGCAGCGCCGTGTCGGCCAGCAAGCCGATGCGGCGAATGACCGCGGTATAGGACGACAGCGACTGGAATTGCGTGATGATCAGCGAGAAGGCGCCGAGCAGCTGGGTGAAGGCGACGGCGGACTGGGTGATGACGCCGAATTCAACCCGACCGTCGATGAACAGCGGCGCCACGAACAGGGCGGGGATGATCTGGATCATCCAGTTGTAGCCGGTCGTGAAGAAACCGAGATTGCGGTTGACGCGGATGATGCGTTGAAAGTTGCGGGTCAGTGCATCGAGCTGACGCCCGGCGCGAATGATCCACAGGCCCTCGCGCCGCGCCAGCGCCACCGCGTCGGCATTGTCGCGCAGGTGGATCAGCGACGCGCGGAAGTCTGCCTCCTGGTCGAGCTGGTCATAGTTCAGCTGTACCAGCGGATGGCCGAGGCGTATGGTCAGCCAGGTACCCAGTGAGGCATAGGCGACCGCCACGCCGAAGAGCAGGGGACTGATGCTCCACAAGACGCCGGAAAAGGCCAGCACGGTCAGGCCGCCATTGGCCAGCATCAGCGCGTAGGAAAGGGTCGTGGTGGTGAAGAAGCGGACATCCTCGGTCAGCCGCTGGTCGGGGTTTTCCACCTCGTCGCCGTCGTTCTCCAGCCGGTAATAGACCCGATGATCGGCATAGCGCCGGAACAGGTGCCAGGTCATCCAGTTGCGCCAGAGCAGCCCCAGCGATTCCTCGGTGTAGCGCAGGCTGACCGCGATCAGGGTCAGAAGGGCAAAGACCCCGACATACAGCAAGGCGTACCACCAGAAACCGGCGCGGTCGCGCTCCTCGATGGCGGTCATGAAAAATCGCCCCACGTAGCTGTTGAGGACATTCAGGGCGTTGATCGACAGGAGGAACAGGACGATGCCGGCCGAGTACAGCAACACCCTGCGGCCGACGGCCTCATCCGCCAGGATGGCGCGGATCATGTTCACAACGCGCGAGAAAGTCTCGCGATTCAGGGTGTTACGGCTGGCGGACATGGCGAACGCTCCGGGTCTCGGGAAATTGGGTGGTCGCTGGATCCTGCGGGAATCCCGTCGCACGGGCGGCGATCGCCACGGCGGGGCAGGGCGCCGGTGGCCGGCGCCGCTCATTCATCGGGATTCCTGCGTCAGTTGCCGCCGCGCGGCAGCCAAGGCGGCGCGATCTTGCTCGGTCGCCCGCGGATAGCGCAGGTTCAATCCATCCAGGGTCTTGCAGATGATTTCCGCGACCAGTGCGCGGCAGGCCCACTTGTGATCGGCCGGGATCACATGCCAGGGTGCCCAGGCGGTGCTGGTCGCGGCAATGGCATCCTCGTAGGCGTCCAGATAGTCATCCCAGTGCGCACGCTCGGCGAGGTCGGCAAGCGAGAACTTCCAGTGCTTGTCAGGTTCATCCAGGCGGTCCAGGAAGCGTTTTTTCTGCTCGTCGCGGGACAGGTGCAGGTAGAACTTCAGGACCACCGTGCCATTGCGCGCCAGATGCCGCTCGAAGCCGTTGATATCCTCGTAGCGATCGCGCCAGAACCTCTTGCCACGCTTGCCGTCCGGCAACTGCTGCTGTTCCAGCCATTGCGGATGGACCCGCGTGACCAGCACGTCCTCGTAATAGGAGCGGTTGAAGATGCCGATGCGGCCGCGCTCGGGCAGGGCACGCATGCAGCGCCAGAGAAAGGTGTGATCCAGTTCCTCGGCGGAGGGGCGCTTGAAGGAGAACACCTGGCAGCCCTGCGGATTGACGCCGGACATGACGTGCTTGATGGTGCTGTCCTTGCCGGCCGCGTCCATGGCTTGCAGGATGATCAGCAGGGCATGGCGGTCGTCGGCGTACAGCAGCTCCTGTTTCTCGGCCAATTGCTCCAGGTTGTCCCGCAGCAGTTCCGTCGCCAGCGACCGGTAGTGGTCGAGGTCGCCCTTGAGGCCGCCATTCGGCCAGCGGGTGTCGATTTCCCGCAGGCGGACGTTTTCGCCCGGCTTGATGCGCACCGCCTTGAGAACCTGCTTGTCGATCATGGTGCTTCCCCGTAAGCCTGGCGACGACGCGTCTCCCGTCCGGCGATAGAGCAAGAGGGCGGTTCCCGATGTTCGCCGCCGGTGGTCGAGCCGGAGCGGTAGCGGCGGCAAAAGACCCTCCTGCGCGGAAACACGACCCGACCTGCCCCGCCCCTAGCGCGCCACAGGCGCCGCCGAGAAATGGCTGCTCATGCTTTCCCTCAGCTGCCCATCCTCGCCATAGATGAACAGGGCCTTGAGACCTTCGGATTCGGCCAGCCTGGCACCCTCGACCTCGCCGACGCAGAGGAGGGCGGTCGACCAGGCATCGGCCAGGGTCGGATTCTCGTCCAGCACCGTGGTCGACAGCAACCGGTGCGTGACGGGCCGGCCCGTGCGCGGATCGAGGATATGCGAGTAACGCTGGCCGCCGGCCTCGAAGAAATTGCGGTAGGTGCCAGAGGTCATCACCGCCACGCCGCTGGCCTCGTGCAGTTCGAGGATGCGTTGCACCTCGCGTGCCATCGGCATCGGCTTCTCGATGGCGACCCGCCAGGGTGTGCCGTCGGCCTTGCTGCCGCGGACCTTCATTTCGCCGCCGACCTCGGCCAGATAATCGGTGATGCCCCGGTTTTCCAGCGCCTGCGCCAGCACCGCCACCGTATAGCCCTGGGCGATGGAATCCAGACTGACTTGCAACTCCGGGTCCTGCTTGCGCAGCCGATGGTTGGCGGCGTCGAGCTCGAGTTTGTCCATGCCCACATGGGTCATGACCGCCCGGATCGCGCTGGCGTCCGGTACCGTCTGCTCATGACGGGTGAAGCCCCACAGCTCGAACAGCGGCTTGACCGTCAGGTCGTAGCACCCTTGGGTCTTGGCATGGATGTCCTGTGCCACCGCGATCAACTGGACGATGCTTGGCGTGACCGGCTGCCAGTCGGTGGTTTTCTGGCGGTTGAAGCGCGAAATGACGGAATCCTCGCGCCAGTTCGAGAGCTGTTCGTCCACCAGATGGAAAACGGCTTCGATGTCGGCCTGCAACTGCTTACGATCGACAACCACGCCGCGCGTGACCGCCTTGAGATGGTAGGTGGTGCCCTGGATGGAGCCGGACAGTTGCAGTTCGGCATCCGGCTGGCAAGCCGTGAGCAGGAGGATGGCGAGCGCCGAAGACAGGAAACGCAATGGCATGGATCTGTGTCGCTGAAAACTCGATGCCGCATTCTAGCGGCTTATCACGGTGGTATACCCATCCACATGCGTTTTCCCGAGCGATGCACCCGATCACGCATTTATTTAACATAATATACATTATGCGCAATTGCCTTGCGTGCTCTTGACAATGCTCTGGGCAGCCATCCACTGCCTGCACCTACGTCTCTCGCGCGGCAAAGCGCGAGAGACGTAGGGATGGCCTGTGGATACAGCGTGCTACAGCCCCAGTGCTGTTGCGAAGCGATGCGTCCAGCCCCAGGCGGGAACCGTGGGCACGGAACTGCAGATCGGGGACGCATGGCTCTGGTTGCACGGCGTGTCGCGGTCGACCGACCAGAAATGCACGCCGGCCAGCCCGTTGCCCAATGCCCAGGCCACCATGGTGTCGGTGTTGGCCAGGGAGAACAGCTCATCCGTCACATCGTTGACGCCAATCATGGGCGTCAACTCGATGCGGCTCAACGGTATGCCAAACCGGGCATTCAGGTTTTTGGCTGCCTGGATGGCCGTCTCGCCCATGTCGCAGAGTCCGTTGTTGTCAAGGACACAGACGCCGCTGCCCGCTCTGCCATAGTCCATGACCATCAGATTGATGGTGTAGTTATTCAGCGGATATTGCTTCAAGGCCTGGATGACGTGATAGCCGGTTACCGACAGATCCCCGTAAGGCGCAGTCAATGCGCCGCCATTGCTGGAGCCCAGGGTGGCGATGGTGAAACTGAAGCGCAGGTCGGGATAATCCGCCTGGACCGTTGCCACCTGCCGGACCAGGCTCTCGATGTCGGCGGCGCTCTGCCCAGCCTCGATGTCGAAGTCCACGCCGACCAGATTCCTCGACGCGTAACGGTTGATGAAGGTGCGCATGCCCTCGGGACTGCCGCAATGAAAGGCGCCCGCCGCACCACCGGTGGAAACCACGTAGTTCTTGCCGGCAGCGACGAAGTTGCTCACATTCACGGCGGCCAGGGATTCCGGCGCGATGCCGGCCCAGTTTTCGCGACCGCATTCGCCGGTGGCGAAGGCCCAGGTCACGGCGGGCACCCGTGCAGGCAGGACGTCCAGCAGCGGCTTCAGGCTACCGCTGGCCATGGTCGACATCACGTTGGTATTCCAGTTCATGGAAATGCCGGCATCCTTGTAGGGACTGAACAGGAAATGTCCCGGCAGCGAACCTGTCGGCAAGCCTTCCCCGTCGTCGACCGGATCGGGATCGGCGGGCGGCGTGGTTCCGCCGCCATCGCCCGCACCGACGGAACTGTCGTAAACCACCGCGACGGATTCCTCCACGCTGGCCGCTTTGCGCAGATTCGCCAGGGAGCCGCCATTGAAGCCGCTGCTGACCGACCCTCCCGCCGTGACGGCAGCTGTCCATGCCAGCGGACCCAAGACGACCGTTCCGTCATCGGCCATCGTCGCCTGCAGATTCCAGGGACCGCTGCTGAAGACATCCCGGGCGGTGGCCAGATCGGGAAATTTCAGCCGTACCTGCCAGCCACCACCGGCAGGCAGGGCGTCAGCGGAGAGGTTCTTGACGGTGATGTTGCCGCCATAGCCGCCTGCCCAGCGGCTGTTCACCGAGAAAAGCACTTCCAGCGCGCCCGGCGTGCCACCCGGATGTTCACCGCCAGCAACGGGCGGATCGTTGCCGGGCGCGGGCGTGCCTCCACTGCCGCTATCCGTGCCGGATGACAGGCCGGCCAGCGTCTGTTGCGCATCGCCAGGGCTCATGACCGCCGCCACGCAAGGCTGCCCATTGAAGGTACAGTCATCCAGCACGACATGTGGATCGAGCACGCCCTGACCATTGAAGCCGATATTCAGCACGCTGTTCGCGGCGACGGCGCCGCTCCAGGATGGCGCCGCGACGGTAAAGCGCTGCGTCGCGGCATCGTAGGTCACCACCGCATTCCAGAACCCTGCGGCGGCGGCCTGCCGTCCCAGGTCGGCTGAACGGAATGTCAACGTCCAGCCTGCCGGCGTGTCCGATGGCAGCCAGAGCTGCAACGCCCCGGTATAGCCGGCCCAGCTGTCGGCGGCGGTTCCCCAGGCCGACGCCGCACTGACGATCACCCGTGGCACGGGTGCCGGCAAGGTGGCGCCCTGGACTGGCTGAAGCGCCACGGCCCACAGGCAGATGGCTGGCAGGGTTCCGGCAAACTTTTTGTTCATGGTCGTGTCTCCTTGAGGTGGCCGACGCCACACCGCAACGGTCGCGAATGGCAGGGTGTCCGCCAGCCATCCGGCGCTTCTGGCGCGCCGGGCACGCTGGGCCCGGCCTGCACGAGTGACTCTAGCGCCACGGGACGGTTTCGTCTAATAACCAGACAATAAATTTTTTATCGTCACCGGGACGCCTGCTGCGCCCGCCACCTCACGTTTCACGAAAAAACCGATATCGATGATTACCTGGTCCCAGGAGTTTGCCATCGGTCATGTGCGGATCGACCACGAGCACCAGACGTTCCTGTGCCTGGTCAACGATTTTCACCTGGCCCGCCGGTCGGGCGCCTCGCCCGTCAAGCTGAACCGTATCCTCAACGAACTCTCCCTCTACGCCCGCTTCCACTTCTACAGTGAGGAAAATGTCATGGCCGATAGCGGCTATCCCGATCTGGAAGCCCATCGGCTGCTGCACTACACTCTGATCGAGATGCTGAACAACAAGATATTGGGGTTGCAGATCTGTGCCATCGACGCCGGCCAAGTGGAAAGCTTCCTGATCGACTGGTTCGTCCAGCATGTGACACAGGAGGACAGCAAGATCGGCCGGCATCTGGGCCAATCCCCGACGTCTATTCCGTCTCGTACAGGTGAGCTGTAAAAACCCGGGGGCAGGGTTTCGACTCCATGATGCATGGGTGTCGTGACACCCATGCCGACATCGGGCGTCAAACTCGCCTCCCCTGCCCCTTTTTAACCCTGCCAAAACCACCGCTGCTCATGCGGATCCTTCCCGTCCGCGCCCAACATCGGCAAGTTTCAAAACTTCATATATCGCTCCTCGCCCGTCCACATTCTTGCAGGCGTTCGGGGCGCCCTGAAAAACATTCCCGCGAACGCAAAATTCCATTAAAATCAACGGCTTGCGGCGATATCTCGCGTGGAAACCGACGCGCTTTCCGGAAGATCCCCCTCTGCTGGCTGACAAAAAAGGTTGGATTCGATGACGACTCAGTGCGGCTTCGCGCAGCCACTCAACGTCAACGTGCCGGTATTCCCGAACTATGGCATACCGCAGGTGCAGAACTACCCGTTCAACGTGTTCTCGCAGACCGATTTCAAAGGCGCGGGCACATCCTCAACCAACTTTTCGCCACCGCCGCTGTTGTCGACCACACCCAGCCTGTTCGGGCCGTTCGATTCCGGCGGACATCCCGACCAGGGGGCTGGGCTTCGACCCGTACCCGTTCAGGGTGGGCAACTGGCCCCACGACGGCAACAGCACCCGGGGGCCGATGATGACATGCGGGAAAGGCGGCCAACGGCAGCGGATGCCCGGCCGGTACCCGGGTTTTGCCCTGGCAGGCCCGGCGGGATAACATCCGGTATCGGTCCATGAAAGCGGGGTAACGCCTTGGCGAATGCAGCGGATGCGAACCTTCAGCCCGTCGCGCTGGGCTTCATCGAGGACGTCCAGGGGGCGGTGGTCGACATCCGCTGCGCGCGGTTGCCGCCCCTGCACCGGGCCGTGCAGGTGTGGCTCAGCGGTGAGCCCTGCCGGCTGGAGGTCCTGCGCCATCTCGACGAACGGCGTGTGCGGGCCGTGGCCCTGCACCGGACCTGCGGGCTGAAACGCAGGATGCCGGTCTTCGATGGTGGTGGCGGACTGGCGATACCGGTCACGCCCGGCTGCCTGGGCCGCCTGCTGGATCTCTTTGGCCGGCCGCTGGACGGCGGTCCGCCACTGGACGACACCCACCGCCGGCCGATCGTGGCACCGCCCGTGCCGCTGTCGGAAACCGTCGGCGTCGGCGAGATCCTGCTCACCGGCATCAAGGTCATCGACCTGCTCTGCCCCTTCGTGCGCGGCGGCAAGACCGGCCTGTTCGGCGGTGCCGGGGTCGGCAAGACGGTGCTGATCATGGAGTTCATGAACGCCATCGTGCGTCTGCACCGTGGCGTGTCCGTGTTCGCCGGTGTCGGCGAGCGCATCCGCGAGGGGCATGAGCTCTGGCACGACATGCAGGATGCCGGCGTCATGCCGCGGACCCTGATGGTCTTCGGACAGATGGACGAGTCGCCCGGTGTCCGCTACCGCGTCGCCCTGTCGGCACTGACCTACGCGGAATACCTGCGCGACCACGTCGCCCGCGATGTCCTGTTCCTGCTGGACAACGCCTTCCGCTTCGTGCAGGCCGGCAGCGAACTGTCGGGCCTGCTGGGACGCATGCCAGCCACGGTGGGATACCAGCCGACCCTGCTGTCCGAGGTGGCGGAGTTGCAGGAACGCATCCTGTCCACCCGCAGCGGCAGCATCACGGCGGTGGAAGCCGTCTACGTTCCCGCCGACGACATGACCGATCCGGCGGTGGAGGCCATCCTGGCGCACCTCGACACCACCGTCATTCTCTCCCGGCAGCAGGCCGCCAAGGGCATCTACCCGGCCGTCGACCCGCTGGCCTCCGGCAGCAGGGCGCTGGATCGCGCGGTGGTCGGCGACCGCCACTACCGC
This sequence comes from Methyloparacoccus sp. NF-16, assembly GCF_056880625.1. Classification (NCBI taxonomy): domain Bacteria; kingdom Pseudomonadati; phylum Pseudomonadota; class Gammaproteobacteria; order Methylococcales; family Methylococcaceae; genus Methyloparacoccus; species Methyloparacoccus sp. NF-16. Next base: position 1,579,640 of record NZ_CP174130.1, on the reverse strand, counting down.
GTGGCCCAGGCGGTCCGCGAGCATCTTGCGCGCTATCGCGACCTGGAGGACATCATCGCCATGCTCGGGCTGGAGGCGCTGTCGGCCAGCGATCGCCAGCTGGTGCAACGGGCCCGGCGGCTGGAGCGCTACCTGACCCAGCCCTTCTTCGTGGTCGCCGGGCACACCGGCATTCCCGGCGCCGCCGTGGCGCTGGCAGCCACCCTGAACGATTGCGAGGCGCTGCTGCGCGGCGATATCGATGCCTGGCCGGAAGAGGCTTGCTACATGCGCGGCGCGCTGGCCGAGGCGACGCCGGCATGAGCACGGGCTTCGTATTGCAGTTGCAGGGCGCGACCCGGCAGGAAAGCATTGCCGACGTCGTGCTGTTCACCGGCCAGGACGCAAGTGGCAGTTTCGGCATCCTGCCCGGCCGGGCGCCCTTGATCACGGTGCTGGACTACGGCCTCGCCCGGTTCCAGGTGGCCGGGTCCGGCTGGCGCTACCTGGCCTGTCCGGGCGGGATTCTGTATTTTGCCGACAACTGCCTGCGGCTGGCGACCCGGCGCTATCGGCTGGACGAGGACTACGAGCGCGTTGCCGAGTTGCTGCGGGGACAGCTGGCCCGCGAGGAAGCCGAGCTGAAAACGGTGAAGGATCATCTGCAACGCCTGGAGCATGAGCTCTACCTGCGCCTGCGCCGGCTGGAAGGAGGACACGCATGAATGACGAACACTGGCACCGCGAAGTCCGCCGCCACAGCGAGCGCATCCGCTCGGCCGAGCGCGGCCGGCGCACGGCGCTGGCGCAGACCGTGTTCCTCGGCACGCTGTCGATCCTCTTCCTCCTGCCGCTGATCGGCGGCGCCTACCTGGGGCGCTGGCTGGACAGCCAGCAGCCCGGCTATGCCACCCACTGGACCGTCAACGGCATCCTGCTGGGCCTGGCGCTGGGCATCTTCAACGTCTGGCGTTTCATCCGCCGGTACGGGTGATGGACAACATCGGCGCCGTTTTCCAGGTCGGCCCGTTCGGCGTGACCCGTACCGTGGTGACGACCTGGGGCATCATGCTGCTGATGGCCGGCGCCAGCTGGCTGGCGACGCGCCGGCTGTCGGTCGCCAGCCCCGGGTTGGTGCAGACCGCCCTGGAAGGCCTGGTCCAGGCCATCGATGCCGCCATCGCCGCGGTGTTGCCGGGACGTTCGACGCCCCTGATCCCGTTCATGGGCACCCTGTGGCTGTTCATCGCCATCGCCAATCTGGCGGGGCTGGTGCCGGGCCTCGACTCGCCGACCGGCGACCTTTCCGCCACCGCCGCCCTCGCCGTCGTGGTGTTTCTCGCCGTGCACGGCTTCGGCATCCGCGCCAGTTCGCTCGGCGCCTACCTCAGGCACTATCTCGCGCCCAGCCCGATCCTGCTGCCGTTCCACCTCCTCGGCGAACTCTCGCGCACCCTGGCCCTGGCGGTACGCCTGTTCGGCAACATCATGAGCCTGGAAATGGCGGCACTGCTGGTCCTGCTGGTCGCCGGACTGCTGGTGCCGGTACCGGTGCTGATGCTGCATGTCATCGAGGCCCTGGTGCAGGCGTATATTTTCGGCATGCTGGCGCTGATCTACATCGCCGGCGGCATGCAATCCCGCGAGCCGCCGGCGGAAGCACCGCCGCCGACCGATTCGCACGCAACGGGGGACACGACATGAGCGACATCCATTGGTTTGCCCTGGTCTCCACGGTGGTGGCCGGCCTGGTCATCGCCGCGGGCATCATCTTTCCCGCCCTGGCCATGGGCCGGGCCATCACTCAGGCGCTGGAATCCCTGGCACGCCAGCCGGAAGCGGAAAAATCCATCACCCGCACGCTGTTCATCGGCCTGGCGATGATCGAATCCCTGGCCATCTATGTGCTGGTGGTCGTGCTGATCCTGCTGTTCCGCAATCCGTTGCTGGAATATTTCCTCGATACGGGCGCCCCATGAACCTCGACTGGACCACCTTCGGCCTGGAAATCGTCAACTTTCTGGCACTGGTCTGGATTCTCAAGCGCTTTCTCTATCAGCCGGTGCTCGCCATCCTGGCCCAGCGGCGCGCCGCCATCGACAGCACCCTGGCCGCGGCGTGGGAGCTGGAAACGGGCGCCCGGACGCAGCAGGCCCAATACGCGGCGCGCTTGGCCGACTGGGAACGCGAGAAGGCGCGGGCATTGGCCCAGCTGCAGGACGAGCTGGCACGGGAGCGCGGCCGCCGGCTGGAGGCGCTCGAGCAGCAGCTGGCGGAGGAGCGCGCCCGGCAGGCGGCCATCGAGGCGCGGCAGCAGGCGCTCCGCCGGCACGAACTGGAAACCGCTGCCATCGCCCAGGCGCAGCGCTTCGCCCGGGTGGTCTTCGGCCGTCTGTCCGCCCCGGCGGTGGAGCACCACCTGCTCGATCTGCTGCTGGACGACTGGCGGCAGCTGCCGGGCGATACCCTGGCACGGCTGCGGGCCGATCTGGACGCATCGCCCGACGGCTTCCGGGTGGTCAGCGCCTTTCCCTTGCCGCCGGCCGCGCGTGCCCGCCTCGGCGACGCCCTTGCCCAGCGTCTGGAGTGTCCGCTGGCCATCGATTTTGCCGAGGATCCCGCCTTGCTGGCGGGCTTCCGCATCGCCCTGGGTGCCTGGCAACTGCGCCTGAACCTGGCCGACGACATCGCCGATTTCGCCGCCGCCGCCAACCATGCCGGCTGAGTTCCCGCCGGCTTCCCCCCTGGCGCGCCAGGCCGGCTGGCTGCGGGACTATGGCTTCCGTCTGCGCCTGGAGGAGCACGGCCGCATCGCGGCCATCGGCGACGGCATCGCCTGGGTCCAGGGCCTGCCGTCCGCGGCGCTGGACGAGGTGTTGCGATTCGAGAACGGCGGCAGCGGGCTGGTCTTTCACCTCGGCGCCGAACGCCTCGGCGTCATCGTGCTCGACCCGGGCGGCGGCGACTGCGGGCTGACCGCCGGAACCGCCGCCGCCCTGACCGGCCGGACGCTCGACATCGGCGCCGGCGACGCCTGCCTGGGCCGCGTGCTCGACCCCCTGGGCAAACCTCTCGATGGCGGCCTGCCGCCGCGCACCACGGCGCGCCAACCGCTGGAAGCCCCCTCCCCGCCCATTCTGGCGCGGGATTTCGTCGACCAGCCCCTGATCACCGGCTGCAAGCTGGTCGACACCCTCATCCCCATCGGCAAGGGGCAGCGGCAGCTGATCATCGGCGACAACGGCACCGGCAAGAGCGCGCTGGCCCTGGACGCCGTCATCGCCCAGCGCGGCCGTGGGGTGCTCTGCGTCTATGTCCTCATCAGCCAGAAGCGCTCGGCGGTCGTCGCCACGCTCGAAACCCTGCGGCAGACCGGAGCCCTGGCACATACCTGCGTGGTGGTCGCCGAGGCGACCGCCATGGCGGGCCTGAAATACCTGGCCCCCTTCGCCGGTTGTGCCATCGCCGAAGCCTGGATGACGGCGGGCCGCGACGTGCTGATCGTCTACGACGATCTCAGCACCCATGCCCGCGCCTACCGCGAGATTTCCCTGCTGCTGCGGCGCCCGCCGGGGCGCGAGGCCTATCCGGGCGACATCTTCTACCTGCATGCACGCCTCCTGGAGCGCTCCACGCGGCTGTCCCCGGCGCATGGCGGCGGCAGCATGACCGCCCTGCCGCTGGTGGAAACCGAGCAGGGCGAGCTGTCTGCCTACATCCCGACCAACCTGATCTCGATCACCGATGGCCAGATCTATCTCGATGCCCGCCTGTTCGCCGCCGGTCTCCTGCCGGCGGTCGATGTCACCCGCTCGGTCTCGCGCATCGGCGGCAAGGCGCAATATCCCGCCATCAAGGCCGAGGCCGGGCGCATGAAGCTCGACTACCTGCAATTCCAGGAACTGGAGATATTCACCCGCTTCGGCTCGCGGCTCGAAGCCAGCGTCGAGGCCCGCATCCGCCGGGGACGCCTGCTGCGCGAACTGCTGAAGCAGGAGCGCCTGTCGCCGCTGACGCCCGAGCAGCATCTCGGCTGGCTGATCGCCTACAACGACGGCTGCTTCGACGATCTGCCGCTGGAGCAGGCCGCGGACGCCCTGAGCCGGCTGCTGCACCGCCTCGGGGATAGCCCGCTGACCCTCAGTTCGCCCCGCGAAGACTGGCAGCAGGCGGTGCAGGCCCGCTGCCGCGATACCGGCCATGAGCCGGCGGCGTGAACTGGCGCGGCGGCTGGGCGCCCTCGGCGACATCGCCGGCATTCTCTCGGCCATGCGCGGCCTTTCGCTGATGGAGATTCGTGCCCTGGAGGACAGCCTGCCGGCCCAGCGGCGCATGCTGGACACCATCGAACAGGCCGCGGCCGATGTGCTTGCCACCCGCCCGGCGCCGGACCTGGCCGAAACCGGGCCGGCCATCTGCATCCTGGTCGGCTCCGAGCAGGGTTTCTGCGGCGATTTCAACGACGTCTTGCTGGCCGGCTGGCAGGCGCGGGCACCGGCGGCTGGCATGGCCTGCCTGAGCGTCGGTCAGCGGCTGGCCAGCCGGCTGGGCACCTCGGCCCAGCCCCTGCTCGAACTGGCCGGCGCCAGCCTGGCCGATGAGGTGCCGAAAGTCCTGTTGCGCCTGACCGCGGCGCTCAGCGAGCTGGCTGCGACCCCGGCATGGCGGGGGCACTGCCTGAGCGCGCTGCACCACGACGCCGAACCCGGCCGGCTGCGCCTGCGGCAGCTCTTGCCCATGCAGCCGGCGCTGGCGCCGGTGCGGCGCGCCTATCCGCCGGATGTCACGCTGCCGCTGCCGCGGCTGCTGCAAGGCCTGACCCGGCACTATCTGCATGCCGCGCTGAATCAGGTGCTGTACAGCTCCCTGCTGGCCGAAAATCGCCAGCGCCATGCCCACATGCAGACCGCCCTCAACCGCCTGGACGAGGATCGCGACCGGCTGCGGCTGGCCTACAACGCCCAGCGGCAGGAGGACATCACCGAGGAGATCGAGGTCATCCTGCTGTCGGCCGGCATCCCGGCCGATGCCTGACCGGTCCGGGCCGCCGCCGGAACGTGCGGCAAATGCCACAGCCCGCTGCGTGAAGTCACGCATTTTCCGCGCCCGCCCCGCGGGCCAGGCCAGAATCCCCATGGAAAGCAGGGGATTGCCGGGATGGCATGATCATTGTTTCCTGATGGTTGTCACGCCCGATCTTTCATCCGAGCATCCGAGGAAACCGCATTGGCCGCCAATCAAGCCCTGATCCCGTCCGCATCCCCGAAAGCCGGCGCCATGCTGCTCGGCACCGGCCTGGCCTTCGCCTCCCTGATCCTGGTTCCGGCCTTTGCCACCCGCCTGGGGCTCGGCATGGCGCTGACCGGCGCCGTCCGCATCGCCCTGATGCGGGCCTCCAGCCGCGTGGTGAGCGGCCGGAAAAACGGCGGCGAAACCGATACCGGCTGCATGAGCTGTCATTGACGACCGCGGCGCGGGCGGGCTGACCCGGCCCGCGCCCGGGCCCCCTCCCCTACAGCCAGCCGGACGCCTTCAGCTTCTTGTACAGCTCGCGGCAGGCGAAGGCTGTCAGCAACAGGGTGGCCGGATAACCCAGCGGCCAGTCATACTCCGGCATGTGCTTGAAGTTCATGCCGTACATGCTGAATACCATGGTCGGAATGCCGAGGATCGCGCCCCAGCCGGCGAGCCGCTTGACGACCTCGTTCTGGCGCACGGTGACCAGGGCCAGATTGACCTGCATGGCGTCGGACAGGGCTTCCCGCAGCATGCCGCTGCTGCGGATGATCCGCTCGACATGGTCCTCGACATCGCGATAGTACGGGTGCAGCTCGCGCACCGCGATCTCCGGATGCAGGCGAATCAGTTCCGCGCAGATGCCTGAGATCGGCGAGGCGGCGTTGTGCAGCCGCGCCACCTCACGCTTGAGCGCGTACAGGCTCTCGATGGACGTGGCATCGAGCTGGTTCTCGAAGATCTCGGTCTCCAGCGCGTCCAGCTTCCGTTGCAGGTGCGCGGCGATGAGGATGAAGTGATCGACCAGGTAGTCGAGGACCGCATAGAGGGCGAAGCCGGGGCCGTGCGCGAACAGCCCGGGTTCCGCTTCGCAGCGGGCCTGGACCCGGTCGTAACGGATGGTGCCGCCGTGCTGGATGAGAATGATGAACTGTCGACCGACGAAGCCGTGCAGTTCGCCATGGGTGGTGTCGTCGTCGCGCAGCCTGGCGGTATGGGCGGCGATGAACAGGGTATCGCCGTAGCTCTCCAGCTTGGGCCGCTGATGCGCCGAACTGGCGTCCTCCACAGCCAGTTCGTGCAGCTGGAACTGGTTCTTGATACGCTTCAGCTGCGCCGGCGTCGGGTCCTTGATGGTCAGCCAGATGAAGGCCTCGGGCTGGCCGAGCACCGTATTGATCTGATCGAACTTGATGTCGGGCAGGCGCCGGGCATGCTGATAGGCGGCAAAATTCATGGTCATGGATGGAACATTGGCGTTGAGTGGTGAAAAGGAATCCTCTGCGGGGCAAGGCTCCCCGCACCGCCGGGGCAGCGCCCTGGCGGCCTGATGCGGCTACCCTCGCTGCGGCGCTGGCGCGAGCGGCGCATCCTGCAACGGCAGGCCATCGCCCCCCGCGACTGGGCCGAAACCCTGGCGGGGCTGCCCATTCTCCGCGACCTGCCGGCCGCGGAACGGCAGCGTCTGCACGATCTCACCGTGCTGTTCCTGCACGGCAAGTCGGTCCTGCCGGTGCAAGGCCTGATACTCAGCGCGGCGCAGCGGCGACACATCGCGGCGCAGGCCTGCTACCCCATCCTCAACCTGGGCCTGGACTGGTACGGGGACTGGCAGACGCTCATCGTCTACCCCGATGAATTCCTGAAGCCCCGGCGCGAGCTGGACGCGGACGGCGTCATGCACGAATGGACCGAAATCCGGCAGGGCGAGGCCTGGCAGCGCGGACCGGTGGTCCTGTCCTGGGCCGATGTCCTCGCCTCCGGGCTGGGCGAAGGCTACAACGTCGTCATCCACGAGATGGCGCACCAGCTGGACATGCTCAACGGCGAGGCGGACGGCTTCCCGCCCCTGCACCCGGCGATGCGGGCGGCCGACTGGCGGCGCGCCTTCTCGGCGGCGTTCGCGGATATGAACGCGCAGCTGGCGGGCGGCATCGCGGGTCCCATCGACAGCTACGCGGCCACCTCGCCGGGCGAGTGCTTCGCGGTGGCCAGCGAGTCGTTCTTCGAACGGCCGGCCCGGCTACAGGCGGCCTATCCCGAGGTCTACGATCAGCTGCGGCGGTTCTATCGGCAGGACCCGCTGGCCCTGGCCAGGCCCCCGGATGCTCCGGGAGCGGACGCCGCGGCTCACCAGTAGCCGCCCATCACACCCATGCCGCCGATGCCGTACAGACCCCCCATGGGGAACATGTCCATGCCGACGTACGGGCCACCCCAGCCGTACAGCATCGGGCCCGACTGGGCCTGAAACCTGCTGTCGTCGGCAGCCTGCTTCCGGGTCGCCAGCTGCTGCAACCGGTCGGCCTCCGCCTGCCCGCCGACATAGATGCAGTCGCAATCGTCATGGTCGGCGTACAGATAGGTGGGTTTGGCGGCCCCGTTCATGTAGACGACCCTGCGCTGCGGCATGGCCTTGAGGTTGGCCTCCTCCTCGGCATTTTTCGGCGAGTAGAGATGAAAACCCGCCGCGGCCAGCAATTGCTCGTTGCCGGCGTTGAGCGCCTCGCCGTTCCCGGCGCAGCCGGCCAGCATCAGGCAGATGGCCGGCATTGCGGCCCGACGGAACCGGCAGCGGACGCCAGCGGGCAATGGCAGGAACATGCGCCGTTCTCTCCCGCCGGCTAGAAGCCGGCCTGCTCCTGGTCCTGCGGATCGCCGGCATCCGGGGGCCAGGCCGCATTGCCGGTGGCGGACGCATCGGCCGGCGCCGGCGATGCGGTTTCCACCCCCACGGATGCCGGGCTGTCCCCGGCATTGTCCGGCCCGGCGGCCGGCAGCACCAGGCGCGTGGCAACCGGCCTGGCGTCGGCTGGCTGCCCGGCATCGCCGCCCGCATCGGCGGTGCGGGTTCCGGTCCAGGGCGTCACCGGCCCGATGATGATCAGGGCCTTGTAGCCGTTCACCGTCCGCCCCGTGCGCCGGCCGGTGCGCTCGTTGATCTGGTCGACCGGACCGTAGCCGCTCTGGCCGATCAGGTGAAACATCTCCTCGGCCCGGTAATCCTCCTCGTGGACACAGCCATGCGACTCCGCCGCCTTGCCCATGTCGGCGATCGAGGCCCGGTCCAGCGACGAATGCAGCGCCATGCCGCCATGGAAGAACACCGCCCACAGCATGGGTGCGTCGTACTCGCTGGACCAGTGCCGGGAGGAAAAGCTCTTCGGGCTGAAATAGCCGGCGGCCGTCTCGTGCCCCGCCATGCCGGTCGACACCAGCCAGTAGTACAGCAGGCCCACGCCCCGCTTGTAGACGCGCAGGGTCTGCTCACGCCCCCAGAAGGGATCGTCGGCCTTGGACACCACCACGATCAGGTTGTAACTGGCGAAATCGGGATCATCCAGCGGGTTCGGCAGCGGCAGGGCTTCGGTCCGGTCGGGATCGCGGTAGGGCGAGAACGACTGGGTGACGCCAAAGCGGTAGCCGGGGTCGGCCCCGGGGTCGTCCTCGTAGCGTGGCACCTGGTGGGTTCTCGGAAACCCGTCCCAGGGCCCTTCGGCACCGCCGTTCACCGCCTGGGCGAACGCGTGGGGGAGCAGCAGGGACAGACCCAGGAGCAGGCGCGCGGCGGAGCGCCGGCAGGCGAAGGAGCGGGCATTCATGGGGCGAGTGGTTCCGTTCAAGACTGAGGCGAGGCCGAAAGTGCAGCATTCTATGGCGATAAGCGTCCGGAATCACCCCGGCCGGCCGCGGACCTCACGCGCCGCTGACGCCCGCGGACGGTTGCGGCTCCGCTTCGACGGGGTTGGTCAGGACGCCGATGCCCTCGATCCCGACGCTCACCGTGTCGCCGGGACACAGCCAGACCGGTGGCTGGCGCGCCATGCCGACCCCGGCCGGCGTTCCGGTCAGTATCACGGTGCCCGGCATCAGCGTGGTGCTGCCGCTGAGGAATTCGATCAGCCGGGCCACCTCGAAGATCATGTCGGCCGTGTTCGAAGCCTGCATCTCGCGCCCGTTGACGGTCGTGCGGATGCTCAGCCGGTTGGGATCGGCCAGTTCGTCGGCGGTCACCAGCACCGGCCCCAGCGGGCAGAAGGTGTCGAAGGTCTTGCCCCGGCACCATTGCCCGCCGCCGCCGAGCTTCTGCCAGTCGCGAGCGCTGACATCGTTGGCACAGGTATAGCCGAGCACATGCCGCAGGGCGTCCTGCCGGCGCACGTTGCGGGCCGGCCGGCCGATCACCACGGCCAGTTCGCCCTCGAAATCGACCTGGTCGCTGCGCAGGTGGCGCGGCAGTCGGATCGGTGCCTGCGGGTGCTGCACCGCGCCGGGCAGCTTCAGGAACACCACCGGTTGCTCCGGCAGGGGCGCGCCGGTCTCCTCGGCATGGCGGCGATAGTTGAGGCCGATGCCGATGATGGCCAGGGGCTGGACCGGCGCCAGCAACTGCCGCACGGCGGCCACTTCGCCGGTGATGTGGAATTCGCCGTACAGGTCGCCCTCGATCCGCCGGGCCGAGCCGTCGGGCTGGCGGACGGCGTGATGGATGGCGCCGGCGGCGTCGCGATAGCGGATGATCTGCATGGAACTCCCGTGCTGTCGATCGGCAGGGTTGCCGGCGGTGCGGCAGGTTCAGTACACGCCCATCAGGCAGCCGGCGAAACCCTTGCTGCCGGGCTTGAAGCCCAGGGTGGCGCAGACGGCTTCCGCGGCGGGCGGATGGGCGATGGTGCCCTGCCCCCACGCCGGCGCGTCGCTGCTGGTGCGCCCATCCGGCGCCTGGAACGACAGGTTGCGCGTCATCCGCGCATGGTCGTCGCCCATCCGGTTGGCCAGCGCATTCAGGCAGGCGGTCCGCCGCAGCGCCTTGGCCGCCACCTGCGCATCCCGGTACTTGTCCGGCGTGGCGCGGGAATAGCCCTCGCAGCGGGCGGCATAGTGCCGGCCGGCGCCGTTCGGCCAGCGCACGTCCAGCCCGTAGTCGGCCGCGAAATGATGCGTCTGCGGCATGGCCCAGGACAGCAGGAACAGCGACAGGCCCGACAGCGCCAGCTTGGCCGCGTTGAGGTCGTCCTCGCTCTCCCGCGGCTCGGGAACGATCCGCAGCATCGCCTCGATCACCGCGCCGTCCGGCCGGGTGAGCAGGACCGCCGAGTAGCGCCCGCTCTGCTCCAGCGTGCGCGCCAGCTGGTAAACCGGGCTGACGCCGTCCTCCGGCGCGAGATCGTCGGCGTGCAGATAGACCGGAAAGGCCGCCCGGTCGGGGTGCTCCGCCACACGCCGGACAGCCGCCGAATCGGCCGCGGCCCGGGTCAGCGAATAGCCCGAGTAACAGCCGCTCAGCGCCGGCAGGGCGGACAGCAGCAAAAGAAAGCGACGCATGCGGTGGATGGGAGCGGTAGGAAGGCCTGGCTCAAGGGGACATGCGGGCGTTCCCCCAAGCCGATACGATACCCGATTTCACCCGCCCGGGGTGTCTGTGGCGCGACGGCAGGATTGCCTGATCCTGTCCGGCACCCCGCAAACGGACAACGCCCTCGCGCAGGCTATCGACGGAAACGTTCAGGCCGGCAACGGCCGCGTCAGCCTCAAGATATCTCGCTGCGCCCGTACTGGTCATCGAAGCGGACGATGTCATCCTCGCCGAGGTACTCGCCGCTCTGCACCTCGATCATGACCAGATCCAGCATGCCGGGGTTTTCCAGCCGGTGCGGCTGGCCCGCCGGTATGTAGGTCGACTCGTTGGCGCGGACAAAACATTCCTGCTCGCCGCTGGTGACCTTGGCGATGCCGCTGACCACGACCCAGTGCTCGCTGCGGTGGTGGTGCATCTGCAGGCTGAGCCGGTGCCCCGGGCGGACTTCGATGCGCTTGATCTTGAAGCGGGGCCCGGCCTCCAGCACGGTGTAGGTGCCCCATGGCCGCGCCACGGTCCGGTGCAGGCGGAAGGCTTCGTGGTCCTGCGCCTTGAGCTGCGCGACCACGGCCTTGACCTTCTGCACCTGGTCGGACCGGGCCACCAGCAGGGCGTCGGGGGTGTCGATGACGATCAGGTTGTCGACCCCCACCGCGGCGACCAGCCGTTCGTGACTCTGGACGTAGGTGTTGGCGGCATCGACGAAGATGGCCTGGCCGTTGGCGCGGTTGTTGTCGTCGTCCGGGGCGGTCAGGGCGCTGATGGCGGCCCACGAGCCGACATCGCTCCAGCCGAATTCCGCAGGGACCACGGCGACGTTGTCGGCCACTTCCATGACGGCGTAGTCGAGGGATATGGAGGGCACCCGGGCGAAGGGCTCGGCCGGGATGTCCAGCAGGTCGGCCGCGCCGGCGGCCAGCCGGTCTGTCCAGAGCGCCTGGCAGGCGTCGGCCAGTGCCGGGGCGTGGCGGGCCAGGGCGTCGAGGATGACGCCGGCGCGGAAGCAGAACATGCCGGCATTCCAGAAAAAGTTGCCGGCGGCGAGGTAGCCTTCGGCGGTGGCGCGGTCCGGCTTCTCCACGAAGCGGACGACCTGGCGGCCCTCGCCCAGCGCGGCGCCGGCCTCGATGTAGCCGAAGCCGCTGTCAGGGGCCGTCGGCAGGATGCCGAAGGTGACCAGCCGGTCCTGCCGGGCCAGTGCCTCGGCGCGGGCGACGGCGGCGAGGAAGGCGTCCGGGTCCTGAATCAGGTGGTCCGCCGCCAGCACCAGCAGGCAGGCGTCGCGCCCGTGGCGCGCCGCCACCCAGTGGGCCGCGAGGGCAATGGCGGGCGCGGTATTGCGGCCCACGGGCTCCAGCAGGTAGCGTCCCGTCAGCGGCCGGGTCGAGGCCACCTGCGCCAGCGCATCCTTGCTCATGAAGTAGTAGTCGCGGTTGGTCACCGTGAGCAGCTCGCCGGCCCCCGCCACCATGGCGGCCCGGCGGTAGGTCTTCTCGATCAGCGTCTCGCCATCCGCCAGCCGGATGAACGGCTTGGGACAGGCCTCCCGCGACACCGGCCACAACCGCGTGCCCGTACCACCCGAAAGAATCGTGGGGATCAACATCAGGATTAAGAGAAAGGTTGAGAAGGAAACTGGAAATCAATGCGCGCGGTGCTGACGGTAGAGTTGATAGCGACGCCAGAACAACGCGAATCCGAGCGCCAGGAAGCTGCCAGCGACAACGCCACCGGCCACCGCGGGGATCAGCATGGTCTTTCTGCTGACCGATCGGCTCACGACCGGCAACTGGTAGGTATAGCGATTCTTGATACCGATCAAATCCGTCCTGATAGCTTCGATGGCCGCCTGGCGGATAATACCCTTATCCGCAATCGCGGCACGGAGGCGTTGTTCCACCTCTCAGCATTAGCCCAATCGCCTCAGCCCAGTACCGCCAGCATGACGGCGCCGGCCTTGAAGACAGCCGTGGCGGGAACGCCCACGCACAGTCCCAGGGACTCGCAGCTTTCGCGGGTGATGGACGCCACCACGGTTTCGCCGCCTGGCAGGGTGATGGATACCTCGGTGTTCACCGCGCCCGGCATCAGCCGCGACACCGTGCCGCTCAGTTGATTGCGGGCCGACAGGCGGCAGCCTTCGAGATCGGTGAACACCATGACCATGGACGCCTTGACCAGCGCGACGACCTCCTTGCCGTAGGCCAGTTCCAGCCAGCGGGCGGACGCGTTGGTGATGGCGGCGACCAGGGTCGCCCCGCCCTGCAGGGTGAGGGTGACCTCTGCCGTGACGGCACCCAGGTTGAGGCTGGCGACCTTGCCGGCCCATTGGTTGCGCGCGCTGGATTTCATGAAGAGTCTCCTGAACCATTGAAGTATGACCGGATCATGGCGCAACTCCTCGTTGAGCCGATCCAGGAAGCATTGCTTTTCCGCCTGCAAGCGGGTGAAGGCGAGCAACAGGGTCTTGCCGGTCGCCGTCAGGCGGGTGCCGCCGCCGTCACGCCCTCCCGTCGTCCGCGCCAGGAGCGGGCGGGGGGAGAGATTGCCAGCGCGCTCGATCATGTCCCAGGCGCCCTTGTAGCTGAGTCCCACCGTCCGTGCCGCGGCGCTGATCGAGCCGGTGCTGTCGATGGCCGCCAGCAGCTGGAACAGGCGCTCGTGGAGCCCTCCGCCGAGGATCAGTTCCGCCTCGACCAGCCTGGGGGCCGGAACGACGGCGGTGTCCTCCGCCTCATCCTCGAGGGGGTGCGATAGCTTGATGGTTTCCATGCCAGGCGGCTGCGGTCAAGAGGATCGGGTGTCGGTCATGAAGCTTACCGCCTTAATCATGGCATAAACCGTCTGACCGGCCAGCAGATTCAGTGCGCGAGCGGATTTGCGGGTAATCCGCGCCAGCAGGATCGTCTCCCCGGCCCGCAGGCGTACGAGCCGATGAGCGGCGATGTCGGTTTCCTCCAGCGACAGCACCTGCGCCGGCAGGCAGTTGAGAATGCTGGTCCGCAACGGCCGCTCCAGCGCCAGGCCGACATCCTCCGGCAGGATGCGACAGCGCACCGGACTGCCGGGCACCTCGGGCCGGCGCGCCACCCACAGGGCACCGCCGCTGAAATCGAGGCAGCTGAGATCGTTGTCCGCATCGTGGCAGCGCAGACGGGTTTCGAGCACCGTGCCGATCTCGATGCCGGGGCCACCCGCTGACGGCATATCGCCCAGCACCGCGCCCAGGGGACCGGCGACACGCACCCGTCCGTGTGCCAGCACGACCAGATGGTCTGCCAGCCGCGCAACTTCCTCGGGCGCGTGGCTGACATACAGGACCGGGATCGCCAGGGTCCGGTGCAGGGTTTCCAGATAGGGCAGCAGCTCGCGCTTGCGGGCACCGTCCAGGGCGGCGAGCGGCTCGTCCATCAGCAGGATGCGGGGATTCACCGCCAGGGCCCGGGCGATGGCGACACGTTGCCGCTCGCCGCCGGACAGCCGGTCGGGACGCCGTTCCAGCAGATGTGCGATGCCGAGCAGGTCGACGGCCTGTTCCAGCGAGACGCGCTGCCCGGCACCTCTGCGCCGCTGTCCATAGCGCAGATTGCCGAGCACGGTCAGGTGCGGGAACAGGCTGGGCTCCTGAAAGACATAGCCCAGCGGACGCCGGTGTGGCGGCAGCCAGTGGGGACCCTCCTGCCAGACCTCGCCGTTGACCCGCAAGCGCCCGTCCGGCGCGCGATCGAGGCCGGCGATGCAGCGCAGCAGGGTGGTCTTGCCCGAACCCGAGGGCCCATACAACGCCGTCACACCCTGGCCCGGCAGATCCAGGTCGACATCCAGCCGGAAGCCGGGCCAGTCGAGCCGGAAGCGGGCTTGCAGACTCACGGCATCAACGCCGGCCGGCGGGTTGGCGCCAGACCTGAAGCGCCAGCAGCACGAGGAACGAGAAGACCAGCAGCACCAGCGCCAGCCGATGGGCGTCGCCATAGGCGAGCGCCTCGACATGATCGTAGATCTGTACCGAGGCCACCCGGGTCACGCCGGGCAGGTTGCCGCCGATCATCAGGACGACGCCAAATTCGCCTACCGTGTGGGCAAAGGTCAGGATGGCGGCGGTGAGAAAGCCGCGCCAAGCCAGCGGCACCGCCACGGTCAGGAAGGCATCCAGCGGCGTGGCGCGCAGGGTAGCGGCAACTTCCAGGGGCCGCTCGCCGATGGCCTCGAAGGCCGCCTGCAGGGGCTGCACCATGAACGGCAGTGAATACAGCACCGAGGCGATCAGCAGCCCGGCGAAACTGAACGGCAGCAAGCCAAGCCCGAGGGCCTGCGTCAGCCGGCCCAGGGGCCCCTCCGGCCCCAGAGCCAGCAGCAGGTAGAAACCCAGCACCGATGGCGGCAGCACCAACGGCAGGGCCACGACGGCACCGATGACGCCTGCCCAGCGCGCCCGCGAGCGGGCCAGCCACCAGGCGAGGGGAGTGCCGATGACCAGCAGTATCGCCGTCACCAGACCGGCCAGCCTGAGCGTCAGGCGGATCGCCTGCCAATCCTCGGCCGAAAGTCCCATGCGCCGGACCGGTCAGGCACCGTCGCAGCAGGGCCTGCCTCTATCGCCGGCGGCCTGGAAGGTCATATGCGGATTCGAGCCCACGGGGTCAGTCAAGGGAAAAGCCAGTGTGCGGAAGATGCGTCAAGATGTGTGCCCGTTGCCTGCCCAATTATCCAGGCAGGCCCCGCGCCATGCCACCCCGAACGCCGGCGGGCTGCTGTTGCTCCATGCCAATGGCCCAGCCATTGCGCGCATAAGGAGCCTGACGAAAGGGTCCGGTTCGCCACGTCCCACGTGCCCCATCTTCCCACGTGCCACCCCTTTCCTGCGTGTCACCCTGTTCCCATGTGTGCCCCTGAGCCGCGCGAAGGGCCCCAACCCAGGGGCACAGCCAGGCAGGTGCCGATAGGCTGGGATTCTTCCGCCGCTGTCGCGGCGTCAGGATGACAGGGCGTAGGGGGCTTGGGTCGACGAACGAGCCCCGCCCTTCCCCCGTGTGTTACCCAGGTCCCCATGTGTCACCCTGAGCAGCGCGAAGGGTCCCAGCCCAGGGGCACAGCCAGGCAGGTGCCGATAGGCTGGGATTCTTCCGCCGCTGTCGCGGCGTCAGGATGACACTGGGGCAGGGGCTGCCCGGCTCTCTCCGTCACCATCACACTGTCTCGCACAGCGGGACGGCGGGGGCACATGGGCAGACGCTCTGCCCCTCACCCTTGTAGCCGCCGGTTCCCTTGCGGTGCCTCGCCTCCGGCAGCGGTCAGGCGTCGGCGGCTGCGGCGGAGCGGCTGGCCTTCTTGCGCTCGTGTTCCAGCAGCAGCTTCTTGCGGATGCGGATGGACTTCGGCGTGACCTCCACCAGTTCATCGTCGTCGATGAATTCCAGCGCCTGCTCCAGGCTGAAGCGGATCGGCGGGGTCAGCAGGATGTTCTCGTCCGAACCGGCGGCGCGGATGTTGGTCAGCTGCTTGGCCTTGGTCGGGTTCACGACCAGATCGTTGTCGCGCGAGTGGATGCCGATGATCATGCCCTCGTAGACCTCGGTGCCGTGCTCGATGAACATCCGCCCACGCTCCTGCAGGTTGAACAGCGCGTAGCCCAGCGCCTTGCCGGCCACCATGGAGATCATGACGCCGTTGATGCGCTGGCCGATGTCGCCCTTCTTGACCGGGCCATAGTGGTCGAACACGTGGTACAGCAGCCCGGTGCCCGAGGTCGCGGTCATGAATTCGGTCTGGAAGCCGATCAGGCCGCGCGAGGGCATCATGTATTCCAGCCGCACCCGGCCCTGCCCATCCGGCACCATGTTCAGCAGGTCGCCCTTGCGCTCGCCGAGTTTTTCCATCACGGCGCCCTGATTGGTCTCTTCCACCTCGATGGTGACGAACTCGTAGGGTTCGCAGGATTCGCCGTCGATTTCCTTGATGATGACCTCGGGCCGCGACACGCCCAGTTCATAGCCTTCGCGGCGCATGTTCTCGATCAGGATGGAGAGATGCAGTTCGCCGCGGCCGGATACCTTGAATTTGTCCGGATCGACGGTGTCCTCGACCCGCAGGGCGACGTTGTGCAGCAGTTCGCGCTGCAGGCGCTCGCGGATCTGGCGGGAGGTGACGAACTTGCCTTCCTTGCCGGCGAAGGGCGAGTTGTTGACCTGGAAGGTCATGCTGACGGTGGGTTCGTCGACCGTCAGCGGCGGCAGGGCCTCGACGGCGTCGGGCGCGCAGATGGTGTCGGAAATCTCCAGCGCGTCGATGCCGGTGAAGGCGATGATGTCGCCGGCATTGGCCTCCGGTACCTCGACGCGTTCCAGCCCCTTGAAACCGAACACCTGCAGCAGGCGCGCATTGCGCTGGCTGCCGTCGCGGTTGACCACCACCACCGGCGAATTGGTGCGGATGCTGCCCCGCTGGATGCGGCCGATGCCGATAACGCCGACATAGGGGTTGTAGTCCAGCTGGCTGATCTGCATGCGGAAGCCGCCTTCCTGATCGACCACCGGCGGGTGCACCTTGTCGACGATGGTCTGGAACAGGTAATCCATGTTGCCTTCGCGGACGTCGGGGTTGTCGCCGGCATAGCCGTTCAGCGCCGAGGCATAGACGACCGGGAAGTCCAGCTGCTCCTCGGTCGCGCCGAGGCGGTCGAACAGGTCGAAGGTCTGGTCCAGCACCCAGTGCGCGCGGGCACCGGGCCGGTCGATCTTGTTGATGACCACGATCGGCTTCAGCCCCAGGGCGAATGCCTTCTGGGTCACGAAGCGGGTCTGCGGCATGGGACCGTCGACCGCGTCCACCAGCAGCAGCACCGAATCGACCATGGACAGCACGCGCTCCACCTCGCCGCCGAAATCGGCATGGCCGGGCGTGTCGACGATGTTGATGTGGTAATCGCGCCAGTCGATAGCGGTGTTCTTGGCCAGGATGGTGATGCCGCGCTCCTTCTCCAGCGCGTTGGAGTCCATGACCCGCTCCTCGACCTTTTCATGCGCCGCGAAGGTGCCGGATTGCTGGAGCAGCTTGTCGACCAGCGTCGTCTTGCCGTGGTCGACATGGGCGATGATGGCGATGTTGCGAAGTTTCTCGATCATGGGGAAGCGGGCCTGCGGCGGTGATGGCAAACCGGACATTATACGGGGCAAACGTGACGGCTCATAATCGGCCGGCGATTTTCGCGGGTTTCCCGGGCTGCCCAGTGCCCACCCGTGCCGACCCCGCGCCGGCAATGGGCGGACGGATCAGCCGCTTCCCCGGTCATCCAGGCAGCCGCGCAGGAACAGCGACACCGCCTCGCGGGCCCAGTCGTCGATTTCGCGGCGGGACGGGGTGGGCTCCAGTCCGAACTGCAAGCGCTGGTAGCGCTCGCCACGCAGGGCGTTGACGAACTGGCCGGCTAGGAAACGGGTGTCGACCGGGGCCAGGAGACCGTTGCGCCGGTAGCACTCGAAGAACCGCGCCAGGTGCGCGATGGTGCGCTCCGGTCCCTCCGCATAGGACTCGCGGGCGACTTCCGGCAATTGCCGCGCCAGCGCCATGGCCTGAATCCGCAGCTGGATCAGCTCCGGCCGCGTCACGTGGTACAGGTATTCGCGGGCGAACTCCAGCAGGACCGGCTCCGGATTGCCGGGGCACCCCTCCCCGACCGGCAGGGCGGCGACGAAAAGATCGCTGTAGCCGCGGATCACCGCGCGGAACAACCCCGCCTTGCCGCCGAAATAGCGGTAGATGGTGCGCAGCGAAACACGTGCCTCGCGGGCGATGTGCTCCAGGCTGAGATGGCCGTAACCGTGCTGGCTGAACAGCGACAGGGCGTGTTCCAGCAGTTCCCGCCGGCGCAACGCCTCCTCGGCCTTGCGGGGACGGCCAGGTCGCCGGGCGATTTGTCGATCCGACACCGAAGGGGACATGGCTGAATTCGGTTTGTGTTTATAATGAAATGGAACCTTACCATTTCAGGCTGCCCCATGACCACTCCCGCCTCCGCTGGCTGCACCGGCCCATGCTGATCCCGCGCGTTGCCTTCCACCTGCCGGCGGCCAGCCGGTGGCTGTCCCCGCTCCTGCTGCTGTCCCTCCTGCTCGGCTGCGGCGAGAGCAAGCCCGGCGCGCCCAAGGTCGTGCCGCCGGTGCCGGTCAAGACCGTGCTGCCGACCTCGCGCGAGGTGCTGGAATGGGACGAGTACACCGGGCGCGTCGAGGCGATCGAAACCGTGGAAATCCGCGCGCGGGTGAGTGGTTACCTGGAGCAGGTGCGCTTCAAGGGCGGGGAAAAGGTCAGGAAGGGCGACCTGCTGTTCGTCATCGACCAGCGCAGCTTCATCAGCGAGCTCAAGCGTGCCCAGGCGGAGCTGGAACGCACCCGGACCAAGCTGGAACTGGCCCGGAACGATCTCAAGCGGGCGGAACGGCTGCGGCTTTCCAAGGCGATTTCCGACGAGGAGTACGACTCGCGCAGCAAGGGTCTGGCCGAATCCACCGCCACCCTGCACTCGGCCGAGGCGGCGGTGGAAATGGCGCGCCTGAATCTCGAATTCACCCAGATCCGCTCGCCCATCGACGGACGCATCGGCCGTACACTCATCAACGTCGGCAACCTGGTCAACAACGATCAGACGCTGCTGACGACCGTGGTCTCGATCGATCCCGTCTATGTCTACCTCGATGCCGACGAGCGCTCGGTCCTCAAGTACCGCCGCCTGGCGGCGGAGGGTCTGCGCACCCATGGCGAGCGAGGCCGCATCGTCGCCGAGCTGGGCCTGATCGACGAGAACGGCTTTCCCCACCCCGGCTATATCGACTACACCGACCCGCGCATGGATGCCGCCACGGGAACCCTGCGCGTGCGCGGGATCTTCGCCAACCCGCACGAGCTGCTGAGCCCGGGACTGTTCGCCCGTGTCCGCATTCATGGCGGCGTGCCGCATGCCGCCCTGCTGGTTCCCGACCGCGCGGTCGCCACCGACCAGGACCAGAAATACCTCTGGGTGGCGAAAACCGACGGCACGGTGGATTACCGGCGCGTGACCCTCGGCAACCGGTTCGGCTCCTTCCGCGCGATCCTGGGCGGCCTGGCGGCGGATGAGCCGGTGGTCGTCGACGGCATCGCCAAGCTGCGCCCGGGCGCGCACATCAAGGCCCAGCCGACCGACATTCCCTACGATGGCTGAGCGCCCGCTACCGCAGCATCCCGGCTGACATGCACCGTTTCACGCATTTCTTCATCGACCGGCCGATCTTCGCCTCGGTCCTGTCGATCCTCATCGTGCTGGTCGGCGGGCTGGCGCTGCTGACCCTGCCGGTCGCCCAGTATCCGGAGATCGCGCCACCCAGCGTGCAGGTCCGGGCCGCCTACCCCGGCGCCAATGCCCAGGTGCTGTCGGAGACCGTGGCAACGCCGCTGGAGCAGGAAATCAACGGCGTCGAGGACATGCTGTACCTGTCCAGCCAGTCCTCCAACGATGGCGTCATGCAGCTGACCATCACCTTCAAGCAGGGCGCGGATCTCGACAAGGCGCAGGTGCTGGTGCAGAACCGCGTGGCCCTGGCCGAGCCGCGCCTGCCGGAGGAAGTCCGCCGCCAGGGCATCGTGGTGCGCAAGCGCAGCCCCGATCTCAGCATGGTCATCAACCTGACCTCGCCGGACCGGCGGTTCGACAACGTCTACATGACCAACTACGCGCTGCTGCAGATCCGCGATGCGCTGGCGCGCGTGCCGGGCGTCGGCGACATCACCCTGTTCGGCGGGCGCGAGTACAGCATGCGCATCTGGCTGGACCCCGGCAAGGTCGCGGCGCGCCAGCTGACCGCCATGGATGTCGTCCAGGCCATCCGCGAGCAGAACGTGCAGGTGGCCGCCGGCGTCGTGGGCGCGCCGCCGACGCAGGGCCGGACCGACTTCCAGTACACCGTCCTGACCCAGGGGCGGCTGATCGATCCCGAGGAGTTCGCCGGGATCGTCATCCGCACCGGCAGCGACGGCCAGATCACGCACCTGCGGGATGTGGGCCGGATCGAGCTGGGCGCCAAGGACTACAACTCGGAGCTGAAGCTCGACGGCGAGGACAGCGTCGGTCTCGCCATCTTCCAGATGCCGGGCTCCAACGCCATCGACACCAAGACGGCGGTGGTGGCGGAAATGGAGCGGCTCAAGCAGCGCTTCCCGGCCGGACTGGACTACGTGCTCTCCTACGACACCGTGGTGTTCGTCCAGCAGTCGATCGACAAGGTCATCACCACCCTGCTCGAGGCCATCGTGCTGGTCATCGTCGTGGTGCTGGTGTTCCTGCAGACCTGGCGGGCGACGCTGATTCCCATGCTGGCGGTGCCGGTGTCGCTGGTCGGCACCTTCGCCGCCATGGCAGCGCTGGATCTGTCGCTGAACACCCTGTCGCTGTTCGGCCTGGTGCTGGCCATCGGCATCGTCGTCGACGACGCCATCGTCGTGGTCGAGAACGTGGAACGCAACATGGCGCTGGGCATGAATGCCCGCGAGGCGACCCGCCGGGCCATGGACGAGGTCGCCAGCCCGATCATCGCCACTTCGCTGGTGCTGGTGGCGGTCTTCGTGCCGACCACCTTCATCACCGGCGTCTCGGGCGCCTTCTACAAGCAGTTCGCGCTGACGATCTCGGTGTCGACGCTGATCTCGACCTTCAACTCGCTGACCCTGAGTCCGGCCCTGTGCGCCCTGCTGCTGGACCGCGAACACCACAACCCGGACTTGCCGACCCGCATCATCGACCGGCTGTTCGGCTGGTTCTTCCGCGGCTTCAACCGGATCTTCGAGTGGCTTGGCAACGCCTATGCCTGGACGGTCGGCCGGCTGATCCGCTTCGCCGCGCTGGTGATGGTGCTGTACCTGGCACTCAACGGCCTCAACTGGCTGGCCTTCGACAAGGTGCCGACCGGCTTCATCCCGCCCCAGGACATGGGCTATCTGATCGTCTATGCCCAGCTTCCCGATGCCGCCTCGCTGGACCGCACCGAGGCCGTCATACGGGAGGCCAGCCGGATCATCCTCGACACCCCCGGTATCGCCCACGTCAATGCCTATGCCGGCTTCTCGGTGCTGGGCGGCGGCAACCAGTCGAATGCCGGCACGCTGTTCACCCGCCTGACCAACCCGGAGACGCGCGCCGATCATCCCGAACTGCAGGCCGATGTCCTGGTGAACACCCTGCAGAAGCGGCTGTCGGCGATCGACGATGCCTTCGTGGCGGTCTTCGCCCCGCCGCCGGTGCGCGGCCTGAGCACCGTCGGCGGTTTCAAGCTGCAAATCCAGGACCGGACCAACCAGGGGCCGACGGAACTGGCCCGGGTCACCAACGACATCATCGCCAAGGCCAGCGCCCTGCCGGGCATGGCGCGGGTCTTCACCACCTTCCGCGCCAGCGTGCCGCAGCTGTTCGTCGACGTGGACCGCAGCCAGGCCAAGTCGATGGGCGTGCCGCTGGCCAACGTGTTCCAGACCCTGCAAATCTACCTGGGCTCGCTGTACATCAACGATCTCAACCTGTTCGGCCGCACCTACCAGGTGTCGGCGCAGGCGGACGCGCCGTTCCGGGCCACCCCGGAGGACATCGGCGCGCTCAAGACCCGCAACGTCAACGGCGACATGGTGCCCCTGGCCACCCTCACGGAGGTTCGCCCGACGGCCGGCCCGGACAAGATTCCGCACTACAACATCTACCCGTCGGCGGAGATCAACGGCATCACCCTGCCCGGCATCAGCAGCGGCCAGGCCATCGCCAGCATGGAAGCCCTGCTGCGCGACGAACTGCCGCCCGCCATGGCCTTCGAGTGGACCGAGCTCAGTCTGCAGCAGATTCTGGCCGGCAACACCGCCGCCTTCATCTTCCCGCTCAGCGTCGTGTTCGTGTTCCTGGCGCTGGCGGCCCAGTACGAAAGCTGGTCGCTGCCGCTGGCGGTCATCCTCATCGTGCCCATGTGCCTGCTCAGCTCGCTGGCCGGGGTCTGGCTGCGCGGCATGGACAACAACATCTTCACCCAGGTCGGCTTCATCGTGCTGGTCGGCCTCGCCAGCAAGAACGCGATCCTGATCGTGGAATTCGCCAAGCGCCGCCAGGAGGCCGGCCTGGGCCGGCGCGAGGCCGCCATCGAGGCGGCGCGGCTGCGCCTGCGGCCCATCGTCATGACCTCGCTGGCCTTCATCATGGGAGTATTCCCGCTGGTCGTCTCCACCGGCGCCGGCGCCGAGGTGCGGCGCATCCTGGGCACGGCGGTGTTCAGCGGCATGCTCGGTGTGACGATCTTCGGCCTGCTGCTGACGCCGGTCTTCTACGTGGCGGTGCGTCGCTTCGTCGAGCGCCAGCGCGGGAAAGCCGCGCCATGACCACCGGCGGCATCACCGTGCTGGCACGCCTGCTCGGGCTTGCGGGACTCGCGGTCCTGCTGAGCGCCTGCCCGGTGGGCCCCACCTACGAGCGGCCGTCACTGGACCCGGGATCGGCCTTCGGCAACCAGGACGAGCAGGAATACGACCTGCGGGAAGCCGACCGGAACTGGTGGCGGCAATTCGACGATCCCCGGCTCACGCAGCTGATCGCACTGGCGGTGCGCAACAACTACGACCTCAAGATGGCCGAGGCCAACCTGCGCGAGGCGCGGGCACTGTTCCTGGATGCCGGCCTGAACCTGCTGCCGCACGCCAACGCGCACGGCAACTTCACCACCCTGCGGCGCAGCTTCGACGCGCTCAACCGCCGCGACTTCGTGCCGCGCGGGCTGGACCTCTACACCCTGGGCTTCGATACCTGGTGGGAGGTCGACATCTGGGGCCGCATCCGCCGTGACGTGCAGTCCAAGGAGGCGGAGATCGAATCCGCCGAGGCCAACCGCCGCTATCTGACGCTCAGCATCATCGCCGAACTGGCCCGCAACTACGTCGAGATGCGCGGCCACCAGAACCAGCTGGCGGTCGACCGGCGCAACGCGGAAAACCAGAAGGCCACCTGGGATCTCACCATCGCCCGCCAGGAGGCCGGCATCGGCACCGAGTTCGACACCCAGCGCGCCAAGGCCCAGTACGACACCACCCTGGCGATGATCCCGCCGCTCGACAGCCTGGTGCGGCAGGACATCCACCGCATCTCGGTGCTGACCGGGCAGATTCCCTCCGCCCTGCTCAAGGAGCTGACCGAGCCCGCGCCCATTCCCGAGGCGCCGTCGCTGATCCATATCGGCAAGCCGGCCGACCTGCTGCGGCGGCGTCCCGACATCCAGTCGGCCGAACGGCAGCTGGCCGGCGCCACCGCGCGGATCGGCGTCGCCATGGCCGACCTGTTCCCGCGCGTGACCTTCGTCGGCGCCTTCAACCTGGAATCCAGCAGCATCACCGGGTTGGGCGCGCCGGGCACCAGCGCCTACAACATGGGGCCGCGCATCACCTGGCCGGCATTCGAGCTGGGCCAGGTGTACGCCCGCATCAAGGCCGCCGAAGCCAATGCCGATACCTACCTGGCCAACTACCAGCAGGTCGTGCTCAACGCGCTGGAGGAAACCGAGAACGCGCTGCTCGTCTACGACCGGCTGCGCGATCGCCAGGCCCTGCTGAAGACCGCCGCCGAGGCCAGCACCAAGGCCTATGAAATCGCCAATGTCCGCTTCGAGGAGGGGGTCGAGGACTTCCTCAACCTGCTGGATACCGAGCGGCGCCTGCTGCTGGACCAGCGCGAGTACGCGCAGAGCCAGACCGCCACCGCGGCGGCCCTGATCGGCATCTACAAGGCGCTGGGCGGCGGCTGGGAAGTCTTCCAGACCCCGGAGGACGCCAAGCGGCCGGTCGAGGATGTCTTCACGCCCTAGCCTGCCCGCCGCATTCCCGCCAGAAACCTTGCCACCCGCCCAGGAGACCCGACATGCTTGACGAGTTGCTCACCGAAGTCGACAGCGAGGACCGGGTCATCGGCCCCCGGGCGCGCGGCGAGATCCATCGCCTGGGACTGCGGCACCGGTCCGTGCACATCCTGGTCTTCAATCCCCGCGGCGAGCTGTTCCTGCAGCAGCGTGCCGCCAGCAAGGACATCAATCCGGGGCTGTGGGATACCTCCGCCGCCGGCCATGTCGACCATGGCGAAAGCTACGATGCCTGCGCCCGGCGTGAGCTCCGGGAGGAACTGGGCATCGAGGCACCCGACCTGCCCGCATCCCTGTTCAAGCTGCCCGCCTCGGCCCTGACCGGCTGGGAATTCGTAGAGGTCTACCGCCTCGTCCATGCCGGCGAGCTGCGGCTCAATGCCGACGAAATCGCCGCGGGCGCCTGGCTGTCACCGGCCGAGGTCGACCGCCGCAACCGCTCCGGCACCGCCGGGCTGACCGCTTCCTTCCGTCTGATCTGGACCCGCTACCGCGAGCATTTTCCGGCCTGAATCAGGCCGGCGCCGCCGGGATGGCCAGTGCGGCCAGCAGCACCTGGAACGCCCGGCGCGTGGAGGCGAAGGCAAACCGCGCCGGGTCCACCGCGGCCGGCTCCAGCAGCACCAGCTCGGCGATGTCGTCGGCGGCCCGCAAGTGCGCCGGGTCGGCCACCGCGCCGACGAAGAACAGGTCGGCGGTCTTGTAGGGAATGTCGGCGTACAGGTAATCGTTCGGGAAGCTGGCGAGATAGCGCAAATCCCGAATCTCGACACCCAGTTCCTCCCGGACCTCACGCCGCAGTCCCGCCTCCACGCTCTCGTCGAACTCGATGAAGCCGCCCGGCACGTCGAGGCACCCCCGACGGGGTTCCTCGGCCCGTATGCCCAGGACCAGCCGGTTGCCGGCGAACAGGAACACCGCGGCCGCGGCCGCCGTATTGAAGAAGAAGCGCAGCCCGCAGCAGGGGCACTGCAACTGGCGGTTGTCGAGAATGGCGGGGCCGGGCGTGGCGCAGCGCGGACAATGGCGGAAGGCGCGCGACAGGCGCGGGTCGGTCGGGCCTGAATCAGGGATCATGGTCTGCAAGGCTGTCTTGAGGGAAATTGCCAGACGCGGAGCGGCTCATAAGAACCATTCCCGCACAGGGAGGCGGTTTATTTGCTAGGCTTGCGGTTGTTTGGACCCGGGTATCGTGCTGTAATAGTATCGACAGGGAACTATCAGGATCCCGGCCAACTGCCCAACCCCACCAGAACCGGAGTCACCGTGAAAACCTTCGAGAAACTGTTATTGGAAAACAAGGCCTGGGCGCAGGACAAGGTCACCGCCGATCCCAACTTCTTCGAGCGCCTGGCCGATGTGCAGAAACCCGATGTCCTGTGGATCGGCTGCTCGGACAGCCGGGTACCCTCCGAAATCATCGTCAACGCGGAGCCGGGCGAGATGTTCGTCCATCGCAACATCGCCAACCAGCTGATCATGACCGACTTCAA
This sequence comes from Methyloparacoccus sp. NF-16, assembly GCF_056880625.1. Taxonomy (NCBI): domain Bacteria; kingdom Pseudomonadati; phylum Pseudomonadota; class Gammaproteobacteria; order Methylococcales; family Methylococcaceae; genus Methyloparacoccus; species Methyloparacoccus sp. NF-16. The sequence continues at coordinate 1,553,670 of NZ_CP174130.1, read as the reverse complement.
CAGCCTCAGCGTGTTGCAGTATGCCGTCGACGTGCTCAAGGTGAGCCATGTCATCGTCTGCGGACACTACAACTGCGGCGGCATCCGCGCCGCCCTGAAGAAGCAGAACCCAAGCCTGCTGATGGTCAACAAGTGGCTCAAGCACATCAAGGATGTCTACCGCCTGCATCATCAGGAACTGGAGGCGCTGTCCAGCGAGGATGACCGGGTGCATCGCCTGGTCGAGCTGAACGTCATCGAGCAGATCTACAACCTGGCGCATACCTCCATCATCCAGGCCGCCTGGAAGCGCGAGCAGCGCCCCACGCTGCACGGCTGGGTCTACGGACTGAACGACGGCATCATCAAGGAACTGATCAACCTGCCGCCGGGCAGCGAGATCAACCCGATCTACCAGTACACCGAAGAATCGGCCTGAGCCGATTCCCCGCCGACCCCCCTCTACCGGACCAACGCCCGGGCCAGCCCTCCCCGCCCGGCGGCAACCTGCCACCTTCATGCCGGCATGAAAAACCCGCCCCCCGATGGAGGGGCGGGTTGGTCAATGCCGATCGCTCGACCGCCAGCGCGCTCAGTGTGCGGCATCCCCCGGACCGAGCGCCCCCGCCATGGCGACTTCATGCCCCGTGCCGGAAACCCCGGCGACATTGCGGATATGCACCGTGACGTCGCTGTCCTGCGCGGCCTTGAGGTAGTTGATGATGGCGCCGAGGATATCCTTGTCGATGAACTCGGCACGCGAACCGTCTATGATCACATGCCCGCCCGGCTCGATGCGGTCGAGCAGCTGGCGCAGCAATGCTTTGTTGAGGAAGGACACGTCCTTGCGCAGACGCAGCAGATAGTTGTTGCCGTCCTGGGTCAGGCTGATGGCCGCCTTGAAGTTCGCCCGCATGACGAAGATCAGGCCGATGACGATGCCGATGGAAATGCCCTTGAGCAGGTCGGTGATGAGAATGGCGCTGACCGTGATGATGAAGGGCAGGAACTGATCGCGCCCCCGCCGGTACATGTCGAGAAAGATCGAGGGCTTGGCCAGCTTGTAGCCGGTGATCAGCAGGATGGACGCCAGCGCCGACAGCGGAATGTAGTTGATCCACTCGACCAGGAACAGGACGCTCAGCAGCAGCAGCAGGCCGTGCACCATGCTCGCCACCTTGGTGCGACCACCGGCGCTGACATTGGCCGCGCTGCGCACGATGACCGAGGTCATCGGCAGGCCGCCCAGCAGGCCGCTGACGATATTGCCGACACCCTGCGCCTTCAGCTCCTGGTTGGTGGGCGCCACGCGGCGGAACGGGTCCAGCTTGTCCACCGCCTCCAGGCTCAGCAAGGTTTCCAGGCTGGCGATGATGGCGATGGTGACCGCCAGCGAATAGATCTTGACGTTGGCCCACTGGGTGAAGTCCGGCATGACCAGATGGTCGACCAGGTCGCCGAGGGTCTGATGCGCCGGCAGGCTCACCAGGTGCTGCCCCTTGATTTCCAGGGGGGTGCCAAGGGTCAGGATCTCGAAGGCAACGCCCCAGAGCACCGCCACCAGCGGCCCCGGCACCAGGCTCAGGACGCGGTTCTTCCTGAAGAAAGAGGTTTCCCACAGCAGCATGATGAGGATGCCGACGAAGCTGACGATGGTCGCCGCCGGCGAGATGGCCTTCAGCGCGTCGCCGATCTCGAAGAGGGTGGAGGACGGCGTCTGCGGCGAATAGGTCTCGTCGACGACGGCATCGACGCCGAAGCCGACCGCGTGCGGCAGCTGCTTCATGATGAGGATGAGGCCGATGGCGGTCAGCATGCCGCGGATGACCGCCGAGGGGAAATAGGCGCCGATGATGCCGGCCCTGAGGTACCCCAGCGCCAGTTGCAGCACGCCCGCCAGCACCACGGCCAGGAGGAAGGTCTGGAAGCCGCCGACCTGCTCGATGCCCTGCAGGATAATGACGGTCAGGCCGGCCGCCGGCCCCGACACGCTCAGTTGCGAACCGCTCAGCAGCGATACCACCACGCCGCCGACGATGCCGGTCACGATGCCGGAAAACAGCGGCGCGCCGGAGGCCATGGCGATGCCCAGACAGAGCGGCAACGCGACCAGGAAGACCACGACGCCGGCCGGCAGATCGTGGGACAGATTTTGCAGGTAATAAGCCAATTGCTTGCGCGCCATGGGTAGGTCCTCTCCTGACTCCAGCGAAGGGTTTCGGTACGAAACTATTTAATCAGCGAGAGTGGGGCATTGCAACCCTGTCGCGGACGATATTCACCGATTTCAACGACCCCTCTCGGTCATATCCACCATACGCTACCGGTTGTTGCGCATGCACCGACACGGCGTTTCACATCGGCGACACGTGCGCCGGTTATACTCGGACAACTCCGTCATTTGCCGCCGAAAGGATCATGTCGCGCACCAGGAATCGCCTTCGCACCGCCACTTTCATCGCACTGCTGGTGTTGCCCCTCCTCGGCCTGGCCAGGGCGAACGTGTCCTGCACGAGCCCGGACGGCATCGGCATCTGGCTGTCGCCGGCCCGCCCGGCGCCGGGCCAGCCTGTCCGGGTGATGGCGGTCATGAGCGACGCCCCCGCAGAGTCGCTGACGCTGCGGACCGCGGATGGCGCAACCCTGCCCATCGACACGATCCGGCGCGGCGGGCCGCCCTGGAGCCTGGCCGGCGAGCTGCCGCCGGGCCTGCCGGGCGACCTGCAGATCGAGGTCCGCCGCGCCGGCGAGGTGATCGCCTGCCGCGCGATCGACCCCCATGACGCGATCGGCGCCCCCGTGGACCTGGGGATGGGCTGGTCGAAGCCGGTGGAGGCCTTCTATTCGGCGTGGATCGAAACCCTGTTCGACGCCCCGGCCAGCGAGAGCCTCAGCTTCCCGTCGCTGCAACCCGTGCTGCGCGACCCCGGGCGGAACTTCCTCCGGGATCACCTCGCGCCCGGGGAGGACAGCCGGCTGCCCGCCACGCCGGATTGCGCCGACCTGCCCTACTACCTCCGCGCCTACTTCGCCTGGAAAATCGGCCTGCCGGTGGTCTACCGGGCCTGCGACCGGGGAACCGGCAGCCGGCCGCCACGCTGTGGACGCCCCATCATCGACGACCGCTTTACCCGCGGCAGCGCGACCGCCAGCGGCTTCAGCGCACTGATGCGACAGATCGCCGACACCGTCCACTCGGGCAGCACCCGCACCGGCCTCGGCGACGAAAGCACCGATTTCTACCCCGTGCCGCTGGACCGGCAGGTGCTGTGGCCGGGCACGGTCTACGCCGACCCCTACGGCCACACGCTCATCATCGCCAAGTGGCAGCCGCAAGCCGGTGGCCAGCCGGGCGTGCTCTATGCCGTCGATGCGCAACCCGACAACTCGGTGGCACGCAAACGCTTCTGGGAAGGCAATTTCCTGTTCGCCGACATCCCCGGCGCCGGGCCGGGCTTCAAGGCGTTCCGGCCCGTGGTGGGCGAGGATCGGCACTGGTGGCTGCCGGGCAACGCCCGCCTGGCGGTCGATGCCCCGCAGGCTGCCTATTCCGACCAGCAGGCCGGCATGGCCGCCGAGGACTTTTATGCCACGCTGAGCCGGCAGATCAACCCGCGCGGGCTGGCGCCCGAAGCGGCCTACGACAGCAAGCTGGATGCCCTGGTCGAGCAGCTGGAAACGCGGGTCGAGGCGGTGAACAATGGCGAGAACTACCTGCGCCGGGGCAAGGGCGGCACGATCGGCATGCCCAGGGGCGCCGCCATCTTCGAAACCCAGGGCCCGTGGGAGGATTACGCCACGCCCTCGCGCGACCTGCGCCTCCTGATCGCCCTGGATGTGCTGGCGGGGCTGCCCGGGCAGATCGTCCGCCATCCCGAGCTGTTCGACCTGGACGGCCGCAGCCCGCAGGAAGCCCGCGCCGCCATCGAGGCACGCCACGCGCGCCGGATCGCCGGGCAACGCATCACCTACACCCGCAGCGACGGCCGTCCGTTCGAGCTGTCGGTGGCCGACATCTTCGCGCGGCGGGCTGCCCTGGAAATGGGCTACAACCCCAACGACTGCGTCGAAATCCGCTGGGGCGCGCCGCCGGACGCGGACGAGATGGCAAGCTGCCGGCGCCAGGCGCCCGCCGAGCAGCGCAGCCGCATGGCCCAGTACCGCCCCTGGTTCCAGAAAATCCAACGCCCACCCCGGTGACCGCCATGCCGAAGCCGTTTGTCCTGCCTTTGCTGATCCTTGCCATCGTCCTTGGCGGCGGCTGTGCCGGCAAGAAACCGGGGCCGGCGAGAGCACCCGCCGGTGCGGTACCCGCGACAGCCGGCGGCAAGCCGGGGACCTACCCGCGGCTGTCGGGCCGGCAGCGGCTGCTGAAGATCGCCGGGCAGGAATGGGATTTCTTCGGCCGCCAGACGATACGCCTGGACGACTCCGGCGAGAGCATCCCGCACGTCGGCAAATGGGAAGACGACGGCGATCCCTGGACCGGCCGGGTCGGCCTCTACTGGAGCGCGGTCGGCAAGTCCCAGCTGGACGGCAACGATTGCAAGGAGCCCTGGTCGGCCGCCTTCATCAGCTGGATCATGCGCCAGGCCGGGCTCGACAGCTGGCAGTTCCCGCCCGCCGACGCCCACTGGCATTACGTCCGCCATTTCGTCAGCCGGGCCGGCTCCCCGGACGCCGCCTTCGCCAGCCACCGCGTGGCCGAGTATGCGCCCCAGGCGGGCGATCTCATCTGCGCCACGCGCGGCAGCCACGGTTTCATCCCGGTCTATCAGGATCCCGGCGCGGTGCTCGGCGACCATACCAAGCTGCACTGCGATCTGGTCACCGAACGCCAGGGCAACACCCTGGCGGCGATCGGCGGCAATGTCCGCAACTCGGTCTCCAAGACCTGGTATCCGCTGGATGCCCAGGGCCGCCTGAAGCCAACCGAGCGGCGCCCCTGGTTCGTGGTGCTGGAAAACCGGATGGGACCGTGAGGCTCGCGCCGGCGCCGGTTTCGCGAGACAAAGGGAAGGAACGAAGGGAAGAGAGCAGGCCCGCGACCGCGCCATTGGCGCGGCGCTAGCGGACCCGACCCGACAGGGCGCCCAGTTGCAGGCGCAGGATGTCCCGCCCCACCGGCCGGCACCAGCCGAACCCCAGCGTCGCGCCAGCCAGCGAACCCAGCAAGGCCCAGGCCGCCCCGCGGGCGCCATGATCCGGGATCAGCCATGCGCCCAGTCCCACGCAGGCTGCCAGACTGAACAGGCCCTGCTCCACCAGATAGCGAGGCCGGTGCATCAGGGTGGCCCACTGCCCGCCCAGCAGGTTGAGCGCCAGCAGGGGTAATGCCCAGAGCAGGACCTGCACGGGGCCGCCCGCGCCGGCATATCCCTGGCCGAACGCCAGCGGCATCAGCCAGGTCGCCAGCAGGGTGCCGACGGCGGCGACGCCGGCCAGGGGCCAGAACAGCCAGCGCGTGGCGCGCGCAAAGCGTGTCCGCAGCGCCGTCCCGGACTCCCGCTGCGCCGCCGCCAGCACCGGCGCCAGCACGCTGAGGGCCAGCACCGGGCCATAGCTCAAGGCTTCCAGAATCTTCCAGCCCGCCGCATACACGCCCAGTTCCTGCGCATCGGACAGCCAGCCGAGCAGCAGCTGATCCAGCCGGCGATACAGCGCGGTCACCAGGGCCACCGCGAAGAACCAGCCGCCCTGCCGCAACAGCCGAATGACCCCGTCGGTCTCCCAGCGCAGGCGAAAGGCCCGGCCCTGCGACCACAGCAGCAGCCAGAGCCCCAGCGCGATGGCCAGGGACTCGGCGGCGATCACCCAGGCAAACGCCAGAAGCCCCGCCTGCAGCTGGATCAGGCCGATGCGGGCCAGTGTGGAAACGACAAAACAGCCGGTCTTGAGGGCCACCACCGCGCCGTTGCGGAGATCGGCCTGATAGTCCGACTCGATCCCGTCGGCCAGGACCGCGCCATAGCTCAGCGACAGAATGCCCACCAGCCCCAGCCAGTCCGGCTCCGCCCGCGGCAGCCCCAGCGCGTAACCCCAGGTCAGCAGCAGGGCCAGCAGCACCCCGCCCAGGCGGATGAACAAGGCGGCACTCAGCAGGCGGCCGCGGTCGGCCGGTTGCTGCACCAGATCCCGGACCAGCACCGACCCCAGACCGTAGGTCGCCACCGGCAGGAAGGCGGCGATCAGCGACTGGGCATAGTTCAGCAGGCCGAAGCGCTCGGGACCGAGATAGCGGGCCACCCAGACCGTCACGAACAGCGCCGTCGCCGAGCGGATGATCCGCTCCATGCCCAGCCAACCCAGGTTGGCAAGGATGCGGCCCAGTCCCCCGCGCGGGACAGCCGGCTTTTTATCCGGGATGGCGATCATGCCTGCCCCGAATCAGGCGCTGGCTCGGGTATCGCCAGGTTGCCCCCGGGGCGGCGGATCGGCTCGGGAATCCAGCCCGGCGGCAGCCAGCCCACCAGCAGGCCCAGCGCCATGATCACCGAGCGCCATTGCCGCCTTCGCAGGCGGTTGCCGGCCACGCCCAGCAGGGTCAGGCGGATCAGGCCATGGCGCAGCGGCGTGTGCCGGCGGGCGAACAGCAAGCGGCTGCGCTGGAAGTAGAAGTCCATGTCGTAGCGATAGGTCTTGGCCCCGTTGGCGGCGGAAATCCCGGTCGAGGCCCCCTCGTGGTGGAACACGAGGCTGTCCGGCGCATAGCCCAGCGCCAGCTCCGGCGCCTCCCGGCGCAGGCGGGTACACCAGTCCAGCTCCTCGAAGAACAGGAAATAGTCTTCGGCCAGCAGCCCCACCCGCGCCAGTGCCGAGCGGCGGAAAAACAGCGACCCGCCGACCAGATAATCGAAGGCGCCATCCGATACCGCAGCGCAACGCGCCGCCGAATAGGGCTGGTTACCCAGCACGTGGCGGGTACGGCCCAGCCAGGGATCATAGATTCCGCCCACGGCCTGGATGCGCGGCGGCTGCCCGAAGTACAGCAGGGTGGACCCGCAACAGGCCACCTCCGGCCGCGCCGCCATGACCCGCAACAGGGCCGACAAGGCGCCGGGATCGACCACCGTATCGTTGTTGAGCACCCAGACGAATGCCGTCAAGGGATCGGCCAGCGCCAGGCGGAGGCAGGCATTGACCCCGCCGGCAAAGCCCAGATTCCGCGGCAGCCGCAGCAGCGTCAGGGTCGGCTGGCGGTGCGAATCCACGGAACCCTCCACCCCGTCATGCGCCATCCGGGTACGCAGCCGGTAGGGCCGCCAATCCGCCCGCGGCGGAACCCGACAGGCGCCGATGCCGGCCTCCAGCATCCGGTAGGCGTCGTGGTCGGAACCGTTGTCGCAGACGATCACTTCCGGCTGCGGCCCCTGCAGTCGCAGCAGGGAGTCCAGGCAGGCCAGCGTATGCGCCGGCTGGTTCCAGTTGACCAGGACCAGGGTTATGCGCACGCCTGTTGACTCGGCGGCATGATGTCGGACAGAGACAGGAACCAACGTGTTGATCTCATCAGGCGTTGTGTGGCCGACAGGTTACCGCCGGTCCAAAAATCCGCTGTTTGCGCATGAGGATGTCCATCGTACCTCGGGCGGGATACGGGGCCCATTGTGCATGCCCCGACCGGATACCGCGCCGCGACAACACCGATCTGCGGCCCGATTCCGGTCAGTGAAGTGCCCCCACAAACCTGGCACCCGGTGGACCCGAAGAACCAGTTGTAGCAAAACGCCAGAGATGCTGCTGGTCGCCATGCGCCTTCAGGATGACACCAACCGCCTGTTGCCTTACGGCACGGGACGTGCGCTGTCCCGAGATATCCACCACCACATGTGATCTCCCAGCATCATGTGTCGTTCCGAGTAACGCGAGGGACCTCAGGCTATCGGCACATCCCGGCCAATTGTTGCCCCGACTGGACAACAGACGTCAAGGAGACAATGGTGTCCCCTCATCAACCGGCCAGTTCCCCGGAATCGGAGCGGAAGGCGGGCCTCCCACACCTCGCCCAGCCGACGTCCCATGCTCCGCACGGCTGGAACCGACGAAGCAAGCCGTCACCGATGGCCGCCGGCTGCCCCACCCGGGCCCTCGGCTGGCCGGGCCATCCATGTCTGCGCCTCCCCGCCTTCCAGACACCCGGCGCAATCCCGTCCATAGGCCAACCCTATGGTTGCAAAACCTGCCCCGCATCGCTCGGCGTCACATCCGTGGCAATTGTCTTCGCAAAACTGGCGGATACGTTCGTCGCCCCTCCCAGCGTGAAGGAACAAACGGGCTGCTCGCCCTGGCAGCCGGAACTCCAGCGCTCGAATCGATATCCGGCCTCGGGTTCCGCCCGCAGGCGAACCACCGATCCGGCATCCAGCGTTTTCTGGCAGGCATCAGGGCAACTGGCAGCGCTGGCATCGTCCCAGAGAACACGACCGCCTTCAGGCCTGGCCACAACCACCGCAAAGACCGGGACAAACTGGGCCTCGACGCTGTATGCACCATCCATCGTCAAATGGCACACCGCCTCCTGCCCCGCGCAACGCCCCGCCCAACCAAACCAACGAAAGCCCTTGGCCGGCTGCGCGCGCAATTCAGCGACGGCCCCCTGATCCAGCTCCGGACTGCAAGGCAGCTTGCAGGGGATGTCCTTGCCAGCGGAGCGAATGGCCACACCACCCTGCCCTTTGACCGTCAAGGAAAGTGGGCGAACAGGAATAAAAGCGGCGCGCACGCTCTGATCGACATCCAGAACCAGTTGACAAGCCGGAGTCACACCATCACACCCCGACAGCCAACGATCGAATCGGTATCCTTTGTCGGGCTTGGCGACCAGTGAAACCTTCGTGCCTTGCGTGATCCTCAAACCGCAATCCTCACCACAAGGAATCCCGGGTGTCTTGACCAATATCTGGCCACCCGTCGACTGATGCGCCAGCAGATGCCGCTGGTCCAGCAATAAATCATGCATGAACGTGTACTTGACTACATAGACCGCAGACAGACCCAATATGGCCAACAGCTTCCAGCGCGTCAGCCGAGCGTTGCCAATCACAAAAACGACCGGCACCAGGAAAAAATGCCAGAACCGTAACTGAACCTCCGGTATTACCGCATAGGCCCACAGCAGCCAGGCGGCCATCACCAGGCTGGTGGCCGTATAACGAAAAAGCTCGCGGCGTACTGACTGCAAATCCGGCAACAACCAGGTCATCAATAATAATGTCGGTGGTACCACCACTGGCCACAAGCGTACCTGATCATACTGGCCGTGCAGTTTCTGGTGAACGTAGAACACCCCAAACAATAGATTCGCTAACGAGTGCCCCCAAGGTTGTGCCACCAGCCACTTGAACAGGGTATCATTCGGGTATAAAGCCATTGTCAGTAGCACCAGCGGCAACAAAAGCCCCCATGCCACACGAAACGGCGACCAACGTAACCAACGACCGGTCACGAGCAAGGGCGCCAGAAAGGCTTGCTGATGGAAAAAGCCATTGGTCACCAACACGCCGCCCCCCCGCCATAGCCTCTGGTTCACCAACAGGTAAAACCCCAACAGATAGATGCTGATCGCCAGCGAAACGCGCAAGGCAGTTACATCATGAATGATATAAAAACATGCGACATAGAACAGCAATGCAAGGCAGCGGTGACGACAAAGCCGATACACGACCCATAGTTTAAGGCCCAGCCCTAGCCCTGCGGGCCATAACACGATCTGCGGATTGGCATGAAATGATTTCAGAAGACCAATCAACGAATACCACAGAATGTCACGCTGCCCCTGGAGAACTCGACCGCATTCCAGTGTGGGACAAGACGAATTGAACTGGAATCGCGAATACCCAGCTGAATCATCCAGGCCAACCCCAAGTGGGCGAAAGGTGGCGAAGGCCATCAATAAGGTGGAGAACAGCGCAAACAACCAGCCGTCATATCGAACGCTTTTCTCCTCAGACAACCCCAGCAGACCAAGCGAGGCGATGGCCAAGACGATGCAGAACAGCTGAAAATAGTGGTTGATATCCATGCTCAGCGGGATAGCAGGATTTTTTCAATTTCTTTGACAAGGTTTTTCCAAAAGACATCGCACTCCTGGGTGCCCTCCTCCGGCGCCCAGGGAGCATAGAATCTGGCGGCATGTGGATCGAATGGCCCGGCCTTGACCTCGAATAATACTGATCCCTGCGTCAGGGCCACCACGGTGTGCCACACGCCTGGCGGCGTTTCCACGCCCGCCGCCACATCAGCATTCGCGGCATGGGAACATGAGCCAAAAGGATGAGCCCCTTCGATGTTCCCATCCCCATCAAAAACGACGAGCACCATGAGGCCTCTCACGGCAATCATGGTCTCCGAGCCTTGTTCCGCGCCGTGACGGTGGGGACGTAGGTAACTGTCCGGCTCAATGGCATTGAACAGCCGCTGGCAAGGATCGGTGTAATCGGCGTGGACATTCCTGTGCTGCCGACGCCTTGGAGCCACCATGGCTTGGTGGACAAGATCATTCAGATACCCCGTTGAGAATACTTTTATATTCATCACGTATGAACGGATTCGCCATCAAGCCCAGCAACGATTTGCCTGACTGCCATTTCTGGCGAAAACAATGTGGAGTAAAGCGCTCTGCAACGTGATTTCATGCCCACATCCGTATCCAGATCATGGATAAGCTCAAGGGCAAGCCGTTCAAGCGTTTCGATGGCCCCCGCTTCGCAGACGCGACCGACATTCTCCTGACGGATCATGTCAGCCAGGTCGTTGCCTGCATTTATGTTCGCCAGGACAGGCAGCCCACTCTGCATGTAGGTCAAGAACTTGCCCGGTATGTTGTGGGATTTATGTCTAGGATCCAGTGCGACAAGACCCACCGCGCATTGCGTGTACAGACCAGGAATTTCATCCGGGTGGATCTCATCGTGGAACAACACATTATCGAGCCCGCGTGACTCGGCATCGGCAGCAAGGCGCCTGGCATGGCTCCCTCTGCCGACAAACAGAAAGCCAAGATCCTGACATGACCGAAGGCGCTCAGCCAGATCAAGAAAAATATCCATGCCCTGGGCGATACCCATATTGCCGGCGTACACGAATATCCTGCGTCCCGCCAATGACGTTTCCGCCAGCGAGATGGAACAATTCGATACCGGAGCATCCGCCAGCCAGTTTTGCAACACCTCCAAACGTCGACCGGAACCTTTTAACCCGCCCTTGAAGTACGCCAAATTGCCAGAGGTCTGCACGCCAATGACATCGGCCACCGAATATTGGTAACGTGCTACCGTGGCAAAAAAATGGTAAGGCAGACCGCGCCCCATGAGCCCCATGTCGACCGCCCACTCGGGAAAGATATCGCGGATGATCAGATAGCCCCGACAGCCGCCTAATTTTTTCAACGCGCTCGCGACAGGTCCCAGAAAGATCGTCGGCGAATACCACACGACACCATCCCATGTCTCGCCGGCTAGTGGGCTGCGGCGCAGGTTGCGCAACATCGCAAACGGCATGAGAAACTCGTTGATCGTGCGTCGTACATAGTCGATGTCCTTGGTCTTCGGCGCCCTTAACCGGATCACACGAGCGCCATCGAAATCCTCCATTGCCCACGGCCCGGCGATGTCGAATGAAGGTAGCAGCACGGTCAACTCGTGCCCCTGGCACACGAATTCACGTGCCAAATCGCGCAACTGCACCGCGCCCGAGGTACGCAGCGGCGGAAAGGTATCGGCAATCAGCACAATCCTCATGCTGATATCCGCCTCAATATTCCTTCCATACCACGCGCTTCACATAATCCGTGTAGCTATGAAGTATCCGCACGATCTTGTCGCTCACGTTTGGCATGCTGTAATCCGTTATCAGCCGCAGCCCCCGTTCCTCTCCCCGCGGCTGCGACCGGAGGATCGCCAGCCCCTGGCGCACGCGGCCCACCTCCAGCCCGACCATCATCACCGCGCCTTCCTCCATGCCCTCCGGGCGCTCGTGTGCCTCGCGCAGGTTCAGTGCCGGGAAATTGAGGATCGACGACTCCTCACTGATCGTGCCGCTGTCCGACAATACCGCCCTGGCCGACAGTTGCAGCTTCACATAGTCGTGGAAGCCCAGTGGTTTCAGCAGTCGCACCAGTGAATGGAAGGCCGCGCCAGTCGCATCCACACGCTTCTGCGTGCGCGGATGGGTCGACACGATTACCGGCAGGCCATGGTCTTCCGCCACCGCGTTGAGCACCGCCACCAGCTTGGTGAAGGATCGCGCCGACTCGATGTTCTCCTCGCGGTGCGCGCTGACGACAAAATAGCCTTGTTCCGCCAGGCCCAGCCGCTGCAGTACGTCCGAGGCCTCGATACGCGGCCGATAGTGGTGCAGCACCTCGAACATCGGGCTGCCGGTCTTGATCACCTGGTCGGGCGGCAAACCCTCGCGCAACAGGTAGTCACGCGCAATGGTGCTGTAGGTCAGGTTGATGTCGGCGGTATGGTCGACAATACGACGATTGGTTTCCTCGGGCACGCGCTGATCAAAGCAGCGGTTGCCGGCCTCCATGTGGAAGATGGGTATCTTGCGCCGCTTGGCCGGAATCACTGACAGGCAGCTGTTGGTGTCGCCGAGCACCAGCATGGCCTCGGGCTGCACCTCATTCAGCACCCGATCCACAGCGATGATCAGGTTGCCGATGGTGTGTGCCGCGCCCGTGCTGCCCTCAGCGCTGTTCAGGAAATAATCCGGCTTGCGCACCTCCAGATCCTCGAAAAAGACCTGGTTCAGCTCGTAGTCATAGTTCTGGCCAGTGTGCACCAGCACATGTTCGCAATACTCGTCGAGTGCCGCGAACACGCGCGACAGACGTATAATCTCAGGCCGGGTTCCTACAACGGTGATGACTTTAAGTTTTCTCATCATCAACCCTCAGCTTCGACATATTCACCACTCACAATTCGGTTCATAAAGTCCAGCTTCAAGAGGAGATTCTTCATAGCCTCTTTATCCAACCTGATGGTATTGTGGGAATTGTAATCCTCCCCATGCGAGGTTCGCGTTAATTTCAAATTGCCATGATCGAAGTATTTATCATAATTTAAATCTCGATCATCCGGTGGAATTTTATAATAGCTCCCCATATCCTCAGCAGCAGCCAGCTCTTCTCGGCTCAACAACACTTCATAAAGCTTTTCACCATGGCGGGTTCCGATAATTTTGAGAGGATGCTCCTTCTTGTTCATGAGATCAAGAATAGCATGCGCAAGTGTTTCTACTGTGGCAGCCGGAGCTTTCTGAACAAAGATGTCACCATTATGCCCATGCTCGAACGCATAAAGGACCAAATCTACTGCATCATTTAAAGTCATCATGAAGCGGGTCATTGCAGGATCAGTGATGGTGATTGGGCGCCCGGCTCGCACCTGATCCACGAACAATGGTATAACAGATCCTCGTGAGGCCATCACGTTCCCGTATCGGGTACCACATATCACCGTTCCTGACCCATCCAGATTACGACTAGTGGCAACCATCACCTTTTCCATCATGGCCTTACTGATTCCCATAGCATTAATTGGATAGACTGCTTTGTCTGTGCTAAGACAAACCACCCTTTTGACCCCAGAGGAAATTGCAGAAATAAGTATATTTTCCGTCCCAATAACATTGGTCTGGACTGCCTGCATTGGATAAAATTCACATGAAGGCACTTGTTTTAGTGCTGCAGCATGGAAGACGAAGTCAACGCCACGCATGGCTTGATCAACACTGCGAAAATCCCGTACATCGCCTATATGAAACTTTAACTTTGGATCATTGTACTTCTTTCGCATATCATCTTGCTTTTTTTCATCACGACTAAATATACGAATTTCACGCAGACCTGATCCCAAAAATCGCCTGAGAACAGCATTACCAAATGAGCCCGTTCCACCAGAAATTAGTAACGTCTTACCACAAAACATGAGATTGTCCTTTTATTGAAATTGGTGCATACGCCTGATCAATTCAGGCCACTGCTCAGGGTTATACCCTGTCTCTGAGCGAAATAAGCTTGAATCAAGTGATCGATCAATCACAACAGACTCGTCCGGAACTAATATGATGCTCTTCTCATAAACCGATGCAACCGTTTTCAACAGCTCATATTTACTAATGGGCTGAGCGGAAAGATGATAAAGACCACGCAAGCGAGTGTTTGGAACCACAAAGTCCCTAATGATTCGCGCAACCTCAACTGTCGGGAGCCCTGAAAATATGGCTTTTGTATAGCCTTTAACTTTGCCCTCCTGGGATAAAAACCAGTTAATTAGGCTCCGCGATCCATGTAGCTCATGACCAATAATGGATGTACGCAAGGTAATTGCATTTGGACTGTCAACTTCACCAAGTAATTTAGTGCGCCCATATAAATCTATTGCATCAGGTAGATCCGATTCGCGATAAGAGCCCTTGGATCCTGAAAATACACAATCCGTACTGATATGTATGAGACGAGATTTTGACAAATCACAGAGCCGCACTAGGCGGTGAGGTAGCAGCCCATTGATTGGGATTGCCTCAAGTGGATCGTTAGCCTGATGAAGCTGCTTTACCAAACCCACACAATTAATGACAATGTTCGGCCGAGCGCGGATATAGAGATCCATCAGATGGTCATGATTCATAAGATCATGCCCGACTATCATTTTCTCCGCGAAACTAAAAGGTACATTAGGTTTGACACTAAAAGAGCGAACCGAACCAACCACATCAAAGCCCTTACTTTTAGCGAAAAAACGCATTACCGCATTTCCGAGCATTCCCGATGCACCAAGGACGAGAACGCGCATATCTTTATTGTTCATAGGGCTCTCGATGAAGGAGTACTTTGCGAAACATCTCTAAATTTTCCGTGAGCGATCCTGTTTTATTGGCATAGCGATTGGCATAGTCAAGTGCCGCGCTACAAACTCGTTCGTGCTCTTCAGGCGTGCGCATGGCGGCCTTCAGGATAGCGCTGCGCCAACCACTTTCATCATCGATAGCGAGCGCAGTTACTGCGCCACTCTCGTCAGACTTCCACGGAGTCTGATCACTAATGAGCACAGGGGTCCCTGCGCGTAGCGACTCATAGATGACATGGCCGAAATTCTCACCGTGTGTAGGAAAAGCAAATAGGTCATATTGGAGGAACGTGTCCGACACCATTGCTGGATCAATAGGCCCATGCATTCTTGTCTGAATATTCTCAGGCAGCATAGCAAGACCTTGTTGGCATAGCTGCCAGTAGGCATTATCCTCGATAGGTCCAAATATATCGAGTTCTATGGGGACAGGCATGGAAAAAAGCATGCGAATCAACCCATCAAGGTTCTTCATCGGGGAGATTCGCGAGATGAAACAGATCCTCAAGCGCCCGACGAGCTTGTTCATGCGTAATGTATTTGCATTAGGTGGGGAGGCAAGAACAGGATCAGCAGCCACAAGAATACGATCTGCCGCATTGGGAAACTGTCGGAGGATGTCTCGGGCCTCCATTGGAGTTGATGCATGCCAAAGGACGTCGCGATAGAGCCCCAAGAGTCGAACCAATGACATAAAGGCGAGTTTCTTATGCTTTTTGGCCGCAAGTGCCCCAAGTGAAAATTCACCCCTAGGCGCTATAAGCATTCGTCGCTTAGGTAGGTGCCCTCGAACAGTGAGGTAGGGTAAGATAGAAGCATGAGGACTAAAAAAGCTATTAAAATAAATGATATCAAACTCACGCGTTGCAAGCGCCTTTCTCAGACCATATGACCCGAAGGTATTTGGAGTGGCGTAGTATACCGGGCCGTCCGGGGTTTCCAGCCATCGATTTGTGTCGATATTTTCATATTTTATATCTGACCCAAGATCACGATCGCGAGTAAATATTGAAAAGGTAACCTGGCCAGCTAGCTGCTTGCGCATGTTGACGAGCGTTGTAATTGGTCCGCCCGCAAGAAATCCTGGCAGGAAATAGTCGCTAACACAAAGCACTTCCATACTGAATAACCAATACATCACAACCAAACATGCTCCTAAATCCTCATTTTACCATCAAAAAACTAGAAGCCTGTCCCTAAAAGAAACACCTTTGTCACGAAAATCACGCCTTTTACTGCAAAGTAGACCATGAGAGCGATAACAAGTGGATGTCCTGCCCGCCGCTCCTTTATGACAAAAAAGGAAAAAAGGAAAAAAGCTATCATGTTGACTCTCTCTGAACCAACAAAGCTTGCAGCCACGCCAGTAGCAAACAAAGAAAGAAGCACTTCAAGCCTTTTTTTTAAGATCACAATAGCAATGGCCGCCAGCAACGAAATACTGAAGATTGATGCTATCCCATGATTGGCATGATAAGCTTCAAATTTAGAACCTAACTCAGATGAGAAGGCTGAAAAAAACCATGCGCAAGAAATTGATAATGCAGCGCCACCCAACAAAAATTTAATTAACTTTATTTTTTGGATAATATTACCAGACAACATTCGGCTTGTTAGGCTCGCGAGCCACGACCCAATAACTATGATAATCTGAAAATGACTGAGCAGTGCCGCGGCCAAAAGACTAACTCTTGTTATTATTTTAGGTACTACCATGGCCAAGAGCACAAAGAAAAACGCCACCTTCAGGCGCTCAGCAGGACCAATAAGAACAAAAAGGTAAAAATTCAAGAACGACAGAGCTATATATAGTTTTTCCACCAAATTCCTTAGAAGAACTTTCAGCAGAGTCAAGCAAAACAGTGAATTTATTACTGAAAAGTATATATCTTTTTCTATCGACAATCGTGAACCCACCCATGCAAGCAACCCATAAATGGGCTCTGATGAGCCAGTGTAGAACAGTTGAAGGGATGATACATCTTCTATTGAAGCATGCTCAAGTTCTGCGTATAGAGCACGATAAAAAACTTGGTCACCAAGTTGATAAGCACCGGAAAATAAATACGAAAAACCAAATATTGAAACCAAAAACGACAGGCATAATAATGCGGGATACTTTATTTTTTTTGAAGTGCGTCCGTATGTGGCAGCCATAAGAAGTCCGCAGAAAAAGTCACCAGAAATAATCTGTTTTTAATGGTCATGCAACCTCACGTAGGCTTCCCCGTCAAGGCTACAGTTCAAAACTATAGACATCGTCCGTTAAAACACCTGGGCATGCATATGGTGGGTGGTACATTTCCCGGGGACTCATGTGGGCACTTTTCGTTGCAATCCATCATCCAGTGCTCGGCGATCTCTTGGGCCTCCGAAAGACTGTTAAAGAGATACGCATCCAGCACTTCCGACCTAAAGCTCTTGTTGAACCTCTCGATGAAGGCATTTTGGTTCGGCTTGTCTGGTTGAATATAGCGAAGTACGATGCCCTTGGCTTTTGGCCCATTCAACAAGCCTCTCTGAGGTCATTTCTGGGCCGTTATCCATGCGAATTGCTGTCGGGGTCCCATGTACCTCGATTAATTGATCCATCGTGCGAATCAATCGTCCTGACCAAAGGGATGTGCCGACTTCAATCCTCAGCGCCTCGCGATTCCCTTCATCGATCACATTCAGAGCCCTAAATGGACGACCATCATACAAACGGTCATGCATGAAATCGAGCCCTCACATCTGATTGAGAGCATCCACTCTCTCCAGGGGTCGCGCAGGCCGAGCTACCTTGCGTCTCTTCGTTCTGCGCGGAAGGTTGAGGCGCACATATGGCAGTACACCCGATGAACACGCTTATGGTTCCAAGAGTGACCATCGCCATGAAGCCGATAGAAACACTTCCAGAAGCCCCCAACGGGTCCGCTCTCCAACGCGACATCGCTGAGGGCCAGCATCTCGCTTAGCCCAATCCACAGTTGGCCGATAGATCGCCGTACGCGACAGAGCTGCAATTCTGCAAGCCCCGGCCTTTGAAAGTTGATCTTCCGTCACCAAGACGTCCATCACCATTCTCTTTGCGTCCGGCGTTAGAGCTTTCGCGAGAGAACGTCCTCGATAGCGGTGTTCTCAAGGGCAAGGTCGGCATACATGCGCTTGAGACGCACATTTTCCTCTTCAAGCTCTCGGATCCGTTTCAGTTCATTGACCGAAACACCGCCGTATTTCCTTTTCCACTGGTAGTAGAGCGCCGTACTGATGCCGTTTTTGCGACAGATCTCCGCACCCGGGATCCCTGAATCACCTTCATTCAGAATCGCCACGATCTGGCTCTCGCTGAATCATGACTTCCTCATTCCAAACCTCAAAATGCTCAGAGGTCTCTATTTTCAACTTGTAGCGGTTCTGGGGAAGCCTACGTTCACAAGCCATTTTTTACCATAAAATGACTTACGCAAGAAGTGTAAGCTTCCGCAGAACCCCGGCTTTTAATGATTTTTAGTCAAACGAAAGAAAAGGGTATTGATGGGTTTTTAAGTTCCTTCTTCATGTACTCGGAAAGAAGTCTTTTTTTCAGGGCGTAGATGTTTGTTTTGATTTTTCTGGCAAGATTTGTCAGGCAATGCCAGGCGAGTATCGCGCAGCCGATGTGGTTCTTCTGTGCGCGGGCCTTGCGGCATTGGCATTTCTCCAAGCCGAGCATTTGCTTGCCCTCACGATGGTATTGCTCGATTTTCCAGCGGATCCCGCACGTATCTTTTACGGCGACGGCAGAATCCTGCGACAGGTCGTTGGTGGCGACATATTCCGTGCGGTTGGTCGCCGCAACCCGGAACAGTTTCACCTTGTAATCCATCGGGAAACCATGTATTTTCACAAGCTTGCCGCGCAGCATTTCGTCGCTGAACCAATCCAGCTCGGAAACCGGCCTATAGGGGTTTTTGCCTTGGCTGTCATCCACCTTTCGGTTGAATTTCAATGGGCAGCAAAACAGTTTGCCGGCCTGGTCGATGTGCATCATTAAGTCCTTGGTGGCGTACCAGGAATCCATCAGGACGGCGCGGAACGGGAGGTGTTTGCTGGCCATGGCATCAGCGAACATGTCCCGCACGTGGTCGAGTTTGGTCTTGCCGTCGCCGGCGGGGTCGTAGACGCGCCAGTCGATGATCCAATAGTCGTTAGTATCCAGGTTGACATACAGGCAATTGACCACGCCGATGCCTTTCACGACGCCATGTTCGTTGCCGCTATATTGGCTCCTCACCCGTTCTATCTTGAAGGAGTGGCGCTTGTCCAGCACGCTGTCGTCGAATATAAGGCAGGCATTCCCGCTGCGACGGACGAGGTGTGCGACTGATTGCCAGACGGCAGTTTGCGAGACGTCGTCCGTCATGAGGTAACGGTTTATGGCGTCATGCGAGAAAGCCGGTTGGTGCTCGGCCATATAGGTTTGCGTATAGTTGACCAATGTTGCAATTATGAGCTGGCAGTAATCCCGACGCGTGGGCTTTAGTCCGGAGTATCTGCTCGCCTTCATATTACTCCGGCCACAATAAAACGTACGGCCATGGGGTCAGTTGCCGCGCCACACAAGGCTTCCATGGTTTGTAGCCGTTCGATAAAAAATGGCCGGGCTAATAGGCAACGATTGCACCCCGTAACGGCTGATATTTATATGCCAATACGGATATATTTTGCGTAAGTCCTACATAAATTGACTAAGGAGCTTTATGCGAGTCAGTTAGCATAGTAAAGTCTACGTTCGGCTCATCAAAATATTTTGTAACGCTGGAGCCATGATGAAAAACACGCACCTTGGTGTATTTTTCAGACAAGTCGGAAAGTATCATTTCTGCTGGTGCCGAGCTTTCTAGGACAATAACATCCGGAATTTCAACCTCATCATTGCAGCGAGGGTGAAGCTTTACATAATAATCACCCTCCCACTTAAATATATTTTTCAGCGATTCCGCCTTGAGGTTCCAGTCTGATATATATATATTGCACTCGCTTGAATGCGGGCTTTTTACCGGTTTATAACCAAAGATGCTTATCCATGCATCTTTATGCATTGAAATGATATTCTTGGGCCCATCTTTTATAAGGCGAGTGCGTGCCGCCTTTTCCGGGAAAACAGAATTATATTGGCTTGGGCTTGTAACATACACGCACGAGGTTAGTCGGGATCCTCCAAAATGTACCCCAATCCCAATAATTTGAAAGACTCTCTTTTTTGCGCCGCTGTATAGATCATTCCTATAGGTTCCGATTCCTTCCTCAAATACGGATATCTTAAGCCTATCATTAAATGCCTTAAGCAGCATTAGAGTTATGAAATTCTTAAAACCCACATCGCCATCGACAAAGATTTCTCTTGGTTTTATTCTGTTGGCAAAAAAAAATGCGTCTTTACGCTGTTTTACATAGGCTACCTGAAGTCCGTTCAGATTGATCTCATCCGGAGAGAATCTATCTGATATTTCTTTTGCGCCAGCAAATCCATCATGTATTATTAAAATTGACTCCCCTGCAATACCGAGCTGCCTTATGATGGCTGCTGACATCAAGATCTGCAATGGATTAGCGACAATAAAGAGTGATTTTATATTTATCTGCGGCTTCTGAGGTGATGGCGACATAATTAATTATAAATGCTTATTTTCGATATCTTTCAGGCTATCGGCTTGGTCAGCGGCTACTTGGGCAGATGGCACTTTCCGAATCAAGATTAATCCGGTCTTATTTATATTCCCGCACCCTTTTTGGCGCTCTGATAATATGGTTGAGTCGCTGCCTGAAAAATTATTTATAGTGCTGGCCCCACTCTTATGGCGGCTCTGAAAATCGGAAGCCTGCTCCGGCAAGCATTGCGCCAGCTATCGCATTCCGAATAATTAACCAAATGGCCACCCTAAGGTCAAGGCGGGATGATAGTTTAGCCACTGTTAAGTAACATGCAGTTATACAGCCCACGAAAGCAAAGTCAACTCCGAATTTACCCGGCAAGCAGAGCCTATAAATAAATTAATTATTTCATCTCTAGCGGGATGGTGAACAACACATTTCGAGGGCTGAAATTCCCTCGAAACACGAGGTCGATGAACGAAGAATGAATGGCTTATCTAGCAAGAACACTGCAAATTCGGCCCGTTTCACTGAGTGTAAAGAGCTTTCACCAGTTCGCTAGGCCAACCCAAACACATCCCATGTAACTGGCTGATTGGTTGATATATCCATCAACACCCTCTTATCAATCAAAGACTCGAGATATTTGGGCGCTAACCCAAACCCCGGCCTTACACTCCTCACAGCATCCGCCGTTATCACATCCCCTGCCTTCAGGTCTTTAACAAAGTAAAGTGACCGCCTGAACTTCACGTTGCCCTGCTCGCTCGACTTGCGCCCGTAATCCACCTTCCCCAGTGCTGCCCAGGCCGTCTTGCTGTCGCGGCATAGTGCTGCCAGGTCCGCCGGTTCCAGCGAGAAGCTGTCATCCGGTCCGCCGCCGCTGCGGTCGAGGGTGAAGTGCTTTTCGATGATGGAGGCACCTAGAACCACGCTGGCGATCGCGGTGGTGTTGTCGAGGGTGTGGTCGGACAGGCCGGTGACCAGGCCGAAGCGCGCGATCATGTCGGGGATGGTGCGCAGGTTGTAGTCTTCCGCCGGCGCGGGGTAGCCGCTGACGCAGTGGAGAATGGCGAGTTCCTTGCAGCCGCCTTCGCGCGCGGCGTCGATGGCCTCCTGGATTTCCTCGGCATCGGCCATGCCGGTGGAGATGATCATCGGCTTGCCGGTGCCGGCGACGTATTTGATCAGCGGCAGGTCGACCGCTTCGAAGGAGGCGATCTTGTAGGCCGGGGCGTTGAGGTCTTCGAGCAGGTCGACAGCGGTGTTGTCGAAGGGCGAACTGAAGATGGTGATGCCGAGCTTGCGGGCGTGCTCGAACAGGGGCTTGTGCCACTCCCAGGGCATGTGGGCTTCCTGGTAGAGCTGGTAGAGCGTCTTGCCGTCCCACAGGCCGCCGTGAATCTGGAACTCTTCGGCGTCGCTGTCCAAGGTGATCGTGTCGGCGGTGTAGGTCTGAAGTTTGACCGCATCGGCGCCGGCCCTCTTCGCCTCCTCGATGATCCTCATCGCCGTATCAAGCTTGCCGTTGTGGTTGGCGGAGAGCTCGGCGATGACGTAGGGCGGCGTGTCGGCGGAGATCCGACGCCCGGCGATGGAAATGTTAGGAATGTTCGACATCGGTTTTTTCTCTCAATTTGCTTGATGCCACTCGTTGGCGAGCAGGCCGAAGCACACCACGTCGTGGTATTGCTGGCCGTCGAAGTGTTGTTGACGCAGAACGCCTTCGCGCTGGAAACCGAGGTTCAGATGGAAGCGGATAGAGGGTTCGTTAAAATCCAGTGCCTGGCCACACAGCTTGTGCAACCCCGCCTCCTTGAAGGCATACCGTAAAGCGGCCTGCCCAAGTACATGACCAGTTCCCTTGGGCGCATCCGGTGCTGCGTAGAACCCCCAGTCGGCGATACCGCCGCTCGCGATCTGATGGATGTTGATGAAGCCCATCGGCGTGGTGTCGATCTCGAACACGAGGAGATGCCTTTCCGGATCCTGCGATGCCCGGGCGAACCAACGGGCGTGCTCCTCGATCGAGATCGTATGCTGCGTGTACATGTAGCGGCGAACCTCAGGATGGTTTCGCCAAGACAGAATCCGCTCAAGATCGCTTTCGTTCATTGGCCGAACGCCGGCTACGGTAGCTTCACGCACCATCGACTTCCATTTGCCGCATGACAGCATCCACACCTGATCCATCGACGACGCTCGCGGCGCAATCACTCATGTTCATAAGTTGCGCGACATCGTTGATCAATAAACGAAGCGATTCCCTGAACTGCGTCGTTCCACTATGGCCAAGCTTGATGAGCTTTGCCGCACCCGATCGCTCCAGCCCCTGGGCGACTTTGCATTGATTCGCTGCCAGCACGAGCATGATCGTGGGCAAGCCCAAACAGCACCGCTCCCATGATGTCGCCCCTGCCGCCCCTATCGCCAGATCGCTGTCGGCCATTAGTTGCGCCATGTCGCTTACGCCGACCAGCACGCGAGTCGGCCAGGGCATGTCCTGCGCCTGTTTGCGGATCTCGTCCAGCCACGGCGCCGTTGGGCCCATGACCACCGTGATTCGGCAGTCCGCAGGCAATGGGCAAGCGCCCAGTGCCTTCAGCACCAGCCCGGTGGCGTTGTCCTTGTCGACGCCGCCCATGGTGATCAGCAACTCGCGCAAGGCAGGCCGGGCGCGGCGCTGCAGGCTGTCAGAGCGCAGGGCCGCAAACTCAGGGCGTAGCAGGGCGTATTGCGAGCCGCACAGCAGGCGGCAGGCGGCAGGCACGAGGGGGCGGTAGTCTGCCGCCTCGCGGCCTAAGGTCTGGTCGAGGAGCAGGTCGCAGGCGTGAGGTCGGTCGGCGAGATCGTCTATCACCATCAGGCGGTCGCAGTGCGGTGCCAGGGCGCGCTCCCAGCGGGCGTCAAGCGCGTAGTGGTCGACGATCAGCCAGTCTGGACGTAGTGCCGCCAGGATGGGCAAGCAGAACTTGGCATCTTGTGCTTGGGTGGCGCCGAGCCAGGGCGCGTGGGCGAGATCGGCGGGGGATCGCGGCGGAACCGCTTCTGCAGGGAGGGAATGGGCGGTGTGGCCTTTGCTGCGGATGTAGTCGATGAGGTGACCTTCATGCGCGCGGCAGAGAAAATGGCATTCGGCACGGCGTTCGCGCAGGGCGTCCGCCAGCGTCAGGCAGCGCATGATGTGGCCGGTGCCGATCTGCAGCGAGGCGTCGGTGCGGAAGGTGATCTTCATGGGCGCGGGTATCGGAGGGCGTCGGATTCGCCCGCCAGTTCGAGGACAGTTTCAATAAGGGTGCGGCTGATGTCAGAGGCCGACAGGGCGATCAGGGCGGAGGCATCCGCGATGAGAATCATGCTTTCCCGAGCCCTTCGAGCTCTGCCGTCAGTTCGTCACGGCTCATATCGATCACGGGGACCTGATTACTTTTGCACAAGTTCATGAACTCATAGAGCGACACCCCGGCCACCTCTGCAGCTTTTGCGAGGGTGACGCGCTCGCGTTGGAAGAGCCACAACGCGTAAGAGGTCCGCAACTCCTGACGGGTGTCTGCGGCACCTTGAAAGGCAACGAGGTCGTTGGGCAAATCTATGGCAACTTGCATGGTGTGTCTCCGTTTAGCTGTTGTCCTGTTGACGCATTACAGCAAACATCAGTTGCGCGCGTTCCCAGTCTTCGGCGGTGTCGATGTCCTGCACGCGATGGCGTGGCAGTGGCACGGGGGCGGCGTCATGGGAGAACAGCGGCTTGCCGGCCAGCCAGGCGGCGGCGCGGCCCCAGTAGAACTGGCCGGCGTCGTGGAAGGCTTCTTCCAGGTCCTGCGAGCGGGCATTGAAGTATCCGGGGTTGAACATCTCCACCCGCCGATCAGTGGTAATGCGGATGGCACGCTGGATCGGGAAGGGGTAGCGGGTAACGGAGAACGCGTAATCGGCGCCGCTTCGGTGCAGCAGGTCGAACCCGCGGCGCAGGTCTTCGGCCTGGACGAAGGGTGCGGTGGCGTAGAGGCAGCAGGCGAAGTCCACCGGCCCCGCGTTACGGTTCATCCAGCCGATGGCGTGGGCGATGACCGGGATGGTGCCGGTGTAGTCGTCCGATAGTTCCAGAGGGCGCATGAACGGCACGTCGGCACCATGGGCGCGGGCGACTTCGGCGATCTCGTCGTCGTCGGTCGAGACGATGATGCGGTCGAAGCAGCCGCTTTGCAGCGCGGCCTCGATCGACCACGCGATCATCGGCTTGCCGCAGAAGGGCTTGATGTTCTTGCGCGGAATGCGCTTGCTGCCGCCGCGGGCGGGGATGATGGCGAGTTTCATGTATTAGCTATCTCGGCGCAGTCACAGTGATGCGGTTACCTGTTGAATGATCTCCGTCTGCTGGTCTTCAACACCTAACCACAGCGGCAACCGCACCAGCCGATCCGCCAGATCCACGGTGATTTTCAGCTCACCATGCGTCCGCCCCAGTCGCTGCCCCGCCGGCGCGCTGTGCAGCGGAATGTAATGGAACACGCTGTTGATCCCGACCTTGCGCAGCTTGTCGATGAAGGCCGTGCGCGCCTCCAGATCCGGCAGCAGCAAGTAATACATGTGCGCGTTGTGCGTGCAGTGGGCGGGGACCACCGGCCGGCGCAGCTTGCCGGCCTTCTCTGCCTCGGCGAACCACTGGTGGTAGGTGTTCCAGATGCCGAGCCGGCGCCGGGTGATGCTGTCGGCCTCCTCCATCTGCGCCCACAGGAAGGCCGCAATCAGTTCTCCCGGCAGATAGGACGAGCCGATGTCCACCCAGGTGTATTTGTCCACCTGACCGCGGAAGAACTGCGAACGGTTGGTGCCTTTCTCGCGGATGATCTCGGCACGCTCGGCCAGCGCCGAACCATTCACCAGCAGCGCGCCGCCTTCGCCCGAGATGATGTTCTTCGTCTCGTGGAAGGACAGCGCCCCCATGTGGCCGATGCCCCCCAGCGGCCGGCCCTTGTAGCTCGCCATCACCGCCTGCGCCGCATCCTCGATCACCAGCAGGTCGTGCTTGCGCGCGATCGCCATGATCGCGTCCATCTCGCAGCCGACACCCGCGTAATGCACCGGCACGATCGCGCGGGTGCGCTCGGTGATCGCGGCCTCGATCAGCGTCTCGTCGATGTTCAGCGTGTCGGGCCGGATGTCCACGAACACCGGCACCGCACTGCGCAGCACGAAGGCGTTGGCCGTCGACACGAAGGTGTACGACGGCATGATCACCTCGTCCCCCGGCTTCAGGTCGGCAAGCATCGCCGCCATTTCCAGACCCGCGGTGCACGAATGGGTGAGCAGCGCCTTGCTGGCCCCGGTGCTCGCTTCCAGCCAGCGCGAGCACTGCTTGGTGAACGTGCCGTCGCCCGCAAGGTGGCCGTTGGCATGCGCCTGGGCGATGTACCAGAGCTCCTTGCCCGTCATGTAAGGCTTATTGAATGGGATGTTCACTATCCAACTCCCTGTTTTTGATGAGACGCGCCGGGTTGCCGGCGACAATCGTGAACGGCGCGACATCGCGCGTAACGACACTTCCCGCGGCAACCACCGCGCCCGAACCGATGGTGACGCCGGGCAGGATGGTCACGCCCGCCCCGACCCAGACGTGATCGCCCACTGTCACGCTGGCAGCGCGATCAGGCAGGTCGAGGCGCCGATAATCGTGTGTCGCGGTCAGGATGCGAACCCGTGGGCCGAAAGCGCAATGATTACCGATGTTGATCTCTCCCTTGGCCGCCATCATCGCGCCATAGAACTCGCAGCCGCGGTTGATCCAGACCCCCTCACCGATCCGCATTCGCCATGGATAGCGAAAATAGGTCTGATAGTCGACCATCGATTTCCGGCCCAACTTTGCGAAGAGCAGCCTGAAGATCAAGAAGCGGATCGGGTGCGGCAGCAATTCCAGGACGATCCGAATCAGGTTCTCCAGGTAGG
The DNA here is from genome assembly GCF_056880625.1 of Methyloparacoccus sp. NF-16. Lineage (NCBI taxonomy): Bacteria > Pseudomonadati > Pseudomonadota > Gammaproteobacteria > Methylococcales > Methylococcaceae > Methyloparacoccus > Methyloparacoccus sp. NF-16. The sequence goes on along the minus strand of NZ_CP174130.1, from coordinate 1,527,271 downwards.
AATACAGGCCGAACGCGAACCTCAGCAATCCGGCACGCGCTCCGCTGGTGACGCCCTCCTGATTCACTGCAGGCCTCCAGTCACCGGATCCATGCGTTTACGGAAAACCCAGAACTTCTGTGCAAGAAAGAAATAGACCGCCATCAGCACGAAGAGGCCGGCCATGACCCCCTGATGAGGCAGCCCAAGCCGATCAACCAGTGCAGACAACACGGCATAATTGATCGCATACCCGAGCGCATAGACCGCCACGTATCTCATCAGGGCCGAGCCCGCCGGACCGTCGGAGCGGAACGTCCACCGCCGGTTGAACACGAAGGTCTGCGCGACGCCCACTGCGTAAAGCAGCGTCATCGCCAGCTTGTGCTCCATACCCGCCGCGGTGATGCCGAGATAGAGCAGGTAGCCGACCGCATTCGAAAGCACGCCGACGACCCCATAACGAAACAGCTGGCCGAGCGTGGTTCTCATGAAGCGAGCGGCCCGTCGCGCCAGCCCCAAATGTACCAAGGCGCGTCCTGACCCACGTTGAACAGCAGGTCAAGAATGGTCACGCCATGCGTAAAAGGAGGAAACTGTTGCGGATATTCGGGATAGCCCGAGTAATCTTTGAATACCAGCTCAATGCCTGCCTGCTCAAACAATTCGGTTTCAATGTAATCACGAGCAGCAGGCCCTGAAATATATCGCTGTCCATCGGCCGACCTACATAGCTCCACAAGCCTCTCGGTCTTTCCTTCTGTACGTGGGTAATCGGTTGACCAAACCACGCGGGTCGTCAAGCCCAATAGCCGGCCAATGCCATCGAGAAAAGTTCGATTTATTTCGGATAACCGCTCCACGGTACCGGCGGATTGATAGAGAGCTTCGATACTCTGCGCGTAGGTCTTGAAATGAGGAGCCTGCCGGTAAATGCTCCGAACTTTCTGCCAATGACTAGAGGCCCACGAGGGGTCGGCCACCAACGTCTCGTCGATTCGCTGAAAGAACTTCCCCTTTACTTCAACCGGAATACTTAGCCATTCCGTGCCTTTCACCGTTTTTACCTGATTTCTATTGCGCCAATCTCGACGTGTGTACTGCATATCATCAAAGAGAATAAACTCATCAGCGTCGTGCATCAGGTCGAAATAGCCCTTCCAAGGTATGTAATTCGACTGGAGAATAACGACCGTCTTCATTGCCGACCACCCTTGTATGTGGAATTCATCTTGATGAAGCTTGCGGGCGGCACAACCGCGTGATCGGCAATGGCGGATGCCGCCCCGACGAAGCTATTTCGACCAATCAGCGCCGATCCGCACACCGTCGCATTTGGCGAAATGAATGAGTTTTCACCCACAGTGACGTCATGATTGATGCAGGCGCCGGGCCAGCAAACGACCAATTCGCCCAATTGTGCACGCACGTCCACCACCGCGCCGGCCATGACCATCGCGCCCTCGCCCACTGCGGCACTGTCTGCGACATAGGCTCGCGGATGCACCAGTGCGGGCGCACGATAGCCCGCGGCCCGGATGCGCTCCCAGGCCGCCCAACGCGCCGGAATGTTCGAGTACCCGATCGCGACCGCGAACCCATAATCAGACGCGGGATAATCCTTCCTGACCAAATCAAAGTTGCCGACGATTCCGGGTCCGGTGTTGAAGTCATCGACCATCCCGATTACATCATGCCCACAATGCCGGACAAGGTCGGCAACTGTAGCCGCGAACTCTTTGGACCCGTAGATCAAAAGCCGCATCAGAGCCTACCTTCAATGGCACGCTCAGTCGTGCGCCCAACGAGGAAAAGCGGCTTCCTTGAACTCTTGAAGTTCATCCGCCCAAGGTATTCGCCGAAGATCCCTAGCACCAATAGCTGAACACCGCCAAACAGCAGGATGCCGGCCATGATCGACGCGAAGCCCGACACCGAGATGCCGCCAAGCAGATAGCGCAGCACGATGACCGCCAGCCAGCCCATGCCCAGCAGGAACGTCAGCAAGCCGATCCAGGACGCCATGCGCAGCGGCAGGTCGGAGAAGGTGACGAAAATATTGACGGTGTGCGTGATGAGCTTCTTCAGCGTGTAGTTGCTGCTACCGTTGGCCCGCACGCCGTGCGGCACTTCGACCGATGCGTAGCGGTTGGTCAGCCACGACAAGTAGCCATCCACGAACGGGAAAGGCGAGTCGAAGCGCTGCAGCTCGCGGGCAATGTCGCCGCGGATGACGCGGAAGCTGGTGTAGGTGTAATTGAGCGACGGAATGGCCTTGTTGAACAGCCAGCGCGCGGTGGCGGAAGTGATGTTGCGCCAGGCTTTGTGACTGCGCTGCGGGTAAACGCCGTAGACCAAGTCGTGCCCTTCGAGCGCCTTGCGGTAGAGATCAGGCAAGAACTCGGGCGCCTGCTCGAGGTCGTCGTCGAGCGTGGCGATCCACTCGCCCGTTGCCTGCGAAAAGCCGCAGATGGTAGCGGCATGCTGGCCGAAATTGCGGCTGAGCTGGATACCACGCACCCGCTTGTCGCGGGCGGCAATCTCGCTGATGACGCGCCAGGAGTCATCGCCGCCGCAGTCTTCAACGAGGATGATTTCAAATGATGGCTCGATTGATTCAAGTGAAGAGACCAGTCGCTGGTGAAGTTCGCACAGGGTGTCCTGGGCGCGATAGACAGGAATGACGACGGAAAGTCTTGGATTCACATGGTTTTGATGCGGTTCGGTGAGCATGATGTAATCGTCCTGGTAGATCACCGGAATATTAAAATGATCGAAAGCATACTTGGCCAGCCATCATCTGCAATCGGCTATTGTGGCAATATCCTTGCTGGTGTGCAGAATGACAGCGTTGGCGATGTTCTGACCTTCACATATATCATGGTCGCTCAGGAATTGGTCCGATACTGCGGTGAAAGGCTTGTAGTGGGCGGTATAGCCATAGCCGCTCGGCATTCCGGTGACACCATAAAGCAGTTGAGTACCGGTAATGGCATAGACCAGTAATCCACGTGCCCAGAGCGGGCCGCCGCCGAACGGTTTGAGCTGATTGTCGAAGTACTCCTTGCTCAACACCAAGGCGGTCTGGTTCTTGACCAGGCCATGCTCCATGAGAATTGTAGCGATATCGCGCTGCAAGGCTTTCAATGGACGTGAGGCGCCGAGTTTCTCAAGTGCGGCTGTTTTGGTGTTATGCGTGCCGAGCACGGTGAGTTGCTCGTCAGCGGGCAGTTTCTTGTTGATCGACGCAAACGGGCTGGTATTGGCGTAAGCGATTTTTTGCCTGATGGCCTCGGGACCGGCGTCGAAGATACTGAAGCTGGGCAGTGCGGCGTATTTTGTGAGCAGGGCAAGACAGGCCACGGCAGCAAGGGTGTGTCTGCGCTCGTGAGCGGAGGCGGCTAGGTTTCCGGGCTGCGCCGCCCAGGCCGGCTTACTCTTGCTGTGAATGATGGCGGCGAAGGTCAGCAATATCAGACTGCTGAGCATGCCATACTGGAAGTACCAGATATCACTCATGCTCAGACTCTTGTTCGACCGGGTAATGACATAGAGGGCTGTGATGGCCAGAAGGGATGCTACGGCGGGATAGAGGTCCTTCCGGTTTTCACGGGTAAATCCAAGGGCCAGCAAGATGGCTGTGCATGCCAGGATTGCAGGCATTTCCGAAAGTGTCTTGCTTTGCCCGCGTATGATCTGGCTTGCTGTGACATATTCGTAAAAGTCTCGCAGGCCAAGACTTGCGAGGTCAAGGGATCCGGATATGCCGTTCAGTCTGGAAAAAAAAACGTTCCCATACAGATAGAAGAACACCAGCAGTGCCAGACCGAAGATATACGTGGATAGACGAGCTGGTTGCTTGACCAGAATGAATCCGCCCAGCAAGACACCGGACATGAATCCGCTGGAAATCTTGGCCAGCCCGATGAATACGATGGTCGAGAACAGCGCCAGAAGCTGGCGAGGTGTCAGGTCCTCATCCTGGAAGAGACGCGAAAAAACGAAGGGCGCGGACAGCAACAGGATGAGGCTAGCCATCCATAGTCCATGTGAGCCGATAGCATGCCAAGTACCGACAATACAAGGGGTCAGCAGAACAAACGAAACCAGATAGGTGATCCATCCCTGCCTGTGGGTCATCGCGGTGACAGCGAGCAAAATGGACGACAGAAACAGAAATATCTTGTAATGAAAAAATAAGCCGTAGCTATCGAAGGGATCGACTTGGGTGATGAAAAGAATCAACGCATCGACGTAGTGGCTCAGCACATGGTAGGCGGTGAGGGGGTGACCGTGCTGGGCGATACTCGGATAGCCAAAATTGAGAATGCTCTGGATAAGGGAGACGTGGTACGCCGTATCTAGATGCCAACCCAGGCCAAGCTCCGCCTCAAGCAGGGGGAAGGTGTGAACGTAGGCTGCCCATGTGGAATTAACACTGTGGGTTAACATGATCAGCATACAGGTGACAAAAAGACTTGCAGCCAGCGTCGCCAAGTTGAGGCGGAGTGGTCTCAAGCGAAAATTGAGCAGGGACGCCCGCATGAACAAAGCACTCAATCCAACAAGTAAGGCTGCGCAGATAACCCCTACAGACAGGATTTCCCAATAGGTGAATTGAATGAAGACCGATAGCGCATAGGCGGTCATGTAACTGAAAAATCCCAGCAGGGCGAGGAGCGTGGCACTGAAAACTGAGACGCCAGGCGTCTGAAGTTCGATCAGGCTAGAACGCATAGCGAGTTTCATCGACCTACGGCCTCACGAACTGCGCTCACAACCTCATCCAGTTCCATGTCGGTCAGCGTCGGATGCATGGGAATGCTGATCGCTTCGCGATAGTAGCGCTCGGCTTCTGGAAAATCGCCCTGCTTGAAGCCCATTTTTTGATAGTAAGGCTGGGTGTGCACCGGGATGTAGTGCAGGTTGACCATGATGTCTTTGGCGCGCAGCGCCTCAAACACTTCCAGGTGTGTGGCCTTGATCCGGTCAAGTTGCATACGGATCACGTACAGGTGGTAGGCGCTGTAGCTGTCTGGATGCTGCCAGGGCAGGGTCAGCGGCAGGTCGGCCAGCAGTTGTTGGTAACGTTGGGCAATTTCATGGCGGCGGGTCACATATTGATTCAGCCGGGTCATCTGGCTCGCGCCCAACGCAGCCTGAATATCCGTCATGCGGTAGTTGTAGCCCAGCGCCACTTGCTGGTAATACCAGGGACCCTCCATGGCCTGAGTCATGAGTGCCGGATCACGGGTAATGCCATGGCTGCGCAGCAACCCCAGGCGAGTGGCCAGTTCATCGTTATTGGTCAATGCCATGCCGCCTTCCCCGGTGGTGATGATCTTGACGGGATGGAAGCTGAAAACGGTGATGTCGCTGTAGCGGCCGTTGCCAATCGGCTCGTCCCTGTACTTTCCGCCAATCGCGTGCGAGGCATCCTCAATGATCCTGAAGCCATACTTCTGGCCCAAGGCGTGTATGGCGGCCATGTCGCAGGGTTGGCCGGCCAGATGCACGGGAACCACAATCTTGGGCAGAGCCCCGCTTTTTTCTGCCGCGACAAGTTTGGCTTCGAGCTTCTGCGGGCAAAGGTTATAGGTGCGCGGGTCGATATCGACGAAATCGACCCGCGCACCGCAGTACAGGGCGCAATTGGCCGAGGCGACGAAGGTGTTGGGTGTCGTCCAGAGCCAGTCACCTTTTCCAAGGCCAAGTGCGAGGCAGGCGATGTGCAGCGCAGAGGTGGCGCTATTAACGGCGACGGCATGCCTGGCGCCGGTATGGTTCATCACGCTTTGTTCGAACTGCGGGATGTTGGGGCCTTGGGTGAGGTTGATTGATTTGAGTACGCCAATGACAGCGTCAATATCGGCTTGGGTAATGTCTTGTTGGCCGTAGCGGATCATGGATTGAACGTGTCTTGAAAAGATCTCAGGGCTGCTGAAGCACAACAGGCTCGGCGCTTGACGCCTGCAGACTCGCCACATAGGCAATCGTCTTGCTCAGCAAGATGAAGGCAAAAAAGATAACCAGCCCGGCTGGCACGGCAAGCAATGGCCTGTGCTGGCTAATCTGCCAAACACCAATCGCAAATACCAGCATGGCGCCAATATGACTGCCAATGATGGCCTTGTCGTGCCCTTTGGCATATAACGCGAAATGCGGCACCATGCTCAGTGCATTGATCACCATGGCCAGCAGAAGCCAGGGATACAGCCAAAGACTCTGCCCATAAATGGGTTTGTTGATCCACTGAAGCAGATATGGCAACAGCAACCAGCTGACGATGCTGAAGGCTGTCGCCGAAATCACCACATAGGCGAGCAGCCGCAGGGCTTTACGATTGACCAGCTGGTACTGTTTTTTATGGCACAATGCAATAAGTTCCGGGTAGGCAAAAGCAAATATACCCGCATCGAGAAATACCATCAGTGTACTGGCGATGTTGAGAAACAGCACATAGGCGCCTACGGTTTCGATGTTCGCTAGTGACTGAAGCCAGTATCGGTCAACGGTTTGAACGCCGCGCAGAGCGAGCGTTGCAACCAGGAAGGCCAAGCTGACCGTCACCCCCTTCCTGACCCAGGCCCAGTCGACCGGCAACTGCCACCCCCCCATGTGCAGCTGGCGAAGCTTTCGGATACCCAGCCATGCGGCGGCCAGGCCCGCCACCGCCCAGCAGGCCATGACCACCCGCAGTTGTCGCAGCTCCGCACCCAGCGCCATCAGAGCCACGATGGCTAAAGCCCAACTCCCCTGACGCAGGAAAAGAATCAGGCTGGCAGTAACCTGCTCCGATAGCGCCGTCAGAAGCCTGCAAATTTCCTGATTCAGGTGTTCCAGCACGAGGATCGGAAAAAACCATACCAAAAGTTCCGCTGGCAATTTCGCCTGCGGCACTACCCAGGCCGCCAAGGGCAGAATGACAAGATAGAGCAGTGCCGAGAGCGATACCTGCCCCTTGAGCATTTGCCCACGCACCATATCCGGAGCTTTGATTATCTCGCGAGTGCTGTAGGTATAGAAGTCCAGCCCGACCAGATAGAGGAAGTAACCCACGGTGGCGGTGAACAGACCATAGTAGCCGACGGCTTGGGCGTCCATATACCTGGCCAGAAAGAACACGAACAGAAAACGAGCACCCAAGGTGGCTGCCCGCAGCACCATGTTGAGTAGACGAACGGTGCTCAGCACTGCAATATCTCTCGCGATACATTCATGCCATCGTCATTCTCGGTAACTTTGGTTGCTTCGTGAGTTTTAGCGGTCGACTTCCCTCCCCTCGCCTTCGCCGAGTGATTCAGGCGGGGCAAGGATCTGCCAACCTGCACAGGTGCTGCCATGGTGAGCAGAACATCTTATTGTCTCAGGCCGGATTGAGCGAGCTGATCTTGCTGCTGGTCCGAGGAATCCGCCGTCACCCGCTGGGGATTCTCTGGCAACAAGCCTGCATCCTTCTTTCGCTCACCGCGCTTTCGCTCACCGCGCCCCAGAATCATCCAGGCCGGTATCGCCCGTCGGGCGATTCTGCGGTAAAGCAGAACGTACGTCCCGGCAAACACAAGGGTAAAGGCTTGCAACACCAGGGTCCGGTCCCAGAACAATACGGCGGGTATGACCGCCAAGCTGGACAGGAACCAGAGATACGGCGAGGTCAGGGCATTCCGCTGCGTCTGGTGGTGTTCATGATCCGAGCCGACGGCCCAACGGACCACGATGCGATAGATCAGCTGGTGCAGGTGTGCGGCATCGGGCAGGCCGGGGTTGCGGCGCTGGTGAATGCTGCGGCGGTAGATGGTGAACAGCGTCTCGAAGATGGGATAGAAGGCCAGCAGCAGGGGAAACCAGGGCGACACCTGCGGGTGATGGGCCACGAGCAGGATGGAGAGTTCCGCGATCGCGAAACCGATGAAATAGGCCCCGCCATCGCCGAGAAAGATCAGCCCACGCGGATAGTTCCAGATCAGAAAACCGGCAATCGCGCCGACCAGGGCCAGCGCCGAAATCTTCACGAATGGATCGCCAACCTGATGCGCCACATAGGCCAGGCCCAACAGGATGATGATGGCAACGACACCGGCCAGGCCGTTGTAGCCGTCGATCAGGTTGAAGGCGTTGGCCACGCCAGCCACCGCAAAGCAGGTGAGGCTGATCGAGATGTAACCGGCAATCTTGAGGTAGTCCCAGTCGAGACTGATGGCCGGCTCTCGCAGCAGACCATCCAGCAAAGGGATATCCAGCCGCGACAACCAGCCACCCAGCAGCCAGCCGCCCAGCGCAGCCGAGACCATCGTGGCGAGCAGCCGCTGCCGCACACCCACCCGCTTGGTGACATCTTCGGCCAGACCGGCAAGAAAGGCCGGCCCGGCGGACGCCAGCAGGAATATCGAACTTTCGTGCAACAGGACATCGGTGGCCGCCATCGTCCCCCAGAAACCGGCTCCTGTACCCAGCACAATCCCCAGGCCACCAATGCGCGGAACGGGCCGGGTGTGGTACTTCTGTACCCCGGAGAGGTCATGGTCCGCGGAGTAGTGATGATGCAGATGCTGGTAGCGCAGCAGCATCAGGACCATCAGCATGGAGGCCAGGAAGGACAGGGCAAGTGGAAGCATGGAGGCACGGGCATGGCATAGCTATCAGGCATCATTATGCATATCATGCAAGCATCAGCAAGCCATCAAGCGTCGATAAGGGCGCGAATCTTGACAATGTCCATGTGACCTGCCGATACGTGAAAATACGTATGATCCTATCGGATCAAGAGGCTGCACACGCCCCCGCGACAGAATTTGACAGAAGATTTCCATATCGAACCTTCTGCCTCAAAACCGATATTGCGTGTTAGCCTCCCAGGCGCTACATCATCAACTGGCCCCTCGCTTACCTTCGAACCCATGACCTGCCATCACGCCAAACCCGCCCTGCACGCTGGCATCGCCCTGCTGTGGCCGCTGATCCTCTGCCTGTGCGGTTCGCCTTCGCTCTGGGCCGTCGAAAACGCCGCACCCGGCGGGGTGACGGCTGTTGGGAACACGCAAGCTGTTGCCACCGATCTTCAAGCGGCCTCTTCCACGGGCTCTGGCACCTCTGGCGTGCCGGCTACAGAGCCGCCGGCAAGCGCCGAGGTCAAGGCCGCTGCGACAGAGATCGGGTTGTGCCCTAGCCGTGGCAAGGACACAACTGAGGATGGTTTTGGCTACAACACCTTCGACTCGGGGGGGCAGCCGATCGCCGAGGGTCCGATCGACGATCTGTATCTGATCGGCCCCGGCGACGAAATCGTCGTCTCGATCTGGGGGAAACTGGTGGAAACGCTGAACCTGACCGTCAGCGATGAAGGCTTCATCGACCTGCCCGACAACGGGGGGCGCATACAGACCAACGGCGTGACCTTGCGCGAACTCAAGCCGAAGATCGCCCAGGCCCTGTCGCAGATTTACGCGGCCTACATCAACGCGGTCGATCCTTCCAAAAGCACGGCCTTCGTCGATATCCGCATCGGCAAGCTGCGCAAGCTATCCGTCATGATCGTCGGCGAAGTCAACAAGCCCGGCACTTATACCGTCAGTCCCGGTGTCGCCAATGTCATTAACCTGCTGCACAACGCTTGCGGGGTCAAAGCCAGTGGCTCCCTGCGGGAAATCCGCATACGGCGCAGCACCGGCAAGGTCGATAGCGTGGATCTGTACGGCTTCCTGCTGACCGGCGAGATCGATTTCAGGACGATCCGGCTGCAACAGGGAGACTACATCGTCGTGCCGTTACGACAGAAATCCGTGACCATCGAAGGCGAAGTGCGCCGCCCAAACCGATATGAAATGATCGGTAACGAAGGCATGCGCGAACTGCTGAATTTTGCCGGCGGCTTCACGCCGGATGCCTATCTCAAGCAGACCCAGATTCGCCGCTTCGAGGTCAACCGGGGTGAAAATCTTCTGGACGTTGATCTCGACCGCATCCTCACCGATTCCGGCCAGAACCTGCCCTTGATGGACGGTGATGCGATCAGGATCGCCAAGAACATCCAGGTGCGCAAAAACCAGGTCAGCGTGAGCGGCGATGGCATCACGCGTCCCGGGACCTATGAATGGAAGGCGGGCATGACCCTGAATGACCTCATTCAGAAGGCCGAGGGGCTGCGTGAGCATGCCTTCCTGGATCGCGCCGACCTGATCCGGACCGAGAACGACTTCTCGAAGAAACTGACGGTGATCTCGCTGAAAAAGCTCTACACCCGCAATACGGCCGGCAGCTTCGACTTCTCGGGCAAGCAGGGCGACAATATCCCCTTGCGGGAGATGGATGAGGTCATCATCCAGTCCGCCTATGGCATGGCCGGCAAGGAGCGCTTCGTTGTCATGGAAGGCCACATCAAGGAGCCAGGCAAATTCGTGCTGGCCAAGGACATGACGCTCTATGATCTGATCTTCGCGCGCGGTGGCTTCCAGGACGCGGCCTTCAGGAAAGCCACCTTCATGGATACGGGTCACATTTTCCGCACGGTGCCGGGCACGGTCGGCCGGAAAATCACCCCCTTCCGGCTGGGTGCCCTGCTGGACAGGGATGCCTCGGCCAACATGCCGCTGGAAGAAAACGACGTCATTCGCATCTATGCCGCCGATGAAATGCGGACGAAGCAGCAGGTCACCATCGATGGGCTCGTCAACAAACCCGGCGCCTTCGACATGGTGGACAACCTGACGCTGGAGGATCTGCTCGTGATGGCCGGTGGCCTGCGACCTGATGCCGCAAGAGTCGAGGCGACTATTGCCCGTACCGAAAAGGACGATGCGCAGAATGAATCCGGCACAAGCCGTGTGACGATGTTCAAGGTTCCGGTTGCCAAGGATTTCATGAGCCTGTCGGCGGAACAGCGAACCCGCCTCAAGCCCGATGATCGCATTACCATTCGAATCTTGCCGGGTTGGGAGCGGTCCCATTCCGCACTTATCCAGGGCGAGGTGATGGAGCCTGGAAACTATTCCTTGCTGTCCGAAAGCGATCGGCTCAGCAGCCTGATACAACGTGCGGGTGGTCTGAAGAAGGAGGCACTGCCGGAAGGTACCATCGTCCAGCGCAAGAAGATGATCGTCGACATGGCGGCAAGTGGGGGCAACAGCTATTACGACATTGCCGTCAATGTTCCCGCCGCACTGCAGAACCCCGGCGGGGCCGAGGATATTGTCCTCAAGCCGGATGACCGTATTTTCGTGCCCACCAATCCTGGCGTGGTGGAGATCCGCGGTGCCGTCCACCGCGAACTGACGGTCCAGCACACACCCGGCAAAAGCCTGGCCGACTACATCGCCATGTGCGGCGGTTATCTCGACAAGGCCAACCCGGATGCCGTCAAGGTGTTTGCCGCCAACAAGGTTGCCATCACGGCAAAAGCCAGGGGCAAGAGCAAGGCGAATCTGGACATACCCGCAGGCAGCACCATCGAGGTTCCCTTTCTCCGGGAAACAGAGCGCATGCTGACCGTGGAGGTGAAGGGCGCGGTCGAAAAACCGGCAGTCATGCAGCACATCGAAGGTGCCCGCCTCGGCTATTACCTGAACCTGAGCGGAGGTTTCAAGGATGAGGCGGATATCCGGGACATCAGCGTGTTGCTGCCCGACGGCGGCTTGCTGGTCAAATCGGGCGATCAACCCTTCAATCCGGTTATCCCCGGCGGCAGTCTGATCATGGTTTCAGCCAAACCGAAGGCAGGTTCCCAATGAGTGCCCAGCATCCCGGGGACGATATTCCGGTACCATCCCTTGGCATGCAGGTTGCCGATCGTCATGTTTCCGGGGAGTTCGAGGATGAGGCCAGTATCGAGATACTGCCGATCGTGAACTTCTTTCTGCGCGAGCGCTACCGCATTCTGAAGCCGACTGCCTGGGTTGCCTTGCTGGCTCTGGTATTTGCCATGCTCAGGCCACCCGAATACACCGCCACGGCAAAGTTCCTTGTGGCGTCTGCTCCAGATTCGAGCATCGCCTTGCCTAGCAGCGGGGCGATGCCAGGCGGAAACACCGGCTCGATCGCGGACACCATGCCCGAATATTATGAGGCGCTTTTGAATAGTGACGACTTTCTCAGGCGCGTCATCAACGACGAAGTCGCCAGGTTGAAAGGGGGGCAAACATCGAACTGGCTTGAGCTACTGAGTGGCATTCCCAAGGATGAGGAACACCCATTGGACGACATGATCGTTGCGCTCAAGGACACCTTGACGATCAAGAGCGTCAAATCCTCGCAACCCCGGTCGGCAACAACCATGCTGGCACTGTCTGCCAAACTGCCCAAACAGGAAGCTGCCGAAGATCTGGCGAATGTGGTGCTCAGCGGCCTGAGCCAATACGGCGGGCTGCACCGCAACGAGAAGGCTGTGCAAGATCGGGATTTCATTCAAAGCCGCCTGCAGGACACGGAAGCCGAACTCAAGCGATCCGAAGCGGAGTTGGCGGAGTTTTCCATGCGCAATCGCAAGATTGTGACAGCCGATCTCGAAGCCCAGAAGGAACGGCTGGAGCGAGCCGTCAAGGTTCAGGAGGAACTGTTTCTCACGCTCCGCAAGCAGTTGGAAATGGCCAAGATCAAGGTTCAGGAAAACCAGACTCTGATACAGGTCATCGAAAATCCGGATGCAAAACGGACCGGCCCAAAACGGGTTCTGATGGTTGCACTCTCCAGCGTCTTGGCCTTGTTCTTCTTCAGTGGCTTGGCCTATGTGCGATACCGTTGGCAACAAATGGATCGCAGCGATGGCGACATCCAGGAACTGCTGGGCAATCTCCACAGCATCCGTTCGGACCTGGTGGAACTCGCCAAGTACATCCGGGGGCAACGATAGCGCCCCCGCAGTCGAGATCATGAGTTCCTGAAATGGATTACCGATTCGTCAGCTGGATTTCGATACGTCGGTTGCGGGCCAGAGCTTCGGAGCTATCGCCCGGATCGACCGGCTGATACTGGGCAAACCCGTTGGCGGACAGATGTTTGGCGGGTATTCCCTGCCCGGTCATCCATTTGACGATAGCCACGGCGCGGGCCGTCGACAATTCCCAATTGGAGGGAAACTTGTCGGTCGCGATGGGCACGCGGTCGGTGTGCCCATCGATGCGCAGCACCCAGTCGATGCTGTCGGGGATCTTCTGGCTCACGTCGCGGATGGTGTTGACCAGCTTGCCCAGGCGCGCCTGGGCCTCGTTCCCGAGGTCGGCCGAGCCCGAGGAGAACAGGATGTCGCTGGGTAACAGGAAGCGGTCACCGACGATGCGGACATCTTCCCGGTTACCCAAGGCATCCCGCAGCTTGCCGAAGAACTCGGAACGGTATTTTTCCAGCTCGTTGGCGCGACTGGCCAACGCCAGCTTCAGTTGCCGGTCGAGATCGGCGATGCGCAGATCCTTGCCCTGATTGTTCTGGTCTGCGGCACTCAGCCGGCTGGCCAGTTGCGTCACCTGCTCCTCCAGCTGACGCCTGAGCGTCTCGAGCGCCAGTATGTCGTTGTTGAGCGCGGTCAGCCGTTCATTCTGCTCGTCCGCCCGGGCTTTCAACTGGTCCCGCTCCTCCGTCACCAGCCCCATCCTGGCCAGCAGTTCCGCCACCCGCGCCGCCGCGGCCTTGCGCTCGGCCTCGCTCATGGCCGCCTGGCGGCCGAGTTCATCCAGACGGAGCTTGAGCGTGGCCAGCGTCCGGCTCTTGCCGGCCAGGGCATCGGAGAGCACGAACTGGCCGATGGCGAACAGCAGCAGCAGGAAGATCATGACCATGATCAGCGAGGTCAGCGCATCGACGAATCCCGGCCAGATGTCGAACTGGCGCCGCCGGTGACGGCCGGGCGCACTCATGGGCGCGCCTCGTTCCGGCTGGTCTGCATGTCCATGGCCGCCGCAACCGTGCGGGTCAGCAGGCGTATCTCCGCGCGCAGCTCATCGGCCAGACGCGACTCGCTGTCCGGCCGGGCCGCCAGCTGACGCAGCACGGCACGCAGTTCGTCCTGGGCCAGCACCGCCGCCTGCCGATCGCGCACATCGCGGCTCATGAGGTCGTTGAGCCGGTCGATCTGGCCAATCAGCCGGCTCATCTGTTCGTTGCCGGTATGTCGCTCACGCTCGCTGTCGCCGATGGCGCGCTGCATGCGGTCCAGACCATCGGCGGTTTTTTCCAGCAGGGCCTGGACATAGGCCGGTATCGCCGCCTCGGTTTCCATCAGGCCACCAGGCGAAAGAGAGGTCATCGCCGAAAGCCACTCCTCCAGTTCGTTGTAGAAACGGTTCTGCGCATGACCGGCCTGCAGATCGAGGAAGCCGATGATGAGCGAACTGGAAAGACCGAACAGCGAGGTGGAAAAGCTCGTCGACATGCCACCCAGCGGCACCCGGATATTCTCCTTCAGCGTGGCGAACATAGCGACGGGATCGTTGCCGATGTTGAGCGAGCCGATGATGTCCACCACCGCGCGGATGGTGACCAGCAGCCCCCAGAACGTCCCCAGCAGACCCAGGAAGACCGCCAGTCCGATCAGATAGCGGGACAGATCGCGCGATTCCTCCAGCCGCAGCTGGACACTGTCGAGCATGGTGCGCATCGACGGCGCCGACAGGGTGTCATGGCCTTTCTCGCGCCCGGCCAGCATCTGCGCCATGGGCGCCAGAAGCCGTGGCCGCAGGCTGAGGACTGTGGGACTGCTGGAATCCCGGAAGCCTTCGATCCAGGAGACTTCCCGCGCCAGCACGAGTACCTGCCGCACATTGGCCACGATACCCGCCAGCAGCACCAGCAGGATCACGCTGTTGAAGAAGGGATTGGCGGCATACATGTCCGCCAGGCGGGTCCAGACAAAGGCGCACAAGCCCAGCACCATGGCCAGGAATCCGGCCATCCAGGCCAATACGCGGGTCGGTTGGCTCATCGATCACTCACTCCGGCAGGTCAGTTTCAGGTACGACATAAACCGGATTATCGCGTGTTTCGCGAAAACCGGCACGCCATACCGATGCATTGGGGACGACGGTTTGCCTGACGAGCCTGACGGGGAAGCTGGCCTTGGACGGATCGCTCGTGCGCCCTAACCGAGACAGAGAGGGGCGCAAGAATGGGCATCACCCTGGCCACAAGGGGGTGCCCTGATGGGGGCGATGATGTCTTGAGTCGGTGCGCGAGGTCGGGCGCCAGGCGCCCGACCGATCGAAATCTCCCCCGGGTCACTCCGCCTTTTCTTCCCGCGTCCAGTGGGCGGGCCACTTTTCGACCGGGAACCACATCTGCACCAGCGAGGTGAAGATCATGATGGTTGAGGCCAGGCTGTAGCCGAAGCCGCCGAGCATGGTCAGCCAGGCGAATGCCGGGATGTATTTGGTCAGCCACCAGGACAGCACGTCGAGGATGAGGAAGGCGAAGGGGGTGGAGATGAGGATGAGTTTCCACTGCTGCGGGTATTGCGCCAGACCGAAAATCCAGCCGACATAGAGGAAAATGAAGGCGATGCCGAACAGATGGATGTGCGAGACGCGGGTCAGCTGGGCAATGCTGACGCCCTCGTCGACCTCGGACACCTTCTTGAGGTTTTCAAACTGGCTGAAGTCCGGCAGGGATGCGCCGGGACCGTGACAGGACACGCAATACTGGTCCATGATCGGCTTGATGGTGGGCGTCCACTCCTTGATGCTGGCACCGTCGCGCACCCACTGGATCAGCTGGAAGCGGACATCGTCCGGCGCCATGGGCTTCATCTGCCCTGCCAGCATCGACTCCAGCTTGGAGCCGCTGCGGTTGCCGTAATAGCTGTAGACGATGTCGTTGTAGGACAGGCCGGGCTTGCCGTCCGCCTTGCCGTGGGTTTCCATGATCTGGAAGCCGGCCATCAGCAGGCCCACGCCGATGACCAGCAGAAAGCCGGTGAACAGCACCTTGTAGGCGGGTGGCAATTTCGCGAGGGTCGTCACTTGAATCATCGGGAGTGTCCTCAGAAGGTTTAGAAACTCCCGGCATTACACCCGCCCCCGGTCGCCGGTTCAATAGGGAACCGGGTGAATGCCCTGTCAAATGCTGGCGAATGGCTGCTACCCTGGCCCGGGAGACGGGAGAATGGGGGCCAGGGATGCGCAGCGACATGGCCTGGCGGGCACCCTGTCGCTCCCGGGCCCCGGTCGTGCGCCCCCTTGGGCCAGGGTCCCGGGCGAACGTCCGCGGCGCCTGTCCCGACCGGCAGGCAGGGCATTCTCGGAAACCCGACCGACGACTCATGTATCGGGGTTTATCAATATGCTATAAACGGTCTGCTTACCCAGCAGTGAACGGGACGCGCGCCGGGGCTCAGGGTTCACAGGAGCCGGCGCTGTCACGCCGATGCGCAGTCCCATAATTCGAAAGACCTTTCTTCCATTCGGTTGAGAACATGACATCCCATAGCCACAAAACCGACAGCCTGCTCAAATCCAGCCTCTGTGCGCTTTCCATCGCCGTCGCCGCTGCCCTGGTCGGCGGTTGCGACAGCGGCCCGGCCGGCAGTCACGGCAGCGCTGCCAACATGACGGCGGAAGCCAGGATCGAAGGCAACATATCCGACGTCCATGGCCAAGTCACCCAGGGCAAGCTCGAGGTCAAGGACAAGAATGATCGGGTCGTCCTCACCCAGCCGCTGGACGGCCAATCCAACCATTACGCCGTCACCGTGCCCGCCGGCACGGCCTACCCGATCCTGCTGGTGGTGACACCGCCGCCCGGTCCGGTTGCCCAGGTGGTACGCGCCGTGGTCACCAGCCCGCTGGCCGACCGCATGGATATCACCGACATCACCAGCCTGGTCGTGGACGCTGCCTTCGCGCTCGGCGGACTGACCGAGGAAAACATTGCCAAGGCGTCCGGCGGCGCCATCGGCCTGCGCCAGCGCCAGGGCATCAGCGCCGGTGCGGGCGGCGGCGGCATGGGTCCCGGCCAGAGCGGCGGCGGCGTCAGCCGGGGCGGCCATGGCGGTCATGACATGTCCGGCGGCGGTGCTCCGGGCGCCCCCGGGACTCCCGGCACCCCTGCCGGCGACCATCAGAACATGCAAAACATGCAGCACTGATCCCGCGGCAACCGCGGAAGCGGCACCGGCAGGAACGGCGATGGCCTTCCTGCCGGCTGACCGATGATGGGCCTGCCGCGGTTTTATTCCCTTTTTGCCGGTTGAATGGCACGTCTTGTCCGACTTCCGCCAGCCGGTCACGGCATCTCCCTCCCGAATCCCGGGTCCGTTACCCGGGTATTGGCGGACGGAATGGCGTTACCGGCGTGCCGGCAACACGAAAGGGTTTCGTGCCTGGCACTCCAGCCCTGACAAAGGGGGCTTGCGCCCCCGGCCCTTTATTTCAGACCCAGTATCCAGGTCACCAGTTGCCTGGCCTCGTCGGGGCTGACCGCATTGGCGGGCATGGGCATCTGGCCCCAGACACCGCCGCCACCCTTGATGACCTTCTCCGCCAGCTGCGCCGTCACATCCTGGCCGGCATACTTCTTGGCGATATCCTTGTAAGCCGGGCCGACAATCTTGTGGTCGATGCCATGGCAGCCGAGGCATCCCTTGCTCTTGGCCAGGGCCTCATCGGCCTGGGCCGCATTCAGGCCGAAACTCAGGGCAGCAAGAATCAGGCTGGTAACACTGACGTTCATGGTCTCTCTCCAGTAATGGTTTTATGGGACGGCTGCTTGCCCGGCATCGGGAACGCCCTGCCGCCGGGCTTAGTTTCCCGAATGGCGCCGTGGTTCACTGCCGCCCTTACTTTATCAGTCCCGATTTGAGGCATGCAGGGAAAGACCAGGTTTCGCAATCGGCTCATCCGTCTCTCGGCATGCCAGGTCGACGGGACCTGCCTGACCGCGGGGCGTCAGGCGGAGCCACCCCGCTACAGCACCGAAAACAGCATCTTGAGGCTCATGACGATCAATAAGGATGCAAATATCCGCTTCAGCATCCGAACCGGCAGCCTGTGGGCAAGCCTTGCGCCATGGGGCGCGGTGACGGAACTGGCCATGGCGATCAGCACCACGGCGGGGACATAGACGAAGCCGAGCACATGAGCGCTTGCCGGCATCATCGACCAGCCATTGGCAACATACCCTGCGGTACCGGCAAGCGAGATGGGCAGTCCTATGGCCGCCGACGTGCCTATGGCCTTTCTGATGTCAAGGTCCTGCCAGACAAGATAGGGCACGGTCAGGGAGCCACCCCCGATCGAGACCAGCGCCGAAATGGCGCCGATGAACGCGCCGGCCAGGAGCAGCCCGCTTTCGCCCGCCAGCCGGCGCCCGGGCTCGGGTTTTCGGTCGAAAAACATCTGGGCCGAGACATAGGCCATGAACAGCGAAAAGAACACCGCCAGCTGGAATGAGCGTGCGTTGACTGCCAGGAATGTCGCCAGGAACGTGCCCAGCACGATGCCCGGCGACATTGCCTTGACGATGCCCCAGTTGATGTTGCCCCTGGCATGATGGGCGCGCAGGCTGGCGATCGAGGTGGCGATGATCGAGGCCATGGAGGTTCCCAGGGCCAGATGCACCACCTTGTCGACGGGGATGCCTCGGGAGAGGAACATGGCGGTCAGGATGGGCACCATGATCCCCCCTCCGCCGACACCCAGCAGGCCGGCGACGAATCCCACCAGGGCGCCCAGCCCGAGGAATGACAGTAGCGATGGCAGATCAAGCGGCATGGCAGAGGTGTGGGTCAGGTGATGTTGTCATGACAATCATGCCGCCTCGGGCAATGAGCGCCGGCGACCGATCAGCGGTCAGAGCATGGGATGGGGAAGATAGCGGTCCAGCAGGCCAAGATC
The DNA here is from genome assembly GCF_056880625.1 of Methyloparacoccus sp. NF-16. Classification (NCBI taxonomy): domain Bacteria; kingdom Pseudomonadati; phylum Pseudomonadota; class Gammaproteobacteria; order Methylococcales; family Methylococcaceae; genus Methyloparacoccus; species Methyloparacoccus sp. NF-16. The sequence goes on along the minus strand of NZ_CP174130.1, from coordinate 1,508,483 downwards.
CTCGGCTACCGGCCGCAGTGTCAGGCATCCCTGCCAGACATTCAACGCCCTGGCAAATCCCGGATCGTCCTTGAGGGCGGCCAGCCCCCGGTCGGCGAGCCTGAGGGCATAGGGCAACACAGCCCGGGACAAGGCCATGGTCGCGGTCCGGGGATAGGCGCCCGGCATGTTGGTGACGCCGTAGTGAATGACATCCCGGGCGACGAACACGGGATGACTGTGGGTCGTCGGGCGCGAGGTCGCGATGCAGCCGCCCTGATCGATGCTCACATCGACGACGACCGAGCCCGGCGAGAGCAACCCGACCTGGGCCTCGCTGACGACGAAATCCGCCCGCGCACCGCGCCGCAGGACGGCACCGATCACCAGATCGGTCGGCGGCATTTGCCGGCTGATCTCATCGGGCGTGGAGGGCAGGAAGCGGAAGCCCTCGCCCAGCGCCTGGCGATAGCGCTCGCCGAGGTGCGGCGCCAGGCCCAGCATCACCACCTCGGCGCCCAGCCCATGGGCACTGCGGGCCGCATGATGCGCCACGGTACCGTCACCGACGATCAGCACCCGGCCATGCCGCACACCCAGCACCTCGCCCAGCTGCACGCCCTTGCCGCCATGGGTGCGGCCCAGGTAGTACGCGCCCATCAACGCCGCCATGTTGCCGGCGATGGCGCTCATGGGCGCCAGCAGGGGCAAGGCACCGCGACTCTCCTCCAGGGTCTCGTAAGCGATGGCCGTGGTCTTGCTGGCCAGCAGAACCTCGGTCAACGCGCGCGGACTTCCCGACAGATGGAGGAAAGTGAACAGCATCTGTCCGCGAAGAAAGGGGTATTCCGCCGGCAAGGGCTCCTTGACCTTGATCACGAGTCGATTATCCCAGGCATCCTCTGCCGTCCGGCCGATACGGGCGCCGGCCTGGCGGTATTCGACATCGCCGAAGCCGGCAGCCGATCCCGCACCCGTCTCGACGCACACGGCATGACCGGCGCTTACCAGCCGGTGCACCGCCGGCGGGGTCAGGGCGATGCGCCCCTCCAGGTCCTTGGTTTCACGCGGTATGCCGATGTTCATTGCTGCCCCCATGGTGCGGCCAAGGTGAAAGCGGACGCGTTCCCGGCGCCGGTCCGGAGAACCCGTGCGGCCTGAATTATGGCCCAACCCACGCCTCGCGGAGGTCTCCCCGGCACCGCGTCGTGCCTTCGGGGCCGCCACTGACCGCGCGGATTGCCACAACAGGGCAAGAACCTGCCGTTATGGCGGCCAAGCGCCTACCGGCCGCGACAGCGCCGACAGCCTTTTCCCGGCAATCCGTATCGCGGCAGCAGGACTTTGCGACACGATTTCATTAACATGTGTGGCTGCCCGGCCTGAACCGGTGTCAGGCACGATACGCCAATCGGTATTCGACGCCACATTTGGTGGCGGACGACCTCGCTGGTGGTCACCCGGAGCGCCTGCCAGGTTCCGGAGGTCGGAGGTCAGCATCCACCCCGCGCATTGCCGCTGGCCCGTGCGAGCATGGCCCATCGGGTTTCCCCAAGGTACGCGGCCTTGATAGGCCAGGCGGCCCCGGATGCAGGCCATGGCAGAACCCTCTACGCTTCCTTGTTCCTCGGAGATTCGCATGAACCGCTGGTTTGAAGACAACTCGCATTCGATCGGCAGAACCCCCCTGGTTCGACTGAACCGCGTGGTCGAGGGTGCTCCGGCCACCGTGCTGGCCAAGATCGAGGGCCGCAACCCGGCCTACTCGGTGAAATGCCGCATCGGCGCGGCCATGGTCTGGGATGCCGAGCAGCGCGGCCTGCTCGGGCCCGGCAAGGAAATCGTCGAACCGACCAGCGGCAACACCGGCATCGCCCTGGCCTTCGTGGCCGCAGCGCGCGGCATTCCCCTGACGCTGACCATGCCGGAGACCATGAGCATCGAACGGCGCAAGCTGCTGGTGGCCTATGGTGCGAAACTGGTGCTGACCGAAGGCGCCAAGGGCATGCCGGGCGCCATCGCCAAGGCCGAGGCGATCGCCGCATCCGACCCCGCCCGCTATGTCCTGCTGCAGCAGTTCAAGAACCCCGCCAATCCCGCCATTCACGAAGCCACGACGGGTCCGGAAATCTGGGACGACAGCAACGGGCAGGTCGACATCCTGGTTGCCGGCGTCGGCACCGGCGGCACCATCACCGGGGTCAGCCGCTATCTCAAGCTCACTCGCCACAAGCCGGTCCTGTCGGTCGCGGTGGAGCCCGCCGCCAGTCCGGTGTTATCGCAGACCCGCGCCGGGCAGCCGGTGCAGCCCGGTCCGCACAAGATCCAGGGCATCGGCGCCGGTTTCGTGCCGGAGGTGCTCGACCTGTCGCTGGTCGACGCCATCGAACCGGTCAGCAACGAGGAGGCCATCGACATGGCCCGCCGGCTGGCGCGGGAGGAGGGCATCCTGGCCGGCATTTCCTGCGGGGCGGCGGCGGCGGTGGCGGTGCGGCTGGCCCGGCGTCCGGAGCACGCCGGCAAGACCCTCGTCGTGGTCCTGCCGGATTCGGGCGAGCGTTACCTCAGCACGGCGCTGTTCGACGGGCTGTTCGATGCCCAGGGCATGGCGATCTGACCGCAGGCATCATCCGGAGACACCAGACGCCATGATGCTGCCCAGTCATCTTACCCATCTGAACATTGCCCCGGTCGTTGCCGAACTGCGCGGCCTGCGGCTCAGCTCGCTGGCCCAGCGCCAGCGGCTGGATCGTCCGCCCAGGCTACCCTCCCGGGCCGTGCTTGCCGACATCATCGAAGGGCTGGCGACAGTCCTCTACCCGAACCGGCTGGGCTCGGGGGAGCAGACCGACGAAGGCATCGACTACTACGTGGGGCATACCCTCGACGCCAAGCTGCGGCTGCTGATGGGACAGATCCAGCGCGAACGGCGCTACAGCGCCGAGCAGGCCGGCACCCTGGACCCGGACCATGACACGCTGCGGGAACAGTCCATGAACCTGGTGCAGTCCTTCGTCAAGACCTTGCCCAAGGTGCGCGCGCTGCTGGATACCGACCTGCAGGCGGCCTACGAGGGCGACCCCGCGGCCCGCAGCATCGACGAGGTACTGGTCTGCTATCCGGGCATCGCCGCCATCATCAACCACCGGCTGGCGCACGAGCTCTATGCGCTGGGCTTGCCCCTGATCGCCCGCATGATCGCGGAGATCGCCCATTCCGTGACCGGCATCGACATTCACCCGGGCGCGCAGATCGGGCCGAGCTTCTTCATCGACCACGGTACCGGCGTCGTGATCGGCGAAACCACCGTCATCGGCGAGCGCGTCCGGCTCTACCAGGCGGTCACGCTGGGGGCCAAGCGCTTCCCCACCGACGAGAGCGGCATGCTGCTCAAGGGCCATGCCCGGCATCCGATCGTCGAGGACGATGTGGTCGTCTACGCCGGCGCGACCATCCTCGGCCGCATCACCATCGGCCGCGGCTCCACCATTGGCGGCAATGTCTGGCTGACCCGCAGCGTCCCGCCGGGCAGCAACATCACCCAGGCACAGGTACGCCAGGAACTCTTCATCCACGGTGCCGGCATCTAGGCCCGCGACCGGACCAGCCTCCCCTCCCATGCCACCCTTGCCAGCACCCATGCCCAACCCTTATCTGGTCGTGCTTGATGTGGACTCCACCCTGATCGAGAACGAGGTCATCGAATTGCTGGCGGCCGAGGCCGGCTCCCTGGCCGAGGTCGCGGCGGTCACCGAACGGGCCATGCGTGGCGAGCTGGATTTCGCCCAGAGCCTCAGGGAACGTGTCGCCACCCTGGCCGGGTTGCCCGACAGCATTTTCGAGGCCATCCGCGCGCGCATCACCGTGACCCCCGGCGTTCCCGAGCTGATCCAGGGCGTGCAGCGCGCGGGCGGTCATGTCGGCGCGGTTTCGGGCGGCTTCCATGAGGTGCTTGACCCGCTGGCCCAGCGGCTGGGGCTGGATGTCTGGCGCGCCAACCGGCTGGAGATCCTCGACGGCCGGCTGACCGGCCGTGTACTGGGCGATATCGTCGATGCTGCCGCCAAGGCCGACAGCCTGAGATCCTGGGCGGCCGCCATGGCGATACCGCCGGAGCGTACGGTCGCCATCGGCGATGGCGCCAACGATCTGAAGATGATGGCAGCCGCGGGTCTGTCCATCGCTTTCGACGCCAAGCCCATCGTCCGCGAACAGGCCGACATCGCCCTCGACGAGCGCGACCTGAGCCGCGTCCTGGAGATGATCGGCCTTCGCTAGCGACTTTGCCGCCACCGGTGGCGGCCTGTCCCCGCTGCATCGGCTTGGAGTCTGGCCCCGGGACATCCATAATGGATGGACCTCCCATCACGACCTGAACGCCGATGGCGCGCCGACAATCATGCATCCTGCTTGTTTCGACCTGCGCGCCGGGCGGCATGCTGTCCGTCATCCAGTCGCTGACCCAGTCGGAACTGGCTACCCGCTGGCCGCTCCGCATCCTTTGCTCCCATGATGGCGGCAGTCTCGCGCGGCGTCTTCTGCTGGCATGGAAAGCGCTCTGGCAATGTCTCTGGCTGCTGGCCGGCGGCCGGGTGCGGCTGTTGCACATCCATGTGGCGGAACGCGGCAGCTTTTTTCGCAAATCGCTGTTCGTGCTGCTGGGACGGCTCTTTCACACCCCCATCATCCTGCACATGCATGGCGCGGAGTTCAGGTCGTTCTATGCCGGCCAGGCGCCCTGGGTGCGGCGTTACGTCCGCTGGATCATCGGCATGGCCGATCAGGTAGTTGCCCTGTCGCGCGATTGGGCAAGTTTCTATGCCGAGCTCAGTCCCACGCCGGTAGAGGTCATTGCCAACTTCGTACCGTTGCCGCCTGCGTCTTCACAAGGTCCCGCCACGGCATCGGCGTTGCCGGAAATCCTTTATCTCGGCCGTTTCGGCGAACGCAAGGGCATTTTCGATCTCATCGAGGCGGTGAAGCCCCTGTACGAAAGCCATGCCGGCCTCCAGATCTGGTGCGGCGGCGATGGTGAAATCGAGCGGGTCAGGTCGCTGGTGGCAAGCCACGGCATGAGCGAGCGCTTCCATGTTCTCGGCTGGGTTGATGCCGACAAGCGCGCGACACTGCTCCGCCAATGCCGGATATTCGTGCTGCCCTCCTATGCCGAAGGCTTGCCGGTCGCGATTCTGGAAGCGATGGGGGCTGGCCTGGCCATCCTTGCGACACGGGTTGGCGGCATTCCGGAAATGCTGGCCGATGGCACCTGTGGCATCCTGGTGGAACCGGGTGATGTCGACGGGCTCCGCCAGGCCCTGCAGCGACTGCTTGCCGATGCCGGGACCCGCGAGCGGCTCGGGATGGCGGCGCGCGAGCGGTTCCTGCAGGTGTACTCGGCCGATGCCGTGGTGCCCCGCCTCGACGCGCTGTATCGCCGCCTGACGGGCGAGAATCGTCCGTGAACCGGCAGGGCGCAAACGGCAATCTTCGCCCCGAGTTACCGGAATCAAGAGCGGTGCATCGCGGGGGGCGACACCTAGAGGACGAAATTTCTGGATAATTCGGCGCTACCGTCGTAAGTTTCTGCTTATGAGTTCGCATTCCCCAGGCTCCACATGTCAAGCCCATGGAGCCCAGGCCCCGTGGAGAAACCCATCATGAATTCCTCTGAACGCTTCATTGTCCGGTCGATCGCGCCCGCTGTCGGGCTGGCCTTGGCCACGCCGGTGGTCGAGGCGGCGACACCGTTCCAGCCCGCGGATGCCCTGCTCTGGCTGTTCGACGTGCCCAACGGGGTCCTGGCGGGCATGCTCATCGCCCTGAGCAGTGCACTCGCGCTGCTTGTGCAAGCGCTGCTGCCCGGTGGCGTTCCCGGAACCGGCAGGCAGTCCTCGCGCCTCCTGGCCGGCGTCATTGGTGCCCTTGCCGGCGCCTTGCTGGCAATCTCGATGGCGGGCCCCTGGCAGGATTACGTTGCCCGCCAGGTGACCAGCCTGCCGCCGACAGCGGCCGGTACCGGCAGCGAAGGGATGGCTTACGTGCTCTCCTTGCTGGGCGAACCCGGAGATGAGGCGCTGACGATGCCGGCACAGACACCGGCCAAGGTCATGCCGGGACGCGCACGGCATGCCACGATCAATTTCGAGGCGCTGGAAGCCGATACCCTGCGGCTCAACCTGTTCGATGATGCCAGCAGCCTGGCTGTGCGGGACCGTATCGTGCACGGTATGCTCCAGAGCATGGAGGGTGGCGATGTCTGGGTGGGCCATCTCGCGGAAGACCCCGAAAGCGAAGTCATTCTGGTCAACCGGGGCCGAGCCCTGATGGGCACGATCGAATCCCGCGGGAAATCCTTCGAGATCGTCCCGATCAAGGACGGCATCCATGCTGTCCGCGAACTCGACCGGAGCAAGACAGCTCCAAGCTTCGAGCCGGAAAACCTGGAATATCCGGCGGAGGGAAACCTGGTCAGCGGCAGCGAAGCGGCGCCCGGCAACATGGCCGCCAACGCCAGCGGTCCGCAGACCTTCGACCTGCTGGTCGCCTATACGGCCAGATCCCGCGCCAATGCCGGTGGCATATCGGCCATCGAAACCCGCGTCATCAACGCCGTCAGCAAAGCCAATCAGGCCTACCTGAACAGCAGGATTCCGGTCCAGCTGAATCTGGTCAAGATGGTGGAAACCCCCTATGCGGAGTCCGGCGACATGGCCCTGGACCGCTCGCGCTTGCAGGCGCGCGACGATGGCTACCTGGATGACCTTCATGCCCTGCGGGATCAGTTCGGCGCCGATCTGGTTGTCCTGGTCAACGCCAATCAGGATGTCTGTGGCACAGCGCCGGTCATGACCCGTGGCACGCCGGATTTCGCCGCCGCCGCGTTCATGGCGGTGCATGACGACACCAGCTATAACTGCCTGGGCAGCAACAATGCCCTGGCCCACCTGCTGGGACATATCCAGGGCAACGTGCACGATGTCGATCATGCACCATCGCCTGGCGCCAGCCCGGATGCCTTCGGCTATCGCGTGTGCGGCGTCTTCCGCGACATCATGGCCTATCCCTGCCAGGACGAGCCCGGCATCCCGTACTTCTCCTCGGCGGACACCGACCTTACCTATGGCGGGCAACCCATCGGCGTGGCCGGCTCTGCCGACGCCGCGCGCTCGATGCGATCCACGGCAGCCATCGTGGCCGGCTTCCGTAACCCGCCGGCGGTCATATCCGCACCGCTAGCGCCGACGGATTTCCTGGCCGACGAGGAAAGCAGCGATGGCGTCAGCCTGAGCTGGACCGATGCCGCCGGCAACGAGACCGGCTACAGGCTGGAACGCTCGATGGATGGTTACAGCTGGATGCAAATCGCTGCCCTGCCGGCCAATACGCAGAATTTCATCGACACGGGTCTCCCGGGCGGCAAGACCGTCAGCTACCGCATCCATGCCTGGAACAGCCTTGGGGCATCCCCCTACCTGACGCTGGACAAGACCCGGGATACGGCCTTGCCGACAGCCAACCCGGGGCGCCGGGCGAAAGCGCTGTCGGACAGATAGCCGAAAGCCGGGGAGCCCCCAGGAACATGGGCTGGGCGGGGCAAGAGCCGAATACCCGGGTCGCCGCTGGATGACCGGGCTCGATAGGCCGCCGCCCGGACACGCAAGGCGCGGATGAACGGGGTGCCAGCCCTCCCCTCGTTGCCGCCTCCATGAATGGCCTGACAGCCTCCGCCCGAAGACCGGAACCTTCACCAATGGACCCTATCCGTTTTGCCCTGCCGGATGACTGGCACCTGCACCTGCGCGATGGCACCGCCATGCGCGATGTGGTTGCCGACAGCGCTCGCCAGTTCGGGCGGGCCATCGTCATGCCCAATCTCAAGCCGCCCGTCACAACCGTTGTCGCCGCGCTGGATTACCGGCGACGCATACTCGCCGCCCTGCCGGCCAACAGCGGGTTCGAGCCCCTGATGACGCTGTACCTGACCGACCGGACCCGCCACGACGAGGTGCGACGGCTTGCCGATACGCCGGAGGTCCTGGCCTTCAAGCTGTACCCGGCCGGTGCGACCACCCATTCGGAGGCCGGCATCAGCCAGGTGGAAGCACTCTATCCCCTGCTGGAATCGCTGGAAAAATACCAGGTTCCATTGCTGGTGCACGGAGAAGTCACCGACGCCGCCGTCGACATCTTCGACAGGGAGGCCGTGTTCATCGACCGGCACCTGGCGCCCCTGGTCGAGCGCTTCCCCGCCCTGCCCGTGGTGCTGGAACACATCACGACCCGGGAAGGCGCCGATTTCGTCCGCGACAGCCGGGCAGGGGTCGGTGCCACGATCACCGCCCATCACCTGCTGCACAATCGCAATATCCTCTTGGCCGGGGGCATCCGGCCGCATTTCTACTGCCTGCCGGTCCTCAAGCGTGAACCGCATCGACAGGCCTTGCTGGCGGCGGCGACCAGTGGCAATCCCAAATTCTTCCTGGGGACCGACAGTGCCCCCCATCCCCGCGGCCAGAAGGAATCTGCCTGTGGCTGCGCCGGCTGCTATACCGCCCTCGCCGCGCTCGAACTCTATGCGACGGCATTCGAATCGGTCGGCAAGCTGGACCGCCTGGAAGGCTTCGCCAGCCATCATGGCGCGGATTTCTATGGCCTGCCCCGACACCAGCGAACGATCACCCTGGAGAAGGCGCCGTGGCAGATTCCCAGCCGGCTGGATTTCGGCGATGAGGAGCTCATACCGTTCATGGCTGGCGACATGCTGGCCTGGCGCCTGATCACCTGACGCCGGGAGGCAATCGATCCGGTGGCGTTGCCGGCAACCCCCGGCAAGGCAAGACCACCCAACATCCGGCGCTCGCCTGTCCTTGCGCATACTGGCGCTTGCGGAGCGCCGCTGTGGTACAGTTGACGGCTTTCTAGCGTCTTCAAGGCAGGTGTCCGCAGGCCTGCCATCACATCGACCTGCCCATGTCCGCACACACCCTCACCCATCTCAAGCAACTGGAAGCCGAGAGCATCCACATCATCCGCGAGGTTGCCGCCGAGTTCGACCGGCCGGTGATGCTCTACTCGATCGGCAAGGACTCGGCGGTCATGCTGCACCTGGCGCTCAAGGCCTTCCATCCCGGCAGGCCGCCCTTCCCGCTGCTGCATGTCGACACCACCTGGAAGTTCCGCGACATGATCGCCTTCCGCGACCGCATGGCCCATGACCTGGGGCTGGACCTGATCGTCCACATCAACCCCGAGGGCGTGGCGCAGGGCATCAATCCCTTCGACCATGGCAGCGAGAAGCACACCGATATCATGAAGACGGAGGCGCTCAAGCAGGCGCTCAACCGGTACCGCTTCGATGCCGCCTTCGGCGGCGCCCGCCGCGACGAGGAAAAGTCCCGCGCCAAGGAGCGCGTATATTCCTTCCGCGACCAGCATCATCGCTGGGACCCGAAGAACCAGCGGCCGGAACTGTGGAATCTCTACAACGGCAAGGTCAACGCGGGCGAGAGCATCCGCGTGTTTCCGCTCTCCAACTGGACCGAGCTGGATATCTGGCAGTACATCCATCTCGAGAACATCCCCATCGTGCCGCTCTACTACGCCGCCGAGCGGCCGGTGGTGATGCGCGATGGCATCTGGATCATGGTCGATGACGACCGCATGCCGCTGGCGCCGGGCGAGGTGCCGGAGATGAAGCGGGTGCGTTTCCGCACCCTGGGCTGCTATCCGCTGACCGGTGCGGTGGAGTCCAACGCCACCACCCTGCCCGAGATCATCCAGGAAATGTTGCTGACCACCACCTCGGAGCGGCAGGGCCGCCTGATCGATCACGACCAGTCGGGCTCCATGGAGAAGAAGAAGAAGGAGGGTTATTTCTGATGGCGCACCAGTCCGACCTCATCGCCGAGGACATCCATGCCTATCTGGCCCAGCACGAGCGCAAGGAGCTGCTGCGCTTGCTCACCTGCGGCAATGTCGATGACGGCAAGAGCACCCTGATCGGCCGGCTGCTGCACGATTCGAAGCTGATCTACGAGGATCAGCTGGCCGCCATCCGCAAGGACAGCGCCAAGTTCGGCACCACCGGCGACGATTTCGACCCGGCCCTGCTGCTGGATGGCCTGCAGGCGGAACGCGAGCAGGGCATCACCATCGACGTGGCCTACCGCTATTTCTCGACCACCCGGCGCAAGTTCATCATCGCCGACACGCCGGGGCACGAGCAGTACACCCGCAACATGGCCACCGGCGCCTCGACCTGCGACCTGGCCATCATCCTCATCGATGCCCGCCATGGGGTGCAGACCCAGACCCGGCGGCACAGCTACATCGTCTCGCTGCTGGGCATCCGCCATGTGGTGGTGGCCATCAACAAGATGGATCTGGTGGATTTCCGCGCGGAGGTGTTCAACGGCATCCGGGCCGACTACCTGGCCTTTGCCGACAAGCTGGGCCTCAGGGACATCCGCTTCCTGCCGCTGTCGGCGCTGAAGGGCGACAATGTGGTCCATCCCGGTCCGAACATGCCCTGGTACGACGGGCCACCGCTGATGGCGCTGCTGGACAGCATCGCCATCGCCGACGATCAGAACATGGTCAATCCGCGCTTCCCGGTGCAGTACGTCAACCGGCCGCACCTGGACTTCCGCGGCTACAGCGGCACCGTGGCCGCGGGCATCTTCCGCAAGGGCGATCCGGTGATGGTGCTGCCCTCGCGCAAGACCAGCCGCATCGCCAGCATCGTCACCTACGACGGCGAGCAGGCCGAGGCCTTCCCGCCGCAGGCGGTGACCTTCACCCTGACCGACGAGATCGACATCAGCCGCGGCGATCTCCTGGTGCGGCCGGACGATGTGCCGCAGCTGGCTTCGCGCTTCCTGGCGCAGGTGGTGTGGATGACCGAGGCGGCGCTGGTGCCGGGCCGGCAGTACCTGATCAAGCAGAACACCCGCAGCGTCACCGGCTCGGTGCCGCGCATCCGCTACCGCATCGATGTCAACACCCAGGCCCATCACCCGGCCACCCAGCTGCACCTGAACGAGATCGGCCTCTGCGAGCTGGCCCTCAGCGCCCCCATCGCCTTCGATCCCTATACCGTCTGCAAGGGCACCGGCGCCTTCATCGTCATCGATCGCCTCACCAATGTCACTGTCGGGGCGGGGATGATCGTGGGCCTGTCGGACGAAGCAGAGCAGCAGGGCCAGGTCACGCCGGAAGAGCGCGCCACCCGCTTCGGCCAGCGGGCCACGACCCTCTGGTTGGGTTGCCCGGATGCCGCCGGACTGGCCTACCGCCTGGAGCGGTGGCTGTTCAACCTCGGCCATGCCACCCTGGTGCTGGACGATCCGGCACTGGCGGAACAGGTGCCGCTGATCGCCGAACAGGCCGGCCGCGCCGGGCTGATCTGCCTCTGCGCGCAGCCAAAGCCGGCGGCCGCCGCCGGCGTGGCGCTGCCGGAAAACCTGACGACCGCCGACGCCATTCTCGGCTGGCTGCGCGAGCAGGCCATCCTGCTGACCTGAGCCGGCGCTGACGCGCCTCAGCGCGTCAACCAGTAGCGCCGGTAGCCCTCCCGGAAGGCCTGCGGCGGCGATATCCGGTTCCCGGGGGCGCCCGGCTCGACGGTGAGGGTGCCGGCTTCGGCGACGTTCATCACCGCTATCCCGAACGCGCGGTAACGCTCCAGAACCTCCCGGTGGGGAAAACCGAAGCGGTTCAGATAGCCCGCCGGGACCAGCCCCCATCGCGGCCGGACAGCCGCCAGGAGCGCGGGCGTGGACGAGGTCTTGCTGCCGTGATGCGGCACGACCAGCACATCGCTGCGCAGTGCGGAGCCATAGCGGGTTACCAGCCGGTTCTCGGCATCCGCCTCGATGTCCCCGGTCAGCAGCACGCTGCCACCTTCCCCCCGGACGCGCAGCACGCAGGAATTGTCATTGTCGCGGGTGCTGGCCGCGACCGGGCCCAGCATCTGGAAATCGACGCCATCCCAGCGCCAGCCCTGGCCGGCCTGGCATGACATGGCGGCGTCATCCCGGAACAGATCCGGTACGCTGGTGAGCAGGTGTCTCACGGGAAAGACTTGCAGCAGCGAACGGGCGCCGCCGCTGTGGTCATTGTCTCCGTGCGAGATCACCAGCACATCGATGCGCCCCAGGCCCCGATGACGCAGATAGGGTTCGACGACGGCATTGCCCATGTCGAAATGGCGACTCAGCTTCGCCCCTGCGTCGAATGCCAGAGTTCGATGACGGGTCTCGACCACCGCCGCCAGTCCCTGACCGACATCCAGCAGGGTCAACCGAAACCCGCCGGGCGGCAACCGCTCGGGCGCGTAAAGCAGCGCTGGCAGCAGCATCACCAGTCCCAGCCAGCGGGCCGGCACGCCGCGCGGGGCCAGCAACAGGATCACGCCCGCGAGCGCCAGGGCCATGTGCCCAAGCGGCGGCACGGGATGCGTCCATTGCGCCACGGGCAGCGAGGCTATCCAGGTCAACACCCGCCAGGACTCGCGCATGACCCATTCGGCCAGCGCCAGCAGCGGCTGGCCCAGCGCCGGCGATACCGGCAGCAGCAAGGCCCCCGCCAGGCACAGCGGGATCAGCAGCGTTCCCAGCACTGGTACGGCCAACAGGTTGGCGAAAGGCGACACCAGCGACATCTGCCCGAAAAAGAGCAGCAGCACGGGCGCCAATCCGACCGCGGTCAAAGCGTTGATGCGCCAGAGCAGGCGGCCGCCGCGAGCCGGGGCCAGCCGCCCGCGAACGCCATAGGCGATGAGCGCCACGGCCGCGAACGACAGCCAGAAGCCCGGCGCCAGCACCGCCAGCGGATCCCGGAGCACGACGGCGATCAGCGCCAGGGCCAGCAGGTGGGCGACATGCGTGGGACGTTGCAGGACCACAGCGCCCATGGCCATGGCGACCATGATCAGCGCGCGCTGTGTCGGGATGCCGAAATCGGCCAGCGCCGCGTAGGCCCAGGCCCCCACCAGCCCGGCCAATGCCGCGATCCGCGGCGGGGAAAGGCGCTGTCGCGGACCCAGCCGGCTGACCAGCGAGCGGACCAGGAAGAAGACGAGCCCTGCCACCAGACCGATGTGCGACCCCGAGATCGCGATCAGGTGCGCGGTGCCGGTCCGGCGCAGCACATCCCACTCCGGACGCCCGATGCCATCCTCGACGCCCATGGTCAGCGCCATCAGCAACCCGGCCACGGGACTGTGCTGCCAGACCGCCTGAAGACGATCATGGATGTCCTGCCGCCAACGCGGCAGCCAGGATCCGGGAGCCGTGAGCGCCAGCCGCCGGTTTTCCAGCGATTCGCGCACATAGCCCACGGCACCTATGCCCTGGGCGAACAGCCAGCGCTCGTAGTCGAATCCGCCGGGGTTCAGCATCCCGCGCGGCGGTCGCAGGCTCAACCGCAAGCGCCAGGATTCGCCCGCCTTGACGGCTTGCCCGGCACGATACCAGCTGACCCGCAGCTTCCGCGGCAACCGTTCCAGCGGCGCTTCAAGGATCCGCTCCACGACAAGGTCGAAGCGCTCGCCGCGGTCCATGGGACTCGGTATCGTCGCGATCCGTCCTTCGACCAGCACCTGGACCCGGCCCTGGGCCGTCAGCGCATCGGCCAGTCCCAGGGCAGCATAGCCACCGGCCCAGCAGAGCCCGAGCGAAACCCCTGCAAGACCGGGCCGGCCGAGCCGGAACAGCCCGACCGCTCCCAGCGCCAGCGGCAACCAGAGCAGGGGCGCGGGCAGGCCGGGCAGCTGCTGGATGAGCAGCGCGCCGGCCACCAGGCCGAGGGCAAAGCGAATGACGCGCTCATCCGGCGGCCCGCCACCCCCGCGCGGTGGCGACGCCGGATCTTGTGCGGGGGAAGCCGCGCGGCACCCGCGCCGGAAAATGCCGGTGGTCAGTCCAGGGCGTCCAGATACTTTTCGGCATCCAGCGCCGCCATGCAGCCCGACCCGGCCGAGGTGATCGCCTGCCGGTAGATCGAGTCCGCCACATCACCGGCCGCGAAAACGCCGGGCACACTGGTCGCCGTCGCGTTGCCCTCGGAACCGCTCCTGATCTGGATATAGCCGTTGCGCATCTCCAGCTGCCCATCGAAGATGCCGGTATTCGGGCTGTGGCCGATGGCGATGAAGACGCCCTCGACAGCGATATCCTGGGTGGCGCCGCCCTCGACGGCCTGGATGCGGATGCCGGTGACGCCCTGGTCGTCGCCCAGCACCTCCGCCAGCGTATGGTTCCACTGGATGCTGACGTTGCCCGTGCGGGCACGTTCCAGCAGCTTGTCGGAGAGAATCTTCTCGGAGCGGAACCGGTCGCGCCGATGGATCACGGTCACGTGCGAGGCAATGTTGGACAGGTACAGGGCTTCCTCGACCGCGGTATTGCCGCCGCCCACGACCGCCACCGGCTTGTTGCGATAAAAGAAGCCGTCGCAGGTCGCGCAGGCGGAGACCCCCTTACCCTTGTAGGCCTCCTCGGATGGCAATCCCAGATACCGCGCCGAAGCCCCGGTAGCGATGATCAGCGCATCGCAGGTGTAGGCGCCGGCATCACCGACAAGCCGGAAGGGCCGGCTGCCGAGTTCGGCCGTGTGGATATGGTCGAAGAGGATCTCGGTTTCGAAGCGCTCCGCATGGCGCTTCATGCGCTCCATCAACTCGGGACCCTGGACGCCGTCGGCGTCGCCGGGCCAGTTGTCGACATCGGTGGTGGTGGTCAGCTGGCCGCCCATCTCGAGTCCCGTCACCAGGACAGGCTTCAGGTTGGCGCGGGCGGCATAGACCGCGGCGGAATAGCCGGCCGGGCCGGAGCCCAGAATCAGCAATCGACAGTGTTTAGCATCGGCCATGGTGTCCTCGGGTAGGCGATCAGGCAGCGTCGGCGACTGGCGAGGATGCCGGAAAACCCGGCCTGTCCGGGGACTCCGCCGCCAGCGTCGCACGGCTCTGTGAAAATCGGCAAGCATAGCCATGATTGCTGCCAGGGTCGAGCCTTGCGGAGCCGGCGAACATGACCCCCGGGGCGAAGTGGGGCAAAATAGCCGGCAATGGCCGTATCAACGGTATCGCCGCGGGCCGCGGTGCCGCCAATCAGGGGATGGAGAGGGGGAAAGGGTTTGCTTGAGGTTCTGAGAAAACTGGCGTTGGGTCGCGATCTGGGTACGGCCCTGCTCAGGGGGCTGCGGGAATCCATCCTGCTCCTTTACCTCGCCATCTCGCTGTTGCTGCTGATCTCCCTGGCAACCTTCGATCTCGACGATCCCGGCTGGAGTCACGGCGGCAGCCGCCTTGACATACACAACGGGGCCGGCAGCGCCGGTGCCTGGCTGGCCGATTTCTTCCTGTCGCTGTTCGGTATCAGTGCTCACCTCCTGCCTTTCCTGCTGGCATACTACGGCTACCGGGTTTACCGCCATGCCGGAGACGAGCGCCCGGCACCGGCCGATACGGCCCTGCGCTGGCTGGGCTTCGGAATCGCCCTGATAGCGGCCACTGGCATCACCGAGCGCTTCATGGTGCGTCCCCGGCTGGAACTGCCGGAGGGTTACGGCGGCATCGTCGGCCGTGAAATCTCGGATCATTTCTACCATGCCTTCGGCACGTCCGGGATGACCATCCTGCTGGTGACACAGTTGCTGGCCGGGGTCTCCCTGTGTACCGGCCTGTCGTGGGTCTGGGTCCTGGACGGCGCGGGCCAGGCAGGCCTGTCCCTGGCCATGCGGGTGAGCACCCTGCTGCCGCAGCGGAACCGCTGGTCCTGGCCACGCCGACAGGCGAAGGCCCAGGAGGGCGAAACCGAACCGGCATCGTCCTTCCGCCCATCCGGCGAAGCCACGGAGCGTGCCCGCCGGCCCAAGCCATCAGTCCCGCCACCGGCCAGCGCCCCCGTCGTCGACGTCGCCAGCCCGAAACCACGCAAACCCCAGAAGCCGGCCGAGTTGCCCCCCGTGCACGCTGGCCAGCTGCCGACCCTCGACCTGCTCAACGACCGGGCGCCGCGTATCCGCGGCTATAGCACTGTCCAGCTGGAGGAGATGTCGCGCCAGCTGGAAGCCATCCTGGACGACTTCGGCGTCGAGGTGCAGGTGATGGAGGTGCACCCGGGGCCCGTCATCACCCGCTTCGAGGTGCAGCCGGCGCCTGGGGTCAAGGTCAGCCGCATCAGTGGCCTGGCCAAGGACCTGGCCCGCACCCTCTCCGTCAACAGTGTCCGGGTCGTCGAGATCATTCCCGGCAAGGCCGTCATCGGTCTCGAGATTCCCAACGAGGAACGGGAGACCGTGCTGCTGCACTCGGTGCTGGCCTCACCCGCCTATCAGGATAGCCATTCGCCGCTGACGCTGACCCTGGGCAAGGACATCAGCGGCCATCCCGTGGTCGCGAATCTCGCCCGCATGCCGCACCTGCTGGTGGCGGGCACGACCGGCTCCGGCAAGTCGGTCGCCGTCAATGTCATGATCCTCAGCATGCTTTACAAGGCTCGGCCCGAGGACGTGCGCCTGATCATGATCGACCCCAAGATGCTGGAACTGTCGGTCTACGAGGGCATCCCGCACCTGCTGACGCCGGTGGTCACCGACATGAAGGAAGCCGCCAATGCCCTGCGCTGGTGTGTGGCGGAGATGGAGCGCCGTTACAAGCTGATGTCGCTGATGGGCGTGCGCAATCTCGCCGGCTTCAACCAGAAGGTCAGCGAGGCCAGCGCCGCCGGCGAGCCGATCCGCGATCCGCTGTGGTCGCCGGACCTGCTGACCGAGAACGACGAAGCGCCCTTCCTGGAACCCCTGCCCTTCATCGTCATCGTCATCGACGAACTGGCCGACATGATGATGATCGTCGGCAAGAAGGTGGAGGAGCTGATCGCCCGCCTGGCACAGAAGGCGCGCGCCGCCGGATTGCACCTGATCCTGGCGACACAGCGGCCCTCGGTCGATGTCATCACCGGCCTCATCAAAGCCAACATCCCGACACGCCTCGCCTTCCAGGTCTCGTCGAAGATCGACTCGCGGACCATCCTCGACCAGGGCGGGGCCGAATCCCTGCTCGGCAACGGTGACATGCTCTACCTGCCCCCGGGCACCGGCCTGCCCATGCGTGCCCATGGCGCCTTCGTCTCCGACGACGAGGTGCACCAGGTCGTGGAATTCCTCAAGCGGACCGGCCCGACCAAATACATCACGGAAATCACCCGCTTTTCCGAGGACGCCGGCAGCGGCGATGCCGGCGGCTACCGCAATGGCGACAGCGGCGGCGGCGAGGAATCCGACCCGCTGTACGACGAGGCGGTGCGCTTCGTCACCGAATCGCGCAAGGCGTCCATCTCCAGCGTCCAGCGACGTTTCAAGGTGGGCTACAACCGCGCGGCGCGGATGATCGAGGACATGGAGAACGCGGGCATCGTCGGCCCCGCGGAAACCAACGGCAGCCGCGAGGTGCTGGCACCGCCGCCGCCCGGCGACTGACCCGAAGCGACTGCCAGGCAGGACGCATCGCCTTTCCGCGCCCTGCCCGGCCCTTTCCAGGAGACTCTAAGCTTGCCCCAGTCCCGCCCGCCCAGAAAGAAAGCCCTCCAGGTGCCGGAGGCGCCCGTGTTTTGCTCGCGCGAGGAACATCTGGCGGCCGGCAAGGCCCTGCGCGAGGCCGTGCCGCGCCGAAGCCACGCCGACTGGCCAAGCGCCTCGGCCCGACGCGACCCGATCGCGCTCCTGGAGCAGTCCAACCGTGACCGGCTGCCGGAACTGGTGCCGATCCGCTATGGCCGCATGCTGCGCAGCCCCTTCACGTTCCTGCGCGGCTCGGCCGGCCTCATGGCCCATGATCTCGCCCTGACCCCGACCACCGGCATCAGGGTGCAGGCCTGCGGCGATTGCCACCTGCTGAATTTCGGCCTGTTCGCCAGCGCCGAACGCATCCTGCTGTTCGATATCAACGACTTCGACGAAACCCTCCCGGCTCCCTGGGAATGGGATCTGAAGCGCCTGGCCGTCAGCCTGGTCGTGGCGGGACAGGACTTTGGCTTCAACGCGGAGGCCGTCACCACCGCCGCAGTGGCATGCGTCCGGGCCTATCGCGAGCAGCTGCGGCGCTACTCGAGCATGAGCCCGCTGGAGGTCTGGTACAGCCGGCTGGACATGGACACGCTGATCGCCCTGGCGCCCGACGCCAAGGCCCGCAAGCGGCGCGAGAGCTATGCCGCGCGGGCCCGCCAGCGGGTGGGCGACCGGCTGTTCCCGCGCATCACCAAGTCCGTCGGCGGACGCCCGCGCCTGCTGGACCAGCCGCCGTTCCTCTTTCATCCACCGGATGAGGCGGCCTTCCGCGAGAAGGCCATGCAAGCGCTCGCGGCCTATCGCGCCTCGCTCCCGGACGAGCGCCGGGTGCTGCTCGACCGCTATCGCATCGAGGATGTCGCGCTGAAGGTTGTCGGTATCGGCAGCGTGGGAACCCGCTGCTATGTCGCTCTGTTCTTTTCGGAGCAGAACCAGCCGCTGCTGCTGCAGGTCAAGGAAGCCTGTCCATCGGTCCTGGCCCCCTATGCCGGCGGCTCCGCCTATGAGAACCAGGGGCAGCGCGTGGTCGTGGGCCAACGGCTGATGCAATCGTCCAGCGATATCTTCCTCGGCTGGGCCAAGGGGCCTCAGGGGCATGATTTCTATGCGCGACAGATGCGTGACATGAAATTCTCGCTGCCGCTAGAGGAATCCTGTCCGGTCAAGCTGCAGCGCTATGGCGAGGTTTGCGCCTGGGCGCTGGCCCGCGCGCATGCCAAGTCCGGCAATGCCACCCTCATCAGCGGATATCTGGGCAAATCGACCGTCTTCGACGAGGCCATCGGCGAATTCGCCCTCGCCTACGCCGAGCAGAACCGGCACGACCACGCGGAACTGGCCCGGGCGGAACGGGAGGGCCGGATCCAGACGCTACGGGAAGACAACCTCTAGACAGAGGGCAGACAACGATCGAGCCACGGATGCCGGCCGCCTGTCACAGCCCGGACGGGTAATCGCATGACGGGATGCTGACGCGATTGCAACAGGATTTTTATCCCTCGCCATGCCGACGGATTGGTTTTTGCCTCCCATCAGCTGGTAAACTGCCGCCCGCTTTCGAGGTGCCCGGCGCAATCCCCGCGCTGGGTTAAACGGGAAGCCGGTGAGGAATCTCCCAAAGCCGGCGCTGCCCCCGCAACGGTAAATCGGTTAAAGCTTGTCACTCCTGCCACTGTGCCTGCGCATGGGAAGGCGGCAAGCCCGGCCCCAGGGCCACCGATGAGCCCGGATACCGGCCCCGAAACGACCTGCCGACCGTTGCGGAGGGCAACGCCGGTTCGATGTCGTTCCGCGGCAAAGGCTGCCGTTGCCGTCGATACCGTGCTGTCTCCGTGACGATTCTCCTGCCGTGCGGGTGTGCGCGGCACAACGGAACACAGACAGCATTGAGATGAACCGCTTTCACCTACCCTCCACCCTGCTGCTTGCAGCCGCCTCGCCGGCGCTCGTCGCCTCGACGGCGGAAGATGCCGTACCCGAACTGGAAACCACCGTCGTCACGGCCAACCGCTACGAATCGTCGATGCAACAGTCGGGAACCTCGATTACCGTGATCACCGCCGATGATATCCAGAAGCGGCAGGTTCTGAGCGTGGCCGATGCCCTGCGACTGGTCCCCGGCCTCGATATCCTCAACAGTGGCGGCATGGGCCGCATGACCAGCGTCTATACCCGCGGCGCGGGTTCAGGCCAGACCCTGGTGCTGATCGACATGGTGGAAATGAACGATCCGTCGTCGCCGGTCGGTGCCTTCGATTTCGCCAACCTTACCGTCGACAATATCGAACGCATCGAAATCCTGCGCGGCGGCGAGAGTGCGCTGTATGGCTCGGATGCCATCGGCGGTGTCATCAACATCGTGACCAAGAAGGGCAAGGGAGCCCCCAAGTTCAGCCTGTCGTCCCAGGGCGGCAGTTACGACACCTTCAAGGTGCTGGGGTCGGCCGCCGGGGAACTGGACGACTTCAATTACGCACTGACAGCCAGCGAAACCCAGACGCACGGATTTTCCGCTGCCGACTATCTCTGGGACAATCCGGAACGCGACTGGTACCGCAACACCACGGTCGATGGCCGGGCAGGCTATCAGGCCCTGCAAAACCTCGATTTCGGCGTCAACCTTCGTTACAACCACGGGAAAAGCGCCCTGGACTACATGTTCGGCGATCCCATCCGGCCCAACGCGCCCACCGACGCCCTCAACTACACCGGCACGACCGGCGAGCTGTACACCCGCGGCTTCACGCACTTCAAGCTTCTCGACAACCTGTGGGAACAGACGCTGGGCGTGGCCTACGGCCAGACCAACCGCGACTACAACAACTGGGACCCCGCCCTGCCCTTCGACCTTTCCGGCACCTACGAGGGCACCAAGCTCAAGGGTGACTGGCAGCACATCCTGCACCTGCCGGAGGACAACACGCTGACGCTCGGGCTCGAGGACGAGGAGGATACGCTGGTCAACCAGAGCGAGGGCATCGGCAGCCAGAACTACAACACCCAGGGCTATTACCTATCGGACCAGTTCGACCTGCTTGACCGTTCCTACACCACGGCCTCCGTTCGCTATGCCGAGAACAATCGGGTCGGCAGCAAGGTGACCTGGAGCGTTACCGAGGCGGTCCTGATCGACGAGACCGGCACCAAGCTGAAAGGAAACTATGGTACCGGCTTCAAGGTACCGACCCTGTATGAACTCTACGCCCCCTTCTATGGCAACCCCGAGCTTTCACCGGAGACCAGTCGCAACTGGGACGTGGGTTTCGAGCAGGCGTTTCTGGAGCGGCGCATCCAGTTTGGCGCCACCTATTTCAACAACCACTTCGACAACCTGATCCAGGCCAATCCAGCGAACTGGTTCAAGGCGGAAAACATCGAAAGTGCGCGGGCCGAAGGTGTGGAAGCCTTTTTCCAGGTCAATCCGATCGAGAATCTGACCCTGCGGGGTAATTACACCTTCAATGCAACCCTGAATGAAAACACCGGCAAGGCGCTGGTCAATCGACCACGGGATAAAGGCAATTTCGAGGCCAACTACCGCTTCCTCAAGGATGCCGACATGAATCTGGTGGTGATTGCCGTCGGCGAAAAGGACGGTGTCCTGGACACCCGCGTGCCGGCCTACGCCATCGCCAATCTGGCCGGGAGCTACAACCTCAATCCCTATGTGAAGCTGTTCGCCCGCATCGACAACCTGTTCAACAAGGAATATCAGGAAGTCTATGGCTACGGCACGACCCGCCTGGCCGGCTATGCCGGCGTGACGGTGACCTACTGAGGCCCTGGCGCGAGCCCGGCCCCAGGGGGGCCGGGATGCGCGTCTACTTGACGACCTTGAGGGTTGGTTTCCTGCGCGGGGGAGGCGTGGGCGCCGTGGGTTCGGGTGGCGTCGGCGGCTGTGTCTCATCGCCGTCCTCCTCCTCGTCGAAGATCATGCCACGGCCGTTTTCCTGCGCATAAAGCGCCAGAACGGCCCGCATCGGCACGTCCACCTGCATGGGCTTGCCGCCAAAACGGGCGCTGAAGAGCACATGGTCGTTGCCAAGCGAGAGCCCCTGTACGGCCTCGGGCCGGATATTGAGCACGATACGCCCATCCTGAACATAGGCACGGGGCACCACCGTCCCCTCTGCCTCGGCGTTGACCAGCAGGTAAGGCGTGAAATGGTTGTCGACGATCCAATCATAGATGGCCCGGATCAGATAGGGCTTCAACGAACTCATGCGTGGCTGGAAAAGACAATCAGCGGGCCGACCTGCAAGATCAGGTCGTCCCGCCTCGTAGAACATGCTCGGCGAATGGAATGAGGGTATGCCTGGCCGGCCGACCCGGAAAGATCAGTCGATATCCTTCCAGTATTCCTTCTTGAGCCGGTAGAAAATGTAGGTCAGCAACAGCATGAAGGCGATCACGTACTTGCCCAGCGGTATCCGCTGCAAGGCGGACGGCTCGCCGACATAGGCGAGAAAGCTGACCAGGTCGTTCAGCGCCCTGTCGAACTCGCGGGGACTCATCGCTCCGGGCCCGGTGCGCTTGACGCCGACGACCTCCAGCTTGCCATCCACCCGGCCCATCTCCGGTGCCTGCGGGCCCTGCAGCTGCCACAACGGGTTAGGCATGGCCACATTGGGCGCCAACAGATTGTTGACACCGAAGGGGCGCCCGGAATCCTCGTAGAAACCCTTCAGGTAGCTGTATACCCAGTCGGCGCCACGGGCGCGAACGATCAGGGACAAATCTGGCGGCTCGACCCCGAAGGCGAGCTTGGCATCCTCGGCCCCCATCGCCGTGTGCACGGGTTCGTGGATCTTGGCATCGCCGTGCAGGAAGAATTCGCGCAGCTTGTCCTCGCTGACATGCAGATCCTTGGCGATGCGGGAATAGCGGATCTGCTTGAGGCCATGACAACCCAGGCAATAATTGGCGAAATGGCCTGCGCCGCGGATCACCGAGAGTTGATCGAAGACGTCGACATCGGCATGTTCCAGCCCGACGCCCGACTCGGCCCTGGCTCCCAGCGAGGCGGCAGACAGGAGAAGGATTGCGAATGCTTGTTTCATGCGGTTGAACTTCACGAATTTTTCCCGAGCACTTTCGACAGGGCTTCCCGGCACCTGATGACCAGCGGCGCGTGTTCGACCGCACGCAAGCCATCCTCGATCAGACGCCATTGGAATCCTTCACGCTTCGACAGGGGGATGACGGGCTCCGTCAGGCGCTCGGGCACAGGCTTGGTGATTTCCACCGATGAGAACAACGGCAACAGCAGGAAGAAAGCGAAGTAGATGCCGGAGAACACCCGCGCCATCAGGGTGTAGGTTTCGGTGACAGGCTTGGTGCCCAGAACGCCGAGACCCAGGAAGCTGATGACGAAGGCCGTCAGAGCCAGCTTGAACAGGGGGCTGCGATAGCGGATCGACTTTACCGGGCAACGGTCCAGCCACGGCAGCAGGAACAGCACCACAATCGACGCGCCCATCGCCAGAACGCCGCCCAGCTTGCTCGGTATCGCCCGCAGGATCGAGTAGAACGGCGTGAAGTACCACACCGGCTGGATATGCTCCGGGGTCTTCATCGGGTCGGCCGGCTCGAAGTTGGGGTGTTCGAGGAAAAGCCCGCCCATTTCGGGCGTATAGAAGACGATCCAGGCGAAGATGGTGATGAACAGTCCGGCGACGTAGAGATCCTTCACCGTGTAGTACGGGTGGAAGGGAATCCCGTCCCGGGGAATGCCCACGAGATCGCGGTTCTTCTTGATCTCGATTCCGTCCGGATTGTTCGAGCCGGTGGTACGCAGGGCGGCCAGGTGCAGCACGACCAGCGCCAGGATGGCCAGCGGCACGCCGACGACGTGCAGGGCGAAGAAGCGGTTCAGAGTCGCATCCGCGATCACATAGTCGCCACGAACCCAGGTGGCCAGCTCCTCGCCCACGACCGGGATGGCCCCGAACAGCGAGATGATGACCTGGGCGCCCCAATAGGACATCTGCCCCCACGGGAGAAGGTAACCCATGAAGGCTTCCGCCATCAGCAGCACGAAGATGACCATGCCGAACAGCCACAGCAGCTCGCGCGGCTTCTTGAAGGACCCGTAGAAAATCCCCCGGAACATGTGCATGTAGATGACCACGAAGAACAACGAGGCCCCCGTGGAATGCAGGTAGCGCAACAGCCAGCCCCAGCTGACGTCACGCATGATGTACTCGACCGAGTCGAACGCCAGATCGGCGGCAGGCTTGAAGTGCATGGCAAGCCAGATGCCGGTGAGAATCTGGTTGACCAGCACCAGGAGAGCCAGTGAGCCGAAGAAGTACAGGAAATTGAAATTCTTCGGCGCGTAGTATTTCAGCAGTTGATCTTCCAGAAACTTGCCGATCGGCAGACGCTCGTCCAGCCACTCGCGAAAGCTAGTGCCCCTCTGACTCATTTAGGCTTTCTCTCCGTCCAGGCCGACCACGATACGGGTCTCGCTGGCAAAGTAATAAGGTGGGATTTCCAGATTGACGGGGGCCGGCACGCCCTTGTAGACCCGGCCGGCCATATCGAACTTCGAACCATGGCAGGGGCAGAAGAAGCCGCCCTTCCAGTCGGAACCGAGGTCCGCCGGGGCGATATCCGGACGGTAGGTGGGCGAGCAGCCCAGATGCGTGCAGACACCGATGGCCACGAAGACCTCGGGTCTGATGGCGCGTGACTCGTTGCGGGCCGCCGCCGGCTGCTCCGACTGCTCCGACTTGGGATCCAGCAGCACCGGGTCGAGTTGCGGCAGATTTGCCAGCGCCTCGGGGGTCCGCCGCACCACCCAGACAGGCTTGCCGCGCCACAGCACCACAACGCGCTGGCCCGGCTCCAGGCCGGCGATATCCACCTCCACCGGGGCGCCCATGGCTTCCGCCTTGGCGCTGGGTTGCATTGAGGATATGAAAGGCACGGCCACGAATCCCGCCCCCACGGCGCCCACCACAGTGGCCGCCTTCGTCAGAAACCGGCGCTTTTCGTTATCCACGCCATTGATCATGCAGATACTCCATTACGGGAAGGAACCGACGGACAGGGCTGACATGCCTCGATGCCAGCTTGCCGGTCCCGGATTGAAATTCATTGTTTCCCTGAGACTTCTGGGTAGGATTTTGTGGGAGATCGCCACGAGGGTCAAGAAAAACCCGATCATCCCCGTTACGGGACATCGCCCGAGACCCGGGGAGCGCTAAGCCGTCTCGGCCAGCGCCTGCCGGAAGGCGGTGAGGAAGCGCTGGTTTTCCTCCGGCTTGCCGACCGTGACCCGCAGGCACTGACTAAGCGCCCCCCCGGCCGGGTGCAGGTTCTTGATCAGCACGCCGGCCGCCTTGAGCGCCTCGAATACCCGGTCGGCGTCATGGCGCAGCAAACGCAGCAGGAGAAAATTGGCCTGGCTGTCATAAACCCGGACCGCCGCAATCTCCGCCAAGGCCGCTGCCAGCCGCGCGCGATCCTCGCGAATGGCGGCGACCTGGGCAGCGAACACCGCCTGCTGCTCCAGCGCGAACTCGGCGCTGAGCTGGGTCAGCACATTGATGTTGTATGGCAGGCGCAGCTTGTCCAGTTCCCGGATCCAGTCCGGCGGCCCCGCCAGAAAGCCCAGCCGCAAGCCCGCCAGCCCCAGCTTGGAAAGGGTGCGCATCACCAGCAGGTTGTCGTACTGCCCCACGCGATCCATGAATCCGGCATCGGCATAGGGTGCATAGGCCTCGTCCAGCACGACCAGACCTGGCGCAGCATCGAGTATCCGTGCCACGTCGGCGGCATCGAACAGGTTGCCGGTGGGATTGTTGGGATAGGCCAGGAAAACGATGGCCGGCCGGTGTTCCGCCATGGCGGCGAGGAAAGCGCCGATGTCCAGCGCGAAATCCCCGGCCCGGAGCGGCACGCCGACGAACGGCAGCGCCAGGCTGACGGCGAGCTGCCGGTACATCACGAACGTCGGCACCGGGGCCATGACCACCGATCCCGGCTTCAGGGCCATCAGCAGAATCTGGATGATCTCGTCGGACCCGTTGCCCAGCAACAGCTCGGCATCCCCAGGAACGCCATTGGCCGCCTTGAGCGCCCTTTTCAGGTTGCCGCAGACCGGGTCGGGGTAGCGATTGGGTTCCGCGCCGCGCAACCGTTCCAGCCACAGGCGGGTGGTTTCCTCTGGCCAGGCGTAGGGGTTTTCCATGGCATCCAGCTTGATGTAGCCGCGCGCATCCGGCACATGGTAGGCGGCAAGCGCCCTGACCTCCGGTCGCAGCAGGGCCTCGAGGCGGGAATCGGCGCGGCTCATGGCGACGGCCTCAAGCGATACTCGGCGGAGCGGGCGTGAGCGCTCAGGCCCTCGCCGCGCGCGAGCACGGACGCGGTGCGCGCCAGGGTATCCGAACCCTCGGGCGAACAGAAGATCAGGCTCGACCGCTTCTGGAAATCGTACACGCCCAGCGGGGAGGAAAACCGGGCCGTGCCGGCCGTGGGCAGCACATGGTTCGGGCCGGCGCAGTAATCCCCCAGCGCCTCGGCCGTGTGACGGCCCATGAAGATGGCGCCGGCATTGCGGATACGGGCCGCCAGCGCCTCGGGATCGGCGACGGAAAGCTCCAGATGCTCGGGAGCGATGCGATTGGCCACCGCGGCAGCCGTATCCAGGTCCGGTACGGCAATCAGGGCGCCGCGCGAGGCCAGCGAGGTCTGGATCACCTCGGCCCGCTCCATCGTTGGCAGCAGTTTCCCGATGCTGGCGTCCACGGCATCGAGGAAAGCGGTATCGGTGGCGACGAGGATGGCCTGGGCGTCCTCGTCATGCTCGGCCTGCGAGAACAGGTCCATCGCGATCCAGTCGGGATCGGTCCTGCCGTCGCAGATGACCAGAATCTCCGAGGGACCGGCGATCATGTCGATGCCCACCTGGCCGAAGACCAGCTGCTTGGCGGTGGCCACATAGATGTTGCCGGGACCGACGATCTTGTCCACCCGCGGCACCCGCGCCGTGCCATAGGCCAGTGCCGCCACCGCCTGTGCGCCGCCGATGCGGAAGACACGGCTGACGCCAGCCAGGTGCGCGGCAGCCAGCACCAGCGGGTTGAGCTCGCCGCCGGGGGTCGGCGTCACCATGACGATCTCCGGCACCCCGGCGACATGAGCCGGAATGGCATTCATGAGCACCGACGACGGGTAGGCGGCCTTGCCACCCGGCACATAGAGTCCGACCCGGTCGAGCGGGGTGACCTGCTGTCCCAGCCGCGTGCCATCGGCCTCGGTGTATTGCCAGGAGGAGAGCTTCTGGTGCTCGGCATAGGCGCGGATACGGGCGGCGGCGGTTTCGAGCGCATCCGCCAGCGCCGGGGACAGCCCCTCCCAGGCGGTGCGCAGGACAGCCGGGTCGAGTTCCAGACCTTCCTCGCTGCCCGGGTCGAAACGGTCGAAGCGGCGGGTCAGCTCCAGCAGGGCCTCGTCGCCCCGCTGGCGGATATCGCCGATGATGGCCCTTACCCGCGCATGGACATCGGCGTCCGAGGTCTCGTCGTAGGCCAGCAGCGCCTGCAGGCGCTGGTCGAAATCGGGATCCCGGCTATCGAGGCGGCGCAGGTTCAGCATGGTGTCCCCTCCTGTGCCAGCGCCTGGCGCAGTTCGGCAATGAAGCCGGTGACTTCGGCATGTTTCATCTTCATGGCGGCCTTGTTGAGGATCAGCCGACTGCTCACGTCCATGATCAGCTCCAGCGGCTCCAGGCCATTAGCCTTGAGGGTCTTGCCGGTATCGACGACGTCGACGATGCAGTCGGCCAGCCCCACCAGCGGCGCCAGTTCCATCGAGCCATAGAGCTTGATGATCTCGGCCTGGATGCCCAGCGACGCGAAATAGCGGTGCGCGGTCTTGACGTACTTGGTGGCAACCCGCGGCCGGCTGCCGGGCTTGAAACTCAGGCCGGGCCGGCCAGCGGTCATCAGCCGGCAACGGGCGATGCCCAGGTCAAGCGGCTCGTAGAGCCCGGTTGCGTCGTACTCGGCCAGCACATCCTTGCCGGCGATGCCCAGATCGGCGGCGCCGTATTCGACATAGGTGGGCACGTCGCTGGCGCGGATGATGAGAAATTGCAGCCCGGCGCGATTGGACGGCAGGATCAGCTTGCGGCTCTTGCCGGGATCGACGGTGGGTTCGATGCCGATGCGGGCCAGGAGGGCGACGGCCTCGTCGTAGATGCGGCCCTTGGATAAGGCGAGTGTCAGCATGGTCGGATTATTGCGGCACGCGGCGGATTTCCGCGCCCAGTTGTGACAGTTTCTCTTCGATGCATTCGTAGCCGCGATCGATATGGTAGATGCGGTCGACCATGGTCTGCCCTTCCGCGACCAGCCCTGCCAGCACCAGGCTGGCCGAGGCGCGGAGATCGGTCGCCATCACCGGCGCGCCGGTCAGGGCCGGTTTGCCGCGGATGATGGCGGTGTGCGACTCGACGGTGATGTCGGCCCCCATGCGCTGCATTTCCTGCACATGCATGAAGCGGTTCTCGAAGATGGTTTCGGTAATCACGCCGACACCATCGGCGACCGCGTTCAGGGCCATGAACTGGGCCTGCATGTCAGTCGGGAAGGCCGGATAGGGCGCCGTGCGGATGGAGACGGCATGCGGGCGCTGCCCGCCCATGTCCAGCTCGACGGTGTCGTCGGTGACGCTGATGCGGGCGCCGGCCTCGCGCAGCTTCTGCAGCACGGCGTCGAGAATCTCGGGCCGCACATCCTTCAGCTTCAGCCGGCCTCCGGTGATCGCCGCGGCCACCAGATAGGTACCGGCCTCGATGCGGTCCGGCATCACGCGGTAAAGGCGACCGTCAGCCGACAGCGACGGGACGCCCTCGATTTCGAGCACGTCGGTCCCGGCACCGTGAATCCTGGCGCCCATCATGTTGAGGAAGTTGGCGAGGTCCACCACCTCCGGCTCGCGTGCCGCATTCTCGATGACGGTGGTGCCCTCGGCCAGGGTGGCCGCCATCATCAGGTTTTCGGTGCCGGTCACGGTGACCAGGTCCAGCACCAGCCGGCAGCCTTTCAGGCGCTTGGCGCGGGCGTGGATGTAGCCGTTGCGCACGTCGATCTCGGCGCCCATCTGCGCCAATCCCTGCAAGTGCAGGTTGACCGGCCGGCCGCCGATGGCGCAGCCGCCGGGCAGCGACACCTCCGCCTGGCCGAAACGCGCGACCAGTGGCCCCAGCACCAGGATGGAGGCGCGCATGGTCTTGACCAGATCGTAGGGCGCCAGGTAGCTGCCGATGCTGCGGGTGTCGACCTCGATGTTGAGCTTCTCGTCGACCGTCAGGCCGATGCCCATGCGCCCGAGCAGTTCCATGGTGGTGGTGATGTCGAGCAGGTGGGGGACGTTGCCGACGCTCACTGGCGTCTCCGAAAGCAGGGTGCCGGCCAGGATCGGCAGCGCGGCATTTTTGGCGCCGGATACGCGCAACTCCCCGTTCAGGGGAATGCCGCCGGTGATCAGAAGCTTGTCCATCAGTGAGTCTCTTGCCTCGAGTTGAATTCAGTCAGGGAGGAAGGGCGGCGGCGTTTCGAGCGGCAGCATGTCCGCGATCCCGCATACCCGCACCATGGCGCGCAGCGGTTCCGGCAGGTTCGCGTAGTGCAGCGGGCAGCCTGCCTGCCGGGCCAGCCGCAGCCATTCGATGAGCAGACCGACCCCCGCGCTGTCGGCGCGGGTCACGCCAGCGAGATCGAATACCAGCGGCATCCCCCCGCGGAACAGGGGCTCGGCCTGGCGCAATGCGGGGACAGCCGTGTCGAAGCTCATGTCGCCGAGCAGCCGGTAGCGCCCCTCGCCGGCGACGCCTTCGAACGCCAGGCCGGCAGCCGTGCCCGCAGCGGAAGACATGGTCAATGCGGTTTTTTCGACGCCGGCTTCGACTCCGCCGGTGCCCTGTCGCCGGCCCTCGCTGCCGCCCGGGCAGCAGGCGGCCTCGCCTGGGACCTGGCGGCCGGTCCGGCCAGCTTCGCGGCGGCAGCCGTGTCGGCCTTGCCCGCCAGGCTATCAGCCTTGGCATCGGTTGCGGATTGGGCCGCCTTGCCCGTGCCCTCTTCCGCCTTGTTGAACAGAAACCGGCTGATGAGCTGTTCCAGCACCATGGCCGACTGCGTCAGCTCGATCTCGTCGCCATCCTTGAGATAGTCGTCCGAGCCGCCCGGCGACAGGCCCACGTACTGTTCGCCCAGCAGGCCGGCGGTGAGGATGCTGGCGCTGGTATCCTCGGGCAGGTTGCTGAATGCGGGGTCGATGCGCATGTCGACGATAGCCTCGTAGCGCTTGGCGTCGAAGCCGATGCGCTCCACCCGGCCCACCGTCACCCCGGCCATGGAGACCGGCGCCCGCACCCGCAGGCCACCGATGTTGCCGAAATGGGCCCTGACGACATAGCTGCCCTTGGCCGAGCGGAATTCACCCAGATTGCTGACCTGCATGGCCACGAAGAACAGACTCAGGAGGCCCAGCGCGACGAACACGCCCACCCAAATTTCAACAGCCCTGGAGGCTTGCATGTCAATCCCCAAACATTAGCGCGGTGAGCACGAAATCCGACCCCAGCACGGCAAAGGCCGAATGCACCACCGAGCGGGTCGTGGCGCGGCTGACGCCCTCGGCAGTCGGCAAGGCATCATAGCCCTCGAAAACGGCGATCCAGGTCACGATCACCCCGAACACCAGGCTCTTGATGAATCCATTGACGCTGTCATCGTAAAAATCGATCTTGGCCTGCATCTGCGACCAGAAAGGCCCCTGATCCACACCCAGGAGGCCCACACCGACGAAATAGCCCCCCAGGACGCCGACCGCGGTGAACAGGCCGGCCAGCAGCGGCATCGACAGGACACCGGCGAAGAAGCGCGGCGCGATCAGGCGCCTGACCGGATCGACGGCCATCATTTCCATGCCGGACAGCTGCTCGGTGGCTTTCATGAGGCCGATCTCGGCGGTCAGGGCCGAGCCCGCCCGGCCGGAGAAAAGCAAGGCCGTGACCACCGGCCCCAGTTCACGCACCAGGGAGGCGGCCACCATCACCCCCAAGGATTCCTCGGCGCCGAAGTCGGACAGCACATTGTAACCCTGCAAGGCGAGCACCATGCCGACGAACAGGCCCGAGACCGTGATCAGCAGCACGGTGAGGACGCCGACCGAGTACAGCTGGGCGACCAGGAGCCGCGGGCGCCGCAACAGCTCGCCCAGACCGGCCAGCATGTGGATGAGGAACACATGCCCGCGCCCAAGCTTGCGCAGGGATTTCAGGGTCTCGCGCCCCAGCCGCTGGAAGATGCCCGTGAACCGGTTGATCATGGTTGATGTATCGGAGCGCCCGCAATCGAGCGTCAGGCGGCCTGGCCGAGCAGGTCGCTGTGGTAGTCGGCGGCCGGATAGTGGAACGGTACCGGACCGTCCGGATCGCCATGCATGAACTGTCGTATCCAGGGTGAAGCGGAATCGGCCACGGCGGCCGGCGTTCCCTGTCCCACCACCTTGCCGCCGGAAATCAGATAGATGTAATCGGCGATGGCCGCGGTTTCCTCGACATCATGCGATACCACGATGCTGGTCAAGCCCAGTTCCGTGTTCAGGTCGTGGATCAGTTTCACCAGTACGCCCATCGAGATGGGATCCTGGCCGGTGAAGGGCTCGTCGTACATCAGCATCATGGGGTCCAGGGCGATGGCGCGCGCCAGCGCCACGCGGCGGGCCATGCCGCCGGAAAGCTGGGCCGGCATCAGGTCGCGGGCGCCACGCAGCCCCACGGCTTCCAGTTTCATCAGCACCAGGCTGCGGATCATGGATTCGGGCAGGCGCGTATGTTCGCGCAGGGGAAAGGCGACATTCTCGAAGACGCTGAGATCGGTCAGCAACGCCCCGCTCTGGAACAGCATGCCCATGCGCTTGCGCAATGCGTAGAGCGCCCTGAGTCCGAGCGCATGGACATCGTGGCCATCGACGCGGATGGTGCCGCGCTGCGGCCGCAGCTGTCCGCCGATCAGCTTGAGCAGGGTGGTCTTGCCGGTCCCGCTGGGTCCCATGATGGCCGTGATGCCCCCGCGCGGAATATCCAGGTTGACGTCGTCGAAGATGAGCCGCGAGCCCCACCCAAAGGTCAATCCGCGAATCGAGACCAGAATCTCGTCATCGGCAAACGGCTGCTGCATCATTCGCGAAAGGGGACCCGAGGTCAGCGCAAATGGCGCGTATTCTGGCCGCCGCCGGCCGCCGCGTCAACTTGACGGCCCGTTGGATGGGTGCTTCGGGAATATCGATTCTGGTATATTTACCGGCTTCCCAAACCTGCCATTACGGAAAACCGAGATGTCAAAAAAACTCCTAGACATTGTCAAGCCGGGCGTCGTCACCGGTGCGGACGTCCAGAAAGTCTTCGCTTTCGCCAAGGAACACCAGTTCGCCCTGCCGGCGGTCAACGTCATCAGCACTGACTCGATCAACGCCGTGCTGGAAGCCGCCGCCAAGGCCCAGTCCGCCGTGATCATCCAGTTTTCCAATGGTGGCGCCCAGTTCGTCGCCGGCAAGGGCGTCAAGCTCGAAGGCCAGCAGGCCCAGATCCTGGGTGCCGTCTCCGGCGCCAAGCATGTCCACCTGATGGCCGAGCATTATGGCGTTCCGGTCATCGTCCACACCGACCACGCGGCCAAGAAACTGCTGCCGTGGATCGATGGCCTGCTGGATCATGGCGAGAAGTTCTTCGCCGAGACCGGCAAGCCGCTGTTCAGCTCGCACATGCTCGACCTGTCCGAGGAGAGCCTGCAGGAGAACATCGAAATCTGTGCCAAGTATCTGGCCCGCATGGCGAAGATGGGCATGACCCTGGAAATCGAACTCGGCTGCACCGGCGGCGAGGAAGACGGCGTCGACAACAGCGGCATGGATCATTCCATGCTCTACACCCAGCCGGCGGACGTGGCCTATGCCTACGAGCACCTGTCGAAGATCAGCCCCAACTTCACCATTGCCGCTTCCTTCGGCAACGTCCATGGCGTCTACAAGCCGGGCAATGTCAAGCTGACTCCGACCATCCTGCGCGATTCGCAGAAGCACGTTTCCGAGAAGTACAACCTGCCGGCCAACAGCCTCAACTTCGTCTTCCACGGCGGCTCCGGCTCGACCCAGGAGGAAATCCGCGAGTCGATCAGCTACGGCGTCATCAAGATGAACATCGACACCGATACGCAGTGGGCTTACTGGGATGGCATCCGGCAGTTCTACAAAAAGAACGAAGGCTACCTGCAAGGCCAGATCGGCAACCCCGAGGGTGACGACAAGCCGAACAAGAAGTACTACGACCCACGCGTCTGGATTCGTGCCGCCCAGACCAGCATGGTCGATCGCCTGCAGCAGGCCTATGCCGACCTGAATGCGCTGAACGTCCTGTAATCCGCGGATTCCCCAGGGCCGGGTTGCTTGCCGCAACCCGGCTTTTTTGCGCCCGGAACGCCGCTTCCCGGCGGCAAGCTCCCCCGTAAAATCCCGGCTGCCCGCATGTCGCGCACCCAGTCCCGCAAGAAACCGGCACATCCTCCCAGGCCCCTGCCCGTCTCCCGCAGCGCGCCCCCCGGCGTCCGTGGAGGGTCATGGGGCAGACGGCTGCGCTGGCTGGCCGCCAGCCTGTTCCTGCTCAGCGCCATACCGGTCCTGGTCCTGCGCTGGCTGCCACCGCCCACCAGCATGTTCATGCTGATCGAACGCGCCTCGGCCCTGCTCGACGGCGACCGTCAGTACCGCATCCACTACCGATGGGTCGGCTGGGATGCCATCTCGCCGCAGGCCAAGCTGGCGGTGGTTGCCTCGGAGGACCAGACCTTCGCCCGGCATCTCGGCTTCGACTTCAAGGCCATGGAACAGGCACTGGAGAGAAACCGGGCCGGCAAGCCACTGCGCGGGGGCAGCACCATCACCCAGCAGACGGCCAAGAACCTGTTCCTCTATCCGGGCCGAAGCTACCTGCGGAAGATTCTGGAAGCCTACTTTACCCTGCTGGTCGAACTCAGCTGGCCGAAGCAGCGCATCCTGGAGGTCTATCTCAACATCGCCGAATTCGGCGACGGGATCTACGGTGTCGAGGCTGCCGCGCAGATGTTCTTCCACAAGGCTGCCGCCCGCCTCAATAGCGAGGAGGCCGCACGGCTGGCGGCCGTCCTGCCCAACCCGAAGCGCCTGCACGTCGACGATCCCTCCCGCTACGTGCAGAAGCGCAAGGCATGGATCCAGGGGCAGATGCGCATCCTCGGCGGCCGCCACGTGCTGGATGAACTGTGACCCGGACTGCCGGCAAGCGGCAGGGCAAAGCGTCAGAATCCGGACAGGAAGTACCGCGTCATGGCATCGGCCTCGAAGCGGTCGATCAGGAAGAACGGCGGGCGCCCCTGACGGCGGAAGCTGTCCGACAGCAGCTCCCGGCGCTCGCCGAAGCGCTGGCGAAAGCGCGCCTTGAGTGCCGGCCGCATGAACAACCGGCGCCGGCCGCCGGTTTCCGGATCCTCGACCAGGACCAGGCCCCATTCCGGCAGCTGGTCATACTCGGCGCTGTCCCAGACGACGACTGGTACGACATCGTGCCGGGCCAGGCTGGCCAGAAGCGCCTGCGCCTCCTGCAGCGGAAAATGGAAATCCGACACCAGGAATACCAGCGCACGCTGCCTGCCGAGGTGCTGCGCCGCCTGCCGCAGGGAGGCCGCCGAACGCCCCTGGCGCGCAACCAGGGCGAGGCGCTCGACCAGCTCCGGCACGCCGCCCTTGTACAGGCGGGTGGGCAGAAAGAGCGCTTCATGCAGATGCTCGTCGCCGGCGATGAAACCGAACCGGTCGCCTTGCCGGAAGGCGGACCAGGCTGCCGAGGCGACGAATTGCGCAACCGTCGCCGCCTTGTCGCCCGTGCCAAGGTAGCCCATGGATGCCGACAGGTCGGCGATGACGACCACCGGAATCTGGCTGCGCTGGCGAAAGCGGCGGACGGCGAGCTGGCCAAAGGGATCGCCAAGGCTGGCGCGCAAGTCCAGGTTGCGGGGATTCGGGCTGGCGACAAAGGGAACCAGCCCGGCGAACTCATCGCTGCCGCCGTTCTGGCTGCTGGCGTGGGTACCGGGATGCGGACTCGCGGCCCGCCAGGAAACGCGGTAGTGGAACGCCTCGATCAAGGCGCCGCCACCTGCCGGAGCAGACCCTCCATCAGCGCGCCGACGATGGCCTCCCGTCGCAGTTCGTAGACCGGCGTCAGGAACACCCGGTGAGCGATGGTTTCCCGGAACACGCCCTGCACATCCTCGGGGATCATGTGGCCACGTCCCTCCAGCCAGGCATTCACGCGCGCTGCCCGCATCATCATGCTGACACCGCGCGGACTGGCGCCGGCGAGGATGAGCTGATCCATGTCCACGCCGTCGAGCCGCAGACCGAAATCCGCCGGCCTGCGGGTGGCCACCCAGAGGTCCAGCGCGTACTGCTGCAAGGCTTCGCTGGCGCGGATGTGGTTCTGGATCACTGGCGCGATGTCGGCGATTTCCCGATAGGGCATCACACCCGGCCGCACGGTTTCGATCAGCCGGTCGACATCGTGGAAACGCGGGTTGAACATCAGCTCGCGCTGCAGGACGGGATCCCCGGGCGCGGCGATATGCAGCTCCATCAGAAAACGGTCGCGGGCCGCCGAAGGTATCTCGAAGGTTTCCTCCCGCTCGACCCGGTTGCGGTCGGCGAAGATCTGCAGATAGGGAAAATGGTACTCGCGGTTGAAGGCGGTGACGCTGCGCTCGGCCATGACCCGCAGCAGCAGCGAATGGACCTGCGGCCGCGCCCGGTTGACCTCGTTGAAGAAGAACACCGACAGCAGTTCGCCATGCTTGAGGATGGGCCCCGGATCGACCTGTGGCCGTCCCTGCTCGTTGATGTAGGTGTGATAGACCAGATCGGCCGGCATCAGGTCGATGGTGCCCTCGATCCGTTCGTAGGCGCCACCCAGGCCACGCGCCACGGCCCGCAGCAGGGTGGTCTTGCCAACCCCGACGTCGCCCTCCAGCAGGATGTGCCCGCGGGCGAAGATGCCGATCAGAATCTGGCGGATGGCACGATCGAGGCCGATGACGGCCTTGCCGATCTCCTGCTCGAAATCCAGGGCACGCTGGCGCCAGTCGGCAAGCCGTTGATCCTTGTCGTATGTGCTCATCGGGGAAGCCTCCTGATCGCCGAAAGGAATCGCATCGCAGCCTGCGCCCGGGCCCTCAGCAAAAACCCCGCATCAAGCGGGGTTTCTGTGTGGACGGGCTGTCCGACGGCGCGGTCGAACTCAGGCGCCGCTCTGGCCGGTTTCCGCGATCAGCGCATCGCAACGCCTGATCTGCGCATGGCCGAAGGCCACCAGCTGCTTGCCGATATCGACGACCAGGGCGCACAGCGCCGGCATTTTCGAGATTTGCAGACCGAGATAGCCAACCGCACCGATACCCAGGGCCGCCGCGATCACGGTGGGCAGACCCATCGCGTGGAAAAGGCGCACGATCTGGAACAGGACATCCAGCGGCAACAGCAGCAATACGCCGACATACAGCAGCGCGGTAAAGCTGAAGAAGACGAAGGTAATGAATTTGAATACCTTCACCAGGGTCTGGTCGAGTTTCATGAGGGATGGATCCTGAAGGTGAGTGTTCGATAACGGGGATGTGCCGGCAGCGGCGCTGTACACAGCCACTCGCAAAGGCGCGCATTCTAGCACAAGCTGGACGCGGCTGAAGGCGGGCAACTGCCGGACGGAATGATGCCAAACCGCAACAACGTTGCAAAATGCGCAATAATTCTGCCGGCACGGTATCTTTTAGCTCCCCCCACCCGATGAGGTTTTCGCCATGCACCATCGCCGACCAAAATGGCTGTCCGTCTTTGCCCTCTGCATGTTCCTGCCCGCGGCCACCTGCTGGGCCTTGCCCACCGGGCACCATGGCGCCGTCCTGACCGATTGCACCGATCCCCGGTTTTTCGAGGAAACACCGGCCAGCGATGCCCACGTGAATCGGCTGGAACGCTTCTCCTTCACCGCCTCGGACAATACCGAGCCCTCGTCGATCAAGGTTCAGGTCAACCTGAAACCGGTCGAGATCACCATAACCCCCAAGCGCAGCGGGCGCTTCCAGGTCGACGCACGCTTGCCGGAACCGGTCGTCGCCGGACGCGCCTGGATCAGGGTCATGGGGATGAGTGTCGACGGCTGCCATCAGCTGCATACCTGGAACGTCTACGCGGACAGCCAATAACCCCCGGACCGACCGAAACCGGCTGCCATGTCCGCCTGCCTGGGCTGTCGGGGACGAGGCGTGGTCAGGGGCGCGCTGCTCGTGGCCGCATCGCTGCTGCTCGGTGCGGGAACGCTGCTCGCGCTGGCGCTGCAGACACACCCCGGCTTGGCCGGCAGCGAACCGCTGGCCAATCCCGCCCAGGCACGCCAGGCGCTGGGGGCCAAGCTGGCTGGCAGCATCACCGATCATGAGGTGAAGCAGTTCACTCTCACGGCGCAAGACCTGGCCATGGCCGCCAGCCTGGCCATCGCCCGCAAACGGCTGCCGGCCCAGGCACAGGTGTCCTTCCACGACTATCTGATCGATGGCCAGGTCAGCCTGGCCTGGCCGCCAGGATTTTCCTCGCTGTTTCTCAACATCCGGCTGCTCGTCGACACCGGCAGCGGCCAATTCGAACTGCAACGCCTGCGAATCGGCGACCTGGTGCTGCCGAATGGCCTGGTCAGGCTGCTGCTCAGGCTGCCGCCGCTGACGCGGTATGCGCAGCTCGCCGAAGACATGGTCGCCTCGGTCGGGATCGAGGATGACCGACTCAGGCTGGTCGTGCACTGGAATCGGGAAGTGCTGGGGGAACTCCGCGGCCTGCTGATGGATGTGGCCGACAAGCGCCGCCTGCTGGTCTATCAGGAAAGGCTCACCGATATCCTGGAACGTCGGGGGGAACACCTGTACGTGCGGCTGACCTCCTTGCTGCCGCCCCTGTTCCAGCTGGCGCAGCAGCGAAGCCAGGAGGGGGCCGACCCGGTCGAGGAAAACCGCGCGGCCCTGGTGGTCCTGAGCGCCTATGCCAACGGCAAGAATCTGTCGTCGATGCTGGGCACGGGTCGACAGCCACCGCCACGCCGGGTGCTGCTGAACAAGCGCGTCGATACCGCCAAGCACTTTCTCGGTGCGGCCAGCATGGCGATGTCCGGCCAGGGCACACTGGTGGAAATGATCGGCCTGGCCAAGGAGCTGCACGATACCCACGACGGCAGCGGTTTCAGCTTCATCGACCTGGCCGCCGACGAGGCCGGCGCACTGCTCGGCAAGACCGCCGTGCGCTCGCCGGAGAAGGCCCGGCGCCTCCAGGCGCTGCTGAACCAGCCGATCGCCGAGTCGCAGTTCCTTCCCGAACTGAAGGACCTGCCGGAAAGCATGCACAGCGAGGAGTTCGGCAGGCGCTTCAAGGGTATCGGCAGCCCGGAGTACGAGGCCATGCGTGGCGAGATCGCGGCCCGCATTCGCGCCCTGCCCCTCTACCGCGAATACTGACCGGACAACACAAAGCCAGCCCGAAGGCTGGCTTTGTGCCGGCGCGATGATTCGCCTTATTCGGTCGGGAACGCCTTGTTGGCGTAGGCCGGCAGGCGCGGCATCTCGATCTTCGGGAATTCGCCGGTCAGGCCATTCAGGAAGGCGACGATGTCGGCCGTCTGGGCGTCGGTGAGTTCCTTGTTGAGCTGCGCCTTGGCCATGACCTTGACGGCTTCCTCCAGCGTCCGCACCTTGCCGTTGTGGAAGTAGGGCGCGGTCAGGGCGACATTGCGCAGCGTCGGCACCCGGAAGAAATGCTTGTCGGAGGCATCGTGCGTCGCCTCGAAGCGGCCGAGATCCTGGCTGAAGCCGTACTTGGCCTCCAGTACGCCATTCTCGTAAGCGGGGAATTTCTGGTAGAAGCCGGTGCCCTCGGGCAGAGCCGGACCGTTGAAGGCCGGACCGGAATGGCAACCGACACAGCCGACCTCGGCGAAGGCATTCATGCCACGCACCTGCTGCTCGGACAGTGCCCCCTTGTCGCCCTGGGCGTACTTGTCGTAGGGGCTGTTGGGTGTGATCAGGGTCCGCTCGTAGGCGGCGATGGCCTTGACCGCGTTGTCCGCCGTCACGCTGTTCTCGCCGCCGAATGCCGCGGCGAAGGCGCGGGTGTAGTCCGGCATCGCCTTGAGACGGGCGACGACATCATCCCAGCTCTTCATGCCCATCTCGGCGGGATTGGTCACCGGACCGCGAGCCTGCTCCTCAAGGCTGGGGGCACGGCCATCCCAGAACTGCACGGAGCTGAACGCCGCGTTGTAGACGGTCGGCGCGCTGCGGCCGCCGACCTGGTCCTTGACGCCGATGGAGCCATGGCGGTTGTCATCGCCGGCGCCCATGACGTTGTGGCAGGAGTTGCAGGAGAGGACGCCATTCGCGGACAGGCGTGGATCGTGATAAAGCATCTTGCCCAGTTCGACCTTGGCCGGCGTCGTCGGGTTGCCGGCAGGCTCGGGCGCCTTGCCGGGCAGCGCCTGCCATTCGATGGCCGAGGCGGAGAGGGAAACCAGGGCCAGGGTCATGGCGCCCAGCGTTCTCTTGATCATGAACATGCGATTAACCTCCTTGAGTGAGCAATACGGATCGTTCGATCTTGTTCTGTTCCCGCCCGGTCGGGGCGTCGGGTCCCTCTTATAGAGAAACCCTCCTGTCTTTGCAACCGCGTGCGAGTGAAGGCGCAACCCCGGCACCCGCGAGATTTCCGAAAAAAAGACCCGCCTTGCGGCGGGTCATAAAGGAGAGGAAGAACCGCCGGCTAGGACAGGGTCCGGCCCGGGTAGTTCATCGGCGCCCAGCCCGACAGGGCCAGGGCGCGCAGGCTCTGCGACGCCGGCGCCGAGACGGCCACCTCTCCCTCCAGAAGATTCAACAGCGCGTCCACCTCGGGCAACAGGCCGGCGCCGGGAAGATACTGAAGGAACGGCACCTGCGGGCACGGGTCGGTGCGCATATGCCCGAGGATTTCGCGCACCGTCACCCCGTCGATATCCCGCGCCGGCAGATAGGCCTCGTCGGCGGTCTCCTCGATTAGGGCGGACGCGCGCAGCCGGTCCAGGGCCTCCTTGACCGTCACCCAGGGCAGCCCCAGCCGATCGGCCAGCACATCGCAGGAAACCGGCGGCTCCTGCGCCACATAGCGGCGGGCGATCAGGACCATCAGTGACAGCCCCAGCCCCTCGCGGGTGCGGCTGCCGAGATCCT
This sequence comes from Methyloparacoccus sp. NF-16, assembly GCF_056880625.1. Classification (NCBI taxonomy): domain Bacteria; kingdom Pseudomonadati; phylum Pseudomonadota; class Gammaproteobacteria; order Methylococcales; family Methylococcaceae; genus Methyloparacoccus; species Methyloparacoccus sp. NF-16. The sequence continues at coordinate 1,468,593 of NZ_CP174130.1, read as the reverse complement.
CGAAACGCCGATGGCCCTGCAGGAAACAGGGATGCTGGAAATACAGGGCAGCCTGGCCGCCGATCAGCAGGATCAGCCAGGACAGATCCAGCCAGATCATGAACAGGATGACGATGACCAGGCTGGAATAGATGGCGTGGTAGCTGGCCGAGGTGGTCACGAAATGCGCGAACAGGAAGCCGACCAGCTTCCAGGCCAGCCCCCCCACCGTTCCGCCCAGGAGCGCCGCGCGCCAGGGCACGCGGGTGTTGGGAATGCACAGGTAGACGAACGTGAACGCCGCGATGACCAGCAGGATGGACAGCAGCTTGCCGCCCAGGAAAAACAGCGTGCCGAAAGGCTCATGGGCAATCAGCCGGCGCACCGCGGCGGCGGCCGGCATCGATGCCGTGAGGCCGATGGCGGAGAACATCAGCAGCGGCCCGAGGACGATCACGCTGATGTAGTCGCCCGTCCGCCGCGCCAGTGTGCGCGGCTGGGTCACCCGCCAGATATGGTTGAAGGCCGTCTCGATCTTGCCGAGCATGGCGACCGAGACATGGATCAGCACCGCCAGCCCCATGAATCCCAGGAGACCCACGTTGATCCGCGTCACGAAGTCGAGGATTTTGTCGGTCAGCAGGGCCGCCTTGTCGCCCAGCGGCGCCAGCAGCTCCAGCAGGAATGGCTCCAGGTGCCGGTTGACGCCGAAGGTCTTCAGCAGCGAAAAGATGAAGGCCAGGCCGGGCACGATGGTCAGCAAGGTGGTGTAGGCCAGGCTGGTGGCCCGATAATCCAGGCCCTCTTCGCGGATGCTGCGGTACAGGGCCACCAGCCAGATTTTCAGCAGTTGCAGCCATTGCTGGCCGGCAAGGACCAGCCGATCGGGACGGGAAAGCAAGGCGGGCATGAGTGAACCAGGGCAGCGAGCAATGCCGGAGCATGCCACAAACGCCCTGCCCTTGCCGCCCCGCCGGCGTGACCCCGCGTCGCCGGCTCCCCCGGCGAGCCCTTATCCGGCCGTCGCGTCCCGCACCGTTCGGATCGGCAAGGCGCCGAGCAGGGCAACCATTTCCTCAAGATTGACGGGCTTGGCGATGAAGTCGGTGAAACCGGCCGCCAGTGCCTTTTTCCGCTCTTCGGCTAGCACACCGGCCGTCAGCGCGATGACCGGCAGCATGGCGATATCGGGATCCTCGCGGATCGCCCGGGTTGCCGTGAGTCCGTCCATGACGGGCATCTGGATGTGAGGTTTCCTGACAATATCGGACACACTCGCCTCAGTGGGTCGCGGCCGATTCCCTGAAGTTCTTTGCGAACACGGCCGGTGACAGATAGCCAAGGCGCGAGTGGCGCCGCTGGCGGTTATAGAAGATCTCGATGTATTCGCGGATCGCCGCCTCGGCCTGCGCCCGAGTCTGGAAGCGACGAGAGTGGATCAGCTCATTCTTGAGGCTGCCCCAGAAGCTCTCCATCGGCGCATCGTCATAGCCGTTACCCTTGCGCGACATCGAGGCGACGAGCCCGCTCTGCTCGAGCAGCGCCCGGTAGTCATGGGCACAGTACTGGCTGCCGCGGACGCCCTTCTAAGTGTCAAGGGGTAATTTGAACCTGGTTGATGTCGCGATTACGTTTCCGAATCAGGCCGAAGACCTCGCGGGCGATGTACCGCTTCAGGCAACGAAGGGCTTCGAGCTTAGAATGTCCCTCGGCAATCCGCTTTGCCACGTAGGCCTGGGTGCGCGGATCGGTCCGCAACCGGCCGATAGCGATGATGTGCAGCGCGCTGTTGGCTGCTCGATCACCGCCGCGGTTTAGGCGATGCCGGGTAACTTTACCGGAGGAGGCCGGCACGGGACTGGCGCCGCAGAGCGCGGCGAAGCTGGCTTCCGACTTCAAGCGCTCGGGGTTATCGCCGGCCGTCAGTAGCAACTGTGCGGCCGATTCATAACCGATGGAGTTTCGCGCAATCAGGTCGGGCGCCAATTCCTGGACCAAGCCTGCAATCATGATATCCAGGTCGGCAATTTCGTCATGGAGTTCCAGATAGCGCCGCGCCAAGGATTTCAGGGTGATCCGGTAAGCCGAGGCCACCTGACGATAATCGGTCAGATCAGGACGCCAGGCGGCCAAGGTCCGGATGAGTTGCATGCGGGTCAGGGTTCTGAGGGACTCACGCAACTCATCGGGAGCTGCCACGATGGTGGTCTGGATCATCTGGAGGGCGACGCGGCGGGCGGCTACTGCGGTCTTACGACACACCTTCAGGACCCGTAGGGACTCAATCATGCCGTCCCGGCGCTTGGGCGTCACCGTGCGCGTGCCCGCGAAGGCAGCATGGGCGGCGTTTTGCGCATCGATGACATCATCCTTGCCTCGTTTACGACGATCCGTTTTGTCAGGCGTGGTCACCTCCAGCACCGTGACGCCGGATGTCTGCAGGAACCGCAGCAAGCCGGCGCCATAGGTCCCCGTGCACTCCACGCCGACGCGGATGACCTCGCCAAAAGATCGCATCCAGGCGAGCATCTGTCGGTAACCTTGGCGAGTGCTGGCAAAGCACTCGGTGCCCAATACGTGATCGTGCTCATCGACCACGGCGGCCATGTGCAGGTCTTTATGCGTGTCGACGCCGCCAACCACGCGGCGATTGATGGGATGCTGATGCTCAGACATGAGAACTCTCCGGTTCTGGACCCTGGGGAATGGCGTTACCTGAACCAAATGTCTGGACAAGACAGTAAAGCGACAGGACGTCAGGCCCTTCTCGAGTCACAGGCACCGGCGAGGTCTTGCCTCACCGCAAAGCGTTTCCAGGTGGCCGACAGGTCCGGGGAAAGACACGGAGTTCAGTCGATCGGAGTGGGGGGCAAGCCGCCTGGAACACATCGCAGTGCCCTATCATCCCTGGCTGGTCGATCGTTGTGAGAATCAGGCCGCCCAGGAACCACGGGCGAAGACATTCTTACTGTCCGAGTGATGGATCAACCCCGCAGGCGGGCGCTTGTGGTCGATCGCCCGCAACAGCGCCTGGCGCGTGAGCACCTGAGTCATCCGCTCGCCCAGCGCGTAGCCAACCAGTTCGCAGGTGAAGACGTCCTTGATGCCGGCCAAGTACAGCCACCCTTCGTCCGTGGGGATGTAGGTGATGTCAGTCACCCAGACCTGATTCGGCCGACTCGGCGAGAACTGCTGCCCCAACAGATTCTCCGCGACCGGCAGATCATGCCTGGAGTTCGTGGTCGCCTTGAAGCGGCGCTTCTGCCGGCAGCGTAGCCCCAACTCCCGGCGCAGGCGCGCGATCCGGTCGCGCCCTGCGACAAACCCCTCGCTCGCCAGTTCAGGCTGCAGACGACGCGCACCGTACGTCTCGCGAGACCGCGTGTGGGCCGCCTTGATCGCCACCTTGAGCCGCTCGTCTTCCCATGAGCGCGCCGAGGGCGCTCGGCGTAGCCAGTCGGAGTAGCCGCTGCGGGAGACCCCGAGCACACGGCTCATCAGGCTGACCGGAAACACCCCGTTCGATCGCTTCATGAACGCGTACCTTGCAGCGACGCCCTGGCAAAGTACGCCGTCGCCTTTTTTAGAATGTCGCGCTCCAGTCGGGCTTCAGCCAGGTCCTTGCGCAACCGGGCGTTTTCCGCCTCCAACTCCGTGAACGGCCCCGGGTATCGAGGAGGCCAGTTGGTTTAAGTTGAGGCCGATGTGGCGGCCTCACTGGCGAGTTGCCGCCAGTAGTTTGCCTCAGCTTCTGCCGGAGGGATGCCCCCAATCGGCTTGAGCAGTCGGATGTGGTTGAACCAATGCAGCCATTGCAGGGTGGCCAGTTCCACGGATTCCCTGGTTTTCCAGGGGCCCCGGCGGTGAATCCATTCGGCTTTGTACAGCCCGTTGATGGTCTCGGCCAGCGCGTTGTCGTAGGAGTCGCCCTTGCTCCCGACCGAGGGTCGGATGCCGGCTTCGGACAGGCGTTCCGTGTACCGAATGGACAGGTATTGCGACCCCCTGTCCGAATGGTGCACCAGGGCATTGGCAGCGGGCTGACGCTCGTACAGGGCCTGCTCCAGCGCATCAAGCACGAAGTCCGTCTGCATGGTGCGGCTGACGCGCCAGCCCACGATGCGCCGGGCAAACACGTCGACGACGAAGGCCACGTACAGCCAGCCCTGCCACGTGCTGACGTAGGTGAAGTCCGACACCCACAGTTGATTGGGACGCTCGGCCTTGAACACCCGATTGACCCGGTCCAGCGGGCACGGCGCTGCTGCATCTGGCGTGGTCGTGCGAACGCTCTTGCCTCGACGCGCGCCCTGCAGCCCCAGGCGCCTCATCAGCCGCTCGACCGTGCAACGCGCCACCCGGATGCCTTCGCGGTTCATCTGCAGCCAGACCTTGTCGGCACCGTAGACCTGCCAGTTGGCGTGCCACACGCGCTGGATGTCAGCCGCAAGGGCCTGGTCACGCTGGGCGCGGGCGCTGCGCAGTTCAGGCCGGCGCCGGCGGGCCGCGTGGCGCCAATAACACGACGGGGCCATCTGCAACACCTGGCAGATGGACTCGACCCCGAACATGTTGCGGTGCTGGTCGATGAAGCGCTTCAGCTCTTCAAACGGCGGTCGAGCTCCGCCTGGGCGAAAAACGCGCTGGCGGCCTTGAGGATGTCGTTGGCGCGGCGCAGCTCCTTGTTCTCACGCTCCAGTTGCTTGAGGCGTTCGCGCTCGCTGCTGCTCAGGCCATCACGCTGGCCGGCATCGACTTCCTCGCGCTTGACCCAGTCCAGCAGCGTCTGCGGCACGCAGCCAATCTTGGGCGCAATCGATTCCACGGCTGCCCACAGCGACGGGTAGTCGCCCCGGTGCTCTTGCACCATGCGCACAGCGCGCTCGCGCACCTCGGGTGAGAACTTTGTTGACTTGTTCATGGCTCCATCTTCTCAAGTGTTGGAGCCTCCTCAAAACCCGGGGCCGTTCATTCTGTCCATGAGAATGCTGGCCTGCTCAACTGTCTCCTCCAGCGTGTCACCATCCCATGGATTCCCCGGCATGGATCGGATACCGACCACGAGTCCTTCATTGAGTGTGGTGGCCACCGTCACCTTCACCCCAAATTCGTAAGGTGTCCGGGTTTTACCCTTGGAAATGCACTCAACCTCCGGAGCGTGCAGGGCATACAGCTTGTTCTTGTCTTTCCGCTGCTGGGTCAGAATCCGGTTGACGCGAGACAGCAGATCGCGAGCTCTGGCCTGATGGGCTTCCGGAATCTGGTCCAGGTTTCTCTGCACGTCGCGATACACCCGTCCGACCCGTGTCTTCAAGATCTTGACCGCCTTGTGCATCCGCTTGAACTGTTTGGCATGCGCGTAACGGCCAATCTGGGCCGCTATCCGTGGGGCTTCACGGTTGTAGTTTTGCCGCAGCGCAATGCCGTGTTCGTCAGCCAGCTTGACCAGATGTTGGCGGCTTCGCTCCAGGAGGCGGCTATCGGTGGGATGCGCGATGGCTTTCGGCATGACCGTGGTGTCAACGATCACCCGGTCAAAGCTGACGGCTTTTACCGCACCGATCTGCTGGGCGGCAGCCAGGGTGACCATCAACATGGACTCCACGCCTGCCTCTCCGATCCGCTGACGCCAGCAGGTCAGGCTGGAGCTATCCATGGGTGCTTCCGTCTGGAAGTAGATCTCGCCCGTGAAGTACTGGACGTAAGGATTCTCCGTCCAGGTGTTCACGATCTCTTCATCGGAACAGCCATAGGCGTGCTGCAGATAGAGCAAGCCAGCCACCAACCGGGGGGACAACGCCGGCCGCCCGGTCGTACTCGCAAAAGGGGCCCCGAAGGCGTTTTCGATCAACGTCCAGTCCATCACATCCGCGAGTTTCACCAGAGGATGCTTGAGGTTGATCATCTCGACCAACGGGTGTCTGAACAGATCTCCCGTTTGCAGTCCCGACGGCTTAGGTCCCATAAAAACCCCGACAGAATTTGCAAGAAAACAGGGCTCTATTATCTCAATTCTGGCAATTCCAGACCTTAAAAGATGGTCCTTTTATAAAGCAAATCAAAGGACTAAGAGTTATTCAGCTCGGACTACCTATTGGGTGCGTGTTCCGCAGACGGGTTCCCGGTCAGCCCATACCGCTTGGCCAGGACACCGAGAGCCATCTCTAGTATCGTCAGATCATGCAATTTCCTGAAGGCCCGATGTCCAGAGTCTCCAGGGCAGCCGCTCACGGCCTTGCTTAGATGCCACGCGCGACACGCCATCCGGGGGGCATGCCCGGTTGCCCGGCAGAGCCCGTGACGGGCGCCTACCCGGCCTCACATGACCTATCCGGCATCGGCCACATCTCCCCCGGCTCCCGGGGAGCCCCGGCAGGATGATGACAACCGCCATGAGCACCCGCCCCATCACCTGCATCCGCTCGACCGACCTCGACCACCTGGCCGGCCGGGCCAGCGCCAGCCCACGGCGACGCAGCAACCTCAACCTGCACACATCGAGTGACGATCCGGTCCAGCGCCTCTTCAATGCCCTGGACCCTGACACGTATGTCCGGCCTCACCGCCACGCCCGCGACACTGGCTGGGAATGCCTGATGTGCGTCCGTGGCGCTGCCGTCGCCCTGACCTTCGACGACCACGGCCGGGTGACGCAGCGCATCGAGCTGGTGGCGGATGGCGGAACCCTGGCCATCGAACTGCCGGCCTATCGCTGGCATACCCTGCTTGCCCTGCGCCCGGGCACCATCCTGCTGGAAGTCAAACCCGGTCCCTACACGCCTGTCGCGGAGCCGGATTTCGCGGCCTGGTCGCCCCGTGACGACAGCCCCGATCGCGCCGCCTACCTCGACTGGCTGAAGCGGGCGCAGGTTGGCGAGGCGGCACCGTCTCCGGCATGCACCGGCGCGGCAAGCGCCCGTCCGGGCTGAGGCATCCACCTTGAAAAGGCCCGTCCCGGGCGCGTTGCGCAAGTTTTTCCCGACTTGCTAAACTGCGGACAGGCCGCTTCAATGCGGCGATTCTTTTTCAATCGTCTGAAACCCGCGTAGTCACGGACTCCCATGAGATCAACCTTCCGCTCTCTGATCGTCGCCAGTACCGTTGCCGTGCTGGCCAGCTCCCCCCTGACGGGCTGCTCCTCGAAGAAGAAGACCACCAGCGTCGGTCAGACAGCCAGCGGACCGGCCGACAAACCCTCGCTCGTCGAACAGATCGACATGACCCTCAGCGCCCGGGTACAGGCCATCAGCCGCAAGAACCGCATCCTCACGCTGAAATTCCCGGACGACAAGGTCGCCAAGGTCAAGGTCGGTCCCGAGGTGAGGAACTTCAACGAAATCGGCGTCGGCGACACCATCAAGGCGGCATTCCGCGACCAGGTGGAAATCTTCGTCGTCGGCCCCGGCGGCAAGCCGGCCTGGGAGGAGGTCGAGGAAATCAAGCCGGTCAGGGGCGCCAAGCCCGGAGCGGCCATCGTCCGCGCCTACGAATTGTCGGCCAAGGTGGTCGACATCGACTACCAGAACCGCAAGATCACGCTGAAGGGCCCGCAAGGCCGGCTGATGCAGTTCACCGCCAAGCCGGAAATCCGCCGCTTCAACGAGATCAAGGCGGGCGACATGGTGGTGGCGCGGCTGATCGAGGCCATCGATATCGACATCCAGCCGCCGCAGCGCGCCAGCTCGGCCAGCCGCCCCTACCGCCGCTGACCGATCCGGGTTGCCGAACCGCCCGGCGCGCCGGCAACCCCCCTGCCCATCACGCCGAGGCGGGAGGCGCCTTGAGCGCGCCAAAGGCGGCCAGTGCCCGTTCCCGGCTCAGCTTGAGATCCACGATCGGCCGCGGATAGTGCTCGCCGAGCCGGATGCCCCAGCCAGCCAGGCGCTCGGCCCCCGCTTCCCAGGGCCGGTGCAGCCATTCGTCCGGCACCCGGGCCAGCTCCGGCACCCAGCGACGCACGTATTCCCCCTTCGGGTCGAAGCGCTCGCCCTGCAGAACCGGGTTGAAGATCCGGAAATACGGCGCGGCATCGGCCCCGCAGCCGGCGGTCCATTGCCAACCCAGACTGTTGTTGGCGAGATCGGCATCCACCAGGGTGTCCCAGAACCAGCGCGCGCCCCGCTGCCAGGGAACCAGCAGATTCTTGGTCAGCAGCGAAGCCGCCATCATGCGCACGCGGTTGTGCATCCAGCCGGTCCGCCACAGCTCGCGCATCCCGGCATCGACGACCGGATACCCCGTCTCGCCACGCTGCCAGCGCCCGATCTCGTCAGCGCCGTCCTCGCGCCAGGGCAGCTGGGCGAAACGCGCATCCAGGGGCGCATCGGTCGTATGCGGGAAGTGGAACAGCAGGTGATGGGCAAACTCGCGCCAGGCGATTTCCCGGAGGTAGCAGCCAGCGCCGCTGTCGGCGGCAGGCACTTCCCGATCGCGCATGGCGCTGACGATCTGTCGCGGCGAGATTTCGCCGAAATGCAGATGCGGCGACAGCCGCGAGGTGCCGGGCTCGCCAGGCAGATCCCGCCGTTGCCGGTAGCCCCGGATATCGGCCTCCAGGAATTCCTCCAGTCGCGCCCAGGCCCCCGCCTCGCCGGCCTGCCAATGCGCATGGAAGCCGGCATCCCAGGGAATCCCCGGCAGCAGCCGCAACTCGGCGAGGGGTTGCGAGACCAGATCCGGCGGTACCGGCGGCAAGGACAAGGGTGCCGGCTCCGGCACAGGCTCCAGGCCCCTGGCCTGCATCGCCTTCCAGAATGGCGTGAAAACGCGGTAAGGTTCGCCGCCGCCGCGGCCAATCTCCCAGGGCTCATATAGCAGCGCCGCGTTGAAGCTGGCGACATCGATCCCCGTCTCGCGCAGCAGCCGCTTGATGGCGGCATCGCGCGCGATCGCCGCAGGTTCGTAGAGGCGGTTCCAGAACACCTGACGGGCGCCGGTCTCGGCCAGCAGGCGTCGCAGTTCGGCACCGGCTTCGCCGCGCCGGATGATCAGCCGCGACCCGCGCTCGGCGAGCGAGCGCTCCAGGGCCGCCAGGCTGTGGTGCAACCACCAGCGGCTGGCGCTGCCCATTGCCCAGCCGGAGGCATCTTCCGGCGCATCGACGAACACCGGAATGACGCGCTCGGCGGACGCCAGGGCTGTCAGCAGGGCGGGATTGTCGGCCAGCCGGAGGTCGCGCCGGAACCAGACGATGGCCGTGCCGGCCGTCATGGGGACGCACCCGGCAAGCCGCATGCCCCGGCCGCGCAGCGCCGCCGGAAATGCCATCCGGCAAACCGCGCGTAAACCCCGTCCAGCAGCGGGGCGAGACCGAACGCGCGCACCAGGCGGGTCAGCCAGCGATAGCCGGGAAGCTCCGACCACAGCGCGAGAAAGGCGCGGGCCCCGCTGTGCAGGGTGCCTGCCCGGTCGATGACGTGGAACCGGCGCAGGGCAGCCTCAAGCTCCAGCCCATGGCGGGCCAGGTCCGCCTCCGGCCGGGTGACGTCCACCCAGGTAAACGGCAACTCACGGGCGATGCGCCGATAGTGGTCGATTTCCCGCCGGCAAAGCGGACAGCCGCCATCGTAGAACACGATGACAGGATTGCAGATTTCATCCACGCCACAGCCTCCGGAAGGTGGAAAGAAGCGGCTTAGAGACGGGCCGGGGACACAAGTTCGCCGGCAAGGCACGTCAACCGCGCCACACCCTGTCACGATGAAAGGCCAGATAGTCGCGGTGGCCCGTCCGCAGGCTTAGAGAACGACCAGGCCCGCTTTCGCCATGACGCCCGGCGAGTGGTTCCGGCGCGGTTACCGGCTCATCTGGTGTGTGAACGGCCCCGGGTATCGAGGAGGCCAGTTGGTTTAAGTTGAGGCCGATGTGGCGGCCTCACTGGCGAGTTGCCGCCAGTAGTTTGCCTCAGCTTCTGCCGGAGGGATGCCCCCAATCGGCTTGAGCAGTCGGATGTGGTTGAACCAATGCACCCATTGCAGGGTGGCCAGTTCCACGGATTCCCTGGTTTTCCAGGGGCCCCGGCGGTGAATCCATTCGGCTTTGTACAGCCCGTTGATGGTCTCGGCCAGCGCGTTGTCGTAGGAGTCGCCCTTGCTCCCGACCGAGGGTCGGATGCCGGCTTCGGACAGGCGTTCCGTGTACCGAATGGACAGGTATTGCGACCCCCTGTCCGAATGGTGCACCAGGGCATTGGCAGCGGGCTGACGCTCGTACAGGGCCTGCTCCAGCGCATCAAGCACGAAGTCCGTCTGCATGGTGCGGCTGACGCGCCAGCCCACGATGCGCCGGGCAAACACGTCGACGACGAAGGCCACGTACAGCCAGCCCTGCCACGTGCTGACGTAGGTGAAGTCCGACACCCACAGTTGATTGGGACGCTCGGCCTTGAACACCCGATTGACCCGGTCCAGCGGGCACGGCGCTGCTGCATCTGGCGTGGTCGTGCGAACGCTCTTGCCTCGACGCGCGCCCTGCAGCCCCAGGCGCCTCATCAGCCGCTCGACCGTGCAACGCGCCACCCGGATGCCTTCGCGGTTCATCTGCAGCCAGACCTTGTCGGCACCGTAGACCTGCCAGTTGGCGTGCCACACGCGCTGGATGTCAGCCGCAAGGGCCTGGTCACGCTGGGCGCGGGCGCTGCGCAGTTCAGGCCGGCGCCGGCGGGCCGCGTGGCGCCAATAACACGACGGGGCCATCTGCAACACCTGGCAGATGGACTCGACCCCGAACATGTTGCGGTGCTGGTCGATGAAGCGCTTCAGCTCTTCAAACGGCGGTCGAGCTCCGCCTGGGCGAAAAACGCGCTGGCGGCCTTGAGGATGTCGTTGGCGCGGCGCAGCTCCTTGTTCTCACGCTCCAGTTGCTTGAGGCGTTCGCGCTCGCTGCTGCTCAGGCCATCACGCTGGCCGGCATCGACTTCCTCGCGCTTGACCCAGTCCAGCAGCGTCTGCGGCACGCAGCCAATCTTGGGCGCAATCGATTCCACGGCTGCCCACAGCGACGGGTAGTCGCCCCGGTGCTCTTGCACCATGCGCACAGCGCGCTCGCGCACCTCGGGTGAGAACTTTGTTGACTTGTTCATGGCTCCATCTTCTCAAGTGTTGGAGCCTCCTCAAAACCCGGGGCCGTTCATCTTTGTGCCAGCTGAGTTAGCTGCTGGCGTCTCTGGTACGTCGGTCTGCATGGCTGCTCCAAATTTCGAAATGGTCGAATTCGGATATAGGGGGCAGCATCGGCGCGGATGCACCGGGGTACAGACTGTCAGAGAGGGTTTCGACTTGTTGTCGAGGCATTCCCCTGTCGTTGAAGCTACGTCCAGGGAGGGCTGGGCACCCATCCCAAAAACATCATCTGCGACAAGGTGTTACGTGTGATTTGGGGGCATGCCCCCGCTTCACCCTGGGGGCATGGACTTCATGCCCCCAACGATGCCCCCAAACAAACCAAAAGCCCTCGGATACTCGCGAACGCCGTCGACCTAAAATATCCCTTTAAATCAATGACTTGCGAGCGTTTCTGAACTTCTGCGGACTGCTGAGGACCAGACTAACCAGTTAGACGTTAAACCGACAGTAGGGCCTTCAAAGCCTCGTCTTTTCCGTTTTCCTCGATTACGGCCCGCGATTTGTACCCGGTTTTTTACCCGGTTTCGTGAATGTAACCCCCCTGGTCAGACATCCGCTCATCGATCGCTGCCGGGCCGGATGACGCCATGCTGGGCAATGAACACGCTGGTGTAACCGGCCGTGGCCAGAAGCCGGGCGGTCGTGGGGTTCTCGTCGAAACGCATGCCGAACGGGTAGGCAAAGCTGTTGATGGCCTGCCCGAGCTGCTGCTCCAGCAGCTGTTTGGAGCACACGGCTTCCTGCCACGCCGCCTCCGGTGATATTCGCCCCAACGAGCGATGGGTATGGGCATGGGAGCCGATGACAAGGCCGAGGTCGCGCAATTCACGGACCTGTTGCCAGCCGAGATAGCCTTCGCTCTCGACCAGCGCGGTGGTGATGAAGGCGATGCCCGGAATGCCGTACCGCTGCATGATCGGGGCGGATGTGATCGTGCGCCCGTCTTATGGCGTTTACGTCGTGGCGGACCCTTTCGTCCGGCAAGCATGGCGACAGCAAAAGGCGATGCGAGTACCAGGCCCCGCGCCGCAGGCTGGGTCTGGGGATGGGAGTTCAAATTGGTGAACCTGCGCGATGTCGGCCAGATTTGAGAAAGCCGCCCAAGCTCACCCGCTGGAGCTTTACCCCCGAGGTTTTCAGTCTTGCGGTACGCGCCCCACGCTGAATGCCCGCCTGACGCCATCAGGCTCGAATCCCGCCAGCTCGCAGACCGCCAAGAAGTCGCGGGTGGTAAGCCACCACGCGACCTTCTCCCGCTCCTTCCCGCCGGCCCGGTAGTCCAGCAGGGCGCGGTGCAGCACGGCGGTCCAGAGCGCCAGCAGGGGGCGTGGGTTGCCGACCAGGACGGGATCAAGGGAGGATGTTGCCATGCGCGGTATCCATGCAGAGGTCAGTAAAAAACCCCGGTGGCGGGCGCCGACCGGGGTTCCGGGCAGGTTGCCGGGTGTGGGCTACCGCCACAGGGCGCGGTAATCGCGCTGGCCATTGGCGTCTGTTGTGGCGCTTGGCTGCGGCTGCTTCCGGGCAAGGATCGCGCGCGCCTGCTCCGGGGTGGCATGTTCCGCCGCCGTCATGAGCAGGAAAGCCGCCTGCCTGGATTGCCCCCGGCCAGCCTGCCGCAATTGCTCCAGGGCGGCCATGGCGGCGCTGTAGGTCTCCTCGTCCCGCATGGCCCGGGCCATCAGCTGTTCAGCCACTGGTCGGCCTGCTCGGGGCTCATCCGCGCCAGCGCCTGTTCCAGCGCCAGGCCCTTAAGCCCCTCCAGGTCCGCCGGAGCAGCGCCCCGGGATCCCGCGCCGGGCCGATGGTCGTCCCGGGTGGCGGGATGCTTGCCGTGCCTGGCGGCCACCATGTTCAGCGCCTCTCTCAGGAACCACGCGGCATCGCGATGGTTGTTGGCTGGGTCCGCCCCCAGATATTTCACAGCCCGGTCCCACTGGGCCTCCAGCTCGCTGCCCGGCTTGAGATCAAGCCCCAGCCGCCCGGCTTCGCGCCGCGTTTCCTCGATCTGCCGCCGCCAATCCTTCTGCCGCGCCTCGCCGGCCATCCTGTGCACCAGGCCGGCCTCGGCCCGCTCGGCGTTCAGGTCCAGCAGCGCCGCATCGATCTCGCGCAGCTTGGCGCGGTGCTCGGCATAGGTCAGCTCGCTGTCGCCCGCCTCGTAGGCCGACTCCAGAGCGTCCTTGGCCGCGACCAGCTCCGTGATGGCCTGTCCCAGTACCGCCGGCGTGGCGGTCGACTCGGCCAGCCGCAAAAGCGTGGCGTTCTCGATTTCCTCCACAATGACCGGCTCGGCGTCATGGGTTGGGCTGCCGGTGGCTGTACCCGCTCCAACCTCGTCATCCTCCAGCGCGGCCCGCTCGGTGGCGCTGAGGTAGTGTTCCAGCTCGATGCCCATAGGGTTCTCCTGATTATTCGATAAAAACAAAGCCGCGCCAGCCCTGCGGGAGGGATGCCATGACGCGGCCGATAAAGGCCTGCTCGCCTTCCTCAGGCTGCCGCGAATACGCCCGGTCAGCGCTGGCCGAGGTGGGTAGCGCACCTTCCGGGTCGACGAAGATCACCGCAACGTGTTGCCGCCCCTTCATGCCCGCCAGCCATTCCAGGCCATCCAGCCGCCGCCGGACCGTCGCCAGCCGGGTGCTGCTCACGCGGGGTTCAGCTCGTGCCAGCGGCGCAGCTTCGCGGTCATCTGCACCCGCCGGGGACAATCGTGCCGCGGGATGGCCGCCGCGAAGGCCTCTGGATCAAAGTCCGGCGGGAATTCGAGCTCCAGCGGCTGCTTCACCTCCGGCACCCGGGTCTGTTCCAGGAAAGCGGCGGTGGTCGGCTTCACCTCCTTGATCGCGGCAGGACGGTGACCGGTCAGCGTCTCCAGCCGGTCCTCGATGCTGAGGAGGCTTCTGGCCGCCACCAGCACCCGCCGGCCGGCCAGGTCGCACTCGATGAAGTGGAGCCCCGGCAGGCAGGCGATCAGGGCGTGCGCCAGTTTCAGCGGATGGACGGAATCCAGCGTGGCCGACACCCTGTGCGGCCAGCTCCAGGGCTCAAGTTCGTAGATCGTTTGGCAGTCCAGCACCGCCAGGCCCGCGTAGGCCAGGCACTGCTGAACGTGGTTCAGGTACTTTTTCATGAATCAGAATCTCCTGATGCGTGTTCGATGATGTGCCCCCGACTCTCCAGGGCATCCAGTCGAGCCAGGATGGCCGGGAGTTCGGAGAGGGTGGAGACCGTGCCGATGATGTCCACCAGCAGCTTGCCGTTGACCGGATCAACCTCCCCTCTGGCGATGGCGCCCAGCACCGCCGCGGCCTGCTCATGGGCCGTGGCGTGTGTGGGGATGTCAACGTGGATGGGCTCGGCGGACGGCCGAAGCGGCGGCGCGATCCGCTCGAGGCAAAGCTTCAGCGCCTGGGGATCGCCTGCCAGGGCGGACCTCAGGACGATTTTGACCAGTTCGTCGCCGTGCTCCTGGATTGCCCGCCGGAACTTGCCCCGCTTGTCGGGCGAGCCGGGCGGCCGGCCTTTTGGATTGCCGCTCTGGCCGGGCTTCCACTGGCCTGGGCTGCGGGGTTCGTGATCGCTCATGTCGCCTCCTGCTTATTTCAGAATTCCCTACTGGACCCGTGTCGCCATTGTTGCCGGCTCAATGCCCAGTCCGTCCATAAACCCGACCACCGAGGCCAGCTCGACGCCCATGGCCGCCGCGATGTCCGTGACCGCGTAGACCGGCCGGCCGGCCGAGTCCAGTCCGCAAGGTTCAGGCACCTTGAGGCCCGCCTCGGCCAGCCTGCGCTTGGCCCCTTCAATGAACCAGGCGGGCGCATGGTCGAAGGCCTCATTGAGCGCCTGCCCGGCCTCGCGGGTATCGCCCTGCCCGGCTTCGGCCAGCGCCGCGTACCGCTGCATGGCCGCCTCGAACTTTGTGATGTCAGGCATGAAAATCTCCGTCCCGGGCGGCGTCGACCATCGCCTTCCAGACACCGACCACGCCACCACGAGCGGCCTCATGGCCGGCCTGGATCATCGCCAGCGTCGGGGTTTTCGGCACCAGCTTCCAGCCGGGCGGCGCCAGCCACAGACTGCGCAGCAGCCTTGTCAGCATGACGCGTCCCTCCCGCCCCAGGCCGCCAGCAGCAAGGCCTCGGCCCGGTCATGGTCCTTCTTGCGGGCCAGCCGGTCGGCCACGGCGGGGAACAGCTCAAGGGCACGTGCCCTGCTCAGGTCCTTGTCGGCCCCCAGCCTCATTGCCCGTTTCCAGACAGCCGGGGCCACTGTCGTCACCGGAACGCGCAGAGCGCCCAGCACGCCCGCGATGGCACCGGAGGTGTACCCGAACGAGAACGCCCCGGAGGGGGCCTCTCCTGGGCGTGCAGCCACCTTCTCGATGACCGCCATCCGCACGGCGTCCGCGAACGGCGCCAGCAGCTCGGCCAGGCTGGCCGCGTCGATGCGATGCTTGATCCGGGCAGTGCTGAACTGGACGGTGGGCAGGTCATCGAGAAGCCGGACCTCCCGCCCCTCGATGATGGCCACCGCGCCGTGCAAGCCGGGGTCGATGCCCAATGTCAGGTTTCGCGACATGGCGGCACCTCCTCGTCCAGGCCGGACTCCCACAGCAGGAAGCGACGCAGGCAGGCCCCAGCTCGGGACTTGCCTCTGTCGCCGACCTCAAGCCGGGCCAGGTAGCGGTCGATGCGATGGTCGATCGCCAGCCGCACCAGGTGGCGCTCCGCGTCCTTGCGAATCGGGAAGGTGGCCCCGTCCGGCGTCTGGCACACGGCCACCTCGGCAATCTCGAAGTTGCTCATGCGTCCTCCCGGACCGTGTCCAGCAACCGGACGGGAACGCCCAGGACGGCCAGCTCATCGATGAACCGCTGGCACTCGACCGCGTCCCGCACCCACGTCTTGCGCAGCGCCTCGTGCTGGGCCAGCAGCTCGGCCAACACATCGGCGCGTCGGCTCGACTCGCTCTTGAGCCACCCGGCCAGTGCCGCGATCAGCTGATAGGCGTCAACGAGGCTCAGCTGCACGAAGCCGGGTTCATCTGGCCCCAGCTCGGTGCCGAGACCCTGCGTCAGCTGGAGCATCCGCCCGGCGGGTCCGACAAATTCCGTGAGGGCCAGATCCCGGTCGCTGAACCGCCCGGTGTCGAGGATGGTCGCGATGGTCGTACTCATGCCGCCACCCCGCTGTTGACGGAGAACAGCCGGTGATACACGGCGCGCGCCGCCTCAACGTCGCCAGCACAGTAGGCCTGGACAGCCTCGATCTCCCCGCGCTCCCAGAACTGCCAGGCGTTTGTGCCGCTGATCTCGCCCGCCTTCGGCGACGGGATGCCCAGGGTGCGGCAGAGCCGATCCAGCGAGATGCGGTCCCGGTACCCTGCCCATGCTTCCATCGTGCAGTAGTGGGTCTTGCCGTGCCGCGCCTCGGTCGGGCTCGGCAACTTGAAGGGCAGCGAGAGTCCGTGGATTACCGCCCGCTTCCACAGCCAGGCCAGGTCGAACGCCGCGTTGTGGGCGATCCACCACGGGTCCGGCCGGAACATGCGCTCCCCGTCGGTCGGGCTTTCCAGGCCGGCATCCTCCAGCGCGTCGTTGATGTAGCCGATGGCCGCCCGCAACAGGCCGGCGTCGGTGGCCTCTGACGGATCGCGAACCAGCACCTGGACCGGGTCATCCTCGACGGCGATGCCGACGGCGATCAGCTCGCCCAGCTCCGGCTGGAGGGCAGTCCTGCCGATGGCCTCCGCCGCGGCCTCCTCGCCCTTGGTCTCCATCCATTGCGCGATGGATTCAGGTTTCGAGTAGTTTGCCGGCGGTTTGATGTTCGCCCGAATCTCCGCGATGACTGCGGGATCGCGCGTCGGCATGGTTTCCACGTCAATGAAGATGCGCATCTGATCCACCCCCCTCAAAACGGAATCTCATCATCGAAATCCACCCCGGCCCCCACTGGTTCTGTCGTGGGGTCAGGTGCGGCGGGATGGCCGTTGAACCAAGCTTTGCCCTCGGGGGATTCGAGAATGGTTTCCTGCATTTTCTGGGAAAGCTGTTCCCAGACATTATTGTCCGGATTGGACAGATCGAATACCTGAATGCCGTTGACCGCTTCCGGTTTGGGCATGCCTTTTGGCAAAGGCATCAGGCTGGCGAGATTCGCATAGGTATTACCGTCGCGGGTCTCGTGAACCACGTTCGCGAGACCATACACGCCGACGACCGTCTTGAGATCGAAGCGTTTGAGCTCCTCGGCGGTGAAGTCGCGCCCGCGCCAGCTCTTGAGCAGGGCGCGTAGCGTGGCCTTTTCGCCAAGGCTGGCCGTGAGGCGGCGGGTGATGGAAAAGGGCCGGCCGTCGGACGTGCGTTCGTCGCCCAACAGTTCCCAGGCGAGGGAGATTTTCGGTTGGCGGGTTTCTTTTCCCTGCCAGTTGGAGGTCTGCGTACCGAGATCGATCAGGCGGTAGCAGCGGGCAACATGAACGCCAGCGGGTGGAAGCTCGAATGAGCCCCCGGCATCAGACACGGATAATCCCATTGGAAAATCTCCTTCAATCGATGGAATGGGTAAAACATGGATTTCTTGAACGGTCTGGTAACGGTCTTCATGGATGTAACACCTATTGGGTGAGATTGGATGGAGCGAATATTATAACTCGCGCTCTGTTATTCGTCTGTTTTCCGGCTGTTATTTTTCTGCATTGGGAGAATCCCGGCTTTTGAAGTGCCAGGGGCAGACATGCGGACTCGTATAAAAATACCCTCGGATCGGCAAACCGGATTCCACTCCGGCCCGACACTGGGCAATACCGGCATCGATAAGGGCATAAGTGCAATCCACGCAGCGAACCGGGGCCAGCTTGGCCCGGAAATGCTCCAGGAGCGCCGGGAACTGGGCGGGTGGGTAATGCCGCAAGTCCTCCAGCATCGCCGCCTGGTGAGCATCTCCGTCGCCGTATGCCTTACAGATGGCCAGGGCCACATGAACCAGTTCGGGCGGCAAGGTTCCAGGCGTCTGGTGCTGGATACCAAGCGCCTTTTCCAGTTCGGGCAAGCGATTCGCAGGCACGGACAGATCGCAGGCCACGGCCCGGCCATTGGCTAACCGCAGGCTGGGCACGTGGACCGTGACGCGGCCCTGGTCGGGATCATTGGCGGGTGGCACATCCTGCCCACCCTGCCCTGCCTCCATGACCCGGCCCGATTGCCGCAGGGTGTCGAGGATTTCGGCCTTATGGGATCGCAGGAATTGGCGCTGGCCATCCGATAGTTGATCGACCGGAGAGACCAGCAGCCGGTCGCCATCGGCCCGCAGATCGAAACCGGCTGATCGGATTTTTTCGACATAGGCAGCGCCGTTCATGCTTCGCCCCATGTGCTCGCGGATGTGGTCGCCATGAAATCACGCGCCGTCATCGTCGTGCAGTCGGCGGAGGAAGCGCCTTTTCCGCCTGATGCGCCTAGACCATTGCTTTTATTGAGAATATCGCCCGGCGCTTCTGTTTTTACATCAGGCGCTTCGGCGCTTCTATCCGCCTGTCCGCCGGTATGCGCCTGAGAAGCGCCGGCCCTGAAACCCTTATGTGGCGCGGGTTGAGGCGCTTCCGGCGCTTCCGGCGTTTTTTTCGGAGACTGCACGGCGAATCGATAAGAGCGGTCGTCGTTGTCCTTCTTGGTCCAGGTAATTCCAATGGCGCGAAGATTGGGCGCAATGCGGTTGAGCGCCTGTCCCAGACCTCGCGGTGTACGCGGCCAGGCTTGCGACTTGGCCCGGTCGCCGGCCCTGTCGGTCAGGGTTTGGTACAGATGAGTGGGGGTTGGGCTCCACTCCGTGATGGGTGCCAGCCCGTGCAGGTACTCGACCAGCACACTGCCCACGGGTGAGGCATCAATCCCTTCCTCGATGGCCCGGCCCCGCATGGCCTGATAGGCTTTCATGAAACCGCCTCGCGGCCAGGGGGTGGCCGATTCGGCTGCCGTTGCCCAAACCGCGAAG
Source organism: Methyloparacoccus sp. NF-16 (assembly GCF_056880625.1). Lineage (NCBI taxonomy): Bacteria > Pseudomonadati > Pseudomonadota > Gammaproteobacteria > Methylococcales > Methylococcaceae > Methyloparacoccus > Methyloparacoccus sp. NF-16. The sequence goes on along the minus strand of NZ_CP174130.1, from coordinate 1,449,491 downwards.
TCCGCCATTCTCGGCTTATGCTCCAGGTGGGTGGTCGCCTCATGGGTCAAGGCTGAAACCAGCGCATCCAGCAGCCCGGCCATGATCGACGGGGCGTATCTATCTACCTCCTCACTCAATTTTGACTCTGTGACACGAGTAGGCGCATCCAGTACGGGCAAGTGCAGGATCACGGCCCGCTCGGCCAGGTCCGGGCGGTGGCAAATGTCATCGATGCCGTTGACGAGGACCGGGCGTTGAATGTCGATCGTGACCGATTCGGCGTCGGTGTATAACTTCCGCATGTCCAGCCCGCCCCCGGTCGCAAACCGGCACAGACAGTCTGAAATGTCGGCGTTGATGCCCGAAAGATTGTCGAGGCACACCAGATGGTTGTTGGTCGCGGACACAATCAAGTCTCGCGCCTCCTTGGGTGGAGCCCGCAGCGGTACGGTCGAGGGATCGATGAAGCGGCGTATGATCCGGCTGCCGGAGCTCTTGCCGGTGCCCTGTTCGCCCTGCAACACCAGAATCGGATACGGACTCCGGCCCCGCATGGCCCCCAACATCCAGCCGATAACCAACTCCAGGTGCCCGGCCTCCCGGTCCAGGTTGATGAGCTCGGCCAAGCGCCCCAGATCGCCAGCGCCGGCCGGAACCGGCAACGGCAACATGCCAGACTTCCTGATGAAGTGAACAGGGCTCTTGTCGAGGATGCGCCAGCCGCCCGGCTTCACTTCGATCACGCGCCATTGCTCGTCACACAGGTCGAGATAAAGCGCCCCGTCCACACGCGCCACGCGCAGATAAACGGGCTTCTGCTTGCCGGTATGGATCGCCTTCGCCTCCAGGGTATCCAGCGCATCAGCCGCGGCGTTGCGGTTGAATCCTTTTGACGTGAGCTCGAAGAACTCGCCGGCCAGGATGTGACGGAACCCAATGGATCGGATAGGCCACACCTCCCGCGCCTCCTTGCGCGGCACGATGGCGTACCCGTTGCGGTCCTGGTCGTGGAAGAGCGTGTAGCGGCTGCCAAGCTCGATCAATAGGGTGGCTTGAGACTTTGGTTTGCCGGTCGCAGGGTCGATCAGGTCGGGCTTCGCCTCGGCATCGGCCTTCTCGTAATAGCCGTTGAGGTCATCCATGGCAGACCTCGCTGATTTCATCCGCCAGGTGCGAAGCCATCTTGGCGATGGTCGCGGCGTCGCCGGGGCTGAAGGTTTTCCCATTCGCCATGTCGGAAAACGCCAAGCTGCACACCGTTAGGTCGCGCTGGATCGCTTCAAACAGGTCGCGCCAAGGCACACGCCTAACCCGTCCCCGCCCGATGATGCCTTTGTGCGGTGCATGGTGGGGGTAGTCGATTTCACGGGTAGGGAACAGGTCGGAGAGTTCCATGCCCAGCGCATCCACAACCTCATGAACCGGGCAGCCCGCATGGCAATGGATAAGGACTCGTCCATCATCACCTTCGCGGACAGAGAGCCCGCGCGAACGATCACCATGCCGATGTGCGGACGTTGGGCAGGACGCAAGCCATGTGCCCGGACCGGTGGCTTTCACGCGGTCCAACGCGTTGAGAACTGCCCTGACGGGTGATAAAATTGCGGCGTCGGATTCCCTTTTTGCCCTCGCCCCGGTTGCCGCCGGGCGGGGGTTTTCATTATCTGGAGTGGCCATTTTTGGTCCTCCATTTCCGCTTGACTCGACGCAGTACCCGACTCGCCTTGACGCCCGGCGCAGGCTTGCCCCGCTTCACCGGGCACCGCCTGCCGTTGCGGCAATGAATGCGTAAACCTGATCTGCCCGCCAGAATGAGGCCCGAACTCCAGGAACTCGAACCGGCGCGGGAAATTGGCCGGTTTTCACCAACTCGTACAGAGTTGTGCGGGAGATCGGAACGATGGGCTCGACGCCCTTGGCGGGATTGCCCTTGATGATGCGCTCCAAGCGCAGCAGGCCAGGACTGGCCTCTACGTTGGGTGCAACTTGGGGCTGAATGATTTCTGAGACTGCTTGAGCGGCAGGCGCAACAGTGGAAAGTTTGGCCGGACGGCCACGACGTGATTTGGTAGCAGGCATTGGAGACTCCGATTGGAGCCGCCTGGTGGGCTGGGCATGGCGCAGCCGCTACCAGACGGTAGCAAGCTTCGTCATCCCCCTTAGCCGCGGACTTTTTGCGACGTTCTGGCCCCAACGGATGCCCCCGCGTGATGCGGGGGTTGCGGTCATCCTGGCGAAGGACACCAGGGTCGAGTGGAGCCTCATAGCCGCGAAACGCAGTTAACGCAGTTAACGTTGTTCCGGGCCGCAGGTGAGGAGTTTGCCGCTCTCGTCCGTTGACAACAGAATGCCAGCAGCGCTTGACAAATTCAAACGGATTTTTGTAAAAGCCGCATTCCGTCTGACTTTTCCTCCCAAAAATCCCCGAATTCGCGGGGGTCATGGCTCACCCTCCCCCGCGTCCCTACAGCGGTCCAGCCGGTCAGCGGCTTCAAGGAGTTGGCGCTGTACCTGACGCAGCACCACGCTGAAATGGACGGGATCTGGTGCCTCAAGGTTGGAATCAGTTGCTGCCTCGACAATCGCAAGCACGGATGCCCGGTCAACAATCGCCTGCCAGATGCTCTGTAATGCGTCCTCGCGCACGGTGGCTTGCTGGCTCATGACTGCATCCGTGCCCTTTCAAAGTCATCGGTAGCGGACTCCAGGCGCGACTGCACAGCCTTGATCAGTTCGATGACCATGCTGATGCCATTGCCTGTGCCGTTGATCTGCAACAAGCTCTCGGCGGTGTCGCAGATAGCCTCCAGCGCCGTGCCACAGCCCAGCAGCGGGCCGGTAATCCGCAGCATGTCCGCATGTGCCTGTTCACGGTGCAATGCATTGGCGCGGCTCACAGCGTCCGCCAGCAGCAGGCGCACGCTACCGACCGTCATGGATACCAGTTCCGAATCTCCTTTGCCGGGTAGGTGTTGCGCCAGGATCGCGGCCACGATGGCGGCGGAATCGATGCGCTTATCCATGACGCTGGCCCTCCATCTGACGAACGCGGCGGGGGTCGAGGGTATCGGCGGCGGAACGCAGGCCCTCGGCCAGGATCACCAGCTTGGCCGGCGTCACGGCTTCGGGGTGGCGGATAGCGCCCTCGATGAGACAGGCGACGGCATCACAGCCGATTAGCGCCTTGTTCAGGAAAAACAGGTCGTGCGGGGTCAGGTTTGGGCGGATTTCGCCCGTAGGTGTGGCGTGTGCCATTGCGGTAACTCCTTGGTTCGATGAGTAACCGCCACGATGCTTGTCACGGCATTGGGTGGCGGACTGACGCGGGGTGACAAACCGGACCAAGGACCGGCCAGCCCGAAGGCTGCCCACGCCAGCCGCCATAGAAAAACGGCAGGCATGAAAAAGCGCCCACGGGTGGCGCTTGATGCGCCTTGGTTCACAGGGTTGTCACGCCCTGCCCGGTATGCGTACCGGGACAACCGGAGATTACACGCTTTCGTCCCGGTGGATCATGCGGATTTCTGATGGTTCCGGCCGGAAATTCCGGGTTTTCCTGATGCCTCGCCCAGCGCCCCTATCAGGTCCGCATCGGTCCACCCAGCCCCATCCTCCAGGTGCGGGGCTCACATCCGCCAGCGGTCAACGTGGGCAATCTGGCAGGCACAAAAAACCCGGCACGGTGGCTGGGTGTTTTGGGGATTCCTTGACCCATTAGCCAGGCGTGGGACTGGCAGGGTCGCTCAGATCAACCTGAGTGAGGGGTATTCCTCGCTCGGTAAGAATGCGGTTCCGCAGCATGATCCCGAAAATCACCAGCATGTCATCTAGCAATGCGCCCGTCTTGAACGCCTGGTCCTTGATGGCGCTCAGGTCTTTCTCCTCAAGCATGTCTGCCAACTGCTCCCTTGCAGCCTTGAGAGACGCTACCTGAATGTCGTATGCGGTCTTGGGGGATTCATTGTCCACGGCTCTGTGCAGCTGCGCGTAATGCTTGTTGAGCAATGCGTTCACTGCCAATTCCTTGGCTACGGCCTCCCCTCGCGGGGTCAATCCCAAGGGGCTTTGGGTTCGAAAGAGGGCGTTCGGATTGGTGTTTTGGTAAATCAGGTCCACTTTCGTCCTGATGGAGATCATTTCATTCTGGATGCCGCGGGCTTCATCGAGTTTCTGTTCATGCGTCCGGAACCTCTCGACCAAAGACCCAGCCTGGAAGGTCGTCCAGATGATGACGAGCAGGATCACCAGCAGAATGAAAACGCTGGAGTTGAGCTGTGCTATCAGTGAGCTGATTACGGCATCCATGATCGTCGAGTCTATGGCCGGTCGCCTGGTGCTTCAAGGTCGCAATTCAGAACACAATATGATGTGTTTTTCCTGCCGATTTGCATCAACAGGTAGTGCGGATCGCCTACCTCACCCCGCCTTCCTCAACGTCACCACGTTGTCGGTGCCATCCTTCAGCGCATCCAGGTAATCCGCCCAGCGGTTCATCATGTCGCGGCGTTCATCCAGGTAGGTGGCGTGGTTGTAGGTGCCCCGGACCCGATTGGTTTCGACATGGGCCAACTGCGCCTCGACCACATCGGCGTGGTAGCGCATTTCGTTGAGCCGGGTGCTGCCGGTGGTGCGGGTAGCGTGGGGGGAATACCTCCCGGCCCAGCCCAGCGTGAACACAGCGGCCCTCAAGGTGCCGTAGCTCATTGGCTGGGTTCTGTCGTCCCTGCCCACAAACACATGCTCATATTTGCCGGTAACGCCCTTCAGCCCCTTCAGCATGGCCACGGCCTGGGGCGGTAGCGGGATCACATGCAGCTTCCGTTTCTTCATGCGCCAGGGCGGAATGGTCCACAGCCCTTGCTCCAGGTCGAATTCCGCCCAGCGGGCTCCAACAGCCTCGGCGGGACGGCATAGGGTCCACCACATCAACTGAAAGCAGGCGATGGTTTCGTATCGGCCCGGATGCGTTTCGATGTCGCGGAGCAACTGCCCGATTTCCTCGGGCTCAAGCGCCCGCTTGTGCTGGGACTTGACCGGCTTCAGCGCATCCTTGACCGGATAAACCGGGTCCGTCTCGCAGCGTAGCGTTGAAACCGCGAGAGCGAAGATACCGGCCAGGGTGCGTTTGGCCTCGGCTGCCACGGCGGGACCGTTCTGCTTCTCGGCGGTCTTGAGCACATCGAGGACATGTTGGGGTGTGACTTGCCGGACCGGCAACATGCCGATCCTGGGAAATATCACCCGCTGCATCATCTGGCGGCGGCGATACCGGGTAATCTCGGCCCAATCCTTGGTGGCCAGCCATTCATCCGCCAGGTTCTCCAGGGTTTCGGCGTTGGCTGCCTGCACCTTGATCTTGTCGAGCTTCCGTTGATGAACCGGGTTGATACCCGACTTCACCAGCGCCCGTAACCGGGTACGCTCGTCTCTGGCCTCGGCCAGGGTGAACAGCCCGCCTGCCCGCCTCAGCTTCGCATCCTCGTCCGATTCGCCGGCAGGCGGGATGCAGTAGTCGCCCAGCGCATACAGCCCTTCCTTCTTCTTGTCATCCACCCGCATTTCATAGCGGTAGCGCCAAGCCTTGGCCCCGTTTGGCTTGATCTCGATGTACAGCCCCTTCTCGTCGGTCAGCTTGTACGGCTTGGCCTGGGGTTTGGCGGTGCGGATCGCGGTGTCGGTAAGCATGGTGGCCTCCATTTTTTGCAGCCTTACCCGGTTTTCGCTGGAAGCCTTGTGGCGTCTGGCTTTCAGCCGGTCTGTAAGGGGGAAATCCTGACGCTTGAGACCGGCTTTTCGGGCCATTTTGGGTGCCGTACCCGGTCTTTTTGGACCCGTCTCCAGCGTCGTACCCGGTAGCTTACCCGGTTTATACCCGGTTTTCTACGCACCTTCCCGCACACTGACGGACATAAAAAACCCCGCTACACCTTACGGGGCGGGGCTTTCAGCGTTCGGCGGTGTACGCCGAAATTCGATTATTTATTTAGACGTTAAAGCGGAAATGCACGACATCTCCATCGTGCATCACGTATTCCTTGCCTTCGAGACGCCAGCGGCCGGCATCCTTGGCACCCTGCTCGCCGCCGTGTTTGACGTAGTCATCGTAGGCGATCACCTCGGCGCGGATGAAGCCGCGCTCGAAATCGGTGTGAATCACGCCGGCCGACTGCGGTGCCGTGGCGCCGGCCGGAATGGTCCAGGCACGCACTTCCTTGACGCCGGCCGTGAAGTAGGTCGACAGGTTGAGCAGTTTGTAGGCAGCGCGGATGACGCGGTTCAAGCCGGGCTCATCCATCCCGATCTCGGCCAGAAAGTCGCCCTTGTCCGCCTCGTCCAGCTGGGCGATTTCGGCTTCGAACGCTGCGCAGACCGGCACGACTTGGGCCCCCTCGGCTTCGGCATGCGCCCTGACCCGCCCCAGGAAGGGGTTGTTTTCGAAGCCGTCCTCGCGAACATTGGCGATGAACATGGTCGGCTTGCTGGTCAGGAGATGCAGTTCGCGCAGCAGGGCTTTCTCCTCGGCGTCGAGCTCCAGGGTGCGCACCGGCTTGCCGGCGTCGAGATGGGCCAGCACGGACTCGAACAGGGTCTTGCGCGCCTGTTCGTCCTTGTTGCCCGATTTGGCCGCCTTGGTGGCGCGCTGCAGGGCCCTCTCCACGGTGGCCATGTCGGCCAGGCTCAATTCAGTGTTGATGACCTCGATATCGGAAATCGGATCGACCTTGCCAGCCACATGGATGACATCCTCGTCCTCGAAGCAGCGAACGACGTGGGCGATCGCATCGGTTTCCCGGATATGCGCGAGGAACTGGTTGCCCAGGCCCTCGCCCTTCGAGGCCCCGGCCACCAATCCGGCGATATCGACAAACTCGATGGTGGTCGGCAGCACCCGCTCGGGCTTGACGATCTTGGCCAGGGCATCGAGCCGCGGGTCGGGCACCGGCACCACGCCGACATTCGGATCGATGGTACAGAAAGGATAGTTCTCGGCGGCGATGGCCGCCTTGGTCAAGGCGTTGAACAGCGTGGATTTGCCGACGTTCGGCAAACCGACAATGCCACAGTAAAGCGTCATAGCGGGATGTCAGTAGAGAAGGATGATGGAAGTGTAGCGGTCAGTGCGGGCCCGGGGATGGCTGGTGCATCCAGGCCTCCAGCCAGTCGAGCGTCCGCGCCAGGGCGCCGCGATTGGCTTCGACAAAGTCGCGGCCACGCCGGCCATAGGCCCGCGCCACGTCCGGCTCGCGGATAAAACGGCTGACCCACTGCCCCAGCTCACCGGCGTCGTTCACCTGCACGGCACCGTTGGCCGCCAGCAGCCTGGCACAGATTTCGCGGAAATTCATGACATGCGGGCCCATCACGACCGGGATGCCGGCCGCTGCGGGCTCCAGGACATTCTGGCCGCCATGCGGGATCAGGCTGCCACCGACGAAGGCAACGTCGGCCGTGCCATAGAAAAGCCGCAGTTCGCCGATCCCGTCGATCAGGTAGACGTCGGTATCCGGGCCACAGGCGCCACCGCCTGAGCGGTACTGCACCGCCAGCCCGGCACGTTCGCAAAGCTTCGCCAGCTCGCCGGAGCGCTCCGGATGGCGCGGCGCGATGACCAGCACGAGATCTGGAACCGTGCGCCGGATGGCGGACAGGGATTCCAGCAGTTGCTCCTCCTCACCGGGATGAGTGCTGCCGGCTATCCAGACCGGACGCTCGCCGAAAAGCGTCCGCCGGAGTTCCGCCGCACGCGCCCGCATGGCCTGGTCGCAGGGTGCGTCGAACTTGATGTTGCCGGTGACCGTGACCGCCGCGGCAGCGGCACCGATCGAGCGATAGGCTTCGGCATCGCCCTCCGTCTGCGCGGCTATCAGGCTGACGGCGGAAAGGCTCTGCGCGGTCAGCTTGCCGAGGCGCCGATACCCGCGCGCCGATCTCGCCGAGAGTCGCCCATTGAGAATGGCCAGAGGAACCTGCCTGGCCCGTGCCGCGAGGAACAGGTTCGGCCAGATCTCGGTCTCCATGATCAAGCCGAAGCGGGGCTGGAAATGCGTGAAAAAGCGGTCAACCGCGCCCGGCAGATCGTAGGGAAGATAGACATGCCGGACCCGATCGCCCAGCACTTCGGCGATGCGCGCCGAGCCGGTGGGGGTGGTGCAGGTCACCAGCAAGGTCAGACCGGGTTGCCGGTCCAGGAGCGAGCGGATCAGGGGGAAGGCGGCCTCGCACTCACCCACCGAAACCGCATGGATCCAGAGGGTTGCCGGTACGGGAGGGATGTCCCTGTAGTACCCGAGGCGCTCACCGATGCGTTGGCGATAGCGAGGCTGCCCGCGGCTTTTCCCCAGCAGCCGCAACAACACCCCGGGCAGGAAGACGTAGAAAAGCAGCGTGTAGAGTTGCTTCACGCTTCTTGCCCTGGGCTCGGGGCGCCGCGGAACGGCGCCAGTCCGGGTAGCCGATTACTCGGCGGCGACGGTCAGGGGCAGGATGGCCACGACGTCGGCATGCAGCTGGATGCCGATCTCGTACTCGCCGACATGGCGAATCGGGCCGGACGGCAGGCGGACCTCCTGCTTCTCGACGGCGATGCCGGCAGCCGTCACGGCCTCGGCGATATCGCGGGTGCCGACCGAACCGTACAGGCGGCCTTCGTCGCCGGCCTTGTGGGTAATGGTGACGGACAGGGCGCCGATCGCGCTGGCGCGCGCCTGTGCTGCCGCCAGGGTATCAGCGGCCTTCTTTTCCAGTTCGGCGCGGCGCTGCTCGAACTGTTCCAGTTTTTCAGCGGTGGCCACCACGGCCTTGCCATGGGGAATCAGGTAATTGCGACCGTAGCCCGGCTTGACGTTGACCTTGTCGCCCAGCCCGCCCAGGTTGGGGATCTTTTCCAGAAGAATGATTTCCATGTTGATTGACCTCAGAAATTAGTTATGTCGTCTTGATTCAGGATGGGACTGCATCAGCCGCGCCGCGCTGGCAGCCTGCGCCGCCAGTCGAGCCAGGCATCGGTCAGTCCCGCAAGGGCGACCAGCAGGAGCAGGGGGGCCATGAACATCATGCCGATGTAGAGACCGATCAGCCAGAACCGGCCCGATGGACTGCCCGCGCACAGGGCGTGCACGACCGAGAAACCGGTCAGCAGGAAGGCCATGAACATCGGCACTGACAGATTGGCAGCGATTTCGCCCGCGACACCCCCTGTTGCCGCCACGGCCAGCATCAGCAAAAAGGCGCCGGCAAGCGACTTCGGCATGCGCAAGCCCAGGAATTCAGCGCGGAATCCGCCCGGATTGTAGAGGCTGGCCTGCCACCAGCGAGCGATGAACAGGCTGAGCAATACGGTCAGGACGGAACCCGCCGCGATCGCACCGGTGGCGAAGCGCGCAAACACCGCCATCGACTGGAGGAGCGCGGCCTCGTTGCCGCCGGCGCCACGCTGTTCCAGCATCGGCCTGACGGCCTGCCCCAGGGTTTCACCCCAGTAGGCCGCCGGATCCCCAATGACCGCGTAGCATCCGAACACGACCAGGATGCCCAGGCCGACGGTGGCCATCACAGCCATGGACAGGCTGGCGGTTTCCCGCAGGATCATGGCGATCACCAGCAAGGGCAGCCACATGGCCAGCGCAAAGCCGCCGGCCTGAACCGCGCTGCCCATGATCATCTGCCCCGCCAAGGCAACCACCGGCAGCGCTCCGGCGATCAGCCACAGCCCTTCCCGACCGCCGCGCCGCAGGGTGGGCAGCGCCACGGCTGCCGCCGCCAGCAGGCTGGCCAGCGACAGCATCCAGGACAGGATGGTCAGTGCCGCTATCACCAGAATGGCCTGCGAGCGGCCCTTCATGATGAAATTCGCCAGCGTGTTCACGGATGGGAAGCCCCGGCCGCCGTCCGCCCTGCGCTTACTCGTGGCTGTCGCAGAACGGCATCAATGCCAGGAAGCGCGCACGCTTGATGGCGGTCGCCAGCTCGCGCTGGTACTTCACCTTGGTGCCCGTGATGCGGCTGGGGACGATCTTGCCCGTTTCGGAAATATATTCCTGCAGCAGGTCCAGGTCCTTGTAATCGATTTCCTGGCCACCCTCGCTGGAGAAACGGCAGGATTTTTTGCGCTTGAATTGACGTGCCATCTGATTAACCTCGAATGCGTTAGTCGTTGTGTATCAATGATGCGATGCCGGGAAAGCTCAACCGGCGACGGGCTGCGCCGGCGCTTCGGCGGCCGGGGCGCCTTCGCCGTCGGCATCGCGAATCTCGGCGGACTCCTGATGTTCCTTGCGCGCCATCGGGGAAGGCTCGGTAATCGCGCTCTCCCGGCGGATGGTCAGGTTACGCAGGACCGCATCGTTGAAACGGAAGCCGCTTTCCAGCTCTTCCAGGGTGGCCTGGTCGCATTCGATATTCATCAGCACATAGTGTGCCTTGTGGATCTTGTTGATCGGGTATGCCAGCTGGCGGCGCCCCCAGTCCTCCAGCCGGTGGATGGCACCGGATGCCGACTCGATCAGGGTGCGATAGCGCTCCAGCATGGCTGGAACCTGCGCGCTCTGATCCGGATGAACCATGAAGACGATTTCATAATGACGCATGAATGCTCCTTACGGATGATGAAGCCTCCCGGAACAACGGTGAGGCAAGGAGTGACGGCCATGACTGGCCGCCGGCTAAAAGGCGGGAAATATACAGGATTCCGGCGGGTTGTTCAAAACCCGCCGTCAGCAGGAAGCGAGGAATCTGGCGTGCCGGGGCACGCCCCGGCATGCGTTGCCGCGGAACTTAATGCCGGTGGCCGCACATGCCGGAACCGCAGCCGCCCTGGAAGGCGGGCGCGGCGCAAGCCGGCTCGGCATGGGATGCGCCGCCACCCTTGCCATGTACGGCGGGCGCCGCAACCAGTTTCCTGATGTCGGCGCCGCCGCATTCCGGGCAGGCCGGCGCCGATTCACTGATTTTGTGCATGGCCGTGTAGGGATGGCCGCAGGATTTGCACTGATAGTCGTAGGTAGGCATGGGTGAATCCGTCGTCGTTAAAGAGGGGAAGAGGTTTCGGGCTTCAGAAGGGCTTCAGAAGGGCTTCAGAAGGGCTTCAGAACCGCCAGGAGGACGATAGCGATCAGGAACAGCACCGGGACCTCGTTCATCCAGCGGTAATAGACATGGCCATGACGGTTGCGATCGTGCCTGAAGTCGTTCAGCCAGCGACCGCACTGCACGTGATACGCCACCAGCAGTGCCAGCAGCGCGAGCTTGGCATGCAGCCAGCCACCATGCCCATAACTGGCCCAGGCGTAATCGGCCAGCATCCAGATGCCGAAGAGCAGCGTCAGCAGCATCCCCGGCGTCGTGATGCCCCAGTAGAGCTTGCGCTCCATGACCTTGAAGCGCTCCCGGCTGATCGTGTCGTCCGCCAGGGCATGGTAGACGAACAGCCGGGGCAGATAGAACAGCCCGGCGAACCAGGTCACCATGAAAATCAGATGCAGGGCCTTGAGCCACATGGGCAATGTCTGTCCGCTGGATGGGTAGGAATCCGGAGCTGCCGTCCGGTCAGGCGACGACGGTTGGTGCGGGGCAGATTGCACTGCCCCTCGTCAAGATCACAAACCGTCGCCGGATGCCACTCAGTCCTCCAGTTGCTGGATGCCATCCAGGAACCAGGTCGGCTGGCGGCTGTTGCGGGGTCGGGTGAAGTGCCAGACCTCGCGCACCTGCTCGGGTCGCGCATCCCGCTCCTCGCGCATCAGGACATCGAACAGCACGGTCACCTCCCGGTCGCTGCCGGTATCGCGGACCTCCAGCAGCTCAACCTCGACCTTGAGCAGGTCGGTCTGATTGGGTGCGACGCCACGGGCACGGATCTGCTCCTGCAACTCGGCAAACACCTTGTCGGTGGTCAGTGCCCGCAAGTCGGCCAGGTCGCCCCGGTCCCAGGCCTTCTGCATCATCTCGTAAGCGACCCGGGCACCGTTCAGGAACGCGGGCGCATCGAAGTCGGCCGGCATCGCCACGCCATTGCCCGCGGGCGCGGCGCTGGCGGACCCGCCCTTGCGGGAAAAGATGTCGGTGTCGAAACCGGCAGCGGGGGCCCGGCCATCGCTGCCCTGCCGGCCATACACGGAACCGCTCTCGCCCGCATCGGCGGCGCCGCCACCAAAATAGCCGCCCGCCGACGCCGGACGCGCCTGGCCCTGGCGACGCGCGGCCAGCAGCCTGAATAGCAGGAAGGCGATACCGGCAAAGATCAGCAGGTCAAAGAAATTGATGTGTTCAAAGCCGCCGCCGAAGAACAGCGCGCCCAGCAGGCCGCCGAGCGCCAGACCGCCAAGGAAGCGGCCGAGACCGCCGCGCTGCGCCAGGGAGTCGCGCACCGCCTGATTGCGCTGCTGGGCCGCCGACATGGCGGGCTGCTGCGCCGGCATGTCCGGCCGGGCCGTGCCCGGATTCGAAGGTGTGGTGGAACGCTGGTACGGCGCGCTGTAGGACGGCCGGCTACCGAAGGAGCGACCGCCACCCATGCGAGCCGCGGAGACATCCGACACGCCCACGGTGAATACGAGGAGCCCCAGGAGGGCACTGGTCACGAAACCGGATTTTCTAGTCATGGATACGTTTCTCTGTCAGGTATTGACCGGCAACAAGATGGTGCGCGGCCGGGGAAAAATCAAGCACGATCCTGCCGATGCCCATGAGACCCGCCCGCAGAAGACAGGTTCGCCAGCCGCGGCCAACCGGCGCGCCGGGGCTTGCCCGCCACCAAACTGCGCTACCATTCCGTGGTCGAACAATCCCGTTCCCAACATCAGCGAGACTTGCGCATGAGCCAGACCCCCACATCGACATCGACTCTTGTCCGTCAGCCGGCCGCCAGCGTTCTGGCCACCAACCGCGTGCTACGCAACACCTATGCGCTGCTGGCCATGACCCTGATCTTCAGCGCGGCCTGCGCCGGCGCGGCCATGTTCATGAACCTGCCCTACCCCGGCCCGCTCATCACGCTGGTCGGCTACTTCGGCCTGCTCTATCTCGTCAACCGTTTCAGCGATCGCGCCCTGGGACTTCTGTTCCTGTTCGCGCTGACCGGATTCATGGGTGCCACCCTGGGCCCCATCCTGAATGCCTACATCGGCCGCTTCGCCAACGGCACGCAGCTGGTGATGCTGGCGATGGGCGGCACCGGACTGAACTTCGTCGGCCTCTCCGCCTATGCCCTGATCAGCCGCAAGGATTTCAGCTTCCTCGGCGGCATGCTGTCGGCCGGCATCTTGGTGGCGTTCCTGGCAGGCCTGGCGGCGCTTTTCATCCCCGGCCTCACCGGCCTGTCCATGGCGGTTTCGGTGATGTTCGTGCTGCTCATGTCGGGGCTCATCCTGTTTCAGACCAGCGCCATCGTTCATGGCGGCGAGACCAACTACATCCAGGCCACGCTGACCCTGTTCATCTCCATCTACAACCTGTTCACCAGCCTTCTGCAGCTGTTCGGTGTGCTGCAGGGCGAGGATTGAGCCCCCAATAGCCGCCGGCAAGAGACGCGACACTCCCGGCGAGCTCATGACGAACACCCGCCGGGACCCGCTGATCCGCTTCCCGGCGGCACACCCTCGCTGACCATTCCCTGCTGCCGGACACCGGCCGGGGGGCCGGGCGCCCTGGCCCATGCCCGAGCCGCCGGGGTGCGCCACTGTGCTATGCTTCGTGGCCTCTTCGCCCCTGCCGGAACATGCATCTCCCCGACTTTACCCGCCACCGCCTCCTGGTGCTTGGCGACCTCATGCTCGACCGCTACTGGCATGGCAGCACGTCGCGCATTTCCCCGGAAGCCCCCGTGCCGGTGGTCCGGGTCAACCAGATCGAGGAGCGCGTCGGCGGTGCCGGCAATGTGGCGCTGAATATCGCTGCCCTCGGCAGCCAGGTCTGCCTGCTGGGCTGGCGCGGGGACGACGAAGCCGGAACCGGCCTGGAAAACCTGCTGCAAGCCGCCGGCATCGACTGCGGCATCGAAACCCTGCCGGGCAACACCACCATCACCAAGCTGCGCGTGCTGAGCCGCCACCAGCAGCTCATCCGGCTGGATTTCGAGGAAGGCTTTGCCGCGCCGGAGCCGGGCCGTCTCGTGGACCGTTTCAGGCAGCAGCTGGCAATGGCCGACATCGCCGTACTCTCGGATTACGGCAAGGGCACCCTGTGGCAGGTGGGCGAATTGATCACCATCGCCCGCGAGCAGGCAAAGCCGGTTCTGGTCGATCCCAAGGGCACGGACTTCGGCAAGTATCGCGGCGCGACCCTGATGACGCCCAACCGCGCCGAGTTCGAGGCTGTCGCGGGCGCCTGCCGCGGCGATGCGGAGCTGGTCGAGCGCGGCATGAGGATGCTGGAGGTACTGGCGCTGGAGGCCTTGCTCATCACCCGCGGCGAGCAGGGCATGACCTTGCTGCAACGGGAGCAGCCCCCCCTGCATCTGCCGACCCATGCCCAGGAGGTCTACGACGTCACCGGCGCCGGCGATACCGTCATCGCCACCCTGGCGGCGGGCCTCGCCGCCAGGCTGCCGCTGACCGAGGCCACCCGCCTGGCCAATCTGGCCGCCGGTCTCGCGGTGGGCAAGCTGGGCACTGCCGCCATTTCGGCGGCCGAGCTGTCCCAGTCGCTCCGCGGCGGTTCCCCCGCCCGCCGGCGCGGCGTCACCGATGCCGAGGCGCTGCTGCCGCTGCTGGCGGCCGCGCGTGCCGAGGGCGAGCGGATCGTCGCCACCAACGGTTGCTTCGACATCCTGCACCCCGGCCATGTCGATTACCTGCAACGCGCCCGCAAGCTGGGCGACCGGCTGCTGGTGATGGTCAATTCGGACGACTCGGTACGGCGGCTCAAGGGCGCGGAGCGCCCGATCAATCCCTTGCCGCACCGCATGACCATGCTGGCCGCGCTGGCCTGCGTCGACTGGGTCGTACCGTTCGAGGACGATACCCCGCGCGCCCTGATTGGCCGGCTGCTGCCGGACGTCCTGGTCAAGGGCGGCGACTACCCCGACATCACCGCGATTGCCGGCCATGACCTGGTCCTCGCCCGTGGCGGCGAGGTCCGTATCCTGCCCTTCGTCGAGGGACACTCGACCACCGGCCTGATCGACAGGATCAGCGGCCGGAGAACCCTCGACACCGCTTCCACCGCTGCCAATTCCTGAGCATGGCCGAACGTTCCCGCAAACCCGCCGATAATGTCGAGGCCCTGAAGGTTCCGCCCTACTCGATCACCGCCGAGCAATCGGTGATCGGCGCCCTGATGCTGGACAAGCAGGCCTGGGACAAGGTCGCCGACTTCCTCATCGAGGACGATTTCTACCGCCGCGACCACCAGCTGATCTACCGCGCCATCAAGCTGCTGGCGGAAAAACAGTCGCCGCTGGATGTCATCACCCTGTCCGAGACCCTGGAGCAGCTCGGCTGGCTGGAGGAATGCGGCGGGCTGGCCTACCTCGCCACGCTGGCCAAAGAAACGCCCAGCGCCGCCAACATCGTGGCCTACGCCGAGATCGTCCGCGAGAAATCCGTGCTGCGGCAGCTGATCAGTTCGGGCGGCGATATCGCCGATCTGGCCTACCATCCGCAGGGCCGGCAGACCATCGAGCTGATCGAGGCCGCCGAGCAGCGGGTCTTCCACATCGCCGACCAGTACCGCCGCAAGGGCACCGGCTTCAGTCCCATCAAGCCGCTGTTGGCTAAGGCCATCGACCGCATCGAGATGCTGTTCCAGAAGGAAGGCCACATCACCGGCGCCAGCTCCGGCTTCAACGACTTCGACGAGATGACCTCGGGCCTGCAACCCTCCGACCTGATCATCGTCGCCGGCCGGCCATCCATGGGCAAGACCACCTTCGCCATGAACATCGCCGAGCATGTCGCCATCAAGGAGCAGGTGCCGGTGGCGGTGTTCAGCATGGAAATGCCCGGCGAACAGCTGGCCATGCGCATGATTTCCTCGCTGGGCCGGATCGACCAGCACCGCGTCCGCACCGGCAAGCTGGAGGACGACGAATGGCCGCGCATGACCTCGGCCATCAATATCCTCGCCGAAACCAAACTCTTCATCGACGACACCCCGGCGATGACGCCCACCGAGGTGCGCGCCCGCTGCCGCCGCCTGGCGCGCGAACACGATGGCCAGCTGGGGCTGGTGGTGCTGGACTATCTCCAGCTCATGCAGTCGCCCGGCGCCGAGAGCCGCGTCAACGAGATTTCCGACATTTCCCGCTCGCTCAAAGCGCTGGCCAAGGAACTCAACGTGCCGGTGATCGCCCTGTCGCAGCTCAACCGCAGCCTCGAACAGCGGCCGAACAAGCGGCCGGTGATGTCGGACCTGCGTGAATCCGGCGCCATCGAGCAGGATGCCGATGTCATCGTCTTCATCTACCGCGACGAGGTCTACAACAAGGAGACCGCCGACAAGGGCACGGCCGAAATCATCATCGCCAAGCAGCGTAACGGCCCCATCGGCACGGCGCGCCTGACCTTCCTGGGCCAATATACCCGCTTCGAGAACTTCATCCACGACCCCTACGCCGGTGAGTCCTACTGACGATCCCACCCGCACCGCGCATGCCCTGATCAAGCTGACGGCTGCCGCCGGCAACCTGCGCCGCATCCGTGCCGTGGTGCCGGAAGCCCGGGTCATGGCCGTCATCAAGGCCAATGCCTACGGGCACGGCATGCTGCGCATCGCCCGCAGCCTGCAGGCGGCCGACGGCTTCGCGGTCGCCCGCACCGACGAGGGCCTGACCCTCCGCGCGGGGGGCATCGAGCAACGCATCGCGGTCCTGCAAGGCTTCGTCAGCCGCGAGGAACTGGCGGCGCATGCGGAGGCCGGCCTGGAACCGGTGATCCACTCCGACTGGCAGGTGGACTGGCTGGAACAGGCGCGGCTGCCGCGTCCCCTGGCAGTCTGGCTCAAGCTGGACACCGGCATGCACCGGCTCGGCATGCTGCCGGGCGAATTCCATGTCCTGCGGCGGCGGCTGGAAACCTGCCCGGCGGTCCGGCAGCCCATTCCGCTGATGTCGCACCTCGCCAATGCCGACGAGATCGAGGACCGCTTCACCGAACATCAGCTGACGCTGTTTCGCGATGTCACGCGCGACGTGGCCAGCGAATCCAGCATCGCCAACTCGGCCGGCCTGTTCGCCTGGCAGGATGCGCGCCGCGAATGGGTGCGGCCCGGCATCACCCTGTACGGCGTCTCGCCATTCCCGGGCCGCAACGGGCTCGACGAGGATCTGGAACCGGTGATGACCTTCCGCTCGCGGCTGATCAGCATCAAGCAGGTGCCGGCCGGCACCCGGGTCGGCTATGGCGGCGACTGGATCTGCCCGCATCCGACGCGCCTGGGCGTGGCGGCGATCGGCTATGGCGACGGCTATCCCCGGCTGGCCCGCTCCGGCACGCCGGTGCTGGTGCGCGGCCGGCGCGTGCCGCTGATCGGGCGCGTCTCGATGGACATGATCACGCTGGACCTGACCGCATGTCCCGAGGCGGACATCGGCGATCTCGTCACCCTCTGGGGGGAAGGCCTGCCGGTGGAGGAGATCGCCAACCAGGCCGGCACCATTCCCTACGACCTGCTCTGCGGTATCACCCAGCGCGTGCGCATCATCGACGTCTGAGGCGAGGATGCGTCGACGCCCTCTTTCACCGGTCCCCATGAGCGGGTGGCACAGGGTCCTGGTGGCGATACTGGCGGCCATCCAGCTGACGGGCTGCGCGACCCTGCCGCCACCGACCGGCGCCGCGGGCACCCGGGGCGAACCGACGGCAGACGAAATCGATCACCTGCTGGAAGCCGCGGCGAGCCCGGCGTCCGGACAGAAACCGGCCCGCCCCGAACCGGCCAGCAGTCAGCCGGTCCGGGCGGGCGTCGGCGATACCCGCACGCGCATCCGTCATCTGCTGCCGCCCGGTATCCAGGATGCCGGGGGCTGGGCCCGGGACATGGCGACGGCCTTCGCGGCGCTGCGACTGGCGCCGACCGACGAAAACCTGTGCGCCGTCATCGCGGTCACCGAGCAGGAATCCTCGTTCCAGGCCGATCCCCCGGTGGCGGGCCTGCCACGCATCGTGCGGGCCGAGATCGACAGGCGCGCCGAACGCTACCACATTCCCGCAGGCGCGCTGGAGCTGGCCCTGTCGATGCGGTCGCCGGACGGCCACAGCTACCGGGAGCGCATCGCTGCCTTGCGGACCGAGAACGACCTGAACCGGCTGTACGCGGACATGATGGCCGAGCTGCCGTTCGGAAGGCAATGGCTGGCGCACTACAACCCGGTCAGGACGGGAGGACCGATGCAGGTCAGCCTTGCCTTCGCCGAGCGGCAGGTGCGGGAAAAACCCTACCCCTATCCGCGCACCGGCTCGCTGCGCGAGGAACTGTTCAGCCGCCGCGGCGGGCTGTATTTCGGCGCCGCCTACCTGCTCGACTACCCGGCCACCTATCGGCAGATGCGCTACCGCTTCGCCGACTTCAACGCCGGTCGCTACGCCAGCCGCAATGCGGCCTTCCAGCAGACGATCGGCCAGCTGACCGGCATCGACATCGAACCGGACGGCGATCTCCTGCGCTACCGGGATGGCACTGTCAGCGAGGAACCCAGCCAGACCCAGCAGGCCACGCTTCAGCTGGCGAACGCCCTGGGCCTGGGCGCATCGGCCATCCTGGCTGACCTGCGCCAGGAGAAATCGGCCGGCTTCGAGCAGACCGAGCTTTATCGGCGCCTGTTCCTGCTGGCCCAGCGGCGCGGCCTCCGGCCAGATTCGGCACGCTTGCCGGAAATCCGGCTGAACAGCCCGAAAATCACCCGCGGACTGACCACGGCCCGGTTCGCCCAGCGCGTCAACGAGCGTTTCAACCGTTGCCTGCGTCGCCGCTAAAGGTCATGCCAAGCGCCCAGGCGGGCCGATACCGACGGTAACGGTCATGCCGAACGGCAACCGATCTGCCGGGAAGGCCGGCGGCACCCTATAATTCCGCTTTTTTTCGACTCATCAGGTAGCGATTCCATGTCCACCACCATCAAGAAAGTTGCCCTCGCCTACTCCGGCGGCCTTGACACCTCGGTCATCCTGCAATGGCTGCGGGAAACCTATCAGTGCGAAATCGTCACCTTCACGGCGGACATCGGCCAGGGCGAGGAAGTGGAGCCGGCGCGGGCCAAGGCGCAGGCCATGGGCATCCAGGAGATCTACATCGACGACCTGACGGAAGAATTCGCACGCGATTTCGTGTTCCCGATGTTCCGCGCCAACGCCATTTACGAAGGCGAATACCTGCTGGGCACGTCGATCGCCCGCCCGCTGATCGCCAAGCGGCTGATCGAGATCGTCAACGAAACCGGCTGCGACGCCATCTGCCACGGCGCGACCGGCAAGGGCAACGATCAGGTGCGCTTCGAACTGGGCGCCTACGCGCTCAAGCCCGACATCAAGGTTATCGCGCCCTGGCGCGAATGGGATCTGACCTCGCGCGAAACCCTGCTGGCCTACGCGGAACAGCACGGCATCCCGATCGAGATGAAGCGCGGCAAGGCCTCGCCCTACTCCATGGACGCCAATCTGCTGCACATTTCCTACGAGGGCGGCGTCCTGGAGGATCCGTGGGCCGAACCCGAGGAAAGCATGTGGCGCTGGAGCGTCTCGCCCGAGGCGGCTCCGGACCAGCCCACCTATGTCGAGCTGAGCTATGAACGCGGCGATATCGTCGCCATCGACGGCGAGCGCATGTCCCCGGCCCGGGTGCTGGCGCGCCTGAACCAGCTGGGCGGCGCCAACGGTATCGGTCGCCTGGATATCGTCGAGAACCGCTACGTCGGCATGAAGTCGCGGGGCTGCTACGAAACCCCGGGCGGCACCATCATGCTCAAGGCCCATCGGGCCATCGAGTCCCTGACCCTGGACCGCGAGGTTGCCCACCTCAAGGACGAACTGATGCCGCGCTATGCCAGCCTGATCTACAACGGCTACTGGTGGAGCCCGGAGCGCCAGATGCTGCAGAACCTGATCGACGGCTCGCAGGCGAACGTGAACGGCGAGGTGCGCGTCAAGCTGTACAAGGGCAACGTCACCGTGGTCGGCCGGAAATCCGCGCACAACAGCCTGTTCGACATGAACATCGCCACTTTCGAGGATGATCGGGGTGCCTACAACCAGAAGGATGCCGAGGGCTTCATCAAGCTGAACGCCCTGCGCATGCGCATTGCCGCCAAGAAAGGCGCCCGTTTCGCCTGACGACGCCCTCCACCACCCTGCCCGGTCAGCGCCCCGGAGGCGCCACCGGGCAGAGGCTTCGGCCGTCCCGCCTCAACGTACCCTGACGTTGAACACCGCCGAGCGGATGGCCTCCCGGCCCTCGCCCCAGGGGCGCCGGTACTCAAAGCGCAACAGCCCGTCGCCCCTGGCCAGCGGCCGGAAGGTCCAGACCTCCTGCCCGCCCAGCCCCAGCAGTCCGCCAAGATTCGCCTGCTCCTGATAATCCGGGGCATCGCCCACGGTCTCCAGAATTTGCCCCGTGCGGTCGATGAGCAGCCAGCGATAGCCCGTGGTCCAGTTGGCATCGAGACGGATCACCAACCGCTGCTGCATGTCCAGATCCACGGTGGCACCGGCATCCCGCGTGGCGACCTCGACAACCGGGATGCCGGGCTCGTCGATCACCGGCAGACACCCGCCGCCGGCCGCGAGCATCCCTGCCAGCAGCGCCAGGCGGATCGATCGGCGGGCTGTGCGCCGGCGCATGGCGGACAAGCCGGCAACCGATGCCGGGCGCTCAGACGGCGTAGGCCTTGCGGTAATACGGCCAGGTCTGCACGTGCAGATACTTCCGGATCGGCGACTTGATCACGGAAACGCAGAGCGCGATCGAGAACAGACACCAGACCGCCGCGTACTCATTGGGATTGGAGGTCAGGATGTCGGAGATCAGCGGCCCCACCAGGTAGTGGAAGCCGACGAAGCGCCAGGAGCCGTACAGGATCGGCATCCAGAAGGCGGTGAGGATGTAGGTGAAGCCATGCAGCCCGTAACGGAAACCGAAGGGGTTGTCGGGATAGTCCGACATCAGTCCGTTGAGAGGCAGCTGCCAGGCGATGTGCCAGTCGCCGGAAACGGAGCAGGCATCGGCCCCGCAGAATCCCTCGAAGCCGATGATGCACTTGCCCGCCCAGGCGAAGGGATACATCTTGACCAGCATCGCCAGCGCCCCCACGGCGCAGATGCTGTAGACGACCGTGCTGATCTTCCGCTTGACCTCCTCGGGAATGAAATACATGGCCACCATGTTGACGAAGAAGGGCTGGAAGGCGATGTGCAGATAGCCGAAAAGCGTCAGTATCTGGTTGGGTGGCGCATCGCAGAGGTTGATGTAGACGTAGGTTGCCGCCTGTAGCAGTTCCATGCAGGCGAAATAGGTCAAGGGAATCCACAACTCCTTCGACTCGCCCTTCCAGGCAACGTAGGCGGCGGTGCCAAAACCGACCGTGGCCAGCACGGCCGAGGCTTCTCCACTCCAGCACATAAGGTCTTTCCTCTTAAATTATCGTTATCGGATTCGGAGCCGGACAAAGCGGCGGCGCAACGGTGGCGCCTGACGCTCTCGTTAGCTGATGCCGTATTTCTGCATGCGGTACAGCAGGGTATCGCGGGAAATCCCCAGTAGCTTGGCCGAGCGGCTGCGGTTGCCGTTGGTGCGCTGCAGGGCCTGGCGGATGAGGTCGATCTCGACCTGTTCCAGGTTGATGCCCCGCTCCGGCAGCTCGATCTCGGGTTTCTGTGCCGGCAGCCGGCTGACGATCTCGGGGGGCAGATTGTTTTCCTCGATGACGCGGCCGGCAAGCAGGATGCAGAGTCGCTCGCAGACGTTGCGCAATTCGCGGACATTGCCCGGCCAGGGATAGGCCACCAAGCGGTTCAGGGCCGACTTGCTGATCGAGACCTTCTGCAGTCCATGGTCGCGGGTGAACTGGGCGATGAAGTGTTGCAGCAAGACCTGCACGTCGCCGATGCGTTCGCGCAGGGGGGGAATCTCCAGCGGAACCACGTTCAGGCGGTAGTAGAGGTCGCGGCGGAATTCGCCGCGGCTGATCCGGTCCAGCAGGTTGGCATTGGTGGCAGCGATGATGCGGACATCGACATTGTGCGTCGCGGTCTCGCCGACCGGCTGGATCTCGCCGGTTTCCAGGAAGCGCAGCAATTTCGCCTGCAGCGGAACCGGCAGCGAATCGACCTCGTCGAGAAAGACGGTGCCGCCATTGGCCGCCTGCAGCCGGCCGACCTGGTTCGCGGTGGCGCCGGTGAACGAGCCCTTCCGGTGGCCGAACAGCTCGGACTCGACCAGGGATTCCGGCAGGGCCGCGCAATTGATGGTGATGAAGGGCTTGCCGCTGCGCGGGCTGTGCTGCTGCAGCGCTTGCGCGAGCACCTCCTTGCCGGTACCGGTCTCACCGACGATCAGCACTGTGACATCCGTGGCGGCGACCATGCGGGCGCTGCGCAACAGGGATTCGAAGTTGGGAGACTGCCCTATCAGCTTTTCGAACATGGTCATACCTCAACGCACCTCAATGGGCCATGGTGTGCTGCTGCACCATCGGATTGAGGCCGGGAAACGCCGCCATGAACGCCAGCAGGATCAGGGTGATTCCGGCCAGCTGGCGAAAGCGGGTCATGCTCGACAGGCGCACCATCCAGGAGGTCATGATGCCCACGCCCATCACCGCGGGCATGGTGCCAAGGCCGAATGCCAGCATGGTGAAGGTGCTGCGGACCACATCGCCGGTCGTCGCGGCCAGGGCCAGCGCGGTGTAGACCAGGCCGCATGGCAGCCAGCCCCACACCATGCCGAACACGAACGCCCGGGGCAGCGTCTCCACAGGGACCAGCCGCCGGCCGTAGGGTTCAATCCGCTGCCAGACACCGCTGCCGAATTTCTCGATGTAGGCGAAGCGCGGGAACCAGCCGGCGATATGCAGGCCCGCGCCCAGCATGACCAGGGCCGAGAGTATTTGCAGCAACCGATGACCATGTCCCTCGCCCAGTGGCATGCTCAGCACATGCTCGGCCAGCCCGGCGAACAGCCCGGCGATGGTATAGCTGAAGACCCGTCCGGCGTTGTAGCTGGCGACATAGGGCAGCAGCGTGCGCTTGTTCTCGCGGATTTCCCGCTTGAGGCTGAGGGTCAGGGAGCCGATGATAGAGCCGCACATGCCAAGGCAGTGCAGCGCGCTGAACAGGCCCATCAGCAGGGCGACGAAATAGGATGTGCTGAAGGCGGAGTCGAGATGATTCATGTTGGCCCGGTCATGCTTGCGGGAGGATCGGCGGAGCGCGACGGCTCCCGACCCCGGGATTGACGGCGCATTTTACCGTGGATCGGTAGGGGATTAGCAGCCATGCGTCGCGGGACGCCGGCCAAAAGAGCGCTGGCAGTGCGGCAGGGCCCGGCTTGCCATCGGCGCCGCGATCTCTTAAGGTCCCGCAAAAACCGCGAGCGTCCTCATGTCCCGTCCCGTCACACCCCAGATCGCCGCCGACATCATCATCGAACTGACCGACCGTCCCGGTCGTCCCATCGTCCTCATCGAACGCCTGTATCCGCCGCACGGCTGGGCCATTCCGGGCGGGTTCGTCGACGTCGGGGAGACCCTGGAGACGGCGGCCCGACGCGAGGCGCAGGAGGAGGTGGGGCTTGCGGTCCGGCTGACGGCCCTGCTGGGCAACTACTCGGATCCGGCCCGCGACGCCCGCGGGCATACCGTCACGGCCGTCTATGTCGCCGAGGCCACGGGAACACCCATAGCGGCCGACGACGCCAGGAAGGCGGTGATCGTCGACCCGGAGAACCTGCCTGCCCCGCTGGCGTTCGATCATGCGCTGGTGCTGGCGGATTACCGGCGGTTCCGGGCCACGGGGCAACCCGCGCCGCTGCGCTGATCGGTGGCCGCGCCCGGCCGGCTCACAGTTCGACCTTGAGACCCAGCTCGACCACCCGGTCGGGCGGAATCTGCCAGAACGCCATGGCGTTCTCGGCATTCATGGCCATACGGATGAACAGGCGTTCGCACCAGCGCGGCATGCCATCGCGCGGGGTGGAGACCAGATGCTCGCGTGACAGGAAGAACGAGGCTTCGGCCAGATCCACCGTCAGTCCCTGGCTCCGGCAATAGGCCAGGGCGTCGGGAATGTTGGGCTGCTGGTTGTAGCCGTAGTAGATGCGTACCCGATAGATCTGATCGCCGAAGTGGCGGATCTTGACCCGTTCGGCAAGCGGAATCCAGGGTTCATCCCGGGTGACCACGGTCAGCACGATGACCTGCGCGTGCAGCACCTTGTTGATCATCATGTTGTGCGTCAGCGACAGCGGGGCGCCGAAACGTCCGGCCGTCAGGTAGACCGCGGTGCCGGGCACTCTCGGCAGGGGGTTGTGGCCCTGCCGGGAAACCAGTTCCTCCAGTGGTACCGCCTTTTCGTTGAGGCGTGTCACCAGCAGTTCCCGTCCCCGTATCCAGGTCCAGAGAAGCAGGTAGATCACCCCGCCGATCAGCAGGGACACCCAGCCACCGCGCGGGATCTTGGTCGCGTTGGCCATCAGGAAGCTCAGGTCGACCAGCAGGAAAAGGCCGAACAGCAGCCCGGCAAACCGCCAGTGATGGCGCGAAACCCGGCGCAGCAGGCCGAACATCAGCAGGGTCGTCACCACCATGGTGCCGGTGACGGCAAGGCCATAGGCCGCCGCCAGCCGCGACGAGGACCCGAAGCTCACCACCAGCAGGACGACCGAGAGCGCCAGCAGCCAGTTCACGGCCGGCACGTAGATCTGTCCGTAACGTCCCTTCGAGGTATGGCGAACCGCCAGCCGCGGCAGATAGCGCAGCCTCACGGCCTGGGCGGCCAGCGAAAAGGCTCCGGAGATCACGCCCTGGGACGCGATGATGGTGGCCAGGGTAGCCAGGGACAGGAGGGGCAGCACGCTCCAGCCCGGCCCCAGCAGGTAGAAGGGATTGCTGGCTGCCGCGGGATCGCGGATCAGCAGGGCGCCCTGCCCGAGGTAATTCAGGGTCAGGGCCGGGAAAACGGCGAGAAACCAGGCCGAGCGGATCGGCGCGATGCCGAAATGGCCGATATCGGCATACAGCGCCTCCGCGCCGGTCACGACCAGCACCACGGCACCCAGCACCACCAGGGACTGGGCCTTGGCCTCGTGCAGGAATGCCAGGCCATGGGAAGGGTAAAGCGACTGCAGGACCGATGGCGTTTGCAGGATGCTCAACAGGCCCAGGATGGCTATCAGCAACAGCCACAGCACCATGATCGGGCTGAACAGCCAGCCGATGAAAGCGGTACCGCGATACTGGATGAGAAACAGCACCCCCAGGATGATCAGCGTGACCGGCACGATCAGGGCGTTCAGCTGGGGGGCGCCAACCTTGAGGCCTTCCACCGCGCTCATCACGGAAATGGCCGGCGCGATCATGGCGTCGCCAAAAAACAGCGCCGTACCGATGAGCCCCAGGCTCATGATCCAGCGGCGGCGCGGCTTCTGGTTGACGGGACGCAGGACCAGCGACATCAAGGCCATGATGCCGCCCTCGCCATTGTTGTCGGCACGCATCACCAGCCAGGCATACTTGACGCCCACCACCAGCGTCAGCGACCAGAAGACCAGGGAGAGGATGCCCAGCACATGCTCCGGAGTAGGCGTCAGCCCGCCCCCGCCGGTGAACGCGACCCGCAGGGCATAGAGCGGGCTGGTGGCGATATCGCCGAATACCACGCCGAGACAGCCCAGCGTCAGGCTCCAATGCGGCGATTCGTCCTGGTTGCGAACCATGTGTCCTCTCATGACTGATGTTCCCGGGCGGCCGGGAGACAAGGCGTGGCGCAGCCACGGTATCGTTTCAAGAAAACCGGCGCCCTGGAGGCGAATTGTCCGATCCGATTGACGGAATGCCCGGCAGCTGGACAAATCAGATGATTATAGACCACCCATGTCATAGGGTAAGATCGTTGTCACAATAAGGTGGCGAGCCGGCACCCCTGTCGTGTTAAGCTGGTTGTTTTGACTCAAAACGTGAAAATCCCGGTGCATCAGGAACGCTCATTTATTCCATTATCCATAACCATCCTGACGGTCTCCGACACACGCATCGAAGCCACGGATACCGCCGGTCGCCTGCTGCGGGAGCGGGTCACCGAAGCCGGACACTGGGTAATCGACAGGTCCATCGTAGCGGACGATAAATACCAGATTCGTGCCCGGGTTTCGGAATGGATCGCCGATCCGGCCATTCATGTCATCCTGACCACCGGCGGCACGGGCGTCACGGGGCGCGACGGCACCCCGGAAGCGGTGGAGGTCCTGTTCGACAAGACCCTGGAAGGTTTCGGCGAGGTGTTTCGCAGCCTGTCGTACCAGGAAATCGGCACCTCGACGCTGCAATCGCGGGCCACGGCGGGCGTCGCCAACGGCACTTACCTGTTCTGTCTGCCCGGTTCGCCGAATGCCTGCCGGCTGGCCTGGGACGCCCTGATACAGGCCCAGCTGGACTATCGCACCCGCCCCTGCAATCTGGTCGAACTGATGCCGAGACTGCTGGAAAGCTGAGTTTCAGCCGCCGGTGGCGTTCATGTGCCGCAGGATGACCGGCTGGGCCTCAAGGTCGAAATGATGGCGCTCGGGCTTGATGGCCATGGCATTGCGGATCGTCGCCTTGAGCGCCTCGGCCGAAGCCTGCTCGGCCCGCAGCACATCCTTGAGCTCGACCGCGTGCTCATTGCCCAGGCACAGCAGCAGGCGGCCCTCGGCCGTGACCCGCACCCGGTTGCAGCTACCGCAAAAATTGTGTGAATGGGGAGAGATGAAACCCACCCGCGAGGCACTCCCGGCGATACGGAAATAGCGCGACGGACCACCGGTGGTCTCCGGGCTGGGCAGCAGTTCGAACACCTGTTCCAGGTCCCGGCGGATGGCATCGCTGGAATAGAACTCCTCGGCCCGGTCATGGCCATCGACGTGGCCCAGCGGCATCTCCTCGATGAAGCTGATATCGATGCCATGGTCGATGGCAAAGCGCGTCAGGCTGACGACCTCGTCATGATTGCGACCCTGCAGGATGACGGCATTGATCTTGATGCGCTCGAAGCCCGCCTTCAGCGCCGCCTCGATACCGTCCAGAACCCTGGCGAGATCGCCGACCCGGGTCAGTTGCCGAAAGCGCTGCGGATCGAGGGAATCCAGGCTGATGTTGATGCGGCGCACCCCGGCCGCCCTGATGTCGCCGGCCAATTCGGCCAGGCGGGTTCCGTTGCTGCTCAGCACCAGTTCGCGCAGCCCGGGCAAGCGGGCGATGCCGGCCATCAGGTCGACCGCACCGCGCCGCACCAGGGGCTCGCCGCCGGTGATGCGAATCTTGTCCACGCCCAGGGCAACGAAGGCCTCGCACACCCGGTGGATCTCCTCCAGGGTAAGAATCTGCGGTCTGGGCAGAAAGCGCATGTCCTCGCTCATGCAGTAGAGGCAGCGCAAATCGCAGCGATCGGTGATCGACACCCGCACGTAGCTGACCCGCCGGCCGAAACGGTCGGTGAGCTGGGGAGTATTGGCGACGGCATTTTCCATGGCAACAAACCTTCTCCGGGTTGCGTTCGGACCCTGACAGTCCGGCCCTGCTATATCTTGAGCATAACACTCGGGAATTGCCTTGTGCAGATACCCGCCGCCGCGGCCCGGCCCGGCTACGCTCACCCCGCGACAAGCGGGCAATTTCTGCCGAAATCAGGGAAACTATGTAGTGATGTGCAATCAAAACAGCGACGCTCAAACCCGACCCGCCCAACCAGGGAGCGGTGACGCCAGCCAGTGAAGGCTGGCGCGAAGCCATCACGACGGGAACACGCATGAAACGGCTGCAGCAATTATTCGAAGGTTCGGCGGCCATCGCCGAGGATAACCTGGGCTTTCTGGAAGACCTCTACGAGCGGTTCCTGCTCGATCCGGACTCGGTCGACTCCAGCTGGCGCGACAAATTCCGCTCCATACAGGATGCCACTCCCGAGCTGTCCGGCCCCCGTCCGCCCCTTCCCCACGACGACGACGGCAGCGAGATCGAGGCCACGCTGCGCAAGCAGGCGGCGGTGGACCAGCTGATCTACCACTACCGGACCCGCGGCCATCAGGTTGCCGACAACAATCCGCTCAGGCTGAATCCGCCGACCATACTCAAGGATCTCGATCCGGCCTACTATGGCCTGACGGCCCAGGATCTGGACCGGCACTTCTACGTCGACATCCTGCATCATTCCCGCCGGCTGCCGCTGCGGGAAATCCTCGCCCTGCTGCGCCAGACCTATTGTGAGAGCATCGGCGCCGAGTACATGCATATCGTCGACAGCGACATCAAGCACTGGATCCAGACGCGGCTGGAGAATACCCGCGGCCGGGCCTTCCCGGAACCGGAGAGCCAGACGTCGCTGTTGCGGGCCCTGACCGCCGCGGAAGGTATCGAGCGCTATCTGCACCGCAAGTATGTCGGGCAGAAGCGTTTTTCCCTGGAGGGTGCCGAGAGCCTGATCCCCCTGCTCGACGAAGTCATCGAGCGCGGCAGCGAACAGGGCGTACGCGAACTGGTGATCGGCATGGCGCACCGCGGCCGGCTGAATGTGCTCATCAACGTGCTGGGCAAGAAGCCCAGTTCCCTGTTCCAGGAATTCGAGGGCACCGCCGCCAACCTGCCGCTGGCGAGTGCCGGCGACGTCAAGTACCACATGGGCTTCTCCTCGGACATCCTCACCCGCAGCGGCCCCGTGCATGTCGCGCTCGCCTTCAACCCCTCCCACCTGGAGATCATCGACCCGGTAGTCGAGGGCTCAGTCCGGGCGCGGCAGGACCGCCAGGCCGGCAATGCCGAGAATACCGTCATGGCGGTACTGATTCACGGCGATGCCGCCTTCGCCGGGCAAGGCGTGGTGATGGAAACCCTGAACATGGCGGAAACCCGCGCCTACACCACCGGTGGCACCATCCACATCGTCGTCAACAACCAGATCGGCTTTACCACCAGCAATCCCTTCGATGCGCGCTCCACGCTGTACTGCACGGATGTCGCCAACATGGTCCAGGCACCGGTATTCCACGTGAACGGTGACGATCCGGAAGCGGTGCTGTTCGTGACGCGGCTGGCGGTCGACTACCGGATGCGGTTCAACCGCGACGTGGTCATCGACCTGATCTGCTATCGCCGCCACGGGCACAACGAGGCCGACGAGCCCGCCGTCACCCAGCCGGCCATGTATCGCTTCATCCGCCAGCAGCCGACCGTGCGACGGCTGTATGCCGAGCGGCTGATCCGTGCCGGCGTCATCAGCGCCGCCCAGGAAAAGGCGATGGAAACGGACTACCAATCCGCCCTGGCCCGGGACGACATCGTCTCCCGCCCGCTGATCGATGCCGAGGGAAGGTTCCCCAAGCCCTCCTGGACCGCCTACCAGAATCAGCTGTGGACCACCCCCTACGACGCCCGCATGCCGCTGGAGAAGCTGAAGGAGCTGGCCGGACGCATGTTGCGGCTGCCAACGAACTTCTCCCTGCATCCGCGTGCGGCGGCGATCGTCGAGGGTCGCCGGGCCATGGCCAGGGGCGAGCAACCGATGGACTGGGGATTTGCGGAAAACCTCGCCTATGCCAGCCTGCTCGATGACGGCCATACCATCCGCTTCAGCGGCCAGGATGTCGGCCGGGGAACCTTTTTCCACCGCCACGCCATTCTCTACGACCAGAACACGGGAGCGACCTGCATTCCCCTGCAGCACCTGGAAAACGCCGCGCCATTCCGGATCTATGACTCGCTGCTGTCGGAGGAGGGGGTGCTGGGATTCGAGTATGGCTACGCGACCTCGGCCCCCGAGACGCTGGTGATCTGGGAGGCGCAGTTCGGCGATTTCGCCAACAACGCCCAGGTTGTCATCGACCAGTTCATCGCCTCGGGGGAGAGCAAGTGGGGCCGGCTGTGCGGGCTCACGCTGCTGTTGCCGCATGGCTACGAGGGCCAGGGGCCGGAGCATTCCTCGGCGCGCATCGAGCGCTATCTGCAGCTGTGCGCCGAGCAGAACATGCAGGTCTGCATTCCGACCACGCCGGCACAGATATACCACCTGCTCCGCCGGCAAATCCTCAGGCCCTACCGGCGGCCGCTGATCGTCATGACCCCCAAGAGCCTGCTGCGGCACAAGCTGGCGGTTTCCACCCTGACCGAGCTCGCCGAGGGAACGTTCCGCAACATCATCGGCGAAATCGATCCGCACGACCCGGCGGGGATCAGCCGCGCCATCGTCTGCGCCGGCAAGATCTACTACGACCTCCTGGAGGCCCGCCGCAAGTCCGGCCTGTCCCACATCGCCATCCTGCGCGTCGAACAGCTCTATCCATTCCCGGACGAGGCCTTCACCGAGGTATTGTCCCGCTATGGCAACCTCAAGGAACTGGTCTGGTGCCAGGAGGAGCCGGAGAACCAGGGCGCCTGGCATCAGATCAAGCACCGCTTCTTCGGCCACCTGGAGAACCGTATCGCACTGGTCTACGCCGGACGGCCGATGTGCCCGGCGCCGGCGGTCGGGCAATTCCATCGCCATCTCGAGGAACAGAAGCAGGTGGTGCAGGATGCACTCTATGGCCCCGCCGCCTCTCACAGCTAAGGAAATCCGATGCGCATCGAAGTCCTCGTTCCCAACCTGCCCGAATCCGTCAGCGACGCCACGCTGCTCGACTGGCACTTCCAGGATGGCGCCCTCGTTCAGAAGGATGCCAACCTGATCGACCTGGAAACCGACAAGGTCATCCTCGAGGTACCCGTGCCGGAATCGGGCATGCTCAAGGAAATCTGCCGTCACAAGGGCGATATCGTCTCCAGCGGCGATCTGCTGGCCGTCATCGAAACCGAAGCCGAGCTTCGCCCGCTAGCCGTCACCGAGCCGCAAGCGCTGCCGGAGATGCCGCCGGCCGGGAACGCCGGGCCACCCGCGGGCGAACCCTCCGCAACCGGCCACGCGCCCGCTCTTGACCAGCCCATGAGCCCGGCGGTGAGGCGGCTGCTGGCCGAACATAATCTGGAGCCTTCCGACATCCCGGTCAGCGGGCGCATCACCAAGCAGGATGTGCTGAACGTTCTGGAGCAGCGCTCGACCCCACCCGCGCCCGTCCCGCCGTCCGGCCATGAGGCGGCATCCGGCCCGTCCTCACCCAAGGGCGGCGAGCGCCGCGTGCCGATGACACGCATCCGCGCCCGCATCGCGGAACGGATGCTCGAGGCGCAGCACAGCACGGCCACCCTGACCACCTTCAACGAGGTGAACCTGCAGAAGATTTTCGATATCCGCCAGCAGCACCGGGCGCGTTTCGAGCAGACGCACCAGGTCAAGCTCGGCCTGATGTCGTTCTTCGTCAAGGCTTCGGTCGAGGCACTCAAGCGCTTCCCCATCATCAACGCCTCGGTCGAGGGCCAGGACGTCGTCTATCACGACGTCTACGACATCGGCATCGCGGTCACCACCGAACGCGGCCTGGTGGTCCCGGTGCTGCGCCATGCCGACACGCTGGACTTCGCCGAAATCGAGAAAGCCATCAACGAGTTCTCGCTGCGGGCTCGCGACGGCAAGCTGAGCTTCGAGGAATTGACCGGTGGCACCTTCACCATCACCAATGGCGGCATCTTCGGCTCGATGCTGTCGACGCCCATCCTGAATCCGCCGCAGAGCGCCATCCTGGGCATGCACGCCATCAAGGAGCGCCCGGTGGTCGAGGACGGACAGATCGTCATCCGCCCGATCATCTACCTGGCCCTGTCCTACGATCACCGCATCATCGATGGTCGCGAGGCCGTCTCCTTCCTGTTCACGGTCAAGGAACTGCTGGAGGACCCGGCCCGCCTGCTGCTTGGCGTCTAGACCAACGGCGCCACGGGCGGATCATCGGGCGCCGTTGCCTGCTCCAGCCAGGCGAGATGAGCGAGCGCGGCCTCGCGGCTGTCGCCGCACATCTCCCCGCTGGGCTGCAACCCCCGACAACAGGCGGGGCGCTCCGGCTGGCCGAAAATGCGGCAGCGCCAGTCCTCGCCGAGCTGGACGCAGGCCAGCCCCGCCGGCTTGCCTTGGGGCATGCTGGGGATGGCCGAGCGTATGGATGGTGCGATGCAGCAGGCTCCGCAGCCGGGCCGGCAATCCATCAGGGTGCCGGTCCGATCCGCAGGCCGGGCAGAGCGGCCAGCTGCAACCGGCTGATCAGCCCGGCCCGCTCCGCTTCCGTGTAGGGCTCCGGGGGGCTGCGCCCCCAGACCGGAGCCGGCCAGGCGGCATCGTCCCGCCGGCGTACCACATGATGCACATGCAGCTGCGGCACCAGGTTGCCAATGGCCGCGACATTGACACGATCGGCGGCAAATACCCGCTTGAGATGCCCGGCCAGACACGAGGATTCACGGATGAGGTGATCCTGGTCTGTGTCGCCAAGTTCATGGATTTCGCCGATTCCGGGCCGTTCGGGCACGAGAATCAGCCAGGGATACCGGCGCTCGTTCATCAGCAACAGCCGGCAGAGCCGGAAACGGCCCAGTTCCAGACAATCGGACCTCAGCTGCGGATGCAGTTCGAAAGCGTCAGCGTGCATCCCGGCCAGCCTCCTCGCGGATCAGGAACATGGCATCGCCATAGCTGAAGAAGCGGTAGCCCTCGCGTACGGCATGCCGGTAGGCCGCCATCACGGGCGCATGCCCCGAGAACGCGCAAACCAGGGTCAGCAAGGTCGATTCCGGCAGATGGAAATTCGTCAGCAGGACATCGACGCAGCGAAAATCGAAGCCCGGCCGGATGAACAATCGCGTCTCGCCCTCGTAGGGTTCGAGTTCCCCCGACCGCGCGGCGGTCTCCAGTGCCCGTACCACCGTCGTGCCGACGGCGATGACCCGCCCGCCGCTGGCCCGCGCTGCCCGGATGCGGCGAACCACGGTTTCCGGCACGCTGCACCGCTCCGCATGCATGCGGTGCTGATCGAGATTGTCGACGCGTACCGGCAGGAAGGTGCCGCTGCCGACGTGCAGGGTCACGCAGACATGATCGATGCCCTGCCCGGCAAGATCGCGCAGCAGGATTTCGTCGAAGTGCAAACCCGCCGTCGGCGCCGCCACGGCGCCTGCCGAGCGCGCGAACACGGTCTGATAGCGATGGTGATCGGTGTTCGTGTCCGGCCGCTGGATATAGGGCGGCAGCGGTACATGACCCACGGCTTCCAGCACCTCAGGAGCGCTGATCCCGGCCGCAAATTCCAGCACGAACAGATCCTCGCGCCGCTCCAGTACCCGACACTCATAGCCGCCATCGAGATGCAGCCAGGTATCCGGCTTGGGCGACTTGCTGGCCCGCAGATGCACCAGCAGCGTCCGTTCGTCGAGCAGCCGTTCGACCAGGATTTCGATGCGCCCGCCGGTAGCCTTGCGTCCATGCAGGCGGGCCGGTATGACGCGGGTATCGTTCAGAACCAGAAGATCTCCCGGACGCAGCAGGCTGGGCAAATCCCTGAAACCGCGGTCCTCCAGGCTCCCACCCTCCAGCAGGCAGAGCAGCCTGGAGGCGGTCCGTTCCGGCAGGGGCGCCTGAGCGATCAGATGCTCGGGAAGGTCGTAGTGGAAGTCACTCTTGCGCATGGCGGCGCATGGTAGCAATTCGGCCTGGCGATTGCAGCCACGGAAGCGGCTTTGCCGCCCCGTTCCCGGGCATCCAGGCGCCCGCCGCTCAGAAGAGCAGCAGGCTGCCGACGTAGGCCATGGCCAGCAAGGACAGGAAGCCCCAGTTGTGCTGGGCGCCATCCTTGAGACAGAGCCAGAAATAGCCCCAGGAGGACCGATAGCGTCTCTTCAGGCGCCGCAGACAGAGGATATAGAGCAGGCCGGCCAGGCTGGCGAGCATCAGGCTGCCGATCCAGGCGGTCACCATCTGCGCATCATGACCTTCCAGATGAAACAGGGCCTCCAGGACACCCTCCAGCCCCAGCTCGAGATACTCGATGACGATGTGCAGGAGATGCAGCAGGAAATCCAGCAGCACATCCCAGTACAGCAGTGTCATCAGCCAGGCAAACCAGGCCAGGACGCGGCGTCGCAACCGCCAGACCCGGCCGGAAGACGCGTCACGGGCTGGCGTTTGTGGCTGTTGTTCGCTCATCGCTTGTCTCCATGACCGGGTTTGAATCGGTGAAGCATTCGGATTCGATGGGAGGACGGTGACGTGCTGGCGGCTCAGCTATTATTGACACGATACCAGATGGGTGGCGAGACGGCGCATGGTCCCCGGCTGGGTCAGGGGCCTGTCAGCCATTCCGCCCGCAGGTCGCGCAATCGGGGTTGCGGGTGACCCTCATTCTCTGCCACTCGAAGCCAAGCCCGTCGAACAGATGGAGCACGTTGAAGGGCGCATAAGCGGGCAAGGTCAGCAGCTTGATTGCCTCCAGCGCCTGCAGGCTGCCGATGATGCCCGGCACAGGCGCCGCCACGCCATTCTGGCTACAGGTTTCGACCCCGCCCTCGTCATGCGGGTACAGGCAGTTGTAGCAGGCGCTGTCGCCAACCCCGGGCCAGAAAACCGCCAGCTGGCCCTCGAAGCGAATGGCCGCCCCGCTGACCAGCGGTTTGCCCTGGCGAAAGCAGGCACGGTTGACGGCGAAGCGGGTGGCCAGGTTATCGGAACAGTCCAGCACTACGTTCGCCTGGTTCATGGCTGTTTCAAGGCCGGCCTCGTCCAGACGCTCCCCGATCGGCGTGATGCGAACTTCGGGGTTGAGGCGATGGAGTGTTGCCATCGCCGAGCGGGTCTTGGCGGTGCCGATATCGTCGGTGGCATGCAAAATCTGACGTTGCAGGTTGCTCAGGTCGACCCGGTCGAAATCATTGACGAGCAAATGGCCGACGCCCGCCGCCGCCAGGTACATGGCCGCGGGTGAACCCAGCCCCCCCAGGCCGACGATGAACACGGTGGCATCCAGAAGCTTCCGCTGTCCGGAAAGATCGATCTGCGGCAGCAGGATCTGACGGCTGTAGCGCAGCAGCTGATCATCATCCATGATCGTGGGACAAAAGGGAGTGAACAATATGTTTTGACCCGTGTGGCACCCCGGTGGATGTCACCCTGGCACAGTGGCCGCGGCGCCGGGCGCCAGGCTTGCGGAACCATCGCCGTGCGATCTGTACTATCATTGCCCGCCAAAAACCTCTGAAAAGCCGTACTTTCTCATGATTCGGATGTTGTCGCTGTTGTCGGTCCTGTTGGCAGGCCAGGTTCACGCCGAGGACGAGATCCCTGTGCCCATTCCGGATCAGCCGGATCTGCCGGCGCCCGTGCAGAGCGGCCAGCCCATGGAACCGGATGTGACCATCATCCGGCGGGGAGAGGAAACGATCGAAGAATACCGCATCAACAACCAGCTCTACATGGTCAAGATCACGCCCGTCATCGGCCCTGCCTACGTGCTCGTCGATCGCGATGGCGACGGCAACCTGGAGGTCCGCCAGGGTGATAACCAGAAGGGCATGAACATCAACAGGTGGGTCCTGTTCAGCTGGTAAGCTGGCGCATCCCACGGACCGCCTGGGGTCGGACCGACCCTCACACCGGAGTCACCCTCCACCTTATTTCCCGAAGTCTAGCGACATGGCGCACAGCAGCCGTTTGGAAAACCTGCTCCGGGCAGGACAACAAGGATTTTTGCGAGACGGACTCAAGGGGCTCGAGAAGGAGAGCCTGCGCCTCGACCCGGATGGCCGCATCGCCCAGACACCGCACCCCGCCGCCCTGGGTTCGGCCCTGACCCATGAGTGGATCACCACCGATTACTCGGAAGCCCTGATCGAACTGATCACCCCACCCGCGGCCAGCGCCGAGGAGACCCTGGGATTTCTGGGCGACATTCACGCCTACGTGCATCAGCACCTCGAGGGCGAAATCCTGCTGGCCACGTCGATGCCGATCGGGCTGGATGGCGACGACAGCATTCCGATCGCCCGCTATGGGCGGTCGAACATCGGCCTCATGAAGCAGATCTACCGGCGCGGCCTGGCACACCGCTACGGGCGCACCATGCAATCCATCGCCGGAGTGCACTTCAACTACTCGATCAACGAAGCGCTCTGGCCAGTCCTGCACGATCTGGAGCAGCCGGCGGCCGAGCTGTCCGCTTTCGTGTCCGAAGCCTACTTCGGCATCATCCGCAACATCCACCGCCACGGATGGCTGCTGATCTACCTGTTCGGCAACTCACCGGCCATCTGCAAGTCCTTCTTCAGTGGCCGTGAAAACCTGGCCACGCGCTTCGCCGAGCTTGATCCCGAAACCTACTACCGGCCATTCGCAACCTCCCTGCGCATGAGCGATATCGGCTACCGCAACGACAATCAGACCAGCCTCGACATTTCCTTCAACGCCCTGGACGACTACATCGCCAGCCTGGAGGCCGCCATCAGGCAGCCTTACCCGCCTTACGAACGGATCGGCATCAAGGTGGATGGCGAATACCGGCAACTGAACGCCAACATCCTGCAGATCGAGAACGAGTACTACAGCGCGATACGGCCCAAGCAGATCACCTTTTCCGGCGAGAGGCCAACCCTGGCGCTGCGCAAGCGCGGGGTCCGCTATCTGGAACTGCGCGCCCTGGACCTGCTCGGCACCGAACCGGCCGGCGTCGCCCTCGATGAGCTCCGCTTTCTCGAGACGTTCGTACTGTACTGCCTGCTCGAAGCGAGTCCCCCGCTGTCGACCGAGGAAAAGGCCGAGTGCAGCCGCAACAGCCTGACTGTCGCCTGCTGTGGCCGTGGCCCCGCATTGCCGCTGTCCCGGACCGGCCGCGAGGTTCCGCTGGCCCAGTGGGCAATGGAGATCGTTGAGCGCCTGGAGGATATCGCCGCCATCCTGGATGAGGGGCAGGCGGGGACCCCCTACCGCGACAGCGTCCAGCGCTATCGCCCGGCCTGCCAGGAACCGGAACTGACGGCCTCGGCGCGCGTGCTGCGGGAGTTGCGCGACAACCGGGAAACCTTCGCCGAATTTGCCCTGCGCCTCTCGCGGGAGCACGCCAGGCACTGGCTGGCCCATCGCCTGGACAAGGATCGGCTGGGCCGTTTCGCCGCTGAAGCCGAAGCCTCCTGGAATCGGCAAATGCAGATCGAGGCGGCCGACCGTCTCTCCCTGGACGATTTCCTGAGCGCGTACTGGCAGCAGGCCTGAGCGGGCAGTCGCCGAACCGGTTCCCGCCGCCGCCACCAGAATTCGGGCAATAAAAAAGGCAGACTGGAATCCAGTCTGCCCTGGCTTGATCTTGCCGAAGAAAACCGTTCTTACTTCAGGCTTTCCTTTGCAATCTCGTCAAGCTCCTTGGATACGTGAACGCCAACTTCAGCACCCTTGGCGACATCGCCAGCCTGGCAAGCTTCCTTGCCGGTCTGCATGACATCGATGGCTTTCTGGAGCCGCATGCTTGCCGCGTTGCCGGTGATTTCCTTGTAGTGCTGCTTGGCCTGCTTGTAGTGCTTCACGCACTCTTCCTTGTTGCCAGCCGCCGCCGCTGCCTGAGCTTCCTTCACTTCCTTTTGAGTCAGCGCGAAGTGCTCCTTGACGCCTTCGGCGTTTTCGGCTGCGAATACGTTACCGGAAACAGCCAGGGCCAAAAGTGCGCTGCTGACAACGGTGGAAATCTTGCTCATTTTCATGTTTCTAGTGTCTCCTTAGGCAGCCCTGCAGGCAACCCAATCAGTTTTCCAAATAGACCAGTTGGTGACTCGGACTTCTGCCGGCATCAACGGGTGGCCATAGTAAAAGAGTTCTCCGGCCTTGTCATGCTTTATTGCGGCATTTTTCAAAATGCCGGGCCGGCACATGCCGACGCCTCATGAGCGCCGGCCGACCAGGTGCGCCAGCCACCTGCCGGAGAGTTTCTCCTGCACCGAGTTCTGGCGCAGGCGCGCGTTCAGGTTGGGGAAGTCCACCCGATCCAGTTCCTGATCCTGGTTGTAGCAGGAGTACACGAAGTATTCCTTGCCCGTCTCCGGTTCGACATGCTTGCAGAGACACTGGGCGCAGACCCCCTTCATCATGCACTGCATCGGCGAATTGATCGAACCGATGGCGACATGATGGGACTTGATGTAGGGCTTCAGCACCCCGTAGCGGGCGTGCTTGACCGCCGCCATCATGCGGTCCGAGCCGATCACGATCATGTGATCGACATCGTCGAGGTGAATGGGCGTCGGCCCCAGGTCACCCCTGGCATAGGCCACCATCGCTTCGACGATGTTGCCGACAAAGGTCTTGTCCTGCGGCCGCAGCACCGGGATGGGCTCGGCGCCCTCGGACGCGTCGACGGCCCAGACCACCACATCCGAGGCGGCCTCGATGTCGCGCACCTTGAAGACATCCTCGCGCTTGCGATAGCCGGCGAAATAGACCACCTGGCTGCCTGCCCCGCGCAGGGCCTTGCCGATGGAGAAGAGCACGGCATTGCCCAGACCGCCGCCGATCAACGCCACGGTCTGGCCGGCCGGGATCTCGGTCGGTGCGCCGGTCACGCCCATGACGACCACCGGGTCGCCCGGTTTCCACAGCGACAGCATGCGTGACGAGGAACCCATTTCCAGGGCGATGAGGGAAATCAGCCCCTGCTCCTTGTCCACCCAGGCGCCGGTCAAGGCCAGTCCCTCGGCCACCAGCACCGTCTCCTCGATCACCGGCGCCAGTGCCTCGAAGTTCTGCACGCGGTAGAACTGGCCCGGGGCGAAATGCTTGGCCGCCATCGGCGCACGCACGATGACCTCGATGATGGTCGGCGTGATGCGGTTGATTTCCACGATGCGGGCCAGCAACTGATCGTCCAGGCGCGTCTGGAACTGCCTGAGGGCCTGGTCGCGGACCGTCTGTCCGGCGGGATCGAGAACCGCCAGCTCCGTTTCGTAAAGCCGGGTGATATAGGGATAGCCATCTTTGGCGCTGGCCATGGCCTTGACCACGTTGCCGGCATAGACGGGATGGTTGTCACCGTAGAAGGTGATGAACTTGCCGTGGCGGCGGTAGGAGGTGAACGGCGCCGGCTTGCCGATCTTGACCTCGGCCGTGTCCTGAATCGGCTCCAGCTCGGGGATTCCATCCAGCCACTGCGGCTCGTAACGCTGGTAGAATTTCTTGTCCATCTCGAAGCTGTCCGGGTGCTCGGATTCGTAGATGGTGTTGGGCGAGGTGCCGGCGGCGACGAACAGGCTGCGCAGGACCACGTCCTGCTCGCCGGCCTTCTGCCACTGGCCATCGGCCAGCCGCAATTGCTCGAACCGCACCGCCCGCAGGTGGCCGTAGTCATCCTCCAGGGCTTCCAGCGGATTCATGCCCGGCGCCAGACGGATGCCCTCGTCCAGCGCTTCGGTGATTTCCTCGGCGTTCTGCCGGTAGGCCGGCGAATCCTCGATGCCCTTGCGGTAGAACATGGTCACGCCGCCCCAGCTGTCCAGCAGCGGCAGGAAATCGGGCTTCTCGCCGGCCGCCTCGGCACGCCGACGCTCCGCCTGGATGGCCCGTCCGTGCGCCAGGAATTCGTCCAGGATCAGCTGCTCTTCCTCATCGTACATCGCGCGCACGGCCTCCTCGCCCTGCAGGGCGGTGAGCTTTTCATAGCGGTGGAGAATCTTCTCCACCTGGACCGGGTAGTAGGCCAGCACCTCGGTACAGGTATCGATGGCCGTCAGACCGCCGCCGATGACACCGGCGGGCAGGCGCACCTGCATGTTGGCCAGCGAGGATTCCTTGGCCGCACCGGTCAGCTGCAGGCCCATCAGGAAATCGGACGCCTTGCGGATACCGCGGATCAGATTGTTCTTGAGACCGATCAGCGTCGGCTTGCCGGCGCCCGAGGCAATGGCGATGTGGTCGAAGCCCAGATCCCAGGCCTCGTTGATGGTCAGCGTGCCGCCAAAGCGCACGCCGCCATAGATGCGGAAGGTCTGCCGACGCAGCAGGTTGAGGTAGATGACCTTGAGGAAATTCTTGTCCCAGCGCACGGTGATGCCGTACTCGGCCACGCCGCCGAAACCCAGCATGATGCGCCGGTCGAGATCCTCGTAGAGCTCCCGGAAATCGCGGATCGGCTGTGGCGGCCTGTTGGCGTCGCCCACCAGGTGCGCCGGCAGGGGCTCGATCTTGAGGCCATCGATGCCGACCACGCCGAAGCCCTCGTTCAGCAGGTAATGCGCCAGCGTGTAGCCGGCCGGCCCCATGCCGGCGACCAGCACGTTGCGGCCGTTGTAGGGCAGCACCACCGGCCGCTTGACGTTGAGCGGATTCCAGCGCGTCAGCAGGCTGTAGATCTCGAAGCCCCAGGGCATGAAGAGGACATCGGTCAGGACGTTGGTCTCGATCTGCGGGATGTTGACCGGCTGGGTCTTCTGGTAGATGCAACCCTTCATGCAGTCGTTGCAGATGCGATGACCGGTGCCGGGGCACAGCGGATTGTCGATGGTGATCAGCGCCAGCGCGCCCAGGTTGTCGCCCTGGCGCTTAACGAGGTGCATCTCGGAGATCTTCTCTTCCAGCGGGCAGCCGGTGATGGTGACACCCAGCGGGTTGACCTTGTAGCTGCCATCCTTCCTGTTGCGCATGCCCTTGGAGCACGAGTCGGTATCGCGGTCATGGCAGTAGATGCAATGATCCACCTCGTACAGCACGCGCCGCTCGGGGAAGCGGGGATCGGTCAGACCGAACCCGTCGCGGCGACGATGATGCCCGGCAGGGCCCCGCCAGACCTTGTAGCCATCGACCGGCAGCAACTCGTGATGCACCAGCTGCGCGAAGTCGGTCTTGGCCGGGGTCTTGAAGCTGACCCAGTGCTTGACCTCACCTTGCAGCCCCGCATCGCGGGTGGCGGCAAAGGTCCAGCGCCCCACCAGATCATGCAGGGCGGCGGCCAGCACCGCGTCATCGCCCGCGAGCGCATCCGCGAACAGGGGCGCTGCGGACGTATCCGCCATCAGGCGACCGCGCACGGTGGCCACCCAGGATGTCGTCCCCGGCGTCTCGACGGCCCGCTTCAGGGCAATGGCGAAGCCAGCGATGGCGGCCTCGCGGTCGGCGGACAGCCGTTCCTCGTCGATGGCCGCCTGGACGAGCGTTGCGAACAGGTGGCTGATGGCCTTGATGTCCCAGTTGGCCGGATCTTCGCCCTTGTAGCGGCTGGCGGACTTGGCCACGATCTCGTTCTTGTAGGCGAACACCGTGTCGAAATCGGCCCGGATGGCTGTGGCCTGGCTCTCCCGCTCGCACTCCACCCCGAACAGCCGGGCAACGAAATCGCCCACCCGGGGAGCCAGCCGGACCAGCAGGTCGGACACCGCTTCCGGCGCCATCCCATCGCCCCGGCAGTCCCGGTATGCCTGGAACTCCGCGAACAGCTCCGGCTGCCGGCTGGCCAGTTCCGTGTCGAAACATTCGGCCAAATCCTTCAGTCGAGCCGGATGATAGAGATCGGCGTAATCGAAACCGGGAATTCCCAGTTGCAGGGGCGCAGTCAGGGTCATGGATGTATCGTCGGGAAAATGGATGTCGGAAGCAGTTGGGCCAGCGATCAAAATGGCCCAATTCTAGGCCATCGAAGGGTTCAAGTCGATTTAC
This sequence comes from Methyloparacoccus sp. NF-16, assembly GCF_056880625.1. Classification (NCBI taxonomy): domain Bacteria; kingdom Pseudomonadati; phylum Pseudomonadota; class Gammaproteobacteria; order Methylococcales; family Methylococcaceae; genus Methyloparacoccus; species Methyloparacoccus sp. NF-16. The sequence continues at coordinate 1,407,804 of NZ_CP174130.1, read as the reverse complement.
AGTCTCTTTCGTGGGGTTGCCGCGCCCATTACCGTGGGCCCCGGCCAACGGACATGCCGGGCCGGAACCCGCAAGGCGGGGCATAGTCTTGGTATTCTTAGGGAAAACCGCACAGTTGGCTGTGAAAGCCGCTATCGGGCCCCTGCCACCCCCATCCGCCGCCAACCGACATGACGCTGCCCATGCGCGATGCCTCGCCCAGAACCGTCTACCTGAAGGATTACACCCCCCCGGACTTTCTCGTCGACCGCATCGACCTTCTGATCGAGCTCGACGAACAGGCGACACGGGTCACGGCCACCCTGGCCATGCGGCGGCGTTCCGGGGCCCGCCGTGCCGCCGTCCTGTCGCTGGACGGCGAGCAGCTGCGACTGGTCTCGCTGAAGCTGGATGGACTGCTGCTGGAACAGTCCCGTTACGCGGTGCACGCCGATGCCCTGATCGTCCGCGAGATTCCCGGGCAACCGTTCGTCCTGGAAACCGTCACGATCATCGATCCGTCCGCCAACACCGCCCTGGAAGGGCTTTACCTCTCCGGCGGCATGTTTTGCACCCAGTGCGAGGCCCAGGGCTTCCGCAGGATCACCTACTTCCCGGACCGGCCGGACGTCATGGCCGTCTACACCACCACCCTGGTCGCGGACAAGGCGCGCTACCCGGTATTGCTGTCCAACGGCAACCTCGACGGCAGCGGCGACCTGCTGAACGGTCGCCACTGGGCACGCTGGATCGACCCCTACCCCAAGCCCAGCTACCTGTTCGCGCTGGTCGCGGGACAGCTGGAGTGCCTGGAGGACCATTACACGACCCGCTCAGGCCGGGCGGTGACGCTGCGCATCTTCGCCGAGGCGCACGACATCGACAAGTGCGGCCACGCCATGGCCTCGCTCAGGAACGCCATGCGCTGGGACGAGGACAACTTTGGCCGGGAGTACGACCTCGATCTGTACATGATCGTTGCCGTGAGCCACTTCAACATGGGGGCGATGGAAAACAAGGGGCTTAACATCTTCAACACCCGCTACGTGCTGGCGCGGCCGGACACGGCAACCGACGCCGACTACGAGCACGTCGAGGGCGTCATCGGCCACGAATATTTCCACAACTGGACGGGTAACCGGATCACCTGCCGCGACTGGTTCCAGCTCAGCCTCAAGGAGGGCCTGACGGTCTTCCGCGACCAGGAGTTTTCCGCCGACCGGCATTCCCGGGCCGTCAAGCGCATCGACGACGTCAACATGCTGCGCACCCGCCAGTTCGCCGAGGACGCGGGCCCTCTCGCCCACCCCGTGCGCCCGGAGTCCTACATCGAGATCAACAACTTCTACACCCTGACGGTGTATGAAAAGGGCGCGGAGCTGATCCGCATGCTGCGCACCCTGCTCGGCGCCGGCGGCTTCCGGTCCGGCAGCGATCTCTACTTCACGCGGCACGACGGTCAGGCCGTCACCTGCGAGGACTTCGTCCGCTGCATGGAAGACGCCAATGGCGTCGACCTCGCGCAGTTCCGGCGCTGGTACAGCCAGGCGGGCACCCCGGAACTGACCCTGGAAAGCCACCACGACCCCGCCAGCGCCAGCCTCGAACTGATGGTCCGCCAGCGTTGCCCGGCCACACCCGGGCAGCCGGACAAGCTGCCCCTGCACATCCCCCTGGCGCTGGGATTGCTCGATGCCGACGGGTTCGAGCTGCCGCTGCAGCTCGACGGCGAGAGCGACCCGTCCCCCGCGACGACCCGCGTGCTGGCGATCCGCGAACCCGAACAGCGCTTTCGCTTCGTCAACCTGCCGGCGAAACCGGTCATCTCCGCCCTGCGCGGATTTTCCGCCCCGGTCCGCCTGACGCTGGCGCGGACGCCGGACGAACTGGCCTTCCTGTTCGCGCGCGACAGCGACGCCTGCACCCGCTGGGATGCGGGCCAGCAACTCGCCACTCAGGCCATCCTGGAAACCCTGCAGCGACCGGAAGACGCCCGCTGCGCCGATCTGCTGGTGGCGACCTTCCGTGCCCTCACCCGGGAAACGTCGCAGGATCTCTCCTACCAGGCCCTGCTGTTGACCCTGCCCGGCGAGGACTATGTCAGCGGCTGCCTCGACAGCGTCGATCCGGTGGCGCTGCACCAGGCACGTCAGGACATTCGCCGCCGGCTGGCAAGCGAACTGACCGAGGCCTGGCGGACGCTCTACCACGACCACCATCGCGACGAGTACAACCAGTTCGACGCCCCGGCGATCGGACGCCGGCGGCTGAAGAACACCGCCCTGGACTATCTCGCCAGCCTGGACGATGCCGACGCGCACGAGCTGGCGCTGCGGCAATTCGAGACCTGCCGGACCATGACCGACCGCATCGCCGCCCTGGCCGCCATCGTCAACAGTCACCATCCCCATCAGACCGCAGCCCTGGAGGCGTTCTACCGGCAGTGGCGGGACGAGGATCTGGTGGTCGGCAAATGGTTCACGCTCCAGGCCACCAGCCGTCTGCCCGGTGGGCTGGCGCGGGTTCAGGCACTGATGCGGCACCCTGCCTTCGATATCCGCATGCCCAATCATGTGCGCTCCCTGATCGGTGCCTTCAGCCAGTCGAATCCGGTGAACTTCCATGCCGGGGATGGCGCCGGCTATCGCTTCCTGGCCGATCGCGTCGTCGAGCTGAACGGCATCAACCCGCAGATTGCCGCCCGCATGCTGACCGCACTGACCACCTGGCGCCGCTACGAACCGCACCGGCAGGCGCTGATGCGCGCCGCGCTGGAACAGGTGGCGGAGACAGCCGGACTATCGCCCGATGTCTATGAAGTTGCCACCAAGGCCCTGGCCGCCTGACATGGCCCGCCCTGCCTCGTGCACGCCGGGGGCCGGCATCGGGCTGGTGCTGCTGACGCTGGCGGGATGCGGGCCGGCCGGCGACCCGGACCGGCTGCCGGCCGCCAGCCTGTCGCCCACGCGCGATTACGGCTATGTGCTAGGCGATGAAATCCACCACGCCATCACCCTGGAACTGGCCGAGGGACAGTCGCTGGAACGCCAGGATCTGCCGCCGAACGGTCCCCTCGACGACTGGCTGACGCTGCGCGACAGTCGTGTGCAGCCACTCGACGGCGGTGCGCGGCCGCGCGTCCGGCTCGACCTGGCCTATCAGGTATTCAAGGGGGTGCGGCAGCCGGAAACGGTCGCCATCCCGCCCCTGAGCCTGCGCATCGCCGGACCGCCCCCGCATGAGCTCAAGACCCCCGCCTGGTCCTTCACCCTGGCCCCGGTGATCCCGCCCGATCTGCCCGACGAGCAGGTCGAGGTACGCGACCCGCTGCCGCCCGAATCCGCCGACACGAACGCGGCCGCGAAGCCCCTGGCCGGCTGGCTGACCGGCCTGGCGTCGACCGGTGGTCTGATCGGCCTGCGCCAATACCTGCGCCGCCGCAGGGTGCTGCCTTTCGCCCGCGCGTCCCGCGAACTGCGCCAGATACTCGCCTCCGGCCACGACGCCGAGACCCTGCGCGCCGCTGCCCGCACCCTGCACCGGGCACTGGACCAGACCTTCGGCGAAACCCTGTTTAGCAACCAGCTCGACCGCTTCTGCGCCACCTGCCCGGCCTTCGCCTCGCTGCGCGAACGGCTGGCGGAGTTTCTCGGCTGGTCGCAGGCCCTGTTTTTCGATCCCGGCGCACCGGTCCGCCTGGATGCCGAAACCCGCCGATGGCTGCGCGATCTGATGGAGCGCTGCCTGAGCGCCGAGCGCCGACTGACATGAGCCTGGGCGTCCTGCACCCTCTGGCGCTGACCCTGCTGCCGCTGGCCGCCCTGCCCTGGTTCCGCCGCGGCCAGGCGGCTGTCACCTGCTCCTCGCTGGCGCTCATCCCCGAGGACCCCTGGTCGGAGGTCATCGACCGGGGCCTGCGGATAGCCGCCTGCCTGGTGTTCTTCTGCCTGATCGTGGCGATGTCGGGACCCTACCGGCGGGAGCAGGTCGTCGAACGTATCGGTACCGGCGCGCACATCGTGCTGCTGCTGGACCGCAGCAGCAGCATGAACGAGAACTTCACCGGCCGTTACCTGGGGGCGCGGGCCACCGAATCGAAGAGCGCCATGGCCAGGAAGCTGCTGTCCGAGTTCGTCGAACGCCGCCGGCACGACCTGTTCGGCATGGTCGCGTTCGCCGCCGCGCCCATCTATGTCCTGCCGCTGACCGAGGACAAGGCCGCCGTGCAGGCAGCGATCGCGGCAGCCGGCGGCCGGGGCCATGGCGTCACCCATATTGCCCCGGGGCTGGCGATGGCACTGGACTTTTTCGCCCAAACGCCGCGTCGGGGTTCGCGCATCATCCTGCTGGTTTCCGATGGCGCCGCCCGCATCGACGACGAAACCCGGGACCGGCTGCGCCAGACCTTCCGGGAGACGGAGACCACCCTGTACTGGATCTATCTGCGCAACCCGACCAGCGCGCCGCTCACCGAAAGGCCGGCCAACCCCAATGAAACGACGACCCCCGAATACTTCCTCAACGCCTATTTCGAGTCCCTGGACATCCCCTATCGCGCCTTCGAGGCCGAGAACCCGAACGCCATGGAAAAGGCTATCGCCGAAGTCGAGCGGCTGGAGAACCTGCCGCTGCCCTACCAGCAGAGACGCCCGCGCGAGGACCTCGCGGGCGGCTTCTACGGAGCGGCGCTGGTGCTGATGCTCCTCCTGCTGGCCGGACGAGCCCTGGAGATTCCGTCATGGAACGCCTGATGCGCCACCTCCTGTCGCCCTGGCTGCTCGGCGGCCTGGCGCTCCTGTGCCTGGCCGGCGCCCTGCATGCCGGCGCGCGCTGGTACCGGCTGCATGAATACAATCGGCGGCTGGCGGAGCCGGCATCTATCGACATCACGCCCGACACCGATGCCGGCCTGGTCTTGGCCAAGGCCTACCGGCTCCAGTCGGGTGGCGATCCGCTCGAAGCCATCCGCCTCTACGGGACGATATTGCAGCAGGGCGATGCCCGCTTCCGCGCGCGGGTACGCTACAACCTGGGCACGCTCTACCTGCGCGATGCCGCCAGACTGTGGAAGGACCGCGGGCTGCTGGAACACGTGCGCATCAACACCCTGCTGGCGGCGGCCAAGGACAGCCTGCGCGAATCCCTCAGCCTGGACCCCACCCAATGGGATGCCCGCTATAACCTGGAATATGCCTACCGCATCACGCCACCGCCCAAGGAGAAGCCCAAGAACGATTTCCAGGGCTCCAAGGGTAGCGTGTTCGCGACCTTGCCCAGCATTCCCGGCGGCGGCCCCTGAGTCATGGGCAACAGCGCCATGACCAGACCCGGTCGCCGCGTCCCATGAGTCGCCGGCAACGCGCCTGGCCCTGGCCGCGCCGGCACGGGCGTACCCTCTGGCTGGCACTCGCCGCCCTGCTGGTCGCCCTCGCCCTCCTGCAGCCCCGGATGACCTTGCCACAGGAGGTCTATCGCTATGTGATGGTGTTCGACATCACCCAGAGCATGAACACCCGCGACTACCATCGGGCCGGCTGGCCCGAGGACCGGCTGGGCTACGCCAAGCAGGCGGTGCGGGAAAGCATCAAGGCGCTGCCCTGCGGCTCCGAGGTGGGACTGGGCCTCTTCACCACGCAGACCGTGCAGCTGCTGTTCGAGCCGCTGGAAGTCTGCACCCATCTGCCGATCATCGACGATGTCCTGAACCATATCGACTGGCGCATGGCCTGGTCGGCGGACACCCACGTGGAGACGGGGCTCTACCACGCCATTCGCGAGGTGCGGAAACGCGATGCCGGCCTGCGGCTGGTGTTTCTCACCGATGGCCAGGAGACTCCGCCGCAAACGGTGCAGCCACAGTTCGACGGCAGCCCCGGCGAAGTGCCGGGGCTGCTGGTCGGCGTGGGCGGAACCGCGCCGGTGACGGTACCGCGCTACGATCGGGAAAACCGGCCGCTGGGCATCTGGGAAAACGCCGACATCGAGAAACCGCCGGTCTCGACCACCGTCTACTCGGTCAAGGTCGAGACCCGCAGCCTGCCGGCCGAGGGGCCCTATCTCTCCTGGCTGGACGAGGCGCACCTGAAGGTCCTGTCCGCCGGCACCGGCCTGCGCTATCTGCGCCTCGACGACCCCGCCGCGTTCATGGCCTTCATGACCCGCGCCGAGTTCGCCGAGCGCCGCCCGACCTCGACCGACGTCCGGCCCCATCTGGCCGGCATGGCCCTCTTGCTGCTGGCCCTGAGCTATGGCTACGAACGGCGCCGGGGGAGCCATGGCAAAGGGAAACCTCCCGGCCATGGCCGCGTCAAAGGCTTCCGCCGGTCCGCTGGCTGAGCGGTATACTCGGCAGCCGCAACATGCGGGGGAAGCCCCGCGTCCGCTTCAATAACAACGACTCGAGAGGAGACGACCCATGGCCATGTTCTTGTCCGTACTGCTGACGATCGGCTTCGCCTTCTGGTTCTACAGGACGGCCGTGCACCGGCAGGCCAACAGCGTGCAGTGGGCGATCGTCGGCGCCGTGTCGTACCAGCTGCCCGCCTGGGCCTGGATGCTGCTGATCTCCAAGCCCTACCTGACCTCGCTGCAGGGTACCGCCAACAAGACCAGCCTCGCGGCGGGACTGATCGGCCATTCCTGGATCGCCGTCGGCGTGGTTGCCGCCCTGCTGGTATACCGGTTTGCCCTGCTGAAGAGCAACGTGAAGGTCTCGTCCTGAGACGATCCCGCCGCCGGCCTCAATCCGGGCGCGGCGCAACCCCCCAGACATCGCGGGCATAGGCCTGGATGGCGCGGTCGCTGGAGAAGATCCCCGAGCGCGCCACGTTCACGATGGCCTTGCGGGTCCAGGCTTCCTGGTCCGCATACAGGGCATCCACAGCCTCCTGGCTGGCGACATAGCCGCCATAGTCCGCCAGCAGGGCATAGCGGTCACCGCCCAGCAGCAGGGTATCGACCAGGGGCTGGAAACGGCCCGGATCGTCCGGGCTGAAATGACCGCCGGCAATCATGTCCAAGGCCTGTTTCAGCTCGGGATTGCCGTGATAGTGATCCCACGGGTTGTAGCCCTGCCGGCGAAGCGCCGACAGCTGTTCGGCGGTGTGGCCGAACAGGAAGAAGTTCTCCTCCCCCACCGCGTCGCGGATCTCGATGTTGGCGCCGTCCAAGGTGCCCAGCGTCAGGGCGCCGTTGAGCGCCATCTTCATGTTGCTGGTGCCGGAGGCCTCGGTACCGGCCATCGAGATCTGCTCCGACAGCTCCACCGCAGGGATCAGCTCCATGGCCCGCGAAACGTTGTAATCGGCCAGAAACACGAGATTCAGGCGATCCTTCACCGCGGGATCGCGATTGATGACGGCGCCGACATCGTTGATCAGCTTGATGATCAGCTTGGCCATCCGGTACCCGGGCGCGGCCTTGCCGCCGATGATGACGGTGCGCGCCGGCAGCGCCAGATCGGGATGGGTACGCAGGCGGTTGTAGCGGGTCACCACGTGCAGGACGTTCAGCAGCTGGCGCTTGTATTCGTGGATGCGCTTGATCTGCGCATCGAACAGCCATTCCGGATGCATCAGCTGCCCCGTCGCCAGCGCGAAACCGCGGGCCCAACGCGCCTTGTTGGCCATCTTCACGGCCCGGAAGCGTTCGCGGAAGCCGGCGTCCTCGGCCAGGGGCTCCAGATCGGCGAGACGCTCGAGGTCGGCGATCCAGCCCGGACCAATAGCCTCGGTGACCAGCGCCGAAAGGCCCGGATTGGCCTGATGCAACCAGCGCCTCGGCGTGACGCCATTGGTGATGTTGATGAAGCGGTCCGGGAAGATCATCGCGAAATCGCGGAAGATCGTTGTCTGCATCAGATGCGAGTGCAGCTTGGCCACGCCGTTGACCTTGTGGCTACCGACGATCGCCAGATGCGACATGCGCACCCGCTGGCCATGCTCCTCGTCGATCAGCGAGACGCGCCGGATCAGGTCCATGTCCCCCGGATGGCGCAGGCTGACCTCGGCCAGGAAGCGCCGGTTGATCTCGTAGATGATCAGGAGATGCCGCGGCAGCAGGCGGTTCATCAGGCCGACCGACCAGGTTTCCAGCGCCTCGGGCAGCAGGGTATGGTTGGTGTAGGCGAAGGTCCGCACCGTGATGTCCCAGGCCGGCTCCCAGGCGAGCCCGTACTGGTCCACCAGCAGTCGCATCAGCTCGGGGATGGCGATCGCCGGATGGGTGTCGTTGAGCTGGATGGCGACTTCGCTCGGCAGGTCGTCGAACGAGGCGTGATCGGTGGTGAAGTGCGACAGGATGTCCTGCAGGGTGGCGGAAACGAAGAAATACTCCTGCCGCAGCCGCAACTCGCGCCCCATCTGGGTGGTATCGTCGGGATACAGGACCTTCGAAAGGTTTTCCGAGCGGGTCTTCTGCTCCACCGCGCGGATGTAGTTGCCCTCGTTGAAATACTGGAGGTCAAAGTCGCGCGAGGCCTTGGCCGACCACAGGCGCAGATTGTTGACGGTCTTGCCGCCATAGCCTGGAACCGGGGTATCGTAGGCCATGGCCATGACGTCCTCGGTATCGCGCCACTCGTAGCGCGGGCAGTCGTCGGTGCAGGCGACCTGCACGGCTGTGCCCTGGAACTGCACCCGGTACATGACATCCGTGCGCGGGAATTCCCAGGGGTTGCCGAAGCGCAGCCAGTTGTCGGGATGCTCGACCTGCCAGCCCGCCTCGATCTGCTGCGTGAACATTCCGTATTCGTAGCGGATGCCGTAACCGAAGCCAGGCATGTTGAGGGTCGCCAGCGAATCCATGAAGCAGGCGGCCAGGCGGCCCAGCCCGCCATTGCCGAGCCCCGCCTCCGCCTCCCATTCGCCGATCTCCTCCAGCCGCAGGCCCACATTCTCCAGCGCCTCGCGAAACGCCCCGGCGCACTGCATGTTGAGCAGCGCGTTGCCCAGCGTGCGGCCGATCAGGAACTCCATCGACAGGTAATAGACCCGCTTGGCATCCTGCAGATAGTAGCGGCGCATCGAGTCCATCCACTGCGAGGTCAGGAGATCCCTGACCACATGCGCCAGCGCCAGAAACCAGTCGCGCTGGCTGGTATCCACCGGATCCTTGCCGAGCAGATACATCAGCCGCTGCACCAGGGCCTGCTCCAGGCCGGTCAGGTTCTCGTCGGGATGGGAGAGTTCGGGGATACGGGTATCCATGGGTATGCCGCAAGATGGGGAATGGGGAAGGATGGCGCGCCCGTCAGGTTCGGCTTGTCGCGGCGCGGAGACAGATTATCCCGCATCCGGGGCCAAGCGGGCGCCGCAACGAGGCAATGGCCCGTTCCTCAGGCCAGCATGGCCCAGGCTATGGCGCCGTAACGGGCGCCCTTGCCGAGGGCGATCAGCAACGTGGAGCTCGCCAGCGGCAGGCGCAGCCAGCCGGCGGCGAAGCAGAAGCCATCGCCCACCAGCGGCAGCCAGGACAGCAGCAACAGAGGCCTGCCCCAGCGGCGCACCCGCAGGACCGCGGCGCGGCGGCGGGCGTCGAGCGGCCGGTCGGCCGGATAGCGCCGGCTCAGCCAGTAGCCCAATCCCCAGGTCGTCAGCGCCCCCAGGGTATTGCCGACCGTCGCCACCGCGACCAGCTGCGCGGCCGCCCCGTGCGACTGGCTGATCAGGTAGGCCAGCACCGCCTCGGACCCGCCGGGTGCCAGGGTGGAAGAAATGAAGGCGCTGAGGAACAGCCCCCCCAGGCCGGCGGAACCGCCCGCCACGTCTGTCATGTCCATCAAGGTCGGATGCTCCGGAATGTGCGCCTCGCCGTTTCCGCCATGCCGGGCGGCGGGCCCGGGTACCAGGAAGCGGGCATGTCCCGGGGCAGCCGGCACGATGATGCCGGTCAGGCCGGCCCCGCGCGCCCCGGCACGGTACGGCCCAGCCCTTCATGGTTCGCCGCTGCGCTCCACCGCTCCCGGGGCGTAGCCGGTGAGTTCGACATAGCCGCGGCCCAGGCGGCGACGGGTCGTGGCATCGAGCACATCGACGGCGCCCTCCCAGTAGTGCGCGTCGTGGCGGAATTCCTGGTCGGCCAGGACAGGACGGATTTCCCATGTCTGCCCCGTGGGCTTCACGGTCAGCCGCCAGGCCGCCGGGTAATCGTAACCGCCGGGGCTGCGCCAGTGGTCCAGCACCGCCAGCGTCACGTCCTCGTGCGCCAGATGACGCCCCGCACCCTCGGCCGCGAACAGCGCGCCGGAACTCAGCGGATCGTCCCCGCCATTGCGGCGCCGCATGCGGAAATACATGAGATCGCGGCCATCGTCCAGTTGCAGCGAGAACCAGTCCCAGCCAGCCTGGTCCGGCGCGAGCATGCTGGTGCTCCATTCGCGGTCCAGCCAGGCAAGGCCGTCGACCGGCCATGTCGTCCCGGCGAGACGCACCTGCCCCCTGGCCTGCAGGCGCGTCATCGAATAATAGTAGGAGGCGTTGCCGGGCTCCGCGCTTTTCTGGCTCAGCCCGCGATCGCCCTGCAGGACGGGTGGCTTCCGGGGCGTGAGTTCGAGCGCCAGGGCGACATCCCCCTGCGCCGCGGTCAGACGCCACACCGTCGGCGCATCCGCCGGGGCTTCGATGCGCCAGTCGTCCAGCCAGACGCGAAACGGTTCGGCCTGCGCGCCCGCGAGACCGATGGCCTCGCGCGACAGGCGCTGGAACGCGGTATAGCGCCGGCCGGCGACATCGGTAAGGGCGAAATGGGCCATCCAGGCGTCCTGTCCGGCCCAACGGGAAGCGCCCGGCCGCCGGCCATGCCGCAGCCCGTGGCGGAAAAAGGTGATCTGGAAGCCGAAGCGCCGGCTTCCGGGCCCCTCCAGATTGCCGGTCACATACCACCACTCATCGCGGAAATCGGGGTGTGGGCCATGGTCGGCGGGGAAGGCGAGCGGCCGCACCGCCAGCGCCCGCGCGAAGCCCTGCGTGTCGGCCTGATGCAGCGTGGCCGCCACACCCTCGCCCGGCGGCACTGGCGCCTCACAGCCCGGCAGGCTCAGCAGCGCCAGCAGGATGCCGGCAATGCGCCAGGTCGTCATGGCCTCATTCCTCCCGCAAGGCCAGTGCCGGCGCTATCCGCATGGCCCGCCGCGCCGGGTAGAGCCCGGCCAGCAGCGCCGCCAGCAGCGCCAGCGCCACCGCCAGGAACAGGGGCGGCCCGGAAACCGTCAGCGCCATGGTCCAGCCGAAGGAGCGCAGATTGATGACCTGCACCAGGGCCACCGCCACGGCCAGCCCCAGCGGCACCGCGAGACATCCCGCGATCAGCCCCATGCAGCCGGTCTGCAACAGCACCAGTGCCCCCGTCTGCCGGGGCGTCAGGCCGATCGCGCGCAGCACCGCCAGTTCGCGGCCGCGCTCGGTCTGCAGGGCCAGAAGGGCGCTGACGATGCCGATGAAGGCGACCCCCACCGCCAGCAGGCGCAGTACCTGGGTGATGGCGAAGGTGCGCTCGAAGGTCTCCAGCGACGCGGCGCGGATCTCGCGGTTGGAGCGCACCATCAGCGGCTCGCCGAGAGCCGCCAGCCGCCGCTCGACCTCGGCACGCACGCTGGCGAAATCGGCGCCCGGCGCCAGGTACAGGCCCAGCGTGGTGCTGGCGGCAGCCGGCCAGTAGCGCTCGAACAGCCGCCGGTGCATCACGATCAGGCCCTGATCGGACCGATAGTCGAAGAAGATGCCGGCCACCGGCAGGCTCACCGGCCCGCTGGGCGTACCCAGCCCGACGGGGTCGCCGACCCTGAGCCGATGCCGCTGCGCGTAGGGCTCCGAGACCAGGAGACCTTCCAGCTCGGGAAACCGCGCCCACAGCCGGCGGCCATCGCCGTCGCGGAAGCGGAAGCCGGGCCGGTCGAGGTAGGGCGGGTCCAGCACCAGCAATTCGCTTTCGCCGAGCGAGGTGTCGAGGAACAGCCGCCGCCCGGGGCTCAGCCGGTCGACACCGGGAATCCCGGCCAGTTGCCCGGCGAGGTCCGGCGGCAGGGGCGGGCTGGCGCGCGAGGTCGAGCTGGGCGCGGCGATATAGATATCGGCTTGCAGGATCTGCTCCAGCCATTCGGCGATGGTGCCACGGAAACTCTCGATCATGGTGCCGACGCCAATGCTGACCGCCACGGCGATGGACAGCGCGGCGATCGCCAGCCCCGTGCGGCTGAGGGAAGCCGCAATGCCGCGCACGGCGAGACGGAGCAGCCAGGCCCGGCCTGGCCCCTGCCGTGCACCGGCCACTGCCGTCCCCCACCGGGCGGCAAGGCGTGTGCCGGCGACCAGCGCCAGCGGCGTCAGCAGCCCATACCCCAGCAGCAGCAGGAACACCCCGGCGATGGCCGGCGCCAGACCCGGCAGGTCCACCGTCAGCAAGGCGCCGGCCCCGAGCAGGGCGAGGACGGCGGCCGCGCCCAGCCAGGGCAGGGCCCGCCGCATCGAGTGCTCGGCGCCGGAGCGGGCCCGGGTCAGGATCGGCGAGGTCAGCGCCGCCTCGACGGCCGGTCCCAGGGCCGCCAGCACCGCGACGGCCACGCCCAGGCCGGCGCCGCTGGCCAGCACCAGCGGGTCGACGATGAGTTCGCTGACGGTCAGCACAAAATAGAGATCGTTGATGGTGCGCGTGACCATGTGCAGCAGCGCGCGGGCGACCAGCCCGCCGAGCGCCAGCCCCAGGGCGCTGCCGAGCAGCCCGAGCAGCGCGGCTTCCAGCAGGATCTCCGCCAGCAGCTGCCGGCCGGTCGCGCCCAGCAGGCGCAGGGATGCCAGCAGCTCGCGCCGCTGCAGTACCGAGAAGGCCATGGTGTTGTAGATCAGGAACGACCCGACCAGCAGCGCCAGCAGGCTCATGGCGCGGAGGTTCAGCTCGAAGGCCGCCGTCATGTTCTGCGTCGCGCTCTGCCGGCCGGCGGCGGAGGCCAGGGTGACGCCAGGCGGCAACAGCGCCCGGACCCGCGCCTCGCTGGCGGATGATCCGTCCAGCACCAGATCGATGCGATCCAGCCAGCCGACGCGCCCCAGCAGTTCCTGCGCGGTCGCCATGTCAGCCAGGATGACGCCTTCCAGCGCCGGATCGGGCGGCCCGTCGGCCTCGATCAGGCCGACCACCCGCAGCCGCTGCGGCTGGGTCGCCAGGGTGACTTCCAGGGTGTCGCCGACGCGCACCCCCAGCCGTCCGGCACTGACCGCGGACAGCAACACGCTGCCCGGCTCCGTCAGCAGCCGCAGGCTCGAGTCGCCGCGCGAGGCGCGGGCAAAGCGGCTGCCGGCGTTGCGCTCGGCAAAGGGATCGAAGCCCACCAGCCGCAGGGTCGTCCCGGCCAGGCTGGCGAATCCCTCGATGGCCGGCGCGCTCTCGTGCAAGCCCGCCTCGGTGCGAAGACGCGCGAACAGAGCCTCCGGCAGGCCATCCGGCCCGTGGCTGCGGATATGGTGGGTGTAGTGGCCGGTCAGCGCCGCCATGGACAGGGCGAACGCCCTGTGCGTGCTGGTCGCGGCCAGGTCGATGGATATCACCATCGCCACCCCCAGGGCGACGCCAAGCACGGCCAGCAACCCCTGCAGGGGATGGCGGATGAAGTGCCGCCGGTTGGCCCGGCCCAGGAGCAACACGCTCACGCGACCGGCGCGATGCGGCCGTCCACCAGCCGGACACGGCGATCGGCGCGGCGCGCGACCTCGGCGCTGTGCGTCACCAGGATCAGCGTGCGCCCGCGCGCCCGCACCAGCCGGTCGAGCAGGTCCAGCACTTGCTCGCCGGTCGCGGCGTCGAGGTTGCCGGTCGGCTCGTCGGCCAGCACCAGCCGCGGCTGGTGAACCAGCGCCCGGACGATGGCGACCCGCTGCTGTTCGCCGCCGGAGAGCCGGTCGGGGTAACTCTCGGCACGCTCCCCGAGCCCGACCTCCGCCAGCAGGGCCAGCGCCGCCGGCCGTCCCCGGGGTTCGGTCACGCCGTTCAGCTCCAGCGGCAGCAGGACATTCTCGATCACCGTCAAGGTCGGAATCAGGTTGAAGAACTGGTAGATGAAACCGACCTGCCGCCGCCGCCACAGGGTTCGCGCCGGTTCGCCGAGGGCGGCCAGATCGGTCTCGCCGAAACGGATCGTCCCCGCCTGCGGCAGATCCAGCCCGCCGATCAGGTGCATCAGCGTCGACTTGCCCGACCCGCTCTGGCCGATGAGGGCAAGCTGTTCCCCTTCGTCAACGTCGAGGTCCACGCCCCGCAATACCGTCCGCCAGGCACCGGCTTCGCGGTAACCATGGGAAACCTGCCGGAGATGCAGCAATCGTTTCATCGTTTCTTCCATGAGTTCACGACAACGACCTCAAGACAGGCGGCGCGGCCTTGGTGAATCGGGCGCAATACGGGCCTGACCAAGGTTTCCCCCATGCCGGCAAGGGATTCCACCCGGCCCTTGGACGGCGCGATGGCAAGCGCGCGAATCCCGTATCGTCCAGGTCCAGGAAACCCTCTTTCGCTTGCGCCGAACGGGAGAGGCCGGCATATCCCGCCATACCGGATGCCGGATTGCGCCCATGGCTCGCCCTGCGGAGCAAACCCGGCTGCCGGCCGGGCGGGCCGAGCGGAAACCGCCCATGGCAAGACCCGGATATCGCCCGGCTTATGGCGCAGGCGCGCCCGACCCCGCCCCAGGAAGTCTCGCCCCTTGCCCGCCGGTCGCAAACCCTGGCCGAGTGCCCGCGGGATACCCCTGGTATGTCGTCCGCTCGCATCCCCCGCCATGATAGTATCGCGCGGTTGGCCGCAGCGGCTTTCCAATACCGGTAACAGCCGGTGGCACAACAGCTCTCGCATAACAACAACAAACCGGAGGATGACGATGAGTCTCGATTTTTCGCGCTTGCTCAAACGGGAATTCAATGTCGGCAAAAAGGACCAGCAAATCCGCCTGGGCGTCGGTGTCGGCCTCATGATCCTGGCCTCCATCATGGAAAGTGGCCTGCTGATGCTGGCGGGTCTCGTGGTCGCGACAATGGCGGTACTGAAGTGGTGTCCGGCCTACTCGCTGCTGGGCAGGAGCACCGTGGGTCCGGAGGACAAGCCACCGGTCGTCTAGGCCGCTGGCCGGCAAGGACCGAGCCGCCCTCTGCGGGCGGCTCCCGTCACCATGCCACGCCACCCGGCAGCGGGAAGATCCCTGAATCACCGCTGCTCTGACACCCGGGAAGGCGAAAAATCCGCCCGCGGCGGCAACACCGCCAGCAACGCCTCGATCGCCCCCTCATCCAGCCGGTCCGACAACCGGTCGTCGAGACTCCCGCGCACCGCCTCTTCCTGCCCCGCCAGCACGCTCCGGCAGCGCGCGATTTCCGGCAGCAGCGAGTCGCTCGCCGCCGCAACCGCCCGGCGCAGGTCCGCCAGCGACACGTCCGCGGCCGCCGCCGTCGGGCTCCGGGCCTGAATCTGCCGGGCCTGCGCCATCAGTACCTGGAACAGACGCCCGGCCGCCGCCTCGTCCAGCCCCGCGCGCCCGGCATCCGCACGGACCCGCGCCAGCACCTGGCGCTCCTGCGCCGGGTCGCTGATCGGCAGTCGCGCGCGGCGCTTCACGGCGGCGACCCGCGGCATCAGCGACAAGCGCAGGTCGATGGCCACCGCCAGGGCCCGGGCGCACCAGCCCGCCGGCGACGCCGCGGCGCCCGCCAGCAGCTGCCGCTGGCGCAGCGCGGCCAGCCCGCCGCTGGCTTCCTGCCGGGCCAGCCAGTCATCGATATCCCGGCGCAGCGGCAACCGATCGAGCGGCATGGCCAGCGCCTTCAGATCGCTGGTAAAGGGCCCCAGCTGCCGGACACCGGACCAGCGGCCCGCCTCGTGAATGTCCGAAACCACCGCCTCGACCCCGCCGCGCGCCAGCGCCTCGCGCAAGCGGCGGTTGTCGTCCAGGGGGCGCAGTTCGGCATGCCGGAAGCGGCTCCGCGCAACCCGCTCCAGATGGCCGCCGGCATTGACCGCGATGCGCCGCCCCGGCCGGTCCAGGGCGGCCAGCGTCGGCAGCTCCGCGGCATCCTCGGCGCGTATCACTGTCACCGCGCCGCTGGACGCATAGGGCCGGGAAAAGGCCATCGCCGACGCCCGGTCGCCACGCAGGGTGATGCCGCAGACCGCGAGATCCAGCCGCCCCTCGGCCATCAGTTTCGACAGCTCGCCCCACCGGTAGGGTCGCAGGCTCACCGGCCGGCCAAGATCGGCGGACAGCTGTCGCAGGAGTTCGATGTCGAAACCCGAGTAGCCCTGCCACGTGCCCGGACCGGACCGGGCCTCGCAGAAGGGCGGGTAGTCGCCGCTGACACCCACGATGATCGGTGGCGCTGGCATGTCCGGCCGGGGTGCCGGCGGCGTCGAACAGGCCGGCAGCAGGGCGAAGGCCAGGATGGCCGTTATCCGGCGGCAGGCAGGTTTGAGGGTATCGGGCAGCATGACGACAGGCGCGGAATCGGGCAAGGGAATCAGGATCGGGGATAATGACGCGAACCGCAACCGGAGATTCCCCGCATGTCTCGATTACGCGCCGGCTTTTCGGGCCTGCAGCGGCAAATCGGCAGCTTCGGCCTGCTGACGCTGGCCCTGCTGCTGATGATGCTGATCCGGCCGTTCCTGGACGAGGACGGTGAAGGCGGCCTGCTGACCGATCTGCTGTTTCTCGGCACCTTCCTGGCCGGCATCTACGCGGTCCGGCGCCAGCGCTACAACTACCGGCTGGCCATCGGCATCGCCTCCGTCAGCCTCGTCGGCCGCGTTCATCTGCACCTCAGCGACGCCGAGCTGATCCCCATCGTCGTCAGCCTGTCGTCCCTGCTGTTCCTGCTGCACGCCCTCGTCAACGTGGCAGGCTACATCTGGACGGAACGACGCCGCGTGACGCATGACGTCATCTTCGCCGCTGTCTGCGCCTATCTGCTGCTGGGCCTCGTCTGGGCCTATGTCTACGAGTTTCTGGCCATGGGCATGCCCGACTCCTTCCACGGCCCCGTCGCCACCCTGAACCGCGACGATTTCACCTATTTCAGCTTCGTGACCCTCGCGACCCTGGGGTATGGCGACATCGTGCCCATGTCCCGCCCGGCACGCGCGCTGGCCGTGATCGAGGCGGTCAGCGGCCAGCTGTACCTGGCCATCCTCATCTCGCGCTTGGTCGGCGCCCATGTGGGCCAGCTGCAGAAAGCGGCGCCCGCGCCCAGGACAGACCCTCATCGCCACGACGCACCATGAACCTGAACACCACGCTCAAGACCACCCCCCTGCATGCCCGGCACCGGGCGCTGGGCGCCCGGATGATGGATTTCGGCGGCTGGGACATGCCGCTGAGCTACGGCTCGCAGATCGAGGAGCATCTGGCCGTGCGCCAGGACGCCGGGCTGTTCGACGTCAGCCACATGCTGCCGGTGGACATCGCCGGTCCCGGCGCCGAGGACTTCCTGCGGCATCTGCTGGCCAACGATGTGGCCAGGCTGCGCACGCCCGGCCAGGCGCTCTACAGCTGCATGCTCAATGCCCATGGCGGCGTCATCGACGACCTGATCGTCTATCGCCGGTCGGCCAGCCAGTATCGGCTGATCGTCAACGCCGGCACCGCCGACAAGGATCTGGCCTGGCTGGAGCAGCAGCGACAGGCGCGACACAGCGACCTGGCCATCCAGGCGCGCCGCGACCTGGCCCTGCTCGCCATCCAGGGTCCGCGGGCGCGGGACAGGGTCTGGCAGGCCCTGCCGGAAATCCGGCCCGCCACGGACGCCCTCGCGCCCTTCCAGGCCGCCGAGACCGGACCCTGGTTCGTCGCCCGCACCGGCTACACCGGCGAGGACGGCTTCGAGATCCTGCTGCCCGCCGGGCTGGCCGAGACCACCTGGCAGGCCCTGACGGCGGCCGGCATCCGGCCGGCCGGCCTCGGCGCGCGCGACACCCTGCGGCTGGAAGCCGGGATGAACCTCTACGGCCAGGACATGGACGAGGACACCTCGCCACTGGATGCCGGACTCGGCTGGACGGTAAGGCTGGACGACGGGCGGGACTTCATCGGCCAGTCCGCCCTGCGGGCGCAGGGGCAGCGCCACCGCCTGCTCGGTCTGGTGCTGACGCAGCGCGGCATGCTCCGGGCCGGTCAGTCGGTCGCCACCGAACACGGCCCCGGGCATATCACCAGTGGCAGCTTTGCGCCGACCTTGCAACAATCCATTGCCCTGGCGCGCCTGCCGCTGGCATCCCGGCCGGGTGACACCGTGGCGGTCGACATCCGTGGACGCCCGGCCCCGGCCCGCGTCGTGCAGCCGCCGTTCGTCCGGCATGGCAAGATTCTCGTTTGAAACCGCACCATCCGACAGGAGATTTCATGTCCCAGATCCCCGCCAGCCTCAGGTACACCGATAGCCACGAGTGGGTCCGCCACGAAAGCGATGGTAGCCTCACGATCGGCATCACCGACCATGCCCAGGAAGCCCTCGGGGACCTGGTCTACATCGAACTGCCGGCTGTCGGCACCACGGTTGCCGCCCGCAAGGACATCATCGTCGTGGAATCGGTCAAGGCCGCCTCCGATGTCTACGCCCCGGTGGCCGGCACCGTCATCGCCGTCAACGAAGCGCTGGCGGCGGCTCCCGAGGCGCTCAACCAGGATGCCTACGCGGCCTGGCTGATCCGGTTGCAACCGGACGATCCGGCCGATCTCGACGGGCTGCTGGATGCCGAGGGCTACCGCGCCCTCGTCGAACCAACCTGAGCTGGCGGTCATGACCGGACAGCCGCGCCTCGACGAGCTGACCCAGGAGGACGACTTCCTCGCCCGGCACCTAGGGCCAAGCGCCGCGGAGGTCGCCGGCATGCTGTCGGTCCTCGGGCTCGCCAGCCTGGATGAGCTGATCGACCAGGCGGTGCCGGAAAGCATCCGCCTGCGGCAACCCCTGGCACTGCCCGGTCCGCGCCGGGAGGATCGCGCCCTGGCCGATCTCGCGGCGCGGGCCCGGCACAACCGTGTGCAGCGCTCGCTGATCGGCATGGGCTACCACGGCACCGTCATGCCGTCGGTCATCCGCCGCAACGTCCTGGAAAACCCCGGCTGGTACACCGCCTACACGCCCTACCAGCCGGAAATTGCCCAGGGCCGGCTCGAGGCCCTGCTGAACTACCAGCAGCTGGTGGTCGATCTCACCGGGCTGGACATCGCCAACGCCTCGCTGCTGGACGAGGCAACGGCCGCCGCCGAAGCCATGGCCATGGCGCGACGGCTGTCGAAGTCGGACTCCAGGCGGTTC
The DNA here is from genome assembly GCF_056880625.1 of Methyloparacoccus sp. NF-16. Classification (NCBI taxonomy): domain Bacteria; kingdom Pseudomonadati; phylum Pseudomonadota; class Gammaproteobacteria; order Methylococcales; family Methylococcaceae; genus Methyloparacoccus; species Methyloparacoccus sp. NF-16. The sequence goes on along the minus strand of NZ_CP174130.1, from coordinate 1,388,536 downwards.
TTCGTCGACGAATACAGCTTCCCGCAGACCCGAGCCGTCCTCGAGACCCGGGCCCGCTATCTCGGCTTCGAGCTGGTCAGCGGACCGCTCGCGACCGCGGCGCAGAGCAACTGCTTCGGCGCCCTGCTGCAATATCCCGACGACCGGGGCCTGGTCGCCGATCTCGGCCCGGCCATCGCCGGCCTCAAGGCCAGCGGGGCGATCGTCGCGGTGGCCTGCGATCCGATGGCCCTGGTGCTGCTGAAATCCCCCGGCGCACTGGGTGCCGACATCGCCCTCGGCTCCGTGCAGCGCTTCGGCCTGCCGATGGGTTATGGCGGCCCGCATGCCGCCTTCTTCGCCACCCGCGAGGACTGCGTGCGTTCGATGCCGGGCCGCATCATCGGCGTTGCGCGCGACGCGCGCGGCAGGACCGCGCTGCGCATGACTCTGCAAACCCGCGAGCAGCACATCCGCCGCGAGAAGGCCAACTCCAACATCTGCACTTCGCAGGTGCTGCTGGCCAACCTGGCCGGCTTCTATGCCACCTACCACGGTCCCGAGGGCCTGCGCACCATCGCCCGCCGCATCCATCGCCTGGCCGCCCTGTTCGCGGCGGGCCTGCGCGCGGCCGGCATCGCGGTCCGGCACCGGCACTTCTTCGATAGCGTCCGCTTCGATGCCGGCGAGCGGACGCCGGCGCTCCACGACATCCTGACCGGGGCCGGCTACAACCTGCGCCGGCTGGATGATGGCGGGCTGGCGGCGGCCTTCGACGAGACGGTGACGCCGGAGGCGCTGGCACAGCTGCTGAGCCTGATCACCGACCGGGAAGCCGACCTCGAACGGCTGGATGCGGAAGTCATCGCGACCGGCGAGAACCTGCCGCCGGCGCTGCTGCGCCAGGATGCCATCCTCAGCCATCCCGTGTTTCACCGGCACCGCACCGAGCATGGCATGCTGCGCTATCTGAAGGCATTGCAGAACCGCGATCTGGCGCTGGATCACGCCATGATCCCGCTGGGTTCCTGCACCATGAAGCTGAACCCGGCCAGTGCCATGATCCCGGTCGGCTGGCCCGAATTCGCCGACCTGCACCCTTTCGCGCCGGCCGATCAGACGGCCGGCTATCGCCAGCTGCTCGACGATCTAGCGGCCTGGCTGACGGCCATCACCGGCTTCGATGCCATCTCCCTGCAACCCAATTCGGGCGCCCAGGGCGAATATGCCGGGCTGGTCGGCATCCGCCGCTACCATGACAGCCGCGGCGAGGGACAGCGCGATATCTGCCTGATTCCGCAGTCCGCGCACGGCACCAATCCCGCCAGCGCCCATCTCTGCGGGCTGGAGGTGGTGGTCGTGGCCTGCGATGCCCAGGGCAACGTGGACATCGCCGACCTGGAGCGCAAGGCGGCAGAGCACGCCGGCCGGCTGGCGGCACTGATGATCACCTATCCTTCCACCCACGGCGTGTTCGAGGAGGCAATCCGCGACATCTGCGCCATCGTGCATCGCCACGGCGGGCAGGTGTACCTGGACGGCGCCAATCTCAACGCGCTGGTGGGGCTGGCCCGGCCCGCCGACATGGGCGCGGATGTCTGCCACATGAACCTGCACAAGACCTTCGCCATCCCGCACGGCGGCGGCGGCCCCGGCATGGGGCCGATCGGCCTTGCGGCCCATCTCGCGCCGTTCATGCCCGGCCACCCGGTACCTGGCCCGGAACAATGCGGGCAGGGCGCGGTGAACGCGGCGCCCCATGGCTCGGCCTCGATCCTGCCGATCACCTGGATGTACCTGGCGATGCTGGGCGGCACCGGCCTGGTGCAGGCCAGCCGCATCGCCATTCTCAACGCCAACTACCTGGCCACGCGGCTGGGCGAGCATTACCCGGTGCTCTACAGCGGCCGCCGGGGTCGGGTCGCGCATGAATGCATCCTCGACATCCGGCCCATCCGGGCGGCGACCGGCATCGCCGAGATCGATATCGCCAAGCGGCTGATGGACTATGGCTTTCATGCGCCGACGGTGAGCTTTCCGGTGCCGGGCACTATCATGATCGAGCCCACCGAGTCGGAAACCCGGGCGGAACTGGATCGCTTCGTCGAGGCCATGGCGGGCATCCGCGCCGAGATCCGCAAGGTCGAGTCCGGTCTCTGGCCCGCCGACGACAACCCCCTGAAACGGGCCCCGCACACACAGGCCGATGTGGTCGCGGACGACTGGAACCGTCCCTACAGCCGCGCGGAGGCCGTCTTCCCCCTGCCCTGGCTGCGCGCCAACAAGTTCTGGCCCAGCGTCAACCGCATCGACGAGGTCTGGGGCGACCGCCACCTGCAATGCAGCTGCCCGCCCACCGCGTCCTACGACACTGGCGCTGCGCCGCCCGGCCCGGCCGCCTGAGGAGGCCGGCCGCGACAAACCCGCGCCCTCTGCCGATTCGCGCCAGGCAAATACGCCCTGGGATACCTTCATCGTCCAGCCACCCGGAGTCGTCCATGAAACGCCTGATCTTCCTCGCCCTGTCCCTGCTGTCCCTGAGCACGCCCATGTCCCATGCCGCCGACACCCCTCTGATCTACGACCGCATCAACCTCGGCGCCGCCGCCCAAGGCAAGGCCGCCAACGATCTGCTGGTCGCCGTGCTGTTCCAGCGCAGCGAGGGCCCGCAGGCCGAACCGCTGGCGGCCGACGTCAACAAGGCCATCGCTGCGGCCGTGGAACAGGCGCGCAAGGTCGCGGAGGTATCCGTGCAGACGCTGAACTACCAGACGCAACCGACCTACCAGAACCAGAAGGTCAACGGCTGGAGCGTGCAGCAGTCCATCCGGCTGGAAAGCCGCAGTCCGGAAAAGCTCGGCCGGCTGATCGGCGAGTTGCAGAAAACCCTGAAGGTCGAATCCGTCAGCTACGAGATCTCGCCCGAAAGCCTGCATGCCACCCAGGACCGGCTGATCTCGGAGGCCCTCAAGGCCTTTCAGCTGCGGGCCGAGCGCATCACCCAGGATCTGGGCCGCAAGCGCTACCGCCTGGTCAACCTGGATGTGAACACCGCCGGCTCGGCGCCGCCGCCCGCCTTCCGGATGGCCCCACGGGCCATGGTGGCGGAAACCGCCAGCCCCGCACTGGAGGCGGGCGAACAGACCGTGACCGTCACCGTGCAGGGCACCATCGAGCTGCAGGCGGACTGAGCCGATGCCCCGCCGCCCCGGCCTCAACGGGCAAATCCTGCTGGCGGCGCTGGCCGGCCTCCTGGTCGGCGTCTACCTGAACCTGGCCGCCGACGACAGCCCGGCGCGCGCCGTCTGGCTGCCGCCACTGCAACTGCTGGGCGGGCTGTTCGTCGATCTGCTGAAGATGGTCCTGGTGCCGCTGGTACTGGCGTCGGTCGCCTCGGGCGTCGCCAGCCTCGGCGATCACGAACAGTCGGACCGCATCTGGCGCACGACCCTCTTGTACTACCTCGGCACCACGGCGCTGGCAGCCGGCCTGGGACTGGGGCTGATGAACCTGTTCGCGCCCGGCCAGGGACTGAGCCTGGCGATGTTCCGCGACGCCATGGGCAGCGGCCCGGCGCTGGCGCCGCTGGGGTTGGGGGAATTTCTGACGCATTTCCTGCACGGACTCTTCGTCAATCCCTTCAAGGCGATGGCGGAAGGCGCGGTGATGCCGACGGTGGTTTTCGCCCTGCTGCTGGGACTGGCCATCGCCCGCCTGGGCGAGTCGGCGAGCCGCCTGCGGCAGCTGCTGGACGATGCCCTGAACGTGATGCTGGTACTGATCGGCGGCATCATGCGCCTGGCGCCCATCGGTGTCTTCGCCCTGCTGACGCATCTGGTCGCCACCCAGACCACGGCCCTGTTCGCCAGCCTTACCGGCTTCATCGCCGTTGCCGTCGGCGGCCTCCTGATCCACGGCCTGGTGCTGCTGCCGGGCCTCCTCTGGCTGCTGACCCGCCATCGGCCGCGCGCTTTCTACGGACATGCGCAGGAAGCCCTGCTGACCGCCTTCGCCACCTGTTCCAGTTCCGCCACCCTGGCGGTAACCCTGCGCGTCGCCTGCGAGCATCTGCAGGTGGCGCCCCGGGTCGCCCGCTTCGTGCTGCCGCTGGGCGCGACCGTCAACATGGACGGCACGGCACTCTACGAGGCGGGCGCGGCGCTGTTCGTCGCCAACCTGGCAGGCGTGGAGCTGAACCTGCTGCAACAGCTGGTGGTCTGCCTGATGGCGATGCTGGCCTCGGTCGGCGCCCCGGGACTGCCCAGCGCCGGCATGGTCACCATGGTCATGGTCCTGCAATCGGTGGGACTGCCGGTCGAAGCCATCGGCATCCTGTTGCCCATCGACCGCCTGATCGATGCCGTGCGCACGGCCGTCAACGTCGAGGGCGATCTGGTGGGTTCGCTCATCGTCCACCGGGTCAGCGGCCTGCCCGCCGACGACTGAGGTACGCTACCTGGCTGCCCCGTCGACCGTGCCGGACGGGTTGGCAGGCCGGTAATCAGGCCATTCCGACCAGTGCCCGGAAACCTGCGGACGGGACGAGAGGGCATGGTCGAAGGCCGGCTTGTTCTGGATCATGGCGCGGGCAAAGCTGGCGGCGACGGCCGTCAGCTTCTGCACGACGGCTTCCTTGCGGGCCTCCGGGGCCATGCCCTGCGGCAACAGCAGCAGGTCGCTGAAGCGCCCGACGGGGATTTCCAGCGCGCCGTTCTGCAGCCGGTGGCAAAGTCCCAGGGCCAGATAGACGAGATCGCCGTTTGCCGCCGGCAAAGGCTGGGTATCCAGCAGGACCTGGATGCCGTACTGGCGTCCCGGAAAGGCGGTGGCGAACCCCTGGCCGATGCCCTGGCCCAGGGCCTGCTGGATCTCGCTGTCGAGCAGCGGGGTGTCGGAATTGGTGATGCTGGCTTCCCAGTTGACGGCCTGGGCCAGCATCGGCAGCAGGACAAGGAGGCATCCGGACAGTATCTTCATCGTGACCATCATGCGCGGGCTGCTTGGCACCATCGGGCCGGCCTGCCCCGCGATGCGGCCGGCCCTGCGCATCTTACCCGCGCCGCGCCCACCGGGGCCATTCCGGTAAAATCCGGCATCGTCCCCGCTTTCCCATCCCCATCATGCAAACGCCTTTCCCCCAACCTGTTCCCGCCCTGCTGGCATCGCTCTGGCGCTGGTTCGACCGCAACTTCATCGAGCTGGGCCGCGAGCTGCGCATCAGCTACCTGCCACCGCTGATGGTGTACCTGGCGGCCGGCATTTCCGGGCTCACGGCCATCGTCGGCACCTTCTTCGTCAAGGAATACCTGGGTCTCTCGGCCGAGTTCCTCGCCGGCCTGTCGTTCTGGGCCATGCTGCCGTGGACGCTGAAGCTGCCGGTAGGCCACCTGGTCGACCTCATCTGGCGCTACAAGGGTGGGCTGGTGTTTCTCGGCGCCGGCCTGATCGCCACCAGCCTGCTGATCATGCTCGGCCTGCTCCACGACCGGGCGGCCATGGAGGCCATCCTGCCGGCCGGCAGCTGGTATGTGCTGAGCGTGTTGCTGGCACCGGCCGGCTATGTGATCCAGGACGTCGTCGCCGATGCCATGACCGTGGAGGCCGTGCCCGCCGTCGACGAGGCCGGCCGCCCCTATCCGGAGGACGAGCAGCGCCTGATGCATGCAACCATGCAGACGCTGGGGCGCGTCGCCATCATCGCCGGCACGCTGATCGTGGCGCTGGTCAACGTGCTGATGTTCAACGGCGTCGAGGGCATGTCCGAGGCCGACAAGATCGCCATCTACCGCAGGCTCTACCTGATGGCGCTGATCATCCCCGCCACGTCCTGTTTCGGCGTGGCTTTCGCTGCCCATCTGCAGCGCCGCCAGCGGCAGGATCTGCGCCGGCTCGGCTACTCGACGGCGGAGATCGCCGCCATGACCGCGGTACACGAGACGCGCACGTCGCCGAACTGGTGGATTCTTGGCGGCGGCATCGCCTTCGCGGCCGGAACCGTCGCGGTAGGGCTGGCCGATCTCGCCTTCGGCCAGGAAATCATCTTCACCATCTCCATGGGCATCATTCTGGCGCTGATGTACCAATTGACCAACGACATGGCGCCCGCCGCCCGTTCGACGCTGGTCGGCACCGCGGTGCTGATCTTCTTCTTCCGTGCTGTGCCGACCCCCGGTCCCGGCTCCAGCTGGTGGATGATCGACGTGCTCGGCTTCGACCAGTCCTTCATGGCCCGGCTGTCGCTGATCGGCAGCGTGCTCAGCCTGGCCGGGCTGTTCCTGTTCCGCCGCTTCATGGCTGAGCGCTCCATCGCCGCCGTGGTGGCGCTGCTGACCTTGATCGGTGCGGCGCTGTCGCTGCCGGTCATCGGCATGTATTACGGGCTGCACGAGTGGACCGCGCGCCTGACCGGCGGCCTGGTCGACGCGCGCTTCATCGCCATCGTCGATACGGCGCTGGAATCGCCGCTGGGCCACATCGCCATGGTGCCCATGCTGGCCTGGATCGCCCACGCCGCGCCCAGCCACCTGAAGGCGACCTTCTTCGCCGTCATGGCCTCGTTCACCAATCTGTCCCTGGCGCTCAGCCAGCTGGGCACCAAATACCTGAACCAGATCTATACCGTCACGCGCGAGGTCCGGGATGCCGCCACCGGCCAGGTCAGCGTCCCGGCCGACTACAGCGAACTGGGCCAGCTGCTGATGGTGGTGACGATCATCGGCCTGGCGGTGCCGTTCGCCGCCATCGGCGCGGTACGCCTGTTCCGGCTGCGCAGCGTCTGACGGGGCCGGCCGGACGCCATGACACGCGCCGGTGCCCGCAACGCCATCGTGTACAATCCGCCGCATCCCGAAGCCGCTCCCGCCGACCTCATGCTCGCCTTTCTCCGCCTGCTGCAAGAGCGGTACCGCGCCCTCGCCGACGCCGCGCCAGGCACCGTACCCGGCCGCCGCGAAGCCCTGGCGCCGCTGCTGCCCTCGCTGGGTTTCGCAGAGGCCGTGCTGGAAAAACTGGCGTGGCTGGAAGGACAACAGCCCGCGCCGCCGCTGCAGATCGCCATCCTCGGCCCCACCCAGGCCGGCAAGAGTTCGGCGATGAACTGGCTCGCGGGCCTGGAGCTGGCCAGCATCAGCCCCCTGGCCGGCTTTACCGTGCATGCCCAGGGCTTCGCGCTCGCACCGGTGTCGGCGCCGCTGCTGCGGGATATGGAAGGCTATTTCCACGGTTACCGCCGCCTGCCCCGGGAAATGCTGGACGCCACCCGGCTGGACAGCTTCAGCCTGGACTCGGCGGAACCGACGACCGCGGAACCGGCGCTGCGGGATGCCGTGCTCTGGGACACGCCCGATTTCGACTCGGTGCAGTCCGGCGAATACCGTCATGCCGTGCTGCGGGTGGCAGCACTGGCGGACATCGTCGTCCTGGTCGTCAGCAAGGACAAGTACGCCGATCTGTCGGTGTGGGAATTCATGCGCCTGCTGCAACCTCTGGCGCAGCCGACCCTGATCCTGCTCAACAAGACCGACCCCGCCGCCCAGACCACGCTGCTGCGCTCGCTCGCCGGCAAGTGGCGCGATTTCCGCAGCGATCCGCCAGCCCCGGTGATCGCCCTGCCCTACCTGCAGAATCCGCCCGGACTCGCCGGCCTGGCGGCGGAACGCCAGCAGATGCTTGCCAGCCTCGCACAGGCCCGCCGGCAGGTACAGCGGGGGCGCTATGCCGACGCGTCCCGCCGGCTGCTGAGCGCCCATTGGCCGGCCTGGTCGGCGCCGGTGGTGGCCGAACACCGGCTGCAGGAGGACTGGCAACAGCGGCTCGACCAGACGCTGCAGGACTGCCTGAAGCGCTATCAGCGCGACTACCTCGATCATCCCCTGCATTACGAGACCTTCCAGCGGGCGCTGGGCGAACTGCTGACCCTGCTGGAAATCCCGGGACTTGGCAGCCTGCTCCAGGGAGCGCGCCGGATGGTGACCTGGCCGGTGCGGCAGCTGGGTCGCCTCGCCTCGGGCCACCGGCAGGCGATCGCCGGCGGCGAACCCGCGCTGCTGCGGCAGACCGCCGAGCACGCGCTCGCCCTGCTCGGCGAGAGCCTGCTGCTGGAAGCCGCGCCGGACCCGGTCGCGCAACGCTGGTGGAGCCTGGTCAACCAGCAGCTGTCGGCGCAGCGCGCCGCCATGCTGCAGGATTTCGACGCGGCCACCCACGCCTATGTCGAGGGCTTCCGGCCGGAAATCGAGCGCACCGCGCGCGGGCTCTATGCCCACCTGCAGGAACATCCGCTGGTCCTCAACAGCCTGCGCGCCACGCGGGTCACGACCGATGCCGCCGCACTTGCCATGGCCCTGCACACGGGCGGCATCGGCGTGCAGGACTTCGTCATCGCGCCGGCGATGCTGTCGGTGACCAGCCTGCTCACCGAAAGCACCCTCGGCCGCTACATGAACCGGGCCGCCGAGCAGCTGAAGCAACGGCAGCGCAGCGCCGTGGCCATGCTGTTCCGCACCGCCCTGTTCGAGCGCCTGGCGCAGATTCCCGGGCGCATCGACCCCGAGCTCCGCATCGGCATCGCGCCGGAAACCCTGGCCCAGGCGACAGCCCGCCTGCAGTGACCCGCCCATGAGCCCGAACTTCGACGATCTCCTCGACCGCGCGCGCGCCTGGGCCGAGCACACCGTGCGCGAGCGCTGGCTACAGGCCCGGGACATCCGCGAACTGAACGCCCTGGAAACAGCCAGCCCCGGCATGCTGTTCGAGGCCGGCAGCCATCGGCCGCTGGTGGCGGCGTTCTTCGGCGGTACCGGCGTCGGCAAGAGCAGCCTGCTGAACCGCCTGGCGGGACAGCCGATCGCCCGCACCGGCGTCGAACGTCCCACCTCGCGCGAGGTGTCCGTCTATCACCATGCCTCCATCCAGATCGCCCAGCTGCCGCGGGACTTTCCGCTGGACAGGGTACGCAGCGCGCCGCACCACGACGACGCCATGCGCCAGGTGCTCTGGATCGACATGCCGGACATCGACAGCGTCGAGCAACACAATCGCGAACTGGTGCTGGAGTGGCTGCCGCACATCGATGTGCTGGTCTACGTCGTCAGTCCGGAACGCTACCGTGACGATCGCGGCTGGCGACTGCTGCGCGAGCATGCCGGCGACCATGCCTGGCTGTTCGTCCTCAACCAGTGGGATCGCGGGATCGAGGCCCAGTACGACGATTTCCGCCGGCTGCTGAACACGGCCGGCTTCGACGATCCCGTCGTGCTGCGGACCGACTGCCGGGAAAATGCCGCCGAGCGCCGGCCGGACGACTTCCCCGAACTGCAGCGACTGCTGCGGCAGGTTTCCGAGCGGCACCTGCTCGGACAACTCGAAGCACGCGCCGAGCGGGCCCGGATCGCGAGCCTGCGGGAGGCCCTGCAGCAAACGCTCGCCCGGCTGGGCAGCGCTGCCGGCTATCGCGAGCTCGACCGCGCCTGGGAACGTATCTGGGCCGCCGCACAGGAGGATCTGATGGCCGGGCTGGCGTGGCCCATGCGCCTGACCGCCGCCGGTTTCGCCGGCCGCGACGCCAATCCGCTGGCCCGCGCCCTGGTCCTGAGCCCCGCGCTCCCGGAGGCAGAGAACCGGCCCGCGCCGGTACAGGCCCCGCTCTGGGACGACTGGGCCGAGGGCCGGGTGCGCGATGCCCTGAGCCAGCTGGTCGTGGAAGCCGGTCGCCTGGGGCTGCCGGCGCTGCCGCTGAAATCGGTGTTGGACCCGGTGCCGGCCGAGACCGGCCGGCAGGTGCTCGCCCGTGGCCAGCTGCGGCTGCGCCAGGCTCTCGCCCTGCCCGGCAATCGCCCGCAGCGGGTGGCGCTGCGGTTCATGGGCCTGCTCGCCGTGATCCTGCCGCTGGCAGCCTTGGGCTGGGCCAGCTATCAGGTCGTCACGGGCTATTACGAGAGCACCACCCGGCATCTCGATTATCTGGGCACCGACTTCGCCATCCACAGCCTGCTGCTGATCGGCCTCGCCTGGCTGCTGCCATGGTTTGCCTGCACGCGTCTGCGGCCCTCGGTCGAGAACAGCGCCCTGCGGGGCCTGCGCGAGGGCGTTGCCGCCGCCCTGGCCGCGCAGGCGGAGGCGGTCGGCCAGATCCTGGCGGAGGCCGACCGGCACCGTGCCGATACCCTCGCCGAGGGCGAACGGCTGCTGGCAGCGCTCCACTCGCTCACGCCGGCGCCAGCCGCCAGCGAGCCGGTGCCCGCGCTGCTGCAGCGCATGCTGCTGACCCAGGATGGCAACCCCTCGGCTCGCCGGGCGATGTCGCCCTGAGACTTTTGCCAGAGACATGCCCCGGATCGCATCGGAACATCCCGGCCAGGAGACCGTTTGCTGGGGTGTTCATGAATGCGGCAGACTTCCCGCCTGCAAGCCGGACCCGCGCTGGCTGCATCCCCCTAGCATCCCTTTCCGCCACAGGAGCCAACCTTCATGAGCGAAACCCTGGCCAATGTCTTCCGAAGACGGCATGACGCGGTACCCGCCACGCCGAATGCCAGCCTCTATGAACGCCTCGGCGGCGAGTCCACCGTCAACCGGGCCGTCGATATCTTCTACCGCAAGGTCATCGCCGATCCGCGGGTCAACTACTTCTTCTTCGGCGTCAACCTCAGCGAGCAGGCGGCAAAGCAGAAGTCCTTCCTGACCATGGCCTTCGGCGGACCGCACGCATATAGCGGGCGGGACCTGCGGGCCAGCCATGCCAGACTGGTCGGCATGGGACTCCGGGACCAGCATTTCGATATCGTCCTCGACCATCTGCGGCAGACGCTGGCGGAATTGCAGGTTGCCGAGGCGTTGACCGGGGAGGTCATGGCGATCTGCGAAAGCACCCGTGACGATATCCTCAACCGGGCGCCGTGCGAACCCGCCGCGCCGGGAAATGCCCCGGCAACCCGGCCATCGGCCTCGCCTGTCTCGGCACCGATCACATCCTCCGTGCCGGCAGCCAACGCCGGCGCCGCGGCAGTCCCGCCGGCCAGCGGGCCTCGCCCCGCCACGCTGGCCGGCATCCTGTCGCCGGTTCGCCACCGGCTCACCCCGACCAGCACCCTCCAGGAAGCTGCCGAGTGGCTGTCACGGCCCGATGTCGCGGCACTGCCGGTGGTCGACGCCGATGGCAGGCTGATCGGCCTGGTCACCGCGGCCGATCTCGTCCGGCACCTGAAGCAAACATCCTGAGAGGACTGGACATGGCAGGCAAGGCCCTGGCGCTGGGCGAGGAACTCTACGACTACCTGCTTGCCGCCACGCCGCGGGAGCACGATCTGCTGCGACAGCTACGCGAGGAAACCGCCACGCTGCCGGAGGCCATGATGCAGATCACGCCTGAGCAGGGCCAGTTCATGGGCTGGCTGACCCGACTCAGCAAGGCACGGCAGGTGCTCGAAATCGGTGTCTTCACCGGCTACAGCTCGCTCGCGGTGCTGCTGGCGATGCCGGCGGACGGACACATGCTGGCCTGCGACCTCAGCGAGAGCTGGACCGCCGTGGCCCGCCGCTACTGGGCACTGGCCGGCGTGGCCTCGCGCGTGGACCTGCGACTCGGCCCGGCGCTCGCCACGCTCAACCAGCTGCTGGCGGAGGGGCGCGAGAATAGTTTCGACATGGCTTTTATCGATGCCGACAAGGCCCATTACGATGATTACTACGAACGGGCGCTGGTTCTGGTCAGGCCCGGCGGCATCGTGGTGATCGACAACCTGCTGTGGAGCGGACGGGTTGCCGATCCCGCCGCCATGGACGCCGACACCCTGGCCATCCGTGCACTCAACGACAAGCTGCGGCACGACAACCGCATTGCTTACAGCCTGCTGCCGGTCGCCGATGGCCTCGGCCTGGCCCTGAAGCTCTAGCCGACCAATGCAAAAAGGCGGCCCACCGTTGCCGATGGGCCGCCTTCCGCGGGGTTCCTGCATCCGCCTGCCCCCCCTCGGGGCAGGCGGGCCGGACGAGCGCTTACTTGCTCGCGTTCCGCTCGTTGACTTCCTTGATGACCGCATCGGCCACCTGCCTCGGGCACGGCATGTAGTGCGAGAACTCCATGGAGAACTGGCCGCGACCGGAGGTCATGGTCCGCAGATCGCCGATATAGCCGAACATTTCCGACAGCGGCACTTCCGACTTGATGCGCACACCGGTGGCACCGGCTTCCTGGGACTTGATCATGCCGCGGCGGCGGTTGAGGTCGCCGATGACGTCACCGACATGGGACTCGGGCGTGAAGGTGTCGACCTTCATGATCGGCTCCATCAGCTGCGGTGCGCACTTCGGAATGGTCTGCCGGAACGCCGCCCTTGCCGCGATTTCGAAAGCCAACGAAGAGGAGTCGACGGCATGGAAGCCACCGTCAGTCAGCGTGACCTTGAAATCCACGCAGGGGAAACCCGCCAGCGTGCCTTTGTCGAGCATGCTCTTGAAGCCCTTTTCCACCGCCGGCCAGTATTCGCGCGGCACGTTGCCGCCAGTCACGGTGGACTCGAACACGAAGCCAGCCCCCGGTTCGCCCGGCTCGATGACGTAGTTGATCTTGGCGTACTGACCGGAGCCGCCCGACTGCTTCTTGTGGGTGTATTCGTCCTCGACCCGCTTGGTGATGGTTTCGCGGTAGGCCACCTGGGGCTTGCCGACGATGACCTCGACGCCATGGGTGCGCTTGAGGATGTCGATCTTGATATCGAGGTGCAGCTCGCCCATGCCCTTGAGGATGGTCTCGCCGCTTTCCTCGTCGGTGCCGACGTGGAAGGACGGGTCTTCGGCCACCATCTTGCCCAGCGCGATGCCCATCTTCTCGTTGCCGGCCTTGTCCTTGGGGGCAATGGCGATGGAAATGACCGGATCGGGGAAGACCATCGGTTCCAGGGTTGCGGGATTGTCCGGGTCGCACAGGGTATGACCGGTCTGCACGTTCTTCATACCCAGCACGGCCACGATGTCGCCGGCCTGGGCCGTATCCAGCTCCTGACGGTTGTTGGCGTGCATCTCGACAATGCGGCCGATGCGCTCGGTCTTGCCGGTGAAGGTGTTCAGTACGGTGGTACCTTTCTCCAGCTTGCCGGAATAGAGGCGCAGGAAGGTCAGCGCGCCGTAGCGGTCGTCCATGATCTTGAAGGCCAGGGCGCGCAGCGGACGGCTCGGATCGACGACCGCGAAATTGCCGGTCTCGTGGCCTTCCAGGTCGACTTCCGGCTGCGGCTTGACTTCGGTCGGGTTGGGCAGATAGTCCACCACTGCATCCAGCACCAGCTGCACGCCCTTGTTCTTGAACGAGGAGCCGCAATAGGTGGGGAAGAAGTCCATGTTGATGGTGCCCTTGCGGATCAGGCGCTTGAGGGTGTCGACATCCGGCTCTTCACCTTCCAGATACTTCTCCATGACCTCGTCGTCCTGCTCAACGGCCTTTTCGACGAGTTCGGCGCGCCATGTCTCGACATCCTCGACCATGTCGGCGGGAACGTCCTTGATCTCGTATTTCATGGGATCGCCGGAGTCGTCCCAGATCCAGGCCTTGCGGGTCAGCAGTTCGACCATGCCGACGAAGCCGTCCTCGCGGCCGATGGGCAGGGTCATCACCAGCGGGTGGGCGCCCAGGACGTCCTTGATCTGCTTGACGACGCGATAGAAATCGGCGCCGATGCGATCCAGCTTGTTGATGTAGATGACGCGGGCAACCTCGGAGTCGTTGGCATAGCGCCAGTTGGTCTCGGACTGCGGCTCGACACCGCCCGAACCGCAGAACACGCCGATACCGCCGTCCAGGACTTTCAGGGAGCGATAGACTTCGATGGTGAAGTCGACGTGACCGGGGGTGTCGATGATGTTGAACCGGTGGCCATTCCAGAAGCAGGTGGTCGCGGCGGACTGGATGGTGATCCCGCGCTCGGCTTCCTGATCCATGAAGTCCATGGTCGACTCACCTTCGTGAACTTCGCCGATCCGATGAATCTTGCCGGTGAGCTTGAGAATGCGCTCGGTGGTGGTGGTCTTGCCAGCATCCACGTGGGCGAAGATGCCAATGTTTCGGTAGTGCGTCAGGTCAGTCATGGAAATGCTCTACGGGGTTGATTGCTCTAGGGTTGGAGTCTGATGACCGGGGCGCTGCGTTGCCGCTGGAATCGTGGACGGCCGGGCCCGGGGAATTCGATCATGGGCAATTCGGAACCCGGCACCGGGACCCAAATGCTGGCCATACAAAAAAGGCGCCCAAGGCACCCTGTTTTGCAAAGCCGGATCACGGCCCACCGCGCGCTGCGGCGACTGCCTTCCGAACCCTCATGCAATGGCGTCCCCAGGGGGATTCGAACCCCCGTCGCCGCCGTGAAAGGGCGGTGTCCTAGGCCTCTAGACGATGGGGACGGAACGCATCACGTTGATGTTGGTGGAGCCAGCGAGGATCGAACTCGCGACCTCTACAATGCCATTGTAGCGCTCTCCCAGCTGAGCTATGGCCCCTCAACGTTAAGCTGTGCATTCTAGACAGCTTGTCCAGGCCTGTCTAGTCTTTTTTTTCGATCCAGTCGATCGCACGTTCGATGCGCGCGATCGACTTCGTCTGGCCCAGGATCGCCAGCGTCCAGTCGATCGGCGGCGACACCGACGTGCCGGACACGGCAACCCGCAGTGGCTGCGCCACGCCGCCCATCTTCAGACCCAGCGATTCGGCGGTGGCGGCAATGACGTCGTGGATGCTCTCCCGCACCCAGGGACGCAGGGCGGCCAGGGTATCGCACAGATGCCTGAGACCTCGCGCGGCGTCCTCGCCCAGGTGCTTGCGGGCGGCCTTCTCGTCGTAATGCTGGAAGTCCCGGTAGAAGAACACGCTGGCCTCGGCCATCTCGACCAGCGTCTTGCAGCGCTCACGCTGCGCCTTCACGACTTCGACGGGGTCCGGGCCCTCGGTCGGGTCGATGCTCAGACGCCCAAGATGCCAGCGCAGATGGTGGGCGACATGCACGGGATCGGAGTGCATCAGGTAGTGGTGGTTGAGCCACAGCAGTTTGTCGGGATTGAAGGTCGAAGCCGAATGATTGATGTCGGGCACGTCGAACGATTCGATCATCTGGTCGATGGAGAAGATTTCCTGATCGCCGTGCGACCAGCCCAGCCGCACCAGATAATTGAGCACCGCTTCCGGCAGATAGCCATCGTCGCGGTACTGCATCACGCTGACGGCGCCATGCCGCTTGGACAGGCGGGCGCCGTCGGCGCCGAGAATCATCGGCACATGCGCGTATTTCGGCAGCTCGGCACCCAGCGCCTTGAGAATGTTGATCTGGCGGGGCGTGTTGTTGACATGGTCGTCGCCGCGGATGACATGCGTGATGCGCATGTCGAGATCGTCGACCACCACCGTGAAATTGTAGGTCGGTGAACCATCCGAGCGGGCGATGATGAGATCATCCAGCTCGCTGTTGCGGACGACGATACGGCCCTTGACCAGATCGTCGATGACCACCTCGCCCTCGTCGGGATTGCGGAAACGCACGACCGGCGGCACCCCCGCCACCGGTGCCTGGCGATGGCGGCAGCGGCCGTCGTAGCGGGGTTTCTCCTTGCGGGCCATCTGCGCCTCGCGCATGGCGTCCAGCTCATCCTTGCTGCAGTAGCAATGGTAGGCCTTGCCTTCGTCGAGCAACTGCTGGATCAGCGCCTTGTAGCGATCGAAGCGATGCGTCTGATAGAACGGCCCCTCGTCGTATTCGAGCCCCAGCCAGGTCATGCCTTCGAGAATGGCATTGACGGATTCCGCGGTCGAACGCTCGAGGTCGGTGTCCTCGATACGCAAGACGAAGGTGCCGCCATGCTTGCGGGCGAACAGCCAGGAAAACAGCGCGGTGCGGGCGCCGCCGACATGCAGGTAGCCAGTCGGGCTGGGCGCGAAACGGGTACGTATGGTCATGCGGTTAAGGTCCTGAAAAACAGACGGCGCCCCGTCGGGGGCGCCGGATGAGGGAAAGCGGCAGGCGCCTGCCGAAAAGCGCGCATGTTAGCAAAGCCGGCTGCCGGCCAAGGCGGGTAAATCCGCCCGCGCTAGGCAGCCTTCTTGGATGCCGGCGTCGCCCGGGTCTGCGACCACTGGCGCAGATGCTTGATCTGCTCCTCCATCGTGCGCGACAGCGGCACCATCCGCGCCGAGGTGTAGGTGATGTCCTTCTCGTCGAAGACCCGGCCCTCCTGGAAGGCATGGATGCGCGCCGCCTTGACGGCCTGCTCGATCTCCGCGCCGCTCCAGTCCTTGGTGACAATGGACAGGAGGTTCATGTTGAAGGTGTCGGGATCGGCGCCATAAGCCTTGATGTGGATGCGGAAGATCGCGCGGCGCTCCTCGTCGGAGGGCAGATCGAGGAAGAACAGCTGATCGAAACGGCCCTTGCGGATGACCTCGGCGGGCAGCTTCTCGATGCGGTTGGCGGTGGCGACGACGAACACCTGGGCCGGCTTTTCCTGCATCCAGGTGAGGAAGCTGGAGAAAATGCTGCTGCTGCCGCCCGTGCTCCCGCCCATGCTGTCATAGCCGAAACTGTTCTCCATCTCATCGATCCACAGTACTAGCGGCGAAATATTCTCGGCGGTCCTGAGAGCGCTGTCGAAGGCGTATTCCGGCGAGCCGAAGGCACCGGACATCACCAGGTTCATGTCCAGACGCACCAGCGGCAGGTTCCAGGCACTGGCAATGACCTTGGCCGCCATGCTCTTGCCGCAGCCGCTGATGCCCATGAACAGGATGCCGGCCGGCATCGGGATGCCGGTCTGGAAGGACTGCCGACTGAACAGGGACTTGCGGCTGAGCACCCACTCCTTGAGATTTTCAAGCCCGCCGACCTGGTCGACCTCGATGCTCTTGGAGATGAACTGGAGGCAGCCCTCCTTCTGCAGGGCAGCGGTCTTGTCGGCATAGATGTCCGGCAGGACGCTGTGCAGGTCGAAGCGGTTCTCGTGAATCCAGCCCTGGGCCAGATGCCGGACCTCGTCCAGCATCAGCCCCTTCATCGCCGTGGCACACTGCTGATACCAGGCCTCGTCGACGGCCGCCGCCTTGCCGGCCACGGCCAGCAATTCCTGCAGGTAGCCCAGCAGTTCCTGTTCGTCCGGCATGCCCATATCGACCAGCCACAGCTGCCCCTTGAGCTCATCCGGCAACAGGAGCCCCGGATGGGACATGAAGACGAAGCGGTTCTGTCCCGCCAGATCGCGGTAGAGATCCCGCAGGGCGCGCACCAGCACCGGATTGCCGGCGAACAGGGCCGGCAGATCGCGCAACAGATAGAAGCATTCCTGGTTACTCTGGCGCAGGATACGGATCATCTCCAGCGGCTCGGACAAGGCCGCATCGCCCTGGAGCCCCAGCGCCGTGCTCCAGAGCATGATCGGCCGGTCGTCGCCGTAATGAGCCCGGGAAAGCGCTGTCAGCTGACGCTCCAGCCGCTGCTCCTCGCGACTCTGTAGATAGATGAGGGGATACTGGTTGATCAGGCCCTTGACCAGGTGGGGATTCGGCTTGTCGTGCATGGGTGAATACCGGTAGCGATGAGGCTGCGTTTCCGCGCCGAAGCGTCTCATTATAATGAGCAACCGGTCACCCAGCCTGCCGCCCATGACCCCGCCCAGCGCACCGCTCTTCGACATCCCGGCGTTCCTCGACGCCCTTACCTCGCGTCCCGGCGTCTACCGCATGCTGGACGAGCGCGGCGAGGTGATTTACGTCGGCAAGGCGAAGAACCTGAAAAAGCGGGTTTCCAGCTATTTCAGCCACAAGGACTGCTCGCCCAAGCAGCAGGCCATGGTAGCCCGCATACACAGCATCGACGTGCGCGTCACGCACACCGAAGGCGAGGCGCTGTTGCTGGAAAGCCAGCTCATCAAGCAATACCGGCCGCGCTACAACATCACCCTGCGGGATGACAAGAGCTATCCATCCATCTACGTCTCCACGCACCAGCCCTTCCCGCGCCTGGCCTTTCATCGCGGCGCGAAGAGCCGGAGTGGGCGCTATTTCGGACCCTATCCCAGCGCCAGCGCCGTCCGCGAGAGCCTGAAGCTGCTGCAGAAGATCTTCCCCGTCAGGCAATGCCGCGACGCCTATTTCGAAAACCGCAGCCGCCCCTGCCTGGAGTACCAGATCGAGCGTTGCACGGCACCCTGCGTCGGGCTGATCGACGAGGCCGGCTATGCCGAGGATGTTCGGGACACGCTGATGTTTCTGGAGGGCGATGGCCGCCAGCTGGTCGACCAGCTGGCGCGGCGCATGGAAAAGGCTGCCGCCGAACTCCACTTCGAGAAGGCCGCCCGCTACCGGGACCAGATCGCCAGCCTGCGCACGCTGCTGGAAAAGCAGGCGGTGCACGGCGAGCACGGCGACCTCGACATCATCGCCTGCGCGATCCAGGGCAACGTCGCCTGCGTGCAGATGATCTTCATCCGTGGCGGCCAGCATATCGGTGACCGGAGCTTCTTCCCGCACATGCCCGAGGAACCCACGCCGGGTGCCCTGCTGCAGGCCTTCATCGGTCAGTATTACCTTGGCAAGCCGATACCAAGGGAAATCCTGGTCAATCACCCGCTCGACGATCAGTCGCTGCTGGAAACCATGCTGAGCGAGCACGCCGGTCACGCCGTGCGGGTCAGCGCGCGACTGCGCGGCGAGCGTGCACGGCGGCTGCAGCTGGCGGTGACCAATGCCGAGAGCGCCCTCGCGACCAGACTGAGCAACCGCCAGGATCTGCACGCCCGCTTTCTGGCGCTGGGCGAGGCCCTGCACTGCCCGGCCCCGACGAAACGGCTGGAGTGCTTCGACATCAGCCACACCCAGGGCGAGCTGACCGTCGCCTCCTGCGTGGTCTTCGACCGTCAGGGGCCGGTCAAGTCGGCCTACCGCCGTTTCAACATCGAAGGCATACAGCCCGGCGACGACTACGCCGCACTCGCCCAGGCCGTGAGCCGGCACTACCGGCGCATCCAGGCGGGCGAGATCGAGCCGCCCGATATCCTGTTCATCGATGGCGGCAAAGGCCAGGTGAGTGCCGTCAGCCAGGCACTGGCCGGGATCGGGTACCCCAATATCCGCATCCTCGGCATCGCCAAGGGACCGGATCGCAAACCCGGCATGGAAGTGCTGATTCCGGCGGAATCCGGCCGACCTTTCATGCTACCCTCTCATTCCCCTGCCTTGCTGCTGATCCAGCAGATCCGGGATGAGGCGCACCGGTTCGCCATCACCGGCCACCGGCAGCGCCGGGCCAAGGCGCGTCGGCAGTCCATGCTGGAGGACATCCCCGGCCTCGGCCCCAAGCGACGCCAGCAATTGTTGCGGCAGTTTGGCGGGCTGCGGGAGATCAGCCGGGCCGGGGTCGATGCACTGGCGCGCATCGACGGCATCAGCGCACAGCTGGCACAGCGGATTTACGACACCTTCCATGAACAGGAAACCTGAGTTTGCCTTATGGAGTTGAATCTCCCCACCTACCTGACCCTGCTGCGGATACTCCTGATCCCGGTTCTGGTGGTGCTGTTCTATCTGCCCTGGCCGCATGCGCACCTGGCCTGTGCCATTGTCTTTTCCCTGGCCGGGATCACTGACTGGCTGGACGGCTATCTCGCCCGGCGCATGGCACTCACCACCCATTTCGGCGCCTTCCTCGATCCCGTCGCCGACAAGCTTATGGTCGCCGTCACCCTGGTGCTCATCGTGCAGGCCGATCCCAGCCCATTGGTGGCTGTCGCCGCGGCCATCATCATCGGCCGTGAAATCACCATCGCCTCGCTGCGCGAATGGATGGCGGAAATTGGCGAGCGCAAGAAGGTTGCCGTCTCGGAGTTGGGCAAGTGGAAGACCACCGCCCAGATGGTCTCCATCACACTCCTGCTGCTGGGGATGGATGTCTGGCGCGAAAACCTGCAATACCTGGGGCAGTGGCTGCTGGTACTGGCGGCAGCGTTGACGCTCTGGTCGATGGTCATCTACCTGCGGGCCGCCATGCCGGCATTTTCGCGCGACATGAAGACCGTGGTTGTTGACAAGGCAAAAACAACCCCGTAGAATGCATGGCTTGTTGAGGCGGGAATAGCTCAGTTGGTAGAGCACAACCTTGCCAAGGTTGGGGTCGCGAGTTCGAGTCTCGTTTCCCGCTCCAAATGAATCATAAAAGCCGCTCCCGTAGCGGCTTTTTCATTCAGGGTGAACGAATTTCATCGCCGGGTCATCGACCAAGACTCCTGCGAATCCTCTCGCGGCGCGTTAGCAAAGCGGTTATGCAGTGGATTGCAAATCCATCCAGGGCGGTTCGACTCCGCCACGCGCCTCCATAAAATCAGGCAGTTACAGGAAAGCGATTCACAGGAATCGCTTTTTTTTATGTCCAAAATCGGCGCAGCGCCTGGAACAAGCGGCCTGCTCCATCCATCCGGGGGCAATCTCGCCGACTGCTAACCGACGGGCGTCGAATCAGGGGGCGGAGGCGGAAAACTCAGGCGCTGTTCGTAAGCCAGCCGGACCAGTTCCGACGTCGACTTCACGCCGAGCTTTTCCTTGATGGTGGTAGCGTAGTTGGCCACGGTCTTGATGCCGATCCGCAATTCCTGGGCAGTGTCCCGCACGCTGTAGCCCTGGGACATGAGGCGAAAGATGTCGAATTCACGCGGGGTCAGCTGCGCGACCGGCTGTTTGTCCAGCTGCCGTGTTGCACGGGCAAAGCGCTCGCGCAGGGCGGGATCGATGAACGCCTGGCCCGTGCTGCAGGCGACGACGGCTTCGACCAGCACATCGGGCTCGCTGCTTTTGCTGATGTAGCCCCGCGCCCCGGCATCCAGCGCGCGGGAGACGTAAACGGGCTCGTCATGGATGCTGAACATCAGGATGTTCGCCTCCGGATCCCGGGCAAGGATACGGCGAACCGCCTCCAGCCCCCCGAATCCCGGCAGGTTCATGTCCATCACCACGATATCGGGGTGGAATTTCTGATATTTCTCGCAGGCTTCCTCCCCCGTGCTGGCCTCGCAGATCACGCTCAGCCGGGATATCTGACTCAGCAACAATTGGTAACCCGCCCGGACTACGGCATGGTCATCGACCAGCATGATAGTGACAGGATCGTTCATGGCTCTACCTCTCGACCGATAATCAGGAACTTCCGGCATGCCAGCGAGCCGGCCGGGCTGCCAGCGCGACCATTGCAGGCCCCCGCATGCCTGGGCACTCCGCCCAACCCAGCCCTTCCCCGCTGACGCCTCGGGACAGTCGCGAGGTTTCCCATGCCTGACCGCACGCTGCCACCACGGCATTCCAGACCCCCCAAGAGGCGCCTCAGGCCCGGCTGGCCGCCATCAGTCCCGCCGCAAGTCCAATGGCAGATTCAAGCAAGACCAGAGGCCAGGTTTCGCGGGCACAGCGGCAGGATTGCGGAGCTTGGCGGCAGGGGGCGTCGGCCGTCACAATCACGGATGGCAGGAATCAGGCTAAGAGAGCCATATCCAGGGGTCAAGCGGCAGGAGCCTTGCCCACCCATCTTCAGGAATTCTTCCCGGATGTTTACTGGTTACCCGAGGCGCCCTGGCCGGCGGAAAATGCCCATGATCGGGAGCATTTGAAGGTCCAGGCTGTCAGTGGCGGCTCTGACTGACGAGGAAATCATGAGAATCCACCACCTGACCCGCTCGCAACCATTGCCCATCAGCTTGGCGGAAGCCTGGCCATTCTTCTCGACGCCGCGGAATCTGGAAGCGATAACGCCGGATTTCCTGCGCTTCCGCATCACCTCCGAAGTGCCCGAGGACATTTACGCGGGCCTGATCATCACCTACCGGATCGCTGCCGTGGCCGGTATCCCCATGACCTGGGTCACCGAAATCAAGCATGTGGAACACCTGTCTCGCTTCGTCGACGAGCAGCGCCTCGGCCCCTTTCGTTTCTGGTTTCATGAACACCGCTTCCGGGCGGCGGCCGAAGGCATCGTCATGGAAGACATCGTCCACTACGCAATGCCCTGGGGCTGGCTGGGCGAGCTGATTCACTGGCTGTTCATACGGCGACGGCTGAATGCCATCTTCGACTTTCGTCGCGACTACCTGGCGAGACGCTGGGTCAAGCCGGTCAGGCACCCGGCTTGACCGCCACCAGCAGATAATTGACGCCGAGGTACGACGTCAGGCGGAACCGGCGGGTGAACGGATTCACCGTCACACCGGTCCGCTCGACCACGGACAGCCCGTCATCCTTCAGGAGTCTCTCGATTTCGTCAGGCCGGGGAAACTTTCGCCATTGATGCGTACCCCTGGGCAACCAGCGCAACATGTATTCGGCGCCGACGATGGCAGCCAGAAAGGACGCCAGCGTCCGGTTGAGGGTCGCCACGAACATGATGCCGCCCGGCCTGACCAGGCTCGCGCAGCCGCGCATGAACAACGGCAGGTCGGTGACATGCTCGACCACCTCCATGTTGAGCACCAGGTCATACATGAGCTGTCGCTGCGCCAACTGTTCGACGGTACCGCACTCGTAGCGGATATCGAGCCCCTGCGCTTGCGCGTGCCGCCCGGCGATGCGGATGTTCCGTTCGACCATATCCACCCCGTGCACCTGGGCGCCCCAATGGGCGAGGGCTTCACTGAGAAGCCCGCCACCACAGCCGATATCGAGCACGCGCAGACCGCGCAGAGGTTTTTCCGCTGATCCGACCCATCCCAGCCGGCGAATCGACAGATCACGGATGTAACCTGCCCTGAGTGCATTCATGGCATGCAGGGGCCAGAACGGACCACTGGCATCCCACCAGAGGTTGGCCAGTTTTTCGAAGCGGGCCGCTTCGGCAGGATCGACGGTGGAGAGGGGTTTCATGGTGGTTTGGTCTCGCTGAGGCTGGATGAAGTTTCGGTGCTTTCGACCGAGGCAAGCCGGTTTGTCGTCATATCAGTCAACTAGGCTAGAATGTCCGCTTTTTTGCGGATGATCGACCATGGTTCAGATCGGCATCGTCATGGGTAGCGCCAGCGACTGGGACATCATGCAACTGGCAGCCCGCCAGCTGAAGGAACTGGACATACCCTGCGAGACCCGGATCGTATCCGCCCACCGGACGCCGGACCTGCTGTTCGAATACGCGGAAACGGCCCGTGAACGGGGGCTGACCTGCATCATTGCCGGTGCAGGGGGGGCGGCGCACCTGCCCGGCATGCTGGCCGCCAAGACAACGGTGCCGGTACTCGGGGTACCGGTGCCGAGCAGGTACCTGTGTGGGGAGGACTCGCTGCTGTCGATCGTGCAGATGCCCAAGGGCGTTCCGGTCGCCACCTTCGCCATCGGCGAGGCAGGCGCCGTGAACGCGGCGCTGTTCGCTACCGCGCTGCTGGCCAACCATGACGATGGAATACGCGAACGGTTGCAGCAGTTCCGCAACCGGCAGACACAAAGCGTGCTGGACGCCCAGCTGCCGGAAATCGATTGAGCCGCGACCACATGGGCTCCCCGACGCTCCTCTCCTGACGCCTGCGATGAAACACGCGCTGGCCAATGCCATGGCGGTCTCACGGGGAGCATTTTGCCACTGTAACCCGATGACCTAGAACGCTATTTCGCAACCTCGCGGCGTTCGTGTAGGGTTTGCGCAGTTGTGCTCTGGCGGATCAGCTTCACCAGAAGCTGATCCGATTCGACTTGTATCCCAACAGGTCCTGGCGATCTTCTAGCGATACCCCGGCTGCCCGCAGGCGTCGGCCGGAGGTATGCCGCAGATCGTGAACCCGCCCCATCGGCAAGTCGGCCCTCTCGCGTGCCATACGCTAAGCCTCGTTGTTCATCCGTGCTAGCCGGTTCCGTTTGCCCTTCCCGTTCTGATCAGTGAAGACAGAATCGGGATACAAGCTCCGCAGGCTGTCGACGACCGAACGGGCAATGCTGTTGAGCACCACCACAGGAACCTCAGATACCCCGTCATGCATTACCGTGCGCCCGACATCTAAAGAATATCGTATGGCATACCAACGGGCAGGTCTACGAGGCTGACAAGGTCTGGCTGCAGCGCACGGCAGGGGCAGCGTGTCGTGACACGCTGCCAGATACCTCGGCGCCGTGCCCGCTGGACCGCGTCAATCGGGTGTTCAAGGCCAGCCGCCCCACGAGCTGTGGGTGTCGGACTTACCGACGTCTCAACCTGGCAGGGCTGGCAGGTCAGTCGCACCATGCAGACTGACTTCGTGCCCCCGACGCCCTGGACCAGTCCCTGTCGCCTTGGTTCACCCTTCGGACCGGGACTCGCAATACCTGCCGATTCGCGACTCGGAGCGCCTCGCCGAAGCCGGCATTAAGCCTCGGTGGGTTGCCGGGGCGGCAGCTACGATAATGCGCTGGCCGAGTCCACCAGCGGGCGCTACAAGACCGGGGGGGACGTCATCAAGCGGTGTTCTGGTTTATCGCCGACAACCTGACCCGGTTGATGACGTTGCCAACCTTCATCCCGGTGCTCCAAGTGGCGACTGCCTGCGGCGGGGCGCGCCCGAGATTCGCCCAGCGGCGGGGTTCGGAGGCGAAAAAAGCCCCAAAAAGCCTCCAACCTGAACCGCCCCGAGAATTCCGGAGGCTCTCTGGTTTGAGTCATGCCACCCGGGCTGACTCGTCGAGTTGTCGATAATACGCGGCATCAGCTTCCGCCGGCGGGATGTTGCCGATGGAACGCAGCAGCCGGCGGTTGTTGTACCAGTCCACCCAGGTCAGAGTCGCCAGCTCCACGGCCTCACGGCTTTTCCAAGGCTGACGATGGATCACTTCCGCCTTGTACAGGCCGTTGATCGTCTCGGCCAGGGCGTTGTCGCAGGAATCGCCCACGCTGCCCACCGAAGGCTCGATACCGGCCTCGGCCAGGCGCTCCGTGTAGCGGATCGAGACATGCTGCACGCCTCTGTCACGGTGATGGATCAGCCCGCCCTGCACGGGCGGGCGGGCATGGGCATACCGCGCCTGCTCCAGAGCATCCAGCACGAAGTCGGTGCGCGCCGGGCTGGATACCCTCCAGCCGACGATTCGCCGGGCAAAGACGTCGATGATGAAGGCGGCATCGACAAAGCCCTGCCAGGTGGAGACGCAGGTGAAATCCGAGACCCACAGGGTGTTCGGGCGACTGGCCTGGAACTGGCGATTGACGTGATCCTGCGGGCACGGCGTCGCTCGGTCGCTGACAGTAGTACGAAGTGTCTTGCCACGAACCACACCACGCAGCCCCAGCCGGCGCATCAGCCGTTCGACCGTGCAGCGCGCCATGTCGAAGCCTTCGCGTCGCAGCTGTCGCCAGACCTTGCGTACGCCGTAGACCTCGACGTTTTCGCTCCAGACGCGCTGAACCTGGGCACAGAGTGCCTCATCCCGGCGAAGGCGAGTGGGCAGCCGTTCAGGGTCGGCCTTGCGGACGGCATGTTTGTAGTAGGTCGAGGGGGCCATCGGCAATACCTTGCCGATCGGTTCGACCCCGTAGGCCTTGCGCAGGATCTCCTTGGCCTGACGCAGTTCGCGGACTTCGCGCTCCAGCGCCTTGAGCCGCTCACGCTCCGTGGTAGTCAGCCCTTCGCGCTCGCCGTCGTCACGCTCGGCCTGACGCACCCAGAGCCGAAGTGTTTCAGGCGTACAGCCAATCTTGCCGGCGATGGAGCAGGTCGCTGCCCACCGGGATTCAGGCTCGTCCTGATGCTCGCGGACCATGCGTACGGCGCGCTCGCGGACTTCCGGGGAGTACTGGGTGGACTTCTTCATGGCTCCATCCTCTCAAAGGTTGGAGCCTCCGGGAAAGTCAGGGCGGTTCAACCCGCCCTGAGCGCCAAAGCGACACCGAGCGGACTGATTTTTTGACGGGACGGGTGGGCAAGGGAAATGGTGGAGGTTTTTCCCAGCCTGTCATGGAGCATCAGGTAACGCTATGCTGGATAGCTTTTGTGTAGTGGGCACATGCGAAAATATGTGCGCACAGGGTGATCAGTGCAATGGCCACCCTTAATAAACAATTGATCCACAAGGAACCAAGAAAGTCTAAATGGCTAGCTTCATACTTCCCAACGCCATGCTGGGCATCATCGGCGGCGGCCAGCTGGGCCGCATGTTCACCGTCGCTGCCCGCTCGATGGGGTATCGGATCACCGTTCTGGAACCCGATGCCGACTGCCCAGCCGGTACCTTGGCCGATGTCCACATCTGCGCGCCCTATGACGATGCCGATGCCCTGGACCGACTGGCGACAACCTGCGCGGCCGTCACCACCGAATTCGAGAACGTACCGGCCAGTTGCCTTGCCCGGCTGGCCGAGCGGGTAAAAGTCTCTCCCGCCGCCGCCAGTGTCGCCATCGCCCAGGACCGCATCGCGGAAAAACGCTTCATCGCCGAAGCGGGTCTGCGGGTGGCGCCGTATCGCGCTATTCACGGGCCGGTCGATCTCGACGCGCCGCTGGGCGACTGCCTGCCGGGCATTCTCAAACTGGCCCGCCTGGGCTACGACGGCAAGGGCCAGATTCGCGTCGGCACGGCCGAGGAAGCCCGATCGGCATTCCGCACGCTGGGCGAGAAACCATGCGTACTGGAACGCTTGCTCCCGCTCAGGACGGAGATCTCGGTCATCGTCGCGCGCACCGGTCCCGGCGAGGAAATCTGCTTTCCGGTGGCGGAAAACCGGCACGAAGGCGGCATCCTCGATGTCAGCATCGTTCCGGCGCGCATTGCACCGGCCGTGGCGGAACAGGCACGTGTCATGGCCCTGCGGCTGGCCGAGGCGATGGACTACATCGGCGTACTGGCGGTGGAGTTTTTCGTGCTGAATGACGACAGCCTGGTCATCAACGAAATTGCGCCCCGTCCCCACAACAGCGGGCACTACACGCTGGATGCCACGCTCACCAGCCAGTTCGAGCAGCAGGTGCGCACGCTCTGCGGCCTGCCGCCAGGCGACACCCGCCTGCTGAGTCCGGCCGTGATGGTCAACCTGCTCGGCGACATCTGGCAGGACGGCGAACCCGCCTGGGATCGACTGCTGAGCCAGCCGAATGTCCTGCTCCACCTGTATGGCAAGAAGTCGGCCCGCATTGGCCGCAAGATGGGCCATTTCAACGTGCTGGCGGAAGATACCGATGCGGCGCTGCACCAGGCGGATGACCTGAAATCGTCGCTGCGGCGGAATCGGGCGACAGCATCCGGTTCGCCGTCACCCTCGGAAAGCTGAGACATTCCCCGTCTTAGGGGGCGGCGCATCCACTTGCCCGGCCTGGCCTGCCGCGTGCCCTCAGAGCGCCTCGGACATGCGGGTCTCGTCGACGAAACGCTCGCTGGCATCGTCAAGCGAGCGCCCGCGCCGCCCCAGGTTCCTGTGCACATACAGGGTTTTTTGCCGGATGCGCTCCTCGGAGGGCGCCGGCGGCAGTGACATCTCGTACTTGACTGGCTGCCGGTGGTCCGCCAGTTGCAACTCGGGGTTGAAGACGCTGTTGAATTTCCACAGGCTGCGCAGGAAATTGGTCTGCCCGTGCAACAGGTGGCCACCGAGGATTTTCAGGGTGTCACGCACCGCAGCCCAGCCCATGTGTTTCTTGAACAGCACCTGCTGGGTCTTGACCAGTTCCGCATAGAACTCCGGCAGGGGCAGACGGGTCGGCAGCACCGCATGCTGAATGTCGAACAGCCGGTAATCGCGGGTGGTCAGCTTGCGCGATTCGGTAAGCCAGGATTCGGTGCCGGGATAGGGCGTGTTGACACTGATGTTGACGATCTCGGGGATTTCCATGCACCACTGGCGGATGACCTCGAAACGGTCGCGGTCCCAGTCCGGATCGGCGATGATGTTGATGGCCACCGTGATCCCCAGCGAGCGGGCGAATGCCAGTGCCTCGAAGTTCCTGCCCAGGCTGACCCGCTTGCGGAATTTCTGCAGCCCCTCCTCGTCGATGGCCTCGACCCCGAGAAACATGTATTCCATGCCGAGCTGCTTCCAGAACCTGAACACCTCCTTGTTGCGCAGCAACACATCGCCCCGGGTCTCCAGATAGTAGCTCTTCCTGATGCCATGGCGAGCGATGGCCTCGCCGATCTCGAAGCCGTGCTTGTCCTGGATGAAGGCCACATCGTCGACGATGAAGATACCGGGCTCGCGGATACGTTGCAGATCCTCGATCACCCGCTCGGTCCCCAGCACCCGGTAGCTGCGGCCGTAGAAGGTCCAGGCGCTGCAGAAGGAACAGTCCCAGGGGCAGCCACGCGAGAATTCGATGGAGGCACAGGGGTCCAGTGTGCCGATGAAGTACTTGCGGCGGTTGCGCAGCAGGTCGCGGGCAGGCCCGATGTCGTTCAGGTTCTCGACAAACCGGGGGGGTGGGCCTTCCCCCTCCAGCGTCACGGCGCCGGCAACCTGGGCGATGGCCGTCCGGTCCTCTTCCAGCGCCTCGAACAGGGCCGTGACACCGGATTCCCCCTCGCCCCGGATCACGCAGTCGATCAGGCCTTCACCATGATTGAGAAGGTCATGGGCAATAAAGGACGCGCTGTGACCGCCAACGAAAATGAAGCAGCCCGGTCGGCGCTGCTTCAGCGCCTTGGCCAGGTCCACCACCTCCGGAACATTGGCCAGATAGTTCAGGGAGAAGCCGACGACATCCGGTGCATAATCGTCGAACAGCCTGAACAGCGCCGCCTGAGGTTCCGCCTGCAGGTCGATGAGCCGCACATCATGCCCGCGACGCCGCACGGTCTCGCAGACCAGTTCCAGCCCCAAGGGCTCCAGCCGCAGAAAGATCTTCGTGTACATCAGCGGACTGGGATGAACGGCCAGAAATTTCATGAATGCGACCTCGCTGGAAAGGTTCGGTTGGCGATGAAATTATCCCCGTTTACGGAGAGAAACCCATAGATTTAGCCGTTGGCATGGGCGTGCCGATACGGCCTGACTTCGCGGGGCAGCGGACGAAAGCCGCCCGCATCGGACCGCTGCCCACCAGGTTGAGGGCAGGCGCGAATACCGCAAAGGTGCTGCGTCGAGCCGGCGGCGCGACGGGATTCCGTCCCCGCCACAGCCCCCGGCAAGAACATCGATCGGTGCCATCTACAGCAACAGCGCGCTGAAGGCCAACACCAGCGCCGGCGGCGTCAGGGTGCCCCAGTGCGCCAGCGCCCAAGAGCAAAACGCCCGCAAAGCCTCGCCCCGGGAGCAGAAACGGGCCCGGAACGCCCGGCGGGCACAGCACCAGATGCAGGCCGCCAGCATCATGAAGATGGTGAAGCCGACCCATGCGGTATACATCTGCGCGGTATGGCCCTCCACATGAAAGAGGGCCTCCAGCAGGTGCTCCAGCGCCAGTTCCAGCACCTCGATCAGAATGTGCAACATGTGCAGGATGGTGCCCAGGATGACGCCCCCGAACAGCCAGAAGACCAGCACCAGCAGGGAGTAGACGACGGCTGGGGACCGCCAGAGCCGCTGTGTTGCCCGGCTGCCGGATTCCTGCCGGCGTGGCAGGCCGACAGGGTGAAACGTGCGCGGGTATCTCATGTGACATCCTCCTCATCGCTCACAACTGGAAGGTATCGAGAAAACCAGCTCCGCCGGCCGGGGCATCAGGCCACGTCGGCGTACTCGTAGATGGGGCTGAGCTGACTGCCCGGCGGCAGGCTGATGAGCTCCTTGATGATCCCATCCTGCAAGCCGTAAACCCAGCCATGCAGTATCGGCCGGCGATCCTGGTTCCAGGCGCCTTGGATGATGGAGGTATGTGCCAGATTGTAAATCTGCTCGATGACGTTCAGCTCGACCAGGCGATGGACACGCGCATCCTCCGAGCCCAGGGCGTCCAGTTCCCCTTCGTGCAGCCGATAGACATCCTTGATGTGCTTGAGCCACTTGTTGACCATCAGCAGGTTGGGATTCTGTTTCTTCAGGGAGGCGCGGATGCCACCACAATTGTAGTGGCCACAGACGATGACATGGTTGACCTTCAGTACATCAACCGCGTACTGCAGCACACTGAGGCTGTTGAAATCGGTCGTGATGACCTGGTTGGCGATGTTGCGGTGGACGAAGATCTCGCCTGGCTGGGCATTGACAACGATCTCGGACGGCACCCGGCTGTCCGAACAGCCGATCCAGAGAACTTCCGGCTTTTGCACATCGGCAAGACGGCTGAAGAAGTTGGGATCAGCGAGCACCATATCCTGCGCCCAAGCCTTGTTCTCGAGCAGTAATTTTTCGAAGGTTTTCACTGGCGGCTCCTGGACTGTCTGAAGAGAATCGACGCGACATTACGTATTGCGTCGAAACCATTAAATCATGCCAACCGGCTCTCCACAACCAGCCACCGGCAAAAAAACCACTTTCTGGATCAGATTGGTTCATTTAGACCTGATCGGCGAGATAAGCTTCCGGGAGCGCCACAGCTGTCCGCGGGGCAGTGCGCATGGGATTCGTGGAGCAAAACCTCTATACGCGGGCCTGGCAGCTGGTGGGAGACAAGCCCCGGCGCTTGTCAAAAAAGCTGTCGCATCGAGCTAGATCGCTTTTGACGCCGGCACCGTCGAGACGTGAACGGCCCCGGGTTTTGAGGAGGCTCCAACACTTGAGAAGATGGAGCCATGAACAAGTCAACAAAGTTCTCACCCGAGGTGCGCGAGCGCGCTGTGCGCATGGTGCAAGAGCACCGGGGCGACTACCCGTCGCTGTGGGCAGCCGTGGAATCGATTGCGCCCAAGATTGGCTGCGTGCCGCAGACGCTGCTGGACTGGGTCAAGCGCGAGGAAGTCGATGCCGGCCAGCGTGATGGCCTGAGCAGCAGCGAGCGCGAACGCCTCAAGCAACTGGAGCGTGAGAACAAGGAGCTGCGCCGCGCCAACGACATCCTCAAGGCCGCCAGCGCGTTTTTCGCCCAGGCGGAGCTCGACCGCCGTTTGAAGAGCTGAAGCGCTTCATCGACCAGCACCGCAACATGTTCGGGGTCGAGTCCATCTGCCAGGTGTTGCAGATGGCCCCGTCGTGTTATTGGCGCCACGCGGCCCGCCGGCGCCGGCCTGAACTGCGCAGCGCCCGCGCCCAGCGTGACCAGGCCCTTGCGGCTGACATCCAGCGCGTGTGGCACGCCAACTGGCAGGTCTACGGTGCCGACAAGGTCTGGCTGCAGATGAACCGCGAAGGCATCCGGGTGGCGCGTTGCACGGTCGAGCGGCTGATGAGGCGCCTGGGGCTGCAGGGCGCGCGTCGAGGCAAGAGCGTTCGCACGACCACGCCAGATGCAGCAGCGCCGTGCCCGCTGGACCGGGTCAATCGGGTGTTCAAGGCCGAGCGTCCCAATCAACTGTGGGTGTCGGACTTCACCTACGTCAGCACGTGGCAGGGCTGGCTGTACGTGGCCTTCGTCGTCGACGTGTTTGCCCGGCGCATCGTGGGCTGGCGCGTCAGCCGCACCATGCAGACGGACTTCGTGCTTGATGCGCTGGAGCAGGCCCTGTACGAGCGTCAGCCCGCTGCCAATGCCCTGGTGCACCATTCGGACAGGGGGTCGCAATACCTGTCCATTCGGTACACGGAACGCCTGTCCGAAGCCGGCATCCGACCCTCGGTCGGGAGCAAGGGCGACTCCTACGACAACGCGCTGGCCGAGACCATCAACGGGCTGTACAAAGCCGAATGGATTCACCGCCGGGGCCCCTGGAAAACCAGGGAATCCGTGGAACTGGCCACCCTGCAATGGCTGCATTGGTTCAACCACATCCGACTGCTCAAGCCGATTGGGGGCATCCCTCCGGCAGAAGCTGAGGCAAACTACTGGCGGCAACTCGCCAGTGAGGCCGCCACATCGGCCTCAACTTAAACCAACTGGCCTCCTCGATACCCGGGGCCGTTCACTCAATCGCCAAGCGTGCCACATCGCGAAACTTGCGCGTGACAACGGGTAAGTTGCTGCGCCAGCGTATCTCCGCTTCGATCAGCAACTCATTGGCACGTTTTATGGCCGCTTGCAGATAGCTTTGCTTCGTCGATGCGCGTTGCCACGTACCCGCCACCTTAAAGCGACATTGCCACACGTCACTGCGCTCGCGCCGATAGACGACGAGCTGTTTAGGGATGATCGTATGTGTCGTCGCAGATTGCTGGGCCATGCTGCAACTGTACAGCCGGTCAGCAGAATGGACAATTCCTTTCCGTGTGCAACTCGTGACCCGCTCAGGTAAGTGTGTAAGCGGTGTGCAAGCAGATTTTAGGCATAAAAAAAGCGATCACATTGCTGTAATCGCTTGATTTAATTGTTGTTTTTGGTGGGCCGTGTAAGATTCGAACTTACGACCGATGGATTAAGAGTCCACTGCTCTACCAGCTGAGCTAACGGCCCGGAAACTTGTTACACCCGTCGGTGCGGGTGGGGTGACTGACGGGGCTCGAACCCGCGACAACAGGAATCACAATCCTGGACTCTACCAACTGAGCTACAGTCACCATGGCATGGGTCGCTGATGGTGGCGCGCTTGGCAGGACTCGAACCTGCGACCCTCGGCTTAGAAGGCCGATGCTCTATCCAGCTGAGCTACAAGCGCTTCTTGGTCGGGGTAGAGGGATTCGAACCCCCGACATTCTGCTCCCAAAGCAGACGCGCTACCAGACTGCGCTATACCCCGTAGAGCCTAACTTGAGTCGCTGCTGGACGCTCCATCAAGAAAGCGAATCATATAACCTTGTCAGGTGAAGGTCAAGACCTCATGACCATCCGAGACCAGTTCGCCGGTTGCCGGGTTTCTCGGTGGTCTCACAGCCTCGCTTTCACCGTCTCATAGGTGCTTTCAACCTGCTCGAGTCCGCGGAGCAAGCCGTTCAACTCCTCCTGCGCCGCCGCCACGAACGCCTCGTCACGGATGCTCCCCGTATTTACCTGCACGTTCAGGGCGGCGCTGCGCAAGGCCGCGCTGGCCGCCATCACGCCAACACCGGCATCGCTGATGACATTCCTGTTGCCCTTGTCGGCCACGGACTGACACAGCTGAATCAGCTCCATGCAGGCATGGGCACAGTCAAGCGGCACACGGGTGGCAGCCTTGAGGGCAGACTGGATACGCTCGCCGCGCGCGACCGGGTCAGGCTCCCTGGGTAACCGGTAAGCCGCCATGACGGTATCAAAGGCCTCGATATCGGCGGCCACCAAGGCCAGCATGCGGCCCCGCAATGCCTCGGCTGCGGGGAAGATCTCGGCCATCTCCGCATCCACCGACTCGTAGCCTTTCTTGCCCAGCGTCAATTGGCAAACCATCGCCACCAGGGCCGCGCCCAGAGCGCCCATGATGGCAGCAACACTGCCCCCGCCCGGCGTCGGCGACGCGCTGGCCAGTTCATCCAGAAATTGACGGATGGGAGTGTCCTGAATCATGCCGATATGCTCCTGCAAGCGGGGGTTCAAAAAGTGGTCGCGATTATAGTCCAGGGCCGGATGCCCCCATCAGTCCAGCGTCCCGGGATTACCCGGGACCCCGCCAGTCAGCGCTGGCAGCGCGGACACCAGAACGTGGAACGCTGCCCCAGCCGGTCGACGCTGATGGGCGTCGCGCAATGCCGGCAAGGCTGGCCGGCCCGGTCATAGACATGCAGGGTCTGCTTGAAGTAGCCCGGCTGACCCCTCTCATTGACGAAATCACGCAGCGTTGTGCCGCCCTGCACGATGGCCGCCGCCAGGACTGTCCGGATGGATTCGGCCAGCCGCTGATATCGTTCGCGGGAAATCCGCCCCGCGGCACGCTGGGGCGCAATGCCGGCCCGAAACAGCGCCTCGCTGGCGTAGATGTTGCCCACACCAACCACGATGCTGCTGTCCATGATGAATGGCTTGACGGCCTGGCGGCGCCCCCTCGATCGCCCGAACAGGTAATAGCCATCGAATCCATCTTCCAGAGGCTCGGGGCCCAAACCGGCCAGCAGCGGGTGTCGGTGCGGCTCGGCATCGGTCCACAGCAGGCACCCGAAGCGGCGTGGGTCGTGAAAGCGCAGGCAGAGACCAGTGGACAGAAGCAGGTCGTAGTGATCGTGTTTGCGGGGCGGAGTGGCCGATTCCGTCACCCGCAGGCTGCCCGACATGCCAAGATGGACTATCAGACACCCCTCCCCTACCCGGATCAGCAGGTATTTCCCGCGCCGCTCCAAGGCATGGACTTTCTGGCCCTGCAAGCGCTCGGGCAAATCCGCCGCGACCGACCAGCGCAAACGCGGCTCGCGAACCTGAAGCGCGTGGACCAAGTGACCGTGCAGGTACGGCCGAATACCTCGGAGTGTCGTTTCGACTTCGGGCAGCTCAGGCACGGCGGGTACGGAAGATTCAGTGCCGAGGATGTCGCCTAATCATGATCCGCGGCGTCTTCGTGATCGTCCTCAACCGATTCCGCCGCCTCATCGGGCTCGTCGGCGTCATCCTCGTGATACCCCGGGCTGGTGCCGGAAGTAGATTGCGGCTTGCCGGGCGTGGATGGCGGACTGGCTTCCGGGGCTGGCTGGTTGAGCAGTTCACGGGCCACGTCGCTGGTGATCTCGTACTGGAGCAGCAGATCCTTGCGCGCCAGCAGCAACGCAGGCTGCCGCTGGACGATCACGAACTCGATGGGCTCCCCCTCCGACAGGGCAATGCTCAGCACGTCCCCCACCGGCACCGCCTCGAGATGCTTGACCTCGATGGCCCGGGCAGTGGCCCAGGCCGACGCCAGCTCTGCGGGATCGGTCTTGTCGTCGGCCGCCGGCTCGGACTTCCACTGGCCGTCGGCACCCCGGCTGAACGCGACGCCCGGTAAGCCGATGCGCTGAATCCTGGCATCTTCCGGCAGCAGCTTCTTGTCCACGTAATCCACCGCCGAGGCGGTCAGATGGTGGAAAAAGCTGTCATCCACCAGGTGCAGGGTATCGCCCAAACGGACATACCGGCGCATGTTGATGGGATCGGTGCCGCCGAACTGCAGCACGGTATCGCCCAGAGTCAGGGTCGCCTCCGGCCTGTCCAGGCCAAATTGGGCCAGCTCATCGGACTTGACCGGGTAACGGGCCTCGCTGTTGGCCTTGGCAATATCCAGCAACTGGCCGATGCGTATCGAGTTGACCGGTGCGGCAAATGGCGAGCTCAGACGCCATACCCCGGTGACGTCCTTTTCGAACGCCATTGAGGTCTTGTTCTGCAGGCCGATGCGCTTCAGGGACTGGGTGTCCAGGGTCAGTAGCGGCACGGTTTCCGCTTCCTCTTTGCCTGGCTTGAGGTAGGCCACCAGCCCCAGCACCGCGATCACGACCAGCAGCACCAGGTTGATCAACAGCCGCGACTTCATGCTCAGCTCCCCCGGCGCTTGAACCAGATCCAGGCCCCCGTGCCAATCAGCAGGATGGGCAGGACAAACAGGAAACCGACGGCGATGGTACCGGACGCCAGCGGCGAGAGTTGCAGCTTGCGATCCGGCGCGACCTTGGCCGGGATGTTGATCAGCGCATCCCCATGGCTCAGCCACTGGATCATGTTCAGACCCAGTTCCAGGTTGCCGCCATTGCCGAGAAAGGCGTTGGAGAGGAAATCGCCGTCCCCGACCACGACGATGCGCTGCTCGCTGGGCGTTTGCGCCGCCGGCGGTTGCCCGCCGTCGGCCTTGGCATCCGGCTTTTTCGCCGGTTCCGGCGGGCTGATGGCGCGGTTGATGGCATAGCCCAGTTCCAGCGGCCCCTGCCGTTCGCCCTTATCCGCGTCGAAGGCGATCTTGCCCTCGATGGGACCGGTCTCGGTCCAGGAGCGCTGCAAGGTGGTCAGCAACGGCTCCTTCTCGAAATCGCTCTTGTCGTTCTGCCCCAGCGCCGCCGCGGCGGGGAACAGGGTCATCTGCTGAAACCCCTGGGTGATCGGATGCGGCGGATAGTCGGCGACCAGGGCGAAGGTCGGGTCGTCGATGCCGAGCAACTGGGTGGAAGCATCGACGATGGTACCCGCCAGGAACGTCACGCCCAGCTGTTCCGCCAGCGGTACCAGGCCATGCAGATCGCCCGGATCGCCCAGCCACCAGAGGTTGCCGCCCTTGGTGACGTAATCCTGGATCAGCTTCACCTCGCCGGGCAGCAGGTTCGTGCGCGGACCGGCGATGACCAGCACGTCGGTGTTGTCGGGAATGATCGGGGTGACGGCCAGATTGGCCATGGAGACATTGATGCCCTTGCGCTTGAGCTCATCCGCGAACTGTTGCAGGTCATGATTGGCCCTGCCCTGCGGCGAGCGGTCGCCATGCCCTTCCAGAAACACCACATGACGCTCCTCAGCCGTGGCCAGGCGCTGGAGCGCGTTGGTCAGGCTGGTCTCCCCCGGCTCCTGGATCTTCTCGGTGCGTCCCTGATACTCGATTACCAGTTCGCCATCGACCTGTATCCCCAGCTGGCGCACCTTCTCCGGCTGGGTGTCCGGGTTGACGAAGCTGAGCGCGACATCCTGCTTGGTGCGGCGATAGCGCTCGACCAGGTCGCGTATCGGATCGCGCACCTGCTGGTTCTCGCGGGCATAAGCGGTAATGGTGACCGGTTCCTTGAGCAGCCCCAGCACCTTAAGGCTGGCCTCGGACAGGGTATGCCGATGGCTGGCCGTCCAGTCGAACTGGGCGGAATACTGGGTGCTCAGCCACGCCAGCAGGCCGACAGCCACCAGAAACAGCAGGCTGAAGAGCAGGTTCTGCAGGCGGATTTCGAGATGCGTCTTGCGGTTGATCTTCATTTTTGCAGGCGATCGTTGTCCAGGCGGTGAATGCTCAAGACCAGGAAGGTGGTGATGAACAGCACGAAATAGAGGAGATCGGTCGTCGTGATGAGGCCCTTGAGCAGCCCCTCGTAATGGCGCAGCAAGGACAGGTATTCGAGCACGCCACCGCCCTTGCCGCTGGCCTGCGAGGACCAGTCGATGATCCACAGCAGCAGCAGGGCGCCGAAGGTGCTGACGGCGGCGACCGTGGGCTGTGCCGCCAGCGCCGACATGTACAGGCCGACGGCAGCGAACCCGGCCAGCAACAGGGTCAGGGCCATCACGCAGGCCGCCAGCTTGCCGCCGTCCAGCCCGCCGCCCAGCAGCAGCGAGAGCGGCATGAGCAGGATCATGCCGACCATGACCAGCAGGAAGGCGATCACCCCAAGATACTTGCCGAGCACGATCTCGGCCATGGACACCGGCGCGGTGAACAGCAGGCTCAGGGTGCGGTTGCGGCGCTCCTCGCTGATCAGGCGCATGGTCAGCAGCGGCGTGACCAGCAGCAGGATGACACCGGCGTTGCCGAACAGCGGCGCCACGATCAGGTCGGTGATGCCCGGCGCCTCCTCCATGCCGGCGATACGCGCCTGCACCATCAGGTAGTAATCAAGCTGGGCGAGAAACATGTAGGCCAGGATGATCTGGATCACGCCCAGGATCGTCCAGGCCAGCGGGGAAAGAAACAGGGAGCGGAATTCACGTCCCGCAATGACCAAGGCCATCATGCCGTTTGCTCCTGATTGTCCGCCGGGGTCGAGGTCTGCCGGGTGATGTCGATGAAGATCTGTTCCATGCTGCGTCGCTCGGGCGTCAATTCCCGCAGCCCCCAGCCGGCGGACACGATCAGCTCGGCCAGCCGCTCGGCC
Organism: Methyloparacoccus sp. NF-16; assembly: GCF_056880625.1. Taxonomy (NCBI): domain Bacteria; kingdom Pseudomonadati; phylum Pseudomonadota; class Gammaproteobacteria; order Methylococcales; family Methylococcaceae; genus Methyloparacoccus; species Methyloparacoccus sp. NF-16. The sequence goes on along the minus strand of NZ_CP174130.1, from coordinate 1,350,932 downwards.
GGGTTGTGTTCCTTGTCGTGGAAGATGCGATAGCGCCGGTCGCCGAGATCATCGATCTTCTGCACCGACGCCACCGAACCCAGGCGGGCGAGATCGGGCGGCTGCTGGGTCTCGACCACCAGGCTGGAAGCGCGCATCTGCTGCTCCAGCCCCTCGATGCTGTCATTCAGCACCAGCTTGCCCTTGTTGATGATCTGTACGCGGGTGCAGGACTCCTGCACTTCCGGGAGGATATGGGTCGAGAGAATGACCCCGTGCTCCTTGCCAAGCTCGCGGATGAGCTCGCGGATTTCGCGAATCTGCAAGGGATCCAGGCCGACGGTGGGCTCGTCCAGGATGATGACGGCCGGCATGTGCAGGATCGCCTGGGCAATGCCGACACGCTGCTGGTAACCCTTCGACAGATTGCCGATCAGCCGCTGCCCGACCTCGGTCAGGCCGCAGCGCTCCTTGGCCTGCTCCAGGGCGGCCCGTTGCCGGTCGCGGGCGATGCCGTGCAGGCGCGCGCAGTAGTTCAGAAATTCGTCGACGGTCAATTCCCGATAGACCGGCGGAATCTCCGGCAGGTACCCAAGCTCGCGCTTGGCCTCCTTGGGATTGTCGAGGATATCGATACCGTTGACGAGAATCTGCCCGGAGGTGGGCGCGAGATTCCCGCAGATCATCTGCATGGTGGAGGATTTTCCGGCACCGTTGGGCCCCAGAAATCCGAGAATCTCGCCTTTCTGCAGGCTGAAGGTGACATTGTCGACGGCGCAGTGGTCGTCGTAATAGCGGGTCAGTTGGTCGACCTGTATCAGTTCATTCATGATGTCTGAAGCGTTGGGAAGCTGGCTTTGTCCGGCGGCGGATGGCCTCGTCGCGGCGCCAGGAAAATGTTGACCGCACCCGGCATCTCCTTTACAAAGACCCGGCGCCCACAGGGATGCGGCCCGCAAGGGAGTGACCCGTGTCACCCCCTTGCGGCAACGCGGCTGGCAAGGGAGAGATCCCGCGCAGCCTTCGAACGCCGCTCAAGGACATTCACCACCCAGGAATTCGATAAACCAACAGCGCACACCCGTCCGGGCTGCGATGCGCGCCGAATTATAACGAGGAGAAACGCGTATGCGAATTGGTGTCCCTAGAGAAATCCACCCCGGGGAAAAGCGGGTCGCCACCGTTCCCGAGGTCGCCGAAAAACTCATCAAGCTGGGCTTTTCCGTCACGGTGGAGAGCGACGCGGGAGCGGGCGCCAACTTTTCCGACGAGGCCTACCGGGCCGTGGGCTGCGAGATCGCGGATCGCGCGGGTGTCTGGTCGGCGGCGGACATCATCCTCAAGGTGCGCGGGCCGGAAACCCACTCCGAACAGGGCATCGACGAGGTGGCCAGCCTGAAGGAGGGCGCCAGCCTGATCAGTTTCATCTGGCCGGCGCAATACCCGGAACTGATGCAGACACTGGCCGCCCGCAAGGCAACGGTGCTGGCCATGGATTGCGTACCGCGCATCTCGCGCGCGCAGAAGCTCGACGCGCTCAGCTCCATGGCCAACATCGCCGGCTATCGCGCCGTCATCGAGGCCGCGCATGAATTCGGCCGCTTCTTTACCGGCCAGATCACCGCCGCCGGCAAGGTGCCGCCGGCCAAGGTCTTCGTCATCGGCGTCGGCGTCGCCGGCCTCGCCGCCATCGGCGCCGCCAACGGCCTCGGCGCCATCGTGCGGGCCTGCGACACCCGTCCGGAAGTCCGGGACCAGGTCAAATCCATGGGCGCCGAGTGGGTCGAACCCGACTACAGGGAGGACGAGAGCGTCTCGACCACCGGCTACGCCAGAGTCATGAGCGAGACCTACCAGAAGGCCCAGCGGGATATGATCGCGAGGCAGTGCCAGGACGTCGACATCGTCATCACCACCGCGCTGATTCCCGGCAAGCCCGCGCCCCGGCTGATCACCGCCGACATGGTCCAGTCGATGAAGCCCGGCAGCGTGATCGTCGACCTGGCCGCCGAACAGGGCGGCAACTGCGAGTTGTGCGTGCCCGGCGAGGTGGCCGTGCGCCACGGTGTCACCATCATCGGCTACACCGACCTGCCCAGCCGGCTGGCGCGGCAGTCCTCGACCCTGTACGCCACCAACCTGCTGCGCCTGATCGAGGAGCTGTGCAAGGAGAAGGACGGCAACATTATCGTCAACATGGACGACGAGATGATCCGTGGTGCCACCGTGGTCAAGGACGGCGGCATCACCTGGCCGCCACCGCCGATTTCCGTTTCCGCCGCCGCCAAGCCGGCCGCCGCGTCGCCCACCGTTCCCGCCGTGAAGGCGGAGAAGCCAGCGCTGCTGCCGGCCTGGGCAAAAACCGCCCTGAGCATCGGCGGCGCCGGCCTCCTGTTTTGGTGGGTCGGCGCCAATGCCCCGGCCGCCTTCATGGAGCACTTCACGGTGTTCGTGCTGGCCTGCTTTGTCGGCTACATGGTCATCTGGAACGTCACCCCGGCGCTGCACACGCCGCTGATGAGCGTCACCAACGCCATCTCCAGCATCATCGCCATCGGTGCCCTGGTGCAGATTTCCTCGCCCGAGATCGTCATCCTGGCGGGCATCGCTCTGGTCCTCACCTCCATCAACATGGCCGGCGGTTTCTGGGTCACCCAGCGCATGCTCGGCATGTTCCGCAAGTAAGCCGAGGAGTTCGCCACCATGTTTTCACAAGGACTCGTCACCGTTTCCTATATCGCCGCCACCATCCTCTTCATCCTGAGCCTGGGCGGCCTGTCCAATCCGGAGACGGCTCGCAGGGGCAATTTCTACGGCATCCTCGGCATGGCCATCGCCATCCTGGCCACCGTGGCCGGCCCCAAGGTCACCGGCAGCGGCTACGCGCCGCTGATCGTCGCCATGCTGATCGGCGGCAACATCGGCATCTACGCGGCCCGCAAGGTCAAGATGACCGAAATGCCGGAACTGGTCGCACTGATGCACAGCCTGGTGGGTCTCGCCGCCGTGCTGGTCGGCTACGCCAACTACCTCGATCCGTCCGCCAGCCTGACCGGCGTGGAGAAGACCATCCACGAGGTGGAGATCTACGTCGGCATCCTGATCGGCGCCGTGACCTTCTCCGGCTCGGTCATCGCCTTCGGCAAGCTGTCTGGCAAGATCACCGGCAAGCCGGTCATCCTGCCGGCGCGGCACTTTCTCAACCTCGGCCTGCTGATCGCCGCCATCGTGATCGGGAGGTGGTTCCTCGCTGTCGAGGGCCACGAAGGGCTGCTGCCGCTCTACCTGATGACCGCCATCGCCCTGGCCTTCGGCGTGCACATGGTCATGGCCATCGGCGGCGCCGACATGCCGGTGGTGGTGTCCATGCTCAACAGCTACTCGGGCTGGGCGGCCTCGGCCACCGGTTTCATGCTGAACAACGATCTGCTGATCGTCACCGGCGCGTTGGTCGGTTCCTCGGGCGCGATCCTGTCCTACATCATGTGCCGGGCCATGAACCGCCACTTCCTGTCGGTCATCGCCGGCGGCTTCGGCACCAGCGGCGGCACCAGTCCGGCAGCCGGCGCGGCCCCGGAGGGAGAAGTCACACCGATCTCGGCCGAGGAAACCGCCGAGCTGTTGCGCGCCGCGCAGAACGTCATCATCGTGCCCGGCTACGGCATGGCGGTGGCGCAGGCTCAGCACACCGTCCAGCAGATCACCCAGCTGCTGCGCGACAAGGGCGTGAATGTGCGCTTCGCCATCCACCCCGTCGCGGGCCGCATGCCCGGCCACATGAACGTCCTGTTGGCCGAGGCGCGGGTGCCCTACGACATCGTGCTGGAGATGGACGAGATCAATGAGGATTTCCCCGAGACCGACGTCGCCATGGTCATCGGCGCCAACGACATCGTCAATCCGGGCGCACAGGATGACCCCAACAGCCCCATCGCCGGCATGCCGGTGCTGGAGGTGTGGAAGGCCAAGACCTCCATCGTCATGAAGCGCTCCATGGCGTCCGGCTATGCTGGCGTCGACAATCCGCTGTTCTACAAGGAAAACAACCGGATGCTGTTCGGTGACGCCAAGAAGATGCTCGACGAGGTACTGAAAAACCTGCAAGCCTGAAAGCGGGTGGCTGCCGCACCGCCCTGCCCCAGCGGCACGGCAGCCATCGAGCGTTGCACCGCGTCAGGGAGGAACATGCCATGAAACCCTGCTGGCCGCTGGTGCTGGCGCTGATACTGCTGAGCGGCTGTGGCGCGAGCTATACGCGCGTGCCGGAAGGCGTGGAGCAAGCCCCGCCGGTCCCAGCGGGCGATTGCCCGGCCGGCATCGACTACAAGACCGGACGCTGTCGCTAGGGCCAAGCCGACCGGCTCGCCCCGATTTGGCGCAGCTGTGGCGAACGATCCGACCACCGGGGCGGCGGGTGCCGGCGCCCGCCAGGGGCCGGCACCGCCCCCTCGGGTCACTCCGCCTTTGCCGTTTCGGCCGGTTTGCGCAAGCGTATCCCGAGTTCCCGCAGTTGCAGGTCGTTGACCTCGGCTGGCGCGTCGATCATCGGACACCAGGCGGACTGGGTCTTGGGGAACGCCATGACCTCGCGGATCGAGGTCGCGCCGCTCATCAGCATCACCAGCCGGTCGAGGCCGAAGGCGATGCCGCCATGCGGGGGGGCGCCATACTTCAGCGCGTTGAGCAGGAAACCGAATTTCTGCTGCGCTTCCTCGTCGCCAATGCCGAGCAGCTTGAACACCGCATCCTGCATCTCGGTCTGGTGGATGCGTACCGAACCGCCGCCGATTTCGGTACCGTTGAGTACCATGTCGTAGGCGCGCGAGATCGCCTGGCCGGGATTGGCCCGGAGTTCCTCCAGCGTGCACTTGGGCGCGGTAAACGGATGATGCAGGGCAAACCAGCGGTTCTCCTTGTCGTCCCACTCGAACATGGGGAAATCCACCACCCACAGCGGCGCCCAGTCGCCTTGCGCCAGGCCGCGGTCATGTCCCACCCTGAGCCGCAGGGCACCCATGGATTCGTTGACGACCTTGGCCTTGTCGGCACCGAAGAACACCAGGTCTCCGTTTTCGGCCCCGACCCGATCCAGGATGGCCAGGACGGCTTCCGGCGGCAGGAACTTGACGATGGGCGATTGCAGCCCCTCGATGCCGGCAGCCCGATCGGTGACCTTGATGTAGGCGAGCCCCTTGGCACCATAGATGGCGACGAACTGGGTCAGTTCGTCGATCTCCTTGCGCGACAGCTCACCGCCCTTGGGCAGGCGCAATGCCACCACCCGGCCATCCGGATCCCTGGCCGGGCCGGCGAAGACCTTGAACTCGATGTCCTCGAGCAGGTCGGCGACGTCGACCAACTCCAGCGGAATGCGCAGATCGGGCTTGTCGGAACCGAACCGTCGCATGGCCTCGGCGTGGGTCAGACGCGGGAACGGATCGGGCAGTTCGACACCCAGTGTCTTCTGGAACAGCTCGCGGATCATCGCCTCCATCAGGTCGGTGATGGCCCTCTCGTCCATGAACGAGGTCTCGATGTCGAGCTGCGTGAATTCCGGCTGGCGGTCGGCGCGCAGATCCTCGTCGCGGAAGCAGCGCACCACCTGATAGTAGCGATCCATGCCGGAGATCATCAGTAGCTGCTTGTACAGCTGCGGTGACTGTGGCAAGGCGAAGAAGTGATTGGGATGGGTGCGGCTGGGTACCAGGTAATCGCGCGCACCCTCCGGGGTGGCCTTGGTCAGAAACGGCGTCTCGATCTCGTAGAAGCCGTGATGGTCCATGAAGTTGCGCAGGTGCCGGGTGATGTCGCGGCGCAGACGCATGCGCTGCTGCATGACGGGACGACGCAGGTCGATGTAGCGGTAGCGCAGGCGCGTCTCCTCGCTGACCTCGACCTCGCTCTCCAGCGGGAACGGCGGCGTCTCGGCCTTGTTGAGGATTTCCAGCCGGGTGGCGAGCACCTCGATCTTGCCGGTTGTCAGGTTCGGGTTCTCGGTACCGGCCGGGCGCGTACGCACCTTGCCATGCACCCGCAGCACGTATTCGCTGCGCACCGACTCCGCCAGACCGAAGGCTTCCGCGTAATCAGGATCAAATACAACCTGAACCAGACCCTCCCGGTCCCGAAGGTCGATGAAGATGACGCCGCCATGGTCGCGCCGCCGATGGACCCAGCCGCATAGATCGACTTCCTGGCCCAGATGGCTTTCCGTTACTTCCCCACATCGGTGGCTACGCATGTCTGATTCTCGAATTCGGTGAAAAAGGCGTGAATTTTAGGGACTTGCAGGAGGGGATACAACCGGCGGCCACGCCCGCCGGTCAGGAACCGGACGACACCGGACGCCGGGCACCATGGGACCGCAGGCAAGGCCGTTGCCGCGGGAAACGCAAGGCCAGGGTCTGGCAGGCCACTCCGGCCTGCCAGACGGGCTCAGCCGGCCGTCGAGGTGGGCTTGGCGTCGCCACCCGTGCTGCTGCCGGCCCCCTTGCCGGCGTCACCCCCGCTCGAACCGGTATCGCCGGCCAGGTTCCTTTTCTTGTCCTGCTTGCCCTTGAAATCGGTTTCATACCAGCCGCCGCCCTTCAGGCGGAAACCCGCCGCCGAAACGAGCTTGGTCAGTTCGAGATCGCCGCACGCCGGACACTCCTTGAGCGGGTCGTCGGAAAGCCGCTGAAAGGCTTCCATCTCATGGCCGCAAGCTTTGCATTGATATTCGTAGATAGGCATGCATCGACTCCTGTTGAGTTGGGACTGAAACGAGATAAGGCGACCCGTGGCAATTTCAAGAACCCACGAGGCGGCAATTTGCGCATAATGCAGGGCATTTTAGCGGGCGGGCCCCCCATGCCGGATAGTACAACCATTGTCACACCAAGCCGGCTGCCGCCAGCCATCGGCGTCGGCGCGCTCGTGTTCGATGCCGAAGGGCAGGTACTGCTGGTCCGCCGGGCACACCCGCCGCACGCCGGACAGTGGCATCTGCCGGGCGGCCGGCTGGAGTATGGCGAAACCGTGGAAGACTGTTGCCGGCGCGAGGTACGGGAAGAAACGGGGCTGCTCGTTCTGCCGGAGAGAATCATCGCTATCGCCGATCGTCGCATCGAAGGCTTCCACTACGTGATCATCGATTTCCTGGCGTACCTCCAGCCAGGCACGCCAGCCCTGCCACAGGCTGCCTCGGACGCGGCGGAGGCACGCTGGGCAAGCCCCGAGGCACTGGCGGCATGGCCGCTGGTGGATGGGCTGGACGCCGTGATCCGTGCCGGCCGGCACAGTCGTGACAGCGGCTCGGGGCTGGTTGCGGATGCTGCGACTGGCTGGCTGTACGGCTGTGCCCGGTCGGCCCGATAATCCCGGGCCGCTAGCGACGGTCACATCCGCCGACCCACCGCGTCCGGTGCCGACGGAAACTTGAATACGACACTCGGGACTAACTGCGCCAAGGCAGGGTAAAACCAACCGACAACACCCCCAACACCGTCACAGAGCACACCATGGCTATATTTTCCCTCGACTTCGGCGGCGCCGACCCCAGCGACCTGCTCCCCGGCGTGCATGCCGGCCATGACCAGAGCGGCGGACTGGTGGCCCTGATCGACCATTTCCTGGCCGCCATCACCCGCGATGGCCCCGGCAGCTGGAACCTGCTGGGCGGAATCGAAACGCTGGGCACCAACCTTCATCCGCTGGCCCTGCATTTCCCCATTGCCTTTCTGATGGGGTTTTTCCTGGTCGAGCTCTATGGCCTGCTCTTCAGGAACAGGGCGGCCCGGCAACTTGCCAGTGGCCTTCTTTACCTCGGGGCGTTCGGGGCGGTCGTCACCGCTGCCTCCGGACTGATCGCCGCAGAAACGGTCCCGCATGGCGCTCGGGTGCATGACATCATGGAATGGCACGAGCGCGCCGGCCTTACCGTTGCCTCGCTGTCCGTTGCCCTTGCACTCTGGCGCCGAATCGGCGGCATACCGCACTCAAGCATGGCGCTGGCCCTGAGTCTTATGCTGTCCGGCCTCATGTCCCTGATCCTGTTCCTGGGTGCCGACCTGGGCGGCATGATGGTCTACCGGCACGGCGTCGGCGTGCAAAGCCTGCAAACCAACGAGGAACACCACCATCACCTGCACGGCAGCCCGGACACAGAAGTGGCAACGCCGGCCAGCGGAGACACGCCCTGAGATGGCGCGGAGAAAGAAGCGCGTTCGATCACGCCTGCCAGTGACGGCCCGCCACGAGCCGGATTGCCGTTGGTCCGGGGTCCGCGACACATGCCCGGCTCCGGCCGAACGGCAATCCATGCTTCCCTCTTTCTAGGTCGACCCGGTCCACGCCGGTTCCATCAGCTGCTAGACTTCACCGGGCGGCATCGCGGACTGATGGCCGACGATTCCGTCCCTTATATCAGCTCTCAATCAAGAAGGAGTCAACCGCATGAACAAACCCGTCATCCTGGTCGCGGCAATGCTTGCATTCGGCGCACACTCGGCGTTTGCGCTGACCGCCCAACAGGAGAAGATGAAAACCTGCAATGCCGAGGCCAAAACCCAGTCTCTCAAGGGAGAAGCTCGCAAGAGTTTCATGAAGGGATGCCTGTCGAAGAAACCGGGCGAGGCAGCGCCGGCAGCGGCTCCGGCGGCCACCAACGCCGCACCGGCACCGGTCAAGGCGGCAGCTCCGGCAGCTCCGGCAGCTCCGGCAGCTCCGGCAGCTCCGGCAGCTCCGGCAGCTCCGGCAGCTCCGGCAGCTCCAGCAGCTCCAGCAGCTCCAGCAGCTCCAGCAGCTCCAGCAGCTCCAGCAGCTCGATAAGCTTCGGCGCCGGACTGGCTCCGGTCAAGCGCCCGATGCCTCGCCAGGCATCGGGCATTTTTTTGGCCGCTGGACAGCGTCAAAGCTCGCGCGTCGCGCTGAACCGGATATCCGGCCAGCGTTCCTGGGCCAGGGACAGGTTGACACGGCTGGTGGCGAGGTAGACCAGATAACCGCTGCCATCCTCGGCCAGACTGTCGTGCACCTTGCGCCTGAATTCCTCCAGCTTCCTGGGGTCGTCGCAGGAAACCCAGCGGGCAGTGGTCACCGGCACGGCGTCATAGACGCATTCGACGTTGTACTCGGACTTGAGGCGGAAGGCGGTGACATCGAACTGCAGCACGCCAACCGCACCCAGGATGAGATCGTTGTTCTTCAGCGGCTTGAACAGCTGGGTGGCCCCCTCCTCCGTCAGTTGCTGCAAGCCCTTCTGCAAGGCCTTGCCACGCAGGGGATCCTTGAGTACCACGCGGCGGAACAGCTCGGGGGCAAAATACGGCACGCCCTCGTACTTCAGCGACTCGCCCTGCGTGAAGGTATCGCCGACCTGGATGGTACCGTGGTTGTGCAGGCCGATGATGTCGCCCGGATAGGCATCCTCGACGTTGACGCGGCTGTCGGCCTGGAAGGTCAGCGCATTGGCGATCTGCACGGTCTTGCCAGTGCGGACATGAGTCATCTTCATGCCCTTGGTGTACTTGCCCGAGCAGATGCGCAGGAAGGCGATGCGGTCACGGTGCGCCGGATCCATGTTGGCCTGGATTTTGAAAACAAAACCGGAAAACCTTTCCTCCTCCGGTAGGACCACCCGTTCACGGGCCTGGCGCGCCTGCGGACAGGGCGCGAAATCGGCGAAGGTATCCAGCAGTTCCAGCACACCGAAGTTGTTGATGGCCGAACCGAAGAACACCGGCGTCAGCTTCCCGGCCAGGTAGGCCGCCTGATCGAAGGTATGGCTGGCGCCGCGCACAAGCTCGATTTCCATGCGCAGCTCGTCCGCCTGATCGCCCAGGATTTCGTCCAGCCGCGGATTGTCCAGCCCCTCGATGATCTCGCCCTCGACGATACGGTCGCCGTGCGAAGGGCTGAACAACTGCACGGCATTCCGGTACAGGTGGTAGACGCCCTTGAAACGCTTGCCCATGCCGATGGGCCAGGTCATGGGTGCGCACCGGATCCTGAGTATACGCTCGACTTCGTCCAGCAGTTCGATGGGCTCGCGGCCCTCGCGGTCGAGTTTGTTGACGAAGGTGAGAATCGGCGTGTCGCGCAACCGGCAGACTTCCATCAGCTTGATGGTCCGCTCCTCGACACCCTTGGCGCTGTCGATGACCATCAGGGCCGAATCGACAGCGGTGAGGGTGCGGTAGGTGTCCTCGGAGAAGTCCTCGTGGCCGGGCGTGTCGAGCAGGTTGAAGATCCGCGCGCGGTGTTCGAACTGCATGACCGAGGTCGTCACCGAGATACCGCGCTGCTTTTCCATCTCCATCCAGTCGGAGGTGGCATGGCGGGCCGCCTTGCGGCCCTTGACCGAGCCGGCCAGCTGAATTGCGCCACCGAACAGGAGCAGCTTCTCGGTCAGAGTAGTCTTGCCGGCGTCGGGATGGGAGATGATGGCGAACGTGCGCCGCCGTTCGAGTTCCGCGGATAAATCAGACATTGAAGACAGGGAAAAAACCCATGATTATAGCGCGCGGTCCACGAACCGCTTCGCTCACAGGAAGCCCAAAGCCATACACCCATCGCATAATGGAGCTGAACATGCCCGAGACCCGCAACGCCAACACCCGACTGCGAAAAGCTGCCGATGCCCTGGGCATAGGCGTCAGCGAGCGGCATATTTTTCTCTGCGCCGAACAGAGCAAACCCAAGTGCTGCGACCTGGAGGCCGGATTGGCGTCCTGGGAATACCTGAAGAAACGGCTCGATGAACTGGGTCTCTCGAAACCCGGCAAGGTGGCCAGAACCAAGGCCAACTGCCTGAGGCTCTGTCTGCAGGGCCCCATCAGCGTGGTGTACCCGGAGGGCATCTGGTATCACTCCTGCACACCCGAGGTGCTGGAAGCCATCATCCAGAGCCACCTGATCGGTGGCGTCCCGCTCAGAGATTACCAGTTCGCGGGTCCCGACCGGCTGCCCTGAGACAGGTCGGCATACCCTCCCGGTGGCAGGGACTTCCCGGACCGGCAGGGCGGATCACCATGGATCGGGCAGTTGCCCGCCATGAGCACGAGGAGGGGTGGGAGACGCTCCTCAGGCGGCCACCTGCTGGCGCAATTCGCCGGCGTTTGCCGCCATCCCTGCCTCACCCCGCCACAATTTTTCCAGCTGGTAGAACTCGCGGGTCTCGGGCTTCATCACATGCACGATGACGTCGCCCAGATCGACCAGTACCCACTCGCCGACAGTCTCGCCCTCCATCCCCAGCGGCAGGATCTGGTTTTTCTTGGCCTCTTCGGCAACATGCCCGGCGATGGACCTGACATGACGTTCCGAGGTGCCGCTGGCCATGACCATGAAATCCGTCATGTTGGTCTTGCCGCGGACATCCATGACAACAACATCACGGCTTTTGGCATCTTCAAGCGTATCAAGCACAAGCTTCAGTAACTGTTCGGCATTCATGCGGATGAGCGGGATGGAAAGGTTTGGAGGCCCCGGGCGCCCGGGGCCGGGATAGCCGGCTACGCGGGTCTTGCCGGCGCAGCGGGACCAGAGCGGCCTTCAGCGGTTGGCCGCCACCTTGCGCAAGTCGGCCGCCGCTGCGGTATTGGCGCCCGGCTTTTTGCGGTTATTCGCGTTGCTGGCAGCAACCCTGGTTTTGCTGCTGTCGGCATGCTTGGTGGCAGCGGAGGTACCCGCCGGCTTCGCCGGACCCGTACCGCCCGTTGCCGAGCCTCGCGTTCTGGCAGTAGCAGGCAGGCCGGCGGCCTTGGCCGAAACCAGACCGGCGGCTGGAGCCTTCCTGGCCGCCTGAGTGTCGCTCACCACCAGCTTTTGTCCGGCCTGTACCCGCGTGGTGATGGGAATGTTGTTCCATTCGGCCAGCTGCGTCACGTCGAGCGAATACCTCCGCGCAACGGCATAGAGGGTTTCCCCTTTCTGCACCTCGTGATGGCTGGCCTTGGCCGGCCTTGGCCTGGCCTTGGCGGTCTCGATCGTGGCGACTTCCTCCGGCTCGGCACGGCGGGTGGCGGGCGGTGGCGACCGCGATTCAGCCGCCATTCGCCTGCCGCTGCGTTCGCCGGGCAATGCTGCCGGAAGTTCGACGGGGACCGATTCCGTCAGGGTCGGGGCCGGGGAGCGGCCGGCATCCATGCGGGCAAGGCTGGCCATGCGTGCCGGCCGGGAAGGTTCCGCTGTCACGCTGCGCTCGACGGCGGGCTGATTGGGATCCGGCTCGGCATCGGCCGGCATTGCCGCCGACATCGGAATGTAGCGTCCCCCGGTGATTCTTCCAGACGGGGGCGGCGGATTCCGGCTGAATTCACGACGGAAGCTCTGGAAAGCGCCATCGGGCTCGCTGGGCAGGCTCTCCGCCTCCGCATAGGGATCGGACCTCAGATAGGAACGCCGCGTCATCGACAGCCGCTCGACTTCCTGGCGGAAATCGGCAGCCTTCTTGTCCGCGGGAATATAGAGGTGGAAGCTGCCGTCGACATCCGCAAACTGGCCGCGGAAACCCGGGTTCAGTTCGTAGAGTTTCTCCAGGGAGATGCCGGCAGCATCGGCGGCCAAGGCAAGATCCAGCTGGTTGTTGATCTTGACGGGCTTGTACCGCGCCACATTGGGCAGATCCTTGAGGGCGATGCCATAGCGCTCGGCATCCGCAAACAGCCGGGCAACCGCCAGCAGCTTGGGCACATAGGCACGGGTTTCCTGGGGCAGATTCAGCGACCAGAAATCGGTGGGCAAGCCGGCGGCCTCATTGCGCCGTATGGCGCGGGCCACGGCGCCTTCGCCACAATTGTAGGCGGCTATCGCCAGCAGCCAGTCACCGAAATCGCCATGCAGCTTCCGGAGGTACTTGATGGCCGCCTTGGTGGACGCATAGACGTCGCGGCGCCCATCATAGGAGTGGCTGCGCTTGAGCCCATAGTTCGAGCCGGTGGAGGGGATGAACTGCCAGATGCCGGCAGCCTTGGCGGGCGAGACCACATTGGGCTGGAAGGCGCTCTCGACGATCGGCAGCAGCGCCAGCTCGCCGGGAATCTTCTTCTTCTCGACCAGCTTCACGATGGAATAAAGGAACGGTTCGGCACGGTTCTGCGCCCGCTCCAGGTAGCTGGGGTGGTTGGCGAACCAGCTCAGCTCGCGATCGATGTCAGGGTGATCGATATTCGGCAGCGCGTAGAGAGCGAACAGGCGGTCCCAGAGGGTGTCATATTGCGAGCCGCGGGAGGCCTTCTTCTTGGCCTTGCCGACGGTTGACGAGGCCTCCGCGCTATCGGGTATAGTGGGTTTCCTTTTGACTTCGTTTCTGGAGCATCCTGCCAGGACTGATGCAACGATGGAAACGCAGCAGATCATTCTGATCTGGGATTTATTCAGCAGCATTGCCTTGGTAGCCCTCATCTTGTCGGGTTGAACCAGTCCTGAACGCGTTGACGCGCCGTATACACAAGTAAAAATGCAATCGGCCAACCCTCATTCTCGACACGAGTTCCTCAAATGGTATCACGTGGCCAGTCTGGGACAAGCGCTGCAAGCCCTTGAATCCACGTATCTCCGCACGAACCTCAACATGGCCTACGGCACCCGGACGCTGCAGGTCGGCCGGCTCGGCTGCGAGAGCCGCTACATCGATGCCGACTTCGTTGGCGGGTTCGCCCTGCTCGACCGGCAGGGGCCGCGAAGCTTTCCCACCTTTGTGCAGGGCAGCGCCGGCGCCCTGCCCTTTGCGACCGAAAGCATGGATATCCTGCTGCTGCCGCACGTGCTGGAGTTCGTCTCCGACCGCCACCAGGTGCTGCGCGAGGCGGAACGGGTGCTGAAGCCCGAGGGCCGGCTGTTCATCCTCGGCCTCAACCCCTGGAGCCCCCGCCGCCTGCTGAAGCTGGGCCAGCGCGACTCGTTCTGGAAGGCGCGGCTGATCGCCGGCCATCACCTGCTGGACTGGCTGAGCCTGCTGAAATTCGACGCCGAACTGGTGGCGGCCTTCGACAGCCTGCGCGAGAAGGCGCTGAGAAATCCGCAAACGGGTTGGGAAGAGGTCAAGGCGGGCCTCTCACTGGCCTATGCGATCAAGGCCATCAAGCGCAGCTATACCCTCATCCCCATCGAGCCGGAATGGTCATCCCTGAGCCAGCTGGTAACCAGCAAACTGATCGAAACACCGCAACTGAACCCCAACCGCACCACGACATGACATCCGTGCAGATCTATACCGATGGCGCCTGCCGCGGCAATCCCGGCCCCGGCGGCTGGGGCGCCCTGCTCCGCTGCGGAAGCCGCGAACTGGAACTCTATGGCGGCGAGCCCGATACCACCAACAACCGCATGGAACTGATGGCGGCCATCCAGGCGCTGCAGGCGCTCAAGCGCCCCTGCGCGGCCATCATCACCACCGACTCCACCTATGTGATGAAAGGCATCACCGAGTGGCTGCCCAACTGGGTACGCAAGGGCTGGCGTACTGCCGGCAACACCCCGGTCAAAAATGCCGATCTCTGGCAACAGCTGGTAGCGGTCCAATCACCGCACCGGGTCGAGTGGTGCTGGGTGAAGGGACACGCCGGCCATCCCGGGAACGAGCGGGCCGACCGGTTGGCCAATCGCGGCATCGACGAAATCCTGACCACCCGCAAGCAAGGTTCCTGATCATGGCCCGACAACTCATCCTGGATACCGAGACGACCGGTCTGGAACCGGCGCAGGGACACCGCATCATCGAAATCGGCTGCGTCGAACTGCTGGATCGCAAGCTGACCGGCAGCCGCTTTCACGTCTATCTCAATCCGGAGCGGGAAGTCGACGCCGGTGCCGTCGCGGTGCATGGCCTCAGCAATGACTTCCTGGCGGACAAGCCGCGCTTTGCGGATATCGTCCAGGACTTCATCGACTTCGTCACCGGGGCCGAACTCATCATCCATAACGCCCCCTTCGATGTCGGCTTCCTCAACCACGAGCTGAACCGGCTCACCGCGGGCTACAAAACCATCGGCGATTACTGCGCGATTCTCGACACGCTGCTGATGGCCCGCAAGAAACATCCCGGCCAGCGCAACAGCCTGGATGCCCTGTGCAAGCGCTACGGGATCGACAATACCCACCGCAACCGGCACGGTGCCTTGCTGGACGCCGAAATCCTGGCCGAGGTGTACCTGGCCATGACCGGCGGCCAGACCACCCTGCTGCTGGAACCCGAGCCGCTGCCCCAGCCGGGGCCTGGCGCGGCGCAACCGATGGACCTCGCGGCAACCAGACCGCGTCAACGCCTGCCGCTGAAGATACTTCGCTGCACGGACGCGGAATTGGCCGCCCATGCCGCCCGGCTCGAAGCCATCGACAAGGCCAGCGGCGGCCATTGCCTCTGGAAACAGGCCGGTTGAAACCCGCCGCGCCCATCCTTCGCGAGGGAGGGCATTGGGGAGGGTTGGATTTTTGCTTATACTTCGGAGGCACCAATCCAACGGGGAATACCGAATGCGCAGGGTGATATTCAATCAGAAAGGGGGCGTGGGCAAATCCACGATCGCGTGCAACCTGGCGGCCATCAGCGCAGCGGAGGGCAGGAAAACCCTGGTCATCGATCTGGACGTCCAGGGCAACTCCTCGCACTACCTGCTCGGCGACAAGGTTGCCGATGCCGACGCCACCATCGCCCACTTCTTCAAGGAATCGCTGAGCCTGAACCTGTTCGGCAA
Source organism: Methyloparacoccus sp. NF-16 (assembly GCF_056880625.1). NCBI lineage: Bacteria > Pseudomonadati > Pseudomonadota > Gammaproteobacteria > Methylococcales > Methylococcaceae > Methyloparacoccus > Methyloparacoccus sp. NF-16. The sequence goes on along the minus strand of NZ_CP174130.1, from coordinate 1,335,279 downwards.
GGGCCAGGGCGACCACCTGAATGATCTGATCCACGAAACGCCTTATCCCAACCTGCATGTCCTGCCCTCGCACCCCGAACTGGAACCCTTGCAATCGCGACTGGAATCGCGCTACAAGATCTACAAACTGCGCGAGGCGCTGGAGAGCCTGACGAGCTTCGAGCGCGTCTACATCGACACGCCACCGGTGCTCAATTTCTACAGCCGATCGGCGCTGATCGCCGCCCGCAGCTGCCTCATCCCCTTCGACTGCGATGCCTTCTCGCGCGAGGCGCTCTACAACCTGCTGAATGCACTGGAAGAAATCCGGGCAGACCACAATCCCGACCTGGAAATCGAGGGCGTTATCGTCAACCAGTTCCAGACCCGTGCCAAGTTGCCGCAACAGCTGGTCGATGAATTGCTCAACCAGGGCCAGCCGGTACTCGATACCAAGCTCTCGCCCTCGGTCAAGGTGCGGGAGTCGCACAGCCTCTCGCGCCCCCTGATCCACTACGTGCCGGAACACAAGCTGAGCGAGGAGTTCCGCGCCCTGCACCGCGAACTTGACCAGCGTCGCACCGGCTAGATCGCCGGTTGACGGGCGCGTTGCCGCCGGCTATCCATGCCCAGCACCCGCGCCCATCCTGTCCCGGCGAGCCATGCTGCCGCCACGGCGCGACGGTAACCGCTCTCCCCGCAGCAATGGCCATGAGCCTGCACCCTGCCCGCTGGCCACTTTCCGTGCGGGTTCTGCTCGCCCTGCTACTGGGCATGATCCTCGGCGTTGCCGGCGGCTCCGAGCCCTATCTCCGGGGGCTGGGTAACGCCGATCTCGGCCAGATCGGCCTGCTGATCATCCGCCTGCTCAAGGCTCTGGCCATTCCGCTGATCCTCTTCGGCATCCTCGACGCCTTCGTCCGGCATCCCATCTCGGCACGCAGTGGCAGGCGCCTGATATGCATCTGCCTTTTCAATGTCACGGTGGCGCTCGCGCTCGGACTCAGCCTGATGCGCCTGCTCCAGCCCGGGCTGGCCTGGCGGGGTCACCTCGACGAGCTGATGACCAGGATCAGTGCACCGCCAACGGCACCGGCGAGCAACTTGCCCAAGACTTCGCTGGAGCCCCTGCAAAGTCTCGGCAGCCTCGTCCCGCAAAGTCTGCTCGATCCCATCCTGAACGGTAACGTGATCGGCGTGGTGCTGCTGGCACTGCTGTTCGGTGCCGCCATTGCCCGCCTGCGGCGTCAACCGGGCAATGGCGACCTCATCGACCTGACACCGCTGACAGGGTCGATCAGCGCGTTCTACGCGGTCCTGAGCCAGGTTCTCGGCTGGCTGGTCCGGTTCATACCTCTGGCGGTACTGGGCCTGGTGGCCCAGGCGGTGGGCAAGGCTGGACTGGGGATATTCGCCGATCTCACCGGCTATTTCGGCGTCATCGCGCTCGGCCTCATCCTGCATGGGCTGGTCTATTACCCCCTGATGGCCTGGCTGGTCGCCAGACAACCGCCCCGCGCCTACCTCGGACACGGAGCCGATGCGATACTGACCGGGCTCTCCACCAACAGCAGCCTGGCGACGGTGCCGGTCACCCTGCGCTGCCTCAAGCGCCTGGGTGTCGGCGATCGCTCGGCGCGGCTCGCCGCCTGTGCCGGCACGAATTTCAACAATGACGGCGTCACCCTCTACGAGGTGATGACCGCACTGTTCCTGATGCAGGCACTGGGTAGCGACCTGCAATTCGGCCAGGAATTGCAGGTCGCCCTGGCCGCGCTGCTGGCCGGAATGGGTATCGCCGGTGTCCCCGAAGCCGGGCTGATCGTCCTGCCGCTGGTGCTGAGCGCCGCCGGGTTGCCGGAAACCGTTGTAGCGGCAGCCATCCCCCTGATCGCGCCGGTGGACTGGCTGCTGGCCCGCCTCCGCTCGGCCGTCAACGTGCTCAGCGACATGCTGGTCGCCATCCTGCTGGATGCCTGGGAAAAACGCTACCCGAATGACTGACCGGGTGGCTGTTTCAGGCGCCCGACATGACGCCGACGGGTACCCCGCGCCGAAATGAACGGCAATCCCGCCTCGTCAAGGCGAGATCACGCGTGCCAGCGTTGCCGGCTTGCCCCTTGAATAGCAGGATCGACGCCATACATCCCATGCCGTGACGCTGTCCACGCAAGACTGATTCTCCCAACCCCCAGCAACCCTCTCCGTCCCGCATGATGAATCCCGACGAAAAAAAGCTGCTGACCGAATTTCTGGCGCAGCTGGAAAACATTCGCGGCCTTGCCAAGGACCCCGAAGCCGAGCAACTGATCGCCCGCGCCGCACAGATCCAGCCCGATGCCCTGTACCTGCTGGTTCAGAAGGCGCTACTGCAGGAACAGGGGCTGCGGGCCGCCCAAGCCCGTATCGAGCAGCTGGAAGACCAGCTCCGCCGGGCCCGGAACAGCGGTCTGACGGCGGCGCCCGGCGGTTTTCTCGGCCATGACCCCTGGGCACAACACCCCACCACGACGGGCTCCGCCCCGCTGCTGCGGGCGGGACAGCCGGCGTCTGGCACCGGCGCCAATCCCCTGCCGGGATCGACGCCGATGGGGGGTGGCTTCGGCAGTTTCCTCGGCGCCGCCGCGGCAACGGCCGCGGGCGTGGCAGGCGGCGCCTTCCTGTTTCACGGCCTCGAAAGCCTGTTGGGGCAACATCCGGGCGCCGGTCATGGGCTCAGTGAAGCGAGCCCCCAGGATGCTCACATGGCACCGGAAAACGTCACCATCAACCACTACTATGGCGGAGACATGAGCCCCGCCGGCCAGGAGGCCGGCTTCGACAACCGCCTTGGCGAGGATTCGCCGGCCAGCCTGGATGACTGGGCCGTCGATGGCGACGATGACGACATCAACAGCTTGGATGTCTGACCAGCGCGCGGACGACATGCCGACGAAACCCGCAACGCTGGACCCGAACGCCACAGCGCGCGTCGGCCCACGCCTTGGCGTTTCGGCGCCCTGATCACACAGCGGGGATACTCCCCCAGCCGGGAGGATCAAGCAGGATATCCCCGGCCCGGTGCGACGCCGGCCATAGCCCTACAGCCACCGGGCCGGCGACTGACCGCGGTTACGCACGGAATGCAGCACGCCTGCCGGTATGCGCAGCGCCACGCCCGGAGCAGGACGATGGACGATGCCCGCCACCTCGAATTCGACCATACCCTCGACGGCCATCACCCGTTCATCGGTGGCGTGCACATAGCTCTCCCAGCGCTGACCCGGCGGGTCCACCCACAGATCGCAGGTGAACCCGCGCTGCTGCCAGTCCTGTCGCACCGATTTGATATCCATCGTTACCTCCCGGTTCAGGCGCTAGCCAGGCGTCCACCACCTGCCGCACCGGCCATCTCCGGCGCTTGCCCTGTCCCTGCCGGCCCGATGCCGAAATGATCAATGCCAGCGGCCATGGTGATGATGATGGCCCCGATGCGGGTGATGGTAATGCGGAGGGTGCCAATCATGGTGGTGGTGATGCATCCCCCCGCCCCAATATACGGGAGGTGGGGGCGGCAGCGGGGCAAAGGGTACCCCGACCATGACGGGCGGCAACTGTATGGAGATGCCGGGCGCGGGGGGATACGGCATGGGCCAAGTGGGACCATGCGCCCAGGCCGCCGACAATCCACCGAGGCTCAGGAGGCCGACCGCGAACGACAGCCTGCGCAACATCTTGCTTGAGCTTTCCATTTTCTCTCCACCGGCACGAATGTAAGAATCGCCCGACGATCGGGCCTTGCTTGCGGGGAGATTTTTGACTGCCACCGGTCACGCTGTCATCGGCCTGATCCGGCCTTTATGTATCGGTCTGTATCCGGTGAAAAATCCGATACGCGCCGATACAAATCGGTGAATGGAAACCGCAGTGGCGATCTGCGCATGCGTTGGCGCATGCCTGACGAAGATCGCCGGGGTCGTGGCGCACCTCACGCCGCCGTCATGAAAGCCGGCCAGCTGCCGGCCATGCCCCGCTTAACCTGGCCTCGAGATACTCTTTCAGGACGGAGGCATTGTTGCATCGCGCTTCGCGGGCTCCGTACAGCAGGACCACCGGGTTGCGAGTCGCAAGCTCGATCAGATTGCCAAGCGCTTCGGGATTCGCATCGAGTTCGGCAACGTATTTCGCCTTGAATTCGGGCCATTTCTGGATGTCGTGCCGGTACCACTGGCGAAGTGCGGAGGAAGGGGCCAGCTCCTTCATCCAGACATCGATCTCGGCGCTGGCCTTCGACAGGCCACGCGGCCACAGGCGATCCACCAAAACCCGGATACCATCCTCCCTGACAGGCCGGTCATAAACGCGTCGGACGGTGATGTTCATGGCAAGGACTCACGCGGCGGTTGACCCGATCATCGATGCGAGAGCCCAAGGGCCCGCCCGGGGTGACAGAGCCTGTCCTGGACCTTGATGGTGATGACCGGCCCGGCCCGTTGCTCGGCAGAGGATCGCAAGCGCCCGGTTCCGCTCGCTCGAACCCTGCGACGGCATCCCGGAAACGGCGGTGACCGACCGGGACAGGGTCTTGCCGGCGACGACCCGAGGCTCAGCGTACCGGCACGATGCTGATGGCGTTTTCGGGACTGCCATCAATGATGCGGTCGGTATAGGTCAGGTAGACCAGAACGGCGCGCCTTTCATCATAGAAGCGCACCACCTGGGTCGTCTTGAAAATCGCCGAGGCGCGGGCGCTGAACACTTCCTGGGCGTCCTTGAGCCGCGTCACGGCAACCGCGTCGATGGGACCGATCTGGCGACAGGCCAGCGACACCTTGGGCGGGTTTTCCGCCAGTCCCATCAGCCCCTTGACGCCGCCGGTCTCCGCCCGCGAGAGGTAGCAGGTGACACCGGCCACCTGCGGATCGTCAAAGGCTTCGACCACGATCTTGTCGCTGGGACCCAGCCATTTGAAACGATAGTTGACCGAGCCGATTTCCTCGGCCACTCCGCTTGAAGCGAGACCATTCAGCAGCAGGAGAAGCAGCAAGCGGCCTGGATGAAGCCTGACGGGCTTGCCGCTCGTCGTGGAATGCTTGACCGGTTCCATCGGCTGATCAGACCCCCAATACCAGAATTTCCTGGCCAGGCTTGAGTGGTGCGCTCGGCGAGAGACCGTTCCACTCGGCCAGCTTCATCTCCGGTATGCCATGCCGGCGGGCGATGGCGGTCAGGGTCTCCCCCTTCTTCACGACCACCTTGCGCGGGGCGAAGACCTTGGCGCCCGGCAGATTGGCCGCCATGAGAATTTCCGCCTGCTCCAGCGGCAGCAGGAAATTGCGCGCCTGCACCGGCGGCTCGACATCCGGCTTGTAGGCCGGATTCAGCCTGTAGAACTCGTCGGGCGCGATGCCGGAGCGGGCAATCAGTTCCGCCACGGTGACATCCGGGCGAGTCTCGATCCGTGCCAGGGTGTTGCGCGGGGACGCATGGCGCGGCTTGAAGCCGTAGGCCGCCGGATTGGCAACCACCTTGCTCAGCGTGACGATCCTGACGACATACTGACGGGTCTCGGCCGGCAGTTCCAGCTCCCAGAAGGTGCCGCTGCCCCCGGCCTGACGGTTTGCCTGAATGGCCCGCTGCACGGCGCCCTCGCCGGCATTGTAGGCAGCGAAGCTCAACAGCCAATCGCCATTGAACAGCCGGTTGAGATGGCTCAGGTACTTCAATGCGGCCTGGGTGGCGGGATGGGTATCGAAGCGGCCATCGTAGTCCTCGGTCAGCTGGAGACCATACTGCTGGCCGGTACTGGCGATGAATTGCCATAACCCGGCCGCCTGCTTGCTGGAAATGGCGGTGGTCTGGAAGGCGCTCTCGACCATGGGCACGAAGACGATGTCGTTGGGCAGCCGTTGACGACGGATCTCGTCCAGCAGGTATGGCAGATAAGGCTCGGCGCGGGCCAGGAGGAAGTCGACCGAACCCGGTCGCTGCCGCAACTGTTCAAGATAGGCATCCAGCCACTCATGCTGAACGCCCGGCAGAACCAGGCCACCGCGCACGGCATTCCAGACATCGCCCTGACGCCAGGAGGTCCGCTGCACCATGGCCATGTCCGGCGCGTCCGCCGGCGCAGTAGCGGCCAGGAAACAACCCCGCCTCGCACTTGCTGAACCGCGCATCCCGGCATGGCTTGCGGGCCGGGCCATGGCACTCGCGCAGGCATCACCCGCGGCTCCCGAACCATTGGCAGCCAGGTGGCCGGCGTCAGGCAGAGCCTGCCCCTTGCGACTCCGGCCAGCGTGCGCCAGGGCGCCCCGTTTTTTCGCCGATGCCCCCCGCAGGCGATTACGGTCCAGCTCGGCCTGCTGCTGCCGATGGCGGGCCACCACACGATCGATCATGGCAGCAGTGGTAAAGGAAGCATCGCCGAAGTTGAGCTCGGGAAGATAGCTGACGGCCGAGATCGGCGAGGATGTCATGGCCGGGTTGCCTCTGCGCGGCCCGAGACTCACCGTGGCCGGCCGGCCAGAGCCCGCGCGGGCGGCAATACTCGTCGGCGAGACCGCTGGGGTCGATGTGGCGCAGCCGCTGAAATACAATGCCGCCAGCGCCAGAGGGAAAAGGGATACCCGGGCAGCCGGAAACTCTTGACTGAATGGGACGCAGGACCGACTCAGCACAGACTTGCCTCCACAGCTAGGCTTGACCAGACAAGAAGAGGGTTGATGCCATCAGGGATGGGAATTCCGCCATGCAGCCGCCCTCGCGCAGCGCACGGTACGAAACGCCGGGCACGGAAGCCCGGCGTTTATGGGGGGTCAACGCGACCGGCTTACTTCTTGCCCGCCTTCAGATAGGCAATCAGCGCGTCGATAGCCTGATCCTGGGTAAGGCCTGCGCTCTTGACGGGGCCCAGCGCCATGATCTGATCCATGGCCTTGGGCATGGCGTTACGACCTTCGACCAGAACCTTGGTCAGCTCTTCCTTGCTCAGCTTGTTCACGCTTTCGAACAGATTGGGGTTGGGCTGAACATCGTGGCAGGTGCCGCAACCCCGACCGAAGGCGCGGGTATAGATCTTTTCGCCAATTTCGGCGGTGGGTTCGCCAGCCAGGGAAGCACCGGCAACGACCAGACCCGCGATCAGCAACAGACCCTTCAAAGGCTTTACATTCATCATGTTATTTCCATCTCTTCTGGAACGACAAAGTACTTTGTGCCCGCCCCGGCCGGCCTGTGGCAGGACGTGCCGGCGCGAACGCACGGGATTATTTCAGACTCAACAGGGGGTCACAAGGGAAATCACTCCCGTGACACCCCGGAATCAGCGGGTCGGCGAGTGCCTGAGACCGACGCGATGGCAACCCCTGCCGGCCCGGGGTGCGGGCATCCACTCTGGTAGCGCGCACATTTCTCGGGTATGCTTTGCGGCCCTGCCCGGCGGTCTCCACAGCGAACGGGACCCGGCAGACGAAGGCAAAGGTCACAACCACGGACCTCCTGCCATGAAGCTGTATCGTCGGAAGTGTGGCCGAGTGGTTTAAGGCAGCAGTCTTGAAAACTGCCGAGGGCAACCCCCTCCGTGAGTTCGAATCTCACCGCTTCCGCCATTCCCTGCTGCACAATGGCGGCCGTTCGTGGCCACGCCATAAGCGGCAACATCCCCCCCTCGCATCCATCCCGACGAGCGCCTGAAGCTTCGACTCACAGGCCAACCTGGATCGAAGGATCCATCCACGACCGGATGCTTGTGGCGAAACGAATGCCGGATTCCAGCCAGATGGGGAGAGAATCCTGTTTTGGTGGAAAATCAGAGGGACCGCAGCCATGAAGGAGACCCATCGGGCCCGGGACCTTCATGCCTTAGGCAAGGAGCACCCACATGGTGGGTTATTACATATGAATTGGTCGGGGTGAGAGGATTCGAACCTCCGACTTCTACCTCCCGAAGGTAGCGCTCTACCAAGCTGAGCTACACCCCGCCTGAAACGGACCGAATCGCTGTAAAGCGAATCATGCAACAGCGGATTCAAGCTGCGCATTATACAGGCTGCCGCGCTTCAACTCAACGCTGAAATACGCAAAAGATCACGCCCGCCAATGCCAAACAGGCGCTCAGAAATTGCGCTCGACCGAGAACCGGGCCAGATCGATCAGGGCCTGGCGATAGACCGAGTCGGGCAATACCGTCAGGGCAGCCACGGCCTTGTCGGCCTCTTCCACGGCGCGCCGCGAGGTATAGGCAATGGCATCCGTGGCCTGGACCACCGCAAAGACATCGCGGAAGGCGTCGCGGTCACCCTGCTCGATGGCATGACGCAGGATCTCGGCCTGCGCGGCATCGGCATGGGCCATGGCATAAATAAGCGGCAAGGTCGGCTTGCCATCCGCCAGATCATCGCCCAGGTTCTTGCCGAGTTCCTCGGGTTTGGCGCGGTAATCGAGCGCGTCGTCGATGAGCTGAAAGGCTATGCCGAGATGCAGGCCATAATCCTTCAGGCCCTGCTCGATGGCGGCAGGCGCCTCGGCCAGCACCGCCACCAGCTGTACCGCCGTGCTGAACAGGATGGCCGTCTTGCGGGAAATCACCTTGAGGTAATCCTCTTCGGTGGTCGCGGGATTGTTGCAATTGAGCAGCTGCAGCACCTCGCCTTCGGCGATCGCGGTGGTGGTGCGGGACAGTATCTCCATGACCCTGAGACTCCGCACGCTGACCATCAGCTCGAAGGAGCGGGAATACAGATAATCGCCGACCAGAACACTGGCGGAATTTCCCCACAGGGCATTTGCCGTTTCCTGCCCGCGCCGCAGGGTGGACTCGTCAACCACATCGTCATGGAGCAGGGTGGCGGTGTGAATGAACTCGATCACCGCCGCCAGCGTCACCTTGTGCGGCTGGGTACAGGCTATCGCCTCGGCCGCCAGCAGCAACAGCATGGGGCGGAGGCGCTTGCCACCGCTGTTGACGATGTAATGACCGATCTGGTTGATGAGCACGACCTCGGACCGCAGTTCGTCAAGGATCAACCGGTCAACCGCCTGCATGGGTTCTTCGACGAGGCGTCGGATGCTGGCAAAGTCGGGCCGCGGAGCTGTGGTTTCGGTGGCAGTCATGGGACGCATCGGAAGGCGGCGCCCGCTCCATCGCGAGTGGGGATGCCGTTGAAAAAATCGGGGAATGCTAGGGGTGGGGCACTGGCCTGTCAAGGCGACGACACGTGAGCGAGCCGGTCATCGCGCCTGCCTGGCAATCAGGCGGAAGCCGCCGGCCCATCCGGATGGTCGGCCGGCAAGGGTCCCTCGAAGGGGGTGGCATAACTGCACTCCTTGCGTGGACAAACCTTTTCGGCGCCCCTGCGCTTGGTAACCTTCAGGGTCAGCACCGGCCAAGCGCAATTCGGGCAGGACTCGGCAAGCGGCGGATTCCAGACAGCATAGGAACAGTCGGGATAGGTCGAACAGGAGTAGAACAGCTTGCCGAACCGGGACTTGCGCTTGATTAGGCTGCCTTTCCCGCATTCCGGGCAGCCGACCCCGGTGTCCTCGGGCTTCTCCAGCGGCTCGATATGCTTGCAGGCCGGGTAGCCGCTGCAACCGATGAACTTGCCGTAACGGCCGCTCTTGATGACCAGTGGCGAATCGCACTTGGGACAGGTCCGCCCCTCGACGATTTCCGGCGCGGCCTGGGGACCATCATCCTTCAGATTGCGGGTGTATTTGCAGGTCGGATAGTTGGTGCAGCCGATGAAGCGGCCGTTCCGGCCCAGCCGGATCGACAGCTTGCTGCCACATTCCGGGCAGGCCTCGTCCATCTCCTCGTGGGTGACATCGGCACGCTTGAGGCTCTCATCCTTGTCCTCGATGAGGCTGCTGAACGGCCCCCAGAATTCCCGCATCAGCGGGATCCAGTTCTTTTCACCCCGCGACACGGCGTCCAGATCGTCCTCCAGGTGCGCCGTGAAGTTGTAGTCCACGTAGCGGGTGAAGTGCTCCGTCAGGAACTTGTTGACGATACGACCGACATCGGTGGGATGGAAGCGCTTGTTTTCCAGTTCCACATACTTGCGCTGCTGCAGCGTGGAAATGATCGAGGCATAGGTGGAGGGCCGACCGATACCGTATTCCTCCAAGGCCTTGACCAGACTGGCCTCGGTATAGCGGGGAGGTGGCTCGGTGAAATGCTGGAGGGCGGCGATATCGACCAGATCCACCACCTGCCCCTGTTTCAACTTGGGCAGGAACCCCTCTTCTTCCTCCGCGGGCGCCGCGTCGTCACGCCCCTCCAGATAGACGGTCATGAAGCCCGGCGCCAGCACGGTCGAACCGTTGGCGCGAAAAACACCCTCGCCTGCCTGGCCACAGGCAAGGTCCACGGCGACAGTGCTGATGGTCGCATGGATCATCTGCGAAGCCACGGCCCGCTTCCAGATCAACGAATAGAGCTTGAACTGGTCCGGGCTCAGGAAGGACTTGACCTGTTCCGGCACGCGGAAGGCCGAGGTTGGACGAATGGCCTCGTGCGCCTCCTGGGCATTCTTGCTCTTGGTCTTGTACTGTGGCGGTGTCGCCGGCACGTTGTCGGCACCAAAACGCTGGGCGATCAGCTCGCGCAACTCCTGGACGGCATCATTGGCCAAGGTGACCGAATCGGTACGCATGTAGGTGATCAGGCCAACCGACTCGCCACCCAGGTCGATACCTTCGTACAGCTGCTGTGCCACCGTCATGGTGCGGCGGGTGGTGAAGCCGAGTTTCCGCGAGGCTTCCTGTTGCAGGGTCGAGGTGGTGAATGGCGCGGCAGGATTGCGCTTGCGCTCCTTTTCCTCGACCTTGCTGACGGTCAGCCTGCCCCGGGCGGCAGCCAGCAACCCATCACGGGCGCCGAAGGCCTGCGTCTCCTGGGTGAGGCTGAACTGTTCGAGCTTTTCACCGCGAAGATGCGTCAGCCTGGCGGCAAAAGGCTGCCCCTCGCTGGCGGCGTCCGCCACCAGGGTCCAGTACTCCCGGCTGACGAATTGCTCGATCTCCTGCTCGCGCTCGACGATCATGCGCAAGGCCGGGCTTTGCACGCGCCCGGCCGACAGACCGCGCCGGATCTTTTTCCACAGCAGCGGCGAGAGCTTGAAGCCGACCAGGTAATCTAGCGCGCGCCGGGCCTGCTGGGCATTGATCAGATCACCGGAGAGCTGCTGCGGGTGCTCGATGGCCTCGGTCACCGCCCGCTTGGTGATCTCGTGAAAGACGACACGGTGCACGGGCTTGTCGCCCAGCAGCTTGCGCTCCTTGAGAATCTCGTGGATGTGCCAGGAAATGGCCTCCCCCTCGCGATCCGGGTCGGTGGCCAGAAACAGGGCATCGGCCTGCTTGGCCGCCTTGGCGATGGTCTGGACGTGTTTTTCGTTGCGCTCGATGAGCTCGTAGCGCATGGCAAAATCATTGTCTGGATCGACCGCACCCTCCTTGGGCACCAGGTCACGGACATGCCCATACGAGGCGAAGACCTGGTAGTCCTTGCCGAGATACTTTTCGATGGTCTTGGCCTTGGCGGGCGATTCGACTATGACGAGATTGCGACTCATCGGTGACGGTCAATGCGTGGGAATTAGGGAAACGAAGGGCTGCAAGCCGCGCCGGCAGGCCGGTTCAGTGCAGATAGGCCGGCAGGTTGCCGTATACCAGATGCTCCATGCGGGCGAAGGCCAGCTCTTCGTCCGGCTGACTGAACAGCACCATGAGGATCATCCACTTCAGGTTCTCGAGCGTGAGCCGCTCCTCGTCGATGGCCATCACCCGGTCGATGACCAGTTCCCGGCTGGCCGGTGTGAGGATGCCGCACTGCTCGAGAAACATGATCAGACCGCGCCCCTCGGCATCCAGCCGCGCCATCTCGGCTGACGAGAACACGCGAAAGGAGGGAGAGGAAACCACCGGCGCCTCGTGCCGGTGCGTCAGGGTATCCAGCCAGTCCAGAGCCTTGGTGACTTCACCCTGGGGAAAGCCCGCTTCAAGCAGGTCGCTGCGGACGCCCTCGGCATCCGGCTGCATATCGATATCGTCGTCGAGGAATTTTTCGAAGAGGTAGATCAGAACGTCGAAAACGTTTTCTTTCATTGAGGGCTCATGCTGTTCAGAGGGCGCCAGTCCCGGTCATTCGGCCCGGATATAGGCTCCACCGGGCAGGGCATTCACCGCTCCTTGTAGCTCCAGCTCCAGCAATTCCGTGCTGATACGGTCGGCGGACAGACCCGTGGCGGCGACAAGAGTATCCACAGTCACCGGTTCATAAGCAATATATTTCAGGATGCCGGATGGCTCGCCAGGCATGGCGCCAGACTCGCCAGCGGAGCCGGGATCCGGCCGCAGGCATATCCCGGCCGGCAACTCCTCCAGGATGTCCGCCACCGTTTGCACCAGCTTGGCGCCTTGCTGGATCAAGGCGTTGCAGCCGCACGCCTGGGGGCTGTAGATCGAGCCCGGCACGGCGAACACGTCCCGCCCCTGCTCCAGCGCCAGCCGGGCAGTGATCAGGGAACCGGAACGCAGCGCCGCCTCCACCACCAGCGTGCCGTGGGACAAGCCGCTGATGATCCGGTTGCGGCGCGGAAAATTGGCCGCGAGGGGTCCCGTTCCCGGCGGATATTCACTGACGAGGGCACCGCCGCCGGCCACGATCTCGGCGGCCAGCTTTGCGTGGTAGCGCGGGTAGACCTGGTCGGGGCCGGTGCCGGCAACGGCCAGCGTGACGCCACCGCCGGCCAGGGCGCCCTGATGGGCCGCCGCATCGATACCGACGGCAAGGCCACTGACCACGCCGATCCCCGCCGCCGCCAGCGCCTGGGAAAGCTCGCGGGCCGCCTTGAGGCCGGCAGGCGTGGGACTGCGGCTGCCGACGACGGCCACCAATGGCCCGGCCAGCGCCGCCGCCTGCCCGGTCACGAACAGGAGCGCCGGGGGATCATCGACTTCCCGCAGCCGGGTGGGATACTCGGGATGCGCCAGGGTAAGCAGCCGCCGATCGGCCCCGGCCGCCAGCCAGGCCAGGTCGGCATCGACCCGCGCCCAGTCAGGCTTCGCCAGATAATCGATGGAACGGGCGGGAAGGTTCAGCGCTTCCCAGACCGGCCGCCCCGCCGCGAAGACCGCCCGGGGTGTGCCGAAATGCGCCAGCAGGCGGTGAAAGCGTCGGTTACCGATGAGCGGCGCCCGGTGCAGGGCCAGCCAGAAACGCAGCGCGTCGGCATCGACATCGGTGACGGCCACCATCAGGGCGCCCGGATGCTGTCCATCACGTGCAGGAAACGCTCGGCCTGCATGACCAGGGCAAAACTGACCCGGCGGTAGATCAGGAAGGCCATGAGGACGCCGGCCTTTTGCTCGGGGCCCACCAGTTTCTCGCCGAACTGCGGCCTGATCGTGTCCCGCAGCGCTTCGCCCTTCTGCCAGATTTCGAACACATCGCCGACCTGCACCCGGTCCGCCTGGCCCCGGTCGATAGCCACCACCGAGAACTGGCCGATCTGGCTGACCCCGTCCAGCACGCTGATGATATGGCCCCGGAGCCCGGCGCGGGCCGCATGCGGGTAGAAGCCGGTACCGATCTCGAGCGGCTGGGTCGGCAGGAGCCGGTCGCCGATGCGCGCCTCCCGTTGCGCCCGCTTGACCATCAAGGTTGCAGGATCGCCGGCCTGCTCCAGGACGGCATCGGCCACGTAGATCGCCTCATGCCCCAGAATGGCCCCCGTCGTACCCTCGCGATAGGCCTCCCCCGGCCGCAACACGGTGTAGTCGACCGGCCGGGGCTGGGGAATGGCGCGCACATAGAAGCGGTCACCGGGCCCGCCGATCACATGCTCCTCGGCCAGATCGACGACATAGGGCAGGCTGTCCAGGGCCTCCGCCTCGATGACCTGCGGCCGGCTCAGGAATGGGCGAATGGCATCGAGCGGTATCACCGGCACCGGATTCGCCAGCGGCGTGACACGGATATGCGGGCTGAGACGTTCGCTGGCCACCCCCTGCAGGTGCAGATGGGGCGCTCCGCCACGGCCCTCGACGACAATCAGGTCGCCCGGATAGATGCGGTCCGGACACTCGATGCCGGGATTGCCCCGCCAGACCTGCGGCCAGTCCCAGGGCCGCTGCAGGAAGCGCCCGGCGATGCTCCACAGGGTATCGCCCTCGACCACGCGGTAGGCCTCCGGGCGTTCGGGATTCCATTCGACCGCGCCAGCGCTGGACACGGCCAGCAGCCAGGCGGCCAAGCCAAAACGGCAGGCAAAGCCCTCAAGGCACGATTGCACCGTTCTCCTCCGCAACTGTCCTACCTCCCGTGCTGCTGGCCCGACCGGAACTTGCCGATGACAGCGGTCTCTCAATCCGATCGATACAAAGAAGTGGGGGATTCGTTAGAATCCCTCGCTAAATTCAGATACCTGAACAGATCCCATGCCATGGCTATCCTAACCATACTCGAGTTTCCGGACGAGCGTCTGCGGAAAAAGGCCAAACCCGTCGAAACCGTCGATGCCGGCACCCGGCGGCTGATCGACGACATGTTCGAGACCATGTACGCCGCGCCCGGCATCGGCCTCGCCGCCACCCAGGTCAACGTGCAGCAGCGCATCCTGGTGCTGGACATCTCCGAGGAAAAGAACAGCCCGCAGGCCTTCATCAACCCGGAACTGATCATGAAGACGGGCGAGGAGGAATCCGACGAGGGTTGCCTTTCGGTACCCGGTGTCTTCGAAAAGGTCAAGCGGGCCGAGAAAATACGGGTCAAGGCCCTGGACCGGGATGGCCAGCCCTTCGAGCTGGAGGCCGATGGTCTGCTGGCCGTCTGCATCCAGCATGAAATGGATCACCTCGACGGCAAACTGTTCGTCGACTACCTCTCGCCCCTCAAGCGCCAGCTGGCGCGCAAGAAGGTCAGGAAGGAGCAGCGACAGCGCGAGGCCGGGCACGAGTCGCCACGCTTGCGTGGTGTGGCGTGAGGATACTGTTTGCCGGCACCCCGGAATTCGCGGTCCCTCCCCTCAAGGCCCTCATCGCCTCCGGGCATACCTTGTGTGGCGTCTACACCCAGCCGGACCGTCCGGCAGGGCGTGGTCGCAAGCTGACCCCCAGCCCCGTCAAAGCGGTCGCGCAGGCCGCCAATCTGGCGGTGTTCCAGCCGGAAACGCTGAAGGATCCGGCGGCCCAGGACGAGCTGGCCCGCCTGGCGCCGGACCTCATGGTCGTGGTGGCCTATGGCCTGCTGCTGCCCAAGGCCGTCATCGAACTGCCCCACCTCGGCTGCGTCAACATCCATGCCTCGCTGTTGCCGCGCTGGCGCGGCGCGGCGCCCATCCAGCGCGCCGTCGAGGCCGGTGATCCGGAGACCGGCGTAACCATCATGACCATCGAGCCGCGCCTGGACGCGGGCCCCATGCTGCTCAGGAAGGCCACGCCCATCGGCACGGACGAAACCGCCGGGGAACTACATGACCGCCTGGCCCTGCTGGGCGCCGAGGCGCTGATGGAAGCCCTGCCGCTCATCGCGTCGGGTGCCGCTGCGGCGGTGCTCCAGGACGAGACGCAGGTGACCTATGCCGCCAAGATCAGCAAGGAAGAGGCCTGCCTCGACTGGTCCCGCCCCGCGCAGGAACTGGCGCGGCAGATCCGTGCCTTCAACCCCTGGCCCGTGGCCGAAACCCGCTACGACGGCCAGACGCTGCGCATCTGGCGCGCCCGGGCCATCGATCAGGCGTCCCGGGGAGCGCCCGGCATGCTGGCGATCGTGGCCGACCGACTCGAAGTCGCCACCGGCCAGGGTACCCTGCAACTGCTGGAAATCCAGCTGCCGGGCGGCAAACGCATCAGCGCCCGGGACTTCCTCAATGCAAACCCCCGCTCCGATCTGCGACTGGGCCCATGTCCTTGAACACCCGGGGACTCGCCGCCGATCTCCTCGTCGATGTCATCGAGGGCGGCCAATCCCTCACGGCACGGCTGGAATCGACCCTCGCCCTGATACCGAATGCCAATGATCGCGCCTTTGTGCAGGCGCTCGGTTATGGCGTGCTGCGCGGCTATTTCCGGCTGACGAAGATCCTGGCACTGCTGACCCGCAAGCCGATCAAGGATGCCCGGGTGCGCACCCTGGCTCTGCTGGGCCTGTTCCAGCTGCGGGACATGCGCGTCAAGCCGCATGCGGCCGTCGGCGAAACGGTGGCGGCGGCGAGTCCCTGGGCCAGGCCCCTGCTGAACGGCATCCTGCGCAGTTACCAGCGCGAACAGGCCAGGCTCGAGGAACTGGCCGCGACAGACCTTGCCGCGGCCACGGCCCACCCGGCCTGGCTGGTCGAGTGGCTGCAACGGGACTGGCCCGAGACCTGCGCCGACCTGTTGCAGCACAACAACGAACCGGCGCCCTTGACCCTGCGCGTCAATCGCCTGCGGATTGCGCGGGACGACTACCTGGAACAACTGACCCGGCAAGGCATTCCGGCTCGCGCGGCCGGTTACTGCAGCTCGGCGCTGACGCTGGAGCAGCCATTGCCGGTCGACGCCATCCCCGGCTTCGACCAGGGCCTGGTATCGGTGCAGGATGGTGCCGCGCAGCTTGCGGCCGGCCTGATGAACCTGCGCGCCGGCCAGCGCGTGCTGGATGTCTGCGCCGCTCCCGGCGGCAAGACCGTTCACATGCTGGAAACCTGCCCCGACCTCGCGGAGCTGGTGGCCGTGGATATCGCGCCTGAGCGTCTGCAGCGGATCCGGGACAATCTGCACCGCTGCGGACTCGACGCCCGGCTGATCGCCGCCGATGCCGCCCGGCCCGAGGCATGGTGGGACGGACGGCCATTCGACCGCATCCTGGTCGACGCCCCCTGCTCGGCCACCGGCGTCATCCGCCGCCATCCCGACATCAAGATTCTCCGCCAGGCAGCCGACATCGACGAACTCGCCCGCCAGCAGCAGCGCATCCTCGCAGCGGCGTGGCAGATGCTGGCGGCGGACGGGGAACTTGTCTATGCCACCTGTTCGGTCCTGCGACAGGAAAACGAACAGACCATCGCCCGCTTCCTTCGGGACCATCCCGCGGCGCGGGAACAGCCGATCACGGCCGACTGGGGCGTGGCGGTCCACCACGGGCGGCAGATATTGACGGCGAGCGAGGGCATGGACGGCTTCTACTATGCCCGGCTGAGCAAGACACCGGACACCCCATGCCGCTGAAAGTCCTGCTGCTGGCTCTGGCCGCGATGCTGGCGCTGCCGGTGGCCATGGCAGAGGAGCCCTACGGCATCTTCATCCAGAGCGCCAGCCTGAGCCGGCGCAACGACACCAGCAGCATCAGCGCGGACGTGAGTTACCGATTCAAGCCCGCCATGCTGGAGGCGCTGGAAAACGGCGTGCCGCTGACGCTGCTGGTACAGTTCGCCATCCGTCGGGAGCGTCCGTTCTGGTTCGCCGAAACCATTGCCGAGGAGGAACGGCGCATCGAGCTGCGCTATCACCCCCTGGCCAAGTCTTACCAGATTGCCGACCAGGTCAGCGGCGCGGTACAGAACTTCGCCGGCCTCGCCGCCATGCTGGAAACGCTCAGCCGGCTCCGCGGCTGGCAGATCGGCGCCGACTACCGGCTGGAGCCCCGGCAGCGCTACCGCGCCTGCCTGCAACTGCGGCTGGATGTGGAATCACTGCCGCTGCCGTTGCGGGTAGTTGCCTATCTGGCACCGAACTGGCAGCTCGACAGCCCCCCGTTCGAATGGCCGCTGGAACCCTGAAACCGCCCCTGACCGCCTCCATCATCGCCCTGTTCGTGGCGATCGTGGCGTCCCTGCACCTGATGAGCTCGGCGACGCAGGACGCTTCCCGCCTGAGCGAACTGTACTCGGGACTGGTGCTGATCAACGCGCTGGCCTCGCTGCTGCTGCTGGGACTGGTGGTCGTCAACGCCGTCTGGCTGGTGCGCCAGCTGCGCAAGCGCGAGGCCGGCTCGCACCTGACGTCGCGGATGATCTTCCTGTTCAGCATGCTGACCCTGGCACCGGCGTCGATCGTCTTCTACTACTCGATGCAGTTCCTCGACCGCAGCATCGACAGCTGGTTCGACGTGCGTATCGACCATGCCATGGAAGATGCCCTGCAACTCGGCCGCAACGCCCTGGACGAGCGCATGCGCAGCCTGCTCACCCAGACCGAGCGGACCGCCGAGCAGCTTGCCACCTCGCCCATCTCGCTGCTGTCGGTGCGGCTGAGCGAACTCAACGAAAGCGAGGATGCCGAACTGACGCTCTTTACCCGCCAGGGCCAGGTGATCGCGGTCAGCGGCGCGCAGACCGACAGTATCCTGCCCGACCTGCCGGAGATCGGCATCATGGTCCAGGTCCGGCAGGGCAAGCCCTATGTCGGCCTGGAACCGGCACAGCCGGAGGGCATGCAGATACGTGCCGTGGTCTCGCTGATTGGTGAGGACGCCATTTTCCTGCAGGCCATCTATCCGGTACCGCTGCGCCTGGCGGCGCTCACCGACACGGTCGAATCGGCGTATCTCCATTACAAGGAACTGACCTTCCTGCGCAACTCGCTGAAGCTGACCTTCGGCCTGACCTTGTCGCTGGTGCTGCTGCTCAGCCTGCTGGCGGCCATCTGGGCGGCCTTTCTCAGCATCCGCCGGATCATCGAGCCGGTCCGCCTGCTGGCCGTCGGCACCCGCGCGCTGGCGGAGGGCGACTACGAAATGCGCCTGCCGGTCCGGCACCGGGACGAACTGGGCTTTCTGGTCGAATCCTTCAACGCCATGACCGACAAGATCGCCCAGGCCCGGGACGAGGCCCAGCGTTCCCAGCGCGAAGTCGAGCGGCAGCACGCCTATCTGGAGACGGTGCTGGCCAACCTGTCGTCGGCGGTCATCGGGCTGGACGCCCGGCAACATCTGCAGACCGCCAACCAGGCGGCCAACAGCGTGCTGCACGCGGAATTCCACCAGTATCTCGGCTGGCCGCTGGAGGTGCTCGGCGGCGCCCACCCGCATCTTCTGCCGCTGATGGAAAAGCTGGCGCCGCACCTGAACGCTGGCGGCGAGCGGGGCTGGCGCGAGGAGATCAGCCTGATCGGCCCCGATGGTCACCAGGAACTGCTGTGTCGGGGCACGCCCCTGCTCGGCCCGGCCGGTGAAACCGTCGGCACGGTTCTGGTCATCGATGATGTCACCACCCTGATCCAGGCGCAGCGCAGCAACGCCTGGAGCGAGGTGGCGCGGCGCCTGGCGCACGAGATCAAGAATCCGCTGACGCCGATCCAGCTCTCGGCCGAACGGCTGCGGCACAAGCTGGCCAAGACCCTGCGCGATGGCGAGCTCGAAGTGCTGGAAAAATCGACGAAAACCATTGTCCAGCAGGTGGAAGCCATGAAGAGCATGGTCAACGCCTTCGCCGAGTACGCCAAGCCCGGCCATGCGCAGTTGCGCCCGGTGGCGCTGAACACCCTGATCGAGGAGGTCACCGGGCTGTATCCCTCGGCTTCCGGCATCGGCTTCGAACTGACGCTGGCCGGGGACCTGCCCGTTGTCCAGGCCGATCCTGTAAAGCTGCGGCAGGTCATGCACAACCTGATCAAGAATGCTCAGGAAGCAATGCCCCAGGGACAATCAGGTAAAATGAGGATTACGACTCGCGCCGTCGATGCCCACGTCGAAATTTCGGTCAGCGACAACGGTCCCGGCATCCCGGTCGACCGGGCGGAACGTATCTTCGAGCCCTACGTGACGACGAAAACCAAGGGAACCGGTCTCGGACTGGCCATCATCAAGCGGATCATCGAGGAGCTGGGCGGCCAGATCCGCCTGGACATGACTTATTCGGACGGTGCCCGCTTCCTCATCAAACTGCCGGTGGCGCCACTCCAGGCCAAAGGTGAACACAGCGCATGAATCAAAAAACCATCCTGGTGGTCGATGACGAACCGGATATCCGCCAGCTGTTGCAGGACATCCTGGAGGACGAGGGCTACATCATCCACGCGGCCGAGAACGCCGGCACGGCTCGCACCCTGCGTCTGGAGCACCACCCCGACCTGATCCTGCTGGATATCTGGATGCCCGACGAGGACGGCATCAGCCTGCTGAAGGACTGGCTGCGCGAGGACGACCTGTGCCCGGTGGTGATGATGTCGGGTCATGCGACCGTCGAAACGGCGGTCGAGGCCACCCGCCTCGGCGCCTACGACTTCCTGGAGAAGCCGCTGTCGATGGCCAAGCTACTGGTCACCGTCGAGCGGGCGCTGGAAACCGCGCAACTGAAACGCGAAAACCTGGGACTCAAGCGGCGCATGGACGTACCGGTGGAGCCGATCGGCAAAAGCCTGGTGATGGAGCGCCTGCGCGAGCAGATCAGGCGGCTGGCCCAGCACGACGCCCGGGTACTGCTGATCGGCGAGCCGGGCTCCGGCAAGGAAACCCTGGCCCGTTACCTGCACGCCAACAGCTCCCGGCGCGAGGGTCCCTTCATTGATGTCGGCGTCGGCACCATCGCCAGCAGCAACTCGGCAGTGGAGTTCTTCGGCCGCGTCGATGGCGAGACGATCCAGCATGGGCTGCTGGAGCAGGCCCACGGGGGCACGCTGTTTCTCGACGAGGTGGCGCACATGGAGCCGGAAACCCAAGTGCGGCTGATGAGCGCACTGGAATCCAACTCCTTTTCCCGGGTCGGTGGAACCGAGCTGCTGCACGTCGATGTCCGCATCATCGCCTCCACCTGCAAATCGCTGGAAGAGGAAGTCCGCAGCGGCCGTTTCCGGGCCGAGCTCTACTACCTGCTGAACGTGGTCTCGCTCAAGGTGCCGTCGCTGAAGGAGCACAGCGAGGACATTCCCGACCTGCTCAAGTTCTACGTCGACTATTTCGTCAGCCGCGAGAAACTGCCGTTCCGCAAGTTCCCGGTGGCGGCGCAGAACTTTCTCCGCAACTATCCCTGGCACGGCAACATCCGGGAACTCAAGAATCTGGTTCAGCGCCTGCTGATCCTCGGCAATGGCGAGGAAGTGGAACTGGAAGAGGTCAAGCTGGCGGTCGGTGAACCGGTGGTCGAATCCGCCGGCGGGCGACAGCCGTTACCCGATTTCTACAACCTGCCGTTGAAGGAGGCCCGGGAGCGTTTCGAGAAGGCCTACCTCGAATTTCACCTCGACAAGTACGCCGGCAGCGTCGCGCGGCTCTCGGCCGCCATCGGGCTGGAACGCACCCATCTCTACCGCAAGCTGAACTCGCTCGGCATCCGCTTTCGCGAGAAGCGCTAGCGGATGCCGCCGGTACTCGCCGGGGCCGGGGTCAATCCGCGTCCCGCAGGCGCACCGCCAGTACGTCGCACGGGGCGTGGTTGACCACGCTTGCGGCGGTGGAACCCAGCAGCAGCCCCAGCCCATGCCGCCCATGGGTGCCGAGGACGATGAGGTCGGCGCCGATTTCCCTGGCGATGCGGATGATCTCCAGCTTCGGGCTGCCAACCTCGACCCAGCAATGATCGACGGCGATGCCCTGCTCGCCCGCCAAGGCGTGCACGCGCTTCCTGGCCGAGGCGATCATCTGGTCGGTGAGATCAACCTCGAATGGCGAGACGGTGCCGAACGAGGTATCGACCGGTGGCAGATATTCGACGATGTGCAGCAGGTGCAGCTGGGCGCCGAACGTTCCGGCCAGCGCCGCCGCCTGCTCCAGTGCCTTGCCGCCGCCGGCCGAGAAGTCATGGGCCAGCAGAATGGTTGCGTAGGTCATCGCATCCTCCAGTGTTAATGCAGCGCGGGGAAAACGGTTGCCATGACTTTCAGGCTCAGCATGGTATAGACCAGCGACACCACCAGTCCGGCCAGATAGGGCAAGCCCAGGGCATGCCGCAGGATATGCCCGATCACGGCGATTTCCCACAGCATGGTGGCCAGCAGCATCAGGCTGACGGTCACCTGCACCGACGGCAGCAGCAGACCGGCGGCCAACAGCGGAAGCGCGAGCGCCGTGATGAGCGCATCGCAGCCCAGCGCCGCCGTCAGCGTCTGCTGGAACCGGCCGGGATGGCGCGAGAGGCGCAGACTGGCGAAGATGAACGCCGTCAACAGGGCCAGCGCCACCAGAGTCTGCAACCCTGCCGTCGCCATGTCGACCTCCAGCAGCCCCAGCAACAGGCTGGCCAGGGCATTCAGGGCCAGCACCAGACCCAGCAGGAAACCGGACCGGGGCACGTCCTGGGGGCCAAGGCGAAACCGGCAGATGTCCAGGAACAGCTTGATCAGGGGCATTGGCGAACGCGATGGCAGAGGGCTATTCGTCCGTGGCGGCTTCCAGCGCTTCCGCGGCGACCAGCCAGCGGTGCTCGGTTTCGGCGATGGCGGCCTCGATGCGGGTCCGCTCGGCCAGCAGCGATTGCAGGCTGTCCCTGGCCGAAGACAGATACAGCCCGGGATCGGCCAGCTTTTCCTCGATCGCCTGACGCTGGACCAGCCAGTGGTTCATGGCCTGTTCGGCCTTCTCGACCGCGCTCATCAGCGGTCTGAGCGCCCGCCGCCGGTCGGCGGCCTGGCGCCGCTGCGGCCTGGGCGAGGACGCATCAGCCGGCTGCGATCTCCCGGCCAGGGACAGGCGATGCTCGCCCAGCCAGCGGCGATAGTCGTCGAGATCGCCGTCGAAGGGGCTTGCCCGGCCATCGGCAACCAGCCAGAGATCATCGGCAACCGTTCGCAGCAGGTAGCGGTCGTGCGAGACCACCACCAGGGCACCCTCGTAATCCTGCAAGGCCAGGCTCAGCGCGTCCCTGGTCTGCAGATCGAGGTGATTGGTTGGCTCATCGAGCAGCAGGAGATTGGGCCGCTGGTACACCAGCAAGGCCAGAACCAGCCGGGACTTCTCGCCACCCGAGAAGGGGCCGATGGGAGCGAGCGTCTGCTCGCCGCGAAAGCCGAAACCGCCGAGGTAATTGCGCAGCTCCTTTTCGCCCGCCCGGCCATCGAGGCGCTGCAGATGCCACAGGGGACTTTCCTCCGGGCGCAACTGCTCCAGCTGGTGCTGGGCGAAATAGCCGATCCGGAGATCCTGTGCCGGCAGGCGTTCGCCGGCCTGGATCGGCAACGCGCCGGCCAGGACCTTCATCAGGGTGGACTTGCCCGCGCCATTGGGACCCAGGAGGCCGATCCGGTCGCCGGGGTTGATGGTCAGCCCCACACCGTCGAGGATGGCCTGCGCCCCGTAACCGGCCGCGGCCGCCTCCAGCTTGAGCAGCGGCGAGGGCGACCGTTCCGGGCGCTCGAAGCGGAATTCCAGCGCCGAATCCGCCTGCGCCAGCGCGATGAGGCGCATGCGGTCCAGTGCCTTGATGCGGCTCTGTACCTGCCGGGCCTTGGTGGCCTGGGCACGGAAGCGGTCGACGAAGCCCTGGATGCGTTGCAGTTCCCGCTGCTGCCGCTGGTAGGCCGCCTGCTGTTGCGCCAGCATCTCCGCCCGGCGCGTTTCGAAGGCGCTGTAATTGCCGGTGTGCAGGCTGACTCGGCCCTGCTCGATGTGCAGGATGTGGGTGGCGAGATCGTCCAGAAAGTCGCGGTCGTGGGACACCAGCAACAGCGTGCCGGGATAGCCGGCCAGCCAGTCCTGCAGCCAGATCACGGCATCCAGGTCGAGATGGTTGGTGGGTTCGTCCAGCAGCAGGATGTCGGACCGGCACATGAGCGCCTGGGCGACATTGAGACGTACCCGCCAGCCGCCGGAGAACTGCGATACCCGCCAGGTCTCCTGCCCCGGCGCGAAACCCAGTCCACGGAGCAGGCGCGCCGCGCGGGCCTGCGCGTCGTAGCCGCCAATCTGCTCGAAGCGGACGTGGAGTTGCGCCAGTCCGAGACCATCGCCGGCCAACTCGGCTTCGCTGATTTGGTACTGGATCGACCTGAGCTCGCGATCGCCCTCCAGCACGTAATCCAGCGCCGTATCCTCGACCGCCGGGGTTTCCTGGGCGACATGGGCGATTTCCAGGCCGGGCGGCAGACTCAGATCGCCGGCCTCGGGCTGCAGGTGCCCGAGCATGAGTTCGAACAGGCTCGATTTCCCGGCACCATTGGCGCCGGTGATGCCGATCCGGTCACCCCGGTTGAGAGTGAAGCTGGCATTCTCGAACAGAACCTTGGTGCCGCGGCGCAGGGTCAGCGAGCGGGCATTGATCATGCTGGAATCCGCGAAGTCTGGCGCTGGCCGGAGCCGGGATCAGGACGCCTTTTCAATGCGCTTTTCGGCTTCCTTGAAGAACTCGACGATGTCACCCTGCTTGACGGTAGCCCGGGGGATGATCAGCGCCGAATCCAGCGAGACGAAGATGAAGGCATAATTCTTGATCGCCTCGATGCGCAGGATGTCGTCCCAGCGTATGCGCGATTCGCCTTCCTTGCTCTGCTCCACCAGTTCCTTGGGCTCGATCCGCAGCGTGTAGTCGCCAAGGATGCGGGTCTTGTCCTCGTCCGTGTACAGGCGGGCAATCTTGCGCCGCGTGCTCCAGCGAATGTAGAACGGCGCCGCCAGCCCCCAAACCACCGCGGCAACGCCGATCCAGGCGGCCGTCAGCGTATCCTGGTAATAAAACCACACGACCATGGCGATCAGGATCATGAGGCCGGGTATGGTCGCCTGATGCCGGCGCAGGGTCTTTTGCAGCTTTTCGGCACTTTTCAGCTGATGATCGTTGAACGCGAGCAAATCCTTCTCGCGCAACTCGTACTGGATTTCGGTCATGGCAACGGGGGGATTGAGGAAGAAACGGCGCGCCAGTCGCTGCTGGCTTTTCAAAGCGAGTTAGTATACGCACTTCACTGGCAGATTACCGTTTCTACCGGGCGCCTGTCACCCAGGCCGCAGCCCCTCTTTACAGGAGATACCGCAATGCAAGGCCATCCCGATGTCATCGCCACGCTCAATCATCTGCTGGCCGGCGAGCTGACCGCCATCGACCAGTATTTCCTCCATGGCCGGCTGTGCCGGGAATGGGGCCTGACCCGGCTCCATGAACATCTCGCCCATGAAATGCAGGAGGAACAGGGACATGCCGACGCGCTGATACGCCGCATCCTGTTTTTCGGCGAGATCCCCAGCCTGGATCAGCGGCAACCGCTGCACATCGGGCGCGATGTGCCGGAAATCTTCGGTAACGACCTGAGCCTCGAGTACCGGGTGATTGCCGAGCTGCGGGAGGCCATCGCCCTGTGCGAAAAGGTCCGGGACTACCCGACCCGCGACCTGCTGCTGGAATTGCTCAGGGACACGGAGGAGGATCACACCCGCTGGCTGGAAACCCAGCTGGGACTGATCGGCAAGATCGGACTGGACAACTATCTCCAGGCGCAGCTGTAGGCGTGACTGGAATCGGTTACCACGGCAGAGGGAATGACATCGGCGCCTATTGATAACCGTTCTTGTTTGCTCTAGGATGTCATCCGACTCCACCGGATGAACAAGCCATGTACGTCTGCATTTGCAAAAGCGTGACCGACAGCCAGATCAGGAAGTGCGTGCGCGATAAGGGGGTACGCAATCTGCGTGGCCTGCGCCGCGAACTGGGCGCCTGCGACCAGTGTGGCAAGTGCGCACCGGAAGCCCGACAGCTGATCAGCGAGTGCGTCGACGAAATCCGGCATCATGACCGCCATCTGCTGACGGCCGCGTAACAGAACGCCTGCCGGATCGGCCGATCCGGCAGGCGTCGCGAATGGTGGAGACGGGAGAACGGCTCTGCATTGCCCCCGCAATCACATCATCGACTGCTGATAGTTCTGTTCGCCGATCCGGGCGATGAGATCGAGCTGGGTCTCGATCCAGTCGATATGTTCCTCCTCGCTTTCCAGTATCGACTGGAACAGGTCGCGACTGACGAAATCGCCGATCTGTTCACAGTAGGCGATCGCCTCCTTCAGTTCGGGAAGCGCCTCATGCTCCAGGGCGAGATCGCATTCCAGCATCTCCTTGGTATGCTCGCCGATCTTGAGCTTGCCCAGATCCTGCAGGTTCGGCAATCCCTCCAGAAAGAGGATGCGCTCGATCACCCGGTCGGCATGCTTCATCTCGTCGATGGACTCGTGGTACTCCTTCTCGTTCAGCTTGCTCAACCCCCAGTTCTTGAACATGCGGGCATGCAGAAAGTACTGGTTGATCGCGGTCAGCTCATTCGACAGGACCTTGTTGAGATGCTTGATGACTTTTTTATCGCCTTTCATCGGGATTGCCTCCGGTTGATATCCTTACGACCCAGATACAGATTATGGCAAAGCCTAACGCCTTGCTGCCCGCCGAGCAATCGCGGGGGCGGCGCCCTCGCATCGCCGGCCACCCACCAGCACCTCACCCGATGATCATCTACCTGCACGGCTTCCGTTCGGCACCGACTTCGACCAAGGCTCGGCTATTGCACACCCGCCTGCAGCAGCAGGGGCTCGGCGATCGGCTCTGGTGCGAGCAACTGGCGGTCAGCCCACGTCAGGCCATCGACCAGGTCGAGGCCGCCATTGCCGCCCAGGATGGCAAACCCGTGCTCATCGGCAGCTCGCTGGGCGGTTACTACGCCACCTACCTGGCCGAGAAACACGACCTGCGGGCCATCCTGATCAACCCCGCCACCTATGCCGACAGGACGCTGCAACCCTGGATCGGCACCCACACCAATCTCTACACGGGCGAGACCTTCGCGTTCACCGGGCGCCACTCGAGGAACTTAAGGCGCTGGCTGTGCCGACGCTACGGCAGCCGTCGCGGTTCTGGCTGATCGTGGAGACGGGCGATGAGATGCTCGACTACCGCGAGGCGGTGTCACGCTATGCGGGTGCCCGCCAGACCGTCATCGAGGGTGGCAACCACGGCCTGCAGAGCTTCCCGCGGCTGCTCGACGAGATCCTGAGCCAGGCCGGCCTGGCATCGCAGCCGGCGGGGCAGCAACCGGACTGACGGCAAAAACCCCGGCGCCGGACAGCCCTCCATCCGGCGCGCGTACCCCCTAGCCCGCCTGGCGGCGGGCGACCCGGACAGGCCCGGAACGGTCCAGGAAATCCTGCCACTTCTGCACGGTCAGCTTCTGCAACAGCGGCACCACGGGGTTGAGCTCGATCGGCGGGGCATCCCAATGGGCATCGTAACCGATCTGCTCCGCCTCCAGCGCCACCCCGTCCTCGGCCAGCAAGGGCTTGAACAGCAGCGGCACCGAGGCGTTGAGCACCATCTGGGTCAGCCACTTGGGCGCGTTCATGGCGATCAGTGGGATCTTCACGCTGTCGAAATAGAACACGAAGAACACCCGGGTGGTGCGCTCGTCGATAGGCAGCAGGAAGCAGTAATGCTTGATGCTGTCACCGGTGTTCGACCACTGGTAGGGGTACTCGTAGCAGATTTCGATGGACCGCGTGTTGACGCGCTGACGGTTGACGAAATACTTGGAGAACTTGCCCTCGGCCATGTAGGTGTCGTAGGTCAGATAGACCCGGTCGTCATCGGCCTCGTAATGGGTCAGCTTGGCGTCGACGAAGGGCTGGTACTTCCGGTGCAGGAAGGCATGGGCGAAGTCGCAGATATTGTCGATCACCATGGAATGATGGGTCTTCCAGGTGTAGTCGACGGTGAAACCGGCCCAGGGATCGTCACGCAGCAGCTCGGGGATCTGTGGCGGCCGGAGGGTTTCCGCCTGCTCCGCATCGCCCGGGAAGATCCAGATCAGGCCATACAGCACCTGGATGGGGTAGGTGCGCAGCTGGTGCTTGATCAGCGACTTGCCGAAGCTGTCGTGGGAATAGTCGGTCAGCCAGCCGTCACGGTCGAAGGACCAGCCATGGTAGGCGCAGCGCAGCTGGCACTTGTCGACGGCGCCATGACTGAGCTTGAGGTGCCGATGCGGACAGCGGTTCTGTACCGCGCCCAGGACCCCGTCCTCGCCCCGGAATACGGCGATGGAGAGGTTCCAAAAGACGATTTCCCTGACCTCGCCCTTCTTGATGGCCTGATCGTATTCGACCGCATACCAGCGCTCGGGATCGAGACCCGAGGCGCGGGCCTTCTGGCGGGTATTGCGGGCGTCCTCAAAGGTGGGCGGCGGCAAGGTCTCTCGGGTCGGGTGCAGGGTATTCCGCATGGGCGATGGTCTCCATGGCTTGGGTGATGGACAGCGCGGGACGTGCGGCGCCCCGGTCAGCGAGGCCGAATGACGCCCCGGCGCACGAAATCCTCGTAGGCGTCCCGCACGGCATCGCGCAACGAGGTGGGACGGAATCCCAGTTCCTCGCGTGCCTTGCCGTGGTCTGCACGGCGCCGCATGCGCAGCAGGCGCACCGCCGCCGGCGTGAAGCGGCGCGGACGATTGGGGAAAACCCGGAACCAGGTCCTGTCGGCGACTTCGGCCATGGCGGCCATGACCGGCGGCGGCAGGCGCAGGCGGGGTTTGGGCTTGCCCGTGACCTCGCCGAACAGCCCCAGCAGGTCATCGACGCTGGAATAGGCCGTGCTGAAGATGTATTTCTGTCCCGAACGCCCTGCCTGCATGGCCAGCACATGCCCCTCGGCCATGTCGCGCGCGGAGACGAACTCGAATCCGCCCGGAATATAGGCTCGCAGGCGACCGTGAGCGTAGTCGACCAGCACCTGTCCGATACGCGAGGGGACGTAATCATGGGGACCGACGATGGCGCAGGAGGTGGCCACCACCACGTTCAGTCCATCGGCATGCGCCTGCAGGCAATGGTGCTCCACCAGATGCTTGGTGAAACCGTAGGGCAGATGCCGATCGAAGGGATAGAACGGCATCGCCTCGTGACTGGGCCGATCCCCCTCGTAGCCGGTGGCGCTCAGAGAACCCGAGACGACAACCTTGTCGACACCCAGCTCGAGCGCGGCATCCAGCACATGGCGAGTGCCCAGGACATTGGTATCGAACACCTCGCGCCGGTGCGCGGCATTGCCGTGGATGGTCGAGACCAGGGCGGCACAATGGTGGATGCGGTCGCAACCACGCATGGCCTGGAACACCGAGCCCCGCTCGCGCAGATCGCCCTCGACCCGCTCCACATCGAGCCCGGCCAGGGCACCGTTGTCGCGCCCGGGGCGCACCAGAATCCTGACCTCCTCGCCGTCGGCGAGCAGACGCCTGAGCAGGTTGGCCCCGAGATGGCCGGTCGCCCCCGTCAGCAGTATCTTGCCGTGGCCCATCGATATTTGACGCAGTCTCGCATAAGCCGCCAATGGTACCATGTCGAAATCTGCGCAACCGCCGACAATGCCACCAAGCACGGGTTTCCATGAGCCAAGACAAGCAGCCGGCCGGCCAACTGTTCGAGTACATCCTGACCCATCACCGCGGGCTGTTCGCCACGCTGGTGCTGTTGCCGATCTCCTGCCTCTACAGCAGTTACGTCTACCTGCGCAACCATATCCTGTTTCGCCTGCGTTCGGCCCCGAGCCGGCACGAGCAGCGGGTTCGGGACGTGATCCGGCAGATCGAGGACTGGCAGCAGGCCGGCGCCAGGGAACAGCTCTGTACCGCCCGCTCGGGCTGGCAGGCCATGAGCGAGATGGTGCCGAAGTACAAACTGTCGCGGCGCAACATCCGCATCAGCCTCTACGATGTCCTGGAGATCAACACCGAAAAGGGGACCGTCCGGGTGGAGCCGCTGGCCAGCATGGGACAGGTCTCGCGCACCCTGATCGCCCAGGGCTGGATCCTGCCGGTGGTGCCGGAGCTGGATGACCTCACCGTCGGCGGACTGATCATGGGCTTCGGCGTCGAGACCAGCAGCCACAAGTACGGCCTGTTCCAGTACATCTGCGAGTCCTTCGACATCGTCACCGCCGAGGGCAAACGGGTGCATTGCAGCGCCACCGAGAACAGCGAGCTGTTCCATCTGATCCCCTGGAGCCATGGCACGCTGGGTTTCCTGGTCGCCGCGGAGCTGAAGATCATTCCGGCGCGGCAATACGTCCGCGTCCACTACCAGCCGGTCACCACCCTGGACGAGCTGTGTGCGGGCTTCGACCGCGAATGCCGCAAGGTTGACGCCAACGAGTACGTCGAGGCACTGGTCTACAGCCGCGATACCGGCGTCATCATGACCGGGACGCTGACCGACAGGCCGGGGCAGGAGGGTCCGGTCAACCGCATCGGCCGCTGGTACCAGCCCTGGTTCTACAAGCATGTCGAGAGCCTGCTCAAGGCCGGCCGGCCGGTGGTCGAGTACGTTCCCCTGCGCGATTATCTGCACCGCCACACCCGGAGCTATTTCTGGGCAATGGAGGAGATCATCCCGTTCGGCAATCATCCGCTGTTCCGCTGGCTGCTGGGCTGGGCGCTGCCGCCGCGCATCGAACTGCTGAAATACACCGAGACCGAGACCACCCGCCGGCTGCGCGAAAAGCATCATGTGGTACAGGACATGCTGATGCCGATGGCCTGGCTGAAACAGTCCATCGAATACTTCGACGAGCACTTCGACATCTACCCACTGTGGCTCTCGCCGATGGCAATCTTCGACAATCCCCGGCACCTGGGGCTGGTCCACCCGTATCGGGACGCCCGGGGCAAGGTCGACGAAATGTACGTGGACATCGGCGCTTATGGCACAGCGAAAAAGGCGGGCTTCGACGGCCGCACCGCCCTGCCCTTGCTGGAGCGCTTCGTCATCGAGCACCACGGCTACCAGGCGCTCTACGCCAAGACCCTGCTGAGTGAAACCGATTTCCGCCGCATGTTCGACCACAGCGCCTACGACCACCTGCGGGAGCAGCTGCCCTATTGCAAGCAGGCCTTCGGCGAGATTTACGACAAGGTTTCCGCCCGCGGACGCATTTCTCCGGTGGAAATGCGCAAGCTCAGGTCACGCGACGCCGGCGCATCGCCAAGCTAGAACGGCACAACACCCATCCTGACCATCCGGGCGCGGTATCGGGGAGGCATGCCGCCCATACGGCAAGGCGGCAGTGGCGGCACCGTCGGCCGGGGCTTGATCGTCGCCCACCATCATGGTTACACTGTAACCACTGTCAACCAGTCCATGCGACTTACCTGAACAACATCCACGGGCCATGGCGTCCGTGAACCGAACGGTACCCAGCGCGAAACCGACGTGGCAATCGCCGCCCGGCGACGGTGGGTTCCTGGCCTGTCAGCCGAGAGGCTGATTCTCCCCGGCAATCCTGGCACCTGACACCGCAAACGGGATCGGCCTCCACCGAAGACCGTTTCGCGTGGGCGCGAGATTGCTCAACCCGTGATGAAACCATGCAACCCATGGCTCATGACAACCTATGATCGAGGTGAAAAATGATCAAAAAGCTCTTGTTTGCGACAACCTTGCTGGCTTCCGGCGAGACCATGGCCTACCAGGCCGTGGGCCATGCCTCCTGGTACGGTCCCGGTTTCGATGGCCACAAGACCGCCTCCGGGAAACGCTTCAGCCGGCATGCGCTGACCGCGGCGCACAAGTCCCTGCCCCTGAACTCCCATGTGCGGGTGACCAATCTGGCCAACAATGAATCCGTCGTCGTCGAGATCAATGACCGTGGGCCCTTTTCGCGCGGCCGCCTGATCGATCTTTCCCAGGCGGCTGCCCGCGCCATCGGCCTCCGCGGTATCGGCAAGGTAGAAGTCACCGCCCTGGACTGAGGCACACTCGGCGGACGCTCCTCGCCTCCGGCGAGCAGCGACAGGACCGTCAAGCCACGTAGATAGAGGAATTGGCGAAAGGAACAGGAACCGCCACGGCACTCCGGAATCGCCAGCAATGTCACCAATCCCCCTATCCACTTAACTTCCCCCTCCGGATCGGGCGAGCCCGGATAGCCCCGCCCGATCCTTCCGCGGTCACCCGCGGGACGCTCCCGACCCGCCGGCGATGCGGTAGAATTCGCGGCATTATCGCGGTGCCACGGCCATATGAATCGCGGGCGCCTGCCCGGATTCCGTCGCCGACAGCCGGTCGCCCGATGATCTGCTATACGGGCAGACAGGCGGAACGGCCCCGTCTCTCCTACCGGCCATCGTTGCCCACCAATGCGACGGGCCCAATTCCACGCGCAAACCCAGCCGGAGTCGCTTGATGCAGACCACCCAGACCCTACTCGTTACCGGCGGCGCCGGGTTCATCGGCGGCAATTTCGTCATTCGCCAGATACAGCGCGGCGATACGGAGATCGTCAACCTGGACGCGCTCACCTATGCCGGCAACCTGGATACTCTGGACAGCGTGGAGGATCACCCGAACCACAATTTCGTGCTCGGCTCGATCGGCGACAGCGCGCTGGTGGATTATCTGCTGCTCCGCCACCAACCCACGGCCATCGTCAATTTTGCCGCCGAGAGCCATGTCGATCGCTCGATCGACTCACCCGAGGCCTTCATCCAGACCAATATCCTCGGCACCTTCCAGTTGCTGGAAGCGGCCCGCCGCTACTGGCGCAACCTGGCGGATGACGCCCGGAACCGGTTCCGCTTCCTGCATGTGTCGACCGATGAGGTCTACGGCAGCCTCGGGCCCAGCGGCAGGTTCACCGAGACCACGCCCTACCAACCCAACTCGCCCTATTCCGCCTCCAAGGCCAGTTCCGACCATCTGGTGCGGGCGTATTTCCATACCTATGGCCTGCCTGTCCTGACCACCAACTGCTCCAACAACTATGGGCCCTTCCAGTTTCCGGAAAAACTGATCCCCCTGATGATCCACAACGCCCTGGCGGGCCGGCCGCTGCCGGTCTACGGTGACGGCTCGAATGTCCGCGACTGGCTGTACGTGGAAGACCACTGCCGGGCGATCGAGCGGGTACTGGAAGCCGGCACGCCGGGCGAGGTTTACAATGTCGGCGGCAACAACGAGCTGACCAACCTGTCGGTGGTACAGGCGCTCTGCGATCTGCTGGACGAACTGTGCCCGGATTCACCGCACAGGCCGCACCGTCAGCTGATCAACTTCGTCACCGACCGCCCGGGACACGACCGGCGCTACGCCATCGACGCCGGCAAGATCGCCTCGCAGCTGGGCTGGGTGCCGAGCGAAACCTTCGCGACCGGGCTGCGCAAGACCGTGCGCTGGTATCTGGACCACCAGAACTGGTGTCAGCGGGTCATGGACGGCAGCTATCGCGGCGAGCGGCTGGGCACCGGCACGGCCGGCTGAGCCACCCTCGCCAGGACACCGCATCCCCGACACCACACGCTCCGAGTCTCCCTGCCCTATGTCGACCCTGAAAGGCATCATTCTCGCCGGCGGCTCCGGCACCCGGCTGCACCCGCTCACCCACGTGACCAGCAAGCAGCTGCTGCCGGTCTACGACAAGCCGATGATCTACTACCCGCTGTCGGTGCTCATGCTGGCCGGCATTCGCGACGTGCTCATCATCACCACGCCGCACGACGCGCCGATGTTCCAGCGGCTGCTGGGCGCCGGCAGCCAGTGGGGCATGGCGCTCAGCTACCGCGAGCAACCGCGGCCCGAGGGACTGGCACAGGCCTTCGTCATCGGGCGCGACTTCATCGGCCGGGATCGCTCCTGCCTGATCCTCGGCGACAACATCTTCTACGGCCATGGCTTTACCGAAACCCTCGCCCGGGCGGCGGCCCGACCGGAGGGCGCCACCGTGTTCGGCTACTGGGTCCAGGATCCGGAACGCTACGGCGTGGCCGAATTCGATGCCGCAGGCCGGGTGGTCAGCCTGGTCGAGAAACCCAGGGCGCCGAAGTCCAACTACGCCGTGACCGGCCTGTACTTTTACGATCACCAGGTCATCGACATGGCCCGCGACCTGAAGCCGGGCGCCCGGGGCGAACTGGAGATCACCGACATCAACAACCTCTATCTGGCCCTGGGGCAGCTGCAGGTGGAAAAGCTGGGCCGCGGCATCGCCTGGCTCGATACCGGCACCCATGACTCGCTGCTGCAGGCATCCAACTTCATCCAGACCATCGAGCAGCGCCAGGGCCTCAAGGTCAGCTGCCCCGAGGAAATCGCCTGGAGTCAGGGCTGGATCAGCTCGGAACAGCTTGCCGCGCAGGCGGAACCCCTGCGCAAGAGCCACTACGGCGAGTATCTCCTGCGTCTCCTGACCATGGAGCGGCCGGCATGATCATCGAAACCACGCCGCTCCCCGGCCTGTTGCGAGTCCAGCCGGACGTCTTCGGCGACGAGCGCGGCTTTTTCCAGGAAACCTGGCACCAGCGGCGCTACGCGGAAGCCGGCCTGGACCGGCAGTTCGTGCAGGACAACCTGTCCTGGTCGCGCCGCGGCATCCTGCGGGGGCTGCATTTCCAGAATCCGGGGCCGCAAGGCAAGCTGGTGTACGTCCTGCAGGGCGAGGTCTTCGACGTGGCCGTCGACGTGCGGGCCGATTCCCCGACCTTCGGCCAGTGGTACGGCGAAACCCTGTCGGCGGAAAACCATCGGCAGCTGTTCGTCCCGGAAGGCTTTGCGCACGGCTTCTGCGTCACCAGCGAAACCGCCCTGTTCGCCTACAAGTGCACCGGTTTCTACGATCCCGGCAGCGAGCACAGCCTGCTCTGGAACGACCCCAACATCGGCATCCGCTGGCCGCTCGAACAGCCCGAGCTCTCGCCCAAGGATCGCCAGGGCCGGCCTCTTGGCGACTTCCCGCGCGATGCCCTGAGCGTATGGTGAAACCGGCCATCCTGCTGATCGGTCGGGACGGTCAGCTCGCCTGGGAACTGCGCCGCACCCTGGCCTGCCTGGGCGAGGTCGTGGCCCTGGGACGCACCGGCGCGCCGGCCATCGACCTGGCCCGCCCGGAAACGCTCGCCAAGACCGTGCGCGAATTGCGACCGCAGCTGATCGTCAATGCCGCCGCCTACACCGCGGTCGACCGGGCCGAGCAGGAACCCGAACAGGCGCGGCGGATCAACGCCGAGGCCGTCGGCATCCTGGCGCAGGCGGCGCGCGCCGCCGGGTGCGGCCTGGTGCACTACTCGACCGACTACGTGTTCGCAGGCGATGCCGGCCGCCCCTATCGCGAGGACGATCCGACCGCTCCGCTCGGCCAGTACGGGCTCAGCAAGCTCGCCGGCGAGGCGGTCATCCGTGCCGCCGGCATTCCCCACCTGATCCTGCGCACGGCCTGGATCTACGGCGGCCGCGGACAGAATTTCCTGCTGACCATGCTCCGTCTGATGCGCGAGCGCGACAACCTCGGCATCGTCGACGACCAGATCGGCGCTCCCACCTGGAGCCGGCTGATTGCCGAGGCCACCGCCCTGATGCTGGCGCGCTGTCTTGATCGGGACCGCTTCGCGCTGGCCGATCACGCCGGTACCTACCACCTGACCGCTGCCGGCGTCACCAGCTGGTACGGCTTCGCCGCCGCCATCCGGGAGCTGGCCCTGGCCCGGGGTCTGCTGGAAGCGACGGCCGCCCGGCTCCGGCCCATCGCGACAGCCGAATATCCGACCCCTGCCCGACGGCCAGCCTATTCGGTGCTGGCCGGCGACCGGCTCGCCCGGACATTCGGCCTCCAGTTGCCGGACTGGCGCCAGTCGCTGGAGCTGTGCCTGGATGAAATCGCCCTGTCCCGCTGAGCCGACGCGCGATGAACCCGCCCGCCTTCGTCCACCTGCGTCTGCACACCGAGTACTCGCTGATCGACGGTCTGATCGACATCAAGGCCTTGGTCAGGCAATGCGCCAAACTGGGCATGCCGGCGGTGGCCGTCACCGACCACACCAATCTCTTCT
This sequence comes from Methyloparacoccus sp. NF-16, assembly GCF_056880625.1. Taxonomy (NCBI): domain Bacteria; kingdom Pseudomonadati; phylum Pseudomonadota; class Gammaproteobacteria; order Methylococcales; family Methylococcaceae; genus Methyloparacoccus; species Methyloparacoccus sp. NF-16. The sequence continues at coordinate 1,299,622 of NZ_CP174130.1, read as the reverse complement.
CGCTGGTCAAGTTCTACAAGGCGGCCCAGTCCGCCGGCGTCAAGCCGATCACCGGCGCCGACGTGCTGCTCTACAATGCCGCCGAACCGGCCTCGCCCTACCTGCTGACCCTGCTGGTCCAGGATGAGACCGGCTATCGCAGCCTCAGCGAACTGCTGTCCCGCGCCTACCGAGAGAACCAGCACCAGGGCGTGGCACAGGTCGTGCCACACTGGCTGGAAGAGCGCAATGCCGGGCTGATCGCCCTGTCCGGCGGACGGCAGGGACAGATCGGCCGGACCCTGCTGGCCGGCAACTGGGAAGAGGCCCGGCAGCTGGCCGGATACTGGCAGGGCATCTTTCCGGACCGCTTCTACCTGGAATTGCAGCGCACCGGCCGGCCGCACGAGGATATCTACCTGGATGCCGCCGTGGCGCTGGCCACGGAACTGGCGCTGCCGGTCGTCGCCACCAACGATGTGCGCTTCCTGCATGCCAGCGAGTTCGACGCCCATGAAGCCCGCGTCTGCATCCATCAGGGGCGGGTGCTGGAGGATCCGCGGCGGCCTCGCGACTACACCGATCAGCAGTATCTCAAGAGCCCGGCGGAGATGGCCGAGCTGTTCGCCGATCTGCCCGAGGCCTTGGAAAACGCCGTCGAAATCGCCAAGCGCTGCAACCTCAGGCTGACCCTGGGCCAGAACTTCCTGCCCCAGTACCCGGTGCCGGCCGGCATGAGCACCGGCGATTATTTCGCCGAAGCCTCCCGCCAGGGCCTGCGCGAGCGCCTGGCGGTGCGCGCCCCGGTCGGCAAGGACTCGCTGGAGGAGCGCACCCGGTCCTACCAGGAGCGGCTGGAGCTGGAAATCGGCGTCATCAACCAGATGGATTTCCCCGGCTACTTCCTGATCGTCGCCGACTTCATCCAGTGGGCCAAGCAGCATGGCATACCCGTCGGCCCGGGGCGCGGCTCGGGCGCCGGCTCGCTGGTGGCCTACGCCCTCAAGATCACCGACCTCGACCCGATCGAATTCGAGCTGCTGTTCGAGCGCTTCCTCAATCCGGAGCGGGTCTCCATGCCCGACTTCGACGTCGATTTCTGCATGGATCGCCGCGACGAGGTGATCGACTATGTCGCCCGCACCTATGGTCGCGACCGCGTGTCGCAGATCATCACCTACGGCAGCATGGCGGCCAAGGCCGTGGTCCGCGATGTCGGACGCGTGCTCGGCCATCCCTACGGTTTCGTCGACCGCATCGCCAAGCTGATCCCGTTCGAGCTTGGCATCACCCTCGAAAAGGCCCTGCAGGACAGCGAGGACCTGCGGGCACTGTACGAAGCCGACGACGAGGTGCGGGCACTGATCGACCTGGCGCAGTCGCTGGAGGGCCTGACCCGCAACGCCGGCAAGCATGCCGGCGGCGTGGTGATCGCGCCCACCGATCTCACCGACTTCTGCCCGCTCTATTGCGAGGCCGGCGGCGACAACCTGGTCACCCAGTTCGACAAGGACGATGTCGAAGCCATCGGCCTGGTCAAGTTCGACTTCCTCGGCCTGCGGACGCTGACCATCATCGACTGGGCGCTGCAGACCATCAACCGCCAGCGGGCCGGCCGGGGCGAGGCCGCCATCGATATCGCCCAGATTCCGCTCGATGATCCGGCCGCCTACGAGCTGCTGAAGAGCTGTCAGACCACCGCCGTGTTCCAGCTGGAATCGCGCGGCATGAAGGACCTGATCAAGCGGCTCCGGCCGGACTGCTTCGAGGACATCATCGCCCTGGTGGCGCTGTTCCGGCCCGGCCCCCTGCAGTCGGGCATGGTCGACGACTACATCAACGTCAAGCACGGCAAGCAGCAGGCCGAGTACCCGCACCCGCTCCTGGAACCCATCCTCAAGCCCACCAACGGCGTCATCGTCTACCAGGAACAGGTGATGAAGATCGCCCAGGACATGGCCGGCTACACCCTGGGCGGCGCCGACCTGCTGCGCCGCGCCATGGGCAAGAAGAAGCCGGAGGAGATGGCCAAGCAGCGGGAAATCTTCGTCGGCGGCGCCACGGCGAAGGGCATCGACCCGGCCATTTCCGGCTACATCTTCGACCTGATGGAGAAGTTCGCCGGCTACGGTTTCAACAAGTCGCATTCGGCAGCCTATGCCCTGGTCTCCTACCAGACGGCCTGGCTCAAGGCGCACTATCCATCGGCCTTCATGGCGGCGGTGCTGTCCTCGGACATGGACAAGACCGACAAGGTCGTGGTGTTCATCGAGGAATGCCGCAACATGAAGCTGGCCCTCCTCCCGCCCGACATCAACCGCTCGGAGTTCCGTTTCTCGGCCCAGGATGACGGCGTCATCCAGTACGGGCTGGGCGCCATCAAGGGTGTCGGCGAAAGCGCTATCGGCGATATCCTGGAAGAGCGTCGCCGCAACGGCCCGTTCCGCGACCTGCGCAATCTCTGCCGGCGCATCGACGGCCGCAAGGTCAACCGCCGTGTGCTGGAGGCCCTGATCCGCGCCGGCGCGCTGGACAGCCTCGACCCCAACCGCGCCCACCACATGGCGGCGCTGGGCGACGCCCTCAGGGCCGCCGAGCAGCATGGCGCCATGGCGGCTTCCGGTCAGGATGACCTGTTCGGGCTGTCGGACGAGCCGGCGCCCGCGTCGAACGACCCGGCCATGCCGGAGGTGGAACCCTGGCCCGAGGCGGAACGCCTCAGCCAGGAAAAGGCCACCCTGGGCCTCTATCTGACCGGTCACCCCATCACCGCCTACGAACGGGACATCACCCACTTCATCAGCGACCGGCTCGGCCCGCTCGCCGAGAAGCACGACCGCAGCGGCGGCACCGAAAGCGGCTATGGCCGGCGCCAGGAAATCAGGGCGGTGGTGGCCGGACTGATCGTGGATCTGCGCACCAAGCAGAACAAGAACGGCAAGCGCATGGCATTCGTGACCCTGGACGACCGGACCGGCCGGCTGGAGGTCGCCATCTTCTCGGAAGCCTTCGACCGCTGTCGCGAATACCTGGTCAAGGACACGCTGCTGGTGGCTGAAGGCAACCTGAGCTGGGACGACTTCGCCGGCCAGCTGCGGCTTGGCGCCGAGCGTCTGATGAGCATCGAGGCGGCACGGGTCGAGTTCGCGAAGCGACTGATCCTGAAGTGGCGCGAGCCGTCGCCCAATGGCGCCGGCGACACGAGCGTCGCGTCGCTGAGGGACCTGCTGGAACCCTATACGGGCGGCCATTGCCAGGTGTTCGTCGAATTCCGCAGCCGCGGCGCCGAGACCCTCATGCACCTGGGCGAACGCTGGCGCGTCCGGCCCGAGGAGCCCCTGCTGAAACAGTTGCGGGCGTTGCATGACGAGGAGCCGGTCCAGCTGGTCTATCAGTGACGGATCGCCGTACCTCTCCGCCCCGGTCCGCTCCCGGAGAGCCCCGTTTGCCGCGATAATGAGGGCTACCGTCCCTGCCGGAGTCCACGCATGAAGGCCATGATCCTGGAATCGCTAGCCGAACTGCCCGAGGGCAGCGCGCCCCTGCGGCTGCGGAACTGGCGGGACCCCACGCCGGGCGACGGGGAAGTGCTGCTGGACGTGCTGACCTGCGGCGTCTGCCATACCGAGCTCGACGAGATCGAGGGCCGAACCCCGCCCCCCCGGCTGCCGGTCATCCCTGGCCATCAGGTGGTCGGCCGGGTGCTGGAAACCGGCGCGGGTGTCACCGGCATCCCGGTGGGCAAACGGCTGGGCGTGGCCTGGATACATTCGAGCTGCGGCCACTGCCCGCAGTGCCTCGCGGGGTGCGAAAACCTCTGCCCCGATTTCCGGGCCACGGGCCGGGATGTCCATGGCGGCTATGCCGAACGCATGGTCGTGCCGGCCGCGTTCACCTACGCGATACCCGATATCTATGGCGACGCCGAGGCCGCTCCGCTGCTCTGCGCCGGCGCCATCGGCTATCGCTCCCTGCGGCTGGCAAAGCTCCGGGACGGTCAGCCGCTGGGTCTCATGGGATTCGGCGCGTCGGCCCATCTGGTCCTGAAGCTGGCCCGGTTCCGCTTTCCGGCATCGCCTGTCTTCGTCTTCGCCCGCCAGGCCGAGGAACGGGCATTCGCCATCGCCCTGGGGGCTGCCTGGGCGGGCGAGGTCACCGCCGCCGCGCCCGAACCCCTGGCGGCCATCATCGATACCACGCCGGCCTGGAACACCGTGCTCGCCGCGCTGGCCAACCTCTTGCCCGGCGGACGGCTGGTCATCAACGCCATCCGCAAGGAGGAGTCGGACAAGGCGGCCCTGCTGCGACTCGATTACCCCCGGCATCTATGGCTGGAAAAACGGATACAGAGCGTCGCCAACGTAACCCGCGCCGATGTCTCCGAATTCCTGTCGCTGGCCGCCCGCATCCCGATCCGCCCGGTCGTGGAGGAGTACCCGCTGGCTGACGCCAACCGGGCGCTGGTCGCCCTCAAGCACCACCATACCCGCGGCGCCAAGGTCCTGCGGATCCGGTCCTAGGCCGCGCGCGGGCGACCGGCCCGGCCAACCGCGAACCGCGCCGTCAGCCCTCCCCGCGCAGCCGGAATGCCGAGATCTCGCCACGCAGCTCGTCAATGGCCCCCTCCAGCCGATGGGTGGCCGTGGTGGTCGCCTCCAGCGCCCGTACCGACACCCGCACGCTCTCGGTCAGGCTGACCATGGCGTCGCGTATCTGCCGCGCACCCGCCGACTGCGCCCGCATGCCTTCGTGCACGGCGTCAAACTGCGGCAGCAGCGCCTGCACCTGCTGGATGATCTCGCCGAACCGCTGGCTGATCACACCGGTGTCGGCCACGCTGCGGTTGACCTGTTCGGCAAACTTGTCCATCTCCATCACCCCGCCGGTCACCGAGTCCTGCATTTCCTTGACCATCTGCTCGATGTCGAGGGTGGCTACCGCGGTCTGATCCGCCAGCCGGCGAATCTCCCGTGCCAGCACGGCGAAGCCAAGGCCGTATTCCCCGGCCTTCTCGGCCTCGATCGAGGCGTTCAGCGACAGGAGGTTGGTCTGGTCGGCGATCCGGGTGATGGTGGTGGTGACGCTGCCGATGGTGTTGGCCTTCTCGTTGATCAGGCCCAGCCGCCCGGAGATCGACTGGGTGGCCTCCGCCAGGGCGCGCATCGCCCCTTCCATGTGACCCAGCGAGGCCTGGCCGGCGTTGGCCAGGGCGGTGGTCTGGTCGGCCACCTGGGTCAGGCCGGCCATGGTGCCGAGCAGCTCCTCGGAGGTGGCGGAGATTTCCTGGGTGGCGGCGGCGATCTCGGTGGTGGTGGAGCCGAGGTTGTTGACCTCCTCGCTCTGGGTCTTGGACATGGCGCTGAGGCTGTTGGCGGTCGAGACCAGGTCGATGGTCGAGCGCTGCACCTGGCCGATCAGCGCGTTCAGATAGGCCACCATCCGGCCCAGGGCGTTGATCAGCTTACCGATTTCGTCCCGGCCCGGCGCCACCAGTTCCACCGTCAGGTCGCCCGCCGACACCTTCTCGGCGGCAGCCGCGGCAAGCTCGACCGGCCGGACGATGCGCCGGGCGAAGGCCGCCGCCAGCCAGGTGCCCAGCAGCAAGGCCAGGGCGGCCGTTGCGATGGCGACCCAGACTTCGCGCACCAGCAGGCGATCCAGCATGCCCATGGAAACATGCAGCAGCAGGGCACCGGTCGGTAGGGCTTTCGCGTCCGGCCGCTGTCGCCCCCCGCCGTCGGCAAGATTCGGCAACAGCGCCAGCGGCGCGGCGATGGCGATGTAATCCTCGTCCAGCCGGCTCCCGGCCCGGCCCTGGGCCATGACGTCCCTCAGCAGGCGCAGGTCCGGCTCGGCTGGAGCCGGCTTCGGTCCCGTGCCGCCACGCATGGCCATGTTCTCGACCTCGGCCTGCCGGTTCACCACCCATACGCGCTGGATGTCGCCCTCTTCCACGATATGGTCCAGCAGTTCCTGCACGCCCAGCGAATCCAGCATCCCGGCCAGCATGTGGCCGTCCAGCCCCACCTGCACGATCCGCGGCTGATCGACACCCGGAACGCCGACATACTTGAAGGGCTGGCCATCCACCTCGCGCGGCTTGAGCTGCTGGACGACGGCAGGTGGCGGCGCGGGCGACAGCAGCGGCCAGAATGCCGATGCCTGCGGCTGGAGGGCGGGATCGGGGGAAAACTGGAAGTCGATGTCCGGCACGGTATGCAGGTAGGCATGTCCACGAACGTCGGTGATCCAGATTTCCGACAGGTTGTCGGGGCTCACCATGCTCCGCAATCGCTCGGTGATGGCAGCGGCCGGCAGCTGGCAGGCCTCGGCAACGGCGACGAAGTGCGCCAGGATGCCGGCCGAGCTCATGAGATCGCGGGCGATCATGAATTCCATGCCCTGCCGGGTGCTCTGGCTGACCTCGATGCTGCGGGCCAGCACACTGCTCAGCAGCTGACCGTCCTGCATTGCCTGGCGTAGCACGGTCTGGCGCGAGAACCAGCTCATGCCGACGGCCAGAACCAGCACGGCGAGGGCCAGAAACGGCAGGACCATCCACAGCAGTCGGGCTCTCAGGCTCATGGGCGATGCGGAACCAAAAACTTGATTCTACCCCGAGGCAGACCAGCCATCGGCCCGGCGCGAAGCATGCCCGCTCATGGCCCCGAGTCGTGCAGCAGGTCGGCACGTCCGTAGCGCGCCACCACGCGGCCGGTCACGCCTGCCTCGCGCATCTGCCAGGCCCACAGCTGATCGCCGAGGCTGAAATGCCACCATTCCCCCGGATGCCGGCGGAAGCCGGCGTCCGTCATCACCCGGCACAGCAGGCAGCGGTGCGCATGCGCCACGGGGTCGAGCGCCATGAAGTGGTCCGGCTCGGAACGCGCGGAGTTCTCGTCGATCGGCGATCCCATGTGAATCTCGCGTCCTTCGGCATCGCACAGGCTGAGGTCGACCGCCGCACCGGTGCTGTGCGGCGGCGGCGTGGCGGGATCATGGCTGGGGGGCGCCCAGATGCGGTAGGCGCGCTCCAGCAGGATGGCGCGTTCCGCCGCCGGCACCTCGCTGGGGATACGCCCGCCGGCGAGCTGCCTGAACTCCCGCTCGACCATGAAGGCCTGCACGGCAATCGGCCGATAGGCGTCGAACAGCCTGAGCCACCATCCCGGGCGTAGCCGCTGCAAGTGCCGCTGCGCCCGGGTCAGCGCCTCGAGAACGCCGAGCCGCAGCCGCCAGGGAGCGCTGCCATGATACGGCGCGCCCAGCGCCACGTAGGGGTGAGGCGTGGCCAGCCGGAACCGGGCCGGCGGAATCGTCACCAGCGGCTCGCCGCATTCGGCGATCGGCAGACCTTGATAGGGTTTCATGGATGGACTCTACGTGGCGGACGTCGGGGCGGCCTGAGGTCTTCCGGCGACAGGCGCGGTTGCCATGCGGGCCGCGGGGACGGCGATGGCCTAGAATGCCTCATCCCGCCTACAACCACTCCTCGTTGAAGATGAAGAAACTCCTCCTGTCGCTGCTGGCCTTCCTGCTGATCCTCGAGGAATGGATCTGGGAATGGCTGACGGCGCTGGGCTACCGTCTGTCGGCCTGGCTGCACCTGCTGAGCTTCGACCGCTGGCTGCTGGCGGCCAGTCCCCGTGTCGCGATGGCCACCTTCCTGCTGCCGGTCCTCCTGGTGACGCCGTTCAAGTTCGTCGCCGTCTGGCTCATGGCCCGCGGCCATGTCGTGCAGGGTATCGCCCTGCTCGTCGCGGCCAAACTGGCCGGGACGCTCCTGCTTTCGCACCTGTTTGCGCTGACCCGGGAGAAGTTGCTGAGCTTCCGCTGGTTCGCCCGGCTGCATGGCAGCGTGACCTATTGGCTGGGTTGGGCTCGCGAACGCATCCGGGCCACGGCGGTTTATCGCCAGGCACGGCTGATCCGGCAAATCGCGCTGCAGCGCCTGTCGGCCTGGCGCCGTCGCCTGCAGCCGCTGGAAAGCGACAGCGCGGGTGACCGGTCCTAGACCGGCGGCGGTAAGTCGGATGGTGCCTGGCCGATCGCCGACTGGCTGCGCGCCAGCAAGGCTTCCAGTTCCAGTTCCTGCAGGCGGGTCAGAACCTCGCCGGACCACTGCATCATGTGCCGCAGCCGGTCGACGATCTCGGCCAGATTGGCCCCCTTGTCGACCGCCTCGACGATCTCCCGGCAGCCGGCATGAAACAGGCGGTGCGGCCTGTCCAGCGCGTCGTAGGCGGCCATGCCGCGAAAGACGCGGCCCTGCTCGCGATACCAGCGATCGAGATCGCACTCGCCCTCCGCGATCGAGACATGCAGCCATTCGCCCATCGGCGGCGGATCGCGGCCGAAATTCCGGGCGATCACCCACTCGATGAAGTTGCGCCGCCAGCACAGGTGATCCATCTGCGCCATGTGGATGAAGCCGATGGGGCTGCCGGCCCAGTGATGGTCCTGCTTGAGGTATTCGAGCAGTTGATCGAGCGGCATCGGGCGCCCCATCCAGTAGCCCTGTCCCTCGGTACAGCCGGCATGCAGCAGAAAATCATAGACTTCGGCACTCTCGATGCCCTCGGCAACCACCTTCACGCCAAGCTGGTGCGCCATGTAGATGCAGGACTTGACGATCGCCATGCTCTTGCTGCACGCCAGTACCCGCTCGACCAGGCCCTGGTGGATCTTGACCACGCTGAACGGCCACTGGCTGAGTACGTCGATGGTGGAATAGCCGGTGCCGAAGTCGTCCATCGCCAGCGCGATGCCCATTTCCACCAGGGCGTGGATGTTCTCGCGCACGACCGGCGAGCTGTGGATCAGCGAGGTCTCCGTCAGTTCGACCTGCAGGTAGCGGGGATCGATGCACAGACTGCCGATGGACCGTCGCAGACGATCCACGATCTCGCTGGAATCGAAGTCCTGGGCGGTCAGGTTGAACGAGAGCACCAAGGCGGGATGCAACTCGTGAATGAGCACGAAATCGACCAGCAGCCGGTCCAGCATGCCCTTGGAAATTTCCCGGATGAAACCGCTGGATTCGGCTTCCGGCAGGAAATCGGCCGGCTGGACCATGGTCCCGCAAGGCTTCATCCAGCGCAGCAGTGCCTCGACGCCGGACAGGCGGCCATCCTGCAGGCACACTTTCGGCTGGTAGTAGTACACGAACTGGCCCTCTTCGAGAGCCTCATTCAAAGCCGATTCCAGCGATGAAGGCATGGCAGGCATTGGGATAAGGCGTGAGTCGGGATGGTAGCACGCATGCCCAAGCCTAAGGCCCGGATGCCTGCCCCACACGGTTGCGGCCCTGGCGCTTGGCGGCGTAGAGCCCGTTGTCGGCAGCCTTGATGAGCGCCTCGTAACCCGGCATGCCGGGCGCACGCACGGCGACGCCGATGCTGAGGCTGCCGCGCCATTCGGCGGTCCCGAGGGGCACCCGCAACCGTGTCCCCGCCTCGCGCAGCTGTTCGGCGATGAGGAGGGCACCTGCCAGCGGGGTATCGGGCAGGATGACCAGAAACTCGTCGCCCCCCATGCGGCCGACGAAATCGTCGGTGCGCAGACTGTCACGCAGCAGCCAGCCCAGCTGCCGTATCACCTCGTCGCCGGCATCATGGCCATGGGTGTCGTTGGCCTGCTTGAAACCGTCGGCATCCAGCATCAGGCAGGCCAGCGGCGCATCCGCCTGCTCGGCTGCCTGCCAGGCGCGGGCCAGCCGGTAAAGCGCCTGACGCCGGTTGGGCAGGCCGGTCAGGGCGTCGGTATTGGCCAGCTGCTCCAGCTGGCGATTGGCTTCCTGCAGCGCCTGCGTGCGCTCGGCGACCTTGCGTTCCAGCGACGCGTTGAGCTGCACCAGCTCGCGGTTGCGTTCGGAAACCTCGTGAAACAGGCCGTTCAGGGCGCCCAGCAGCAAATCCATCGCCCCATCCGCCGTACGGCGGGTGTTGTCCAGATAAGCCCGCTCGGGCGACATGCCCCCGTGTACTGCCATCAGCTGGCTGGCCATGGATCTGTCGGTCCCGAGAATGTGATAGGCCAGCCAGTGAATCAGGTACATCAGCAGGCGCTGCGCCCCCTCCGGATCACCTTTCAGCATGTTCTGCCGCAGTCGCTGAACTTCGTCGAGAAAGTCGGCGTGTTGCTGCACGTGCAGCGTCTGGAAACGTTCGTCCAGCCGGCTCTCGGCCATCATCGCCTCCTCGGCCTTGAAGTGGTAATCGGCATAGGCGGCCAACTCGGCGAATACCGTTTCGAGCTCCGCCAGATCGAGATCCGCCGACCCCGTGAGGTGATCGCCGAAAGCGTTGATGAGCTCGACCAGCCGCAGGTGCTGCTCGTCGATGTCGCCGATGCCCGTTTCGAACTGACGGGTCCACTGAAACGATTCCATGGGCTTCAGGCCTCTCGCGGGTGATGTTTATCGGGAGCCGCCGATTCACGGCGGCTCGAACAATCCGGATATCCGGCAGTCCTAGCAGGTCTCATGAGCCATGGCGATGCGCGTCCGGGCAAACGGTCTATAGTCGAACTTATAAATATAACCATTTTGGGAAGCCGCCCGGGATACCCCTCGATCCTCCGTGGTGAAAAGATCGCCTGCATGCCAATGAAAAACCTCCGCCAGGGCCGAGGGAAATGCCTGTGGAACTGGATTCTGACTGCTGCCGTCATGGCGGCAGGCGGCTCGGGCCAGGCCAGCGCGAACGAACCGGTAACCCTGCAGCTCAAGTGGAAGCACGCGTTCCAGTTCGCCGGCTATTACACCGCCCGGGAACAGGGCTATTACCGTGAGGCCGGGCTTGACGTGACCCTCCGCGAGGCCAGCCCCGGGCTCGATGCCATCCAGGAAGTCGTCGCGGGCCGGGCCGACTACGGAACCAGCTCCAGCAGCCTGCTGCTGGCCCGGCAGGCGGGGCAACCAGTGGTCGCCCTAGCCGCCATCTTCCAGCACTCTCCCTACGTTCTGATAGTGCCCGACCGTGGCTACGCGCAGAGCGTTCACGATTTGCTTGGCAAACGCATCATGATGGAGCCTGGCGCCGAGGAACTGCTCGCCTACCTGCGCCGCGAAGGGCTGACGGAAAGGCAGTTCACGCGTCCGGAGCATAGTTTCCAGCTGCAGGACCTGATCGCCGGCAAGACGGACGCGATGGCGGCCTATGTCACCATCGCTCCGTTCCTGCTCGGCCGGGCGTCCTTCGCCTATCAGCTATACAGTCCGCGCGCCGCCGGAATCGACTTCTACGGCGACAACCTCTTCACCACCGAGCGGGAAATCCGGCAGCACCCGCAGCGGGCACTGGCGTTTCGCGAAGCCAGCCTGAAAGGCTGGCGGTACGCCCTGGAGCACATCGACGACACCATCCGGCTGATCCGCGAACGCTATGCGCCGCAGGCCAGCCCCGAGGCGCTCGAATTCGAGGCCCGGCATATCGCGCCGCTGGTCCAGCATCCGCTGGTGCCGCTGGGCTACATGAACCGCGAGCGCTGGCGCCACATCGCCGATGCCTATGCCGAGCTAGGCATGCTGCCGGCAGATTTCACGCTGGACCGGTTCCTGTTCGAGGACACCGGCTGGACACAAGGGCGCCAGTGGCCGCATGCCTACCTCGCCGCCGCGCTGGCCAGCCTGGCGCTGATCAGCGGCGCCGCTCTCCACGTCTACCGCCTGCACCGCCGCCTGCGGGACAGCGAGGCGCGTTTCCGGCTGGTCATCGGCAACACGTTCGACACCACCTGGGTATATGACGTTGCCCGCGACCGGGTGAGCTGGTATGCCGCGTTCGAGTCACTGTTCGGCTATGCCGCGGAAGAACTGGGCAGAGGCGTGGCGGCCTGGCGGGAGCGAATTCATCCCGATGACCGCAGGCGTGTCATGGCCAGCATCCGCCGCACGCTCGATTCCGCGCAATGCCGATGGACCTGCGCCTATCGTCTGCGCCGCAAGGATGGGCGCTACACCGAGGTCGAAGACCAGTGCACGATCGTCCGCGATGCCGCAGGCCGGGCCATGCAGCTGATCGGGGCCACGCGCGATGTGTCCGACCGGCGCCGCCAGGAGGCCGAACTGAGGCACCGCACACACCTGCTGGAGGTTGCCCAGCGCAATGCCCACATCGGCTATTACGAGGCCGATCTGCGCCTCGGCCGCTGGACCAGTTCGCCGGTGCTGGACGGCATCCTCGGCATCGGCCCGCGGTTCGCAAGGACTGCCGAAGCGTGGAGCAGCCTGATCCATCCAGAGGACAGGCCGCGGGCCATGGCGCATTTCCGGCTGGTGGTGCAGATCGGCAAATTCCTCAAGGATCAGTACCGGATCGTTCGTCCCGGCGATGGACAGATCCGCTGGGTGGACGCCTGGGGCAGCATCGAATATCAGGATGGCACTCCCGCGCGGCTCATCGGCACCATCATGGACATCACCGCACGGAAAACGGCGGAGCTGGAGCTGGAACACCACCGCCACAACCTGGAACGCCTGGTGGCGGAACGGACCCAGGCCCTGCAGGACAGCGAGCATGCCGCGCAATGCCAGCGGCAGCGCCTGGCCGATATCATCTGGGGCACCCATGTCGGCACCTGGGACTGGAATGTCGTCACCGACGAAGTAGCGTTCAACGAGCGCTGGGCCGAAATCCTGGGACTGACGCTGAAGGAGCTGGAACCCCTGACCATCCGCGCCTGGACCGACCTGGTGCATCCGGACGACCTGGACCAGGCGCTGGCCCAGCTCAAGCACCACTTTGCCCGTGAGCTGGAATTCTACGAGTGCGAATTCCGCATGCGGCACCGCAGCGGCGACTGGGTCTGGGTCCTAGACCGCGGGCGGGTGGTCGAATGGCGCGAGGACGGCAAGCCGCTACGCATGTCGGGCACGCATCTCGACATCACCCGCCGCAAGGAGTCGGAACTCGCCTTGCAGGAAAGCGAGCGGCGCTATCGCGAGTTGAGCGAGAATCTGGAGAGAATGGTCGAGCAGCGTACCGCCCAGCTGGCCGCCGCCAGTGCCGCCAAGAGCCAGTTCCTGGCCCACATGAGCCATGAGCTGCGGACGCCCCTGAACGCGATCCTGGGCTTCGCCCAGGTGCTGGAGCAGGACCGCATCCCGGCGGAGCAGCGCGAGACGGTCGGCCTGATCCGCGAGGCCGGCGATCACCTCCTGGGCATCATCAACGATGTGCTCGACCTGTCCACCATCGAGGCCGGTCGCTTGCGCCTGGATCGGCAGGCCTTCCTGCTGCCGGTCTTGGTGCGCCGGGTCGATCGCCTGCTGCGCCACATGGCCGAGACCAAGGGGCTGTCCCTGCAGATCGAGGGACCGGCCGCCGCGCCGCCAACCCTGCTGGGTTATCCCGACCGGCTGGAACAGGTGCTCATCAACCTGCTGGGCAACGCCATCAAGTTCACCGAGCAGGGCCAGATCCTCCTGACCGTACGGTATCGGCCGCGGGATTCCGCAAGCGGGCGACTGCGCTTCGAGGTTCGCGATACCGGTATCGGCATGAAGCCCGGGGTACTGGCGAAGATCTTCCAGCCCTTCAGCCAGGGCGATGCCAGCCTCACCCGCCGTTTCGGCGGCACCGGGCTGGGTCTCGCCATCAGCAAACAGCTGGTGGAGCTGATGGGTGGCAAGCTGGGCGCGAGAAGCCGGGAGGGGCACGGCAGCCTCTTCTGGTTCACGGTACCCGTCGACACCCCCCCAAGGGGTGCGATCGGACACCAGGCGGCATCTGCCGCATCCCCGGCAACGGATCCCCGGCCCCCGGGCGTGGACGAGCCGCGATCCGGCTGAACGCGGGGGGGATACGGCCCGCCAACCGTGCGCGCCGGCGATTTACCCTGCTGCCGGGCTCGAGGTCCGGCCGCCACCCGCGTGGCGACAGCCATCCGCGAGGAACCGTCGGGGAGGCAATGACCGGGTGTAGCCGGTTCCCGTGCGCCACCGCGGCATGGCGCCTCGCCGGCAGGCTCGCGCGCGGGCGGCCCGCCCCGGCGGCTATTTCTTCTTGACCTCGCCCTTGCGCATGATGTTGATGCCCTTGAGCAGGTTGAGCGCCTCGTTGAGCGGGTAGTCCTGCAGGGCCAGCGCCTCCTCCTGCTCTTCCGGCGTCTTCTCCGGAGCCTTCTGCAGCAGCGGCTCCTTGGCCGGTTCGGTGGCGGCCGGCGGCGGCGTTGCCGGCTTCTGGCCAACCTTGGGGTTCTCCAGGTGGTTAGCCAGGTCGGACTCCTTGAGCGGACCGAACTCGGATTGCTGCGCGGCTTCCAGCTTGACGCGGGAAATCGGCACGTCCGGGGTGATGCCCTCGGCCTGGATCGACCGGCCGGAGGGTGTGTAGTAGCGCGCCGTCGTCAGCTTGACCGCGCCGCCGTTGCTGGTCGGCAGGATGGTCTGCACCGACCCCTTGCCGAAGGTCTTCTCGCCCATGATGATGGCGCGCTTGTGATCCTGCAGGGCGCCGGCGACGATCTCCGAGGCCGAGGCCGAACCGGCATTGATCAGCACGACGATGGGCGCGCCCTCGAGCAGGTCGCCGGAGGAGGCGCTGAACTTCATCTTGGCGTCCTCGACACGACCATCGGTGTAGACGATCAGGCCGTCGTCGAGGAAGGCATCGCTGACCGTAACGGCGGCATTGAGGACACCGCCCGGATTGTTGCGCAGATCGATGACCAGCCCCTTGAGCTTGCCCTTCTTCTTCAGCTCGTCGATGGCTTCGATCATGCTCTCGCCGGTCTTGGCCTGGAAGCTGGACAGCCGCACATAGCCGTAGCCCTCTTCCAGCAGGCGGCTCTTGACGCTCTTGACCTTGATGATGTCGCGCACCAGCTTGATCTTGATCGGCTGTTCCGCGCCCTCGCGGACGATGGTCAGCACGATGGGACTGCCGGGCTCACCGCGCATGATCTTGACCGCGTCGTTGAGGCTCAGGCCCTTCACCGGCTTCTCGTCGAGGCGGATGATGAGATCGCCCGCCTTGACCCCGGCCTTCTGCGCGGGGGTGTCGTCGATCGGGGCGATGACCTTGACGAAACCGTTCTCCATGCCGACCTCGATGCCCAGCCCGCCGAACTGGCCGGTGGTGCCCACCTTCAGTTCGTCGTACTGTTCCTTGTCGAGGTAGGCCGAATGCGGATCCAGTCCGGTGAGCATGCCGCGAATCGCGTCCTCCAGCAGCTTGTCGTCCTTGACCGGCTCGACATAGTCCTGCTTGATCCGGCCATACACCTCGGAGAAGGTCTTGAGTCCCTCGAACGGTATCTGGGCCTGATCGTCGGTCTTGCCCTCCAGGGTGGCGTTGGCCGGCGGTTCGGGCTTCTCGGCCAGCGCCATGCCCGTCACGCCCAGGGTCAGGCCCAGTACCGGCGCGCCGATCAGAGTCAAGAGGGGGTTCGGTCGCAACATAGAGAAATCTCGTGAAAGGGTTAAACGGGTTCGCCGGCGCTCAGGCACGTCCGGCACACCAGGACACGGGGTCGACGGGCTGTCCGTTCCGCCGGATACCGAAGTAGAGCCCGGGCTTGTCGCGGCCGCCGCTGGAGCCGACGGCCGCGATCATCTCGCCTGCCGTCACCGCGTCGCCCTGGCGCTTGTAGAGAGTCTGGTTGAAGGCATAAAGGCTCATGACGCCATCGCCATGATCGAGGATCAGCAGCAGGCCGTAGCCCCGAAACCAGTCGGCGAAGGCGACCTGGCCACCAGCAACCGAACGGACTGGCGCACCTTCCCTGCCGGCGATCAGCAAGCCATCCCAGCGCCCGCTCAACCGCGGGCTGCCGAACGCCGCCAGCAGCGCACCGGCCGGCGGACAACGCGCCTTGCGTGGTTTGTCCTGAACGGACGGCGACCTGGCATCCGGAGCCGGCGCCTCGGCCGGCGGAGACTCCGCGCCGACGGACTTCACCAGTTCCGCCAGACGCCGCTCGTCCTCGCGGAGTTGCGCCAGACGGGCCGCCTGGCTGCTCAGCTCGCGGTCCCAGCTGGCCAGCAGTTGCCGTCTTGCCTGGGTCGCCGCCTGCAGGTCGGCCCGCTCGTGCTGAACGTGCCGCCGGGTCTCGCGCCCCAGCGTCATCTCCCCGTTCAGCTCCGACTCAAGGTCGCCCAGACGGATGTGGTCTTCCCGCCAGGTCTGAATCAGGGCCGATCGGGACTGGTTCAGATAGCCGTAATAGGCTAGCACACGCGCCAGGCGCGACGGCTCCTCCTGATTGAGGAGGAGTTTCATCCAGTCCTTGTGGCCGATCGCGTAGGCGCTGCGCATCTGTCCGGCCAGGAGACGCTGCTGGCGCCGGATCTCCGCATCCAGCTGCTTGCGCTGCCGCTTCAGTCCGGCAATGCGCTGCTCCCTGGCACGCAGCTGGGCTTCCAGCTCGGCGATTTCACGGCTCAGCTCGCCCTGGCGGCGCTCGATATCGGCCAGCTGCTGATCGAGCCGGTCCCGGACCGATTGCAGCGCATCGCGCGTCTGGCGCGTGCTCTCGATGCGCTGCTGGATATTCGCCAACGGCTCGGTCACAGGTTCGACCATCGCCTCCAGCACGCCGGCCCGGCTGGCCAGCAGCATCGCCAGGGACCGGAGGAAAATCGCCCGCCCGATCGGAGACAAGCTGAACCGTGTCAGGTGCGGCCCGCGCGCCTGCGAGCGGGAGGATTGGCGGCCATGGTGCGAGTGGCTCAGTGCAGCAGCGACCGCCCCGTCATCTCGGTCGGCTTGGCGACCCCCAGCATGTCCAGCAGCGTCGGCGCGATATCCGCCAGGTTGCCGTCCTCGGCCAGGGTGCGGCCAGGACGCCCCTTGTAGACCAGGGGCACCGGGAAGGTAGTGTGCTGGGTCAGGGCGACACCGGTTTCCGGGTCGACCATCTGCTCGACATTGCCATGGTCGGCGGTGATCAGGAGCTCGCCGCCCACCTTGTCGAGCGCCGCCACAACCCGTGCGAGCGAAGCGTCCAGAACCTCGACCGCCTTGACGGCGGCCGACATGATGCCGGTATGCCCGACCATGTCGCCGTTGGCATAGTTGCAGATGATGACGTCGAACTGACCACCCTCGATGGCCTTGACCAGCTCGTCCGTGACTTCCGGCGCGCTCATTTCCGGCTGCAGGTCGTAGGTCTTGACCTTCGGCGACGGGATGAGTATCCGGGACTCGCCCGGGAAGGGTTCATCCTTGCCGCCATTGAAGAAGAAGGTCACATGGGCATACTTCTCGGTTTCTGCCAGGCGGAGCTGGGTAAGCCCCTGCTCGGCCAGCACCTGGCCCAGCGTATGGGTGATGGACAGCGGCGGAAACGCGACCGGATAGGTGAAGTCCTGATGGTATTCGGTCAGGGTGGCATAGGCACCCAGTTTGCGCACGACCCGGCGCGGAAAGCCGCCGAAATCGGCGTCGTTGATCGCCTTGGTGATCTCGCGGGCGCGATCGGCACGGAAGTTCATGAACACCACGACATCGCCGTCCTCGAGGTGAACGGGCTGTTCCCCGGCCGGGACGATGGCGGTGGTCTGGACAAATTCATCGGTTTCGCCGCGGGCGTAGGCCATTTCCAGACCCGCCATCGCGGTCGGAGCGGTGAACTCGCCCTGGCCCTCGGCGATCAGCTGGTAGGCCTTCTCGACGCGTTCCCAGCGATTGTCCCGGTCCATCGCATAGAAACGGCCGGCCAGCGAGGCGATGCGCCCCCGACCCAGCTCGGCGAACTTGGCCTCCAGGGCCCGGATGGAACCGGCCGCGCTTTGCGGCGGCGTATCGCGACCGTCGAGGAAGGCGTGCATGTAGACCTTCTCCACGCCCTTGCGGACGGCCAGCTCGGCCATGGCCTGGATCTGGAAGTCGTGGCTGTGCACACCACCCGGCGACAGCAGGCCGAAGATGTGCAGGGCCTTGCCCGTTTCCCTGGCCTTCTCGGCCGCCGCCGACAGTGCCGGATTGTCGAAGAAGGAACCGTCGCGGATGGCCTTGTTGACGGCGGTGAAGTCCTGGTTGATGAGACGGCCGGCGCCCAGGTGAAGATGCCCGACCTCGGAATTGCCCATCTGGTCGTCCGGCAGGCCGACAGTCTCGCCGGCGCAGTGGAGCAGCGTATGGGGACAGTCGTTCCAGAGCTGCGTCCAGGTCGGCGTGTTGGCGGCCGCGATGGCGTTGTATTGATCGGACTCGTTGTAGCCGAATCCATCCAGGATAATGAGCACGACGGGTTTAGGGCGAGGCGAGTTCAACGTATAATCTCCGGCTGATCACGGATCGAACCAGGATGGTCGATCTGGAATGGGAATCGGCGCCACCTGGCGCCGCTGGCCGGGATTTTAGCCGTTTTTCCTTCACGCGTCGTGCCCGGTGGCCCATCGGACCGATGCGAACTGGAGCCACAACGCCGGAGTCAGCAGACCGTAACATGAAGGAAGAACTCATCAGCCGGGACGAGGACATCACCCGCGCCGCGCTGTCCATCAAGGCCATGGCCCACCCGCTGCGGCTGAAGATTCTCTGCATCCTGGGCGATGAAAGCGTCAACGTGCAGGACATCGTCGACATCTGCGGCACGACGCAGAGCAACATCTCGCAGCATCTGGCCATCATGCGGTCGAAGGGCATCCTGGGTTGCCGCAAGGAGGCCAACCGCGTGTACTACTTCATCGACGACAAGCGCACCCTCAAGCTCATCCAGATGATGCGCGAAGTCTTCTGCGCCGACGGCAACCCCCACAGCAACACCGACTCCGAATAAAACATGAACATCACTCCCGAGCAGCTACTGGAATTCATCGGCAACCACTGGGTCATGACCAGCGGTCTGTTCATCGTCACCCTCCTGCTTGTCCAGGACCTCATCGATTCCGCCTTCCGCAAGCATCAGAGCGTGACGCCGAACGAAGCCGTGCTGCTGATGAACCAGGACGAGACCGTGGTGATCGACGTGCGCGAACCCAACGAATTCGCCGAGGGCCATATCGAGGGCGCCCGCAACATCCCTCTGGCCAAGCTCGGCGAGCGCGCCGCCGAACTGGCGCCGCACCGGGAACACCCGCTGATCGTCACCTGCCAGTCGGGCACCCGTTCCCTGGCCGCCGGCAAGCAGCTGACCAAGCTCGGCTTCACCAAGGTCTATGAAATGAAGGGCGGCATGTTCGCCTGGAAGGACCAGAGCCTGCCCGTTTCCAAGAAGCGCGGCTGATCGCGGCCGCCACCGCACGCACGACTGTCCGCAATCCCGTCAGCCACCCCGCCCGCGACGGGGTCCGCTCCCCTTTTCGCACTCAACCCTGACACCCTAGCCATGGCCGAAGAAAACACCAGCAATCAAGCCGAACGCCAGTTCAGCATCCAGAAGATCTACGTCAAGGACATCTCCTTCGAAACGCCGAATTCGCCGCAGGTCTTCACCCAGACCTGGGAGCCGCAGGTCGAGTTCAACCTCGCCAGCAGCGCGCAGCAGATCCAGGACGGCGTCTACGAGGTGGGCCTGACCATTACCCTGACCGTCAAGCTGGAACAGAAGACCGCCTACCTGGTCGAGATCACCCAGGCCGGCATCTTCAATGCCAGCGGCTTCCAGAACGAGGAAATGGGCCATCTGCTCGGCAGCTATTGCCCCAACCTGCTGTTCCCCTATGCCCGCGAGGTGGTTTCCGATCTGGTCGCCAAGGGCGGCTTCCCGCCCATGCTGCTCGCCCCGGTCAACTTCGACGCCCTCTACGCCCAGCACCTGCAACAGATGCAGCAGGGCGGCGGCCAGTCCGTCACCAGCCACTGAGCAGATCGGCGCCTCGCCGGCTTGCCGGCATCCGCCGCCCCGACATGACGACATTCGACGCGACATGACCCGGATCGCGGTGCTGGGTGCCGGCTCCTGGGGCACGGCACTGGCGCTGGTGCTGGCGCGCAATGGCCATCCGGTGCAGCTGTGGGGCCATCGCGCCGGGCACATGGCGGAGCTGGCGCGCGAGCGGCGCAACATCCGCTATCTGCCGCAGGCGCCCTTCCCCGCTAATCTGACGACCACGGCCGACCTGGCCGAGGCGGTCGACGCCGCCAGCGTGCTGCTGGTCGCCGTGCCCAGCCATGCCTTCCGCGAGCAGCTGGAGGCGCTGCGGCCTCATTGCCGCCGGCATGCCCGGATCGCCTGGGCCACCAAGGGCCTGGAACTGGAAAGCGGACTGCCGCTGCACCGCGTGGTGGCCGAGGTCCTCGGCGAGGACATGCCCGCGGCCGTCCTGTCAGGTCCGACCTTCGCCGGCGAGGTGGCCGAGGGACAGCCCACCGCCATCACCGTTGCCTCGGCGGTGCCGGACTTCGCCGCCGAACTGGTGGGGCTGCTGCACAATCCGCGCTTTCGCGCCTACAGCAGCTCCGACATGGTCGGCGTCGAGCTGGGTGGCGCCATCAAGAACGTGCTGGCCATCGCCGCCGGGGTCGCCGACGGCCTCGGATACGGCGCCAACGCGCGCGCCGCGCTGATCACCCGCGGCCTGGCCGAGATGATGCGGCTCGGCACCACGCTGGGTGGCCGGCCCGACACCCTGATGGGGCTGTCCGGCGTCGGCGATCTCATCCTCACCTGCACCGACAACCAGTCGCGCAACCGCCGCTTCGGCATCGGGCTCGGCCGCGGCGAGACGCCGGACACCGTGGCCCGGGCGATCGGCCAGGAAATCGAAGGCATCCCGACGGCGCGCATCGTCCACGACCTGGCCCGCCGGCACGGCATCGACATGCCCATCACCGAACAGGTCTACCGCATCCTCTACGAGGGATTGCCGCCGGCGGAAGCGGTGACCAACCTGCTCCTGCGCGAACCCAAGCCGGAAACCGGCAACCGCTGAGCCCCGCCCGGGCGAGCGGCGCCCGTCACTCAATGCGGCGTCAGGGTCACCAGCCCCGCATCAAGACCGGCGATCTTCAGCACCTTCCGCAGTTCCGGGCTGACGTTGACGAGCTGCAAGCGCTCGGGACCGAGGGTCTTGGCCGCCGTGATGCAAAGACTCAGGAATACCGAGGACAGGAAGCCGACCTCGGCAAGATCGAACACCACGGGCCCGGCAGCGGCCCGGATGCGGCTCAGCACCGCCTCGCTGAATGCGCCGGTATGCAGGCCATCCATGCGGCCATGAAAGCGGACGAGCAGGCTATTGTCCTGGTCCAGGATATCGGGCGGGGCGTTCTTGTAGTCAGACATTGCGGTGGTACCGGGCATGGATGGCGTCGGCATCGAGGCTCTCGTCCAGGTAGAGGGCCTTGTCGAAGCGCTGGAAAACCGTGTTCTCGCGGCGCCGGGTGATGCGCTGCACATTGATCAGGTGGCGGGCGGTGACGTTGTCGGTGGTGATGTTCTTGCCGCCGGTGCCGCAGCCCAGAGTCAGCGAGGGCGGAATGCGGTTGTAGAGATGGCCGACCGCTCCCAGCGCCGAAGGCATGTTGACGACGATCCGGCCGGCATTCATCAGTACCGAAAACTCGCGGATGCGCGCCTCGTCGTTGCAGAACAGGCTGACGGTATGGCCGATGCCGCCGTAGAAATTGAGATCGATGCAGGTCTCCACGCCGGCGGCGAAATCCTCGGCGATGTAGAAGGCCAGCACCGGCACCAGGATCTCGCGCGACAGCGGATAGTCGTCGCCGACCCCCTCCAGGGTGGCGATCAGCAGGGTGGTGCCCGGCGGCACGGGGATGCCGGCCTTGCGGGCGATTTCCTCGGCCGGACGACCGACGATATCGCCCGCCATGTGGCCGCTTTCGTCGAGGACGACCGGCTCCAGCCGCTTCGCCTCGCGGTTGTCGAGGAAATAGGCGCCCTGCTGGCGGAAGGCCTCCATCAGCTCGTCGGCGATGGCGCGGTCGGCGACGATGGCCTGCTCGCTGGCGCAGATGGTACCGTAGTCGAACAGCTTGGAGGCGCAAATTTCCCGCACGGCAAACGCCACGTCGGCACTGGCATCGACATAGACCGGCACGTTGCCGGGCCCGACGCCCAAGGTCGGGGTGCCGGAACTGTAGGCCGTATGCACCAGGCTGGTGGCGCCGGTGGCGAGAATCATGGCCAGCTGCGGATGCGCCATCAGGGCCTGGGTCTGGACCCGCGACACTTCCTCCAGCCACTGCACGCAGTCCTCCGGGGCGCCGGCCACGAGCGCCGCCTCGTAGCAGATGCGCGCCGCCTCGACGGAACAGCCGCGAGCCCGGCGGGACGGGCTGACGATGACCGGGTTGCGGGTCTTGAGCGCGCTGAGCACCTTGAAGAATACGGTCGAGGTGGGATTGGTGGCCGGGATGACGGCCAGGATGGGCCCCACCGGCTGGGCAATCTCGATGATGCCGGCCTGGGCATCCTCATGGACGATGCCCACGGTCCGGAGATCGCGGATGTCCTCGTAGACGAACTGGGTGGCCACCACATTCTTGATGACCTTGTCCTCCCAGCGGCCGATGCCCGTCTCCTCGTGCGCCTGGCGGGCCAGGCGCACGCGGGCAGCGAAGGCGGCGCGGTAGACGGCCTCGACGATACGATCGGTCTCGGCCTGGTCGTACTGGCTGAACACGGCGGCGGCCGTCACCGCGCGCTGCATGATGTCGTCGATATCCACCATAAGATTCTGATCTGCTCGTGATGCGGCCCGGACGGGCATCATCCCATGCCGGTTTTTCGGGCACAATCTCGCCTCCAGCAAACCCAGCCCCTCCGCCGACCTCCCGGAACGCCGTCCAAGCCATGACTTCCCTCACCCGCAAGGCCATCATCGCCGGGATTCTCGGCAACATGCTGGAGTGGTACGACTTCGCCCTCTACGGCCATTTCTCCCTGTTCATCGGCCAGACCTTCTTTCCCAGGGAGGAAGCGGGACTCGCCATGCTGGCGGCCTTTGCCGTTTTCAGCGTGAGCTTCTTCATGCGGCCCCTCGGCGCCATGCTGTTCAGCGCCATCGGCGACCGCCATGGACGCCGCAGGGCCCTGTCGCTGTCGATGCTGGGCATGGCCATTCCCACCGCCGGCATCGGTCTGCTGCCCGGCTATGACCAGATCGGCTACACCGCCACCCTGGTGCTGGTGCTGCTGCGACTGTTCCAGGGACTGTCGCTGGGCGGCGAGATGGGCGGAGCAATCACCTATGTGATGGAGCATACGCCCGAACGCCGCATCGGCCTGGCTTCCGGACTGATCCAGGCTAGCACCTGCACCGGGCTGCTGCTCGGTACCGCCATTTCCAGCGCCATCTCGGCCTTGCTGACGGAAACACAGTTCAACGACTGGGGCTGGCGCGTGCCCTTCCTGCTGGGCCTGCTGGCAGCCGGCATCGGCCTGGCCATCCGCCGCCACATGCCGGAGAGCGCGCTTTACGAACTGGCACGCAGCGAGGACCGGCTGCTGCGCAATCCCATCCGCGCGGTACTGGCCCACCATCGGCGCGCCATCCTGCTCGGCGTCGCCGTGGTGACGCCCATGACCTGCGGTTTCTTCTTCGCCTTCGTGTACTTCAACAGCTTCATGATGGCCGAGCTGCACCTGACGGCCCGGCAGGCACTGATGATCACGTCCGGGGGACTGCTGCTGTCGCTCGCCATGACACTGGCCGGTGGCTGGCTGGCCGATCGCCGGGGCTACCGGCCGGTGCTGGCGGTGGGTGCCAGCCTGCTGCTGGCCACCGTCTACCCGCTGACGGGCTGGCTGTCGGGCAGCCACGGGCTGGCGCCGGTGCTGCCGGCCTATTTCGCCTTCGCCGCCCTGCTCGGGCTCTACACCAGCGCCGCCTTCGCGGCGGTGGCCGGGCTGTTCGGGACCGAGGTCCGCTACAGTGGCGTCAGCGTGGCCGTGAACATCGCCTCGCCAGTCTTCGGCAGCACCGCCCCCCTGCTGGCGGCCTGGCTGACCCGGGAACTCGGCATCGCTGCCGGCTTCGAGGTGTTCGGGCTATACCTGATCGCCCTGTTCATCCTGGCGGCGCTGGCCATCCGCCGGCTGGACCACCGGGCCTTCGCCGGCTGGGGGCGGATGCCGGCATCAGAAAGCCCCAGCTGACCCGTTCCGTCATGCAGCCCGGCGCCCTCGCCATCACCCGCATCGACGCCTGGCCGGTCGACATTCCGCTGACCGACCCCTTCGCCATTGCCAGGGGCACCCTGACGATCGCCGAAAGCGCCTATGTCCGCGTGACGCTCGCCAACGGCGTCCGCGGCTACGGGGAAATGGCCCCCTTCACCGCCCTGACCGGCGAAACCCGCACCGGCAGTCTCGGAGCCGCGCAACATCTGCGCGAGACGCTGCTGGGCCAGCCGGTGACGCACTACCGCGCGCTGAGCGCCTCGCTCGCCTGTGCCGCGCCGGAGCAACCTGCCGCCCGCTGCGGCCTGGAAACGGCCATGCTGGATGCCTTCTGTCGCGCCCTGGGCCTGCCTCTGTGGGCCTTCTGGGGCGGAGCGCGGGCACAGCCGGCACGCACCGATGTTACCCTGCCGATCCTCGACGCGGGGCGCACCCTCGAACTGGCGGCGCAATGGCGGTCGCGCGGCTTCGACACGCTCAAGCTGAAGGTCGGCCGCGATCCTGCGGCAGAGATCGCCCTGGTCCGGGAACTGGCCAGCCGGCATCCCGACGTCGCGTTCATCTTCGACGCCAACCAGGGCTACAACCGCGAGCAGGCGCTGGATTTCATCGCCGCGGCCAGCGCCACCGGCTGCCGCATCCGCCTGTTCGAGCAACCGGTGGCGCGCGAGGATCTGGCCGGGATGGCCTGGCTGCGCGCCCGGACCCCGGTGCCGATTGCCGCCGACGAGGCCGTCTTCAGCGCCAGGGACGCCCTGCGGGTCATCGAGGCCGGGGCGGCCGACATCATCAACCTCAAGATCATGAAATCCGGCGTGCTGGAAACCCTGTACATCGCCGAGATCGCCCGCGCCGCGGGCCTGGGACTCATGATCGGCGGCATGGTGGAATCGCGTCTGGCGATGGGCTGCTCGCTGGCGCTGGTCATGGGCATCGGCGGCATCGAGCATCTCGATCTCGACACGCCCTTGCTGCTGGCGACCGACCCGCTGACGGGCGGTTATGGCTATTGCGGACCGGACCTGTCGGTCTGCGAAGCGCCGGGGTTGGGCATGACGCCGCGAGTCGAACCCTGAGCTCGCATCCACCACGGTGTGGACTCGAAAAATTCATACCCGTTTATGGGCTCGCTTCGTACAATAGCCACCAGCCAGGAAATACCTCATCGCCAAAAAGGATCAGATCCCATGCCCAAGAAGCTATTGCAGCGGTACCTGCCCAACCCCGACAAGATCAAGCAGATCAAGGCCCTCGGGTTTCTCGGCGACCGCCTGCACTCGCCCAACCTCTGGCACCTCAACCGCCGTTCCGTATCCCGCGCCTTCGCCATCGGGCTCTGGTGCATGTACACCCCGCCGCTGCCCTGGCAGCAGGTGCTCGCCGCCATCGGCGCCATCTGGTTCAACGCCAACCTGCCGATCGCCGTTGCGCTGGTGTGGATCACCAACCCCTTGACCTGGCTGCCGATGTACTACTTCGCCTACGAAGTCGGCGCGCTGGCGATGGGATCGACCACCTTCAGCTTCGAGCAGTTCTCCGAGCTGTTCAGCATCGAGAAGGCCATGGCGCTGGGCACGCCCCTGCTGCTGGGCTGCTTCATCCTCATGAACATCGGCGGCGTGCTCGGTTACTTCGGGGTGCAGTGGCTCTGGCGGCGCTCGATCCGGCATGCGGTGGAACTGCGCAAGTTCCGCAGCTCGCCGTTCAACTCGGCGGTCATGGCCCGCGAAAGCTACGCCACCTACCAGAAATTCATCGCCCACCACACCCATCCTCATCCGCAATCCCGCGACGACCGATCCGGCGGCACCTGATCCCGCCGGCGGCGGGCGGACAACTCAGCCCCGGTAGCCGTCGGGGTTGGCGTGCTGCCAGCCCCAGTGGTCCCCGCAGATGGCATCGATGTCGCGGCTCGCCCGCCAGCCCAGCAGGGCTTCCGCCTGGGCCGGATCGGCATAGTATTCGGCCAGATCGCCCGGCCGCCGGGCGGCGAAATGCAGCGGTATCGTGCGGCCGGAGGCACGTTCGAAGGCGCGCACCATGTCCAGCACGCTGTAGCCCCGGCCGGTGCCGAGATTCACGGTCAGACAGCCGGGCTCGGCCAACCGGCGCAGGGCGCAGAGATGCCCCTCGGCCAGATCCATCACATGGATGTAGTCGCGCACGCCGGTACCGTCCGGCGTCGGGTAGTCGTTGCCCCAGACGTTGAGCTCGGCCCGCCGGCCTACCGCCACCTGGGCGATGAACGGCATGAGGTTGTTGGGAATGCCCTGCGGATCCTCGCCGATCAGCCCGCTGGGGTGCGCGCCGACCGGGTTGAAATAGCGCAGGATAGCGACCCGCCAGCTGTCGTCGGAGCGGTGCAGGTCGCGCAGCATGTCCTCCACCATCAGCTTGGTCCGGCCGTAGGGATTGGTCGGCGCCAGGGGGTGCGTCTCGGTGTAGGGCAGGCAGACCGGATCGCCGTAAACCGTCGCCGAGGAACTGAAGACCAGGGTGCGGACACCGGTCGCCTGCATCGCCCGCAGCAACCGGTGGCTGCCGATCACGTTGGTGTCGTAGTAATCCAGCGGCCTGGCCACCGATTCGCCCACCGCCTTGAGGCCGGCGAAATGGATCACCGACTGGCAGTCCTGCTCGCGCAGGGTCCGCTCCAGCAGCGGCTGGTCGCGGACATCGCCGTTCACCACCACGATCTCGCCGGAGGCGATCCGCCGCACGCGCGCGATGGCGGCCGGCTGGCTGTTGCAGAAATTGTCGTAGACCACCACCCGGTAACCCGCCTCGAGCAGCGTCACGCAGGTGTGGGAGCCGATGTAACCGGCGCCGCCGGTAACCAGGATGGAGGGAGGAGCAGCTGTCATGGGGATATGGCCGAATGTCGGGTTGTTGCCTGGCCCGCCATTATGCCGGCTGAGCCATGTCCAAGGCATGCCGCCGCCCCATCCGGCCGCCGCGATCCCGGTTGACGCACTGCGGGGTCTCATCAAGAATGCCGGCCTCCCGATCGATACCCCGGTACCCCTCACGCTCATGCCGCTCAAGGAAAAGCTCTTCGTCCTCGGTCAGTATCCGCTGCCGCACCACTGGCTGTCGCGGCTCATGGGACGCCTGACCCACTGCCGGAACCCGGCCGTCAGGCATACCCTCATCCGCAGCATCAGCCGTGCCTACCGGATCGACCTGGACGAGGCGCAGGAACCCGACCTCAACGCCTATTCCTGCTTCAACGACTTCTTCACCCGGGCGCTGAAACCCGGCGCCCGGCCGATCGCGGACCAGCCGAGCGTGATCGCCAGCCCGGCCGACGGCTTCCTGAGCCAGGCCGGCCGCATCGAGGCCGGCCGCCTGCTCCAGGCCAAGGGCATGGACTACAGCGCCGAAACCCTGCTCGGCGGCGATCCGGCGCGGGCGGCGCCGTTCCTCGGCGGCGCGTTCGCCACCATCTACCTGTCGCCACGCGATTACCACCGCCTGCACATGCCGCTCGCCGGCACCCTGCGCGAGATGGTGCACGTGCCCGGCCGGCTGTTCAGCGTCAACGATGCCACGGCGCGCGGCGTGCCGAACCTGTTCGCCCGCAACGAACGGGTGGCTGCGCTGTTCGATACCGAGGCCGGCCCCATGGCGCTGATACTGGTCGGCGCCATCTTCGTGGCCAGCATCGAGACCGTCTGGCACGGCGTCGTCACCCCGCCCGCGGCCCCCGGCATCCGGACCTGGTCCTACGCCGACACCCCGATCACCCTGGCACGCGGCGCGGAAATGGGCCGCTTCAACATGGGCTCCACCATCATCGTCCTGTTCGGGCCGGAGGCGATCGAATGGAACGCGCGTCTCCAGCCCGGCGCCCCGATGCGCATGGGCGAGGCCATGGGCCGGGTCGTTCGCGCCGCCCGCTAGCCGCGGGCACTCGGGAGGGCGGCGCCCCGGACCGGCAGCGTCCTGGAGTTTCCTCGACACGGCTTCGGCCGGATAATAGCGGGATCGCAAGACGGATATCCGCCATGAAATCGATCACCCTGCCGATTGCCCTGCTGACCGCCACGATGGCCGCCACGGCCCGGGCCGAAACGCTCTATGTCTCGCTGGAGAAGGACAATGCCATCGCCGTCCTCTCGGGGCCGGACGGCAAGCGGGAGAAGACCCTCAAGATCGGCAAGCGCCCGCGAGGGCTGGGCCTGAGTCCGGACGGACGATCGCTGTACGTGGCCGTCAGCGACGAGGACACCATCAAGGTGATCGATACCGAAACCCTGAAGATCACCGGCAAGCTGCCGTCGGGCGAGGATCCGGAAACCTTCGCCATCGATCCGGCCGGCAAGCTGCTGTTCGCCTCCAACGAGGACGACAACCAGGTGACCGTCATCGACCTCGCCACCCGCAAGACCGTCAAGACGGTAGCGGTCGGCGTCGAACCCGAGGGCATCGCCGCCAGCCCCGACGGCAGGTGGATCGTCAGCACCAGCGAGACGACCAACATGGCGCACTGGATCGATCGCCAGACCCTGGAAATCGTCGACAACACCCTGGTCGACCCGCGCCCCCGCGCCTGCGCCTTCAGCGACGACAGCCAAGAGCTGTGGGTCAGCTCCGAGATCGCCGGCACCGTGACCGTGCTCGACAGCGGCACCCGCAGGGAAACCCACAAGATCGGCTTCCGGATACCCGGCGTGACCCAGGAGAAAATCCAGCCGGTCGGCATCCGCATCGACAAGGACCGCCGCTATGCCTACGTCGCCCTGGGGCCGGCCAACCGGGTGGCGGTGATCGATGCCAGGACCTATGAGGTGGTCGACTACTGGCTGGTCGGCCAGCGGGTCTGGAACCTGGCGTTCTCGCCGGACCAGCAGCGGCTCTACACCACCAACGGCGTCAGCAACGACATTTCCATCATCGATCTGGCGTCGCGCAAGGTGGTCCGCTCGGTTGCCGTGGGGCAGTATCCCTGGGGCGTGGCGGTGAAGCCGTGAGCGCCACGCCCGCCCTCGCCGTCGAGCGCCTCGGCCATGCCTACGGCCGTAAGCAGGCGCTGGACCAGGTCAGCTTCACCGTCGATTCCGGCCAGTGCGCGATCCTGCTCGGGCCGAACGGCGCCGGCAAGACCACCCTGTTCTCGCTGATCACCCGCCTCTACGACAGCCGCGAAGGCCATGTCCGCATCGCCGGTTTCGACCTGCACCGCGATGCCGGCCGGGCGCTGGCCAAGCTGGGCGTGGTGTTCCAGCAACCGACACTGGACCTCGATCTCACCGTCACCCAGAACCTGCTGTACCACGCCGCCCTGCACGGCATCGGCCGCCGGGAGGCCATGCAGCGCATCGAGGAGGAACTGCGGCGGCAGGGCATGTACGAGCGTGCCGGCGAGAAGGTCCGCCAGCTCAACGGCGGCCACCGGCGCCGCGTCGAGATCGCCCGCGCCCTGCTGCACCGGCCGCGGCTGCTGCTGCTCGACGAGCCGACGGTGGGCCTGGATGTCCCCAGCCGCAAGGCCATCGTCGATCATGTGCATGAGCTGACCCGGAGCGGACGCCTTTCGGTGCTGTGGGCCACGCACCTGATCGACGAAATCCGCGACAGCGACCGCCTGGTCGTCCTGCACGCCGGCCGCATCCGCGCCATCGGGGACGTCGCCGAGGTCCTGGCGCAAACCGGCGCCGACAGCATCGGCGCCGCCTTCGAACGGCTGACCCACCGTCCGGAGGCCGCATGAGTCCCTGGCATTACCTGCGCGCCTTGCGCGGCATCACGGGACGGGAGCTGCTGCGCTTCGTGCATCAGCGCGAGCGCTTCGTCTCGGCGCTGGTACGCCCCCTGATGTGGCTGTTCATCTTCGCCGCCGGCTTCCGCTCCACCCTGGGCGTGGCCATCATTCCGCCCTACGAGACCTACATCCTCTACGAGGTCTACATCACGCCGGGGCTGCTCGGCA
The DNA here is from genome assembly GCF_056880625.1 of Methyloparacoccus sp. NF-16. NCBI lineage: Bacteria > Pseudomonadati > Pseudomonadota > Gammaproteobacteria > Methylococcales > Methylococcaceae > Methyloparacoccus > Methyloparacoccus sp. NF-16. The sequence goes on along the minus strand of NZ_CP174130.1, from coordinate 1,269,678 downwards.
TGGTGCAGCTGTTCAACGGCATGCAGAGCTCGCTGTCGATGGTCTACGACCGCGAGATGGGCAGCATGAAGACACTGCTGGTCAGCCCGCTGCCGCGCGGCTACCTGCTCACCTGCAAGCTGCTGGCCGGCGTGCTGGTGTCGGTGCTGCAGGCCTATGTGTTCCTGCTGGTCGCCTGGCTGTACGGCATCGAGGCACCGCCGCTGGGCTATCTCACGGTACTGCCGGCATTGCTGCTGTCGGGGCTGATGCTGGGCGCGCTGGGACTGCTGCTGTCGTCCTTCATCCGGCAGCTGGAGAATTTCGCCGGCGTGATGAATTTCGTCATCTTCCCGATGTTCTTCCTCTCCTCCGCCCTGTACCCCCTGTGGAAGATCCAGGAATCCAGCCTGCTGCTCTACCGGCTGGCGCAGCTCAACCCCTTCACCCATGCCGTGGAACTGATCCGGTTCGCCCTCTACGGGCAGTTCAACGCGGAGGCCTGCTGGGTCACGGCGGGCGCCCTGCTGGTCTTCATGGCCATCGCCATCCTCGGCTACAACCCGGCCCGTGGCGCCATGCGCCGCAAGGGCTGAGCACCGCTTGCCAACGCCGCGACCGGCCGCCGCTGCCGGCATCGCGGCCACCCGCCCGGCCGGCCCGAGGCTGGCCTTGGCTATAATCGCCGGCCTGACATGTCCCGTCCCAACCTGACCCACGGAGGTTCATCCCTTGCCTGACTTCGTCCCCGGACAACGCTGGATCAGCGAGACAGAACCCGAACTCGGCCTCGGCATCGTGCTGTCGGAGGAGGGCAACCGTGTGACCCTGCTGTTCATGGCCGCCGGCGACCGCAGGATCTACGCGACGCGGAATGCCCCGCTGGCACGCGTCCGCTTCGCCCCGGGCGACCAGGTGCAGAGCCAGGACGGCTGGAGCATGACGGTGACCGCCGTGGATGAGCAGGACGGGCTTCTCACCTACCGGGGCCGCGACGAGGATGGCGAACCGCTCGCACTGGAGGAAGTGGACCTCAACCCCCATCTGCAATTCAACAAGCCGCAGGAACGGCTGTTCACCGGCCAGCTGGACAGCGCCGAGCTGTTCAACCTGCGCCACGACACGGTGCGGCTGATCGGCCGGCTGGAGCAGTCGCCGGTGCGCGGACTCTGCGGCGGGCGCGCCAGTCCGATTCCGCATCAGCTGTTCATCGCCCACGAGGTCTCCAACCGCCCATCGCCGCGCGTGCTGCTGGCCGACGAAGTCGGCCTGGGCAAGACCATCGAGGCCGGCCTGATCCTCCACCACCAGCTGATCACCGGCCGGGCCGAGCGCTTGCTCGTCGTCGTGCCCGAACCGCTGCTGCACCAGTGGCTGGTAGAAATGCGGCGCCGCTTCAACCTGCGCTTCAGCCTCTTCGACGCCGAGCGCTACCGCGAGGCCGGCGAGCCGAATCCCTTCCAGAGCGAGCAGCTGGTGCTGTGCAGCCTGGACTTCCTGATGGCCTCGCCCCAGCACCAGAGCGACGCCATCGCCGCCGGCTGGGATCTCTGCGTGATCGACGAGGCCCATCACCTCGGCTGGTCGCAGGCAGCGCCCAGCCCCGAATATCGCTTCGTCGAGAGCCTCGGCAAGCAGGTCCCGGGGCTGCTGCTGCTGACCGCCACGCCGGAACAGCTGGGCAAGGAAAGCCATTTCGCCCGTCTGCGGCTGCTGGATCCGGACCGCTTCCACAGCTACGAGCCGTTTCTTGCCGAGGAGCGCGACTACGCGGGCCTGGCCGATGTCATCCAGCATCTGCTCGACGATGCGGTGCTGGACCGGACTCAGCTCGGCCGTCTGCGCGAGCTGCTGGCCGAGGATCTGGCCGATGACCTGCTGGAGCGCCTGGACGATCCCGCATCCAGCCAGGCCGCGCGGCAGGCGCTGACCCAGCTGCTGCTGGACCGCCACGGCACCGGCCGCATCCTGTTCCGTAACACCCGCGCCACGGTCAAGGGTTTTCCGGGACGCCGGCTGTTGCCCACAGCGCTGCCGCTGCCCGCCCATTACGGGGTGGCGCTGGCCAGCCCCGGCCTGTCGCCCGAACAGCGGCTGTGGCCGGAGCGCTGGGTGACAGCCGATGGCCAATGGTGGCGGCAGGACCCGCGCGTGGCCTGGCTGACGGCGACCCTCAAATCCCTGCGCCAGGCCAAGACGCTGGTCATCTGTGCGCAGCGCGAGACGGCCATGGACCTGGAGGAAGCCCTGCGCATCGCCGGCATCCGCGCCGCCGCGTTCCACGAAGGGCTCAGCATCGTCGCCCGCGACCGGGCCGCGGCCTGGTTCGCCGACCGGGAGGACGGCGCGCAGGTGCTGGTCTGCTCGGAAATCGGCAGCGAGGGCCGCAATTTCCAGTTTGCCCACCACCTGGTCCTGTTCGACCTGCCGCTCAACCCCGACCTGCTGGAACAGCGCATCGGGCGGCTGGACCGCATCGGCCAGAGCGAGACCATCCAGATCCATCTCGGCTACCTGGAGAACAGCGCCCAGGAGACGCTCTACCACTGGTACCAGGATGGCCTGGGCGCCTTCGAGCAGCTCAACCCGGCTGCACCGACCGTCCATGCCCGACTGCAGGCGCGGTTGCTGGACCTGCTGGCCAACCCCGATCCGGCCGGCGAGGCGGCGCTTCTGGCGGAGGCCGGCGTCCTGTCGCGGGCAACCCAGGCCGCCCTGCAGCGGGGCCGCGACCGCCTGCTGGAACTCAATTCCTGCCGCGAGGCGGAGGCCCGGCGGCTGGTCGAGGCCCTGCACGCGCAGGACGCCGACCCGACCCTGTGGCCATGGCTGGAGCGGGTCTTCGACGCCTACGGCATCAGCGTCGAGGAACACTCCGAGCGTTGCCTGATCCTGAGACCCGGCGAGCACATGCGCATGCAGTTCCCGGAACTGCCCGACGAGGGCGTGACGGTGACGCTGGACCGCGACACCGGATTGTCGCGGGAGGACATCCTGTTCCTCAGCTTCGAGCACCCGATGGTGCGGGGCGCCATGGACATCATCCTCAACAGCGAGCACGGCAACGCCGCCCTGAGCATCCTGCGGCATCCCGATCTCGACCCGGGGCAGCTGCTGGTGGAATGCTTCCATGTGGTCGATTGCAGTGCGCCGAAACACCTGCATATCGCCCGCTTCTTCCCGCCGGTGCTGATCCGCACCCTGCTGGACCATGAGGGCAACGATCTCAGCCACCTGCCCTTCGAAAGCCTGGAACGGGTCCCGCGGCAGTTCGACCGCGAGCATGCCCTGGAACTGCTGCGGGCCCAGCGCAAGCCCATCGAAGCCGCCATCAAGCGCGCCGAGGCGCGGGCCAGGAAACAGGTACCCGGCATCCTCGAAGCGGCCACCAGCCGCATGCTGGCCGCCATGACCGGGGAACTGAAGCGGCTGGCTGCCCTGCGCAAGGTCAACCCGAACGTCCGCCAGGAAGAACTGGACCAGCTGAAGGCTCATGCTCTGGACATGCATGCCAGCATCCAGGCCGGCCGGCAGCGGCTCGATGCGGTCCGGGTGATCGTCACCGCCTGAGATCCGACCCCGGCGGAAGGCGGCGATCCCTGCCTGCGGGATCGACCCGGGAGCTGCCATAATGGCCGCGCACATCACCGATCCAGGAGGAGGCCTCATGTCCGGCAACGATCCCTACACCTTCCTCGAGACCCTGATCGCGACGGAAGAGGCCCACGCCCAGGCGCGCCCCGGCAAGCCGTCCCGACCGCCCCTGATCGTCACCGTGTCGCGCGACTATGGCGCCGGTGGCGACGAGATCGCCCACCAGCTGGCGGAGAAGCTCTCGGTACCGCTCTACGACCGGGAAATCCTCGAGCTGGCGGCGCGCAAGGCCAGGGTGGATCCGCTGCACTTTGCCGAGATCGGCGACTGCCGCTCCTCCAGCGTCTCCAACTTCATCTTCAGCCTGCTGACCGGCAGCGCCGGCAACCTCGAAATCTACCGGCGGGCGCTGTTCGAGTCGGTGCTCGAACTGGCCCAGCGGGATTGCGTGCTGGTCGGGCGTGGCGCCCACCTGATCCTGTCCGGCAAGCGGACCTTCCGCCTGCGCATCGTCGGTTCGCGCCTCATCTGCGCCAAGCGGGTCGCCCAGGAGAATGGCCTGCCGCTGGAGGCGGCCGAGCGCAAGGTCTACGAGATCAACAACAAACGCCACAAATCGATCGAGAACCTGTTCAAGGACAGCTACGAGCACTGCTCGCTGAATTACGCCAAGAATTTCGATCTGATCCTGAACACCGACCGCATCGCGGCGGAGAAGGCCGTACCCATCATTCTTCTGGCGCTCCAGCAGACCGGCTTCGACCTCAGCAAGCCGGCGGCCAGGGCGCCGTCCCACTGAACCCGACCCGATGGACAACCACCCCCCACTGCTGCAAGTCGACATCGTCGACGTCGGCCGGCTGATCTTCTCCGGCCACTGCCAGCGCGTGACCGCACCCGCGGCCGGCGGCGAGGTCTGCATCCTGCCGCGCCATGCGGCGCTGCTGACCCACCTGCGCCCGGGCACCGTGCGCGTGCATACCGCGTCCGGCGACGACCACTTCTACTTCGTCTCGGGCGGATTCATGGAAGTCCGGCACAGTGCCGTCAGCATCCTTGCCGACGCGGCGCTGCGCAGCAGCGAGATCGACCGGACGCAGGCGCAGGCGGCCCGGGACGAGGCCGAGCAGGCGCTGCGCCAGAGTCATGCCCTCGAGGACCGCGACCTCGCCAAGCTCAACCTGGCCCGCGCCCTCGCCCAGCTTCAGGTCCTGCAACACGCCGAAATTCATCGACTGAAAAGAGACCGACGCTAAAATAGCGCAGGACACCCGGCTTCCCCATCACCGAACCAGCCTCCATCCACTTCTCCGCACCAAGGAACCATCATGCACAAGCGATACGTTTACGCATTCAGCGAGGGAGACGGCAAGAACAAGCGGCTCCTCGGCGGCAAGGGCGCCAATCTCTGCGAGATGACCCAGATTGGCCTGAACGTACCGCCGGGTTTCGTCATCACCACGGAAGCCTGCCTCGAATATCTGGAGCGGAAAGTCCTGCCGCAGGAGCTGATGGAGCAGGTGCTGCGCAACATCCAGCTGCTGGAGCAGCAGACCGGCAAGCAGTTCGGCGGGGACAGCAATCCGCTGCTGGTCTCGGTGCGCTCGGGCTCGGCCCTGTCCATGCCCGGCATGATGGATACCATCCTCAACCTGGGCCTCAACGAGACCACCCTGCAGGGACTGATCCGCCTGACCGGCAACGAGCGCTTCGGCTACGACGCCTACCGCCGCTTCATCCAGCTGTTCGGCAAGATCGCGCTGGGCATCGACGAGCACTGTTTCGACGAGCATTTCGAGGCCGTCAAGCGCCGCGCCGGCGTCAAGGTCGACGTGGGCCTGAGCGCCGCCGACCTGCGCGAGATCGGCCAGCTGTTCCTGCAGGTGGTGCAGGAACAGACCGGGCGTCCCTTCCCGCAGGACCCCTACCAGCAGCTCGAGCTGGCCATCCAGGCGGTCTTCAATTCCTGGACGGGCAAGCGCGCGGTGGACTATCGGCGCGAGTTCAACATCACCCCGGAGATGGCCAACGGCACGGCGGTCAACGTCGTCACCATGGTGTTCGGCAACATGGGCAACGACTGCGCCACCGGCGTCGGCTTCACCCGCAATCCCGGCACCGGCGAGAACGAGATGTACGGCGAGTACCTGGTCAATGCCCAGGGCGAGGACGTCGTCGCCGGTATCCGCACGCCCAAGCCGGTGGCCGAGATGGCGCACGAAATGCCGGAGATGTACCACCAGCTGGTCGAACTGCGCAACAAGCTGGAAGCGCATTACCGCGAGGTGCAGGACTACGAGTACACCATCGAGAAAGGCGTGCTCTACTGCCTGCAGACCCGCAACGGCAAGATGAACGCCACCGCCATGGTGCGCACCTCGGTCGAAATGTACGCCGAGGGGCTGATCAGCAAGGACCAGGCGCTGCTGCGGGTCAATCCCGCCCTGCTGGAGCAGCTCCTGCATCCGCGCCTCGACCCGCACCACAGCCAGACGCCGCTGGCCCAGGGCCTGCCGGCCTCGCCCGGCGCCGCCAGCGGCCGCTGCGTGTTCGACGCCGACCAGGCCGAGATGCTCGGCCGTGCCGGCGAGAAGGTGATCCTGGTACGCGAGGAGACCAAGCCGGAGGACATCCACGGCTTCTTCGCCGCCCAGGGCATCCTGACCAGCCGCGGCGGCAAGACCTCGCACGCCGCCGTGGTCGCCCGCGGCATGGGCAAGGCCTGCGTCGCCGGCGCCGAGGGCATCGCCGTCGACAGCCGGGCGCGGCTGGCCAGGATCGGCGACATCGTCCTGCGCGAGGGCGACGTCATCACCATCGACGGCTCCAACGGCTACGTCTATCTGGGCGAGATTCCGACCCTGCCGCCGGAGTTCTCGGACGAACTGAACACCCTGCTCGGCTGGGCCGACGAAAAGGCCCGGCTCAAGGTCATGGCCAACGGCGACACCCCCGAGATGGCCAGGGTGGCCGTCAAGTACGGCGCCAGGGGCGTCGGCCTGTGCCGCACGGAGCGCATGTTCAACGCCAGCGAGCGGCTGCCGGTGGTGGTCGAGATGATCATGGCCCGCACCCTGGAGGAGCGCCAGGCCGCCCTGGACAAGCTGCTGCCGATGCAGCGCCAGGATTTCGAGGAAATGTTCCGCATCGTCGCGCCGAACCCGGTCACGGTACGGCTGCTTGACCCGCCCATGCACGAGTTCCTGCCCAGCGAAGCGCAGCTGCTGGACGAGATCGAGGCTCTCAGGGAATACCGGCTGGTGGTCAAGGGCCGCACCACCGCCCTGGCCGCCATCAACGCGCTGAACCTGGCCCAGGAAGCCGATGCCGGCATCAACGAGGACCTCGTCAACAGCATCATCGCCCGCAAGGAACTGATGCTGAAGAAGGTCCGCGACCTGCACGAGGTCAACCCGATGCTCGGGCATCGTGGTGTCCGTCTCGGCATCACCTACCCGGAAATCTACGAGATGCAGATCCGCGCCATCCTGGAGGCCGAGGCCGGCTGCCTCCGGGCCGGGATTGCCGTATGTCCGGAAATCATGGTGCCGCAGGTCATCACGGTGCAGGAGCTCAAGCGCGTCCGCGCCAGCGCCGACAAGGTGCGCGCCGAAGTCGAGGCACGCTACGGCATCCCGCTGAGCTTCAGGTTCGGCAGCATGATCGAGACGGTACGGGCCTGTACCCGCGCGGCCGACCTGGCACAGCTGGCGGAGTTCTTCTCCTTCGGCACCAACGACCTCACTCAGGCGGCCTATTCCTTCTCGCGCGAGGATGCCGAAAACAAGTTCCTGCCCCTGTATACCGACACCGGCATCCTGCATGACAATCCGTTCGAGACCCTGGACGTCAAGGGCGTGGGCGTGCTGATGCAGATGAGCGTGACCTCCGGCCGCGCCACCAACCCGGACCTCAAGGTCGGCATCTGCGGCGAGCAGGGCGGCGATCCCGACTCCATCCGTTTCTGCCACGAAATCGGCATCAACTACGTGTCCTGTTCCCCGCATCGGGTACCGGTGGCACGGCTGGCGGCGGCACAGGCCATGCTGCAGGCGCGCGGCATTCCGGCGGCAGCGCCAACCCTGCGGGCCGGGCTGGTGGTCATGAATGCCGGCCAGGCGCCCGCTGCCGCGCCGGCCGCCGAGCCAGCCACGACGCCGGCCGCCGCACCCCCGCCCGTCAGGCCAGCCGTGTCAATGCCGGCTCCGGCTGCAGCTCCGGCGCAGCCCCCCGAACCCGTCGCGGCGTCAGCCGTACCGCCGGCCACGACCGCCGCCCCGGCTCCCCAGCCGGCCCCCAGGACCAGCGTCCAGTCCTATATCGACTCCCTGGCGGCCGCTGCGACTGTCGCGCCGGCGCCGGTACCGCCGGCCGCTGCAGCGGTCGCAATCCCGCTGCCCGCCGTCGCGGCAGAACCGGAAATGCCGCCGGCGCCCGTCGTGCCGATCGTCGAACCCGAGCCGCTCCGGCCCGAACCAGCACCAGCACCAGCACCAGCACCAGCACCAGCACCAGCACCAGCACCAGCACCAGCACCAGCACCAGCACCAGCACCAGCACCAGCACCAGCACCAGCACCAGCAGCCGCCAGCATATCCGCGCCGGAGGTGCCGGTGCCGGCAGCCGCCACCCCCCGGCCCACGGCGGAAGAGCCGCCGCTGTCGGGCTGGAGAAAGCTGCGCCGGAACATGCGCCGCTTCATCGACTACGTGGACAAGCCACCGAAGGAGTAAGCCCCTGATCCGCCGCTCCACCCGGCTGGCCGCGGCCGCGATCCTGGCGACGGTCGCGGCCGCGACCCGTCCCCTTGCCCATGCTGCGCCCGCCATCGATCAGGAGATGGCGGCCGGCGATGCACGCATGGTCGAACTCCGGAAACAGCTGATGCGCCAGTCGCTGCGGCTGAAGCCGGAGGTCGCCGGGCAGTTCTGGCCACGCTACGAGCGCTACCTGGCCGCGCTGAACAGCATCCGCGACCGCCACCACGAGATCCTCGGCGATCTCGGCGAGAACTACGACAACATGTCCGACGAGGACGCCCGCGACTATGTCGCCCGGAAGCTGGCCATGGAGGAGGACCGCCTGCGGCTGCTCCAGCGCATGGTGGCGGAACTGGAGAAGCTATTGCCGCCGCTGGAACTGGCGCGCTTCGTCCAGATCGAGGAGAAAATCAAGGCATTCATCGATGCCGGCATCGAGGAAGAGATTCCTCTGATCCACTGACCCGCACTGGCTCCATGACGCGCGGCCTGTCGTCGGTTTTCACCGGGCTGATGTTCGGCCTCGCCCTATTCTGGCCCGCCCGCGCGACCCTCGCCGCCCCCTTCGAACCGGAGCCCCTCTCGTCGCCGGAGCTCCCCGACGCCCCCGCCCAGCCGCTGATCATCGAACCCTACCGCGACACCCAGTTCGATGCCTTCCGGCAATACGGGCGGCAGTACGCCCGGAACACCTGGCACAGGGGCCTGGCCCGCGACGGGACGCCGCCCGAATCCGTACCGCGTTTCGACGAATACGGCCGGTTCAAGCATTACACCAATCCATCCGCCAACATCGACAGCGATTATTTTCTCAAGGGCCGTTACAACCGCTCGCGCGCCCGGCTGCCGGAAAACATCGAAGCCTGGCGCCTGAATCCCGATATCGCCAACCCCGGCCCGGACCTGGCGAATTTCCCCAACAGCGCCTTCACCCTGCCGCAGGGCCGGGTATACCTGGAATTCTCGCCATTCACCTATTACGGCCTGGCCCAGGGCAGTCCGGAGCAGTACAACATGGAATTCCTACTGCGCTACGGCGCGACCGACAACATCGAACTGCGCGTGTTCGGCAACGGGCCTGCCTGGACCGGCAGGCCCTACTCGGACTGGTCCTTCTCCCCTCTCGCGTTCGACACCAAGATCCAGCTCTGGACGGAAAAGCCCGACATCTACGTGCCGGCGGCGGGATTCGAGGCCTACATCCAGACCCAATGGCTTGGCAACTCGGCAACCAACAGTGGCACCCAACCCGGCTTCACCTTCAACTTCGACCAGTCGTTACCGCTGGATATCGACCTCGAATACAATATCGGCGCGATACGATCACAGAACTACCTGCGCGAGAACGAATGGAGCCTCAGTTTCCAGTGGGCCTTGCAACGCGATTTCTTCGACGGCGACATTGCCCTGTTCGTGCATGGATTCCTGAATGCCATGACCTTGCCCCGGCTTCCCAACGTCGAGATTCCGCCCGCTGACCGTGCCTTCGAGGATGTATCCAGCCTCAAGCAGGATGCCATCGGTGGCGGCTTCGTCTGGACCATCGACACGCGCGTGGCCATGTATGGCCAGACCAGCGCCGGCCTCAACAAGTACACACCCGCGCTCATCAGTTTTGTCGGTTTTGCCGTCGCCTTCTGAAACTGAAAGGTTGGTGAAAGCTGGCGAACCTATAATGCGGCGGGATGGAGCATTCCGTCTCCAAAACCCTGTCCCATGAACTCCCTGCATCGTTGCCTGCTTCTCCTTGCCGCCCTCCTGCCCGCGGGTGTCCCGCTCGGCATGCCGGACGCGACTGACGCCCGGCAAGCCCTGCCGCCCGTGATTCAGCCCCGGGCGGAAGAGCAGGCCCTGTCCCCGCGGAAGGTCACTGTCAGGCCGGAATCCCTGCCCTACATCACGGTACAGCGCATTCAGCCGGAAACCCTGGCCAGCACGATTTCGGCGCCGGCGCGGGTCGAGTTCCGCTCCCAGGGCATTTCGACCGCGGGCACGCTGGTCAGTGGCCGGGTGACCCGCATCCACGTACAGATCGGTGATCATGTCCGGGCCGGCGATCCGCTGGCGACCCTGGCCAGCGCCGAGGCCTCCCAGCTGCGGGCGGAGTATGCCCGCGACCAGACCGAACTGGCCCGCGCCGAGGACCAGTACCGCCGCCAAGTCGAAATGATGCAGGCCGGGGTGGGACTCGAAATCGAGCGCGTCGCCGCCGAAACCCAGCTCAAGCAGGCCAGGACCGAGCTGCAACGAAGCCGGGAAATGCTCAACCTGCTGGGCGGCGGCATCGCCAATGAAGTCACGGTGCGGGCGCCGATGGACAGCGTCATCCTGAAATCCCATGTGGCGGTGGGCGCCACCGTGAGCTCGGATTCGCCGCTGTTCGACCTGGGCAAGCCCTCCGCGGCCTGGATCGTGGCCGATGTCTTCGAGCGGGACTTGCTGCTGGTCGAGCTGGGAGCCAGCGCCAGCATCGAACTGGCCTCCCTGCCCAATCCGATCGCCGGCCATGTCGTCGGCGAAAGCGCCGCCATCCAGACCGACCTGCGGCGCGCCTCGGTGTTCATCGAACCCAACAACGCCAGATTGCCCCTGCGACCGGGCATGTACGCCCGCGTCACCATCAAGGTTTCCGCGCCCAGCCAGATCGTGCTGCCCAGCGAAGCCATTCTGATCCGCAACGGTCGCGAAACCCTGGTCTATGTCGAGACGGATGCGGGAACCTTCGAAGCCCGCCCGGTCACCATCGGTCAGGCCCGCGAAGGCAAAACGCCGATCCTGCAGGGCCTCTCGCCCGGCGAAGCGGTCGTGGTCCGCGGCGCCCTGCTGGTGGATGGCGAGGCCGCCCTGCTGCTCTAGGCGCCGACATGCTCAAGTCCCTCGTCGAAGCCTGCGTCAGCCGGCGGCTGGCCACCCTCGTCGTGACCGTCGTCGTCGCGCTCTTCGGTTGCTACGCCTACCTCGAGACGCCCATCGAAGCCTACCCCGATGTCACCAACACCCAGGTGACGGTGATTTCGCTGATGCCGGGATACGCGCCGGAGGAGGTGGAGCGTCAGGTCACCGTGCCGCTGGAGCGCGCGCTCAACGGCACGCCGGGCATGCTGCAGATGCGCAGCCAGAGCCTGTTCGGGCTGTCGCTGGTCACCCTGACATTCAACGATGGCGTCGACAGTTTCCACTCCCGCACCTTGGTCACGGAACGTCTGTCCAGCGCCGACCTCCCGGCCGAGGTGCGTCCCGCGCTGGCACCCGATTACACCCCCCTGGGCGAAATCTACAAGTTCATCCTCACCAGCGACAGGCACTCGCTGTACGAGCTGCGTTCGGAAATGGAGTGGAACGTGTCGCGCGTGCTGAAACAGGTGCAGGGCGTTGCCGACGTACTGACCTTCGGCGGCTTCTTCAAGGAGATCCACGTCGAGATCGATCCGGTGCGCATGGAGTCCTTCGGGCTGACGCTGGAGGACATCAACCAGGCCATCACCCAGTCGAACCGCAACGTCGGCGCCGGCTTTTTCGTCCACGGCGATCAGCAGATGGTCATCCGCGGCGTCGGCTATCTCAGCTCGCCCGAGGATGTCCGCAAGATCGTCCTGAAAAGCATCGGGGGAACGCCGGTGACCGTGGGCGATGTGTCGCGGCTGGTGCAGGCGGCGACGCCGCGGCAGGGTGCGGTGGGTCTGGACGATCAGCGGGAGGTGGTCGAAGGAATGGTGCTGCTGCGGCGGGGACAGAACCCTTCCCGGGTACTGGAAGCCCTGCACGAGCGCGTCACCGCCCTGAATGGCGGCATGCTGCCGAGCGGCATGCGGGTGGTGGCGTTTCTCGATCGAACCGAACTGGTGCACCGGACCCTGCACACGGTCTACGACAACCTGCTACACGGCTTCCTGCTGGTCGTGGGGGTGGTCTGGCTGTTCCTGCGCAGCCTGCGCGCCTCGCTGATCGTCGCCGCGGTGATACCGCTCTCGCTGCTGGTGGCGTTCCTCGGACTCTACCAGCTGGGCCTGCCCGCGAACCTGATCTCCATGGGCGCCATCGATTTCGGCATCATCCTGGATGGCGCGGTGGTGGTGGTCGAGAATGTCATACACCGCGCCAGTCATGAGCGACCGGCATCCCGCCGCGCCCTCAACCAGCTGATCGCCCAGGCGGCGCTGGAAGTCGCGCAGCCGACCTTCTTCGCCATGCTGATCATCATCGCGGCCCTGCTGCCGGTGTTCACGCTGGAGCGCGTCGAGGGCCGCATTTTCCGGCCGCTGGCACTGACCTACAGCTTTGCCCTGGTCGGGGGGCTTTGCTTCGCGCTGACACTGGTGCCGGCGCTCTGCGCCACCATCATGCGCCAGCGTGATTTCCAGGACCAGGAACCGCGCTTCCTGCGCCTGCTGCGCGGCCTTTACGACAGGCTCCTCGGCATCGCCCTGCGGGGGCGTCTGATGACCCTGGCGGCGGCCCTGTTGCTGCTGGTCACCGCCGCGCTCGCCCTGCCCCACGTGGGCACCGAGTTTCTGCCCGAACTGGACGAAGGGGACATCCACGTCTTCGTCGAGATGCCGTCCAGCATTTCCCTAGGCAAGGGGCAGGACATCCTCCTCGACATGCGCCGGCGCCTGGGCGCCTTTCCCGAGGTGGCGGGCATTCTCAGCCAGCAGGGCCGTTCGGAGGACGGCACCGACAACGAGGGTGTCAACATGAGCGAAACCTTCGTGCACCTGAAACCCCGCGAGCAATGGCGCCCCGGCGTCGACAAGGAACATCTGGTGGAAGGCATGCGGCAATCGCTGCTCGCCATTCCCGGGGTACGCTTCAACTTTTCCCAGCCGATCAAGGACAACGTCGAGGAATCGGTCAGCGGCGTCCGCGGCAAGGTGGTGCTGAAAATCTACGGCCCCGACCTGGAAAGCATGCGGGCCACGCTCGAACGGGCCAAGAGCGCCCTCAAGGCGGTTCCCGGCGTCATCGACCTCGATCTCTACCGGGAATCGCGCGTCCCGCAGCTTCAGATACGCCTGGATCGCGATGCCCTGGCGCGCGAGGGAATCACGGTCGATGCCGCCCAGGACACCATCGAGACCGCCCTCGCCGGGCGGATCCTGACCGACGTCTGGCAGGGCGAGCGGCCGGTACCGGTGCGGACCATCGTGCCGCGGCACGAGCACGGCGAAATCGACCGGATCGGCAAGCTGATGGTCCCGACGCCGGTCGGCGGGCGCATCCCGCTGCGGGAAATCGCCAATATCGGCATCGAGAGCGGCCGCACCTCGATCGAGCGCGAGGCCAACAGCCGCTACCTGGCGCTCAAGTTCAATGTCGAGAACCGCGACCTGGGCTCGGTGGTACACGATGCGATGGCCATCGTCGAACGCGAGGTGAAGGCGCCCGAGGGCCATTTCTTCGTCTGGGGCGGAGAGTTCGAGAACCAGCAACGCGCCATGGGCCGGCTGGGCGTCGTGGTGCCGATCGCCGTCCTCATCGTCTTCGGCCTGCTGTACACCGCCCTGCAATCGGGCGCGAGCGCCATTGCCATCCTCCTGTGCGCGCCTTTCGCCATGACGGGCGGCATCTTCGTGCTGCTGCTCCGGCACATTCCGCTGTCGGTGAGCGCCGCCATCGGCTTCATCGCCCTCCTCGGCCAGGTCTCGCTGATGGGCCTGCTGGTGCTCAGCGCCGCCAACCAGCGCCGGCGGGCCGGCATGCCGTTGCGCGAGGCCATCCGGGCCGGCGCCAGCGAACGCCTGCGCCCGGTGCTCATGGCCTCGATGCTGGCACTGCTGGGTCTGTTGCCGATGGCGGTGTCGACGGGCATCGGCAGCGAAACCCAGCAGCCCTTCGCGCTGGTCATCGTCGGCGGCATGTTCACCACGTTCCTGGTGGCGATGCTGGTCCTGCCGGTGATCTATTCCTATCTGGCACCGCGCTCGATCAGGACGGCGGCGGAAGAATCCCTGCCGAGGGAGATCATCCCATGAACCGGTCGCTCCTCCGGCCGGCCGGCCGGCCTGGCCGGCGGGCGATCCTCGCCGGCGCGATCCTGCTGCTGGCCACCAGCGGCCATGCCGTGGCGGCCGCCCGGCCGGAGACCAGCCCGTTGCCCAGGGCGGTCACCATCCAGCAACTGCTCGACATCGCGCGGGAGAAAAGCCCGCGCTACGCGGCGCTGCGGCAGCGGGTGGAACTGGCGCGGGCCGATGTGGTGGCGGCCGGCGTCATGCCCAACCCGCGCATCAACTTCGGCAACTATGGCCTGATCAGCCAGACCAACACGATGTATGACGGCAAGGTGCAACGCGAGGTGGTGCTTGAGGTTCCGGTGCTGATCTCGGGCCAGCGCGGCGCCCGCATCGAAGCCGCCGAAAAGCAGGTGGAAGCCACGGAAGCCGGCGTCGAGGCGGATTTTTCCGGGCTTGCCTACGATATCTGGCGCCTGTTCGTGAAACTGCTGGCGGATCGGGAGCGCATCGCCATTCTCGAGGAAACCCACCGCGAGATGCAGCACCTGACCGACCTGGTGACCGGCCGCGAGCAAGCCGGCACCGCCAGCCATTTCGATGTGCTCCGCATCAGCCTGGAGACCCGCGACATCGAGGCGCAACTGGAAAACGAACGTAACGAACAGCTGGGTACGGCCGGCGAACTGGGTGTCGTGCTGGGCCTGCCGGACTGGAACCCGGAAGCGCTGGGAAACCTGAAGCCCCTGGGCGTCCCCGCCAACGCCGAGAAGCTGTGGGAAGAAGCCGAGCATTCCAACCCCGAGCTCGAAACGGCCCGGCGCGGCGAGGTGGCGGCCGACGCCGGACTCGAAAAGGCCCGCAGCGAGCGCTGGCCGGTACCGACCATCATGTTCGGCTCGGCCTTTACCGAGAGACCCTATGGCCATGCGCTGTTCGGCGGCTTTTCCATGGAGTTGCCGGTTTTCGACTACGGCCAGGGCGGCATGGCCAGGGCGGCCTCGGAAAAGGAAAAGGCGGCCGTGGAACGGCAGGCGATTGCCTCCCAGACCCGCGTCGCCATCGACCGCGCGACCGCCCTGCTGGCCCGCCGGCAGGATACCCGGGGCAAATTCGAACGCGATGTGCTCGCCAGGCTGCCCGACCTGAAGGCCATGGGGGAAGCCGCCTACCAGTACGGCAAGGGTACGCTGCTGGAACTGCTCGACGCGACCCGCTCCCGCACCGAGGTGCGACTGACCTACGTCGACCTGTGCCGGGCCGAGACCGAGGCCGAACTGGATGCGCTCAAGGCCTCGGGATTGCTGATCAGGACCATCGCGTCACGGCCACCGCCCTGAGTCGAAAACCCCGGCCGGCTTGAACGCGGGACTCCCTTCCGCCAGGGCAACCGCCGCAGCGGGCGTGACCGCTGGCCGCCGACTGACCGATACTCGCGAACCGCATTCCCGCCGCAGACCACAAGGTCTATCCGCCCATGCCACGCTTCCACCATCCATTCCCGCCCGCCGCCCGTCAGTCCCCACCGGGCCAACGCCGCAGCGGCCTGGTTTCGTTGCTGAGCCTGTCGTTGCTGGCCTGCCAGCCCGCCGCGCCGCCGGAACCCGCCTATTTCTCCGCCGAGACCGCAACCAAGCCCTATGCGGACGTGCTGCAGGAACTCGAAGTCGCGATCACCGAACGCAACTTCCGCATCACCGGTCACAACCACATCGGCAGCGTCATCCGCGAGCGTGAACGGATCGCCTTTCCCGACTACGACACGATCCAGTTCTGCAACCTCAGCGACGCCCGTGTCATGCTGGAATTGTCCCCGGCGACGGTGGCCTGGATGCCGTGCAATGTGGCGGTCCGCGCGGAAAACGGCAAGGTGATCGTCACCACGCACCTGCTGCCGACCGACGCCGCCGATCCGCGCCTGAACGCCTTCGCCCGCCGGATGAACGACCGGCTCAAGGACATCGTCCGCTTCGCGGTCGAAGATTGAGCCGGCGCCGTCACTCCACTATCATGCCCGCCATTGCCAACCGCCCCGTCATGCCGATGAATCCGAAACTTGCTTGCTCCGTCGCCGTACTGTCCTCGCTGCTGGGAACCACCGTCAGCGGTACCGCGGAGGCTGCCAAAGGGCACCCGCCGGCCGCCAGCAATCCCCGGGCGAAACAGGCCGCGCCCGCCAGGCCCCTGGCGAACGACTTTCCCACCCAGGCCCGCGTCGAATACGTCATGCAATGCATGGCGGAACGGGGCGGCGCCAATCTCGACAACATGTACCACTGTGTCTGTGCGGTCGACAAAATCGCCAGCCTGATGAGCTTCCAGGACTATTCCGAGGCCCTCACCTTCACCTACATGTTCGATACACCCGGCGAGAAGGGCGGCGAGTTCCGCGATCCGCCCAAATCCAAGATTTTCCGCGACCGGCTGAAGGATGCCCGGCAGCAGGCCGAATCCTGCTTCCCGAAGCTGGCGGCCACACCCGCCACACCCGCCACACCCGCCACACCCGCCACACCCGCAGCCCCAGTCCAGCCCTGATGCCCGCCGCCGGTCCCGTCGTCCCGACCGCTAGCCCGGCGGCAAAAAATAAATTCGCTATTGTCTGACAATGGGGTTATGCTAGCCGTCAGTTTGTCGCGGCACGGTCCCTGACCGGCCCCGAGGATACGTCCGGCCATCCCTCGTCTGAGCTATCGCCCCTGGCGATTCCCCGCTTCGATTCCTCCTGCAAACCCAGCGACGCCATGGAAGTCCGTTTCCTGCGTTCGCTCCGGCCTTGATCACCCCATCAACGCGCCCAGGTCGTCCAAGGACGACTCAACGGACCGGCGCACAGGAACTCTACTCATGCCTTTTTCTCACTTGGGCCTCGACAAGCCCCTCCTGCGTGCCATCGCGGAGCAGGGCTATTCGGCACCGACGCCGATCCAGTCGCAGGCCATCCCGGCGGTACTCGCCGGTCGCGATCTTCTGGCTGCCGCCCAGACCGGCACCGGCAAGACCGCCGCCTTCACCCTGCCCCTGCTGCAACGCCTGCTTGAATTCAGCCGCACCGGCGAACGCACCCGGCCCGGTCGGGCCCCGCGGGTGCTGGTGCTGGTGCCCACCCGCGAACTGGCCGCACAGGTCAACGACAGCGTCCGCGCCTATGGCCAGTTCACGGATCTGCGCGCCGCCGTCGTCTTCGGCGGGGTTGGTCTGCAACCGCAGATCGACGCGCTGCGGCGCGGTATCGACCTCCTGATCGCGACCCCCGGCCGCCTGCTCGACCTGGTCGGCCAGGGTCACGCCAAGCTCAAGGAAGTCGACGTGCTGGTGCTCGACGAAGCCGACCGCATGCTGGACATGGGCTTCATTCGCGACATCAAGCGGATACTGCCGCTGCTGCCCAAGGTCCGCCAGAACCTGCTGTTCTCGGCCACCTTCTCCAGGGAAATCCGCGAACTGGCAGCAGGTATCCTGCGCAACCCCCTGAGCGTCGAGGTGGCGCCGCCGAACACCACCGCCGACCGGGTGCAGCAGTGCATCTACCAGGTGGCCAAGGACTGCAAGCAGCCGCTGCTGGCCCATCTCATCGAAACCGGCGGCTGGGGCCAGACGCTGGTGTTCACCCGCACCAAGCACGGTGCCAACAAGCTGGCACAGCAGCTGGAGCGCGGCGGCTTCACGGTCGGCGTGATCCATGGCAACAAGAGCCAGAGCGCCCGCACCCGGGCGCTGGCCGACTTCAAGGAATACCGGATCCAGGTGCTGGTGGCGACCGACATCGCCGCGCGCGGCCTGGATATCCGCGAGCTGCCGCACGTCGTCAACTACGAGCTGCCCGACGTCCCGGCGGACTATGTCCACCGCATCGGTCGCACCGGCCGTGCCGGCGCCGGTGGCGAGGCCATCTCCCTGGTATCCGGCGAGGAAGTCACCCAGCTGCGCGACATCGAACGCCTGCTGAAGCGCAAGCTGCCGGTGCGGGAAACCCCCGCGGGCATCCAGCCGTTACCGCGCAGTGCGGAACCGGCGCCCGCCCATCGGCCACCGCCGCGCCGGGGCCAGCCGCCGGCCGGCCGTGGCGGCCAGCAGCGCAGCCGACGCCCCAGCCAGGGTCCGCGTCGCGGCGCCCTCTGAGCCCCGCTTGTCCCGGCAGGGACAACGCCCCGCTTTGCCCCTGCCGGCTGTCACTTTCTCTCTCGCGTCTATGGAGGACAACCATGATCAGACTCTACGCCGGCAACCTGCCCGCCGACATCACCGAAAAGGAATTCACCGAACTGTTCGCGGAATTCGGCCGCGTCTTCAATTACGAACTGGCCCGTGACATCTTCTCCGGGCGCTGCCGCGGCTTCGGCTTCATCGAGATGGAAGGCCACGAGGCTCGCGCCGCCATCACCGGCCTCAACGGCCGCAGCCTGCGCGGCAGCAGCCTGCGCGTCAACGAGGAGCGGCCGAAGGCGCGGGGGCGTGGCGGTCGCCGCTAGGCATTCGCAGAATGTGCCGGCTCAAGAGCCGGCTCTCATGATTCCGGCAGTGGGCCCGGACCGGACGCCAGGCCACCGAATCATTCGTCGTCAGTCATCGATCCGCGTCCAAGGGAATGGGCCGGCATCGCGTCTCTCATTTTTCATTCGAGGTTTTGTTTTCATGGGCAAGAAGTTATACGTCGGCAACCTGAGCTACAACGTCAGCAACAGCGATCTGGAAGAAATGTTCGCGCCGCACGGCAGCGTCAGCTCCGCCAGCATCATCACCGACCGCGAAACCGGTCGTTCGAAGGGTTTCGGTTTTGTCGAAATGGGCACTGACCAGCAGGCCCAGGCCGCCATCGACGCCCTGCACGGCAAGGACGTCAATGGTCGCAATCTGACCGTCAACGAGGCACGGCCGCGCGAAGACCGTGGCGGCAGCTTCGGTGGTGGCGGCGGTGGTCGCCGCGAGGGCGGCTTCGGCGGCGGACGCCGTTTCTAAGCCGTCAACCCGGCACAAAGCCCGGCCTTGCGCCGGGCTTTTTTTTGCCCGCCATTCAGAGGCGCTGGTGGCAAACGGGATCCCGCTCCCGGGGCGGAACACCTGCCCGCCCGGCAGTCAGAAACAAAGGCCGGGGCAACTGGTGCTGACCTGCCCCCTACCGGCGTACCAACTTGGAGTTCGGAAATCCGGTTGCAAGGTTAACTGAGGTGTCCTGACAATATCGGACACACTCGCCTCAGTGGGTCGCGGCCGATTCCCTGAAGTTCTTTGCGAACACGGCCGGTGACAGATAGCCAAGGCGCGAGTGGCGCCGCTGGCGGTTATAGAAGATCTCGATGTATTCGCGGATCGCCGCCTCGGCCTGCGCCCGAGTCTGGAAGCGACGAGAGTGGATCAGCTCATTCTTGAGGCTGCCCCAGAAGCTCTCCATCGGCGCATCGTCATAGCCGTTACCCTTGCGCGACATCGAGGCGACGAGCCCGCTCTGCTCGAGCAGCGCCCGGTAGTCATGGGCACAGTACTGGCTGCCGCGGACGCCCTTCTAAGTGTCAAGGGGTAATTTGAACCTGGTTGATGTCGCGATTACGTTTCCGAATCAGGCCGAAGACCTCGCGGGCGATGTACCGCTTCAGGCAACGAAGGGCTTCGAGCTTAGAATGTCCCTCGGCAATCCGCTTTGCCACGTAGGCCTGGGTGCGCGGATCGGTCCGCAACCGGCCGATAGCGATGATGTGCAGCGCGCTGTTGGCTGCTCGATCACCGCCGCGGTTTAGGCGATGCCGGGTAACTTTACCGGAGGAGGCCGGCACGGGACTGGCGCCGCAGAGCGCGGCGAAGCTGGCTTCCGACTTCAAGCGCTCGGGGTTATCGCCGGCCGTCAGTAGCAACTGTGCGGCCGATTCATAACCGATGGAGTTTCGCGCAATCAGGTCGGGCGCCAATTCCTGGACCAAGCCTGCAATCATGATATCCAGGTCGGCAATTTCGTCATGGAGTTCCAGATAGCGCCGCGCCAAGGATTTCAGGGTGATCCGGTAAGCCGAGGCCACCTGACGATAATCGGTCAGATCAGGACGCCAGGCGGCCAAGGTCCGGATGAGTTGCATGCGGGTCAGGGTTCTGAGGGACTCACGCAACTCATCGGGAGCTGCCACGATGGTGGTCTGGATCATCTGGAGGGCGACGCGGCGGGCGGCTACTGCGGTCTTACGACACACCTTCAGGACCCGTAGGGACTCAATCATGCCGTCCCGGCGCTTGGGCGTCACCGTGCGCGTGCCCGCGAAGGCAGCATGGGCGGCGTTTTGCGCATCGATGACATCATCCTTGCCTCGTTTACGACGATCCGTTTTGTCAGGCGTGGTCACCTCCAGCACCGTGACGCCGGATGTCTGCAGGAACCGCAGCAAGCCGGCGCCATAGGTCCCCGTGCACTCCACGCCGACGCGGATGACCTCGCCAAAAGATCGCATCCAGGCGAGCATCTGTCGGTAACCTTGGCGAGTGCTGGCAAAGCACTCGGTGCCCAATACGTGATCGTGCTCATCGACCACGGCGGCCATGTGCAGGTCTTTATGCGTGTCGACGCCGCCAACCACGCGGCGATTGATGGGATGCTGATGCTCAGACATGAGAACTCTCCGGTTCTGGACCCTGGGGAATGGTGTTACCTGAACCAAATGTCTGGACAAGACAGTAAAGCGACAGGACGTCAGGCCCTTCTCGAGTCACAGGCACCGGCGAGGTCTTGCCTCACCGCAAAGCGTTTCCAGGTGGCCGACAGGTCCGGGGAAAGACACGGAGTTCAGTCGATCGGAGTGGGGGGCAAGCCGCCTGGAACACATCGCAGTGCCCTATCATCCCTGGCTGGTCGATCGTTGTGAGAATCAGGCCGCCCAGGAACCACGGGCGAAGACATTCTTACTGTCCGAGTGATGGATCAACCCCGCAGGCGGGCGCTTGTGGTCGATCGCCCGCAACAGCGCCTGGCGCGTGAGCACCTGAGTCATCCGCTCGCCCAGCGCGTAGCCAACCAGTTCGCAGGTGAAGACGTCCTTGATGCCGGCCAAGTACAGCCACCCTTCGTCCGTGGGGATGTAGGTGATGTCAGTCACCCAGACCTGATTCGGCCGACTCGGCGAGAACTGCTGCCCCAACAGATTCTCCGCGACCGGCAGATCATGCCTGGAGTTCGTGGTCGCCTTGAAGCGGCGCTTCTGCCGGCAGCGTAGCCCCAACTCCCGGCGCAGGCGCGCGATCCGGTCGCGCCCTGCGACAAACCCCTCGCTCGCCAGTTCAGGCTGCAGACGACGCGCACCGTACGTCTCGCGAGACCGCGTGTGGGCCGCCTTGATCGCCACCTTGAGCCGCTCGTCTTCCCATGAGCGCGCCGAGGGCGCTCGGCGTAGCCAGTCGGAGTAGCCGCTGCGGGAGACCCCGAGCACACGGCTCATCAGGCTGACCGGAAACACCCCGTTCGATCGCTTCATGAACGCGTACCTTGCAGCGACGCCCTGGCAAAGTACGCCGTCGCCTTTTTTAGAATGTCGCGCTCCAGTCGGGCTTCAGCCAGGTCCTTGCGCAACCGGGCGTTTTCCGCCTCCAACTCCGGGACGGAACGTCCGCCGGGCGCTGCAACGGCACCACCACGCTTGGCCACGGCTATCCGGTTGCCCAGCGTACCCTTCGGAATCGAGAGCCGTTTGGCCGCCGCCTGCTGCGACAGTCCCTGCTCGAGGACCAGCTTGATGGCCCCGGCCCGCAACTCAGGGGAATAATTTTGGTCCTGCATCACGTTCCTCGTTCAGTACAGACTCTACCAAGCGGGCGTGTCCGTTTTCGTCAGGCTACCTCAGTCGACCGAATACGGAGGGAGGTGACCATCAGGGGGCAAAGGTAACAAGGACCTCATTGCGATGGTAACCCGTAGCCTTGATTCTGGGGCTAGAACACCTCCTCGACCTCCCCTACCCCGCGCATCTCCTTGATGCCAGGGTTCTCGTCACAGGCTGTGCGGCTGGCTCGTGCCTGATTAGCGTCCCCCGGCAACCGCAGGAACCACGACGACGAAGACGCCCATGTCATGGCGGGGTTTTGGGGCCCCCGGTGCCGTGCCCAGAAGCGGGGCGCGGGGCAGGTTCCTCCCGCCTTCGCCACCTCGCCGCCGACATGCACCGCCGCGCTCCAGCCCTGATCGCTTGCAGGAGACCCGGACCCGCGAGGTGAGGGATGCACCCGCGGTGGATTCCGGGGCATGGACAGGGGCCGGAACCGCCCCGGCAGGCGTGGCCAGGCCAGGACGGCAAAACCCAGCATCAGGACCTGGTTGAACGCCACAACCCGATCCTGGAGGGCAGCGGGGGCAGACCGCGGGTCGTGAACACACCGCGCCCACCAGCCCATGGCCGTGAACAGCCCAAGGGGCCGGCGGCCAACCTGTCCCGCCGCGCCATCGCCTGCCGGTCCAACTTGCCGTTCCACTCGGTCAAAAGGTACAGCGCCTGATCCGGGGACACGCCCACCGGGATGATCATGCGCCCGCCGCCCCTGAGTTGCCCAAGCAGTGGCGCCGGCCCCCCTGTCCGGCGCGCAGGCGAGGATGATGGTAGCGATAGCCATCTCCGATCCGTACCCGGACGTTGTCATACCCCAGGCGCTCCAGATCGGCCCGGACATGGGGTTTCGCCCACGGCTCAGTTCCGGCCTCTGCCGCGTCCCGCCGAGGCCATGGCACCGCCCCCGCCCCGGCGACCCGGACTACCAAAATCGCCCCCACCCCATGGCCCGGCCGACCCGGCATCGCCACCCCCGCGGCGGCCTGGGCCGGCATGCCCATCGCCTCGATCCGGTGCCGGTGCCGCAGCAGCGCCACGCCGGCCCGGACCGGGTGCCAGATGGCCGTCCCTGCCGCGCCCGTCAGGCTCCCGGGCACCTGCCCGTTCCCGGCGCTCCGGACCGCCCTCGTGATAGCCGCCGCCAGCATGGCCGGGCTCCCGGAAGCCGCCCCGCCAAGCGGGATGAGGCGCCCTGAAGCCATCGCCGTGCCAGGACCCGGGACCGGGTGCGAAGCGACGCTCGGCCAGGTGACCGCCATGCCAGCCGGGAAGCGGCCGCCGGACCGGCGGCGGCGCGTAGGCACGGTAGCCATGCCAGCCGGAATAGGCCGGCCAGGCCGGCCAGCCACTCCAGCCGTAGGCGGGATAGCCCCCGGGGTAACGGCCGGCCGGATAGCCGGGATAAGTGGCGCAGCCGGAAACCAGCCACGCCAGCCAGCACAGCAGAATCCACCTCATGACAGCCTCCTGTCCGGTCGATGATGATCAACACGCCCGCTGCCCCGGCCAGTTCAAGCGGCGGGCCTTGCGCTGGCCGCCGCTGCCAGGCACGGCAGCACCACACTGACGGCCAGCCCGCCCTCCGGCCGGTTGGCGAGATGGATTTCCCCCTGCTGGGCCCGCAGCAGATTGACCGCGATGGCCAGACCGAGGCCGGTTCCCCCCGTTTCCCGCGACCGCGACGCCTCCAGCCGGACAAAAGGCTTGAGCACTTCCGCGAACTGGTCCTCGGGAATGCCGGGGCCCCGATCGCAGACTTGTACCCAGGCCCGGTCGCCCTGGCGCCCGGCCGAGACCATCGCTGTGTGGCCATACTTGATGGCGTTGTCGATGATGTTCTCCAGCACCCGGCGCAGGGCATTGGGCCGCGCCATGACCAGCAGACCGGAGCAAGCCGCGGGTTCCCGCCAGGTCACCGGCAGACCGGACTCGGCCAGATCGTCGCACAGGCTCTGCAACAGGGCCTGGAGATCCAGCGCCTGCAGTGGCTCCACGCTGTCCAGGCTCCGCGCCAGCTCCAGCCCCTCATCCACCAGCGACTGCATGGCGGCCAGATCGCCGCACAGCTTCCGTCGCAACCCGGCATCGGCACAGTTTTCCAGCCGCAGGCGCATGCGCGTCATCGGCGTCTTGAGATCGTGCGTCACGGCCGCGAGAATCTGCGTGCGTTCCGCCATGAAGCCGCGTATGCGGTCCTGCATGGTGTTGAAGGCCCGGATGGCGCGCTGCAACTCGACCGGGCCCGCCACCGCCAGCGCCGGATGGGCGATATCCCGCCCGAAGTCCTCCACCGCCCGGGTCATGCGCTCCAGCGGCCGCAGGGCCAGCCGGATGACGATCCAGGCAACCACGGCCATGACGCCGAGCTCGAAGAGGTCGCGGGTGCGTATCTGCCAGATCGGCCGTTCGGGCCGCGCATGCCGCCGGGTGGTGTAGGCCAGCGTCAGTTTCTGGCCGTCCGCGAAGCGCAGGTCGGTACTGTAGGTCATCGGGCAGCGGGGCGACTCTCCGCAGGCGTCCGTCCACTCGACCCAGGCCCCCTCCACCACCGCCATGTTGTCCAGCCCCAGACTCAGCCGCTCGGCAAAGAGTGGCGCCGGGATGCCCGCCCCGGCAGGGACGAAACCGTCGCGGGAGGAACGCCAATCGAGCGACGCCAGCGAACCGATGGCCGGGTCGCGCGACGCCGCCGGCAGCGCCGCCAGCAAGCGGATGGCATCGGTGAGATGATCGACGGCGGCCGTCTCGCGGTTTTCGGCAATCCAGCGGGAGCGCTCGGACGAGTGAATGACGTTGCTCAGCAGGGTCGCCAGCAGAACACCGCCGAGGACGATCAGGAACAGCCGCGCGGACAGCGACAGGGCGGGCAGGCGCAACATCTAGTCGTACTCCGCCTCGACCGCCGTGGCGAGGACATAGCCTTCGTTGCGCAGGGTCTTGATCAGCCGCGGCGCCTTGGCGTCGTCCTGCAGTTTGTGGCGCAGGCGGCTCACGCGCAGGTCGATGGAACGGTCGAAGGCATCCTGCTCGCGTCCCTTGACCAGATCCATCAGCTGATCGCGGCTGAGGACCCGGTTGGGGTGCGCCAGAAAGACCTTCAGCAACCGGAATTCGGACATGGACAGAATGACGGTGACAGCGCGCGGCGATGTCAGCTGATGGGTACGGGTATCCAGCAGCCAGCCGGCGAAGCGGTAGCGGCACTCCCGCTCCGGCACCAGGTTGGGTGGCAGCGACTGCGCCCGGCGCAGGATGTTGCGGATGCGCGCCAGCAGTTCGCGGGGTTCGAAGGGCTTGGTCAGGTAGTCGTCGGCGCCGAGTTCCAGCCCCAGTATCCGGTCGATCGGTTCGCTCTTCGCCGTCAGCATGAGCACGGGCAGGCTGGATTGGGCGCGCAGCTTGCGGCACAGGCTCAGGCCGTCCTCGCCCGGCAGCATGAGATCGAGGATGACCAGGTCGATGCGGCTCTGCTCCAGCACGGTGTGCATCTGCCGGCCGTCGACGGCCAGGCTGACCCGGTAGCCGTTCTGGTTCAGGTAGTCCCGGACCAGGGTCCGGATGTCGCGGTCGTCGTCGACGACCAGAAGGTGCGGTTGTGCGTCCATGGGGAATTTTCTAGCGGGTAGCGGAGCCCTTGTCATCGGCCCGGCCCGGCGCGTTTGTATCGTCCTGTATCCGGCAGGGAGCACGACACCTCGCGATACAAACCGGAAACATCCGCGCGTTCGGACGGGTGTTCAATGTCGGCGTGGCGGCGGCAGGCGCCGCCCCCATCCCCGTCATCGACAGCATTATGGAGGTCCACGATGATCACAACCGCCAAGCCCGTCCCGCGCGCGCTCGCCATCCTGGCAAGCCTCGCCACCGCCGGCATCGCCCAGGCGGCGGAACCCACCCCGCCAGCCACCGGGGCTTCGGCACCCGCCACCCTTGAACGCTGCCCGCAACGAATGCCGTGCGCCGAACGCCGGCGGGAGCAGCTGACCGAGCTGCGCACGGCCCTGCAACTGCAACCCGGGCAGGAAGCATCCTGGGATGCCTGGGCGGCGCTGTTCCAGGGCGACGACGGCCGGCTGAGGCATCAGCACCAGGCCGACTGGGCGACCCTGCCGGTCGTGGAACGGCTGGAAAAACAGCTGGCCTTCAAACAGGCACGCCTGGCAGCGACGCGGACGTTCTACGGCAGCCTGACGGCAGCGCAGCGCAAGACCTTCGACACCCGGTTCAGGCCCTGGCCGGAGCATCCCGGGCCGGGAAAATCCGACGGCTCCGGCCCTCAGGGTTGAGGGAACCGCCCGGCGACGGCCCCTGCGTGCAGTCGCCCAAACCTCATCCTCCACCAGCGGAGGGCCCGCCAGCTGGCGCCGGTGCCGGCCGGCCGCGGGCAGCCGGGAGGCTGTCCTCAGACCGCGACCCGCACCGGTATCCGCTGCCGGCCGAAGTGACCGGATTCGGCGGCGAACCGGCCGGCCAGGCGGGTGCCACAGACGCCACAGGCGCCGTCGGGCCCCAGCGCGTAGCGGGTGACGACATGCCAGTCGCGCTCGATCAGGACGGCGCCGCAGCCAGTGCAGGCGGTCGTGCCGCCCTCGGGGTCGCGCACGTTGCCCAGGTAGACATGCGCCAGGCCGTTCGCCCGGGCCATGCGGCGCGCGCGGCGCAGGGTTGCCGCCGGCGTGCGGCCGGTGCCGGTCAGTTTGTAGGCAGGATGAAAGGCCGTGAAGTGCAGCGGCACGTCGCTACCCAGCTGCTCCGCGATCCAGCGGGTCATGGCGTCCAGTTCGGCGTCGCCGTCGTTCAGACCCGGGATCAGCAGCGTGGTGATCTCCAGCCAGCAGTCCGTCTCGTGGTGAACGTAGCGCAGGGTATCCAGGACGGGCGCCAGATGCGAGCCGGTCTGGCGGACATAGAAATCGTCCGAGAAAGCCTTGAGGTCGATATTGGCGGCATCCATTCTGGCGAAGAAGTCCCGCCGCGGCGCGGCATGGAGGTAGCCGGCCGTCACCGCGACCGTTCCCAGCCCCAGCGCATGGCATGCATCGGCGGTGTCCATGGCGTACTCGGCGAAGATCACCGGGTCGTTGTAGGTAAAGGCGACACTCCGGCAACCGCTCGTCCGGGCCACCTCGGCGATGCGGGCGGGACTGGCGGCATCCTGTAGGCGGTCCATTTCCCTGCTCCTGGAGATGTCCCAGTTCTGGCAGAACTTGCAGGCCAGGTTGCAGCCGGCGGTGCCGAAGGAGAACACCGGGGTACCGGGGTAAAAATGATTCAGCGGC
Organism: Methyloparacoccus sp. NF-16; assembly: GCF_056880625.1. Lineage (NCBI taxonomy): Bacteria > Pseudomonadati > Pseudomonadota > Gammaproteobacteria > Methylococcales > Methylococcaceae > Methyloparacoccus > Methyloparacoccus sp. NF-16. The sequence goes on along the minus strand of NZ_CP174130.1, from coordinate 1,242,319 downwards.
TTCTTCTCGATCGGATCGATGCAGAAACCCGAGCTGCGGCCATAGGTCGTCAGCACCAGGGCATCGTCCTGGCGGGCACGGACGAAGCACAGGCCGCGCTGCCCCTCGTGCAGACGGCATTCGCGCGGGCAGAGGTCGCACTGCACGCGGCCATCCGCCAGCCGGTGCCACCAGCGGGCCGGATGGGCCTCGCCCGGGCGCGGGGCGTTGCTGTCGCCGGTCGTGGCGTTCATCGCGGCACCGCCCCCGCTTCGCGGAACAGCCGGACCGCATAACGCGACAGCTCGACGTCATCGGCCCAGAAATCGGCGGGCAGGCCGGCCTTGCGCTTCAGCGCCGCCAGAAAATCGCCGGCCACCGGCAGTTGCGACCAGACCTGCGGCAGGAAGGTGCTGCGATGCCGGCCCCAGCGGAAGATCACGCCATCCCGCCCCGGACGCAGCGCCGCCAGGGCCTCGGCTTCCGAGTCGACGGACAATCGCTGCGGGGTCTCCAGGACCGAGACCTCGATTTCCAGCGCGTCCCACTCGTCCACCCGCAGGGGCGCAAAGCGGGGATCCTCGAAGGCCGCGCGCCGGGCGTTGCGGCGCACGTCCACATCCAGCGGCGCCACGCCCACGTCCAGCCGGCCGATGCAGCCGCGCAGGCGCCCGTGATGGTGCAGGGTGACAAAGGTGGCGCCCGGCCGCGCCAGCGCCGCATGCGGCGGTTCCTCGCGGCAGGGTAAACCCAGAGGCACCGCGATGGCATTGCGGGCGCGGCTCAGGAGCGCCTGCCCCAGGCGCTGCGCATCGTCGGCGTCGGTCTCCCGCCGGGCGGCCGGCGGCCAGAAGGCCAGTGCCGCATAGCCGACCACCCGTGTCGCGTCGCCAGTGACAGCGCCGGAATGGCAATACCCGAGCAACGCGGGGCGCAGGCCATGCCGCGCGGCGACGTGCAGCGCACCATTGAGGGGATGGGCGCCACAGGCATCGTCGGGCGCCAGGGTAGCGTCCAGGCCCTCGATGCGCCGCAGCGTCCCGGCATCGCGATGCCGGGCCTGCGCATCGCTCAGGAAGTGGGAGAGATCGCTGCTGACGACGATCACGGTCTCCTCGCCACCCCAGAGCCGCTCCAGCACGCCGGCCACGCTGCCGGCGGCGGCCTGGCCGACGACCAGGGGCACCAGCGCGAAGGCATCCAGCGCCGTTTGCAGGAACGGCAGCTGCACTTCCAGGGCATGCTCGCGGGCATGCGCGCCGTCGTCGAAGGTGACGTCCGGCAGGTCCGCGATCCGCGCCATGGCCTCCCGGTCCAGCGGGACCGGACCCAGGGGGGTGTCGAATGCCGCGACCGTCGGCAACGCCAGGCCCGGCAGTACCACGCGGTGGGCAGGCCCCAGCAGCACCACCCGACGGATGCGCTCGCGGAACGGTGCCAATAAGGCATGGCCCCGTGCGGCCATCGCTCCGGAATAGACATAGCCGGCATGCGGCACCACGATCAGCTTCGGCGGCTGGCTGCCGGGCGACGGGGCGGATGCCGTCAGCCAGGCCAGCACCTGCTCGCGCAGCGCGCCCGGGCTGGCGGGATAAAAGCGTCCGGACACGGCGGCAGGGCGATGGCCGAGAGGCGGATGAGGCAGGCGGGACGACACGGTGGCCATGAGGCGATCTCGGCAAGGTGAAAGAGCGGCTGGAAAATACTGTGGTGCCGACAGGGAACTCAATCAAGGGTCCGCCACTCCGCCAGCTTCCGCCGGCCCCTGAAATCGGCGGGAAGAGAGGCCTATAATCCCGCCCTTACTCTGGCGTCTGATCGCCTCGAAACCGAAGCTCTGCGCAACCCGACCTCGACGCATCGTCCCGAGATGGCAACCCGTTTCACGGAAATCCGAAAGACCCTGCTGCCTGTCCTGCCGCCAGCCACCGCATGGCTGGCCGCCGTGACCTTCGCCTGGCTGCTGGCCCTGTCGCCGATGGCCGACGCCACCGGCGAAGCTGCCGCGGTACGGGCCGTCGACGAGCTGAAGACGGCGTGGGCCGAGATCTTCTACCGGCAGCCGCGCGACCAGCAGACACCCAAGCTCGAAGCCCTGCTGCCGCGGGTGCGGGAGCTCGCCCGGCGCTATCCGCAGGCGGCCGAGCCGTTGATCATGGAAACCTTGATCCTCTGCGCCCTGGCGGCGGCCGATGGGGGCTTCGGCGCCCTGGGCAAGTTGCGGGACGCGCGGGAGCTCCTGGAAAAGTCCCTGAAGCTGGATCCCCTGGCCATGGAAGGCAGCGCCTTCGTCATCCTCGGCAATCTCTACTACCGGCTGCCCGGCTGGCCCATCTCCTTCGGCGACAACGAGCTGGCGCGCCGCCACCTGGAAACCGCCCTGCGGTTCTTTCCCGACGCCCTGGACACCAACTACTTCTACGGGGATTTCCTGCTGGAGCAGGGCGACTTCAGGAACGCCCTCATCCACCTGGAAAAGGCGGAAAAGGCCCCGGTCCGCGACGATGCCCGCCTCTCCGACTTGCAGCTGAAACAGGAGCTGAAACAGGCCCTGAAGGATGCCCGCGAGCGGAACCTGGATCGCTCCAGCTTTTTCAGCCGGTTCCTGGCCATCTTCCGGAAATCGCCATCATGAAGGTCCGGGGACAAGCGTCCCCCACGACGCCGACATGCTGGCCCCATCACCAGACCATCGACACGATCGCCATTTTTTCAACAGGGATGAGGAGTTGACGCATGAATCATGAAACGGTCCTGATGCTGCCGCTGCTGGGGCTGCTGAGCTGGGTCTGGCTGTTCTATCTTTGGCAGCGGCGGGCCATTCGCGACCGCCCCGACCCGATCGAACCGGCGGGCTACCCCTCCCTGACCATCATCCGCCCGATCAAGGGCATGGACAGCGGCATGGAAGAAAACCTGCGCGCCGCCTTCGACCACGGCTACCCCGGCGGGGTCGAGATCCTGTTCGTCTTCGACGATGGCAGCGAGCCGGCCCTGCCGCTGGTGGAAAAGGTGATGGCGGAAATGGCCCGGACCGGCGCCATGGTCGACAGCCGTGTCATTTTCTCGGGTCAGCCGCCCGCCAACCGCACGGGCAAGCTCAATGCCATGATTGCCGGCCTCGCGGCGGCCCGCAACGAGCTGATCGCCTTCGTCGACTCCGACATCCGCCAGGATCGGGACGACCTGCGCATACTGGTGGCAACCCTGCTCGCGGACGCCCGGACGGGTTCGGCCTTCCCGACGGTGGTCTCCATGGCGCCACCGCGAACCCTCGGCGACGTGGGCTACGCCCTGATGATCAACGGGCTGTACGAGCCTGCCGCGCTGGCAACCGCGCACCAGATGGGTGGCGCGCTGCCCTTCATCATGGGGCACATGATGGTGTTCAGGCGCGCTGCCCTGGCTGCGATCGGCGGGCTGGAAGCCGCGGAGGGCCAGCTGGTCGACGACATGTACCTGGGACGCTGCCTGAACCTGGCAGGCTACCGCAACAGGCTCTCGCCAAAGCCGGCGGCCATCATCCAGCAGGACCTGTCGCTGGACGAGTTCACCCAGGTTCTGGTGCGCTGGATCGCCTTCTCCATGTCCGGCCTGCCGGTCCTGACCTGCAAACTGCCGCACTGGCTGACCGGGATGGCCTTCTGGAGCGGGCTGATCGCCGCCCTCTGGGCCGGCGCGGTCGGGAGCCTGCCGCTGGCGCTGTTCGCCGCCACGCTGCCGCTATCCGTCTCGCTGACCATCAACGACCTGCATTTCCGCATGGCAGGGTCCCGGGTGCCGGCGAAATTCGCCTGGGGATCGCTGCTGATCTGGCTGGTCGCGCCCCTGGTTTACGTCCAGATATGGACCCGGCGGGAGGTCAACTGGCGCGGCCGCCATTACCGGCTCGACCGCGGCTCGCGGCTGGACGGGAAGGTTGCCGACAGGGTGGCGCCTTGAGGTAGCCCCCGGCATGCCGGGTACGGATGGCCGGTCTTGCGGGGCCGGCGGCTACCCCTCGCAGCGGTAGGCCTTGCCGATCAGGGTGGAATTGACGGTGCCGCCGCCGAGCTCGTGCTGGGCGTTCTGCTGCTGCTGGATCAGCACCGCGTTGGCGCCCAGGCGCGCGGCGTCGTTCTTGATGGCATTGCGGGCACCCAGCATGAGGTTTTCGTTGGCGGTGAAGGTCCCGGAGAAACGGTTGCCCTGGCTGCCCATGACATCGCCCACATAGGTGCACTTCCTGACCTCCTTGAGTGCCGTCATGATCTCGACGCGCTCGGCGCCCTTGTTCAGGGGATTGGCGGCACAGCCGGCTAGGGAGACCAGCGCGGCAAGCATCAGCAGTTTCTTCATGGTGTCCTCGTCAGAATAATCGCCATCGGGACCTCGAACACGCGGTCGGTCCACATCGGCCAAAACGCTACGCCGTATAATTCCGGGGGTCAAGCCAGCGGATTGCACCGGCTCCCTCCTCCCTCCCGCCATCGTTTTCGCCATGGACTACATCCGCATCCGCGGTGCCCGCACGCACAACCTGCGGAACATCAATCTCGACCTGCCGCGCGACCGCCTGATTGTGATCACCGGCCTGTCGGGGTCCGGCAAGTCCTCGCTGGCCTTCGACACCATCTACGCCGAGGGCCAGCGCCGCTACGTGGAGTCCCTGTCGGCCTACGCCCGGCAATTCCTGTCGGTGATGGAGAAACCCGACGTCGACCATATCGAGGGGCTGTCGCCAGCCATCTCGATCGAGCAGAAATCGACTTCACACAACCCGCGCTCGACGGTCGGCACCATCACCGAGATCTACGATTACCTGCGCCTGCTGTATGCCCGCGTCGGCATCCCGCGCTGCCCCGAACACGGTGTGTCGCTGACCGCGCAGACCATCAGCCAGATGGTCGATCAGGTGATGGCCGAGCCGGTGGACAGCCGCTGGATGCTGCTGGCGCCGGTGGTGAGCGAGCGCAAGGGCGAGCATGTGCAGGTCCTGGAGGACCTGCGCAACCGGGGTTTCGTCCGCGCCCGCATCGACGGCGAGGTCTGCGAGCTGGACGATCCGCCCAGGCTGGAGCTGCGCAAGAAGCACACCATCGAGGCGGTGGTCGACCGCTTCAGGGTACGGCCGGACCTGGCCATCCGCCTGGCGGAATCCTTCGAGACCGCGCTGAAGCTGGCGGGTGGCATCGCCCTGGTGGTCTCGATGGACGATCCGGCCCGCAGCCTGATGCTCTCCGACCAGTACGCCTGCCCGCACTGCGGCTATGCGCTGAGCGAGCTGGAGCCGCGCATCTTTTCCTTCAACAACCCCAAGGGCGCCTGCCCTGCCTGCGACGGGCTGGGGGTGCGGCAGTACTTCGACCCCCGGCTGGTGGTCCACAGTCCCCACCTGAGCCTGGCCGACGGCGCGGTGCGCAACTGGGACCGGCGCAACGCCCACTACTACCGGCTGATCCTGTCGCTGGCCGCGCATTACGGCTTCGACCCCGAGCAGCCCTTCGAACAGCTGCCGGAAGCCGTCAGGGAGGTGATCCTGCATGGCAGCGGCCGTGAGGCCATCGCCTTCGAGACCCTGAGCGCGCGTGGCGCGCCGGTCACCCAGCGGCACCGCTTCGAGGGCGTCATCCCCAACCTGGAACGCCGCTACCGCGAGACCGACTCGCCGGCGGTGCGCGAGGAGCTGGCCCGCTACCAGGCCAGCAAGCCCTGCCCCGACTGCCAGGGCGCGCGCCTCAACCGCGCCGCCCGCCATGTGTTCATCGAGGGGCATCCCTTGCCCGAACTGACCGCCCTGCCTATCCGCCGCGCGGTCGCTTTCTTCGAACAACTGGATCTGCCCGGCCAGCGCGGCGAGGTGGCGGAGAGGATCGTCAAGGAAATCCGCGAGCGCCTGAGCTTCCTGGTCAACGTGGGGCTGGACTACCTGACCCTGGATCGCAGCGCCGACACGCTGTCCGGCGGCGAGGCGCAACGCATCCGCCTGGCCAGTCAGGTCGGCGCCGGCCTGGTGGGCGTGATGTACGTGCTCGACGAGCCCTCCATCGGCCTGCACCAGCGCGACAACCAGCGCCTGCTCGACACGCTGCTGCACCTGCGCGATCTCGGCAACACGGTGATCGTGGTCGAGCACGACGAGGATGCCATCCGTCTGGCCGATCATGTCGTCGACATCGGTCCCGGCGCGGGTGTCCATGGCGGCCGGATCGTGGCGGAAGGCTCACCCGAGGCGATCATGGCGCATCCGGATTCGCTGACCGGCCAGTACCTGTCGGGACGGGAGACCATCGAGGTGCCGGAGGAGCGCTGGCCCTTCGACCCCGAGCGCGTGCTGCTGCTGCGGGGCGCCAGCGGCAACAACCTCAAGGGCGTCGACGCGCGCTTCCCGGTCGGCCTGCTGACCTGCGTGACCGGGGTGTCCGGCTCCGGCAAGTCCACCCTGGTCAACGACACCCTGCACCGGCTGGCCGCGCGCGAGCTGAACGGCGCCACCGCCGCCCCGGCGCCCTGCGCCGGCATCGAGGGGCTGGAGCACTTCGACAAGGTGGTGGACATCGACCAGAGCCCCATCGGCCGCACGCCCCGCTCCAACCCCGCCACCTACACCCAGGTGTTCACGCCGATCCGCGAGCTGTTCGCGGCGACGCCGGAGGCCCGCTCGCGCGGCTACACCCCGGGCCGCTTCAGCTTCAACGTCAAGGGCGGACGCTGCGAGGCCTGCACCGGCGACGGCGTCATCAAGGTGGAGATGCACTTCCTGCCCGATATCTTCGTCAATTGCGACATCTGCCAGGGCCGGCGCTACAACCGCGAGACCCTGGAAATCCGCTACAAGGGCAAGACCATCCACGAGGTGCTGAGCATGACGGTGGAGGAAGCCGCCGAATTCTTCTCGGCCATCCCGACGGTGGCCCGCAAGCTCGACACCCTGATGGATGTCGGCCTCGGCTACATCACCCTGGGCCAGAACGCCGTGACGCTCTCCGGCGGCGAGGCCCAGCGGGTCAAGCTGGCGCGGGAACTGTCCAAGCGCGACACCGGCAAGACCCTGTACATCCTCGACGAACCCACCACCGGCCTGCATTTCCACGACATCCGCCAGCTCCTGGGCGTGCTGCACCAGCTGCGCGACCATGGCAACACCGTGATCGTCATCGAGCACAATCTCGATGTGATCAAGACCGCCGACTGGATCATCGATCTCGGCCCCGAGGGCGGCGAGGGCGGCGGCCGCATCATCGCCGCAGGCAGCCCGGAAACCGTGGCGGCCGATCCCGGCTCGCACACCGGGCTGTTCCTGCGGCAGATCCTGGCGCGGCAGGCGGCGGGCTGAAACCGGCGGCGGAGCTCCCGGGATCGCCCGGGGCGGTGCTCAGCCGCCGATCACGATCGCCCTGCCGTCCTGGCTCAGATAGAGCACCGCCGCGTTGAGCACGTACAGGGACAGGATCAGCAGGCTGACCCAGCCGACCGTCCTCAGCACCCGGCTCTTCGGACGGTAGAGCAGCCCGACCACTGCGACGCCGGTCATCATGATCGCCGACTGGGTCGAAACCAGGTGCAGCGGCGAGACGGCGGCCAGCAACGGCCCCTTGGTATAAGCCAGATCGTCCACGGCGACGATGAACAGGTCGAACAGGTTGCTGCCGAACAGATTGCTCATGGCCATGTCCAGGGCACCGATGCGGATGGCAGACAGCGTCACCGCCAGCTCGGGCAGGGAGGTGGCCATCGCCACGAACAGGGTGCCGACGAAGGTCCGGTCCCAGCCCATCGCCGTGGCCATGTGCTCGGCCGTCATCGGCAGCCGCAGGCCGACGAGCACCACCAGGGTGGCAGCGGCGAGATAGCGCCAGACGGCCTGGGGCAGGCTCATCCGCGGATGACGCTCGGCCAGTTCGCCTGCATGCTCCCTGAGGTTCTTCCGCTCGTACTGGAAAACCGTGAAGACGGCGATGAGGTAGAGCAGCACGATCGCCAGCGAGGTAACGCCGACATGGCCGACGACCAGGCCGGTCGCACGCTTGCCCAGCAGGATGCTGAAGGCGACCAGGGCCAGCAGGATGACGCCGAAACCGGCCGACAGGATGTGCCCCTGGCTGAGCCGGGTATAGACCGGGGCCTCCCGGTGCAGGAAATCCAGCATCACGATCAGCAGCAGATTGAAGACGCAGCTGCCGATCGCATCGCCCAGGGCAATATTGGGCGCGTCGACCAGCCGCACGGCACTGATGCCGGTCACCAGTTCCGGCAGGGAGGTCACGCTGGCCATCATCGCCAGCCCCACCCAGGTACCGCCGAGTCCGGTCTTCTCGGCAATGGCATCGCCGTAAAGCGTCAGGTAGAAGCCGGCCAGGCCCAGGCTGCCGGCCAGAAGCAGAAATTCCAGGAAAATGCTCAAGCAAAGGGTCTCGCGGGAAACGGGAGAAGACGCCAGGCGCCAAAATCCCCGCCTGCCGTACCGATCGCCATCCCGGTGGCGGGCGACCTGGCCGACGGGCCTGGCCCCGCATTCTAGGCGCAGATGCCGCACGCCCGCACGCCACCCGAGCCGGTGGCTGGTGACAAGCCGGCCGGCCTCAGAAGCTCTCCAGACAGGGACGCAGATCCAGCTCGTGCGTCCAGGCGGAGCGTGGCTGCTGGTGCAAGGCCCAGTAGGTCCCGGCGATGGCGACCGGGTCCAGCAGGCCCTCGGGTCCCTTGGCGGCGACGAAGTCGGGAAACTGCGCGCGCGCCCGGTCGCCATCGATGACCCCGTCGATGACCGCGTGCACGACATGGATGCCCTGTGGCCCGTACTCCCGGGCCAGGCCCTGGGCGAGCGCGCGCAGCCCCGCCTTGGCGGCGGCGAAGGCGGTGAAGGGCGGGCGGGCCCGCAGCGAAGCCGTGGCGCCGGTAACGATCAGCGTGCCACGCTGCCGTGGCAGGAAATGGCGTATCGCCTCCCGGGCGACCAGGAAACCCCCCAGGCAATTCTGTCGCCACAGGTCCTCGAACAGTTCGAGACCGGTATCCAGCAGGGGTGCCCGCTCGTTGCGATCGACGTTGTAGACCACCAGTTCCGGTTCCGTGCGTTCCGCAACCTGCTGGAACAGGTACCGGATGTCCGTCTCCGAGGTGGCGTCGCCGAACAGCGGCAGGATCGTCCCCGGCCCCGCATCGAGGCTGCTGACGGTGGCGCGCAGGCGATCCGGCGTCCGGCCGACGGCAAACACGGTCAGCCCCTGGCGGGCGAAGTAGCCGGCCAGCCCGGCGCCCAGCCCGTGGACAGGCCCCACGCCGACCACCACCGCCGAACGCGGGCGCGGCTTACCCATGCGCGGCCTCCTGCCGCACTGGCATCAGATACCAGAGCACGCCCGCGACCAGGAACAGCGCCGGCACATCGCCGACCAGGTTGGCGCGCTCGGTCTCGTCGACCAGCGCGTGGCCGAGCATGATGGCGCCGTGCACGATGTTCGACGCGATGGTGAACCAGATCAGGCTGGCATGGGCGGCCGGGTCCCGCGCGGCCCGCAGCAGGAAGACCCCCAGCGTCGAATAGACGCCCATGATCATGTGCTCGTACTTGGGTTGCGGCGGATTCCAGCCCCACCCGGAGGGCCACAGCCACAGCATCAGCACCGGCACGCCGACGAGGTAGACCCAACCGAAGACGCGCAGGGCGGTCCTCAGGCAGCGGTCGCGATCCGCTTCCCGCACGTTAGTGCCCCCCCGCCGACGGCTGGGCAAGCGGGGCGATCTCGAAGATCACCATTTCCGCGTCGGAACCGCCGATGCTCCGGACCGTCATCGCGGAACCGGTCTCCCAGAAGACATCGCCGGGACCGTAGTCGCGGATTTGTCCATGGTCCTCGACGCGCAGCCGGCCCTTGAGAACATAGCGGGGACCGGCGCCCTCATGGGTATGCAGGGGCGTCTTGTAGCCGGAGGGAAACTGCACGCGGATCACGCGCGCCTGGGGGCTGGCTCCGAGCGGCGGCAAGGCCTGCATCATCAGAATCTGGCGACTCATGCCCGGCGCGGGCGATGCCGGTTCCTCGGCCCGGACCGACGGTGCCAAGAGGACCAGTGCGCCGAGCAGAAGCCCGCATGGCGTGGCGGAACGAAGTGGTGTTGTCATGGTGGAATGCCTCGCTGCTGTCATGGGATGGCCGGGAGGAGGGCGGGCCGGCCAAGCCGCCCGCCCTCCATGCCCGGGACGGCGACCGTCAGAGCGGACGGCCGGCGGCCATGGCTTCCGGCACCTCGACCAGCTTGCCGGTCCTGACGTCATAGATGAAGCCGTAGATCGGGATGTAGTTCGGCACCAGGGTATGGTGGCGGATGCGCTGCACGTCTTCCAGCACGCTCTGCTCGTTGTTCCTGAAGGTCAGCCAGTTGAGGTAGCGGCCGTCGGTGGAGCCGGGGTACTGGCCGTTGTCGTGCCAGCCCGTGGCGTCGATGCTGGCGGTGTCCAGGCTGCTGGCCAGGAGATCGCCCATGATGTCGTTGTCGAATAGCTGCATGCCGCAGTCGGTGTGATGGATGACGAAGAACTCCTGGGTGCCGAGCAGCTTGTGCGAGATCACCAGCGAGCGGATGGCGTCGTCGCTGGCGCGGCCACCGGCATTGCGGGTGACGTGGGCGTCGCCCTCGGACAGGCCGGCGTACTTGGCCGGGTCGAGCCGGGCATCCATGCAGGTGAGGATGGCGAAGCCGCGTGCCGGCGGCAGGGCCAGGTCACCCTTGGTGAAGCTGGCGGCGTAGCCTTCGTTGGCTTTCAGGACTTCGGTCAGTATCTTGCTCATGTGGGTTTCTCCTGTCGGGTATGGTTGTCGTGCGGGATCGGGTGGGGGACCGTCCGGTCAGGAACGGCCGAACATCAGCCCATAGTTGTTGGCGGGCATGAGAAGCTTTTCCGTCAGCTTCAGCGCATGATTGCGGGCCGCGGTTTCCAGATCGGCGATATCCTTCAGGCCCCACTCATCGACGCCGGCCGACTGGACCATGGCGTCGAACTCCTGGTTCGAGTCGGTGAGGTACTGGCCATGATCCTTAAAGGGCCCGTAGACAAACAGAAAGCCATCCTTGTGCAGCAGCTCCGCCGCGCATTTCATCATGCCGTCGGCCACCGCGATGGGTGCCACCTGGAAGATGTTGATGACGAAAATCACGTCATACAGGCGCGTTGCCGGACTGGGCCAGGTGTCCTCCCGGGCCAGGTCCAGCAGGATCGGCTTGTCGACGTTCTCGACCTCCTTTTCCCAGCTGACGCGGGCGATGTTCTCCAGCGCATGCTCGTTGAGGTCCGACGGCTGGAACCTCAGGTGCGGGAAATGCGGCGCGAAATAGTTGATGTGCATGCCGCTGCCGCTGGCGAACTCCAGCACGTCGCCGGCCTGCTCGGGAAAGCGTTGCCGGAACACGTCCAGGATCGGATCGCGGTTGCGGTGTCCGGCCCAGGATACGTAGGGGCTCAAGGGATGCGGATCAAGTGGCGGCTTCGGTCGGGTCATGTATCTCCTCCGGGAATGGCTTGTTGTTCTGGTGGTCCCCGCAGGGACGCAAGCAGCCGATACACATTTCGGACCAGCCGGGGCCCCACCGCTGGGCGCATGCGAATCAAGGGCTTGCAGAATCACCTCCCGCGCGATGCATGAAGTTTCACTTCACCATGAGAAGATGGGTTTCCCTTCCTGCCCTCGCAGGCTGACCCGATGGACACTCACGCCTTCTCGCACCTGACACCGATCGGTTTCCTGCAAACCTTCGTGCTGGAACTCATGCAGCTGTGCGAGGCCAGCGTGGGCAGCCAAGCCGAGGACATCATCGAGCGGATCGCGCAGAGCGCCAGCCGCTTTTTCGAGGAAGCCTACCGGGAGGAACACGGCCTCGCCGGAACGCTGTCGCAGGAGCGCTACGCCGACCTCATCATCGGCCTGAAGAACCACATCGGCGGACATTTCGCACCGGTATCGGTGGATGCCGGGCGTATCGAGGTCGTCAGCAGCCGTTGTCCCTTCGGCGACGGCGTGCGGCATTCGCCGGAGCTGTGCCGCATGACGTCCAGCGTCTTCGGCGGCATCGCGGCCCGGAATTTCGGCTATGCCCGCGTCGAGCTGCGCGAGCGCATCGCCCTGGGCCATCCGCGATGCTCGGTGGTCATCCACCTGGAGCCGGCCGCGGCACTGGCGCATGAAGGCATCGATTATCGTGGTCAGGACAAGGCGGCCCGGCGGGAGCCGGAAGCCGTTACCTTGCAGAGCCGGATCGACGAGCGCCTGCATGCGCTCTGGTGCCAGGCCAAGCCATGCCGAGGTGACCCCGAAGAGCTGGACCGTCCCATCCTGATCGCCGAATCGGCTGCCATGAAGGGCGTGCTCGGCGCCGTCGAAACCCTGGCGCCGACGCCCGCCACCGTGCTGATCGAGGGTGCGACCGGCGTCGGCAAGGAACTGGTGGCCCGGGCGATCCATGCCATGAGCGACCGCAGCGGCAAACCCTTCATCGCCGTCAACTGCGGCGCCATTCCGGAAAGCCTGGTGGAAAGCGTCCTGTTCGGACATGAGAAAGGCGCCTTCACCGGTGCCATCGAGGTTCACCGCGGCTATTTCGAGCGGGCCGACGGGGGCACGCTGTTCCTGGACGAGATCGATGCCCTGTCGCCCGCCATTCAGGTCCGGCTGCTGCGGGTACTGCAGGAGGGCGAGCTGGAGCGCGTCGGCGGACAGCGCAACCTGTCGCTGGACGTGCGGATCGTGGCGGCCACCAACGCCGGGCTGGCGCAGGCCGTGCAGCGGGGCGCCTTCCGGCAGGACCTGTTCTATCGCATCAACGTCGTCACGCTCTTCATCCCGCGGCTCTCGGAACGGCAGGAGGACATTCCCCGCCTGATCGATCTGATCCTCCGGCGGCTGTCCCAGCGTTACCGCAAGCCGATCCTGGGGGTGACGCCGCAGCTGATGCAACAGCTGCTGGCCCACGACTGGCCGGGCAACGTCAGGGAACTGGAAAACACGCTCGAACGGGCCGTGCTGTTCGCCGCGGCGCCCTGGCTGGATCGCGTCGAGTTCAGCTCGCCGACACCCGTCGCCCCCCAGTCGTCAGCGGGCGACAGCCGACAGAACTGGCTGGCCCAGGCCGAGAGGGATTACCTGGACCAGGAACTGCGGCGGTGCCGGGGTGACGTCGGGCAGCTCGCCGGACGATTGGGCATCAGCCGGCGGGCCGCCTACATGAAGCTCAAGAAGCACAGCCTCAATCCTTCGCGCTACCGACCCGAACGTACCACCTGAACCGGCATCGGTTCAGGCAGAACCCGGGCCGTGCCGGCGACAACCGCGGCAGCCGTCCGATCAGGGCCAGTACCGGGCTGAAGGCCGCCGGCAAGCCGGCGGGGAATGTCAGAAAGACACGTTGCGGTCGCGCTCCGCCACCGCGGCGATGTAGTCCGGCATGCCCTTGATGCTGGCGCCGGCAACCAGATCGGCATCCGTGATCTGCCGGGCGACGGCGCAGGCGCCACAAACCCAGATCGGGATGCCGGCGGCCTGGACCGCGGCCAGCAGGTCCCCGAGCGGCGGCAGGTTGACGCCCACCACATGATCGGCCGTCCCCTGGCGCCCCAGGGTCACGGCCTCGTTCCAGAGCCACAGCACGACATCGTGGCCCTGCTCCTTGGCGACCTTGGCTGCGATGAGCGGCAGCGTGGCCATGGTGGGATCGTCCGTGCCCCGGCTGCCGGTGATGATGAATGAACGCATGTGTCCTCCTTTGGTTTACCCGGTGTCGAATGGAAAGGGCCGCATGACCCGGAACCGGCGAGGGTCACCCGGCTCAGTGTCCGCCATGGTCCCCTGCCGCCGTGTCGTGCTGCATGAGTGCCCGCCAGTGTCCGCGCAGGGTGTCCAGGTCGAAACCGGACTCCGTCAGCCGCAGGCCGCGATCGGTCATCAGCAGCCCCATCAGCAGCACAAGAATGCCCGACACGCGCAGCATCTCGTGCAGCAGGCGCTGCGACAGCAGGTGGGCGAAAACCCCGAAGCCCAGCAGCGGACCCAGCGTGCCCAGGCCAAAGAACATCAGCAGCAGGGCGCCTTCCCGGGGACTGCCGGTGCCGGCCGCGAGAATGTACATGGCCTGCAGCGGACCGCAGCCCAGCAGGAAGCCGTTGAGGAGCCCGATCACCCATGGCCGGGGCTGGGCGCGCATGCCGGTCTGGACGCCGCGCATGACCGCCTTGGGAAACGCCCAGTTCAGCCATGCCGGCCCGGCGAACCAGCCCAGGAGGCGCAGGCCGTACAGCACCAGATAGAGCCCGGCGGCAATGGCCAGGGCCCCGCGCAGGAACGCCGTGAGGGTAAACAGGGCGCCCAGCGCGCCGAAAACGGCGCCCAGGGTCGCGTAGGAAAGGGTCTTGCCGCCGCCATACGCCAGATGGCGCAAGGCCAGATCGCCCCGGTAGCGGCTGGCGGGCGCCGCGTAGGAGACGACGAAACTGCCGCACATGCCGATGCAATGGAAGCCGGTGAGAAAACCGACCAGCAGGATCATCGCGTAGCCGACATCCGGGCTGTGCATCTGCGCCATCAGGCCGGGCATCAGGCTCTTGCCCCAGAAGACAATGCCCCCGACCGCCAGGAGCAGCAGCAGGGTGACGATACCCCTGCCGAACCGTCGCCAGCCAGGATGGACCCCGGGCAGCGGAGCGGCATCCAGGACCACGTTGTAGCCGGCGTCCTCAATGGCGGCGATGACCTGGCTGAGCCGGACCCTGGTTTCGTCGAAACGGACCCGCACCAGGCCGCTGGCCTGATCCGCCTCGGCGGTCAGCACGCCCGGCAGCGACGTCAGGGCGGACTCGGCGGCCACCTCGCAACCGGCGCAGTGCATGCCGGCCAGCCGGAGACATTCCTCGCGATGGGCCACGATCTACCTCCGCAGGAGAGACAGGCTCATGCGCTGGACGGCAGGACGGGAGACTCGGTGCCGGCAGCGGACCGGACCTATGCCCTGATTCGTCAGGACGAGCCGAACAGCGATTCCGCCGCTTTCTGGGCGGTGAGGTTGCGTTGGAAGTCCCGCAGAATGTTCGGATCGTAGAAGCATTCGTTGCGGGTACAGAATTTTGGCCGCAGGCCAAACGTACGCTGCTGGGTGTGACGTTTGAGCTCGCTGCGGCTGATCCCGATCAGCCGACTGGCTTCCTGCTCGTTCAGCAGTTCAGGTCTTTGCATTCAACTCTCCAGTTTGGGTAAGGGCCCGGTTCCGGGCTTCCAGGAAGGCGCGCAAGTCGCGGACAACGAATTGGCGCTTCATCTTCGGGGCGACGCTCCGTAGCCCGAATGATTTGCTCAGGGCCCAGTGCTCCAGTTGGGTTTTGCTGAAACCGAGGAGCTCGCAGGCCGTGTCGATACCGATGACCGCGTCGTCATCGAGATGATTAAGATACTCGGGCAACATTCCAGTTCAATCGTTATGGCGCTGGCACGGCCGGATCGTCGCCGACGGCGGGGTTTCGGAACCGGCAGGAAGGCAGATAGTGGCACAGAAGCGGGTGAATGTGAAAACCTCATGTTCCGGCCCGAATCGGTCCTTCACCTATCTGGCATCCGCATCGCGGTTTTGCAAGGTGCGATAGGTATTCATGCCGCCGCTCGGCACCCTGCCCCGGATGCCGTGCTGCCGGAGTATACGCAAGGCACGGGAAGCGCGCAGGATTCCCCCGCAGACGCGCCAGATCTCGCGGCCGCGGGGGAATCCTGCCAGCTGCTGCCGCCGGCCATCATGGCCGCCATGTTGACCGGACCCCTCGCGGCGCCGTATGGCGGCGCGCAACAAGGCCCGGCTGCCCCGGATCAAACACCGTGACGCCCACCTGCAGCACCATGGTGATGACATCGATGCGCCGCGCCACATCCGCCTCCCGCCACCGCCTGGACGCCGGGGATGCGGCCAGCGGTTTTCGAGAACAGCCGCTACAGTCGACATGGGCCGCTATCTTCGCATCCAGCCCCGGCAGGCCATGGACAGCAGGGAGGTCGATGCCTGGCAGCGGCGGCCGGACGGGCTCGGCCCCGGTGGCAAGTACCAGGGCGTCATGGGCCACCTCGCATGCCGCGCCGCCAATGGCGAGGATGCGTGGGCGGGGCAGCGCGTTCCTGCGCGACCAGAACCGGCTGGCTTTCAGTCGCGGGCGTTTGCGGCCCGCTCGCAGGGCGCATCGATGCCATGGGTATCGGTATCGCAGACCGATTCCAGCCACATGGCCTTGATGACGGCGAAGGTCGCCGTAAAACCGACGCCCAGTATCCAGGTGAAGCACCACATGCGCATGCCTCCTGTTTTCAGTTAAAGGATATGCGAGTCGTCCGGAACCGTTTTCTCGGTGATGCCGCCCCGGATGACGCAACAAATCCAGCGGCCATGCAGCGGTATGATTGGCAGGAAAACCACGCTGATTCCGGGGGGTCAGCCGGCTGGAACCGGGATCGCTGGTCGAGAACAGCAGGAAGGGGGACATAGCCCGAAGCCTGCCGCACGGGCGAGGAACGCATCCCGGACCGGCATGACGGCAATCTCGGGCCGGTCCAGCGCCCACCGGGCCGCCACTTCAGGAACAGGGCGCCGTGCAAGGTCATCAGCCTTCCACAACGGCCGTCGCTCCGGGCCGGACAACGAGGTTTGACAGACCATGGCCCCCGGCCGACCATACGTCCCGAATCGGGTGCGGCAGAGCCGCCCTGCCCGCCTGGACCTTACCGGAGCCCGCATGGCTGCTCGTGAAATCTGCTCTCGGTACTTTCCAGCCTTCCCGGCTGCCGAGGATGGCGCGATGCGCGTGCCGATCATGCCGCCCCAGCGGCCGCGCGATGCTTCTGTGCCGGGTGCAAACCCACCAGCCCTGCACCCTCACGACCTCCTGCCTGTCCGGCGCCAACGATTACCCGGGCTCGGCATCACCGAAACACCGGTGACCGCGCAGGCCATCCCTGCTGAGGATTTCCATCAGGCGCCGAGGCAATCGCGCTGCTTTCGCACCTTCATCTTCAAGGGTCCAGCGGCGTGCCTGTCCGGTGTTGTCGGCCGCATGCTGGCCCGCACGCTGCTGGAGCGCGCGGCCGAGGGCAAGGTCGGGGACGCCCCGGCAGGATCTGCCGATCGCGATCGGCAGCGCCCGGGAAGTCGTGTCGCGGCATCTGAAGCGCTGGGAAAATCGTCATTGGGTCGGACTGAGGCGGGGCATGGTGGAACTGCTTGATCCTGCCGCCCTCCGGCGTCTGGCGAGCCGGGACAGCTGACAGCCACGGGCCGGGAGCACCCTGCCGGCAGGCGGACCGCTTCCCTCGCGAGGAGATCAGAGTCTATAATTAAATTCTGATATTTATGAGATCGACGGCTCCATGTTCTCTGCGAATGTCCTTCCCCCGTCCTCCGCGCCGCCGGGGCGCCTGCCGACATGAGTAACCGGCGCCAGTCCGTCGCGGGCAGCTGTCTGCTGGCCGCCCTGATCCTCGGCTTTGCCGGCGCGCCCAGCGAGGGCCGGGCCGCCGCGGCCAGGGCGCATGCCTCGCCAACACTCAGCCTGGCCGACGCCATCGATCTCGCCTTCGCCCAGAATCCCGATCTCAAGGCCGCAGAGGCCCGCATCGGTCAGGCTGAATCGCGCGTGGCGGAAGTCGCCGCCGGCTTCTACCCCAAGGTCACGGCGCGGGTGGGCTACGACTACACCAGCAACCCGGCGCTGGCCTTCTCGTACATCGTCGCCCAGCGGCGCTTCAGCGCCAATCCCGCCGACTTCGATGGCCAGATCAACAACCCGGGCTGGGTCGAGAACTTCCGCCCCGAGGTCATCGGCAGCATCAACCTGTATCGCGGCGGCCAGGACGACTACCTGAAGAAGGCCGCGGAACTGGGCGTCACCGCCACCGAGCTGGAGCATGCCGCCGTGCGCAACCGCCTGGCGGCGGCGGTCACCTCGGCCTATTACGCCGTGCTTTCGGCACCCAGGCAGATGGCGGTGGCCCAGCGCTCGGTCGCCACCGTGGAGCAGGAAATGGAAATGACCCGCGCACGGGTGAACGAGGGCGTCGCGCTGCGCGCCGATGTGCTGTCGCTGGAAGTGCGCGCCAAGGCGGCACGGGAAAACGAATTGCAGGCGCGCAATGCCATCAACCTGTCGCGCTCGGCGCTCAAGACCCTGATCGGCGAATCGAAGAACGAACTGCCGGCACTGCGCGAAACCGAACTGCCGCTGCCGCAGCTCAAGGACAACCTGCTGAAGACATTCGACCTGGCCCTGAGCCAGCGCCCGGAGATGCAGGCCGCCGCCCATCAGGTGCAGATCCGCCAGCACGAACTCGATGCCGCCAACGGCGCCAACCTGCCGCGCATCAATGCCTATGCCGCCTACGGCTCCAACAGCCGCACCCTGGATCCGTCCACCTACAAGGACAACGCCAGCATCGGCATCAACGCCGAATACGACCTGTTCGCCGGCGGGGCCATCCAGGCCCGCATCTCGGCGGCCGAGCGCCGGCTGGTCGAGGCCCAGGCGGTGGAGGAGAAAATCCGGCTGGACATCGAGAACGAGGTGCGTCAGGCCTATTCCACCCTGGAACAGGCGCTGGAACGCGTGGCGGTGGCGGAAGCCGGCGCCACCTCGGCGGAGGAAGCCCTGCGGCTGGTCAACGAGCAGTATCACGGCGGCACGGCCACCGTCACGCGCTATCTCGAGGCCGAAACGGATCGGGCGGCGGCAACGCTGCGGGCGATCGTGGCCCGTTTCGAAGCCCAGGTCGCCGAGGCGCAACTCCAGCAGGCGGTAGGGCACTGGCGATGAGCGCAGGTATCCAGCTGATCCAGAAGGCCGGCGACAGCCCGCTGGCCTTCACCTGCCCGGCATTGCCGGCGCTGCCCTTCGCCGCCCATCGTTCCGGCCCGCCGGAGAGCGCAACCGAGCCAGGCAACCCGCCGCAAACGCCCCGACACTGAATTAGGCCATCGCATGTCGCACGCCCAGCAAACCTCGCCCCGAACCACCCTGCTCCGCATCCTCGCCACGACGATCGGTCTGGTCTTGCTGCTGATGTGGCTGGAAGGCGCCTTCGAGCACAAGGCCAGCCCCGGCATCGCCGGGGCGGTGGCCGGGGAGCAGCCGGCCGGCGGCCAGCTGGTGCGGGTGGAACGCCGCGACACCGAGGCCCTGTTCAGCTGGCCGGCAACGGTCGCGGCGCTGAAGGTGATCCAGATCGCCCCGAAGGTGCCGGGCCGTATCCTCGAGATCACGGCGCGTACCGGCCAGCCGGTCAGGCGCGGCCAGGTTCTGGTCCGGCTGGATCCGACCGAGACCCAGGCCCGGCTGGCGCAGGCCCGCAGCGGCCTGGTCGCGGCCGAGGCCAGCGCCACCCGCTCACGCGCCGACGCCACCCGGCTGCAGAATCTCTACCAGCGCGAGGCCGCCACCCGGCAGGCGCTCGACGCCGCGCTGGCGGTCGCCAAGGCCGAACAGGCCCAGGTCGAGCAGGCCCGCCAGGTCATCCGCGAGATCGAATCGCATCTGGGCGAGACCGTCCTACAGGCACCCTACGACGGCGTTGTCGAACGCCGCCATCAGGAACCCGGCGACATGGCCCTGCCCGGCATGCCGGTCCTCACACTGCTGCAGGCCGATACCCTGCGTGTCGAGGCGCACGTGCCGTCGACCTGCGCCCCCTTCCTGGCGATCGGCAAGCCCCTTGGCGTCCGGCTCGGCAACCCGCCGCGCGAGCTGCGGGCCATCCTCGACGAGATCGAGCCTTCCAGCGACCCGGACACCCGCACCGTGCTGGCCAAGGCCCGGCTGCCGGCCGGCTCGGACGCGCAGCCGGGCGCCTTCGCCTGGCTGCAACAGGCCTGCGGCCGTGAATCGGTCCTGCTGGCGCCGGCCGCCGCCGTGACGCGCATCGGTCAGCTGGAAAGCGTGCGGCTGGTGGTCGACGGCAAGCCGCGGCTGCGCCATGTCCGTACCGGCAAGCGCCACGGCGATGCCGTGGAAATCCTGTCCGGGCTGAACGAGGGCGACGCCATCCTGGTCGCGGGTGAGCGCCGATGAGCGGCATCGCCCAGCCACCCGAGCGCGGGCTGACCTCCCGCATCGTCGAGCTGTTCATCACCTCCAAGCTCTCGCTGCTGCTGCTGATCGCCAGCTTCCTGGCGGGTTTCGCCGCGCTGGTGCTGACCCCGCGCGAGGAAGAACCGCAGATCGTCGTGCCGGTGGCGGACATTCTCGTCGCGGCACCCGGCGCCTCCGCCGAGGAAGTGGAAAAACTGGTGGCGACGTCGCTGGAATCCATGCTGCGGGAAGTCGACGGCGTCGAGTACGTCTACTCGGCCTCGCAGGAAAACCAGGCCCTGGTGACGGTGCGCTTCTTCGTCGGCGAGGACAGGGAGGACAGCCTGGTCAAGGTCTGGAACAAGCTGATGTCCAATCAGGACCGCATCCCGCCGGTGGTGGCCAACTGGAGCGTCAAACCGGTCGAGATCGACGACGTGCCCATCGTCACCCTGACGCTGTCCGCCAGCGATCCCGCCTATGATGGCGCCGCGCTGCGCCGCCTGGCCGACGAGATGAAGGACAAGCTGGCCCTGGTCGAGGACGCCGGCCGCATCGTCGTCACCGGCGGCGAACCGCGGCGCGTGCAGGTCTATCCCGACCCGGCCCGGCTGGCGGCGCATGGTCTGACCCTGACCGACCTGCTGCAGGCGCTGCAGGCCGCCAACGTCAACATCCAGGCCGGCCGCTTCGAGCAGGCCAACCGCAGCGTCCGGCTGGACGCCGGCCCCGCCTTCACCCGCGTCGAGGACGTGGCCGGCACGCCGGTCCGCAGCCGGGGCGGGCGGCTGGTCTACCTGCGCGACGTCGCCCGTATCGAGGACGGCCCCGCCGAGGTCCAGCGCTACACCCGCATCGGCTTCGGCCAGGCAGCGGCCGAGAGCAGGACCGTGCAGGCCGGGGACGGTGGCGAACAGGCGGAGGTCACCCCACCGCGGCCGGGCGAGCTGCGCCAGGCGGTCACCATCGGCATCGCCAAGCGCAAGGGCGCCAATGCCGTGGCCGTCGCCGCGCAGGTCATCGAGACCGCCCGCGCATTGCGCGGGGACATCATCCCCGAGGAGGTCACCGTCACGGTCACCCGCGACAACGGCGAAACCGCCAACCACAAGGTCAACGAGCTGGTGAAGCATCTGCTGATCGCCATCGTCACCATCGTCATCCTGCTGGCCTTCGCCCTGGGCCCCAAGGAAGCCTTCATCGTCGCGCTGGCGGTGCCGATGACCCTGGGCGTGACCCTGCTCTGCGACCTGATCTTCGGCTACACCATCAACCGCGTGACCCTGTTTGCGCTGATCCTGTCGCTGGGCCTGCTGGTCGACGATCCCATCGTCGACGTCGAGAACATCTTCCGCCACTTCAAGCTGCGCCGGGAGCCGCCGCTGGAAGCGGCGCTGACCGCCATCGACGAGGTGCGGCCGCCGACCATCTTCGCCACCTTCACCGTCATCGTGTCGTTCCTGCCGATGTTCTACATCACCGGCATGATGGGTCCCTACATGGCGCCGATGGCCTTCAACGTGCCGGTCGCGATGCTGATGTCGCTGCTGGTCGCCTTTACCGTCACGCCCTGGGCCACCTTCCACCTGCTCAAGCACGAGTGGGGCAAGGGCGAGCTGGAGGACCCCCGCGCCTCCGGACTGTGGCGGTTCTACGACCGCACCCTGCGCCCGCTGCTGGAAGCGCCGAATGCCGCGCGCGTCTTCCTGCTGCTGGTGCTGGTGGCCTTCGTCGCCTCCGCGCTGCTGGCGGTGTACCGCATCGTGCCGCTGAAGCTGCTGCCCTACGACAACAAGAACGAGTTGCAGCTGGTCATCGACCTGCCGCGCGGCACCACCCTGGAAAACACCGACGCCGTGGCGCGGGAACTGGGCGACTACCTCGCCCGAATCAACGAGGTGACCGATTTCGAAACCTACGTCGGCGACAACTCGCCAATGGACTTCAACGGCATGGTGCGGCACTACTACCAGCGCCAGGCGCCGCACCAGGCCGACATCCGCCTCAACCTGCTGCCCAAGGAACGCCGCGAGCATCAGTCCCACGAGATCGCCCTGCGCATCCGCCCCGACATCGAGCGCATCGCCAGGGCGCACGGCGCCAACGTCAAGATCGTCGAGAGTCCGCCCGGACCGCCGGTGCTGTCGACCTTCGTCGCCGAGGTCTACGGGCCGCTGGACGCGGACAATACCGCACTGGCCAAGGTCACCGAGCAGGTGCGCGCGGAGGTGACCGGCATCCGCGGCGTGGTCGACGTCGACGATTATGTCGACGAGCCACAGACCGTCGTCCATTTCCGGCTCGACCGGCAGCAGGCGGCCCTGCACGGGGTAACCGTGGCCGAGGTGACCCGTACCCTGCGCACGGCCCTGGCCGGGGAAAGCGCCGGCATCGTCCATGCTACCGGCGAACGCCAGCCACTGGATATCCACATCCGCCTGCCACGGGAACAGCGGTCGTCCCTGGCCGACCTGGAAACCCTGCGCGTGCGCGGCGGCGACGGATCGCTGATCCCGCTGGGCGAGATCGGCACCGCCACCGAGGAACCGGCCGACCTCACCATCTACCACAAGAACCTGCGGCGCCTGAACTACGTCATTGCCGAAATGGTCGGCCGCGAGCCGGTGGAAGCGGTGCTGGACTGGGGTGACATCCGCGAGCGGCAGCCGCTGCCGGACGGCTACAGCGTCGACCTGGCCGGCGAGGGCGAATGGAAGATCACCGTCGACGTGTTCCGCGATCTCGGGCTGGCCTTCGGCGCGGCGCTGCTGATGATCTACGTGCTGCTGGTGGCGCAGACCGGCTCGCTGGGCATGCCGCTGATCATCATGGTGGCGATTCCGCTGACCGTGATCGGCATCATGCCCGGCTTCTGGCTGCTGAACGCGCTGTTCACCGAACCGGTGGCGGGTTACGACAACCCGATCCTGTTCACGGCGACGGCCATGATCGGCATGATCGCCCTGGCCGGCATCGTGGTGCGCAACTCCATCATCCTCATCGATTTCATCCAGCGGCTGCGCGAGCAGGGCGCGCCGCTGATCGAGGCCCTGATCGAGGCCGGCGCCACCCGCATGCGGCCCATCTTCCTGACCGCCGGCGCGGCGCTGTTCGGGTCCTTCATCATCACCCTGGACCCGATCTTCTCGGGACTGGCCTGGAGTTTCATCTTCGGCATCTTCGCCTCGACGGCGTTCTCGCTGTACGTCGTACCCGTGGTGTACTTCCTGCTGAACCGCGGCAAGGCCGCACCCACTTCCTGACCGCACCGGAGACCCTCCATGACCACCGACCGCATCGTCCGCATCGTCGCCGGCTTCTTCGTCCTGCTCTCGCTGAGCCTGGGCGTCGAGGCCAGCCCCCTGTTCCACAGCCCCAACTGGCTCTGGTTCACCGCCTTCGTCGGGGCCAACCTGCTGCAGAGCGGCTTCACCCGGTTCTGCCCGCTGGAGCTGATACTGAAGAAACTGGGCGTCAAGTCCGGCGGCGAAGCCAGCCCCTGCCACTGATCCATAACAACACCAGGCACTCTCGCCATCACAACCACCGAGGAGTTCATCATGGCCAAAATCGTCATCGTCGGCGCCGGCATCGGCGGCATCCCCATGGCCTTCGAAATGAAGGAAAACGCCCGCAAGCAGGACGAGGTCGTCGTCATCGCCGATACGCCCACCTTCCACTTCGTACCCTCCAACCCCTGGGTGGCGGTCAACTGGCGCAAGCCGGACGACATCAAGGTCGAGCTGGCGCCGGTGTTCGAGAAGAAGGGCATCGGCTTCATCCAGGCCAAGGTCACCCGCTTCAAGCCCGCCGAAAACCGGGTCGAGCTGGCCGACGGCACCCTGGTCGACTACGACTTCCTGATCATCGCCACCGGCCCCAAGCTGGCCTTCGATGAGGTGCCGGGGCTTGGCCCCGACGGCCACACCCAATCGGTCTGCCATGTCGACCACGCCGGCGAATCCGGCAGGTTCTGGGACGACTTCGTCAAGGATCCCGGCCCCATCATCATCGGCGCGGTCCAGGGCGCCTCCTGCTTCGGCCCGGCCTACGAATACCTGTTCATCGCCGAGACCGACCTGCGCCGGCGCAAGATCCGCGACAAGGTGAAAATGACCTATGTCACCTCCGAGCCCTACATCGGGCACCTGGGGCTGGGGGGCGTCGGCGATACCAAGGGTCTGCTGGAGAGCGAGCTGCGCGAGAAGCACATCAACTGGATCTGCAACGCCAAGGTCGACAGGATCGAGGCCGGCATGATGCACGTGACCGAGTTCGACGAGAACGGCCAGGAAAAGAAGAAGCATGAACTGCCGTTCAAGCACAGCATGATGCTGCCGGCCTTCAAGGGCGTCGACGGTCTCATGGGCATCGAGGGACTGGTCAACCCGCGCGGCTTCGTCATCGTCGACGAACACCAGCGCAACCCCACCTTCAAGAATGTCTACTCGGTCGGCGTCTGCATCGCCATCCCGCCGCTGGAGCAGACCCCGGTACCGACCGGCACACCGAAGACCGGCTACATGATCGAGTCGATGGTGACCGCCACGGCGCACAACATACGGGCCGAGCTGGACGGCAAGGAACCGGCCGAGAAAGGCACCTGGAACGCGCTGTGCCTGGCCGATTTCGGCGATTCCGGCGTCGCCTTCCTGGCCATGCCGCAGATCCCGCCGCGCAACGTGCAGTGGGCCTCGCAGGGCCGCTGGGTGCACTGGGCCAAGATCGCCTACGAAAAGTACTTCATCCGCAAGGTCCGCAAGGGCATCAGCGAGCCCACCTACGAGCGCCTGACCCTCAAGGCCATGGGCGTCATGCGGCTGAAGAAGAACTGACAGCCGGTTCCGGTGGCGGCCAAACCCTGCCTTGAGCGGGGCTGGCCGTCTGCGATGACATCGGCCTGACTTTCGCCCGTCAGGCAGGATGCCAAAACGCTAGCTTTCCATATGGAATCTAACCGGCACTTGCAAGGGATGCCTGTAGAGGCCCCGCAGAGTCCTCGGGCAATCGCCATTGCCACGCGGGAACCGATAGACCCGCGCCAGTCGGGTCTATCGGTGGTGACGGCAAAAGGAATTACTGCTTCATATAGGGCAGGTCCAATGCCAGCGGCGTTGATTTGACGGCTTTCCGCATTGAGAGATAGTCCGGGTCATCCGAGACATACACCAGAACCCAGATGCTTATCTTTGATGCATCGCCGAACACGCAAACCTCATCCTGACCTTCCTTCGTCGCAAAGCCACCGCTTGAATAGCGGGTAATCGAGGAGCCCGCCAAGGCCTGGCAGTACAAGGTTCCCGGGTTGCCTTCAAAGTTCTCCGGAATCACCTTCTCAAGCTCCACCATGTCCAGCCCTTGCAACAGATAGGTGGCCGCTATCGAAGGATTCTTCGATGTGAGTGTCTGCAAGTCGATCATGCCGAAATGATCGCTGGTCTTGAACGTGCAAAACTTGTTGGTCAGGCCCTTCGCCCAACCCACCCCTGTTTCTATTTCGGCCTGCGCGTTGACCACGGCGGTCCTGACCCCAGCCGTGCGATCATCAGAAGCTTGAGCAGGAAATCTCGGCAACCGGCGCATCGACCAGGGTTTCCTTGGGTGGATCGGCATCATGCCCGTTGCCGATGGGCTTGAACCGTTTCCCCCCGACAATCTGGCCGCCAGGGATCTTGCCTTTCTTCTCCGGCTCCAGGATCAGTGAATAACCCAGGGTCCAGAGGCCATAAATCCCCTCCGGAGTACCCGTATCCGTGCCATAGCTCGTGCCGACGAGCGCAATCTGGACGACGTTATCGACTTCCTGATCTCCGGGCGGAATATAGGAGGCCGCACCGGCAAACTGGTTGTAGTAGTTCAGCGGGGGATGGGGGGGTTTCGCGCCATGGACAAGGCCGATGGTTTCGGCAAGGGCGCCGGGTTTGTCCGTCAGTGCCTGTTGCGGCTTGATCTTGAGCACTTCGTTCCAGCCACCGGGTACGGGCTGGCCGATCTGGAAACAGCGCTCCCTGGCACTCAGGACCGTCCTGGCTTCAACCCCGGACGACAGAATGATGGTGGAAATCGTGGCGGACAAGGCGATGACAGTTTTCTTCATGGCTCAGCTCCGTGTCGGATGTTGTGATGCAGACCCGCGGAGCAAGTTTGTGCACAAGCGCGCATGGTGTCAAAGCGCGAGGCCGGCGGAGATGACCGGCGTCATCGCGGGGACAGGCCACCTGTCCCCGCGAGCCTGTTGCAACCGCGCCGCCGGATCGCCCACCTGCCCGGATACCGGGCCGCCTCGCCGCCCACCCAGGCCAGCGGCCCGCCAACGCGGACCTAGCGTTTCCAGCGTTCGAGCAGGGCGGACTGCGCCTCGAACGGCTGCGGACCACTGGGCGCGCGCACGTAACTGCCATCCGCCTGCAACAGCCAGGCCCGCGTATCGTCCTTGAGGCAGAGCTCCAGTTCCTCCCGTACCCGCTCGGCCAGCTTGCGCTGCACGATGGGGAAACAGGCCTCGATGCGGCGGAACATGTTGCGGGCCAGGAAGTCGGCGCTGGCGGCATAGACCTCCGGGTTGCCGTCGTTCTCGAAACAGTAGACGCGGCTGTGCTCGAGGAAGCGGCCGATGATGGAGCGCACTTCGATGTTCTCGGAAACCCCCGGCACCCCGGGACGCAGGCAACAGATGCCGCGAACGATGAGCTGGATCTTCACGCCGGCCATGGAGGCACGGTACAGCGCCTGTATCAGCAGGGGCTCGGCTACCGCGTTGACCTTGACGATGATCCGCGCCGGTTTGCCGGCCAGGGCGTGTTCAGTCTCGCGCTGAATC
Organism: Methyloparacoccus sp. NF-16; assembly: GCF_056880625.1. Classification (NCBI taxonomy): domain Bacteria; kingdom Pseudomonadati; phylum Pseudomonadota; class Gammaproteobacteria; order Methylococcales; family Methylococcaceae; genus Methyloparacoccus; species Methyloparacoccus sp. NF-16. Next base: position 1,215,464 of record NZ_CP174130.1, on the reverse strand, counting down.
TTCTTGAGCAGGGTCTGGTGCAGGGTGAATGGCGCCTGCAGCAGCTTGTGCAGCTTGCCGACCTTGCCGAGGCTGGTGAGCTGGACGAACACCTTGCGCACATCCTCGCCCAGTTCCTGGTCGGCGCTGAGCAGGCCGTAATCGGTGTACAGCCGGGCGGTACTGAGATGGTAGTTGCCGGTACCGAGATGCGTGTAATAGCGCAGGTGCCGGCCCTCGCGGCGCAGGATCAGCAGCATCTTGCCGTGGGTCTTGTAGCCGACGATGCCGTACACCACCTGCACACCGGCTTCCTGCAGCCGGGTTGCCAGGGAAATGTTGGCCTTCTCGTCGAAGCGGGCCCGCAGCTCGACCACCACGGTCACCTCCTTGCCGGCCTTGGCTGCGCGGAGCAGGGCATCGACCACCGGCGAGTTGGCGCCGGTACGGTAGAGGGTCTGCTTGATGGCGACGACCTGTGGATCGTTGCCGGCCTGGCGGATCAGCTCGATGATCGGCGCGAAACTCTCATAAGGATGATGCAGCAGGATGTCGCGCTTGCGGAGGGCCTCGAACAGATCGTGACCGCCGGCCAGCTCGGCTGGCCCGCCCGGCACGAAGGGGGGATACTTGAGGTCGGGCCGGTCGATCAGGTCGTAGACCTCGCGCAGCCGGCTGAGGTTGACCGGTCCGTCCACCCGGTAGAGCCGGTCGCCGCCAAGGGCGAACTGGCTCAGCAGGTAGTCGACGATCGGTTCGGGGCAGTTGTCGTCCACCTCCAGCCGCACCTCGTCGCCGTAGTTGCGGCTGCTCAGCTCGCCTTCCAGGGCGCGCAGGAGATCGTCGATCTCCTCCTCGTCCAGGTACATCTCGCTGTTGCGGGTAACCCGGAACTGGTACAGGTCCTTGACCTTGACGCCGTGGAACAGCTCGTCGACGAAGGCATGGATGATCGAGGACAGAAAGACGAAGTCGTGCGGTCCGCTGTCCGTCTCCTGCGGCGGCAGGCGGATGATGCGCGGCAGCGACCGTGGCGCCTGCAGGATGGCAAGATCGATCTCGCGGCCGAAGGCATCCTTGCCGGACAGCGAGATGATGAAGTTGAGGCTCTTGTTGAGGATGCGCGGGAACGGGTGCGCCGGATCGAGACCGATCGGGCTGAGGATCGGCAGCAGCTGCTCGCTGAAATAGCTCTTCAGCCAGGCCTGCTGCGAGTCGCTCCACTGGCAGCGGCGCAGGAATCGGATGCCCTCGGCCTCCAGCTCCGGCAGCACGATCGTGTTCAGCACCCGGTACTGGTCCGCGACCAGCTCGTGCGCGCGCTCGCAAATGACCGCCAGCGTCTCCTGCGGGGTCAGGTGATCGGGCGCGGTGCGCGTCGCCCCCAGCTCGGCGCGCTGGATCAGGCCGGCGGCCCGCACCTCGAAGAACTCGTCCAGATTCGAGCACGAGATGCAGAGGAAATTCAGCCGCTCCAGCAGGGGCGTGCGGCCATCCTTGGCCTGTTCCAGCACCCGCCGGTTGAACTCCAGGAGGCTCAGCTCCTGGTTGATGTAGAGCCGGCCGTCGGAGAAGTCGACGGTGCCGGCGTCCTTGCCGCCCTCCCCGTTCGGATGCTGTCCGGCGTGCTCGACCTGCTGGCTCTCGCCGATCATGTACCTGGCCGCCCGGATCATGCGCATGGCCTTGGACTTGCCGAAACCCGGTATCTTCACCAGCTGGTCGAGATCGGCGTTGGCCAGTTCCTCGACCGAGAAGATGCCGTGCTCGGCAAGGATGCCGCGGGTCGTCTTGCCAACGCCCTTGATGTGTCGCGTGGTGGTCAGTGCCTTGCTCGCCATGGTGATCTGCGTGGTTGGGATGGTGGGTTGTCGATGATAAGGGTGCGCGACGGCGGCGCCCTGCCCGGCACCAGGCCCGGGAAACCAGGCTTCAGCCGGCCGCCGCGCCTTCGAACAGGCCTTGGAACTCGCCGTAGCCCCGGGCCTCCAGTTCCTCCCGGGGCACGAAACGGATCGCGGCCGAATTGATGCAGTAGCGCAGCCCGGTGGGCGGCGGACCGTCGTTGAAGACATGCCCCAGATGGGAGTCCGCATAACGGCTGCGCACCTCGGTGCGCACATGCAGCAGCGAGCGGTCGGTGCGGGTCACGACCTGCTCGGGCCGGATCGGCCGGCAGAAGCTCGGCCAGCCGGTACCGGAATCGAACTTGTCGGTGGAGCTGAACAACGGCTCGCCGGACACGACATCGACATAAATGCCTGGCTCATGATGGTTCCAGTAAGGGTTGTGGAAGGGCCGCTCGGTACCGTCACCCTGCGTGACGCGATACTGCTCCTCGGTCAGCAGGGCCCGGAGTTCCTCAGGGTCGGGCTTGGTGAAACAGGAACAATCCCAGGTCATGAATTTTCTCCTCGTTATGATGGCATTCGGCTGGCCGGGAAGCGCCGCCCGCGACACGGGCCCGGCATGACCCCTGCCCCGCATCGACCACCGCGGCAGCCTCACGGTTCAACGGGTCCGCCCTTTGGCCGGGTGCGACCGGGTGGAAGTTGAAGCCCTCGGACCCACGGTGTAGCTTACCCTCCCTCAACCATTGCCCGGAGCCCCGGCCATCATGAAGGATATTCTCAGCGCCCTCTACCCCACGCTACTGCAATCCGCTGCCAAGGCTCCGCCAGCGATCCGGCCCGAACCGCCCGGGCAGGGGCTGGACGGCGTCATCGACGGCAGCACCTTCCAGGCGATCGAGGTCGACCGGCTGTTCGAGAGCGTCAATCATGCCGGCACCCGCATCGGCCAGGCCACGCTGTACCGCTCCCTGCGGCAACCCCTGGACCGGCTCGATGTGCTCGAAGCCAAGCAGGCCGCCATCGCCGAGATCGAGGCCAACCCGGCGCTGCGCCGGCGGCTGGAAACTCTCGTCGAGCAGGCCGGGCAGCAGGAAAAGGACTTCTACGAGCTGCTCTACGGCAGCTTTCTCGGCATGTTCAGCTCGCGCGCCCACGATCTGGAACTGGAGGGTTACGGCTATGGCGCCTACATCAACGGCACCCGCTTCATGCTCGATCTGGTCGAAAGTGCCGGGCAGGTGCCAGCGCCCGACAGCGCCTATCTCGCCGCTGTGCTCGAACGGATCACCGACCTCAAGCATGCCAGGGCCTACGCACTGGCCAGGGGGCCGGCCTACCGCGCCGAGCAGGGCATGCTCACGCGCGAGGAAAAGGGCTGGTTCACGCCGGCCATCCGTTTCCGGCCATCGCTGTTCAAGCCGATCGGGCTGACGCTGTTCCTGGTCGCGCTGTTCCTGATGGTGGAATTCGTGCCCCTGCTGCTGGACATCGTCGCCTCGGTCGCTTCGGCCTTCTGGCTGTTCCTGCTGCCCATCAGCCTGCTGTACATCCCCATCGTCGGCGGCTTCGATCGCGACGGCTGCATCTACCTGCTGCGCGACAGCTTCCGCACCTCGCCCGAGGTGCAGCAGGCGCTGGACGGGCTCGGCCAGCTGGACGAACTGCTGGGCCTGATCCGTTTCCGGGAGAGCTTCGGCCATCCCGTATGCCTACCCAGGCTGGTCGACGCCGCGCAGCACCGGCTGCGCGTGCGGGAGGTCCGCAACCCGATACTGGCCAAGGCCAATCCGGCCTATGTCGGCAACGACATCGATCTCGGCCAGTCGCGGCTGGCGCTGATCACCGGCCCCAACAGCGGCGGCAAGACCGCCTTCTGCAAGACCCTGGCGCAGACCCAGCTGCTCGGGCAGATCGGCAGCTACGTACCGGCCCGCGAAGCCGAGATGACGGTCGCCGACCGGATTTTCTACCAGGTGCCGGAAATCAGCCATCTGGCCGATGGCGAGGGGCGATTCGGCACCGAGCTGCGCCGCACCAAGGCGATCTTCCTCGCCGCCTCCCCGCGCAGCCTGGTGATCATGGACGAGCTGTCCGAGGGTACGACCCACGAGGAGAAGATCGAGATTTCCATGAACATCCTCGACGGCTTCCACCAGAAGGGCAACAGCACCCTGCTGATCACCCACAATCACGAGCTGGTGGACCGCTGCCAGCAGAAGGGCATCGGCATGGCCAGGCAGGTCGAGTTCCGGAACGAGCAGCCCACCTACCGGGTCATCGAGGGCATTTCCCGCGTCAGCCATGCCGACCGCGTGGCACGCAAGATCGGGTTCTCGAAGGAAGATATCGCCCGCTACCTGTCCGGCAACCGCGAGACCAAGGCCTGAGCCTGCGACACACCGAAGCCTTCAGGGACGAATGCTTTCCGGGATGGACCTGCGCCTCAGGATAGCGATTGCCCGGCCGCAGGCTGGCGCGGACGCGGCACCGTATTCCCGCCCGTCGTCCCGGCCCACCCGCGCCGAGGCCGGGACGGCGGACAGGGCGGTTCCCGCCCGCCCGGCCAGGCCCGCCCCCCGGCAGGCTTCTCCCGGGAGCAGCGATTCGATGCCCCCGGTGTCCGCCTTGCGCCCTGTTCCGGGGAAAGGGGCAAGGCGTCGCGCCCTGTTCCGGGGCGGGGCGGGCATCGTCGCGGGCGCGATCCTGCTGAGCCTCGCCGGCTGCGGCATCTGGGGTCCCGACTATCAGCCGCCGGCCATCGCCGCACCGACGGCCTGGCCATCCCGGGACCCCTACGTATCGATGGGCGCGGCGCGGATCCCCGAGATGGCCTGGTGGAACAGGTTCGGCGACCCGCAACTGCAACAGCTGGTCGACAGGGCGCTGGCGCGCAACAACAACATCCAGTCGGCGATCGGCGCGGTCTTCAAGGCCCGGGCCATGCTGCAGCAGATCCAGATGAACTGGGTGCCGACCCTGAATGCCGGTGCCGGTTACATCAACAACGAAAACCAGCTCGATAACAGCACGCTCTCCTCTCTGCCCTTCCCGGCCTTCACGGCCGGCTTCATTCCCAACTACTCGCTGAACATCCTGCAGCAGCTGCGCACCCAGGAGCAGGCCGAGGCCAACATCGCCGCCAGCGTCGCGGCCAAGAACGCGGTGCGGCTGGCGATCATCGGCCAGGTTGTCGGCGGCTATTTCGGCCTGCGGGAGGAGGAATACCGGCTGACCCAGCAACGACAGCTGGCAGCCAATCTGGCAGAGATGGTCGACCGCTACGGGGATGCGCACCGTGAGGGGCTGATCGCCTACTTCACCCTGCGCCAGTACCAGGTCGAGCTGGCCAGGGCGAGGGCCGAGATACCGGTCATCGAATACAACATCGTCCGCCTCGGCAACACGCTGCATGTGCTGCTGAACGAGAACCCGGGCCCGATCCAGCCCGGACACGCCTTCATGGACCTGGCGTACCAGGGCATCGTCAGCGGCAATCTGCCCGCCACGGTGCTCAGGAACCGTCCCGACGTCATTTATGCCGAGGCGGTGCTGAGGCAATCCAGCGCCAACATCGGCGTGAACACCACCTTCTTCTTCCCGACCATCAAATTGACCACGCCCTTCGGCCTGGCCACGAGCTCCCTGAGCAATCTCAGCAATGCCCAGAACAGCTACTGGCAATACCAGGGCGGCATCAACATGCCGGTGCTGAACCTGGGCGCCTTCGGCGCCATCAAGTCGGCCAAGGCCCAGTACTATTCCGATTACCATGCCTACCTCGAAACGGTGAGGAACGCTTTCGCCGCGGTCGATAGCGACCTGGCGGGGCACCGCAACTACACCGAAAGCCTGGCGCGGATGGTGGATTTCTATCAGACGACCCGGAGCCGCCTGAACAACCAACAGGCGCGCTACCAGGGCGGACTGACGGCCTACCCCGACGTCCTGGCGATGCGCGTGAGCCTGAACCAGGCGGCGCTACAGACCGCGCAGAGCAAGCTTGCGCAGCTGATGAGCATCGTCAACCTGTATCAGGATCTGGGCGGCGGGTACAAGATCAAGGACAACGAGACCGCGCACGATCTCGGCGAGGGTCACCGGTTTGGCGATTTGTTCTAGCTCACGAGCCATGCGCACTTCACTGCTCACCCTTCTGCTCACCCTTCTGCTCGCCTGGCTGCCCCTGCTGCCGGGCTGTTCCAGGCAACCCGAACCGCCGCCACCGGTCATGCACGTGGATGCGCAGCAGGTCTACGGCCACGACATCGAGTACATCTACGAATACCCGGGCGTGGTGCAGGGCGTCATCGACTATCCGGTGATTCCCCGCGTCAGCGGCGCCATCTTCAGGCAGCTCTACCAGGAAGGGAGCTACGTGCAGAAGGATCAACCCCTGTACGAGATCGACAAGCGGCCTTACCTGTTCGCCCTGCAAACCTACGAGGGGCAGTACCAGAAGGACAAGGCGGCGATGGACAACTACAAGATCATCTACGATCGCTATGCCAGCCTGACCCGGCAGGACGTGACCTCGGTGCAGGACGTCAACACGGCGCTGATCAACTATCAGGGGGCGGCGGGCAACGTGAAGACCGATCTCGCCAACATCAGCAACGCCAGGCTGAACCTGGAGTACTGCACGGTGCGGGCGCCGGCGGCGGGCTACATCTCCGAACGCATGGTATCCGAGGGCATGATGGTCACCGCCTTCCAGACCCAGCTCAACGTGATCAACTCGCACGATACCATGTACGTGGCGTTCGCCATGCCGGAACTCGATCGCCTGGGCATCGAGAACGGCATTCTCGACCAGCTCTACCGGGTACCGGCCGACTATCGCTTCCCGGTGGACCTGGAACTGGCCGACGGCACGCGGGTAGCGGATGCCGGGCGGGTCGAGTTCAAGGACATCCGCGTATCGTTCTCGGACGGCGTCTGGCAGCTGCGCGCCAGCATCGACAACACGCGCCTGTCGCGCAACAAGCTGCTGGCCGGGCAGTTCGTCCATGTCTACCTGCGCAACCTGACGGTCCGCAGCACCTACGCCATCCCGCAGGAGGCCATCTTCCGCGACACCGAATCCTCCTATGTGTTCATCGAGGATGGCGGCAAGGTCAGGAAGCTACGCATCAAGGCCGGCAAATACCTGATGGACGGCACGCAGCTGGTCGACAGCGGTCTCCAGGACGGGATGAGGGTCATCACCAACGGCGGGGTCCGGATCGCCGATGGCGATCCGGTCGTGGTGGACCAGACCGTCAGCGACCTGGCCCTGAACAGGCCCGCACAGAGCCCGTAACCCCGCTGAGCCAACACGGATGATTTCGGAAAAGTTCATCTCGCGGCCGGTCCTGGCCATCGTCTGCTCGATCATGATCGTCATCGGCGGGGTCATGGCGGCGCTCTATGCCCCCATCGACCAGTATCCGCTGATCATTCCGCCGGTGCTGAACATCAGCGCCACCTTCCCCGGGGCGAGCGCCGAGGCCATCGCCAATTCGGTCGCGGCGCCGATCGAGGACCAGATCGCCGGCACCGAGGACATGATCTACATGCAGTCGGCCAGCCAGAACGGCAGCAACAGCGTGTCGATCAACGTCTATTTCAATGTCGGCACCAGCCTCGGCATCGTCGAAGCGGACACGCTGAACCGCTCCCTGACCGCCTCCAACTCCTACATTCCGGAACAGGCCCGGGCACAGGGCATCCGCATCCGCAAGATGATTCCCGACCTGTTCCAGGTCATCCCCTTCTACTCCGAGACCGGCTCGCCCGACCCGCTGTACATCGCCAACTACGTGCAGCGCTACATCTACCCGGTGATCGAGCAGATTCACGGGGTCGGCTTCGTCAACATCCTCGGCCAGCGGTCCTATGCCATCCGCATCAACGTCGATCCGAAGAAACTGGCGTTCTACAAGATCGGCATTCCCGAGATCATCGAGAAGGTCCGCGACCAGAGCAACCAGTACGCGGTGGGCCAGAACGCCATGCCACCGACCTACGGACCGGAAAAGTCGAACTTCCTGATCACGACGACCGGTTACTACACCGACGTCAAGCAGTTCGAGAACATCGTCCTGCGGGCCAACCTGGACGGCAAGAACGAGGTCGCGCTGGTCAACGCGGACAAGACCGAGCCGCCCGACTTCAGCCTGGCCGGCAACGCCCAGATCGTGAAGCTGAAGGACGTGGCCCGGGTCGAGCTGGATGCCAACAACTACAACAACTACTTCCACGTCCACAAGCGCGACGAGAAGACCGGCGAGATCAAGACCTTCGAGGCGGTTTCCCTGCAGCTCTACCTGGTGCCCGGCGCCAACCAGCTCGCGACCAAGGCCGCGGTCAAGGAGGCGATGGACCGCATCGACCAGTTCCTGCCCAGGGGCATCAAGTACTTCTACCACTACGACTCGTCGATCTTCGTCTACCAGGCCATCCACGGCGTGGTGGAGACACTGCTGATCGCCTTCCTGCTGGTCTTCGTGGTGGTCTACCTGTTCATCCAGAACTTCCGCGGCACCATCATCCCCATCCTGGCCATTCCGGTGGCGGTCATCGGCGCCTTCGCCGGCATCTACGCGAGCGGCTTCAACATCAACACGCTGTCGCTGTTCGGACTGGTACTGGCCATCGGCATCGTGGTGGACGATGCCATCGTGGTGCTGGAAAACGTCGAGCGCATCATGGCGGAGGACAGGCTCGATTCCTTCGAGGCCACCCTCAAGGCCATGCGCGAGGTGTCCGCGCCGGTCATCGCCATCGTGCTGGTGCTGAACGCGGTATTCGTGCCGGTGGCCTTCCTGGGTGGCTTCAGCGGCACCATGATGCAGCAGTTCGCCGTCACCATCGCCATCTCGGTCGTGATTTCCGGCTTCGTCGCGCTGACCCTGACCCCGGCCCTGTGCGTCATCTTCCTGAGGAATGTCACGCACGCTACCGAGAAACCCAAGCTTCTGTTCTTCCGCTGGTTCGACGCCGGGTTCGCCCGGTTGCAGAACGGCTACATGGCCGCGGTGATCTGGATTATCGATCACTCGCGGATCGCGCTGACGGCCTGGGCGGTGGTCTTCGCCCTGACCGTCGGCATGTTCCTGCGCATCCCGACCTCGCTGATCCCGCTGGAGGACATGGGCTATTTCTACGATGTCATCCATGTCAATCCGGGTGGCGCGCTCAAGTACGTGGTCGACGAATCGAACAAGGTCGCCGCCGAGATGATGCGGCGCATTCCCTACCTGGACCGCCTGGTGGTGATGGGTTCCCAGGACATCATCGACAACGGCACCTTCAAGACCAACACGTCGACCATCATGGGCGTGCTCAACGACGAGGACGACCGCGACATGGTGCACCAGACCATCGACACGGCCATCGAGGAGACCTCCAGGATCAACCTGGAAAACAAGAACATCAACGGCTATGCCTTCAACCAGCCGCCCATCCGCGGCCTGAGCCCGTCGGGCGGCGTGACCTTCTACCTGCAGGCCACCCAGCCGGTGTCGCTCAAGGAGATCCACGACGACTCGGTCAAGCTGGTGGAATACCTGGAAAAGCACTACCCCTCGGTGAAGCGCGCCAGCCAGTTCTACGAGATCGACACGCCGGAACTGCGGGTCGATGTCGACGCCGAGAAGGCCTACTACTATGGCGTCGACTTCAAGAACGCCTACAACTCGCTGCAGGGCGTGTTCGGCCTCTACTACATCGATTTCTTCACCAAATGGGCCGACCTGTTCTGGGTGGAGATCACCGGCGACTACAACTACCGCAAGAATCCCGAACTGCTGAACACCGTCTACATCAAGAACAACAAGGGCGAGATGGTGCCGGCCGGCAACATCATGAAGCTGACCGAAACCACCGGCGCCGAGGTGGTGACGCGGCTGAACGACTTCCTCGCCAGCCAGATCGTGGTCGACCCCGACTCGGACAACGGGCACACCTCGGGCGAGATCATGGACATCATCGAGGACGTCGTTCCCAGGGTGCTCGGCAACCGCTACGACATCAAGTGGTTCGGCCTGGCCTACCAGCAAAAGATCGCCGGCAACCAGTCGGCCATCGCCCTGTCGCTGGGCCTCATCATGGTGTTCCTGATCCTGGCCGCCCTGTTCGAGATGTGGTCGCTGCCGATCGCCATCGTCATGGCCCTGCCGTTCGCCCTGTTCGGCGCCGCCTTCGTGCTGCTGGTGTTCCGGATGCCGAACGACCTCTATTTCCAGGTCAGCCTGCTGACCCTGATCGGCCTGTCGGCCAAGAACGCCATCCTGATCGTGGAATTCGCCATCGACGGGGTCAGGAAGGAAGGCATGTCCTATCGCGACGCCGCCATCCATGCGGCACGGCTGCGTTTCCGCCCCATCGTCATGACCTCGATCGCCTTCATCCTCGGCGCCGTGCCGCTGGTGACGGCCACCGGCGCCGGCGCGCATGCCCAGAACTCGGTCGGCGCCGGCATCGTCGGCGGCATGCTCGGCTCGACCTGCGTCGCCGTGCTGTTCGTGCCGATGTTCTTCGTCGTGATGATGGGGCTCAGCCACCGCGGCCAGCCCGCCCATCCGCCCGTGAAGGCTTCTGGCGACGCCTGACCCTGACGGGCCGGCGTGACCACCCTGAACGGTGAACGGTAGCCGGTCAGCCGGGCCGCTCGAAGAGGTCCCGCTGCAAGGGGCGGATGGGCTCGCCGAGCCGGAGGCAGCCACCGGTCAGCAGCCGCGCCGTCACGCCACCCCGCCCGCGCATGGCCCGGTAGCCCGCCTCGCCCAGCGCCTCGCGCATGCGGCCGCAGGGCGCGCAGGGGCCGGTGATCTCCAGCACTACCGGCCCCGCCACATAGCGGTGCCCCACGCGCAGCCAGCCGGCGGGCGCGTCGACGAGCAGATTGCGACGCAGCAGCGACGGATCGACCGGCTGTCCCAGCGCGGCTTCCAGGGCCTCGATGTCGCCCCGGTGGATCAAGGTCAGCTGCCGCGCCGAATCCCGGCGGCGGGCATGATCGCCGAGCAGCCCCAGCCCCGCGCGCGCCTCGGCGCGATCCACCGGCGCGACCGGCGACCGCTGGCGGGGACGCAGGCCGATCCAGACCAGCCGGGGCTCACAGGTCACGAGCGGGCCGGCCGGTGGCGCTCGTCAGGCATCCTTCGCCGGCATGACGGCCGCCCGTGCCCGGCAAAGCTGGGCCTCCAGTTCGGCGATGCGTTCCAGCAGCCGGTATCCCAGGGCCAGCGCCTGCAAGTCGAGATCGAGGTCGAGATCCTGCCGCAGACGGCGCAGGCGCCGGGCCAGGACCATGGTCTGCGGGTTGAAGGACCAGTCGCCGCTGCCGGAGCAGCCGGGCGAGAGGATGCCCATGTCGACCAGTTCCCTCACCTGGGCGGCGTCGAGGCCGGAAACCTCGGTGAACTCGGTCAGGCTGAGCCAGGCGATCTCGGCCTGCAGGACGGAATTGACATGCTGTGTCATGGTGACGTGCCCTCGGGATTCAGGATTTCGGCTGGCCAAGCTGGCTGCGCGGGTTGAAGGTCGAGACGCTGGCCAGCTCGCGGTAGAGCGACGCCTCCTGCTCGGTCAGATGCGGCGGTGTGGCCACCTGGACGATCACATAGAGGTCACCGTGCCCGTCGCGCGGCTTGGGCAGACCCTTGCCGGCCAGCCGCATCCGGCGGCCGGTGGGGGTACCGGGCGGGATCTTCAGGCTGACCGGCGCCCCCAGGGTCGGCACCTCGACGGTCGCCCCCAGCGCCGCCTCCCACGGCGTCACCGGCAAATCCAGGAACAGATCGTGCTCGCTCGGCCGGAACAGGGGATGCGGCTTGAGCACGATGTTCAGGTATAGATCCCCGTCGCGGCCACCATGGATGCCCTTGCCGCCCCTGCCGGCCAGCCGCATCTTCTGCCCGTCGGTGACGCCCTTGGGAATGCGTGCCTTGAACGAGCGCGGCATCCGCCGCGGGCGGCTGCTCCCATCGTATTCCGGCATGTCGAGATTCAGCTCCAGCACCGTGCCCGAGGCCGCCTGCTCCAGCGTGATCGGCGCCGTCACCTCGAAGTCGGCGCCCGGCACCGGAAAGGCCTGGCCGCCGTGTCCCGCGCCTGCATGGCTACGGCCGAAGCCGCCGGCACCCGCCCCGCGCGCACGGGCCAGATGCTCGAACAGATCGGCCAGATCGACACCCTCGAAGGCGAAATCCGTGGCCCCGGGACCACCCGCACCGCCCTGGCCAAAATGGCTGGCCCAGTCCGGCGGCGGCTGGAAGTTTTCCCCGCTCTCATGGCGTCCCAGTTCGTCATAGGCCTTGCGCAGCTCGGGATCCTTGAGCGTCTTGTAGGCCTCGTTGACCACCTTGAATTTCTCCTCGCCCTCGGGATCCTTGGAGATGTCCGGATGATACTTGTGGGCCAGCTTGCGGTAGGCCTTCTTGATCTCCTCGATGCTGGCATCGCGGGCGACACCCAGCGTTTCGTAGTAATCCTTGAATTTCATGTGAACCCTTTCCTGTTGCAGAGCGTTGCCGAGACCCGATGCCAGGCGCGCCGCGGATCGGATGGGGCAACCTGCCCCCCCCCTGGCTGGCATTCTCCTGGAGGTCCCGGGTTGCCGGACCGACTGCCGAGCCACGGCGGGCAGTGCCCTGACCACAGCCGGACAGGGGAGCGCCCGAGCGGATTTTCGAGTGGGCACGCGCGCAGCCGCCCACCCCGACGCCTCCCCGGACCATTGTGGCACCATGAGCGGGAACGCCGGGCCGGGGCATCCGGCGCATACTGTCATATCCTGTTGCTTTCACAAACCCATGCCTGACGGGATGTGTCCTCTCACCGGGCCGCCACCCGCCCTGCCCTTCGACCAGACGGAGCTCGACTGCCGGACATGCCAGGCGACACCCTCATCATCAATACCAACCCCCTGCTCAACCTGGTACACACCGGCAGATTCGTGCCGGGCGCCATCAACCGTGTCGCCGGGCTGGCCATGCATGCCGAGGGCAAGGGCGTGAACGTGGCGCGGGTACTGGCGCGCCTGGGCCATGCCGTGACACTGACCGGCTTCGCCGGCGGCCACAGCGGCGCCTGGCTGCGCGAGCTGATTCGCAACGAGGGGATCGAGGATGCCTTCGTGCAAACCGCCGCACCGGTGCGCGTGGGCTTCATGGCTTCCAGCGGCCAGGACGAACATCCGACGACGGTGCTGCCCAACGGGTTCCCGGTCACCGGCGAGGAATGCGCGCGGCTGCTGGAACAGACCCGCCAGCGGCTGGCGGGGGCGCGGCTGGCGATCATCAGCGGTTCGGTACCAGACCCGGTCGCCAATGGCCTGTACACCGAGCTGCTGGATCTCTGCCGGGCCGCCGGCGTGCCCTGCTGGCTGGATGCCCACGGCGCGGCCCTGCAGCAGGCCCTGGCCGGCCCGCATCCGCCGCAGCTGGCGAAGCCCAACCGGGAGGAGCACGCCCAGTCCGCCCGCTGGGACGCGGTCGCGGAACTGCACATCACCGACGGCGCCGCCCCGGTGCGGGTGGAGCGCTCCGGCAGGCCAGCCTGGCGGGTGACGCCGCCACCCATCCGGCAGGTCAACCCGGTCGGCTCGGGCGACTGCTATCTGGCCGGGCTCGCCCACGGCTGGCTGCGGGGATGGCCGCCGGCAGAGCGCCTGCGCTTCGCCTCGGCCGCCGGCGCCGCCAACGCCCGGCGTCAGGATGTCGCGCTGATCGAGCCAGGCGAGGTCGAAGACCTGCTGGATGCCGTGGTCGTGGAAGACATGACCCGCAACGGGGCGACAGCCTGAGCCGCGGCGGGAGCGCTCATCCGGCGTCACCCTGCGCCAGGCAGGCGGCCAGGAAAGCCGGTATCCGCCGCTCCAGCCAGTAATCCGCCCGCCAGGGCCAGGTACCGCCGACAAACCCCACATGCCCGCCGCTGGCGGTGACTTCCAGCCGCACGGCGGGCGCCAGCTCGTCCGGCTCCGGCAACACCGCGGGCGTCATGAAGGGATCATCGCGGGACTGGATCAGCAGGGTCGGCCGCCGGATGCGCCGCAGGTACTGCCGCGAGCTGGAGCATCGGTAGTAGTCCCGTGCATCCCGGAAACCATACAGGCGCGCGACGATGTGGTAGTCGTATTCCCAGAAGGAGCGCAGAGGCCCGGGATCGCCCAGCGCCGCCAGCCGTTGCGCGTCCTCCGTCCGCCCCGTCCGCTCCAGATACCGCCGCTTGTCGATGACATAGGCCTTCAGCTCCCGCAGCAGCTGGTCGCGATAGAGCCGGGACAGGCCCCGGTCCAGCCGGGTGGCGCAGAGGTCCAGCCGCAGCGGTACTGACACGGCCGCCGCCGCCAGCAAGGGCGCACCGGCACCCTGCTCGCCCAGCCACTTCAGCAGCACATTGCCGCCCAGCGAGTAGCCGATCGCCGCCAGCGCCGCGGCGGGATGCCGCTGCCGCAGCCACGTCAGCAGATGATGGAAGTCGCCGGTCTCGCCCGAGTGATAGCCACGCCAGGTATGGTTGGGCCGCCCGCCGCAGCCACGAAAGTTGAGCGCGACGCTGCGCCAGCCCTGCCGCGCCAGGGCCACCTGCATGCCGCGGATATAGGGCGAGCGCGAGGAACCGGACAGCCCGTGCAGCAGGATGACGATGCGCTCGGTCTCGGGGCCGTACCAGTCCAGGTCCAGGAAGTCGCCATCCGGCGTTGCCAGCGACTCGCGCACGGTGTCGGGATGCGGCCGCTGGCGCAGCAACGGCTGCCAGAGGGTTTGCAGATGTCCGCCCGGCAGCCACCAGGCGGGCCTGAACGCCGCCGGGCTCATTCCTGCCCGTCCGGCTTCCAGCCCAGCAGCGACAGGCTGACCACCAGCACCTGGCCATCGAGCCGGGAACGGCCGGCGACCTCCCATTCGTAGCGCGCCGTCAGCTTGCCTTGCAGCGCGGGAATGAGGATGCCGACCTCGGGGCCGACGCCCACGGCATATTCGCGGATGCCGCGCAGCGACGCGGGCAGGTCCGAACCCGTATCGGCGGCGACCTGCCAGAAACCGTAGCCCACCACGCCGACATCGAGCAGTTGGAACAGGCGGCTGCCGATGCCGCCCTGGACCTGCACCGTATCGCCCCGGGTCACATCCAGCCCCGGCTTGCGCTCGTAGAGGTTGTAGCTGGTCAGGGCCGACAGCCGGAAGGCCCGCTCATCGTCGAAAAATACCGTGCCGCCCGCCGAGACCTGCTGCGTCCACTGCGGCCGCGCCACACCGCGACGGTTCAGCTGGCCGGTGGGCGCGTAGAGGCTGTAGGACGACACGAGGTCGAGCCGGGGAAACCGCCAGCCCAGCTTGATCGGTGAGAGGAAGATGTCGCCCAGACCCTGGCGGTCTAGCGTGTTGGGCGGCAGGTCGGAGCGCAGACGCATGCCCGCCACCGGCACGGCGAAGGCGGCGGTGTAGTAGGGCCCGTCGCCGAATTGCCAGGTGCCGGCCATGCCGAAGATATTGGCGAATGCCGACATGTCCAGCCCGCGGACCGGCAATGGCTGGCCATCGCGGCCCAGCAGCCGGTCGGCGGTGAAGAGAATGAAGCGGTCGCCGTAGTAGAACCCGGGCGCCGACTGCGTGCCGGCGTCCAGTCCCAGGGTGCCGAGGATGCGCTGGCCGAAACCCTCGTCGGCCAGCGCGGCCGCCGGCAACAGCCCGAGCACCAGCAGCATGCCGCGCAGCGGTGCGGGAGTACGCATGCGCCGGTCCGCTGGCGCTCAGGCGCCGTCCTGCAGCCGCTTCAGCCGTTCGGCCACCACCTGCGCATCCAGCGCCGGGTCGACGTCGTCGTTGATGTCGCGGATGACCAGTTCGGGGTCGATGATGAAGGTCCAGCGCTTGGCCATCTTCAGCACCGGCATCTTCACGCCGTAGGCGTCGGTAATGGCGGCGTCGGAGTCGGACAGCAGGGTGAAGTTGAGGCGATGCCTGCGGTAGAACTCCGCCAATGCCGGCACCTCGTCGGTGCTGATGCCGTAGACCTCGGCATTGCGGTCGCGGACCTGGCGGATCGCGTCGCGGAACGCGCAGGCCTGGGTGGTGCAGCCGGGCGTGCCGGCCTTGGGGTAGAAGTACAGCACGGTCCAGCCCTTGCCGGCGCGGTCGGCGAGACTGACCGTCTGGCCGTCCTGGCTCTTCAGCTGGAACTTCGGCGCCGGCTGACCGACCGCCAGGGGCTCGGCGCGGGCAGTGGACGTCAGCGGCAGGCCCAGGGACATCATCAGGGCGGCTTTCCTCAACCAGCTGTGCTTGGGTGTGTTCACGGGTTTTCCTCGGGTGAAAGTGGGGGACGCGGGGTTTCAGACAGGCCCCGGCCGCGCCGGTTCGCCATGGGCTATTCCGCCGTCTGCTCGCTGCTCCCGGATCCGGAAGCAGCATCCGGGGCGGCCTCCGGCCGGGCCGGGGGCCGGCGGCGCAGCCGTTCCAGGGTATCGGCCAGATCGTCCAGGCTGGTCTGGCAATCCGTCAGGCACTCGTCCAGCTGCTGGCCGCAGCTGTCGAAGGTCTCCTCGGGCGGCGGTGGCGCCAGGCAGGGCCCGTCGGGACGCGATTCGGCACCCGGAAACTTGCGCAGGCACAGCCAGTAGTTCTCCTTGGCCTGCTCGAACAGCCGCCGCTGGTCCTCGTTGCGGCGGGCGAAATACTGGCTGCAAACCTCGCCGTTCTGCAGGCACTGCTGCCCGCAGGCGGCCTTCTGCTCGTCCGTGTCCGCATCCCCGGTCGCGAACAGCGAGCAGCCCCCCAGCAGCAGCATCGCCAGCAGCCACAGGCCGCCCGTCCCGGCGACGCCCGGGCGGCGCGAAGCCAGCGGCCGGATCGGCGGATGGCGAACAACGGCAAGGCAACTGACAAACCAACGGCGCATGGCAATCAAGCTCGATTCTGGCGACACGACCCTGCCCGGCGGCACTGCCGCCGGGCATGTGCAGGCCTTGTATTATGCCGCGCATGCCATTCGCCGACCGCGCCGACCGTCATCGCCCGACCCGCCACAAGCTGTCCGCCGCCCGGCGACGAGGCTGGCCGGCGGCCGGTCTGTGGATGCTGCTCGCGCTGAGCGGCACGACATGCTGCGCTGCCGCGCCAACCGGGCCGGAAGCCGGCGACAGCGTCCTGATCACCGCCGATCTCGGTCGTTGCGGACGCGAGGACGCCGTGCTGTTCATCGTGCTCTGGCAGGGTGTCATGGGCGTTGCGACCGAACCGCTGCTGCTGGGCTGGAACAAGCCCCGGGTCGGCGAGGTCTGGCGCGGCGATTTCCGGGACGAGGGCCTGATCGAGGCGGTCAACCCGCAGCGCGGCGAAACCAGCTGGCTCAGCATCGAGCAGACCGGCCTGCCGGTCGGCGATCAGGACCGCCTGATGCGCGCGTTCTGCCGCCGCTGATGCGCCGGAGCCGTTGAAACCGCTACGTTTTCGCACGGATTCAGGCATACTGGCCGCCCCGTCACCTACCCCGCCCGCAAGGCCCGACCAGCATGTTTCTAGGCAATCCGACCGTGAAGCACATCGATTATCGCAAAACCCTGCTGATGGGCGCCCTGGCCCTGCTCGCCCTGCTGGAGGACGGTTGTTCCAGCGTGCGCAGCCGCACCGAGCTCGAACCGCAGGACTGGATGGTCTACCCCGGCGTACGCCGCGACATTTCCGATCTCGGCGCCGCCTTCGAGGGCAAGCTCAAGGGGCCATCCTGGACACCGGCCATGGTAGTGCCGATCCTGGTGGCCGACCTGCCCTTCTCCACCGCCCTGGACACCGTCGCACTGCCCTACGACATCTATCAGGTCCAGCGGCAACCGGAAACGCCCTGAACCCTCCCGCACCGCTGGCCGCCCGCTGCCGACCCGGCCGGACACCGACGCCCGGCACATCGCCAGGGCGAAGAGGCCGATGGCTGGCGGCGAGCCTCCTGGCCGGCCTGCTGGCGGCCTGCTCCGGCATCGGCGAGCCGTTCGACCCGGATCGCGCCAGCCTCGTGCGCAACGGCATGACCCGCGCGGAGGTCATCGCCATCATGGGTACGCCGCCGGTGACGGTGGAAGGCGGCGACCACGGCAGACTGATCTGGCTGGACACGACGGCAACGCCCTGGTCCTACCGCGACCAGCGCGTCGACTTCCATTTCGATGAGCGCGGACGCGTGTGCGGACGGCCCGAGGCGGCTCGCGCGGATCGGCCCCATCCCGGGAGCGATTGAGGCGCGGGCGGGTCACAAGGTGGGTGAAAACCGGTAGCATGCCCGCACATCTCATCTCCGACCGGCCCATGAGCATCCTGCCAGCCCCCGTCCAACGCCTGGGATTCGCCCTGACGCTGATCCTGCTCGCGGCCGCCATGCTACTGTGGTCGGACCGCCATAGCCGCCATGCCCAGGGCCCCACGCCACTGCCGGTCAGCCGGATTCCGGTGGCCCTGCTGGTGCACAGCTCCAATCCGCTGTTCGACGACACCCGCCGCGGCGTGATCGACGGACTGGCCGCGCGCGGTTTCCGCGACGGGCAGGAAATCGCGGTGACGCTCTACAACCCGGAGGGCGACCTGCCCACCGGCAACCTCATGGCGCAGAAAATCGCCAGCGGCAACGACCGCCTGGCGATCAGCGTTTCCACCGTGATGCTGCAGGCGCTGGCCAATGCCAACAAGCTGGGCCGGCTGCCGCAGGTGTTCGGCGCGGTGACCTCGCCGGTCGGCGCCGGCGTCGGCATCCGCGCGCTGGACAGCCTGGACAAGCCGCCGCAGCTGACCGGCATCGGCACGCCGCAGCCGGTCGAGGACAGCTTCCGCCTGGCGCGCCGGCTCAACCCGGCGCTGAAGACCGTCGGCGTGGTCTGGAACCCGGCCGAGGTCAATTCCGAGATCTGCACCCGGCGGGCGCGGTCAATTTCGGCGGAACTCGGCATCACGCTGCTGGAGGCGCCGGTCGAGCAGACCAAGGATGTCCGCGAGGCGGCGGAATCGCTGGTGGCGCGTGGCGCCGAGGCGTTCTGGACCGGCGGCGACGCCACCGTCAACAATGCCGTCGACAGCCTGATGGGCGTGGCCCGGGCGGCGCGGCTGCCGGTGTTCTCCAACATGGCCGGCCACGTCAGGAACGGCGGCCTGTTCGACCTCGGCGCCAATTACTACGAGGTCGGCGAGGAAATCGGGCGCATCGCCGGCGACATCCTGGCCGGTGCCGATCCGGCGCGGATGCCGGTGCGCGACTACCTGCCGCGCCGGCTGCTGCTGAACGAGCAGGTCCGCACCGGCCTGCGCGACGCCTGGCAGTTCCCCGCCGATGTCCGGGCCGAAGCCAGCGAAACCCTCCCGGCCGTCGGCACCCCGCCGGCGGACCAGCCGACGGCCGGCAGCGGCAGTGGCGGCATACCCGGGCCGCAGCTGGGGCGCAACTACCGTGTCGGCGTCGCCTACTTCGCGCCGGAACCCGGCATCGACGCGGTGCTCGACGGCCTCAAGTCGGAACTGGCCCGGTTCGGCTACCGGGAAGGCCTCAACCTTCAGTTCCGGATGATGCACGCCCAGGCGGAGATCGCCCAGATTCCCACCATCGGCCAGGTGCTCGACAGCAGCGACGCCGACGCCATCCTGACCCTGACGACACCGGTGCTGCAGGGCGCGGGGCTGGGCGCGAAGCGCAAGCCGGTGGTGTTCACCTACGTGTCCGATCCGCTGGCGGCGGGTGCCGGGAAAAGTTTCACTGACCACCAGCCGAACGTGACCGGCATCGGCTCCATGCCGCCGGTCGGGGACCTGCTCGAGCTGACCCGCCAGGTGCTGCCGAACGTCCGCATCCTCGGCACGCTCTACAACCCCAGCGAGGCCAATTCGGTGAAGGTGGCGGCGGTACTGCGGGAGCATGTCGAGCGGGCCGGCCTGACCCTGGTGGAAATCCCCATCAACAACACCGCCGAGGTAGTCCAGGCGACGCAGGCGCTGGTGGCACGACGGGTCGGCGCCATTCTCGCGGTCGGCGACAACACCTTCTACCAGGCCTTCGACGCCATCGCCAAGACCGCCCGCGACGCCGGGCTGCCACTGATGATCGACCAGTCGGACTTCCTCGACCACGATGCCCTGATGATGGTCGGCGCGGATTACCGCGAGAGCGGGCGCGCGGCCGCCGAGCCGCTGGCACGGGTGCTGAACGGCGCCAGGCCGGCCGATATCCCGTTCCGCAATGTCTCCCAGCGCACGGTGATGCTGAACGAGGCCAGCGCCAGACGGCTCGGCATCGTCTTTCCGGACCGCGTGCGCGCCCTGGTCACGCCCGCCGCGACACCGCCGGCACCAGCGCCGGCGACCGAGGCCAGGCCGCTGGACCATCCCTGGCGGATCAAGCGCATCCTCTATGTGGAATCGGCGCCGGCCGAGGACACCCTGCGCGGCATGGACGAGGGCTTCCAGGCTGCGGGGCTGGTGGCGGGACGCGACTACACGCTGAAGGAGGCCTCGGCCCAGGGCGACATGACGGTGCTGCCGGCACTGGCCGATGCCGCGCGCAGCGACGGCACCGAGCTGCTGGTCGTTCTCTCGACGCCGACCCTGGAAACCGCGGTGCGGAGGATCAGGGATCTGCCGATCGTCTTCACCTTCGTCGCCGATCCGGTGGTGGCTGGCGCGGGCCGGGACGACAGCCATCACCTGCCGAACGTCACCGGCGTCTACACACTGGGGCCCTATGCGGAGATGGCGGAACTGCTCGCCAGGCATTTCCCGCAGTACCGCACGCTGGGGACGCTGTACTCGCCGGCGGAGGACAACTCGGTGCACAACCGCGAGGTGTTCGAGGCCGAGGCGGCCCGGCGCGGCCTCGGCCTCGTCCCCCTGCCGGTCAACTCGCCGGGCGAACTGCCGGATGCTGCGCTGGCGCTGGCGGCGAAACCCATCGACGCCATCGTGCAGATCCTCGACAACCAGTCCTCCTCCGGCTTCACCGCCATCGCCCGGGCGGCCGCGCGGGCCCGCAAGCCGCTGTTCACCTTCATCGAATCCGGCGTCCGCCAGGGCGCGGCGGTCGGCCTGACCATGGATTATCACCAGGCCGGTTTCGATGCCGCCCTGAAGGTCGCCGACATCCTGCGCGGCAAGTCGCCAGCCGGGATGCCCTTCAGCCGGCCGACGAACATCCGCCTGGTGGTCAGCGAGGCACACGCCCGCAGCCTGGGCATGAACCTGCCGCCGGCGCTGCTGGAGCAGGCCGACCTTCGCCTCGACGCCCACCCCTGAGGAGAAGTCACCATGGACATCCAGACCCATCTCGACGGCGAGACCATGCACGTCGAACTCGCCGGCCGGCTGGATGCTGCCTGGAGCGGCACGGTCGGCAAGACCCTGCAGGAAACCCTGCTGGTCGGCTGCCACAGCGTCATCCTCGATCTCGCCCAGGTCAACTATCTGAGTTCCGCCGGCATCCGCGTGCTGATGCTGCTGGCCAAGCAGCTGAAGAGCATCGGCGGCAAGCTGCACATCAGCGCGCAATCGACGCAGGTGCGGGAAGTGCTGGACATGGTCGGCTTCCACCGGCTGATCGAGCCGCCGCCCGCCGCCGCGCCATCGCCGGTAGCGACGCCGCAGCGGGAAAGCTGGTCCTGGGGCGGCGAAACCTACGAGGCCTACACACTGGATGCCGGCGCGCGGTTTGCCGGGCGCGTGGCCGGGCAGCCCCTGTCGCCGGCCGGCAGCCTGGCACTGGCGGAACCCCTGGCGCTGCGCCTGACGGCAGACTCGCTGGCGCTGGGACTGGGCTCGCTGGGCGATGAGGTCAATCCGGCACGGGCCGGGGAACTGCTGGGCGTCGCCGGGCTCGCCGTCTGCCTGCCAGGCGACGACCCCTCGCATCCCGACTGGCTGGTCAGCGAAGGCGATCTCGTCGCCAGCCTGCGCCTGTACTACGGGCTGCATGCCAGCGGCCGGTTCCGCCATTTGCTGCGCTTCGGCCTGCTGCCCGATTCCCCGCCCCTGCCGCTCGGCCAGCTGGCCGCCGCCGCGCTGGAACGCTGCGCGACGGAGCAGGCAGTGCTGGTGATGGTCGCGGAAACCGCCAGCCTGGTCGGCGCCGCCCTGCAGGCGCCGCCGGAGCGGCCGGCGGACGACTGGTTCGCATTCCCGGCCCTGCGCGACCGCCTGCTGTTCACCGCCGAGCCCGCGCACGCCAGCGAAACCTGCCTGATCGTCGGCGTGGTAGCACGCGGCCCCCGGGCACCCTTGGCCGGCCTGCTGCGTCCCCTCGGCCATGGTGGCGAGCTCGACGCCCACTGCCATGCCGCCGTGGTGCCCTATCGCCCGGTCCACAAGGGGCTGATCGAGCTGGCCCCGACCCTGGCCGGGCTGCTGGAGAGCGAGTGCCTGCGCGGCGTCCTGCACCTGCTCAACGACGACCGCGAGGGCATCGGCGCCGGCGAGAGCCACCTCCGCCGCGGCGCGATCTGGTGCGCGCCGCTGCATCTCGACGTCCCGCCCGCCAACCCGCCGGAGACCCCGCCATGACGCTCCTGATCGGCGCGCTGACCCTGGGCACGATCCTCGCCCTGCTGGCCATCGGCGTATACCTGTCGTTCCGCATCTTCGCCATCGCCGACATCACGGTGGACGGCTCGCTGACCCTCGGCGCCGCTGTCACCGGCGTGCTGCTGGTCAAGGGCGGCATGCATCCGCTGCCGGCGACCGGGGCCGGTTTCCTCGCCGGCATGGCGGCCGGCACGGTGACCGGCATCCTCCAGACCCGCTTCCGCATCAACGCCCTGCTGGCCGGCATCCTGGTGATGACGGCGCTGTACTCGGTGAACCTTCGCGTCATGGGTCGCAGCAACCTGCCCTTCCTGGGCGCGACCACCCTGTCCACGCTGTGCGAGGACCTGGGCCTGGCCTGGTTCGGCGCCGAGCGCATCGACCTGCTCGGCTGGGAGGTGGCCAGTGCCGACCTGACCGTGCTGTTGCTCATGGCGCTGCTGGTGGCGGCGGTGGCGACGGCGCTGTGGGCCTTCCTCAAGACCGACCTCGGTACCGCCATGCGCGCCTCGGGCGACAACCCGCAGATGGTTCGCGCCCTGGGCGGCCCGGTCGAGGCCTACCGGGTGATCGGCCTGGCGCTGGCCAACGGGCTGGTGGGACTGGCCGGTTCGCTGTGGGCGCAGTACCAGAATTTCGCCGACGCCCAGATGGGCATCGGCATGGTCGTCTGGGGCCTGGCCAGCGTCATCATCGGCGAGGCCATGACCGGCGCCGGCGCGGGGGTGGGACTCGCCATCGCCGGCGCCGTGCTCGGCTCGGTGCTGTTCCGGGAACTGGTGGCCATCGCCCTGTCGTTCGGCCTCAACCCCAACGACCTGAAGCTGGTGACAGCGGTGTTCGTGTTCGCCGCGCTGATCCTGCCGGACATCCTGGCCAGGCTGTCGACGGCGCGACGGCGGGAGGACGCATGAGCACACCGACGCCGCTGGTCAGGCTCAGCGCCGCCAGCAAGACCTTCCATGCCGGCACCGTCAACGAGGTACGCCCGTTGCAGCGGGTCGACCTGGAAATCGCCGAGGGGGCCTTCGTCATCGTGCTCGGCGGCAACGGCTCGGGCAAGTCGACGCTGCTCAATGCCATCGCCGGCAGCTTCCGGCTCGACAGCGGCCGCATCGCGCTGGACGGCCACGACGTCACCGACTGGCCGGAGCACCGGCGCGCCGCGCTGATCGGGCGGGTGTTCCAGAACCCCTTCTCGGGCACCGCGCCGAACATGACCATCGCCGAGAACTTCGCCCTGGCGATGCGCCGCGGCCTGTTCCGCGGCCTCGGCTGGGCCACCTCGGCAGCGCGCATGGACGAGCTGCGCGACCGCGTCCGCGAGCTGAAGATGGGACTGGAAAACCGGCTCGACACCGCCATCGGCAGCCTCTCCGGCGGCCAGCGCCAGGCGCTGACCCTGCTCATGGCGAGCTGGCTGAAGCCGCGCCTGCTGCTGCTGGACGAGCATACCGCGGCCCTCGACCCGCGGAGTGCCGATCAGGTCATCGCCCTCACCGACCGCATCATCCGCCGGGAACGCCTGACCACGCTGATGGTCACGCATGCCATGCAGCAGGCGGTGAACCTGGGCGACCGCATCGTGATGATGCACAAGGGCCAGATCCTGCATGATTTCAGCGGTAGCGAGAAACGCCGCCAGCGGGCCGACGACCTGCTGGCCATCTTCGAGAACGTGCGCCGGCGCGAGCTGCTGGACGAAAGCGCCGCCGAGCTGCTGCGGCGGCAGTATGTGTAGCAGCCATGCGCACACGGCCGCCCGGAACGCTTGCCGAGGCGGCGGACAGCCGCCGGCAGGAAGACGCGCCGCGCCGCAACGGGATGCGCTCGGGTATCATTCCGCAGCCTGATCCGCCTGCCGGGGAGGCCGGCATGCGCCGGCCGGCCGCTCGACATCCACCTGAATACTGGAATTCAATGCTGCCAAGGACACCAAGCCCCATGCCAGTCTTCCTGTCGTTCATCGCCGCGCTCCTGGGTTTCGGGCTGCCGGCGACCGTTCTTGCCGCGGCCCCGGATGGTCCGCCGCTGGATCTCACCCACCACTGGGTCGGCTACGGCGCCCTCGCCATCTTCTTCCTGGCCTACATCCTGGCCATGCTCGAAGAATCGACCATGCTGCGGAAATCCAAGCCGATGGTGTTCGCCGCCAGCCTGATCTGGGTGCTGATCGGCGCGGTCTACGTGCGGGGCGGCATGGGCGAGGTCTCCGGACATGCCTTCCGCAGCAGCCTGGAGGGCTACGCCGAGCTGTTCCTGTTCATCCTGGTGTCGATGACCTACCTGAATGCTATGGAGCAGCGTGGCGTGTTCGACAACCTCAGGGTCTGGCTGCTGAGCAAGGGTTTCGGCTACCGCAAGCTGTTCTGGATCACCGGCACCCTGTCGTTCTTCATGTCCTCGGTGCTCAACAACCTGACCACGGCCCTGCTGATGGGCGCCGTGGTGCTGGCCATGGCCCGGGACAATCGCCGCTTCATCGGCGTCGCCTGCGTCAACATCGTGGTGGCGACCAACGCCGGCGGCTCCTTCAGTCCGTTCGGCGACATCACCACGCTGCTGGTCTGGCAGAAGGGTGTCGTGCCGTTCGCGCACTTCTTCTCGCTGTTCCTGCCGGCGGTCGTCAACTTCGTCGTCCCGGCCATGCTGATGAACTTCTGGGTTCCCCGCGGGCAGCCGGCCGCCGCCACCCAGCTGATGCCGATGCGGCGCGGGGCGCTGGGCATCATCGCGCTGTTCTTCCTGACCATCATCACGGCGGTCTGCTTCGAGAACTTCCTCGACCTGCCGCCGGCGGCCGGCATGCTGGCGGGCCTCAGTTACCTGAGCTTCTATTTCTACTACCTCTACAGCTCACGGGCGAAGGACCAGGGAACCCTGGTCGACCCGCTGCCGGCGGACGAGGACCATGAAGTCGCCGAGGCGGTCAGGAGCGAGCTGACCGACCAGCATGCGTATTTCGACGTGTTCCACAATGTCTCGCGACTGGAGTGGGACACCCTGCTGTTTTTCTACGGCGTCATGGTCAGCGTCGGCGGCCTGAGTTTCATCGGCTACCTGACCTTGGCCTCGAACTTCCTCTACACCGACCTCGATCCGACGCTGGCCAATGTGCTGGTCGGCGTGGTGTCGGCCTTCATCGACAATGGCACCATCATGTATGCCGTGCTGACCATGGCGCCGAAGATTTCCGAGGGCCAGTGGCTGCTGGTGACGCTGACCGCCGGCGTCGGCGGCAGCATGCTGGCGATCGGCTCGGCGGCCGGCGTCGGCCTGCTGGGGCAGACCAAGGGCATCTATTCCTTCATGACGCATCTCAAGTGGCTGCCGGCCATCGCGCTGGGCTATGCCGCCAGCATCCTGACCCATTTCGCCATCAATGCCCGTTTCTTCTGAACACCCGGGCGGCGCCACCATGCCGTGGCCGGCCAGCGGCGCCCGGACCCTGGACCCGACGCCGTGACCCGCCTGCTTTCCCTCGCCCGCATCTTCGGGATGATGCTGGTGGTCTTCAGCATCACCTACCTGCTGCCCATCGCCACCGCGCTGATCTACGACGACGGCACCGAACTGCTGTTCGTCATGGACATGGGCCTGACGCTTGGCATCGGTGCCGCGCTGTTCGGCCTGACGCGCCATTTCCAGCAGGACATCAAGGCCCGCGACGGCTTCATCCTGGTGGTACTGGCCTGGCTGGGCATGGCGGCCTTCGCCACCTTTCCGCTGACCTCCTACCTGCAGGACCTGTCCTTCACCGACGCCTATTTCGAGACCATGTCGGGCCTGACGACCACCGGCTCGACGGTGCTCAGCAACCTGGACTATCTGCCCCCGGCCATCAACCTGTGGCGCCACGAGCTCAACTGGCTCGGCGGCATGGGCATCATCGTGCTGGCCGTGGCCATTCTGCCGATCCTCGGCATCGGTGGCCGCCAGCTCTATGTCGCCGAAACGCCGGGCCCCATCAAGGACAGCAAGCTGACGCCGCGCATCACCGAGACGGCCAAGAATCTCTGGGTGACCTACGCCCTCATCACCGTCGCCTGCATCCTGGCCCTGCGCTGGGCCGGCATGGACTGGCTGGACGCCGTCTGCCACGCCTTCGCCACCATGGGACTGGGCGGCTTCTCGACCCATGACGCCAGCGTCGGCTTCTTCAACTCACCGGAAATCGAATTCGTGCTGATCGTCTTCATGCTGCTGGCGGGCATGAATTTCGCCACCCATTTCATCGCCCTGCAGCAACGGAGCCTGACCCCCTACCGGCACGATCTCGAAGCCATGCCCTTTCTGGTCCTGATGCTGGGCAGTTGCGCCGGGCTGGGGCTCTACCTGTGGCAGGAGGGGGTTTACGAGGACTATTTCACCGCCCTGCGCCATGCCAGCTTCAATCTGGTGTCGATCGGAACGGACTGCGGCTTCGCCAGCACCGACTTCAACGACTGGCCGATCTTCGCCCCGCTGTGGATGCTGTTCGTTAGCTGTGTCGCGGCCTGCACCGGCTCCACCGGGGGCGGCATCAAAATGATGCGCACCCTGATCCTGATCAAGCAAACTCAGAACCAGATGTTCCAGCTGACGCACCCCTCGGCGATCAACCCCCTGAAACTGGGCCATACCGTGGTGAGCTCGCGCATCGTGTTGTCGGTGCTGGGCTTCATCTTTGCCTACTTCATGACCATCGTCATCCTGACCCTGCTGCTGGTCATCAGCGATCTGGACTTCATCTCGTCCCTGACGGCCGTGATCGCGAGCATCAACAACGCCGGCCCCGGCCTCGGCGAAGTCGGCCCTGCCAGCAACTATGCCGGCCTGACCGACTTCCAGACCTGGATCTGCACCCTGGCGATGTTTCTCGGCCGCATCGAGGTCTTCACGGCACTGATCCTGTTCACGCCGGCGTTCTGGCGCAAATAGGCCGGACGGATCACGGTCACGAATGATGTTCGGGATTTCCGGTCCGATCCCGCTGGCGGGCAACCGGTACCGGCGGCCCATCACCCCACCGGCTCAACGACACAACCCGGGAGCGCTTTCCGCATGACCCCTTCCACCGACCCCATCGACAAATTCTGGCGCATCGGACTCATCACCGTGCTTGCGGTCTACCTGCTGATCTTCGTCGGCGGCGTGGTGCGGGCCTCGGGTTCGGGCATGGGCTGTCCGGACTGGCCGACCTGTTTCGGACGGCTGATCCCGCCCACGCAGGAATCGCAGCTGCCGCCGGACTATCACGAGAAATACATCGGCTACGGCGACACCACCTTCAACCCGGTCAAGACCTGGACCGAATACGTGAACCGGCTGCTGGGCGTCACCATCGGCCTGCTGATCCTGACCACCTTCCTCCGCGCCTGGCCGTTCCGCAGGACCGATCCGCCCGTCTTCCACCAGGCGCTGGGCGCTTTCCTGCTGGTCGGCTTCCAGGGCTGGCTGGGCTCACGGGTGGTGGCCAGCGAACTGAAACCGGTCCTGATCACCGTGCACATGGTGGTCGCCTTCATCATCGTGTCGCTGCTGCTCCATACCCTCTGCCGTGCCCGGCGGGACTGGCTGACCGGACTCGACACCCGTGGCCTGCCACCGCGCTGGCGGACGGTGCTGGGCGTGGCGCTGGGCCTGACGCTGCTGCAGGTGGCGATGGGCACGCAGATTCGCGAGGCGGTGGATGGCATCACCAACGCGCAGGTGATCGCCGAGCGCAATATCTGGCGCGAGCATTTCCCGATCATCTTCTACGTGCACCGCTCGTTCTCTTCCGTGATCCTGTTCACCAACCTGTGGCTGGCGTGGAAGCTGTGGCAGGCGCTGGCACCCGGCCATCTCCTGCGCCGGGTGGGCCTGCTGCTGGCAGGGCTGGTCGTGGTGGCCATCCTGACCGGGGTGACGCTGGACCGGCTGGGCTTCCCGGCCTATGTGCAGCCCTTTCACCTGCTGCTGGCCAACCTGATCTTCGGCTGCCAGTTCTTCCTGTTCAACGCGACAGGCTACGCCCGGAGCGCCCCGCCGGCGGCGCTGACCATCCCCGGCTCCGCGACCAGGCTCTGAAGCCGCCGTGCTGGTGGGAACCTCGAATTACCGCCTCGTTCCCCATGAAACGCCGTGAGCCAGGCCGAGAGCAGCCCGATTCGCCGGTTTTTTGGGCGTGGCTCCGCCGGGAGGTCTTTCGGATTCCCCGACATCGCCCATTCCTGGCGCCTGACAGATTTTGTTAGCAACAAACGCTTGTCAGGCGTTGACGGCGGAGTACCATGGCAGCGCCGTCTAGGCGGCCACCATAACAACAATGATCTGGAGGAGACCCATGGCCGAAGAGGAAAAAACCGGGTGTAGAGGCGATGGCTGCCAACACACCGCATGCATGCTGAACTGGCTCAAAGTGGTCGACACCTGGGCAATTGGTGGCTGGCAGAATCGCCTCCCCCGGCTGTATTACGTCGTCGGCGGACTCGTGCTTCTGTTCCTGGTGCTCTGAACAGGCATCGCCTCGGACCCAGCGTCAAAAGTGGCGCTGGGTTTTCCTACCCTCGAGATGGAATGCCACGATGCACCAAGATCAATCATCGGCATGCATCCACTCGAATTTGAAAATCACATCCACTCAAGAGCAGTGTCCGGTGGGTGTCCACATATATCGTTCAGCCGGCTCCTGACGGGCACCTCGAACTCATTGCTGCTGACAGAAACGCCGTGATTGTGCGAAACGCCGGAGCGAGGCGACGTGTCAACCAAAGATGATCCAGCAGGATTGGCGCATGATGATCAGCGTTGATGCCTCGGGGGGTGCAAAGACATCATATAGGCATCCCACCCATAAGGTCACTTCGGTGAAGAGGCGACCTATCGGCTGTCGTGCTGATCATACCTATCGGGTCCCGGATGATTAATAACGTGTTTTTTAAATAAGTGAGGGTGGGTTGTTTGCCAAGCCTTCAGGGTATCTATAGGGGTTTTGTGATTCAAGTTTTTTGCGGGATGTGGTAATTGTAGAGGTAGACATACCTCTGCAGGGTCTGGGTTAAATCGTCACCTGAGTCGAAGTGATGAGTCATCAGGATGTCGCTGATGCGGCCATTGAATCGTTCGACCATGCCGTTGGTTTGCGGGCGACGGGGCGGGATAAGGCGATGTTCGATCTGTTCCTGGGCACAAACTTGGTCGACCGGATGGTCACCGATCGGCGTGCGTTCGCCCTGCGCCGTGAAGCGGTCCGTGAATTCCTTGCCGTTATCGGTGAGGAGTTTCTGAATCTTGAAAGGGGCGGCACGGATCACAGCCTTGAAGAAGGCCTTGGCGGTATGCGCACGTTTGTTGGGCTTGACCGCGACATAGACCCAGCGGGACGCCCGATCGATGGCGACCAACAGATACTGGCGGGGCGCCTCGCCGAGCTTCGGCAGATATTTCACGTCGACATGGACATAGCCCGGTTCATAGGCCTTGAAGGACTTCGCGGGAATGGCTTGGGCCGCGGTGCGCTGGGTCTTCAAGGTCCGCAAGTCCGGGAGGCCATGGCGACTGAGGCAGCGGGCCAGGCCCGAGCGCGACACCTCGGGATGGATGAATTCGCGGGTGACCACCAGTAGATCATCCAAGGGCAACTCCAACAGTTGGCGTAGTTCGACTACCAGTCGTTCTTGGGCCGGACTCAGGGTCGTCGGCAACCGATGCGGCGTGTGCGAGAGATCCGCCACGGAAGTTCGCTGACGCCAACGGCGGACGGTGCTGACTGACACGCCCAGCTCAGCCGCCAGTTTGCGGTCAGACAATGGGGATGCCTGGATAGCCGCGCGGACCTTAGGCGTGGTAGTGGCATTGGCATGGAGGTTAAGTTGCATCGATTGGGCCTGCGTCACGTTGTTCCTGGATGAATGCTGCTAAGCCGGTTCGGGCCATAAACAGAGGATAACTCTTTACTGATATTGAATCATCCGGAACCTGACAAATACCCGATATGCCAAGGGATAGCCGATCCCCTTCAAGCCAGGCCGCAACAATACACTTTAAGAGGCAAGCACATGCAAACCAAGACCTGTGAGCAATGTCGGAATGACCGCATCGCAATTGGCAAAAGCTTCTACGAACTGCCGGCATGGCGACGATATTTAGGTGCCGCCCTTATCTATCTGCCTCTTTTCCTATCCCTGCCGTTCGTGCTTCTGGGTGCGTTGATTCTGTACGCGCACCTCGCCATATTGGGGGCAAAGAACCTCAAAGGCTATCGCGACTTTCTCCCTAAAGGGAATACATTCAGGTACAGCAGCATGCGGGAACAGATCACTTTTCGCTTTGACCCTACGGCTCCCTGGGCCAGCTTGAAAGTTTTCTGGGCGTTCAACTGCAACCTCTACTGTCCACTCAGCGTGGGCCTCTATGAATGGTCCACCTATCTCGTCAAAACGGTAGAGAATTTCTGGTGTCCATTCTTCCATGAACGGAAACCCTTCTACGAAGAATCCGCCATTGACCAGTCCTATTGGCATATTGACCCTGAAAATCGACAAAAACTTCATCCTGAAGATCGTGAGCATCATATCTGGAATGAAGATAGTGTGTAGATGAATCTTGTGGAAAACTCCACCCATAGCGACGAAAAAAATTTTTCACCTTTTTTGAACCACAATGACTACATGGCCTACCGATTCGATACAAGCCGACCTCAACACTTCCGACCTTACCCCTCGAAGCGCTATCGGCAGACTTGACTGCTCTCTCTAAAGGGGCAGTAATTGACTCTCACCCACAGAAACACAACACGCATCTGGTTAATTTCCCGCCAGATACCAGGAGCTCTTGCAAGCCGCAATGCAAAATATCACTTGTGGCGTCAACAGCCATCGAACCGAAGTCAGTTCGTTACCATGGTGTACAATAGACTAGGCCAATCTCATGAAGATCAGAAAATCAAACATCTGGAAAATACTGGTTTCAGCAACCTGCATTGCCATTGAGCCCTCTCGAACTTTGGCTTATGACAGGGATGTTCACTATTATGTGATAGCCATGATTCTGGCCGATTTGGATAGAACCGGTTCGCCCATGGTGGAAAAGAAGCTCCTGGCGGCCATGTCAAACCAGTATGTGGACGATAACCCCAACACGCTGCCTTCACTGAATCCAACCAAGGCACAACAGAGAAGGAACTGGCACTTTCCAGCCAAGATGGACGAGGGATGGCTCGTCAATTCCTATGGTGTCACCCGTCGCAACTCAGAGTTTGCCAAACACAACGTAAACAAGGGGCTGGAAGCCAATGACCCCTATGCACTGGGCATGGCACTGCATACCTACCTGGATAGCTTCGCACATGAGGGGTATGAAGCATATTTTGGCCATGCGGTAGCGGGCCATAATCCGGATCGGGTGCATCTGGATATAAATAAATTTCGCGAAGCTGTCTGGATGACCTATTCCATTATCAAGCAGTGGTATATAAATAATGGCATTCAGGTCAACCCATCCACCATTTCCATCGACAAATATCTGGGATGGGCCAGATTTGTGCCGCCCGCCTACACATGCACGCTGTGCAGCTACAACGACGAGATCAATCAAAGATCCGACTATTGGTTCTCCTTGGTCAACCTAAACTTCCCAGAAATCATACTGCCGAAGTATGCAATAACCGAACAATGCTATATCGACAATTTTGAAGCCGTCGCCAGCAAATATCAGACACCGGTACGTTCGGAGGATGCATGGGCCATTGAATGGTATACCGCCAATCTCGACAATATCTTCAAGACTACCGCCTACCTGACTGACGATCTCGTCAAAGCCTCTGCCGAGAATTGCCCCACCCCTGCTGATCCGTCCTCTCCATTTCATGGACTCAATCGCAAACAGGCAGCTGCCCTCGCCCTCGATGAACCGGATACGCTTTATGACGGTTTACCAGCGGTCCTCGACACCCGTGCCGGTATCAGCGCCCTGTTCAAGGCCGCTAATCAGCGTGAAAAAGGCTGGGAAATCCTCTACATGTCAGCGTCCAGCGCCCATAACAGGGGTGTCGACTGGTCCCGATTCAAAGGGCAGATCCGAAGCAACCTGACGGCCAGCAAGCTCGAAAGGCGGTTGTTCGCCGCCGGAACCCTGTCGATACTCAACGACACCGCAGCGTCGACCTGCAAAAAGATCAATAAAATTTACGCAAAAGTTGACCCGGCAGGCCTGACCGGTGGGCAGATCAGCTTTCTGGTCAATACCATTTCCACCTCACCCACATACATTGCTCAGTGCGCCACAGAGAGCCTTCCGCTGCTCAAGACCCTGTTGAATGATGTCCGCGTCTCCGGGTTGGCGGCAGCAAGGCTGTATCAGATCGCAGCTGCAGAGGAAATTTCGGCCGGTACAGTTTCAACCGTATCCCTTTCCAGTTCGCAGGGCAACGCGGCGACTGGTATCCGCTTGCAGTCTCGCGAAGCACTCAATTCGACCCACCCCGCAGGACAGAGTCGCGTTCTGTCGCAGGCAGCGAAAACATCCATGGATTCGGAAATCGAATACTGGAGTGCCCGGGCATTACAGGACTTCAACGACACCCAGAAAGGCACAGAGGATGATCAAAACACCTTGGCCGAGCTTGAACGACGCCTGCAGGCAGCATTGGGTGGCAAAAATTTGAGCCTGGCATCTGGCATCGCCTCGGCCATAGGGACATTCGCAAGTGCCGATCAACCGAGTGACTCATTGCTCTCCCTGTTGACATTGGCCGCGGCCAATCCAGAGTACAAGGAAATTGCGTCAGAACTTGAATATGCCCTGTACCAGCTCGGGCAGAGTAACTGATCGCATCATTCAAGGTATGTGTGGCCGCTTTGCCCATCCGCTGCCCATCATCGCGCTTTCCTAGTGTTGACGCGTAGATGCCAGAGCTGAACGGCCCCGGGTATCGAGGAGGCCAGTTGGTTTAAGTTGAGGCCGATGTGGCGGCCTCACTGGCGAGTTGCCGCCAGTAGTTTGCCTCAGCTTCTGCCGGAGGGATGCCCCCAATCGGCTTGAGCAGTCGGATGTGGTTGAACCAATGCACCCATTGCAGGGTGGCCAGTTCCACGGATTCCCTGGTTTTCCAGGGGCCCCGGCGGTGAATCCATTCGGCTTTGTACAGCCCGTTGATGGTCTCGGCCAGCGCGTTGTCGTAGGAGTCGCCCTTGCTCCCGACCGAGGGTCGGATGCCGGCTTCGGACAGGCGTTCCGTGTACCGAATGGACAGGTATTGCGACCCCCTGTCCGAATGGTGCACCAGGGCATTGGCAGCGGGCTGACGCTCGTACAGGGCCTGCTCCAGCGCATCAAGCACGAAGTCCGTCTGCATGGTGCGGCTGACGCGCCAGCCCACGATGCGCCGGGCAAACACGTCGACGACGAAGGCCACGTACAGCCAGCCCTGCCACGTGCTGACGTAGGTGAAGTCCGACACCCACAGTTGATTGGGACGCTCGGCCTTGAACACCCGATTGACCCGGTCCAGCGGGCACGGCGCTGCTGCATCTGGCGTGGTCGTGCGAACGCTCTTGCCTCGACGCGCGCCCTGCAGCCCCAGGCGCCTCATCAGCCGCTCGACCGTGCAACGCGCCACCCGGATGCCTTCGCGGTTCATCTGCAGCCAGACCTTGTCGGCACCGTAGACCTGCCAGTTGGCGTGCCACACGCGCTGGATGTCAGCCGCAAGGGCCTGGTCACGCTGGGCGCGGGCGCTGCGCAGTTCAGGCCGGCGCCGGCGGGCCGCGTGGCGCCAATAACACGACGGGGCCATCTGCAACACCTGGCAGATGGACTCGACCCCGAACATGTTGCGGTGCTGGTCGATGAAGCGCTTCAGCTCTTCAAGCGGCGGTCGAGCTCCGCCTGGGCGAAAAACGCGCTGGCGGCCTTGAGGATGTCGTTGGCGCGGCGCAGCTCCTTGTTCTCACGCTCCAGTTGCTTGAGGCGTTCGCGCTCGCTGCTGCTCAGGCCATCACGCTGGCCGGCATCGACTTCCTCGCGCTTGACCCAGTCCAGCAGCGTCTGCGGCACGCAGCCAATCTTGGGCGCAATCGATTCCACGGCTGCCCACAGCGACGGGTAGTCGCCCCGGTGCTCTTGCACCATGCGCACAGCGCGCTCGCGCACCTCGGGTGAGAACTTTGTTGACTTGTTCATGGCTCCATCTTCTCAAGTGTTGGAGCCTCCTCAAAACCCGGGGCCGTTCACACTGCCGGACGAAACCACGATCTTGAACTTCCGGCGCCTGCTGGAGCGGCACGCACTGACGGCCAAGCTCATGAACACGATCAACGACGTTCTGGAAGAGCAAGGTCTGTTGCTGAAGGGCGGCACGATGGTCGATGCCACGATCCTTCATGCCCCGCCCTCGACCAAGAACCAGGATAAGGCCCGCGATCCCGAAATGCATCAGACCAGGAAAGGGAAGCAATGGTACTTCGGCATGAAAATCCACGTCGGCGCGGATGTGGATAGCGGTCTTGCCCATACCGTATCCGTCACACCCGCCAATGTGGCGGATATCACCGAACTGCCCAACCTCCTGCGGGAGGACGACCGAGCGGTATTGGGCGATGCGGCGTATGCCAACAATTCCTGCAAGCGTGCTGCCCGGAGAGCGGGTGTCTACTGGGGTGTTGCGCTGAAAGCGCGTCCAAAGTCCCGCTTAGGGTCCAGCCAGAAGCAGAGGAACCGCAAGCACTCCGCCATCCGCAGCCGGGTGGAACACCTGTTCCGGGTCATCAAGTGCCAGTTTGGCTATACCAAAGTCCGCTACAAAGGATTGGCCAAGAATGCCGCCCAGGTTTTCATGCTGGTGGGCCTGGCGAACCTCTATCTCAAGCGCAGGGAGTTGCTAGCATGACGGGAGTCATCCGTCCGCAGCGTGGGGAAACCCCCAACAGGGCACCTCGAAAAACCCCGGATTTCGTCAGATTTATCTCTATAACCTACTGATTTACAGGACGTGATTTTTCAGAAAAAGAGGTTTTTCGAGGTGCCCAACAAAGCAACAATTACCGGCGAGCCATGAGTCAAAACGCGAGCTTTTCGACACGGTGACTGAAAAAAACGACCCAACTCGGCCTTCACTCGCCGAAATGCAGATTTATTCAGAGGTTCCCTAGGCGCCGCGCATGAGCCCTTCCTGCTTCGATCAGACAATGGGCTCGTTTTCTCGAGTCGGAGCTACAGCGCGCTCGTCAAAAGCCATGGTTTGAGGCAGGAATTCATCACGCCTTACACCCCACAGCAAAACGGGTTGGTGGAACGGGTCATTCGGACTTTAAAAGAGCAGTGCATCCATCGTCACCGGTTCGAAACCTTACAGCACGCATCACGAGCGGTGGGCGACTGGATTCATTTCTACAACCATCAACGCCCTCATCAGGCATTGGGAATGAAAACCCCATCCGAGGTTTTCAAATTAGCAGCTTAACCTGTGCAGATTTCGCTGGGTCATTACACCTCCACCATGTTGGCGATGGAGCGGTGCTCGTGGGCGGCTGCTGTGCGCAGCGTCTCTTTCAGGCAAGGCTCGATGCGAAAAGTCAGCCTGATAGGCTTGGCAGCCTGGCAGTCACTATTGCTCCTCCCTCTCAGGATGCTAGCGCGCCAGCGTATAGCCATGCTCATGGAAGAGCGCCAGGCAGGCATCGGCCACGTCGGGATCATAGAGCTGGCCACGATGCTTGGCGATTTCGTCCAGCGCGACCTCGATGCCGAGGCCGGGCCGGTAGGGTCGATGGGAATGCATGGCTTCGACCACGTCGGCAACGGCGACGATGCGGGATTCCAGCAGGATCGCATCGCCCCGGAGACCGTCGGGGTAGCCGCTGCCGTCCAGGCGCTCGTGATGCTGCTGGACAATGCGGGCAATCGGCCAGGGGAAATCGATGGTCTTGAGGATCTCGTAGCCGGCCTGGGCATGCTGCTTGATGAGGGCGAACTCCAGTTCGGTGAGCCGCCCCGGCTTGCTGAGGATTTCGGCCGGAATCCGGATCTTGCCGACGTCATGGACCACGCTGGCCAGCTGGATGCCTTCGACCTGTGCCTCCGGCAGTTGCAGCTGCCGGGCGAGCGCCACGGCAAGCTCGGCGACGCGCCGCTGGTGGCCGGCGGTGTAGGGATCGCGCAGCTCGACCATCGCCGCCAGCGCCGCGATGGAATCCAGCCGGCTGGTGCGCAAGCGCTGTTCGCTGGCCAGCAGGGCCTCGGTACGCTGCTGCACCAGCTCTTCCAGATGGTTGCGCAGGCGATTCAGCTCCAGATGGGTGCGCACCCGCGCCAGCAGCTCGTTGCGCTGATAGGGCTTGGTCACAAAATCGACGGCACCGAACTCGAACCCCTGCACCTTTTCATCGGTTTCCGTGACGGCGCTGACGAAGATGACCGGCACGTCGCGGGTCTCCGGCATCGCCTTGAGACGCTGGCAGACCTCGAAGCCGTTCATGTCCGGCATGCGGATGTCGAGCAGGATCAGCTCGGGTGGATCGATCGCCGCGGCGCGCAGGGCAAGTTCGCCGCTGATGGCGGAGCGCACCTCGTAGCCTTCCGCCTTGAGCAGATCGTTCAGGAGTTTCAGGGAGGCCGGGGTATCGTCGACGGCCAGGATGCGTCCTTTGCTGTTCATTGCCGAAATGGTCCTCTGGGGTCACAAAACGTTGAGAATGGCCGGGTAATCGAAGTTCTCCACCCGTTGCGCCAGCTGGTCGCGCAGCTCGGCATCATGTTCGCCGACCTGGGCGATGGCCGCATCGATGCGCTCGCTTTCAAGGCTTTCCAGGGCCTCGCGCAACGCATGCCGCAAGGGTTCAGGCAGCCGGGCCAGGCGATCGGCCGTCAGCGCCGGCGTGGGCGCGGCAGACGCGGCGGGGGCGGGATCGGCATAGACATAGGCCACGCCCAGCTGCCGGGCGAGGCATTCGTAAATCTCGTGGAAGCGATAGGGCTTGTTGATGGCATCGTCCATGCCGGCCGCCAGCATCTCGGCGCGCTGTTCGGCCATGGCCGAGGCGGTGACGGCAACGATTTTCACATCCTTCCCGCCGGGCAGCTGACGGATGCGCCGGGTGGCCTCGATACCGTCCATCACCGGCATGCGCCGGTCCATCCAGACCAGATGCGGGCGCCAGCGCTGGAACAGGGCCACCGCCAGCGCGCCATTCTCGACGATTTTGACCTCGAGGCCGAGATCCCGCATCAGCCGGGCCAGCAGCAGCTGGTTTTCCCGCTGATCCTCCACGATCAGGATGCGCCGAACCGGCTGGCCCGGCGCGAGTCCCACCACCTCGCGCGCCGTCTGCGCCGCAGGCGCGTCGCCGGCGGGGACATCGGCCCGCTCCAGCGGCAAGTCGACCGCGAACCGCGAGCCCCGGCCAGGGATGCTATCGACCCGAACATGTCCCCCCATCAGCTCCACATATTGACGCGTCAGCGCCAGCCCCAGCCCGGTGCCCTTCTGCGAGGCATCCTCGCCCAGCTGCACGAAGGCCTCGAAGATTCTGGGCTGGTC
This sequence comes from Methyloparacoccus sp. NF-16, assembly GCF_056880625.1. Classification (NCBI taxonomy): domain Bacteria; kingdom Pseudomonadati; phylum Pseudomonadota; class Gammaproteobacteria; order Methylococcales; family Methylococcaceae; genus Methyloparacoccus; species Methyloparacoccus sp. NF-16. The sequence continues at coordinate 1,177,602 of NZ_CP174130.1, read as the reverse complement.
TTCGGGGCGGATGCCGACGCCGCTGTCCTCGACCTCGATCAGCAGGCGTTCCGCCCCGGTCTCCGGCCGGACGCCCAGGTGGACGACAACCGAACCTTCGCGGGTGAACTTGATCGCATTGCCGACCAGGTTGATCAGGACCTGGCGCAGCCTGGCCTCGTCGCTGCGGATGTAGCGCGGTACCCGGGAGGTCTGCTCGACCCGCAGTTGCAGACCTTTCTCCTGGGCACGCACCTGCATCATGTCGGCCACATCGCGGACCAGGCCGCCGAGGTCGAACGGCGCGCTGTCGATCTGCACCCGGCCGGCCTCGATCTTGGACATTTCCAGCACATCGTTGATCAGTGTCAGCAGGTGCTCGCCACTGCGGTGGATGATGTCGAGATAATCGCACTGCACGGACGAGAGGCCGGACTGTTTGCGCAGCAGGTTGGAGAAGCCGAGGATGGCGTTGAGCGGCGTACGCAGTTCGTGATTCATGTTGGCCAGGAACACGCTCTTGGCCCGGTTGGCCCCCTCTGCCGCGTTGCGCGCCAGCACCAGCTCGGCGGTACGCTGCTGTACCTCCTCCTCCAGATGGTCCTTGTAGCGGCACAGCTCCTGCTCCGCCTGCTTGCGCTCGGTGATGTCCAGCGCCGTGCCGATGGAGCGCACCACCTTCCCCTCGCCATCCCGGGCATGCTCGCAGCAGGCGTAGATCCAGCGTTCCTGGCCATCCGATTGGCGCAGGATGCGGTACTCGATGTCGAAATGGCCATCCGGGGCCAGGGAGGCCAGGTAGGCCTGGTTGACCCGCTCGCGATCCTCGGGGTGCAGCCGGTCGAGGAACGCCTGGTAGGTTGCACCGAATTCGTCCAGCGACATGCCGAAAATCCGCAGCATTTCCGCCGACCAGACCAGGCGATCCCGGACCAGATCCAGCTCCCAGTTGCCCAGGTGGGCAATACGCTGCGCCTCGGCCAGGGAGTTTTCGCTCTGCTGCAGCTTCTCCTCGGCCAGCCGGCGCTCGGTGATATTGCTGAAGATCACCACCGCGCCGGTGATCTTCCCGCGCTCCATGATCGGCGAACTGACATACTCGACCGGAAAACTGCTGCCGTCCTTGCGCCAGAAGAGATCGACCCCGCGATGCGGCGCCACGCTGCGGTAGACCCCGTGCACCGGGCAATCCTCCAGCGGATAGAGCTGGCCGTCCGGCCGGCTGTGGTGAAACAGGGCGTGGCTGCATTGCCCGATCAGTTCCTCGACGCCGAACCCGAGTGCCTGCGAGGCGGCCGGATTGGCAAAGGTGCAGCGGCCATCGTTATCCAGCCCGTAGATGCCCTCCCCCGCCGAGTCCAGGATCAGCCGGTTGCGCAGGCTGAGCTGGAGCACCGCCGTCTCGGCCTTCAGGCGTTCGGTGATGTCGCGGGCGGCGGCAAACACGCCCAGCACGTTGCCGGCCTCGTCGTTGAACACGCTGGCGTTGTAGAGCACCGCGGTGACATGCCCGGAGACATGACGGATGGCCAGCGGGTAATCCGTCACGAATCCCTGCGAGAAGGCCAGCTGATAGCCCTCGCGAGCCTTCTCCGGCTCGGTGAAGTAGTCCGCGAAATCGCTGCCGATCAGCTGCTCACGAGCCAGGCCGGTGGCCTTCTCTGTGGCCCGGTTGACATCGGTGATCTTGCCCTCGGCGCTGATCGTCACCAAGGGATCCATGCTGGCTTCGATCAGGCTCCTGGAATAGTGCGACGCCAGTTTCAGGGCGTCCTCGGCCTGCTTGCGGGCGGTGATGTCGACGAAGGTCGCCAGGAAGTCGTCCTCCAGGACAACGCCCGAGATCTCCATGATGCGGACCTCGCCGTTCCTGCAGGTCACCCGGTACTCGTTCGGCGGGATGTCCTCGCCGGTCGCAGCGGCGCGGCGCACCGCGTCGCGCCAGGTCGTCATGGCCCCCTGGCGATAGTCCGGATCGGGATAGGCAAGCCGCCACCAGGCCTCCATGGTGGGGATTTCCGCGCGGGTGTAGCCGAACACCTGGTCAAAACGATCGTTGAAGCCTTCGATCACACCGCCTTCGCTGACATAGCAGAGCGGAATCGAAACCTTCTTCATCAGCTTGGCAAAACGCTGCTCGCTGCTGCGCAGGGCCTCCTGGGCACGGTTCCGCTCGGCCATCTCGCTGGCCAGCAGCCGGTTGCTCCGCCGCAGGCTGTCCTCCCGGTTGGCCACCGCATCCGACATGGCCTGGAAGCCGTCCAGGATGGTGGCGAACTCCCGGTAGGACTCGGGCAGACTGATCTTCTGGTACTTGCCCTCGACCATGTGACTGGTTGCCGTCACGAGGGCCGCAACCGGCTGCCGCAAAAGGCGCGCCAGGATCCAGCGCGTCGCCAGCAACAGCACCGCCACCAGCAAGGCCATGGTGGCCAGGCTGGCCGTCAGCAGCTGCCGGTCGCGCGCCTGGTACAGACCGGGCGAGATGCCGAACTCGACACTGCCGATCGCCTGCCCCCGGTGGCGGATGGCGATCCGCTGCCGGCGCTGCTGGAGCTCGGGATTTTCGTGGCGGTAGACGACCCGATCCTGATCGTCGCGGATGGTCAGCGTCGCCATGTCGGCGTTGGAGGCGAAGGCGTCGCCGATTTTCCTGATCAACTCATCGTCGATGTTCCACAGCGGCCACTCCAGCGAGTCGCGCAGGTATTCGGCATATTCGCCCGCACGGGCCTCCTGGGCCGCCTGCGTCTGCCGGGTGAAATAGACATAGTTGAGCAGGCTGCCCAGGCCCGATACCACGGTGACCAGCAGCACCAGGGCCAGGGTGAGGTCGCCGAACAGCGATCGCGGCTTGCGCGGCGCCCGTTGCGCGGTGCCCTGCTCCCGCGATGCCACTCAGCGCTCCTGCTCGGTGGCGTATGCCCGCCCGAACCGCTGCAGCAGCCGGGGCAGATCCGGTGGCATCCGGCCCTTGCCATACAGGCCCTCGAGGATGCGGGCATATTGCCGGCTCTCGAGCGTCCGGCGCAGTGCACCACGGTAGCGCTCGGCCACGGCCCGAGCTCCCGGCTGGCTGACATCGATCATCAGCGCCAGGGGCCGTTCCGATCCCGGTATGGGGATCGCGGCAAACCGGTCCTGTTCGTCGGGAAACAGCCGCTTGATCATGTACTGGCCGGCCGCGTCAACCAGGATGCAGACATCGATGCGCCCCCGTTTCAACATGCGCAACAGCGACTCGATCGAATCGCTTTCCTCGACCTGAAGGCCGTTGCCGAGAAAGTATGCCGGATTCTCCAGGGTGCCGCGCAGGACGCCCAGCGTCCATCCGCGCAGCGCCCGGATGCCGGGAAGCGCGTGGATATCGTGATGCGGCCGGTAAAAGAAGAATGCCGAGCGGAAAATGCCGATGGGAAAGACGGCGCGCGGCCTCTTGTGCACGAGGATGTCGGGGTCGCCGACGATATAGGGCGCCCGGCTCTGGCGGAAGCGCTTGACCGGCAGGTATTCGAGCGCGTAGGCAACCCCGGCGTTGGCCGACAGCAACCGCAGGATCGCGCCGCCGACGCCATCGTCAGGCAGGGAGGGAGACCAGAGGGGGGGCGTGTCGGTCGACTGAACCACGATGGTCGCCGGCGCCTCCGCCGCCCGACCGCTGACCGCCAGGCAGCAGGCCAGCAAGGCCATGACCCGCCGCCATCCCGCGCGCCTGCCCCTGGCGGTTGCCGCGGCAACCCGCGAAGGCAGGGGACGGGCAAGCGGTGGACAACCTAGCGGCATGGGTACGATCAGCAGGACGCGCATCCCGGCTCATCCCTGCTGGCGCGGGAAACGGGAACGGCCCGCGCTACCCGGCATCGCCGGAGGACGTTCACGGCCAACCGGGATCGAGCCGCTGCAGGCGGACCACGGCATCCGCGGCGGCCCCGGGTGCGCGGCCGTGCTGCTCCAGCAGCTCCCGATAGCGGCCGCTGGCGACAATCCGGCGCAGGCCATCGCGGAAGGCATCGAACAGCTTACCGGCACGTGGATGGGTTTTGCTGAAGATCAGCGAGAGCGGCTCGCCGGTCTCCCGCAGATAGAACACCACCCGCCGGTCCGCCGCCGTTTCGGCGACGCCGGGATCGCCCGGGCCACCGATCAGGGCCGCCGCCTCGTTCTGGTCCAGGACATACCGGGCCAGCTGCCGGGACGGCAGCACATCGATCACCGGCGTCTGGCCCGCCGCCGCGAAGGCCGCCGCGACAAGCGCCACGGCCAGGGCACTCTCGGCGCTCTCGGCCTCGCTGTCCGGCGCCAACCGGTAAGCGACGATGTCGGTGACCCGCTCCTCGCCGAACAGCTGCGGTGCGATGCGCGGTGCCGTGGCCAGCGCAGGCGCCGGCCACAGCAGCGGCAACGCCAGCATCAGGGCGCCCAGGCGCCCGCCAGCAGCGGCAATCTTGCTCGGTTTCATGTCGGACCTCATGACCTCAATCGGCGATGCTGGCGCTGGAGAGGACCAGCAGCTTGTCCCAGATATCAAAATGGTAATGGAACGGGTGAGTCTGTGACAGGAATATCGTGATTTTCTGCTCTTGCGGATCGACGCTGAAGCGTGTGGAAAAAATGCCCGCCCACTCGAATGTGCCGATATCGCCGCTGTCGACGTTGTGCGAGCGGTCTGCCTGTATCGCCACGCCCAGGCCGAATTTCCAGCCCTCGTCGTGCAGCGTGGTGGCGCTGAGCGCGCCGATCTGGTTGGTGGCGGTCATCAATTCCACCGTCTTGCGGCTGAGCAGGCGCACGCCGTCCAGTTCGCCCTGGTTCAGCAGCATCTGGCAGAACCGGTAGTAGTCGTAGGCCGTGCTGGTAAGGCCGACACCGCCGGACAGGAAGGTCTTCGGCCCGCGGGTCTGGAAGCTGGCGGAGTAGACATAATCACCCTCCCGTTGCGGGCCGTCGGGCACCTTCTCCAACCGGCCGTTTCCGTCGGTCTTCCACAGTGCCGACAGGCGCCGCTGCCGGCTGTCCGGCATGAAGAAGTCGGTATCGTGCATCTTCAGCGGCTCGAGCACCCGCTGCCGCAGGTAATCGTCCAGCCTCATCCCCGACACCACCTCGACCAGGTAGCCCAGCACATCGGCGGCCAGGCCATATTCAAAGGTCTCGCCCGGCTGGCGGGACAGCGGCAAGCGCGCCAGCCGCCGGACCATGTCGCCGATGGTGCCCTGGGTCTCGTACAGCCCGCTGCTGATGCCGGCCTCCTCGTAGAAGGCATGCATCTGCCGGTACAGGGGATTCCCCGGATACCACTCGGAGGCGAAGGGATATGGCAACCCCGCGGTGTGGGTGAGCAGATCCTTGACCGTCAGTTCGCGCCGGGCGGGTACCAGCCGGAAGGCGGGAGCGGAGCCTTGCGGCTGCATTTCCAGCACCCGGGGCCGGGCGAATTCCGGGATGTACTTGGCCACCGGGTCCGACAGCAGCAGGCGCCCCTCCTCGTAGAGTTGCAGCACGGCAACGCTGACCAGCGGCTTGGTCATGGAGGCGATGCGAAACAGGGTGTCCCGGCGCATGGGCTTGCCGGCATCGGCAAGTCCCAGCGGCTCGAAGTAGGCGATTTTGCCCTTGCGGGCCACCAGCACGACGGCGCCGGCGATCTTGCGCTGATCGATGTGCTGCTGCACCAGCGCGCCGATCCGGCTCAGCCGGGCGCTGGACAGGCCGACCTGTTCGGGCCGTACCGGCCTGATCTCGTCGGCCAGGGCCGGATGGGACAACAGGGCGGCGGCCAGGGCAAACGACAGGATGCGTGTCATGTTCTTTCAACCCCGATGGAATGACTGCCGGCGACGCGCACGGCAGGCTGATGCGGGAGGCCGGCTAGCGCGCGCCGGGCATCCAGTTGCCGCCAGAGCGGCCGTGGACGTCGACCCAGAAGTGCGCCAGCCCCAGTTCCGCCAGCCAAGCTGGCCCCTGTGCCTCCTTCAGCATGGCGATGGTAGCAGCGCTGCCGGCAACGACGCACAGGTCGGCCACCACGCTGACCGCCGCCAGGTGACGGACCGGCCAGCCGGTACGGGGATTGAGCACATGCCCGTAGCGCACGCCGTCGACCTCGATGCAGCGCTCGTAGTCGCCGCTGCTGGCCATGGCGCCCCGCTGCAGCCGCAGGGTACGGATGAAGCTGCCCGGCTGCCGCGGATGGGCGATGCCGATGGCCCAGGGACTGCCATCGGGGTGCGGCCCGATGATCTTGATGTCGCCGCCCAGGTTGATCAGGCCATGGCGGATCTCGGCCTCCCAGCACAGGGCGGCGACCCGGTCCACCGCGTACTCCTTGACCGCGCCGCCGAAGTCCAGCTCCAGGCCGGGCTCGGGAAAAGCCAGGACCGGCGGCTCCCAGCGCAGCCGGTGCCAGCCGATCCGCGCCAGCAAGGTCGCGACGGTCGCCGGCTCCGGCACCCTGCCGTCGCGGAACCGCCAGGCATGGCGCAGCAATCCCGAGGTCACGTCGAAAAGGCCGCCGCTCTCCCGGTAGCAGGTCTCGACGTAGTTCAGCAGCCCGGCGGTCTCCTCGTCGACGCGCACCTGGCCGCCGGTCGCGGCAATCTGGTTGATGGCCGACAGCAGGCTGTCCGGGCGATAGCGGGAATAGCGGGCCTCCAGCCGCTCGACCTCGGCAATGGCGCGCCGGACCATGTGCATGGCCCGTGGCCGGGTCTTGGCATACAGCTTGATCTCACAGGGCGAGCCCATGGCGTTGAACGCCTGCTCGACGTAGACCGGCCCGCCGCGGGTCATCGCGGCAGCCCAGGTGCCGGAACGGTCACTCCCGGCCAGATGCTCGCGATCGGCCGCTGGATCAGAAGGACAGACCCCATGAGGCCCACAGCGTGCCGGTGCGCTCCATCTGGTAGCCGTTGTAGTCGTTGTAGGCGGGTTGCAGCCATTCGATGCCGAAATGGTTGCCCGCGAAGTCCCCGGACATGACCATGGCATTGAGGCCGAAACCGATGTCGAGATACTGGCCGCCGTAGCTCTGCGGGGTGTCCATGGGCCCAGTGGGCACGAAGGGCTTGGGGTACTGGCCGTCGATGGCGTCCTGGAAGGTATACAGCGCCCGTAGCGAGCCGGACAGCCAGTCCTTGATCTGGTAGCCGCCCCAGGCGGTGGTCTGGAACAGGGTGCCGAAGGCGAAGCCGGAATCGTTGTAGCTCTCCAGCGGCGCCAGAGTGCTGAGCTGCGCGCCCCAGTTGAAGTCGCCCTCGTAGCCGTTGTAGCTGAGGCTGGGCCAGATGCTCCAGGTACCGCTGCCGAGCTGCATGCCGTAATGCTCGAACTCGGAGTTGCCGTTGACGCGCTCGTTGACGCTGCCGGTGGGCGCGGTGAAACCCAGGGTCAGATGCACCTTGTGGCCCGGCTCCTCGTGGAGTTTGACCATGCCGGCCATGACGATGTCGCCGACGCCGCCGGTGGAATGGAAGGGGTTGCCGCCGTGGGAGGCATGGATGTCCTCCGGACTGGGTGGCGGCGCACCGTCCAGGCGGGTCAGGTGCATGTCCATGCTCATGAACTGCGGCATCAGCATCAGGGTCAGCCAGTCGGTCGGCGCGTACATGAGGTCCAGCATGGCCATGCTCATGTCCATTTCCCTGGGCTTGTACGTGCACTTGATGAAGGGACCGCAGCCCCGGTTGACGATCTCCAGGTCGCCGACGGGGCGGGTGCCCTGGTACATGCCGCCCTGCTGCAGCATGTAGGAATAGCGCACGCCGACCATGGTGTCGCCGGCCTTGGCCAGCATATGGTTGAAGAGGATGCCGGAAGGCGCATCCATGCCAAGGTGCTGCTGGCGATGATCCTCGTGGTGATGGTGATGATGCGCGTGCGGGTCGTCGCCCAGATCCAGGCTGGCGGTGCTGGCGGCCGACAGGTCGACCTTGAGGGCCGCGTTGAACTGGTAGTAGTCGAAGTTCGACCAGCTGCCGAGCCCGGCTCCGCCCAGGCGCAGATCACCCGAGTGGGTGTAGAACTCGAATCCGGCCTCGAAGGCCAGCGCCTTGCCCAGCGGCCGGGCCACGGTCACGCCGGTACTGAGGGCGCCGTAGGCGGACAGCCGGTAATCGCTGGAATAGGCGTCCAGCGGCACGCCGGCCAGATTGAACTGTCCCGAGGGGGCGGTCGGCGCGGCGCCGGAGAACAGGAAATAGGGCTCGTAGAAGGATGCGGCGTTCTGCGAGTAATAGCGGAAGCGCGGCGTGATCGACCATTCGCCGATCGGCTGCACCCAGTCGACATCGAAGGTATGCGCCGAGATGCCCCAGCTGTCGATGAAGAAGCGGTAGCCGCCGTGCAGCGAGGCATCCAGCGCGTCGACGTACTGCACCAGGCGGATGTCCCAGATGCCCTGATTACGCTCCTCCGGGCGACGCTCGATGACGCCCTCGACCACCGGCGCCCAGAGGTCCGGCAGGCCGAAGTCGGGACCGATGAAGGGCGCACTGTTGGTGTCGACATACAGCATGTCCACCGCCTTGTAGGGATTGGCGAGGAAGCCGGTGCTGCGGGTGAAGCCGATGCCGGATTCCAGCAGCAGGTCCTTGTTCATCACCTGCGCCACGCTGAGGTGGGTCGCCCAGTCCTGCCGGTTGCCGGTCAGATGCTGCGTCACCCCGCCGTTGGCGTCGGTCTCGGTCTGGATCTGCCCGCGGCTGGCGTAGTAGGACTTGTTGACGTAGGGCGCATAGAGCGGATTGATCAGGGCGTAGATATCGCTGTTGGTGTAGCTGAGCCCCAGGTTGGCGGAGGTCAGCTTCTGGTTGAAGTCCATCCGGCCATTGAGGCTGCCGAAGGCGGAGTTGTAGTCCGGCTCCTGGGAAACGCCGCCGCCCACGTTGACCGCCGCCTCGTCCCATTCGTAGCCGAGCCGGAAATCGCCCTGGTTGCGGACTTCCACCGAAGCCGAGGCCACCGTCTGCACCAGCCGGTTGTCCGGCACATAGGTCGCGGTTTCCTCGTCCAGCGCGTAGGGCGACAGGTTGCGGTCATAGAGGATGGAGCCATTGCCGCGGATCAGCGGCGAGGCGCCTGCCGGCGTGGGGTTGTTGCCACCCAGCGCGTAGGGCGCCGAGGCCACCGGCGTCGCCCCGGACCAGGTGTCCTGGGCGTAGTTGAAGCCGAACTTCCAGCGATCCTCCAGCGTGATCATGCCGTTCGCTTCGATGTTGTCCACCTGCAGCGGACTGTACTGGCTCTTGAGTCCGCCCAGCAGCTTCCAGGGCGTCTGCTTGTAGTAGCCGTACTCGAACGACGCGGCATCGCCGGGCGCGGCGGTGGCGGCGGGTGCCTGGGCCAGGCCGGGCAGCGCCAGGGCGGCCGCCGTCAGGGCCCTGAGTCCCGCGCGCTCACCGCTGGCCGGCGGCGCGGCGGCAACCGTCAGGCGGCGCAGACGCAGGCACGGCTCCGCCACCCGGGGGCGCAGGCCGGCTTGCCGCAGGGCGCGTACGAGGGTCTTGATCACGGCGGATTCGTCAGGCGGGCGGCCGGGGTCGTGCTAGTAACAGCCGCAGCCGCCGCCGCCCGCGGAGGCCGTGCCACCGGAAGCGGCCTCGCGCGAGCCGTAGATATGCTCGCGGAACGCGGCCTGGACGGGGAAAGGCTGGAGGGCCATGTGCGGTTTGGCGAGGGTACCGCGCTCCCAGGGCTGCACCGGGCTGCAGCCGCACAGTAGCGCGGCCATGCAGACCAGCGGCAGGGCACGGCGAATGGCCAGCGGCAGCAGTCGGCTCATGATCGGCGGGCTGGCGTGACCCGGGGAGACTGGCGGCGGCTAGACCGGTGGCAGACGCGCGGCGGCGTGTCGGTCAACGCGCAGCCAGCAGGGCTTCCACCTGCTTGCGGAACTGTTCCGCCTCGCCAGGCTTGAAGCCCAGATGGACTTCCCGGACGACCCCGTTGCGGTCGATGAGATAGGTTGACGGCATCGCCTTGACGCCGAACTTCTGCGGGCACTCGCCGCTGTTGTCCGCCAGGATGGTGAACTGCGCCGGTGTCTTCTTCAGGAAACCCTCGGCGTCCGTCGCCTCTTCGTCGAGGTTGATGCCGATGATCTCGAGGCCCTTGCCCTTGAGTTCCTGGTGCAGCTTGTTCATGAACGGGAACGATTGGGCACAGGGACCACACCAGGAGGCCCAGAAGTCCACGTAGAGCACCTTGCCCTTGTACTGCTCGAAACCTTTCCGGTCCGGACTGGCCAGGGCGTGCAGATCGCACTGCGGCGCGATATCGCCGGCCTTGAGCTCGGACGCCTGGGCGATGGGGAGCGACAGCATGGAGACGAGCAGACTGATGCCTGGATTCAATTTCATGGCCATGGTGATCCTGTATGGGACGACGGGTGCGATGGACAACATCGGTCCGCCCGGCGCCGGCCTCGACCCGGGGCCGCCCGACGCCTGGCGGGCGGGTTCATTTCCTGATCTTGGCGTTCCTGGTCCTGGTCTTGGCGCCGGTTGCCGATTCACAGCTGTACTGCACCGCGAAGGCCATGTTGCCCCGGGTGCTGCCGCCCTCCTCGTCGGGCACCTTCACCAGCTTCAGCTGATACTCGCCGTCGCCACCCGGGAGCGAACCCCATGCACCGAAATCCCTGTCGCCATTGACAGGATCGGTAACGGTAACCAGCTGATCGCCCTTGCTGACCGCCAGCTGGAGCTTGTAAGGCCGGTTCTTGGTTGCGGCACGCACCTGGAACCAGAGACGGTCCGTGGCACCCTTCTGGTTGGCGGCACAGCTGGCCACATAGGTTTTCTCGATGCCGAGCTTTGCGAGTGATCCGGTCAGCTTGGAATACTTGGGTGTTGCCGGTTTCTCGGGATTTTCAGGATTTTCGGGCTTCTCGGGATTTTCGGGGTCTCCGGGACCGGACGAATCATTGCCCTTGAGACGAATAGGTGTTTCCGTGCCGGTGTGATCAACTCCACCGGCGGTCTCGCAATGATAATTAATGCTGAACGTCATACCGCCAGTGGTCTTGCTGCCCACCTTGTCGATATCCAGGTAGTAGGTGCCAGGCCCACCCGACAGCCAGCCTGACGGGCTGGATTTGCCATCCCCGTTTTCCTTGTCGACCAAGGGTCCCGCCCGCAGCTCCTGGCCATCGACCGTTTTGCGCACGGTCAGGGATACGGTATAGGGCGCGCTAGAGGTTTTTCCCTCGATGTTGAAAAACAATCTGTCCGGTGCGCCATTGCCATCGTCATAACAGACCAGAGAGTAGCGGGCGTTGGCGGTCGCCCCATTGGCGATGAGCCCGTTGAGCTGATGCGCTTCAGCATCAAGCGATATCAGCCCGATGCACAACAGGCCTGCCGATAGTGCGGTTTTCTTCATGAACTTGCCTTCATTGCCGTTATGGAGACCAGCCCCGTAAGACGCCGGCCTTGGACAGGAATCGTTTCCCGGTTTTCACCGCTTGATGGGTAGCGAGATGGCCGAATTCAGACCTGCCTCCACGGACTCGCAGGTATTCTCGACCTTGAAAACCATCTTGCCTTTGGTCGGCCCACCGGCCTCGGCGATCTTGCCGAGCGTCAGGTCATAGCTGCCGTCGCCCGCCTCGAGATAGGTCCAGCCGCCGCTGTCGGCGCTGTCCCCGGACAGGTAGTCGATGGCCTCGGCCGTGAGCCCATCCTTGGCCACCGCCAGTTTCACGCCGAAATTGCGATTCTTGCTTTCCGCCTTCACGCGGAAACCGTAGCGGGCGGTGGCGCGACCCGCCTCCGGCGCGCAGATGACCCGGTAGCGGGCAACCGCCGCGGAGCCTGCGCCGATGGTGCCGGAAAACGCATGCAGGCCGGCGGCTTTCATCTGGACCTTGGTCGGCGTGGTCGTGCCGGTATGGAAGCCATTGGCGGCCTGGCAATGATGCTCGAAGTCGAACACCATGTTGCCCTTGGCGGGCTTGGCGCCGCTGGGCACCTTGACCACACTGACCAGGTAGGTGCCGTCCCTGCCGTTGAGTATCCGGGTGAGACCCGGCTTGAGATCGCCATTGGCCGGATCGGTCGCCTCGACAGTTGCATTGCCCTTGCTGACGACGGCCTTGAGGGTATACGGGCGATTGCGAGTCCGGGCGTTGATGCTGAAAACAAAACCCTCGGTGGCATAGCCTCCCACCGGGTAGCAGTCCAGCGTGTACTGGGCCACCGCATCGGGCGCCGTGCCGAGGGTGCCGCGCAGGCTGTGCGCCCAGGCGGGAGAGGCCAGCAAGGCACCGGCGCCCGCCGCAAGCAGGCTGCGCCGGACGAGGCCGGATAGGCGGAAACCCGTGGTTCGGTTCATGGTCGTTCCCTCGGCGGATCGGTTGGCGGGCAAGGCGGCGGTCACTCCAGCCCCAGTCTCAAGGCAGCCAGTTGGCGGACCGATTCATCGGGATCCCCCAGCGCCGTCCGGTAAATGGCACGGCTGCGGCGATCCAGCTCCAGGTTGTCGAGCGCGGCCAGCCGCACCGAAGCATCGCCATCCAGCATGGCGGAGCTCAGCAGCCCGAAGCTGTGCTCCTCGTCCAGCAGGGCCATGCCGGTCAGGGCTTCCGCCCGCACATCCCCGTTCGGGTCCGACAGCGCGGCCTGGTAGGCTGCCCGCAGGGTAGCCTCGTCGGCGCCCGGCGCCTGGCGCAGCCTTTCGAGCGCCTGCGCCCGCAATTCGGGATCGGCGTTGTGCGTGTCGCCGAGCAGCGCATCCAGGGATTCGCCGGCAGCCAGCCGCGGTGGCGTCTCGCGTGCAGGCAGCGCCTCGCCCGGGACGGGATGGGCCTGCGCCCCGGCCGTTGCCGGGAATTCGTCGAAGGTCGAAGCCAGCACCTTGACGCTGGCCGGCCGGCGATCAGCATCCCCTGCCCCGCCCGCATAAGCAAAGGCCAGATCGGCACCGGTCCCCAGCGCGCAGCGCAGCACCGCCTCCAGCCCCCGCGCATGGCAGGCAATGGCAACCGGCTGCGGCGGCGCCGCCTGGTAATGGATGGGCACCGACAAGCGCTGCGCCAAGGCTTCCAGAACCTGGCCGATGGGCACGGAGCGGGCTTCCAGGTCGATGGTGCCATCCGGCCCTACCTGCACGAGGACCGCCGGCGTCGCCGGCTGGCCAGCCGATGCCCCGCCGGTCAGCGCCTGCGCCCGGGTGGCCAGCATGGCCCCCAGCAGCAAAAGTGCCCGCGGAAACCGGTGGGCAGGGGCGCGATAGCTATCGAGATTGTGTCTCATCATCGGTCCGGCAGCGACTAAGGCCCTGCTACAGGCACATTTCATGCCCCGAAAAACCGCCATGAATATCATTGGGTTACAAGGATACCGCATACCGCATGCGGCAGAACTGCGGGATATGCCACACCCGGGTGCGGCATATCCCGCACCCGGGCCAATGTCGGGTCACGCGCGCACGGCGGACAGACGCGCGCGGTTCAGGGCCAGCCATTGCAGCGCCAGCGCCGGCACCGCGGAATCGATCTGGCCGTTTTCCACCCACATCAGTGCCTCGTCCAGGCCGGCGACCAGGGCGCGGATATCCTCGCCCTCCTCGGCCAGCCCATGGAGGCCGGGCTGCAGGGGCTGCGACACCAGCCCGCAGAAGATGGTGACCCTTTCCGAGCAGCCGCCCGGCGTGGTGTAGAACTCGCCGATGCGCAGCAGGCTGTCCAGACGGCAGCCGGCCTCTTCCAGTGCCTCGCGGCGCGCCACGTCCTCGGGACTTTCGCCCGGCTCGACCGCGCCGGCGACGATCTCCAGCAGCCAGGGCGTTGCCGCACCCGCCACCGCGCCGATGCGGAACTGCTCGATCAGCAGAACCGTCTCCGTGGCAGGATCGTAGGGCAGCACCGCGACGCAGCGGCCGCGGTGGAACAGTTCGCGCTCGATCGGCTGGCTCCAGCCACCGGCGTACAGGGTATGGCGAAGACGATAGGCCGTGAGCTTGAAAAAGCCCCGGTAAACAGGCCTTCTCTCGAGGATGTCGAAAGCCTTGGCCATGCCGGCACCTGCTAGCGGGGCGCGCCGAGGCCACCCATGAGCGACTCCAGCAGGACGCCGCCGACCGCCGCGCCGAACCGCCGGCTCAGACGATCCAGCATGTTTTCGTCCGGATTGAAGTCGATCAGCTTTTCCGCGCCGATGACCTTCTCGGCCACCTGGCGGGTATCGCCCAGTTCGTCCGCCAGCCCCAGCGTGATGCCCTCGGCGCCGGTCCAGATGAGGCCGGAGAACATCTGCGGATTTTCCTTGAGCCGCTGGCCCCGCCCCTGCCTGACGGCGTCGATGAACTGCTGGTGCACCTGGCCGAGCACACCCTGCATGTGCTGCCGGGCCACCGGGTCGACCGGGGCGAAGGGATCGAGCAGGGCCTTGTGCTCGCCGGCGGTCATGATGCGGCGCTCGACCCCCAGCATCTTCATGGTGTCGACGAAGCCGAAGCTGCCCATGATGACGCCGATGGAACCCACCACACTGGCGGGACTGACATAGATCCTGTCGGCGGCCGAGGCGATGTAGTAGCAGCCGGAGGCGCACAGGTCGGCAACGACGGCATGGATCGGCAGCTCGGGCTTCTCCTTCTTGATGCGCCGGATTTCCGCCCAGACATAGGCGGACTGCACCGGGCTGCCGCCGGGGCTGTTCATGCGCAAGATGATGCCGCGGGTCTTGCGGTCGTCGACGGCGTCGCGCAGGCCCTCGATGATATTGTCGGCGCTGGCCAGCTGGCCGGGCGCGATGATGCCGGCGACGTCGATGACCGCCGTGTGGCCGCCGCTCTCCGAGTGGCCATCCAGCGGCTTCATGGTCATCCAGACGGCGACGCCCAGGTAGAGCGCCAGCAGGGATTTGAAGAAGATGCCCCAGCGCCGCGCCCGGCGCTGTTCCTCCACCGAGGCAAGGAGCACCTTCTCCAGGGTCTGCCGCTCCCAGAGCGGGCTTTCCGGCTGCCGGTTGCTGCCGGTGGATGTGGGTTCAGCGGGTGTGTCGGACATCGGTCTATCCATTCAGGAAGGAGTAAAGCGCGCTCGGGCCTTCGAGACAGGCCAGCGGCGCGAGTTCCGCCAGTTCCTCCGGCGTGTTGGCGCCACAGCTCACCGCGACGGCATCGACGCCGGCATTGCGGGCCATGCGCAGATCGTGCAGGGAATCCCCTACCAGCAACGCGCGCCGGCGCGGGACGCTCAGTTGCTCCAGCAACTCGTGCAGCATGCGCGGGTGCGGCTTGGAGGCGGTCTCGTCGGCGCAGCGGGTGGCGTCAAAGTAGCCGCCCATGCCGGTCGCCTGAAGCGCATGCTCCAGGCCCGAACGGGCCTTGCCGGTGGCCAGGCCGAGCTTGTAGCCCTGGGCGCGCAGGGCCGTCAACAGCTCCGACACGCCCGCGAAGACCTGCAGGGAAGCGCCCGGGGGCGCGTGGTAGAGGGTGCGGTAGTGGGCGACGAACCGCTGCATCTCGACCTCGTTCGAGCCGGGATACAGCGCCGCCATCGCCTGTTGCAGGCTGAGCCCGATCACCGAACGCGCCGCCTGCTCGCTGGGCACGGCCCTGTCGCTGGCCAGCGCCGCCCGCTGGATGCAGTCGACGATCCAGCCGACCGAATCGAACAGGGTGCCATCCCAGTCGAAGACAATCAGATCGTAGGCCGGTCTCACCGGGGCAGCTCCCGCAGCACCTGCGCCAGCTCATCGTCCAGCGGCGCCTCCACGCTCAGGGGCTGCTGCCGGCGCGGATGCAGGAAGGTTGTCCGGCACGCATGCAGGAACAGGCGCTTGAGGCCATGCCGGCGAAACTCGCGGTTGGCCTCCTCCGGCGTGTAACGCGCGTCGCCAGCCAGGGGGTGCCCGATGTGCCGGGCATGCACGCGGATCTGGTGCGTGCGGCCGGTGACCGGCCGGGCCTCCACCAGCGTAGCCCGGGCATAGCGCTCCAGCCGGCGGAACTCGGTGATAGCCGACTTGCCGTCGGGCGCGACCCGCACCAGGCGCTCGCCGCTCTGCAGGACATTCTTCCGCAGGGGCGCATCGACCATGAGGCGATTCCTGGCCCAGACGCCGACCAGCAAGGCCAGGTAGACCTTGTTGACGTCGTCCTCGCGAAACTGCTCGTGCAGGGCCCTGAGCGCGCTGCGCTTCTTGGCAATGAGCAGGCAGCCCGAGGTTTCGCGGTCGAGCCGGTGGACCAGTTCCAGGAAACGGGCGGCGGGCCGCAGCTCGCGCAGCGCCTCGATGACGCCATAGCTCAGACCGCTACCGCCATGCACGGCCATGCCGGAAGGCTTGTTCAGGACCAGGAGGTCGTCGTCCTCGAACAGGATGCGGGGCTCGATCCGGGCGCGGAGCAGGTTGAGCGGCAGGGTCTCGGTGGCGCGCTCGGCCAGGCGTATCGGCGGCACCCGCAGCACATCGCCGCCATCCAGCCGGTCCTGCGCCTTGACGCGACCGCCGTTGCGGCGCACCTCGCCGGTCCGGAGAATGCGGTAGATGTGGCTCTTGGGGACGCCCTTGAGACGGGTCAGCAGGTAGTTGTCGATGCGCTGGCCGGCGTGCTCGGCGTCGACCTCGATCCATTGCACCGCCGCATTGACCAAAGGGTTTGTCATCCGGAAATCATAACAGCTGCAAGGATTAAATTGATGATTCCATTCCCCGTTGCTATAGTGGCGCGCGGTGGGTTGTGACGTTTGCATGGCATCGGCGACGCCGGTCGGAAAAATCATGAAAACAACGGCATCCGCTTCTCTCGCGGGGGTGAAGCCATGCTGCCCGACCAGGACGACCCTCCCCCAAGAATTCCGATATGTACAGTCCGCTGTGGCCCCGGCACATGACCGGATCAGCCCGGTCTGTACCTGTTTGAATCCCGCAGTGCTTCCGCCGACCTGAGCGCGCCATGCGGCGCGGCGCATGGCGGCGGGAAAGCGAATCATCGACAGACAAGGGTTTTACCGCTCGACCCATGACGAGCGCGCCGCACGCGACCCGAGAGGCAACACGTGTATCCACCCGCCAGGACGAACCCGTCGGTGGGTGCAGCTACCCGGATTTACGAGGCTGCACGCAGCAGAGGGCCCCGTCGGTGACGATCACCCCCGCCCCCGTGTCTGAACGACAGCAGGCTGTGCGCGACCGGAGGAATCGGTTGCCTCGGGACGCTAAAGGATTAGTGAATGAAAAGAATGTTGATCAATGCCACGCAACCGGAAGAACTCCGGGTCGCGCTGGTGGATGGCCAGAAACTCTACGACTTTGACATCGAGGTTCCTTCCCGGGAGCAGAAAAAGGCCAACATCTACAAGGGCGTCATCAGCCGGGTCGAGCCCAGCCTGGAAGCCGCCTTCGTCAATTTCGGCTCGGAACGCCATGGCTTCCTGCCGTTCAAGGAGATCGTCCCGGCCTATCTCGGCCTGCCACCCGAGCAGGAAGTCAGCCGCCGCGACATCAAGGAATACCTGAAGGAAGGCCAAGAGCTGCTGATCCAGGTCGAGAAGGAGGAACGCGGCACCAAGGGTGCGGCGCTGACCACCTATATCAGCCTGGCCGGCAGCTACCTGGTGCTGATGCCCAACAACCCGCGCGCCGGCGGCATCTCCCGCCGCATCGAGGGCGATACCCGCACCGACATGCGCGAGGTCATGGCCGCGCTGCAGGTCCCGGAAGGCATGGGCCTGATCATCCGCACCGCGGGTGGCGGCAAATCGGTGGAGGAGCTGCAATGGGATCTCAACTACCTGCTGCAACTGTGGGATGCCATCGAGCGCTCGGCACGGGAAAAGCCGGCGCCGCTGCTGGTGTTCCAGGAGAGCAACGTCATCATCCGCGCCCTGCGCGATCACCTGCGCGGCGACATCGACGAGATCCTCATCGACCACCCCGGTACCTTCAAGCTGGTCAGGAGTTTCCTGCAGCAGGTGATGCCGCAGTTCATCAACAAGGCGCGCCACTACCAGGACAACGTCCCGCTGTTCAACCGTTACCAGATCGAGAGCCAGATCGAGCTGGCCTACTGCCGCGAGGTGCCCCTGCCGTCCGGCGGCGCCATCGTCATCGATCACTCGGAGGCCCTGACCGCGATCGACATCAACTCGGCCCGCGCCACCAAGGGCGGGGACATCGAGGAAACCGCGCTCAACACCAACCTTGAAGCCGCCGACGAAATCGCCCGCCAGCTGCGCCTGCGCGACCTTGGTGGCCTGTTCGTGATCGACTTCATCGACATGATGGCGGCCCGCAATCAACGGGCCGTCGAGAATCGCCTGCGCGAGGCGGTGAAGATGGACCGGGCGCGCATCCAGCTGGGCCGCATCTCGCGCTTCGGGCTGCTGGAAATGTCGCGCCAGCGCCTGCGGCCGTCGCTGGGCGAATCCAGCCTCCTCACCTGCCCGCGCTGCAGCGGCCAGGGCAGCATCCGCAGCGTGGAATCGCTGGCCCTGTCGGTGCTGCGCATCATCGAGGAAGAGGCGATCAAGAAGAATACCGCCAAGGTCATCGCCTACCTGCCGGTCGATTCGGCCACCTACCTGCTCAACGAGAAGCGCCAGAGCGTCAACGACATCGAGAAACGGCACAACGTCGCGGTGCTGATCATACCCAGCAGGCATCTGGAGACACCGGCCTACGACATCCAGCGCGTGCGCGGCTCCGATGCGGGGGACGAGGACGAAAAGACACCCAGCTACCAGATCGCCCGGCCGGTGCCGGTGGAAACCGACCGCTATACCCGCCAGTCCAGCGGTGGCCCGGTCGAGCCCGCGGTCAAGGAGTTCCTCCCCGACCAGCCGGTACCCCAGCGCGGTCTGGCACCGGCCGCCCCCGGGCGCAGCGGTGGCAGCCTGTTCAAGCGCTTCATCACGCTCCTGACCGGAACCCGGGTGGAGGAAGAAGGCCCCGAGCCCATGATGCCGCTGGAAACCGTCGAACCACAAGCATCCACCCAGCGCCGACCGGCACCAGCCCCCGCCCAGCGCCGCGCGGATCGCGTGGACCGTGAGCAGCGCCCCGACCGTTCCGACCGTTCCGACCGTTCCGACCGCTCCGACCGCTCCGACCGCTCCGACCGCTCCGACCGCTCCGACCGCTCCGACCGCTCCGACCGCTCCGACCGCTCCGACCGCTCCGACCGCTCCGACCGCTCCGACCGTCAGGAACGCCAGGCCCGCGGCGGCCGGCGCGGGGAAGAACCCAAGACATCGCTGGCGCTCGTCACGGAGGAGACGCTCCCGGTCGATCACACCGCTGAGGATGTCTCGCCCGGGACCGGCGGCCAGCTCGATGACGGCCTGGAAGGCGAGCGCCGGCCGCGCGAGGGTAGCCGCCGCAACGGCCGCCGCCGCCGGGGACGGCGTGGCGAGGGCGAACCCGGGCGTGCTGGTGAAGCGGGTCCCGGCAAGGCGATGGCGGATGGCGAGACCGCCAGCCTGACGCCTGACATCGCAAGCGAGACAGCGGCAGTGGACGAAACGGCCGCCGAAGCGACGGCAATCCGGCCCGAAACGCCGTCGGCGCCCGAGTGGCAGCAGAGCATCCGCACCTCCCGCTCGCCCCGCCATCGCGGCATGCGGGCGCCGGGCGAGGACCGGGCGCCGGAAATTCCCGAGACCGAGGATGTCGTGGTCCGCTTCGACGACGACGATGCGCCGGAAGCGGCAACGGCAGCGGAAGCCGCCAGCAAAATCGACGACACTGCGGCTGCCACCCTGGCCACGTCCCTGCCCGAAGCGGAATCCACGGAGGAGGCGGCCTTGAGCGCCGACGAGGAGACGCCGGAATCACCCCGCCGGCTGCCCCGCCGCCGCAACCGCAGCCGGCGCGACCGCCGCATCCCGCTGCGGCCGCCAGCCAACCCTGCGGCGGCGACGGCCGAAGCCGCGCCGGCCCCGTTCGAGACTGACCTGGACACCCCGGAGGTGGCCGATGCCGCACCGGTGGCGATGGCGGAAATCCAGGCCACGGAGCCCCCCCCGATGGCGGTGCCGATGGTCGTCGAACCGGCCCGGCGCGAGGCCGAGGCCGAGGCCGACGCGTCCGCGCCCGACCAGCCCGCCGCCGCTCGCGACAGCCAGTCAGCCGAGTAACCGGCCCGGGAGGCGTCTCCCGGGATGCCTCCCGCCCCTCCCTCCCCGGCCCCGGGGTCAGCGGCGGACCAGTTCCGAGCCGACGATCTTGGGCGTGATGAAGATCAGAAGCTCCCGCTTGTTGTCGCGGGTAATGCTCTTGCGGAACATGAAGCCGACGCCCGGCAGGTCGCCGAGGAAGGGAACCTTGTCGGTCCGATCCACCTTGTCTCCCTCGAAAACGCCACCCAGCACCATGGTATCGCCGTTGGAAACCTGGGCGCTGGTGACGATTTCGCGCTTGTCGATGCCCGGATTGTTGTTGGCGTAGCGTGCCTCCGACACGGCGTCCTTCTTGACCGACAGATCCATCAGGATGTTCTCGTCCGCCGTGATGTGCGGCGTCACCTTGAGTTCCAGCACCGCGTCCTTGAACTGCGTGTTGGACGCGCCCAGGGCGTTGTTCTGCGAATACGGTATCTGCTGGCCCTGCAGGATGTAGGCCTCGGCGCCATCGGTGGTGACGACCTTCGGCGTCGAGATGATTTCGGTCCTGCCGTCGATCTGCGCCGCCGACAACTCCAGGTCCAGGAGGTATTCGCCGACCTTGAGAAAGGTCACGCCGAAATAACCCCCGCTGGCCGAGGCGGCGGTGGACGCCAGGTCGACCAGGGCATCGCCGCTGACGCCGCCCTGGTCGGCGGGCGGGGTGATCGGGTAATCGGTGTTGTAGGCGTTCTTATATTTGGAATATTCGTTGACCGCTCCCGCCCTGTTCAGCGACAGCCGCGCGCCCAGTTCGCGGGTGAAGTCGTTGGTCGCGATCACCACCCGCGATTCCACCAGCACCTGCCGGACCGGCTTGTCCAGCTTGGCGACCATGTCGCGGATGCGTTCCAGGTTGCGGCTGGTCTCGTGGACGATGAGCTGGTTGGTGCGCGGATCGGTGGTGACATTGCCGCGCGGCGAAAGCAGGGTCTGGCCGACATCGACGGCCGTGGTCCGCGCCGTGGTTTTCTGCCCGGTGATCGGGTTGATGTCGGTGACGGATTTGTCGGATCGCTCGCTGGCGCCGAGGATGATCTTCTTCAGCTCTTCCGCCTTGGTGTAATTGACCTGGATGATCTCGGTGCGCAGCGGCTCCAGTTCCTCGACCACCTGCCGCGCCTCCAGTTCTTCCTGCTCCTGCTTGTTGAGCTCCTCCAGCGGCGCCACGCGGATGATGTTGCCCTCCTGGCGCTTGCCGAGCCCCTTGGACTTCAGCACCAGATCCAGCGCCTGGTCCCAGGGCACATCCTGCAGCCGCAGGGTTACGTTGCCCTCGACGGTATCGCTGGCGACGATGTTGACATTGGTGAAGTCGGCCAGGATCTGCAGGACGGAGCGGACGGCAATGTCCTGGAAGTTGAGTGTCAGCTTGTTGCCCGCATAGGTGATCGGCTTGCCGCGGCTGGCCTGATCCCGCTCCCTGTCGGTGAGGGCACGGAACTCCACCGCCAGCAGCCCGCCGGACTGGTAGGAGGAGAACTCGTACTGGTCGTTGACCGGCGTGACGACGATGCCGGCGCCACCGCCTTCGGCAAGCGCCTCGATATAGTGCACGGGGGTCGCGAAGTCGATGACGTCCAGACGGCGGACCAGGCGCGCGGGCAGGATCGCGCCGGGCAGGCGCACCACCACCTTGCGGCCTTCGCGGCGGATGTCTGCCATGGCCTTGGGGTCGCCCAGCGTGATCAGCAACCGTCCCTCGCCCCGCTCGCCGCGACGGAAATCGACATTGCCGATCTCGCGGGTGACAGCATAGGCGGACGGGGTGCCGGCCAGCGGGTCGGACGACGGGCGCCGGGCAATCCCCGCGGGGGGCGTCCTCTCGGGTTGCAGGGTCAGATACAGCCGGTTGCCGGCATTGCGGATCGCATAGGGCTGCATGACATCCAGATTGAAGACCAGGCGGGTGCGCCCGCCTGCCTCGACCACCTGGAGACTGCGGACACCGGCGCGCTGGATGTTCATCGCGCGCGTCTTGAGACCGTTGCCGACCCCGGGCAGGTCGAGCACGATCCGGTTGGGGGTCTCGGTCTGGAAATCCCGCGGGGTGCTCACCGGCCCATCCAGACCCAGCACGAATTCGAGGCGATCACCCGGCAGCAGGTTGAAATCGAGGCTTTGCAGGTGCACGGCCGCGGCAAGCACCGTGGCCAACGGGACCAGGCACAGTGCCAGCCCCGCCAGCAAGCGCAGCGGTGGCTGGGGCCGGCGCCGACAAGCGGCACGACGGTTGCCGTTCATGAGCGCTTGTCCCGGGGATCGGGCATGGCGATGATGGCCTTGCGCTCGCGCCAGACGCCCGAGCTTTCCGCGTAGATTTCCACCAGTTCGATCTGGTTATCGAGAATGTGGAGAATCCAGCAGAATAAGGCCCTACAGGGCTTTTTTCGATTTGGTGGTACAAGACGTGGTACACACAAAATCGAAGTGTGGCCATTCTTGGGGGTGACGCCCCGTTATCCACCGTCGGTGGATGGGACGGATGTCGGTGTAGTCAGCCCTTGTGCCTATCCGGCTCGGGGCCGCTGGAGACGCCACAGGGTGCCATCGACGTATCGCCAGCCATCCATCGCACCCGCGCACAGGCGGGGGAACAGCCACCCGGGATCGCCGCCCTCGACCTTCACCCGCGGCAGGCGCAATCGATCGCTGCCGGGCCGGATGACGCCATGCTGGGCAATGAACACGCTGGTGTAACCGGCCGTGGCCAGAAGCCGGGCGGTCGTGGGGTTCTCGTCGAAACGCATGCCGAACGGGTAGGCAAAGCTGTTGATGGCCTGCCCGAGCTGCTGCTCCAGCAGCTGTTTGGAGCACACGGCTTCCTGCCACGCCGCCTCCGGTGATATTCGCCCCAACGAGCGATGGGTATGGGCATGGGAGCCGATGACAAGGCCGAGGTCGCGCAATTCACGGACCTGTTGCCAGCCGAGATAGCCTTCGCTCTCGACCAGCGCGGTGGTGATGAAGGCGATGCCCGGAATGCCGTACCGCTGCATGATCGGGGCGGCGACGGTACGGACGCTGCGCAACCCGTCATCCAGGGTCACCAGCACCGAATCCTGTTTGAGTGCGACGTCGCCCCGGACAACACGAAGCACATCGTCCAGCGAGACCGCGAGCTGGTGTTCGGCAAGGAACCGCATCTGGGCCTCGAAGACCGAGGGCGCGACACACCAGGGGTCGCGAAACGAGTCGCCGACGCCATGATAGGTCAGCGCCCGGACCACCGCCTCGCCGGAGGCGTGCCGCGGGCGTGCCAGGCAAGCGCCGAGGGCCATGCCGCATCGGGCGGTTTTCTTGATGATCCAGCGGGTGCGGCCGATGCTCATCCGGGGGTTCCTCGCCGCTTGGCCCGGGCGAGGCGCAGCAGGAACCGGGGATTGCCCAGCAGGTAGCGTCGCGCCTTGTGCGGTTGCCGGATCAGGATGTTCACCCACTCATGTCCCAGCGCGCGCATCCATGCGGGGGCGCGCACAAGGTCGCCGGACCAGTAGTCGAACAGGCCACCGACCCCCAGGCAGACCGGAACGCGCAGCTGGTGCCGATGCTGGTGCAGCCACAGTTCCTGCACGGGATTGCCCATGCCGACCAGCAGCACATGCGGCGCTGCGGCATTGATCGCTTCGACGACGCGGGCGCTCTCGACCGCATCGATGAAGCCGTGGTGATAGCCCGCCAGCGTCCAGGCGGGGAAATGCCGGCGCACGTAGCCGGCCGCACGTCCGATCCGGTCGGGCCGGTTGCCGAGCAGGTAGACTCGCCGGCCCGCACCGGGCTGTGAACGTAACAGCCGGGGTATCAGGTCGGTCCCGTTGACGTTGTCCCGCAACCGCTGGCGATGCAGGGCGCGCATGGCCCAGCGAACCCCGGTGCCATCCCCGAACACATGATCGGCGCTTCCCAGCACCTCGCGGTACCCAGGGATGTCGCAGGCCAGATTGAGCGTGTGCGCATTGGCGAAGTAGACGCAGTGCGTGCGGGCGGGCCGGGCATCGATCATGCCCTCGAGCAGGGCCAGCGCCTCTTCCAGGGTGACGTCACGAATCGGGACACCGAACACCGGCAATTGCCGGTGCTGCCTATGAAGCCCGCCGTTGAGCGAGGGCTGCAATTCAATTTTGTCGGAGCACATTTGCCCAGATCACCATCTAGTCGCTCAGCACCGCGCTGCCGTGCAGCTGCCGCCAGTAGAGCATCTCCGCTTCCTCCCCGCCACGCGCCCGGCATCTAGCCGCCCTCTGCGCGTAGAAGGGCACGGATGAGAGCCGCTCTTTTAACCGTAGCGCTGCCCGCTCGCGCCGGGCTTTCTCCTTGGCGGATATTAAACCTCGGCGGCGCGGTGCGTTCGAAATCGTCATGGACTTGTCCTGGTGTGGGGCGGGGTCAAGGCCACCATGTGTTTACTGTAAGTTATCCAAAGCTGATAATTATCCGATACAGATAAGAAAGGATACATCATGACGCCTGAGGCCGTTTTCCACCGCCCCCAGTACGCCGCTGACATGGCTCAGCAGCTGTTGAAGCCCAGCGCATTGCAGATGCAGGTGCGATCCGGGGTGTTTCTGTCTGGCATCCGCCGCATCGGGAAAACCACGTTTCTTCGGCAGGACTTGATTCCGGCGCTGGAGTCGATGGGTGCCTTGGTGATCTACGTAGACCTTTGGGCAGATCGCAGCAAAAGCTCTGCCTCGCTCGTGCATGAAGCCGTCAAGGCAACGCTGTCGACGTTGACGACGCCCGGCACCGGGTTATGGGAGCGATTCAAGGGCATGAGCATCGGCGCGGCGGGCCTTTCCTTTGGATTTCAGCTGGATGCCGTGGGCAAGCCCGGTGGTGCCACATTGGGGGATGTGCTTACCGAGCTGGTGGACAAGGTAAAGACCGACGTAGTGCTGATCATTGACGAGGTGCAGCACGCGCTGGCTGGCGAGGACGGGAGCAACCTGCTGTTTGCATTGAAGGCGGCCCGTGACGCCGTGAACACCCGCCCAGGCACGCCAGGCTACCTGCTGGTGCTGGGTACCGGCTCGCACAAGTCGCTGGTGGCAGACATGGCCACCCGCCGGTCCAAGCCGTTCGCGGGTGCGGTATCCACCGGGTATGAGCCTTTAGGCTCGGACTTTGTCCGCTGGAAAAGGGCGCAACTGGAGCAGAGCGAGGGCATCAAGCTCCCATCCCAGGACGTGATGGTTGAGGGATTCCTGGCGGTTGGCCAGCGCCCCGAGGAGTTGCAGCGCGCGCTAGTCCTGTTGCAATCACGACCAGAGGCGCCCGACGTAGCTTTCCCCATCATTTGCTCAACCCTGGCGTCAACGGCCGCAGAGGTGGAAATCGCGACCATCGAGGCACTGGGTGACTTGGCCTCAGCCATCTTTGACCGGATTGCTTCCGGTAAAGAGGATGGTGAGTCCAAACTGTTTTCCACGGACGCCATCAACAGTTACTCAGAGCAGATCGGCATGCCGGTTGACACGCCGCAAGTTCAGAACATGGTCGATCGCATGATCGCGGCGGATGTGATCGTGCGCCCGTCTTATGGCGTTTACGTCGTGGCGGACCCTTTCGTCCGGCAAGCATGGCGACAGCAAAAGGCGATGCGAGTACCAGGCCCCGCGCCGCAGGCTGGGTCTGGGGATGGGAGTTCAAATTGGTGAACCTGCGCGATGTCGGCCAGATTTGAGAAAGCCGCCCAAGCTCACCCGCTGGAGCTTTACCCCCGAGGTTTTCAGTCTTGCGGTACGCGCCCCACGCTGAATGCCCGCCTGACGCCATCAGGCTCGAATCCCGCCAGCTCGCAGACCGCCAAGAAGTCGCGGGTGGTAAGCCACCACGCGACCTTCTCCCGCTCCTTCCCGCCGGCCCGGTAGTCCAGCAGGGCGCGGTGCAGCACGGCGGTCCAGAGCGCCAGCAGGGGGCGTGGGTTGCCGACCAGGACGGGATCAAGGGAGGATGTTGCCATGCGCGGTATCCATGCAGAGGTCAGTAAAAAACCCCGGTGGCGGGCGCCGACCGGGGTTCCGGGCAGGTTGCCGGGTGTGGGCTACCGCCACAGGGCGCGGTAATCGCGCTGGCCATTGGCGTCTGTTGTGGCGCTTGGCTGCGGCTGCTTCCGGGCAAGGATCGCGCGCGCCTGCTCCGGGGTGGCATGTTCCGCCGCCGTCATGAGCAGGAAAGCCGCCTGCCTGGATTGCCCCCGGCCAGCCTGCCGCAATTGCTCCAGGGCGGCCATGGCGGCGCTGTAGGTCTCCTCGTCCCGCATGGCCCGGGCCATCAGCTGTTCAGCCACTGGTCGGCCTGCTCGGGGCTCATCCGCGCCAGCGCCTGTTCCAGCGCCAGGCCCTTAAGCCCCTCCAGGTCCGCCGGAGCAGCGCCCCGGGATCCCGCGCCGGGCCGATGGTCGTCCCGGGTGGCGGGATGCTTGCCGTGCCTGGCGGCCACCATGTTCAGCGCCTCTCTCAGGAACCACGCGGCATCGCGATGGTTGTTGGCTGGGTCCGCCCCCAGATATTTCACAGCCCGGTCCCACTGGGCCTCCAGCTCGCTGCCCGGCTTGAGATCAAGCCCCAGCCGCCCGGCTTCGCGCCGCGTTTCCTCGATCTGCCGCCGCCAATCCTTCTGCCGCGCCTCGCCGGCCATCCTGTGCACCAGGCCGGCCTCGGCCCGCTCGGCGTTCAGGTCCAGCAGCGCCGCATCGATCTCGCGCAGCTTGGCGCGGTGCTCGGCATAGGTCAGCTCGCTGTCGCCCGCCTCGTAGGCCGACTCCAGAGCGTCCTTGGCCGCGACCAGCTCCGTGATGGCCTGTCCCAGTACCGCCGGCGTGGCGGTCGACTCGGCCAGCCGCAAAAGCGTGGCGTTCTCGATTTCCTCCACAATGACCGGCTCGGCGTCATGGGTTGGGCTGCCGGTGGCTGTACCCGCTCCAACCTCGTCATCCTCCAGCGCGGCCCGCTCGGTGGCGCTGAGGTAGTGTTCCAGCTCGATGCCCATAGGGTTCTCCTGATTATTCGATAAAAACAAAGCCGCGCCAGCCCTGCGGGAGGGATGCCATGACGCGGCCGATAAAGGCCTGCTCGCCTTCCTCAGGCTGCCGCGAATACGCCCGGTCAGCGCTGGCCGAGGTGGGTAGCGCACCTTCCGGGTCGACGAAGATCACCGCAACG
This sequence comes from Methyloparacoccus sp. NF-16, assembly GCF_056880625.1. NCBI lineage: Bacteria > Pseudomonadati > Pseudomonadota > Gammaproteobacteria > Methylococcales > Methylococcaceae > Methyloparacoccus > Methyloparacoccus sp. NF-16. The sequence continues at coordinate 1,150,353 of NZ_CP174130.1, read as the reverse complement.
TGTTGCCGCCCCTTCATGCCCGCCAGCCATTCCAGGCCATCCAGCCGCCGCCGGACCGTCGCCAGCCGGGTGCTGCTCACGCGGGGTTCAGCTCGTGCCAGCGGCGCAGCTTCGCGGTCATCTGCACCCGCCGGGGACAATCGTGCCGCGGGATGGCCGCCGCGAAGGCCTCTGGATCAAAGTCCGGCGGGAATTCGAGCTCCAGCGGCTGCTTCACCTCCGGCACCCGGGTCTGTTCCAGGAAAGCGGCGGTGGTCGGCTTCACCTCCTTGATCGCGGCAGGACGGTGACCGGTCAGCGTCTCCAGCCGGTCCTCGATGCTGAGGAGGCTTCTGGCCGCCACCAGCACCCGCCGGCCGGCCAGGTCGCACTCGATGAAGTGGAGCCCCGGCAGGCAGGCGATCAGGGCGTGCGCCAGTTTCAGCGGATGGACGGAATCCAGCGTGGCCGACACCCTGTGCGGCCAGCTCCAGGGCTCAAGTTCGTAGATCGTTTGGCAGTCCAGCACCGCCAGGCCCGCGTAGGCCAGGCACTGCTGAACGTGGTTCAGGTACTTTTTCATGAATCAGAATCTCCTGATGCGTGTTCGATGATGTGCCCCCGACTCTCCAGGGCATCCAGTCGAGCCAGGATGGCCGGGAGTTCGGAGAGGGTGGAGACCGTGCCGATGATGTCCACCAGCAGCTTGCCGTTGACCGGATCAACCTCCCCTCTGGCGATGGCGCCCAGCACCGCCGCGGCCTGCTCATGGGCCGTGGCGTGTGTGGGGATGTCAACGTGGATGGGCTCGGCGGACGGCCGAAGCGGCGGCGCGATCCGCTCGAGGCAAAGCTTCAGCGCCTGGGGATCGCCTGCCAGGGCGGACCTCAGGACGATTTTGACCAGTTCGTCGCCGTGCTCCTGGATTGCCCGCCGGAACTTGCCCCGCTTGTCGGGCGAGCCGGGCGGCCGGCCTTTTGGATTGCCGCTCTGGCCGGGCTTCCACTGGCCTGGGCTGCGGGGTTCGTGATCGCTCATGTCGCCTCCTGCTTATTTCAGAATTCCCTACTGGACCCGTGTCGCCATTGTTGCCGGCTCAATGCCCAGTCCGTCCATAAACCCGACCACCGAGGCCAGCTCGACGCCCATGGCCGCCGCGATGTCCGTGACCGCGTAGACCGGCCGGCCGGCCGAGTCCAGTCCGCAAGGTTCAGGTACCTTGAGGCCCGCCTCGGCCAGCCTGCGCTTGGCCCCTTCAATGAACCAGGCGGGCGCATGGTCGAAGGCCTCATTGAGCGCCTGCCCGGCCTCGCGGGTATCGCCCTGCCCGGCTTCGGCCAGCGCCGCGTACCGCTGCATGGCCGCCTCGAACTTTGTGATGTCAGGCATGAAAATCTCCGTCCCGGGCGGCGTCGACCATCGCCTTCCAGACACAGACCACGCCACCACGAGCGGCCTCATGGCCGGCCTGGATCATCGCCAGCGTCGGGGTTTTCGGCACCAGCTTCCAGCCGGGCGGCGCCAGCCACAGACTGCGCAGCAGCCTTGTCAGCATGACGCGTCCCTCCCGCCCCAGGCCGCCAGCAGCAAGGCCTCGGCCCGGTCATGGTCCTTCTTGCGGGCCAGCCGGTCGGCCACGGCGGGGAACAGCTCAAGGGCACGTGCCCTGCTCAGGTCCTTGTCGGCCCCCAGCCCCATTGCCCGTTTCCAGACAGCCGGGGCCACTGTCGTCACCGGAACGCGCAGAGCGCCCAGCACGCCCGCGATGGCACCGGAGGTGTACCCGAACGAGAACGCCCCGGAGGGGGCCTCTCCTGGGCGTGCAGCCACCTTCTCGATGACCGCCATCCGCACGGCGTCCGCGAACGGCGCCAGCAGCTCGGCCAGGCTGGCCGCGTCGATGCGATGCTTGATCCGGGCAGTGCTGAACTGGACGGTGGGCAGGTCATCGAGAAGCCGGACCTCCCGCCCCTCGATGATGGCCACCGCGCCGTGCAAGCCGGGGTCGATGCCCAATGTCAGGTTTCGCGACATGGCGGCACCTCCTCGTCCAGGCCGGACTCCCACAGCAGGAAGCGACGCAGGCAGGCCCCAGCTCGGGACTTGCCTCTGTCGCCGACCTCAAGCCGGGCCAGGTAGCGGTCGATGCGATGGTCGATCGCCAGCCGCACCAGGTGGCGCTCCGCGTCCTTGCGAATCGGGAAGGTGGCCCCGTCCGGCGTCTGGCACACGGCCACCTCGGCAATCTCGAAGTTGCTCATGCGTCCTCCCGGACCGTGTCCAGCAACCGGACGGGAACGCCCAGGACGGCCAGCTCATCGATGAACCGCTGGCACTCGACCGCGTCCCGCACCCACGTCTTGCGCAGCGCCTCGTGCTGGGCCAGCAGCTCGGCCAACACATCGGCGCGTCGGCTCGACTCGCTCTTGAGCCACCCGGCCAGTGCCGCGATCAGCTGATAGGCGTCAACGAGGCTCAGCTGCACGAAGCCGGGTTCATCTGGCCCCAGCTCGGTGCCGAGACCCTGCGTCAGCTGGAGCATCCGCCCGGCGGGTCCGACAAATTCCGTGAGGGCCAGATCCCGGTCGCTGAACCGCCCGGTGTCGAGGATGGTCGCGATGGTCGTACTCATGCCGCCACCCCGCTGTTGACGGAGAACAGCCGGTGATACACGGCGCGCGCCGCCTCAACGTCGCCAGCACAGTAGGCCTGGACAGCCTCGATCTCCCCGCGCTCCCAGAACTGCCAGGCGTTTGTGCCGCTGATCTCGCCCGCCTTCGGCGACGGGATGCCCAGGGTGCGGCAGAGCCGATCCAGCGAGATGCGGTCCCGGTACCCTGCCCATGCTTCCATCGTGCAGTAGTGGGTCTTGCCGTGCCGCGCCTCGGTCGGGCTCGGCAACTTGAAGGGCAGCGAGAGTCCGTGGATTACCGCCCGCTTCCACAGCCAGGCCAGGTCGAACGCCGCGTTGTGGGCGATCCACCACGGGTCCGGCCGGAACATGCGCTCCCCGTCGGTCGGGCTTTCCAGGCCGGCATCCTCCAGCGCGTCGTTGATGTAGCCGATGGCCGCCCGCAACAGGCCGGCGTCGGTGGCCTCTGACGGATCGCGAACCAGCACCTGGACCGGGTCATCCTCGACGGCGATGCCGACGGCGATCAGCTCGCCCAGCTCCGGCTGGAGGGCAGTCCTGCCGATGGCCTCCGCCGCGGCCTCCTCGCCCTTGGTCTCCATCCATTGCGCGATGGATTCAGGTTTCGAGTAGTTTGCCGGCGGTTTGATGTTCGCCCGAATCTCCGCGATGACTGCGGGATCGCGCGTCGGCATGGTTTCCACGTCAATGAAGATGCGCATCTGATCCACCCCCCTCAAAACGGAATCTCATCATCGAAATCCACCCCGGCCCCCACTGGTTCTGTCGTGGGGTCAGGTGCGGCGGGATGGCCGTTGAACCAAGCTTTGCCCTCGGGGGATTCGAGAATGGTTTCCTGCATTTTCTGGGAAAGCTGTTCCCAGACATTATTGTCCGGATTGGACAGATCGAATACCTGAATGCCGTTGACCGCTTCCGGTTTGGGCATGCCTCTTGGCAAAGGCATCAGGCTGGCGAGATTCGCATAGGTATTACCGTCGCGGGTCTCGTGAACCACGTTCGCGAGACCATACACGCCGACGACCGTCTTGAGATCGAAGAGTTTGAGCTCCTCGGCGGTGAAGTCGCGCCCGCGCCAGCTCTTGAGCAGGGCGCGTAGCGTGGCCTTTTCGCCAAGGCTGGCCGTGAGGCGGCGGGTGATGGAAAAGGGCCGGCCGTCGGACGTGCGTTCGTCGCCCAACAGTTCCCAGGCGAGGGAGATTTTCGGTTGGCGGGTTTCTTTTCCCTGCCAGTTGGAGGTCTGCGTACCGAGATCGATCAGGCGGTAGCAGCGGGCAACATGAACGCCAGCGGGAGGCAGTTCAAAAGAACCGCCGGAATCGGAAACTGAGAGGCCCATAACGGAAACTCCTTAAATCGCTGAAACAGATAAAGCATGATGATATTGGACGGTCTGGTTACGGTATTCATGGGTGTGACACCTGCTTGGATAGGTTGAGTGGATATTATAAGGGATTGCTGGCAGATAATGGCGCTATTCGCAAGCGCTATTCCGAAAAAGGGGGTCCCGGTGGACCTGGAGCGGGACCCGAACCGGTAGCCTCCCGCGGCCGCCACGGGCAAAGGTGCTGATCGGTGGCCCACCAGCCGCCGACCGCGTTGCCGGCATCGACGCCCGTCGCGCAGGACAGGGCCGCGGGATGCGGGTGCGGCCTTGCGTGCCGGCAACTGGTACAGGCGACTGGGGTGAGTTTGGCCCGGAAATGCTCCGTGAGCGCCGGCCAGTGCCCGGGCGGATGCTCGGCCAGGTCGGCCAGCATCGCCTCCTGGCTGGTCTCTGAGTCGCCGTAAAGGCGGCAGACCGCCAGGGCGGCGCTGACCAGCTCCGGCGGCAGGGCTTGCGGGGCGTTCGCAGCGGGGCCGGCGGCCAGCAGCTCCGCCACGATCTCATCCCGGTACTGGGTCAGGTAGCTGCGGTGGAGCCGGCTCAGCTTCGAGAAGGGCGAGACCACCAGCCGGCCAGCCTCGACCCGGAGGTCGAAGCCGGCGGCCCGGATGCGCTCTGCGGGGGTCACTCGATCACCCCCTCATCAGCAAAGGGAGCGCCCGGTTTTGGCGCGAAGGGGACGATTTTCCGAACATCCTGAGAAAAGCGCTCTCTTCGCTCCCTTCGCAATCCGGAAACGCTGGAAGCCGCGTCACCCGTGGCCTCCGTCGAAGGGAGCGGGGTGGCGTCAAGATCGCGAAGGGTGCGCTCGCTGGAGGCCTCGCCAGCCGTGGGTTTCAGCGAAGGGTGCGAAGGGCGCACCCCATTTTGGCCTTGGTAGCTGGCGCTCCCTTCGTCGCTGTCATCGGCCGGGTTGTTGAACGATCCTTCGGGCATCGCCCATGCCCAGGGGCCATTGAAGGCGTGCTTGCCCGAAGTGACCCCGAGCCTGGCTTTCGCCCGCTTGATCTGGTCCTTGCTGTAACCGTCATCACGACCGGCGGCGAACACCTCCTTGGCGGTCTTGGGTCCGCTGGCGAGAAAGTCCCGCAGCCAGATGGCGCACTCAGGCGCTTCCGGCTCGTCGTCGCCGTTGTCCTCCTCCGGCGGCAGCGCCTCGGCCCTGACCAGCAGCTCCCTGGCAGTGCCATCGACCGCCTCCCCCCAGACCAGCCGCGAGGCGAACACCCCGGCATGGTGCTCCAGCTCGACTTGTTCCAGGTCGTAGCGGAAGCCACCGGAGTCCGGCCCAATGTTGCTCTTCGCGCGGCAGAACAGCCGCGAGCCGCCGCCCTGATCGTGGGCCGGCATCTTCACGCCCACGAACGTGACGCGTGCCAAGGCACCGAAAGCGATGCTGCCGTTGAACCGTTCCACCGGATCGCGGCCGCTGGTGCCCTTGGTGAAATGGCTGATGCCGAGCACGGCGCAGTTGAGCTTGGCCGCCAGCGTCACCAGGGGCTGCAGGCCGCGCCTCACTTCCGCATTCTTGTGTGAGTCGCCCGCGATGGCCGACACGATGGGATCCACGATCAGCAGCTTCACCCCACCAATCTTGGTCGCCGCCCGGGTCAGCGCGTCCATGTGCCGGGCCGGATCGAAGGCAAGTTCCTCGTCGCCGTCCCGCACATCGCCTACGAAGTAGATGCGACGCATGTCGGCCCCACAGGCCAGCAGGCGGGGTGCGAGGGTGTCCTTGGGGTCATCCTCGCCCGACCATATCAACGCGTTGCCAGCCTCCGCCCGGGTGCCATCCGGCCAGCGTCCGCCAGAGGACAACGTGGCGCACAGTGCGGCAGCGATGGTGGTCTTGCCGGTGCCGGGCGGCCCAGCGAGGATCTCCAGCTTGCCGGCCGCCAGCCACTCGAACCATAGCCACTCAATGGGCTCCGGCGTGACGGTCGCGCCGCAGATCAGATCCACCGCCGGCAGCTCGCCGGACAGCTGCTCGCCCGCTCGCGCCCGGTAATCGTCAATGCCCGGCATGGCGCACCTCCGCGATTTCGTCGGCCAGGTGGCTCGCCAGTTTGGCAATGCTGGTGGCGTCCGCCGGACTGAAGACCACGCCCGCTGCCAGGTCGCCGAAGGCCAGCGAACAGGCCCGCAGGTCGTGCTCGATGCCCTCGAAGAAGTCCCGCCAGGGAACGCGCGGCACACGTCCGCGGCCGATCAGCCCGCCACGCGGCGATTGATGCGGATAGGTGATGGCGCGGTCGGGAAACAGGTCGGCCAGCTCAAGGCCCAGCGCACCCACTACCTCGGCAGCGCTGCAGCCGCTGAAACAGTGGACCAACACCCGTCTGTCGTCTCCTTCGCGAATGGACAGGCCACGGGAACGGTCGCCATGCTGGTGGGCGGCGGTGGGGCAGCTCGCCAGCCAGGTGCCCGGGCCGGTCGGCTTCACGCGGTCCAGGCGATTCAGCAGGCGGTCGATAGGTTCACTCGCCATAGACGCCCCCGGCGCGGCACAGAAGTTCGCCGGCAGCACCGCAAGCATAGGACGCGGAATCAACGGCCACGCCGGCCACGTGTTCGATCTCCAGCAGTGCGGAAATCGCGTCATCAAGGTCGTCGATCTCGCCGGCAGCATCGGCGATCCGGACGATGGCACGCACGAGCATTTCCGCACGCCGGCAATCGACCACGATGCGGTGCAGGGTTTCGCAAGAGGGGGCAGCCCCGGCCTGGGCTTTGCCAATGGCCAGGGCCTGCGCCGCGACCTGGCGCAGCATCTCGTTCAGGTCGTCCCTGGTGATCGTGATCTCGTCGCCGGCTTTGTCCAGGCCAGAGACGGCCATGAACTCGGCGGCGATGTGATGGGGGTTGGCGGGGTTGGCGGCGCGGATTGCGCCCGTGGGGGTGTCGTGAGACATGATGGACTCCTTGGCTGTTGAGGAATCCGCCACGATGCTTGCTACGGCATTGGGTGGCGGACTGGCGTGGGGGTAGCAAACCGGGCCAAGGTCCGGCCATCCCGAAGGATGCCCCACGCCAGCCGCCATAGAGGAACGACGGGCATGAAAAAGCGCCTTCGATATGGCGCTTGATGCGCCTTGACTCACAGGGTTGCTACGCCCTGCCCAGTTTGCGAACTGGGACGGGTCGAAGTCTACCCGCTGGCGCTGGCGCGAAAAGTCAGAGTTTTTTATACCGGCCGGCATGATAGCGGCGCCCGGCTTATGGGTGGCGGTGCTCATGCCCCCCCCGCGACCACTTGCGCTTGCGCCGCCGAAGCGTCCGGCTGGCTTTCTGGCCCGGTGCTGGCTTACCGCGGCGCATTTGCCACCTCCGCCAGCGCGGCCCGCAGCTCACCAACCTGCCAGGCGGTGACGTTCTGGCCGATCTTTGACGGCCGTGGAATTTGATTGGTCGCTACATGACGCCAGAGAGTCGATCTGCCGATGTTCCCGTACAACCAACGAACAATCGGTTCACGGACAAAGGCAGAGGCCGGAAGCTTGTCAAACTCGACGAGCTCGGTCGGCAGTATGGGCGGCCTGGCGTCCACGGGCTCGGAGGGCGTGGCCTTGCGCGGACGGCCGCGGCGGCGGGGGATGTGAAGGGTGGTGGTTTGCTCGGGCATGATCGTCGGCTCCGTTTGGAGCGATGCCCGAGCCACAGTCGAGGTGAAGCTCAGGCATCGCCTGGGCCTCGTTTGTCCGCCGTCGCAGCCGGCTGGCTACCGCATGTCCCATGCCTCAGTGGGCCGGCGCACCAGGAGGAGGATTTCCCGGCTGGGACCGAAAGCATCGCGCTGAAGCAATGCCGCTGACGTAATGCGCCTCGACCCCAAAAATTCTGGCTCCGACCGACCGGAAAAAGCAAGTTTATTTTGATCCGTTTCGCCTAATCCCGGCATATTACGGCTCTTTATCAACGGCTTGCATGTGCCGCCCCGCCTGCCGCAGCGGGGTCACGTTCCAGTCCTCGCCACGCTCCAGGGCCCCCAGCAGGGCCGCCCACTGGTTCAGGGCATCGCGGCGTTCCTCGAAATAGTCGTGGGCGTCGTAGACGCCCTCCATGCCCTTGAGCTTGTGATTCAGGCAACGCTCCGCCACGTGGGGCGCGATGCCCAGGGCCGCCAGCTGGGTGCGGCAGGTCCGGCGCAGGTCATGCACCGTGAAGTGCGGTACGTCCGGCAGGTGGGCTCTGATGTCGGTCAATGCCACGTTCAGGGTGGACTCGCTGATGTGCGGCAGCATCCGGTGTTGTGACTTCCTGGCGGGCAAGAGGTAGTGACTTGAGCACCCCAGCCGGATCAGCTCCCGGATCATCTCGACAGCCGGTCCAGGTAGCGGAATCTCAATCGCGGCCGCCGTCTTGGATCGATCCACGGGCAGCCGCCAGACCCCTGCCTCAAGGTCGAACTCGCGCACTCTGGCCGCCGCCAGCTCCTGCTTGCGTACCCCCAGCATCAGCAGCAGCTTGAAGGTCAGCCGGTTCTGCTCGGTGGTCGTTTGCAGGGCGTCGAGGAACTTGACGATCTCGGGCCGTGACAGGGCGCGGTCCCTCGGCTTTTCCTTCCCGCCAGCGTCCGACACCTCGAACGCAATCGCCGGGTTGGACTCGATCATCTGGCGGACAACCGCGAAGGCGAACAGGCGCTTGGTCAAGCTCAGTACATCGTTTGCCGTGGTCGGTGCGCCTCGGCCCGCGATGGCCCGCAGCATCCTGTCAATGTGGCGGGGCTTTACCTCGTCCAGTCGCAGATTGCCCAGGCAGGGGCGTATGTCACGCTCCAGCAGGTTACGAATCAGGTCCGGGCGCTTCAGTCGGTCTTTGACTCTGAGGTTGTAGAAATCGTCCGCCAGTTGGTTGACCGTCAAGGCGCTGTGCCGCGCCACCACCTCCCGAATCCGATCCTGCTTCTCAAGCGCAGGGTCGTGGCCCAGGGCCACCTTGGCCCGCAGGCTCTTCGCCAGCCTCCTGGCCTCTGCCAGGGGCAGGTCCGCATAGCTGCCCAGCACCATCACACGGGCCTTGCCCGCCAGCCGGTAGCGGAACCGCCAGACGGGTGTTTTGAAGTTCTCGCGATAGGACAGGTATAGCCCGCCGCCATCCGCCCTGCCCTCAAACCGCTCCCCTTTCCTGATCCACGACTGGATCGCCCTGTCTGTCATTGTCGGCATGTCAGCCCCCCATCGGTCTGGTGGTACACGTTTGCAAAGGAAATTGCTGTACCACCGAGACCTTACGGCCCAGTGGTACGCAAGGTGGTACACACGAATCTTGGGCAATCACGGGACGAAGTGCAACAGGAAAAAACAACAAACCCCCGAATGACGGGGGTTACCGGTAGGTGAATGGGTCAGGGCTAGACAAGAAAAATCGCCACTCTTCCTTCTTATCGAGAATGTTCACGACCTTTCCGTAATTCCTGCCGATGTAGTTGCCGACCCGGACCCGGTGGATGGTGCCGTCCTTGGCGCCGACCAGGGCCCAGACGACGCCGGACTGCCGGACGGTGCCGACCATGCGCAAGGTATCCAGCTCGAAGTTTTCCAGTTCCTCGCGCGGCCGCAGCATGTCGGGGCGGATGCCGGTCTCGACCTGCACCTCCTCCGGCTCCTTGAGCACCTCGTCCGGCTCGAACGGATCACGGACGGCATTGGGCCGGAACAGGAACGGCTCGACGACCTTGATGTCGGGCAGCGGCTCGATGGGCGCCTTGGGCCGCTGCCTGACCGCCTGCACATAGGCCTGCAGGTCGGTCATGTCCGCACTGCCGCACGCTGCCAGCAGGCACCCGGCCAGGCCCAGGCAGAGCCACCGCCGCGCATGGCCTCCTCCAGCCCTGGCGAAATGACGCATGCGCGCGCCGCCTCAGCGTTTCGGCGCCGGGCGCGGTTTGCTGGCCGCCGCCATCTCGCCATCGTCCAGATAGCGGTAGGTGCGCACCAGCGCCGTCATGACCAGCGGGAATCGCTCGTTCCGACCGGCCGGTTCCTTGCCGCCGTTGGGCAAGATTTTCACATTGTGCACGGTCACGATGCGCGGCAGGGAAGCCAGGCCGCTGACGAAGGCGCCGAAATCGGTGTAGCGCCCCAGGACGCGCACCTCGATCGGCAACTCGGCGTAGAAATCCCTGACCGTCTCGCTGCCGGGCTTGAACAGCTCGAATTCGAGGCCGCTGGCCAGGCCGGTCTGGGAGACATCGACCAGCAACTCCGGCACCTGGGTCTTGTTCGGCAGTTGCCGCAGGAGATCGCCGAAGGTCCGCTCGATCTCCGCCAGCTGCTCGCGGTATTCGTCGAGGCTGGCCGCCTTGCGCTGCTTGTGTTCGAAGCTGGCGCGCAGCTCGGTTTCCTTGGCTTCCTCGGTGGCCAGCTGGGCAAGCTGGTCGGCGGTATCCAGGTAATACCAGAAGCCGATCAGCGTTCCGCAGAGCATGACGATGACGAGGGCCTTGACCGGCAGCGGCCAGCTGCCCGCATATTCCAGATCCCAGCTGATCTCGGACAGATTCATGGCCTGGGCGCGGGACTGGCGGCCGGCGCGGAGCCGGACCCGGCGGTCCTTTCCTCGCTCTGCCGGACCTTCAGCGAAAACCGGCTCATCTGCCGATCCTTCCTGTCGGCGGCCCCGGGCTTCGACTCGATCACCAGCAGCGAGGGCTGCTCGAACCAGGGCGACAGGTCGAGATTGCGCATGTAGACCGAGACCCGCGCATTGGACTGGGCGATGCCGTTGATCGCCAGAACCCGGTCGGCCTGGGTGACGTCGAGCAGCTGCAGGCCTTCCGGGACCGTGCGCGCGAGCTCGTCGAACAGGTGGACCGCCTCAGGCCGGCTGACTTGCAGTTTCTGAATCACGTCCATCCGGGCGATGAGGTTTTTCTTGCTCTTCTCGAGCTCCAGGATTTCCTTGATCTTGCGTTCCAGTATCGCGATTTCGCCCCCGAGAAACTGGTTGCGCGCCCGCTGGTGCTCGATGCGCCCGGCGATGCCCACATGCACCAGCAGCATCAGCAGGGCCGTGGCGAGCAGGGCCGCGACGGCGGCCATGCCAAACTGGCGTTGCCGCCGCTTGCGGCGCTCCTCGCGCCAGGGCAGGAGGTTGATCATGCCCATCGCCGGTTCCCGCCTATGCGCCTCGGCCTGCCGGCCCTGGCACAGCGGCCAGGGCTGCGGCATCGCCGGCGCCGGGTCCGCAAAATCCGGCCCCGGCGTGGGTAAGGCCTTGTGCTGCGATCCGGCATGCCAGCTCAGGCAAAGCTGCGCAGCGCCAGCCCCGTCGCCACCAGCAGCGCCGGCGCCTCGCGCGCCAGATGGGGGCGGGCCGCCCGCGGACTGATGACCATGCCTTCGAAGGGATCGAGCCGCTGGACCACGGTTTCGGGACCGGCATCCACGGCCTGCAGCACGCCGTCGTCGGCCGCGCAACCACCGGCAAGGTAGAGCCGGGTGAGGTTGACCTGCGGCTGCGACGCCCGGAACAGGTGCAGGGAACGGTTGATCTGCTGACCCAGCGCCTCGACGAACGGCCGGTAGACGGCGGTTTCATAATCATCCGGCAAGCCGCCATAGCGCCTGGCCCGTTCGGCCTGCTCCCGCGGTATGCCGTAATGCCGCTGGATCTCCTCGCTCAGCTGGCGGCCGCCGAACGTCTGCTCGCGGGTGTACAGCATTTGCTGGCGGTGAAAGACGACCAGCGAGGTGGTGTTGTCGCCGGCATCGCTGATGGCATACACCTCGTCCGGATCGCCGCTCTGCTGCGCCATCAGCCGCGCGCAGGCCCGCATCATGGCGAACGACTCGACGTCGACCGCTGCCGCCCGGAGCCCCGCCCACTCCAGCGCCGCGGCCCGATCCTCGACATATTCCTTGCGCGAGGCCACCACCTGCACGTCCACGGAACCGGGAAGCTTCTCCGAAGGGCCGACCACGAAAAAATCCAGGCTGACATCCTCCAGCGGATAGGGAATGTACTGTTCGGCCTCCAGCTCGATCTGCGCCTCGATATCGTCCTCGTTCAGGGAGGCGGGAAAGGTCAGAATCTTGGCGATGACAGCCGACGTCGGCACCGCGGTGACCGCCTGCGGCAACCGGGTCCCCAGTTGCCGCATGGCCTTGCGGATGGCGCCGCCGGCCAGCTGCAGGCGGCCATCCTCCCTGGGTTTGGCCTTGGGATCGGCGGGCGCCACCGGCACGATCGCATAGCCCTTGAGGATCAGCTGCTCGTTTTCGCATGCCAGTTCGACCACCTTGACCGAGCTGGGGCTGATGTCGACCCCCAAGTAGCGAGGCGGGGTATGCGGGAATCGGAACATGGCGCGCGACATGGTTCGGTGGCCGGGACTGCCGGCCCGGCAGGGCCCGGATCGGCTGACAGCCCGGATATCGGGGCTGTAGTATAGTACCCGCAGTTTTCCACCGGCACGCCGACGGCAATCGTTCCCCAATCCCTGCCCGCCGGGGCTCCGCGCAGCCGCCGCGACCCGAACGGACGCCACCGCTGACCAGCGCTCATCACCTCACGTCTTGGATACCTCTGGCTCCCACCGCTCGGGCTTCGTCGCTTTCCTGGCATCGCTCGGCCGCCTGATGCTCGGCGTCGCCGCCGGCATGATGACCATCGGCCTGCTGCTGCTGGGGCTCTACCTGTATTTGCAGACCCAGCTGCCGGAGCTGGATGCCCTCAAGGACATCCGCTACCAGAGCCCGATGAAGATCTACAGCCGTGATGGCGTGCTGATCGGCCAGTTCGGCGAGAAAGTCCGCTACCCGCTGACACTGGAGGAAATGCCCGAGCGGATGCGCCAGGCCTTCCTGGCCGCGGAGGACTACCGCTTCTACGAACATCCCGGGTTCGACTACCAGGGATTGCTGCGGGCCTCGATCACCTTTCTCAGCACCGGGGAGAAGCGCCAGGGCGGCAGCACCATCACCATGCAGGTCGCCCGCAACTTCTTTCTCAGCAACGAGAAGACCTTCCTGCGCAAGATCAGGGAGATTCTGCTGGCGATGAAAATCGAGTCCGAACTGCCCAAGGACAAGATTCTCGAGCTGTACCTGAACAAGATCTATCTCGGCAACCATGCCTACGGCGTCGGCGCGGCGGCCAAGATTTACTACAACAAGCGGATCGACGAACTGGATCTGGCCGAGATCGCCACCATCGCCGGACTGCCGAAGGCGCCCTCGGCCTTCAATCCCATCGCCAACCCGGAACGGGCCATGGTACGCCGTGATTACGTGCTGGATCGCATGCTGGCGCTGGGCCACATCAGCCAGAGCGAGTATGCCGACGCGCTGGTTTCCCCCAATACGGCAGCGCTCAAGGGACACAGCGTGGATCTCGACCTGCCCTACATCGCCGAGATCGTGCGCAACCAGATGTACGAGCAATACGGCGAGAACGCCTACGACGACGGCTACCAGGTGCGGACCACCATCGATGCCCGCCTGCAGGCGCTGGCCGAGGATACGCTGCGCGCCAGCCAGCACCATTTCGACGAACGCCGCCGCTTCCGGCCCATCCAGGAGCACATCGACCTGGAGCGCCACACCAGCGAGGGGGACTGGGACAGGGAGCTGGCCCGTTTCGGCAGGCTGGGCTACACCGAGCCGGCGCTGATCCTGACGCTCAAGAACGGTGCCGCCGAGGTTTACCTGGGCGGTGGCAAACGGATGGAGCTGAGCGCCAGCGCACTGAGCTGGGCCCACCGCTGGCTCGACGGTCACAGGCGCAAGCACGAACCCAAGGGCAGCAGCAAGCCCCTGGCCGCAGGCGATGTCATCCGCCTGCGCAACGATGGCACCCGGCTGCGGCTGACCCAGATTCCCGAAGTCGGCGCTGCGCTGGTCTCGGTGCTGCCCAAGGATGGCCAGGTCGTGGCCCTGGCCGGCGGCTATGACTTCCACTACAGCAAATTCAATCGCGCCATCCAGTCCAAGCGCCAGCCCGGCTCGGGCTTCAAGCCGGTGGTCTACTCGGCCGCACTGGCCTCCGGCATGACGCCTTCCAGCGTGGTCGTCGACGCCCCCATCCGCATCGGCAACTGGACGCCCATGAACGCTTCGCGGCGCTATTACGGCCCCACGCCCCTGCGCACGGCCCTGGTCTATTCGCGCAACGTCGTCGCCGTCAGGCTGATGCAGAGGGTCGGCATCGACAACGTCATCCGGCTGGCCAAGGACTTCGGCTTCGAGGAGGACGAACTGCCGCGGGTGTTGCCGCTGGCGCTGGGCAGCGGCTCCGCCAGCCCGCTGCGCATGGCCCAGATGTACTCGGTATTCGCCAACGGTGGCTTCCGGGTCGATCCCTATTTCATCTCGCGGGTGGACAGCGACAGTGGCAAGACCGTCTACCAGGCGACACCGCCCACGGCCTGCGCGGAATGCGAGGAAACCCGGACGCCGCCCCAGACCATGGCCAGGCGGGTGCTCTCGCCCAAGGTGCACTACATGATGAACTCCATGCTCCAGGACGTGGTGCGCATGGGCACGGCGCGGCGCGCACTGGCGCTGGGACGCACCGATGTCGCCGGCAAGACCGGCACCACCAACAAGTCCTTCGATGCCTGGTTCAACGGTTATACCCCGGCCCTGGTGACCATCGCCTGGTTCGGCTACGACACCTACAAATCGCTGGGGCACAACGTCATGGGTGGCGATCTGGCGCTGCCGATGTGGATCAAGTTCATGCGCGTCGCGCTGGAAGGCGTGCCGGAATACAGGTTCCCGGCACCCGCGGGCGGCCATGCGAAGAAGGTCAAGGTCAACCGTCGCGGCACCGTATCGACCGACGTCGAGTATTACTCCGGCAACAAGGGCGAGCGCTTCGTTGATTCCGAGGGCGGGGACAGCGCCAAGTCCCGCGCCGGCCAGGCCGGCAACAAACCCAAGCCGCAGCCGGCGCCCGCCCGTGGACGGGCGATCGAGTCGCTGTTCTAGACAAGGTCGCGCCGGAAGAGCCGGCGGTGCAATTCATCCGCCCACAAAAAACCCCCGTCGGGCGGGGGTTTTTTGCTTCGCTATTCGGCGCCTGGCGCTAGCGGCTGTAGCGGCGGCGGAACTTGTCGACGCGACCCGCCGTGTCGACGACGCGCTGCTTGCCCGTATAGAATGGGTGGCATGCCGCGCACACTTCCACATGCAGATCCTTGCCGAGCGTGGAGCGGGTTTCAAAGGTATTGCCGCAGCTGCAATTCACGGTCAGCGGCGCATAGTTGGGATGGATATCCGGCTTCATGAGTGTTTTCCTGCGAAACTTGGCCAACAAAAACAAACCCGGCATCCTACCTGCTAGCGACAGGCATGGCAAGCCGGACGCAAGCTTGAGCCGCCGCTGATCCCCCCTCCTCGCCCCGGTATTCCCGCGCATGCGGATCGTCACACTCAACGCCAACGGTATCCGTTCCGCCGCCCGCAAGGGCTTCTTCGACTGGATGGCACGGCAGGACGCCGATATCGTCTGTCTCCAGGAAACCAAGTCGCAGGAACACCAGCTGGATGATCGGCATTTCTGGCCGGACGGCTACTCCACCTACTACGTGGATGCCGAGAAAAAGGGCTACAGCGGGGTTGCCCTGTACTCGCGGCGGGAGCCGGATGACATCATCCGGGGTCTGGGCTGGCCGGACATGGACGCCGAGGGACGCTATCTGGAGGCGCGCTGGGGCAATCTCAGCGTGGTGTCGATCTACCTCCCCTCGGGCTCTTCCAGCGAGGAACGCCAGTCGGTCAAGTTCGGCTTCCTGGAACGCTTCCTGCCCTACCTGCGCGACTGCGCCGCTTCCGGGCGCGACTACATCTTCTGCGGCGACTGGAACATCGCCCACAAGCCCATCGACCTCAAGAACTGGCGCGGCAACCGGAAGCATTCCGGCTTCCTGCCAGAAGAGCGCGCCTGGCTGGACCAGGTGTTCGACCGGGAAGGCTGGGTGGACGCCTTCCGCGCCCTCGACGACCGGCCCGAGCAGTACACCTGGTGGTCCAACCGCGGCCAGGCCTGGGCCAAGAACGTCGGCTGGCGCATCGACTATCAGGTCGTCAGCCCCCGCCTCGCCCCCTGTCTGCGCGCCGCCGCGATCTACAAGGACAGCCGCTTCTCCGATCATGCCCCCCTGACCATCGACTATGACTACCCCTTCCCGGCGTGAACGCCTGCTGAACCGGCGCATCCTGCTCTGCATCCTGACCGGCTTTTCGTCGGGGCTGCCGCTGTTCGTGCTGATCAGCCTGCTCACCGCCTGGCTGCGCGAGGGCGGGGTCGATCTCAAGGCCATCGGCCTGCTGGCGCTGGTGCAGTTCCCCTACATCTGGAAATTCGCCTGGGCGCCGCTGTGCGACCGCTACGGGCTCGGCTTGCGACTCGGCCGCCGGCGCGGCTGGATGCTCGTCAGCCAGCTGGCCCTGCTGGCCAGCATCCCGCTGTTCGGCTGGCTGTCGCCGCAGGCGGACCTGCCCGCCATCAGTGCGCTGGCCGTCGCCGTGGCCTTCTTCTCCGCAACCCAGGACATCGCCATCGACGCGTTCCGGCGCGAACTCCTGCGCGACGAGGAGCAGGGCCTCGGCAACGTGGTGCACGTCAATGCCTACAAGATCGCCGGCCTCGTGCCGGGCTCGCTGTCGCTGATCCTGGCCGATCACCTCGCCTGGCATGCGGTGTATCCGATCACCGCCCTGTTCATGCTGCCGGGACTGCTCATGACGCTTCTGGTGGAGGAACCGCCGGCCTCGGTCCGCGCACCGGCCAGCCTGCGACAGGCGGTCGTCGAACCGTTCCGGGAGTTCATCGGCCGCCGGGGCTGGGGCAGTGCCCTGGCGGTACTGGCCTTCATCTTCTTCTACAAGCTTGGCGACAGCATGGCGACCTCGCTGGCCACGCCCTTCTACCTGGACATGGGCTACAGCAAGACCGAGATCGGCATGATCGCCAAGAATGCCGGTCTCTGGCCGAATGTCGTCGGCGGCATCCTGGGCGGCATCTGGATGATGCGGCTCGGCCTCAACCGCGCGCTATGGGTCTTCGGCGTGCTGCAGGCGCTGGTGATCCTCGGCTTCGCCTGGCTGGCGACGGCCGGACATACGCTGGCGGGGCTGGCCGCCGTGATCGGCGCCGAAGCCTTCGGCGTCGGCCTGGGCACCGCCGCCTTCGTCGCCTTTACCGCCAACGCCACCCACCCGGCCTACACGGCAACCCAGTTCGCGCTGTTCACCAGCCTGGCCGCAACGCCGCGCACCCTGGCCAATGCCGTCACCGGCTTCCTCGTCGAGGGCGGAGACATCGGCCTGTTCCACGTCGAGGCCCTGGGATGGGAACGATTCTTCCTCGTCTGCTTCGGCGCAGCCCTGCCCGGCATGCTGCTGCTGTTCAAGGTAGCCCCATGGGCCGACAGGCGTCCGGCCTGAGTCGCGCCGACGGCGTCGCGTTGCCGAGGGCACGCCGGCCACGGGGTATCACCCCGCCAGCGCCAGAGGCGGCGAGCGCCCTGGGTCGGCCAAGTGCCGGCGGCGTGCCGCTGACGCCTACTTCTTGAGATAGAGATCGGTGATCGTCCCCTCGACCATTTCCGCGGCGAAGGCGAAGGTTTCCGAGAGCGTGGGATGCGGATGGATGGTCAGGGCGATGTCGGCGACATCGGCGCCCATCTCCAGCGCCAGCACCGCCTCGCCGATCAGCTCGCCGGCGTTGGGACCGACCATGCCGGCGCCGAGGATGCGATGGGTCTCCGGGTCGACGATGATCTTGGTCAGGCCCTCGCGGCGCCCGATACCCAGCGCGCGGCCGCTGGCGGCCCAGGGGAAGGTGGCGGTCTCGACGGCGATGCTCTGCGCCCGGGCCTGGGTCTCGGTCAGTCCCATCCAGGCCAGTTCCGGATCGGTGTAGGCAACCGAGGGAATGGTCAGCGCCTGGAAGGCCGACTTGTGGCCGGCGATGACCTCGGCGGCAACCTTGGCCTCATGGGTTGCCTTGTGCGCCAGCATGGGATTGCCGACCACGTCGCCGATGGCGAAGATGTGCGGCACATTGGTGCGCTGCTGGCGGTCGACCGGGATGAAGCCGCGCTCGTCGACCTGCACGCCGGCCTGTTCGGCGCCGATGCCGAGCCCGTTCGGGCGCCGTCCGACGGACACCAGCACCTTGTCGAACACTGCGGAGGCCGGGGCACCCTCGCCCTCGAAAAACACCTCCAGTCCCTCGGCCCTGGCCTCGATACGGGTGACCCGGGTCTTGAGGTGGATATTCTCGTACCACTTCTTGACGCGCTGATGCAGCGGCTTGACCAGGTCGGCGTCGCAGCCGGGAATGAGCTGGTCCATCAGCTCGACCACGGTGATGGCGGAGCCCAGCGCATGGTAGACGGTCGCCATTTCCAGGCCGATGATGCCGCCGCCGACGATCAGGAGGCGTGCGGGGATATCCGCCAGTTCCAGCGCGCCGGTGGAGTCGATCAGGCGCGGGTCGTCATGCGGGAAACCGGGAATCTTCACTGGCTGCGAACCCACGGCGATGATGGCATGATCGAAGGTCACGGTCCGCTCGCCCTCGGCGCTGCTCACCGCCAGCGACTTGTCGCTGATGAACCGGCCGAGCCCCTGGATCACGGTCACGCCGCGCTGCCTGGCCATGGCAGCCAACCCCATGGTCAGGGTCTTGACCACCTTGTTCTTGTGATCGCGCACCTTGTCGAGATCGATTTCGGGCGGTGCGAACCTGACCCCGGTATTGGCGCTCTCCGCCGTCTCGTGGATGATCTGCGCCGAGTGCAACAGGGCCTTGGACGGGATGCAGCCGACATTCAGGCAGACGCCGCCCAAGGTTGGATAGCGCTCGACCAGGACGACCTTCTTGCCGAGATCGGCGGCGCGGAAAGCGGCGGTATAACCGCCGGGTCCGGCTCCGAGGACCAGGACGTCGGCGTGCAGGGAGGCGTTTTCGCTCATGGCGGGAATCCTTGGGATGGGGTCAGGAGGTTGGCGCCGACGCCAGGGTCGGCGCCGGTCTGCGGGTCCGGTCGTTCGACGGGCGGGAGAACATGCTTGCCGCCACCGGCCAGCCGTGCCCGGCATCCAGGCCGACGCAACCGGCCACCGCTACGCCCTCGCCGGGCGTGGACGTCCAGTGATGGGCGACATGGGAACCTGTGCCCCCGGCCGCGGTTTTCCGCGGCGGCTGGATGCTCGCGCCTGACCGACGGGCGGGCTCGCCATTCCGGGCAGGCCTCGGGCGGGCATCCGGGGTGCGGGACGGCAGTCATGGACGGCGCCCGACTACAGCAGGATACGCCTGAGGTCCGCCAGCGTGGTGCCGAGGTGCACGACGAAACGCGCACCCAGCGCGCCGTCGATGACGCGATGGTCATAGGACAGCGACAGCGGCAGCATCAGGCGCGGCACGAACTGGCCGTCGCGGTAGACCGGCTTCATCTGGCTGCGGGACAGGCCCAGGATCGCCACCTCGGGGGCGTTGATGATGGGCGTGAAGGCCGTGCCGCCGATGCCGCCGAGGCTGGAGATGGTGAAGCAGCCACCCTCCAGGTCGGTGCCGCGCAGCTTCTTGCTGCGCGCCCGCTGGCTGACATCCGCCAGTTCCGCCGCCAGTTCGAAGACGCTTTTACGATCCACGTCGCGGATCACCGGCACCACCAGGCCTTCCGGCGTATCGACGGCGACGCCGACATGGCAGTATCGCTTGAGGATCAGCGTCTCGCCGTTGGGCGCCAGGCTGGCGTTGAAGGTCGGGAAGGCCTTGAGACTGGCGGCCACCGCCTTCATTACGAACGGCAGGAGAGACAGCTTGATGCCGCGCTTCTCCGCCTCGCCCCTGAGCGACACGCGGAATGCCTCGAGCTCGGTGATGTCGGCATCGTCGTGCTGGGTGATGTGCGGGATGGACACCCAGTTGCGGTGCAGGTTGGGCCCCGAGAGTTTCTGGATGCGCGTCAGCGGCAGCGTCTCGACCGCGCCGAACCGGCTGAAATCGATCTCGGGGGCGGGCGGAAAGCCGAGCCCCGGCGCGGCCGCCGCCGGGGCTTGCGCCAGGCTCCGCTTGACGAAACCCTGGATGTCTTCGCGGGTGATGCGGCTCTTGGGACCGGAACCGCTCACCCTTGCCAGGTCGACGCCCAGCTCGCGGGCGAACTTGCGGATGGCCGGACTCGCATGCGGTGGCACCTTGGCATCGGCGGCCGGCGGCGCGGCCACGGCCGCTACCGCTGACGGACGGCCGGTGACAGCGGCGGCCACCGGCGCGGGCGCGCTGGAGGCGACGGCCGGTGCCGGTGGCGTGGTGGCCACCGCGCCGGCAACCTCCAGCAGCAGGATCGGCGTACCCTGGCTGACCCGGTCGCCCGGCTTGACATGCACGGTCTTGACCCGGCCGCTCTTGGGCGAGGGCACCTCCATCGCGGCCTTGTCGCTCTCCAGCGTGATCAGCGAAGCCTCGGCCTGGATGCTGTCACCCGGCTTGACCAGCACCTCGATGACCTCGATGTCCTTGAAGTCGCCGATGTCGGGGACGCGAATTTCTTCCTCGCTGGCGGGACCGCCAGCGGCCGCAGCGACCTGCGGGGACGGGGCCGCGATCACGGGCGCGGTCGGAGCCGGTTCGGCGGCCGTGGCGACCGGCTGGGCCGGCGGCGCAGCCGCAGGCACAGGACGCATCTCCTCCGCGGCGTCGATCACCAGGATCAGGGAGCCCTGGCTGACCCGGTCGCCGGGCTTGACCGTCAGGCTCACCACCGTGCCGCCGATGGGCGACGGGACTTCCATCGCGGCCTTGTCGCTCTCCAGCGTGATCAGCGAATCCTCCGGCCGGATGACGTCGCCGGGCTTGACCAGCACCTCGATGACCTCGATGTCCTTGAAGTCGCCGATGTCGGGGACGTGTACCTTTTTCTGCACTGCGGCCATGTCGCTTCCTCAGACGGTCAGGGGGTTGGGCTTTTCGGGATCGATGCCCAGTTTGGCGATGGCCTTGGCCACCTCCTTGGCGGTCAGCGTGCCCTCATCGGCCAAGGCCTTGAGCGCGGCCAGCGTGATGTAGTTGCGGTCCACTTCGAAGAAGCGGCGCAGTTGCGAGCGCCGGTCGCTGCGGCCAAAGCCGTCGGTACCGAGGACCGTGAAGGCGCGTGGCACGTAGGGACGGATCTGGTCGGCAACGATGCGCATGTAATCCGAGGCGGCCACGATCGGACCCTCCGTACCGCCCAGCTGCTGCTCGACATAGCTGAGCCGGCGCGGCTGGCCGGGATGCAGCAGGTTCCAGCGCTCGGCATCCAGCCCGTCGCGGCGCAACTCGTTATAGCTGGTGACGCTCCAGACATCGGCCTCGACGCCATAGTCCGCCCTGAGCAGGTCCGCCGCCGCCAGCGCCTCGCGCAGGATGGTGCCGCTGCCGAGCAGTTGCACCCGCCTGGCCGACGGGCCGCCCTCGCGGATCCGGTACATGCCCCTGACGATGCCCTCGCGGCTGCCCTCCGGCATGGCCGGGTGGGTGTAGTTCTCGTTCATGACGGTCAGGTAGTAGAACACCTGCTCGCCTTCCTGATACATGCGCCGCAGACCGTCCTGGATGATCACCGCCAGTTCGTAGGCATAGCAGGGATCGTAGGACACGCAGTTGGGAATGGCCGACATCGCCAGCAGGCTGTGCCCGTCCTGGTGCTGGAGTCCCTCGCCCGCCAGGGTGGTGCGACCGGCGGTGCCGCCCAGCAGGAAACCCTTGGCGCGCATGTCGCCGGCTGCCCACATGAGGTCGCCGACGCGCTGGAACCCGAACATCGAGTAGTAGATGTAGAACGGGATCATCTGCACGTTGTGATTGCTGTAGGCGGTGCCCGCCGCGATCCAGGAGCACATGGAGCCGGCCTCGTTGATGCCTTCCTCCAGAATCTGCCCGGACTTGTCCTCGCGGTAGTACATGACGCTGTCGGAATCCTCGGGCTCGTACAGCTGGCCCACCGAGGAGTAGATGCGGTACTGGCGGAACAGGCTGTCCATGCCGAAGGTACGCGCCTCGTCCGGGACGATGGGCACCACGTAGCGGCCGACCTTGTTGTCGCGCAGCAGCAGGGTCAGCATGCGCACGAAGGCCATGGTCGTCGACATGTCGCGATCCTCGCTGCTTTTCAGCATGCTGTCGAAGATCGAGAGATCGGGCACCTGAAGGTGCGGCGCCTCGCGCCGGCGCTGCGGCAGGAAGCCGCCCAGGGCCTCCCGCCGCGCCTTCATGTACTGCATTTCCGGGCTGTCCTCGGGCGGCCGGTAATAGGGCACGCTGGCCAGCTGGTCGTCCGCCAGCGGAATCTTGAAGCGGTCACGGAAGGCCTTGATCGAGGCATCGTCGAGCTTCTTCTGCTGATGGGTGGACATGCGCCCCTCACCCACCGGCCCCATGCCGTAGCCCTTGACCGTCTTGGCCAGGATCACGGTCGGCTGGCCGCTGTGGTGCACCGCCGCATGATAGGCGGCGTAGACCTTGTGCGCGTCGTGACCGCCACGGTTCAGGCGCCAGATGTCCTCGTCGGTCATGTTGGCGACCATTTCCTTGAGCTCGGGATACTTGCCGAAGAAATGCTCGCGGGTATAGGCGCCGCCCTTGGCCTTGTAGGCCTGGTATTCGCCGTCCACCGCCTCTTCCATGCGCTTGCGCAACAGGCCCTTGGTGTCCCTGGCCAGCAGCGGATCCCAATAGGAACCCCAGATCACCTTGATCACGTTCCAGCCGGCGCCGCGGAAGTTGGCCTCCAGCTCCTGGATGATCTTGCCGTCACCGCGCACCGGGCCATCCAGCCGCTGCAGGTTGCAGTTGATGACGAAGACCAGGTTGTCCAGCTTCTCGCGCCCGGCCAGGCCGATGGCGCCCAGGGATTCCGGCTCGTCCATCTCGCCGTCGCCGCAGTAGCACCAGACCTTGCGCCCGGCGGTATGCAGGATGCCGCGGTCTTCCAGGTACTTCATGAAGCGCGCCTGGTAGATCGACATGATGGGCCCAAGGCCCATGGACACGGTCGGGAACTGCCAGAAATCCGGCATCAGCCAGGGGTGCGGGTAGGAGCTCAGGCCATTGCCCTGGCCCTCGATCTCGGCGCGGAAGTGGTCCAGCTGCGCCTCGCTGAGGCGCCCCTCCATGAAGGCGCGGGCATAGATGCCCGGCGCGGCATGGCCCTGGAAGTACACCAGGTCGCCGCCAAAATCCTTGCTCGGCGCCCGGAAAAAGTGGTTGAAACCGACATCGTAGAGCGTCGCCGCCGAGGCGAAGCTGGCGATGTGCCCGCCATACTCGGTGGACTTACGATTGGCGCGCACCACCATGGCCATGGCGTTCCAGCGGATGAAGGAGCGGATGCGGTGCTCGATGCTGGCATCGCCCGGCAGGCGCGCCTCCAGATGCGGCGGAATCGTGTTGATGTAGGCCGTGTTGGCCTTGTAGGGGAGGTTGGCGCCGGCGCGGCGGGCCTGGTCGACCAGATTCTCGATCAGGAAATGCGCCCGCTCGACGCCTTCCGAGCCGATCACCGCCTGCAGGGCCTCCAGCCACTCGCGGGTTTCCTCGGGATCGGAATCATGGGTCAGGTGAAGGTTCTGCTGCGAATGCGAAGGTGTGCCAACCGCCATATTGAGGGATTCCTTGGACGTGGGGTTCATCCGAACGAAAGCGGCGATTATAGACAAGCCACCCCCCCGGTTCCATTGATTTGGCGTTCGCGCCTGCTCATGCCGGCATCCTCGATGCTGAGGACATCGGGCCTCGATTCTGCCGCTTTCCCACCCCGCCGGTCCTCCGGCGTGTCCCCGGGGCGCCCGACACACGCCGCATGGGGCATAATCCCGCTCGCCGAGGGGCGAGGTCGTGCCGGATGGTTCGACAACCGGTGCGTCGCCCGGATGACATCGGGACCGGATTGCCGGCTCGACGCCGGAGCACGACATGATGCGGACCCAAAGCTGATCCTTCCCCAGTTTGGAGACGGCTGGAATTCGTCCGCCATGGACTTGAGAACCCTCATCATTTCGGCCCTGGTCGTGTGCCTGGCGACCAGCCTCAGCCTGGGGATGGTCTACCTTACCCGTCGCACCTACCCGGGCTTCGGCGACTGGCTGGCCGGCACCGGCTGCCGCACCCTGGCCGCCATTCTGATCCTGCTGCCGCGGGACACGCTGCCGCCCTGGTTCACCATCCTGCTCCCCAACTGGCTGCTGCTCATCGAACCCCTGCTGTACCTGCGCGGCACGCGGCGTTTCTATGGACAGCCGCCGCCGTCCGCGGGCTGGACCATCCTGGTCACCCTGCTGTACCTGCCGCCGTTTTATCACTACACCTACACGGTGCCCGACATCAACGGGCGATTCGTGGTGATGTCGGTGTTCGGGCTCGGCTTCAGCCTGACCATGATCCGGGCGCTGCTGAGCAACCGCCCCCCCTATGCGGGCGCGAGCGAGAAATGGCAGGCCGGGTTGTGGGCCCTGTTCGCGGCGGAGTACCTGTTTCGCGGCGGGCACCTGTTGCTGGGCGGGGTGGGACCGATGCGGGATTTCGCCGGAGTCCCGCCGGTGCAGGGCTTCGTCGTGCTGGTGATTTCCTTCAACGCCCTGCTGATCGCCATCAGCCAGATCATCATGAATGCCCAGCGGCTCGAATACGATCACACGCTGGCACTGGCCAGGCTGGAGGACGACATGATCGCGCTGCAGAAAGCCGAGGGCGCCATCCGGGCCAGCGAGCAGCTCTTCCGCAGCAACTTCAACCTGTCGCTGGTCGGCATGGCGATCACCTCGCTGGAAAAGGGCTGGCTGGAGGTCAACGATCGCCTCTGCCAGATACTGGGGTACTCGCGCGAGGAATTGCGGACCAAGACCTGGGCCGAGCTGACCCATCCGGATGACCTGGCCGCCGACAACGCCCAGTTCCACCGCGTGCTGCGCGGGGAGATCCAGGGCTTTTCCATGGAGAAACGCTACATCGGGGCCGATGGCCGGGTAGTGCCCGCCCTGATAAGCGTGGCCTGCGTGCACACGGCGGATGGACAGCCGGACTACATGGTGGCGCAGGTTTATGACATCAGCCGGCGGGTGGAAATCGAGGCCGCCCTGCGCCAGAGCGAGACCACCCTGCGACTGGCCTTCGAGAACGCCAACACCGGCATGTGCCTGGTCGACCTGGAAGGCCGGATCACCCGCGTCAACGCCAAGATGTGCACCATTTTCGGTTATCGCAAGGCCGAGCTGGAAGCCATGACCGTCAATGATCTGTCGCTGACGGATGACGCCAGTGTCAGCCTGAGATTCATGCGCGAGGCCCGGCAGGGCGTTGCCGAGCAATCCAACTTCGAGAAGCGTTACCGGCATCGGGACGGCCACGTGATCACCTGTGAAGTGGCCTCTTCGCTGGTCAGGGATAGCGACGGCCAGCCGCTGTATTTCATCTCCCAGGTGCAGGACATCAGCGAGCGCAAGCGTTACGAGAGCGACTTGCAACACGCGCGGGAGGCCGCGGAAGCCGCCAACCGGGCCAAGAGCCAGTTCCTGGCCCACATGAGCCACGAGATCCGCACGCCATTGAACGGCGTGCTGGGCATGGCCCAGCTGCTGGAACAGGAATCGCTGAGTCCCGACCAGGCGGAAATGGTCGCCAACATCCGCTCGGCCGGACGCTCCCTGCTCAGCATCATCAACGACATCCTGGACTTTTCCAAGATCGAAGCCGGCCAGTTGCAGATCGAGAGCCAGCCGTTCGACCTGCCGCGCAAGCTGGCCAACGTGGCCAAAATCCTCTCGGTGGTCGCCCGCGACAAGGGCATCACATTGAGGCTGGAGCCACTGCCCGAACTCGGCGGCCGGTTCCTGGGCGATCCCCTGCGCCTGGAACAGGTGCTGTTCAACCTGGTGGGCAACGCCCTCAAGTTCACCCATCAGGGCGGGGTTACGCTCCGGGTCAGGGCCGGCGCTCCGGACGCGGAGCCTGTGCGGCTGCGCTTCGAGGTCGAGGACACCGGCATCGGCATGGGCGCGGAAATCCTGGAACGCCTGTTCCGCCCCTTCACCCAGGCAGACGGCTCGATCACCCGGCGATTCGGCGGGACGGGGCTGGGCCTGTCCATCAGCAAGCGCCTGGTCGAGCTGATGGGGGGCACAATCGGTGCCAGCAGCATCGAGGGCCGGGGCAGCCTGTTCTGGTTCGAACTGCCGTTTCAGCGCGTGGCGGGCAGCCCGGTGCCGGGCGACAGCGAAGTCTCGCCCATCGAGCCCCTTGCAACAGACCGACCGGCCATCCTCAGGGCGCTGGTGGTGGACGACAACGCGATCAACCGCCAGCTGGTGGCGCGCATGCTCAGGCACGAAGGCATCGACAGTACGCAGGCCGGCGATGGCCAGCAGGCGCTGGAACGGTTGCGCGCCGCTCCGGCAGACTTCGATGTCGTGTTCATGGACGTGCAGATGCCGATCCTGGACGGGCTGGCGGCGACCCGCCTGATTCGCCAGGATCCGCGCCTGGCGCACCTGCCGGTGATCGCGCTGACGGCGGGTGTGCTGGTCGAGGAGCGCCAGGCCGCCATGGCAGCGGGCGTGGATGACTTTCTGGCGAAACCGCTGGGCATCGAGCAGATGCACGAGCTGCTGGAAAACCTGGGAAGGATGCTCCGCCCTCCGCCAGCCGAACGGCCCGGCGATGCGGAAACCCCATGACATCCAACCTGCGGCCGGCCGGTCTGGCCGGCCCGACTTGCACATTTTTGTGACATCCCGGACCATGCGAGCGGGCGCCACGCCAGGCGGTCGAGGTGGCCGCAGGGCCGGTGCTTACCCATCAAAACCATTATGCGGGGGAGAAAACAATGACTCTGATGCATCGTTCGGCAGCGGAATTCATGGGCGCCTTCTGGCTGGTCTTCGGCGGCTGCGGCAGCGCCGTCCTGGCGGCCGGCGTGCCCGAGGTCGGCATCGGCTGGCTGGGCGTCGCGCTGGCCTTCGGGCTCACCGTGATGACCATGGCCTATGCCATCGGCCACGTGTCCGGCTGCCACCTGAATCCGGCGGTCTCCATCGGTCTCTGGGCGGCGGGCCGCTTTCCGTGCCGCGACATCCTGCCCTACCTGGCGGCGCAGGTCCTGGGGGCCATCGTCGGCGCGGGCGTCCTCTACCTCATCGCCAGCGGCAAGGCCGGCTTCGACGCCAGCGCCTCGGGATTCGCCGCGAACGGCTACGGTGAGCACTCGCCGGGCCAGTATGGCCTGGTGGCCGCGCTGCTGGCCGAGGTGGTGCTGACCTTCATGTTCCTGATGATCATCCTGGGCGCCACGGACGGCCGCGCCCCGGCCGGCTTCGCGCCCATCGCCATCGGCCTCGGGCTGACGCTGATCCACCTGATCGGCATCCCGGTGGACAACCTGTCCGTCAATCCGGCCCGCAGCACCGGGCCGGCGCTGTTCGTCGGCGACTGGGCGCTGGCGCAGCTGTGGCTGTTCTGGATCGCCCCGCTCCTGGGCGGCTGGCTGGCCGGCAAGGTCTACCGGCGGCTGGCGCCCTCCGCCTGATCCGGCGCGTCAGACCTCGCCGGAAACCGCGGCGCGACAGGGATGTCCCGCCGCTTCCGCACCGAATCCCTGCCCCGCCGCCCAGCGCCGGAAGCTGCCGCTGCGGTTCTTGACCCAGATCGCCGTCCACAGGTAGCCATGCGGCAGGCAGGCCGGCCCGCCACGGTCCAGCAGCTCGGGGTAGGCAATGCCGGGCCGGCGATGATGATCGGCATGCCGGGTCAGCCCCAGGAACAGGAACAGGCTCAGGGCCGACTCGCACCGCCAGGCCGTGTCCCTGGCGCGCCCCGACGCCTGGGTCATGCCGAAATGCTGAAAATAGTTGACCGCCTCCAGCAGGCGCACGGCGACAAGGTTGATGTAACACCAGGCGAACAGGGCCAATCCGCCGAAGGCGACGCCATAGGCCGCCATCAGGGCCAGCTGCAGCAGCAATCCCTGGCGCACGGTGCCGGGCTGGTGCTGCCAGGCGATCCGCCACTGCTGCCGCAGCGAGCGGCGGCAGAATGCCTCGTAGTCCTCCCGCGGCTCGGCCGTCGAGGGATCGCCCGCGCTGCCCAGCCGGGCATGATGCCCCAGCCGGTGCGCGACATGGAAATGATCGTAGAACACCGTCATCAGCAGGATGCGGCCCCAGCGGCGTTGCCGGCGCGTGCGCCGGTGGATCAGCTCATGCGCGGGGGCGATGACCGAACAGCAGGCGTTGGTGCCGCCCAGAATCCTCAGCGCCAGCAGGTTGGCAAAGGCGGTGCCGAGGCTGGCCGGGTCCGACAGGGAAAAGTCCAACCGCGAGACCATCCAGCCCATGGCGAGGACATTCGCCAGCTGGAACGCGACCAGGCCATGCAGCAACGTATCGAAGAAGGCGCGCGGCACATGCGCCGGCACGTTCCGCACCTCGCGCGGCCCCACGCGATCGGCAACGATCAGCAGCCACACCGGCGCGGTCCAGAGCAGCGCGTCTCCGGCCGCGTGCGGACCGGTCAGAAAGAAGGCCAGGGTCGCCAGTGGCAGGAACCAGGCAAGGGCAAAGCCGGTCCACCAGGGAATGCCCAGAGAGGACAGCAGCCGGCGACAGGCGGAATCGAGTCGTTTGATCGCGGGAGTGAGCATGGGGTGCTGGCTGGAATGACCGGTCTGAGATGCCACCGCGCGCTTCCGGTTCCCGGCCGCCGCCGCATCCGTCCCGGGTCAATCACGACGCGCTCCCGAAGGCCATCATGAATCCCCAACCACACGCACGCACAGTTTACCTTGGCTTCTGTTCGACCTATCACGATCCCGCCGTCGCCCTGATCGACGGCCAGGGCAACATCCGCTTCGCCGAAGCCACCGAGCGGGTACTGCAATACAAGCGTGCCCTCAACTGCGAACCGGACCAGCCCTTCCAGCTGCCCGACCTGCTGGCCCGCCACTGCCCGGACGCGGAGCGTTTCGTCGTCGCCGGCAACTGGCGCGCCGCCCGCCCCTGGTACGAGCGGCTGGCCCGGCAACTCGGCTGGCTGACGCCGCGCGGCATCCTGGGCTACCGGGGCCGCCAGCTCACCACCTGCCTGCCGACCTGGGAACTCAACCACATGCAGGCATGCCAGCATCACGCCCTGCGCCGGTCCGGCCTCAACCTCGCCCGCAGCCTGCGGCGGCATTACCCCGGCGCCGAGGTCGTCTTCCGCCATTATGACCATCACCTTGCCCACGCCGCTCTCGCCTGCCATGGCAGTCCCTTCGGCGAGGCGGCCGCCGCCGTCATCGACTCCTACGGCGAACGCGGCTCGCTGGCCTTCTTCCGCTATGGCCGCGGGCGGCTGACGCCGCTGTTCGTCTCGCGCGGACCGCAGAGCCTGGGGTTCTTCTACATGAAGCTGACCGAACTGTGCGGTTTCGACTGGCTGGGCGGCGAGGAATGGAAGGTCATGGGCCTGGCGTCCTACGGCCGGACCGACGTGGAAGTGCTGGGCTGGCTGCGCGACCTGATGCGGGTGGAAGGACTGGACATCCACCAGGACCGTTCGACCTTTTTCAGGCTTCTGCAAAAGCTGGAAAGCCGCCGCCGCCCCCCCGAGGAGCCACCGGAGGCGGCCGCCGACCTCGCCCATACCGGCCAGCAGTTCTTCGTCGAGCTGGTCAACCAGCTGCTGGCCAACCTGCAGCGGGCAACGGGGGAGGAGAACCTGGCGCTGGGCGGCGGCTGCGCCCTGAACTCGGTCGCCAACGGCCAGCTGCTGGCAGCGACACCGTTCCGGCGCCTGCACATTCCCTCGGCGCCGGCCGACGACGGCACGGCGCTGGGCGCGGCGCTGCTGGCCTGGCATGAGAATCACCCGGAGGTTGTTCCGGCGCCCGCGCCGCTCTCGCCCTATCTCGGCAGCGAGGTGGATGCTGCCGCCGCCGCGCGCTTTGCCCGCTACGCCGGCCTACCGGTCCGGCACCTGCCCGACGGCGCCGTCGTCGACGCCACGGCGCGCTTGCTCGCCCAAGGTCATGTCGTCGGCTGGATGCAGGGACGGGCGGAATTCGGCCCGCGGGCGCTGGGCAACCGCTCGATCCTCGCCGATCCCCGCTCACCGGCGATGATGGACCGGATCAACGCCACGGTGAAGTTCCGCGAACGGTTTCGCCCCTATGCGCCGGCCATCCTGGACGAGTTCGGCCCCGCGTATTTCGAGGATTACCAGGAAACGCCCTACATGGACCGCACGCTGCGCTTCCGGCCCGATGTCCGCGACCGGGTACCGGCCGTGGTACATGTCGATGGCACCGGCCGCCTGCAGACCGTCCGGCCGGACTGGAACCCGCGCTTCCACGCCCTGTTGCGGCGCTTCCACGACCTGACGCAGGTTCCGGTACTGCTGAATACCAGCTTCAACGTCATGGGCAAACCCATCGTCCACAGCGTCGAGGATGCCTTTGCCGTCTTCATGGGCTCGGGCCTGGATGCGCTGGTGATCGGCGACTATATGTTCGACAAACCCGGCCGGCTGGCATGAGCCCGCTGCGCGCGCGCTGCCAGCGCTGGCTGAACGGCCCCCGGCAAGCCGCCGATCGGCAAGCGGCCGATCGCCTGCTGGCGACCGCCCTGGCCGAGGCAGCGGCACTGGCCGACGCCCGCACCGCGCCCGGCACAGCCTGGCGGCCGGCTCCGGATGTCGGGCCGGCACCCGGCACGGACGGGGAAAGGCGATGGCTGACCGGCATGGCGCCGGCCGGCCTGCTGGAAGGTGTGTGGCTGTCCCGCATCGCCTTGCCGGCCACCAGTCATCGCCCGCTGACGAATCGGCTGTTGCAGCTGTTCACGGAACTGGTCGGGCTGCAATCGCCCGCGGACGCCCCGCCCCTGCGCTATCGGGCCAGGCTGGTCATGGCGGGCATCACCCTGCCCGAGCTGCGCAGCCCGCTGTTCTTCGCCGACCCGGCGCTGCCCGAAGCCGGCGTGGCCCTGGCCGCGCTGCACCTGGCGCTGAGCCAGTACCCGATGACGCGGGCGGCCGAAATCGCCGGCTATACCCTCGCCCACCTGACGCGCGAACCCGCCAGCTGGGACGACCCGGCCGACAGCCGGTTGCGGCAGCGGCATCTGGCCGACCTGCGGGCCGAGGTCGCCGCGGCGGACCTGGACCCGGCCCGGGTCGCCGCCGGCGCGGCGCTCTATGTCGCAGCGTTTTCCCGGCTGTATCAGGCACTGGCCGAGCCACGGGAAACGCCCGCGGCCGCTCCGTCCAGCCGCATGGCCGCCATCGTCGCCGCCAAGCTGCCGCACGCCATCGGCTATCACGGCCGGGTCCGGCTGGCCGGCCGCAACCTGGACGACTGGCTGCGGTCCTGTCCGCAGGAGACGCCGGCGCTGCTCGCAGCCCTGCGCGAGTCGCCGCCGGGCCGTGGCACCTGTCCGGCCGGCAGCCGGCTGCTGCGGGCGACGGCGTTCGGCGGCCCCATGTTCGGCGTCTTCGATGCCGGGGAACAGGACGCCATCCGCGCCTGGCTGGCCGCGCCTGCATCAGGCGGTGAACCGCAACCCGCAGGGCCGGCATCCGTCGTCGACCCGGTCCTGCCCGCCGGCGAACCCGGGCCGGCGGCGCCCGCGTCACAGCCGCGCAAGGTCAGGGATATCGTCCGCCATCTGCTGCGCTGCGAGTCGGCCACCGAGGCGCAACCGGTGGCCGACGCCTGCGTGGCGCGCTGGCTGGGGTGGGCACGCCGGCTGGCCTATTTGCACCGCAAGGGCTGGCCGACAAGCTATGCAACCGGTGTTCTGGGCAATTTCATCGCGGCGCGGCACCGCGCCGAAGTCGGCCGCTATCGGCCGCTGGCCAGGGTGCCGGCGGTAGACCGCGCGTTCTGCCGCTGGACCCTGCTGCAACTGGCCCCGGCGATCCTAGTGGACGGCGCCTGGCTCGCGGGCAGCGCCGGGGCGGCCGAAACGCTCACTGCCAGCGACCGCCACCTGTTGCAGATACTGGTCGACGAACTGGGCGAGGGCCGGCCTGACTGGCATCACCCGAACGTCTACCGGCGGCTGCTGGAAAGCCAGGGGATC
Source organism: Methyloparacoccus sp. NF-16 (assembly GCF_056880625.1). Lineage (NCBI taxonomy): Bacteria > Pseudomonadati > Pseudomonadota > Gammaproteobacteria > Methylococcales > Methylococcaceae > Methyloparacoccus > Methyloparacoccus sp. NF-16. The sequence goes on along the minus strand of NZ_CP174130.1, from coordinate 1,118,279 downwards.
GCGCTGCCGGAACTGGCGGACCCCGCCTTCGTCGACCAGCCCGGCTGCATGAACGCGGCCTTCGACATCCCCGCCTGCCTGCTGGCGATGGGACTGGCCGGCGAACGGTTTCGGGCGGAGCGGCTGGGTCTCAACCTTGCCATCGAGCTGAGCGGTCTCGGCGCGGGCTACCTGCGGGCCGTGGATATCCTCCGCCGGCATGGCATGGACCCGACCATCGTCCGGCTGCACCTGTCCATCGACAATCCCGCCTCGGGACACACCGCGCGGGCGCGGCAGGCCATCGAGCTTTATCTGGAGGACCTGCGCCAGCACGAGGGCGACGCTGCGGTCGCGTCGGCCTGGGCGCGGATCGGCTGCGGCTACCGGATGTTCGCTGTCGCCAGTCTGCGCCTGTCGGCCGGCATCCTGCTGCGCTATGCCCTGCACCGGCTGGGCTGGCGGGTCGCCGAGCCGGGCGGCCGGGCACCCGGCGAGCCGGCTCAGGCCTCCAGTCCGGCGGTGGCGTCCGGGCGCTGGCACCGGTAGATGGCCTCGTTGCGATGCCATTGCGAGCGCCCGTACCCATAGCCGACGAAGGTCCAGGTCAGCAGCGCGAGCAGCACGCGCAACAGCCAGTTGCCCTCCAGGCTGAAGGGCGTGCCGAAATGCGCGTACTGGAACACCGCCAGGGAAAACCAGAACATGAAGCCGCCCCAGCGCAGCACACCATGCGACCAGATGAAGTGCCGCATGCCGCCGCGCCGCAGGCGCGCCCAGCGGTCCAGCTGCTCGTCCGACCATGGGCCGCTCGCCGACGGCCTGCGCGCTCCCGAATGCATCGCCTGTCCTCCGTGTGTCCAGCGGGGAAGCTTACCGCGGTGCCGGCCGTGCCCGATCCGGGTGCGCCGGAACGGGGCCGCGCCGAATTCTACGCGCCGGGGGCGCGGGTGGCCTCGCCCCGGCCGATGCCGAAGTAGTGGAACCCCAGGCTTTTCAGGCGGGTGGGATCGTAGAGGTTGCGGCCGTCGAAGATGGCCGGGTGCGAGAGCGTCGACCTGATCATGTCGAAATCCGGACTGCGGAAGACATTCCACTCGGTCACGATGACCAGCGCGTCGGCCCCCTCCAGGGTGGCCTCGGGACTGTCGCACAACACCAGATCGGCACGCTCGCCGTACAGGCGCCGCGCCTCGTCCCGGGCGACGGGATCGAAGGCCCGCACACGGGCGCCGGCGGCCCACAGCCGTTCCATGAGGACGCGGCTGGACGCCTCGCGCATGTCGTCGGTATTGGGCTTGAAGGCCAGGCCCCAGAGGGCGAAGGTGCGGCCCTGCAGCCGGCCCTGGAAATAGGCCGCCAGCTTTTCGAACAGCCGCAGCTTCTGCCGCTCGTTGACGCCTTCCACCGCTTGCAGCAGCTGCGCCGAATAGTCCACCTCGCGGGCGGTGCGTTCCAGCGCCTTGACATCCTTGGGGAAACAGGAGCCGCCATAGCCGCAGCCCGGATAGATGAAGTGATAGCCGATGCGCGGGTCGGAGCCGATGCCGACGCGCACCTTCTCGATGTCCGCGCCGAGTCGCTCGGCCAGGTTGGCCAGCTCGTTCATGAAGCTGATCTTGGTCGCCAGCATGGCGTTGGCGGCGTACTTGGTCAGCTCGGCGGAGCGGATGTCCATGCATACCAAGCGGTCGTGGTTGCGGTTGAACGGCGCGTACAGCGCCCGCAGCAGTTCGGTGGTGCGCGGATTGTCGGTGCCGACGACGATGCGGTCCGGCTTCATGAAATCCTCGATGGCGGCGCCTTCCTTGAGGAATTCGGGGTTGGAGACGACATCGAATTCGATCGCCGCCTGCCGCTCCGAGAGGACCGCGCGGATGGTGTCCCGCACCTTGTCGGCGGTACCGACCGGCACCGTCGACTTGTTGACCACGATGCGGTAATCGTGCAGGCGCTCGCCGATGGCGCGCGCGACGGCGGTGACATACTGGAGATCGGCCGAGCCATCCTCGTCGGGCGGCGTGCCGACGGCAATGAACTGGAACAGGCCGTGGGCCACGCCCAGGTCGACATCGGTGGTGAAACGCAGCCGCTGGGCCGCCCGGTTGCGGGCGATGATCGCGTCGAGTCCCGGCTCGTGGATGGGCACCTCGCCCTGGTTGAGCCGGTCGATCTTGCCCTGGTCGATGTCGACGCAGACGACCTCGTTGCCGACTTCGGCCAGGCAGGCGCCGGTGACCAGTCCGACATAGCCGGACCCGAAGATGGTGACTTTCATGACAGGTTTTCCCGAAGCAGTGATGGAAGGTCGCGGGGCTCAGCCATCCAGGCCGCGTTGCAGGTCGGCGCGGATATCGTCGATGTGTTCCAGCCCCACGGCGATGCGGATCAGGCCCTCGCGGATGCCGGCGGCCTCGCGCTCGTCCGCGGTCAGGCGCCCGTGCGTGGTGGTGGCCGGATGGGTGATGGTGGTCTTGACGTCGCCGAGATTGGCCGTGATGGACAGCAGCCGGGTGGCGTCGATGACTCGCCAGGCGGCCTCGCGCCCGCCGCGGACCTCGAAGCTGGCAATCCCGCCGCCCGCCGTCTGCTGGCGCATGGCCAGCGCATGCTGGGGGTGGGACGGCAGGCCGGGATAGTTGACCCGCTCGACCACGGCCTGCCGCTCCAGCCAGGTGGCGAGGGCGAGGGCATTGTCGCTGTGGGCACGCATGCGCAGCCCCAGGGTTTCCAGCCCCTTGAGGAATACCCAGGCGTTGAAGGGGCTCATGGTCGGCCCGCCGGTGCGCAGGAAGGGATAGACATGCCTGTCGAGCAGTTCGCGCTCGCCGACGATGGCGCCGCCCACGCAACGGCCCTGCCCGTCCAGGTACTTGGTGGCGGAGTGGATGATGATGTCGGCGCCCAGCGCCAGCGGCTTCTGCAGGGCCGGCGTGCAGAAGCAGTTGTCGACCGCCAGCAGCGCGCCATGCCGGTGGGCCAGGTCCGCCAGCCGGGGGATGTCGGCGATCTCGGTCAGCGGGTTGGATGGCGTCTCGACGAACAGCAGCCGGGTCGCCGGGCGGATCGCGGCCGCCCAGGCGGCCGCGTCGGTCAGGTCGACAAAGGTCGTTTCCACGCCGAACTTGGCCAGGTAGTTCTGGAACAGCAGCACGGTATTGCCGAACACCCCGCGCGAGCACAGCACGTGATCGCCGGCCTTGAGCAGCCCGAACGCCAGGCTGGCGATGGCCGCCATGCCGGAGGCGACGGCGATGCAGCGCTCCCCGCCCTCCAGCGCCGCCAGGCGCTCCTCGAAGGTGCGGACGGTGGGATTGGTGAAGCGCGAGTAGATGTTACCGGGCACCTGGCCGGAGAAGCGGGCGGCCGCCTCGGCGGCGCTGCCGAAGACATAGCTGGAGGTCGTAAAGATCGGCTCGGCATGCTCGCCCTCGGGCGTGCGGTGCTGGCCGGCGCGAATGGCCTGTGTGTCCGGATGGAACCCGCTCCAGTCGATTTCGTCCATGATCCTGGTCTCCCTAGCCGACGTTGTAGAGGCCGATGGTCGAGGCCGAACCCTGCCGGTTGGCCTTGGCCTGGTCGTTGCGGTGATGGCTCAGCCGATCGAGGTAGGCCTGATTGACGTCGCCGGTAACGTACTCGCCGTTGAAGCAGGAGGTATCGAAGCGCCGTATCGCGGGATTGCCGCGCTGCACCGCGTCGATCAGATCCGGCAGGTCCTGGTAGATCAGCCAGTCGCAGCCCAGGGCATGCTCGATCTCGGCCTCGGTGCGGTCATGGGCGATCAGCTCCTCGGCGGCCGGCATGTCGATGCCGTAGACGTTGGGGTAGCGCACCGGCGGCGCGGCCGAGGCGAGATAGACCTTGTTGGCGCCGGCATCGCGGGCCATCTGGATGATCTGCTCGGACGTGGTGCCGCGCACGATGGAATCATCCACCAGCAGCACGTTGCGGTCCTTGAATTCCATGCTGATGGCGTTGAGCTTCTGGCGCACCGACTTCTTGCGCAGCTGCTGGCCCGGCATGATGAAGGTCCGGCCGATGTAGCGGTTCTTGATGAAGCCCTCGCGGTACTTCACCTTCAGCTTGTTGGCCAGTTGCAGCGCCGCCGTGCGGCTGGTGTCGGGGATGGGGATGACCACGTCGATGTCGTGGTCGGGGCGCAGGCGGCGGATCTTGTCGGCCAGCTTGTCGCCCATGCGGCGCCGCGCCTTGTAGACCGAGATGTTGTCGATGATGGTATCGGGCCGGGCGAAATAGACGTACTCGAAGATGCAGGGCGACAGGCTGGTCTGCCGCGCGCACTGGCGGGCATGCAGGGTGCCGTCGCGCTCGATGAAGATGGCCTCGCCGGGCTCCAGGTCGCGCACGGTGGCGAAGCCCAGCACATCCAGGGCGACGCTTTCGGAAGCGAACATGTAGTCGGTCCCGCGATCGGTCTTGCGCTCGCCGTAGATCAGCGGGCGGATGCCGTGCGGGTCGCGGAAGGCCAGCACCCCGAATCCGGTGATCATGGCCACGACGGAATAGGCGCCGCGGCAGCGCGCGTGCACCCCGGCCACTGCGTGGAAGACATCCTCCGGGCCGATGCGCAGCTTGCCCAGCTCGTGCAGCTCGTGGGCGAACACGTTCAGCAGGACCTCGGAATCCGAATCGGTGTTGAGATGGCGCTGGTCCTGGACGAACAGCTCCTTCTTCAGGGTTTCGGCGTTGGTGAGATTGCCGTTGTGGGCCAGCGTGATGCCATAGGGCGAATTCACGTAGAACGGCTGCGCCTCGGCCGAGGTGGTGCAGCCGGCGGTCGGATAGCGCACATGGGCGATCCCCATGGTGCCACGCAGGTTGAGCATGTGACGGGTATGGAAGACATCGCGGACCAGCCCGCTGTCCTTGCGCAGGTGGAACCGGTCACCCTCGCAGGTGACGATCCCGGCCGCGTCCTGGCCGCGGTGCTGCAACACCGTGAGCGCTTCATAAAGTTCCTGGTTGACGTCCTCATGGGACACGATTCCGGCAATACCGCACATAGTCGTCTGTCTACTTGGTCGGGAAAACGAACTTGCTGTCGAGGCGCGAGACCAGTCCCGGCGGGAGCTGGGTATCCAGCCACAGCGCCAGCGACTGGAACAGGGGCATCAGCTGCGACTGGCGCCACCAGTTCTCGCGGGGCAAGGGAGAGGAGCGCGCCAGGAACACCAGCACCGTGATCACCAGGGCGCCGCGCGCGAGACCGAACAAGAGCCCCGCCAGGCGATCGATGCCGGACAGGCCGGTGCTTTCCAGCATGCGCGTCAGCAGGAATCCCACCATGCCCGCCAGCAGCAGGGTAAGGATGAACAGGATGCCGAAGGCCGCCGCCGTTCTGGCCGTGGGCGAGGGCATGGCGGTGGTCAGCGTATCCGCCACCATACCGTTGAAACTGACGCCGACCCAGATGGCCAGCCCCCAGGAGGCCAGCGACAGCACCTCGCGCACCAGCCCGCGCACCATGCCCACCAGCCCGGAGAGACCGATGACGACAACGATGAAGACATCCAGCCAGTTGAACGGCATCACGCGCAGCCGCACCCGGCATCGGGGCAGGAACGGCGCTCACCCATCAGCGACTCTGCAGAATGACGCCCTGGACACCGTCGTCGGTGGACAACTGCTTCTGGATCTGCTCGGCGCGGGCCCGATCCAGCCGGGGACCGACGGTTACCCGGTAGACCTTGCCGTTGGCGCCGTCGGCCGGATGGATATTCACCGGCAGATTGCGCTTGCGCAGCTTTTCCGCGAGCTTGCGGGCATTGGACTCGTCGGCGAACGTGCCGGCCTGCACCGTGTACTGGGCGGCCGGGGGCTGGGCCGGCGCGCTGGCGGCCGCAGCCGGCTTCCTGGCAGTTTTCTGGCTGGCATCGGCAGCCGGCGGGGCGGTCGGTTTCCTGTCCGCGGCCGCGGCGGGCTTGCCGGTCTTGTCCGCGGTGGCAGGCTTGGCGGAAGTGGCCTTGCTGGCGACGGCGGCAGGCGGTTTTGCCGGCCTCGGCGCGGGGCTTGCCTCGGCCCTGGTCGCCGGCTGCCGGGGCAATGGGCTCCTGGCGGCGGGTGCCGGGGCGGCCCGGCTGGTCACGGGCGCGGCAGACCTCGGGGCGGCGGGCGGCGCAGGGATGCCGGCCTCGGCCTCCTCGTCGCCAGGCACAGCCAGGGCGTCCGCCTCGGCATCGGCGGCGGGCGGCGGGACGTCGGCGGGCTCGATTCTGGCCGGCTTCGGCGGCGCCTCCTCCAGCGGGACGATCTCATACTTGCGCTTGCGCGATGCCGGGGAAGATGTCGCGGTGGCCGCCGGCGCGCCGGCGTCGGCGGCCGGGGCGGTGGCGGCGGGACGATCGTCGCGGGGCAGTTCCAGCGGTCGCTCCTCCAGGGCCCTGGGCAGCGCGGCCGGGTCGGTGGGTGTCTTGTCCTCGAAGAAGTAGGGCACCACCAGCACCAGCAGCCCCATGATCAGGGCCGCGCCGATCAGGCGGCGCTTCAATTGTTCGTCCATAGGCATCAACCCCCTTGACCGGCAACCTGTGCCAGATAGTCAGAAACCAGAAAAAACGAACCGAAGACGAGCAACAGATCTCCCGGCACCGCCCGGGCCCTGGCCGTCAGACAGGCGGCGGCGGCATCGGCAAAGCCGCTCTCGACACGGTCGATGCCGGCATTATGGAGGATTTCCGTCAACTCTTCAGGCGTCGCGGCCCGCGACAGGCTCAGGGGAGCCAGATACCAGTGATCGATGAGCGGCTGTATCGGCGCCAGTATGCCGGGGATATCCTTGTCGCGCATGACCGAGAAGACGGCATGCACGCGCCGCCCCGGGAAGTGCCGGCGCAGATGCCCCGCCAGCACCCGTACCGACTGCGGATTGTGGGCGACATCCAGCAGGACCGGTATCTCGCCCGAGAAATACTGGAACCGGCCCGCCAGCCGGACCTCGCGCAGCCCCCGCTCGAGCGCGTCCCGCGACACCGGGAGCGCCGCATGGGCCTGGGCCAGGCACTGGAGCACCGCCGCCGCATTCAGGTACTGATGCTCGCCGGGTATGGCCGGCGGCGGCAAACCCTCGTGCCGGCCGCCATGGCCCCACCAGGACCAGCGGTCGCCCTCCAGTGCAAAGCCGAAATCGACACCCTGCCGGGCAAGCCTGGCGCCCTTCTCCTCGGCCACGGCCAGCACCGAGGCCGGCGCGTCGGGATCGCCGAGCACGGCGGGCCGCTGGCGGCGGAAGATGCCGGCCTTCTCGCGACCGATCGCCTCGCGGGTATCGCCCAGCCATTCCTGATGATCGATGTCGATGCTGGCGATCAGGGCAATCTGGGCGTCGACGATGTTGACCGCGTCGAGCCGTCCCCCCAGCCCCACTTCCAGAATCTGGATATCCAGCCCGGCCGAGCTGAAAATCTCCAGGGCCGCCAGGGTGCCGAACTCGAAGAAGCTCAGGGAAATGTCGCCCCGCGCTGCCTCGATCCGCTCGAAGGCCCGCATGATGCGGGCGTCGTCGACCGGCACGCCATCGATGCAGATGCGCTCGTTGTAGCGCAGGATGTGCGGCGAGGTGTAGGTGCCCACCCGGTAGCCGGCGGCGCGCAGGATGCTGTCCAGCATCGCGACGCAGGAGCCCTTGCCGTTGGTGCCGCCGACGCTGATGGTGTACGGCAGGGATGGCGGCAGCCCCATGCCGGCCAGAACCCGGGAAACACGCCCCAGTCCGAGGTCGATGGCCTTGGGGTGCAGGGTCTCCTGCCAGGCCAGCCACTCGGCCAGCGTGCCGAAACGCATGGATCGCAGTCTGCGCCAGGGGGCTTTCAGAGGCTTTCGCCGGACCCCAGCATGAGATGCGGATCCGGTTCCGGGCTCCGGCGGGCATCGGGCAGCAGCATGTCGATCAGGCCGGCGATGCGCTCGCGCAGCTCCCGGCGATCCACGATCATGTCCAGCGCGCCGTGCTCCAGCAGGAATTCGCTGCGCTGGAAGCCTTCCGGCAGTTTTTCCCGCACCGTCTGCTCGATGACGCGGGGACCGGCGAAACCGATCAGCGCGCCGGGCTCGCCGATGTTGATGTCGCCCAGCATCGCCAGGCTGGCCGATACCCCGCCCATGGTCGGGTCGGTCATGACCGAGATGAAGGGAATGCCGGCCTTGGCCATCATCGCCAGGGCGGCACTGGTCTTGGCCATCTGGAACAGCGACAGCAGGGATTCCTGCATGCGGGCACCGCCGCTGGCGGAGAACGCCACCAGGGGGGCGCGCTGGGCGATGCAGTGGTTGACGCCGCGCACGAAGCGCTCGCCGACCACGGAGCCCATGGACCCGCCCATGAACTCGAAGTTGAAGGCGGCAGCCACGAGCGGGCGGCCCAGCAGCTGGCCCGCCACGACGATGAGGGCATCCTTCTCGCCCGTGGCCTTCTGTGCCTGGCTCAGGCGATCCTTGTATTTCTTGCTGTCCTTGAACTTCAGCGCATCCACGGAAACCAGCGACTCCGCCAGTTCGATGCGGTTGCCCGGGTCAAGGAAGGCATGCAGGCGCTTGCGGGCGCTCAGGCGCATGTGGTGGCCGCACTTGGCGCAGACGGCAAGATTGCGCTCGACCTCCGAGCGATAGAGGATGGCGTTGCAGTGCGGACACTTGCTCCACAGCCCTTCGGGCACGGCGCCCTTGCTGGAGGCCTCGGTGCGGATCTTGGACGGGACTAGCTTGTGGAACCAGCTCAAGGTTTTCTCTCCGCGCTCAGACGCCCGCGGAGGCCGCGTCCAGGGCCTCGCGCATGGACCGTATCAATTCGACGATATCCGACAAAGCTCGCCCGGCATCCTCGCCCGCCGCCTCAATCCTGCCGACCAGGGCGCTGCCGACCACCACCGCATCGGCGAAACGGCCGATGGCGGCCGCCGTCCCAGCGTTCTTGACACCGAAGCCGACGCCCAGGGGCAGGTCCGTCAGGCCGCGAATCTGGGCCAGCTTGCGCTCGACATCGGCCAGATCCAGGTGCGCGGCCCCGGTCACGCCCTTGAGGGCGACGTAGTAGAGATAGCCGCGCCCCAGCTGCCCCATCTTGCGTATGCGCTGCTCGGTGCTGTTGGGCGCCAGGAGGAAGATCGGATCGATGCCCGCCCGCTCCAGCAGGATCAGCAGCTCGGACGACTCCTCGGGCGGCATGTCGACGGTGAGCACGCCGTCGACGCCGACCGCGCTGGCCTGCTCGGCGAACGCCGCATAGCCCATGGCCTCGACCGGGTTCAGGTAGCCCATCAGGACGACCGGCGTATCCTGGTCGCGCTGGCGGAACTCGCCGACGAGGGCCAGGGTCTTGCGCAGGCTCATGTGGTGCGCGAGGGCGCGCTCGCTGGCGCGCTGGATCACCGGGCCGTCGGCCATCGGATCGGAGAACGGCACGCCGATCTCGAGCACGTCGGCGCCGGCCTCGACCAGTGCGTGCAGGGCGGGAACGGTGAACGCCGGGGTCGGATCGCCCGCGGTGATGAATGGAATCAGGGCCGTGCGGCGAGCCTGGCCGAGGGCCTGGAACTTGGCAGTCAATCGACTCACAGCGCGATGCCCTCCCGAGCGGCAATGGTGTTGATGTCCTTGTCCCCGCGACCGGACAGGTTGACCAGAATCTGCTGATCCTGGCTGAGGGTCGGCGCCAGCTTCATCGCGTAGGCCACGGCATGGCTGGACTCCAGCGCGGGAATGATGCCCTCCATGCGCGTCAGGGTATGGAAACCTTCCATCGCCTCGGTGTCGGTGATGCTGACGTAGGTGGCCCGGCCGCTGTCCTTCAGCCAGGCATGCTCGGGACCGACGCCGGGGTAGTCGAGACCGGCCGAGATCGAGTGGGTCTCGATGATCTCGCCGTCCTCATCCTCCATCAGGTAGGTGCGGTTGCCGTGCAGCACGCCCGGCCGGCCGGCGCTGAGAGGTGCGGAATGGCGGCCGGTCTCGATGCCGTCGCCGGCCGCCTCGACCCCGTACATGCGCACGCCGGCGTCGCCGATGAAGGGATGGAACAGCCCGATGGCGTTGGAGCCGCCACCCACGCAGGCCACCAGCGCGTCCGGCAGGCGGCCGGTCTGCTGCAGCATCTGCTCTCGCGACTCGCGGCCGATGATGGCCTGGAAATCGCGCACCATGGCCGGATACGGATGCGGGCCGGCCACCGTACCGATGATGTAGAAGGTGTTGTCGACGTTGGTCACCCAGTCGCGCATGGCCTCGTTGAGAGCGTCCTTGAGCGTCCGGGAACCGGAGGACACGGGCACCACCTGCGCGCCGAGCAGCCGCATGCGGAGGACGTTGGGCGCCTGCCGCGCGACATCCACCTCCCCCATGTAGACGATGCACTCCAGGCCCAGCCGCGCCGCCACCGTCGCCGTGGCCACGCCATGCTGGCCGGCGCCCGTCTCGGCGATGATGCGGGTCTTGCCCATGCGCTTGGCCAGCAGGGCCTGGCCGATGGTGTTGTTGACCTTGTGGGCGCCGGTATGGTTGAGATCCTCCCGCTTGAGGAAAATCTGCCCGCCGCCGAGATGACGGCTGAGCCGCTCGGCGTGATAGACCGGCGAGGGCCGGCCGACATAGTGCTGGAGGTCGCGGTCCAGCTCGGCCAGGAATTCCGGGTCCTGCAGGTAGCGCTGGTAGGCCAGGCGCAGCTCCTCGATGGGCTCCATCAGGGTCTCGGCCACGAAGACGCCGCCATAGGGGCCGAAATGGCCACGCTCGTCCGGCAGGTTGTAGGGTTCAGTCGCTGAGTCGCTCATAGTCAAATCGCTGCACATGCTTGAGGAAAGCCGCCATCCTGTCGGCATCCTTGATGCCCTTGCCGGCCTCGACGCCGCTGGAGACATCCACCGCGTAGGGCCGCACCGACCGGAGCGCGGCGCCGATGTTGTCCGGCGTCAGTCCGCCCGCCAGGATCACCTGATGGGCCAGCTCCGCCGGCAGCCGGCGCCAGTCGAAGGTCGCCCCCGTGCCGCCGGCCGCATCGGCCTGCCAGGCATCGACCAGGAAGCCGCCGGCGCCCGCGTAGGGCGCCATGGCTGCGGCCAGGTCCAGGCCGGGCTTCATGCGCAGCGCCTTGATCCAGGACCTGCCGAACGCCCGGCAATGCACCGGGTCCTCGTCGCCATGGAACTGCAACACGTCGATGCGCACCTGCGCCAGCACCTCGCGCAGGCTGGCGGGGGACTCGTCCACGAACAGGCCGACGACGGTCACGAACGGTGGCAAGCCGGCAACGATGGCGCGGGCCTGCTCGATGGTGACATGCCGGGGGCTGGGCGGATAGAAGACCAGGCCGATCGCGTCGACGCCCAGTTCGACCGCCTTGAGGGCGTCGCCGGGGCGCGTCAGGCCGCAAATTTTAACCCGAGTTCGATGGCAGGGATATGGAATTTTCACGGCACTCGGCAGGGCTGTAGCGCCGGGCATCGGCGGGCAGATGATCGAAGATGGGATGGCGCGGCAAGCCGAAAGCGGCGGGATAGTGGATGCCGGCGAAGTATAACCCGTCGGGCGGGGCCGTCACACCGCCGGCGGCGCGGTCGCGGGCCTCCAGCACCTGCCGGGCCCAGTCCGCCGGCTGCCGGCCGGTGCCGACATCGATCAGGACCCCGGCGATGTTGCGGACCATGTGATGCAGGAAGGCGTTGGCACAGATGTCGATGCGCATGCGATCGCCCTCACGCTCGACATGGATGAAGTGCAGATAGCGGTTGGGGCTGCGGGACTGGCAGCCCTGCGCCCGGAAGGAGGAGAAATCGTGCTCGCCGAGCAGATGCGCGGCCGCCTCCCGCATGGGCGCGACCGCCAGCGGCAGATGCACGGTTGTCAGCTGCCGCCGCCTCAGGGCGGAGGCCATGCCGCGGTTGAGAATCACGTAGCGGTAGTGACGGGCGATGGCGCTGGCGCGGGCATGGAAATCGTCCGGAACCGGCGTGGCCCAGAGCACGCGGACATCCGGCGGCAGCCGCGAGTTGCTGCCCATGACCCAGGAGTAGGGGCTGCGCGCCGCCCCGGTATCGAAGTGCAGCACCTGCGCCGTGGCATGCACGCCGGCATCGGTGCGCCCGGCGCAGACGATCCGCACAGGCTCGTCGGCCACCCGGCCCAGGGCCTTTTCCAGCTCCTCCTGCACGGTCCGCCGGCCGGGCTGCCATTGCCAGCCGGCAAAGCCGGAACCGTCGTATTCCACGCCCATTGCGATACGCATCGAAACTCGCAAGCTCCCTCATCAAAGCCGGATCACGGTGTCGGCGGGCTACTGCCCGTTCCCGGACAAGCGGACGGTTGCCGCCGTTGCGCCGGGCATCGCGAGACGCGGGCATTCCCCGGCGTGGCGGGGGCCGCCGCTGGCGAAGCCCGGGGGGTTACCGATACACTCCTGTGCATCCAAGCATACAACGCAATCACAAGGTGAAGGTTCATGGCTGTCACGGCAAAACTCGAACTGGACGGGCAAATCGTTGAATTGCCGGTCGTTATCGGCACGGAGCAGGAGAAGGGTGTGGACGTCACCCGGCTGCAGGCCGAGTCCGGCTACATCACCCTCGACCCCGGCTATGCCAACACCGGTGCCTGCAAATCCGCCATCACCTACATCGACGGCGATCAGGGCATCCTGCGCTACCGTGGCTACGACATCGCCGAGCTGTGCGAGAAATCCACCTTCATGGAGGTCAGCTACCTGCTGATCCACGGCGAGCTGCCGACCGCGGAGGAATTCACCCGGTTCAAGGACAAGATCCTGCTGCATTCCCTGATTCACGAGGACATGAAGAGCTTCTTCACCTCCTATCCGGGACATGCCCATCCCATGGCCATCCTGTCGTCGATGGTCTGCTCGCTGTCGGTGTATCACCCGGAGCTGCTCAAGCCCAACCCCACCGCCAAGGAGGCCAGCCAGACCATCACCCGCCTACTGTCCAAGGTCCGGGTGCTGGCGGCCTTCGCCTACAAGCGCTCGGTGGGCGAGGCCTTCGCCTATACCCGCCCGGAGCTCGACTACGTCTCGAACTTCCTGCACATGATGTTCACCACCCCGATGCGTGACTACGTCGCCAGCGAGACCGTGCGCAAGGCGCTGGACGTGCTGTTCATCCTGCACGCCGACCACGAGCAGAACTGCTCGACCTCGACCGTGCGCATGGTCGGCTCGTCCAAGGCCAACCTGTTCGCCTCCATCTCGGCCGGCGTCTGCGCGCTGTGGGGACCGCTGCATGGCGGCGCCAACCAGTCGGTCATCGAGATGCTGGAGGACATCGCCCGGGACGGCTGCCACTACCGGAAATACATCGAGAAGGCCAAGGACCGGAACGACCCCTTCCGGCTCATGGGCTTCGGCCATCGCGTCTACAAGAGCTACGACCCGCGGGCGGCGATCCTGAAGAAATACTGCGACCAGATTCTCGACCAGCTCGGCATCAGCGACCCCATCTTCGACATCGCCAAGGGACTGGAGGAGGCGGCCCTGACCGACCCCTATTTCATCGAACGCAAGCTCTATCCCAACGTCGACTTCTATTCCGGGGTGCTGTACCGGGCGATGGGATTCCCGACCAACATGTTCACCGTCCTGTTCGCGCTCGGCCGGCTGCCCGGCTGGATCGCGCACTGGAAGGAAATGATCGAGGATCCCGGCACGCGCATCGCGAGACCCCGGCAGATCTACGTCGGCCCGTCCCTGCGCAGCTACCTGCCGCTGGGACAGCGCGTGCGCGCGGAAGGCTGAAGCATCCGCTCCGGCACCGTGCGCCCGTCCATCCCGCGCCGACCGACCGCACCGCCGCGACTGGCCACCGCCCTGCTTCTGCTGCTGGGCGGCGCCCCGACGGTCTGGGCCTGGCGCTGCAACGGCCGCCTGATCGAACCGGGACACAGCTTCTACGAGGTACGATCGCTCTGCGGCGATCCGGCGTCGGCCGAACACCAGACCGAATGGCGCCTGCAGACCGTCTACCAGCAGCAATGCCAGACCGTGATGGAACCCCGGCCCCTGCCGTCCAAGCCAGGCCCGGCATCAGCGGCGGGCAGCCCGTCCAGCGTGCCGAGAACCGTCTGCATGCCGGTGCCGATCAGCTACTCCGTGCCCGTGGACATCGAGGTCTGGTTCTACGACGATGTCAGCGTGCCCAAGGCGCTGCATTTCGAGGCCGGCCGGCTGGCCTGGATCGAAACCCTGTGGCACCTGCGCCACTGAACCGCCATACCTTTCCCCTGCTTGCCCGACACGCGCCATGTCGCTCATTTCGCTCAACAACATCCATCTCGGCTACGGTCACCCGCTGCTGGACGGCATCGGCTTCTCGCTGGAAAAGGGCGAACGGGTCGCCCTGGTCGGCCGTAACGGCACCGGCAAATCGACCCTGCTCAAGCTCATCGACCGGCAGATCGTCGCCGACGACGGCGATCTCGCCTATGCCGACGGCGTCCGGGTGGCCCGCCTTGACCAGGAAGTGCCGCTGGAAACGGCCGGCAGCGTCTTCGACGTAGTCGCGGCCGGCCTCGGCGCAATCGGCGATGCCATCCGCCGCTACCATCACCTGACCCACGAGCTGGCCGGCCAGCCGAGCGCGGCCAACCTGCAGGAGCTGGAGGCATGCCAGCATGTGATCGAGGCGGCCGGCGCCTGGGACATGGAAAAGACCGTCGAGAACCTGCTCACCCGCCTGAGCCTGCCGATCGACGACGATGTCGCCGCCCTCTCGGGCGGACTCAAGCGGCGGGTGCTGCTGGCGCGGGCGCTGGCCTCGCAGCCTGACGTCCTGCTGCTGGACGAGCCGACCAACCATCTCGACCTGGAGGCCATCCTCTGGCTGGAGGAATTCCTGCTCGGCTGGCCGGGTACCCTGGTGTTCATCACCCATGACCGCGTGTTCCTGCAGCGGCTGGCGACCCGCATCATCGAGCTGGATCGCGGCCGGCTCACCGATTTTCCCGGCGACTATCCGACCTACCTGCGGCGCAAGGCGGAGCTGCTGGAGGCCGAAGCCAGGGCCAACGCCGAATTCGACAAGAAGCTGGCCCAGGAAGAGGCCTGGATCCGTCAGGGCATCAAGGCCCGGCGCACCCGCGACATGGGCCGGGTCAAGCGGCTCAAGGAAATGCGCGAGGCCCGCAGCGAGCGCCGCGTCCGCGCCGGCCAGGTGAACCTGCAGATCCAGCAGGCCGAGCGCTCCGGCAAACTGGTGGTCGAAGCCGAGGGAGTCGGTTTCCGCTATGCGGACCGGCCCATCGTCGAGGGGCTGAACACCACCATCCTGCGCGGCGACAAGGTCGGCATCATCGGTCCCAACGGCTGCGGCAAGACCACGCTGCTGCGGCTGATGCTGGGCCAGCTGCAGCCCACCACCGGAACCATCAGGCTCGGCACCAACCTGCAGATCGCCTACTTCGACCAGTACCGCACGGCGCTGGACGAGGAGGCCTCGGTCATCGACAACGTCGCCGAGGGCAGCGACCGGGTCACGGTCAACGGGCGCAACACCCATGTCATCGGCTACCTGCAGGATTTCCTGTTCACGCCGGACCGCGCCCGCCAGCCGGTCAAGTCGCTCTCCGGCGGCGAACGCAACCGGCTGCTGCTGGCGCGGCTGTTCACCCAGCCCGCCAACCTGCTGGTGCTGGACGAACCCACCAACGACCTCGACGCCGACACCCTGGATCTGCTGGAGGAACTGCTGATCGACTACAGCGGCACCGTGCTGGTGGTCAGCCATGACCGGGCATTCCTCAACAACCTGGTCACCAGCGTGCTGGCCTTCGAGGGCAACGGCGTCGTCAACGAATACGTCGGCGGCTATGACGACTGGGTCCGCCAGCGACCGGCGCTAGCCCAGCCCGCGCCATCCCCTGCCCCGGCGGCGGAACAGCCCCGCACCGCCGCACCGCCGCCATCCCCGGCCCCCGCCAGGCCGCGCCGGCTCAGCTACAAGGAGCAGAAGGAGCTGGCCGAGCTGCCCGCCACCATCGAACGTCTGGAAACCGAGATCGCCGCCATGAACCAGACCATGACCCAGGCCGGCTTCTACCAGCAGCCCCGGGAAGCCATCACCCAGGCCCAGGCCGCGGCGGCCGAGAGACAGGCCCGGCTGGAATCCGCCTACGCCCGCTGGGAAGCGCTCGAGGCCCTGCAGGAAGGCGGCGGCGGCTGAACCGGCCACTTCCACCCCCATGTCCCCCACCCGAGCAACCGCCATGATCCGCACCACTCTTCTCGCCCTGGTCCTGTTCGCGGGATGCAGCCAGGACCAGCTGCTGCAGAACGCCTCGCCTGCCTATGCCGCCGGTTACCGGGATGGCTGCCAGAATGGCACGTCCACGGCCAGCAACAAGACCGGCGCGTTCGTTCGCGACGACCCGCGCTACCTGAACGACGGCGAATATGCCCAGGGCTGGCGCACGGGCAACCAGACCTGCGACGGCGAAGGCTTCCGGGCCAATCCCAACGACAGCATGCAGCCCATCGAGATCGACGGTCCCCAGGGCGTCTACGAGCGCTGAACATCCCCTAGGGGAAGAACATGAAGAACAGGTAGGCGGCGAAGATCATCAGGTGCACCACGCCCTGCAGCAGGTTGGCCCGGCCGCTGACGAAGGTGATGAAGGCGACGATCAGGGTGGCGTACAGCAGGCTGACGTCCAGCTGATCGATGCCGAGCACCAGCGCATGGCCCAGCAGGGCGGCGGCGATCAGCACCGTCGGTATGGTCAGCGCGATGGTCGACAGCGCCGAACCCAGACAGATGTTGATGGCGCGCTGCACCCGGTTGCCGACCGCCGCGCGCAGGGCGCCCATGCCCTCCGGCGACAGCACCAGCGCCGTGACGATCAGCCCGCCCAGGCCGGCCGGCAGGCGCAGGTCCTCGATCACGTAGTCGAGTATCGCCGCCACCCGCTCCGACAGCAGCATGATCGGCAGCAGCGCGAACAACAGCCCCCCCAGCGAGGCCGCCAGGGATCCGGCTTCGCCCGCCTCGCCGTCCTGCCCGCCCGGCACGGACGCCAGCGCATGGCTGTCATGGACGACATGGGCGAAATGCGAGCGGTGGCGGCCGACCTGCAGGCGCAGGAACACGGCATAGACCAGCACGCAGAGGATGCCCATGAACGCCTCCTGCACCGGCGCCAGCGTCGGCCCGGGGGTCTGGCGGGTGAAGTTCGGCAGCACCAGGATCAGCAACGACAGCGGCGCGATGATGTGCAGGAAGGCGAGCGCCCCGCGCAGGTTGAAGGCCTGCTCGATATGCCGCCAGCCGCCGGCCGTCAGCGCCAGCCCCACCAGTCCGTTGAGCGCCACCATCAGGGTCGCGAACACCGTGTCGCGCAGCAGGGTTGGGTTCTGCTCCCCGGACAGCATCACGCTGAGCAGCAGCGTCGCCTCGATCGCCGTCGCCGACAGCGTCAGCACCAGGGTCCCGTAGGGTTCGCCCAGCCGTTCCGCCAGGGCGTCGGCATGTTCCACGACCGTGAACACGCAGCCGAGGATCAGCAGCAGGATCACCGCGCCCTCGATGGCGACGCACACGCCGGCCCCCGTGCCGGCGAAAAGCCCCGGCACGGCGGTCATCAGCAGCCAGGCCAGCCAGGCCAGCGTGGCGAGCTTTTGCCGCCAGACAACAGCCAGACAGGAGTTCAGGATGTTCACAGGCATTCGGACTGGAATGGCAGCGGGGAATGGTTCATCTTAAGGCATGGTTCATTTTAACCAGCCGGCGCGCGGCGTTCGCCGATACCAGTGAATCCCGCACCGGCAAGACCCCGCCCGATGCCCGCGGGTGAGCGCCATCATGCAGACCTGAGACCCGTCCGGCAGAATTTCACCCGATCCGGGGCACCATTTGCCCGCGGCACGCACTAATCAGGCGTCACACCGAGGAACACACTGCATGACGCCGACATCTACCCTGATTTCCCTGACCGAGCGCGGGCTCGTGCCTGACTGGGCCATCCGCCTGGGCATCCGTCGACTGCTGCGCTCGCGGCTGGCGGCATTGCCGCTGGACAACCCGGCCGCCGCCGACCGCTACGTGCAGGATTTCCTCCGCGACATGGCGGCGGCGCCGATCGCCCTGGTGCCCGACAAGGCCAACGAGCAGCACTACGAGGTGCCGGCCGCCTTTTTCGAGGCGGTGCTGGGCCGGCGACGGAAGTACAGCAGCTGCCTGTGGCCGGCGGGGGCGCGCACCCTGGACGAGGCGGAGGCGGCGGCCCTGCGCGAAACCGCCGAGCACGCGGATCTTCGCGACGGCCAGGCCATCCTGGAACTGGGCTGTGGCTGGGGCTCGCTCAGCCTGTGGATGGCGGAGCAGTTCCCGCGCAGCCAGATCGTCGGCGTCTCCAACTCGCACAGCCAGCGCGAGAGCATCCTGGCCCGGGCGCAGGCGGCGGGACTGAGCAATCTGGAAATCGTCACCTGCGACATGAACCATTTCGACACCGAGCGGCGCTTCGACCGGGTGGTGTCGGTGGAAATGTTCGAGCACATGCGCAACTGGTCGCGGCTGTTCGGACGCATCGACGGCTGGCTGAAACCGGATGGCCGGTTCTTCATGCATGTGTTCTGCCACCGCGCCCTGCCCTATCGGTTCGAGGTCCAGGATGCGTCGGACTGGATGAGCCGCTACTTCTTCTCCGGCGGCATGATGCCCTCCTGGGATCTGGCCACGCAGCTCGACAGCCCCCTGCAGCTGGTACAGCGCTGGCAATGGAGCGGCCGCCACTACGAGCAGACCGCCAATGCCTGGCTGGCCAACATGGACCGCCACCGGCAAGCGCTGTGGCCCCTGCTGGAAAGCACCTACGGCCCCGGCCAGGCGCCGCTGTGGTGGGTGCGCTGGCGCATCTTCTTCATGGCCTGCGCGGAACTGTTCGGCTACCGCCAGGGTACGGAATGGCCGGTCGGCCACTATCTGTTCCGCCGCAGCGCCCAACCGGACTGAGGGAGGTTGCCGATGCCCGCCATGCACAGGATTCCGCCGCCGCTCAATTTCGGCCTCTATCAGCTGGCCTGGTTCGCCTGCGTGATGGGTGCCGGGGCCGGGCATTTCCTGGCGGGCGTGATCGCGGTGCTGGCGGTCTGCGGACTGCATCTTGCCGCCAGCCCGCATCCCGGCCGCGAGTTCGGGATCATCCTGGCGACCGGCTTCATCGGCGCCGCCTGGGAAACGCTGCTGGTCAAGGGCGGCTGGGTGCGCTACCACGGCAACGGGCTGGAACAGTTTCCCCCGGTCTGGATCGTGGCCCTGTGGCTGGCGTTCGCAACCACCTTCAACGCCTCCCTGCGCTGGCTGCAGGGCCGCCATCTGCTGGCCGCCGTGCTGGGCCTGCTTGGCGGGCCGCTGGCCTGGTACGCGGGCGAGCACCTGCAGGCGCTGGAGCTGCCGGATCGCAGCCTGTCGCTCGCCATCATCGGGCTGGGCTGGGCCCTGCTGATGCCGCTGCTGCTGCACATGGCAGGACGCCTGGGCAACGGCGCAAATCCTCCGGAGAAAGCTCATGTTTGACTGGAATCTGGCCGGCCAGGGCCTGTTGCTGATGCTGGCGCTGGCCACCATGACCTGGCTGCTCAGCCTCCGCAAGCGCGATGTCAGCATCGTCGACAGCGTCTGGTCCTGGTTTTTCCTGGCCGCCCTGCTGCTGTGGTGGTGGACGCCCCTGCCTACCAATGGCCCCAGGGCCAGCCTGACGCTGCTGCTGGTCAGCCTCTGGGGCCTGCGCCTCAGCGGTTACCTGACCTGGCGCAACTGGGGCCAGCCGGAGGACCGCCGCTACCAGGCGATCCGCGCCCGCAACCAGCCGCATTACGCCGTCAAGAGCCTGGTGATCGTGTTCGCCCTGCAGGCCCTGCTGGCCTGGGTCATCGCCTGGCCGATCCTGCCGGCAATGAAATCGCCGGCCGCCCTGGGCGGACTCGACGCGCTGGGCGTTGCCCTGTTCCTTGCCGGCTGGTGTATCGAGAGCCTCGCCGATCTGCAGATGGCCCGCTTCCGGGCACGGCCGCGCGGCCATGACGCCGTTCTGGACAGCGGCCTCTGGCGCTATTCGCGGCATCCGAACTATTTCGGCGAGACGCTGCTGTGGTGGGGGTTCTATCTCGTCGCGGTCGCCGCCGGCGCGCCCCTGTGGATCGTCGTCTCGCCCCTGCTGATCACCTTCCTGCTGGTCAAGGTATCCGGCGTCCCCCTGCTGGAGGCCGATATCGCCGAACGGCGGCCGGCCTACCGGGACTACATCCGCAACACCAGCGCCTTCGTCCCGCGCCCACCCGGGAGAACGCCATCATGAACTGGCCGATTGCCACACTGGCCGCCGCGCTGCTGGGTCTCGCCGGCGCCGCCGGGGCCGTGCCCCAGACGGCGGAGCGCGACTGGAACTTCACCGTCTATCTGGACGATGACCGCGTCGGCCACCACCGTTTCAGTCTCGACGAGACGCCGGCCATGCGCGAGCTGCGCAGCGAGGCGCGCTTCTCGGTCAAGCTGCTCATGATCGAGGCCTACCGTTACCAGCATCAGGCCCGCGAAACCTGGCGGGGCGACTGTCTCGGCGCGATCGAGGCGCAGACCGACGACAACGGCGAGCGCACGACGCTGCGCGGCCAGTCGCAAGGCGACCGGTTCGAGCTGCGCAAGGACGACCAGGCGGAAAAGCTGCCAGCCTGCATCATGAGCTTCGCCTACTGGAACCCGCTGATGCTGCGGCAAAGCCACCTGCTCAACCCGCAGAACGGGGAGTTCACCCCGGTCCGGATCCAGCCGCGGGGCCGCGAGAGCGTGCCCGTGCGCGGACAGGCGGTGGCCGCGGACAAGTGGCATCTCGACGCCGGCAAATTCCAGATCGACCTCTGGTATGCCGACGGCGGCCGCTGGGTCGCGCTGGATTCGCGGCTCGACAACGGTCGCACCCTGCGCTACCGCATCGAATAGACCAGGACACACACCATGAAACGACACATCGGCGCGGGCCTTGTTGCCCTGTTCGGCCTCGGCGGGTGCTCCTCGCCGGCGCATCCCCCCATCACCCTGGCGTCCAAGGTGGATCTGCCGCGCTTCATGGGCGACTGGTACGTGATCGCCAACATTCCCACCTTCATCGAGAAAGGCGCGCACAATGCCGTGGAGTCCTACCGGCTGAATCCGGATGGCACCATCGCCACCACCTTCACCTACCGCCAGGACAGCTTCGACGGCCCGCTGAAACGCTACCAGCCCACCGGCTTCGTGCTGGACAGGAGCAGCAATGCCGTCTGGGGCATGCGCTTCGTCTGGCCCTTCAAGTCGGATTTCCGCATCGTCTACCTGGATCCCGGCTATACCCAGACCATCATCGGCCGCGAGGCGCGCGATTATGTCTGGATCATGGCCCGCACGCCGAGCATCCCCGAGGCCGACTACCGGAAATTGCTCGATCTGCTGGGTCGCGAAGGCTATAACATCGGCCAAATCCGCAAGGTTCCGCAGCAATGGTAACGCCCGACACGCCCCCGGCATCCCGCCCCCCCGCCCCCCTAGCCGCGCCTTCGCAAGGCTGGCGCATCACCCTGCGGCGGTGGATCGACAACGAAGCGGGCGCGCTGCCCGACGACGGCCAGAATGACCGCATCGACTGGCTGCGCACCGTGCCCTTCGCCGCCCTGCACCTGGCCTGCCTGGCCGTGTTCTGGGTCGGCGTCAGCCCGGTGGCGGTGGCGGTGGCGGCGGGCCTGTACGTGCTGCGCATGTTCGCCATCACGGGCTTCTACCACCGCTACTTCTCGCATCGGGCCTTCCGCACCTCGCGGCCGGTACAGTTCCTGTTCGCCCTGGTGGGTGCCGCGGCGGCGCAGCGCGGGCCGCTGTGGTGGGCGGCGCATCATCGCCACCATCATGTGCACTCCGACGAGCCCGGGGACGCGCACTCGCCCCGGCAGCGCGGCTTCCTGTGGAGCCATATGGGCTGGTTCCTGTGCCGGGTCAATTTCCGTACCCGCGCCGAACTGATCCGCGACTGGCTATCGTTCCCCGAGCTGCGCTTCCTCGACCGCTACGACAGCCTGGTGCCCATCCTCATGGCCCTGGCCCTGTTCGGTCTGGGCGAGCTGCTGGCCTGGCGGTGGCCCCACTGGGACACCAACGGCTGGCAGCTGCTGGTCTGGGGTTTCGTCGTCTCGACCATCCTGCTCTACCACGCCACCTTCACGGTCAACTCGCTGGCCCATGTCTGGGGCAGGCGCCGCTACGCCACCCGCGACGACAGCCGCAACAATGCCTTGCTGGCACTGCTTACACTGGGCGAGGGCTGGCACAACAACCATCACCACTATCCGGCCACGGTGCGCCAGGGCTTCTACTGGTGGGAGATCGACCCGACCTGGTACGCCCTGCGGCTGATGGCCAGCCTGGGCCTGGTCTGGGATCTCCAGCCCCTGCCCGCCCATGTCCGGGACGGCCGGCGCATCCGCACGGGGGCGGCATCATGAAACTCGCCATCGTCGGCACCGGCATCGCCGGCCTGACCGCCGCGCACAAACTGCACCCCCGTCACGAGATCACGGTGTTCGAGGCCAACGACCACGTCGGCGGCCACACCCACACCCATGACATCGAACTGGGCGGCCGGCACTGGGCCATCGACACCGGCTTCATCGTCTTCAACGACTGGACCTACCCCAACTTTATCGCCCTGATGGACGAGCTGGGCGTGGCCTCCCAGCCCAGCTCGATGAGTTTCAGCGTGCGCTGCGAAAAGACCGGACTGGAATACAACGGCACCACGCTGAACACGCTGTTCGCCCAGCGCCGCAACCTGTTCTCGCCAAGCTTCCACGGCATGATCCGGGACATCCTGCGCTTCAACCGCGAGGCGCGCGGGTTCCTGGAGACCGGCGATGACGACACCCGGCTGGGCGACTATCTGAGCGCCAACGGCTACCGGCGCGAGTTCCGCGAGCATTACATCATCCCCATGGGCGCCGCGATCTGGTCGGCCGCGCCCGGCGACATGCTCAACTTCCCGGCCCGCTACTTCATCCGTTTCTTCCACAATCACGGCATGCTGAGTGTCGACCGGCGACCACAGTGGCGGGTGATCCGGGGCGGCTCGCGCAGCTATGTCGATCCGCTGACCGCGCCGTTCCGCGAGCGCATCCAGCGGGCCATGCCGGTGGCCCGCATCGCCCGCGATGCCGACGGCGTGACGCTGCGCACCGCCACCGGCGCCGAGGCGCGCTTCGACGCCGTGGTCCTGGCCTGCCACAGCGACCAGGCCCTGGCTCTGCTGGAGCGCCCGACCGCGGTGGAACGGGAACTGCTCGGCGCCATCCCCTACCAGGAGAACGAAGCCATCCTGCACACCGACGCCTCGGTGCTGCCGCGGGCCAAACTGGCCTGGGCCGCCTGGAACTACCACATCCCGCGCGCGGCACCGGATCGCGTCGCTGTCACCTACAACATGAACATCCTGCAGGGGCTGGACGCGCCCGAGACCTTCTGCGTCAGTCTCAACGACGGCGAGCGCATCGACCCCGCCCGCATCCTCCGGCGCCTGACCTACCATCACCCGGCCTACACGCCGGCCGGCGTCGCCGCCCAGGCGCGCCACGGCGAGATCAGCGGCGTCAACCGCACCTACTACGCCGGCGCCTACTGGGGCTTCGGCTTCCACGAGGACGGGGTGAAGAGCGGGTTGCGCGCCGCCGCCCAGCTCGATGGCAACCGCTGATGCGCCACGGGAAAGGACTGCCCCTCACGGTTCTCCCCCTCCCAGGGGGATGGCCGCATGACATCGCCGGCCCGGCAGCCCTGAGCCATGCATAGCGCCCTCTACACCGGCTGGGTCCGCCATCGCCGCTTTCTGCCGCGACCCCACCAATTCCGCTACCGGCTGTTCATGCCATACCTGGACCTGGCCGAACTGGACACGGTGTTCCAGGACCGCTGGCTGTGGTCGGTCGGCCGCCCCAACCTCGCCTGGTTCCGCCGCGCCGATTACCTGGGCGACCCGGCCATCCCGCTGGACACCGCCGTGCGCGACCGGGTGGAGCAGGAAACCGGCCGCCGCCCGGCCGGGCCGATCCGCCTGCTGACCCACCTCCGCTACTTCGGCTACGTGTTCAACCCGGTCAGCTTCTATTACTGCTTCGACGCGGCCGACACCCGGGTGGAAACCCTGCTCGCCGAGATCACCAACACCCCCTGGAACGAGCGCCGCGCCTATGTGCTGACGCCTGGACGGGACGAGCCCCGGGGCCGGCATCACCGCTGGCGCTTCGCCAAGGATTTCCACGTCTCGCCGTTCATGCCCATGGACATCGACTACGACTGGCGCTTCGGCGAACCGGGCGACAAGCTGAATGTCCACATGCGGCTGGACCGGCATGGCACCAAGCTGTTCGACGCCACCCTGGACCTGCAACGACGCGAGCTTTCCAGCGCCGAACTGGCCGGGGCGCTGATCCGCCATCCGCTGATGACGGCGCAGGTCGTCGCCGGCATCTACTGGCAAGCGGCCCGGCTCCAATGGAAACGCATCCCTGTTTACGATCACCCTGGCGAATCCTCGCCCGGTCAACCCGGAGTCAACCGATGAAGCCTTCGATCGCGCTCGCGACCCCCGCCATTCCCACCCGCTCGGCCGGCGTCCTCAACCGCTGGGCGGCCCGGCTGCTGCATCGCCAGCTGGCCCGGCTCGAAGCCGGCGAAATCGTTCTCGCCGACCACGGCGAATCCCTGCGCTTCGGCCGCGTCACCGAGGCGTTTCCCGTCCCGGTGCGCATCGACATCCGTCACCCCGCGTTCTACGGCAACACCGTCTTCGGCGGCAGCGTCGGCGCGGCGGAGGGCTACATGGCCGATGCCTGGCGCTGCTCCGACCTGGTCGGCCTGGTACGGATCATGGTGCGCAACCGCCACGTGCTGGACGGGCTGGACGGCGGCCTGTCGCTGGTGGCGGCACCGCTGCGCAAGCTGCTGCACGCCTGGAACCGCAACACCGAGGCCGGCAGCCAGCGCAACATCGCCGCCCACTACGACCTCGGCAACGAGTTTTTCAAGCTGTTCCTCGACGACACGCTGATGTACTCCTGCGCGCTGTTCGAGCGGTCCGACATGACCCTGCAGGAAGCCCAGGTCGCCAAGCTGGATCGCATCTGCCAGCGGCTGGATCTGAAACCCTCCGACCGGGTGATCGAGATCGGCACCGGCTGGGGCGGCTTCGCCCTGCACGCCGCCAGCCGCTACGGCTGCCATGTCACCACCACCACCATCTCCGAGAACCAGCACCGGCTCGCCGCCGAGCGCATCCGCGCGGCCGGGCTGGAGGACCGCATCACCCTGCTCAGGCAGGACTACCGCCAGCTGCGCGGCCAGTATGACAAGCTGGTCTCCATCGAGATGATCGAGGCGGTCGGCCACCACTACTACCCGACCTTCTTCCGCCAGTGCGCGGCGCTGCTGAAGCCCGAGGGGCTGATGCTGGTGCAGGCCATCACCATCAACGACCGGTACTACCGCCGGGCGCGCGACGAGGTCGACTTCATCAAGCGCTACATCTTCCCCGGCTCCTGCATCCCGGCCATCACCGCCCTGGTCGGTGCCGCCACCCGCGCCTCCGACCTGCAACTCATCCAGCTCGACGACATCGGCCCGCATTACGCCACCACCCTGCGCCGCTGGCGGGAAGCCTTCCTGGCCCGGCTCGACGCCGTGCGCGCCCAGGGCCATTCCGAGGCCTTCATCCGGCTCTGGGAGTTCTATCTCGCCTACTGCGAGGGCGGCTACCTCGAGCGCGCCCTGGGCGATGTGCACCTGCTGATGGCCAGGCCGCTGTATCGCGGCTGACCCCGTCGCCTCCGGCTTGCTGGCGGATTCGGCAACGGGCGGCACGGGCAGGAAACCGGGGCAACGCCCGGCACCCCGCGCCAGTGCGGCCTGGGAGGGTTCCCCATCCCTGTGGGGGAAGCCGTCAAGCGTGCTCACCCCGGCGTCCGCCGCCACCTGCCCACCCTCTTCGCCAGGACCGACACCCATCGCCGGGTGCAACGGGTCAAGCTGCCGCTGTCCCTGGCCAGCCGGCCCGGAAACAGGCCGGCCGATGCCTGAACCTGAAGAGGGACTGGCCGGCCGGGAAAATCAGAGCCACCCCCGGCGGCGGAACAGCGTCAGCATGCCGGCGGCGATCAGCAGGCAGATCACCCAGAACACCGGATAGCTCCATTCCCAGGCGTTCTCCGGAATCGGCATGTTCATGCCGTAGACCCCGGCGATGAAGGTCAGCGGGATGAAGATGGTGCTGATGATGGTCAGCACCTTGACCACCTCGTTCATGTGGTTGGAGACCACCGACATGTAGGTTTCCGTCAGTGCCGTGGCGATCTCGTGATAGGTCTCGTTGAGATCGAGGATCTGCACGCAATGGTCATAGACATCGCGGAAATAGGTCAGGGTGTTGTCCGACAGGCATTCGTGGCGCTCGCGCTGCAACTGGGCGATCAGCTCGCGCATCGGCCAGATGGAGCGCCGCAGCAGGAGCAGGCCGCGCTTCACGGCATGCGCCTTCTGCAGCATGAACTGGCGCGGCTCGTCGAGCAGTTCCTCCTCGATCGCCTCGATGCAGGCGGAGTAGTGCTCCAGCACCGGAAAATAGCTGTCGACGATGGCGTCCAGCAGCGCATAGCAGAGGAAGCTGGCGTCGTTGGCGCGCAGCCGCGAACCGGCGTATTCCAGCCGCCGGTAGATCGGCTCGAAGACGCCGTTGGCGTGCTCCTGGAAGGTCAGCAGGGTGCTGCGGCCGAGAAACAGGTTGACCTGATCCGTGCGCAGCGCGCCGTCCTGGAGATCGGCCAGCCGCGCGACGATGAACAGGCGCCCGGGCGCCTCGGCCGAGGCCGGGTAATCCTCCACCTTGGGCCGCTGGCTGCCGGTGAGAATGTCCTCCACCGCCAGGGGGTGCAGGCTGTATTTCTGCGCGAACAGGGCCAGGACATCCTCGCGATTGCCGCCGGCGACGTTGATCCAGCGAACCTTGGACCAGTCCGGCCGATGCGTCCCGACGAAGCCCGGCAGGTCATCGATGTCGCGGCGCTCGGCCCGCTGCTCGCAGAAATCGACGCAGGTGATGCGCGGCGACCCGGCCGGTACCGGTGCGCCGACCACGGATTCGGGCGCCGCCGGCACCTCGGGAAGTCCCAGCCCCAGTGCCGGCGTGCCCGCGCCGCCACAGGCCTTGCCGAACCAGCGTCCCTGCCGCGCGCTGGCGCGGTCCGTCTTCTGTTGCCGAATCTTCATGCCCTTGCCTCTCTCCCAAGCTGCCGGTTGCGCCTCGCGGCCATCATAGGGGATCGGCGGCGCCGGGATCAGCAAGGCGCCCGGCATCGGTGCGACTTGACAGTCAATCAATCGATTGAGACATTATGATCAATCGTTTGATTGAAACCTGACCCCTCCCCCATCATGCCACCACACGACACCCCGGCCGGCCCCAGCGCCCACAGCCGGCTGGTCCAGGCAGCCCTGCGGCTGTTCGCCGAAAAAGGCTACGAAGCCGCCGGCACCCGCGAAATCGCCGAGGCCGCGGGCGCCAACATCTCCGCCATCCGCTACTACTTCGGCGACAAGGCCGGTCTCTACCGGGCCGCCTTCACGGAGCCGATGGCCGATCTCCCCGCCCGCCTGAACCGCGAGCGCTATGCCGAGTTGCCGCTGGCGGCGGCGCTGGGACAGCTGTTCCGGGATTTCCTCGAACCGCTCAAGCGCGGCGAGGATTTCCGCCTGGTGATGAAGCTGCACATCCGCGAAATGATCGAGCCGACCGGCGCCTGGCGCCACGAGATCGATGCCGAGATCAAGCCCCACCACGACGCCCTGGCGATGCTGCTGCGCCGGCACCTGGGCACGGCCTGCCCGGACACCGACATCCATCGCCTGGCCTTCGCCATCATGGGCATGGCCGTGCATTTCTATGCCGGCCAGGAGATCGTCGCCGCCATCCAGCCCGAGATCCTCATGGACCCGGCCGCCATCGACATCCTGGCCGAGCGGCTATCGGGCTACGCGCTGTCCATGATCACAGGCGAAGCCCGGCGTCTGGCCGCCCAGCAGCAGCATGCCGGCGGCTGAGCCCGGGCGGCGGGCCGCCCTCCTCCTCGGCATGGCGCTGCTGGGCGGCTGCGGCGGCGGGCTGATCACCACGGTCGGCCCCGATTACGGGGAACCGGCGGTGCCCGCCGCGCCCCGCTGGCAGGCGCCGCAGCCGGACGTTCCGCGCGCCCACGGCGGCGACCCGGCCAGCCTCAAGCGCTGGTGGGATCGCTTCGACGATCGCGTGCTGGCGCGGTTCCTGGCCGCGGCCCAGCGGGAGAGCGCCTCGGTCGCGGAGGCCCGTTCGCGCATCGACGAAGCCCGCGCCGGCATGGTCGGCGCCATCGCCGCCGGGCTGCCGAACCTCAATTCGCAGACCGATTTCGTCCGCCAGGAAGGCAGCTTCGGCGGGCCGGTGTTCGAGTGGACCCGCTATCAGACCGGCTTGCAGTCCAGCTGGGAA
This sequence comes from Methyloparacoccus sp. NF-16, assembly GCF_056880625.1. Taxonomy (NCBI): domain Bacteria; kingdom Pseudomonadati; phylum Pseudomonadota; class Gammaproteobacteria; order Methylococcales; family Methylococcaceae; genus Methyloparacoccus; species Methyloparacoccus sp. NF-16. Next base: position 1,089,761 of record NZ_CP174130.1, on the reverse strand, counting down.
ATCGATCTCTTCGGCGGCATCGCCCGGCAGCGCGAGGCCGCCCTCAGCCAGCTCGACGCCCGCACCGATGCCTGGCACGATGCCCGCGTCGCCGTGGCGGTCGAGGTCGCCAACGCCTATCTCGGCTATCGCCACTGCCAGGCGCTGGTGAACATCGCCGCGGCCGACGCCGCCTCGCGCAGGGCCTCGGCCCGTCTGGTCGAAGTGGCCGGACAGGTCGGGCTGCGCGCGCCCGCCGACGTGGCGCTGTCGCAGGCCAGCGCCGCCGACGGCCGGGAACTGCTGGCGCGCCAGCACGGCGTCTGCGAGCGCGCCGTCAAGAGCCTGGTCGCCCTGACCGGCCTCGGCGAGGCGGAGGTCCGCCACCGGCTCACCGCCCAGCCCGGGCAGCTCGCCCGCCTGCCGGAACCGCCGCCGTTCCGTCTGGGCGGGATACCGGCCCGGGCGCTGATGCAGCGGCCCGATGTCGCCGCCGCCGAGCGCCAGGTGGCCGAGGCCAGCGCCAGCATCGGCGTGGAAGAGGCCAAGCGCTACCCGCGGCTCAGCCTGTCCGGCAACGTCACGCCGACGCTGCAGAGCATCAACGGCGCCGCCCTCTACCTGGCGCACACCTGGCAGATCGGCCCGACCCTGACCCTGCCGATCTTCGACGCCGGCAAGCGTGCCGCCGATGTCGAGGCCGCCCGGGCGCGCTACGAGGCGTCGGCCTCGAAATTCCGGGCCACCGTCCGGACCGCGGTCAAGGAGGTCGAGGACGCCCTGGTGCGCCTGCACAACGCCGAGGAACGCCTGCCGGAAGCCCGCGCCGCCGTGCGGGGCTACCGCGACAACTTCCGCGCCACCGACCAGCTGTACCGGATCGGTCTTGGCAACCTGATCGATGTCGAGGCCTCGCGGCGGCAGGCGCTCAATGCCGAGCGCACCGTCGCCGATCTGGAACAGGAGCGGGTATCCGCCTGGATCGCGCTCTACCGGGCGGCCGGTGGCGGCTGGGAGGACAGCGACAACCACGCCCTGGCCGGCGCACCCGGTGCCGGTGAAGCCGCCCGGCCGGCTGCCGGGACGACGGAGAACCCCTCATGAAACCGCCATCCTCGCGGGCGCTGACCGCCCTCCTGCTCGCAGCGCTCGCAGCCGGACTCGGGCTCGCCGCCCTGTCGCCGCATGCCGAGCCGCCGCCCGAACCGGCCGCGCCCCAGCCGGCGCTGAATGTCGAGCTGATCCGGCCGGAACTGCGCGAGCTGCCGCTGATGCTCAGCGCCAATGGCTCCATCGCCGCCTGGCAGGAAGCCATCATCGGCGCCGAGGTCGGCGGCCTGCGGCTGACCGAGATCCACGCCCAGGTCGGCGACCAGGTGCGCAAGGGCCAGGTGCTGGCGGTGTTCGACCGCGAGCGCGTGGCCGTCGACGTGGCGCAGAGCCAGGCGGCGCTGGCCGAGGCGGAAGCCAACCTGCACGAGGCCCGCCTGAACGCCCAGCGGGTGCGCCAGGTGATCGAGGACGGCGCCCTCAGCGCGCAGCAGGTCGGCCAGTACCTGACCGGCGAGAAGACGGCGGAAGCGCGCATGAAACTGGCGCGGGCGCAGCTGGATCAGCAGCTGCTGCGGCTCGGCCATACCCGGGTGGTGGCCAACGACGACGGTGTCGTTTCCAGCCGCAGCGCGACGCTCGGCGCCGTGACCGGCGAGGGCCAGGAACTGTTCCGGCTGGTCCGGCAGAACCGGCTGGAGTGGCGGGCCGAGGTGACCGCGGCCGAGCTGCCCTGGCTGAAACCGGGATTGCCGGCGCGGGTGGAGGTACCGGACATCGGCCAGGTCACGGGCCGGATCCGCGCCATCGGACCGACGCTGGACCCGCAGAGCCGCAACGCCCTGGTCTACGTCGACCTGCCCGAGGCCAGCGCGACCGGCTTCAAGCCGGGCATGTTCGCCCATGGCGAATTCCGCCATGGCGCGCAGACCGCCTTGACCGTGCCCCGCGCGGCGCTGTCCCTGCGCGAGGGCTTCAGTTACGTCTTCCGGCTCGGCGAGGCGCCGCGGAACGGGCTGGCGCGGGTGATGCAGGTCAAGGTGACGCTCGGCCGCAGCGCCGGCGACCGCATCGAGATCCTCGGCGGGCTGACGCCCGACGACCGGCTGGTGGCCAGCGGCGCCGCCTTCCTCAGCGACGGCGACACCGTGCGGGTGGTGCCATGAACATTTCCGCGGCCTGCATCCGCACGCCGCTGCCGGCGGTGATGCTGTTCCTGCTGCTGACCGTCGGCGGGCTGATGGGCTTCGCGGCCATGAAGGTCCAGAACTTCCCCGACCTGGACCTGCCGACCGTCACCATCAGCGCCAGCCTGCCCGGCGCCGCGCCGCCGCAGCTGGAGGCCGAGGTCGCCCGCAAGCTGGAGAACGCCATCGCCACGCTGCAGGGGCTCAAGCACATCACCACCCAGATTCAGGACGGCAACGTCACCCTGACGCTGGAATTCCGCCTGGAGAAGCCGGTCGAGGAAGCCCTGGACGATGCCCGCTCGGCGGTTTCCAAGGTCCGCGCCGACCTGCCCAGCGATCTCCGCGATCCGGTGGTCAGCAAGCTGGACCTGATCAAGTCACCGATCCTGGCCTACACCCTGGCTTCGGCGCAGCGCGACGACGAGGCCCTGTCCTGGTTCGTCGACGACACGCTGTCCAAGCGCTTGCTGGCCATACCCGGCGTCGGCGCGGTGACCCGGGTCGGCGGCGTCAACCGCGAGATCGCCATCGCCCTCGACCCGATCAAGCTCCAGGCCCTGGGCACCACGGCCGCCGAGGTCTCCCGCCAGTTGCGCGACGTCCAGCGCGAGAGCGCCGGCGGCCGCACCCAGCTCGGCAGCGGCGAACAGCCGGTGCGCACCCTGGCCACCGTGGCCTCGGCGGAGGCGTTGCGCACCCTGGAGCTGTCGCTGTCCGGCGGCCGGCGCATCCGCCTGGAGCAGCTCGCCGAGGTCAGCGACACGGTGGCCGAGCCGCGCGCCGAGGCGCGCCTCGACGGCCGGCCGGTGGTCGGCTTCGAGATCAGCCGCAGCCGCGGCGCCAGCGAGCTGGAGGTCGGTGCCGAGGTGCGCCGGGTGCTGGCCGAGTTGCAACGGGCCACGCCCGACCTGGTGTTCACCGAGGCGTTCAACTTCGTCAAGCCGGTCGAGGAGGAATTCCAGGCCTCCATGGCGCTGCTCTACGAGGGCGCGGCGCTGGCGGTGCTGGTGGTGTGGCTGTTCCTGCGGGACTGGCGGGCAACCTTCATCGCCGCCGTGGCGCTGCCGCTGTCGGCCATCCCGACCTTCATCGGCATGCATGCCTTCGGCTTCTCGCTCAACGTGGTGTCGCTGCTGGCCCTGTCGCTGGTGGTCGGCATCCTGGTCGACGACGCCATCGTCGAGGTCGAGAACATCGTCCGCCATCTGCACATGGGCAAGACGCCCTATCAGGCGGCGATGGAGGCGGCCGACGAGATCGGCCTGGCGGTAATCGCCACCACCTTCGCCCTGATCGCGGTGTTCCTGCCCACCGCCTTCATGAGCGGGGTGGTCGGCCGTTTCTTCAAGCAGTTCGGCTGGACCGCCGCGCTGGCGGTGTTCGCCTCGCTGGTGGTGGCCCGCATGCTGACGCCGATGATGTCGGCCTACCTGCTCAAGGACATCGCCCATGGCGACGACGCGCGCAGCGGCTGGCTGATGCGCGGCTATCTGCGACTGGCGACCTGGTGCCTGCGGCACCGTTTCGTCACCCTGGCCGGCGCCGCCGGGTTCTTCATCGGCTCGCTGCTGCTGATCCCGCTGCTGCCGACCGGCTTCATCCCGGCCGACGACAATCCCCAGACCCAGGTGTTCGTGGAACTGCCACCGGGTTCGACGCTGGCGCAGACCTCGGCGGCGGCCGAAGCGGCGCGGCAGCAGGTGGCCCGCGTGCCCTACGTCAGGACCGTCTACACCACCATCGGCGGCGGCACCGCCGGCAGCGACCCGATGGCAACCCAGACCGGCGGCGAGGTGCGCAAGGCCACCCTGACGGTCACCCTGGCGGACCGCAGGTACCGGCCGGTGCGCAAGCAGGTCATCGAGAACCGGATCCGCGCGGCCCTGGAAACCCTGCCCGGCGTGCGCACCAAGGTCGGCCTGGGCGGCTCCGGGGAAAAATACGTGCTGGTGCTGAGCGGGGACGATCCCGCGGCGCTGAACCGCGCCGCCGTCAACGTCGAACGCGATCTCAGGACGCTGCCCGGCCTCGGCAACATCGCCTCCACCGCCGCCCTGGTGCGACCGGAAATCGCCGTGCGCCCGGATTTCGCCCGCGCCGCCGACCTTGGCGTCACCTCCGCCGCCATCGCCGAAACCCTGCGCATCGCCACCGTCGGCGATTACGACTGGCTGCTGCCCAAGCTCAACCTGTCGCAGCGGCAGGTGCCGGTGATGGTGCGGCTGAACGCCAGCGGCCGCGCCGACCTGCACCTGCTGGAGCGGCTGGCCGTGCCCTCGACCAAGGCCGGCGCCGGCTCGGTGATGCTGGGCCAGGTGGCGCAGCTGGAGCTGACCAGCGGCCCCGCCGTCATCAACCGCTACGACCGCGCCCGCAACATCAATCTGGAGATCGAGCTGTCCGGCCTGCCGCTGGGCGAGGTGACCGAACGGGTCGGCCAGCTGCCGAGCCTGCGGAACCTGCCGGCCGGCGTGCGCCAGGTCAATGTCGGCGACGCCGAGATGATGGCCGAGCTGTTCGGCAGCTTCGGCCTCGCCATGCTGACCGGCGTGCTGTGCATCTTCGTGGTGCTGGTGCTGCTGTTCAAGGATTTCCTGCAGCCGGTCACCATCCTCGCCGCCCTGCCGCTGGCCTTCGGCGGCGGCTTCGTGGCCCTGCTGCTGGCCGACAAGGCGCTGTCGATGCCATCCCTGATCGGCCTGGTGATGCTGATGGGCATCGCCACCAAGAATTCCATCCTGCTGGTCGAGTACGCCATCGTCGCCCGCCGCGAGCTGGGCCTGGGCCGCTTCGAAGCCCTGCTCGACGCCTGCCACAAGCGCGCCCGCCCGGTGGTCATGACCACCATCGCCATGGGTGCCGGCATGCTGCCCGTGGCCCTGGGTTTCGGCGCCGCCGACGCCTCCTTCCGCAGCCCCATGGCCTATGCCGTCATCGGCGGCCTGGTGACCTCGACGATCCTCAGCCTGCTGGTGATCCCGCCGGTCTATACGGTGCTGGACGACATCAAGCAGCTGATCCTCGGCTGGCTGCCGTCGCGGCCTGTCGGCCGCGCGCCCCCCGGCACCGCCTAGCGGCACGCTGGCGGCGGCGCCGGCGAAACCCTCACCGTCATTCCGAGAAGAGCCCTCCATGACCACCGGATATACCCTCGTCACCGGCGCCAGCCGCGGCATCGGCGCCGCCTTCGCCCGCCGCCTCGCCGCCGCGGGCCAACCCCTGATCCTGACCGCGCGCGATTCCGCCCGCCTGCAAGCCCTGCAGGCGGAACTGCGGGATCGGCACGCGGTGCCGGTGGAAACCGTGGCGCTGGATCTTGCCGCGGCAGGCGCGGCGGAGGCGCTTTGCCGGCATTGCGAGACGGCGGGCTGGGTGGTCGAGATGCTGGTCAACAACGCCGGCTTCGGTCGCGTCGGCGCCTTCGAAGCGCAGCCGCTGGCCGATTACGAGGCCATGCTGAGGGTCAACGTCGCCGGCCCCATGACGCTCTGCCGCCACGTCCTGCCGGCGATGAAGGCACGTGGCCGGGGCGCCATCGTCAACGTCGCCTCGCTCGCCGCCTTCCAGCCGACACCCTACCTGGCCGTTTACGGCGCCACCAAGGCGTTCCTGCTGGCCTTCTCGGAAGCCCTGGCGGCCGAGTGCGCCGGTACCGGCGTGCGCGTGCTGGCGCTGTGCCCGGGACCGACCCGCACCGAGTTCTTCGCGGTGGCCGGATTCGGTGCCGGACGGGCGCCGGACATGCCGCTCATGCAGACACCCGAGGCCGTGGTCGAGGCAGCCCTGAACGCCCTGCAGGCGGGACGCTTCGAAGCCATCCCCGGCTGGCGGAACCGCCTGCTCGCCGGGGTATCCCGCCACCTGCCCCGGCGCTGGCTGCTGCCGCTGTCGGCCCGCGCCATGCGGACATGGTGCGAGGACGGCTGAGCGGCCACAGCGGGTCCGCCGCATCCGGTAAACTGCGCGCCTTTTGCATTCGATCGAGGGCGCGATGCTGACCGACCTGTTCCCTGAGGGCATGACCCATTACCTCGCCGGCGGCCTGATGATCGGCGCGGCGGTTGGACTCCTGTTTCTCCTGACCGGCCTGATCGGCGGCATGAGCACCGTGTTCACCTCGACCTGGTCGTTCGTCAGCCAGGCGCCCTTCTTTCATCTGCCGCGCTTTCTGGGCAGTCGCGGCTGGCGACTGGTCTACGCCGCCGGCCTGGTTCTCGGCGGCCTGACCTACCTGCTGGCCGGCGGCGAGCCGTTCCAGACCCAGGTGCCGGCCTGGCGGCTGCTGATCGGCGGTTTCTTCATCGGCTTCGGCGCCCGCCTCGGCAACGGCTGCACGGCCGGCCACGGCATCTGCGGACTGGCCTCCCTGCAAGCGCCGGCGCTGCTGGCCGTCGCCACCTTCCTGGCAACGGCGATCGGCGTCGCCCATCTGCTGCGCGCGCTGGGGGTGGCCTGATGCGCGCCCTGTCCGCGATTGCCGTCCTCGGCTGCGGCGCCCTGTTCGGCCTGGGGCTGTCGGTGGCGACGATGGTGAAACCGGAAGTCGTGCTGGATTTCCTGCTGTTCCGCGACCTCGGCCTGCTCCTGGTGCTGGGCGGCGCGGTCATGGTCGCACTGCTGGCCTACCAGCTGGGTCCGCGCCTGCTGCGGCGGCCCTTGCTGGAGCCGCACTTTCACCGGCATGCCTCGGCCCTGAACGGGCGGACGCTGCTGGGTGCCGCCCTGTTCGGCGTCGGCTGGGGCATGACCGGCGTCTGTCCGGGTCCCGCCATCGCCGGCCTCGGCGTCGGCAACTGGCCGCTGCTGTTCGCCCTGGCCGGCATCGCCGCCGGGGCCTATGTCCAGGGGCGCTGGTTCCCTCCGCGCCGCGAGGGAGAAGATTGACAAGCCACCGGATGTCCCGGCGTCCACCCGCGCCGGGGTCCTCGCATGCATCGGGACCACCGATCACCACCCGGGACGCCGCCAGTCGTCCCCCGAGGCCCGGCCATTCCGGAACCTTGGGAAACGCATGGCGGCTTGGGACAGGCGGGGTCAAGCATGCGGTTGCAAGATCATTTTCAGACCTATAGCCTCCACCCGCGGCAACCGATAACGCCTTTAATGCCACAGCCGCAATCCAGCCTGCAGGGAGATGACCGCGATGCAAGAACAACCAATAACCGGATGGTTAAGGACGGGACTTTTCCTGATGGCCGCCGCTTCGCCATGGTCCGGTGGCATTCCTCAAGCCGTTGCCGACGCCTCGCCAAAACCTCCGAGCTGCAGTTCGGCGACCGGTGGCAGCAGTGATTCCCTCATGGCCTCCACCAACGGACTTTACGAATGCGCCTATACGGCAGGGCTCGACAACAGGAAGATCGGAGCCTTCGAAACCCAGACGTGGACCAGCAGCACCGCGCCGGGCTACCAAAAGCAGTACACCTGCAAGGGCCAATCCGGGGGCGTCAGCATCGACCACATGTACGAGGCGACGGATTTTGGCTCTTCCATAACCTATTGGGCGCAGAATACGGAGGATGGCAGCCGGCACTGGGGCGCGGGGGTGCTGTGGCAGACACAGGAGAATGGCGGGGTTGCCGACGACCAGTATCTCCATAACTGCAACGGCAACCATGGCGATATCAGGACCAACAAGGTGTACATCACCACCACGAAAATCACAGGCTATCCAGGCAAGGCTGACCTCGGGACGCCGGCGATGGTGAGCGTGTCCGTTGCCGCGCCCTATGGCAACAGTCCCGCTCAGGGCACCGTGTACCTTTACCAGCAAAAAGACGCCTCCAGCACGAAGGCCGCCAATCCGTATGCTGACTGGATCATTGGCAAGGGGATACTGGACGGCAACGGCAATGCCACGATCCTGACCACCTTTGCCGGCCAGGACCCAGACGAAAACCCGCTCTTCCCGACGCCCGGGACGGTGCTGATCTATGCCGCCATGCCGACAAATCCGGATGTACAGGCTGATCCGGCACCCACGCCCCCCACGACCGGCTGGGTGGGCTCCCAGAGCGATTCCCATCAGGTCAAGCTCACCCAGAAATACACCGCCACAGGGGGCCAGACGCACACGGCCCCTGTTTCAGTGCCGCAAACCGATGCGACGCCCAGCCTTTCCGGCTTGGCGGTCAACCAGGCCGGGGCGGAGATGACGCCGCAAGGCCCAGGTATCGTTGTGCAAAATGTCGTCGGCGATGGGCGCACCCCCCTGTATGCGCTTTGTCCCAGGGGCATGAAACCCGTCAACGCCGAAGCCTGGGGCGAGCCCCGGGATGTCAGCGCAAATGATGTGGAACCCATCAAGGTCAAGGGACTGTTCGGTGGCCAGGTCCGCCTGCCAAGGGAGCGCGCCAACACCCGGGTTCAGCTTCAGGTGATCTGTCGCGAGGCAAAAGCGGGTGTGGCCCAGATGGGTAGCCTCCAATATGGAACACCCCGGGCAGACCAGCTGAGCAGCCTGCAGGAGGGCAGCGTCCTGTTCGGTGGCCTCGAGAACGATACGATCAACCTGGAAAACCCGAAATCGGTCGGATTCGGCGGTCCCGGCAATGACAGATTCCTGCTTTCCGCCAACCAGACCGCGGCCAATGGCGGACTGGGCAATGACCGAATCGAAGTGGAAGGAGGGGTTGAAAGCTTGCTCATCGGTGGACCCGGCAAGGACACGCTGATCGGCGGCAGCGGGCTGACCCGCATCAACGCGCTGGATGGCAGACCGGGCGACAAGATTGTATGCAAGGCGCCTGAAAATCTTGTGATGGCCGATGAGGGTGACATCATCACCGGCCCCTGCACCCGGGTTTACCCGGACAACACGCAGTATTGATGCGCGGGCGATAAAACCCGGGTTCCTTTCCGGCGCGCACCCGGGCAGATCACAGCCAGCCCGTCGCCGGACCCGCCCGCAGGGCGGTTCAAACGCCATGCCGCCAACAGGCGGCATGGCCGGCATCTGGCGCGGGAAAACCCCAGAATCTCCCGGCCCATCCCTTGACGCGACCGGCCATCCATGCGGCTTTCCGCCGGCAACCGCCGGGAAGCCGATCAGCGATGGCCCTCCCGGCAACGCCTCGGCGCCAGCCGGATTCCACAGAGGTCGCCATCACCATCCGCTGCCGCGCGCGGCGGAGTTACGGGATACTGAGCCGTTCACGACACGCACTCTCTAACCGTCAACCTGCGCCTGCTCAGGCAAATTCATCAGGGAACAATCCATGAACCCCATTGAACAGCAGTTCTTCAACGATCTCGAAAAGAAACTCTGGACCGCCGCCGACAAACTGCGCTCCAACCTGGATGCCGCCGTCTACAAGCATGTGGTGCTGGGCCTGATTTTTCTGAAATACGTCTCCGATGCTTTCGAGGAGCGTCAGAAGGAGTTGAACGCCCAGTTCCGCGACCCGGATCACGACTACTACATGGCCCCGGAAGAATATGCCGACGACTACGCAGGCCATATCGCGGCCGAGCTGGAAGTCCGCGACTACTACACCGAGAAAAACGTGTTCTGGGTGCCGCTGGAAGCGCGCTGGCAAACCCTGCGCGACTGCGCCCAACTGCCGCCCAAGGCGCCGCTGCCCTGGAGCAAACCCGGCAAGGACGAGCCCGAAGAAATGCGCAGTGTCGGCTGGCTGATCGACAATGCCATGGAAGCGATCGAGCGCGAGAACGAGAAGAAGCTCAAGAACGTTCTCAACAAGGACTTCGCCCGCACGCAGATCGACAGCCACAAGCTCGCCGACCTGATCGCCCACTTCTCCGATACCCAATTCCACGCCAAGGAATACAACGGCCAGCCGCTCAGCCTGAAAAGCAAGGATATCCTCGGCCACGTCTACGAATACTTCCTCGGCCAGTTCGCCCTGGCCGAAGGCAAGAAGGGCGGCCAGTACTACACACCCAAGAGCATCGTCACGCTGATTGTTGAAATGCTGCAGCCCTTCAAGGGCCGGGTGTATGACCCGGCGATGGGTTCGGGTGGATTTTTCGTGCAGAGCGAGGAATTCATCGAGCAGCACGGCGGCAAGGTCGCCAACGGTAAAACCGGTCAGATCAGCGTCTATGGCCAAGAGAGCAACCCCACCACCTGGCGCTTGGCCGCGATGAACATGGCCATTCGTGGCATTGACTTCAACTTCGGCGGTGCCCCGGGCGACACACTGCTCAATGACCTGCATCCCGACTTGCGTGCCGACTTCGTCATGGCCAACCCACCCTTCAACATGAAGGAATGGTGGAACGCCAAACTGGAGAACGATCCGCGCTGGATCGCCGGTACGCCGCCGCAAGGCAACGCTAACTTCGCCTGGTTGCAGCACATGCTCTACCACCTGGCCCCGGCGGGCAGCATGGCCCTGCTGCTGGCCAATGGCTCGATGAGCAGCAACACCAACAACGAAGGCGAGATCCGCAAGAAGCTCATCGAAGACGACTACGTGGAATGCATGGTCGCCCTGCCCGGCCAGCTTTTCACCAACACGCAAATCCCGGCCTGCATCTGGTTCCTCACCCGCGACAAGCGCAACGGGCTGGCACTCAACAAAACCAAGCGCGACCGGCGCGGCGAGTTCCTGTTCATTGATGCCCGCCAGCTCGGTTACATGAAAGACCGCGTGCTGCGCGATTTCACCGTGGAGGACATCAAGCAGGTGGCCGACACCTTCCACGCCTGGCAACTGGGTGAAGGCTATGAGGATGTGGCGGGCTTCTGTTACTCGGCCTCGCTGGACGACATCCGCAAGCACGAGCATGTGCTGACGCCGGGGCGCTATGTAGGCGCGGAGGAGCAAATAGACGACGGCGAGGCGTTTGCCGACAAAATGGCGAGGCTGACAGCACAATTGGCAGAACAATTTGCCGAGAGTGCCAAGCTGGAGGGGGAGATCAAGAAGAATTTGGCGGGGTTGGGTTATGCCTTTGAAGACTGAAACACTGGCATCCATGTGCGAAGCGGTTGTTGACTGCCCGCATTCCACTCCGGTTTGGACGGACTCGGGTTTTATTGTCCTACGAAATCAGAATATCAAGGATGGGCGACTTGACTTAACAGCGCCAAGTTACACGGACGAAGAACACTTCAAGCATCGAACACGACGACTGGCTCCTCGTGCTGGTGACATTGTCATAACAAGAGAGGCCCCGATGGGTGAAGTTTGCAAGATTCCTAAGGGTCTTGAGTGCTGTTTGGGACAGAGGCAAGTTCTGCTGAGACCAAAGCCTGAAATCGATCCGGACTATCTGCTCTACGCTCTCCAGTCACCTTTTGTTCAGAATCAGATCCGCTGGAACGAGGGCACAGGATCGACGGTCAGCAATATTCGCATTCCGGTTCTGGAAAAGATTGATATCCCTCGTCACGGTGTCGCTGAATCAAACATCGCAAAGATGCTCAGTTCAGTGGATTCCAAAATCGACATCAACCGCCGCATCAACCAAACCCTCGAAGCCATGGCACAAGCCACCTTCAAATCGTGGTTTGTTGATTTCGACCCTGTCAAAGCCAAGATCACCGCCAAGCAGGAAGGCCGCGACCCGTTGCGCGCGGCAATGAGCGCCATCAGTGGCAAGCCCGACGCCGACCTCGACGCCCTGCCACCCGAGCAATACGCCCAGCTCGCCGCCACCGCCGCGCTGTTTCCCGATGAGATGGAGGCGTCGGAGTTGGGGGAGATTCCGATGGGGTGGAAGTCATCCACTCTTGGTGAAATATGTGCGGCGCATGGGGGCTTGATTCAAACCGGTCCATTCGGTAGCCAGCTTCATGCCCGTGACTATTGCGACGACGGTGTTCCTGTTGTCATGCCTCAAGATTTGTCAGGGCAACGAATCCAAACTTCCAAGATTGCACGTATTTCCGAAAGCGATGCGCAGCGACTCCAACGGCACCGCATGAAGCAGGGCGATGTTGTCTTCAGTCGTCGCGGAGATGTTGGCCGACATGCCCTGGTGACCAAACAGGAAGTCGGTTGGCTGTGCGGCACGGGATGCCTATTGGTTCGCCCAAGTACAACCAGCCCCGTCTCTACCTATGTTTCCTGCGCACTGGCACTGCCAGAAACCCTCGAATGGTTGCTTCGACATGCCGTGGGTGCAACGATGCCCAACCTCAATACGGCAATACTCTCTGAGTTGCCCATGATGACCGCAGGATCGGAAGTCATCGCTGCGTTTGAGAATTTTTCTTCTTCCTTGGTAGAGGCGAAGAATTCATACCTTAGCGAGGTATCGATGCTCGCGACCCTCCGCGACACCCTCCTCCCCAAACTCCTCTCCGGCGAGCTGTCGGTTGCTGATGCCACGGCGGAGGCCGAGGCATGACCGGCTCCATCCACATCTACTGCGACGAGTCCTGTCACCTGGAAAACGATGGCATGAAAGCCATGGTGCTGGGGGCCTTGTGGTGCCCGGCATCGCATCGCAAGTTCCTGGCGCGCAAGATTAAGGCGCTGAAGGCAGAGCATGGCTTGCCGGCCAGTTTTGAAATCAAGTGGGTCAAGGTGTCGCCGGGCCAGTTGCCGTTTTACCAAGCGCTGCTGGATTTGTTTTTTGATGAGCCACTGCTGCACTTTCGCGGGCTGGTGGTGCCCGACAAGCAGGCGCTGGACCACGGGCGGTTTGCGCAGAACCACGACGATTTTTATTACAAGCAGTGGTACACGCTGCTCAATCGCCTGATCGACCCTGAAAAGCGTTACCGCATCTATCTGGACATCAAAGACACGCGGGGCCAAAAGAAGGTGCTCAAGCTGCACGATGTGCTGTGCAACGCCAATTACGACTTTGACCGCAGCATCATTGAGTCGATTGAGCTGGTGCAGTCCCACGATGTGTTGTTGCTGCAGCTGGCCGACGTGCTGATTGGTGCGCTGTCTTATGTGCACAGGGGGCTGCACGACAGCCCAGCCAAGCAGGCACTGGTGGCACACCTGCGGCACCGCTCGGGACTTCGTTTGGAGCAAAGCTCGCTGTTGCGGGCAGAGAAGTTCAACCTGTTCGTCTGGAAGGCGCAGACCTGATGCCGCCTCCAGAACTGATGTTGTTGGCCAGCTACCCTGACTGGGCCGCCTACGAAGATGCTATCTACGCAGCGTATTTGCAGACCGTGGCACGTGCGGGCCTGGTGTTTAGGGGCGACCCAGTCAAGGTGCGCTACATGCCAGAGTCCAAACGCAAGGGCTACGGTTTTTGGCACTTGATCTCGGAGGCGCCGGATCAGGGCAACCGCGACGAGGATGAGCGTATCCCTGATCTACGCCGTTGTGAGCGTGTACGGTGGGTGGCTTGGTGTATTCAAAATGCCCATGAAGCAGGCTTTTCGTGGTGGGAGAACGAGCGTGGCCGAGAAACCCATGTGGTGATCTGGGCGGAGGAACACGACTTTGCCGTGGTGCTTGCCAAGCGCCTGACGCAACAGGGCCCGCGTTTCTATCTGCTCAAGACCGCGTACTGCCTGCGGTCGCACACGATCCGCAAATTCACCAAGGAACGCGACGCATGGCGAGCAGCCCAAAAAGACTGAAGCCCCGGCACACTGCTGTGCAAGGGCTTCGGATACTCCTTCTACACGTGGTAGATGAGCTGGGCTGGAGTTTACCAGACGCACCTGGAACCGGCAAACCCGGCGTAACGCAGGGCGATATGCGCAGTTCTCCTGCCCAGACTGGGTTCACCAAGTTGACTGCTTTGGGGGCGAGGTTCTCACCTTTGGGGGCTCTGTGTGACTAGCGTGGCTCTGCAGCATGGGCCGCAAAGCGGGAGCATGGGCAGAGCCGATCTCCAGATATGTCGATTTTTCTCGTGTTTTTCGACATGTTTTTGCGACGTGTCGAACCCATCGACAGGTCATCGCGGTATGTGCCCATTGCTATCCCATCGCAAACGCGAAATGGTCGTTCTATGTTCGCCAAGTCGTTGATTGTTATGGTTTTTCTTATTTCATCGCAAATCGTGGCGAGTGCAATGGCAAGGAATTTCACATGCTGAACGAGCAACAACTCGAAGAGCTCTGCCTCGGCTGGTTTCAGGACGCTGGCTGGCGCTTTGCCCACGGCCCGGACATTGCGCCCGACAGCAGCGCCCCAGAGCGCACCGACTACCGGCAGGTGGTGCTGCGCGAGCGCTTGCTCACGGCGCTGGCGCGCATTAACCCGCAGATTCCGCCCGCTGCGCTGGAGCAGGCCGCACATGCGCTGCAAACGGTGAGCGAGCCGCAGATGGTGGTGCGTAACCGCAGCGTGCACCGTTTGTTGCTAGGCGGTTTGCTGGTGGAGTTTGCGGTGGGAGATGAGAAGAAAGCCGATCTGGTGCACTTCATCGACTTCGCGCAGCCTAGCAATAACGATTTTTTGGTGGTGAACCAGTTCACCATCACCGGTACCAAGCAGCCACGCCGCCCGGATGTGATCGTTTTCGTGAACGGCCTGCCGCTGGCGGTGGTGGAACTGAAGAACCCCGCCAATGAGCAGGCGGACGTGTGGGATGCCTTCAACCAGTTGCAGACCTACAAGGACGAGATCGGTGACCTGTTCAACAGCAATGCCGCCCTGGTGGTGAGCGATGGCTGGACGGCACGCGTGGGCTCGCTCACCGCGAATGCGGAGCGCATGCTGCCTTGGCGCACCATCGAAAACGAAGATGATCGGCCCCGCCTCCAGTTGGAGCTGGAAACGGTGGTGCGTGGCTTCTTCAAGCCGGAACTGTTCCTAGACTACGTGCGGCACTTCGTGCTGTTCGAGCAGGACGGCGACAGTCTCGTCAAGAAGATTGCCGGCTATCACCAGTTCCATGCGGTGCGCGAGGCGGTGCGAGCCACCGTGATCGCGTCTCAGGATACCGACAAGGGCTTGCTGGAGGTGCGCGACGAGCGGGCCACCTACGGCAAGGAGGTCGTGCCCGGCTCGCGCAAGGCGGGTGTGGTGTGGCACACGCAAGGCTCGGGCAAGAGCATCACCATGGCCTGCTACGCAGGCAAGCTGCTGCAACAGCCGGAGATGAAGAACCCGACGCTGGTGGTGGTGACGGACCGCAACGATCTGGACGGCCAGTTGTTTGCCACTTTCTGCGCCGCCAGTGACTTGCTCAAGACCACGCCCGTGCAGGCAGGCAGTCGTGACGAACTGCGCGAGATGCTGGCCTCGCGTCAGGCAGGCGGGATCATCTTCACCACGGTGCAGAAATTCGCACTGCTGGAGGAGGAGGACAAACACCCGCTGCTGTCCGACCGCTCCAACATCGTGGTGATTTCGGACGAAGCCCACCGCAGTCAGTACGGCACCAAGGGACGGCTGGACACCAGGACGGGCACGTACGTGTTCGGCTATGCCAAGCACCTGCGCGATGCGCTCCCGAACGCCACCTTCATCGGTTTCACCGGGACGCCCATCGCCCTGGAGGACAAGGACACCCGCGCGGTATTCGGCGACTACGTCAGCATCTATGACATTCAGGATGCGGTGGACGATGGCGCGACGGTGCCCATTTTCTATGAGAGCCGTCTGGCCAGGCTGGATGTGAAGCAGGCCGAGATCGACGCGCTCAACGCGCAGGTGGAAGAAGTTGTCGAGGATGAAGAGGACATCGCCAGCCGCGAGAAGACCAAGAGCGAATGGGCACAGCTTGCCAAGCTGGTAGGCGCCGAGCCGCGGCTGGCGCAGGTGGCGAAAGATCTGGTGGAGCACTTCGAAACCCGCAGCGCGACGCTGGAGGGCAAGGCGATGATCGTGTGCATGAGCCGCGACATCTGCGCCCAGCTCTACAACGCCATCATCACATTGCGGCCCGACTGGCACAGCGACGACCCCGAGCAAGGGGCCATCAAGATCGTGATGACCGGTTCAGCGGCCGACAAGCCACTGCTGCAACCCCACCTGTACAGCAAGCAGGTGAAGAAGCGGCTGGAGAAGCGCTTCAAGGATGCCCAAGACCCGTTGAAGCTGGTGATCGTGCGCGACATGTGGCTGACCGGCTTCGACGCGCCCTGCTGCCACACCATGTACGTGGACAAGCCCATGAAGGGCCACAACCTGATGCAGGCCATCGCGCGCGTCAACCGGGTGTTCAAGAACAAGCCCGGCGGCCTGGTGGTGGATTACATCGGCATCGCCAATGAGCTGAAAGCCGCGC
Organism: Methyloparacoccus sp. NF-16; assembly: GCF_056880625.1. NCBI lineage: Bacteria > Pseudomonadati > Pseudomonadota > Gammaproteobacteria > Methylococcales > Methylococcaceae > Methyloparacoccus > Methyloparacoccus sp. NF-16. Next base: position 1,073,418 of record NZ_CP174130.1, on the reverse strand, counting down.
TCAAGGCCTACACCGAAGCCAAGGGCAAGGGCGACCCGACGCACAACGCGGCCGAAGCGCTGTCGGTACTGCTGGAGAAGATGGACATCGTGCGCGGCATGATGCACGGCTGCAACTACAACGGCTTCGAGACGCACGCCATGCAACTGCTGCTGCCCTGCGCCAACCATCTGCTGGGCCTGAAGGACGGCAAGCAGCGCTTCCTCGACACCATGGTGGCGGTGGCCAAGGCCTATTCGCTGTGCGGCACGCTGGATGAAGCCGCCGCGCTGCGCAAGGAGATCGCCTTCTTCTCGGCCATCAAGGCGGCCATCACCAAGTTCACTACGGTGGACAAGAAGCGCTCCACCGAAGAGAAGAACAGCGCACTGAAGCAGATTCTGGACAACGCCATCGTTGCCGATGGTGTGGCTGACATTTTTGCGCTGGCGGGGCTGGACAAACCCAACATCGGTCTGCTGTCCGACGAGTTTCTGGAAGATGTGCGCCAGATGGACAGCCGCAACCTGGCGGTGGAACTGCTGGAAAAGCTGCTGCGGGACGAGATCAAGGCGCGGGCGCGCAACAACGTGGTACAGGAGAAGAAGTACGGCGACCGTCTGCTGGAAACCCTGCGCAAGTACCACAACCGCGCCATCGAAACAGCGCAGGTCATCGAGGAGCTGATCCAGATGGCCAAGGAATTTCAGGCCGTTCTGGAGCGCGAAGCGGCGCTGGGCTTGGGCCAGGACGAGATCGCCTTCTATGACGCGCTGGCCAACAATGAAAGCGCGGTCCGCGAACTGGGTGATGACATCCTGAAGAAGATTGCCATCGAGATCACGGAAAAGTTGCGTGCCAGCACCACGGTCGATTGGCAGGTACGCGAAAGCGTCCGGGCGAAATTGCGGATTCTGGTGCGGCGCTGCCTGCAGAAGTGGAAGTACCCGCCCGACCAGCAGGCCGATGCGGTCGAGCTGGTGCTCAAGCAGGCGGAATCGCTGTCGAATGAGTGGTCGACGTGATAGGCGCTGGAGGGTCTTAACGGTCGACGATCATCCCAATGGAGCGGCCGTTGCACGCCATACTGCTGCGATTTCGCTGCCACCGAAAGCCTCGCCATCCGGAACCAGCCGCGCGCCTCAGGTCCGGAACAGGGCGCCCAGCCGGCGACCCAGCGCCAGGCCGGCGGCAATCAGCGTGAGGGTCAGGAACAGCATCGACCAGACGCCCAGCGCCGCCGCCTGGGCGGGTCCGTCGCCGAGGGCCGAGGCCAGGGTATAGATGGCCTTGGTGATGGGAAAGGTAACGGTCTGCTGCGCCAGGATCATCGAGTCGCTGACCTCCAGCATGGCGAAGGCGAAGGCCAGCAATCCGCCGGCGAGCAGGTTCGGCGCCACCAGCGGCAGGGTGATGCGCCACAGCGCCCGCAGTGGCGCAGCGCCGAGATTCTGCGCCGCCTCCTCCAGCGCCGGGCTGACCTGTTGCAGCCCCGCCGCGGCGGAGCGCACCACATAGGGCAGCCGCCGCATGGCATAGGCGATCACCAGCAGCAGCACCGGATCCTCGCCCAGCATCAACCCGTGCAGCGGCTGCCCCTCGCGCGACAGGGCCAGGTAGCCGAAGGCCATGACGATGCCCGGCACCGCCAGGGGCAGCATGGCCAGGGTATCCAGCCAGTGCCGCCAGCGGGTGGTGCCGCGGACTACCGCCCAGGCCACGGCAACGCCCAGCACAGCGTCCAGCAGGGTCGCCAGCGAGGCGTACTTGAGGCTGTTGGCGATGGCGGTCAGCGTCAGCTCGTGTCCCAGCGCGCCGCGGTAGTGCGCGAGCGTGAGCGGCTGCGGCAGGACGGTCCGGTACCAGTCGCCGGCCAGCGACATCAGCACCACCCCGGCATGCGGCAGCAGGGCCAGGGCGATGACGCCGAGAAACCCGGCCGCGCACAGCCAGCCCCGGGCGCCCGCCAGCGCCACCGGCGTCCGCGCCGTTGTCGCCCGGCCCCCGCCGCCGGACCAGTCGCCGCGCAGGGCCAGCCGGCCGAGGGCGTAGAAGAGCGTGGTGAAGAACAGCAGCACCACCACCAGCGCGTAGGGAAAGGGGTTATCGTTGAGATCCTTGATGGCGCTGAAGATCTGCACCGAGGTCACGCGAGCGTAATCGAAGATCAACGGCACCCCCAGTTCGGTGAAGGCCCAGATGAAGGCAATGGCGGCGCCCGCGAACAGCCCCGGCAGGGTCAGCGGCAGGGTGATGCGCCAGAACCGCCGCCAGGGCGGGCAGCCGAGGTTGGCCGCGGCCTCCTCCAGGGCCGGATCGAGATTGGCGAGCGAGGCCGCGACATTCAGGTAGACGATGGGATAGAGGTGCAGGACGTTCATCAGCACGACACCGGCCAGGCGCCCCTCGCCCAGCCAGTCGATCGGCCGTTCGGCCGAGATCAGGCCCAGCCCGGCCAGCAGGCTGTTGAGCGCCCCCGCCTGCCCCAGCATCGCCTGCACGCCCAGGGCGCCGACGAAGGGCGGCAGGATCAGGGGCGTCAGCAGGAGGGAGTTGCACAGCGTGCGGCCGGGAAAGGTGTAGCGGACATAGGCCACGGCCAGCGGCAAGGCCAGCATCAGGCAGCCCAGGGTCGAGAGCACGGCGATCAGGAAGGAATTGACCAATCCCTCGCGATACAGCGGATGGCGGAAGACCTCACCGACGAAGGCCAGCGTATGGCCGCCCGCCGGATCGACAAAGGCCGCGCGCAGCGTGCCCCAGATCGGCAGCACGAAGAACAGGCCGAAGAACAGGGCCGCGACCACCGACACCAGCCTTTCCAGCCGCGGACTCACCGGCCCCCCTCCCCGCCCTGGGCCAGCTGCCGGGCGCGCCGGTAGCGCTCGCGGAAGGCCAGTGTCAGCTCGCGCGCCAGGCGCACCTCGGCCACCTTGTCCTTGGCCCGCAGCACCGGGGCGATGCGGTCGCGCACGGCATCGTAGTCGAGCCCATCGAGATCGTGGAAGGCGGCCAGCGCCGGAGCCGGGAGATCGCCCGCGATCAGCGCCCGCCAGGCGCTCCGCTGCTCGTCATGGGTGTCCACGCACATCACCCGGATCAGGAAGCGCAGGGCGCCGAACACCGGTCCGGTCCAGCCGGCGTGATAGACGAAATGCTCGGCCTGCCGATAGGGCTGCTCGTCGGGATCGTTGCGGTAGCGCCGGTTCTCCGCCGTGTAGAAATCCCGCCGTACCGGCAGGCGCCGCAAGGCCGAGGCCACCGGCCCCTCCGGCGTGCCGGGACGGAAGGCCCACAGCTTCTGTCCGCGTGGCGACAGCACGAAGCGCATGAAGGCCGTCGCCAGCCGGGGATCGGGCGCGCCACGCAACAGGGCGATGGGATCGACGCTGACCGAAGTGCCACCCAGCGGGGTGGCGAAACCGACCCGGCTGCTGCCGTCGGGCCGGCGCACGAATTCCTGCGTCGCCCGGCCATAGGCGTCGATGGCCATGCCCGCGGCGGCATCGCCACGGGCGACCTCCAGCGGAATCTTCGCGGCGGAATCGGTGAAGTAGCGGGCATTGGCGCTGATGCGCTGGATCAGCCGCAGCCCCGCCAGCCAGCCCTCGCGGATGCCGTCGGCCTCCGGCCGGCCGCGCGCGGCGGCGGCCGCAACGGCCTGCTGCATCCGCTGCTGGACGATCAGCTCGAACGCCTTGGCCACCGAACCGCTCTTGGTGGGATCGGACAGCGCCACCTGGCCCGACAGCCCGGGCTGGCCGAGGTCGCTCCATTGCCCGGGTTCGCTGGCGATGCCCAGCCGCCGCAGCACGTCGCGGTTGTAGACGATGCCGAAAGTCGCCAGCACCACCCCGCACCAGCGGTCGGCCGGATCGCGGAACGGCTCGCCGCCGGCTGCCGCCGGCAGGGCTTCCGGCCCGAACCAGTCGGGATAGGCGGTGCGGATGGCGGCGAGCCCGGTACCCGCGGCCGCGTCGCCGGCCACCAGGTAGCCCGCCTCGGCCAGCTGGTGGAAGTCGTAGGCGCCGCCACCGAACAGGAGATCGACGCCCACGCCGACCGGCGCGGCGAGGAAGGCCCGTCGCGCCGCCCTGGCCAGATCGTCCGGGCTCCCGGCCGGCTCGGGCGGCGGCGTCCCGGGATCGGCAAAGGCCGAGGCGACCGCCGCCGTCCAGGGCTGGTGCCGGGTGGTCTCCCAGAAATACTGGAAGGCGCCGGCGAATTCGGATTTCAGGAACAGGGCGATCTCGGTCGAGCCGCCCGGGATGCGCCAGTCCAGGTAGACCGTTTCGCCGGTGCGGGCCTTCCAGTCCTCGACAAAGGCTCGGCCGATTTCGCGCCGCACCCGCTCGTTGTGCGGCGACAGGATCACCAGCCGGCGGTCGTAGCGCAGCGCCTCGCCAGCCTCGCGCGGCCGCAACAGGAAAGGACCGCCCAGGATCAGCAGCAGCGCGAGCAGCACCCCGGCCATGGCACGGCCGTGGCTGGCCCGGGTGGCAACAGGTGGCGGCGACGTGGACATGCGGGCGGCGCGGATGAATCGTTCAGTCCGGCAGCAGCACCAGATCGTCCACCGCCGCGCTGACGGCGACGTGCTCGCCGGGTACGCGCGACAGGTCGGTGGGGTTCTGCTCGATCACCGCGAGGCTGCTGTCGTCCGCCAGCCGCAGCCGGTATTGCGCGGTGGCGCCGAGATAGACGGCATCCGCCAGCACCCCTGCCAGCGTCTCGGTGGCCTCCGGCGCCGGCAGCCAGCGCAGGGCCTCGGGCCGCACCGACAGCCAGGCATTGTCGCCGCTGGCGGGCTGCCAGCCGTGCCCGCCGACCGTGGCCCGCAGCCGCCCGGCCGGAGTCTCGGCCATGGCGACGCCCGTCCCCGCATCCCGCGCCAGCACCCGCGCCGGCAGCAGATTGGTCTCGCCGATGAACGCCGCCACCCGCCGGTCCAGCGGTCGCCGGTAGACCTCGCGCGGCGTCCCCACCTGTGCCAGCCGGCCGGCCACCATCACCGCCAGCCGGTCGGCCATCGACAGGGCTTCCGCCTGATCGTGGGTGACATAGACAGCCGTCAGGCCGAATTCCTTGCAGATGCGACGGATTTCGACACGCATCTCCAGCCGCAGCCGGGCATCGAGATTGGACAGGGGCTCGTCCAGCAACAGGCAGCGCGGCCGCACCACCAGTGCCCGCGCCAGCGCCACACGCTGCTGCTGGCCGCCGGACAGCTGCTGGATGCGCCGCTCGCCCAGCCCGCCAAGCTGCACCAGCGCCAGCGCCTCGTCGACGCGGGCAGCAATCTCCGCCCGGGACAGCCGCCGCTCCTCCAGCCCGAAGGCAACGTTCCCGGCGACGCTCAGATGCGGCCACAGCGCATAGCTCTGGAACATCATCGCCGTGCCGCGGCGGTGCGGCGGCAGCTGGGTCACGTCCTGGTCGCCGAACCAGATGGCACCGGCGTCGGGGACCAGGAAACCGGCCAGGTGTCGCAGCAGGGTGGTCTTGCCACAGCCGCTCGGCCCCAGCAGGAAGAACAGCTCGCCCGCCGCGATGCGCAGGTCGATGGCATCGAGCACCGTCTGCTCGCCGAAGCGTTTGCTGAGTTGTCGTATCGAAAGCGCGACCATGCGTGATGTCTGTGGGAAAAACCGGCTGGCGGGCAGACGGGCGCTGGCCCGCAGGCCCACATGAAACCACAAAACCCGCTGCGGTATGATGGCGCCCCCGCAACCCGCCCGCAGCGGACGGATGCGCTGTCGCCCGGCCGGACCGGCGGCGATACCCGAGCTGGCCAGAGGATCCGGCCAGGAGCGTCACCCTCGCGCGGACCCAGACCCCAGCTGACGCAAGATGCGCCATCGAGCCCCCGCCCGGACAGGGCCGAAGACCTGCCCCCATCCCCGTCCCCGGCCGGCCGGCCGGGGAAATGCCGTCATGCGAAACCGCCTGCTGGGCGCCGGACTGGCCCTGCTGTCCGGCTGCACGACCATCGTCGCGCACACACCTTCGGGCGAAACCCTGGAGATGACGCCGGAAGCCTTCACGCGCTATGTGGAGCAGGTCTACCGCCAGCAGAGCCGGGTCACCGGCCAGCTGATCCGGGCGGTCGGCAATTTTTCCGAGGAGGATATCGACGAGGACCAGCCGCTCGCGGTGGCCGCGCGCCGGATGGCCAAGGCCTGCGAACCGTTCAGCGAACTGGTGGCGGAACGGGTCCTGGCCGAGCTGACCGGCGCGCCGATCGACCCGGCGCTGGTGGACGCGGTCCCGGCCTGCGAGGCAGCCGCCGGCCAGCTGGAAGCCGCGCTTCCCTGAGCGACACGGGGAGCGGGAAACCCGCCGGGCCCGCACCCCATCCCGCCGTAGCCAGGCCAGGCCGCCGACCGGCCTGACCCGCCATCAGAACAGATCCTGGACGCTGCCGGGGCTGGTCGTGCGGGGTGCCGGAGCCGGCTTGGGTTTCGGCTTCGGCGCCGCCGCGTCGGTCTTCTTCGGCTCCGTGGTCGACGCCGGGGCACCGCCGGCGCTGGCGGCCGGCTTCTTCGTCTCGGCTGGCCTGGCCTTGCCGTCGGTGCCCTTGCCAGGCGTGCCCGGCGGCGTCGCGCTGCTGCGGGCGGGTCGGGGAGCGGCCGGTCTGGCCCCGGACTCGTCGCCGCTGGCCGGCCTCGCGCCGCGGCCCGAACCGGTGGCGGCGGACTCTCCGCCGGTATCGCGCGGACGCGGCCGGGGTCTGGGCCGGTACTCGGGTGCTGCCTCGGCCGGCGCGGCAGCCGGCCGGCTTTCGCGGACCACCGGCGGGCTGATCGCCTCGGGCAGGGGCTCCAGGCTTTCCAGCGGCTCGAGGACCGGTGCCGGCGGGGGTTCGAGGATGGCCGCCGGATCCGGCAGGCCACAGGCCGACTTGGTCAGGCAGGGTTCCAGCACGGCGAACTCGATCCGGCGGTTGCGGAACTGGCCATAGGGCGTGTCGTTCGCGGCGATCGGCCGCGTGCCGCCATAGCCCCTGGCGCGCACCATGGGCTCCGGCAGACCGGCCTGGATGAAGGCATTCTTCACCGCCACCGCGCGCTCCAGGGAGAGCTTCTGGCTCGCATGGACATTGCCCTGGTTGTCGGTATGGCCACCGATCTCGAACACCACCGGCTGGGCCATGATCCGCATCAGCTCGGCGGCCTTGTAGATCACTTCGCGGCTGCTGTCCGGGAGGGCCGCGCTGTCCTCGGCAAACAGGATCACCCACTGGTTGAGGATGGCGACGATATCCTGGCCCTGGTAAGCGGGCGGCAGCGCGGCCAGCGCCTGGAGCGCACGGCTGCGCGATTCCTGGGCCAGCTCCTGGGTCTCGTCACCCAGGTAGCCGTAGCGGAAGCCGGGCCCCATCGCCGTGCGGATGCTGTTCAGCACGCTTTCCCGATCCGGGTCCGACAGCCAGCCGCCCAGCCGGGCGGTATTGCCCTCCAGGCGCAGAACCGTGCCCGGCACGTTCAGCTGCGGCAGTACCCGGTCCAGCTTGGCAAACCAGGGCGGCACGCCGACCAGGGGATTGATGTCCAGGTTGCCGCTCAGGCGGGCCTGGCCGAAGAAGGTCAGCAACTGGTTGCCGATCGCGGTCTTCATGCCGGCATCGCCGACTTCGCCGGCGTACTCGAAGCGACCGCCATCGTTGCGGATGGTCAGCCTGGCGATCGGCTTGCCGGGCTCGGGTTCGGGCATCGGGGCGGCCGGCGTCTCGATGGCGGCCGCGGGCGGCGGCGGTGGCGGTGCCAGCGGCGGGGTGCCGTCACGGCTCCCGAGGATTTGCAGGCCGCTGTAGCCGGCCGTCAGCAGCAGGGCCAGCGTGCCGACGGTCCACCCCAGCCAGGCGTGCGAGGGCCTGGAGGTGACCGGCGTCCGGGGCTTGCCGGCCGGCGGCCTGGGCCTGGCCGCGTCGCTGCGCAGGAACGCCTGTACCGCCGACGGCATCTCGCGAGGCAGCTTGCCACCCGCCGCGAAGAGCCTTACCAGCCGGGGAATGACGAAGGCCATGGCGGTCCTGACGCGGGCATTGGCCATGCCCAGCGTCTTGCCGGCCTCGGCGATGGCGGCGGCACCGACCACCTTTTCCAGCTGCCCGCCGTCCAGCAGCTTCAGGGCCGCATGGCTGTCGCACCAGTTGTCCGCCAGGTCGCCCAGCCCCGCCTGCCCGCAGCGGTCGAGCAGACCGCGCAGACCGCCGTTGCGCTCGTTGAAGACCAGCCGGAGCGCCTCGGCCACCAGGGCCGGCGCCCTGTCGCCCAGGCCAAAACTGTCAGCGGTCTCTTGCACGATTTCGGTCAACAAGGCCATCGAGGGCTCTCCTGAATCTGGGTTGGGTTGGCGGCGGGGCCAGCCGATCGACGGCCAATGATAGCGGACTGGGCCTCGTTTGGCTTACGCAAGCGCTTGAATGCCATGGTGTCGACGACACGCCACCGGTCCGTCCGGCGAACCGGCGGGCAACGCTAGAAGTGGTCCTTGCGGCGGCGCAGTTCGCTGAAGACCGCCAGATCGCTCGCCCCTTCCAGCCCCAGGCTGGCGCGGATGGCCGGGCTTTCGGGACGCAGGAAGGGATTGGTGTCGCACTCCTCGGCGAGGCGCGAGGGCACCGTCGGACGACCCGCCTCGCGCAGCGCCCGGGTCCGCTGCTGGCGCTCGACCAGCCGCGGATTGCCGGGCTCCACCGTCAGCGCGAAGCGGCCGTTGTTCAGCGTGTACTCGTGGGCGCAGTACACCAGGGTGTCGCCCGGCAATTGCCGCAGGCGTTGCAGCGAGGCCCACAGCTGCCCGGCGCTGCCGCCCAGCAGCCGCCCGCAGCCCATGCCGAACAGGGTGTCGCCACAGAAGAGACGGGATGTCGCTGGCAACCAGTAGGCGACATGCCCGGCCGTGTGCCCGGGTACCGCCAGCACCCGGGCCTCGCTGTCACCCAGCCGCACGCAGTCGCCCTCGTCGACCGGCTGGTCGAGCCCCGGGATCGGCTCGCGCGCCGTGGCGTGGCCGACGATCCGGCAGCCGGTGACCGATTTCAGCGTCAGATTGCCGCCGACATGGTCGCCATGAAAATGCGTGTTGAGGATATGGGTCAGCGCCCAGCCCCGTTCGGCCAGGGCGCGCAGCACGCCTTCGGCCTCCGGCGGGTCGACCGCCGCCGTCGTCCCGCTGGCGGGCTCGTGCAGCAGATAGACATAGTTGTCCGCCAGCGCGGGTATCTGAACGATTTCCATGGTCTTGCTCCCAGGGCTTGGTGAGGATCGGGGGAAAATGGCGCTGGCATGGCCGCGTCAGCGCAGCGGCGCCAGGCGCTCCAGGGCTTGCGCCAGCAGGGCGCGGCGGCAGCCGAAATTCAGCCGCACGAAACCGGGGCAGCCGAAATCCCGGCCATCCGAAAGTCCCACGCCCAGCGCCTCGAAGGCCGGCAGCGGGTCGACGGGGTCAATGGCGCGGGCGTCGATCCAGGCCAGATAGGTCGCCTCCGGGCAGGTCCAGCGCAGGCGCCGGCTGTCGCCGAACCAGTCGCGCAGCAGCGCCCGGTTGCCGCGCAGGTAGGCCAGCAGGTCGGCGCGCCAGCGGCCGTCGTCCCGATAGGCGGCCTCGGCGGCGGTCAGCCCGAGCACGTTGACCGGTGGCACCAGTCCCGCCATCTCCCGCCGGAAACGCCGGCGCAGCGCGGGGTCCGGAATCACCGCGAAGGAGCAGCCCAGTCCCGGCAGGTTCCAGGTCTTGGACGGGGCCATCAGGGTGAGGGTGCGCTCGGCAAAGGCCGGGTCGATCAAGGCCAGCGGCACATGCCGGCGCCCGGGTTCGAGTATCAGGTCGCCGTGGATCTCGTCGGAACAGATCAGGAGATCGTGGCGGCGGGCGATGGCCAGCAGCTGCCGCAGTTCCTCCGGTGTCCAGGCGCGGCCGACCGGATTGTGGGGATGGCAGAGCAGCAGCAGGCGGGTGCGCGGTGTCAGCGCCCGTTCCAGCGCCTCGAAGTCCCAGCGCCAGCCGTCCGCCGCCTGGCGCAGCGGCACGCGGACCAGCGTCCGCTCCGCCAGCCTCGGCGCCGCGAGAAACGGCGGGTAGACAGGCGTGGCGCTGATCACGGCGTCGCCGGGCGCACCCACCGCCCGGCAGGCAAGGTTCAGCCCGACGACCAGTCCCGGCAGCCAGACCAGCGCCTCGGGCGGCGGCGACCAGCCGTAGCTGGCCCTGAGGTAGCCGGTCACCGCGTCGAGCAGCCCGGCCGAGGGCTCGCCATACCCGAGCACGCCATGCGCGATGCGCCGATGCAGCGCCGCCAGCACCGCCGGCGGGCAGCGGAAGTCCATGTCGGCCACCCACAGCGGCAGGATGTCCCGCCCCGCATAGCGGTTCCATTTGACGCTGCCGGTGCTGTGCCGGTCGATGGGAAGGTCGAAATCGGTCATGTCGCCGTCTCCGCTCATGCAGGAAGATCCGCCCCGGCCCAGAAATGGCTGAAATCTTGCACGGGTTTCAGGCCACCCGCGACCGACCCGGCACCGCGTGCCGGGCTCTCGGGAAACCGTGTCAATTCCGTTACACTCCCCGCCGCTCAACCACTCACCCACCGAGGATGAAACCATCATGATCTTCTGGCGCGTTAAACCCGTGGACGCCATCCTGCTGACAGCCGAAAGGAAGAGCCTGCACCGCTCGCTCGGGGCCTGGCAGCTGACCCTGCTCGGCATCGGCGCCATCATCGGTACCGGCATCTTCGTGCTGACGGCGGAAGCCGCGCAGAAGGCCGGGCCCGGCATGATGCTCTCCTTCATCATCGCCGGCTTCGTCTGCGCGGTGGCGGCGCTGTGCTATTCCGAACTGTCATCGATGGTGCCGGTATCGGGCTCCGCCTACACCTATTCCTATGCGGTGCTGGGCGAACTCATCGCCTGGATGGTTGGCTGGGCCCTGGTGCTGGAATACGCCGTCGCCTCCAGTGCGGTGGCGGTCGGCTGGTCCGGCTATTTCGCCGGTCTGCTGCACAATTCCCTCGGCATCGAGATACCCATGGCGCTAGCCAACGGCCCCTATGCCGGCGGCCTCATCAATCTGCCAGCGGTGATCATCAGCCTGTTCGTGACCGGGCTGCTGATCGTCGGCACCCGCGAGAGCGCCACCTTCAACGCCATCCTGGTGGCGGTCAAGATCATCGCCCTGAGCGTGTTCATCCTCATCGCCCTGCCGGCTCTGAAAAGCGAGCATTTCCAGCCCTTCCTGCCGCTGGGAGGTTCCGGCGCCGTGGCGGCGGCGGCCTCGATCTTCTTCGCCTATGTCGGTTTCGACGCCGTTTCGACCGCCGCCGAGGAGACCCGCAACCCGCAGCGCAACGTGCCGATCGGCCTGATCGGCTCGCTGGGCATCTGCACCGTGTTCTACCTGCTGGTGTCGGCCGGCGCCATCGGCGCCATCGGCGCCCAGCCGCTGACGGACGCCAGCGGCGCCGGCCTGCCGCCCGGCTCCCCGGCCCTGGCCGCGGAATGCCAGCAACTCGCGACGGCCGGCCAGCAGCCGCTGGTGTGCTCCCGGGAAGCCCTGGCGCTGGTGCTGCGGCAGATCGGCTGGGACAGGCTGGGCAACCTGCTGGGCCTCGCGGCCTTCCTGGCCCTGCCGTCGGTGATCCTGATGCTGCTGTTCGGCCAGACCCGCATCTTCTTCGTCATGGCCCGCGACGGGCTGCTGCCGGATGTCCTCAGCCGCGTCCATCCCCGCTTCCGGACGCCGCACATCGTGACGATGATCACCGGCGCCGGCGTCACCCTGGCGGCGGCCTTCCTGCCGGTGGGCAAGCTCGCCGACATCTCCAACTCCGGCACCCTGTTCGCCTTCTTCGTGGTCTCGATCGCCGTGATGATCCTGCGGGTCAAGGAAAAGGACCGCCACCGGCCATTCCGCACGCCGGGCATCTGGATCGTCGGCCCCATGGCCATGCTGGGCTGCGCGATCCTGTTCATCTTCCTGCCGACCGAGGCCCAGCTGGTCTTCCCGGTCTGGGGCCTGATCGGCCTGACCTTCTATTTCCTGTACGGCTACCGCAGGAGCCATCTGGCGCTGGGCATTCCGACACCGGCGGGCGGCGAGGAACTGCTGGCGGAAATACGGCCGCTGGCGGATCTGGGCGAGGAAGGGGCGAACCCGGACGAGGCCGGGGAACGGGCAGCCCCCTGAGGCCGCCGGACAGGCCGGCCGGTCGCTCGCTCAGGCGTTGCGGCCGGCGGCGTGGATGGCCGGGCTGAACTCGTGCACCGCCTCGATCATGGCGCCGACATGCTCGGGGTCGGCGTCCGGCCAGACACCATGGCCAAGATTGAACACATGGCCGCTGCCCGGCCCGAAGCCGGCCAGGATGGCCCGGACCTCCTCCCGTAGCCGCGGTATCGGCGCGTAGAGGGCCTGCGGGTCCAGATTGCCCTGCAAGGCGACCCGGTCGCCGACCCGCGCGCGCGCCTCGCCGATATCGGTGGTCCAGTCCAGGCCCAGCGCGTCGTAACCGGCCGCCGCCATGCCCTCCAGCCACTGGCCGCCACCCTTGGTGAACAGGATCGCGGGTATCCGCCGCCCGGCACGCTCGCGCGGCAGGCCGTCCAGCGACTGCGCGGCGTAATCCAGCGAGAAGGCCCGGTACTGCGCCGGCGACAGGACGCCGCCCCAGGTATCGAAGACCATGACGGCATCGACGCCCGCGGCGATCTGCGCGGCGAGGTAGCGTCCGACCGCCTGGGCCAGCCGGTCCAGCAGCTGATGCAGCAGCTCGGGCTGCTCGTACATCAGCCCCTTGATCCGGCGGAATTCCCGGCTGCTGCGGCCCTCCACCATGTAGGTGGCCAGGGTCCAGGGACTGCCCGAGAAACCGATCAGCGGCACGCGGCCGCCCAGTTCCCGGCGGATCAGCCGCACGGCGTCCGTCACGTAGCCGAGGCTTTGCTCGGGATCGGGGATCGGCAGCTGGCGGATGGCGTCCGCCGTCCGCAGCGGGTGACGGAACTGCGGGCCCTCGCCCTCGACGAATTCCAGCCCCAGCCCCATGGCATCCGGGATGGTGAGAATGTCGGAAAACAGGATCGCGGCGTCGAGCCGGTAGCGCGCCAGGGGTTGCAGGGTGACCTCGCAGGCCAGCTCCGGCGTCGTGCAGAGACTCATGAAGCTGCCCGCCCGTTCACGCACGCGGCGATACTCGGGCAGGTAGCGTCCGGCCTGCCGCATCATCCAGACCGGGGTCCGGTCCACCGGCTGGCGCAGCAGCGCGCGCAGGAAACAGTCATTGAGGAGAACAGTCATCGGAGCATCCTGGAAGGGTCAGCAAGAGGGGTCAGGGTCGGGACAGCCGGCCGGTCCCGGCGTCATGCGGGGGCTGCCGGGCACTCAGCCGCGGGCATAGCCTGTCAGCGTCTGGCGCAGGGTGGCGGTATCGACCGCCATCGGCAGCGTGGCACGGCCGATGCGCTCCAGCAGGACGAGCCGCAGCTGGCCCTCGACATTCTTCTTGTCCACCGCCATGTATTCGAGGAAAGCGTCGGCATCCAGCCCGGCCGGCGGCCGGACCGGCAGCCGGGCGCGTTCCAGCAGGCCGACGATGCGCCGTACCGTGGCCTCGTCCAGCCAGCCCAGCCGCCGCGAGAGGTCGGCCGCCTGGCACATGCCGATGGCCACGGCCTCGCCGTGCAGCACCGCACCATAGCCCATCCCGGTTTCCACGGCATGCCCGAAGGTATGGCCGAGATTGAGGGTGGCGCGCTCGCCGGATTCGCGTTCGTCGGCGGCCACGACCTCGGCCTTGTTGCGGCAGGAGCGCTCCACCGCCAGCGCCAGCGCCTCCGGGTCGCGGGCCAGGAGACGCTCGATGTTAGCTTCCAGCCAGTCGAAGAAACCGGGATCGCGGATGAGACCGTACTTGATGACCTCGGCCAAGCCCGCGCTCAGCTCGCGGTCGGCCAGGGTATCCAGGGTGCCCATGTCGGCGATCACGCATTTCGGCTGGTAGAAGGCGCCGATCATGTTCTTGCCGCGCGGATGATTGACGGCCGTCTTGCCGCCGACCGAGGAATCCACCTGGGCCAGCAGGGTGGTCGGCACCTGGATGAACGGCACGCCACGCTGGTAGCAGGCGGCGGCAAAACCGGTCAGGTCGCCGATCACGCCGCCGCCCAGGGCGATCAGGTGCGCGCTGCGGCTGAAGCGAAGCCGCAGCAGCTCGTCGAAGACGGCCATGGCCGAGTCCATGCTCTTGTAGGCCTCGCCATCGGGCAGCACGACCCTGGCCAGCTGCCGGCCGGACAGGGCCGCCTCGACCGGTGCCAGGTAGAGCGGCGCCACCGTCGCGTTGGTAACGATCATCACCTGCCCGGCGTCGACATGGCGCGCGATCAGCGCGGGCTGGTCCAGCAGGCGCTGGCCGATGTAGATGGGATAGGCGCGATCGCCGAGGTCAACGTTCAGGGTTCTCATGGGCAGAAACGTGCGATTGGGCCCGCTCATGGGCACGAAGGATTTGCCGGACGACGCTGCGGCTGGAGTTCTGGCCGGTGTCGACGATGCAGTCGGCCAGCTCCCGGTAGATCGGCTCGCGCATCTCGAACAGCTCGGTGAGCCGCTGGCGCGGGTTGCCGGTGTTCAGCATGGGCCGGTTGGAATCCTTGTGGGTCCGCTCCAGCTGCTTGTCCACCGGGCAATGCAGATAGACCACGAAGCCCCGCTCGCGCAGCCGGGCGCGATTCTCCGGCAGCAGCACCGAGCCGCCGCCGGTCGCCAGGACGATATCGCTGCGCTCGGTCAGCTCGCGGATCACCTCGGCCTCCCGCCGCCGGAAGCCCGCCTCGCCCTCGTACTCGAAGATCATCGGGATGCTGACGCCCGTGCGCCGCTCGATTTCCTTGTCGCTGTCGACGAATTCCGCGTCCAGCGCCTTGGCCAGCAGACGGCCGATGGTGCTTTTGCCCGCACCCATGGGACCGATCAGGAAAAGAGCGGAGGCGTGTCGCATGCCGGGGCAGCCGGAAAATGGCGGATAATATCACGGTCCAGCCGCCTTCCCGGCGGCTGCCGCGCCCTCGCCCCTGCGCCGCCCCGCCATGACCGCCGACACCCCGAGCGACCCGCCCGCGCCTGGCCGACCACCATCGCCAAAGGGCCGCGGCGCCCTCGGCAACCCCCCTTGCCGCTTCGCCGCAACCCACCGCGAAGCCCTCGACGACGGCTGGCGGCCCGAGGAGCGCGCGCCCCTGCGCACAACGGTCAGTCTGGAAACGACCCGCAGCATCATCAGCCGCAACACCTCCCCCGACCTGCCCTTCGAGCAGTCGGTGAATCCCTATCGCGGCTGCGAACATGGCTGCATCTATTGCTACGCACGCCCCACCCATGCCTGGCTGGGACTGTCGCCGGGCCTGGATTTCGAGAGCCGGCTCCACGCCAAACCGGACGCGGCCGCAAGGCTGCGCGAGACGCTCGGCCGGCCCGGCTATCGCGTGGCGCCGATCGCGCTGGGCGCCAATACCGACCCCTATCAGCCGATCGAGCGGACCATGCGGCTGACGCGCGCGATCCTCGAGGTGCTACGGGATTTCCGCCATCCGGTCGGCCTGACAACCAAGGGCAGCCTGATCGAGCGCGACCTCGACATCCTGGCCGGCATGGCGCGGGAGCGGCTGCTTCAGGTGCAGATCTCCATCACCACCCTGGATCGCGAGCTGGCACGGCATCTGGAGCCCCGTGCCGCCACCCCGGCGCGGCGGCTGGAAACGGTGCGCCGCCTGAGCGCGGCCGGCATCCCGTTGACGGTGCTGGTGGCGCCGGTGATCCCGGCCCTGACCGACGCCGAGCTCGAACGCGTGCTGGCCGCCGGCGCGGAGGCCGGCGCCAGCGCTGCCGGCTACAGCCTGCTGCGCCTGCCGCTGGAACTGCACGCCCTGTTCGACGAGTGGCTGGTCGCCCATGCTCCGCAGCGCCGGACACAGGTGCTGAACCTGATCCGGGCCAGCCACGGAGGGCGCATCTACCGGGCCGAGTTCGGCAGCCGGCAGCGGGGCTCCGGGGCCTATGCCGACATGATCGGCCAGCGCTTCCGCCTGGCCATGCGCCGACTGGGCCTGCAGCCCGCTACCCCCGATCTCGACAGCTCGCGTTTTCGGGTGCCAGCCTCGGGGCCGGTACAGCTGAGCCTGTTCTGAGAATGCCCGGGTCCCACACATGAAAAAGCCGGGACGTGCCCGGCTTTTTCGCGGTCTGGTCCGTGCGGCTCAGTGCGCGGACGTGGCCGGCTGAGCCGGAGCCGCCGGCTTGGCGGCCGGGGCAGCGGGCTTCTCCGCCGGCGTCGCAGGCTTGGCAACCGGAGCCGGAGCGGCAGGCTGGGCCGGGGCAGCAGGCTTGGCGGCCGGAGCCGGAGCGGCAGGCTGGGCCGGGGCAGCAGGCTTGGCGGCCGGAGCCGGAGCGGCAGGCTGGGCCGGGGCAGCAGGCTTGGCGGCCGGAGCCGGAGCGGCAGGCTGGGCCGGGGCAGCAGGCTTGGCGGCCGGAGCCGGAGCGGCAGGCTGGGCCGGGGCAGCAGGCTTGGCGGCCGGAGCCGGAGCGGCAGGCTTGGCGGCCGGAGCCGGAGCGGCAGGCTGGGCCGACAGCTTGTTCTCCACCTTGGCCTTGGTCTGCAGGTCAGCGATGTGCTGCTGTAGCTTCTGGGTCTGGATCATGCTCTTGAGCTGATCCTTGACGGCGTCGAAGGGCGGCGGCGCCTGCTCGCGCGATTCCTCGCGCTGAATGACGTGCCAGCCGAACTGGCTCTGTACCGGGGTCTGGGTGGTTTCGCCGTTCTTGAGCGCCATCACCGCCTCGGAGAACGGCTGCACCATCTGCTGCGGGCTGAACCAGCCGAGATCACCGCCACGGTCCTTGGAGCCGGGATCCTTGGAGAGTTTCTTGGCCAGCACATCGAACTTCTCGCCTTTCTGGAGCTTGGCGATGATGTCCTTGGCTTCCTGCTCGGTCTCGACCAGGATGTGCTTGGCCTTGTACTCGGTATTCTTCATCGGGCCGACACGCTGGTCGTACTCCTTCTTCAGATCCTCGTCCGATACCTCCACCTTGCCGATGAACTCCTCGGCAGCCGCCTGGGAGAGCAGCATGCGCTGGGCGTTCTCGATCTTGGCGGCGAACTTGGGATCCCTGAGCAGGCCCGACGCGGCGATCTCCTGGCTCAGCAGTTCGCGCTTGATCAGCTCCTCGACGATCTTGTCGTCGGGAACCTTGTTGTCGCCGCGGCGCTCGTTGACTTCCTCGGCGAGTATCTCGAAGGCGGCCTTGCTGATCGGCTTGCCGTTGACGATGGCCACCGATTCACCGACAGCGACGACCTCGGGTGCGGCAGGCGCCTTCTGGGCCTGATCGGCAGCGGTTGCTGCTGGTGCCTTCTGGGCCTGGTTAGGGGCGGGCGGGGCCTTCTGGGCCGGATCGCCGGTCTGGTCACAGCCAGTCACCAGCAAGGCCAGCGCGATGGCGGAAGCGAGGGAGTATCTGTTCATGCAGTTTCCTTGGGTTGAGGGTTAGGTCAGTTCTTCCGGGGTCAATGCCTTGATCATCAGGGCATGGATATCCGTTCTCATCAGGTCGCCCAGCGCCTGGTAGACCATCTGATGGCGCTGCAGCAGCGACTTGCCGGCAAAGGCATCCGCCACGATGTAGACGGAGAAGTGGCCGCCGCCGCTCTGCAACGCGCCCGCATGCCCGGCATGGGCGGCGCTGTCGTCATGGAGGTCCAGTTCACGGGGTTGCAGCGCCGCCTCGAGCAGCGCGCGGATCTTGTCGACACGATCGGTCATCGGGGAAATACCTGCTTGAAGGGTTTGACGGTGACGCGCGCGTAGACGCCCGCCCGTTGATAGGGATCCTGCCCGGCCCACGCCTGCGCGGCGGCCAGGCTGTCGAATTCGGCCACGATCAGGCTGCCGGTGAAGCCGGCCGCGCCGGGATCGGTACTCTCGATGGCCGGGAAAGGCCCCGCCAGCACCAGCCGGCCCTCGTCCTGCAAGGCCTCCAGGCGTTCCAGGTGGGCCGGGCGCGTCGCCTGGCGTAGCGGCAGGCTGCCGGGAGCATCCTCGCACACGATGGCGAACAGCATGGTCACTTCTCCTCGGTGGCGCCGTCGGGCATGTGCCGCGCCAGATAGAACGATTGCAGCAGGACGAACAGCACGGTCAGGCCGAGCATGCCGAACAGCTTGAAGTTGACCCAGACGCTCTCCTCGAAATGGAAGGCCACGTACAGGTTGATGCCGCCGATGACGATGAAGAAAGCGGTCCAGGCAAGGTTCAGCCGGCGCCAGATCTCCGCCGGCAGTTCGATCTGGGCGCTCAGCATGCGCTGGATGACGGGCTGCCGGCCGATGAACTGGCTGCCCAGGAAGACGATGGCGAACAGCCAGTTGAGCACGGTCGGCTTCCACTTGATGAAGGTCGGGTCGCGCAGGAACCAGGTGGCGCCGCCGAAGACCAGGATCAGCACCAGGGATATCAGGTGCATGGTCTCGACCTTGCGGGTCCGTAGCCAGGTGTAGGCGACCTGCAGCACCGCGCCGACGATCGCCGCCAGGGTCGCCACGTAGATATCGGCCAGTTTGTAGGCGGCAAAAAACAGAACGATCGGGAAAAAGTCGACCAGTAATTTCATGCTGGGAATTAAGCCCCTTGATTCAGGGAAATTTGGGTGGGGATGGGGATTGGCTCGGATCGGCAGGACCCTGCGAAAGGGCGGGTTCTGGAAGGATGCCCGGGACGCCCGTAACACTGCGCTATACTTTTTCGCATTATAACCCAGCTCGCTTGCCATCAAGCGGGTTGTCCGCCGCCGCCAAGCCCACGCCACCCATTCCATGGACCCGCAAACCCGGACCGAACTCGAAGCCGCCGCCTTCCGCCGCCTGCTCCGGCACCTGCGCGAACACCCCGAGGTGCAGAACATCGACCTCATGATCCTCGCCGACTTCTGCCGCAACTGCCTGGCCAAATGGTACAGCGCCGCCGCAGCCGAGCGGGGTCTCGAGCTCGGCTATGCCGAGGCGCAGGAGATCGTCTACGGCATGCCCTACGCGGAGTGGAAGTCCCGCCACCAGGCCGAGGCCACCCCCGAGCAGCTGCGCGCCTTCGAAGCGCGGCGGCAGGCCCAGGAACAGCAGCAGCAATAGCGGCGGCCCCGCGCCGCCCGCCGGTCACCTTTTCCATTCGCACCAGCGCGTCATGTCCCAGCACCCGATGCCCGGCCCGGTCATGCTCGACGTCGAGGGCCTGTCCCTCAGCGACGAGGAGCGGCAGCGCCTCCGCCATCCCGCCACCGGCGGGCTGATCCTGTTCCGCCGCAACTTCGAGTCACCCGCCCAGCTGATGGAGCTGGTAACCGCGATCCGCGACGCCAACCCCGCCCTCCTGATCGCCGTCGACCACGAAGGCGGCCGGGTGCAGCGGTTCCGCGACGGCTTCACCCGCCTGCCGCCGGCAGCCCGCTATGCGCTGGCCCACGATCCGGAACTGGCGGAGCAGGCCGGCTGGCTGATGGCGGCGGAGCTGCGCGCCCTCGACATCGACTTCAGCTTCGCCCCGGTGCTGGACGTGGAGTGCGGCATCAGCCAGGTCATCGGCGACCGTGCCTTCGGGCAGGAGCCGGAGACGGTGGTCCGGCTGGCCACCGCCTTCGCACGCGGCATGCGCCGTGCCGGCATGGCGGCGGTGGGCAAGCATTTTCCGGGGCATGGCAGCGTGGCCGAGGATTCGCACCTGGCCCTGCCGGTGGACCGGCGACCGCTCGCCGCCATCGAGGCGCGCGATCTCAGGCCGTTCGCCGCCCTGATCGCCGCAGGACTCGAAGGCGTCATGCCGGCGCATGTCATCTACGAGCGGATCGACGCGCACCCGGCCGGCTTCTCGTGCTACTGGATCCAGGACGTCCTGCGCACCCGCCTGGGCTTTGCCGGCGCCGTCTTCAGCGACGACCTTTCGATGGCCGGCGCGGCCTATGCCGGCGATGCGGTCGACCGCGCCCGGCTGGCGCTGGCGGCAGGCTGCGACATGGTACTGGTGTGCAACGCGCCCGGCGCCGCCGCCGAGGTGCTCGAAGCCCTGGCCGGCCTGCCCGGCGATTCCGCCCGCGCCACCCGGCTGGCGCGCATGCGCGGCCGCTTCCCCCTGGACCGCGCGGCCCTCCTGGCCAGTCCGGAATGGCATGCCGTTTCGGCCCGCGTGGCCGCGCTCAACGAAACCTGAATCACCATGGATATCAACGAGGAAATCCGCCGCGTCATCGCGGAAGCGGACTGTCTGTACGACCGGGAGCAGATTGGCACCGCCATCGCCCGGCTGGCGCGGGAGATCGGTGCCGCGCTGACGGACAGCCATCCTGTCGTCCTCACCGTCCTGAACGGTGGCATCTTCTTTGCTGGCGAACTGCTGCTGCAACTGGACTTCCCGCTGGAACTCGATTCCATCAAGGCCGGCCGCTACCAGGGCGAGACCCGGGGCTCGGCCATGCGCTGGACGCTGACGCCGGCCCTGCCGCTGAGCGGGCGGACCGTGCTGGTGATCGACGACATTCTCGACGAGGGGCTGACCCTGGCGGAAATCGTCCGCTACTGCGAGGCAGCCGGTGCCGGCCGGGTACTCACCGCCGTGCTGGTCGACAAGCTGATCGGCCGCGACAAGCCCTGCCGCCCCGACTTCGTCGGACTGACGGCGGAGAACCGCTACCTGTTCGGCTACGGGCTGGACTACAAGAACCATCTGCGCAACTGGCCAGGCATCTACGCCTGCCGCACCGTCTACTGAAACCGCCAAGGGCAAGCAAGCCGGGAATCCATCCATGTCCAACCTCATCGCCATCATCGGAGGCACCGGCCTTGCCCGGCTGGAGCACTTCACCGTCGAGGAGCGCGAATGCCTGACCACACCCTACGGCGACCCCTCGGCGGACCTGGTCTTCGGCCGCCTGTACGGGCGGGAAGTCGTGTTCCTGGCCCGGCACGGCGATCCGCACATCATCCCGCCCCACAAGGTGAACTACCGTGCCAACATCTGGGCGCTGAAGACCGCGGGCGCCAGCCGGATCCTGGCCGTGGCCGCGGTCGGCGGCATCACCTCGCGCATGGCGCCGGCCCGCCTGGTGGTCCCGGACCAGCTGATCGACTACAGCTACGGCCGCGCGCAGACCTTCTTCGAGGACAACCTGCGGGCCGTCACGCATATCGACTTTTCCGCGCCCTACTCGCCCGGTCTGCGGGCATGGCTGCTGGAGGCGGGCCGCAAGGCCGGTCTCGACCTGGTCGATGGCGGCGTCTATGGCTGCACCCAGGGGCCGCGCCTGGAAACCGCCGCCGAGATCGCCCGCATGGCGCGCGACGGCTGCGACCTGGTCGGCATGACCGGCATGCCGGAAGCCGCCCTGGCCCGCGAGCAGAACCTGGAGTACGCCTGCTGCGCGGTCGTCGCCAACTGGGCGGCGGGCAAGCAGCCGGGCGAGATCACCCTGGCCGAGATCGAGGCCAACCTGGAGCGCGGCATGGCGGACCTTGCCTGCCTGCTGCGACACGGGCTGCCGGCCTGAGCCCGCCCGGCCGCCGCTCCGGCCTTCCGGCACCGCGCGCATGGCCCTGAACCCGGCCGCGGAACGCATCGCCGCGGCCGTCGGCCGGGTGCTGCTGGGCAAGGACGAACCGATCCGCCTGGCGTTGGCCTGCATGCTGGCGCGCGGGCATCTCCTCATCGAGGATCTGCCCGGCATGGGCAAGACGACCTTCGCCCATGCCCTGGCGGCGGCGCTGGGCCTGGCCTACACCCGCGTCCAGTTCACCAGCGACCTGCTGCCCGCCGACATCCTCGGCGCGCGCATCTACGAGCCCGGCAAGCAGCAGTTCCGCCTGCATCCCGGCCCGGTCTTCACCCAGCTGCTGCTGGCCGACGAGATCAACCGCAGTTCGCCGAAGACCCAGAGCGCCCTGCTGGAGGCGATGGAGGAGCACCAGGTCAGCATCGACGGCGAGACCCATCGGCTGCCGGAGCCGTTCTTCGTCATCGCCACCCAGAACCCCCTGCACCAGGCCGGCACCTATCCGTTGCCGGAATCCCAGCTCGACCGCTTCCTCATGCAGCTGTCGCTGGGCTTTCCCGACGCCGGCACCGAGCGCCGCCTGCTGGAAGGGCTCAACCCCCGCGCGACGCTGACCACGCTGGAGGCCGTCGTCAGCCCTGGCGAGTGGGCCGATCTGCAGGCGTGCGTGCCAGGCATCCACGCCTCCGCCAGCGTGCTCGACTACGTGCAGCGGCTGGTCGACTTCAGCCGCCATTCCGGGCGCTTCCAGTGGGGGCTGTCGCCGCGGGCGGCCGTCGGCCTGGTGCAGACAGCCCGCGCCTGGGCGCTGCTCCATGCCCGCACGCACCTGCTGCCGGAGGATGTACAGGCGGTTCTCGCGCCGGTGGTCTCGCACCGGCTGCGCCAGCAGATGCGCGGCGGCGGCCCGGCCGATCCGGCGCGGACCCTCCTGGAGCACGTCGACGTGCTCGGCTGATGCTGGCCGCCGACGCCACCCGGAAACCCGCCCGGGTCCGGCTGCCCGACGGACTCCGACAGGCCTGGCGGGCCCGGCTCCAGCGCTGGCTGAACCGCCGCATCCCGCCCGGCCGCGAAATCCGCCTGAACCAGCGGAACCTGTTCGTCCTGCCATCCCGCCAAGGCGGGGGTTACCTGCTGACCGCGGCCCTGATCTGGATCGGCGCCACCAACTTCCAGAACAATCTGGTGCTGGCCCTGTGCTTCCTGCTGCTGGCGCTGCTGTTCGTGACCCTTCATCAGACCTTCGCCAACCTGAGCGGGCTGAGCCTGCGCCACATCGCAACCGAACCGGTGTTCGCCGGCGACACGGCCCTGTGCCTGCTCGAACTCGACGCCAGCCGTCCACGGCAGCAACTGGCGCTGGGCTTCGCCGAGGCGCCCGCCACCCGGGTCTCGATGGCCGCGGGACAGCCGCTGCGGACCGCCGTCGCGTTTCCCACCCACCGGCGTGGCCGCCAGCGGCCGGGCCGCCTGCGCGTGCAGTCGGTGTATCCCTACGGCCTGATCCGCTGCTGGACCTGGCTGGACCTCGACATCGAGCTGCTGGTGTACCCGCGCCCCCTGGACGGCGAAATACCGTCCGCCCCCGGCGGCACCGGCAGCAAGGACCGCGGCCAGCCGATCGCCGGCAGCGACGATTTCCTCGGCCTGCGCGGCTACGTCCGCGGCGATCCGCTGGCGCGAATTTCCTGGAAGCACCAGGCCGCGGGACATGGCCTGCTGGTGCGCGAGCAGGTGGATTACCGGAGCGACGAGCGCTGGCTGGACTATGCCGCCCTCGGCGAGGCCGATCCGGAGACACGCCTGTCGCGGCTCTGCCGGCACGCGCTGGACCTGACCGCCGAGGGCCGGGCCTTCGGCCTGCGGCTGCCCGGCACCCGCATCGAGCCGGACCGGGGCGATGGGCATCTGCGCGCCGTGCTGCGGGCGCTGGCGGAATGCCCGGTTTCATGAGCGCGCCGGCGGCGCAGCTGTCGCGCCCCGCCCTGCTCTACTGTCTGGCCGCGCTGGCGGCAGCGGCAGGTCTGCTGGCCGGCGACCTGCCCGTTGGCCTGTCCCTGCTCGGCGCCGGCTGCATCGTCTGGCGGCTGCTGATCCACCGCGGGCGGCTGGCCTTCCCCGGGCGCGCCGTCAAGGCCCTGCTGGTCGCGGCCAGCTGTGCCGGCATCGCCGCGGCCTATCGTTCCGGCCTCAGCCTGGATGTCTATGTCGCCCTGCTGATGGCCGGGCTGTCGCTGAAATCGCTGGAGCTTTATCACACCGCCAGCGCCCAGCGCTTCCTTTACATCGCGCTGCTGGCCCTGATGGCCTTCCTGCTCTATCGCCAGGATTTCGCCGCCACCCTGCTGGCCCTGTTGCAGGTCCACCTGATCGTCGCGGCGCTGGCCGCCGTCCATGCCGACCCACACCAGCTGGCCAGACAACCGCTGGCCCCCCTGCGCACGGCGGCCACCACCCTGGGACTGGCCCTGCCGCTGCTGGTCTTACTGTTCGTCGTCATGCCGCGGCTGCCGCCGCTGTGGTCCCTGCCCCTGCACAAGCCGGAAGCCAGGATCG
Source organism: Methyloparacoccus sp. NF-16 (assembly GCF_056880625.1). Classification (NCBI taxonomy): domain Bacteria; kingdom Pseudomonadati; phylum Pseudomonadota; class Gammaproteobacteria; order Methylococcales; family Methylococcaceae; genus Methyloparacoccus; species Methyloparacoccus sp. NF-16. Next base: position 1,049,289 of record NZ_CP174130.1, on the reverse strand, counting down.
GCATGGGCGAGGACATGAGCCCGGGCGATTTCAGCCGGCCGGCGCGCTCGGCCGAACTGGCCTTCCGGGCCGGCTTTCCCGGCGGCATTCCCCCGGCGGCAACACTGTACTGGCGCGGCACGGTACTGGATACCTTCGACGGCCGTCGCTGGAGCAACGCATGCGACTGCCATTATCGCTGGGCCAACACCGGCACGCCGCCACGGCCGGCCGGAACGCCGGCCTACAGCATCGTGCTGGAGCCGCACGAACATCGCTGGATCTTCACCCTGGACCGGGCGCGCCTGGCCGACGACCGCATCGCCGGCAACGGCGAGCATCTGTTCCGCTACCGCCAGGCGCTGTTCGAACGCATCAGCTACGACGTCTGGACCGAGCCCGGCGCGCCGCCACCAATGCTGACCCCGGCCGAGCGGGAGCGCTACCTGCGGCTGCCTGTCCGGGGCAACGCCCGCGCCTTGGCGCTGGGGCGGAGCTGGCGGCGCGACGGCGCCAGTGCCGACGCCATCGTCGAGCAGGCGCTGCGCCTCTATCACCAGTCCTTCGTCTACACCCTGGAACCGCCGCTGCTCGGCGACGACAGCGTCGATGGCTTCCTGTTCGAGACCCGGCGCGGCTTCTGCGAGCACTTCGCCGGCGCCTTCGTTTTCCTCATGCGCGCCGCCGGCATTCCGGCGCGGGTGGTCATGGGCTATCAGGGCGGGCAGCGCAATCTCCAGGAGCGCTATGTGACGGTGCGGCAGTACGACGCCCACGCCTGGGCCGAAATCTGGCGGGACGACTCGGGCTGGTGGCGCGTCGACCCCACCGCCGTCGTGGCACCGGAGCGGGTCGAACGGGGCTTCGCCGAACTGTTCCCCGACAGCCCGGCCTTCGCAACGCTGCTGGGGCGGCGGGTGTCGGGCCGGCAATCGCTGCTCGGGCTGCTGCGCATCAAGCTCGACCATCTGGATTACCTGGTCGGGCGCTGGATTCTCGGCTACGACAACGACCGCCGGCAGTCCCTGCTGCAACGGCTACGGCTGGATACGGTCTGGGGTCTGCTGTCGGTCTTCACCGGGGGTCTCGGCCTGACGCTGGCCGGCTTCCTGCTCTGGCTCCGGCGACGCGACCGCGAACACCCGCGCACCGACCCGCTGACCATCCGTTACCGCCGCCTGTGCCAGCTGTACGGAACACTCGGCTGGCCCCGCGCCCCGACGGAGACCCCCATGGGCTTTGCCCGCCGGATGGGGGCAGCGGGAGCCCCCGAGGCGGCCGGCTTCGGCGAGCTCAGCGCGCGCTATGCCGGCTGGCTGTATGCCGGGGCGCCCGATGAAGGCGAACGCAAGGCGCTGCTGAGGACGATGCGGCAGTTGCTGGCCCGCCTGCGCCGGCGGGCCATCGCGCATCGCATGAAACGCTGGCTGGCCGGCGAATAGCCACAACCCGGCCCGGCCGCCGCCGACCCCGATGCAAGCGGCTCAGCCGCAGCCGCCCACCATCACCTTGACCTCGACCTGGGTGCCGTAGTAGCGCCCGCCCGACTCGGCGATGGCCAGCAGCGGACCGGAGCCGTTGAGCTTGACCCGCAGCGACAGCCACGGATCGGCGCCGGCTTCCAGCTGGAATTCCGCCAGCAGCGGACCGGGGTTCCGCTCGGCGAAGACCAGCAGGCGCCGGGTATCCGGCAACCGGCTCTCGACGGTCAGCGGGACGATGGCGCCGTTTTCCGCCAGCAGCGGAACCTCCAGCAACACCTGATCGCTGGCGGTCCAGCCGTGGCCCTGCAAGGCGGTGGCGAGCGCCAGGCGGAAGTCCCCGGCCGCCGGTGCGGGTGGCGGCACCGTCCGGCCGCCGGCACGGGCCAGCGTTCGCAGCGGCAGCAGCAGGCCGAACCCGCCCAGCAGGCGCAGCACATGCCGGCGATGGACAAGGCAGGCGGGGGAATCCCGTCGGGTTGAGTCGCTCATGGTCGGGGGCTAAGCTTGCAGGCCATCCGGATTCGGGGATTCATCGCATGACCGGCATCAAAATACGCACCAAACCGCAAGGCGACAAGACGCTGGTTCGTCTGCTGATCGAGCACCCCATGGAAACGGGGCGCCGTCCGGACGAACAGACCGGCCGCCCGGTGCCCGCCCACTACATCACCGAACTGACCGTCGAACACAACGGCCGGCCGGCCGTGCACGGGCTGCTGTCCACCGCCGTCTCGCGCAACCCCTACTTCGCCTTCCGCCTGGGCAACGCCCGGCCCGGCGACCTGATCCGCATCGCCTGGGTCGACAATCTGGGACAGCACGCCAGCGCCGAGGCCCGAATCGGCGAGGCGGGGGACGGCTGATGGGCACCGCCGTGGCAGCGCGTGCACGGATGACGACTGCCCCGGGCCGGGCCGGCGGCAACCGGCAGCAGGCTACTCGGGAGCCGGCCGAGGGTGGGCGTGAAGCCTCCGTGCGGCGGGACAGTCGCCCGAGGCGGGTGGCTGGCTATCCATCATCCTGGGAAGCAGGCTTTCCTTGAGGATTCTGACGAAATTCTCCCTGACCTGCGGCAGGAAGGTGATCGTATAGATGACCCTCAGGGACGCGAGAAAATACCGGTTTTCATCGAAGAAGGCATACTCTTCCGCGCTTCTGTCCTCGAAAAAATGGCGCTCGAAGCAGCGCCAGAATTCGAGACCGGTATCAGCGGAAATCTGCGTCGCCAGCTCGCTGAAGCCAAATTCCGGTATGCCATAGATGGTATACATCAACCCGACGTCAAAGAGATAGCTGCCAATGGACAGGTCGCCCATGTCAATGATGACCGGCTCACCCTCCCGGATCATGATGTTGCTGCTGTGCAGATCGAAGTGAACGCAGGTGTCCGCCTCAGGAATGGCCTCCAGCCTTTCCAGGAGGAACCGGCTTTCCTGGTCGCTCAAATACCCGCCGATCTGCTCAATATAGCCCCGGAAGCGGGCCTTCATGTCGGGCAGCACCGCGGGATCGCCCTTGGCCGCATGAAGCCTCTTCATGACCTCGGCCAGCGTCCTGGCGTGAAGGTCCAGATTCGCCACATCGTTGCGAATGACCGAGCTGAAAAGCTCGGCCTCCAGCATTTCAAAAACCACCCCTGTCCGCGTGCCGCAAACGACAAGCTCGTAGGAAATGGCGGTCGGTATGCCCATGACAAAAGCCGCCCTGGCATGTCGCTTTTCCTGCACGGCAATGGACGGGTCGACCCCCTCCCGGTAGAGCTTGACGACAGTCTCCTCGTCCAGGCGGAAGCATTCCCCGCAGACACCGGCTGACAGGGGCTCCAGCCCATCGAGAGAAATTTCCCGCAGCTTTCTTTCCAGGGGAATCATCTGGGCAAGGCCCGATATATCGAATATCCCATACACCTCCCCGGCCACATTCTTGACCACCATGGCGCCGCCGACCCTGGACAGGCGCTGGAAAGCCTTGAGGATCATGCGGATGCCAGCGCTGGAGACATATTCGCACGCATCGAAATCAAGTATCAGTTCGCGCACACCGGCCAGCTCGAGCGTCTGCTCCAGGGCTGGAGCCGTGTTCACATCCAGGCGTGGAGGGATCCTTACCGTCAATATCGAGGCTGCGAGGTCACCGCTCATGTCTTGGGTCTCATTCGATGCGGGGTGGGGGGTATGGGGCAGGCGTGCAAACCGGATGCATGGCGGCCCGACCGACCGCCTGGAAACCGGCTGTCAGGCCCCCGTCCACAGCAAACCTGATCAGTTCTGGCAATTTCCGCTTTTGACTACATTCCTGGCCTTGACGCTTGCGAACGTCTCGATGGGAATACCGAAGCCCGCCCCGTATCCCCAAATGTGGATCTGGCCCAGCGCCTCCAGGAAAGGCCCAAGCGACGGGATCGGTACGGGGCCAGGGCCGGGGTATGAGCAGACCTCATCATTCTTGATGATCGACATCGGCCAGGTACCCGGAAGCTCGATTCGCTGAGACGATGCGCCCATCTGCGCGTTGGCGCCGGCGAGCTTGGCCAGGCTCACGGCTGCGAGGAATGATTTTGATAGTTTGTTGGCCGGTAGCTGAAGCTGACCCAGCTGCGAGCTTATGCTGTACGACCCGGCTTTCGGGTTGAATAAATCGAGGCCCGTCCAATCCCAGAAATAATAGCCGGCGGGATTCCATGGCAACACGGTCGATATCCGGTTCCACGCGTGGGGAACGAGATCCCAGCCGTTGTAGACCAGGCTGTTGAGATACTGGACATGGTTTCCTGGATGGGTCGGAACAGCGGTCCTGGGGAAGGCCCGATCCCAGGCTTTTGCATAGGTCTTGTTGCCAGGTGTCGGGCCTGCTGTCGGCATGGCATAAATGCTGCCGCGCCAAGCGGTTCCCCGGGCGAGGGTTAGCCGCGCCCAGTTGGCGACCGTCGGCGCCAAGGCGCCGCCGAGGCTGTGCCCGGTCACGATCAGCTTCGTCTGGGCAGATTTGCTTTGCAGCTGACGGAGGTACTGACCGAGACTGACGCCCGGCTGTGGAGTTTTGGCTGCCTGGACCAGCTGGTTGAGCAGATAGTAGAGTCCCTTTGCGGTACCCAGCGAAATCTGCGGCATGCCGGGATTCCTGGGCGCTGTGACGGGGGGTTGGCTGGCCGGGTAGGGCCAGTTGACCAGGCTGTTGGGGCCGACCTCGAGATCCTCCACCAGCCAATCCAGGATCGCCGTCGCATCGGTGCCGGCTATCGCCAGGATGTAGGTATCCAGGGACGGACTGTAGACAACGTAGGCGGTATTGTCAGCCTTGCCCGAGAGGGGAAGGATTTCATAAACGCCAGGCCCCCAGGCCAGCTTCCAGTCTCCCCCAACGAGCTGGCAGCCCAGTGTCTTGATGAGTCCGGGCGCGGTCCAGTTATTCAATGGGCTGTCCATGTTCCCATCGACGACCACCCCGTACTCAAAATCAGCCAACTGCTGCGCCGTGCCACGGGGATTGGCGGTGCTGTTTGCCAGGAAATTGAGCAGGAAGGTGGTTTGCGTCAGGTCCAGCCGGTTGCTCGGATCACACCCGGCGGCAAAGCCTTGCGTGCATGCAAGGCCCAGCAGCGCCAGGAAAACGAGTTGCGTCAAGCGGACCTTCCCTATCATTGATGCTCTCATGGCAATGAAACGATTTTTCTTATAAAAAGATGGGGCAGCCCCCATCATCCAAGGGTATTGGACTTTTGTTCCCGGGGGAAGCCTGAACAATGCGCCTGTCGCGCAGGACTGCCCTGATCGGCAGGCACCAAATGCTACCCGGCAAGCACACGACGCCTGCCGGTGCTGGCGCGACATCAGGGGAAACGGACACGACACGGGACATTGCTGTCGTATCCGAGGCCAGCAGTTGGGTGAGGGCTTGTTGCTCGGGGCAGCTGGAAATCGGTTCCAGAAAGCCCTTGTGCAAGCCCGGACCAATAGCGGCTCTTAACGTGCGGAGAGAATGTCATGCCGAACAATAGCCCCATCGCCCATGCCTCCAAGGATGCCGATGGCAACTGGCGGGAACCGCACGACCTCGTCGAACATCTCACCGGCGTGGCGGCGCTGGCCGCCCACTTCGCCCGGAAATCCGGAGCCGACTGGGCACACCTCGCCGGCCTCTGGCATGACCTCGGCAAGTTTCGGCAACGTTTCCAAAACTACATCCGTCTCGTCAGCGGTTTCGAAGCCGATGCCCACATCAAGGGAGAAGCCGGCAAAGCGCCCCACTCCACCGCGGGCGCCCTCCTGGCGTGTGATCGTTTCCAGACCGCCGGGCGGGTGTTGGCTTACCTGATCGCCGGCCACCATGCCGGCCTGTACGACTGGAACTCCGAAAACGACAGCCTGGAATACCGGCTGAACCTGCCGAACAGCCGGCAGGAACTCGATGAGGCCCTGGCTGCCCAGCCGCCGGCCGAATTGCTGGAGAGCGCCGGTTTCGACCTCAACCTGAAAGCCATACCGGGCGGCAAGGACGGTTTCGCGCTCTGGCTGCGCATGCTGTTCTCTGCACTGGTGGATGCCGATTTTCTCGATACCGAGCGTTATATGAACCCGGAACGGTTCGAGTTGCGCAAGGATCAACCGGCACTCCAGGCGCTTCTGCCACTGTTCAATCAATACCTGTCCGATCTATTGGCGAAGGCCCCACCTACCGAGGTCAACCGCCTGCGCGCGGTCATCCTCCGCCAATGCCAGGCCAAGGCCCAGGAGGCGCCCGGCCTATTCTCCCTCACCGTGCCTACCGGCGGCGGCAAAACCCTGTCCAGCATGGCCTTCGCCCTAGAGCATGCCAGGGCCCACGGCAAGCGGCGGATCATCTACGTCATCCCCTACACCAGCATCATCGAACAGACTGCCGACATCTTTCGCAGCATCTTCGGCGAGGCCGTCATCGAGCACCACAGTAACGCCGAAGTCGATCCAGCCAGGGAAACCAACCAGAGTCGACTGGCCTGCGAGAACTGGGATGCGCCCATCGTCGTCACCACCAACGTGCAGTTCTTCGAATCGCTGTTCGCCGCGAAAACCTCGCGCTGCCGCAAGCTGCACAACATCGTCGACAGCGTCGTGGTGCTGGACGAGGCGCAATTGCTGCCGCCGGAATTCTTGCAGCCCATCCTCGACGTACTCAAGCTGCTCACCGCGCATTACGGCGCCACGGTCGTGCTCTCCACCGCCACCCAGCCGGCCCTGGCCACGCGTGAATACTTCGATGCCAGGCAGAACCTGCGCGGCCTGGACAATGTGCGCGAGATCGTTGACGACCCGGATGATCTCTACCGCCGGCTCGAACGCGTGAACATCCGCCTGCCCGACGATTGGCACACGCCCACCGATTGGCCCACTCTGGCGCAAGAACTGGTCGGCCACGAATCCGTCCTGGCCATTGTCAACCGCCGGCAGGATGCCCGCGAACTCTGGAAATGCCTGCCGGAAGGCACCCTGCACCTGTCCGCCTTGATGTGCGGCGCCCACCGCTCGCAGGTGATTTCCTACATCAAGGCTCGGCTGAAGGCCGGCACCCCGACGCGGGTCATCAGCACCCAACTGGTCGAGGCCGGCGTGGATGTGGATTTCCCAGTGGTCTACCGGGCACTGGCCGGCCTCGACTCCATCGCCCAGGCAGCCGGGCGCTGCAACCGGGAGGGCAAACTCGACAAGGGCAAGGTTGTCGTCTTCGTAGCCCCCAAACCCGCGCCCCCCGGCCTGCTGCGCAAAGGCGAGGATGCCTGTCGGAGCGTGCTGCATGACCGTCCCGGCAACCCGCTTGAGCGTAGTCTGTTCGGCCGATACTTCGAGCGCCTCTACCATACCTGCAATCTGGACGAGCGACACATCGCCGAACTGCTCAAGGTCGATAGCCAGACCCTCGCGGTCAATTTCCGCACCGCCGGCGAGCGGTTCCGGCTGATCCAGGATGAGGACAGCATTCCTGTCGTGGTCCTCTATCGCGGCGCGGGCAGTGACGTCGAAAAATGGATCGCCACCCTGCGCAAGGATGGCCCGCAACGCTGGCTGATGCGCAAGTTGCAACGTTACACGGTGAACGTTCATCGCCGCGACGCAGACAGGCTGCTGAAGCAAGGTGATATCGAAGAGGCCATACCTGGGCTTTGTCTGCAGGTCAGCGACTGGCTCTACCACCCCGATCTCGGGCTCAACCCAAACGGTACGCCCCCCACACCGACAAGCGTCATCGCATGAAGGAGGCACATGAAGCGCTATTGCCTTGAACTCTCCGGCCCCTGGGCCTGCTTCACCCGACCCGAGATGAAGGTCGAACGCGTCAGCTACGACGTGATGACACCTTCTGCGGCGCGGGCCTGTTTCGAAGCCATCCTGTGGAAACCCGCCATCCGCTGGCATGTTCGCAAAATCGAGGTCCTCAAGCCCGTCCGCTGGATCAACCTGCGACGCAACGAGGTGGCCTCGGTGATGTCGACCCGCAACGTGGAAACTGCGATGAGGAACGGCACGGGAGACCTGGCGCTCTACATCGAGGACGACCGCCAGCAGCGTGCCGGCCTGTTCCTGCGTGACGTCGCCTACCGCGTCCACGCCGATCTGGAATTCCTGCGCGAGCGCGACTCTGAGGCCTCCGCCACGAAGTATCACGAGATGTTTGAGCGCCGCGCCGGCAAGGGGCAATGCGTGAACCAGCCCTACCTGGGTTGCCGCGAATTCGCCGCCGCCTTCCGGCTGGTAACCGATGCCGATGACGAATCAGTCCCCATCGATGAAACCCGCGATCTTGGTTTCATGCTCCACGGCCTGGATTTCACGAAGCCCAACGATCCCCAGCCACGATTCTTCCGCGCCGCGCTAAACCGGGGCGTGGTCGAGGTGCCGGCCTGGGATAGCGGGGAGGTACGGGGATGATTCTGCAGGCACTGAACGACTACTACCGCCGCAAGCAGGCCGATCCCGACCCGGCCGGCCGGCTCCCGGCGTTCGGGCTGGAGGAGAAGGAGATCCCCTTCATCCTGGAGATCGACGCGGCCGGGGATCTCATCAATCTGACCGACACCCGCTCCGGCGAGGGCAAGAAGAAGACCGGGCAACGCTTCCTGGTGCCCCAGGGGGTCAAGAAGACCTCCGGGGTCGCCGCCAACCTGCTGTGGGATACCGCCGAATACGTCCTCGGCGTCGACACGCGGGGGAAACCAGAACGGGTGGCAGAACAGCACAGCGCCTTTCGTGCCCGTATCGAGGCCTTGCCTGAAGCCGCCGGAAACGACGCCGGCGTATGCGCCGTGCTGGCCTTCCTGGATGGGCCGGACAAGTCGCAGCTGGAGGCCATGCCGGCCTGGCCGGACATCCAGGCCGGTAACCCGGTGCTGAGCTTCCGCCTCCATGGCGACCTGGGGCTGGTCTGCCAGCGCCCGGCCGTGATCGCCGCTACGGCGGCCACCGAAGACGACGCGCAAGCGGACGGCATCTGCCTGGTGAGCGGCGACCCCGCCGCCATCGAACGCCTGCACCCCGCCATCAAAGGGGTATGGGGTGCCCAGACCTCCGGGGCCAACATTGTGTCCATCAACAACAAAAACGAAAGTGGCAACAACAGCGGGCAAACCCCATCATTTGCCTCGTATGGCAAACAGCAGGGGTTTACCTCACCAGTTGGCAAACCGGCCGCCTTTGCCTACACCACTGCCCTCAACCACCTGCTCGCCAAGGACTCCCGCCAACGCATGCAGGTGGGCGATACTTCCACCGTGTTCTGGGCGGAAGAAGCACACGAGATGGAGGACCTGTTCGGCGAGGTGATGCGCGACGACCCGGCGCGCGGCACCGACGCCCTGCGGACGCTCTATGCCGCCGTGCAATCGGGCAAGTTCAGCAAGGGCGACGCCGACACCCGTTTCCATGTCCTCGGACTGGCCCCCAACGCGGCGCGCATCGCCATCCGCTTCTGGGAAACGGCTCCCGCCATCGAGCTTGCCCGGCGCATCCGGCTGCACTTCGAGGACATCGGAATCGTCCACGCCCCTTACGAGCCCGAGCACCTGTCGCTGTTCCGTCTGCTGACCGGGCTGGCCGTGCTGAACAAGGCAGACAACATCCCGCCCAATCTGGGCGGCGGGATCATGCGCGCCATTTTGGAAGGCTTGCCCTACCCCGCGCCGATGCTCAATCTGGCGGTACAGCGCTGCAAAGCTGAACAGGCCAGAAAAGACCAGAACGGGAAACCAATCCCCAACGTCAGTTACGCCCGTGCTGCAGCCATCAAGGCCAGCCTCAACAGAACCATCCGTTATCGCAACACCAATGAAAGGGAGTACCAAACCATGCTCGACCCTTCAAATACCAACCCCGGCTACCTGCTCGGCCGACTTTTCGCCACCCTTGAGCGCATCCAGGAGGATGCGGCTGGCGGCGCTGGAAAACTCAATGCCACGATTCGGGACCGCTACTACGGCGCCGCCTCCAGTACGCCGGCTGCGGTCTTTTCCACTTTGCTGAGATTGGAAAAACACCATCTCGGGAAGCTATCCCAAGGCCTCGCAGTTGTGCGTGAGCGGCTGGTGGGCGAAATCATGGACGGCTTCAACGCCGGCACCTTCCCTCCACGCCACCTTGCCTTGCAGGACCAAGCCCGTTTCGCCCTCGGCTACTACCATCAGCGGCAAGCATTTTTCTCGCGGGAGGACAAACCCGGAGCGGATTGAAACGACGTAAATGACGGCAAACCCAATGGTGATCCAACTACACGAGGGAATGGAAATGACGATCAGCAACCGATACGACTTTGTTCTTCTGTTTGATGTCCGCGACGGCAACCCCAACGGCGACCCGGACGCCGGCAACCTGCCGCGCCTGGATGCGGAAAGCGGCCATGGCTTGGTAACCGACGTGGCCCTGAAACGCAAGGTGCGCAACTTCGTCGGCCTGGTGAAGGGCGAGCAGCCGCCTCATGAAATCTACGTGAAGGAGAAGGCGATCCTGAACAAAACCCATGAGCGCGCCTACATTGCCATCGGCGCCGAAGACGCCCTGAAGGGCGAGGACAAGAAGCGCAAGGGCGGCGGTGACACCGTGAGCAAGGCGCGCGACTGGATGTGCAAGAATTTCTTTGATGTGCGCACCTTCGGCGCGGTCATGTCCACCGGCGTCAACTGCGGCCAGGTGCGCGGCCCGGTTCAACTGACCTTCGCCCGTTCCATCGACCCCATCATCGCCCAGGAACATTCCATCACCCGCATGGCCGTCGCCACCGAGGCAGAGGCCGAGAAGCAGGAGGGCGACAACCGCACCATGGGCCGCAAACACACCGTACCCTATGGCCTCTACATGGCCCATGGCTTCGTATCCGCCTTCCTGGCCAAGCAAACCGGCTTCAATGAGGAAGACCTCACGCTGCTCTGGGATGCGCTCGCCAACATGTTCGAGCACGACCGCTCCGCCGCCAGGGGTGAAATGGCCACGCGGGGCCTGTATGTCTTCAAGCACGACTCCGAACTGGGCAACGCACCCGCCCACGCACTCTTCGATCTCATTCATGTCCGTCCAAAGGTCGAGATACCGAGAGGTTACGACGACTACTGTGTCGAGTCTCCCTCAGCCGGCAAGCTCCAGGCCTTTCCCGGTGTCGAGCTGCTGATTCGTTAGTGAGGAATCAAGCCCGAGGAAAGGGCCTGAATTGAAGGAAGACCAGCATGATGGATAACCCCAGCCACCATCAAACGATGGTGGCTGGGACATGGCTCTGACACGCGGTGTCCTGATCAATCGGCCCCAGGCCCACAAACGCCCTGCGTATGAACGAACAGACCTGCATTCCGCTATCGGCCCTCCAGCATTACAGCTACTGTCCCCGGCAATGTGCGCTGATCCACCAAGAACAAACATTCACAGACAATCTCTTCACTCTACGTGGCCAACGGGTACATGAGCGTGTGGACAAGCCTGATACCCGTTGCGAAAAAGGTGTACGGATTGAGCAAGCTTTGCCCCTTTTCAGTGATCGTTTGGGATTGACCGGCAAGGCCGACATCGTGGAATTCCTGCCGGATGGCACTCCCCGGCCAGTGGAATACAAGCATGGCCCACGGCGGCAGAAAACTCATGATGACATTCAGGTGGTAGCGCAAGCCCTATGCCTTGAGGAGATGACCGGCAAGCAGATCCCCGAGGGGATAATCTTTCATCACAGTTCGCGGCGACGACGTGTCTTGCCAATTACACCCGAGTTGAGGGCCATAGTTGAAAGACTCATCGTCGAAGTCAGAGCCATGCTGGATAGAGGGAAGTTACCACCCCCGGCGAGCGATCCTGAGCGCTGCCGGGGTTGCTCGCTGGCGGAAACCTGCCAACCGCAGATGCTCCTATCCGCCGACCGGCTCGACAGTCTCGCCGAATCCCTGTTTGAGCCGGAATCCGAGCCGGAAGAGGATCGCCAATGACCCTATTGCAGAACACTCTCTACGTCACCACACCTGAGGCCTACCTGCGCCTGGAGGGTGAAACCGTATGCGTGATGATCGGGGACAATAAACGACTGCAGGTGCCGTTGCACCACCTTGCGGCCTTCGTACTGTTCGATCATGTGATGCTCAGCCCAGCCTTGCTGGGACGCTGTGCCGAAGATGGCCGCTCCGTGGTATGGATGGACCGCTCGGGGAAATTCAGGGCACGCCTGGAAGGGCCGGTAAACGGCAATATCCTGCTGCGGCAAGCGCAGTTTCGTGCCGCGGAAGATAGCGCTCAAACCTTGATCATGGCCCGCGCGTTACTTGCCGGAAAACTGCGTAACAGCCGTCAGGTGCTAATGCGTGGGGCGCGAGAAGCTGACCGGCCTGACGACCGGGAAGTACTAGCGCACACCGCCAAATTGCTCGCCATCCAGGTAAGGAAACTCCCGCAAGCTCCAGACCTTGATACCCTGCGAGGACTGGAAGGCGATGCCGCCCGCCTGTATTTCGAGGCTCTACCCAGGATCATCAAACCACAGACGCGCACCGATTTCCCTTTCGACGGTCGCAGCCGACGCCCACCGCGCGATCGCTTCAATGCGCTGATTTCATTTCTCTACGCGCTGATACTCAGCGATTGCCGCGCCGCCCTGGAAGCCGTGGGACTTGATCCGCAACTCGGATTTCTACATGCCGTACGTCCCGGTCGTCCAGCCTTGGCGCTTGACCTGATGGAGGAATTCCGTGCACCGCTGGGTGACCGGCTAGCACTGACCCTGATCAACCGGGCACAACTGCAAGCGGGAGATTTCGACGAGCGGGAAGGCGGAGCAGTTTTGCTCAATGACGAGGGCCGTAAAACGGTCATCACCAGCTATCAGGCGCGTAAACAGGAGGAAATTAGCCATCCGGTTCTGAAACAGACCTTACCAATTGGCCTATTGCCCCACTGGCAAGCGCGCTTGCTGGCCCGTTACCTACGTCACGACGTGACACACTATGTGCCTTACCTGCATCGTTAAAGAGGTAGTATACGCATGCTGGTACTGGTATCTTACGATGTATCAACCGAAACGGCCGGAGGCCAAAGACGGTTGCGTCGAATTGCAAAAATCTGCCTGAACCATGGACAACGAGTGCAAAAATCCGTATTCGAGTGCCGGGTCAACCAAGCCCAGCTCGAAACATTGAAATGCGAATTGCTCGCAGCAATAGACAAGACCGAGGACAACCTGAGAATCTACCGAATTCCCGAACCCCTGGACAAGCATGTGATGGAGTTCGGGCACTTCCACTCCATCGACTTCAACGACACCCTGATCGTATGATCCTCAAGTTGCGCGGACCCCAAGCCATCGGCAGATGTCGAGAGTTTCGCGCTCTTGATAACCCATTGATCGATATTGCCTTTCCGCCTACCCCCGCCCCCTTGGTGAGCCTTGGCCATCCACTCGGCCCGAGGTCCGCGCTATGTGCTCAAAAATTTTCGTTTTATCATACAGCTGCTGAAAGGCAGTATCTCCCGGCTTAACCGCCGGGAGTGGATTGAAACCGCCCATGGCCGGATATGATGTCCGGCTGTCAGACAGGTATCTCCCGGCTTAACCGCCGGGAGTGGATTGAAACTGGTCGAGGCGAATCGCCATGGCCCCAGCGGGAAAGTATCTCCCGGCTTAACCGCCGGGAGTGGATTGAAACGCCATCAAGTGCGATACCACCCGGCAGGGATCCTGTATCTCCCGGCTTAACCGCCGGGAGTGGATTGAAACCCGTTCTTGTGCTCGGAGGCATTCGTGACGGCATTGTATCTCCCGGCTTAACCGCCGGGAGTGGATTGAAACTAGCGTAAATGTGTCCATTTCAGACTCCTCATCTGTATCTCCCGGCTTAACCGCCGGGAGTGGATTGAAACCCGTCCAGCGCCCATCGGGCCAGCCCGTGCCCTTGGTATCTCCCGGCTTAACCGCCGGGAGTGGATTGAAACCTTTTGATATTTCGCCATGGCTTCGGCCAGTGTGGTATCTCCCGGCTTAACCGCCGGGAGTGGATTGAAACGAGCCTTATGACCGCTACTCGCTCAAGCTGAGCAAGGTATCTCCCGGCTTAACCGCCGGGAGTGGATTGAAACTTCAGTAGATAGTCGTGGACTACCTCGGCCAGCTGTATCTCCCGGCTTAACCGCCGGGAGTGGATTGAAACCTGCTGTGGATCAATGGCGGGCGGCCGAGGCGGGTATCTCCCGGCTTAACCGCCGGGAGTGGATTGAAACATCCAGTTTCCGCTTAATTTGCTCTCCCTCTTCTGGTATCTCCCGGCTTAACCGCCGGGAGTGGATTGAAACGCGGTGGCGCAGGCCCGCAGGAGGGCGTCATACGGGCATCTCCCGGCTTAACCGCCGGGAGTGGATTGAAACTTCGGCACGCTGGTATCCCGTGACGGCAAGGAAGGTATCTCCCGGCTTAACCGCCGGGAGTGGATTGAAACTTGTATTACGTCGATATTACCGCTGACCCGCCAGTTGGTATCTCCCGGCTTAACCGCCGGGAGTGGATTGAAACTTCGGCACGCTGGTATCCCGTGACGGCAAGGAAGGTATCTCCCGGCTTAACCGCCGGGAGTGGATTGAAACAAAACATTATCCAGCGAGATGTCGAGGAATCGTTCGTATCTCCCGGCTTAACCGCCGGGAGTGGATTGAAACCGCGTTGTTCGGTTTGATGCACCCAGCGGCTCACCGTATCTCCCGGCTTAACCGCCGGGAGTGGATTGAAACTTGATCTCGATGTCACCGATGGTGACGGCGTCGACGTATCTCCCGGCTTAACCGCCGGGAGTGGATTGAAACCCGCCATTGCCAATGTCGGCATTTTGACCGAAGGCGTATCTCCCGGCTTAACCGCCGGGAGTGGATTGAAACATCTTGACTCCTGTTGGTTAGTTAGCCGCGACAGGTATCTCCCGGCTTAACCGCCGGGAGTGGATTGAAACATCGAATGCGAGCGCCGACTGCGGGAGACCAAGCCGTATCTCCCGGCTTAACCGCCGGGAGTGGATTGAAACCGCTGGCGTATATAGATAATTCAATTACCACAGCCGGTATCTCCCGGCTTAACCGCCGGGAGTGGATTGAAACTGGGATCAGTACATGGGCCGGCTGCGGGACTACGGTATCTCCCGGCTTAACCGCCGGGAGTGGATTGAAACAAGCCAAGGCCGCGCTGTTGCAGGCCGGACTGCTGGGGTATCTCCCGGCTTAACCGCCGGGAGTGGATTGAAACATGGCCTGGATGCCGGTGGCGGAGCCGTCGGAAAGTATCTCCCGGCTTAACCGCCGGGA
Organism: Methyloparacoccus sp. NF-16; assembly: GCF_056880625.1. Lineage (NCBI taxonomy): Bacteria > Pseudomonadati > Pseudomonadota > Gammaproteobacteria > Methylococcales > Methylococcaceae > Methyloparacoccus > Methyloparacoccus sp. NF-16. The sequence continues at coordinate 1,034,051 of NZ_CP174130.1, read as the reverse complement.
GTGGATTGAAACCATCGAGATTTGATTGGCCATACGTTACTCCTGGTCGTATCTCCCGGCTTAACCGCCGGGAGTGGATTGAAACGCCACTGTGTTCCGCGACATGCCCAACATCTCCGGTATCTCCCGGCTTAACCGCCGGGAGTGGATTGAAACCAGAATCCCGGCGAGCAGATGACATCGATCCCGGAGTATCTCCCGGCTTAACCGCCGGGAGTGGATTGAAACCTGATCGACTACGACCACCAGACCCTGCACGCCAAGGTATCTCCCGGCTTAACCGCCGGGAGTGGATTGAAACGCGAGATGACGGCCTCACAAAAACCCGACTGGCTGATGTATCTCCCGGCTTAACCGCCGGGAGTGGATTGAAACGACAAGGGCTATGAGATCGAGGCGCAGAGCAACCGTATCTCCCGGCTTAACCGCCGGGAGTGGATTGAAACATCTCGTCATTGTCCGTGTTTATGGTGCCCCTTACAGTATCTCCCGGCTTAACCGCCGGGAGTGGATTGAAACCAGCGGCTGCCAGGGTGCCGTCCAATGCTCGGGGATGTATCTCCCGGCTTAACCGCCGGGAGTGGATTGAAACCGTGAGGCGACCGGCGGCGTGGTGGATGCGGCGAGGGGTATCTCCCGGCTTAACCGCCGGGAGTGGATTGAAACCCGGATTATCAGCGTGTCATTCCGCACGAGATCGGCGTATCTCCCGGCTTAACCGCCGGGAGTGGATTGAAACCTGCAAGAGAGCCCGGTTGACCTGCACATCATCCGTATCTCCCGGCTTAACCGCCGGGAGTGGATTGAAACATCGACAAATATCAGTGGAGCAACAACGGCGGCATTGGTATCTCCCGGCTTAACCGCCGGGAGTGGATTGAAACATTTCCGCAGACCCTGACGGCACGGTTACGGATGCGTATCTCCCGGCTTAACCGCCGGGAGTGGATTGAAACTTCGATGGCGTCGGCTATTGCAAGGCGGCCGAACGTATCTCCCGGCTTAACCGCCGGGAGTGGATTGAAACCCGTCGAAGGCGGCTATCTCATCTCGGGACGCACGTATCTCCCGGCTTAACCGCCGGGAGTGGATTGAAACTGTTTACCTTGACGCAGCCCACGGTGCGGCGGCCGGTATCTCCCGGCTTAACCGCCGGGAGTGGATTGAAACTCTCTGCGTTCTTGGCTCGCTCGCGAATCTTGGTTCGTATCTCCCGGCTTAACCGCCGGGAGTGGATTGAAACAGGCCAAGGCGGCTCTGCTGCAAGCGGAGCTGCTGGGTATCTCCCGGCTTAACCGCCGGGAGTGGATTGAAACTCGCTGGCCACCATTCCTGCCGATATTTTCCCGGCAGTATCTCCCGGCTTAACCGCCGGGAGTGGATTGAAACCTTCAGGGGGCTCCAGTTTGGCGAATGCCGGGCGTATCTCCCGGCTTAACCGCCGGGAGTGGATTGAAACGACCGGCGAGGTCATCATGATTCTCGGCGTCGGCGTATCTCCCGGCTTAACCGCCGGGAGTGGATTGAAACAAAGACGAGTTACAGAATGGCCATATCACTTGCAGTATCTCCCGGCTTAACCGCCGGGAGTGGATTGAAACAGCGGCAAATGCCTCGCTCACACCATGAGCCGGGATGTATCTCCCGGCTTAACCGCCGGGAGTGGATTGAAACTCCTGATCGTTGCTGTTGTTCTTGCTTGCCTTGTTGTATCTCCCGGCTTAACCGCCGGGAGTGGATTGAAACTTCTCGACCCTGGAGGGCGTGGCCGTCAAGTGCGTATCTCCCGGCTTAACCGCCGGGAGTGGATTGAAACAGAAAATAATCACCCACACGGCCAAGGATGGCCACACCGAGAGGCATGAATGACTGAACCAAAATGCGGCCCCGGTCGCCCACGCATGGCCGAGAGCGAGCGCAAGAAGATGGCGTCTTACCGATTGGCCCCTGATGTGCTGGAAATCCTCAGATCACAGCCGAATGCGTCGGCTTATATTGATGATGCGGTGCGGGAGAAAAAGGCGCGAGATGGTTAGCGCCTATTTCAGCTCGCTGATCGGATCGGCTGATACTCGCCACACCAGTCCGTAGTGTAGTGGACTGGATACATATTGGCGTTACCGATTTCCGCTCAGCGCGGCGAATGCTGCCACAACCGCGCGTATCTCCCGGCTTAACCGCCGGGAGTGGATTGAATCCCAGAAAATCGAGCAAACCAGCCCCCCCGCCAAGAGCATCCGAAACCACCACCCCGGCGCGCCGACCTCCCGGGTCCGCGCATCGCCTTGCGGGCGGCCAATGCTATGATCCGCGCCATTTTTCCGACCCGCAGAACCGTCTTTCCCCACGCGCATGAGCCAGGACCAGCCGCTTTCCGCCCTTCCCTCCGCCGACGCCGATGCCTCCGGGCGGGAACGTCGCATCCGCAGTTTCATCCGCCGGCAGGGCCGCATTACGCTGGGGCAGGCGCGCGCGCTGGAGGCGCTGTGGCCGGTCTACGGGCTGGCGCCCGACCGGCCGCTGGACCCGGCAGGCCTGTTCGGCCGCAACGCGCCGCTGGTGCTGGAAATCGGCTTTGGCGATGGCGAATCCCTGGCGGCGATGGCGGCGACCAACCGGAACGAGGATTTCGTCGGTATCGAGGTGCATCGGCCCGGCGTCGGGCATCTGCTGCTGCGGGCCGAGGCGCAGGCACTGACCAACCTGCGCGTGTACTGCGCGGATGCCATCGACATCCTGACGCATCGGGTTGCCGACCAGGCGCTGGATCGGGTGCAGCTGTTCTTCCCCGACCCCTGGCCAAAAAAGCGGCACCACAAGCGCCGCATCGTCAATGCCGACTTTCTGCGTCTGGTGGCGGGCAAGCTGAGACCGGGCGGCATCTTCCACGCCGCCACCGACTGGCAACCCTACGCGGAACACATGGCGGAGGCGCTGGAAACGTGTGCGAACCTGGTCAGTCTGAATCCGGATTCACCCTATTCCCGGCGCCCGGCCTACCGGCCGCAGACCAAGTTCGAGCGGCGCGGCGAGCGCCTGGGACATGGCGTCTGGGACCTGCTCTACCGACGGGTCTGAAACCCGGCCCGGCGCGGTCGGTCAGGGCTGAAGGATGCCCGGCAAGCGCGCCGGCCGGGCGATCCTGACGCGCTTCTCGCGGCCGGATTCGCCGGCCAGCAGTTCCACATTCCGCTTGGGCACGCCGAAGACCTCGGCCAGGAAGCCGATCAGGTGCTGGTTGGCCTTGCCGTCGACCGGGGGCGCGGTGATGCGGATTTTCAGCCGGCCGCCATGATAGCCGGCGATCTCGTCCCGCGAGGCACGCGGCTGGATGTGCAGGTCGAGAATCAGGTCCGGCGGCAGACTCACGGCGGGTTCAGTTGAGGAGGGTGGCGAGTTGCTGCAACGGCGGCAGCAGCAGCATCCTGGCCAGCTGGATGCCGATCAGCGGCACGATGGGAGAGAGGTCGATGCCCCCGGCGGCTGGCAGCAACCGGCGGCTGGCGTGCAGCAGGGGCTCGGTGAGGCTGTACAGCAGGGATATCATCGGGTTGTAGCGCATCGGACCCAGCCAGCTGAGCAACGCCCGGATGATGATGGCGTAGAAGTAGATGTTCAGCAGCAGCTCCAGCAGCTGCGCCACGGCCCAGATCGACAGCGCCGGAAAGGACGGCGCGGCGCCCTGGATCAGGAAGATCAGATAGCCGCCGAGCATCTGCAAGGCCTGCATCAGGACGATGGCGGCCGTGTCCACCCGTCCCAGCGCCGGGATGTACTGGCGCAGGAAGCGCAGCGGCGGATGGGTGACGCGGATCAGGAACTGCGAGACCGGGTTCTGGTAGTCCGCCCCGCTCCACTGGAACAGGAAGCGCAGCATCAGGGCGAAGAGGTACAGGCTGAACAGCGTGTCGGCGAGGAAGATGGCGGGGGCCACCCAATAGGCCTGGTTCATGTTCAGGCCCCCAGTTGTTCGGACAATTCCGTGGCGCGCCGGGCGGCGGCCTGCATGGCCCTGGCGACCATCTCGCGCAGCCCGCCGGCCTCGAAGGCGGCGATGGCCTGCTCGGTGGTGCCGCCGGGCGAGGTGACGCGGCGCCGGAGTTCGGCCGGCGCCGCGTCGGATTCGATGGCGATGCGGCCGGCGCCCAGGGCGGTCTGCTGGCTGAGCAGCCGGGCGGTGGCGGCGGGCAGTCCCAGCGCGATGCCGGCCTCCTCCATCGCCTCCATGAGCAGGAAGAAATAGGCCGGGCCACTGCCGGAGAGGGCCGTCACCGCGTCGAGCTGAGCCTCGTCGTCGACCCAGACGGTCAGGCCCACGGCGCGCAGGATCGCCTCCGCCTGGTTGCGCTGCTCGGCGCTGACCTGCTCGGTGGCATAGAGCCCGGTCGCGCCGGTCTTGACCATGGCCGGGGTGTTCGGCATGCAGCGTACGATGGCGACGTTGCCGCCCGCCCAGCGGTCGATGCTGCCGGCGCCGATGCCGGCGGCAATGCTGACCACCAGCGGCCGGCGTGCCTGGATGATGTCGGCCAGGTCGCGCACGACGCCGCCCAGTATCTGCGGCTTGACCGCCAGCACCAGCACCTCCGCATGCTCGGCAACGATGGCATTGCGGGCGCTGGTCTGGACGCCATGGGCGCCGGCCAGTCGCGCCAGCGCCTGGGTATCGATATCGGATACCCAGAGGTAGTCGGCGGGGTAGCCGTCCGCGACCAGGCCGCCGATCAGGGCGCCAGCCATGTTGCCGGCGCCGATGAATCCGAGGGAAGGCTGTTTCATGGGATTGCGAATCCGGTTGCTGTTCGGGAGAGGCGGCATTCTAGCCTAGCGCACCCGCGGCCCAAACACGGCAGTGCCGACCCGAACCAGGGTGGCGCCTTCCAGGATGGCGGCCTCCAGGTCGTCCGACATGCCCATGGAGAGCGTGTCCAGCCCCGGCAGGTCCAGGTTCTCCAGGGCCAGCCGCAGCGTGCGGAACGCCTGCCGCTGGGATGCGGGGTCAGCGGTCGGCGCCGGTATGGCCATGAGTCCGCGCAGCCGCAGCCGCGGCAGGGCGGCCACGGCCCGTGCCAGCTCCGGCAGTTCGGCCAGGTTGATACCGCTCTTGCTGTCCTCGTGGCTGATGTTGACCTGCAGGCAGATATTCAGCGCGGGCTTCTGGGAAGGACGCTGCTCGCTCAGGCGTTCGGCCACCTTGAGGCGGTCGACGCTATGGACCCAGTCGAAATGGGTGGCGATCGGACGGGTCTTGTTGGACTGGATCGGCCCGATGAAATGCCAGCGAATCGCCGGGTAGTCGGCCAGTTCCGTCTGCTTGGCCAGCGCCTCCTGCAGGTAGTTCTCGCCGAAGTCGCGCTGCCCGGCCTGGACGGCGGCGCGGAGGGCAGCCACCGGCTGGGTCTTGCTCACGGCGATCAGGCCGACGCTGCCGGGCGGGCGGCCGGCGGCGCGCTCGGCGGCGTGGATGCGTTCCTGGACGGCATGCAGGCGTTCGCTGAGGGTCGGAGTCATGGCACAAAACGGTTGATCTATACTGCGGCCCCGGTACATCCGGGCGCGGAAGAGCGTAAAGACTCCGATCCAGCGGCACAAGCCACATCCTGAGCGAGATGGACATCACCGAACTGCTCGCCTTCGCGGTCAAGCACAATGCCTCGGACCTGCACCTGTCGGCAGGCCTGCCGCCCATGATCCGCGTCGACGGCGACATCCGCCGCATCAACGTGCCGGCGCTGGACACCAAGGCGGTGCACGCACTGATCTACGACATCATGAACGACAGGCAGCGGCGCGATTACGAGGAATTCCTGGAGTGCGACTTCTCGTTCGAGCTGTCGGGCATCGCCCGCTTCCGCGTCAATGCCTTCAACCAGGATCGTGGCTCGGCTGCCGTATTCCGCACCATTCCGTCGACGATCCTGACGCTGGAGCAGCTCGGCTGTCCGGCGTTCTTCCGCGAAGTCATCCGCCAGCCGCGCGGCCTGATCCTGGTCACCGGCCCGACCGGGTCGGGCAAGTCGACCACGCTGGCGGCGATGATCGACCACATCAACACCAACGACTACGCGCATATCCTGACCATCGAGGATCCGATCGAATTCGTGCACCAGAGCAAACGCTGCCTGATCAACCAGCGCGAGGTGCACCGCGACACGCTGGGTTTCAACGAGGCGCTGCGCTCGGCCCTGCGCGAGGACCCGGACGTGATCCTGGTCGGCGAAATGCGTGACCTGGAAACCATCCGCCTGGCGCTGACCGCGGCGGAAACCGGACACCTGGTATTCGGCACCCTGCACACCAGTTCCGCCGCCAAGACCATCGACCGCATCATCGACGTGTTCCCGGCCGCTGAAAAGGGCGTCATCCGCTCGATGCTGTCGGAATCGCTGCAGGCGGTCATTTCGCAGGCGCTGCTGAAGAAGACCGGCGGCGGCCGCACGGCGGCCTGGGAAATCATGGTCGGGACGCCAGCCATCCGCAACCTGATCCGCGAGGACAAGGTGGCGCAGATGTATTCGGCCATCCAGACCGGCCGCCGCGACGGCATGCAGACCCTGGACCAGCACTTGCAGGAACTGGTCGAGAAGGGCGTCGTCACCCGCGAGGCGGCGCGCACCAGGGCCGCCCAGAAGGCGGCCTTCTGAGTGCGCCGGCCGGCATGAACTTCACCACCCTGCTGGAGATCATGACGCGCCATCAGGCGTCGGACATGTTCATCACCGCGGATCGCGAGCCCACCATCAAGGTGGATGGCGTCCTGCAGCCGATCAGCCGCAACCGGCTGACCCGGGAGCAGGCGCTGCAGGTGGTGCTCAGCATCATGAACGCGGCGCAGCGGGAGGAGTTCGAGCGCACCCACGAGTGCAACTTCGCCATCGAGGCCGGCGAACTCGGCCGCTTCCGCGTCAGCGCCTTCATGCAGCGCGATTGCGCGGCGATGGTGCTGCGCCGCATCCAGACGCAGGTGCCCGGCTGGCAGGAACTGGGGCTGCCGGCCATCCTCGGCGAGCTGGTGATGCAGAAACGCGGCCTGATCCTGTTCGTCGGCGGCACCGGCACCGGCAAGTCGACCTCGCTGGCCGCGCTGATCCGCCACCGCAACGAACATTCCAGCGGCCACATCATCACCATCGAGGACCCGCTGGAGTACGTGCATGCGCATGCCGGCTGCATCGTCACCCAGCGCGAGGTCGGCATCGACACGGAATCCTACGAGGTGGCGCTGAAGAACACCCTGCGCCAGGCGCCCGACGTGATCCTGATCGGCGAGATCCGCACGCGGGAAACCATGCAGCAGGCCATCACCTTCGCCGAGACCGGCCACCTGTGCCTCAGCACCCTGCACGCCAACAACGCCAATCAGGCACTGGACCGCATCCTGCACTTCTTCCCGGAGGAGATGCACCCGCAGCTGTTCATGGACCTGTCCCTGAACCTGCGCGCCATCGTTGCGCAGCAGCTGCTCCGCCGGCGCGACGGCAAGGGTCGGGTAGCGGCCATCGAGATCCTGGTCAACACGCCGCGTGCCGCCGACCTCATCCGCAAGGGCGAGGTGCATCTGCTCAAGGAACTGATGAAGCATTCCCGCGAGCAAGGCATGCAGACCTTCGACCAGTGCCTGTTCGCACTCTACCGGGACGGCAGGATCGACTACGAGGATGCCCTGCGTGCTGCGGATTCGCAGAACGAGGTGCGGCTGATGATCAAGCTGGCCGAGGACGCCAGCCATCCCGATGCGCCGGACCCCACGGCCGGCATGACGCTGGTGGAGGACGACGGGCCGGACTGATCCGCCGGCGTCCCGCGCCAAGGCCGGCGAAGGGCGGCGCATCCCGTATAATCCATGCCACTGCCTGTTGCACGCCGCCGGCGCCATCGAAGGGATCGGCCGTGATCGTGGCACAGCATCGAAACCGGGATACCCATAAACCTTGGACAAGGCCGAATTCCTCACCGGGTGGCTGCCCTACCTGCTGCCCGTCGCCATCCTGCTGGTGTTTCTCACCGGTGTCCGCCTGCTGCGAGCCCGGCGCTCCACCCGCACCAGCTACACGCGGCAGGATTTCCTGCTGTCGCCGGAGGAACGCCAGCTGTACAAAGCCCTGCGCCAGGCCATCGGCGAGGACTATGCGGTCTTCGGCCGGGTGCGCATCGACGATATCGTCACCCCGCGTGCCGCGACCGGCACCGATGCCGCCTGGGATGCCCTGGAGCAACTGGGCGAGATGCACTTCCCGTTCGTGCTCTGCAAGCTCTCGGATCTGTCCATCGCCTGCGCCATCCAGCTGGTCCAGCACAAGCTGCCGGGGCGCCGGGGCCGCGAGCTGGCCGAACATCCGCTGAAAACCATCTGCGCCGCGGCCGGCCTGCCGCTGCTGCGCATGGAAGCCAGCCCCTTTTACGACCGCCACGATATCCGCCAGGCCGTTGCCGAGGCCGTGCGCCGGGAGCCGTTGTTCATCACCGAAACCGATGGCCGCAAGGAGCCGACCATCGCCGAACTGGAAAAACTGGAGCTCTGAACCGTCATGTGGACCCTGTACGGGATCAAGAACTGCGACAGCTGCCGCAAGGCCGCTGCCTGGTTGCACGCGCACGGCCGCGCCCACCGTTTTCACGACCTGCGCGCCGACGGGCTGGAACCCGCCCTGCTGCAGGACTGGGCAAGCCGGCTGGGCTGGGAAAACCTGCTCAACCGCAAGAGCACGACCTGGCGCCAGCTGCCCGAGGCGGCGCGCCAGGACCTGGACGAGGCGCGCGCGCTGGCACTGATGCTGGCGCAGCCAACGCTGATCAAGCGGCCGCTGCTGGTCGCCGGCGACCGCCTGCTGGCGGGATTTTCAACCGAACGCTATGCCGAGCTGACATGAGCGCAACCCTGGAACTGACCTGCGAACTCATCCGCCGGCGCTCGGTGACCCCGGACGATGCCGGCTGCATGGAGCTGATCGCCGAGCACCTGTCGCCCTGCGGCTTCACCCTGGAGCGGCTGGACTTCGCCGACACGCAGAATCTCTACATGCGCCACGGAACCGGGGCGCCGCTGCTGGTGCTCCTGGGACATACCGATGTGGTGCCGTCCGGACCGGAATCGGACTGGCGCCATCCACCCTTCGCGCCGGTGATCGAGAACGGCCTGCTGCACGGCCGTGGCGCCGCCGACATGAAGAGCGGTGTCGCCGCCATGGTGACGGCGCTGCAACGCTTCGTCACCCGCCATCCCGACCACAGGGGCTCGGTCGCCATCCTCATGACCAGCGACGAGGAAGGGACGGCAACCCATGGCGTGGCCAGGGTCATCGAGACCTTCGAGGCGCGCGGGGAAAAGATCACCTGGTGCCTGATCGGCGAACCGTCGAGCTTCGACCGGCTGGGCGACGTCATCCGGATCGGCCGCCGCGGCTCGCTCTGCGGCACTCTGACCGTGCATGGCGTGCAGGGTCACGTGGCCTACCCGGACAAGGCCGACAACCCGATCCACCGCCTTGCCCCGGCGCTGGCGGAACTGACGGCGGAAGTGTGGGACGCGGGCAATGACTGCTTCCCGCCGACCAGCTTCCAGGTCTCGAACATCCAGGCCGGCACCGGCGCCGAGAATGTCATCCCCGGGCGGCTGGTGGCCAGTTTCAACTTCCGCTACTCCACGGCGCTCACCGAGGCCGACATCCGGAGGCGCGTCCACGCCATACTCGACCGGCATGGCCTGCGCTACGAGCTGGACTGGCGGCTGTCCGGGGCACCGTTCCTGACCACGGGCACGACGCTGATCGAGGCGACCCAGTCGGCCCTGCGGCGGGTGGTCGGCCAGCCGGCGCGGGCGGATACCGGCGGCGGCACCTCCGACGGCCGCTTCGTCGCGCCCACCGGCGCCGAAGTGGTGGAACTCGGCCCCCTGAACGGGACGATCCACAAGGTCAACGAAGCGGTCCCGGTGGCGGACCTTGACCTGCTGTCCGACATCTACGAAAACATCCTGGTCAACCTGCTGGTTGCATGAACCTTCGGACTGGAGCCACCGCATGACCGAACAAGCAAACGCCCCCCTGGTTTCCGCCGAGTGGCTGGCCGAACGGCTGGACGCGCCGGACCTGGTCATCCTGGATGCCACCTTCTTCCTGCCGAGCCAGGGTCGCAACGCGCGCGACGAGTACCTGCACGCGCACATTCCCGGCGCCCTGTTCTTCGATATCGACGTGATCGCCGATCACGACACGCCGCTGCCGCACATGCTGCCAAGCGCCGAGGCGTTCTCGGCGGCGGCCGGCAAGCTCGGCATCGAGGAATTCACCACGGTCGTCATCTACGACAACAACGATTTCATGGCCGCCGCCCGCGCCTGGTGGACTTTCCGGGTCTTCGACCACGACCATGTCCTGGTGCTCGACGGTGGGCTGGCCCGCTGGCAGGCGCTGAACCTGCCCACGCGCTCGGGACCGGAGCCGGCGCAGAGCCGCCACTTCCACGCGGTTCATCGCCCCGCGCTGGTGCGCAACCTCGACGAGATACGCGACGCCATCGGCCATCCCGAGACGCAGTTGCTGGACGCCCGCTCGCCGGGCCGCTTCACCGGCAGCGAGCCGGAGCCGCGACCGGAACTCCGGTCCGGACACATCCCCGGCAGCCACAACCTGTTCTTCCGCCGCCTGATCGACGACGACAGCCACTGCCTGAAGCCGGTCGACGCGCTGCGCCAGGCGTTCCTCGCCGCCGGCATCGACCCGGACAAGCCGGTCGTCACCACCTGCGGCAGTGGCGTCACCGCCGCGATCCTGGCCCTGGGTCTCTACCGTCTGGGCAACGAATACGTGGCGGTCTACGACGGCTCCTGGTCGGAGTGGGGCGCCCGCGAGGATATGCCGGTCAGCACCGGCGCGGCATGACCGGGACAGGCGGAATGGTGGCGACGGCGACCCGCTCGCCCCGGCCGGGCCTAAAACCCAGTATTTTTCTCAACAAAGAAGTTTTGCCATAATACGGCTTTATTGCCCGCGAGCAGCGCGATCAACGACGCATGGCCAGAAAAGCTCCGCATTTCGAAGAGTCGTTGACCGAGCTGGAGCAGCTGGTCGAGCGCATGGAGCAGGGCAATCTCTCCCTGGAGGAATCCCTGCGCCTGTTCGAACGCGGCGTGCAGCTGACGCGCAGCTGCCAGAATGCCCTCAAGGAAGCCGAGCAGAAAGTTCGCATCCTGCTGGAAGAAAACGGCGAACCCACCTACAAGCCTTTCACCGATGACATCTCCTGACGCCTTGCCAGACTTCATGGCGGCCTGCCAGACCCGCGCCGAAGCCGCCCTGGACGCCCGCCTGCCCGCCGAGACCCGCATGCCGGAACGGCTGCACCAGGCCATGCGCTATTCCGCGCTGGGCGGCGGCAAGCGGCTGCGGCCGCTGCTCACCTATGCCACCGGGCAGGCGCTGGGCCTGGCGCTCGACCTGCTGGACGGCCCGGCAGCCGCGGTGGAGATGATTCACGTCTACTCGCTGATTCACGACGACCTGCCGGCGATGGACAACGACACCCTGCGGCGCGGCAAGCCCACCTGTCATATCGCCTTCGACGAGGCCACCGCGATCCTCGCCGGCGACGGCCTGCAGGCGCTGGCGTTTCACGTGCTGGCCCATGACCCGAGCATCAGGGTACCGGCGGAAAACCGCGTCGCCATGATCGAGTGCCTGGCCATGGCCAGCGGCTCGCTGGGCATGGTCGGCGGCCAGGCCATCGACCTGGATGCGGTCGGCCAGGCGCTGGACCTGCCGAGCCTCGAAAGCATGCACATCCGCAAGACCGGCGCCCTAATCCGTGCCAGCGTCAAGCTGGCGGCGCTGGCCCAGACGCCCATCGAGCCGGTGGTGACCGACCGCCTCGACCACTATGCCAAGTGCATCGGGCTGGCCTTCCAGATCCAGGACGACATCCTCGACGAGGAAAGCGATACCCAGACCCTCGGCAAGACCCAAGGCAAGGATCGCGACAACAACAAGCCCAACTACCCGGCCCTGCTGGGGCTGGCCGGCGCCAAACAGAAGGCCCGGGAGCTGCACGAATCGGCGCTGGACAGCCTCGCGGGCATGGGCCCGGAGGCCAACCTGCTGCGCGAGTTGTCGCGGTTCATCATCGAGAGGCATCATTGACCCCGGCAACCCCGCCCGGCTGGCCGCAGAGCCGCTGCCTCGCCATGCGACACGGAAACCTCGCGCGCTTCATCAACTAGGTTGCATCACCCGCGGCGCTCGCCGACCGCCAGGACAGAACTCCCCATGACTCAATCCACCCACGCCCCCCTGCTCGACACCATCACCGACCCGGCCGACCTGCGCGCCCTGTCGGAAGACCAGCTGCCGCAACTGGCCGAGGAACTGCGCGACTTCCTGCTGCACAGCGTCAGCCAGTCGGGCGGCCACCTGGCGGCGGGCCTGGGCACGGTCGAGCTGACGATCGCGCTGCACTATGTCTTCGATACCCCGCACGACCGGCTGGTCTGGGACGTCGGCCATCAGGCCTATCCGCACAAGATCCTGACCGGGCGGCGCGAACGCATGCCCACCATCCGCAAGAAGGACGGGCTGTCGGCCTTCCCCTGCCGCAACGAGAGTGACTACGACACCTTCGGCGTGGGTCACTCCAGCACCTCCATCAGCGCCGCCCTGGGCATGGCCATCGCCGCCCGGCTGGAACAGCGCAACGCCCATGCCGTGGCCATCATCGGCGACGGCGGGCTGACCGGCGGCATGGCCTTCGAGGCCCTCAATCATGCCGGTGCCCTGGACGCCAACCTGCTGGTCGTGCTCAACGACAACGAGATGTCGATCTCGCCGAACGTGGGGGCGATGAACAACTACCTGGCCAAGCTGCTGTCGGGCCGCTTCTATTCCACCATCCGGCAGGGCAGCAAGCAGCTGCTGAAGAATCGCATGCCGACGGTGTGGGAGCTGGCCCGGCGGGCGGAAGAGCATGTCAAGGGCATGGTCGCACCCGGTACCCTGTTCGAGGAGCTGGGCTTCAACTACATCGGCCCGATCGACGGCCACGACCTGGACACGCTGATCACGACCCTGCGCAACCTGCGCCAGACCGATGGCCCTCGGTTCCTGCATGTCGTCACCAGGAAGGGCAAGGGCTACCTGCCAGCCGAAAAGGACCCGGTCGCCTATCATGGCGTCGGTACCTTCGATCCCAGCAAGGACCACCTGCCCAAGGCCAAGCCCAGCTCGCCGACCTACACCGAGGTGTTCGGGCAGTGGCTGTGCGACATGGCCGAACGCGACCCGCGCCTGCTCGGCGTCACGCCGGCGATGCGGGAAGGTTCGGGACTGGTGGAATTCGAGAAACGCTTCCCGGAACGCTATTTCGACGTCGGCATCGCCGAGCAGCATGCCGTGACACTGGCGGCCGGCCAGGCCTGCGAGGGCTTCAAGCCGGTGGTCGCCATCTACTCGACCTTCCTGCAGCGCGCCTATGACCAGTTGATCCATGACGTGGTGCTGCAGCAGCTGCCCGTGCTGTTCGCCATCGACCGCGCCGGCCTGGTCGGCCCGGACGGCCCGACCCATGCCGGCAGCTTCGACCTCAGCTATCTGCGCTGCCTGCCGGGCATGGTCATCATGGCGCCGGCCGACGAGAACGAATGCCGGCAGATGCTCTACACCGGCTTCCTGCTCGACGGTCCGGCCGCGGTCCGCTATCCGCGCGGCAAGGGTCCCGGCACGCCGGTCGAAGCGGCCATGAGCGCGCTGCCGCTGGGCAAGGCCGACGTGCGGCGCCAGGGCAAGGGCATCGCGCTGCTGGCCTTCGGCGCCATGGTCCAGCCGGCCCTGGAAGTCGGCGAGCAGCTGAATGCCACGGTCGTCAACATGCGCTTCGTGAAACCCCTGGATGAGGCACTGATCCTGAAGCTGGCCAAGGAGCACGAACTGCTGGTCACGATCGAGGAAAACGTCATCTCCGGCGGCGCCGGCAATGGCGTCAACGAGGTGCTGAACGCCCACCATTGCCGCACGCCGCTGCTCACCATCGGCCTGCCCGACCTGTTCATCGAGCAGGGCACCCGCGAAGAAGTGCTGTCAGTGGCAGGACTGGATACAGCCGGCATCCTGAAGAGCATCGAGCATTACCGCGCGACCGGCGCCAAACCCGCCAGGAAAAGCGCCTGATGGAACGGATCAAGGCCAGGATCCGCGACATTCCCGATTTCCCCAGGCCAGGCATCCTCTTCAAGGATATCACGCCAGTGGTACTCGATGCCGAGTGCCTGCGGCTGGCCGTGGAGTGCCTGCACCGGCCGTTCCTCGGCCAGGGCGTCACCGCGGTCGCCGGCATGGAGGCTCGCGGCTTCATCTTCGGTTCCCTGGTGGCCTGGGAATTGGGCGTTGGCTTCGTGCCGCTGCGCAAGCCCGGCAAGCTGCCCTACCAGGTGAAATCGATGGAATACGACCTGGAGTACGGATCGGCCGCCCTGGAGGTACATACCGATGCCGTCGGCGAGGGTGACCGCGTACTGATCATCGATGACCTGCTGGCAACCGGCGGCACGGCACGGGCCAGCTGCGAGCTGATCGAGTCGCTGGGTGCCGAGGTGGCGGGGTGCGCCTTCATGGTCGAACTGGACGCGCTGCGCGGCCGCGACAGACTGGAGCGCTGGCCGATTCATTCGCTGCTGCATTATTGATCGAGCGGCGCCGCCGCCCGCCGGAATGCCGCCCCGGGGCGGCACCGCGAAACCACGCCTGACCGAGGATACCCGCCTGATACGCCTGTTGCAGCTGACGGATTTTCATCTTCGCAAGGCGCCCGGCGACACGCTGCTGGGCGTGGATACCGAGCGCAGCTTCCGGGAAACGCTGGCTGCCGCGCTTGCCGATGGCACCCCGCCCGATCTGGCGCTGCTGACCGGGGACCTGGTCCAGGATGCCTGCCCCGAAACCTACATGCGCCTGGCCAGCCTACTGGCCGACCTGCCCTGCCAGGCCTGGTGCCTGCCCGGCAATCATGACGATCCGGCACTGCTGGCGCGCCATCTGGCCGGGGGACGCCTGCATGTCCAACCGCAGATACTGCTGCCGGACTGGCAGATCATCTGTCTGGACAGCACCGTGCCTGGCTCGCCGAAGGGCCGCTTGTCGGCGGCGCAACTCGCGACACTGGCCAGCCTCCTGGAACAGCAACCGGAGCGGCACGCCCTGATCGCCCTGCACCACCACCCGGTCCCGAGCGGTAGCGCCTGGATGGACACGATGCAGCTCGAAAACACCGGCGCGTTCTTCGAGCAGCTCTCGCGGCACCCACAGGTGCGCGGCATCGTCTTCGGCCACATCCACCAAGTTCTGGATGAGGAACTGAACGGCATTCGCCTGCTGGGTAGCCCGTCGACCTGCTTCCAGTTCGGACCACGGCAGGCGGATTTCGGCCTGGACGCGGTTCCGCCGGGATATCGCTGGATCGAGTTGCGCGAGGACGGTACCCTGGCGACCGTGGTCAGGCGCCTGGACCGGTTGCCGGCAGGGCTGGATGTCGGCTCGGCCGGCTATTGAGCGGCACGGCGATGAGGGTCAGTGGTGCTCGGCCTGCAACAGCGCCGGCAGTTCGGACTTGGGTCGGGCGAAGCCAAGCAGGTCGCCCAGTTCGGTCAGGGCCTGCTGGTAGACCTGGCGCTTGAAATAGACCACATCCCTGACCGGATCCCAGTAGTCGACCCAGCACCAGGTATCGAATTCGGGCTTTACCGAGCAATCCAGCCGGATATGGGATTCCGGCGACATCAGCCGCAGCATGAACCATAGCTGCTTCTGGCCGATGCAGAGCGGATAGGAACGCTTGCGGATGTAACGCTCCGGCAGGTCGTAATGCAGCCACTGGCTGGTGCGCCCGATCAGCTGGACATCGCGGCTGCGCAGGCCGACCTCCTCGTAGAGCTCCCGGTACATGGCGTCCTCGGGATTCTCGTTGCGCTTGATGCCGCCCTGGGGAAACTGCCAGGAACGCATGCCGACCCGGCGCGCCCAGAAGACACGGCGCTCGTTGTTGCAAAGCACGATGCCGACATTCAGGCGGTATCCGTCACGGTCTATCATGGCTGGCCAGGTTCAGGAATTCGAATAGGTATAATCCGCGGCTTTGTGCCGCCGGCCGCGGGGCCAGCAGGCGAGCCCACCGCGCCGGGTCAGACCGGCCTTTTCACTAATCGCCGAATGTAAAGGAAACGCGTGACTCTGGCAATCTTTGACCTCGACAACACCCTCATCGCCGGTGACAGCGATTATCTCTGGGGCCAGTTCCTCGTCGACCGGGGTATCGTCGATCGCGATCATTATGAAGCGGCAAATGCGCGCTTCTATGAGGACTACAAGGCGGGGAAACTGGATATCGGCGAATTCCTGGCCTTCGCCCTGAAACCGTTGTCGGAGCACCCGGCCGACCAGCTTCACCGCTGGCGATCGGCGTTCGTGCACGAAAAGATCGAACCGATCCTGCTGCCGGCCGCGCGCGAGCTGATCGCGCGCCACCGGGCGGCGGGCGACACCCTGCTGATCGTCACCGCGACCAACCGCTTCGTCACCGAACCCATCGCGGTGCTGTACGGCATCGAGCACCTGATCGCCACCGCGCCGGAGTTCAGCGATGGCCACTACACCGGCCGATACGAGGGCACCCCCTGCTTCCAGGCCGGCAAGGTTACCCGGCTACAGGAATGGCTGGCCGGGAACGGACACGATCTCCGCGGCAGCTGGTTCTACAGCGACTCCCACAACGACTTGCCCCTGCTCGAACAGGTGGAGCACCCGGTGGCAGTCGACCCGGACGCTATCCTGGAACGGGAGGCCGAGAGCCGGGGCTGGTCCGTGATCAGCCTGCGCGACGGCAGCTGTCCCGATCACCACCTGACGCGGGTGGGCCGGGGCAAGCCCTGGCTGTGAGCGACTAGCGCCGGGTTGCCGGAACTGTCCCACGGCCGGCGTTCAGCCCTTGCGGATCAGGTAGATGAAGACGCCGGTCTCCTCGCGCCAGTCCAGCAGCGCGTGACCCGTCTGCTCGACGAAAACCCCGAAATCCAGCACCGACGCCGGATCGGTCGCCAACACCCGCACGACTTGCCCACCCTCCAGGGTTTGCAGGGCCTTTTTCAGGCGCAGCAACGGCAAGGGACACATGAGCCCGCGGGTGTCGATTTCCAGATCGAACGCCAGCAAGGCCGACAACCGATCGCCCCCGGCATGACCACCGCTCATGCCAGGACCTCCAGGCTGTCCACCCGCTGAAACCCGCGCGGCAGGTGATTGCCGCGGCGGCCACGGCCTCCCAGATAGCCGGCAAGCTCCGATGCCGACAGGCTCAGGTGGCGCTTGCCACAGTGGAGCCTGAGCCCGGCGCCCGCCGGGAGGCCCGTCATCGCCAGTAGGCTGTCGGTGCCATTGGCCAGTTCCTCCGTCACGATCTGGATCAGCTTGTTGCCCTTGCCCTTGTTCAGCACCGGGATCTCGGCCGCCGGGAACGCCAGCAGGCGCCCCTGCCGGGTCACGACCGCCACCGTATCGTGTTCCGGCGCGGCAATGCGGACGGGGCGCAGCACCGTGGCATGGGGGGGCACGGTCAGCAGTGCCTTGCCGGTGCGGTTCTTGCTGTGGAACTCCTTCAGCGGCGCGAGGAACCCGTAGCCCGCACTGGTGGCCAGGAGATACCAGTCCTCCTCGCCGCCGGCCAGAACCGCGCTGAAGACGGCGCCGCCTGGCGGACTCAGGCGCCCGGTCAACGGCTCGCCCTGGGTACGCGCCGAGGGCAGCTCATGCGCCGGCACGGCATAACTCCGGCCGGTGGAATCCAGCAGGTAGACCGGCTGGTTGCTGCGGCCGGCGGCCGCGGCGAGGAAGCTGTCCCCGGAGCGATAGGCCAACGACGGCGGATCGACCTCGTGGCCCTTGGCGGCCCGTATCCAGCCCTTCTCGGACAGAATGATGGTCACCGGCTCGCTGCCGATCACCGCCGTCACGTCCAGCGCCTGCGCCGCCTGGCGGGCGACGATGGGCGAACGACGCGCATCGCCGTAGCGGTCCGCATCCTGCCGCAGTTCCTGCTGGATCAGGTTCCTGAGCTGCTGCGGCGACGCCAGCAGGCCCTCCAGGCGCTCGCGCTCCTCCGACAGTTCCGCCTGCTCGCCGCGGATCCTCATCTCCTCCAGCTTGGCGAGATGGCGCAATTTCAGCTCCAGGATGGCCTCGGCCTGGACATCGGTGAGTCCGAAGCGCGCCATCAGCACCGGCTTGGGCTGATCCTCGCGGCGGATGATGGCGATGACCTCGTCGATATTGAGAAAGGCGATCAAGAGACCATCGAGGATGTGCAGCCGGGCGAGGACCCTGTCCAGCCGATGTTGCAGACGGCGGCGGACGGTCTCGGTGCGGAAACTCAGCCACTCGACCAGAATGTCGCGCAAGCCCTTGACCTGCGGCTTGCCGCTGAGACCGATCATGTTGAGATTGACGCGGTAGCTCTTCTCCAGATCGGTGGTGGCAAACAGATGCGACATCAGCTGCTCGGCATCGCATTTGCGACCGCGCGGCATGATCACCAGGCGACAGGGATTCTCATGGTCGGACTCGTCGCGCAGGTCCTCGACCAGCGGCAGCTTCTTGGCCTGCATCTGCGCGGCGATCGCCTGCAGGACGGTGTCGCCCGAGACCTGGTGCGGCAGCGCCGTGATGACGATGTTGCCATCCTCGACCTCCCAGCGGGCACGGAGGCGCACCGAACCGTTGCCGGTGCGATAGAGGCGGAGGATGTCCTCGCGCGGGGTGATGATTTCCGCCTCGGTAGTGAAGTCGGGTCCGCGCACATGCTCGCACAGGGCTTCCAGGCTGGCGTCCGGCGTTTCCAGCAGGTGGATGCAGGCCTCGACCACTTCGCGCAGGTTGTGCGGCGGGATGTCGGTGGACATGCCGACGGCAATGCCGGTGGCGCCGTTCAGCAGCACGTTCGGCAGCCGCGCCGGCAACAGCCGCGGCTCGTCCTTGGTGCCGTCGTAATTGGCCTGCCAGTCCACCGTGCCCTGCTCCAGTTCCGCCAGCAGGGTCTGCGCGTAGGGCGTCAGGCGCGACTCGGTATAGCGCATGGCGGCGAAGGATTTGGGATCGTCCGGCGAGCCCCAGTTGCCCTGGCCGTCGATCAGGGGATAGCGGTAGGAAAAGGGCTGCGCCATCAGCACCATGGCCTCGTAGCAGGCCTGGTCGCCGTGCGGGTGATACATGCCGAGCACATCGCCCACGGTACGGGCGGATTTCTTGTACTTGGCGGTCGGCGAGAGGCCCAGCTCGGACATGGCATAGACGATGCGCCGCTGCACCGGTTTCAGCCCGTCGGCGATGTGGGGCAGGGCGCGATCGAGGATGACGTACATGGAATAGTCCAGGTACGCCTTCTCGGTGAAGTCGAGCAGGGGCAGCTGTTCGTGGGAGAGTGCGTTCACGAATGACGTTCGGATGAGGGAACAGGATGTCAGGCGTCGCCTGGACGCCGAATTCTAGCGGGTTCCGGAGGGATCGTCCCGGCCCGGGGACGCGCGTTCCCTTGCCGGTCCTCCGGTACCCGTTTCCCCGGGCAGGAGGACCGGCACCCTGGCCTGACGAGGGATGGGCCAGCCCGACTCGATGGATTGTGCCCGGGAACTCGACGGGGCGATGACTTTCCGCAAGCCAGTCGCGGCAAGCGCGGTCATCCGCGCTTCGTGGGCAGGCACAGCATTGCGCTGGCAACCCCTGCCGATGGCAGGCTTGCTGCCAGGGCCGGGCCATCCGTCACGTCCACGTCCGGATGTCCCGGGGCAATCCGCCAGAACGGCTATCCCGGCGCCGGTCTTTCCGCACCACCCGCCGGCATGAAACCGGCCATTAAGTGCCTAGCAGAAAGTCAGTTGGTATTCTGAGCCGAAACCAGCCCCGATTTTGTCGATGGCCTGTTCCAACTCAGTCGGCGTGAAGGACTTGAAGGGCAGCCATTCGTACTTCATCTTCTTCCACAGGATTTCGATCCGGTTCAACTCCGGGCTGTAGGGCGGCAGGAAGTAAAACCGCATGCCTTTCTCCTTCAGCAGTTCCCAATACGGTTCCAGCGCTTTCGCCGTGTGGATCGATGCATTGTCCAGGATTACCACCATCGGCTTCTTGACCCGCTCGATCAGGGCCATGAGAAAACCGAAGAACCACAGGCCATTCACGCTATGCCACAGCTTCGCCATCATCAACCGCCTCGAGGACAGCAGCGCGCCAATGACATTCAGGCGTTGCGGCCGCTTCGATACCACCGCATGCGTTTCACCCACCTTGCTCCAGGCCGAGCGGTTCGGCGGTTGCGGCGCGAAACCCGCCTCATCCACATAAGCCAGCTCAATTTCGCCCGCTTGGGCCTGTTGGATCAGATCTTCGATGTCGCCTCGGGCCCGTTCGAATCGCTCCGGATCGCGTTTTTTTTCAAGCTGTAGCGCGTACGCTTCCACACGTAGCCCAGTTGCTTCAATTCCAGGCGCAAGGTGGTCCGACCGATGACAACCTGGTATTCACGCTCCAGGCGCGTCAGCAATTCCCGCGACGACAACGCTTCACTCTCCACCCACGTTCCCAACTGCTGGCGGTGCTCGTCCGTCAGCTTGCTCGGTGCCCCGCTGCGCGGTCGATCCGGCAAACTCGCCAAACCTGATTTTAGCCATTTGCGCCGCCGAACCCGCACCGCTTCCCGGCACAGCCTCTGCTGTTCCGCCACCGATTGCACGCTATACCCTGCTGCCAGCAACAAGATCGTTTCCGCCCGATCTCGCTCGCGCCAATCCGCGCCCTTCTTGATGATCTCCATCAGGCATTCGCGCTCACTGTCCTCCAATTCTATCGGTGCAACTCGTGCCACTGCTCTCTCGTCCGTCCATATCCCAGAATGCCGAGAGTTTACGGCAAATCAACTTGTCGCGAAGTGCTTACCCTTCGGAAAACCCGGTATGCCGCCGTATTCCCGCCGTGGGAATACCCTGGGCGCTGGCTGACCAGGGTTACTTGAGAATCAGTTTCTTCGAGATGCGTTTCTCTTCGCCGGAAAGCACGCTGCCCGTGGTGGTATCGAGGAATGAGAAAAGGCTGCCATCGGGCTGCACATAGATGTTGTAGACCGTCCCGCCGTCATAGGTCAGGGTGCCCGAGCAGTCCCCTTCGATACGGTAGGTTCCGACGAACGAACCATTGACAGGGTCGCTGCTGTCGCTCCCGAACCCGATGATGTTGCCCTTGCCGTCATAGGTTTCCATACCGCTCTCGGCAAAGGGATTGCCCTCGTCGTAACCCCGTTCCGAGTACAGGTAGGTGCCCTTCAAGGTCTGGATGGAACAGAATTTCTGGGTTTTCTCGCTCTGGGCCTGGACGGCTGTAGCATGGTCGTGCCCCCGCCCCGATCTTGCCGCCAGGAGATCGCCGGAAGCGAGGAAAAGCGCCAGAGTGCAGGCGGCATATACAGTGACGGAGTTCACGGCAGGTACCTCTCTTGTGCTTATGATATCGGCCTGTTCGACTGTACAGCATGCGGTGTGCGGCCACAACGTCGGCCCTGATTTATTCATCCGCAAGCTGCCGCCCTTCCCGGCGCTGGCCGGTTCGACGTGATGGAGGCGATGTCGCGCAGCATCCGGGGCCAGTTGGCCCGCATGGGCGCCGCCTGACACAGGCGCCAATAAAGCCGCAGCCAGAAGGACACGCCCTTCTTGGCAATCATGCGCAACAGCCAGCGAAGGTTGTCGCCCGCCGCACACAACCCAGCGTGCAGGCTGTCGCCCAGCTCGCCCTTCACGTGACAGCGATCCATACGGTGATCGCCCGTGAGGTGCCCGATGATCAGCTCGATCGCTTGCCTGCGTTTGAGCAGCGTTCGCTCCCGGGCCGGGAGCGTCTTGTACGTGCCGCGGTGCTTGATGGCAACGGTGGGGTTGTCGGCATCAACGCCCCGGTAGCCCAGGTCCACATACGCCGTCACGGGCTTCATGCCCGTCTCCTGCATCACGATGGCCGCCTGCTCCAGCTGCTCTTTGAGGGTGTGTCCGTCGTACGGGTTGCCGGGGAACGCACGGGCGCCCACGATCAGGTTGTGCCGGAGGGTGGCGGCAATGCCCACCTTCACCCCAAACTCGTAGGGCGTCCTGCGCGGCGGCCACCAGTTTGGCGCGGGCCGTCTCCAGCAGCTTCGAATCGGTGGGGTGCGCCACCGCCGTCTCCGGCACGGTGGCGTCCACCACCACGGTGGCCAGGGCCGCCGCAGGAAGTAGCTTGAGCGACACGGCCAGGTTGACAGTCTGCGCCAACAACGCCTCCACGCCTTCCTCGCCGAGCAGGCGGCGGCACGTGACCCGCGTGGTGGCGTCGCATGGCCGGCGCTCCTCGTCGTACGCCAGACCTGAGACGTACTGCCAGCGAGGTGTCTCGCACCCGCGCTCGACCACGGCCTCGTCGCTGCGGTTGACGGCGTGCTTGAGGTAGAGCAGCGCCATCATGATGCGCAGCGGCACCCGCGGGCGCCCGGCGTTGGACTTGCGCGCCAGGGGTTGCCCAGCCTCACCAAACCGATCCAGATCGGGCATGGCCTGCGCGGCGCGCGCCTTGCGCGAGAACAGGTGCGCCACCGATGCCTCGAGCCGCTGCCACGGCATGCGAGAGGCCAACACCACCAGCGGGTGGCGCAGATCGATCATGGGGTCCAGGCGGGCGCGGAAAAAGTCCTCGGTGGCCGCGTCGGCGAACATCACAAATCTCCCAGAAACTGGCACCTAGTGGAATTCATTCGGGGAGTTCTGAACCTTCGTGCTCACCCCAAAAGCCAGCATTCATGCGGGCTGCAGCGGTTGTTCAGGGCCGACTACAACGCCTCAGGCATGGGACAGTGGTGCCCCGGATAGGCGCACAAACCGCATGGGTCCGGCTCAAACCTCGCGCCCCGGACGGATCAGACGCGGAGGATATCGCGCCGGGATGGACCGGAATCCCCGTTCAGAACCACCGCGCCGCCCGCCGATTCAGAAATCCATCCGGATACCGAAGGCGACATTGAGATTGGTGATCGCGGGATCATCCGTATTGATCGAACGGCTGGAATACTGAACACCGCCATATAGCCGGGTAAGCGCGCTGAAGTCATGGCTGAGCAGTATCTCACCCTGATAGACGTTCTCGCAGGTGCCATAGCGGGCGTCGCGGGCCTGCCGGCTGAGCCAGTCATTCAGTTCGTAGTGCAGTCCCAGCGTCAGGCGGTTGCGTTCGGCAAACTCGTATTCCAGCTCGGTGGAAACAAAGTTGTTGTCATAGGAGACATCGTCCGCCAGCCAGGGCTGTCTGCGTCCGTCCGCCAGACCGCGCTCGAAGTGATAGCCGACCAGCCAGGTCAGCTCCGCCAGCGGCTTCCAGCTCAGGTGAGGCCCCAGGGTCCAGAAATCGAGATCGCGCTGCGCAAAGGCCGGGTCGTAGCGACGGCTACCGTATCGGGCCAGCAGCTGGAAGCCGAGCGTCGACGTCAGGGATTGATCCAGCCTCAGGGAGACGATGTTGCTGGTCAGGACTTCGGGGGCGAGAGGCCCCGCTTCGGCATCCGGCTCGGCCGCCGCCGGCAACAGTCCCGGCTGGCGCACCAGATTCTCGCCCAGGTACAGATCGGGGCTGTAGTAATAGATCAGGTTCAGCGCGGTGGTGTCGGTAAAGGCCTGCTGCGCCTGTAGTCGCAGGGTGCCATGCGTGAACTGCGTGCGGGTCAGGTAGACATAGCCATCGCCGCTGGCCTCAAGCCGGGTTGTGCCGAAATCGGTCCGGAAATTTCTGGAAAGTTTCAGGCCCGGTTCGAAAACGCCGTCGCTGCCCTGCCCCGTCAGCCGATCGTCCAGCGCCGGCTGGGTCGGATCGGCATTCAGCGACAAGCGGCGCGACGCGGAGAAGAGAGCGACATCGTCGGTATAATAGAAGGTGCTCCAGGCCCGCGCCTGCCAATCCTCCCCGGCAATCGACCACCCCGGACGGCACAGCCACAGGATCAGGCAGGCCGGCAACAGCGGTGCGGCCCTTCCCCAGGGCGATCCAGCCGCCGACCCGCCCCGGCGGCCGGTCTGCCGCAAGCGGATGGGTGGACGGAACCGGGGTTGAGGAGGCATTCCATTCGCGGCCATGGCTCCGGTATTCTGCCGCATTCCCCGACCCACCGCTGCCCACCCAGGCGTCATGTCCGACTATTTGCTGGCCATCGATCAAGGCACCACCAGTACCCGTTGCATCCTGTTCAACCGTGGGGGCGGCATGGTCGCCGTCGCCCAAACCGAGCATCGGCAGTTTTATCCCCGGCCCGGCTGGGTCGAGCATGATGCGCTGGAAATCTGGCACACCAGCGAGCGGCTCATCCGGGAAACCCTGGCCCAGGCCGGCTGCAAGTCCCATGACGTTGCCGCCGTCGGCATCACCAATCAGCGCGAGACGGTGGTGGTCTGGGACCGGGCAACCGGCCAGCCCATCCATCCCGCCATCGTCTGGCAGGACACCCGCACCGCGGCGCTGTGCCGGCGGCTGGCCGGCGCGGCCGGGGCGGACCGGCTGCGCGACAAAACCGGCCTGCCGATCGCCACCTACTTCTCCGGTCCCAAGCTGCAATGGCTGCTGGATCACGTCCCCGGCGCACGGGCAAGGGCCCGGCGCGGCGAACTCCTGTTCGGCACCCTCGATACCTGGCTGGTGTGGAACCTGACCGGGGGCGTACATGTGACCGACCCCAGCAACGCCTCGCGCACGCTGCTGATGAACCTCGACACGCTGGACTGGGACGAGGAACTGCTGGAGGCGATGGCGATCCCGCGCAGCCTCCTGCCCACCATCCGGCCCTCGTCGGCCAGGCACGGCACTGCCCGCGGCTGCCTCTCGGGCGTTCCCGTGGCCGGCATCCTCGGCGACCAGCAGGCGGCCCTGTTCGGGCAAACCTGCTTCGCGGTGGGCGAGGCCAAAAATACCTACGGCACCGGCTGCTTCATGCTGCTCAACACGGGAGAGCAGCGACTGCGCTCCACCCATGGCCTGCTGACCACGGTCGCCTACCAGCTGGAGGGGGCTGCGCCCGTTTTCGCGCTGGAAGGCTCCATCGCCGTGACCGGCTCGCTGGTGCAGTGGCTACGCGACAATCTCGGGCTGATCCGGTCGGCGGCCGAGATCGAGGCGCTGGCCCTGACCGTCCCCGACAACGGCGGCATCTATATCGTCCCGGCCTTTTCCGGTCTGTTCGCACCCTACTGGCGCGACGATGCCCGCGGCGTCATCGTCGGCCTGACCCGCTACGCCAACAAGGGGCATCTGGCGCGCGCCACCCTGGAAGCCACCGCCTACCAGACCCGCGAAATCCTCGACGCCATGCGGCTCGACGCCGGCCATGCCCTGAGCCATCTCAAGGTCGATGGCGGCATGGTCGGCAACGAGCTGCTGATGCAGTTCCAGGCCGACCTGCTGGGCGCGCCCGTCATCCGCCCGCGCATCGCGGAAACGACGGCACTGGGCGCGGCCTATGCAGCCGGGCTCGCGGTCGGCCTCTGGCGCGACCTGACGGAGCTTCGCCGGCTCTGGCAATCCGACCGGATCTGGGAACCGCGGATGGAGGCCGACCGGCAGGCTGCCCTGTATGGCGGCTGGAAAAAGGCCGTGACCCGCAGCCTGGACTGGGTGGATTCGCAGAGCGCGGAAGCAGGGCAATAAGCGGCGCCAGATAAAAGGATAAACCGCCTGATCTTCTGGCTTGCCGCTTGGTATGCTGGATGCCCCTGACACCACGGTGGTTTCACGAACAATTCGAAGGGGGACCCATCCATGACTGCCCATACCCGTCCGAAGGCCACCGCGCGGCGGCTGGCCCTGCTGTTGCTGATCGCCCTCAGCCTCGTGTCCACCTGCCGGGCCGGCTGGATCTGGTCCGACGACATCCGCAACCTGAGCAGCAGCCTGCGCAACGCGCGACCGCCACGGATCGCCGGCAACCAGGCGGGCCAGGCGGCGGCGGTATGGGTGCTCAACAATGGCAACAACCTGGTCCTGCAGAGCGCGCAGCTGGACAACAGCACCTGGGGGCCGACCACCCGGGTCAACCGGCTGGGGGAAAATGCCGCCCAGCCGGACGTCGCCATGGACGGGAACGGCAATGCGCGGGCTGTCTGGGTCAATTCCGACGGCATTACCGAAGCGGTTGCAACCGCCCTCTACCGCCGCGAGGCTGCCGGCTGGAATACGCCACTGGCGCTCAGTGAACCGGGCATCCTCCCGGATACCCCCCGCGTCGCGATGAACGCCACCGGTCAGGCGGTCGCGACCTGGATCAGCGTGGCCGGCAACAGCCGCGTGCTGCAGGCCCGCCTGCTGCTGGACGGCAACTGGAGCAGGGTCTACCAGCTGAGCCGGTCACAGGAAAACGCTTCCGAGCCACAGGTGGCGATCGGCCCGGGCGGCCATGTGACGGTCGTCTGGACCAGCAGCCTGGGCTCGTTCAGCAGCATCGAGAGCATCCACTTCGAGAACGGACAGTGGACCACCGTCGTGCCATTGACCACCATGGACGGTATCGCCAGGCAGCCGCAGCTGGCAGTGGACGAAAACGGGGAGGTCACGGTGGTCTGGCTGCAGGCCGGTGGCGGCGGTCTCTACTACGTGCTCAGCCGGCGCTTCGCCAACGGCGGCTGGAGCCAGGCAACCCTGCTGAGTCCACTCGGGGAAAACGCGAACAGCCCCCAGGTCGCCGCCAGCCTGGCGGGCGTTGCCATGGCCATGTGGATGCAGCAGCGTCCGGACGGCGTCTGGGTGATCCGCAGCCGGCGCTATCAGGGCGGGGCCTGGAACGAACTGCCGGACTTTGTCGCCAACCTCAACGCGGCCTTTCCCCGCATCGCGATGGATGCCAGCGGCAACGCGACGGCTGCCTGGACACGCTCCAACGGTACGCTGGACCTCATCCGCGGCAGTCATTACCAGGACGGCGGCTGGTCGCCGAGCGCCGTCCTGAGCCAGGCCAGCCAGAAAGCGGAACTGCCGCAGGTGACGATGCAGGGCAAGAACCGCGCAGCCGTGGTCTGGCTGGCCAATCATGGTGCTGTCGGAATCGTGCAGGCCAGTCTGGGCCGCTATGTTGCCCAGCATTACACGCTCAAGGTAAGCCGCACCGGCACGCCCGGGGCCGGCGCCGTCACCAGCACCCCATCGGGGATCGACTGCGGCAAGACCTGCAACGCGAGCTTCCTGGAGGGCACCAAGATCACGCTGCTCGCCGCGCCAGCCGCGGACAGCAATTTCCTCGGCTGGTCGGGCGCCTGCCAGGGCACCAAGGCTTGCGAACTGCGGATGAACCAGAATCGCGAGGTATCGGCCCGGTTCGTGGCCTCGGCCGACTACAAGCTCAAGGTCCAGCGCCCGGGCAACGGCCTGGTCAGCAGCGAGCCGGCAGGCATCAGCTGCGGCGGCCAGGAGATAAACTGCCAGCAAGCCTTTGGCAAGGATGCCGTGGTCACCCTGAGCGCCACCCCGAAGGCAGGCTACCAGTCCGGCAAATGGACGGGATGCCCGGCCGCCGAGGGGTCGCGCTGCACGGTGACCCTGACCCGGCCGACGACCACGGTACAGGCGCAGTTCAAGCCGTTGCCGAAATACACCCTCGACCTCGGCAAAACCCGTTTCGGCAGCGTCGCCAGCGCACCGGCGGGCCTGACATGCGGCAACCAGGCCCGCCGCTGCCAAGCGCGCTTCACCGCCGGGACCGCCGTCACCCTCAGCGCCACCCCGGCCGCCGGCCATCGCTTCGTCGGCTGGGGCGACGGTTGCAGCGGCACCGATCCCGCCTGCCAGGTGCAGATGGATGGCCGCCGCAAGGTCAGCGCACGCTTCGAATGAAGCCGGCCCCGATGGCTATGGCCTGGCGGAAGGTGCGGCGGCCTTCACCACCGGCGGACGGCCATCCCCGGCATGGGTGGGGTGGCTGAACCGCAGGCCGCCATTCGCCTCCAGGAAGTTGCGGTAACCGGGATTGCCGCGAAGGATGGTGGCAGCGGCATCGATCAGCATGTCGACATCCTGGTCGGACAGCTCCAGGGTCGTCGGCAGGCTGTTGAGGTAGGTCCTCAGGGTCTTCGCCTGGACGGACTCGAACGAGACCTCGGAGAGATAGACGTTCACCTCATGGCCCCGCTCGTGCATGTGATCCTTCAGCTCTTGCAGCTTTCGCTGGATCAGCAGCCGGGTCTCGTCGTTGTAGAGCGACATCTGCGCGTCCGAGAAGGCATCGATGGTATCGGTGATCGAGGGCTTTTCCGCCGAGCGGTCGATCCCGCGCTCCGGCTTCACCTGAGCGTTGACGAAGATGACCAGGATGTTCCTCGGCACCTTGTGCAGGGTCTCGAAGATCAGTCCGCTGCCCAGCGTCTCGATGCGGTCGGTCAAGGCCCTGAGGCCCAGGTTGTCGCTGATGCCGCCGTCCACCAGGTGGATGTAGGGGCGGCTCTTGCCGTCCAGGTAGGAGGCGATGCGGTCCTTTATTTCCTTGACCCGCGGGTCTTCGCCGCTGTACCGGTCGAAGAACTTGACCAGCCCCGAGTCACGCTGGTCGCATTGCCCGGCGTAGTTCTTGAGCACCACGGTCGGGAACGCGATCGGCACCGCCGAGGAGGCCGTCACCGCACGGGCGATGGACATCTGGTCCAGGTCCGAGCAGATCAGGTCGAAGAAACCCTGGATGAAGGAGAAACGGTTGCCGACCCCCAGATCGGTGGCATTGATCTCGATGAAAGGTCCCTGCCTCAGGTTGAAATCGGCAAAGGTCTTGCCCTCGAAGATTTGCCGGTCGTAATAGTCGATGGCCATCTCGGTGCGGTCGAAGCCGCTGAAAAGGCTGTTCCACCAATAGGCCGGACTGAACAGCTTGCGGATCAGCGTGCCCTGGATGCTCTGCCGCAGGAAGACCCCTTCGTAATCCGTGAAGATCTTGTCGCCGAACAGGCCGTAGTAGGCGGCGGTAAAGCTGCCGCCCGACACCGAGCTGATGGTGTCGACCTCATCCAGCAGCCGCACGCGCTGCTGATGCGAATTGACCTGCGTATCGCGCAGCTCCTTCAATACCCCGTAGGAAAGCGCTGCCGCGCGGGTACCGCCGCCGGAGAACGCCATGAAGATGAGGTGATCGCCGAAATCGCCGTTGCGCGTGGTCCGCATCCGGTACCCCTTGCTGTTGTCGATCTTGCTAATCGGCTCGTTCTGCGGCTTGTAGATCGACGCGCAGCCCTGCACCAGCAGCAACGCCAGCAGGAAGAAGGTACGGGGAATCCTTGGGCGGAATCTGTCGCTCACGTTGAAAAACTCACAGGACAAATGGAGGAAAGGGTCGGGTTGCCCGCTGGGAAGCGAAAATGGCGTGGCGCAAGGCCCGCAACGGCAGGCCATGCCGATCCCGCCCTTTGCGGCTGGACGGCAAGGCCCATCTCGAACCCTCGGGACGGTCGTCATTCTATGGCTTCGCGCATCATCAAGGCGAATTTTGGCACTGTTCCGCAAACGAGCCGTTTGCCACGGGTTGCGCGGGTTGGACACCCGAGCCTCGATCCGTTTTGCGGCGGACGGCGGCGTCCCGGCGGTGCCTAGGACGGACCCGCACACGGCGGCCGGCACCTGTTGAACAATGCGTCGTTATTGGGTATCAAGTGACCCCTTGGGACGCCGGCGGGCGGGGCGATGCCGACCTGCGCCGGGCCGCGTCTGGACGTCGACCCTCCATCCTGCCGATCTGAACATGCCGGACCCTCACGCTGCCCGCATCGCCCGGGATGCCGCCCCGATAGCCGGCGGCCAGCCATGACGCTCGCCCGACTCCATGCCGACATCGCGGCACGCGTCGAGGCGATTCGCGCGGCGCACCCCGACTGGCTCTGCCGCCGCGGCTGCGATGGCTGCTGCCGGCGCCTGGCGGAGATGCCGCAACTGACGCCCGCGGAGTGGGCGTTGCTCCACCAGGGCTTGAACGCGCTGCCACCGGCACAACTCGACAGCATCCGCCAGGCGCTCCGGTCCCTGGCCGCGACGCCGCAGCGCCCGCTGGTCTGCCCGCTGCTGGATCGCACCGCTGGCGCCTGCCGCGTCTATGCCTATCGCCCCGTGGCGTGCCGGACCTACGGTTTCTACGTCGAGCGGGACCTGGGCCTGTACTGCCGGGACATCGAGGCGCGTGTCGCCAGCGGCGAGCTGGCGGAGGTGGTGTGGGGCAATCAGGATCGCGTACAGCGTGGCCTGCGCGACCTTGGGCAGGCACGGGCATTGACGGACTGGTTCGCGTCGGCGTTCGGCCAGCGGTCCGGGACGGATGACGTGCCGAATGCGGGAGACAGCCCGCCATGATAGAGAGCTACTACGACGTCGCCGATATCGCCGAACTGATCAAGGTGGCGGTGGCGCCCGTGTTCCTGCTGACCGGCATCGGCAGCTTCATCAATGTGCTGAGTATCCGCATCGCCCGTCTGGTGGATCGCGCCCGCCGGCTGGAAACGCTCATCGAGGCCGGGCAATCGGTCGAGATATCGCGGGTCGAGCTGAAGGTTCAGCTGCGCCGCCTGAAACTGGCCGGCTCGGCGGTCGGCCTGTGCGTCGCCAGTGCCCTGCTGATCTGCACGCTGGTGGCCCTGCTGTTTCTCGGCGGCCTGCTGCACTTCGATCCCTCGGAGACCCTCGGCGTGCTGTTCGTGCTGGCGATGTGCACCTTGATCCTGGCGCTGATCCTGTTCCTGGGGGAAATCCAGATGGCGGTCCGGCATACCTGGGTGGGCAGCACGCTCCGGCGCGAGTGACGGGGCCGGCCGCCACCTGGACCACCACCACGGGAACGCCGCCATGCAGGAGCACTCGCACACGATACGCGTCCGGCCGGGCACCGACATCACCGCGCTCTGGGCCATGCCGGACCGCTTCGTGCCGGGCCAGTCCGACGCCATCATCCTGGCGCACGGGGCGGGCAACGACATGCACCATCCGTTCATGCGCTGTTTTCACCGGGCCTTTGCCAGGGCCGGCCTGCTCAGCGTCACCTTCAACTTCCCCTATACCGAATCCGGGCGCAAGGCCCCGGACCGCCCGGCGGTGCTGGAACAGACCTGGGTGGCCGTCGCCAGCGCCGTCAGGCATCACCCCAGCTGGCGGCCGGGTCGGCTGCTGCTGGGCGGCAAGAGCATGGGTGGCCGGATGGCTTCGCTGGCCGTTGCCCACGGCCTGCCATGCGACGGGCTGGTGTTCCTCGGCTACCCGCTGCATCCGGCCCGGCAGCCTGACAGGATTCGCACCGGGCACTGGCCGGACATTCACTGCCCGGCCCTGTTCCTGCAAGGCACCCGGGATACCCTGTGCGACCTTGACCTGCTGCAAGCGCAGCTGCCGCAACTGGCCGGCCCCGCCGCCCTGAAGATCGTCGCGGGCGGCGATCACGGTTTCAAGGTGGCGAAAGCGCTCGGCCTGGACCAGGACTCGGTCTACCGGGACATGATCCGGGCTACCCTGGACTGGATGGACCGGCTGCCCCGGTGATGCACCCCGGTGGCTCTCGCGGACCCCGCGGGGCCACCGGCCAGGGGCTACA
This sequence comes from Methyloparacoccus sp. NF-16, assembly GCF_056880625.1. Lineage (NCBI taxonomy): Bacteria > Pseudomonadati > Pseudomonadota > Gammaproteobacteria > Methylococcales > Methylococcaceae > Methyloparacoccus > Methyloparacoccus sp. NF-16. The sequence goes on along the minus strand of NZ_CP174130.1, from coordinate 1,002,431 downwards.
GCCGGCTCATCTCACGTCAACTCCCTCGCCCCGGCCGCTTCCGGGCCGGGAGCGGGAGATTGGCAGTAACGGGGCAATACCTCGGTCAGCTGGTCCAGATCCAGCGGCTTGGCGAGGAAATCGTCCATGCCGGCCCGGAAGGCGGCCTCGCGTTCCTCGGGCAGGACCCCGGCCGACAGGGCGATGATCGGCAAGTCCTTGAGGGTGTCGTGCTTGCGGATTTCCCGGGCGGTGGTCAGTCCGTCCATGACCGGCATCTGGATGTCCATCAGCACGATGTCGAAGCCGTGCGGCTGGCTGGTCAGGGTGTCCAGCGCCTCCTGCCCATTGCCCGCGAGTCCGACGATGGCACCTTGCTGCTGGAGAACGCGCCGGGCCAGACGCTGGTTGATGAGGTTGTCCTCGACCACCAACACCCTTGTCCCGGCCAGGCGGCCGCTGGCCGGCGGCCTGGGCTTCGGGACCAGCCGGATCACCGCCGGATATTCCTGCACGGCCCGGTCGAACGGCATCTCGAACCAGAAGGTGCTGCCCTGCCCCAGCCGGCTGACGACGCCCATCTGGCCGCCCATCTGTTCCACCAGCCCCTTGCTGATGACCAGCCCCAGACCGGTACCGCCGAACCGCCGCGTGATGCTGGCATCGCCCTGGTTGAACGGCTGGAAAAGCCTTGCCAGGACGTCGGCAGCGATGCCGATGCCGGTATCCCTGACCTCGAAGCGCACGCGCGCGGAATGGCCCTGCGCGCTCTCGGCAATCACCAGAATCTGGACGCTGCCCCGCTCGGTAAACTTGATGGCATTGCCGGCCAGGTTGATCAGCACCTGCTGGAGCCGCTGGGGGTCGCCATACAGGGTGCCCAGCTCCTGTTCGGGCGGCAGCAGCTGAAAGCCCAGACCCTTGCCCTTGGCCATGTTCTGCAACAATCGCCGAACCCGGTCGAGCAGGACGGTCAGGGTAAATTCCTGCCGCTCCATGCGAAGCTGCCCGGATTCGATCTTCGACAGATCCAGAATGTCGTTGATGATGGTCATGAGGTTTTCGCCCGCCTCATGGATCGTCGCCACCATGTCCACCTGTTCGGCCGTCAACCGATCGTGCCGGAGTATCTGCGCGAAGCCCAGTATGGCGTTCATCGGGGTCCTCAGCTCATGACTCATGTGGGCGAGGAAGGTGCTCTTGGCGGCACTGGCTTCCGCCAGCTGCTCGGTGCGCTCCGCGACCTTCTTCTCCAGCAGGTTGCTCAGGTCCCGATATCGCAGCTCGCTCTGCTGCAGGGCCAGCTCGGCCTCCTTGCGCTCGGTGATGTCGGTGTAGGTTCCCACCGCGCGCACGGGCCTGCCGCGGGTATCCCAGTCAACCGTATGTCCCTTGCTGAGCATCCAATGATAGTGGCCGCCCTTGTCCCGCAGGCGGAACTCGACCTCGAAACTGCCGGGAGACACCAGCCGCTCGCGGATCAGGGTGAAGACCCGCTCCCTGTCTTCCGGGTGCAGGAGTTCGACGAGATGGCCCTGGATGCCGCTTCCCAGTTCCTGCGGATCGTAGCCCAGCATGCGGTAGTAGGCCGGGTTGCAATAGGTTTCCCCGGTCGTGACATTCCAGTCCCACAGGCTCCCGTTGCTGGCCTGCAGCGCCAGGCGCATGCGTTCCTCGGCAATGGCCAACTCGGTGGATTTCCGGGCCAGGGCCTCGGTGCGCGCCGCCACGCGCTGCTCGAGCCGGCTGTTCAGGGCTTGCAGCTTCTGCTCGGCCAGCAGCCGTTGCGCCTGGCTGGCCTGCAGGATGTCGTTCTGCTGCCGGATCAGCGCCGCCCGGCCCGTCATGCCCAGGAGCAGAATCTGCAAAAGCGCGGTAAACAGCAAGCCGACCACGCCCACGGCCCAGGCCAGCCAGGGGCGCTGCTGCTGTCGATAGGCTTCGTCGGCGGCGACCGTGAGCAGCCACTCGCGGTCGGCCATGTGCAGGGATGTCGTCCATTCCGGGGCATCCCGGTGCCGGGCGTCCGCGGGCGTCGCCGCGTCCCCGGTCGCGGTGGACCGGTACAACAGGCCATGGGGGCCGGCCTCGCGGGCATCGGTCACCCGGAACGACAGGCCCTCCGGCACCAGGCCGCGCGTGGCGATCTCGAGCATCTGGTCGACCTTGACCACGGAGACCGCGAAACGGCGCACGTCGGCAACGCCCCGGATCCCGGACAGGGGATGTTCGAGGATGGGGTCGAGCTCAAGCACGCCAACCCGCGACTGTTTTTCCTGCACCAGGCGGATGGGCGCGGTGACCGCCATCCTGCCGCTGGCCATGGCCCGCGCGATGGCGTCCTGGCGGATGGGCTCGGAATTGATATCGAAGCCGACCGCCTCATGGTTGCCGGCCAGCGGCACGATGTAGCGGACGACCACATGAAACAGGCGATGGGCCGAAGGAATCGGCTGCTTGCGGCTGTCCCGGTCGGTGATGCGGAAGGCCCCCAGGGGTGACAGCTCGCTCATCGCCCGCTCGTAGGCGGCCCGCTGCCCGTCGGGCACCAGATCGTTGACGCTGAGGGCAAAGATATCCGGATTGTCCCGCAGGGTTACCCGGGTAAACGTTTCGAATTCCTGGAAGGTGAAATCCGGCCGCGCCTGGATGAAATGATTCAGGGATGCCAGGACCTCCCGGTGGGTGACCAGCCGGTCGGCAATATTCTTGGCGATTTTTTCCCCGTCGCTCTCGAGGTTTTGCCTCTGGATCAATTCCTCCCATCGGGCAACCCCCATGAAGGCCAGTGCCGTCAGCCCAAGCGTCAGGATCACCGGGGCGGCCATTTTCTGGCAGCGTTCGCGCCATAAGATTTCCCGGGAGCAGACAAAACAGATGGTCAGCGGCGCAAAGATCAGGACACCCAGCAAATCGCCGACATACCAGTTCCACCAGGTAAAGGCGAACTGGGCCCTGTGGATGATGCCGATGGCAAGGAGTGCCGGGGCGTTGATGGAGGCGGCAATGGTGCAGGCCAGGAAGCCACCGAAGAACAGGAACCGGAGCGTATCCCGCTCGGTTTCGAGCCGCCGCCAGGCCGTGCCCAGCCCGTGGCGCACGAGCAGGCTGCCCGACCAGGCCTGCATGGATGACCCGAGGGCGATGATGGCCGCCGCCCAGGTGCTGGCCGGGTCGAGGACACCATGGATGACGGTGTGCGCCAGATTCAGGACAAAGGACCCCAGCCATAGCGCCGGCAGGGCGGATCGGCCATGATTGAGCACGGCGGCCAGCGCCAGGCCGGCGGCGGGAAATATCGGGCTGGCATACCCGGGGGCTATCGCCAGCATCAGCCCGATGGCCCCAAGCCCCACATAGGCCATCGCCAGGCGGAGCTGCTCAAGGATCGTCATGGCGGCGCGGAAATACGATCAGGTGGCGCAAGAGAGGGCGACATATCCCGGGAACCTGGGCCCGACCCGGCCACGGCGTCCGGCACCGGGCCAGCGGCAGGGAACCACCTGCCGGGAGAAACCCTTTCGCATGCGGCCCAAAATGGCGTGCAGACACGCCCGCGGCCCGGAAATTCCCCGTCCCGCGGCCCCGGCAGGCCAAATCCGGCCAAGGCGTTGCTGGCTGGCAGGCAGCCGGAAATCGCGGCGGACAACGGTCCTGCCGGCAGGAAATATCGGATCACAAATACGGTCGAAAAACTGTATTTATGATTGCTCATCAAATATTGCTAGTCTCTCCCATTTCGAAATTATTAAAAAGCCCTTGCCCACGGACATGAGCAATGGCGCCGGCAGGAAGCCTAGGGGCCCGGGCGACCGGGCGGAGACACTCCCCCGATTCGCCGCCATCGTCTCCACGGCCGATGCCACCGGCATGCCGCGTACAATGCCGGCCGGGTTGCCCGACCGTCCCACCACCGCAGACAGCCACGCCATGACCATCAACACCGCCATGACGCTCAGAGACATCGCCCTGTCCGGTTCCGCCGCCGCCAGGGTGCTGGAAACCTATCGCCTCGATGCCTGCTGCATGGGCGAACAGACGCTGGCGGAAGCGTGCCGGCGAAACCAGCTCGACCTGGACGACGTCTTCGGCGCCCTGGTGCGGGCGCAAGGCGAAAGCCTGCTGGCACCCGAGCAACAGACGGTGACCGAACAGGCCGGCTTCATCTCGGGCCGGCACCATCGCTTCACCCGGGCCAGACTGCCCCGCATTCAGACCCTTCTCGGCAAGGTACTCGCCCAGCACGGTGGCGCCCATCCGGAGTTGCAACCGCTGGCCGACGGCTTCGCCGAACTGCAGGCGATCCTGGCATCGCACCTGCTCCAGGAGGAAGACATCCTGCTCCCCTGCATCAAGGCGCTGCACCACCCCGCGCCGAAACAGGCCATGCCGTCGCCGGCCGACTTCGCGTCGATCGGCGAACTGATCGACAGAAACCGGCGCGAGCACAAGGCCCTTGGCGCCCTGCTGCGGCAGCTTCGCGAACTCAGCGCCGATTTCACCCCGCCCACCGATGCTTGCTCGACCTACCGCATCGCGTTCCAGGCCCTCGAGGAGCTGGAAACCCACCTGATGCACCACATCTACCTGGAGAACGAAGTGCTGTTCCCGCGCCTGCGGCAGCTGTGCGATGGGCCTTGACCCGGCCGCAGGGTTTCCGGGGTTCCCGGCGGTCTCAGCGCTGGCTCACCCGCCCCTTGGCGTCACCGCCGGTCGAATGACGCCAGCCAGTCGTCATGGGCGTCGAAGCCGACGATGTCGCGGAGGGTCCCGAAGTCGACCCGGCGCTCGGGGGTGCGGCCGGCGGCCAGATCGGCCAGGGCCACGCGCATCGCATATACGGCGGTGGCCAGCAGGGTCAGGGGATAGGCGGCGATGCTGTAGCCCAGTTCGGCCAGCCGCGCCGGCGGCAAAATGGGCGTGACGCCCTCCTCCAGCATGTTCGCCATCTTGGGGCCCGGCACCGAGTTGCAGAAGCGTTCCATTTCGGCCTCGTCCTGCGGCGCCTCGAGAAACAGGATGTCGGCACCCAGATCGGCGAACGCTTGCATGCGCCAGAGGGCCTCGGCAAAACCCTCCGTGGCGCGGGCATCGGTGCGCGCCATGACGAGAATCCCGGCGCCGCTGTCGCGGGTCTGCACGGCGGCCCGGATGCGGGCGCAGGCCTCGGCGCGCTCGACGACCGCCTTCCCCCGGGTGTGGCCGCATCGCTTGGGCGCCACCTGGTCCTCGATCATGATCCCGGCAAAGCCGGCGCGGGCGTAGCCCTCGACGGTGCGCCGGACGTTGGCGACATTGCCGTAACCGGTGTCCCCGTCGCCGATGACCGGAATGCCGACCGCCTCGAGGATGGCGCGCCCCTGATCCAGCATCTCGCCATAGGAGATCAGGCCGGTATCGGGGCGGGCCAGGCGGGCCGCCGACACGGCGAAGCCGCTCATGAAGGTCAGTGGGAAACCGGCCTGCTCGACCAGCCGCGCCGACAGGCCGTCGAAACAGCAGGGCATCGTCAGCAGATCGGGACCGGCCAGCAGGTTCTTGAGCTTTTCGATTGACGGATTCATGGATGCGGAGTTGGAGTTGGTGTCGGGAGCCGGGTAGCGGACCCGTTGCGCCGAGGCCGGGTCGGGTCCATAACTATCGGCACGCGGCGGCAACGGGACGCCGCCCAGCGGTTCTGCCGGTCCTTCGGCAGGTTGACGTCCAGGCGGCATCGGAGACACCCCATGGCCGACGATCCTTCACGCCAGCAATTGTCGCTGCTGCAAGCGGCCATGGCCACCGACGAGGCGGTCATGGCCCAGTTGCGCGCGTCGCGGGCCGGACTTTCCGGCGAGGCGGCCGCCGACCGCCTGCGCCGCCTTGGCCCCAACCGGCTGCCCGAGCACCACGGCCCGGGCCTGGCCCGGAAGCTGCTCGACCAGATGGTGCACTTCTTCGCGCTGATGCTCTGGGCCGCGGCCCTGCTGTGCTTCCTGGGCGGCATGCCGCAGCTGGGCATCGCCATCATTGTCGTCATCCTCGTCAACGGGGCCTTCAGCTTCGTGCAGGAATACCGCGCCGAGCGCGCCGCCGTGGCGCTGGCCGCGCTGGTGCCGGACCAGGCCACGATCCGCCGCGCCGGCCGCAAGCTCACCCTTCCGGCGACCGAGCTGGTGCCGGGCGACATCCTCCTGCTGAAGGAGGGCGACCGCATCTCGGCCGACGCCCGGGTGCTGCGCTCATCCGAACTCAAGGTCGACATGTCCACCCTGACCGGCGAGTCGGAACCGCTGCCCAGGACCGCCGGAGCGCTGACGACGGCGCCGGCCGACACCCTGCAGGCGGGCAATGTCGTCTTCGCCGGCACCTTCGTCACCTCCGGGTCGGCCACGGCAATCGTAGTGGCCACGGGGGCGGCCACCCGGCTGGGCGGCATCTCGGCCCTCACCGGGCAGATCGCCGAACGGCCAACCCCGCTGAGGAAGCAGCTCAACCGGGCCGTGCGCCTGATTGCCGGCCTGGCGGTCGCAACCGGCCTGATCTTTTTCGGCGTGGCGATTTCCCTGGGCACGCCGGTTCATGACGGCATCCTGTTCTCGATCGGCGTCATCGTGGCCCTGGTGCCCGAAGGACTGTTGCCGACGCTGTCCCTGTCGCTGGCCATGAGCGCCACCCGGATGGCCAGGCGCGGCGCGCTGGTGCGCCGCCTGGAGTCGGTCGAGACCCTCGGCTCGACCACGGTGATCTGCACCGACAAGACCGGCACCGTCACCCGCAACGAGATGACCGCCCGGGAAGCGATCATTCCCGGGCAGAGGTTCCGCACCACCGGTTCCGGCTACGAGCCCGGCGGCGCCATCCTGAGCGCGGCGGGACGGCCGCTGAACGATGGCGAGCGCGCCGATCTGCGACCGCTGCTGCTGGCCTCCGCGCTGTGCGGCGACACCCGCGTCGAGCCGGTCAACGGCCGCTGGCGCTGTGTCGGCGATCCGACCGAGGGCGCCCTGCTGGTCCTGGCCCGGAAAGGCGGCGTGGAACGCCAAGACATGGAAAGACGCATGCCCCGGCTGCGCGAATTTCCGTTCGAGTCGGCGCGCCAGCGCATGAGCACCGTGCACCACCTGGCCAGCGGCGCCTACGAGGTCCTGGCCAAGGGCTCTCCCGAAGCCATCCTGCCGCTCTGCCGCGGGCTTGGAAACGGCGCGCCCCTGGACGAGGCGGCGCGCGCGGGGATCATGGCCGAGGTCGATGGCCTGGCGCAGCAGGGCCTGCGGGTGCTGGCCTTCGCCCGGCGCGAGATGGCCCCCGGCAAGCTGCCGGAAACGGCCGCCGAGGCGGAGCTGGACATGGTCTTCGCCGGTCTGGTCGGCATGGCGGACCCGGTGCGCCCCGAGGTGCCGGACGCCATCGACAAGGCGCGCGCCGCCGGCATCCGGATCGTCATGATCACCGGGGACCACCCGGCCACCGCGCTGGCGGTGGCGCGGGAGGCCGGCATTCCGGCCGGGCAGGTCCTGCTCGGCAGCGAACTCCCCGCCGAGGACGCGGACCTGGCCCGGCTGCTGGCCGACGAACCGCCGGTGCTGGCGCGCGTGGCGCCGGAGGACAAGCTGCGCATCGCCCGGGTCCTGCAGGATCTCGGCGAGGTGGTGGCGATGACCGGCGACGGTGTCAACGATGCCCCCGCCCTGCGTCAGGCCGATATCGGCGTGGCCATGGGCAAGGGCGGCACCGATGTCGCCCGCGAGGCCGCCGACCTGGTATTGCTCGACGACAATTTCGCCCATATCGTCGAATCGGTTGAGGAAGGCCGCGCCGCCTTCGACAATATCAAGCGCTTTCTCACCTACCATCTCACGGACAATGTCGCCGAACTCGCACCCTTTGTCGTCTGGGCCCTCTCCGGCGGCGAGATTCCGCTGATGATCTCGGTCCTGCAGGTACTGGCCCTGGACATCGGCACCGATCTGCTGCCCGCGCTCGCGCTCGGCGCCGAGCGGCCGGAACCCTCTGCCATGCGTCGTCCGCCGCGGGCGCGGGACGCCCGCCTGCTGGACTACCGGCTACTCGGGCGCGCCTTCGGCTTCCTCGGGCCGATCGAGGCGCTGCTGTCGATGGCCATGCTGCCGCTGGGCGCCTGGCTGTTCCTCGACTGGCCGCGGATGCCATGGCCGATGCAAGGTCCGGATCTGGCGCTGTTGTCGACGCTGGTGTTCGCCGCCATCGTCGTCATGCAGATGGCGAATGCCTTCGCGTGCCGGTCGAATCCGGCCTCCCTGTTCCGCATCGGGCCGCTCGCGAATCGCCTGCTGCTGGCGGCGGTGGCGGTCGAACTGCTCCTGCTGCTGGCCTTCGTCTACCTGCCGCCGATTGCCGCCGTGCTCGGCCAGCGGGCACTGGCGCCGGCCCAGTGGCTGCCGGTACTGGCGACGCCGTGGCTGTTTCTGGCCGCCGAGGAAACCCGCAAGGCATGCGTGCGCTGGCGGCAGCGCCGGGATCACCCATGAAGGTGCTGGCGCTCCTGCTCATCGCCCTGCCGGCCAGCGCCCACGCGGCGGATACGGCGCAGCGGCTCGACAGTTTCGACAGTGTCGCCGAATGGGCCGCCATCCCGGCCGGCAAAGCCAGGGCGGCGATCGCGCGGGAACGGGACCGGCAGGGCTCGTCGATGCGCGTCGATTTCGATTTCACCCAGGGTGGCGGCGAGATCATCGTCCACAGACATCTGCCGCTGACCCTGCCGGACAATTACGCGGTGACGTTCCGCCTGCGGGGCACGGCGACGCAGCCGCTGGAAGTGCGCTTGGTCGACGCCTCCGGGCAGAATGTCTGGCGCTACGAGCACCCCGAGTTCCGGATTCCGCCGGCCTGGCGGACGATCCGCGTCAAGCAGCGGCAGTTCGCGTTCGGCTGGGGTCCGGCGGCCGGCGGCAAGCCGCGGGCACTGGGCCTCGTCGAGTTCGTGATCGGCCGGGGCGCGGGCAGCCGCGGCTCGATCTGGATCGACGATCTGGGCCTGGAGCCGCGCCCGCCGGACCGCCCCGACACGGGCGCCATGGCGGTCAAGGCCTCGAGCGCGCTGCCCGAGCGGTCCGCCGACCGCCTGCTGGCGAGCGCCGACGGACCGGGCTGGCACAGCGCCCCCGGCCGACGCCCGCAATGGCTCCAGCTGGATTTCGCCGCGCCCCGCGAATACGGTGGCCTGGTCCTGGACTGGGACGCGGACGACTACGCGAGCCATTACGTAGTGGAGCGCTCGGACGACGGCAGACAGTGGGAGCCGGCCTATACCGTCACCCACGGCAACGGCGGCCGCGACTACCTGCCGCTGCCGGAATCGGAATCGCGTTTCCTCAGGCTGCGCCTGCTCCGCAGCCAGCGCGGGCAGGGATTCGGGCTGCGCCGCCTGGAGGTCGCCCCGCTCGCCTTCAGCGCCAGTTCGACACCGCTGTTCGAGCGCATCGCCCGGGATGCGGAACGGGGACGCTACCCGCGCTATCTGCTCGGCGAGCAGAGCTACTGGACAATCGCCGGCAGTGCCGGCAGCGAACGCGCGGGCGCGCGGCGGGAGGCCCTGCTCAACGTCGACGGCCAGCTGGAAACCGACGAGGGTGCCTTCACCATCGAACCCTTCCTGTATTTCGATGGCCGACTGCACACCTGGGCCGACGCCCAGAGCACGCCCTCGCTGGCGCGTGGCGATCTGCCGGTCCCGTCGGTGCGTCTCGCCCAGGGCGAGGCGACCGTGACCGTCACCGCCCTGGCCGGCAGCGACAGTTCGGAAGACCTGCTGGCCCGCTACGAGGTCGAGAACCACGGGCAACGGCCGCTGGAGGCCAGCCTGTTCCTGGCCGTCCGGCCGTTCCTGGTCAACCCGCCCTGGCAGGCCACCCACACCGCCGGCGGGGTGTCGTCGATCCACCGCCTGCGCTACCGGAACGGCTGCCTGTGGGTCGATGGCCACCCGGCGGTCATCCCGCTGGCCCCGCCCGACCGGGTCGGCGTGCTGGGGTTCGACGAAGCGCCGCTGACCAGCCTGCTGGCGCGCGACCAGGTTCCTGCAACCACCGCGGTGGACGATGCCGCCGGCAAGGCCAGCGGCGCGCTGCGCTATCACATATCCCTGCCGCCGGGCGGCAAGCGGGCGTTCGTCCTGGCCCTGCCCGCCCGGGAGGAGGCCGGCGCGGCACGCCGGCTTGCCGATGCCGGCAAGGCGCCCGGATTCTGGACGCGGGCCCGCGACAGGGTGCTGGCCGGCTGGGCGGCGCAGGTGGACCGGGTGCAATTCCAGGTGCCGCCATCCGCCGAGGACGGGGTCCGGGCCCTGCGCTCGACGCTGGCCCATATCCTCGTCAACCGCGATGGCCCGGCGCTGCGGCCCGGCTCGCGGCGCTATGGCCGCACCTGGATTCGCGACGCCGCCGTCACCTCGTCCGCGCTGCTGGCGCTGGGGCATGCCGCGGAGGTGCGCGAATTCATCGACGGATTCGTCCGCTACCAGGGCGCCGACGGGGCCATTCCCTGCTGCCTCGACCCCTGGGGGCCGGACAGCATGATCGAGCACGACAGCGCCGGAGAATTCGTCTACACCGTCGCCAGCTATGTCCGCTACACGCATGACCGGCCGTTCCTGGAGCGGCTGTGGCCGAACGTCGTGCGCAGCGTCGAGTACCTGATCGCCCTGCGCCAGCAGCGGCTGGCGCCAGCCTATGCGCAGGGCGAGGCCAGGCGCTTCTTCGGACTGCTGCCCGAATCGGCCAGCCACGAGGGCTATATCGGGCATCCCGTGCACGCGTATTGGGACGATTTCTGGGCCCTGCGGGGATTCGAGGACGCGGCCTGGCTCGCCGCCCAGCGGGGCGATGCCGGGCGGGCGGCCCGCTATGCCGACATCGGCAAGGCCATGCGGGCGGACGTCGAGCAGTCGATCGGACTGACGCAGGCACGGTTCAAGGTCGACTACCTGCCGGGCGCCGCCGAACTGGGCGACCTCGACCCGACCTCCGCGGCGATCGCGCCGGTGCTTGGCCTGACGGCCTCGCCCGCGCTCCTGCCGACGCTGAGGGCAACCTTCCGGCGCTATTTCGCCGAGGTGGAGGCCAGGAGCCGCGGGGAATCCCTGTGGAAGGCCTATACCCCCTACGAATTCCGCAATGTCTCGGCGATGGTCAGGCTGGGCGAGCGCGACGCCGCCCAGGGCACGCTGCGCGCCCTGCTGGACGGCCGCCGGCCGGTGGCCTGGAACCAGTGGCCCGAGGTGGTATGGCGGGACCCGGCGCCGGCCAATTTCATCGGCGACCTGCCGCACACCTGGGTGGGCGCGGAGTTCATCCAGGCCTTCCTGTCACAGTTCGCCTACGAGGAGGCCGGCCGGCGCCTGGTGCTGGCGGCCGGATTGCCGCGTGCCTGGCTGGAGACACCGGGCGGATCGGGCATTACCGGCTTGCGGACGCCGTTCGGCAGGCTGAGCTACCACCTCGAGGCCTTGCCCGGCGAGACCCGCATGACCGTGGCGGCGGGGCCGGAGGTGCCGGCGGACGGCCTGGTCGTCGATCCGCCGCTGCCCTCGCGACCGGTGGCCATCACGGTCAACGGCGTCCCGGTGCCCGTCACGCAAAGCCCACCGACCATCCGCGAACTTCCCGCCCGGATCGTGTTCCGGCACTGATGACGCCGGGCGGCGCCGCCCGACCCGCCCGGTCAGCGCATCTGTCGCCAGCGATAATGGATCTGGCCATCGTCGCACTGATAGCCCGCGCGATTGCTGCCGTCGGTCACGCCCAGCGGCTTGCAGTGATGACTCTCGCGGAAGACCGCCCACTCGTCCTCCTCGCTGCGATTGTGGCTGAGCAGCAGGACGTCGCCCAATACGGCGGCGATCACACTGGCGAACATGATGTGGCTGACTTTCATGGCGTTGACCTCGTGGGACCGGTCATGACCGGTCAGGGGGCATACGGGAAACCGCAGGGTTTCCCCCGGAGCGGCGCCGAAGCCAGCGCCGGCAACGCCCCCGTCGGGCCGTGCCGAAACCTCCCGGCTCCCGACCGCTGGTCAGCCGGGCCGCGGAAACCTACGACTGGAGGCCGCCCTGCGAGTTCCGGGTCAAGGGGCCCGCGTGCCAGCCCGGCCACAGCACCCATATCGATAGATTCAGCAAAACAAGAAAGCCATATAAATATATTGGAAAGCATGACAGAGGCCACCTAGCATCATCTGGCCAGGCCCGCCGGCGCGGCCCCGGACATCGGGGCCGGAGCGCCGCCACGACCACGAGGAAGGTGCACGATGCCGAATTTGCCCACCGGCGAAAGACCCCGGAACCTTGCCCCCAGGCTCGGCAGACAGCCCAGCGAGCGGAAACGCATGGCCCTGCTGGTGAGCATCGCCATGCTCATCCTGTTTCCGGACGCGATCCTCCTGCTAGTCCTCAAGCTGCTCTATGTCGCCGCCAGCGGGCTGTCGCTGATGCTCAAGCATGCCCTGCAGGAAGCCTTCGACCTCTCCCGCCATACCGCGCAGATGTTCACCGCCTGGCTGGAGGCGGCGGCGGTCGTGGGTTTCAATGTCTGGCTGTTTCGCCGGCTGAACACCCGGGTGCAGGCCGGCTATCTGGGCTGGCTGGAACGGCGTCAGGCGCGGACGGCGCGGGACAGTTCCCGGACGTGAGACCGCGGCAGCCGGGGGGCGGCAACACGCTCCGCGGGCGGCGCTCGCCGGCGCCACCCGGCATCATCATTCTTGGGCCGGAATACCGGTATCCCGGGCCGGCACGGGGGCGTGTCAACCGTCGGGCATGGGCCCTGACCGCAGACTCACCGGTCCGTCAGCGGCGGGCGATAGCGCAATGCCGGCGGGGCCTGATGCCGCCAGCGGATCGCCGGCGGCGGCATGCCACGGGTCACGGCGTCGCGCTGCTGGCGAGCTGGCGATGATAGGCCGCCATCTTGCGGCTCTCGGCGGCAGCCAGCTCGAAATCGTGGATCATGGCCTGGGAACGGGCCTTGATGTCGAGAATCTGCTTGCCGTACTTGTGTGGCGAGGCAATGTACTTGTCCAGCATGGCGCGCTCCTCGGTGGCGTCGGCATCCATGGTGCGGGCCACATCCTCGTAATGCTCGGCCAGCCGGTTGTGGGCATCGCGGGTTTCGGCCGTCTGCACTTCCAGCGCCCAGTCGTGGGGCTTGGGGACATTGCCGGTGGCGCAGGCGCCGAGCGCCAGGGCCAGCGCCAGGTGGGTCATGTGTCGCATGTCGCTATCCTCCTTCCTGTTCAGGGTGGTACGGGTGCCAGGTCTCACCGCCTGCCCGGTCGGCGCCGGCTTCCGCCACGATGCCGGCCGCCAGCGTGGCGCGGGTGGCCGGGTCGATGACGATGAAGCTGCCGGTGGTCCGGTTGCCGGCATAGGGGTCGACGAACAGCGGCTGCTGCAGGCGCAGGCGTACCCGCAGGATGTCGTTCATGTGTGCCGTCGTCGGCCCGGGCTCGTGCGCCAGGGTATTGACATCGGTGCGGTACTCAAGTGCCGTGAACAGGCCGGACACGTTGCGGGTAGTGTGTTTGATCAGGTATTTGCGCCCCGGTTGCAGGGGCTCCTCGGCCAGCCAGCAGATATCGGCCGTCAGTTCGCGCCGGCTCTCGGCCGGCCGGTCCGGATCGACCAGCATGTCGCCGCGCGAAAGGTCGATCTCGTCCTCGAGGCCGATGACCACCGCCTGGTCCGCCGTGGCCTGCTCCAGCGCGCGGCCCGCCAGCCGGATCGAGCCGACCCGGGTGACGCGGCCCGAGGGCAGGACCCGTACGCTGTCGCCAACCCGCAGTTCGCCCCCCGCCAGGGTGCCCTGATAGCCACGGAAATCCGCCGGCACCGGGTCGGACGCCTCGCCACCGGGAGCCGCCGTGGCCGCATTGCCCAGCATCACGCGCACCACCCGCTGCACCGGGAACCGCAGCGGTCCATCGGTCACGTCGCGTCGGGCCGGCGCCTCGTGCAGGCATTCGAGCAGGGTCGGGCCGCGATACCAGGGCGTCGCCAGGCTGCGCGTCACCACGTTGTCGCCGCCCAGCGCCGACAGCGGAATCGCCAGCGGCGCCTCGCAGCCCAGCCAGGCCGCGAAGCGGGCGAAATCGGCGACGATGTCGTTGAAGACCGACGGGCTCCAGTCCACCCGGTCCATCTTGTTGACCGCCAGTACCAGCTCCCGGATGCCCAGCAGGTGCGCCAGGTAGGCATGACGGCGGGTCTGGGTGACCACGCCCTTGCCGGCGTCGACCATGAGGATGGCGAGATCGGCGGTCGAGGCCGCCGTCACCATGTTGCGGGTGTACTGCTCGTGACCCGGCGCGTCGCCAATGATGAACTTGCGCCGCGCGGTGGCGAAATAGCGGTAGGCGACATCGATGGTGATGCCCTGCTCGCGCTCGGCCTGGAGGCCATCGGTCAGCAGCGAGAGATCGAGCCCGTCGAAACCGCGCCGCGCCGAGCTGGCGCGGATGGCCTCGATCTGGTCGCTGGCGACGTTGCCGGTGTCATGCAGCAGGCGACCGATCAGCGTGCTCTTGCCGTCATCGACGCTGCCGGCGGTGATGAACCGCAGCAGCCCGGAGGCGGGCGCGTGTCCGGGCTGGCCGGAACCGTGGGAATGGATGGCGACGACGTTCATCAGAAGTACCCCTCTTTCTTGCGCAGTTCCATGGCGGCCTCGGCGGCCCGGTCGTCCAGCCGGGTGGCGCCGCGTTCGGTGATCCGGCATTCGGCGGTCTCGGCGATGATCGCCTCCAGCGAGCTGGCCGAGGACTCCACCGGTGCGGTGCAGGAGATGTCGCCCACGGTGCGGAACCGGCACATGACCCGCTCCACGGTTTCGCCGGGCCGGGCCGGCGTCAGTTCGGTGACCGGCGCCAGCACGTCGCCGCGCCGGACCACCTCGCGGAAGTGGGCGAAGTAAAGCTCCGGCAGCGGGATGCGCTCGCGCTGGAGATAGCGCCAGACATCCAGCTCGGTCCAGTTGGAAATCGGAAACACGCGCAGGTGCCCACCCGGTGCGACGCCGGTGTTGTAGAGCGACCACAGCTCCGGCCGCTGCGCCTTGGGTTCCCACTGGCCGAACTCGTCGCGCACGCTGAACACCCGTTCCTTGGCGCGGGCCTTTTCCTCGTCGCGGCGGGCACCGCCCAGGCAGGCGTCGAAGCCGAACTCGGCGATGGCTTCCATCAGCGTCACCGACTGGTGCGCGTTGCGCGACTCCAGCGGATCGCACAGCCGCACCGTGCCGCGGCGGATCGAGTCCTCCACGCCACGCACGTGCAGGGTGGCGCCGTAGCGCCGCACCATGCGGTCGCGGTAGGCGATGACCTCCGGGTAGTTGTGGCCGGTGTCGATGTGCAGCAGCGGACAGCCCAGCCGTTCCGGGTACCAGGCCTTCCAGGCCAGGTGCAGGAGCACGGCCGAATCCTTGCCGCCGGAGAACAGCAGCGCCGGGTGGCGGCACTCGGCCGCCACCTCGCGCAGGATGAAGATGGCCTCCGCTTCCAGCAGGTCGAGCTGATCCAGGGCGTGATGCCAGGCCGACACGGGACGATCGCCGTGCGGGCGGCGGGCGATGGGAGTCTGCATGTCGTGCTCCTCTCAAGGTGTGGGTAGGGGTTGCCAGTGACCGATGCGCCGATAGCGGTGGCAGCGGCCATCCTCGGACGCGATCCGCAGCAGGTGCAGCCAGCCATGTTCGACCAGTTGCCGGACCTCGGCGTGCTGCTCCAGCACCCGCTCGATGGCGGCAGCCGGTGCCTCGATCAGCACCGTCAGCCGTCTGGGCTCATGGCGGTAGTCGTGGCCGTCATGCAGCGACTGCCAGGGCAGGCCGACCCGCAGGTCGCCGCCATTGCCCTCCAGCACGCCGAAGGCGCCGACCACGTTGTGCAGCACCTTGTTGCCACTGCCGAACAGCCGGTTGTCGACCGTGGAGCCGTAGTACTGGAGGTTGATCCAGCTCGCCACCACCATCGGCGCGGTCATGATCAGGCCGAGGATGGCGCCGTCGGGATCGTGGCGATGGTCGTACTCGTGCAGGAAGGCCCGGCCCGCCAGCGCAATTCCGCGGGTACGCTCGCGCGGCGCGGCGATGAAGGCGGCGTTGCCGGCCAGGCCCCATTCGGGACGGACTTCCGACCAGTCATGGCTGCGGGTCTCCACGGCGCTGGTCAGCGCATCCGGCCGGAGACCGGCCAGTCCCAGGCTCGCGGCCCGCTCCTGTCGCGCCAGCCCGCCGGCCCGGGCCAGCCAGCCCTGCAAGCGCGCCAGGTCGCGCGCCAGGTGCCCGGGCAATTCGTCCGCATCGAACAGGGTGACCGTGTCCAGGGTCGTGTCGTGCAGCCCGGCAAGGAACCAGGTGTCATCCGGAACGCACAGCCCGCGAGCACGCAGGCCGGCGCGCACCTGGGGATCGTTCAGCACCATGGCCGCGACCCGGGCATTGGCCTCGCCGCTGTGGCCGCCGCAGGCGCCACAGTCGAGCCCGGAGCCATAGGGGTTGTTGACCGTGCTGCTGCCATGCCCGCACAGCAGGACCAGGCGCGCGAAATCCTGGTTCAGGCCCATGCCGCGCAAGGCATTGGCGGCCAGCTCGATGCGGTCGTTGAGCGCGATGCCGGTTTCCACCACCGGGGTCTTCGCCATCAGCCGGCCACGCTGGCGCGCGACCAGGGGGCGAATCCGCCGCGCCACCTGCGGGTCGAGTCCGGCCTCGCCGGGCCGGGCCACTGGCCGGGTCAGGCCCAGGCTGTCGGTCACCAGCTTGACGCCGAACAGGAGCCCGGCGATCTCGACGTAGGAAAAACACGAGACCGCCGAGGTCTTGAACGACTTCCACAGCCGGTTCAGCCGCTTGCGCAGCCAGCGCCGGTGCAGGATGCCGCGCAGCTCGGTGACATCGGCGCCCGCCACGCTCTCGCGGATGCGATGGCGGGGCGCGATCAGCACCGGGCATTGGGCGGCGCCACGGTGATGGCCCAGGGGGATGTACTCGATCGGGAAGCCGAAGAAGCCGGCGAAGCCCAGGGTCTCCAGCTCGGGCGAGGTGGTCTCCAGCGCGCGGCGGAACACCTCCGAACGCACGTCGATGCAGAACACCGCCTGCGCCGCCTTGCGCGTCGCCGACGACGGCTCCGCGGCCACCTTGGCCGCGCCGCGCCCGAGCCGCGTCACCAGGTCGGCCTGCCCATGCAGTTCGTAGGCCAGGTGCAAGACATGCAACAGCTCGAGCCGCTCCCGTTCGCGTTGCCGCTCGCCGGCGTCGCCGAGCAGCGCATGGCGCCAGTCGCGCAGGCCGTCGGCACTCAGCAGCCGCTGCGCCAGCGCGTAGTCGTAGGCCAAGCGAATCGCCAGGAGATGGGGCAGCCGGTCGCAGGCCTCGCCGCGCAGGGCCGCCTCCCGCTCGCCGTGACGGATCCAGCCGGCCCAGCCGGCCACGCTCATCAGTTGCCGGTGCAGGAGATCGACCAGGCACGATCCCTCCGGCTCCAGCGCGTCCAGCATGAAGGCCAGCGCCTCCAGCGGCGTTTCCGGCAGCGCCGCGACCAGCTTGCGGAATTCCGGCAGGCCGGCGATTTCCGGATTGCGGTCGAAGCGGGCGGCACGCTTCCAGGCGTTGTACAGCGGCAGGCTGCGCCAGGGCATGCGCCAGGCCGACTGGCCCTCGTCGAACCAAGCGGCGCACCATTTGGAAATGTCGTCGGTGACGAAATCCGCCCACCGGCTGCTGCTGCCGGCATCGAGGAAATCGGCCACCGTCAGCACCCGCTGGCCGCTGCCCGCATGCGCCGCGGTTTCCACCTCGCACAGGAGCTGGAGATGCAGGCGGAGCGTGGCGGGCGTGCGCGAACCACTGGCCGGCGGATCGAGGCCGTCGAGCGCCTGGGCCAGGTCGGCGTCGGTGATCCGGCCCCGGGCAAGCTGCTCGGCGTAGAAGCGCGGCGGCATCAGCATGTCGCCATGACCGACCCGGCCGATCAGCTCGCAGGCCGAACGGAAATCATGGTCGGCCAGCCCCAGGAAGGGGTTCACGGCGACGAAATGCCGCAGCGGCCAGAGGGGCGCGATACGGCGCGTCGCTTCGCCGACGGCGTGTTCCAGCCAGGCCCGAGGCAGACGGCCATGCGCCTGCCAGGTGGGCTGGATCCAGCCGGGCTGGCCGGGATGGGCGACTTTGAACAGGGGGGTGACGACGGACATGGCGACTCCTGTGGCTCAAGGTGATTGCGGGTGACGGGGCGCGGGCCAGAAGCGCTGCAACAGCCGGTTGGCCAGCGTGCTGACGTAGAACCCGTTGTGGACATGCACGTAGGCGGCCTGCCAGAGACGGCCGGCGGCATCGCCGGGGAAGCGCACCTGCATCAGCAGGACGCCCATGAAAGCGACCAGCACGGCGACCGGCAGCAGCCAGTCGAACAGGCCGCGCGCCGGGACGATGCTGGTCACCGTGCCTTGCAGCAGGTGGGCGAAGGCGACCTGCAGGCTGAAGTAGCTGGCGCCGACCAGGATGGCCAGGCTCAGCCCCCGCAGAATCTGCGCCAGGCCGATCTGGCCGGCCAGGCTGTTCCAGAGCAGGTAGGTCAGGGCGATCTGCAGGATCGCGCCCAGCAGCACGATGCCGGGCTCCTCGGCCAGGGTCACGTCCAGCAGCGTGGCTGTGAACCAGGTAATGGCCAGGGCGGCGGCGAAGGCCAGCGGCAGCTCGCCGGGATGGCGGCTGGCGCGCGGGGTCGGCACCCAGGACGCCTTGGCAATGTCGATGATGCTGCCGCTGGACAGGAAGGCGTGTGCCTTGTAGAGGCCATGGGCGACGATGTGCAGGATCGCCGAGGAAAAGGCGCCCAGGCCGCATTGCAGCATCATGAACCCCATCTGGCCGACGGTGGAAAAGGCCAGCGATTTCTTGATGCTGGTCTGGGTCAGCATGGCCAGTGCGCCGAACAGGGCGGTCGCCGCGCCGATCGTCGCCAGCAGGTTCAGGGCGGTGGGGCTGAGCACCATCACCGGGCTCATGCGCACGATCAGGAAGCCGCCAGCGTTGATGATGCCGGCATGCATCAGGGCGGATACCGGCGTGGGCGTCTCCATCACCTCCGGCAGCCAGCTGTGGAAGGGAAGCTGCGCCGATTTCAGCACCGCGCCGAACACCAGCAGCAGGGCGGCCCAGAACAGCCCGCCGCCGGACCAGGGCGACAGCCCTTCCGCCACATGGCGGGCATGCAGCTCGGCATCGGCGAAGATCTCGCCGAAGTGCAGGCTGCCGAAGGTGCCGTAGATCAGCAGCATGGCACCAGCCAGGCACAGATCGCCGAGGCGGCTGATGACGAATTTCTTGTGCGCGGCCTGTCGCGCGCCGGCCCGCTCGGGATAGAACAGCAGCAGCCGGTGCAGGCTCAGGCTGGTCGCCATCCAGGCCAGCGTGAACTGGATCAGGTTGCCCGAGATCACCAGCACCAGGACCGAACCGATGGTCAGGGCCAGCCATCTGAAGAAGCGCCCCTGCCCCGGATCGCCATCCAGATAGCGGCGCGAGTAGCGGATGACCACCGTGCCGATGCCGGCGACCAGCAACAGCATGATGGCGGACAGGGCGTCGAGGTAGATCTCGATGCCGCCGAGCGAGCGGTCGACCGGCCCCAGGATCAGGAAGCCGGCTACGGCGGCGATGCTGCTCAGCAGGGCCGCATGCGCCGCGCCGGTGACCAGGCGCCGCAGGGTCGCGGGCCGGCGATCGCACCAGGCGTCCGGCATGATCCCGGTCGACAGCAGCAGCAAGGGACCACCCGCGGTCAGGAGGGCAAGCAGCAGGCTCATGGCCGCACCTCCGGCGCGAGCCCGGTGGACAGATGGACGATCGGACGCTGGCGGTGGCTGACGGTGAACATGGCGATCTCCCTGGGTGGTGGTGTGGGAAGATGCTAGCAATGCCCCTATATTTCATCCAATATATGTATTGAATCTCTACGTTTCATTTATTGAATGAATTCATGGCCCAGCTCAACTATCACCACCTGCGCTACTTCTGGATGATCGCCAACGAGGGCCACCTCACGCGGGCGGCGGAGCGGCTGCATGTCTCCCAGTCGGCACTGAGCATCCAGCTGCGGCAGCTGGAAGCGTCGCTGGGACAGAAACTGTTCGAGCGGGAGGGCAAGCGGCTGCTGCTGACGGAGGCCGGGCGCATCGCGCTGGACTACGCCAACGCCATCTTCCGCACCGGCGACGAGCTGATCAGCCTGATGCAGGGCCAGACGGCCCAGCGGCAGCTGGTGCGGATCGGCGCGGTGGCGACCCTCTCGCGCAACTTCCAGATGGAGCTGGTCCGGCCGCTGCTGGACCGCGCCGACATCGAGCTGGTGCTGCGCTCCGGCAGCCTGGCCGAGCTGCTCCGGCAGCTGCACACCCACACCATCGACCTGGTGCTGTCCAACCGCCCCCTGCCGCGCGATGCCGAGGCCAACTGGCACTGCCACCTCGTCGAGGAGCAGCCGGTCAGTCTGGTCAGCCGCCCGGCGCCGGCAACCGCCCCGCTGCGCTTCCCCGAGGATCTGCGCGAGACACCGCTGCTGCTGCCCAGCATCGAGAGCGAAATCCGCACGGCCTTCGACTTCCTGCTGGAGCAGGCCGGCATCCGGCCCCGGGTGGTGGCCGAGGTCGACGACATGGCCATGCTGCGCCTGCTGGCGCGGGACTCCGGCCAGCTGGCGCTGGTGCCGCCGGTGGTCGTGCTCGACGAACTGCGCAGCGGTGCCCTGGTCGAGCGCTGCCGGATTCCCGACCTGCGCGAACGCTTCTACGCCATCGTTCCCGGGCGACGCTTCCCGAACGCCGTCATCCGCGAGCTGCTGGCACGGGTGATGAGCACGAGTCCGGCCCCGTCCGCCGATCCCCGGCAACCGGCGGATGGGATATGATGCCGGCCCGCATGGACGGCTCGCGCCGCCGGGACCGGACATCTCCCTTGTGCCAGCCGCATCACCGCGCCTTCCCTGATTCGCATGACCGCCTGGAAGCCATGCCGCCCCCTCCCCTGCCCCCCGGAACCGCATATGCCGGATTCTGGCTCCGTCTCTGGGCCTCCCTCATCGACCTGGTGCTGTTCTCGCTGTGGACCATCCCCCTGATGTACGCCATCTACGGGGATGCCATGCTGACCAGCGGGAAGCTGATCCTCGGGCCGGCGGACGTGCTGATCAACTGGGTCTTTCCGGCGGTGGCGGTGATCGTCTTCTGGCGCCGCAAGCAGGCGACGCTGGGCAAGATGGCCATCCGCGCCCGGATCGTGGATGCCCGCACGGGCGGCGAACCTGGCACGCGACAGGACATCGTCCGCTATTTCGGTTACCTCCTGTCCCTGTTGCCCGTGGGGCTTGGCTATCTGTGGATCGCCTTCGACCGCCGCAAGCAGGGGTTTCACGACAAGCTGGCCGGTACGGTCGTGATCCGGGAGGTCGCCAGGCCACGATCCGGCAACCGGCCGTGAGGCGCCCCCGGCGCCAGCATCCCCACCCCGCCGGTCCCTGAGGGCTTCCTTGCGAAACCGGCATCCCGCAGCGTAGAGTGCACCCCGTCCGCGGCCTTCCGGGCCGGCCTCATGCCATCCCGCATGCCGCCATCCACCGCCTATCGAGGAGGGTCTCATGAACGGACCGACCGCCTGGCTGGAGTCCCTGCGGGCTTACCTGGCATCCCCCGCCGGCATCGCCTGGCGGCAACGCTGGATCGAACGCGGCCGGCGCTGCCAGCGACAGATGGACAGGTTGCAGGGGCTGGACTTCCTCGCGCCCCTGCTGCTGCGGCTGTATCTGGCGCCGGTGTTCTGGATGGCCGGCACGCGGAAATTCGCCCATTTCGAACCGACCGTCGCCTGGTTCGGCAATGCCGAATGGGGACTCGGCCTGCCATGGCCGGGACTGCTGGCGTTCCTGGCCGCCAGCACCGAGACGCTGGGTGCGCTGTGCCTGCTGTTCGGCTTCGCCGTGCGCTGGACCAGCCTGCCGCTGATGTTCACCATGCTGGTGGCGGCCTTTTCCGCGCACTGGGAAAACGGCTGGCTGGCCATCGCCACCGGCAGCGGCCTGTTCGCCAGCGAGCGGACCCAGGGCGCCATCGAGCGGCTGGCCAAGGCGCGGGAACTGCTGAAGCAGCATGGCGACTACAGCTGGCTCACCGCCAACGGCGACTTCGTCGTCCTCAACAACGGCATCGAGTTCGCCGCCACCTACTTCGTGATGCTGCTGGCGCTGCTGTTCATGGGCGGCGGCCGCCATGTCAGCGTGGATGACTGGCTGCGGCGGCGCTATCTTGGGAGTTGACGGCGCGCCTCGCAGGAACCTGATGCGATCCCGTCGACCGCGCGGCCGGGGCAGCGACAGGGACAGGGTTTTCAGCCACGGACCAGCCGCTGGCCATGGGCCGGGACCGCTGTCCCTGACACCCGGAATCCAGGCTATCCAAATCCTCAACGGGAGCAACGCATGAACAGTCACTACCTGCTGGACGAGGCGCGCGAGCACGCCCTGTCCGGCGCGCGGATCATCACCAGCCTGATGGAGGGCCCCGAAGCGCTGGACCGCGTCCGCCTGGCGCTGGCGGTTCAGGAACTGCGCCTGGCCATCGAGCTGTTGCAGGACGAAACCGTGGATTTCGAGATCGGCGAAACCGACGACTGACGGCAGGAACGGGATACCCGGGAAGGAGGGGCGAGCGGAACGCGGGGCCTGATAGCCCCGTCAACCGCGTCAGGGCGACAGGCGCTCCGGCGCCAGCGCCATCCGCTCGACTGGCCGGCCGCCGCGGTCAATCCAGCGCGCGATGTCGCCCAGCGGCAGGTCCGCCCGCAGGTCCCGGAGCAGCAGGTGATAGCCCCCGGCATAGACGACACTGCGGTTGCCGGGCAGCCGTGGCAGTCTGGCCAGGGCGGCCCCGAGCGGCGCGGCCGGGATGACCTGGTCACAGGCGCCGTACAGCACCAGCACCGGCACGCGCAGCTGGCCGGCCCTTGCCTGGGCGCTGTCCATGAGGTCGACCAGCCCTTCGAGGGCGTCGACGCGGGTCGACTTGATCACCAGCGGATCGCGTCCCAGCCCGCGCAGCATCTCGATGTTGTCGGACGCCTGGATGTTCAGGCCGCTGCCGGTCACTTCCAGCGCCGGCAGGGTGGAGGATGCCAGCGCCAGAACCAGACGCTGGTACCAGGGCATGTGCTCGCGCGACCAGACCGCCGGCGCCGAGAGGATCAGCCCCGCCACCCCGGGTGCATCGGGACGGGTCAGGGCCACCATGGCGACGGCCCCGCCCATGCTCTCCCCCAGGACGTAGACCGGCACCCCCGGCTGCTGCCGGCGGACCTGCCGGATCAGGGCCAGCAGATCGCCGGCATAGGCGGCCTCGCCGGCCCAGCGCCCGCGCCCGGGCGCGTTGCCGAAACCGCGCTGGTCGTAGGCGATCAGGGCGATGCCGCGCTGGCTCAGGTACTGTCCGGGCGACGCGAAGGCGCGGCTGTAGTCGTTGAAGCCATGCACGGCGATGACGATGGCGCGCGGCGCCCCGCGGCCGGGCTGCCAGCTGCGCACCGGCAGCACGGCCCCGTCCGGGGTGACGAAATGCGAGCGTGCCAGCCGCGCCTGGTCCGCTCCCCGCGGCGGCTGGACCGGCACGCCGGCGCAGCCTGCGAGCAGCAGGGCGAACAGCGCGGCGCCGAGGCGACGCCAGCAACCGCCGCTCGCCGCGGCCACGCTACCGGCCGGCCCCGGCTGGTAAGCTATGCGACTTGCGGGAGGAAAGCGCGGCATGATGAAAAAAATCGTTCGGTGGCTGCTGACGATGCTGTTCAGGGTCAAACTCATCGGCATGGAG
Source organism: Methyloparacoccus sp. NF-16 (assembly GCF_056880625.1). NCBI lineage: Bacteria > Pseudomonadati > Pseudomonadota > Gammaproteobacteria > Methylococcales > Methylococcaceae > Methyloparacoccus > Methyloparacoccus sp. NF-16. The sequence continues at coordinate 978,583 of NZ_CP174130.1, read as the reverse complement.
AACTATGCGCTGGCCGGTGACCGCGTCCTGATCGTCGCCAACCACACCTCCTATCTGGATCCCATCCTGCTGTGGGCCTTCCTGCCGGACGAGATCACCTTCGCCATCAACACCGATATCGCCCGCCAATGGTGGGTACGCCCGGCGCTGCGCTTCGCCCGGGTGTTTCCCATGGACCCGCTGCAACCCCTGTCGATCAAGTCGCTGACCCATTACCTGCGGGAAGACCGCAAGGCGGTCATCTTCCCCGAGGGCCGCATCACGGTGACCGGCGCGCTGATGAAAGTCTACGACGGCGCGGCCGTGGTGGCCGAGCGCTCCGGCGCGGCGGTCCTGCCGATCCGCATCGACGGCGGCCAATATACCCCGCTCTCGCGCCTGCACGGCGTGGTGCGGCTGCGCTGGTTTCCGCCCATCACGCTGAACATCCTGCCGCCGCGCGACCTCATGCACCCGCGCGGCGCGGATGCCCACGACCGCCGCCAGCGCATGGGCCTGATGCTGACCGACATCATGAGCGACATGATGTTCGAGACCGGCAACCACCGGCAGACCCTGTTCGCGGCCCTGCTGGATGCGCGCCGCATCCACGGCGGCGGGCATCGGCTGCTGGAGGACGTGCAGCGCAAGCCCCTGAGCTACAACCGGCTGATCGCGCTGACCCTGGCCCTGGGCCGGAAGCTGGCGCCGATGACCCAGCCGGGAGAGGCCGTGGGCATCCTGCTGCCGAACACCAATGCCACGGTCGCCCTGCTGCTGGGCCTGCAACTGCATGGCCGGGTGCCGGCGATGCTGAACTTCAGCGCCGGCCTGCACAATCTGGCCTCGGCCTTCCGCACCGCCCGGATCCAGACCTTCGTCACCTCGCGCCGCTTCGTCGTCAATGCCAGGCTGGAGGCCACGGTGGAAGCCCTGGCGGCGGAACACCGGGTGGTGTTCCTGGAGGAGCTGGGCGCCTCGGTGACCCGGGCGGACAAGCTGCGAGCCATGCTGGGCTCCCTCACGGCCGCGCTGTGGTACCGCCAGCGCGACCGCCAGCAGGCCGGCGAGCCCGCCGTCATCCTGTTCACTTCCGGCTCCGAGGGGGCGCCCAAGGGCGTGGTGCTGTCGCACGGCAACCTGCTGTCCAACCGCGAACAGCTGGCCGCACGGCTGGATCTGAACGCGCAGGACACCATCCTCAACGCCCTGCCGATGTTCCATGCCTTCGGACTCACGGCCGGCACCCTGCTGCCGCTGCTGTATGGCATGCGCACCTTTCTGTACCCGTCGCCCCTGCATTACCGCATCATTCCCGAGATCGCCTATGACCTGAACGCGACCATCCTGTTCGGCACCAACACCTTCCTGGCCGGTTATGCCAGGCATGCCCATCCCTACGACTTCTACAGCGTCCGCTACGTGTTCGCCGGTGCCGAGAAGCTCCAGGACGACACGCGCCGGCTGTGGGTGGACAAGTTCGGCCTGCGGGTGCTGGAAGGCTACGGCGCGACGGAAACCTCCCCCATCCTCGCCGCCAACACGCCGATGTTCTACCGCGAGGGCACCGTCGGCCGCTTCATGCCCGGCATCGACTGGCAACTGGAGGAAGTGCCCGGGGTCGGCGAGGGCGGCCGCCTGCATGTCCATGGCCCCAACGTCATGCTGGGATACCTGCACCCGAACAATCCCGGCGTGCTGGAGCCCCCCGTTTCCCGCTACGGGCCCGGCTGGTACGACACCGGCGACATCGTCCGCATCGACGCCGACGGCTTCGTCACCATCTGCGGCCGGGTCAAGCGTTTCGCCAAGATCGGCGGGGAAATGGTCTCCCTGACCGCCGTCGAGGAAATCGCCACGCGGCTCTGGCCAGGCTGCCTGCATGCCGCGGTGGCCCAGGATGACGAACGCAAGGGCGAACGCATCCTGCTGGTCACCCAGCATCGCGAGGCCCAGCGGGCCGAATTCGCGCGCGCCGCACAGGCACAGGGCTACAGCGAACTGTACGCGCCGCGCGAGATCCTGTACGCGAAGGAACTGCCGCTACTGGGCTCCGGCAAGGTGAATTACCCGGCCCTTAACCGCCTGGTCCAGCAGGCGCTGGGCGCATGACGGCCTTACGCCAGCCCCGGACGCGGGAAGAACCCGCCCTGAACCGGGGACTGCTGACCCTGGTCGGCGCGCAGTTCCTCTCGGCCTTCGGCGACAATGCCATCCTCTTCACCGTCATTTCCATGACCCTCAAGGCCGGGGACCGCGGCGCCTGGTACATCCCGGCCCTGCAGAGCGCCTTCCTGGTGGCCTATGTCACCTTGACGCCCTGGGTCGGCACCCTGGCGGACCGCTACCCGAAGCCGCGCATCCTGTTCTTCGCCAACCTGGTCAAGGGCCTGGGCGCCCTGGCCATCTTCTTCGGCATCGATCCCCTGCTGGGCTATGCCCTGGTGGGCGTCGGCGCCGCCAGCTACGGGCCGGCGAAATACGGCATCATCCCGGAACTGACCTCGACGCAGAATCTGGTGCGGGCCAACGGCTGGGTGGAGGGTGCCACCATCGCCGCCATCCTGTTCGGGACGGTGGGCGGCGCGCGGCTGGCCGACCGCTCCGCCGGCCTCGCGCTGGCGACCGTCATCGGCCTGTACCTGATTTCCGGGCTGGCCACCTTCCTGCTGCCCGGCCGGGTGGTGCCATCCCCTGCCAACGGACGCTCGGCCTGGGGCAACCTCATGGCCTGGATGCGCGCCCTGCTGGGGTCCCTGCGGGCGCGGTTCATCCTGCTGGCGCTGAGCCTGTTCTGGGCCGCCGCCGCCACCCTGCGGGTGGTGCTGGTCGCCTGGGCGCCGGAGGCGCTGGGCGCCACCTCGGCCTCCGCCATCGCCGACCTGACCTTCTTCATGGCCATCGGCATCGTCGTCGGCGCCGGTCTGGTGCCGCGCCTGATCCCGCTCGACCGGGTGCGGAGAACCCGCTTCGCGGCCTATGCCATGGGCACCCTGTTCGTGCTGCTGGCCCTGGTCACCGATGTGCTCACCGCCAAGGTGGCCCTGTTCTGCATCGGCCTGTGCGGCGGCATGTTCGTGGTGCCACTGAATGCCGCGGTCCAGGAAATCGGCCATGGCGGGGTGGGCAGCGGCGGTGCCGTGGCGGTGCAGAACTTCTTCCAGAACAGCGCCATCCTGCTCGGCATGGGCATCTACTCGATCGCCGCCGGCCATGGCGCGGGACCGGTGGCGACCATTCTGGTGCTGGGCGGGCTGGTCTGGCTGGCAACCGTAATCGTCGCGCTGCGCCTGCCGAGAACACCGTTGACGGATGGCTGAGTCCCGCACCGCATGCGTGTAAGATTTCCCCCATGAGGAACCGGGTTTACAGGATGATGCGCACCGCCGGCGGAGGCTGCCTCTGCCTCCTGGCGGCCTGCACGACCATCACGACGCACAAACCCTCGGGCGAGGAAATCGTGATGACGCAGGAGGAATTCGCCCGCTACGTCGAGCATGTGTTCCGCTTTCACAACCAGGTGATGGGGGAACTGATCGAGGTCGGCGACGAGCGCAAGGACGAGGACACCGACGAGATCACCCGGCTGGAGGCTGCCGAGAAGAAGATGGTGCGCGTCTGCGAACCGCTCAACGAACTGGTGTCGGAAACCCTGTCCGGCGAGAACGTCGGCCTGCAGCTGAAGCTCGACCTGATCGATGCGGTGCCGGCCTGCGAGGAGGCCTCGCAGACCGTCGAGGATCTCATCCCCTGAGAGAGCCTGCCGGCTCCCATGGCCGGCCCACGGCAACGCCGCCCCGGGGGAGCGGCAGGGCCTGGCTCAGGGCTGGCCGACCTTGATCAGATCCACCTCGAACACCAGCGCCGCATGCGGCGGAATCATGCCGCCGGCGCCGCGCTCGCCATAGGCCAGATCGGCGGGAATGAAGAAGCGGTAGCGGGCGCCCTCCTTCATCAGCTGCAAGCCCTCGGTCCACCCCGGGATGACCCGGTTCAAGGGGAAGTGGATGTTCTCCCCGCTGTCGAATTCCTTGCCGTCGATCAGGGTGCCCCGATAGTTGACGGTCACGGTATCGGTCGGGCCCGGCATCGCCCCGCTGCCCTCCTGCAGGACCTGATACTGGAGTCCGCTGGCGGTCGTCGTGACCCCGGGCCTGGCGGCATTCTCGGCCAGGAACGCGGCGCTCTGCTGCCTGACCTGCTCGAGGTTCTCGGACTGCCGGGCACAGCCGCCGAGCCCGAGAGCGGCCAGCATCGCGGCCAGGACAAGGGTTTTGAGTGAGGTTCCATGGGCGCGAGTCATGCGGTTCTCCTGAGGGATGCGGGTCATGGCGGGGGATTCCAGCCCGAGGCGCCCAGACGCAGCAGGAAGAAGCCCAGCTCCAGCACCGCCACGGCAGCCAGCAGGCGCAGCAGCGTGCGCCAGTTCAGCGGCGCGGGTTTCGGTCGAGACGGCATGAGGCGCAACGGGGAAATCGCAAAGGGCCGGCATCATACCCCAGCCGGCCAGGCCGTGCCTGACGGGGACGCCGGACGCATGGCTCACGCCACGCCGCGGCGGATGAAGTCGGCGAGCCGATCCAGCCCGGTCTGGATGCGCGCCTCCGCCGCCGTATAGCAGAAACGCAGGTAGCGCTCGGCTCGATGGCGGCCGAAATCCAGCCCCGGCGTCACCGCCACGCCCGCCGCCTCCAGGAGTCGCAGGGCGAAGCCGTGGCTGTCCGCGGTCAGTGCGCCGGCATCCGCGTAGACATAGAAAGCGCCGTCGGGACGCACCGGAATCCGCAGGCCGAGCTCCGCCAGACCCTGCAGCAGCCGGTCGCGCCGCCGGGTGAACACCTCCCGGCGACGCTCCAGCTCGGCCAGGTTGTCCGGCTCGAAGGCCGCCAGCGCCGCCCGCTGCGAGAGGGTGGGCGCGGAGATGAACAGGTTCTGCGCCAGCCGCTCGGCCGCGTCGATGGCCCAGTCCGGCACCACCGCCCAGCCCAGGCGCCAGCCGGTCATGCCGAAATACTTGGAGAAGCTGTTGATGACGAAAACCTGATCCGAACAGCGCAGCGCCGTCTCGGCCGCGACACCGTATTCCAGCCCCTGGTAGATCTCGTCGGCGATCACGAAACCGCCCTCGGACGCCATGGCGGATACCAGCGCCTGAAGCGCATCCGGCGCGAGGATGGCGCCGGTGGGGTTGGCCGGCGACGCCACGATGAGGCCGGCCAGATGCCGGTCCCGGGGCGCCGCCAGCAGCCCGGCGGACAGGTTGAAGTCCTCAGCGCCATCCACGGCGATCGCCTCGGGCACGGCGTCGAACAGGCGGATGAAATTGGGATAGCAGGGGTAGCCGGGATCGGCATGGGCCACCGCATCGCCGGGGTTGACCAGGATGCCCAGAGCCAGCAGCAGGGCGCCCGACGCGCCCGGGGTCACGAAAATCCGCCGGGGATCGAGATCGAGACCATGGCGGTCGCGGTAGTGCCCGGCGATCGCCAGCCGCAGTTCCGGCAGGCCGGCGGCCGGGGTGTACGTGACATCGCCGTCCCGCAAGGCACGCTCCGCCGCCGCGATGATCCGCGGCGGCGTCGGAAAATCCGGCTCGCCGATTTCCATGTGGACGATATCGCGTCCCTGCGCCTCCAGCGTCCTGGCGCGGCCGAGGATTTCCATGACGTGAAAGGGGCGGATCGCCGCCATGCGCAGCGCACCCGTCATCGCGCCACCGTCCGCCGGATGGCCCCGGCGCACCGGCCGGATCGCCCGGCCCGGGCCGGGCGCCCTGATTTCCATTGACACCGATTTCTGCCTATACTTGCCGGATTTTTTCGGATACCGGTAGCAGGAGTTTTGAATGTCCAGCCACAACAAACCTGAGACTCTTTCAACGCCGTTTACCTTCGAACCTTATCAGCTGTCGGAAGGCGAAGAGTACATGAACGAGGCGCAGGTCGAGCACTTCCGCAAGATTCTGAACAACTGGAAGGCGGAGCTGATGAGCGAGGTCGACCGCACCGTGCATCACATGCAGGACGACGCGGCCAACTTCCCCGATCCCAACGACCGCGCCACCCAGGAATCCGAATTCAGCCTGGAGCTGCGCACCCGCGACCGCGAACGCAAGCTGATCAAGAAGATCGACGAATCGCTGCAGAACCTGGAGCGGGGCGACTACGGCTACTGCGAGACCTGCGGCATCGAAATCGGCCTGCGGCGCCTGGAAGCGCGTCCAACCGCCACGCAGTGCATTGACTGCAAGACCCTCGACGAACTGCGCGAGCGCCAGCTCGGCTAGGCCATCCGACATGCCGGAAGGCGCGCATTGCGGCCCGCCCTCCCCCACCTCCCTCTATCGGGGGCGCTTCGCCCCGTCGCCCAGCGGTCCCCTGCACCTGGGCTCCCTGCTCACGGCGTTGGCCAGCTACCTGGATGCCCGCGCGCAGGGCGGCGAGTGGCGCCTGCGCATCGACGACCTCGACCCCTACCGGACCCGTCCCGGCGCGGTCGACCGGATCCTGGCCAGCCTTGAAGCACTGGGCCTGCACTGGGACGGCGCACCGCTGTACCAGAGCCGGCGCCTGGAACGCTACCGGGAGGCACTGGAACGGCTGCAGGCCGGGGGCTGGCTCTATGCCTGCCGCTGCTCGCGGCGCGAGCTGTCCGGCATCTATCCCGGCACCTGCCGGCAGCGGCCCGCGGCTGGCGGTACCGGCCCGCAGGCGCTGCGACTGATGGTGCCGGATGCCAGCTATGCCTTCGAGGATCACGTGCAGGGCCGCGTGCGCCAGTCGCTGGCCCGGGAGGTCGGCGATTTCGTGCTGTTCCGCCGTGACGGCGCCTTTGCCTACCATCTGGCCACGGTCGTCGACGACGCAGAACAAGGCGTGACGACCATCCTGCGCGGCCAGGACCTGCTGGATGCCACACCGCGGCAGATCTGCCTGCAACAGCTGCTCGACCTGCCGACGCCCGATTATGTGCACACGCCGCTGCTGGTCGATGCCGAGGGCCGCAAGCTGAGCAAGCGCCGACTGTCGCCGGAGGCCGAGACCCGTCGCCCCGGACGCCTGCTGGCCCACCTGTTGACCTGGCTGCGGCAGCCGTTGCCCGCCGGGCTGCTGGCCGCCCCGCCCGGCGAGATCCTGGCGTGGGCGGTGGCGAACTGGCGGCTCGAGCGGCTGCGGGGTATCGGACCGATCGTGGTCGACGAAACCGCCCTGGACCCATGACGCATTACCTGACCATCCTGCTTGGCACCCTGCTGGTCAACAACCTGGTGGTCGCCAAGTTTCTCGGGCTCTGCCCACTCATGGGCGTTTCCCGGCGACGGCAGACGGCCCTCGGCATGGGGCTGGCGACGACCTTCGTGCTGACCCTGGCGGCCGTGCTCAGCCACGCGGTGAACCGCTACCTGCTGGTGCCGCTCGATGCCGGCTATCTCAGAACCATCGCCTTCATCGTCCTCATCGCCGGCCTGGTGCAGCTGACCGAGCAATTGCTGCGACGTTTCCACCCGCTGCTGCATCAGGTCATGGGCATCTATCTGCCGCTGATCACGACCAATTGCGCCGTGCTGGGCGTAGCCCTGCTGAACGCGCAGGCCGCCCATGACGCGCTGGAATCCCTTTGCTACGGGCTCGGCGCCGCGCTGGGCTTCACCCTGGTGCTGGTCCTGTTCGCCGGGCTGCGGGAACGCCTGGAGACGGCCGACGTGCCGGCGCCGTTCCGCGGCAACGCCATCGGCCTGATCACGGCCGGCATCGTGGCGGTCGCCTTCATGGGCTTTGCCGGCCTGGTCCGGAGCTGAGGCGGATGCTCGCGGTGCTTGCCCTCGGCCTGCTTCTGGCGGTGGTCGGTCTGCTGCTGGGCTGGTCGGAACAGCGGCTGCGGATCGTGGACAATCCGCTGGGCGAACGCATCAACGCATTGCTGCCGCAGATCCAGTGCGGCCAGTGCGGCTATCCCGGCTGCCGGCCCTACGCCGATGCCATCGCCCGCGGCGAGGCCGACATCAACCAGTGCCCGCCGGGTGGCGACCGCTGCGTCGCCGGGCTGGCCGAGCTGCTGGGCCGCGAACCGAAACCGCTGGACCCGGCCTTCGGGCCGGAACAGCCGCCGGCGGTGGCCTTCATCGACGAAACCCGCTGCATCGGTTGCGCGCTGTGCCTGCCGGCCTGCCCGGTGGACGCCATCGTCGGTGCGCCGAAATTCCTGCACACCGTCATCGCCGCCGAATGCACCGGCTGCGACCTGTGCGTGCCGGCCTGTCCGGTCGACTGCATCGAGATGCGTCCGCTCGGCGCCGCACCGGCCTGGCGCGACGGGGGAACGTCGCCATGAGCCGGCGTCATCCGCTGGCGGGGCGTTTCCCGGGTGGCTGCCACCTGCAACCGCGCAAGGCGCCGGCGAACGCCCGCCCGATCGGCACGGCCGGCCTGCCCGGGCGGCTGGTCTACCCGCTGCGCCAGCGTGATGGCAACCTCGCCAAACCTTGCGTCGCCCCCGGCGATACCGTCCGGCGCGGCGACCGGCTGGCCGGCGGCAGCCATCCTCTGGACCCGCCGATCCACGCCGCCACCTCCGGCACCCTCGTCGCCATCGCCCAGCATCCGCAGCCCTTCCGCGAAGCACCGGAGGGCCCCTGCCTGGTCCTCGCCGCCGACGGCGAGGACAGGCCGGCCCCGCCCCTGCCGCCGCTGGACCCGCAGCGCTGCACGCGGGAGGCGCTGATCCGGCGCGCCCAGGACGCCGGCATCACCGGCCATGGCGGGGCGGTATTCCCGACCGCGGCCAAGCTGGCGGCGAATCCGGCAGGAGCGCACACCCTGATCGTCAACGGCGTCGAGTGCGAACCCTACCTCAGCTGCGACGACCGGTTGCTGCGGGAGCGCGCCGAGGCGGTGGCGCGCGGCGCGGCGTTGCTGCAGCGCTGTTTCGGCGTGGAGCTGGCCGTGATCGCGGTCGAGGCGGACATGCCCGAGGCGCTGGCCAGCCTCGAACAAACCCTGGACCGGCTGGAACTCCGGCAGCTGCGGGTGGCGGTCGTGCCGGCACGCTACCCGGCCGGCAGCGAACGCCAACTGATCCAGACCCTGACGGGCCGCGAGATTCCCGCCGCCGGCCGGCCCGCCGACCTCGGCATCCTGTCGCTGAACGCCGCCACCTGCGCCGCACTGCAGCGCGCCGCCGTGCTGGGCGAGATCCCGGTCTCGCGCATCGTCACGGTCGCGGGTGGCGGCGTTCGCCAGCCACAGAACCTGGAGGTGCGTTTCGGCACGCCGCTGGCCCAGCTGATCGCGGCCTGCGGCGGGCCGGCCGGGCCGGTCGAGCGGCTGCTGATCGGCGGACCGTTGACCGGCTATCCGGCGGCATCGGATGCCGTGCCGGTCAGTCCCTCGGTCAACGCGGTGCTGGTCGCCGCACCGGGCGAACTGCCGGCGGTCCATGCACCCGAACCCTGCATCCGCTGCGGTGCCTGCACCGAGGTCTGCCCCGCCCGGCTGCTGCCGGAGGAACTCTTCAGGATCCTGTCGGGTGGCCGCCAGCGACCGGATGCCGGGCGCGCCGTGCTGGACTGCATCGAGTGCGGTCTCTGCGATGCCGTCTGCCCCAGCCATATTCCCCTGGTCGCGCACTTCCGCCGGGGGAAGGCAGCCCTGCACGCCGAACGGCTGGCGCGGGCCCGGGCGGAGCAGGCCCGGCAACGCCATGAGGCCCGGCTGGCGCGCAAGGCCCGGGAACAGGCCGAACGCGAGCAGGCGACCCAGCGGCGGCGTTCGCAGCTGGCACAGGGCGGCTCGCCGAACATCCAGGCGGCTCTGGCCCGTGCCCGGCAGAAACGTGCCGGAACCGCGCCACCCCCGGAGGACACCGATGACAACCGCTGAAACCATCATCGCCACGCCGCCCGGCACCGGCAGCGTGCGTGGCGTCATGGGCGCCGTGCTGCTGGCGCTGGTGCCGGGGCTGGCCGTGCAGTGCGGGGTCTTCGGTCCCGCCGTGCTGGTGCAGATCGTCCTGGCCCTGGCGACCGCCTGGCTGGCCGAGGCCGCCGCCCTGCGGCTGCGCGGGCGGCCGCTCCGGCCGGCGCTCGGCGACCTCAGCGTCAGCGTGACAGGCGTGCTGCTGGCGCTCGCCATCCCTTGCCTGGCCCCGGCCTGGGTCATCGTGGTCGGCACCCTGTTCGCGGTGCTGTTCGGCAAGCAGGTGTACGGCGGACTGGGCTGCAACCCCTTCAATCCGGCCATGCTGGGCTACGCGGTGCTGCTGATCGCCTTCCCGCGCGAGATGACCCGCTGGCCCGTGCCGCTGGACTGGCTGCCATCCGCGGCCGGCATGGATCGGGGTCTGGCGGCGGTGTTCGGCCAGTTCGGCGGCGAGAAGCTGGACGCGCTGGCGCGGGCGACGCCGCTGGATGTCCTGCGCACCGAACTCAGCCGTGGCGCGCTGCCCCGGCGCGACGACAGCCTGGCCGGCCTGATGCCCTGGGCCTGGAGCAATCTCGCCTACCTGGCCGGCGGCCTGTGGCTGTGGCGGCGGCGGATACTTGACGGTCGCTTGCCGGCCGCCATGCTGGCCATGCTCGCGCTCTGCGCCGTGGCCGGCTATCTGGCCGATGACGCCCGCTATCCGTCGCCGCTGTTCCACCTGCTGGGCGGCGGTACGCTGCTGGCCGCCTTCTTCATCGCCACCGACCCGGTCAGCGCGCCCGCGACACCGCGCGGGCGGCTGCTGCATGGGGCCGGCATCGGGCTGCTGGCATACGTCATCCGGACCTTCGGCGGCTATCCCGACGGCATCGCCTTCGCCGTGCTGCTGATGAATTTCGCGGCACCGACGCTGGACCACTGGACCCGCCCACGGGTCTACGGGCACGACCGGTGAACCGCGCCTGGCTGATCGAGCGGATGACCCGGCAGCCGGCCTGGCAACTGGGCGGCCTGGGACTGCTGGCGATGGGGGCGCTGTGGCTTTTGCAGGCGCTGACCGCCGACCGCATCGCGGCCCATGCCGAAGCCCGGCTGCGCGACACGCTGGCAAGCCTGGTGCCCACCGACACCTGGGATAACGATCCGCTGCGCGATACCGGGTTCATCCGGGATGCGCGGCTGGGACAGACCGGCCCGGTCACGGTCTATCGCCTGCGCCGGCGGGGCGAGCCGGTGGCTGCGGTCCTGCCGGTGATGGCGCCCGACGGTTACAGCGGCGCGATCCGCCTGCTGGTGGCGATCCGCCCGGACGGACGAGTGGCCGGCGCACGCGTGCTGGAGCACCGGGAGACGCCCGGCCTCGGCGACGGCATCGAGATCGGCAAGTCGGACTGGATCGGCCGCTTCGCCGGCCGTTCGCTGCAGGACCCGTCGCCCGGGCGCTGGGCGGTACGCCGCGACGGCGGTGACTTCGACCAGTTCGCCGGCGCCACCATCACTCCGCGGGCCGTCGTCAGGGCGCTGCGGGAGGCCCTGGCCGTATTCGCGCGCGACCGCGAGGCCATTTTTCCCGTCCCCATCCCTGCCACCGGAGCTGCACCGCCATGACACCCTCCCCCGCCGTCCTGCGCGAACTGGCCCGCGAGGGTCTCTGGTCCCGCAACCCCGGGCTGGTAGCCCTGTTGGGACTCTGCCCCTTGCTGGCCGTCAGCACCACGCTGATCAACGGCCTGGCGCTGGGGCTCGCGACCACCGCCACTCTGGTGCTGTCCAACGGCCTGGTCTCGGCGCTGCGCGGCAGCGTCCTGCCGGCGATCCGGCTGCCGCTGTTCGTGCTGCTGATGGCGGCGATCGTCACCGCCGTCGATCTGGTCATGCAGGCCGGCTTTCCCGAACTGCACCGGACCCTGGGGTTGTTCATCCCGCTCATCGTCACCAATTGCGCGATCCTGGCCCGCATCGAAACCTACGCCTCGCGACAGCCGGTGACCCATGCCGTGCTGGACGGGCTGTTCATGGGGCTGGGCTTCCTGCTGGTGATCGCGCTGCTGGGCGGTCTGCGGGAGCTGCTCGGTACCGGCCGGCTGCTGGCGGGCGCCGAGCAGCTGTTCGGCCCCGGGGCCGCCGGCTGGACCGTCGAGGTCATATCCGGCTACGGCGGCTTCCTGCTGGCCCTGCTGCCGCCCGGCGCCTTCTTCGGGCTGGGGCTGATGCTGGCGCTGAAGAATCGCCTCGACGCCGCTCGTCAGGCGACGACGCCCCGGGCGCGGGTGCGGCTGGTCGAGGCGCCTTTCCCCGCTGATCGGGAGCAGCCATGAACGCGGACAAACGCCGGCAGATCTTCGAGCGGCTGGCCGCCGTGATTCCGGAGCCGACCACCGAGCTGGAATACGAGACCCCGTTCGAGCTGCTGATCGCGGTGGTGCTGTCGGCGCAGGCCACCGACAAGGGTGTCAACAAGGCCACGCGCCGGCTGTTCCCGGTGGCCAGGACACCGGCGGCCATCCTGGCGCTGGGCGAGGAGGGCCTGAAGTCCTACATCAACAGCATCGGTCTGTTCAACAGCAAGGCCCGGCATATCGTGGCCCTCTGCCAGCAGCTGCTGGAGCGGCACGGCGGCGAGGTGCCACGCACCCGCGAGGCCCTGGAGGCGCTGCCGGGGGTGGGCCGCAAGACGGCCAACGTGATGCTCAACACCGCCTTCGGCGAACCGACCATCGCCGTCGACACCCACATCTTCCGCGTCGCCAATCGCATGCGGCTGGCGCCGGGCAAGACCGTCCTGGCCGTCGAGCAGCGGCTGGCGCGCACCACCCCCAGGGCGTTCCTGCGCGACGCGCACCATCTGCTGATCCTGCATGGGCGCTACACCTGCACGGCCCGCAAGCCACGCTGCGGCAGCTGCCCGATCGGCGATCTGTGCGAGTATCCCGACAAGACCGCCGGCGCCGCCCCGCCCTGAGGGCCGGCGCCGGCCGGTCACCACTCAGTAGCTCGATTCGGCCTTGCCGAGTTCCTGCTGCAGATAGAACAGCACGTCCGCCTCGTCGTACTCGGACAGCGGGGCGGAACGCGCCGCGGACAGCCAGTTCATCGCCAGGTGCTGGCGCATCACGCCGGGCCGGCTCAAGGTGCCGGGATCCCATTCCTCCTGGTCGTGTATCGAGGGCGCGTTGAGCCGGCCGTCCTCGTGGCAGGAACCGCACTGGGCGTTGTAGAGCGTCAGACCGCGGTTGTAATCGGGCTGATAATGCCCGGCATCCGGCGAACCACCAGAACAGCCGGCCAGCAGGGAGACGAACAGCAGGGCAAGTGAGCGGACAGCCATGGCTTTCGACAGGGTTACGGGAAGCAGGGGCGGGACGGGTGGCCGCCGCGCGGGGCGCGCCGGCACCAGCTCAGAATACATTCATGGCCACCATGCTGATGTCGTCCATGAATACCTTGGCGGAACGGAATTCGCGCAGCTGATCGAGCAGGCTCTCCAGGGTGGTGGCGGCCGTCTGCTGCCGCAGACCGGAGAAGGCATTGCACAGGCGCTTGCAACCGAAGAACTCGCAGTGGCTGTTCTGCATCTCGGTGACGCCGTCGGTATAGAGCAGCAGCCGGTCGCCCGGCTCCAGCTGCATCTCCTCCTCGAGGAAGCGGACCTGGCGATTGACCCCGAGCACCAGGCCTTCGGCATCGAGGCCGATGCAGGTCGGGGCCGAGGCGCGCAGCAGCAAGGGCGGGTTGTGGCCAGCGCTGGCGTAGCGCAGACGCCGGGTCTTGCGGTTATAGCGCAGGTAGAACATGGTGATGAACAGGTCCGCGCCGCTGAGATCGGCGTGCAGGACCTCGTTGAGCGCCCCCAGCAGCTGGGCGGTGCTGTCGAGCTCGGCGTGGGTGCGGCGCAGTTCCGCCTTCAGGGTGCTGCGCATCTCGGCCATGATCAGGGCGGCGCCGACGCTGTGGCCGGACACGTCGGCGATGACGACATCGATGCAGTCGCCGTGCTGGAAATAGTCGTAGTAGTCGCCGCCGACCTGCGCCGCCGGCACGCAGACCCCGGCCACCTCGACATCAGACAGCCGCAGGGGCGCTTTCGGCAGCAGGGACATCTGGATCTGGCGGGCGATTTCCAGTTCGTGGCGTTCGTCCTCGGCGCGGCGGCGCTCGCTGACATCGGCGATGATGCCGATGTAGTGGGTCAGGACGCCCTGCTCGTCATGCACGGGCGACAGCAGCAGTTCGTTCCAGAAGCCGGTGCCGTCCTTGCGGTAGTTGCGGATGATGACCTCGCAGGAACCACCGCTGTCGAGCGCCTGGCGGATCTTCTCGCGGGCGGCGGCATCGGTGCCGCGTCCCTGCAGGAGACGGAGGCTGTTGCCGAGCAGCTCGCTCTCGTCGTAGCCGGTGATCCGGCACAGGGCCGAGTTGACGTAGATGTTGGGGAAGTACGGAGTGCGCGCGTCGGCGATGGCGATGCCGACGCTGGCGGCCTCGATGGCGCGCTCGCGCAGGCGCAGGGCGTCCTCGCTGCGCTTGCGCTCGGTGATGTCCATGTCAACGCCCCGCCAGCGCTGGGTTTCACCCTTGTCGTCGGCGATCGGCACGCCGGAGGATTCGGTGAAGACCTCGTGGCCGTCGCGATGGCGGTAGTGGTTGATGAGCCGCTTGAAGGGCCCCTTGACGCGCTCGGCCGGCGGCAGGGTGCTGGACCAGAGGTGGCGGTCGGCCTCGGTCAGGAGGTCGAGATAATGCTTGCCGATGATGGCCTCGGGCGGATAGCCGAGGATGTCCTCGACCGCGTCGCTGCTGTAGGTGTAGAAGCCCGCCGCATCCTGTTCCCACAGCCACTCGCCGACCATCCGGGCCACCTCGCTGAAGCGTTCCTCGCTCTCGGCCAGTGCCTCCTGGTCGTGCTTCTGCTGGGTGATGTCCTGAAAGCGCCCCAGCAGCCGCATGGCCACGCCCTGCTTGTCCTGGATCGGGGAGAACGTCACCGAGGCCCAGTAAGCCTCGCCGGTCTTGCGGCGGTCGGCCAGCTCGCCGCACCATTCCCGCACCGACAGCAGCCGCCAGCACAGCGAGGCATTGCCGGCGATGGCCGGCAGCACGGAATTGGCGGCAAACAGGTTGCGGCCGATGACCTCCTCGGCGGTGTAGCCGGTCAGCCGGGTAAAGCCGGCGTTGAGGTATTCGATCTCGCCCTTGAGACTGGTGATGAGAATGCCGGCCGGCGCCTGCTCCACCGCGCTGGACAAAAGGATCAGGCGTTCCTCGGCCTGCCGGCGCGGGCTCAGGTCGTGGATGATGCCGACGAAACGGTGCGGGCCATCGTAGCCGAGTTCGCCGACCGCCAGATAGATGGGCAACCGCTGGCCATCCTTGCGCAGGGCGACAACCTCGCGGCCTTCGCCGATGATGTGCGGCTCGCCGGTGGCGCAATAGCGGCGCAGGTAGCCGTCGTGACGGTCATGCTCCGGCGACGGCATGAGCATGTTGATGCTGTGGCCGATCAGTTCCTCGCGACGGTAGCCGAACAACTGGGTAACGGCCGGGTTGACCAGTTGGATGATGCCGTGCTCGTCGATGACGATGACGCTGTCGGTGATGGTGTCGACAATGGCGCGGAAATGCGCTTCCACATCGCAGAACTGGGCATCCTCGTCCTCCAGCGCCAGCAGCCAGCACCAGGCGCCGGGGCCGGCGTTGCGCGCCAGACGGGCCTGGAACCTGGCGCGCTCGCCGTCGGGCAGGGTCAGTTCGATCTCGCCCAGGCAGCGGGGCCCGGCGGCGTCGAAATGTTCGGCGGCCAGCCGTTGGGCCGCGAAGCCCAGCCGCCCCAGCAGGTCTTCGCCCGGCACCGGGTGATCCGCCAGGCCCAGTCGCTGGCATGCGCTGCTGCTGGCGGCCAGCAGACGACCCTGCTCGTCGAGCACGAACAGCAGCGTGTCGCTGATGGACAGCAGCGCCCGGGTCAGTGCATCCAGCCCGGCGGCCGCCGGAGGGGCCGAGACCTGCGCCATGGGACGGTTACCGCCCGCCGGTCAGGGCGCCCTCGGCGCTGCCGCCGGCAGGCGGGTCCGCTCCTCGGACAGCTTGCGGCTCATGTCGAAGAAGGGTCCGTAGGTGGTGTCGGTGCCGAACTGCTGCCACACGTAGGCGGGATGGGTGATCGGCTGCGACGGTACCGGGAAGGTGATGAAATCCAGGGTTCCGGCCAGGAGACGGCCGAGGGTGTGCAAGGTGCCCTTGAGGACCCCGCCGGTGGCACCCAGCAGCACGTTCACCTCGTTCGAGGTGTTGATGACGTTCTTGGGTAATTCGGCCAGCCCGAAAGCCATGTTGGTGATGCCCGAGGCCAGCTTGGCGCGGACCATCTCGCCATAGGTGGCCTCCTCGGCCAGGGCGGGCTGGCCCATGCCCAGGGCCAGCAGCAGGGGCAAACGGGAAATCCAGGTGCGCACGCGGTCGACTCCATGGTGGTGGACGGGAAAGGCGCAACACGGGGATACGCCGGCGGGCAATTATGCTTGATATCGGGACGAATCTCGAAACCCGGCCCGCGGAAGGGGCTGGACGCCCGATCGCGGCACAGAAAAAAGCCGCCGGGCACGCAGGGCGCCCGGCGGCTTTGCGAGCGTCCGCGGACGCCGGCTCAGCCGGCGAAATTGGCAGCGACGAAGTCCCAGTTGATGACGCCGAAGAAATCCTCCACGTACTTGGGACGCGCGTTGCGGTAGACGATGTAGTAGGCGTGCTCCCAGACATCGCAGGTCAGCAGCGGCGTCTGGCCACTGGTCAGCGGGCAGCCGGCGTTGCCGGTGCTCACCAGCGCCACACTGCCGTCGGCATTCCTGACCAGCCAGGCCCAGCCGGAACCGAAGGTGGTGACGGCGCACTTGGTGAACGCTTCCTTGAACGCGTCGAAGGAGCCGAAGGCCTTGTCGATGGCCTCGGCCAGCGCGCCGGTCGGCTGACCGCCACCGTTCGGCTTCATGCAGCTCCAGTAGAAGGTGTGGTTCCAGACCTGGGCGGCGTTGTTGAAGATACCGCCGGAGGACTTGCGGACAATCTCCTCGAGCGGGAGATCCTCGAACTCGGTACCGACAATCAGGTTGTTGAGGTTGGTGACGTAGGCCTGGTGGTGCTTGCCGTAGTGGTATTCCAGCGTCTCCGCGGTGATGAAAGGCTCCAGTGCGGTTTTCTCGTAGGGCAAGGGGGGCAGCTCGTGCTTCATGCAAACTCCATCTCGATCGTCGATTGAATACCGCCGGCGATCGCCGGCAGGGTTGATGACGCAATCCCTAGTGAATTGCTATGGAATCAGTCTACCATCCGTGGCCGGACGGGCAAAGTCGGGCAGCATGACGGTTACCGGGCCGGACGCCCCGGACATCGGGCCGCGGGCCGGGAAGCTGGCGCCGATCCCGGGCCCGCGCGCATGGCGCCGCGACACCAGACCGCCGGGCAAAAAAAGAGCTTCCAGGGGAAGCTCTCGTTTCGTCGGCGACCAAGGGCCGCAATCCGCCGGTCGTTCATGGTTCATCCATCATGATCGGACGTGTCGAATACACAGCGGGGAGTGACCTCAGATATTGCGGTCGCGGTCCCAGCGCTGCACCTCGGCCTTCCAGCGGCCATCGGACTGTTGCCTGAGCACGCTGTAGATGACGCCGCCGTAGCGGTACTTCATCGTCTGCGGGCGGACACTCGGCATGCTCTTGACATCCGAGAACCGGATCCGGGTGACGATCGTGCCGTCGAGCTCGCGCCGGACGTCGAGCACGTCCATGGCATAGGCGCCCTGCCGCATGAGCTGCTGCCAGAAATCGCGGATCTGGCCGGCCCCGTGGGCAACCGTGCCGTTGGGCTGCAACAGCAGGGCGTCGTCGGCATACAGAGACAGCACATCCTCGACACGGCCCTGCGCGAATGCCGCATTCCACTGCGCCGCCGCCGCCTCCGCGATCTGGCGGGCGGCCGGCTCGGTCTCGGCCCGGGCAGCCCCTGCGATAGTGACTAAAGCAAGTAATAGTCCTAAAGTACGCTGCATGGTAAACCTCCATCGGTGTCGACCTCGGGTCGAGGTCGTGGTACATGACAACACTATCGGTTTACAATATCCAATAAAGATTGCTGATTGTTTCTATAAACAACAACAATAGTCTGACCTGTCGAGATGGATAAACTGACAAGCATGCTGGTCTTCAGCAAGGTTGCCAAGGCCGGCAGCTTTGCCGCCGCGGCCAAGGAACTGGGCCTGTCGCGCGCCATGGCGACAAAACACGTCATGCAGCTGGAAAACGGCCTGGGCATCCGGCTGCTGAACCGCACCACCCGCAACCTCAACCTCACGGAAGTGGGCGCGGTCTACCTGGAGCGCTGCCGGCAGATTCTCGACGACATGGAAGAGATGGAGCTCGCCGTCACCCGCTTGCAGACCGAGCCACGCGGCCTGCTCAAGGTCTGCGCCACCCCCTTTTTCGGCTCCTATCACTTGGCCCCCGCCATCGGCGCCTACATGGAGGTCTACCCCGACGTGCACGTGGAGCTGAGCCTGCAGACCGGCAGCATCGACCTGATCGAGGAGGGCTACGACCTGGCCATCCAGCTCGACGAGTTGCAGGATTCCAGCCTGATCGCGCGCTCGCTCGGCACCTCGCAGCGGGTAGTCTGCGGATCGCCGGCCTATTTCAGCCGGCATGGGGTGCCGAGGACGCCGGAGGAACTGCGCCAGCACAACTGCCTGATCAACATGAGCATGGCGCCGCGCGATCACTGGCAGTTCAACATTCCCGGCGGCGAGACCACCGTGATCAAGGTCGGCGGCACCATGCAGGCCAACGTCGCCGATGCCCTGCGCATCGCGGCACTCAGCGGTCTGGGCCTGGTCATACTGCCGACCTACATGGTCGGGCAGGACATCCGCAGGAACCGCCTGCAGGCTGTGCTGACGGAATACGTGCCCGCCCCACTGGAAATCCACGCCGTCTATCCGCACCGCAAGCACCTGTCGGCCAAGGTGCGGACCTTCGTGGATTTCCTGCATGAACGCTTCCACCCGAAGCCCTACTGGGAAGAGTGGGCCCAGGACCAGTTGCAAGAAGCCTGATGCCGGAGAATGGCGCGATGAACGAGAGAGACGCCTTGCTGCTCGCCTTCAAGGAAATGCTGACCCTGTTCGCCCTGCTGGCCGGCATGGGCACCCTGGTCGCCGGACGCTACCTGGCGGCGGCGGTCATCCTCAGCATCGCCGGCCTGCTCTATTTCGAGGCCCCGATCAGCCGTCTGCGGCGGAAACTGCTGGGCTGGTGAACGGTAACCGCTCCCATCTGGAAATCGAGCGCAAGTTCCTGGTGCGCTCGGAGGCCTGGCGGACCGAGGCCAGATGCGCCACCCGCATGCGCCAGGGCTATCTCAACCACGAGCAGCACTGCTCGGTGCGTGTGCGCATCGCCGGAGACAGCGCCTGGCTGAACCTCAAGGGCGTCACCATCGGCGCGCAGCGGCTCGAGTTCGACTACCCCATCCCGCTGGCGGATGCGCACCGCATGCTCGATACCCTCACCTGCAAGCCGCTGATCGAAAAAACCCGGCATCTGGTCGATGTGGGCGGGCATACCTGGGAGGTGGACGTTTTCGAAGGTGCCAACGCCGGCCTCGTGGTCGCCGAAATCGAGCTGGACGATCCTGACGAGCCCTTCGAGAAACCCGCCTGGGTCGGCGAGGAAGTTACCCACGACCCGCGCTACTACAACACCTGCCTGGCCTCCCATCCCTATCGCGACTGGCGCGACCCGCCATCCGCATGCGACTGACCCGGGGACAGTTCCTCTGGCTGGCCAGCGTCTTCGAACTGGGCCTGGTGGTGCTGGCCTACGCGCTCGGCGGGTTGCTGGACATCGACCCCGTGGCGGCGCTGCGCGTCGACGCGACCGGTCTGTTCTGGGGCGCCCTCGGCACACTGCCGCTCTATGGCCTGTTCCTGCTGTCCGACCGGCTGGATGCCACCCGCGAGATCCGGCGTTTCCTGATCGACAAGATGGGACCCTTGCTGGCTGCGTGCAGCGGACCGGAACTGCTCTACCTGGGACTCCTGGCCGGCATCACCGAGGAAATCCTGTTCCGCGGGCTGCTGCAACCCTGGCTGGAGCTCGACTGGGGCTGGCTGGGCGGGCTCGTCTTCAGCAACCTTGCCTTCGCCCTGGTCCACTGGATCACGCCCGTCTACGCGCTGCTGGCCGGGGTGTGCGGACTCTACCTGGGCCTGATGCTGGACGTCGGACCGGAACGCAACCTGCTGACCCCCATCCTGATCCACGCCCTCTACGACTTTCTGGCCTTCGTCGCCGTGGCCAGCGCCTGGCGGCGGCAGCGAGCGGCATAAGTCACGCCGGTCAGGCGGCGGAGCCAGTCCCTGCCCCGGCGATGATCGTCAGGCCGAGGCCAGCCGCGCCTCGGTTTCCCGGACTTCGCTGCCGAAGCGGTAACGGCTGGCCAGGCAATGGTCGAGCCAGCGGGACAGGAAGTAGTTCAGCGACCACTTGTAGTCCAGTACCGCCTCCGGCAGCGGATCGCCGCTGAGCGCCTCATGGACCCGCGGCCGGGCGGCGTCGTTGAGCATCTCCACGGTCTGCGCGTCGAGACAGACACGCAGCCGCACGGCCGGCTCCATCCCGGCCTCGTAACCCGCGGCAAAGTCATGGGTCAGTTCCACCACCAGCGTGAAGGGCGAACGTTCCACCACCCGCAGGTAGAGGGCCGGCTTGCCCTGCGCGGTGGCGACGGCCGCCCGCTCGCGCCGCGCAAGATCCGGCACCAGGCGGCACAGGCGGGCGTAGTTCGCTTCGCACAGCTGATGCAGGCACAGGGATTTCTCGACCGGATTGAAAACGCTCATGGACCGGCGTCAGGGCTCGGCGTAGCTGGCACAGGCGCTGGTCGTCTCCCACAGGGAGACCCGCTGCACATTCAGGCCCTGCGCCTTCACTTCCTCGTAGATCATGCGAGCAAGGCATTCCGCCGTCGGGTGTTCTTCCAGCAGCAGGAAGCGCTCGCCGGCCTGTTCCAGCGCCGGCACCAGCGGATCGTCGCGATGCAGCAACAGGTTGTGATCCAGCACGGTATCGATGTAGCGGTGCGCCACGGCGCTGATGTCGGCGAAATCGCACACCATGCCCTGTTCGTTCAGCGCCGGCGCGGCCACGGTGATCGCCGCCTTCACGCTGTGGCCATGCAGATGGCGGCATTTGCCGGGATGCGCCATGAGACGGTGCCCGTAGCAGAAATAGACGTCCTTGGTGATGGTGTACATGGGAAAAGACAAACTGGAGGAAGATCCGGGCAGGACGGGCGTCACTCGCTGCGAATGCCCTTGATGACCCCGGCGATCCGGAATTCGCCGCCGGGCTCGGCATCGCAGCGGCTGACCTCGATATAGGCCGTGAGCGGCGGCGACAGACCACGGACGGGGGCGATACGCACTTCGGCCGCCGTGCCCGGCTTCAGTGCCCGGGGGCCACGGAAGCGGATGCCGTCGCCACTGAGGGCGATGCCCTGGCCACTGCTGGCAGCGGCTTCGGCAATGGGACGGTAGGCCACCTCGCTGTTCAGGGGCATTTCCCCCGGACTGGCGGGGGGCTCATGGTTCACAGGGGTTCTCCGGACGGACATCAAAGCACTCAATTGTAATGCAGACCCGGCGCCGGGTCTCCGCCTGGGGCGGACCAGACTTGCCTCTGGCGCCAGACCGCAACCCGCGCTCTTCGCCCGCAACAGGCCCTGTGCTATTGTTCGACGCTTGCCGGGGACCGACCGTTCCCCTGACGATTCACCCATCGCTCACGTCCAGACCATCGCATTCATGAGCAGCAAACTGCATGTCCTGACCGGCATCACCACCACCGGTACGCCCCACCTTGGCAACTACGTCGGCGCCATCCGCCCGGCCATCGAGGCCAGCCATCGGCATGATGTGCTGCCCTTCTATTTCCTGGCCGATTATCACGCCCTCATCAAGTGCCAGGACCCCGAGCGGGTGCGGCAATCGACGCTGGAAATCGCCGCCACCTGGCTGGCCCTGGGACTGGATACCGCCAACGCCGTTTTCTACCGCCAGTCCGACGTGCCGGAAATTGCCGAACTGGCCTGGCTACTCAACTGCGTCACCGCCAAGGGCCTGATGAACCGCGCCCATGCCTACAAGGCCGCCGTACAGGCGAACCAGGACAGCGGCGAGAGCGACCCGGACAAGGGCGTCACCATGGGCCTGTTCAATTATCCGGTGCTGATGGCCGCCGACATCCTGATGTTCAACGCCCACCGGGTGCCGGTCGGCCGCGATCAGGTCCAGCACATCGAGATGGCGCGCGACATCGCCGGCCGCTTCAACCATATCTATGGCGAGCACTTCGTCATCCCCGAGGCCGTCATCAGCGAGGACACCGCCACCCTGCTCGGCCTGGATGGACGCAAGATGAGCAAGAGCTACGACAACACCATTCCGCTGTTCCTGGAGGAGAAGAAGTTCCGCAAGCTCATCAACAAGATCAAGACCAACTCGCAGGAGCCGGGCGAGCCCAAGGATCCCGATAGCTGCACCCTGTTCAGCCTCTACAAGGCCTTCGCCCGGCCCGAGGAAACCGCCGCCATCCGCGTCCGCTATGCCGAGGGCATCGGCTGGGGCGAGATGAAGGGCATCCTGTTCGAATACCTCAACGACCATCTCAAGGCCGCTCGCGAGCGCTACGAGGCGCTGCTGGAAGCGCCCGGGAAAATCGAGGAGGCGCTGCAGGAAGGTGCGGCCAAGGCCCGCGCCTACAGCGGTCCGTTCATGAAGGAAATCCGCGCCAGCATCGGCATTCGTCCACTCGGCTGAGGCACCCGCATGCACATCGTCATCATCGGCTCCGGCATGGCCGGCATTCTCCTGGCCGAGGAACTGCACAAGCTGTCCCCCGACACCCGGCTGACCGTGCTGACCCGGGAAACGCATGGCTACTATTCGCGCCCCATGCTTTCCCACGGCTTTTCACAGGACGATGTGGAAACCAGGATTGTCCTGAAATCCTTCGACGCCCTCCGGGCCGAGGGCATCGAGGTGCGTGCCGGCATCGAGGTCCTGTCCATCGACCGGCCATCCCGGTCGGTCACCTGCCGCCAGGACGGCCAGGAAGCCAGCATCGGCTATGACCGGCTGGTGCTGGCGCCCGGTTCGGACGCCTTCGTACCACCACCGTTCCGTGGCTCCGAGCAGCGGTTCCGGGTCATCAACAGCCTGGACGACCTCATCGCCCTGCGCCGGGAGCGCGCGGGCATCCTAGCCGGCGGCAGGACGCCGCGCTGGGCCGTCATCGGCGGCGGGCTGATCGGCTGCGAGGTCGGCTCCGATCTCGCCAAGGCCGGCGACCAGGTGGTGCTGTTCCATGCCCTGCCACGCCTCATGGAACGCCAGCTGGTGGAGGAGGATTCCGCCACCCTGCTGACGGTGCTGCAAGGCCTGGGCATCGAGGTACGCCTGAATGCCGGTGCCGAAGCCTTCGAGGCGGACGGCGACCAGTTGGCCATCCGGCTGGCCGATGAGCGCATGGGCGGATTCGACGGCATCCTCGTCGCCACCGGCTTCAAGCCGCGCACGGCGCTGGCCGAGGCCGCCGGCCTCGCGATCGGGCGCGGCATCCGCGTCGACGGCTACCTGCGCACCACGGACCCGGCCATCCACGCCCTCGGCGACGCCGCCGAATGCGCCGATGGCCGCATCTATGCCTACGTCATGCCCATCCGCCAGCAGGCCCTCTGGCTGGCCCGGTTCCTCAGCGGCCAGACCGCCGATCCCTGGCAGCCACCGGTCTTCCAGCCGCGTGCCAAGGTCCATGGCTTCAGCGCGGCGCATCCCTATATCTTCTAGGGAGCCGTCAGCGGCCTGATCGGCCGCCCCCGCCAAACACCCTACGGTTCCGGATGGGCCACCCGGGAAGCGCAGTCGAACGATCTCCCGGCCTGCTCGCATTGGGCGAATACCCTGCCCTCCGGGGTCATGTGCTGCCATCGCCATTCCCCCCTGCGCTTGCCGGGATGGAGTATGGCGTAACCGAAACGGACGTCCGTCCAGCTCGAGGTAGCCGTGGGATAAGGCTGCGTCACCCAGGCCGGCAGATCCTTGACCCCCGTCAGCGGCCCGCCCGCCAGCGGGAGCGAATAATCGACCTCCGTTTCAAGGTGGGTGCCGCCATTCCCAAGCACCAGCTGAGGCGGCTGTCCGGGTATTTGCGTGCTTTGCGCAAGATGAATATGACTGGACAGTATCAGGCTGTAGTTGTCCAGCAGCCCATAGGCGGCCGACTGGTTGGGGACGGACGTCCAAAGGGTGCAGGATGCCGCGCCAAGACAGAGATCGGGCGCGGTTTCATGGGCGATGCCGAAGACCGGCCGGTGGGTCAGCAACCAAGACTCGACACCCGCTTGCGGTGCCGTGAAGCCGGCTGCCTGGGCGAAGAAGGGACGGTAGGCCTCGGCCCAGTTGATGCCATAGGAAACGACATCATAATCACCACGCTTTTCCGGGCTGGCGGAATCGACGATTGCCAGGCGCAGCCGCCAGTCGGGACGAATCTTCAGGTCGGCAGACCAGCTGGGCGTAATGCTGTTGACTGGCACGGGACCGCCGGTGACGCTCGGCGCGCAGACATTGGCCGTATCCCGGCGCGGGTCGAAGAAGAGGAAATAACCGTTGCCGCCACGGCTGCACGCCTCATGATTGCCGCGCACCACCACCAGAGGGGCCGCCGCAAGCAATGGGCGCATCGGTATGAAGACGTCGGCCAGCCAGCTGTAATCCGTATCGGAGAACTTGAAGAAATCAGGCGCCGGTCCTTCGATCGGTTCCGGCGTCGAACCGCACCATTGCCACTGATCGGCCGGGCATGGTTTCTCACGGTAGAAGAAGTCCCCCAGGAACAGGACCACATGTGGCTTGCCCTCGGCAATACGTTCGGCCGTCCTGGCCAATGGCCACCTGTCGGGATTGCTGCAATCCTGCTGCCCCACCCGACAACCGGTGTCGCCCAGTACCGCCAGCCGCTTGATGCGAGACGGCATGTGCGCGGGGATGTCCCGGCCCAACACCCTTGCTGCCAGCGAGTGTCTCGGTATGGCCGCCTCGCAGACCCGTACGGCGGAAAAGGCGGGATAGGTGGTATCGGGCGGCCTGCGCTCGGACATCGGCACCTTGGACCAGGCCGTGCTCCCACCGCTGCCTTTTTTCACCCGCAAGACAGGACAGGTGCCCCCGGCGGGAACGACCGCCCTGGCCAGCAAGCCGGAGGGCACCTGCGCCACTGGCGCTACCAGCGTATAGGCAACAAAGACGTTATCGACCCGCGCATCGGCGGTCGCTGTGCCCTGTGGGGCCAACACGATAGCGGCGATCGTGAACAGGGCGATTCGAGTCATGCGTTCCAGGACGGTGGACATATGCGGCTCTGCGCGTGGTGTTTCTTGGGGCGATATTGCCCGGGACAGCCGGGCGTTAGGGAGAGACGAAAACGGTTGGCGCCGTGCGAACCAGCTCTTCATTTCGGTGCGATCCTGAACACCGCGCCCACGCGCTTTTCCTCGCCCATGCTTTCGATCAGGCAGGTCTTGCCGCGGGTGGCTTGCTGGTTGGTGCGTTTATAGCAAGCCGTGCCGGTCCACTCGACGAATTGATGGTCGAGGTTTTCCTCGTAGCGCAGGGTGATCGTGGTGCCCCTGGGGAAAGCCGCCTCGCACAGGCCCGGGCAGTCGATGCCCGCCGGTTCGCTCCAGACCCGGTTATGTCTGGTATCGCCCAGCGCTTCGGCCCGTTGCGCCGCCTTTTCAGCCCGGCGCGCCTCCGCGGGCGTGAGGATTTCCTGGGTGCCGACGTCGACATGCAGTGTGTAGAAGTTCGGCTCGGACGGCTCGACCTCCGCCGGCTGGATGGCACTTGCCGTGCTTGCCGATGCCGCGGTGCGGCCTGAGGCAACCCTCGCGCCGGTGCCGCTCAGCGCCTGATCCCAGATGTCGCGGGCCAGCGGACCGCCGGACCAGCCCTCGTCGCAGTTGCAGCTGAGGATCTTGTCCTGGCAAGAGGCATTCACGCCCTTGTCGGAATCCCAATAGTCGTATTCGGCCTCGCCGCGCACGAAATTGCGGCGTTGGAGGATTCCGCTGATGGCGCTGGCGTCGATGCAGCCGGGCCCCTCACAGTAGCACTGAAAGGCGAGTTCGCCGGGATACACCTTGCAATCGCTGTTCTCCCGGCAGCCGGTCTTGGATTGATGGCAGGCGAAATAATAGATGCCCAGACTGTCCGGACCCTGTGCGCGTAGCGTTTGAATGATGGCATTGCGCCCGTCGACCTGCCTGTTGCAGGCGTAGGCGCCAAAACCCTCGTAGGCCGCTTGCAACGCCACCGCCCGCTGCAGGTTCTTGCAGGCAGCCGAATCTTTGCCGGCCTGGCCGCAGGGCGCCCGATACACCTCCTGCAGCACCGACCAGAGCGGCAGGTAGCGGTAAGCGACGGGCTGATCGCCCAGGTGGGCGGCATCGATGAAATCCTGCAGATTTTTCTCGTTGAAATCTCTCAGCAGCGCCGTGCGGGTCGCGGCCGTGCCGCCGGCGATATAACGCTGATTGTTGGTGTCCTGGGTCGAGGATTCATAGCGCTTGCCGGCATCGATGATGGCGCAGGGCCTGGCGCTCCAGCCGCCCGTGAAACCCTCCAGCTCGAAACAGGCCTTCGCCTTGAGCGTATCGGTCGAGACGGTGCTGCCGGTCTTGCTGCTCACCCATTGCTGCACCCGGCTGCCGATCTGCTGCTGCACCTGCACATGCGAACCCCAGTTCTGCAGAAATTGCGTATAGCCGGCCCAGGTGAAGGATTCGCCAGCCTGTTCCGGGCTGGGCAGGGCCAGCGCCTCGAAAGCCGCCTGAAAGTTGGGGTCGAGATTGTCCGGAAACAGACAGCGGCTGGATTGATCGAAATCAATCAGGAGGTTGACCGAGGCAATGTCCAGAACCACCGACTTGAAATCCCCGGTCTGCACCGATTGATGTCCGGTGGTGGCATTGACCGTGCCACCGATATTCACCTGCTGCACCGGGAAACCGGCCTTGATCTCGACAGTGTTGTTCAGCGACTCGGTCAGCTGGCTGGCGCTCTCATGGGTGCGAAAGCTGCGAAAGCCCTCCTGATGATCGACCTGGGTAGCACAGCTGCCGATACGGGTGTCCTTGAAGACCGCTCGACCACCACTGTTGGCCTTGGCATCCAGGAGATTGGTCACGGGGAGATAAAACGCCTTGCCGAGGCCGGGACAGAGCCCCTCCGGGCAAGGCGGAGCCACCGCGGCGGCTTGCGCCGTCAGAATGGCTGAAAGCGCTGCCACCGTCGCAAACCGGCTGACGAATCGCATGAGGCCGCCCCCTCAGGAATGTAGGTAGAGGTACCGGCAGCCCCCCTGAGCGGGCTGCCGGTGAGAAAGGGGTGCCTCGAAAGAGTCCCGCCGAGAGCTCGCCTGCCGAATCAGGAATGCCTGACGGCACTTTATCGTTCCCGGCAACATCAAGAGAACAGGTACTTGATGTCCCCTCATGTCATCCTGACCGCGATGGCTCCGGCACTTGCCAGGCACCCCGGCCACTCAATTGCGCCTGCCCCAGCCGGGCGCAAAATTGGTGGAATACAGCGTCCTGGCCAGTTCCGGCGTCATGAAGTCCATGATGACCGTGCCGAAGTGGCCCGTTCTGTGGTTGATGGTGTAAAAGTCCCTGACCCTGAAGTTGAGGTTTTTCGAGAAATTATAGGGATTCGGGATGCCAAAATAGCCGCTTGAGAAATTCAGGTACCAGGGAGCCGAGGCATCCTTGACATCGGCAACCCTTGCCGACTCGGAAGCACTTGCAAACAGCCCCCACTTGTCGTTTGCCAGATAATTCTTGTAACCGTCCTGGACATAGAAGTGTCCACTTCGGGTAATGCCGACGCCATTGTCCGGCCAGCCACGGAACGCATCGATCCCGTACTGGGTGAGCGGCGCATCGTAACGGCGAATCAGCACGATGCGACCGCGAACGTTGGTGTTACCGTCCTCCACCGCCAGCCGTGTGCGGGTTGTGTTGACGCCCAGGGAAGGAATCCCGTTGCCGACATACCAATACTCCGGATTCTGGTCGATATAGCGCTTGATCGTCTCTTCGAAAGGCAAACTCTCATCCATCGGGGTATCTTCTTCCTTGACGGAAATCACGACCGTTTCGGTTGGATGAGTGCGCAAGAATCCGTAGACGGTATCCAGGAATTCCCCGCAACCCTGATTGAGATAGTAAGCGCCATGATGCAGGGCGCATCCCCCCTTGACGCGTCGCCCCCGCAGATCGAGGAAGCGCACACCCGCCATCAGCTGCTCGTAAATCGACATTTGCGGTGCGCCCCTGAAATCATCGGACCTCTGGCTGGAACGATCACCCAGGCCCATGTACTGGGCGATATAGAACGGCCAGCCGGCCCAATCGTTGCCCTGGTAGGCAGCCGAATCGTGTGTTCCGGGGATGGTGATCTGGTTCAGGCGGGTGGCATCCGGCAGCTGTCCCATCCAGGCGGTGCTGGGTGCCACATCCTGCCGGATCTCGAAGAGCCGACAGGCAGGGTCGTTATTGCAGGCGTAACCCTCGAGGAGAATCTGCGGGTGCGTATCGGTCATCCTGTCGCCGTACAGGGCATTGGGATTATCGCTCGATTGAAAGGCAAACCACGCACGCCCCAAGAGCATCATGCGGGTGGGATCCCCATCGACCAGGAAGGTGAAGGCAGGGTTGCTGTAGGCATTGACTTCTTCGCGGTTACAGCGCGTCTCGCCGGGAGCGATGCGCTGTCCCCTGAAGTTGTTGTCGGGGCGCGATATGCCATCCCAATCGAAATTGTCGATACCGGTCACATCCAGCTCATGAGCCTGGGCCGTTCGGTTGCGCACGCAGAGGATGGTTTTCTGGGATGCACCCAAGGCCAGTTCCGACATCGAGAGCATGACCAGTGCCAGGGCCAAAGTTTTTTTCTTTATCATCATACTAATCAGACAAATCCGGTTTTCCAATAGCGGCAATCAGCTGTGCTCAAAGCCCACATTCACCGTCGGGACAATCCGGGGTGAACATGATTTCAATGGTTTCCTTTCTGTTCCTGCACACAACCAGCGCATCTTCACTCGGCGGGGTTTCCACATCCGGGATGGCAATACATTGCAGGGGCGACTTGATGCCCTTGCCCAGCTGGGTATTGGACAGACGCTTGGTCTTGACCATGCGGGCTGCCGCTTGGCAGCTGCTGCCCCTCACCCGCAAGTTGGTCACCACCAGACGGGGATCCGTGTCGTCACCGACCTCCACGGGGCGCGGATCGACGATGAGCGTCCCGCAACTCTTCCAGTTCGCCTTGGCCAACTCGGCGGTCGTGGCGATGCTTGGCGTGTACTCGGCCACCGGCGCACCCGTTTGCCGGCTCTGCTCCAGCTGCGAGGCCGCTTCCTGATAAGCCTTGATCACCCATTCAAACGGCTTCTCGACCTCCGAGGGCGACTCGGGCTGCGCGACCGGCATAGCCGAGTTGAGCTGGGCCCGGGTTTTTCCACAATCGTTTGGCCGATCACTGGCGATCGCACAGATGATCCTGGCGCCCCGCTCGGCACCTTCCTTGCGGATGATCTCCGCCTGCAGATTGGTCCAGGCGATGCGTGTCTGCTGGATGGCCAGGTCGACGGCGCGCTGGGCGTTGCTGATGCCGAAATACTCCAGCTGGCCACGGGGCGTCCTGGGATTGGTTACCTTGCCGGTGATGAGATTGATATCGGACTTGTCCTTGTTGTTCTGCTCATGATTCGATCGGCTTTGCTTGGCGCATGAACCATCCGGGTAGCAACCACTGGACAAGCGTTCATCCGGAAGCACGGGCAAGTCCGGGGTATCCAGGCCAAGATTCCAGAACTCGGGGGTTTTTTCCAGGCCAAGGCCTGGAATGCTTTCCCAGGAGAGCGGCCAGGTCATGTTGAGATCCGCATAATTGCTATGCGAGTAGAAATCCTGCAAGGTATGCAGGGTATAGCCGAACTGCTGGAGCACCTGGCACTTGATGCGCCCCTTCGCGCCGTTGAACACGCATCCGAAGGACGCTGGCTGGGAAACATCGACGTTGCCCTTACCGTCCAGCATGAGATATCCCAGACTCGCCGCACCTTCGCAGCGAAACGTCCAGCGCAGCTTGTTGGTACCCGAATTCCGGCAGAGCGGATCGTCATAGCTCACGCCATTCGTCAGGATGTACTTGGCCCACTTGCGACATTCCTGCAATTTCCGGGTGGCTTCCGGCCGTGAGATGGGGTAGCCGGGACCGTTGTAGAAATCGGCCTTGTCGCAATGCCACCAGTCGGGCCCGCCGGACAGGTGCATGGCGATATCATCCGGTGCCGTCACGGCGGAGAAATACGCGAACGAGATTCCCGCCAGATTGTCCAGCGTCTTTCTTTCAAAACAGGGGGCAGGCTTGGTGAGGGGGTCATATTGGGAATCGCATCCCAGGGCGGCCTGAGTGATACGGTCATGCTCATTGTTCTGCCCCAGCGTCATGGCGGAGCCGAACGCCATGACCTGCTGAGAACACAGGCTGGCCAGGAAACACAGGATGAATGCGATCCCGCCGGCGACTCGCCCGGACTCGGGGGGGTGGATTTCGTTGCTCACGTGCTTTCCTCATTATTGTTGATCGGTTACCGACGCCCTGTTTCCTGAGGCCTCGTCCTTCGTCCGGGCATCTCCCCGGACATCGCCATCCCTCGCCTGTGACACCTTCCCTTGCCGTTCCGGCAGCTCCCCTCCCCATCCCGGCTCCGCAACCGATATCACCGGCATTCCGTTCGGGAGACCCGCCGAACGCGAGCTCACCCCGGGCTATGGGTGGCGAAGGGCAGCAGGATCGTTTCCCCGCGTAACCTGCCACATCCCGGCCTTGGCTTCCCTTACAAATGCTTACCAGGACCTTGCCCTGTGTGCCGCCAAGCCTTTGCGCGCCGTCGCGCGCCCCGGGCCAACCGTGAGCTGGAAGCGCCACGGCTGCCGGTGGTACGCTCAGCCCCCCCAACAGTCGGCCCATACCCCGAACCCGCAACGCAATGGCCTCCCTGATAGTGCTGGAAGATGACGAGGACATTCGTGAGGAGCTGGCGGACTTCCTCGCCTATTGCGGTCATCAGGTGCGGAGCGCGAGCCGCCTGGCCGACTTCTGGCCACTCATGGCGGAGGCGGACATCGCCATCCTGGACATCGGCCTGCCCGACGGCGACGGCTACGCGGCCGCCAGCCGCCTGCGGCAGGCTTCACCCCGGGTCGGCATCATCATCCTGACCGGGCGCAGCGCACTCGACGACAGGCTGCGAGGGCTTGACGGCGGCGCCGATCATTTCCTGGTCAAGCCCTTCCAGCTGCCCGAGCTGGCCGCCATTGTCGCGGCGCTGCTGCGGCGCGTCGGCCGGAGCTGGCGGCTCGACAGCCAGACCCAGCGGCTCATCGATCCGGATGGCCGGCAGCTTGACCTCAAGCCCTTTGAAATGCTGCTGTTTGAACGGCTGGCGGTCGCCGGAAGCGCGACCCTGAGCCGCAAGGAGCTGGTGACTGCGATGGGTTACCGCTGGGAGGACTTCGACCTGCGCCGGCTGGACACCGCCATCTGCCGCTTGCGCTCACGCTGGCAAAGCGTCACCGGCGAGCCGCTGCCACTGAAGACGCGACACCGTCACGGCTACAGCTTCGGCGTGCCGATACGCTGCGTCTGAGCTTGTGTCGCGGGACTGGCGCCGGGCCCGGCGGACGGTTATCGGTTCCGTTGCGGCAAGCGGAGGATGAAGCAGCAGCCCCCGCCCGGTTGGCTGCTGGCGGTCAGGGTACCGCCCTGCTGCTCGATCATCAGACGGGCCAGCGTCAAACCCAAGCCCGTGCCGGGCATGTCCCCGGCGCCACGGAAACCGGGTTCGAACAACCGCTCCAGCAATTCCGGCGCCAGCGCCGGCCCCTGGTCCGCGACCGCCAGCCAGATGCCTTGCCGATCATGACCGCCGCGAAAGTCGACCTGGGTACCGGCCGGCGTGTACTTGACCGCGTTGTCGGCCAGGCTGCGCAGGGCCAGGCGGGTCAGCCCCAAGTCGCAATGGCACACGGGCGGCAGGCCGCGGGTGTCGACGCTGACGACATGGTGGCCGGATACCAGCCGCGCGGCTCCGGCGGCATCCTCCAGCAGCTGGCGTGGATCGCAGGGCTGGCGCGACACCCCCCGGTCGGACCCGAGCAGGTCCGGGCCACCCGCTTCGTCGAACAGCGCCATCAGCCGCTGGCTCGCGCTACGGATACGCTCGAAACGCCGTCGGGTGGCCGCTTGCAGTGGCTCGGCCATGAGCAGCAGATTCTCGGCGGCGCTGTGGATGATGGTCAGTGGCGTGCGGATTTCGTGCGAGACGGTGGCAAACACATTCTGGCGGATCTGCATCCGGTAAGCCTCCGCCTCCATCTGCCGGTTGTGCTCGCGCAGTTGCCGGTAGCGATCACCCAGCCCCAGGGCCAGCAGCAGGAACTCCAGCGCGGAGCCGATGTTGACGGCATTGCTGGTCCAGGCATTGAAGGGCAGCACGGCGTTATCGACGGAGGCAAGCAGGAACACCGCCACGCCCAACCCCAGGCAGGCCCAGGCCCAGAGGAAATAGCGGGCGGCCCCCAGACCGCGTCGATAGACGACGATGCCGGTCGCGATCTGGAGCAGGCTGTTGGCCAGCACCAGCGCAACGTGCAGCTGGAAAATCGGCCGTACCGGGACGGCATGACCGAACTGGTCCAGCAGGGAACCCGCGGCGGGTACCAGCATCAGGCCGGTGATCGCCAGCAGGACACGATGCAGCCCCGGTGCCCGCCGCCGGGTTTCCAGAAATCCCATCGCGAAACGGGTCGCCGCGACCACGGCGGCGACCGGCACGACGAGATTCAGCAGGTTGTTGATCCAGGGTGCGCCCGGCCACACATGGAGATAGCCGTAACCACGATAGCCGAAGGCCCAGAGGGCCAGTAGCCCCAGGTACACGACGTAGTCGAAAAAGTGGCGGTCGCGAGTGCCGCAGTACAGCAGCCCGTTGTAGACGAGGATGGCAAGGATGGCGCCGAAATACAGGCCCTGCCACAGCAACAGCGCTTGCTGGCTGGCTACGAAGGCCTCCGGCTGCCAGAGCCGCAAGGGCACCATGTCGAATACCCCGTCGCGCAGCGCCAGCCGCAGGAGGACAAGACGGCTCTGGCCCGGGGGCAGCTCGACCGGGAAAACAAAGTCCGGTCCCGGCCAGGGCCGGGTTCCGACCGGCCGCTGGTCGCCGGTGCGCCAGCGCTGCCGTATCTCGCCCTGCTCGTCGACGAGGTCAACGTCCAGCCAGTCCAGCAGGGGCCAGCCGACCTCCAGAAGGCGCTGTGCCGGCCGCTGCCCGGCATTGCGCAACTGCCAGCGCACCCACCAGACTCCGGTCCGGTAACCCAGCGGCAACACCCCGGACACCACCCGCTGCCAGTTCCCACCCGGTTGGGCGAGAACCTGGGCGGCTTCCCATGCGCCGCCGGGGTCCGACAGCATCTCGATGTGGCCGGCGAATACGACGGTCCCTGACACATCCGCGTCCGCCTGCTCCTGCGCGACCGTCCCCGTGGACGCAAGCCCGAGCAGAACCAGGACCATGAACCATCGCCGCAGGAGCAGGCCGATCATCATCGCTCCCTCGGATGACGGATCGCGCCGGATCTCGGGGCCATGACGCAAGAGTGGGCCGAATTGTGCGGTCTCCCGCGCCCGGGGGAGCGGGAGACCGGATAGGCCCGGAGCGGGTCGCCAGACAATCAGCCTAATTCACGCCCGCCGGATAGACCGGCTTGCGCACCAGCCTGTCGAGCTCAGGCACGTCGGGACGCTTGATCATCTTGTCGATGAAGTAATCGAGATCGGTTCCACAACGACTCGGCAGTTCCCGGGTGACGCCATCGTTGCCCGCGACCAGGCGGACACTCACCCTCTGCTTGTCCTGATTGGCGATGACCATGGCGGAGGTGCAGTTCCGGTATTTCACATTCAATACCGGCATGCGATACAGCAGGGTATCGCGCTGGGGCCAGAAATTCGCCTCCTGCGTGATCTTATCGGGGTCAGGGTGCATGGGCCGCGATGTATTAAAGTTATACGTATAGTAGGGCACCGTATAGTCGCCAAGCGCTTGGGTATATGACCTGTATTTGTCGTTCCAGCGAAGGTTGTAATATTTTGTCCCAAAACCGCGGCTGTCATAGCTCAGGCCACTGATGCCGCCAAGTTCCTGCGAGGAACATATCTTCATGATTTCACTCCCGACAAAGCATTTGGCACCGTCCATCGGGGCGCTGTTGGCTTCGGCGTTGTCCGGTATCACATCACGCCAGTCAAGACGATAGGTCGAGCCTGTCATCCAGAACGTGATGCCCTTGATTTCCGGATTGAACAGGCTGCTCCCATCGATGTCGCTCACCGTATTGGCCATGAAGGTGACCCTGTCCTTCTCAAAGCCTGAAGCCTCCGCGTTCTGGAAAAGATCGCTCCAACTGCGCCCATCGGCTCTCCAGGTGCCCACCTGGTCGCGATCACCTTCAGAGAAGTAGATGTTGGCGCCGCCATGACCGGTAAGGTCGTTATTGCTCTGGTCCATGGCCCAGTTCCAGTGACGGGCGCGCACGCCGGGCAGCTTACGCTCAAAGCTGCGCAGCCAGAGCAGGTTATCCTTGGCTGTCCCCTTACCCAATAGGTCGGAGCCCATGGACAACATCACGTCCTTGTCGGTGTAAGGCGCCCCCGCGAGCTCGATTTGCTGCACCAGGTTGCGGTAGAGGAGGCGCGTCACGTTCTCGTTACGCTGACAGGCCTGAAGCGCCCTGTCCCAACGCCGGTTACTCGCCGCCTTGGCGGCATGACCCTTGACGTCGGCACACAGGGTCTGCGCCTGCCACTCGCCACCTTCCGGGATCACCGGCGTATCCGGCTCGACCGCCGGGTCCGACAGGGCGGTGATCGCACCGAACTTGTTCATGTCCAGCAGCATCTGCGCGCCCAGCGCCTGATCCACCATGGCTTTCTGGATCACCCAGTAGATGCCCTGATAAACCCGCCGATCATCGAACTGCTTGTCGCCGGCCCGGGTCTGGAACGCCATGAAGGCCTTGTCGAGACAGGCGCCCAGCGGTCCGGTCTTGTAGCCGGCGTTCATCAGGACCTCATCGATTCGCGCCATGTCCCCGGCAACCTTGTCGTACCAGTCCGCCACGAACTGACGCATCGAGGGCCGCAGGTCGGTTGGCACGTATCCGGCCTGCTGCGCCTTCGTCAGTTCATTACGGACCTGCGCCATATAGGAACCGGTATCGGTGAGGATACCCGAGCCATGGTACTTCAGGCTGGCGGCACGGATACTCCGGACCGCACCGTCCAGGTCACCCAGCTTGTCATCGCATTGCAGTATCTTGATGTCGGACAGGATGACGCTGGCCTTTTTATCGACAGCCGACAGGGAATTGGCCAAGGCATCGAGCTGACTCTGGATGGCTTGCAGCTTTTCGATGGTTGCCTTGTCCGAGCTGCCACCCAGCAGTCCGCCGACGAACAGCAAGGTATCCCCGAGGGCGCCGTCGGTGGCATCGCCCCAATTTGTGAAGAGATTTCCCAGGAAGTTGGTGATGACGCTGGAGGCAAGGTCATCGATGATCGCAACCTGGGGTGATGCCTGTGGCTCCCCCCCGCCGGACTGCGCCATCGGATGGCGTGGAAACAGCAGCGTGTTGAAGGCAAATGAGCCGCGGCAGAGCAGCCGGCGATCCCTGTCCAGCGCACAGGTCTGGGCACCACCCGCCATCAGGGTCCGGACCGGGAGATCGCCGGGGATGTCCAGTTGGCCCCACTGGTTTCGCCCCCAGCAGGCTGTTGTGCCATCAGTGCGCAGCCCACAGGTATGATCGGTGCCGCTGGTCACCGACCTGAAGCGCCCTGCCGGCGGCAGATCCTCACCATAGTATCCATTCCCCCAGCAGACGACCTTGCTGTCATCGGCACGCACGGCGCAGCCATGCAGGGTCCCTACCGATACGTCCCTGAATGTTCCGGTCGGGCGCGGATAGGCCAGGAAGGCCGGGTCGCCCCAGCACGCCAATAGGCCATTCTGGCGCACGCCACAGGTCTTGTTGGCGCGAGACGAGATCGACCTGAACGCGCCCCGGGGGCTGTTCAGCTGCCCGTGGGTATTACTGCCCCAGCACTCGACGGCACGATTGCCCGCTCGGATCGCGCAGACATGGCCCTCGCCTGCACTGACGGCAACATAGCGTCTGCGGACCTGATCAGGGCCGGGCAAGCTGGTTTCCTGCCCCCAGCATGCCAGGCGATTGCCGATCGTCAGTGCGCAGCCCACGCTGCCGCCCAGGGACAGGGACTTGAACTTGCCCTTGAGCGGTGGCGAGGCCTGGCCGAGTTCGTTGAGTCCCCAGCAATCGATTCCGCGATCCTTGGCCCGGATCGCACAGGTCGCCGAACCACCGGTATCGACGGCCACATACCTCCGCTCGAGGTTGCTGGGAATGTCCGGCAACCTTTGCTGAAAGGTGAAGGGGCTGGATGATGCCACCGGACGAATCGGTGTCGGCAGGGCTGGCTTGCCGGTGCTGGCCTGGCCATGGAGTGGCATCATGGCCAACAAACTCAGGCAGGCGACGCCTGCAACGGTTGGAAAAACGTGTTTAAACATGACTCGTGCTCCTCACAAAACCGGTGATCTCCACATTCCGGCGGGTTACCCCCTCGGGGCAATCCCCAGCCGGCTTCCAGTCGGTCCGATTCCGTTCCGCTACGCGCCTTGAGTTCGGCGCGGGCTGCCCGCACCCGGAGGGGAACGCCTCCCCAGACATCGGGCTCATCCATGTTTTCTGCGCATCCGAATCTATCACTGGCTTTATTGGTAAGCTTGCAAAACCTTAACGGAGACGGAGAAGCCACCCACGTCGCGTGGGATTGTCGGCTTTGCCGCCGTGCTTAGCGGATATGGATCGACAAGCAGAGTTGATAACCCTCGTTTCGGAGGGCCTTGAGACAGCCGGCGGGCGCGCCGACCTCGATGAGCTTCTTGCGCAGGCGCGCCATGCGGACTTCGAGGCTGGCCTTGTTGAAACCTTCGACGCTCTGCCCCATGAGTTCGGCCACCTGGAACAGGGCGAGCCGTTGACCCGGAGCTCGGGCCAGGCCGGTGAGCACTCTCGCTTCGCCGGACGAGAGATGGCTTTCCCCCTGGACACCGCGAAGGTGCAGGCTGAGGCTTTCCAGACGTAGAACATCCTCCCCCGATGAGGACCTGAACCGTCGTGACAGGGCACCGATGGCCGCCAGCAGCACCTGTGTATCCACCGGCTTGACCAGGTACAGGTCGGCGCCCGTGACAAAGCCTGCGACCATGTCCTCCGCCTGATCGCGGGCCGTCAGCATGATGATGCCCAGCCCCGGTTGTACCGCTCTGAGACGGCCGGCGAGACTGAGGCCATCCTCACCCGGCAGGCTGAGATCGATGATGAAGAGATCGGCTGGCTGGGCGCCGAACTCGTCCTCCATATCCTCGGCGCAGGCGAGTTCCGTGACCCTGTGCCCCTCCTGCCGCAATACCTCCGCTGTGACCCGGCGCAATGCGGCGTGATCTTCGACCAGAACAATGCTCAGCGCGGTATCCATAACTCAAACCTGATTTCGGTCTGGGTGGGGCAGTAGCGCAATTTGCCCTCCAAGCGCTCGGCCAGGCGGGCGGAGAGAAACAGCCCCAGTCCACTGCCGGTGTGCTCATGGGCGCGCGGGTGGCGGTAGTATTTCTGAAACACCCGTTGCGGATCTGGCCAGCCAGCCTTGCCCGGCCGGTTGGCCACGCGAATGCAAAGCCATGGGCTTTCCCTCACGATCGCCTCCGTGATTTCCAGCGTGATGGGGCTGCCATCCGGACTGTACTTGCAGGCATTGTCGATCAGGTTGGCGATGATCAGGCGCAGCAGGAACGGGTCGGTCCGAATGGGCGACAAGGCAGCGGCTTGCCAGACCAGACGGCTGGATTGGGGGGTGCCGCTTATCAAGTCGGTCAGTTCTTCTTGCAGGTCACATGGCTGCATGTTGTTCTGCGCGGCGTGATCGACCAGCCTTTCCACCTGCGTGCAGCGCTGAATGATGTTGCTCATGTCGCGAATGGAGCGCTCGGCCTCCGCCTTCATGGCTGAGGTCGTCATTCTGGCCCCGAGCACCATGCGGACCACCGCGAGCGGCGTCTTGAGCTCATGGGTCAGCATGGTCAGGAACGCAGCCTGTTCCTGACGCCGATGCCGTTCATCCATCGCCCGGCGCTCGGCGAACTGGCAGGCCGTTTCAGCGCTGATGCGGAGCCTCTCGCTTTCGCGAACGCGTCGCATCATGACGACCAGCAGCGCCACGCCGGAAATCAGGCTATGGGTCAGGAATCCGTCGAACACCAAAAACTCGGCCCTGGTCAATCCAAGGGCTGGCAGCGACGAGAACGTGAAACCCAGAAAAATCGCCAGATACAGGCATATCAGAGCACGGCGACTCATCAGCGGATGCTCCTGGCCCGGTAGCGTCTCCGGCGGAGGGGTGTTCACTGCGAGCACCAGGGTGAGGCTGATCTCGGCCAGAATCACGCTGGCCAAAATCATGAAGGCCAAGCGTGCCTGACCGAAGATCAGCAGCAGATAGCAAAGCGCCGCACCGGCAATCAGGCTCCGCAGGATGAGCAGCCCTGCGCGATGGGCTCGAAACGAGCGCAGCAGCCGGTAATCGAATATCGAGCCCATGATGACGTAAAACGGGAAGGTCCAGTCGGTGTATTGGCCGGCATTCCAGCCCGTCAACCCCGCCGGCCAGAACGTTCTGGCATAGCCAAGGAAACCGATCATGAAGATGAGGCAGGCGGCTTGTTTCAGCACGAATGCCTGTACCAGCCTGTCCCGCAGGGACAGCCAATGGGCCATGCCCCAGGCGAGAAAAAATCCCACGGTGGCCAGATACAGGCTGTAGGAGATTTCCTGGGTACGGTCGAGTTGCAGGGCTTCGGCCTGACTCAGCGCCTGTACCTGGAACAGCAGCGTGCTGGTCGATGCGATCCGCAGCCAGATGTCCCGGGGCCGCTCGCCCTGCGGAATCGTCAGATTGATGTTCAGGGATCGATAACGATCCTGTGCGATGGGATAGCGATCGCCGGTGACCTCGCGCCCCAATGAGTGGTAGCCGGGGTCGTACAGCCGCACCTCGTCGAGATACCCGGGCCGGATGCGCAGGATCAGCGACTCCGACGCCTTGCCTGGGTCCGGCTCGACGTGCAGCCGGACCCAAAGGGCCGAGCGGCTGTACCCCCGGCTGAGGATGCCGTCGTAGGACGTGAAGACCTGGGGCTGAACCTGCTGAAAATCCAGCGCCGCCGATGTGTCCTCGAACACGGCCCGGCGGGTGATGCGGTCATCGGCGCCGGCCGACAAGGCTGCCGTCAGCAGAAAAAAAAGCAGATGCTGTCTTGGCCTGGACATGTCCTTCAATCCAACAATCCGCCGCGCAGGGTGCTCGATGCCACCCTCCAGGAGGATCTGAAGCCCCGGATACTGGTCGTGATCAAGCAGGTTGCCGGTACGGGTGCCGTAGTGCAGCAACCGGTTGCAGGCGAGAATGGCGGGTCAGTTCATGGCCACACTGTCCCAGCAACCTCTATTGGTTCGTCACG
Organism: Methyloparacoccus sp. NF-16; assembly: GCF_056880625.1. NCBI lineage: Bacteria > Pseudomonadati > Pseudomonadota > Gammaproteobacteria > Methylococcales > Methylococcaceae > Methyloparacoccus > Methyloparacoccus sp. NF-16. The sequence continues at coordinate 938,841 of NZ_CP174130.1, read as the reverse complement.
GCCCTGTTCATGTAGTAAGTCCACCACTTGCCCATCAGCAGCATGCCAAGGCGCACAGCCCTGCCGTGATTGCACTGACTCATATTGCCAAGCCCCAAAAGGCACCCGGCTGTCGCGATCGTGGTGGATTGCGTCCAAACGGATCACCACTGCGTTGGCAGCAGGTTATTCGACGCCAGGAAAAGCACGGCTCCCAACGTCCAGCTTATCTCCGTCCCGTTGATTTGATCCGCGACCGGTAGCTCACGATTGCTCTGGAACCAGGTTCGTATCAGCTCCGAGACCAATTGCGCAGAATCCACCTGACCGAAAAGAAATGGATTATTGGGCTGCTCACTCACCTGAACCGCCCAAGGTGTCAGCGCAATCACGGTAGCAGCCCGGTCAACCCGCGCGGAGGAAATACTGTCCCCAAGTTTCAAGTTCGTCGCTACATTCTTGAACAGCCCCACCCCGACAAAGCTTTCCAGACGTGGCACCTTCACGGCTTCTGGGATTGCCGTCGGCCGAGCCCTGATCAGCTTACGGGTATTGACAAGTCCCTTCCTGTAATTGCCCGAACCCACCGCACCACTCGCCAAGGGATAACCGACCGGAAATGAGCTGGGATCATCGGTTGCATCCTCTCGGGAATAATTGCCGCCAAGGCCGGTATAGCTTCTCGAAAACAGGGTGTAGGGGGTAACCCCGTACGTCAGGGAAAAGATATCAATGGTGTTCCTGGCCTTGACTGAGGTCGCCCAGGTCATCTGGTAGGAGCCGCCACCCGTCTCCAGGACGCCATTCGTGCCACCTCCCGCCGCCAGGTTCCCCTTCAGATAATTGACCGATAGCCATTGAAAAGCGCCCTCGTAACGTCCCTGCAGAGTCAAGGTATACTGGACATTCATGCCGGGGAGCGTCTTTTTTGCCTCATCCGCTACTGCCTCGTAGACCTTCTTCTGCTGCAAGGGAGACTCCACTCGCATCCCGGCTGTCGCCATGAGAGAAAACTTCACATCGGTTTGTGGCACGCCTCTGGCCTTCAGCTCGGCATCGAGCAGATTGAAGAGCGGGGCGATATAAGCCCCGACCTTGGATGGCTGGGTGACGAGGGTAGAGATACCAGGCGTGACCTTATTGCCGGCCAAAGGAATATTTTCGGCGACCGGATTGCCTCGGGCGTCAGCCTCCGACTTGTACAGATACAACCTTGAACCGCTGCTCCCGGCATCGACAATCGCATAGTACTTGGCCGCCCACACATGAGAGGCAAAGCCCGACAGCGCCAGCAGAAGCCAAATCGCCAGGAAGGCTTTTCCGAATGCAGATTTCATGACTGATCTCCCATAATGCTCATCAAAACAACGGAAACACCTGCACGACAGGGGTGATGTCAAGCTCCTCCATGGCCCGCTCAGAACCGTCCTGACCACCGGCAGGACAGGCATATATCCGCCCATGCAGTGGCCCGGAGCGCCGCCGGCCAGCCCCCTTGCCCGGGGCGTTTTCAAACCCCGGGCGCAAGCGGTCTTTGAGCGCACAGGCGCCTTGCATGCCCGCCTGACTCACTTGACGATGAATATGAACCGCCGGCTGGAGACGAAGGACCGCTCCGGATAATGATAGGCGGTGAGATCGCACACCCGCCGCCCCACTCCGATGGCGGTAACATTGACAGTCTGCGGCAGTACCCGATGTCGCGTATGGTTGGCCTTGAGGTCGGAGGTCAATACGGGATCGCCCTTGCAAGTCCCACCATCCAGCTCCCAAACAGACTCGGGATCCAGACCCGCGAGGCTTATTTTCCTCGTCTGCCCGCGCTTCAGCCTGATCGTCCTGACGTTCCTGATACCCGCGTCCCCATCAACTGTCGACGAACGTACGGATTCCAGCTGCGTGGCAGTCGTTGAATAGGCATCCTGACAGCCGTCAATTTTTGGGGTACCACTCACGGTAACCTGGGCGAGATTGGTACCGGGTACAGTCGAGTTTATCACCGTGGCAAGCGAATTCACGGTGAGCCCACACATACCGAACAAGCCGCTGAGCGGAAGCGGAGGATCGATATAGAAGCCATTATCAAGATTGCCAACATTCCACAGCACCGATCGCGTGCCCAGACGCACCCATGGTGCATCAGGGTTAGCCTTGACAAACACCCCGACATCGGTGGAGGCAGAAGGTGTAATGCCATAGAAACAGTCCAGGCTGTTCTTCCTTTCGGTGTATAGATTGATTTCAATATCGCCTGGCTTGGAATACTGATTCCAGTCGGCAATGCCATTCAGGTACCAGCAGTTGTATCCTCCAGCAACATGAACGGTCAGCTGGGGATAACCGGGGTCGCTCGCCAGAGGCTTCATCTTGTTGGTCAGCAGGAAGCGGTATCCCGCACCGGCATAACTGGCCTGCGAGAAGGCCAGCGCCAAAAGACAAGCAACCAGCGCTGGTAACATTCTTTTTGCCTTGATGGGCACAACGGCTCTCACAGAAGACATAGTCATCACCCGCAATAATGTTTTGGCCGGACCACAAATGCCTGAGCGCAAATCATGCGGCACTCGAAACCCATACCCCGGCCCGCCCATAAAACCTCGGGACAGAGACAGCTTCTGCCCCCCATAGCCTCACAGACAACAACGTCCCAAGCCCAAGCAACCAGGCCATTACCCCCAAGATGCCCCTGAATCAGACGATCCCGCAGGCAGATGGCAAGCAATCGGCTTCCGCACATGGCGACAAGACACGCGCGCCTCCCGTGTTGAGCCAGGGCTGGATTCCACCCGGTCTTCATACCGTGCGCCCCATAACCCCGGGCTGCCCGCCCGGCCTGGGTCGCGTTCCGGAAACCACCCAACAAGACTCGGAGCATGAAGGCGCACCTCGAAGGCTACCACCGGCATCGCGGATAACCTTGCGAAACCTTAACAAGAAGGCCATCCCGCCCAACAAGGCCGCTCATCATCCATCAGGAAGCACGACGCGACGCAGGCACCGGGCCCTTGGTACTCCCGTTGCCCGGCCGTCGCCATGGCTGCTCATGATCTGTGAAATATACCCTTGGGTCCAGCTGTCCGGGCCATGCCTGATGTCGGGCGATTTCCGCGCCTTGGGCATGTGTTGGAGTTGGTTCGCGAGGCACGCGGGTGCAGGTGTGATGCCCTTGGGCATCGTCGATCAGGCGGCCGGTACGCATGCCGTGCTACGGCCAGCCATTGCCGACAGGCATGGCGCCGAAGCTGAGCCTTGCGGAATCCCGGCGAATCCGCGGCGGTCTTGGCCGCCCCCATCCGCCTGGGCCTAGCGGGCGGGATGGTAGTAGCCGGTGGCGGCGCCGGGCGAGAACAGTGGATTCCGGTAGGTCGATGCGGCATGCGGATCGTTGTCGAGATCCGACAGCACGCCGGTGGTGGGGGCGTGTCCCCAGCTGCCGCCATAGCCATCGCCCCAGCCGCCCAGGTGAACCCCCATCTCCATGCCGCCACTGCCCCAGTCGGTGCCCATCCCGCCTCCGCCCATGCCAGAGCTGCCGGCACAGCTGGTCAGCAGCATAAGCAAAAGGAATGTCAGCAGAGATCGCATCATGTTGGGCTCTCGTTCGGGATGGCAGCACGCGTCAGGGAAGACGCCCGGGACCGCGGCAGACACCGCCTCGGGGTCGCCGCCAGCATACGACATCCTCGCCAAGGCGCCAGGGTTGCCTGTCCGGTGCGCCGTCCAGCCCAAGCCTGGCGCCATTCGCCGACTCATCGCCCCGCATTCGACGGCATCCGGCCTGCGTCGTACCATAACCGGCCGACACGCGGGCGAGCCCCGCCCGCCCCGGTCGCCGGATCCCTCCACAACCCTTGCCTGCCCCGATGATGACCAGCCTCGAACCCTGGATCGGCCCCTTGCTGGCCGCGACATTCCTGCTCCTGCTGCTACTGCTCGGCTTGTTTCTGCGGCTGGGCGCGCGCCTTGCCGACCTGCAAGGTCGCTTCCAGCATTTGCAGGGCAGCGGCGAGCGGCTGGAACGCGGCCTCCGGGAGGAACTGGCCATCAACCGGCACGAGGTGGCGACCTCGCTCGGGCAGACCCGCGACGAACTGAACCGGGCCAGCGAGCGGCTGAGCGGCACCCTGTCGGGCCAGAACGAGCAGCTGCGCCAGCGCATCGACGAGAAACTCAACCAGGCCCAGCAGGATGCCCGCGCCGGGCGCGCGGAACAGGGCGAGAGCCTCAGGCGCTTCGGCGAGACCCTGACCGGCCAGCTGCACCAGCTGACGCAACACAACACCGAGGGCATGGACACCCTGCGGGCCGCCATCGAGCAGCGCCTCGGCGACATCCAGACCGACAACGGCCAGAAGCTGGAGCGGATGCGCCAGACCGTCGACGAGAAACTCAATCAGGCCCAGCAGGATGCCCGCGATGGCCGGGTGGAACAGGGCGAGAGCCTCAAGCGTTTCGGCGAGACCCTGACCGGCCAGCTGCACCAGCTGATGCAGCGCAACACCGAGGGCATGGACACCCTGCGGGCCAGCATCGAGCAGCGCCTCGGCGACATCCAGACCGACAACGGCCAGAAGCTGGAGCGGATGCGCCAGACCGTCGACGAGAAACTCAATCAGGCCCAGCAGGATGCCCGCGATGGCCGGGTGGAACAGGGCGAGAGCCTCAAGCGTTTCGGCGAGACCCTGACCGGCCAGTTGCACCAGCTGATGCAGCGCAACACCGAGGGCATGGACACCCTGCGGGCCAGCATCGAGCAGCGCCTCGGCGACATCCAGACCGACAACAACCAGAAGCTGGAGCAGATGCGCCAGACTGTCGACGAAAAGCTGCACAGCACCCTGGAGCAGCGCCTGGGCGAATCCTTCAAGCGGGTCAGCGAACAGCTGGAACGGGTGCACGCGGGGCTCGGCGAGATGCAGAGCCTGGCCTCCGGCGTCGGCGACCTCAAGAAGGTGCTGAGCAACGTCAAGGTGCGCGGCACCTGGGGCGAGGTGCAGCTGGACAACCTCCTGGAGCAGATCCTGAGCGCCGGCCAGTACGCCAAGAACGTCGCCACCCGGCCCAACAGCACGGAACGGGTGGAATTCGCCATCCGCCTGCCCGGCCGCGACGAGGCTGGCAGCGTGATCTGGCTGCCCATCGATGCCAAGTTCCCGCTGGAGGATTACCAGAAGCTGCTGGAGGCGCAGGAACAGGGCGATGTGGCCGCCATGGAAGATGCCGGCCGCGCACTGGAAAACCGCATCCGCGCCGAGGCCAAGACCATCCGCGACAAGTACATCGAACCGCCGCACACGACCGACTTCGGCCTGCTGTTCCTGCCCATCGAGGGGTTGTATGCCGAGGTCATCCGCCGGCCCGGCCTGTTCGACGCGCTGCAGCGCGACTACCGCATCACCCTCACCGGCCCGACCACGCTGACCGCCATCCTCAACAGCCTGCAAATGGGCTTCCGCACCCTGGCGATCGAAAAGCGCTCCAGCGAGGTCTGGCAGGTGCTCGGCGCGGTGAAGACGGAATTCGGCAAGTTCGGCGACGTGCTGGCCAAGACCAAGAAAAAGCTGGAGGAGGCCACCCGCACCATCGACCAGGCCGAGGTCCGCACGCGCGCCATCGACCGGTCCCTGCGCAAGGTGGAATCCCTGCCACCGGTGCAGTCGCGCGGCCTGCTCGAGGACCTGACCGAGGATCCCAGCCTGCTGGTGGACCCGCCGAATCAGGCCTGATGGCCGCCCGGCCGCTGTCCGGCTGGCGGCAACACCCTGCCGCCTGGCCACCCGCGCCACGGCGACACCCCAGACGGGTTGGCGGGATACCGGCGGCCATTGCCACCCTCACCGCGGCGGCCGGCAGCGCCGGCTCGCCGTTCCGGCGGGATGGCGGGCAACGCCTGCCCGACCGGCCATGGCCTGATAGAATCGCGCGCTCGACAGCCGCTGGCAACGGCCGGACGCCCCCGCTTGCGGGATGATCGTCCGCCCAGCCTTGCCATCCTCACCGTCCCTAGCCCGGAGTTTCGCGCGGATGCCCTCAATTGCACTGGACCCCGTTTTCTGGGTCGGACTCGGCCAGATCATGCTGGTCAACATCGTTCTCTCGGGCGACAACGCCGTCGTCATCGCCCTGGCGGCGCGCTCCCTGCCGGAACGCCAGCGCCGGCAGGCGGTGGTGTGGGGCTCGATCGCCGCCATCGTCATGCGTGTGATCCTTACCGTGGTGGCCCTGCAGCTGTTGCAGCTGCCATGGCTGAAGCTGGTCGGCAGCGGGCTCCTGTTCTGGATCGCCCTGAAGCTGCTGGCCCCCGAAGAGCACGAGGGCGACGGCATCGCCGGCAACCAGTCACTGGTCGCCGCCATCCGTACCATCCTCATCGCCGACCTGGTCATGAGCCTGGACAACGTCCTGGCGGTGGCCGCTGCCGCCCGTGGCGACAACCTGCTGCTGATGCTGGGGCTCGGCATCAGCATCCCGCTGGTGATCTTCGGCAGCACGGTGATCCTGCGCCTGATGGACCGCTTCCCCGTCATCATCACCCTGGGCGCGGCCATCCTCGGCTACGTCGCCGGTGAGATGCTGGTCGGCGAGCCCGCGCTGGCGCGCTGGCCGCTGTTCGGCGAAGCCAGCCCGCTGCATGCCTGGCTGCCGCTGGCCGGCGCCCTGCTGGTGGTGGCGCTCGGCAAGTGGCAGGCGCAACGCCGGCTGGCCGCCCGGGCGCCGGCCTTCGTGGACCTGGCCCGCGACGACGAACAGCCCCAAGCCCGCCGCTAACCCCTGGAGACTCAAGATGCTGAAACTGCTCGTGCCGGTGGACGGCTCCGACAACGCCGTGCGGCTGGTCGAATACCTGGCCCGCCAGTGGCTGCCCCGGCTGGCGGAAGCGGTCGACCTGCATCTCATCAACGTGCAGCCGGCCCTGCATGGCGAGGTCGGCATGTTCCTCAGCAGGGACCAGATCCGCAGCTACCATCATGACGAGGGCATCAAGGCGCTGCAGGTGGCGCGCGACCGGCTCGACGCGGCCGGCCTGGCCTACGCCTTCCACATCGGCGTCGGCGACCCGGCCGAAACTATCGTCCAGTTCGCCCGCGAGAAGCAGTGCGACCAGATCGTCATGGGCACGCGCGGACTCGGCAAGCTGGCCTCGCTGGTCCTGGGATCGGTCGCCTCGCGCGTCATCCAGCTGGCCGAGGTGCCGGTGATGCTGATCAAGTAGCCGCCGGGAACGCCCTGCCGTTACCCAGCCCGGGGCGGCGGCCACGGGGGATTTCCCGGCAGAGGCGAAGCGGGCTACTGATAGCGCAGGGCTTCGATGGGGCGCAGCTGGGCGGCCTTGCGCGCCGGGTAGAAGCCGAAGAAGATGCCGACCGCCGCGGCGACGCTGAAGGACAGCAGGATCGACCACAGCGTCACCACCACCGACATCCCGACGAATGCCGCCACCAGCCAGGCGCAACCGATGCCGAGGCCGACGCCGATCAGGCTGCCAGCCAGGGAAATGATCAGCGCCTCGACCAGGAACTGCACCAGCACGTTGCGACGGCGCGCGCCGATGGCCATGCGGATGCCGATCTCGCGGGTCCGCTCGGTCACGGAGACCAGCATGATGTTCATGATGCCGATGCCGCCGACCAGCAGCGAGATGCCGGCGATGGCGCCGAGCATCATCGACATGGCCCGGGTCGCGGTCGCCGCCGTGGCGGCCAGGGCGGTCAGGTTGCGCACCGTGAAGTCGTCGTCCTGGCCGGCGCGGATGCGGTGGCGCTGGCGCAGCACCTCGTTGATCTGCCGCTCGGCCCGCTCCATCACTTGCCCGGAGCGGGCCTTGACCATCATGAAGCGCACCATGCCGGGAAACTGGTTGCCGAACAGCTGCCGCTGCGCGGTGCTGAGCGGCACCAGCGCCGTGTCGTCCTGGTCGCGGCCGTCCAGGCTCTGCCCCTTGGGCGCCAGCAGGCCGACCACCAGGAACGGGCTGTTCTTGATGCGCACGGTCTTGCCGACCGGGTCCTCGTCACCGAACAGGTTGCGCGCCACCGTCTGCCCTAGCACCGTGACGCGGGTCGCCGAACGCACGTCGACCTCGGTGAAGCCGGCGCCCGACACCGTCGGCCAGTCGCGAATCTCGAAGATCGACGGCGTGGTACCGGCCACCATGGTGGTCCAGTTGTTCGGCCCGTAGATCATCTGGGCGTTGTTGGGCGAGATCGGCGCCACCGCGGCGATGTCCGGCAGTTCCTCCAGCGCCAGGGCGTCGCTGGCGGTCAGGGTGGGAACGGTGCCGCCCCCCATGCGCACCCCGCCCGAGGTCGAGGAACCGGACAGGACGATGAACAGATTGCTGCCCATGGCGGCGATGGACTCGCTCACCATGCTCTGCGCGCCCTGCCCCACCGCCAGCATCAGCACCACCGCGCCCACGCCGATGATCATGCCGAGCATGGTCAGCCCGGTCCGCAGGCGGTTCGCGCCCATGGCCTGCAGGGCTTCGTCGAGGGTGTCAGCCAGGGTCATGATGGAAGTTCCGGATGATGCCGGCGATGCGGCCGTCGACGATGGACATGATGCGCTGGGCATGGCGGGCCACGTCGGCCTCGTGCGTCACCAGCACGATGGTCAGCCCCTGGCGGTTGAGCTCCTCGAACAGGGCCAGGATGTCCTCGCTGGTCTGGCTGTCGAGGTTGCCGGTCGGCTCGTCGGCGAGGATCAGCCGGGGCGCATTGGCCAGCGCGCGGGCAATCGCCACGCGCTGCTGCTGGCCGCCACTGAGCTGGGTGGGCCGATGCCGGATGCGGTCGCCCAGCCCGACCCGGGTCAGGATCTGGCGGGCGATCGACTCCCGCTCGGCGCGCCTGACGCCGGCATAGACCAGGGGCAGCGCCACGTTGTCGAGGATGGTCTTGCGCGGCAGCAGGTTGAATCCCTGGAAGACAAAGCCGATCAGCCGGTTGCGCAGGTCCGCCAGTTCGTCCGGCCCCAGGCCGGCGGTATCGATGCCGTTAATGAGGTAATGCCCCGCGCTCGGCACGTCGAGGCAGCCGAGGATGTTCATCAGGGTCGACTTGCCGGAACCCGACGGCCCCATGATGGCGACGAAATCGCCGGCCTGGATGCTGAAATTGAGGCCGTGCAGCACCGGCAGCGTCTCGCCGTCGCCCATGGGGTAGTCCTTGCGCAACCCCCGGGCCTGGATCAGCGGACTCGCCTCGGCCACGGTCAGAACATCCGGACCCGGAAGGACGAGCGCCCGCCGCCATTGCCGCCAGCCTTGTCCGCCGGCCGGCTATCCTCGATGACGAGGACATCGCCGGCTTGCAGGTCGCCCGACAGCACCTCCATGAACCTGCTGTCGCTGAGGCCGGGCCGCAGCGTCACCGGCGAGACCAGGCCGTTCCTGAGGCGGTAGACGGTCTTCTCCTCCGCCTGCTGCGAGCGCGGCTTCGGCGCGCCGCCGGCCGGGGGGATCCTGCCCGCGACCGCCTCGCTGGGCTTGTAGCGCAGGGCGCTGAGCGGGATGCGCAGCACCGCGTCACGGCTGGCGATGGCGACGTTGACGAAGGCCGTCATGCCGGGCAGCAGGGTTTCGTCGGGGTTGGCGACGTCAATCACCACGTTGTAGGTGACGACGTTCTGCAGGACCTGCGAATTCAGGCGGATCTGCCGCACCTGGCCGCGGTACTCGCGCCCGGGGAAGGCGTCCACGGTGAAGGTCGCCACCTGGCCGACCTTGATACCGCCCACGTCCGCCTCCGCCACCGTGGTGTCGATCTGCATGCGCTTGAGATTCTCGGCGATGGTGAACAGCACCGGCGTCTGGAAACTGGCCGCCACCGTCTGGCCGACGTCGACGTTGCGCGACACCACGATGCCGGACACCGGCGAGACGATGACGCTGTAGCGCAGGTTGGTTTGGTCGCGCAGGATCTCGGCCCGGGCCGCATCGACCTGGGCGCGGCCGACGCCGATCGCCTGCACCGCCTGGTCCCAGTCGGCGCGCGCCACATAGCCCTTCTCGAACAGCGCCCGGGTGCGGCCGGCGTTGGCCTCGGCCAGCCTGAGCGTGGCCTCGGCATTGGCCAGCTTGGCGCGGCTCTGCTCCAGCGCGGCCTGGAACAGCGGGGGGTCCAGCTTCGCCAGCACCTGGCCGGACCTGACCCGGTCGTTGAAGTCGGCATACAGGCTCTGGACGGTGCCGGACACCTGGGTGCCGACATTGACCAGCACCACCGGATTGAGCGTACCGTTGGCCGACACGACCTTGAGAATCGGTCCCCGGTCGACCGTCTCGGTCAGGTAGGCATCCGCCGCCGGCATCTGCCGTTCCTGCCACTGCCACCAGCCCAGCCCGGCCAGGGCGACGACCAGCAGCACTATCACAACCCTACGCCACATCGCTCCGCCTCCTTCCCGCGCGGGTCAAGTTCGGTTCCCCCGCCGGCGCAGCCCCGTGGGCGGCCGGCCCTGTCTGTGGCTCAGTCGGCAAGGTGGCGCTCCCCCGGCCCGTCCACGGCCGCGACGTCGTCCATGTCCAGCCGGCCCAGCGCCTGCGCCAGCTGGGCCTTGCCGATGCGCCAGTTGTAGTGCGCCTGGACATGCTGGTTGCGGGCATTGGCCAGGTTGGCCTCGGCATTGAGCAGCTCGACGATGTTGCCGACGCCCTCCTGATAGCGTCCCAGCGCCACCGCCTCCGCCTGGGTGGCGCTGTCCAGCAGCTCCTGGGTGTTCTGCAGGTTCTCCCGCGTCGCCGCCAGCGTGTAATAGGCCCGCCAGACCTCCTCGGCGATCGATTGCTCCAGCCGGTCGCGGTTGGCCGCCTGCGCCTCCACCTGCTCCTCGGCGCTCTTGATCTGATAGGTATTGCTGAAACCGGTGAACAGCGGCATGGCCACCTGCACGCCCACCGCCCAGCTGGGCAGGTTGGCGACCCCCACGGTCTCGAAGTAGGTGTAATTGCCGACCAGCGACAGCGTCGGCAGGCTGCCCGAGCGCGCCTGGAGGATGTTGGCCTCGGATGCCTTGACCTGCGCCTCGGCGGCGGCCAGGTCGGGGCGCGACTGCCTGGCCAGCTCGATCAGGGTCTGCACATCCTTCTCCCGCTCCTGCACCGGCCCGGTCAGGCTGGGCGGCTCGAAACGCATCGAGGACTTCGGCTTCAGCCCCATCACCCTGGCCAGCGCCCCCAGGGCTGCCTGGGCATTGCCGACGGCGGTGCGCTGGTTGACCTTGGCCTGCGCATGGGAGGTCTGCGCCTGCAACTTGTCGCCCAGGGCGGCGGCGCCGATGTCGTAGCGGTAGGCCGCCGCATCCAGCGCCTTCTGCGTCGACCTGACGGTGGCCTCGGCCGCGTCCAGCGTCGCGTTGGCGGCAAACAGCTGGTAATACGCCTGGATGGCCCTGAAGAGCACGGTCTGCAGGATCGCGGCATGGCTCCAGTTGGCCGCCTCCAGGGCCTGCCGGGCCGCCTCCACCCGCGCGGCCCGGCCGCCGAAATCCAGCAGCAGGTAATTGAGGCTGAGCGTCGGCACGATGCGGGTGTTCTCGGCGCGGAAATCGCCGCCGCCCTGGACCGGCACGCCGTTGCTGATGCCGCCGCCGGCCGTGTTCTTGCTGCGCGAGATGGGCATGGAAAAGTTGAGCGAGGGCAGATAGGCCGACTGCGCCACGCCCAGCTGCGACGCCTGCTGGCGGGCATTGGCCCAGGCCTGGCGAGTCTCCGGATTGTGGCACAGCGCCTGCTCGATCACGTCGATCAGGCCCCAGGCCTCCGGGCTCTGGGTCAGTATCCGGCAGGGGTCCGCGCCGGACCGGACCGGAGCCCGGCCGGGCGTAGCCGATACCGCCCCATGGGTGTCGAGCGGGTCGTCCGGATAGTCCACCCAGTCCCCGGCCCGCGCCGGACCGGTCTGCCATGCCAGCAGGCCGGCGATCAGCCAGATGCCGCAGCGGCTGCCGGCAGCCGGACCGGGCCGGTGGAGTGGCGACAAAGACGGGCGGCGGCGCACGAAACGCTGGGAGGAAGGCGTAGCTGATGGCATGGAGGATTCTTGTACCGGGCACCGGGGGCGCCGTCACCGGTGCGGTCCGGCCGGTTTGTATCGGCCTGTATCCGGCAGCCGTCAGGACATGTCCCGATACAAACCGGGGCCCGCGGGGCGGTCGCCCGCCGGCCATCGACCCCGGGCAACCCCTCGGGGTTCCGCGTGCAACCCGCCGGCCGGCCGAGGGGCCCCGGAAACACCGCCATATGGTGCCACAGCGCGCCCGGCCATGGTGGACACCGGCTGGCCGCCGGCCTGCCGGCCACGCCCGCAGGTCCGTGCCCGGATCGGTGTCAGGCCTGCCGCCGCGGCGCCGGCGGGCATGACCCGCCGGCCAGGGTGCGCAGCTGCCGGTCATGCCAGCGGGACAGCGCCAGCAGGGCGGCAAGGGCACCGATGAGGGCGAACAGCATGTCGCCCTGCGCGTCCCAGGGATCGCCCTGGGTGCCGAGGAAAGCCACCGCGCCCTCGCCGAACAGGATGGCCAGCAGCCACTCGATCAGCTCGTAGACGGCGCTGATGGCCAGGGCGATGCAGACGATCAGGAAGGCGCGCATGCGGTCGCCGTTGACGTAGCCACCGCGCAGCAGGATTTCCCGCGCCGCCATAGCCGGTACCAGGCCCTGGAAGAAGTGGCCCAGCCTGTCATAGGGATTGCGGCTCAAGCCCAGCCAGTCCTGAAGCTGGAACCCCAGCGGCACACGGGCATAGGTGTACTGGCCGCCCTCGATCAAGACGATGCCGTGCAAAAGGATCAGCCCATACAGCAGCGCGGTCAGCGGAAACCGGCGGCGGGTCAGCCAGAGCAGCGGCAGCACGATGAGAACCGGCAGGACCTCGAGCAACCAGGTCGGGCCATCGTAAGCCTGGCGGCCGGACCAGGCCAGGAAGGCCAGCAGGATGAGCGACATGCCCGACAGCAGGCGGCGGGATGGGGCCATGCCGGCGTCCCGCGCGCTCAGGGCGGCTGGCGGCCGGCCAGATCGTCCCGCAACCGCAGGAAGCGGGCGAAACGCGGAATGCCGGATTGCGGGTGGATACCGTCATGGCGGTAGCTCACCCAGCTGCCGATGGGTGGCGGGGCGCGCCGCTCTTCAACGCTGAAGCCGCTGCCCAGCCGGAAGCGGATGCCCTCGGGCGTTTCCACCTCCAGGGACCCCAGCAACCCCGCGTAGCGCCCCTTGCCGGGCACATGGCCGACGACGCGGGCATCGGCATCCGTGAACGGCTTGAGCTTGAGCAGGTCATCGCTGCGCCCGGGCCGATATGGCGCGTCCGCCCGGTGCAGCATGAGCCCCTCGCCGCCCTGGCGGACGACCTCCTGCAGGCGGGCGGTCAGGGCGGCGCGGCTGGCGACCGGCGTCTGCTCGACCGCCTGCACCCATGGCTGGCCGATGCCGGCCACCAGCGCCGTCAGTGCCCGGTAGCGCTCCAGGAAAGGCCCCGGATGATCGGGGAGATCGAAGACCAGGTAGCGGATCTCGCGCCAGGCGGCCGTGCCCCCCGCCGGCGGCCTGAGGATCGACACGCTGCGGGCAAATCGGCCCCGGCCGGCCCACAGCTCGCCATCCAGCGCCTGCCGGGGCCAGCCGGCGGTGAACCAGGCAGGCGCCGGAATCGTCTCGCCGCCGCGGGTCAGGAAGCGCGAGCCGGTCCAGTAGCCACGGACGCCATCGTACTTCTCGCTGACCAGATAGTCCTCGACGCGAACGTCGGCCCGCAGGGTGTTCGCCAGCAGCAAAGCCGGCGGCTCCCCGGCGCTGGCGGCGCCCATGGCCAGGCCGGCGGCCAGGATCGTCCGCCGCAGGCCGCGCCCGGGGCGCGCACGGCGGGGCGGCGGCGCCGGCCGGTTGCCGAACCCTGCCGCCTGTCCGGCGGATGCCTGGCCTGTCATCGGGAACGTCGCGGGCCGGGCTAGGCAGAGCCGGCCAGCAGTTGCTGCACGCGCCGGAGATCCGCCTCCGTGTCCACCCCCGCATGCGGCGCATCCTCAACGGTGACGACGCGGATGCGCTCGCCCTGCCAGAGAATGCGCAGCTGTTCCAGCGCTTCCACCGCCTCCAGCCGGGAGGCGGGCCAGCCGACGTAGCGGCGCAGAAAGCCGGCGGTGTAGGCGTAGATGCCGATATGCCGCAGCCAGGGATAGGCGTCAGCCGCGGCCCGGCCGGTCTGGCCGAAGCTGTCGCGGTGCCAGGGGATGGGCGCCCGGCTGAAATAGAGCGCATGGCCATGGCGGTCGAGCACGACCTTGACCGCGTGGGGATCGAAGACATCGGCGGGATCGGCGATCGGCGCGGCCAGGGTGGCGACCTCGGCCTGTGTCGCGCCGGCCAGCGTCGCGGCCAGCCGGCGGATGAGTTCCGGCTGCATCAGCGGCTCGTCGCCCTGAAGATTGACGATCCGGGTAGCATCCGGCCAGCCGAGCCGCTCGGCCACCTCGGCGATGCGCTCGGTGCCGCTGGCATGGTCGGACCGGGTCATCACGGCGGTGACCGGCAGGCCGGCCACCGCGGCGCAGATGCGCGGGTCGTCGGTGGCGACGAACACCTCGGTGCCGGCGGCCAGCGCCCGCTCGCAGACATGGGCGATCATCGGCTTGCCGGCAATTTCCAGCAAGGGCTTGCCCGGCAGGCGGCTGGAGCCGTGCCGGGCCGGAATGACGATCTTGAAGGCGCTGGTTTCCATCGGCATGGGTATCGATTGGCGAGGTCGGTTTCTGAACGAAGGGGGACTGGACGCGCATATTGCCATGCCGGGGCACCGGAATCAGCGGGCCGGCCCCGCGGCCTTCCACGCCTCGGCCAGCCGCTTGGCGGAGACGGGGTACGGCGTCTTCAGCTGCTGGGCGAACAGGGATACCCGGAACTCCTCCAGTTGCCAGCGGAAAGCATCCCGCTCCGGAACGATGCGCCCATGGCTGGCTTTCACCGCCTGCCAATAGCGGTCCAGGAACGGTTCGATCTCCCGGTACTGCCGGAGATCGCGCAAGGGATCCTGGGGGCCCTTCTCCAGCCGGTTGAGCACCGCCTTCAGGTAGCGCGGCAGTTCGCCGATGTGGCGATACGGTGTCGTGACCCAGAAGCCGCGATAGAACAGCAGGCCCAGCTGGGCCCGCACGTCGTCGGCCAGTGACGCGGCGCGACAGGCCTTCAGGCGGGTCTGGACCTCGGCATACAGCGCCAGGGCGGTCTGTGCCGTTGCCGCCATCGCCTCGGCCTTGGCGACCAGCCCGGTCCGCCGCGCCCGAAGGCGCGCCTCGAAATCGGCGGCACCGCGGATGTCAGGCTGGTCCTCCAGAAACAGCGCCGCCATCAGCCGGTCGAGCAGGTCGTCGCGCAGGTCGCGCTCGGCCTTGAGTTCCGGGTACAGGAACGGGTGCGCCGGCAGCTGCCGGTAGAGCAGCTCGGCCTGAGCATTCAGCGCCAGATGCTTGCGCAGATATTTCAGATCCCGGGCCAGCGCCAGCCGGAACAGCCGCGCAAGCCCCGCCTCCTGCTGGCAGGCGGCTTCCTCCGGCGTGGGAAAGACCCGCACACCGACGGTCTCGCCTTCGTCGACCACCGCCGGAAAGCCATGGACGGTCTGCCCGTCATGCTCACCATCGAAGACCGCCGGCAACTCGCCGAAGTCCCAGGCCCGGCTGCCGGTATGCAGGTAGGCTTCCTGCGCCAGCTGGCGGAACTGCTGGCCGGCATCGGCGGCATGGCGGTGCTTGAGCGGGTCGAGGTCGCGCGCGCGGTCGATGACCTGGTTGGCCTCGTTGACCACGGCGAAATTCATCCGCAGGTGCGCCGGCAGCAGCTCCTCGCGGAACGACTGGGTGGAGACGGCGATGCCGCCGGTCTTCTTCAGCGCCGCCGACAGCTGCGCGTAGAGCGCACCCTGCCCGACGTCCAGCATCGGCAGCACGCGCTCGGCATGCTCGGGCACGGGCACGAAATGGATGCGCAGGGTCTTGGGCAGGGACTTGATCAGGGCCGCGACCTTTTCCCGCAACAGGCCCGGCACCAGCCAGCGGAACGGCTCCGGGTCCAGCGGGTTGAGCAGGTGCAGGGGGATGATGGCAGTGACGCCGTCGTCCTCGTGGCCGGGCTCGAAGCGGTATTGCAGGGCGATGCGCAGCGCCCCGACCTGAATGTGATCGGGGAAATTGCGATCGTCCAGCGAGGCATCCTGCTTGGCGGTGATGTCGCCGACGGTCAGCCTGAGCAGCTCCGGATCGCGCCGCTCTGCGCCCTTGCGCCAGCGCTCGAAGGTGACGCCGTTGACCGCCTCCGGCGGGATGCGCTCGTCGAAGAAGCGGTACAGCCAGGCGTCGTCCACCACCAGATCGACGCGCCGGCCCTTCTGTTGCAGGTAGTCGGCCTCGCTCAGCAGCTTCAGGTTGTGCAGGAAGAACGGCGCCTTGCTGTCGTAGTCCATCTGCACCAGCGCGTGGCGGATGAACAGCTCGCGGGCCTCGACCGGATTGACCCGCTCGTAGGGAATCTTGCGCCCGGCCTGCACGGTCAGGCCGAACAGCAGCGTCCGCTCGTGCACCGCCACCCGCGCCGCCTTGCGCTCCCAGTGCGGGTCGTAGTACTGGTGCTTGACCAGGTGCGCGCCGACCTGCTCGATCCACTCCGGCTCGATCTTCGCCACCGTGCGCGCGTAGACCTTGGTGGTTTCCACCTGCTCGGCGCAGACCATCCACTTCGGCTTGACCTTGAACAGGAAGGAGCCGGGGTGGATGAACAGCTTCGCCCCGCGCGCGCCGACATACTCGGCCTGCTCCTGGCGCAGGCAGACGTTGGACAGGAGGCCCGCCAGCAACGCCCGGTGGATTTCGCCGTATTCGCCCGGGGCCTGGTTCGGCTTCAGCTCCAGCTCGCCCTTGACCACCTCCATGATCTGGCTGTGGATGTCGTGCCACTCGGTCATGCGCACATAGGACAGGAAGTTATCACGGCAGTACTGGCGCAGCTTGGCCCGCGACAGGTGCTGCTTCTGTTCCTCGAAGTCCTGCCAGAGCCTGAGCAGGGACAGGAAATCCGAGTTTTCGTCCTTGAAGCGGGCATGCTTCTGATCGGCATGAGCGGCCTTGTCCGCCGGCCGCTCGCGCGGATCGGGCACGCTCAGCGCGGCGACGATGACGGCGATCTCGCTCAGGCAATGCTCCTCCGCCCCGGCCAGCAGCATGCGGCCCAGGCGCGGGTCGACCGGCAATTTGGCGAGCCGGCGGCCGAGGTCGGTGATCTGGCCGCGCTCGTCCAGCGCGTTGACCTCCTGCAGGGTGCGCATCCCGTCGCGGATCAGACGTGGATCGGGCGGTTCGACAAACGGAAAACGGCTGATGTCGCCCAGCTTCAGCGCGTGCATCTGCAGGATGACGGCAGCCAGGTTGGTGCGCAGGATTTCCGGATCGGTGAATTCCGGCCGGTTGAGGTAATCCTGCTCCGGGTACAGGCGGATGGCGATGCCCGGCCCGACGCGGCCGCAGCGGCCCGAGCGCTGGCTGGCGGATGCGCGCGACACCTTCTCGATCGGCAGCCGTTGCAGCTTGCTGCGGTGGGAATAGCGGCTGATGCGGGCATGGCCGGTATCGATCACCGAACGGATGCCCGGCACCGTCAGCGAGGTCTCGGCCACGTTGGTGGCCAGCACGATGCGGCGCGCGCCGGTAGGCCGGAACACCTTCTCCTGCTCCGACTGCGACAGCCGCGAATACAGCGGCAGGATCTCGCATTTGGACGGATGATGCTTGCGCAGCGACTCCGCCGTCTCGCGGATCTCGCGCTCGCCGCTGAGGAAGATGAGGATGTCGCCCGGCAGCTCGCGCCAGAGTTCGTCCACCGCATTGAGAATGGCGGTTTGTTCGGCCTTGTCGGTCTCGTCGCCCTCTTCGATCGCCACCGGCCGGTAGCGTACGTCAACCGGGTAGGTCCGCCCGGACACGTTGATGATCGGCGCGTCGCGTCCGCCCTGACCGAAATGGCGGGCAAAGCGCTCCGGGTCGATGGTAGCCGAGGTGATGATCAGCTTGAAGTCGGGCCGGCGCGGCAGCAGCCACTTGAGATACCCGAGCAGGAAATCGATGTTGAGACTGCGCTCGTGGGCCTCGTCGACGATCAGCGTGTCGTACTGGTCGAGAAAGCGGTCGTGCTGCGTTTCCGCCAGCAGGATGCCGTCGGTCATCAGCTTGACCAGGCTGTCCGGGCGGGTCTTGTCCTGGAAGCGCACCTTGTAGCCGACCGCCTGGCCCAGCGGCTGCCCCAGCTCCTCGGCGATGCGCGCCGCCACCGTGCGGGCGGCGATGCGGCGCGGCTGGGTATGGCCGATGAAGCCGGTCAGCCCCCGCCCCGCCTCCAGGCAGATCTTCGGCAACTGCGTGGTCTTGCCGGAGCCGGTCTCGCCGCAGACGATGACCACCGGATGCGCCAGCATCGCCGCCAGAATCTCGTCCTTTTTCTCCGACACCGGCAGGTCAGGATAGTCGAGCTTCGGCACGCTCGCCACCCGCGCCGCGCGGAGGGCCGCCGAGGCTTCGATCCGCGCCTGCAGCCCGGCCAGTTCGGCCGCGACATCCTTGCCAGCCCTGGCGTCGGTCCTGATTCGCTCCAGCGCCCGGCGCAGACGGTGCTGGTCCTTTCTGAGACAGTGCGCAAGCCGTGAATCGAGGGAACTGATTGCTGACAACATCAAGGGAGAGGATACGTGACGAACAACGAAGGCCGGCCAGCCTGCCATGATACAAGCAAGCCGGACCGCGAATGGGGCCGGATGCGGCCGGGAGCACCGCGCAACGAAACCCGTGCCTGGCCGCAACCCTCGGGACAGAGCCCTACCCGGGGAATGCTATGATGGCTTGCCCGGCGAGAAGCGAGATTGCCATATCCGCCGTCACCGTCTGGGACAGGCCAGGTCGTCATCCCGGCCAGCGTCATTCGCCGAAAGCTTGGCATACGACCCGGCTGCCCATTAGGATTTTGTGCCTGCTGGCATGCGTCCATGTCGACGACTCGAAGAACCCGCAAGCGACCAGGCAACCTCCGCCGCCGTTCATCCATGCAACCGCCATGGGTACCCGGGGTTTCTGACATTCGATGACGGACGCCTGACCCGCAGAGCGCAGCGGCGCGGCATACGCCCAGCAGTGCGTGTACTGAAAGGTTGATGTTCACGAGGCAGCACAACCATGCTTTTCAATTCCTACAGTTTTATCTTCCTCTATTTGCCCATTACCTTCGCCGGCATGTTCTGGCTGGGGCGCTACAGCCACCGGCTGGCCGCCCTCTGGCTGGTCATGGCTTCGCTAACCTTTTATGCGGTTTGGGACGCGCGCTTCGTTTTGCTATTGCTTACATCCATAGCCTTCAACTATTCCGCCGGTTATTGGATTGGTCATTGCATGCAACGAAAACAGGCAGGCAGGCAGGCAGGCAGGCAAAAACCGTTCTGATGACCGCGATCACTGTCAATCTGATAGCGCTCGGTTATTTCAAGTACGCCAACTTTTTCATTGATTCAGCGAACCAGCTTTTCGATAGCCGCATTCCGACGCTGGACATCATCCTGCCGCTGGGCATTTCCTTCTTTACCTTTACCCAGATTGCCTTTCTGGTGGATGTTTATCGCGGCATCGCCCGTGAGTACAGTTTCATTCACTACCTGCTGTTCGTGACCTGGTTTCCACACCTGATCGCCGGCCCGGTACTGCACCACAAACAGATGATGCCGCAATTTGGTCATGCCAGTACCTACCGCATCAATCTGGAACATGTCGCCGTGGGTCTGACCATCTTCGTAATCGGCCTTGCAAAGAAAGTGCTACTCGCCGATAACCTGGCGGACTATGCCACACCCATCTTCAAGGCGGCCAGCGAGGGGCACACCCTCATGTTCTTCGAGTCCTGGGTCGGAGCGCTGTCCTATACGCTGCAACTGTATTTCGATTTTTCTGGCTATTCCGACATGGCGATCGGGCTGTCGTTGATGTTCAACGTGCGCCTGCCGCTCAACTTCGACTCACCGTACAAGGCCACCAACATCATCGACTTCTGGCGGCGGTGGCACATGACGCTGTCGACTTTTCTCCGTGACTACCTCTATATCCCACTTGGCGGGAATCGCAACGGTTCTGTCCGCCGCTACCTCAACCTGATGATTACCATGCTGCTGGGCGGACTCTGGCATGGCGCAGGCTGGACCTTCGTCATCTGGGGGGGATTGCACGGCCTGTATCTGATGATCAACCATGCCTGGCGCGAACTGAGAGCCAAGCTTGGCTGGATCAGGAGTGGGGGACGACTGGCCAAACTCGGCGCGGGTGCACTGACCTTCCTCGCGATTGTCGTGGCATGGGTGTTTTTCCGTGCGGACAGTTTTGCCTCAGCGCTATCCATACTCGCCGGCATGGCGGGACTGAACGGTTTGTCGCTGCCAACATCGCTGGAATCACATCTATCCCCTCTATTCACAAACCATGGACTGATAACACCACTGTTCGGCGGCATGTTTCCCAACACGTACCTTAGCACTGGACAGACAATTGGCAGCATTGCCATTGGCTTGGCGCTGGTTTGGCTATTTCCGAATACCCGACAATTCATGCGCGACTACAAACCAACCTGGAACGACATGGCAGGCAAACCCACTCCTGCGCCGATATCGAAAGGTCTGATCGCGCGATTAGCGGTGTGGCAACCCTCGGTTACACTGGCCTTGGCAATGGGATTTTTATTCTATTCCTGCGTAATGTCGCTGACAAAGATCAGCGAGTTTCTTTACTTCCAGTTCTAGCCATGCGTCGCTATCTACTGATACTCACATTGGCCTGGATGCTGCCTCTTGCCATAATTGTCGCCATCAACTGGACAGTTGATCCATATCGGATATTTCACAAACCGTGGATTGGCAACAATTATTACACCAGCGACCGATCCATGCGCGACACAGCGGCTGGCATTATCAATACCGAAGAGTTTGATTCCATCATCCTTGGCTCCAGTATGGCTGCAAACTTTTCCCCCAGAGATGCCAGCCAGCTTTTTGGCGACCGTTTCGTGAATATATCGATGGATGGATCCAGCATCCCAGAAAGATCGCTGGCCTTGACTTACGCGCTCCATCGAAAAAAGCTATCGGAAATTATTCTTTCGTTTGATTGGAATTCGTTGCGTACCGTTGCCTCCGGGGCTCCCATTGCCCCCTACACCTTTCTCTACGATGACAATCGGGGTAACGATATCATGATCTATGCCATCAGCTGGAAGGCCATTCGCTATGCCTTTTGTCGCAGCCACTTAGCTGACAGAATAAAACTCTGCCCAAACCTGAAAAGTGACCTGGAAAACCTCGTGGAATGGCATTCCAACCGGGAGCACAGCAGGCGATTCGGCGGGCTGAGCAAGTGGTTAGAGGCGAAAAACGATGCACAAATCAGAGACGCATTAAAGCCCATAGGCGACAGCATCCGTCGGATCGAATCCGGCCAGGTCGTACCTGTTGACTTGGCCCGGACCAAAAAAGAGACTGCACGAGATGGGCGCGTCTTTCAGGATGATGTGCTGAAACTGGCAGATCAATATCCGCAGACGCACTTCTACTTGTTCTTTCCTCCTTACTCGCGTTTGAACTTCGCCATACTGCAGCAGAGCAACCCGCAGCGATTCGAGGAATATTTAGAGATATTACGGCTGGTCGTGAACAAGAGCGCCAGTTACCCAAACATTCATGTTTTCGGTTTTGAAAACGAGAACTTCCTCGATGACATCGCGAACTACAAAGACACCAGCCACTACCACCAGCGCTACAATTCGCTAATGTTGCATTGGATGAAAAATGGCGAACATGAACTGACGCCAAGCAACATCGAACCCTACATCCGAATCATCACCAGACGAGCTGCGGACTATCCGCTCATGGACATCGGCGCCCAAATCGATGCCTACCTGTCAAAAATTCATTGAGAAGGCGCCGTGACCGCAACAGTCACTGAGACGCGCCAACTTGCGATCGCCATCCCCGAGCGATACCCGTTCCTGCAACCACTGACCCCACCATGCCCATCCGCCCCCTGCCGCCGCAACTCATCAACCAGATCGCCGCCGGCGAGGTCGTCGAGCGGCCCGCCTCGGCGGTCAAGGAACTGGTCGAGAACGCCATCGACGCCGGCGCCGGCCAGGTCGAGATCGAGATCGAGCAGGGCGGACTGCGGCTGCTGCGGGTGCGCGACGACGGGTGCGGCATCGCCCGCGACGAGCTGACCCTGGCGCTGTCGCGCCATGCCACCAGCAAGATCGCCAGCCTCGACGATCTCGAGCAGGTCATGACCCTGGGTTTCCGCGGCGAGGCGCTGCCGAGCATCAGCTCGGTGTCGCGGCTGGTGCTCACCTCGCGCCCGCGCGGCGAGCCGCATGCCTGGCAGGTCAGCAGCGATGGCGCCGAGGCGACGTTCGACATCCGCCCGGCGGCGCACCCCGAAGGCAGCACGGTGGAGGTGCGCGACCTGTTCTACAACACGCCGGCCCGGCGCAAGTTCCTGCGCTCGGAGAAGACCGAGTTCCAGCATATCGAGACGCTGGTCCGCCGCCTGGCGCTGGGTCGGCTGGACCTGGGGCTGTCGCTCAGCCACAACCAGCGCCGTGTCCTGCAACTCCGGCCCGGCCGCGACCCGGCCGACGTCGAGCGGCGGCTGGCGGCCCTGCTGGGCGAGGATTTCCTGGAACAGAGCCTGCCGCTGGACATCGGCGCCTCCGGCCTGCGCCTGCACGGCTGGATCGGCCTGCCGACCTTTTCCCGTAGCCAGGCCGACCAGCAGTATTTCTACGTGAACGGCCGACTGGTGCGCGACAAGCTGGTGAGCGTCGCCATCCGCCAGAGCTATCAGGACGTGCTCTACCATGGCCGGCATCCGGTCTATGTGCTGTACCTGGAACTGGACCCCGGCCTGGTCGACGTCAACGCCCACCCGACCAAGATGGAAGTGCGCTTCCGGGAGGCGCGGCTGGTGCACGATTTCCTCTTCCGCGGGCTGCACCGCGCGCTGGGTGGCGCCAGGGCCGGACTCGGCGTTGCGGCCGCCGTGGTGGAGGAGACGATGGCGCCGGCACAACCGGCCGTCGCCGCCCCGGCCGCGCGCCCCGTCTTCGCGGCGCCCGCCCAGACTGGGCAGGCCGGGACCGCCCTGCCGCCCCGCCAGGCCGAGCTGCCGCTGAACGTGGCGGAGCTGCTGCCGCGCTACACGGCGCTGTATGCGCCGCCGGACACCGGAGCCGCCGCGCCCACCGCTGCCGACGGGAGAAACCTGCCGCCGCTGGGCTATGCCCTCGCCCACCTCCACGGCGCCTTCATCCTGGCCGAGAATGCCGAAGGCCTGGTCCTGGTCGACGCCCACGCGGCGCACGAGCGGGTGACCTACGAGAAGCTGAAACGGCAACGGGCAGCGGGCAATATCCCCAGCCAGCCGCTGTTGCTGCCCATCCGGCTGCGGGTCAGCGAGGCCGAGGCGGAACTGGCGGTCGAACGCGAGGCCGAGCTGGCGGCGCTGGGCATCGAGCTGGGGCGGATCGGCCCGGACACGTTGCTGGTCCGCGCGCTGCCGGCCCTGCTCTGCCAGGGCGACGGCGAACCGCTGGTGCGCGACGTGCTGGCCGACCTGCTGGCCGATGGCCGGAGCCGCCGGGTCGAGGAAAAGCTGAACGCCCTGCTCGCCACCATGGCCTGTCACGGCTCGGTACGCGCCAACCGCAAGTTGAGCGTGCCGGAGATGAACGCCCTGCTGCGGGAGATGGAGGCCACCGAGCGCAGCGGCCAGTGCAATCACGGCCGCCCGACCTGGGTCCGGCTGAGCCTCGCCGAGCTCGACAACCTGTTCCTGCGCGGCCGCTAGCCGGGCCGGCTACAGCGGCAGCTCGCAATAGGCCGGCTGCCACTGGTTGAGGCGGATGGCCTCGCGCAGGGATTCGCGATCCGCCACCGGCGCGACGCCATCCGCCACCGCCTGCAGGGCCACCGCCAGCGCCACCTCGGCGGCCACTTCCCGCGCCCGCTGCAAGGGCGGCAGCAGCGGCGCGCCGGGTGCCGACAAGGCGGGCGACAGGCGCGCCAGCGCCTCGGCGGCGGCGATGAGCATGCTGTCGGTGACCCGCCAGGCACGCCCGGCCACCAGCGCCAGACCGACCGCCGGGAAGATGTAGACGTTGTTGCACTGGGCGATGCGGTAGTCGCGCCCGGCATGGGCAACGGCCGGGAACGGCGATCCGGTCGCCACCAGGACGCGGCCGTCGGTCCAGGCGATCAGCTGTTCGGCGGTGGCCTCGGCGCGGCAGGTCGGGTTGGACAGCGGGAAGATGATCGGCCGCTCGACCTTGCCGGCCATGCCGCGCACCACCGCTTCGTCAAAGGCGCCGGCCACGGTGGACAGGCCGATCAGGATGGTGGCGCGGATCTGGCCGATCACCTCGGCCAGGCCGATCGTGCCGCGCGCGCTCCTGGGCCAGTCAGCCACGGCCGCCCATGGCTGGGCGTAGGGGCGCTGCTCCGGCAGCAGGTCGGCGCGCCGGTCGTGCAGCAGGCCGTCCTTGTCGATCAGATAGAAGCGGGCGCGCGCCTCGGCTTCGCTCAGGCCCTGCTTGACCAGGGCGGCGCGCAGGTAATCGGCGACGCCGATGCCGGCCGAGCCCGCGCCGAGGAAGACGATGCGCTGATCGCGCAGGGCCTCGCCGGCGACGTTGACGGCGCTGAGCACCGCGCCTAGCGCCACCGCCGCCGTGCCCTGGATGTCGTCGTTGAAGCTGAGCAGGCGGTCGCGGTAGCGCTCCAGCAGCGGCCGCGCGTGCGGAGTGGCGAAATCCTCCCATTGCAGGCAGACCCGCGGCATCTCCGCCGTGACCGCCTGCACGAACTCGTCCACGAAATCGTAGTAGTCGTCGCCGGTCACCCGCTCGTGGTGCCAGCCGAGATACAGCGAATCGGCCAGGCGCTCCGGATTGTTGGTGCCGACATCCAGCATGATCGGCAGGGTGTGCTCCGGGTGGATGCCGCCTATCAGGGTGTAGAGGGACAGCTTGCCGATCGGGATGCCCATGCCGCCGGCGCCCTGGTCGCCGATGCCGAGGATGCGCTCGCCGTCCGAGACCACGATGACGTCGATATCGCCGACCGGGCGGTTGGCCAGGATGCGGCGGATGTTGCCGCGGTTCGGCCAGGAGATGAACAGGCCGCGGGGCCGCCGGTAGATCTGGCTGAAACGCTGGCAGGCCAGCCCCACGGTCGGGGTATAGACGACCGGCAGCATCTCCTCGATGTGGGCCAGCAGGAGGCGGTAGAACAGCACCTCGTTGGTGTCCTGCAACTGCCGCAGGTAGATGTGCTTGCCGAGATCGCCCTCGGCCTCGCGAAAGGCGCCGTAGGCGCGCGCCAGCTGCTCGTCGAGGGTGTCCACATGCGGCGGCAGCAGGCCGCGCAGGCCATAGACGTCGCGCTCCGCCTCGGTAAAGGCGCTGCCCTTGTTGTAGATGGGATTCTCCAGCAGGGTCTGCCCGTACAGGTAGCCCGGCAGGAACGGCCGCGGGGTATCGCGTCGGTGGGGAATCATGGGTGCGGCTCCGGTCGACCCGATCGCGACGGGCGCGGCCGGCTGCCGTGAACCGGCCGTCGGACCGGGGCATCTGTCCAGTACGAATTCATCATGGCCGTCGGATGGGGTTGCCGCTTGGACCGATCGAGACTGACTCCGCCGCCATCCGCCCCGCCGGCGGGGCGGCCGGGCGGATGGCGCCGCGCAACGGGGATGGCGGGTCGCGTCAGTGGCTATTCTTCTGCTTCACCGCGCCGCTGGCAAGCAGATTGGGCGGCGGGCCGATGGGTTCGAAACGCTTCAGCAGGGGAATATCGTCCTTGGCGACCCGGTGGATCGCCATGTTGTAGCTGCCCTGCGGCCCCCAGCCGCCGGTGAATGACTGGCCATCGGGCGTGAAGGTCCAGCACATGTCCTCCCCGGCGGTATTGATGGTGTCGCCGAGGTTCAGGGGCTCCTGCCATTCGCCCTTGGGGTTCTGGTAGGCGATCCACTCATCGTGCCCGCCCCGCGAGCCCAGGTCGGGCCGGTTGCTGGTGACGATCAGGCTCTTGCCGTCCCTGGACAGCCCGGTCCAGTGCAGGTGGTCGCGGTAGGGTGAATTGATCCGGGGCCCCAGGCTCTCCGGTTTCTGCCAGACACCGTCCTTCTTCTCGACCTTCCAGATATCGCTGTCCTGGGTGACGCCCGGCTGCTGGTAGTTGAAGTAGATCAGGCTGTCGGAAGCGATGATCGGGCAATGCTCCTCACCGGTCGGGGTGTTGAGATGCGGCAGTTCCGGCACCTCGTTCCAGTTCCGGGCCGGCTGCCAGACGCCGTTGACCTTCTGGGCCACGTAAAGGTCGCCGGTCGACAGGTTGCCGGCCCGGTAGCGGGTGAAATAGATGAGGTTGCCGTCGTCGGAAAAGCTCGCCTCCAGTTCCCAGTCGGGGGTGTTGATGTCCGGCCCGACGGCGGGATCGATGCCAGCCCCGAGCGGGATCGGCGCCTGCCAGATCCCATCGGCGTTGCGGGCCAGCCAGACATCGAAGTTGTAGGGCGTCCCCGACTCGACGCTGCCCGGGCGGGTCGAGGTGAACAGGGCCGTTTTGCCATCGGCGCTGTAGGTGATCTCGAAATTGGAACCCGGCGAGGCCAGCCCGCCGCCCAGCGGCTGCGAGGTGGGCGGCGGCTCCGCGCCACCCCCGCCCGCCAGGGACATGCCCGGCATGGCGCTGGCGGCCCCCTGGCCCAAGATCAGCAGCAGCGCCACGGCGCAGCATCTTGCCATCGGCGTGCTCTCGTTCATCTGCATGGATACCTCGAAAGATTCGGCCCTGGCCCTGGAAACGGGCCTCCGGCGCAGGTGTTCAGGAAGGGGGTCCCGCCCATGCGAGGGTCGGGAATGGGTGGGACGATGGCCCCGATGACGGGACACGCCCGGCGGCCCTATCGCTTCTCCGTTTCGAACAGGATGGCCTGCATCGGATAACGCGTGGGGCTGGCGCCGTATGCCTGGCGGAAGGCCTCGGCAAGGGCATCGACGATGTCCTCGGGATTGACGCCACCGCGGTCCCTGATCTCGAAGATGATCGGCGTATACACCAAGGCGCGGGCAAAGGCCGACACGTCGAGGATGTCGTAGGTATGCCGCTGCACGGAAATCACGATGGGATCGAACCCGGCCCGGATCAGCCGTTCCTTGATCGGATCGATTTGATGGCAGGCCACCGGATCGCACAGGAAGCGGGGCGTATCCGACGGGAAGAAGCGCTTCAGCACCTCGAAGCTCAGGCTGGCAAACGGGTTGTACTGCTCCGAATCCCAGACGCGGAACAGGTAACGCCCGCCGCGCCTGAGGGTCCGGTACACCTCGCCGAATGCCTGGTCCTGATCGAAGAACATGATCCCGAACTGGCAGACCACCGCATCGAACGACGCGTCCATGAATGGCAACGCCGTGGCGTCCGCGTTCCGGAACGTGACCTGCTCGTCGGGCAGAAACTTTGTCCGGGCGAGCGCCATCATCGAATCGCTGATGTCGATCGCCGTCAGCCGCGCATCCCTGGGCAGCAGGTTGCGCAGATGCCGCGTGACAATGCCGGTACCGGCGGCGATTTCCAGCACGTCACCGGGCGATCGCTCGGCCACGCGCCGGGCAGTGTCGGCGCCATAGTGCTCGAACAGTACCGGCCCGAGATCCCGGTCGTAAGGGATGACGACGTCGTCCACATAGCCTGCCATGCATGGTACTCCGGTTGAGGATCGGGGGGTTCCCGGGGACGGGACGGTTACGGGCGCTCGAATCAGTCAACCCTGATGATCCCATCGTACCACCCCGCAGGGGGAGATGTCGACCGCAAGGCCGGCGCCACGGCGCCACCTGCCGGCCGCGCGGGCAAGGGTATTGCAAGCCCTTATGGAAGCGACACGCCACCGACAGGATAGCAAGCGGCCGGCAACGGAAGCGGTGGCATCCGGCCCAGCGGCATGCCACCGCAGCGATCATGGCCAGGGACCGGAACTACCGGCCCTGTCGGCACCGGGGCATGGCAGCCAGCGGGAATCCCTTGCGCCGTTTTCTATGAACCCGGCCACTTTTTATCGAACGTCTGCAACCCATGGAAGCCTTGTCTGGCGCAGCAACTGACCCCGTGGTCGTACGTTTTATTGTGGCCGGAGTAATTGATCTTGCCATCATTTAGTGGACACCTTGTTTGTGAGTAACAATGACGGGGTGATTCATGACTATGAGCAAGAAGTCAGTGCGCCGGAAATTTACCCCGGAGTTCCGGGAACAGGCGGTGAAGCGGGTGTTGGCCGGGCATAAGGCCGCGGTGGTGGCGCGGGAGTTGGACATTGGCGAGAGCTTGCTGCACAACTGGCTCGCGCGGTATCGGCTGCGGAATGGGGCGGCGGCACTGCAGGCCGAGCAAGCGGCGGAACTCACGCGACTCAAGCGTCTCTTGGCGCAACGCGAGGAGGAGGTCGCGATCCTAAAAAAAGCGGCGGCGTACTTTGCCAGGGAATCTCGGTAAGGTACGCCTTCATCCAAGCGCATGAAAGAGTCTTTACGGTGGCGGCGATGTGTCGGGTACTGCGGGTGAGCAGGAGCGGTTATTACGCTTGGCGGCGCGCTCCCGAGTCACCCCGGGCGGCCGAAAACCGGCGTCTGGACGCTGACATTCAGCGGCTCTTTGACGCGCACCGGGGCCGTTATGGCGCGCCCCGGATCACGCTGGATCTGCAGGCCGAGGGCTGGCGGGTGAGTCGGCGGCGAGTCGCTCAGCGGGTGCGGGCCATGGGCCTCAGGGCGCGGGCCGCCCGACGCTTCAAGGCCACCACGCAGTCCAAGCATGCCCTCCCCGTGGCGCCGAACCGACTGGAGCAGGACTTCACGGCGGCCGGCCCCAATCAGAAGTGGGTCGCCGACATCACGTACCTCTGGACCGGCGAAGGCTGGTTGTATCTGGCGGTAGTGTTGGATCTCTTTGCCCGGGCGGTGGTCGGTTGGTCCATGGCCGAACGGATCACCAAAGACCTCGTGATCAACGCGCTCGGTATGGCGATCTGGCGCCGCCGGCCCGCACCCGGGTTGCTGGTGCATTCGGATCGGGGCAGCCAATACGCGGCACGGGATTACCAGGCGCTCCTTGAGCAACAGGGCTTCCTTTGCAGCATGAGCAGGAAGGGCGACTGTTACGACAATGCCGCCATGGAAAGCTTCTTTCATACCCTGAAGGTGGAGCAGGTGCATGGGGCCCGTTACCCCACCCGGGAAGCGGCCAAGGCCGAGGTCTTCGACTACATCGAGACCTACTACAACCCCAAGCGCCGCCATTCGACCCTCAACTACCAGTCACCCTGGGAGTTTGAGAAGCGTATGGCTGCTTAATGAAGGCGGTGTCCCAAATAAGGTTGCAAGATCACACCGACCAATATTCCGATACCAAACCGGGTAAAAAACCTAACAAACGGGGAGAATTCAAGTGCCGAAAGCCCTTGTTTCTTGAAGAAGAGCAAATCGCCTGGCTCAATGGCCGATTGGGTGATTGCGCCAGTGTGGAATCCGTGGCGGTCCAGCCGCATCCAGCGCTGTTCTTCCGTGATAAGAGCCAGCACCATGGCAAGCTGTTGACCGTCACGTACCAAGGCTTGCTCAAGGTTACGGCACCGGAGATTTTGCGGGGCAAGCTTCGCAACGGCATCGGCCCCGCCAAGAGCTTCGGCTGTGGTTTGCTCCTGGTCCGGCGGCTGGCCTAGAGTGTTGCCGATCCCAACATCCAGGAGACGCGACACCATGCATACCTTTTCCCTGCGCGACCTGCCAGAACATGTCGGCGAACTGGCCGAAGACACCGAGGCGGGCAGGCTGTGCCTGGTCACCCGCGACGGTGCGCCAGTGTTCGTGGCCGTGCCCTTCGGCGACGCCCTGCTGAGGGGCGGAGTGGGCCTGGCCCTGGCGGTGAAGCTGTTCGACGAGGAAACCCTGTCGCTGGGCCAAGCTGCGCGGCTGGCGGGGCTCGACCTGGCCGAGTTCATGGATCGGCTGGCCGAACTGCGCATCCCGGTCGCCCGGCCCCGGCCCGGCGAACTGGAGCAAGAGATTGAAGCCTTCGGTTGAAATCGTCGTCGCCGACGCCGGCCCCCTGATCGCCTTGGCAAGACTGGACGCTCTGCATCTCCTACCCGCCCTGTTCTCCCGCGCATGGATGACGGAGACCGTGCTGGCCGAGTGCTGCGCCGGTAGCGTCCGGCGCGAATGTACGGCCATCCGGACCGCCATCGGCGCTGGACAACTCGGAGTGCGGCCCACCCCGGCGCATCCCGCCTGGACCGTGGACCCCGGCGAGGCCAGCGCCATCGCGGCGGCACTCGAATTGTCGGCGGGCATCGTCATGGACGACCGGGCCGGGCGCAGACTGGCGGGACACCTGGGTTTGCCGGTGGTCGGCACCCTGGGCATCCGGGTGCTCGCCAAACGCGCGAGGTTGTTATCGGAGATCGGGCCCTCGGTGGCAGCCCTGGCGGCGTCCGGGTATTACCTGGCCGACAGGGTGATCGAGAGCGCCCTGCGGCTGGTCGGCGAATCCCCCCTTTCCGCCTCGGACGCATCCTCATGACCGACCTGCTCCCTCCCCTCAAACCCATCGCCATGAAGGAGCGCGTCTCCCTCGTCTTCATCGAGCGCGGCGAGATCGACGTTCTGGACGGGGCCTTCGTCGTCATCGACCAGAACGGCGTCCGCACCCACATCCCGGTCGGCGCCATCGCCTGCATCATGCTGGAACCCGGTACCCGCGTCTCGCACCGGGCGGCGGCGCTGGCGGCGCGGGTCGGCACCCTGCTGGTCTGGGTCGGCGAGGCCGGCGTGCGGCTCTATGCCTCCGGCCAGCCCGGCGGGGCGCGTTCCGACCGGCTGCTGTACCAGGCCAGACTGGCGCTGGATGACGACGCCCGACTCAAAGTCGTGCGCAAGATGTACGAAATCCGCTTTGGCGAGAAGCCGCCCGAGCGACGCAGCGTGCAGCAACTGCGCGGCATCGAAGGCGCGCGGGTGCGCAAGACCTACGAACTGTTGGCCAGGCGCTATGGCGTGGTCTGGAAGCACCGCGATTACGATGCCCAGGAACGGGGGTCCGGCGACGTGCCCAACCGCTGCATGAGTTCCGCCACCGCCTGTCTCTACGGCATCACCGAGGCCGCCGTGCTGGCGGCAGGCTATGCGCCGGCGGTCGGCTTCATCCACACCGGCAAGCCGCTGTCGTTCGTCTACGATATCGCCGACCTGTTCAAGTTCGAGTCAGTGGCGCCCATTGCCTTCCAGATCGCCGCGCGTGACCCGGCCGAGCCCGAGCGCGAGGTCCGGCTGGCCTGCCGCGACATGTTCCGCAAGACCCGCCTGCTGGGAAGATCATTCCCCTGATCGAGGACGTGCTGAGCGCGGGCGGACTGGAGCCACCTGCCCCGCCGGAAGACGCCGTCGGCCCCGCCATCCCCAACCCGGAGCCCCTGGGCGATGCTGGTCATCGTGGTTGAGAATGTCCCGCCCCGGCTGCGCGGCCGCCTGGGCGTCTGGCTGGTGGAAGTCCGCGCCGGCGTTTATGTGGGTGACCTGTCGCGGCGCGTGCGCGAAATGATCTGGAGCCAGGTCGAGCAGGGTCTGGGCGAGGGCAACGCCGTCATGGTCTGGTCCACCAATACCGAATCAGGCTTCGATTTCGTCACCTTGGGCAAGAACCGGCGCATGGCGGTCGAGTTGGACGGGCTCAAGCTCGTCTCCTTTTACCCGCCCGAACCCCCGCTCAATGGCTCCTCCTGAACCGTTGCCGGTGGAACCGCCACCGTGCTCTTTGACAAAATGCAACCCATTGATCTGCCAAGGGTTCCGGAATGGCGCCCAGCCTTCAAAAGCGGGTACCCCGCGCCGCGCTGTTTTTTTCCTTCCCTGACAATCGGTTACGATTGGTGCGTTCCCCACGCCCGTGGGGATGAACCGGCCTCGGGGCTGCCGGCGCTGGCCGGATCGGAGCGTTCCCCACGCCCGTGGGGATGAACCGGCGCGTGACCCGCGCCGGCAATGGCCGGCTGCGCGTTCCCCACGCCCGTGGGGATGAACCGGACATCCGCGCCAGCCTGAAGGAAATCGAGCTGCGTTCCCCACGCCCGTGGGGATGAACCGTAGTCGGTGTAAAAGTCCATGGTATCCCTCGGGCGTTCCCCACGCCCGTGGGGATGAACCGGATCATTTTGCTGGATGAAGCCTGCCGGGATTGCGTTCCCCACGCCCGTGGGGATGAACCGCGGCGGAATTATCCCGCAGCCCGAATCGGCCGGCGTTCCCCACGCCCGTGGGGATGAACCGGGACCGATATCGTCATCGTGGATAGCGCATACGCGTTCCCCACGCCCGTGGGGATGAACCGCCCAGACGCTGGTTGGCCGGGACATGCTTGATGCGTTCCCCACGCCCGTGGGGATGAACCGGCTTTTGCCAGCCCGGCGGCGGTCTGCTGCGCGCGTTCCCCACGCCCGTGGGGATGAACCGGTGCCGGGATCGACCAGCTGCCTTGGCGTGAAGCGTTCCCCACGCCCGTGGGGATGAACCGTTGTACTCATCACTCCTCCCCATCTTTGGAGAGCGTTCCCCACGCCCGTGGGGATGAACCGCAGCCAGACGCCAGACTGGACGCCACCTGCTTCATGGCTGATTCGTGTCGCGGCTCAATTCCTCGACCATGGGGCCAAGGTATACCTGAAAACGAACGGCAGGCCGCGTGAGTTCCCAGGCATCATTACGCCAGACAGTGCCGATGAAGCGTTTCGGTATTTGAAGTCTGGTTGAATGGTAGTGCCATGACGCAAAAAAGCCCTCGTGAGAGGGCTTTTTATTTACCTTGGCGGCCACCAATCCTTGTAACAGCGATCTTCGCGCGTTTCGTTGTCGTCGGTATGGTTGAGCAATAGTTCGCGAATGCATCCGCCCTGTAGCTCACCCAGTACAACGTCGCCGCTGCCGCTGATGCGCGCCTCCCAGAATGGCTTGCCGTTTTCGGATGCCTGGAATTCCAGATTGACCAATTCCAGTTGCTCGGTTTTTGTTTGTATGCCGCCCCATATCGGAACATATGACCAGCTGTTGCCAGTTCCGCGCCCCGCATGGTCGGCCTGAACCTTGATGACAACGTCTGGCTTGCGCGGCTGATATTTATACTTGCTGCGCTGAAGTTCTGTAATCAATGATTTTTCAAGATTGCGGCTCATCATGTTCGCGTCAGGCTCGACCATTGTGCCAATGGTTTTTGTGCGCAACAGCTGACTTGATCCGTTGACACCGGAGACGGTGAAAATGGCTTGGCCTGTGGTGCAGCCTGCTGCCAGGATGGCGATAAGCGATGCCAGAATGATTTTCATGCTGCTCAATCATCAACATATTTAACAATGTTTCTCCCGACTCCACCATCAGGAACGCCAATAGTCTTGCCGTTTTTGTCAAAGCTAAATTTGACGTTTTTTGTTTCGTAGCTTCCTGTCAAGCTGTTAACCCAAAACCAGTTCCAACTGATGTAATCATCGCCAGCCATGTCTGGCTTGCTGCCCATGATTGAGATGACCTGTTCGCGCGTCATGCCGTTTGTGACACGGTTTGCCTCTTGCCACTCGAAGCGCGTTCCTGTGCCGTAAGTGCATGCAGCAATGGTAAAGACGAGGGCTAAAAATGCGGCTTTTGTCATCAAGGCTTCCTCATTCTCGTATGCTGAACCACGACACCGATGATGCGGATCGGTTCTTCATCGGATCTGATCGTAGCGTAGTCCGCATTCAGCGGCACCAGCTCGAAAACGTCATTGCCGTCCGCGTCACGGCCGCGAGAACGATACTTCTTGAAGGTGGCCTCCTCGTGGTGGTTGCGGGCCACTACGGCATCACCCGGACGGGGCGACACGTCAGGATCAACCAGAATGATGTCACCCTCGCGGTACTCAGGCTCCATGCTGTCACCGACGACGCGCAATGCGAAGGTGTGCGGGCCGTGGCTGTTGACGGTATAGAAGTACTCATCGGCGCTACCGCGCGGGAACTGATCGACGATCTCACTCCACATGCCCGCCTGAACCCAGCTGATGATAGGAAAACATTTATGTAATCCTATCACAGGTATGTACTCAACCACGTTCGGCTCGACATTTCCCGTCACGCGCTTTGCCTTGTCGATCTCTGCGGCCATGGCGGGGCTGATGTCTGCCAGTGTGCAGCCAAACCCGGAGGCATAGGCAACGGCGGCCTGCAAGCTGATCGGCTTGAGGCCGGCGATGTGCTGGTACCCGTTCCCCACGGGCGTGGGGATGAACCGTTGGTGGCCCCATCCACGCTATCCGCATAGGCTCGCCTGCCCGCCGCCAAGAACGAGTCAACCGAACCGGAATTCCGTCCCGGAATTTCCACCACCTTGACGGGCGCGGCCATACGCGCTGACGCGGGAAACACATTTTTCACGAGTGGTGTGCCTCCCGCTGGGAGAGGCACATCCTGTAGCGCTGGATTGGCCGCATGACCGGCGGTCGCCGCCCAGCCGCATGCCGGGCAACGGCCATGGAATCGCCAATCAGGCGGAAGTTACTTCAGGACGCTGCTGTAGCCCTTGTCGAACTTCGGAATATGGTTATCCAGCCAACTCTTGACCATTTGACCAACCTCATCGGTGACCTCAGCCTGGCCAGCATGGAATTTCTTCTGCAGATCGGCGCAAATCTCCACCAGAGCGTCATGCTCGGCCTTATGTTGACCATAGGCACTGTAGACTGCATTTCCTTTTCCTCATGGGCAAAGTGGTCCACCACGTAGGCAATGAGCGCGTCCAGGGATGAGCCAATCGTGACTCGTGGCGCGCCGCTGGTGGCTTCGTCATACAGTTTGTTGAGCAGGCCGAACAGCTTTTTGTGTTCCTCGTCCGCGAAACCGACGTTGGTGCCGTACTGCTCCTGGGTCCAGGTAATCAAGGCCATGATTGCTCCTCCTTTCCGGTTTTATTGGAGCCCGAAGTCTGCGCTTTTGTCTTCCCCCTCTTCTTTGATACCTGTCAAAGAATGTCAAGGAAGGACCTCCAGCTGCGGGGACCTTGGGGAATGGCAGGAATAATCGGAGGGCACACAATGCAACCTTCACGCAAGGAAACGCTGCCTGAAGCGCGACCGACCGAACCGGCATGAGCGGCTGATCGCGGGTGACGTATCAGCCAATGCGGCCACGATTAGAACCGGCTTCCGGAAAACCGCAACGGCCATGACTCAACCGTTTCAGAGGATGCGCTGACGCAGACAGCGCATCGTTCGCGAACGATACGCCACCCGCTGGGAGGCATACAGCCCGCTGCCCTGGCCTCTGGCTGCTGAACCGGGACAGGCATGACCGCCACACCATGACAGCCCGCCGGCCCGGCCTGGATGGGCGGGACCTCCAGGCCATGCCGGATCGCCAGCCACCCCGGCGCTGGCATATCCTTCGCTCCGACGTCGCTTCCCTACGCCTGGCTGCGCATGAACACCCGCAACGCTCTCGCTATCGCCCGCCGCTACCATGACCGCAGCAAACACCGCTTCGAGGCCTATGCGCCGGGGCCGGGGTTTCTCGACTGGGAGACACAGCCGGACCCTTTCCGGACCTTCCGTGGCGCACCGCTCGTCCCCCTGCCCCTGGCCACGGGCGATCGGCGCCGGGCCAGCTGGGCCGACCTGCACATACCGGGGGCCATCGCTGCCTGTCCGCTGAATCCGGACACCCTCGGCAGCCTGCTGCAGGGCGCCTTCGGGCTGTCCGCGTGGAAGGAAATCCCGGGGTCGCGCTGGGCGCTGCGCTGCAATCCGTCGAGCGGCAACCTGCACCCGACCGAGGCCTACGTGGCGCTGGGACCGGGCCGGCCGGATCTGGCGGCCGGTGTCTACCACTACCGGCCCTACGATCATGCGCTGGAGCAACGGTGCCGCGCGGTGTTGCCGCTGGATGGCTGCCTGATCGGCCTCAGTTCGGTGCACTGGCGGGAGGCCTGGAAATACGGCGAGCGCGCGTTCCGCTACTGCCAGCATGACATCGGCCACGCCCTGGCGGCGCTGCGGATGGCGGCCGGCCTGCTGGGCTGGCAGGTGCGGCTGCTGGACGACTGGGGCGATGGGGATATCGCCCGCCTGCTGGGACTGGACCGCGACGGCGATTTTGCCGACGCCGAGCGCGAGGCCGCCGACCTCCTGTGCCGGGTCGGCCCCGGGGCCGGACCGGCGCCGGCCATCGACCCGCTGCTGGAGGCCGCGGCGGCCGGGCGATGGCTCGGACAGGCCAACCGGCTGAGTCCCGCGCATCGGCACGACTGGCCGCTGATCGAGACAGTCCACGTCGCCACGCGCAAGCCTCGCACGCAGCCGCTGGCCAGAACGTCTGCCGCCGTACTGCCGGTCACGCGCACGCCACGGGCGACCGACGTGCCGGCCTGGGACATCCTGCAGCAGCGCCGCAGCGCCCAGGCCTTCGATGGCATCACCGCCATCTCGCGACAGACGCTGTGGACACTGCTCGCGGTCACCCTGCCCGGCCCGCAGCCGCCGCTGGATGTCTGGACCTGGCCGCCGCGCGTTCACCTGCTGCTGTTCGTGCAACGGGTTGAGGGACTGGCGCCCGGCCTGTACCTCTGCCCCCGGCGGGCCGATGCCGAGGCTCCGCTACGCGCCGCCCTGCGGCCCGAATTCGAATGGGCGGCCGTGCCGGACGCGCCGGACGGGCTGCGCCTCCTGCGCCTGGCCGCCGGGCCTTGCGGCAGCCTGGCCCAACGCCTCGCCTGCCATCAGGACATCGCCAGCGACGGCGCCTTCAGCCTGGGCATGCTGGCGGAGTTCGACGCGGCGCTGGCCGACGGCGCCTGGCAATACCGGCGGCTGTTCTGGGAATGCGGCCTCATCGGCCAGGCGCTGTACCTGGAAGCCGAGCTGGCCGGGGTACGCGGTACCGGCATCGGCTGCTTCTTCGACGACGGCGTGCATGCGCTGCTGGGACTGGGCGACACCCGCTACCAGAGCCTCTACCATTTCACCGTCGGCAGGCATCGGGAGGATCACCGGCTGAGAACCCTGCCGCCCTACGCCCACCTGGATGCACGCGCCGGCGGACAGGCGTGACCCCGGACCGCGCCGGCAGCGCTGCGGCCGGTCAGCGACAATCCCAGGCGTCGATGGCCGCCCGGCCGGGTTGCGCGGGATCGTATTTGACCGGCAGCGTGCGGCCGGGCTGGATCCGGGGCACCGCCAGCCGCGAGACCAGCGCCCGGGCGGCGGATCTGAACGGCTTGCCGCCGGCGGGCTGCACGTCGAGGTCAAAATCGACCACCGGGTCGTTGTTGACGGTGATGCCGGTGTCGTGGATGGCGGCGATGGTGGCCATGGCCGGCGTGCCGGTGGCCAGGATCGCGCAGGCATCGCCCCGACCGCTGAAGCGGTCGACCACGGCGGTGCAGCCCAGAAGACCGGCGAACAGCACGCTGGCCGCGCGCCGTGCCGGGATCCGGCACGCCTGGCCAGTCCTGGCTAGGGCAGGAAGATGCGTTCCAGGGAGCCCCATGCGACATTCCCGCGCCGGTCTTCCGCTTCGATGAAATAGCGCACGTCACCCAGGCCGACCGGCAGTTCGGCGGTGAGGTAGTCGGCCGTGGCCAGCGCGCCGGTGCGCGAGGGGTAAGGGCCATGGTTGCGCATGGCGAGACGGCTCTCGCCCGCGGCCGTGCGCAACACCAGCTCGACCCGCTTGAGGCCGGAGACATCGGCCACGAAGGTGTGTGCGACGCCCTGGCGCGGCGCGTCGAGCAGGCAACCCTGGCCCCAGCGCTGGCCGCCGGGATTTTCCGGCGTCACCCAGGGCGGGAAGATGGTCGGCCCGCTGCGATCGTGGCCGGCGGCGAGCAGGGGGTTCAGCGCCGGCCCGAGCAGGCCGTGGGCCAGGTTGGCGGCCTGGGTCACCTGCCGGTCCCAGACCTCCTGGCCGGTCCAGTACCAGTAGCAGCTGGTTTCGGCGGTCAGCAGCAGGCGGATGGCCTCGGCCAGGGCGGGATGCTCGGGCTCGGCACACTCCAAGGTCTGCACCCGGTTCTGGAAGGCGGTCAGTACCGCCCAGGAGTTGAGGTCGGGCGAGTACGGCTGATCGTAGCGGCTGAACCACTTCATGAACTGCGGATCGCCGTTGTCGGCGCCGGCCCAGGACCCCGGTTCGATATGGATCACCCGGTCGGGGTCGGGCGGAAAGCGTTGCAGGTAATCCTCGACCGTGGTCAGCTCGAAGCTGCGATCCTGTTGCAGCCATTCGACCAGCCGGCCGGTGTTGTGGTGGTAGTAGCTGTCGGCGCCGCCGCCGTGGTTGTCGCCATCGGAATGCAGCAGGAAGAACGGCGGATGCGCGGGATCGAAGCTGTTGCTCTCGACGATGCGGTCGTACACCTGGCCCAGCACGTCCGGGTATTGCAGGGCGCCGAAGCCGCCGCGCGCGTCCTCGTTGCCGATGTAGCGCTCCGCCGGCACGGCGATGAGCTGGTGCAGATGGCCGTCCGGGTCCTCGTAGCCGACATATTCCGGCCGCAACAGGCCGGGGGAAATCTTCGAACCGGCCCAGATGTTGTGCAGTTGCAGCCAGTCGTCCACCGGCGGGTTGACCTGCTCGGCCGGGTTGGGCGGCAGCATGCCCTCGCCGATGCCGGCATAGGGGTAGTCGCGACAGGCGCGGAAGCGGTGGATGGAGTCGTAGATCACCGCCTCGATGCCGGCCTCGACCAGCGCCGGGATCATGCGCACATGGAAGGCGGTCTCGGGCGGAAACAGCACCCGCGAGGCCTCGACGCCGAAGGCGCGGCGAATGGCGTCGCGATGCCAGTGAATCTGGCGCACGATGTCGCGGTGCGGGATCAGCGGCATCAGCGGATGGAAGAAGCCGAAGGCGGAAAACGACACGCGCGGGTTGCCCAGCGTCGTGCGGGCGCCGGCGATGGCGCGCAGCGGCTGGTTCCAGCCGGCGAAGCGGCCGCCGCACAGACCCTCGTCGCCGCAGCGGTCGAGCTGCTCGATCAGCGAGCCGCTCCAGCTGGTCGACAGGCCCGCATGCGGCAGGCCGCCATTGAGGTACTGGCGCGCGGCGGCGGGAATGAAATCGGTGTAGTTGCCGCCGCGGGAACCGAAGATGCCATCCTTCTCGCCGTCCCAGTAGTGGCGGTCGGTGGTGTTGTAGTACGGCTGGTGCATGTGCTTGTGAATGCCGAAGTACACCCTGAGCTCGGCACCACCCGACACCACCAGGCGCGGCTCGGCCATGGGACGCGGCGGCGGGATCAGCTGGCATTCCTGGAAGCGCTTGATCCAGTCATCGCCGCCGGCCTCGGCCAGGTTCGCCCGTCGGCAGCCTTCCACCTGCACGGTGATGCGGCCGCCTTCAAGGAGGCCGGCCGGGATGCTGGCGACATACTGCCAGGCGCCGCTGGCCTCGCGGCTGCCGGTGATCGCCTGGTCCTTGATGAGTTTCTGGCGACCCTGGCCATGCAGGATCACCTGCGGAAAGGGAACCTCGCCGTCGGCGCTGAAGCGGATGTCGAAGGCCGGGTTGCGGCCGTCCGCCGCGCAGGGCAGCTGCGCGGGGCAGTGTGTCAGCTCAAGGCGGGTGAAAACGTGCGTCATGATGACCTCTCTCGCGTGCGGGATATCGGGGATGTCCCACCGCAGGGCGCCGGCAGGCGGGCGCCCTGGTGGTCCTGCCGGTCCAGCGCCGCCGCCAGCGCCCGCAGGCTGTCGGCAACCCGCACCGGATAGGGCTCGGTGGCGCCGGGCTGGCACAGGGCGGGCGGCAAGCTGTCGAGCTGCGCCCGGGCATGGTCGCGCACCTCGGCCAGGGGCGGCGAAGCGGCCAGCCGCCGGCCAGCACGCATCACCGGTCGCAGCAGGGGAATGCCGGCCGCGCTGTCGTCCACCAGGGTCAGGGTATCACCCGTGGCCCGGCCAAGCGCGTCGAATGTCCGGAACACCTGCTTGCGCCCCGGCCAGGTTGCCTTGCCTTCGGAGCGCTTGCGGCGGGCGACGCCGGCATATTCCTGCAACTTGTAGGCACAATCGAGATACGGCTGGTCGCTGCTGGTGTTCATGCGGGTGCCGACGCCGAAGCCGTCGATGGGCGCGCCATCCGCCACCAGCTGGCGGATGCTGTCCTCGTCCAGGCTGCTGCTGGCGATGATCCTGACCCCGGGAAAACCGCCGGCATCGAGGATGGCGCGGACCTGCCGGGCATGTTCGGCCAGATCGCCGCTGTCCAGCCGCACGCCCTGGATGCCCCTGCCCTCGCCGGCCCAGCGCCGCAGCAGCGGCACCAGGGAATGCGCG
This sequence comes from Methyloparacoccus sp. NF-16, assembly GCF_056880625.1. NCBI lineage: Bacteria > Pseudomonadati > Pseudomonadota > Gammaproteobacteria > Methylococcales > Methylococcaceae > Methyloparacoccus > Methyloparacoccus sp. NF-16. The sequence continues at coordinate 898,399 of NZ_CP174130.1, read as the reverse complement.
GCCGCTTCGGTGTCGTAGGTATCGATCAGCAGCGTCGTGCCCGCCGGATGCGACTGGACGAAATGCTCGAAGGCCATGAGCTCGCAATCGTGGGCCTGGATGTAGGCATGCGCCAGCGTGCCGAACAGCGGGATGCCCCAGCGCATGCCGGCCAGCACGGTGGCGCTGCCGTCGAAACCGGCGATATGGCTGGCGCGCGCGGACAAGAGCCCCGCCTCCGCGCCGTGGGCGCGGCGCAGGCCGAAGTCGGCCAGTAGCCGGTCCGGCGCGGCGAGCCGCACGCGGGCAGCCTTGGAGGCGATCAGGGTCTGGAAATGCAGGAGGTTGATGATGCGGGATTCGACGAACTGTGCCTCCGGCAGCGGCGCTGTCACCCGCAGGATCGGCTCGTCGGCGAAAAACACCGTGCCTTCCGGCATGGCGTCGACGTCGCCGGTGAAGCGGAAATCGGCCAGGCTGTCGACAAAGCCGGCGTCGAACCGGCCCGAATCGCGCAGCCAGGCCAGCTCCTCCGGCGTGAACGCCAGCTGCTCCAGGTAGTCGAGCACCTGCTCCAGCCCGGCCGCCATGAGAAACCGGCGCCGCGCCGGCAGGCGGCGGACGAAAAACTCGAATACCGCCGTTTCCCGCATGCCTTGGTCGGCATACGCCTTGAGCATGGTCAGCTGGTAGAGATCGGTGAGCAGGGCCGCTTCAGCCATGACGAGACCCGATCGGGATGGCGCCCTCGGCGGTCATGCGGGCCATGGCCCGGTCGCCATCGCCGGGCTCGGCGTCGACCGCGCGCAGGGCCTCGACCAGCAGCAGCACCCGGAAGCCCAGCCGCAGGGCATCCAGCACGGTGTTGAGGACGCAGTAGTCGGTCGCCAGCCCGCCGACCCAGAGCCGGGTGACGCCGGCGGCGCGCAGTTCCGCTTCCAGCGCGGTCCCGGTGAAGGCGGAGTAGGTCTCGCGATCAGCGCAGTCCGGCTTGTCGATGATCCGGGCGACCGGCGGCAACCGCAGGGCGATGGGAAAATCCGCGCCAGGCGAACCCTTGACGCAGTGGCGGGGCCAGGGGCCGCCCTGCGCCCGGAAGGAGCAGTGATCGGGCGGATGGCAGTCGCGGGTGGCGAAAACGGGCAGCGCGCGGGCGGCGAAGATCGCCAGCCAGCCGTTGAGCGGCGCGACGACCTCATCGCCCGCCGGCACGGGCAGCGCGCCGCCCGGGAGAAAATCGTTCTGCACGTCGATGATCACCAGCGCATCGCCCGTTTCCGCCCCGACGGTTTCCGGTATTGACATGAGCTTCTCGATTCCCGTGGCATCACGGCGCCTTGGATGCCGGCCATGTTACCGGCTGCGGCGCCGGCGGCCAATGCAGCCATGCCGCGGGGCATGGCCCGGCCGAGGGTCGTGCCGCTGTTCCTTTCTCCGGCGATGTGCTGAGATAGCCGAGGACTGACCGGAGCCCTACATGAGCGAACTGCGACGATTCCGCTGGGAAGACCCGGACTACGAACGTGCCTTTGCGACCCTGCTGGCAAGCTCGGGCGAACGGCCGCATGTGCATGCCTACCTGCGCGGGATATGCAGCCGCTATCCGGCCGAGGCCCTGGCGGTGGACTGGGGCGCGGGTGGCGGTGACCTGACCCGGCTGCTGCTGGAGCGCTTCCGGCACGTCCTGGCGGTGGAACCCAGCCCCGTGTTCCGCGCCCGGCTGGCCGCCGATTGCCCGGGCGCCGAGGTCGTGGCGGGCACCCTGGGCACCACCGTGCCGCCGCGGCCGGTGGATGTCGGCATCATCAGCCATGTGCTCTATCACATCCCCGATCACAAGTGGGCCGCCAGCGTGTTGCGGGCCGCCCGGCAGCTGTCGGATGACGGCGTGCTGCTGGTGCTGCTGAAGGATCCGGACTCGGGCTGCAACCGGATGCTGGAACATTTCGGCGCGGCCCGCTTCAACCTGGTGGAAGGGCTCTGGCCCGTGATGGCCATGGACGGGGGCTTCAATTACGCCCTCGACCGCGTACCGGGCTCGTTCGTGACACACCGCCTGGAGGACACGCTGGCAATCGCCCGCCTGGCGCTCTGCGATCGCGACCAGGACGCCTTCTCCCGGCCGGTCAGCGAGGAGGACTTTGTCGATTATGTGCGCCGGCACTTCTGGGACGAGACCAGCGGCCGGGGCGGCTGGCACTATGACGTGCTGATCTGCGCGCTGCGCAGGCGGCCCGCGCCGCCAGGGGAACGGGCCTAGACACTGCCGCGGGAAGCGAGTTGGCGCAGGTAGACCGCGCAGTCGGCGGCCGAGAAACAGCAGAAACTTACCTGCAGCCCCGGCGCTCGCTCGACGACCGCGCCGACGGTGCCGATGGCGACGGCGGCGGCCAGCTCGACCGGATAACCATAGGCGCCCGTGCTGATGGCGGGAAAGGCGATGCTGGCCAGCCGCTGCCCCAGCGCCAGTTCGAGCGCATGACGGTAGCACCTCGCCAATAGCTCGGCCTCGCCATGATGACCGCCGCGCCAGATCGGTCCCACGGCGTGGATGACGTAGCGGGCCGGCAAACCGAAGGCCGGCGTGATGCGCGCCTCGCCGGGCGGACAACCGCCGAGGGCACGACAGGCTTCCAGCAGTTCCGGCCCCGCCGCCCGATGAATGGCGCCATCCACCCCGCCGCCACCGAGCAGGCTGGTATTGGCGGCATTGACGATGGCATCGACGCTCAGCGTCGTGATGTCGGCCAGGACGACACGCATCGGCATGGGTTGCTGTCCGTCGGGCGTCGCGCCCCCGGCCGATGGCCTTGCCCTGCGCAACGGCTGCTGTCGGACGGTGACGGCGCGGGCTTACTGACGGATGAATTCACCCAGCGAGGCAGCGATGGTGTTCGAAAGCGGGGTGCTGCCCTTGAGGGATTTGATGACTCGACCCGAGTCGCCCACGACAAAATGGATCGGGTTGGTCCGTTCGCCAAAATAGCCGGTGCAGGTCCTGGAATCGAAGACCACGGGAAAGCTTTTCCCCTCGACTTCCCGGGCAATGTCGCCGCTGCCCGCGTAGGCGGAGAAGACCTTGACGAAGGTCAGCGTATTGCCCTTGATCTCGGCCGAGGTGATGTCGTAGCGGACATTGGCGACGCTGTTCTGGTATCCCGGAGGTTGGGACACCTGACTCATGATGGTGTACTCAACCGACGAGACATACTTGCCGCTCAGCCGTTTGGGACAGGCGGCCTGAGCATGGGCGGCCAGACAGCAAAGCCCGAGGGCAACGAGATATCGCGTCATCTTCTCCACCATGCGGCTGACGAAAGGGTTCACATCGGGCGTTCTGCGGGCAACCGCTGCGGCAGCGCCCGGCTCGGGCTTGCCGCGACAGGTCGATCGATAGGGTCGCCGCAAGCATAACAAATCCTCCCCGGCCGTCGTGGCGTCCGCGCGGCACCGGACGGTCGCGGAGCCCCCTCACCGATCCGAACCGATGTTTCAGCGCCAGCGCAGACCGAAGCCGTAGGGGTAGAGGATCTGCTCCGGTGCGGTCAGCGAGGGTATCGAAACCGGCAGCTTGCCCCGTGGCGGGAGGGCTCCCGTGATGATCTTGATGGCGGATGCCATCGCCACGCCGCGGAAGGAGTAGCTCGCCAGATAGGTGGGCGCTTCGGGGAAGGCGGCGATGTCGTAGGGCGTCCCGGTGGCGACGATCGCCACGGGAACACCCGTCCCGAGCAGGTCTTTGACCAGCGGGATCTGTTCGACATATTGGAGAGCGTTGTAGATCGCGACAACGATCAGATCCTGTCCCCGCGACCGGGCGAGGGCCGCCTGCCGTTGCTCCACGCCCGGCCTGAGCCCGGTTTCCAGCAAGGTGACGGCCGCGCCCCGGCCCGAGAGCGCACTGGCCAAGGCCGGCGCCGCGACACTGCGCCCGACCACCAGCACCTTGCGCTGCCGGACCCTGGCCGGCAGCAGCCGGGACCGGTTGGCGATCAACGTGGGGGTTGCGTCGCTGATGCGCTGGGCCACCCGCAAGTGCCGCGGACGGCCGACGATGCGGCTGACCCGCTGCTCGTCCACGTAGGGCGCGGCGATCAGGCCGAGCTGCCGTTTCAGCCTGAGGATGCGGGCCACCGAGGCATCCAGCCGGGTTCCGGGAATCTCGCCGCTGCGGACGGCCGAGAGAACGGCGTTGTAGGCCAGCTTCAGGTCGGGAGGATCCAGCAGCTGGTCGACGCCGGCCAGGATCGCCAGCACCGCCACGCGGTCATCGCCGTATGTCTGGCGCACAGCCTCCATGCGCAGGGAATCGGTCACCACGACGCCGTCGTAGTGCATCTCACCGCGCAACAACCCGGTGACGATCGGTCTGGACAAGGTAGCAGGGCTGCCGGAAGGATCGAGCGCCGGCACAACGATATGGGCGGTCATGATGGACAGGACACCGGCGGCGATGGCCGAACGGAACGGCGGCAGGTCGATGCTGTCCAGCTGTTGGCGGTCGTGGGTGATCACCGGCAGGCCGGTATGGCTGTCGACGCTGGTGTCGCCATGCCCGGGAAAGTGCTTGGCGGCAGAGACCATGCCGACATCCCGGAAGCCCCGTACCTGTGCCTGGACGAAGCGGGCCACCAGCGAAGCGCGGGCGCCGAACGAACGGATGCCAATCACCGGGTTGGCGGGATTGATATTGACATCGGCCACCGGCGCGTAATCGCCGAAGACGCCCAGCGCGGCCAGCTCCCGCCCGGTAATCCGGGCGGCAATCCGGGCGGCACCCGGTTGGCGGGAAGCGCCCAGCGCCATACTGCCGGGGAACTGCGTCGCCGGCGGTCCCACCCGAACCACCAGCCCCTGCTCCTGGTCGATGGTGGTGAGGATGGGGATAGGCACGCGGGCTTCCTCGGCGGCGGCCTGGACGGCATTGCCGAAACGCGCCAGGGCCTCCGGCGTCGTGATGTTGTCCCCGAAGTAGATCAAGCCGCCCACATGGTAGGTCCGGACAAGCGCCAGCGCGTTGTCGACGCCCGCCTCGCGGCGGTTTTGCGCGACCGCCGCGGGATCGGCCGTGTCGGCGGTGACGCCTCGCGCGCGGCTGACGAACAGCTGCCCTACCTTCTCCTCCAGGGTCATGCGGGCGAGGGTCCTGGATATCCACAGGGCTTCCTGCGGCCCGGGTGTCGCCGCGACCAGGCCCGGTATCGTCAGGAGACCGAGGATGACCCACCAGGGCCTGGGTTGCGGGCACGGCATCATGGTGCGTGAGACATGCGGAGGATGGGTTTCATGACCGGGATCGAGGGTGCGATTCGCCCGGAAGAGCCGGTAAGTTACGAAATTCTGACGATACCTGTCAGCAGGCGCCAGGGCCACCCTCGTCAGCCTATCCTTCCCTGGCAAAAGGCCCGCCAGACCAGCGTGATTCACCCGACAGAACATCATTTATGTGGTCAAGGATAGTGTTCGCCAGCCTTCTCGCCTGGGGGTTTGTCTATGCCTGGCAAAAGCTGGACAGCGTTCCCATCAAGGTTGTGGGACAACCCTCCATCACCGGCATGATCCAGCAACAGGAGCAACGCTTCTTCGAGCAGCTGGCCGCCACCACAGGCCTGCCCCTTGAGGTGCGCTATACGCCCAATGACCGTCTGGGTATCAAGGATACCTACCAGTTGCTGATGCTGAAGACGGGCGCGCTGGATCTGGTTTCGCTGCGTTTTCTGCAGAATGCCACGGTCGAACCCGGCCTGCTGGGCGTCGACCTGCTGGGGGCCTCCTCCGATTTCGGAACGGCCCGCGCGGCGGCCGAGGTCTATGCGCCGCTTCTGGATCGCCTGCTGCGTCGGGATTTCAACGCCAAGCTCCTGGGGGTATGGCCATTTGGTCCCCAGGTGTTTTTCTGCCGCAGGCGCATTGCGGGCCTGAGGGATCTGGCGGGACTCAAGGTCAGGGTCGGGAGCGAGAATTTCGCGCCCTTGATCGCCTTCTTCGGTGGAACAGCGGTGGTTCTGCCGATCGAGGACGTGAAGGATGCGCTGAGGCAAGGCCTGGTCGATTGCGCCATTACCAGCGCGATGTCGGGCAACGCCGCGGGCTGGCCGCAGTACTCGACCCACTTCTTCGGGCCGAGCACCCAGATGGGCATCAACGGCTACCTGATCAACCTGACCCTGTGGGATCGTCTGTCCCGGCATCAGCAGGCCACGCTGGAAACGGCTGTCAAGACCCATGTGGCGGCGATATGGGCCAACGCGGAGCGTTTTCATGAGGCGTTTACCGCCTGTAACGTGGGAGGCCCCTGCGCCCATGGCGTGCCCTACCATCTCGTCAACGTCATCCCCCGTCCCGAGGACCACCAGCGCCTCCAAGCGGCCTTTGAGCAAACCACCTTCAGGGATTGGTCCGCACGGTGCGATCGGCTGCACCCGGGCTGCTCGGAGGAATGGCGGCAGACGGTCGCTCCGGTCCTGGGCATCCCCTTGGGCCCGGCCAGATGAGGCCCGATGTCCCGCCTTCGCGCGAGTGGTTGAGAACCGCCGCGCTGCCGCTGCAGGTGATCGGCATCCTGAGCTGCCTGATCCTCGTCCTGAACTTCTGCCTGGAAATTCTGGTGTTGCTGACCTTGCAGCGCAGTCACCACCTGCTCCTCCTGGCATTGCTGATTTGCCTGGCGGTCTGGGCGATGGTGGAAGCCCTGGTCCTGAACATCCGCGGATCGTCCCTGCCGCACCAGAAACTGTTGTGGTTGTTGGTCGGCCAACTGGCCATCGAGTGCGCCAGGCTGGCCCTGGCCCTGTTCGGGCCCCCCAGCGGCATCGATCGGACCTATGGTATCGGCACGGTCCGCCTGGGACCGCTGCTCGCGCTCCTGCCCCTGTATGTCGCGATGTTCCTGGCCATCGGCCGGACGCTCATCGCGAGCCATACGACCGAGATCGCCGCCGCCTACCAGACCATCCTGCGGCTGGAGCAAACCGCCCTGAAACTGACCGATGCCATCGCGGTCGGCCTCTTTGCGCTGGTCCGGAGGCCTGGCGAGGACCGGTGGCGCTATACCTTCCTCAGCGCCCGATTTCTCAAGCTCATGGGCGTCAGGAGACAGGATGTCCTGCACGATCCCCGGCGTGCCCATGCCTGTGTCCATCCCGACGACCGCATGGCCTGGGAACAGGCGCACGCCGCCGCCTGCCACCAGCAGCGCGAGCTGTCCGGCCAGGCGCGCCTGGTCATTCATGGGTCAACCCGCTGGGTGAGCGTTCATGCGCTGCCGCGGAATTTGGCGGACGGCTCGACGGTCTGGGAGGGCGTCCTGACTGATATCACCGATACCGTGCTCTCCCGGCAGGCCATCGAAAGGGCAAACCGCGCCTTCACGGCCATGAAGGTCGAGCGCACGCGACAGCGCGAGCGCGAGCGCTTGCTGCGGGATGTCCACGATGGTTTCGGCTCCCAGTTGGCGACCGCCCGGCTGCGGATGAAACATGAGGGGCTGCCGCAGGCCGAAGTCGATGACCTGCTGCGGCAATGTCTGGACGATTTGCATCTGGTCGTCGACACCATGGGCAACGACGCGCAAAGCCTGCCCGATGCCCTGGCGGATTTGCGTCACCGTTACCAGTACCGGCTCTCGGAGTTCCAGCTGAAGCTGACCTGGCAACTCCAGCTGGACCAATGCCCGTCGCTGGAAAGCCGGCAGATCCTGCAGGTGCTGAGGATCGTGCAGGAAGCCATCAACAATGCCATCAAGCACGCGCGAGCCCGGGAAGTCCGGGTCGAGGCCGCGTATGAGGTCAACGGTCACGTCTGCCTCGCCGTGGCCGATGATGGTGTCGGCCTGCCCGACACGGTCCGGGCGGGACGGGGCCTGGCCAACATGAAAAGCCGGGCGCGGGATCTGGGCGCCGCGTTGTGCCTGGAACCGCTGCATCCCGGTACCCGGGTGTCGCTCAGGCTGCCCCTCCTGCCGACGCGGGAGCCCCTGGATGTCGAGTGACCCGGCGGGGTTCCCGGGACACCTAGGCCCGCGCCGAGGCTAGCCTGGCCCGGGCGAAATCACGGTACGCTTCGATCCTGGGCTGCTCCAACGGCGGGAACCTGGCTTCCGCGAGCAGCCGTTGGGACGCCTCAAGACTCTCCTGGTAGCGGCCGATCCAGTAAGCGCAGATCGCGAGCTCATCCAGCAGCCGCCATTCGTGAACATCCCGCCGGACGAACAGCATGTCGTCGGGCATGGGCATGTCCTTCCCCAGGCTGGCAAACAGATAGCCCAGCGGATAGCGCTGGCTTTCCCGGCAATAGGCCGCCAGCTGCCACAGGGCCTCGGCCCGTGTCGGTCTGAGGGCGAAGGCCTTGAGATGTTCCGCGAGGATGACCGCATGCGGTGCCTTGGCCAGGATGGTCAGCCGGGCCTTCTCGGCCTGGGCCATGTAGGTCTCCTCGGCGCTTCCACCCCGCTCGACCCGCTTCTGGTACCAGTGCAGGGCCTGTTGCGTGTCATTGAGGTCGCGGAAGGTTTGGGCCAGATAAAAATAGTAGCGGCTCAGCAGGGGCTCCGGGGTGGCGGGATCGCGGATGGCGGCCAGCAGCAGCCGCTTGTCCCGCTCGCGCGTGTCGGCCAGGTGTCGGCTATCGCCGCGGTCGTCGATCCAGAGCGTGCTCAAGCGCTCGACGGCGTAGGGCGCCGGGCAATCCCAAGCGGCACGGGTGACGCCTACCGCCACCCAGGGCAGGCGCGCCCGCATCAGGTGGAGGTTCCAGGTGTCGTGGCAGGCTTGCCGCTGCCGGACCCAGTAGGCATCGCTCACGAGTGGCTGCGCCGCCCAACCGGGTTCGATCTGAAGGATCTGATCGGCATCCAGCAGCAGCAGGTAGTCGGCCTGCGGGAATGCCGCCCGGGCCCAGTTGAGGGCGCGACTGCGGTTATGACCGCAGTCGACGAAGGGGTCCGACCGGACCCGGGTCGGCACATGATTCTCCCGCCCCCACTGCTCGATCCGGGCGACGGTATCGTCCGTGGAGCCGGTATCGCAGATGGCGACCGCGTCGAGGATGGGCTTGGCGGCGTCGAGCCAGCGGCGGACCCGTTGGCTTTCATTGCGCACGATCGCACAGAGACAGAGGGTGGGCATCGTGACCATGGGTGAGACAAGGGCCGATCCTGCCGTCCGCGTCGACGGCAAACACCGGGTTGATCGTGGCAGCCGCCCCTCGACCTCACCGGCGGAGGGGACACTGCCTTTGCGGGGATCGGACCTTCGCGCGAGCGCCGCAAGAAGGCCGGCACCGGCGGTGCTGGCCATGGCGGCACCCCCGTCCGGGTCCGCACAGTCGGTTAGACCGGCTCGCCGGAGAGCTGCAGGACGCTCAGGCCAATCGTGACCCTGTCACACGAACCAGCTAGTCTACTCAACGTGAGCCGAGTCGGGCTTGTGACAGACGCATTCACGACGATAGTAAATGGAGTGGATCCCACCGGCGAAAGCTCGATTACTCTTATACCTAGTGGGCTCACTATCTCCATGGCACAGGCATTCCCCGATAGATTCAGCGATACCAGATAGCTGCCGGGTAGAACATCATCGAATCTTATGTCGGCATTTCCGCCGTCTCCAAACAATTCTGGCAAAATCTGCTTGTCACCGGAGCTTTCTACTAACAACTTGCATGTTTCGAAGCCGTTAACGGTAACAGACGGCTCAAAGTTGCAATTGGGCCACCAGGCGGTCGCTGCCCGGCCCGTGCCCGCGGGACCCGCCGGACCTTCCGCACCAGCCACACCCGCGTCACCCTTCGGACCCGCCGGACCCACGGCACCTGCCGGACCGGCCGGACCCATCAGCCCTTCGGGGCCGGTGGCGCCCTGAATGCCCTGCGGACCCATAGGCCCGGCCGGCCCGATGGGACCCGCGATCCCCTGCGGCCCCTGGGCACCCGAGAAGGTAAGCCACTTGCCGGACAACCCCGGCGCTTCGCCCTTGCTGGCTTGCGTGGCGATCCAGGTGCCGTCCTGATAGTTGACGACGCTGCCCACGGTATACAGGGTCTTGGGCTGCCAGGTCCCGGAATAGGTCATCGGCTTGGCCGACCACCAGCCGATGACGGGGGCGGCGCTGACCTCCGCGCTGCTCAGCGCACTCGCACCACACAATATTGCGATGAGCGAGGACGCAAGGGTTTTCTTTAACATATGCATCTCCAAATCCTATCGATAATCACGTCATGTATCCCGACTGAAATAGTCAGGCCATCGCATGCCAGGCATTCATCGAATGACAGCGTCACGACAGCCCGGATAGGTTACTCACATACCGGAATATCACCATCCCATGAAAACGGGACTTATCCCATGAATATGGGAGATCACCGGTCGATATTTGACGAGCCCGTGGCCGGCTGCTATAGAAATATGGCTGATGAGACGGCTCGCCAAGTCACCGTAGCCAGCGGCCATTGAGATATCGCATGGGGTTTGCATCAGCTGTGCTTCATCGATTTATTCACGGGGCACCCCACGTACGGGCCGTACGTCAGGACTCACTCCTGCGACGCCGAATATGCGGACAAACTCGGTCCTGGGCCAGTGCCAAAAGCCGGCTCGCCGCCGGCCAGATACCCCGTTCAAGGACAGCCATAGAGGCCATGATCAAACAAGGACCGACTCTCCGTAAAGCGCTGGAAAAGGTTTTGATCGTGGAAGACAATCCACTGTTCGCGAGACAAATCCGCGACATTCTGATGGGACGTCGCGGAGGCCATCAGATCATTGCATGCCAGACCGGCGCCGCCGCGCTGGAGGTTCTGGGACAACCTAGACTGCGACTTGACCTGGCGTTGATCGATATCGGATTACCCGACATGAGTGGACTGGAGATTATCCGGGCCTTGCGGCATCGCTTCGAGGAACTGCCGATACTGGTCATATCGGTGATTTCCTCGGAACGGACGTTGCTCGAAGCCATCCGCGCGGGCGCACATGGCTATATTCTGAAAGGCGACAGCGAAACCGCCATGGCAAAGTCCATAGACGATGTGCTGGAGGGAAATTACCCGATCAGCCCGGCCTTGGCGCGCAGCCTGTTCAAGTTGGCGGGAGCCCCGATCGGACAAGTGGACGCCCGCAAGCTCAATCTGTCGCCACGGGAATTCGAGACCTTGAAGCTGCTGTCTCGCGGACATTCCTACAAGGATGTAGCCCAGATCATGAACGTCAAGCTCTCGACCGTGCAGACCAATATCCGCAACCTCTACCGCAAACTCCAGGTCAATTCGCAAACGCAGGCCGTGATCAAGGCGCGGGATGCCGGTTTGATCCCCTGAGTGCGGGCCCTGCTAATGACGGCAAGAACAGTTCCGCGTTCGTGGTCCCTCCTGGAGCATGAATCCGAACGCTCCCTGTGTACTGACAGTGGCGATCCTGTCGAACGCGAAGCGACTTGCCATGGCTTCAAACTAACGGTGTGTCGCCACAAGGCTTCCAGGCCGTACTGGCGCGCGAGCCAGATCGCAGACCCGATTTTCGTCACAACAACCCGGTAACGATCGGTCTGGACAGGGTGGCAGGGCTGCCATAACGATCGAGCGCCGGCTCAACGATAGGGGAGGTCATGAGCGGGGACACCGGCGGGGGCCGCCATGCCGACAGCCCGGAAGCCTCGTAGCAATCGACAGGCCCATTCCGCGCGTTCAGCACATCCCCCCCCCCCCCGACTCCACCTGGCTGCTCGCTCCACCGCCGCAAGCAGATTCTCCATTACCCCTCGGTTCGGGAACCTCTGAATAAATCTGCATTTCGGCGAGTGAAGGCCGAGCTGGGTCGTTTTTTTCAGTCACCGTGTCGAAAAGCTCGCGTTTTGACTCATGGATCGCCGGTAATTGTTGCTTTGCTGGGGGTTCCCCACGCTGCGGACGGATGACTCCCGTCATGCTGGCAACTCCCTGCGCTTGAGATAGAGGTTCGCCAGGCCCACCAGCATGAAAACCTGGGCGGCATTCTTGGCCAATCCTTTGTAGCGGACTTTGGTATAGCCAAACTGGCACTTGATGACCCGGAACAGGTGTTCCACCCGGCTGCGGATGGCGGAGTGCTTGCGGTTCCTCTGCTTCTGGCTGGACCCTAAGCGGGACTTTGGACGCGCTTTCAGCGCAACACCCCAGTAGACACCCGCTCTCCGGGCAGCACGCTTGCAGGAATTGTTGGCATACGCCGCATCGCCCAATACCGCTCGGTCGTCCTCCCGCAGGAGGTTGGGCAGTTCGGTGATATCCGCCACATTGGCGGGTGTGACGGATACGGTATGGGCAAGACCGCTATCCACATCCGCGCCGACGTGGATTTTCATGCCGAAGTACCATTGCTTCCCTTTCCTGGTCTGATGCATTTCGGGATCGCGGGCCTTATCCTGGTTCTTGGTCGAGGGCGGGGCATGAAGGATCGTGGCATCGACCATCGTGCCGCCCTTCAGCAACAGACCTTGCTCTTCCAGAACGTCGTTGATCGTGTTCATGAGCTTGGCCGTCAGTGCGTGCCGCTCCAGCAGGCACCGGAAGTTCAAGATCGTGGTTTCGTCCGGCAGTGCGTCGTCCGCAAGCTCCAGCCTGGCAAACCGCCGCAGGGATTCAATCTCGTACAGGGCGTCTTCCAGGCCGGGATCAGACAAGGCATACCACTGCTGGAGACAGTACAACCGCAGCATCGTCGCCAGGGGGTAGGGCTGACGCCCACGCCGGCCAGCCTTGGGATAGTGGGGCTCGATGACCGCCAACAACGCGGCCCAGGGTACCGTCCGTTCCATCTCGGCCAAGAACTTTTCTCGCCGGGTTGGCTTCTTCTTGTGGTCAAAGGCGAGGGAAGCGAAGGTGGTCTGTTTCATAAGGTCACCGCGGGCTGAAGTTCAGTGAAAGCAGCTTACCAGCGATTTGATCAGAGCTTCCTTCGCTCGGTCATGCTCCAATAATATCAATAATGCGGTGATTTTCTCATGGCGACGGTGTTCAAAGCATCCAATACGGCTGGCTTTATTGATATCCTGAACCTGGGTGCTGCCGGCACAAACCCTGTGGCGGTTTAGCGGTTTAGCCCCTTAACCCGAACGATCCCATGCGTTTCAGGGCCCCAGAACATAATAATATAATACATTCCATAAGGGCAACAACATGAGCTCATATAAGTGTGCAAGACACTTGGCTATTGCGTCAGCAATCCTTATCCTGACCATGCAGTCCACATTGGCATCAGATGATGCGCCCGTCACACCCGAGACCTGTTCCGATAAGAATGTTGATAAAACTAACGCCGCTCTCGTGGCCGAGGGGCGGCGTCTCTTCAAGGAAGAAACCTTCCAGGGGAATGGTCGCACATGTGAAACATGTCACCGCGAGAACAAAAACTTCACAATAGATACCGACATTATTGCTCAGCTGCCTGCGTCGGACCCCCTGTTCGTGAACGAGACAAACCCAAAATTGGTCGACCTCGAAAATTCAGAAATGCTGAGGAAATTTGGGTTGATTTGTGAAAATCTTGATGGCTTTGATAAGCCCTGCGTTTTTAGAAGCGTGATGCACACGCTCGGCCTGAGCCAAACCACGGGCGGCACGAATGACCCAAGCTCAGGCGTACCCGGCAACGTTGTGCATGAGACAGGGTGGTCTGGCGATGGGGCACCAGGTGATGGGTCACTCCGATGCTTCGCACTTGGAGCGATCATTCAACACTTTCCCAAGACATTAGATCGTGTAAGGCCCGATCAAGTCACTCAAGGCATGACCGCCGATTTCCGCTTCCCCACGGAGCATGAACTCGATGCTCTGCTCGCATTCCAGCTTGCCTCCGGTCGCCAAGCAACCCTCAATCTGAATTCAATTACCTTCCTGAATAGTTTTGCCGAATACGGAAGAGACGTAACGGCAAATGCCAAGATCCTTACCAGAAAAGGCGTGCGCCAGCTTGAGCTCAACCCCGCCGAGGCCAAACCGGATAAAAGACGTTGCGGCGGATGTCATAATAATGCTGGATCGGATACTGAAATCCAATTCACCAACCGTAACCGGGTCACGAATGTCAGTTTTGCACCGACCTCAGCGGCCTGCAGGGGCTTATCCCTGGAGACACCCCTTGAAGTCTCAGGTGACGGTGGATTTGGAAGAGGCCCCGACAACGCTTATGGCTCAAGCACCTTTTCTGGAGATGTAGCCTGCGCCAATGGAACAACTCTTCGGGCATCCTTCATTGGGGATCTCGTCTATGGCCCCGTCAATGGAGTAAACATGCCTATCCAAGGCTATTTCAATCCTCAGTCCCTATATGAAGCCGCCGATACCGCTCCTTATTTCCATAACAACAGCTTCGATACCCTTGAGGACGCCATAAGGTTCTATGGTAGCGATGCTTTCGATGCCTCTGCTGGCAATGAGGGTCGCGCATTCGCCTTTGGCCCAGCCGATGTCAATAATATTGGTGGCTTTCTACGAGCCCTCAATGCTGCGGAAAATGCCCGCTCGGCCATCACCTACATAGATAAGGCAATCGCGCCCAATCTGGGAGAAAGGGAAGCCAAGGAAATGGTCAAGCTGGCCATTGCCGACACGATGGATGGCATTAAGGTACTGAATACAGGTCCGCTCTCCAAGCCGCCCACCACACCGAACAGAAAAGGCGCATTCTATCCTGACGCAATTCAAACGCTCATGCAAGCCAGGGACATCCTTCACACAGCCATGACCAACAAGGACAAAGGCAGTAATTCTTTATCAGCGCCGTTGAACCAAGCCAGAGCGTTGCTGGCAAAAATTGAGGGTAAGATTTACCGACACAACTGAGCTGCTGCTGTCGATTGGTCAGGCCTTTGGTTGAAACTCGCGACTTTTGCCCGGCTCGCAGCCCCATCAGCCGGCTATTCCGCCCATCCCAGCGATTCCCTGAGGATGGGCGGACCTGTTGGATAGTCATCAAACCCGTCCACCATGGGCGCAACAGCAGTTGCCGCCCACTCTTGAACGCACTCCGATGACAAACCGTGAGGCAGCCAGACTACCGCTTCAGGATGGCTTATATCGGCATTTTTCCCGGAACCTTAAAAGGGGTTATCCCGTGCAAGCAGCCAAGCCTAAAAACTCAAATCAGCATCCCCTGAGGTTCGGCATCATATGCTGGGGTCAAGTCTGATGCGTCGATACGTTCGGCGGCTTCAAGGACCAAGTGACACAGCAAGGTATTCGTGCCCTATTCCCGATATCGGTGCGCGATATTAACCCGGCCATTTTTTATCGAACGGCTACAAACCATGGAAGCCTTGTGTGGCGCGGCAACTGACCCCATGGCCGTACGTTTTATTGTGGCCGGAGTAATATCACAGTGACGCACCGGCCCGAGCGAGAAAAGCAACCGGGCATCAGGCAACCTGGCAACCTTGGCAGGCAGGAGGACTGGAGGGGATAGCCGCCAGGAAGGGCGGCAGAAACATTAGGCAATAAAAAACCCGTTGAATCTCAACGGGTTATCTAAGCTTGTGGCGGAGAGAGAGGGATTCGAACCCTCGATACGTTGCCGTATACACGATTTCCAGTCGTGCGCCTTCGACCACTCGGCCACCTCTCCAGCAAGCCGCAAATTGTAGACCATGCCGACGCGCTTGTCAGCCAAAAACAGCACTTTCCTGCGATGTATCGGCGATACCCACGCAGCCTCAGGCGCGCATCACGGGAAATGCCAGCACCTCGTCGATGGCCGTCTGCCCGAACAGGGCCATCAGCAGACGATCCAGGCCAATGGCGATACCGGCGCAGTCGGGCAATCCGGATGCCAGGGCCGCCAGCAGGCGCTCGTCGA
Organism: Methyloparacoccus sp. NF-16; assembly: GCF_056880625.1. Classification (NCBI taxonomy): domain Bacteria; kingdom Pseudomonadati; phylum Pseudomonadota; class Gammaproteobacteria; order Methylococcales; family Methylococcaceae; genus Methyloparacoccus; species Methyloparacoccus sp. NF-16. The sequence goes on along the minus strand of NZ_CP174130.1, from coordinate 882,597 downwards.
TGTCGGGTACGGTAAGGCCAAGGGACCGGCGCATGTCCAGATCCCGTTCGAACCGCGCCCGCTGTTCCCGGGCATCGGCAAGTTCATGAAAGCCATTGCCGAGTTCCATCCCGGCCAGAAAGATTTCCACCCGCTCCACCGTATCGGCGTCGCCGGGACAGCGGGCGGCCAGCGAGGGCATGAAGGCAGGATAGTGATGGACGCTGGTCACCCGCCCCCGGCCGAGGTGTGGCTGCACGAGATGGCTGAAGAGGAGATCCAGCCAGATACTGCGCGTCTCGCCGCAAAGGGCGTGCGCACCGACCAGGCCGTGCGCATCCGCGCAGGCGGCAAATTCATCCAGGCTGGCGGTCACGGGATCGAGACCGAGGTAGCGCCGGCAGACATCCCGGTAACGGAACCGCTCGGGCGCGCCCAGTTCGGCCTCGCCTTCGGCCAAGTGTCGCATCAGTGCCTCGACCTCGTCGATCAGGTCGAACAGGCCATGGCCGACCCGGTACCACTCCAGCAGGGTGAATTCGGGATTGTGCTGACGGCCGCTCTCCTCGTCGCGGAAGGCCTTGCAAATCTGGAAGATGGAGCCACTGCCCGCCGCGAGCAGCCGCTTCATGGCGAATTCCGGGGAAGTTTGCAGGTACAGCGGGGTACCGGCGGACTGGCCGGGCAGGTGGAAGCGGGTGACGAATCCCGTCAGGCCGGGGTCGGTGACGGTGCAGCGCCCCAGCAGGGGGGTTTCGACCTCCAGCACGCCGCGCGCCTCGAAGAAGGCGCGGATGCGGCGATTCAGGCGGGTCCGGCGCAATAGCGCCCGGCGATCGCCGCTCGGCTGCCAGGCGACGTGGCTGGCGGCTTCGTTCACGGAGCGGGCAGACCGGTCATCGGGCAGGACCGCACGACTCGCCCACCGGCGGGGAGCCGGTCGTGCGGCCTGGTGCGGCCGTTACTTGACGCGGGAAACGTATTCGCCGGTCCGGGTATCGACCCGGATCACTTCCTCGCTCTGGATGAACAGCGGTACCCGCACGACGGCGCCGGTCTCCAGGGTGGCCGGCTTGCCGCCACCACCGGAGGTATCGCCACGCACGCCGGGGTCGGTCTCGACGATCTTCAGTTCGACGAAGTTGGGCGGCATGACGCCGATCGGGGTGCCGTTGTAGAGCGTTACCTGGCAGACATCCTGTTCCTTCAGCCATTTCTGCGCATCGGCCACGGCGGCGGCATCGGCGGCGTACTGCTCGAACGTCTCGACGACCATGAAATGCCACATCTCGCCATCGTTGTAGAGATACTGCATGTCGGTATCCACCACGTCGGCGGTTTCCATGGTTTCACCCGACTTGAAGGTGCGCTCGATCACCCGGCCGGTTTTGAGGTTGCGCAGCTTGACGCGGTTGAAGGCCTGGCCCTTGCCAGGCTTGACGAATTCATTCTCGAGGATGGTGTACGGATCGCCGTCCATCATCAACTTCATGCCGTTCCTGAATTCGCTGGTGCTGACAGTCGCCATTCGTGCCTCTGTGGAGTAATGAGCTCGGGAAAAGCTCGCCATTATAATGGAACCCCTTTTGCTTATGCAGCGTTGTTCGCCCTCATGTACCCAAGCTGGCAGACGGAACTGGCCCATGCCTACACGAACCCCCGGGCGCTGCTCGAATACCTGCAACTCGATGCGACGCAATTTCCGCAGCTGGCGGCAGCAGCGGCGACCTTCCCCTTCAAGGTGACGCAAACCTATGCCGAGCAGATGCGCAAGGGTGATCCGGGCGACCCGTTGCTGCGCCAGGTGCTGCCGCTGGCGGAAGAGCTCCGCGCCGTGCCGGGCTTCGGACTCGACCCGGTTGGCGATCTCGCTGCCGCGGCGGCGCCTGGCCTGCTGCACAAATATCGCGGCCGGGCGCTGCTGGTCACCACCGGCGCCTGTGCCATCCACTGCCGCTACTGCTTCCGGCGCGACTTTCCCTACGACGAGCAGCAGCTGGCGCGGCGGCGGGAATCGGCCGCGCTGGCCGCCATTGCCGGCGATCCGGGCATCAGCGAGGTGATCCTCAGCGGCGGCGATCCCTTGGCGCTCGGCGACGAACGGCTGGGGCAGCTGATCCGGGCCATCGCCGAGATCCCGCAGATCCGGCGACTGCGCCTGCATACCCGCATCCCGGTGGTGCTGCCCAGCCGGCTGACGCAGGCGTTGCTCGACAACCTGACTGAAAGCCGTCTCGGCATCGTGGTGGTCATTCACGCGAATCACCCCCGCGAGCTGGGGAGCGCAACCCGCGCCGGACTGGCGGTGCTGTCGGGCCGGGGCTTCCTGCTGCTGAACCAGTCGGTGCTGCTGCGGGGCATCAACGACGATGCTGACACCTTGGCCCAGCTGAGCGAAACCCTGGCCGACGCCGGCACCCTGCCCTACTACCTGCACCTGCTGGACCGGGCACGGGGCACCGCCCATTTCGAGGTCGAGGAAAACCGGGCGCTGGAGCTGATGGAGAGCTTGCGGGCCCGCCTGCCCGGCTATCTGATACCCCGCCTGGTGCGCGAAGTCGCCGGAGAGGCCTGCAAGCGGCCGGTTGGCTGACGTTTCGGACCGGCATGAAAAAGGGGCGTCGAGCGCCCCTTTTGCCGGTCCTGGCCAGGCGGCCCGGAGTACCTCAGCCCTCGATCTCGACCGCCTTCATACTCAGGCGCACGCGGCCCTGGCGATCGATTTCCAGCACCTTGACCCGGACGATGTCGCCCTCGGCCAGCTTGTCGCTGACTTTCTCGACGTGCTCGTCGGAGATCTGCGAGATGTGCACCAGGCCGTCCTTGCCCGGCAGCACGGTGACGAAGGCACCAAAATCCATCAGGCGGGCAACCTTGCCCTCGTAGATCTTGCCCACCTCGACCTCGGCGGTGATGGCCTCGATGCGTCGCCGGGCCTCGTCACCGGCCTCGCGGTCGACGGAGGCGACCTTGACCAGACCGTCATCGGTGATGTCGATGCTGGCGCCGGTTTCCTCGGTGATGGCACGGATGGTGGCGCCGCCCTTGCCGATCACGTCGCGAATCTTGCTCGGGTCGATGCTGAAGCTGATGATGCGCGGCGCGTAGTCGGACATCTCCTTGCGCGGTTCCGGCAGGGCCTCGCCCATCTTGCCGAGGATGTGCAGCCGGCCTGCCTTGGCCTGCTCCAGCGCCTTGCGCATGATCTCGGCGGTGATGCCGTCGATCTTGATGTCCATCTGCAGCGCGGTGATGCCATCGTGGGTACCGGCTACCTTGAAGTCCATGTCGCCCAGGTGGTCTTCGTCGCCCATGATGTCGGACAGCACTGCGTAGCGGTCACCCTCCTTGATCAGGCCCATGGCGATGCCGGCCACGGGCGCCAGCGTGGGCACGCCCGCGTCCATCAGCGCCAGGCTGGAGCCGCAGACCGAGGCCATCGAGCTGGAGCCATTCGACTCGGTGATCTCGGACACAACGCGGATGACATAGGGGAACTCGTCCGGATCCGGCATGACGGCCTGCACGCCGCGCTTGGCGAGACGTCCATGGCCGACCTCGCGGCGCTTGGGCGAGCCGATCATGCCGATCTCGCCGACGCAGTAGGGCGGGAAGTTGTAATGGAACAGGAAGGTTTCCTTGTACTCGCCTTCGATCGCATCGATGACCTGCGCGTCGCGCCCGGTGCCCAGGGTGGCCACCACCAGCGCCTGCGTTTCGCCGCGGGTGAACAAGGCGGAACCGTGGGTACGCGGCAACACGCCGGTACGGATGCTGATGGGACGCACGGTCGCGAGGTCGCGCCCGTCGATACGACGGGATTCGTCCAGAATCTGGGCCCGGACGGTGTCGTATTCCAGTTCCTCGAGCACGACCTTGACCGCCTTGGCGGTATGCTGCCCTTCGGCCGTCAGAGCCTCGATGGCGCCCGCGCGGGCCTGCTTCAGCGCCTGCTGGCGGGCCTGCTTGTCGGCAATCTGGTAGGCGGTCAGGATGGCAGCGCCCGCCTGTGTCTTGACCGACTCGACCAGCCCTTCATTCCGCGCCGGCGGCTGCCAATCCCAGGACGTGACGCCAACCTCGCTGGCCAGCTCGCGGATGGCGACAATGGCGGCCTGCATCTGCTCGTGACCGAAGATGACCGCACCCAGCATTTCGTCCTCGGAGAGCATGTCGGCTTCCGACTCGACCATCAGCACGGCGTTCTCGGTCCCGGCGACCACCAGGTCGAGCAGGGATTCATCCAGCTCGCTGGCGGTGGGATTGAGCACGTAGCGCTCGTCGATGAACGCCACCCGTGCCGCGCCGATCGGCCCCTTGAAGGGGATTCCGGAAAGCGTCAGCGCCGCGGAGGCACCGAGCATGGCCGGCACGTCGGGGTCGATTTCCGGGTTCAGGGACAGCACCGTGGCGGTGATCTGCACCTCGTTGGTAAAGCCCTCCGGGAACAGCGGGCGCACCGGCCGGTCGATCAGGCGCGCCGTCAGCGTCTCCTTCTCGGAAGGACGACCTTCGCGCTTGAAGAATCCGCCCGGAATCTTGCCGGCTGCGTAGGCCTTCTCCTGGTAATCGACCCGCAAGGGGAAGAAATCGATGTCGGGGGAAGCGTCCTTCTTGCCGACCGCCGTCACCAGCACCACGGTGCCGGCCATGTCGACCATTACCGCCGCATCGGCCTGTCGCGCGATTTCGCCTGTTTCCAGGGTGACCAGATGCGCGCCGTACTGGAATTGTTTCCGGATGGGATTCACAACATTAACCTTCGAAATTCGGATTAGCGACGCAGGCCCAGTCTTTCGATCAGGTTCTTGTAACGGTCGACATCCTTGCGCTTGAGGTAATCCAGCAGCTTGCGGCGCTGGTTCACCAGGCGCAGCAGGCCACGGCGCGAATGGTGATCCTTCTTGTTCTGGACGAAGTGCGGGGTCAGATGATTGATGCGCGCGGTCAGCAGGGCAACCTGGACTTCCGGCGACCCGGTATCGTTGGCGGCGCGCTGGTAGTCCTTGACGACAGCGCTTTTCTCGGTGGCGGTGTAAGGCATGTTCGGCTCCTAAAAATCTCGGCTTTTCATGAAACAGGGCATTCTATCGTTTCAGGCTCGGATTGATCAATCCAAGGCCTTGGACAGGCCGGTCCCGCGGCCTGGATCACCGGCTGGCGCCCGCCCGGCCGGACCATAATTCATCATGCGCCGCGGACCGACGCGGCCGTCGTCGAGGATCTCCCCCAGCCCCAGGAAACCCGAGTCATGGCCGTAGAGGCGAACCCAGCCCCGGGTCGGTGCCTGCGGCACGAACAGGGGGTTGCCCTGCCGGGCGAACCGGCTCATCGTCTCGTTCAGCCCGATTGCCGGCAGGTGGTCGACCAGCGTATCCAGCGGCAGCAGCCGGGCATCGCGGGCCTCCGGCGCCTCGGCCTCCAGTTGTTCCACCGTACAGGCGGCATCGACACTCAGAGTGCCCACGGCGGTCCGGCGCAACATTTCGACATGGCCGCCGCAACCAAGCGCGCGACCGATATCCTCGGCCAGGGTACGGATATAGGTGCCCTTGGAGCAGTGGACGTCCAGGCTCAGGGAAGCCGCGTCAAAGTCCAGCAGGTTCAGGGCATGGATGGTGATGGGGCGCGGCGGCCGCTCGACCTCCAGCCCCCGGCGGGCCAGATCGTAGAGCCGCTTGCCCTCATGCTTGAGGGCGGAATACATGGGCGGTACCTGCTGGCTGTCGCCGCGGAAACCGGCCAGAACGGTCTCGATCAGGGCCTCCGACAGGGGTGGTACCGGCTGGGTGCGGATCGCGGCCCCCTCGCTGTCGGCCGTATCCGTCTCCACCCCCAGCCGGATCCGCACTGCATAGCGCTTGTCGGTGTTGAGCAGGTAGCCGGACAGCTTGGTCGCCTCGCCAAGACAGATCGGCAACAGGCCGCTGGCAAGCGGGTCAAGGCTGCCCGTATGCCCGGCCTTCTGCGCCCGGAACAGGCGCCGGACCTTCTGCAACGATGCATTCGAGGAATAGCCGCTGGCCTTGTCGAGCAGGAAGAGGCCATGAACGGGCCGCCACTCCGGTCGCGTCCGTGCGGTCATTCGCCGGTGCCATCCCGGTCATCGGCGTCCCGTTCGTGCGACAAGGCCTGCAACAGCGTGTCCATCCGCATGCCGCGATCAATCGAGTCGTCGTGAACGAAGCGCAGTTCCGGCAGCACGCGGACGCGGATACGCTTGCCCAGCTCGCGGCGCAGCTCCGGCACGAACTCGGCGAGCCGCTTGACGGCCTGCGGCGGCGTCACGGCGGCGGCCAGAAACGTCACATAGAGCTTGGCCACGGCCAGATCCCGGCTCAGCTCGACATCGCTGAGGGTGATCATGCCCAGCGCCGGATCCTTGACCTGGGTCCGGATCAGGTCGGCCATTTCCCGCTGGATCTGCGACGCCACCCGGTCGCTGCGGCTGAACTCCCTGGGCATCAGTGCGGAACCTGGACCTTCTCGAACACCTCAATCTGGTCGCCGACCTTGATGTCGTTGTAGTTCTTGACACCCATGCCACATTCCATGCCGGCCTTCACTTCGGGCACGTCATCCTTGAAGCGCCGCAGCGAGTCGAGCTGCCCTTCGAAGATGACGACGTTGTCGCGCAGCACGCGGATCGGCAGGTTGCGCTTGACGAAGCCCTCCGTGACCATGCAGCCGGCGATGGCACCGAACTTGGGGTGCCGGAACACGTCGCGAACCTCGGCATTGCCGACGATCTGCTCGCGGAACTCCGGTTCCAGCATGCCCTTGAGCGACTTTTTGATCTCGTCGATCGCCTCGTAGATGATGCTGTAGTAGTGGAGATCGACGCCGCGCTCCTCGATCAGCTTGCGGGCACCGGCGTCGGCGCGCACGTTGAAGCCGATGATGATGGCATTGGAGGCCAGCGCCAGGTTGGCGTCGGACTCGCTGATGCCGCCGACGCCGCCGCCGATCACCTTGACCTTGACCTTGTCGGTGGACAGGTCGGTCAGCGAGCCGCGCAGGGCCTCGAGGCTGCCCTGGACATCCGCCTTGATGATGATGTTGAGGTCGACGCTCCCGGCACTGCTCTCCATGCGGGCAAAGATGTTGTCCAGCTTCAGGGCCTGCTGCTCGGCCAGCTTGCTGGTGCGCAGCTTCTCCTCGCGCTGCATGGCGATTTCACGGGCCTTGCGCTCATCGCTGACGACGATGAACTCGTCGCCGGCATTGGGCGCGCCGGACAGCCCCAGCACCTCGACCGGAGAGGAAGGCCCGGCCTCCTTCAGCGGCTTGCCGTTCTCGTTGAACATGGCGCGGACACGACCGAACTCCATGCCGCAGAGGATGAAATCCCCCTTCTTGAGGCGTCCCTGCTGGATCAGGATGTCGGCCACCGGGCCACGGCCCTTCTCCAGCTTCGACTCCAGCACCACGCCGGTCGCCGGAATGTCGTGCGCCGCCTTGAGCTCCAGCACCTCCGCCTGCAGAAGGATGGCGTCGAGCAGGTTGTCGATACCCTGCCCGGTCTTGGCTGACACGGGGATGAACTGCGTGTCGCCGCCCCACTCCTCGGGGATGACGTTGAAGGTGGTCAGTTCATGCTTGACCTTCTCGGGGTCGGCCTCCGGCTTGTCGATCTTGTTCACCGCCACCACGATCGGTACATTGGCCGCCCGTGAATGATCGATGGCCTCGCGGGTCTGCGGCATCACGCCGTCGTCGGCCGCCACCACCAGCACGACGATGTCGGTGGCCTGGGCGCCACGGGCGCGCATGGCCGTGAAGGCGGCATGGCCGGGCGTATCGAGGAAGGTGATGGTGCCGTGATCGGTCTTCACCTGGTAGGCACCGATATGCTGGGTGATGCCGCCCGCCTCGCCGGCGGCGACGCGGCTCTTGCGGATGTAGTCCAGCAGCGAGGTCTTGCCGTGATCGACATGGCCCATGATGGTGACCACAGGCGCGCGCGGCGCCTTTTCCGCCTGGGAGGCCAGGCTGAGGGTGGCCTCAATCTCCGCCTCGAGTACATTCTCGACCTGCAGTACGGCGGTATGGCCCATCTCCTCCACCACCAGCACGGCCGTGTCCTGGTCCAGCATCTGGTTGATGGTCGCCATGACGCCCATTTTCATGAGGGTCTTGATAACCTCGGTCGCCTTGACCGACATGCGCTGCGCCAGATCGGACACGGAGATGGACGCCGGCACGCTGACCTCGCGCACCATCGGCCCGGTGGGCCTCTCGAAGCCATGACGCGCCTCCGGCATCACCGGCGCCCTGCCGCTCCTGAGCTTCTTCTTGACCTTGGGCTTGCCGCGCATGCCGTCGAGCGCCAGGCTCTCGCCCGACTTTTCGCGCTCGCGCTTCTTGCCGCGCCGGTCATCGTCATCGACCGCGCGGGCCGGCTCCCGAGGGGCGGCGGGGGCCGGTGCCTTGGGCTTCTCGGTGACGACGGGCGGTGGTTCGGCCGGCAGCGCCTCGATCACGGGTTCCTCGCTCGCCGTCGCTTCCAGTTCGGTGCGGCGCCGCTCTTCCTCCTGGCGGCGGGCGGCCTCCTGTTCGGCGGCAATGCGCTCCATTTCCTCGCGACGCAGACGCTCCAGCTCTTCGGCCTTGCGGCGCTCATCCTCCTGGCGGGCCAGGCGTTGCGCCTCGACCTCGGCCAGGCGGCGCTGCTGATCTTCCAGGGCCTGGCGGGCCTGCTCCACCTCGTGGCGCTGCTCGCTGACTTCCGGGAGTTCGCTGCGCTTGACATAGGTGCGCTTCTTGCGAACCTCGACGCTGATGGTCTTGGCGGCCTTGCCGGGCGCCTTGCCCTGCTTGAGTTCGCTGACCGTGCGCCGCTGCAGGGTGACACGCTTGGGATTGGTGAGGTCCTCGGCCTGGGCCTTGCCGTGACTCTGCCGGAGAAAGGTCAGAAACTTGAGTTTTTCGGCGTCCGTCAGCTGCTCGTCGGCGCCGCTCTTCTGCAGCCCTGCCTCGCTCAGCTGGGAAAGCAGTCGCTCCAGCGGAATGCCAACGACCTCGGCGAGTTGTCGTACTGTTAAATCACTCATAACTTAAGCCTCATCGCATCCGAATTCGTTAACTTTCCGCGAACCAAGGCCGGCGTGCCGCCATGATCAGGGCGCCGGCCCGCGCCTCATCCATCCCATCGATATCCAGCAGCTCGTCGATCGACAGCTCGGCCAGATCCTCCATGGTCTTGACACCTCTCGCCGCCAGTTGGTGCGCCGTGGCGCGGTCCATGCCCTCCATGTTGAGCAGCTCATCGGCCGGCGGGGCGGTCTCCAGCTGCTCTTCCGTGGCGATGGCCTTGATCAGCAGGGAATCGCGGGCACGGTTGCGCAACTCCTCGACCAGACCCTCGTCGAATTCCTCGATTTCCAGCAGCTCCTTGGCGGGCACGTAGGCCAGCTCCTCGACGGTGGAGAATCCCTCGCGGACCAGCACCTCGGCCACGCTTTCGTCGACATCCAGCTGCTCGACAAAGCCCTGCACCAGCGCTTCGGTTTCCTGCTCGCTCTTCTCCTCCGCCTGGGTCTCGCTCATCACGTTCAGGGTCCAGCCGGTCAGCTCGGAGGCGAGCCGGACGTTCTGGCCGCCGCGGCCGATGGCCATGGAAAGGTTTTCATCAGCCACGGCAATATCCATGGAGTGCCGGTCCTCGTCCACCACGATGGACACGATCTCGGCCGGCGACATGGCGTTGACGACAAACTGGGCCTCGTTTTCGTTCCAGAGGATGATGTCGACGCGCTCGCCGGCCAGTTCGTTGGAGACCGCCTGCACCCGCGAGCCGCGCATGCCGACACAGGCACCCACCGGGTCGAGCCGGGGATCGCGGCTGCGGACGGCGATCTTGGCGCGCACCCCGGGATCGCGCGCGGCGCCCATGATCTCGATGATGCCCTCGCCGACCTCGGGCACCTCCAGCCGGAACAGCGCGATGATGAGATCCGGCGAAGTACGCGACACGAACAGCTGCGGCCCGCGGACCTCCTGCCTGACATCCTTGAGATAGCCGCGCAACCGGTCGCCGGCACGCACCGCCTCGCGGGGGATCATTTCCTCGCGGGGGATGAAGGCCTCGACATTGTTGCCGAGGTCCAGGAACACATTGCCACGCTCGACCCGCTTGATGATGCCGGTGACCAGCTCGCCGACCCGGTCCTTGTAGGCTTCGACGACCTTGCGGCGCTCGGCGTCGCGCACCCGCTGCACGATGACCTGCTTGGCGGTCTGCGCCTCGATGCGGCCGAAGCCCACCGATTCCATCGGCTCGACCACGTATTCACCCACCGCGATGCCGGGCGAGCGCTGCTGCGCAGCCTCCAGCGTCAGCTGCAGCTCGGGATTGAAATCCTCGGCAGCCTCGGACTCCACCACCCGCCAGCGACGGAAGGTTTCGTAGTCGCCGGTCTTGCGGTCGATGCTGACGCTGGCGTCGATACGACCCTCGTGGCTCTTGATGGTCGCCATGCGCAACGCATCCTCAATGGCGGCGAAGACGATTTCTTTATCGATGTCCTTCTCGTGGGAGAAGGCATCAACCACTAGGAGGATTTCTTTGTTCGCCATAGCGTCATCCCTTCAATAGTCAAATTCCGGAAACTTTCAGTGATCGAAGGCCGGCACCAACCGCGCCTTCTCAATGGATTCATAGGGGATGCGGATCAATTTGTCCTCATCCTGCAGCAGGATTTCGTCGCCTTCGAGGCCCTGCAGCCGCGCCTTGAAGCGCCGGCGGCCATCCAGGGGGCGATTGAGCTGCAACCGCACCACCTCGCCCGCGAACCGCTCGAAATGCGCCCGCGTGAACAGCGGCCGATCCATGCCCGGAGAGGAAACCTCGAGCTGATAGCGGCCGGGAATGGGATCCTCCACATCCAGCACGCCACTGAGCTGATAGCTCACCGCCGAGCAATCGTCGAGCGTGATGCCCTCGGGGCGGTCAATATAGACACGCAGGGTGCGCTGATGCCCATCGAACTCGACGCCGACCAGCTCGTAGCCCATGCCCTGCACCACGGGGTCCAACAACTCCACCAGACCATCGCGCGCCTTCAACCCGCACCTCACAAAGGCCAAAACAAAAAATGGGCACTAGGCCCACCATCGCAATCAACAGTGCTCAGAAACCAAAAACGCCCCGGAGGGGCGAATCCTGATGGAAGCCCGTGCGCTACCGGGAGGCAGCTCAGACAACCATAAAACCTTGATCATAATAGCATGATTGCTCGTCCATGCGATACCGGCGGTGGTGGCCGGCCACCACCGCCGGATAACGCCGGAGCCCCGCGCGGCCAGGGGACACCATCGGCGGCGCGACCGCCGTGGGATAATGAGCCCCCGATTCGCCACCCCGACGCCATCACGCCGCCATGCCACCCCCGCAGAACAGCCCGCCGCAACCTGCCGCCGAACGCATGCGCCTGGACAAGTGGCTGTGGGCGGCCCGTTTCTTCAAGACACGCCAGCTGGCCATCGAAGCCATCAATGGCGGCAAGGTCCACGTCGACGGCCAGCGCAGCAAACCCGGCAAGGAGATCGGCATCGGCACCCGCATCGCCCTCACCAAGGAGCCCTATGCCTGGGACATCACCGTGACCGCCCTGCAAAAGCAGCGGCGTCCGGCCCAGGAAGCCGCCCTGCTCTACGAGGAGAGCGAGGCGAGCCGCCTGCGGCGCCAGGCGGAGGCCGAACGCCGCCGCGCCGAGCGGGAACTGGGCGTGCCGGTCGATGGCCGTCCGAACAAGCGGGAACGGCGCCTGATCCACCGTTTCAAGCGCTCCGAAGCATGAGCGCGACCCTGGCCGGCATGGCCACAGCCGACACACCGGCCGAGCAGCCAGTCTTCACCGTCTCGGGCCTGAACCGCGTCTGCCGGTTCCTGCTCAACGAAAGCCTCGGCATGATCCGGATCGAGGGCGAAATCTCCAATTTCACCGCCGCCACCTCCGGGCACCTGTACTTCACGCTCAAGGACACCGAGGCACAGGTCCGCTGCGCCATGTTCAGACCCCAGGCGCAACGGTTGAGGAGCCGCCCGCAGAACGGCGATCACGTGCTGCTGGGCGCGCAGGTCAGCCTGTACGAGCCGCGCGGCGACTACCAGCTGATCGTCGAAAGTCTGGAGCCGGCCGGCAACGGCGCCCTGGCCCTGGCCTTCGAGCGGCTCAAGGCCAGGCTCGCCGCCGAAGGGCTGTTCGACGAAATCCACAAGCAACCCCTGCCAGCCCTGCCGAAAACCGTCGGTGTCATCACCTCCCCGACCGGGGCGGCCATCCGCGACATCCTGACCGTGCTGCGGCGCCGGTTTCCGGCCATCGAGGTCGTCCTCTACCCGACCAAGGTGCAGGGGAGCGCCGCCAGGGACGAGATCGTCCGCGCGCTGCAACTGGCCAACCGGCTGAAGAACTGCGACGTCATCATCCTCGGCCGCGGCGGCGGCTCGACCGAGGATCTCTGGTGCTTCAACGAGGAGGCCGTGGCGCGCGCCATCTTCCACTCGCACATTCCGGTCGTCTCCGCCGTCGGCCACGAGACCGACTTCACCATCAGCGATTTCGTCGCCGACCTGCGCGCGCCCACACCATCGGCCGCGGCGGTTGCCGTCAGCCCGGACCGCCAGGAATGGCTCGCCCGGCTGGACCGGCTGCGGGGGCGTCTGAGCCAGAACCTGCGGCAGCGGCTGGAACAGGCCCGCCAGCAGCTGCGGCAGTTCGAGAAGCGGCTGGCATCCCAGCATCCCGAGCAGCGCCTTCGCACCCGGGCGCAGCGGCTGGATGAACTGGAACTGCGCATGAACCGGGCCATGCGCCAGCATGGCCGGGGATTGGCGCAACAGCTGCTGATGCAGCGGAATCGCCTGCTGGGCTCGCGCCCGGATTCGCGCATGCCGCTGCTGGAGGCACGGCTGGAACAGGCCAGCCGGCAGCTGGCCGCCGCGTGGCAGCGACGGCACGATCTCGCGCAGCACCGGACCGAACGCCTGGCCCAGGCCCTGCACGCCGTCAGCCCGCTGGCCACCCTCGCCAGGGGCTACAGCATCACCACCCGGGTGGACACGGGGGCATTGCTGGATTCGCCGGTGGCCGTGGAGCCCGGCACCCGCATCCAGACCCTGCTCCGCGACGGCATACTGGTCAGCACGGTCGAGACGATCGAGAACCCGACCGACGCCTAGCCCCGCACACGGAACCTGCGTTGTCGTGCCCCCGATATCGGCGGCGGAGTGCCGGAAACGCGCTATTCGCTTGCCACAGCCACCGCTTGCTTGCGGGCTTTCAACCGGCCCGCGGCGCTGATGAACACCACCGATCCGACGATGATCGCCGACGCCGACAGGATGCGCGGGGTCAAGGGTTCCTGGGCGAGCCAGTTGCCGAGGAACACCGCCACCAGCGGATTGACGTAGGCGTAGGTCGATACCAGCGGAATCGGCGCGTTCTGCAGGAGCCAGGCATAAGCGACGAAACCGATCATCGAGCCGAAGGCGACCAGATAAGCCAGGGCCAGCCATGAGTCGGCGGACACCTGGGCGAAACTGAACCCCCTCAACTCACCGGCGATGGCGCTCGCGGCCATCAGGGCGAGACCGCCGGTCAGCATTTCCGCGCCCGTGGTCATCAGGGTGGACTTCGGCAGGTCCAGGGCCTTGCCGCAGATCGAGCCGACCGCCCACAGGAAACCGGCGATCAGGAGCGCCGTCATGCCGAAAGCATCCGGCTGCAGGCCATCGGCATCGCGCGAAGGGCCGACCAGCAGGTAAATCCCCGCGAAACCGCTGGCGAGCCCCGCCATCACGCCAACACCCGGTCTCTCGCCCCGCGGCCTGAGCGCGTCGGCGATCACCATGAACATCGGCACCGCGCCGATGATCAGGGCTGCGACGCCCGAAGGCACGGTCTGCTCGGCCCAGGCGACCAGGCCGTTGCCGCCGAGCAGCAGCAGGGTGCCGACAATGGCCGCCGATCGCCATTGACGCAGCGTCGGCAGAGCATCGCCGGCCACGCGGCGCCAGACAAACAGGATCGCGCCCGAAACCAGAAAGCGGAGGCCGGCCGACAAAAAGGGCGGCAGGGTCTCCACCGCGAAGCGGATCACCAGGTAGGTCGACCCCCAGACGAGGTAAACCGCCAGCAGTGCCATCCAGATTTTCGTTTTCATGGCTCGAATGCCGGGATGATCTCGGTTTCCGCCTTGCCCGCCGCGACCCATTCCGCCACGGCCGGATGGCCGAGCACCGTGTTCACGTATTCCAGCGCCGCTGGCCCGGCCTCCAGTTGATACGAGTGGAAGCGCAGGGCGACTGGCGCGTACATGGCGTCCAGGCTGCTGAACTGGCCCAGCAGCCAGGGACCGGAGCTTCCATGCCGTTCACGGCACTCGCGCCAGATTTGGCCGATGCGCGCAACATCCCGGGAGACCGCTTCGGGCAAGGCCTTAGGCGCCGGCGGCCGCCGGCAGTTCATGCCGCAGTGACCGCGCAGGGCGGCAAAGCCCGCATGCATTTCCGCCGCAAGGGAGCGGGCCTGCGCCCGGTCGGGCATCGCCGCCGGCCATCCTCGGGTTTCCGGGAAGCGCTCGGCCAGATACTCGAGGATGGCCAGCGAATCCCAGACAGTCACGTCACCGTCAATCAGCACGGGGACTTTGCCGGCCGGCGCGTAAGCGGCGATGCGAGCCGGCGAGTCCTCCCGGTACAGGGGGATCCGGATTTCCGCAAACGGAATGCCATGGTGTTTCAGGAACAGCCAGGGCCGCAGGGACCAGGAGGAATAATTCTTGTTGCCGATGACCAGAGTCAGACGCATGACAGGCACCTCGTTTCGATAAAAAGACTTACCGGGACATCAGGGCGACGCGCGCGCGGTCATGTTGCACGCTGGCGGCTTCGTCCAGAATCTCCGCGAGCCAGGCAACGCCCTGCGCGATCTGTTCCGGGGACGCATGGCTGAAGTTGAGACGCAAGGCCGGATAGCGCAGTTCTCCCGTGGGGAAGAACGGATCGCCCGGCATGAACGCCACCTTGCGATCCAGTGCCGCATGCAGCGCCGCCAGGGTGTCGCATTCGCGGGTCAGGCGCAGCCAGAAGAACAGGCCACCGGCCGGCGCCCGCCACTCGGCGAGTCCGCCGAAATGCTGCCGCAAGGCAGCTTGCATGGCAGCACGCCGCTCCCCGTAGAGCCGCAGCAGCCGCACGAGGTGTTCAGCGAACCCGGCCGAGTCCAGAAACTGCGTCAGCCAGGCCTGGCCGATCCGGTTGGTGTGCAGGTCGCTGGACTGTTTCAGCCGGACCAGTCCGCAGAACAGCGATGGCGACGCGGCGAGGTAGCCCACCCGCAAACCCGGCGCGGTGATCTTGGAAAAGCTGCCGAGATAAACCCAGGGCGCCCGCTCCAGGTAGGCACAGAGCGGCGTCCGGTCGACCGGCTGGTAAATCAGTTCCCGGTAGGGATCGTCCTCGATCAGCGGCACCCCGGTTTCGTCGAGAATCTCGGCCACGGCACGCCGGATCTCGTCCGTGTAACAACAGCCGGACGGGTTCTGGAACGTCGGGATGAGGTAGACGAACGCCGGCCGGCGACGGGCGATGGCCCGGCGCAGATTGTCCGGGTCGATGCCGTCGGCGGACAGCGGGAGCCCCTCGAATTCCGCACCATACACGCCGAGCGCCTGAATCGTGGCGAGATAGGTGGGCGCTTCCAAAAGGACCGGCGCACCTTCATCGATGAACAGCTTGCCGACCAGATCGATACCCTGCTGCGAGCCGGACGTCACCAGCACCTGCTCGACGCTGCAAGCCATGCCCAGTGCCGACAGATTGCGTGCGATCAGGCTGCGCAGGGCCGGTTCCCCCTCGCTGGGACCGTATTGCCGAGCATCATCGGCGAAGTCCCGGAAATTCAGGGGCGGCATCGCATCGATGGCCGGCAAGCCACCGGCAAAGGAAATCATGCCGGGCCGCTGGGTCAGCTGCAGGATGTCGCGGACCAGAGAGCTAGTGAGCCGTCCGGCACGGCGGGACAATCGGGGTGCCATGCTTACAGCCCCGGCATGCCGATGTAGCCCGGCAAGGCGCGGATACGCGCGATCCATTGCCGGACCTCGGGAACCTCGTCCAGCGCGACATACGGATAGCAGGCGATGTCGGCGATGGTCGGGCGGTCGGTGGCGAGCCATGGCTGGTGCCCTAGATGGCGTTCCATGACCGCCAGTCCGGCCCGGCCCAAGGCCTGGCATGGTGCCAGTTCCCAGGGACGGTTGAAACGGGTGATCGCACGGGCGCATGCCAGTCCATACAGGATTTCGTTTTCCGACACCGCCAGCCACTGCATGACACTGGCCATCGCCGCCGCATCGAGGGGAAGCCAGCGATCGCCGCCGTGTTTCCTGGCCAGATAGACCAGGATCGCCATCGAATCCCACACGAGGATGCCGGCATCATCCAGTACCGGCACCTGGCCACGCGGATTCAAGGCCAGGAAAGCTGCCTCCCGGTGTTCCCCTTGCATCAGGTCGATAGGGATGGACTCGCAATTCACCCCCAGCAATGAACAAAACAGCCTCACTTTGTAGCAATTCCCCGATAATTCCATGTCATAAAGCTTCATGATCGTTCCTGATTGGAATGTGGTTGTTCCTGGAAGCCGCCTTCAAATTACCGTGGGTACCACGCCGGCACTGCCCGTGACGCTTGAAGACGGGTTCCTGATCCAGGACATCACGGACTGCCGAACCGCGATGGCCGTCGGGCCTGCTCTCGACCAATCGCGCCGGTGCGCGCTGGCTGACCCACAGGCTGGTCACCACGATGGCCGCCACGCCGAACAGCGAGCCGGTCAACGGCTCGCCCAGCCATCCGGCGCAAGCGCCCAAGGTCAGGAACGGTTGCAGCAACTGGAGCTGACCCATCCGCGCGATACCGCCCAGGGCCAGACCGCGATACCAGAACACGAATGCCAGAAACTGGCTGACCACGGCGACATAGACGAACCCGCCCCAGGCGGAAGGCGGTGCCGAGAGTTCGGCATGGAGCGCCAGCCAGCACAGGGGCAGCAGCAACCAGGGCGCGGCCAGCACCAGCGCCCAGCTGATCACCTGCCAGCCACCGAGGCTGCGGGTCAAGCGGGCACCTTCGGCATAACCCAGGGCCGCCAGCAAGGCGGCTGCGAACAGCCAGAGATCGCCCGGGCGAAGCTTGCCGCCACCGGCGTCGAGGGCGAATCCGAACACCGCGCCGGCGCCGCACAGCGCCGCAATCCAGAAACGTGCCGGCAATCGCTCGCGCGCCAGCCAGGTGCCGAAACAGGCCGTGGCCAAGGGCGTCAGCGACAGCGTGATGCTGCCGTGGGATGCCGGCAATTGCTGCATGGCCCAGGCGGAAAGGACCGGAAACCCAATGACTACCCCCACGGCAACCAGGGCCAGACGCCCGAGCTGATGGCGCTTTGGCCGGGGCTGCCGGGTGACCAGCAAGGCCATGGCGGCCAACCCTGCGGCGAGCACGCCACGCCCGAGGGCAACCAGCCAGGGATCGAAATACAGGACGGCCATGCGCGTCGCGGGCAACGTCAGGCTGAACCCGGCCGCGCCCAGGAAGGCGGGCAGCCAGGCCCGCCGTAGAGTCATCGCGTCCGCTTGCATGTGGCATACCTCCGTCAAGGGTGTCTCCGAACCGTGTCAGCGTCACCATAGGCCCCCAAGTCTGGACAATACAGATACAGTTGCCATTCAACCCACTAGACTGTATCGGCCATGGAACCATAACAATCATGCATTCCCTCAACCTCGATCCCCACGACAGCCGGCCCCTGATCGAGCAGATCGTGGCCGGCATCAAGCAGCGCGTCGACGAGCGCGCCTTGCGGCCTGGCGCGCGCCTGCCGTCGATCCGGCATTTCACGAACACGCATCGGGTCAGCAAGTTCACCGTGGTCCAGGCCTTCGACCGGCTGGTCGCGATGGGTTATCTGAAATCCCGGCAAGGATCGGGTTTTTACGTGGCGCAACGCTCGGAGGCCGGCGCTGCGGCGAATCAGTCCTGCCGGCTGGAGCGGGCCATGGACGTGCTCTGGCTGCTGCGCAATGCCCTGCAGGAGCAATCCCACCTTGCCATGCCCGGGGCCGGCTGGCTGCCCGGCGAGTGGATGGATGGCGAGGGCATTCAGCGGAGTCTGCGCACGCTCGCCCGCAAGAGCGGCGCCTATCTGACCGGCTACGGTCTGCCGGCCGGCTACGAACCCTTGCGGTCGCTGCTGGCACGGCGGCTCGACGACCAGGGTATCGGCTGCTCGACCCGGCAGATCGTCACTACCCGCGGGGCCACCCATGCCCTGGACCTGATCAGCCGGCTGTTCGTCAAACCGGGCGACGCCGTGCTGGTGGACGATCCCGGGTACTACACCCTGTTCGGCTATCTGAAGCTGTCCGGGGCGCGACTGGTCGGCGTGCCCTGGACCCCGCAGGGGCCGGATACGGTCGCGATGGAAAGCCTGATCGAGGAGCACCGGCCCAAGGTGTTTTTCACCAATACCCTGCTGCACAACCCGACCGGAGTCAGCATTACCCAGCCGGTTGCCCACCGGGTTCTGCAACTGGCCGAACGCTACGACCTGATGATCGTGGAGGACGATATCTATGGCGACTTGCTGACTGGGCAGGCAACGCGCCTTGCGACGCTCGACCAACTGGAACGGGTGGTGTTCGTCAGCAGTTTTTCCAAAACCGTTTCCGCAAGCCTCCGGGTCGGCTTCCTGGCCTGCCGGTACGAGGTGGCTGAGAGCCTGACCGATCTCAAGCTGCTGACCAGCCTGACCACCCCGGAAATCGACGAACGGCTGGTCTACGAACTGCTTACCGATGGCTATTACCGGAAACACCTGGAGAAGCTGCGCTCGCGCCTGCGCAAGGCGCGCGGCGAGGCGATCCGGAATCTCGAGAGCAGCGGGCTGGAAATCTACCAGGACACGGAGGACGGGATGTTCATCTGGGCCCGGCGCGCGGCGTCGGAAAACGCCACGCACGTGGCCGCGGCGGCCGCCAGCCAGGGCATCATGCTGGCCCCCGGCGCCCTGTTCAGGCCGCAGCAGGAAGCCTCGCCCTGGCTACGTTTCAATGCCGCGGGTTGCGGCAACCCGGCCATCTTCCGCTTCCTGCGCGAGTCCCACGCGCAGCTATCCCGGCAAGTTTTCTGAAGCCGGCAGGCAGGCGATGATGAAGGTGGCCACAGAGGATCACCTGCGGGGACTCAAGGACGCGCGGGTGCGGGCAGGAAGGCCAATCGCAGAAAAAACGACGGCAGAAGCCCGGACCCGTCCCGACGACATAACCGCGGGCTGCGGATTCGCCCGCGCGACGAGCCGTTCTCCGGCGAAAATCCGGAGCCATCGCTTTCAGCGCGGTGACCGCAAGATAGCCCCGAGCGCGGCCGCCAAAGCCCGGCACTGAGCGTCGGTGCCGATGGTGATGCGCATGAATTGCTCTATCCGCGGCTGACTGAAATGGCGTACGACGATATGCCGCTCCCGCAGCGCCGCCGTCAGTTCCTCCCGCGCCCCGAAAGGGATGGCGGATGAACACGAAGTTTGCGGCGGACGGCAAGACCTCGAAACCCAATACGCACAGCTCCCGGACGAGCCGGTTCCGGCTGCGGACGACGGCTTGCCGGGTGCTCTCGAAATAATCCAGGTCCTCGAACGCGGCCACCGCGCCGGCGATGGCCAGGCGATCCAGCGGATAGGAATTGAAGCTGCCTTTCACGCGCTCCAGAGCTTCGATCAAGCCGGCGTCTCCCATGGCGAAACCCACCCGGAGGCCTGCCAGCGACCGCTGGCTTGGACAGGGTTTGGATCACCAGCAGATTGGGGAAGCGTTCGACCAGCGCCACGGCGGATTCGCCGCCGAAATCGATATAGGCTTCGTCGATCACGACGACCGATTCGGTGTTGTATTCGAGCAGCGCTTCGATCTCGGCGAGCGGCAGCAGGCAACCCGTGGGCGCGTTCGGATTCGGGAAGATGATTCCGCCGTTCGGGCAGCGGTAATCGTCGATCCGGATCTCGAAGCCTTCGGCCAGCGGAACGCAGGCGTGTTCGATGCCGTAAAGGCCGCAGTAGACCGGATAGAAACTGTAGGTGATATCGGGGAACAGCGTGGGCAGGCTGTGCTTCAGCAGCGCTTGAAATGTGTGGGCCAGCACCTCGTCCGATCCGTTGCCGACGAAGACCTGTTTCTTCTCGACGCCGTAAAATCGGCCGATGGCCTCTTTCAGGCGATCGGCCTCGGGATCGGGTAAAGCCGGAGCGTTTCGCCCGTCTCGCCACGCAAGGCTTCCAACACCCTGGGCGAAGGCGGATACGGGTTTTCGTTGGTGTTGAGCTTGATCAGATGGCTCAGCTTGGGCTGTTCGCCGGGGGTGTAAGGGGTCAAATCCCGGACAGCCGGGCTCCAAAGTTTATTCACGAATGGCCGACTCCAGCTTCATGGGTATACAGATCACGCCCGAACGGTCGATCGCTTCGGACTGCCCGACGAATCCGAATGTCTCATAGAGACCGACGGCGTAGCGGGAAGAATTGACGGTGAATACGCCGGGGTTTCCGGTATCGAGGCTCACGGCCTTGGCGACTTCCCAGAGCCTTCTCGCCACGCCCTTATCCTGGAAACGTTCGGACACAAACAGATGATAAAGATGGCGATTGTCCCTGATCGCGATCACGCCGGCCAACTCGCCGTTTTCCTCGGCGACATGATACCGATCGACTCCAGATAACCCTCGATCGCCGCTTCGCTCATCGATTCGAGCAAGCGGCCGGCTCCCTGTTCGGAAAATTCGTGCGCGATGTACTTGCAGGCAAGATCGCGGACGAGAGCGCTGATGCGCGGCGCATCATCCGGCCTTGCGGTTCGCATGTCCATGGGCTGTTAGCGTTCGCCGAAAACGCCGGAATCAAGACATCAGTTCCAAGCGACGTCAACAAGAGGCGTGCTCGGAGGCTCGCTTCTCGCCGATCATGCGAGTCTGCCGGGGGCCTTGCGGCAAATCCGGCTTAGCCTCGTTTTGTGTTCTCTTCCGGCATCTTCTCTCTTGAGCCGGCAGCTGGCGCACAGATCGCCCGGAGGCGCCTTTTTGTCCTCACTCCGCCAGGGGCGAGCCGGCCTCAGTAGTCCGCGCTGAATAACCCTAAATCAGGCTGTCAGGATTGATGTGTTGACCCGATTGCCGGCCAATTCGGCATTCAACCAATCCATAATTTCGGGCCAAAGAAGCCGCAGCCTCTTCATCAGGAGTCGGAGGTTGTGACCGGCACCGCAGAGCACCGCATGTAGCGCATCGCCCAGGGAGCCCTTCAACGGATTCCGGCCCAGTCGGCCATCGGTTTTCATATGCCCGATGGTGGGCTCAATGGCACTTCGGCGTTTGATCATGGCCTTCAGTCCACGGGTGACGCCACGGCGTTGTCCGGATCTCAGTATCTGAACCCCCTCGACCTTGATGCCCTGGTACCCGCGGTCGACGATGACAGTTTTTGGCATTCTGTCCATGAGAATGCTGGCCTGCTCAACTGTCTCCTCCAGCGTGTCACCATCCCATGGATTCCCCGGCATGGATCGGATACCGACCACGAGTCCTTCATTGAGTGTGGTGGCCACCGTCACCTTCACCCCAAATTCGTAAGGTGTCCGGGTTTTACCCTTGGAAATGCACTCAACCTCCGGAGCGTGCAGGGCATACAGTTTGTTCTTGTCTTTCCGCTGCTGGGTCAGAATCCGGTTGACGCGAGACAGCAGATCGCGAGCTCTGGCCTGATGGGCTTCCGGAATCTGGTCCAGGTTTCTCTGCACGTCGCGATACACCCGTCCGACCCGTGTCTTCAAGATCTTGACCGCCTTGTGCATCCGCTTGAACTGTTTGGCATGCGCGTAACGGCCAATCTGGGCCGCTATCCGTGGGGCTTCACGGTTGTAGTTTTGCCGCAGCGCAATGCCGTGTTCGTCAGCCAGCTTGACCAGATGTTGGCGGCTTCGCTCCAGGAGGCGGCTATCGGTGGGATGCGCGATGGCTTTCGGCATGACCGTGGTGTCAACGATCACCCGGTCAAAGCTGACGGCTTTTACCGCACCGATCTGCTGGGCGGCAGCCAGGGTGACCATCAACATGGACTCCACGCCTGCCTCTCCGATCCGCTGACGCCAGCGGGTCAGGCTGGAGCTATCCATGGGTGCTTCCGTCTGGAAGTAGATCTCGCCCGTGAAGTACTGGACGTAAGGATTCTCCGTCCAGGTGTTCACGATCTCTTCATCGGAACAGCCATAGGCGTGCTGCAGATAGAGCAAGCCAGCCACCAACCGGGGGGACAACGCCGGCCGCCCGGTCGTACTCGCAAAAGGGGCCCCGAAGGCGTTTTCGATCAACGTCCAGTCCATCACATCCGCGAGTTTCACCAGAGGATGCTTGAGGTTGATCATCTCGACCAACGGGTGTCTGAACAGATCTCCCGTTTGCAGTCCCGACGGCTTAGGTCCCATAAAAACCCCGACAGAATTTGCAAGAAAACAGGGCTCTATTATCTCAATTCTGGCAATTCCAGACCTTAAAAGATGGTCCTTTTATAAAGCAAATCAAAGGACTAAGAGTTATTCAGCTCGGACTCAGTAGCGATAGATGGCGGCCAGCCCGGTTTTGCTGGGCACCCGCTCGGAGAGGACGGCACTGGCATGCGGTGTCGCGCGCGGGGCGTTACCAGGGCGGTGGACGGGAATTGCGCCGGATCATGAGGAACGATGATCCGATATGCGCTGGACATGGCCTGAATCGAATCGCGCAGCGATAAGGCGAGCCACCAAAAAGAAAACCCCCGAACGGAGCGTCGGGGGCCCTTCATGCCTCAGGGCATCGGTGGCGGTTCAGCCGGCATCGGCGGTGGCCCGGCCGGCATTGGCGGTGGCCCCGCCGGCATCGGTGGCGGCACAATCGGCATTAGCGGTGGCTCTGAGGGCATGTTCAAGGGTTCGTCAGCGCCTTGCCCGGAAAGGTTCGGCGGTGGCGGCATCTTCGATATGGGCGTTTCATAGGGCAGAGCCGGCAGCGTGGGCAGGGACGGCATCTTGTTCTTGCCTAGCACCACATCGCGGGTATCGAAGCCCATTTCCTTGGCTTGCTCCAAAACGGCAAGCAGCTCGCTTTCGGACATGGCGGGTTCCCTGGCAATGATCCAGAGAAACTGCCGTGTCGGCCCTGTCAACATCAGCCAATGCCGGGTCTTGGCCGCGATGGCGATGATGTGCAGACCACAGTTGAGCCCCGCAAAGCCGCAGGGAATCTGAAGACTCCCTTGCGAAGCCTGCACTTTCTCGGCCGTCCATATCGCGGATTGCCGCCAACGCCTTTCATCGCCCCCTTCAAGATGCCCTACGAGGCTGATCTCATAGACTCTTCCGCCCTCCTGCGGCAGGCCTGGGCGGAAGGCCAGGTGCACGGGATTCATGTCCGCCTCGACAGCATTGTCCAGGCGGGCAATTTCGTGCCAGGGCCCGGCAAAGTCGTCCAGGTTGACAGGCTCCATCGCTTCCAGACCAGCGGGAGGTGCCAGCAGGAATCGCTTGAGCAACCAGATGGCCAACAACAGCAGCACCGCCAGGAGCGCGATGCCTGTCAAAACAGACGAAACCCTCTTCTGCACATGCACACTCATCTCCCCGACACCAAAGTCGATCGATAGTTTTGCAAGGGATTACCTGGACCGCCTGGAAACAAACAAGGCGAGATTCGAGCCCTTGGGTGCTTCGAAGGCCTTGGGTGGCTCGCTGATCACTTGATTAGGCATCACAAATTTGAGGTTGTCCCCCTCGATCTCGTAGATGCCAGGAACCGTCTGATCCTTGAACGCGCCGCCAATCGGCGTGATGAAAATAACTTTCGGCTTCTTTTCCGGATCCAGCTTGATACTGTATTCACGCCCCTCCTTGGACAAGCCAAATATCTGTAGCCTGTCCTGTTTGAAAACCAGCCTGATTTTCATCTTGAGCTTATCGGGCGCGGCATCGCCGTCGGCCCTGAAATCAAGGGTTTCCCACACGCCCCGCAAGGAGGCAAGATCCTTGTCAGCACTTTGAACACCCATCGCGGGTACGGCAAATACAAAGGCACACGCCATCAATAGGGAACTTATCAGTTTCATGCGTAGATCCACCTGATATTGAAAATCCATAAGCCGCAGATCAGCGACGACCTGATGGCAGTCAAACCGAAAAAACTGGAACTGCCAGCCATCCGTGCGGGCACTCCACCCGAAAATTCCGGCCACGCATCCCGCTGATGCGCCACCGGACAGGCAAACACTCGAACGACAGGCATAGACAATCAAAAATATAAAGCCGCTTCGATGGAGCATATCGATAGCATCGATAGCGGCTCCACCAAGCGGCCCATCAACCGAATCCCGATACGGGCTTCAGCGATGCTTACATGACGGCGTGATCAGCCCTGACTTACGGCGCCGGCTGCAGATCCTGCGCGATCAGCAGATAGGACAGGGTGCCCGTCGGCAGTGCGCAGACGAAAGTGTAGGAGACCAGCGCATAGTTGCTGGACGCATTCGGCGGCGCCAGGAGCACGGGCTGTGCCGGTCCCGGAGGTGCCAGCTGCTGGGTAACCAGCGCATTGATGATGGTTCCCGTAGCGGTCGGGTCATTGGAAATAGCCGCCAGGCTGTTGCTGGGCGACTGACCGGCAGCCTGCCATACACCCAGGAAGTTGTTCTGGGTGCCGAGGGACTGGCTCTGGCCACAGTTGGTCTGCAATACGTCGAACAGGATGCCGCTGCCGGTCTTCGGGGTCAGATTGTTGAGCGCCTTCGAGCAGCTGTCCTCCAGATCAACCGGGATCTGGATATCCTGGTTGGTGGCGTTCTTGTGATCGATGCTGTAAACCTTGGAGCCGTTCAGACCGCCCGGGAGAGTACAGCCGATCGTGACGCTGTCACCCAGCCTGGGCGCGAAGGTACCAACAGCCATGGCTGCCGGCGATGTCGTCAGAGCCGCGCCTGCGAGCAGGGCTGCCACTGATGTGGAGATAAGAGTTTTCATGATAAGCTCCTTGTTAACAAAGATGTTAATTAGGCTTTCAAGTATTGCCTTATATTGTGGCGTTACCCTCAAAGCCTGTGTTCATTTTCCAACATATCTGTGACTTGTCAAGCATGCCTCCAAAGACAAAATTGATACGTATTTATACGCATGGACAAACCCCACCAAAAATAAGTAAGATTGACAATTTATTCCCCTTGCAAGCATAATAATAAATTCATATAAATTCATAACCACCATGAACCAAGCCAGCCACGATCTGATCCAGACCTACTATGCGGCCTTCAATGCCGGCGACATGGACACCTTCCTGAGCCTGCTCAGCGACGATGTCGCGCATGACATCAACCAAGGCCCGCGCGAAACCGGCAAGGACGCTTTCCGCGCCTTCATGAACCGCATGAACCGCAACTACAGGGAACAGCTGGTGGACATGGTCATCATGACCAGCGAGGACGGCGCACGGGCGGCGGCCGAATTCGTGGTGCTGGGCGAATACCTGGTCACCGACGAGGGCCTGCCGGAAGCCAGAGGCCAGCAGTACCGCCTGCCGGCCGGCGCCTTCTTCGACATCCGCGACGGCAAGGTGGCGCGCATCACCAACTACTACAACCTGGAAGACTGGATCGCCCAGGTCAGCGCCTGAACCACACAAGCCCGCGCGGCCCGTCATGAACGATTCCCTGACCATCCGCCGTCTGACCGGCAGCGACCCGGCACTGAAGGCCTGCCTGCCGGATTTGGCGCGCCTGCGCATCCAGGTGTTCCGCGATTTTCCCTATCTGTACGACGGTACCGTCGAATACGAGGAAACGTACCTGGAGACCTACACCAGATGCCCCGAAAGCATCGTCGTGCTGGTACTGGACGGTGAGCGGGCAGTCGGCGCGACCACCGGCCTGCCGCTGGACGCCGAAACCGTGGAGTTCCAGCAGCCCTTCCTCGATGCCGGCCATGACCCCGGGCGCATCTTCTACTGTGCGGAGTCGGTGCTGCTGCCGGAGTATAGGGGGCGAGGCGTGTACCCCCGCTTCTTCGCCGAGCGCGAAGGCCACGCGCGGGCACTGGGCCGCTTCGATCTCTGCACCTTCTGCTGCGTGCAACGGGCCGACAACCATCCGCTGCGACCGGCGGATTACGTGCCGCTGGACCGCATCTGGAGCAAGTTCGGCTATGTGAAGCATCCCGAACTGACCACCACCTATGACTGGAAAGACGTCAATGAAACCCAGGCATCGCCCAAACCGATGGTGTTCTGGCTGAAGTCGTTGCGGGAGGCTACCTGATGCCCGCCTTCCGCATCGCCGCCGCCCAGTACGATATCGGCACCCTGGAAAGCTGGACCGACTACGAGAGCAAGATCCGGCGCTGGGTCTCGCAAGCCGCCGCGGCGGGTGCGCGGCTGCTGGTGTTCCCGGAGTACTTCAGCATGGAGCTGGCCTCGCTGTTCGAGGAGGATATCCAGCGCTCCCTGTCCCGGCAGCTGGAGACAATGCAGGCGCTGCTGCCGGATTTCCGGGAGCTGTTCGCCGAGACGGCCCGCGCGCATGGCGTCTACATCGTTGCCGGCACCTTCCCGGTCCGCCAGCCGGGGGGGCACTATCGCAACCGCGCCTACCTGGTGCGCCCGGACGGCACCTGCGACCATCAGGACAAATTGCAGATGACCCGCTTCGAGAACGAGCAGTGGCTCATCTCCGGCGGCGACGAACTCAAGACCTTCGACACCGAGCTTGGCCGCATCGGCATCAACATCTGTTACGACAGCGAGTTCCCCATGCTGGCCCGGCGCCAGGTCGAGGCTGGCGCCGACCTGATCCTGGTACCGAGCTGTACCGACACCACCGCCGGTTACTGGCGGGTACGCATCGGCTGCCAGGCGCGGGCACTGGAAAACCAGTGCTATGTCGTACAGTCGCCCACCGTCGGGCTGGCCCCCTGGTCAGAGGCGGTGGACGTCAATATCGGTGCGGCGGCGATCTATACCCCGGTGGATTATGGTTTCCCTGATAACGGCGTGCTGGCCATCGGCGAACTGAACGCCACCCGGTGGGTATATGCCGATATCGACACCGCCGCCATCGCCCGCATCCGCCAGAGCGGCCAGGTCTTCAATTATCGTGACTGGTCCGGGCAGTTCCGCTGCCTGGACCGGGCTTCCGCCTCCTGACCCCACTCCGACACCATGACCGCCCGCGAGCATTCGCCCGGTACCGACCGGGTCCAGCTGTTCGACACGACCCTGCGCGATGGTAGCCAGACAGCCGGCATCAACTTCTCGGTCGAGGACAAGCTCCGCATTGCCGACCGGCTGGCCGAGTTCGGCATCGACTGGATCGAGGGTGGCTGGCCCGGCGCCAGCCCCAAGGACAGCCAGTTCTTCGAGCAGATGCGTGACCGCCGCTGGCCGAAAAGCCGGCTGCTCGCCTTCGGCAGCATGGCCAGGCCCGGCAAGAGCGCCAGTGCGGACCCCGGATTGCGACATCTGGCCGAAAGCGGCGCCGATGGCGTGTGCGTGTTCGGCAAGAGCTGGGACTTGCATGTCACCAAGGCGCTGGGGATCGAGCTGCCGGAAAACCTCGATCTGGTACACGACTCGGTCGGCTGGCTCAAGGAACAGCTGCCGACGGTGTTCTTCGACGCCGAGCATTTCTTCGACGGCTACCGCGACAATCCAGGCTATGCCCTGGAAGTGCTCAAGGCAGCCCGGTCCGCCGGGGCGGACGGACTGGTGCTGTGCGACACCAATGGCGGCAGCCTGCCGTTCACAGTCGCCGAAATCGTCGCCGAGGTCGTCCACCATTTCCCGGACACGCTGATCGGCATTCACGCCCACAACGATTGCGAACTGGCCGTGGCCAATTCGGTTGCGGCGGCGCGGGCCGGCGCGCGCATGGTACAGGGCACCATCAACGGCATTGGCGAGCGCTGCGGCAACGCCAACCTGGTTTCCATCATTCCCGTCCTGTACTTCAAGCTGGGGCTCGACTGCGGCATCGACGCCGCACACATGCAGCAGCTGGGCTCGCTATCGCGTTTCGTCAACGAAATGGCCAACCGCCTGCCCTGGCAGCACCAGCCCTTTGTCGGTCTCAACGCCTTCGCGCACAAGGGCGGTATCCACGCCTCGGCGGTCCGGAAGGACTCGCGGCTCTACGAGCACATTGATCCGGCGCTGGTCGGCAACGAGCGCCTGATCCTGGTCTCGGACCAGGCCGGCAAGAGCACCGTCCAACTGAAGATGGCCGAGATGGGCCTGGACCTGAATCTCGATGGCAACGACCCTGCCGTGCGCAAGGCCATCCAGCGGGTCAAGGAACTGGAGAACCGCGGCTTCGCCTACGAGGGCGCGGAAGCGTCGTTTCAGCTGTTGCTGCTCAAGGCCATGGATCGTTTCCAGCCCTATTTCGAGCTCGACGGCTTTCGCGTCATCGACGAGAAACAGGGCCACGAGGAAGAACCGATTTCGGAAGTCTGCATCACTCTGCGCGTGGGGCAGCAGACCACCACCACCTCGGCACGCGGCAACGGCCCCGTGAACGCGCTCGACAACGCCCTGAGGAATGCACTGATACCTTATTATCCAGGTCTCGCCGGCATGCGCCTCACCGACTTCAAGGTGCGCGTCCTGACCACCCAGCAGGCCACCCGCGCCATGGTGCGGGTGCTGATCGAGTCGACCGATGGCCAGGCCAAGTGGGGCACGGTGGGGGTCTCCGCCAACATGGTGGACGCCAGCTATCAGGCCCTTGCCGACGCCGTCCAGTACAAGCTGATGCTCGACAAAGCCAGCCCGGCGGCCTGAGCACACTGCGATGCGTGGCAAGCCGCAAAATCCGTGCATCGCGGCCTGCTCGCAAGGCCACGGTGCTCGGTTGCTTTCGCAAAACCCGCCACGTATACTTCACGCCGAGCTTGAAAAAGCGTGGCCACACAAGAATGAACCAACCTTTTGGAGGACGACCGAATGAGATGGGAAAAACCGAGCTTCAATGACATGCGTTTCGGCTTCGAAGTGACCATGTACATCTACAACCGTTAATCAACGGTTGACGAATCAACGGGGCGCCACAGCAATGCGGCGCCCCGTTTTCATATCCGAGACGGCTTTTCGCTCGTACAGTCGATGATCATCCGAATCCTGGGTGCCGGTGCCGGCGGCGGCTTCCCGCAATGGAACTGCAACTGTCGCAACTGCGCCGGCCTGCGCCAGGGCCGGTTGACGGCCCGATCGCGGACGCAATCGTCCATTGCCGTCAGCAGCGATGGCGAGCGCTGGGTACTGTTCAACGCCTCGCCCGACATCCGTACCCAGCTGGAACAGTTCCCGGCCTCGCATCCCCGCCACGGCATCCGCGACAGCGGCATCAAGGCCATCATCCTGATCGACAGCCAGATCGATCACACCACCGGGCTTCTCATGCTGCGTGAATCAACGCAGCCGCTGGACGTCTACTGCAGCGAGATGGTGAGACAGGATCTGACCACAGGTTTTCCCCTGTTCACCATGCTGTCGCACTATTGTGGCGTCAACCACCACCCCGTACCCCTGGATGGTGGCGCCTTCACCATTCCCGGCATCGAGGACCTGCGTTTCCACAGCCACACGCTGAAGAGCAAGGCACCACCCTACTCGCCGCACCGGCACGACCCGCACGACGGCGACAACATCGGCGTCATCATCGAGCAGGTTTCCACCGGCCGCCGGCTGTACTATGCACCGGGCCTCGGCGAGATCGAGCCGCATGTCGGCGCGGCCATGGCCTCGGCCGACGGTGTGCTGGTCGACGGCACCTTCTGGCAGCACGACGAGATGGAGCGGGCCGGCATCAGCACCAAGCGGGCGCTGGACATGGGTCATCTGCCGCAATCGGGAGCGGGGGGCATGATCGAGCACCTGCAAGCCCTCAAGGCACGCAGGATACTGATCCACATCAACAACACCAACCCGATTCTCGACGAAAATTCCGGCGAACGCCGCATCCTGAACGACGCCGGCATCGAAGTGGCCCACGACGGGCTAGAGATTCATTTGTGAGGCGGACATGAGCGAGCAAGCCCCCTGGAGCCGCGCGGACTTCGAAGCGCAGTTGCGCGGCAAGGAAATTCATTACCACATCCATCACCCCTACCATATCGAGATGGCCGCCGGCCGACTGAGCCGCGAGCAGATCCAGGGCTGGGTGGCCAACCGCTTCTATTATCAGGTGATGATCCCGGTCAAGGACGCGAACATTCTCGCCAATTGCCCGGATCGCGACACCCGGCGACTATGGATACAGCGTATCCGCGATCATGACGGCGACGAGGCCGACGCGGGCGGCATCGAAGCCTGGACCCATCTCGGCGAGGCTGTCGGCATCCCGCGCGAGGAACTCTGGTCGCAGAAGCGCGCGCTACCAGGTGTGCGCTTCGCCGTCGACGCCTATGTCAATTTCGCCCGCCATGCCTCCTGGCAGGAAGCTGCCTGCTCCTCGCTGACGGAGATGTTCGCCCCGACCATCCACAAGCAGCGACTCGCCGGCTGGCCCGACCTCTACCCCTGGATCGATCAGGAAGGCCTGGCCTACTTCCGCAAGCGCGTCAGCCAGGCCAGCCGCGATGTCGAGCATGGACTGGCCATCACGCTCGAGCACTTCCGCACCCGCGAGCAGCAGGAACGCGCCGTCGCCATCCTGCAGTTCAAACTCGACGTGCTGTGGACCATGCTCGATGCCATGTGGCTGGCCTACATCGATGGTAAGCCACCCTACTTCAACGTGACCGCACGATGAGCGTGTCCTTCGACCCACAGTCGCGCCTGGCCTTTTCGCCGCTGCACCGTCTGCAATGGGAGGAATCCCAGCAGAAATACGTGATCCTCTATCCGGAGGGCATGGTGGAACTGAACCTGCCGGCGGCCGAAATCCTCAAGCTCTGTGACGGCACCCGGCGGCTGGACGACATCGTGTCGGAGCTGGAGCACCAGTTCGAGACCACTGGCCTGCGCGGCGACATCGTCGAACTGCTCGAATCGGCCCTGGAAAATGGCTGGATCCGCACCCTACCCTAGCGGCAACCCGCGCTGGCTGCTGGCGGAGCTGACCTATGCCTGCCCGCTGCAATGCCCGTACTGCTCCAATCCCATCGACTATGCCGAACACTCGGCCGAGCTGAGCACCGAAGAATGGCGGCGGGTGTTCTCCGAAGCCCGCGCCATGGGTGCCGTGCAACTGGGACTGTCCGGTGGCGAGCCGCTGACCCGGGCGGACCTGCCCGAACTGGTCCGCCATGCCCGTGAGCTCGGCTACTACAGCAACCTGATCACGTCGGGCTACGGCCTGACCGAGGCGAAAATCCTGGCCCTCCGCGAGGCCGGCCTCGACCATATCCAGATCAGCATCCAGGCACCGGAGAAAACCCTCAACAACTACCTGGCCGGAACCGATTCCTACGACGCCAAGAAAGCCGTCGCACATCTCATCAAGCAGCATGGCTATCCCATGGTGCTGTGTGTGGTCATCCACCGCCACAACATCCATTTGATGCGCGACATTCTGGAAATGGCCATCGAACTGGGTGCGGATTACCTGGAACTGGCCAACACCCAGTATTACGGCTGGGCACACCTGAACCGTGACCAGCTATTGCCGAATCGCGAGCAGTTCCAGGCCGCCGAGGCCATCGCCCAGGAATACAAGGCGAAACTGAAGGGCCGCATGAAGATCTACTACGTCGTCCCGGACTATTACGAGGAGCGCCCCAAGGCCTGCATGAACGGCTGGGGCACCACCTTCCTCACCATCGCCCCCGATGGGCTCGCCCTGCCCTGCCATGAGGCGCGCATCCTCCCCGGACTGGACTGTCCCAACGTCCGCGACATGAGCATCCGCGACATCTGGGAAAAGTCGGACGCCTTCAACCGCTTCCGCAACTTCGCATGGATGCAGGAGCCCTGCCGCTCCTGCCCGGAAAAGATCAAGGACTACGGCGGCTGCCGCTGCCAGGCCTACCTCCTGACCGGCGACATGAACGCCACCGATCCCGTCTGCGGCCTCTCGCCGCAACGCAACAGGATCGCCGAGGCCATCGAGTCGGCCCGCGCCGAGGGCCTTTCCGCCGATCCCCGGCCGCTGGTCTTCCGCAACAGCCGCAACTCGCGCGCGCTCGGGAAACCCGTTTAGCGCTCCCCGGCCGCGGCTGCCGAACGCGGCTGCGGCAACCCTTCCCACGGCTCGAATAGCCCCGCCACCTCGATACCGGCCGCCGCCAGGATGCGACCCACGGTTTCATCGACCATCTGCTCCAGGGATTTCGGCGGCCCGTAAAAGGCTGGCAACGGCGGGTAGATGATGCCGCCCATCTCGGTCACGGCAGCCATGTTGCGGATGTGCGCCAGATTGAGCGGCGCCTCGCGGGGCACGATGACCAGCCGTCGGCGTTCCTTGAGCACCACGTCGGCGGCCCGGGTCAGCAGGTTGTCGCCGAAGCCGTGCGCGATGGCGGCGAGGGTCTTCATGGAACAGGGCGCGACGATCATGCCCTCGGTGCGGTAACCGCCGCTGGCAATGCTGGCCGCAATGTCGTCGATGGGATGCACGACATCGGCGAGGGCCTGGAAAGCCTTGCGCTTCATGCCCAGTTCGTGGTGGATGTTGAGCACACCGGCATCCGACAGAACCAGATGCGTTTCCCAGCCTCCGACCTGCCGCAGCACTTCGAGCAGCCGCTTGCCGTAGATGGCGCCGGTCGCGCCGGTCATGCCGACGATCAGTCGCCGGTTCATCGCGCCACCTTCCAGTCGGCGCCTGCCAGCATGTCGTCGGCAGCCTGCACCAGGGCATCGATCATGTCATCGCCGGCTGCGATATGACCCGCCCCTGGCAACACCTGCAAGCGGGCCTCCGGCAGGCGCCGATGCAAGCGATAGGCCGCTTCGACCGGACAGACGAAATCGCGGGTACCGTGGATGATGTGCATGGGTAATCCGGCCAGACGATCAGCCCCCTCGAGAATGGCGTTCTCGGCAATGAAATAGTGATTGACGGCGTAGTGCAGTTCGATGCGCGCCTGATGCAGGATCGCGAGCGATGCGGGCCCCTCCTCGAGACTGCCGGCAGAAAAGCCCTCCCCCAGCACCACCTGGCTGCTCCAGTGCTCCCAAGCCCGCGCCGCGCGCCGCCGGGCAAGCTCGTCCGGACCGTTCAGAAGCCCGTGCAGAGCCGTCAAGGGACGGTGTCGCGTGGCCTGTGGCAATATTCTCAGCAATTGCTCCCAGACCTCGGGATACAGGCGCGGCGCGCCGGTTTCCGAGGCAAACCAGGCAAGGTCCGATGCCCGCGCCAGAAATGTGCCACGAAGCACCAGGCCAGAGACCCGCCGGGCATGAGCCTCGGCATACAGCAAAGCCAGCGCCGCCCCCCAGGAGCCACCGAACAGCAGCCAGCGCTCGATAGCGAGGGAGAGCCGCAGCGCCTCCATGTCGCCGATCAGCTCGGCCGTAGTGTTCCCGTCCAGCCTCCCCTGAGGGGTGGATTGCCCCGCCCCGCGCTGGTCAAACAGGATGATGCGGTAACGGGCCGGATCGAAGAAACGCCGCTGGCAGGGCTTGCAACCCGAACCGGGGCCACCATGCAGGAAGAGGACCGGCATCCCTTCGGGGTTGCCGGCTTCCTCGACATGAATGCGATGACCGCCCCGTGTCAGGTACCAGCTCCGGTAGGGCTCGATGTCGGGATAAAGCTTGCGCATGCAGGCGGAAAGACAGCCAAAAGGCAACAAGATTACCGTATCGCCGCATCCAGGTGCGGCCGCAAGCGGGAATGGGCAACAAAAAAGGGGCCCGAAGGCCCCTTTGGGTCGGCAAACGGAACGGCTTTACTTAGAAGCCGATACCGATATAGCCACCTGCGGTGAGCCCCTGGGTCGGGGTGTTCTGCAGCAAGGTGGTACCGCCGTAGTTGACCTTGTAGTTCAGATCGCCGCCGGTGAACTGGTAACGGAAGTCGGTACCGAGCCAGATATCCTGCCAGAGGCGATATTCCATACCGGTGCCCAGCATCAGGCCCGGGTTGAGCACGGTGACGCCGCTGGAAGGCGGGCTGACGACATTGATTGCGAAACCGGCCGGGATGATCCACGGACGGAAGTTGCCGTCCATGAGGTTGAACTTCAACTTCGGCGACGCCGCGATGGTCAGCATGGTGACCTGGTTGCGAACCTTGACTGGCGCGCCAACCAAGCTGGAGATCTCGGCCGTTGCGTAACCGTTGTAGCCCTCGCCATAGTTCTGGTACTCGAACATCAGTTCGCCGTCCAGGGCGATCAGGTCGGTGGCGCCCCAAAGGTCATCCGTGGCACGGAAGTCCATACCAGCGCCGACGTACCAGCCGTTGCCATTGCCGTTGTTGGAGGGCACACCGGAAAACTGGGACAGGGTCGCGTTGGAGGTGAGCAGTTCGTTGTTGCGGTTGGAGGTCAGGGACGCAAAGCCGCCACGGAAGAAGACCAGGTTGTTCTTGGCATTCTCCTTGGCAGCCTCTTCGGCAACCTGGGTTTCCAGCTGCTGCTGCTTGGTCTCGACCTCGGCGTGGGCCGCCTTGGTGGCGCTGAGTTCGTTGCGCAGTACGCTGACCTCGTCTTCCAGCGCGCGCAGGCGGGCGTCGTCGGCACGCAGAGTCGCGGCGGTGGTGCTGTAGCTGCTGGAATGATGGGTGGCGGTGGTCTTCTTGGCGGACGTGCTGGTCTTGTGGGCCAGTGCCTCGGGGGCCATGGCTGCCATAGCCACGCCTGCGCTGACCGCGGCGGCCAGGCTCAGGGTGTTCTTGAGCGCTTTCATGATTATAGGTCTCCTTACTTTGGAGTTAGGAATGTATTGGTTGCCAACCTACAACAATTGTTGTTGCGGTACCTAATCGTATCAAATTCCTTCATTTTTACAACTTTTTTGTCCTGTCGGGACTTTCAGGCCGCCTGAGATCAGGTTACGGGCCGGCCAAATCCCCCCACAGCCATCCCCACGAAACGGATTGTTATCCCGACAGACAACAGTGACATTGGCACGCCGGCATTTGTTGCATAAATGACACCTCACGACGCAAGGCCGGTCCGATCAGGTTATAATTGCCGGCTTGATTCCAGCCCGGGCCATATCCAGCCGCAGGTGATGACGCCATCACCCCTCACCGGCCGGTCCTTGCCTTGCGATGGGCACGCTGGCCAAGTGGTCGGTAGCCGGGCACCCTCCGAATCCACCCAACATTGACACGAGGCAAGACACCATGGCGGTAAAGAATCGCTTGCACCGCAGCGAACTGGCAGTACCCGGCAGCAACAAGCGCATGCTGGAAAAGGCCCCCCTGTCGGGCGCGGATGTGGTCTTCCTCGACCTTGAGGACGCTGTTGCGCCGGACGACAAGGAACAGGCCCGGACCAACATCATCGAGGCCCTCAACACCTACGACTGGTCCCGCTGCGCCGTGTCCATCCGCATGAACGGCCTGGATACGCACTATGCCTACCGGGACCTGGTCGATATCGTCGAGACCTGTGGCGACAAGCTGGACACCATCCTCATCCCCAAGGTTGGCAGCGCCGCCGACGTCTACTTCGTGGCGACATTGCTGTCGCAGATCGAGGCCGCGAAGGGCCTCAAACCGATCAATATTCACATTCTCATCGAGACCGCGATGGGCATGGCCAATGTCGAGGAAATCGCCCGGGCCTGCCCCGAGCGCCTGGAGGCGATGGTCTTCGGCGTGGCCGACTACGCCGCCTCGGTGCGCGCCCGCACCACCCAGATCGGCGGCGCCAATCCGGAGTACGGCATGCTCACCGACCCGGACGAACAGGGGCACCGCGCCTATCACTGGGGCGACCAGTGGCACTTCGGCATTTCCCGCATGGTGGCGGCCTGCCGCGCCTATGGCCTGCGCCCCATCGACGGCCCCTTCGGCGACTTCAACGATCCGGAAGGCTACAAGGTCGCAGCCCGGCGCGCCGCCGCGCTGGGCTGCGAAGGCAAATGGGCCATTCACCCCTCGCAGGTGGAACTGGCCAACGACGTCTTCACCCCGACGGCCAGGGAGGTCGACCGCGCCCGCCGCATCCTGGTCGAAATGGAAAAGGCCGCCCGCGAGGGCAAGGGCGCCGTCTCCCTGGAGGGTCGCCTGATCGATGCCGCCTCCATCCGCATGGCGGAGAACGTCGTCAAGCAGATCGAGCAGATCGAGGCACGCCAGCACTGAACGGCGGGCGGGGGGCCACCACGGGCCATCCCCGCCGCCGCGAGCACGCGTATACCCCGCCAACCGCCGTCCCCGCCACGGTCCGGCACCTGTCAGAAGCAGAGGAAACAGCACCCGTGAACATCCATGAGTACCAAGCCAAGGAACTCCTGCAATCCTATGGCGTTCCGGTCCCCACCGGCGGCGTCGCCTTCAATCCCACGCAGGCCCGCCAGGTAGCCGAAGAGCTGGGCGGCAGCCGCTGGGTCGTCAAGGCGCAGATCCACGCCGGTGGCCGCGGCAAGGCGGGCGGCGTCAAGGTCGTCGATGCCCTGGACGAGGTCAAGAAGGCCGCCGAGGCCATGATCGGCACGCGCCTGGTCACGCATCAGACGGGGCCCGAAGGCTCGCTGGTGCAGCGTGTCTGGATCGAGGAAGCCAGCCCGATCCGCCGGGAGTTCTACCTCGGCTTCGTCATCGACCGCGGCACGCAGCGCATTACCGTCATCGCCTCGAGCGAGGGCGGCATGGACATCGAGGAAGTCGCCAAGACATCGCCCGACAAGATCATCAGGGAAGTCATCGATCCCGCCATCGGCCTGCGCGACTTCCAGTGCCGCAAGGTGGCCACCGCCATCGGCCTGAAGGGCAAGCTGATGCCGCAGATGGTCAAGCTGATGAAGGCCATCTACCGCTGCCTGCGCGATCGCGACGCCCTGCAGGCGGAAATCAACCCGCTGGCAGTGGTCGGCAGCGGCGGAGAGGACGAAAAGCTGATGGTGCTGGACGCCAAGTTCAATTTCGACGACAACGCCCTCTACCGGCAGAAGACCATCGTCGAGATGCGCGACCTGGCCGAGGAAGACCCCAAGGAAGTCGAGGCCACCGGCCATGGCCTCAACTACATCGCCCTGGATGGCAACATCGGCTGCATCGTCAATGGCGCCGGCCTGGCCATGGCCTCGCTGGACGCCATCACCCTGCACGGCGGACGTCCGGCGAATTTCCTGGACGTCGGCGGCGGCGCCTCGCCGGAAAAGGTCACCAACGCCTGCCGCATCGTGCTGGAAGACCCCAACGTCAGGTGCATCCTGGTCAACATCTTTGCCGGCATCAATCGTTGCGACTGGATCGCCAAGGGGCTCATCCAGGCCTGCGACAGCCTCAAGATACAGGTTCCGCTGATCGTCCGCCTGGCCGGCACCAACGTCGAGGAGGGCCGGAAAATCCTGGCCGAATCGGGCCTGTCCTTCATCACCGCGGAAAATCTGGATGACGCGGCCGCCAAGGCTGTCGCCATCGTCAAGGAACAACAGCCATGAGCGTATTCGTCAACAAGCACTCCAAGGTCATCTTCCAGGGCTTCACCGGCGAGCACGCCACCTTCCATGCGCAGGACGCCATGAGCATGGGAACCCGGGTGGTCGGCGGCGTCACGCCCGGCAAGGGCGGCACCACCCACCTCGGGCTGCCGGTATTCGATACCGTCGCCGAGGCCGTCGCCGCCACCGGCGCCGATGTTTCGGCCGTGTTCGTACCCCCGCCCTTCAACGCCGACGCCCTGATGGAGGCCATCGACGCCGGCATCAAGGTCGCCGTCACCATCGCCGACGGCATCCCGATCCACGACATGGTGCGCCTGCAACGTTACCGGGTCGGCAAGGACGCCATCATCATCGGCCCCAACACCCCCGGCATCATCACCCCGGGCGAGTGCAAGGTCGGCATCATGCCCTCGAACATCTACCGCAAGGGCAATGTCGGCATCGTCTCGCGCTCGGGCACGCTCAACTATGAAGCCACCGAGCAGATGGCCGCCCTGGGACTGGGCATCACCACCTCGGTCGGCATCGGCGGCGACCCCGTGAACGGCACCGACTTCGTCACCGTGCTCAAGGCCTTCGAGGCCGACCCGGAAACGGAAGTCGTGGTGATGATCGGCGAGATCGGCGGACCGCAGGAAGTCGCCGCCGCCCGCTGGGCCAAGGAGAACCTTAGCAAGCCGCTGATCGGCTTCGTCGCCGGCCTCGCCGCGCCGCCCGGCCGCCGCATGGGCCACGCCGGCGCCATCATCGCCAGCGAGGCGGACACCGCCGCGGCCAAGATGGATGCCATGGAGCAACTGGGCCACTATGTCGCCCGCAACCCGGCCCATATCGGCCGGACCGTGCTCCAGGCCATGCAGGAACGCGGCATCGCCGTCCGATAGGCCCGCCTGCCCGGAGCCGTCACCCACCACGGGCGGCTCCGCCCCAGCCCAGAACAGAATGCCCATGCGCCAGATCAGCCCTGCCGAACTCTACACCCTGCTCAAATCGGCCGATGATGCGCCGATGCTCCTGGATGTGCGCGAACCACACGAATTCGCCCACTGCCGGATCGACGGCAGCATCAACATCCCCATGAACAGCGTACCGTCCCGGCTGAGCGAACTCGACGCGGCAGCCGAGATCGTCACCGTCTGCCATCACGGCATGCGCAGCCAGGCCGTGGCCCAGTTCCTGGAATCGCAAGGCTATACCCGCATCACCAACCTGCAGGGCGGCATCGATGCCTGGGCCCAGACGATCGACCCGGCAATGCCACGCTACTGATCCATGATTGCCGTCATCCAGCGCGTCACCCGCGCCGAGGTGACGGTGCACGGCGAAAGCATCGGACGCATCGGTCACGGCCTGGTCGCCCTGGTCGCAGTGGAGAAGGGCGACGGCGAGGCCGAGGCCGTGCGACTGACGGAACGGCTGCTGGGCTATCGCGTCTTCGGCGACACGACCGGCAGGATGAACCTGAATGTCGGCGAGGTCGGCGGTGGCGTGCTGCTGATCTCCCAGTTCACTCTCGCCGCCGACACCCGCAAAGGCATGCGCCCCAGCTTCACCCCGGCGGCGGAGCCCGAGACCGGCCGCCGACTGTTCGCAGCGCTGGTGGAACAGGTGCGACAACGACACCCGACCGTCGCCACCGGCCAGTTCGGCGCCGACATGCAGGTATCGCTGGTGAACGATGGCCCGGTCACCTTCTGCCTGCGAGTGGCGCCGGCGGGCCCGGCAGGCGTATACCGGAATCCCCTGCCGCATCCCGCTGCCTGACCCGACCGGACTCGCCGCTTCCCCGCGTCCCCATCATCGCCTGCCCGGGACGGGGGACGGGCCGCATACTTGCGCAAACCGCAACCCGATGCCCTCTCCCAGGCGGGCACAGCGCCCCGGCTTGCTGCCGGGTTTCGCGGGTACCTGCCTGGGCCCCGCCGGCCGATCCTCGATTTTGCGCAACCCCGGCCTGGCCGGCCCGGTGACCTTGCTCGGCCAGCAGCCCATGACCACCCCGACAAGCCTCGGCAAGCTCGGCATATCCGAGCGCCGCTCGGGCGCGGTGCGACTCAGCCCAGCCTGACGGTCAGGCAGCCCGGCGCTTCCCCAAGCCTTTCCAGGATGCGTGCACGGGGGACCTCCACGCCCCCTGTGCGACAGGGATTGTCGAGCCGCCGGAACGGCAGATCCACCCCGTTCAGCGTCAGTGAGAGAGGACCGCAGCCGACGGGGCCGACCTGGTAGTGGATATCGAACGGGTGGCCATACAGATCGAGCCTCACCCGCAGCCCGTCGCAGCAGGCCGGCAACAGGGGATCGACCACCAGATGCGTGGCCGAGCGACGAAGGCCGAGGAGGCAGCGCAGTATCAGGCTGGTGGCAATGCCCGCACCGCTGGAGTAGACCCGCCAGCCGCCCTCCAGGGGGATGTCGCCGGTCAGGGCGCGCCGATAGTCAGCATGAGCCCGATAGCGGTCCCGGAATGCCGCGTCCGAGCTGGAGTAATAGCAATTGGCCTGGCGGGGCGCGGCGGCCGCCACCTGGGCCTTGATGTCGATGGGCACGATCTGCGACAGGGCCTCGCAGAAACCCTCGGCATCGCCGACCCGCCACAGCGCCTCGGCATAGCGCAGGTGCGCATGGGTATACATGTTGCCGATCTCGCGGCCGAAGAAACTGCTGCTCTCGGCGCGCTGGAAGATGCGCACGGGACCGCCACGGTACGCCATCGGCCAGTCGAACAGATGCGCCCCGTCCGGACCTCGCAGGTGCTGGCGGATCAGTGCCAGATGCTGGCGGGCCTCGTCGGGCGCCAGCATGTCGTTGATCACGGCGTGGATCATCGGCAGCAGGCTGTAGGTCAGGCCAGTTCTGCGGTCGCGCGGATGCAGCAGATAGTCGACGTCGCCGTCTGCCCCGAAATAGGCGTAACCGGCGATGACGCCATCCACCAGCAAATGGCGGCGGAAATCGGCCGCCACCTCGCCCGCCATGGACTCCAGGGCCGCAGCCGGCACGACCTGGCCGATAAGGCCCAGCGCCTGGGCCAGGGTCGTCAGCGTCTGGTAATGCAGGGTGACGGTCCAGGCGCTGCAGAGCCGCTCCCGCAGCGCGGGATCGGCGGGCTGCAGGGAATCGTTCCAGTCACCATGGCCATAGGCGGCCAGATGCGTCCCGGGAATCACCCGCGCCTGGATCAGCGCCAGCGCCCGCTCGACATGCTGCCAGAGGGGGACCGGCCCGGCCTGCGCCGCATCGTCGGCGAAAAATGGCACGGGTGCCTCCAGCACGCCGGCGTCGCCGGTTGCGACCAGATACTGCGCCAGGGCCAGCAAGGGCCAGAAGACGATGTCGCCATGCGAATCGCCGGGCCGGATCAGGCGCTCGCGCTCGAAGAACATGAACCACTGCGGCCAGTCGCCATCCGGGTTCTGCTGACGGAAGACCCGCAGCAGTATCTCCCGCACGGGCGCGGACTGACCAATGGCCAGCATCAGCTCGACGGGACCCTGGGTGACGTCGCGCGTGCCCCAGCCACCGCCGGAATACTGCTCCAGCCCGCGCGGCGAGAGGAAATGGACGAGGGCGTTGTGCACGAACCAGGGCAGGATTTCGGCCAGGCGCTGCACTGGCAGGGGCGCCGGGGCGGAAATCGCCAGGCCGGCCGTCACCATGCGCCAGTAGCCGTCGGCATCCTCCAGGCCGGTCGCGGGCGCCGGCACCAGGTCGGCGGTAAGCCGCAGCCGTCGCTCGCGGGCCGGCGACAGCACCAGGCAGAGGAACGGCAGCCCGCGACGCCTGCCGTCGTCGAACAGGCATCGGTCGTCGTCGATGGCCTCGATCGTCGTGCCCGGCTGGGGTTCGATCAGGAAACCGCCGGCCGGGAAACGCCGGCCGACATCGCTGTCAGGCAGCGCCCGGACGCGCACGCCGGCGCCATGCCTCTCCCAGAGCACGGCCCGGGACTCGCTGCCATCGTCACCGTTCAGCGCCACGTGATGGGTGACCAGGCAGCGCATCGGCGATCCCTCATGGACGACGATGTCCAGGGTCAGCGCATGACATGTCGTCAGG
The DNA here is from genome assembly GCF_056880625.1 of Methyloparacoccus sp. NF-16. Lineage (NCBI taxonomy): Bacteria > Pseudomonadati > Pseudomonadota > Gammaproteobacteria > Methylococcales > Methylococcaceae > Methyloparacoccus > Methyloparacoccus sp. NF-16. Next base: position 840,938 of record NZ_CP174130.1, on the reverse strand, counting down.
GCGGCGCTGCGAATCTCGATCAGCACCTCCGGGAGCCGGTAAAGCCAGCGGCAGGCGTCCGGCCGCATGTCGAAGGCCGACGGCAGATCCAGCCGCCGCCAGCCTGCCGCCGTCTCGATGAAGATACGCTGACCGTGGCTGCGGAACAGGCTCAGATAGCCGTGGGTGGTGGACAGGAAACGGTTGATGCTGACGTGCCCCTGCGTGACCATCGAGTGGAACACGCCATCCATCCAGACGGTGGAGGTCATGGCCGCCTCGTCCGGCAGCAGCGTGCCGCCGCTGCGCAGAATGTGGCCGTGCGGCCGCAGCACCGCCAGTTCCTTGCGTCGCAGCACGCCATGACGGCACCCCTCCAGGAAGAACGACAGCAGGTGGCCGTCGTCCCGCTCTTCCAGGCGGCGCGGGTTGCCGAACCAGCGGTCCAGCTCGGATTCGTCAAGATCCTGCGCCGTCAGCCCGGTCTGGCGGCTGAACAGGCCGGCGCCGGAAGGCCACGCCGGGCCGTCGCCGGCCGGCAACGCTGCGGAGCATTCCGGCAGGGCCAGCGCCCGGTCGACGAACGCAAGATCCGCCGCCGAGCTGGCATCCGGATGGTGTGCCTCCAGCCAGCCGAAGAAACCGCGCTCGACCGCTTCGCCGGGAGCGAGGCTGAAGGGCGCATCCTGGATCGCCACCATGGCATGCTCGTGCTGCCAGCGCTCATCCGGCAGCCCCCGGAGCAGACCGGGCGGCGGCGCGCCGGTGCGTCCCGCGAAGCCGAACACCTGCAAGGCATCGGTGGCGCAGGCGGCACCCTCGCCCAGCGCTCCCAGCAGGCACCAGGGATGGCACCCGCCCACCGCCAGGTTCTGGCGGGTGGCGACCACCCGCCCCCGGCGTGGGTGCCGGATCGGCGCATGATCCAGATACTGGCTGACGTAGTACTCGTTCAGGCGGATCGCGCCGTAGCTCGCCAGGGCCAGGTCCTGCGTATGGATCAGATCGAGCCGGACAAGCTCGGTGCCGGTGTTTTCCAGCCTCACCCGCCAGAACCAGGCGGGGGACGCCTCGGCCAGCACGAGGCAGGCCCGGTAGCGGATACCCGACCATTCGCCGCAGGCGATGAAGCATCCCTGCTCGATCCGGAAAGTGGCAGGACTGCCCGGCCCCAGCAGGGGCGTGAAGGTCACGGATTCGTCGTGCCGGCGCAGATACAGATTGACCAGCCCCGGCTCAAGCTCGTTGGCGGGAAAGAGATTGACGACGATATCGCCATAATCCAGGCGCCGCAGGGTACCGTTGGCGTTGATCGTCGCGGTCAGTCCGCTGGCGCTGACGAGGCGTTGGGGAAACTGGCTGGGCTGGGACATGCGGCTATCCGGGTTTCGTGGCTGCGCGAGATGGGCAGCCGGTGACGATGATGCGGCCGGGAACTGCCGCATCATAGGGCTGAAACCCGCCGATCGGGAAGCGCGATGACCTGCCTCTCAGGTCGATGGCGATTCGGCGTCTTGCGCCGGAGGACGTCCCAGAAAGTAGTACAGCCCGTGCGCGGCGGCGAAATAGAACAGGGCGCCAATGAAATAGGCGGACACCGGCAGACCATTGACCTCGGCATAAACCTGGGCACCGAAGGCGGTGGCGAGAAACGTGTAGCCCATCAGCAAGGCTTCGGAATAGCCGCCCCTGAGGTAACGGAGATACCAGAGACCAATCTGCCCCAGCAGGAGATAGGCAACAGCGAACAGCAGGTTGTGGCGCAGCGGTCCGAACAGACCCTCATCATCGACGATGATCAGGTCGGGATAGGTGAACGCGGCAATACCGCCCAGGATGGACAGCCAGACCGCGAGGTGAAAGTGCAGGGTGACAAATTTCCTGAGCATCATGGCGGGCTCTGCGTTTGATGGAACCAGTCGGGTCCGTTCGTGAGCCACGGGCAGGATTAAGTTCCCGTTTCCCGCCGGGCGATGGACGGTCGCCCCTTCCTGCCTGATCAGAGGGGGCAAGACGGTTGCCATGGAACTTCTTGTCCGAACAGGAGGTCATTGTTGTGCCTTCCACAGATTTGACAGTGACGAACTGCGGGTATGGCGAGTGGTTTCTACCCGGTATCCCCTGACCGGGCATCTGATGCCCCGAAGCGGCAGCAACCGCGACGGGGCTTTTTTTTGCCGGTCGTCAGCCGATGGCCAGCCAGCCGTCGAGCACGGCATGTGCCTCCTCGATACCCTGACGCTTGAGCGAGGAGAACAACTGCACGCTGATCGGCGGGGCGTACTCTCGCCGCAGCGTCGCGGCAACCTTGTGGAGAGTATCGAGCGCGGCGCCGCGGCTGAGCTTGTCGGATTTGGTCAAGGCGACGTGCAGGGGCAGTCCGAAATGCTGGCACCAGTCGATCATGCGCGCGTCGAAGGGCGTCAGTGGATGACGGGCATCCATGATCAGGAAAACGCCCTTCAGCGCCTCGCGCCGGCTCAGATACTGCTCGATCATCTGCCCCCACGCATGCTGCATGCCTTCCGGCACCTTGGCATAGCCATAACCGGGCAGGTCCACCAGGCGCCGCGCGTCGTCCAGACGGAAGAAATTGAGCAGTTGCGTCCGTCCGGGTGTCTTGCTGACCCGAGCCAGGGTTTTCTGCTGTGTCAGGGTGTTGATGGCACTGGACTTGCCGGCATTCGAACGGCCCGCGAAAGCCACCTCGAAACCCTGGTCGGCGGGAGCATTGCCGAGCCTCGACGCGCTGGCGAGAAAGCAGGCTTGGTGATAGAGCGGATTCAGCGCCATCCTGGAATTCCTGATTGTTGACTTTTCAAGTTTACCCGTATTTGATGATGGGTTGGCGAAGGCGGGATATCCGTCCCATCGTCATGCGGCGCCAACCGAGGCACCGCGTCCGGATGAGCACATCGAGAATTACAGTAAAGAGGTAGTGGGCATGAGGGTCATCACATATCTGGCCGGTGTCGGTCTGCTGGGCTGCGCCACGCTGGTCCAGGCCGCGGGGAACCCTGCGGAGGGCAAGGAAAAGGCGGCGGCATGCGGCGGTTGCCACGGCGAGAACGGCAACGGTGCCGCGCCGATCTTTCCCAAACTGGCGGACCAGCATGCCTCCTACCTGTTCAAGCAGCTGTCCGACTTCAAGACACAGCGGCGGGTGGAACCCACCATGAACGCCATGGCGGAGCCCCTGTCCGAGCAGGACATGCACGATATCGCCGCGTATTATGCGGCACAGCCGATCACCGCCGAAAACGGCGAAACCAACCGCCTCGGCGAGAAGCTCTACCGCAGCGGCAATCCCGCCGGCGGCGTGCCGGCCTGCACCGGCTGCCACAGCCCGGAAGGCGCCGGCAATCCGCAGGCGAACTTCCCGCAGCTGCACGGCCAGTACGCGGCCTATGTCGAGAAGACCCTGCACGACTTCAAGGCGGGCGAGCGCGCCAACGACATGAACGCCATGATGCGCACCATCGCCGCCAAGCTGAGCGATGCCGAAATCAGCGCTGTCGCCGAATACGTCTCCACCCTCAAGTAAACCGACCCTGCGAGCCGAGAAATCCATGAGCAAACATTTCCTGGGCCTGCTGACCGCCCTGAGCCTCGTTGCATCCGTTTTCGCCGCCGCCCCCGCTGGCGCGGAAGAGTTCAAGGCCGGCACCGACTACGATCTGGTCAATCCGCCGCAGCCGACCGCCGACCCCGGCAAGATCGAGGTGATGGAGTTCTTCTGGTATGGCTGCCCGCATTGCTATCACTTCGAACCGGAACTCAACGCCTGGCTCAAGCACAAGCCCGCCAATGTCGCTTTCATCCGCCAGCCGGCCGTGTTCAACGAGCAATGGGGCGCCCATGCCAAGGCCTTCTTCACCGCCGAGGCGCTGGGCGTGCTGGACAGACTGCATCCGGAGCTCTACGACGCCATCCAGAACAAGCACGAAAAGCTGGTGAGCGAGGATGAGCAGGCGGCATTCTTCAAGGCGCAGGGCGTCGATGAGGCGGCCTTCCGCCAGGCCTACAAATCCTTCGCGGTGGACTCCAAGATGCGCCAGGCCGGCGGCATGGGCGCGAAATACGGCATCACCGGGACGCCCTCCATCGTCGTCAACGGCAAGTACCTGGTCAGCCCCGGCAAGGCCAAGTCCTTCCCGCGCATGCTCGAGATCACCAACGCGCTGATCAAGCAGGAATCCGGCGCCCGCTAACGAACCTCGTGCGCCGCGCCTGACAGGCCGGCGCGCGCCGTCTTCCGCAACACCGCGCCATGACCTTGGCCATCGAAACCCGTCTGGCGGGGATCGCCGACCGCCCGGCAACCGCCCACCCACGACGGCTGCGCCTCGCCAGCTTCAATATCCAGACCGGTATCAGCACCAGTTCCTACCGGGACATGATCACCGGCAGCTGGCGTCACGTCTGGCCGAGTCGCAAGCGACTGCCGAACCTCAACCGCATCGCCCAGGTCATCCGCCCCTTCGACATCGTCGGCTTGCAGGAAGTGGACGGTGGCGGGCTTCGCAGCCACCGCATCGTGCAGACCCAGTACCTGGCCGAGCACGGTGGCTTTCCCCACTGGCACAACCAGATCAACCGCCGTATCGGCGACATCGCGCTGCACAGCAATGGCCTGCTCAGCCGCATCAAGCCGCACGAGGTCGCCGACTACAAGCTGCCGGGACTGCCCGGCCGCGGCGCAGTGGTGGCGCGCTTCGGGCGCCATGTGGAGGACTCGCTGCACGTCTGTGTCGTGCATCTGGCCCTGAGCCAGCGCGCACGCCTGCGCCAGCTCCAGTTTGTCGGCGAGATATTGCGCGGGCTGCCGCACGCGGTGGTGATGGGTGACTTCAACTGCGAGCCCGACTCCCCGGAGATCCGGCTGCTGACCCGAACGGCCCGGCTTGGCGACCCTGCCGGCAACCTGCATACCTGGCCCAGCTGGCAGCCCAGCCGCATGATCGACCATATCCTGGTCAGCCCCAGCCTCCAGGTGGAGCACGCCCAGGTACTGCACTTCCCCTGCTCCGACCATCTGCCCATCGCCCTGGACGTGATGTTGCCGGACGGCCTTACCTTGGCCGCCTGGGACGCGCCGCCGGCCGCTAGCGCAGACTGAGCCGGCCCGGCAGGGCAAACAGCCCCTCGGCCGGGAACGCGGCCTGGAGCACGGGCAAGCGCAGCAGTTCCGATCGGTAGCCCAGCCAGCGTCCCGCCTCCGTGCGGAATCCTCCGGCAATCCGGTAGACGCCGGCCGGAAGCCCGAGGAAAGGCAGTTCGAGCGTGCCCTCGCCCTGGCTGGACAAGCCGGTCCCGGTCGCCTGCGGATGCGCATCGCAGGCCGCCAGCAGCAGTCCGCTAGCGCTCCAGAACTGTAGATGGAGATGCACGCCCATTGTCGTTGCGGACGGATTGCGGTAGCGAAACCCCAGCCGCAGCGACGCGCCGGTACGGATCCGCTCCGCATCCGGCTCGCTACCCTCCCGCCAGAGCGCGGTCAGGGACAGCCCGCCGTCGAACTCCTCCGGCACCGGCGGGGCGAACCCCAGGGGTTCCAGCGCGCGGTCCAGGAATCCGGCAGCTTCATAGTAGCGACGGAAGAGACCGTCGGTCTCGCCCAAGGCCAGCGCCTCGCCGTCGAACAGCAGCAGGCAGCGGTCGGCAATGTGGCGGACATTCATCTCGGCGTGGGAGACGAAAAGAATGGTCGTGCCAGCCCGCTTGAGCTGCTCCAGACGTTGCAGGCAACGCATCTGGAAGGCGACGTCGCCGACGGCCAGCACCTCGTCGATCAGCAGGATGGGCATCGGCTCGCTGGTCGCGATGGCGAATTCCAGCCGCGCGTACATGCCGTCCGAGTAACGCTTGACCAGTAGATCCAGCGACCTTTCGAGCCCGGAAAACGCGACGATCTGCGCCAGCCGGTCGTCGGTCTCGCGCTTGCTGAAACCCCGTTCGGCGCATTTCACATAGATGTTCTCGCGCCCGGTCAGCAGGGGCTGCAGGCCGTTGCCCAGGCGGATCAGCGAGGTGACGCCGCCCTGCCGCTCGAGGCGGCCGACGGTGGGCTTCAGATCGCCGTTGACGAGCTTGAGCAGGGTGCTCTTGCCGGCGCCATTGGGGCCGATGATGCCCAGGCACTCGCCGCGCCGCGCCGCGAACGTGACCTCGCGCAAGGCCCAGAACTCGTCGCCGCGCAGGCGGGTGACGGGCGGCAGGCGCAGAGCCCGCCGCAACAGGTCGGTAGAGCCATGGATGAGCGAGGCCCGCGTGGTCCGGCGGAAGATTTTCCCCAGCCCTTCGCAGCGGATGACGATATCGTTCACGTCCCCTCGAACGATGGCAGGCCAGCCGACCGGCGGGAAACGGGCTCAGGTCGCGCCGGCGTCCAGGGATTCGCCGGCCGGCGGCGCCAGTATCCGGGCGGCACGCTCAAGCGCATCGGCATCGATCGGCTCTCCACCGGCCAGGCGCATCCCCTGCCGATAGACGCCGGCCGCGGCGACAAAATCCCGCGCTTCGTAAAGCAGGTCGCCCATCAGCTGGCAGGCTTCGGCCGTCGGCCTGATGGCCAGGCTGCGCAGGACATACTCGCGGGCCTTGTCGGCCTGCCCCGCCCGGCGGGCCAGGATGGCCAGTACCTGCAACAGCTGCGGATCCTCGTGGTGCGGCCCCAGCCAATGTTCGGCACTGGCCAGCTGCCGCTCCGCATCGCCCGCGATCCGGGCATAGAGCGCCAACAGGCGCGGCTGCCAGTCACGGCCCAGGGCCAGGCGGACATCCTCTTCGACCTCGTCGCCGACGCCGGCATCGATCATGCCCTGGCAATAGGGAAAGGCCACGTCCGCCTCGCTGCGGACCACGTCCGGCACCATGCGCCAGATCTCGCGGATGAGCGCCGGGTCGCGGGTCAGGGCGCGCTTCTCCAGCAATGACCGGTAGGCGCGTATCTCCAGTCCGCGCAGTTCCTTCTCGCCGAACAGCTTGCCTTCGCGCAGGACGGGAATCAGATGATGCAGGGCATCCCAGTCGCGGGTCTGGACATAGGACTCGCACATGAGACGCAGGGCCACGGGATGATTGGCCGTCTTGCGGTTGATCTCGTTCAGGCACTCGAGTGCCTCGGCAAACTGATGGCTGCCCATCAGCAGCTTGACGCGACTGAGGTCGACTGCCAGTTCGGCTTGCGGTGCGCTGTTGCGGGCCCGCTGCAGATAGTCCTCGCGCTGCTCCGGCGCACCGCGGGCATGGGCGGCACGCGCCGCGGTCAGGTAATTGAGCAGTGGCAGGCTGCTGTCGGCAGCATGCCGGATGAGGTTGCGCTCGGCCTTTTCCCACTTGCCCTCGACCGTGTCGATCAGGCCGCTGAGCAAGGCTTCCACCGATTTCCGGACGCGCTGCTCGGTGTTGCGCTTCTTGATCGAGTCGGGCAGCCTGGCTGCGCCGGTCAGGAAGCGGATACCCAGATACAGGGCCAGAAACAGCAGCACCAGCACCACGATCACGAAGTAGAGCGACGTCTCCAGCACCCAGTCACCAAGGCCGACGATGACATAGCCGGCGTTGCCGGCGGACGAGAGATGACGGTAGCCCAGCGCGACCAGCGCGAACGCCAGCAGGAAGGCCGCCAGGGAAAAGACGATGCGGCGTCTCACAGACGCTCTCCCGCATCCTGGGCGGGGCTGGCCTCGGTGGGCGGCGAGCCTTCGGCCGGCGCTGCCGGTTGGCCGGCGGGAACCGGCGTTTCCTCTTTTGGCTGCGCTGCGGACGACTCGCTCGCGGCCGGCGAGAGGACAGAGGGCGCCACCGGCGCGGCAACCGGTGCCGGCGAGGAGGATTTGCCACGCAGCACGGCATCCTCCGCCTCGAGCCGCAGCTTCTCGATGTTCTGCAACATGAGCATCGACTGGCTGATGTCGGGATAGGCGACCTTGAGGGAGCGATCCGCCAGCGCCTCCAGCTCCTCGCGCATGGCCCGTGTTTCCGGCGCCTTGCCGTCGAAATGCCGTTCGAGCCAGTCGATCGCCGCGGACAGGCTGTCGCGGTACAACTGGTCGTCATTCCTGAGCAGTGCCGCCCGGGTGGCTTCCAGCTTGAGCAACAGCAGTTGCCGCAGGACTTCGACCTGCTCCGGGGTCAGCAACGCCTCGACCGGCTGATCGGTCCGGCGCACGGTGACCAGTTCCTTGAAACCCTTGAGGGCACTGTCCAGCGCATCGCCCTGCGCCGCCTCATCCGGCTGCTGGACAGGCGCCTCGTCCCTGGCCTTCTCATGCTGCTTGACCGTGCCGGCATGAGGCAGGATCAGCGGCAGGCCGGGCACCTTCCTCTCCAGGGCCAGCAACCGGGCGGAAACGCCGACCACGTCCGGGGCCTGGATTTTCCGCAGCGCGGCGATCTCGCCGGCGAGCACCTCGCGCACCTTGTAGACGGCCGGATCGCCGCTTTCGTGCAGCCGCTGATCGGCGGCTTCCATGGCTGCGAGGACCGATTTCACATCGCCGACCAGGCTGAGCTTCTGGTTGGCGACATTGAGCAGGTATTCGGCGTCGGTAATCAGGACATCGCCCCGCGTCTTGTCGAGCTGGCGCTGGATCTGCTGGATCGCGTCCGCCAGTTCGCTGCGGGCGGCGTCCAGCTTCAGGTCGAGCTGCTCGCCCTGCTCGCCCAGCCGGCGCTCCAGCTTGGCGTCGCTGCCGGAGAACTGGTTCTGCAGCGTCGCCAGCTGCGAGTGCAGCGCAGCCAGTTCCGACTGCACGGCGCTCATCTGATGGCTCACCTCCTGAACCTGCTGCGACTTGTCGGAAATCTGGCCGCCCAGCCCCTCCTGGCGCGAGCGCAGCTCCTGCAGCAGGAACCAGCCGCCGACGGCCAGGCCGACGACCCCCAGCAGGATCAGATACCCGACCCAGGCCAGGCTGCGGGACTTCTTCGGCCCGGTGGAGCCGGTCTCGCCCGCCGCCGGCCGGCCTTTGCCCCTGGCCTTCGTCTGCGGCTGTTCGGGCGCCTTTTCCTCGGCGCTGGGCGGCGTGGTCTCCGCGAGGGAGGTCTCGGGAGCCGGGCCAGCCGGCGCGGAAATGGTTTCAGACTCGGTCAAGGGATGCTCCCCCCGCAGCGCGGGTTCTGGGGATGACGGCGGCAAACCCGGCGCGACCGTCGGTGTGGATTCGGGTTCGGGCGGGATCACTTCGGCCGGGGACACGGATGGCGGCACGGCCAGCAGGGCGGCGGGCCCCTGACCGGTCTTGCGGGCATGGGCGAGCTGCTTCAGCGACTGGACGATGGCCTCGTCGCTGGCCTGCTCGGCAATCATCACCTGTGACCAGCCCAAGGTGCGGGCCAGCGCGGCGATGCGGGCCCCCGGCACGATCAGTGTCGGTCGCTCGCGATCGGCCAGGGCGGCTCCGCGCAGGAGCTCGGCGAGATGCGACAGCGCCTCGCCACTGGTGACCACCACGGCGGCCAGATCACCCTCCTGCCAGGCGGCGAGCGCCGGCGCGAAAATCTCCGCCGCGACCGGCACCCGGCGGTAGACCTCGGCATAGTCGACCTCCGCCCCGCGCTGGCGGAGTACGTCGGCCATATGCTCGCGGCCGCCCCGGCCGCGCACGATGAGTATCCGCTGGCCTGAGACCTCGGCCAGTCGCGGATCGGCGAGCAGGGTCTCGCTGTTGAAATCCGGGTAGGGAATCAGGTCGACCGCCAGTCCCGCCTGCTCCAGCGCCGCCGCCGTCGCCTCGCCCACGGCGGCGAGGCGGGTGCCGGGCGGACGCTGGCCGGCCCACGGAACCAGCCGCAGCGATTGCCGGACCGCATTGGCGCTGACGAAGACCAGCCAGTCCCAGGAGGACAACGCCGCCAGCCGCTGCTGCGCCTCGGCCGGGGACTCGACCGGCGCGATCGCCAGCAGTGGCGCTAGCAGCGGCCGGCCGCCGGCCTCGGCAATCAGTCGGGCCAGCCCCTCGCCCTGGCCCTCGGGCCGGGTCACGAGGATGGTCATATCCGCCAGCGGCTGCAGGGCATGCGTCTTCATGTCATGAGGCGGCGTACAGTTCCCGGAGAATCCGCTCGGCCCCCTCGGCAAGCAGGCGGTCCGCCAGCGCCACCCCCAAGGCTTCGGCCTGGTCCCGGGGTCCCCGTATCTCGCCACGGACAGCATGGCCGGTCACGGGATCGGCCACCAGGCCCCGCAGCCACAGCCGCTGGTCGGCGAGTTCGGCGTAGCCGGCGATCGGCACCTGGCAGCCGCCGTTGAGGCGCTGGTTGAAGGCCCGCTCGGCACCGACACAGGTGGCGGTGTCGCTATCGTGCAGCGGGGCCAGCAGATCGTTGACGGCAGCATCGTCCCGGCGGCTCTCGATACCGATCGCGCCCTGGCCGACAGCCGGCAGGCTGTCCTCGGGCGCCAGCACCTGGGTGATGCGCTCGGCCAGGCCGAGGCGGATCAGGCCGGCCGCCGCCAGCACGATCGCGTCCAGGTTCTCGCTTGCGAGCTTTTCCAGCCGCGTACCGACATTGCCGCGCAGGCTGCTGATGCGGCAATCGGGGCGGTGCTGGCGCAGCTGGCACTGGCGACGCAGGCTGGAGGTACCGATACGCGCGTCGGCGGGAAGCTCATGCAACCCGGCATGGCGGTGCGAGACCAGGGCATCGCGCGGATCCTCGCGCGTGAGGATGGCGCTGAGCTGCAGGCCTTCGGGCAGTTCGGCCGGAACATCCTTCATCGAATGCACGGCAATGTCGGCCTCGCCGTCCTGCAGCCCCTGCTCGAGTTCCTTGACGAACAGCCCCTTGCCGCCCACCTTGGCCAGCGGTGCGTCCAGTATCTTGTCGCCGCGCGTCACCATCGTGACGAGGCGCACCTCCAGGCTGGGATGCGCACACCGAAGGCGTTCGGCAACATGTTCGGCCTGCCACAGTGCCAGCGGACTCTTGCGGGTGGCGATCCGTAGGATTTTCAGCACGTCGGGCGGTTCCGGTCCAGCGAAAAATGGCGCGAGTTTACCAGATAGCGCAGCGCCCGCGGGACGCGCCTTCCTCAACGGGGCCGAAGGTGCCAGACGGTTTCGCTCAGGCCTGTCAGGCCCCGCCGCGCGAGGCCGGGGTTGTCGGCCAGGGCGTCCTGCCGCGCCAGGCAATGTATCCGGTAACGCTCGTCGAACAGCCGCTCGACCTGCGCCGGCGGCGTTGCGAAGGGAGGCCCCTGCATCTCCGCCGGATCGTAATCGAGCGTGACCAGGAGAATCGGCGCCGTCGCCGCCAGGGGCTCGAGTTGCCGGACATAGTCCGTCTGCCGCTCGGGCGGCATGGCGATCAGGGCAGCCCGGTCGTAGACCGCGTCGACCGGCCCCACGAGGCCGGTCTCCAGGGCGAAGAAATCGCCCTCGATCAGCCTCAGCGCCCCGGCGGCATGCACCCGGAACCCGGCCCGCGCCGAGGTCTCGGGCTCAAGGCCCTGCTCGGCGAAGAACTGGCGGATGGCCAGGGCGCTCAACTCGATGCCGGTGACGGCATGATCCAGGCCCGCAAGATAGACCATGTCCACCGACTTGCCGCACAGGGGCACCAGAACCCGACAACCGGGCCCCCGCTCCAGCGCCGGCCAATGCCGGACCAGCAACGGATGGACCTGGTCCTGGTGAAATCCGGTTTCGGCGTCTTCCCACTTCTTCAACCAGAATTCGGCATGCATGCTTGGCTCCCTGATTCGCGATAATTTCACATGATAAATCCCCTTTGTCGCCTGCACGATCTTCCCCGGTAACTGCGCCGCGTGCCGCTACAACTAAATGTTCCTCTGGCCAGCGCGGTTTGATAGCATCGCGCTCATCATTTGTCGGTGATCACTGAATGACTCAACCTACCCAATTACCGGCCTGGCGGGCACTCGATAAACACCGGCAAGAGATGGCGGGCGTGGATATGCGCGACCTTTTCGCGGCTGATCCACAGCGTTTCGAGCGCTTCTCCCTGACCTTCAACGACATCCTGTTCGACTTCTCGAAGAACCGGATCACCGAGAAGACGATGAGCCTGCTGGAACAGCTGGCCGAGGAGTCCAAGCTTTCGGCCAAGATCGAGGCCATGTTCCGCGGCGCCCGCATCAACGTCACGGAGAACCGCGCGGTGCTGCACATCGCGCTCCGCAACCGGTCCAACCGGCCGATCCTGCTCGACGGCGACGACGTGATGCCGGACGTCAACCGCGTGCTGGGCATGATGCGCCGCTTCACCGAGGCGGTGCGCTCCGGTCGCTGGAAGGGCTGCACCGGCAAGTCGATCACGGATGTCGTCAACATCGGCATCGGTGGTTCGGATCTCGGCTCGCGCATGGTGGTGCGGGCGCTCTGGCCCTATGTCGATCCCGGTCTGCGGGTGCATTTCATTTCCAATGTCGACGATGCCGACCTGGTGAAGACCCTGTTCGGGCTGGATCCCGAGACCACGCTGTTCTGCGTCGCCTCGAAGACCTTCACCACCCTCGAGACCATGGCCAACGCCAAGTCGGCCCGGGAATGGCTGCTGGCGCGGGTGCAGGATTCCAGCGCCGTCGCCAAGCATTTCGTGGCCATCTCGACGAACTCGGAAAAGGTCGCCGAGTTCGGCATCGACACCGCCAACATGTTCGAATTCTGGGACTGGGTCGGCGGGCGCTATTCGATCTGGGCGGCCATCGGCCTGCCCATCGCGCTGGCGGTCGGCATGGACCGTTTCGAGGCGATGCTGGAAGGCGCTCACCGCATCGACGAGCATTTCCGTACCGCGCCCTTCCACCGCAACATCCCGGTGATCATGGCGCTGCTCGGCATCTGGTACGATAATTTCTTCGCCGCCGACGCCTACGCCATCCTGCCCTACGACCAGCATCTGGAATACCTGCCCGCCTATCTCCAGCAGGGCGACATGGAGAGCAACGGCAAGACCGTCGATCTCGAGGGACATCCGGTCAACTACAGTACCGGGCCGATCATCTTCGGCCAGCCCGGCACCAACGGCCAGCATGCCTTCTACCAGCTGATGCACCAGGGCAGCGCGCTGATTCCCTGCGATTTCATTGCCGCCGCCCAGAGCCATCACAACCTCGGCGAGCACCACGAACTGCTGATTTCCAATTTCATCGCCCAGACCGAGGCGCTGATGCTGGGCAAGACCTTCGAGGAGGCCAAGGCCGAACTGAAGGCCGAAGGCATCAAGGGAGAACGCTTGCAGGAGCTTGCCGCGGCCAAGACCTTCCGCGGCAACCGGCCGTCCAACTCCATCCTCTACCGCAAGCTGACGCCGGAGACACTGGGCAGCCTGATCGCGCTCTACGAACACAAGATATTCGTGCAGGGCGCCATCTGGAACATCAACTCCTTCGACCAGATGGGAGTGGAGCTGGGCAAGCAGCTGGCGCGCAAGATCCTCGCCGACCTCAAGGGACCGGAGCCCTCGCACGCCCACGACAGCTCGACCAACGGGCTGATCAACCGCTACAAGTCCCTGCGATGAGCCACGGGCGCGAACTCTTCGTCGCCGGCAGCGCCGACGATCTGGCCCGCGAGGCTGCCAGCCGGCTGGTCGAACTGGCCACCCAGGCACTGCGGGAACGCGCGCGCTTCACCGTCGCCCTCTCGGGCGGTTCGACACCCCGGCGGCTCTACCAGCTGCTGACCCAGCCCCCCTACCGCCAGGCGCTCGACTGGAGCCGGGTGCATCTGTTCCTGGCCGACGAGCGCTTCGTGGCGCCAGCGGATGCCGAGAGCACCGCCCGCCTGGTGCGGGAAACCCTGCTGGCGGGCCTGCCCATCGCCGCCGAACAGTTCCACGCCATGCCGACCGAGGGCGAATCCCCGGAGACCTGTGCCACGGCCTATGCGGAGGAATTGGCCCGCTTCTTCCGGCCGGACCCCATCGTGCTGGACCTGGCGCTGCTCGGCATGGGCCCCGATGGCCATACCGCATCCCTGTTTCCCGGCCGGCCCGAGCCGGCGGGTGCGGTGTCCGTCGTCCGCGACTCGCCGAAACCGCCGCCGACGCGGCTGACCCTGACGGCGGCAACGCTCAACCGATCCCGGGCGGTCTGGTTTCTGGTCACCGGCGCGGACAAGGCCGCCACACTGAGAACCGTTTTCGAAACCCCGCCCGGCGCGCCCGCCGCCTTGCCCGCCGCCCGCATCCGGGCGGCAGAGGGCGGATCGCTCTGGTTGACGGATCGCGAGGCGGCGGCCCAGCTGCCGGCCGGGAGCTAGCGCCGCATCCCGCATCCCGACCCGCGCCGCACAAGACCCGCCGACCTTATCCGCCGAGCCGGCTTCCGCTATTCTTTCCGGTTTTTCCACCCACAACTCTTACAGATATCCATGAGCAAACCCAAGAAAGTCGCACTCCTGACCGCAGGTGGCCTTGCCCCCTGCCTCAGCTCCGCCGTCGGCGGCCTGATCGAGCGTTACACCGAGATCGATCCCAGCATCGAAATCATCGCCTACCATGGCGGCTACAAGGGACTGCTGCTGGGCGACTCCTACAAGATCACGCCGGAAATCCGCGAAAAGGCGCACCTGCTGCACAAGTTCGGCGGTTCGCCGATCGGCAACAGCCGCGTCAAGCTGACCAACGTCAAGGACTGCGTCAAGCGGGGCCTGGTGAAGGAGGGCGAGGACCCGCAGAAGGTCGCGGCCGACCAGCTGGTCAAGGACGGCGTCGACATCCTGCACACCATCGGCGGCGACGACACCAATACCGCCGCGGCGGATCTGGCCGCTTTCCTGGCCCGGAACAACTACGGCCTGACCGTGATCGGCCTGCCCAAGACCGTCGACAACGACGTCTTCCCCATCAGGCAGTCACTGGGCGCCTGGACCGCCGCCGAGCAGGGCGCGCGTTATTACCGCAATGTCGTCGCCGAAACCGGCGCCAACCCGCGCATGCTGATCGTGCACGAAGTCATGGGCCGCAACTGTGGCTGGCTGACCGCCGCCACCGCGCTGGAATACCGCAAACTGCTGGATCGCGAAGAGTGGGTTCCTGGCATCGGTCTGGGTCGTGATTGCTATGACGTCCACGCCGTCTTTGTGCCGGAGATGGACATCGATCTGGCCGCCGAAGCCGAGCGTCTGCGCGGTGTCATGGATAAGTATGACTGCGTCAATCTGTTCATTTCCGAAGGCGCCGGCGTCGATGCCATCGTCGCGGAAATGCAGGCCAAGGGTCAGGAAGTGGAGCGCGATGCCTTCGGCCACATCAAGCTGGACACCATCAACCCGGGCAAGTGGTTTGGCGAACAGTTCGCCAAGATGCTGGGCGCCGAAAAGGTGCTGGTGCAGAAGTCCGGCTACTTCGCCCGCGCCGCTGCCGCCAATGCCGACGACCTGCGCCTGATCAAGTCCTGCACCGATCTGGCCGTCGAGTGCGCGTTCAAGCGCGAGTCCGGCGTCATCGGCCACGACGAGGACAACAACAACGTCCTGCGCGCCATCGAGTTCCCGCGCATCAAGGGCGGCAAGCCGTTCGACATCGATGTGCCCTGGTTCGGCGAAATACTCAAGGCCATCGGTCAGGCCAAGGGCAAGAAGGTCGAGGTCAGCCACTGAGGGTTAACCTTCAGCCATGAAAAAGGCCGGCATTGCCGGCCTTTTTTCTGTCCCTTCCGCCCATCCCGGCCCTGTTGCAGACCAGGTGGCGGCGCCTCAAGGCTTTTTGGCTTCCTCGACGGTATCCTGCGCGGCCTCTGGGAGCGCCACCGGTTTTTCCTCCATCATCTTGGTCAGCTGCGGCGCGGGAACGTAACCCGGCAGAATCGCGCCCTTCTCGGTCACGATCATCGGCGTCCCGTTGGCCCCCATGGCCGAGGCCAGTTCCATGTGCTCGTCCACCGGATTGTCACAGGTCTTGCGAGCCAGGTTCTCGCCGTTCTTGGCCCGGGTCAGGGCCTCGTTGCGATCCTTGGCGCACCAGACGGTTACCGCCTTGTAGTAGGAGTCGGAATCCTTGCCGGCACGGGGGAAGAACAGGTAGCGGATCTCGATGCCTTCCTTCAGGTACTGATCCATTTCCGAATGGAGTTTCCGGCAGTAACCGCAGTCGATATCGGTGAACACATAGGCGACATGGCGGAGAATCTTGGGCTTGAAGACGATCATCTTGTCCGTGCCCAGCTTCTTGAGTGCCCCGAGACGGGCATCGGCAAGCTTCTTCTCGGTCAGATCCTCCCGACTCTTGAGGTCGATCATCGACCCCTGCATCAGGTAGCGGCCATCCTCCGACACGTAAAACAGCCGGGCACCGACGACGACCTCGTACAGCCCCTTCAGGGGCGACTCGCTGATCGCATCCGGCTTGATGGTCGGCAGGGCCTGCTTGAGCGCCGCTTCAACCGTCTTGGTATCGGCCTCGGCCTGGGTGCCGAACAGGGCCAGACCAGCAATGGCAGCCAGAGTCATCTTCTTCATGAGTAACCTCAATGGGGATTAGGAGGCGAAAACGCGCCCGATGTCGAGGTAGAACCCCAGCGCCATCAGGCACAGAAGGATAAACATGCCGACCTGCTGGAACGCCATCTGGGCCTGATCCGACAGGGGACTGCCCTTGATCGCCTCGACCAGATAGAAGAACAGATGCCCACCGTCCAGCACAGGAATCGGCAGCAGGTTCAGGACACCCAGGCTGATGCTGACCAGGGCGAGAAACTTCATGAACTGGCCGAAGCCGAGGCTGGCGGACTGGCCGGCATACTGGGCGATGCTGATGGGGCCGCTGAGGTTCTCCACGGCGGCCTTGCCGACCAGCATGCGACCAGCCATCCTGAGGGTGGCCAGGGAAATATCGGCGGTCTTGCGGGTGGCCGCGACCAAGGCCGGCCAGACACCGAGACGATACTCGACCGTCATCGCCTCGATCAGCTTCGGCGGCACCTGCACGGCGGCGCCAATGCGGCCGATCCGCTGTCCGTCCGCCTCGGCGATAGCCGGCGTGATGACGAGGCCAAGGCGCGCCCCGTCGCGCTCGATCGCGGTCTGGATGGCCTGATCGGGTCGGTCGCGCACGAAGTCGACCCACTGCTTCCAGTTCCTGATGGCCAGGCCGTCGGCGCTGACGATGCGATCGGCCGCCATGAGACCGGCCCGTTCCGCGGCGCCGCCGGGCTCGACACGCTCGACCACGGGCTCCAGCACCGGTTCCCAGGGCCGCAGGCCGAGCCGGCGATAGAGCACCTCCGGCTTCTGCACGTCCTCATGGGGAATCACCAGCGACAGATGGCGGGTGGAGCCGTCGGCCTCGGTCACGGTGACGGGAATCGGCTCCTCGTCCAGCGCCAGTTCCAGAATCCGGCTGATGGCGAGGCTCCAGGTCGGCGTGCCCTCATCGCCGATGACGACGATTTCGTCGCCTTCACGGAAGCCGGCACGCTCGGCCAGGGTGCCGGACTTGAGTTCGCCGACCACCGGCCGCGTTCCGGTCTCACCCCACAGGAAGGCCAGCCAGTAGACCAGGATCGCCAGCAGGAAATTGAACACGGGCCCCGCCAGCACGATAGCGGCACGGCACGCGACCGGCTGCCGGTTGAAGGCGTACGGCAGGTCGGCGCTCGCCACCTCGCCCTCCCGCTCATCAACCATCTTCACATAGCCGCCCAGGGGCAGCGCCGAGAGGGTGAACTCAGTGTCCTGCGGCGTCTTCTGCCAGCGCCAGATGATGCGGCCGAAGCCCAGCGAGAAGCGCAGAACCTTGACGCCGAGCTTTCTGGCCATCCAGTAATGGCCAAACTCGTGCACGGCAATCAGGATGACCAGCGAGACGACGAAGAAGAACAGCGTGTGGGGTAGCGATGACATGACATTGGCCTGTGGGTGGCGTCAGAGCTTCCGAATATACGCCCCGGCCGTCTCGCGCGCCGAACGGTCGGCCTCCAGCACCGTTTCGATACTGTCCGCCCGCCCGACCGGCACCGACATCATGCAGTGACTGATCACATCGGGGATATCGGTGAAGCGGATGCCGCCATCGAGAAACGATGCCACTGCCAGCTCGTTGGCCGCGTTGAGTATCGCCGGCATGGTGCCACCTGCCCGTACGGCGTCATAGGCCCGCTGCAGACAGGGGAAGCGCTGGAAGTCGGGCGCCTCGAAATCGAGCCGTTTGACCGCGAACAGGTCCAGCGGTTCGGCGCCGGAATCGAACCGCTCGGGCCAAGCCATGGCATGGGCGATCGGAATCCGCATGTCGGGATTGCCCATCTGCGCCAGCACGGTACCGTCGACATAGTCGACCATGGAGTGGATCACGCTCTGCGGGTGGATCACCACCTGCACCAGCTCCGGCGGCGCATTGAACAGCAGACAGGCCTCGATGAGTTCCAGCCCCTTGTTCATCATGGTGGCCGAGTCCACCGATATCTTGCGCCCCATCACCCAGTTCGGATGGGCCACGGCCTCGGCCGGCGTGACATCGTGCAGTTCGCCCAGGCCCTTGCGCAGGAACGGGCCACCCGACGCAGTGAGCAGGATACGACGCACCTCGGGGGCGGTTCGGCCGGCATGATAGTTGGCCGGCATGCACTGGAAGATGGCATTGTGCTCGCTGTCGATCGGCAGGAGGTCCGCCCCGGATTCGCGCACGGCGGACATGAACAGCGGACCGGACATCACCAGCGCTTCCTTGTTGGCCAGCAGCACGGTCTTGCCGGCCCTGGCCGCGGCCAGCGTGGGCAGCAGGCCGGCCGCGCCGACGATGGCGGCCATCACCGAGTCCACCTCGGGCAGCACGCAGACCGCCTCCAGCGCGCGCACGCCGCTCAGAACCTCGGTCTCGATACCGGCGTCCCGGAGCCGCCGGCGCAGCTCGGCCGCCGGCGGCTCGTCGATCATGACGGCATAGGGGGGGCGGAAACGCCGGCACTGCTCGAACAGCCGGTCGATGTTGTGGTTGGCGGTCAGCGCGACCACGCGATAGCGGTCGGGATGCCGGCCGACCACATCCAGCGTGCTGACACCAATCGATCCGGTCGAACCCAGTACGCAGATCCCCTTCATGGCCGGGTCTCCGCACCGTCGTGCCGGGCGTCGGGTTCCAGTTCCGGCGGCACTTCCATCGGACCATCGTAGTGATGGTCGGCCGGCGGCGCCTCCAGTGCCGGCGCCTCGTCCATCTGCATGATGATCTCCGGCTCCAGCATCGGTCCCGGCAGCAGGAACACGGGAATCAGCAGGGAGCCGGCATAGAAGATAGCTGCGGCCGACAGCAGGCTGTCGATGCGGTCCAGGACGCCGCCATGCCCCGGCAGGATGCCGCTGCTGTCCTTGACCCCGCGGACGCGTTTGGCCAGGCTCTCGAACAGGTCGCCGCAGACCGAGAAGGCCACCGTCAGCAGCGACAGGAAGACGAAATCCACCAGCGTCATGGTTTCAAGCCCGACCAGCAGGCCCACCGGAACCGCCAGCACCACGGCGGCGAACAGCGCGCCATACACGCCCTCGATGGTCTTGCCGGGGCTGACCGCCTGCACCAGTTTCGCGAAGCCCCAGCGCTTGCCGACGAAATAGGCGGCGATGTCGGCCAGCCAGATCAGCAGCACCAGGTAGAGCACCTGGTATTCGGAAAAATTCAGCCGCAGCCATACCATCAGTACCCAGCCGGAAATCAGCACCAGCGCGCCGCCGGCCAGCCGCGCCGGCACCGGATAGCGCAGTTTGACCAGCTTCTCCGGCATCTTCCGGAAGGCAATGCCCCAGCCGAGCCACCAGACGAGCACCGGCGCATAGAACCAGATCGGCAACTCGCCCGGCGCCCAGTAGATGGCGAAGAAGCGGGCCACCAGCAGCACCAGCAGGATACCGAGAGTGAAACCGATGCGCCCGCCCTGCGGCAGGCCGGACAGCCCGCCCCACTCCCAGGCACCCAGCAGGATGATGGCACCCCACAGTCCGGCGAAACCGTCCGGCGGCAGGAACAGGATCGCCGCGATGATGAACGGCGCCAATAGCGAAGCGGTAAGTACGCGGTTCTTGAGCATGAGGTTCTTCCGGGAAACGTTCAGGTTTGGGTCGGATCGGGCGGGACTTGGCGCTGGGTGATCTGCTCGATCTGGTCGCCGGTGTAACCGAAGCGCCGCTGGCGGCTGGCAAAACTCGCCAGCGCCTCGCCGAAGGCCGTCTCGTCGAAGTCGGGCCAGAGGCGCGGGGTGAAATACAGCTCGGTATAGGCCAGCTGCCAGAGCAGGAAATTGCTGATGCGCTGCTCGCCGCCGGTACGGATGAACAGGTCCGGCTCCGGCAGGTCGGCCAGCACCAGGCGTGACGCCAGCCGCTCCGAGGTGATCTCGTCGGGCCGCAGGCGACCCTCGGCCACCTCGATGGCCAGCTGCCGGCTGGCCTGCGCGATGTCCCAGCGGCCGCCATAGTTGGCGGCGATGACCAGATGCAGGCCGCGATTGGCGGCGGTCATGGCCTCGGCCTCGGCAATCTTGTCCTGGAGCCTGGGCGCGAAGGCGGTGCGCTCGCCGATGACGCGCAGGCGCACGCCATTCTCGTGCAGCTTGCGGGTTTCCCGCTCCAGGCTGGCGATGAAAAGCTCCATCAGCAGCGAGACCTCCTGCGGCGGACGCCGCCAGTTCTCGCTGCTGAAAGCAAACAGGGTCAGCACCTCAATCCCCTTGGCGATGCACTGCTCGACGGTCCGGCGCACGGAGGTCACCCCGGCGCGATGGCCGGCGGGCCGCGGCAGATAACGCTGCTTGGCCCAGCGCCCATTCCCATCCATGATGATGGCGACATGCCGGGGCAGGCGGGAATCGGGCGAGACCGGGGGAACGGACATGGACACTACCGGGTGGGTCGGCCAGCCATCCGGACCCGACCACCGGGTCGGGCCGCCTGGCCGGCGCCGTGGAAAGACGGGGGGAACAGCCCTCGGAAGGCCTCAGATCGCCATCAGGTCCTTTTCTTTTTCCGCCAGCACGACATCGACCTCCTTCACGTATTGGTCGGTCAGTTTCTGGACCTGCTCCTGGCTGCGCCGCTCCTCGTCCTCGGAGATCAGCTTGTCCTTGAGCGCATTCTTGAGATCGTTGTTGGCATCGCGGCGGATATTGCGGATGGCGACGCGGGCGTTCTCGGCCTCATGCCGCACGACCTTGATGAGGTCGCGGCGACGCTCCTCGGTCAGCGGCGGCATCGGCACCCGGATCACGGTGCCGGCGGTGGACGGGTTGAGCCCCAGGTCGGAGGTCATGATGGCCTTCTCGATCGCCTGCACCATGTTGCGTTCCCAGGGCGCCACCGCCAGGGTACGGGCATCCTCGACCGTGATGTTGGCCGTCTGGCTGAGAGGCACCTCGTTGCCGTAATAGGACACGGTGACATGATCGAGCAGGCTGGGATGGGCGCGGCCGGTGCGAATCTTGGCCAGTTCGTGCCTGAGCGAGTCGATGCTCTTGCCCATGCGCTCGGCGGTACGTTTGTGGAGATCGTCAATCATGCTGGTTTACCCGTTACTATCAGGGAGCCGACGTCCTCGCCCTGCACCAGGCGCATCACGGCTCCGGATTCGAATACATTCATGACCCTGAGGGGCATGTCGTGGTCGCGGCAGAGCACCAGTGCGGAGGCATCCATCACGTTCAGGCGCTGGTCGAGCGCCTCGTCGTAGGTGAGCCGCTTGTAGAGCGTGGCGCCCGGGTCCTTCATCGGGTCTGCGCTGTAGACGCCATCGACCTTGGTGGCCTTGATCAGCAGCTCGGCGTTGATTTCGATGGCCCGCAGGCTGGCAGCCGTATCAGTGGTGAAGAAGGGATTGCCCGTCCCGGCCGCGAAGATCACCACGCGGCCCTTTTCCAGGTGCCGCACGGCACGGCGGCGAATGTAGTCCTCGCACACCTGGTTGATCTTGAGCGCCGACATCACCCGCACGGGACGGCCACGGTGCTCGAGGGCGTCCTGCATGGCCAGCGCATTGAGGACCGTGGCCAGCATGCCCATGTAATCGCCGGTGGTCCGCTCCAGCCCCTCACCCGCGGTCTGGGCGCCACGAATGAAGTTGCCGCCGCCGATGACCAGGCCGACCTGGACGCCGGCATCGCAGAGATCGGCCACTTCCTGCGCCAGACGGCGAATGACACCGGGGTCGATGCCGCCGGCTTGCTCGCCCATCAGGGCTTCGCCACTGAGTTTCAGCAGGATGCGCGTATATCGGGGTGTACTCATCGGTAAGCCGCTGCGATGGGGGATGAAACCACCCGTCCGGGCACCCTTGCCGGCACCCGGACGGCACTGGGAGATCAGGACGCCCGGACCTGCGCCATGACCTCTTCGGCGAAATTGCTCTCGACCTTCTCGATGCCCTCGCCGACTTCCAGACGGACGAAGCGCGCGACCCTGGCACCCTTGTCCGCCAGCAGCTTGCCGACAGTCTGGTCCGGGTCCTTGACGAAGGGCTGGCCGACCAGCGTGATCTCGCCCAGGAATTTCTTGATGCGGCCCTCGATCATTTTCTCGATGACATTGGCCGGCTTGCCGCTGGCCTCGGCCTGGGCGCTGAAGATGACCCTTTCCTTCTCGACGACATCGGGATCGACGCCGCTTTCATCCACACAGGCCGGCTTGCTGGCGGCCACGTGCATCGCGATGTCCTTGCCAAGCTCGGCGTCGCCGCCGTCCAGAGCGACCAGGACACCGATGCGGCTGCCGTGCAGGTAGCTGGCCACCAGGCCGGCCGGGGCTTCCAGACGCTCGAAACGGCGCACGGCGATGTTCTCGCCGATCTTGGCCACCATGGCCCGGCGGGTTTCCTCGACGGTGGCGCCGTTGCCCGGAATGCGGGCCTCCAGCAGTGCCTCGACCGTATCGGCGCCGGAGTCCAGCGCGGTCTGCGCCACCAGGTTGGCGAATTCGACGAAATCATCGCCCTTGGCCACGAAGTCGGTTTCGCTGTTGATCTCGACGATCGCGGCGCGCTTGCCGTCGGCGCTGGCCTTGCAGCAGATGCAACCCTCGGCGGCGGTGCGCCCGGACTTCTTGTCGGCCTTGGCGAGACCGGCCTTGCGCATCAGTTCGACTGCCGCTTCCAGATCGCCATTGGTTTCCGTCAGGGCCTTCTTGCACTCCATCATGCCGGAACCGGTGCGTTCGCGCAGTTCCTTCACCATACCAGCCGTAATATTCGACATTGACCAATCCTCTATCTTCTAAAGCTAACGTGGGTAATCCAGTCGGGGCTTCCCTGCCTAACAAAACGCCCCCAGACTCGGGGGCGTTATCCTTGAGCACCCGGGCCCGGACCGCCCGGCGAGGGCCAGTCCGGCGGGGCCCCGTGATCAGGCGTCCGCGCCGGCGGCAGCGGGAACGGCATCCATCTCGACGAACTCATCCTCGCCTTCGGCGACGCTGGCGGTCAGGCTGTTGGCCCTGCCCTGCAGGATGGCGGTCGCAGCGCCCTGCACATACAGCTGCACGGCGCGGATGGAGTCATCATTACCAGGGATGATGTAGTCGATGCCGGTCGGGTTGTTGTTGGTGTCGACCACGCCGACCACCGGAATGCCCAGCTTGTGCGCCTCGCTGATGGCGTTGTGCTCGTAGCCGACATCCAGCACGAACAGCACGTCGGGCAGCCGATCCATGTCACGGATACCGCCCATGCTGTTCACCAGCTTGTCGAGCTCGCGCATCATCCCCAGCGCTTCCTTCTTGCTGAACCGCTGCAGGCGGCCATCGTCGCGCATGGCCTCGAGTTCCTTCATGCGCGCCACCGACTGCTTGATGGTCTTGAAGTTGGTCAGCATGCCGCCCAGCCAGCGATGGTTGACGTAGGGCATGCCGCAGCGCAGCGCCTCTTCCTGCACCACGGTGCGGGTGGTGCGCTTGGTGCCAACGAAGAGGATCTTGCCGCGCTTGGCGGAAACCTGCTCCAGGTACGCCATGGCCTGCTTGAACAGCGGCAGGGTCTTCTCAAGGTTGATGATGTGGATATTGCTGCGGGCACCGAAGATGAACGGGGCCATCTTGGGATTCCAGTAACGCGTCTGGTGGCCGAAATGGACACCGGCCTCGAGCATCTGACGCATCGTGACGTTCGACATCGATAATCTCCTAAGGAACGTTCAGGGTTGAGCCTCCACATATCCCGACCGGCGACCAGCCCGCGCGGACGGGGCGGCACCCTGCCGGACGTGACGATATGTGTGTGTGGTTGCCAAAAAAAGCAGGCCTTTATACCATGAACCGCTTGCCTCAACAATCTGCGGACCGCCGCCGGGCCCGCCAGCGCCACCCTATCCCGCCATGAGCATCAGCATCAAGACGCCGGACGAAATCGAGAAAATGCGCGTCGCCGGGCGTCTCGCCGCGGAGGTCCTGGACATGATCGCCCCCTACGTCATCCCGGGCGTCACCACCGACGAACTGGACCGCATCTGCCACGACCACATCGTCGACGTCCAGCAGGCCATCCCGGCGCCCCTCAACTACAAGGGCTTCCCCAAGTCCATCTGCACCTCCGTCAACCATACGGTGTGCCATGGCATCCCGGGCCCGAAGAAGCTGAAAAGCGGCGACATCATCAATGTCGACATCACCGTCATCAAGGACGGCTACCACGGCGACACCAGCCAGATGTTCCTGGTCGGCGAGGTACCGATCCGCGCCAGCCGGCTGGCGCGGGTCTGCCAGGAGTGCCTCTATCTCGGCATACGCGAGGTCAGGCCGGGCGTGCGGCTCGGCAGCATCGGCCACGCCATCCAGCGCCATGCCGAGTCGCACGGCTACTCGGTGGTACAGGAGTTCTGCGGACACGGCATCGGCCGGGAATTCCACGAGGACCCGCAGGTCCTGCACTATGGCCGGCCGGATGATGGTCCGATCCTGCAGGCCGGGATGATCTTCACGATCGAACCGATGATCAATCTCGGCAAGCGCCACGTCAAAATCCTGCCCGATGGCTGGACCGCGGTCACCAAGGATCACAGCCTGTCGGCCCAGTGGGAACACACGATCCTGGTCACGGAAACCGGCCACGAAATCCTGACCCTGCGCCAAGAGGAAGCACACGCCCTTGAAAACGGACATCTTAAGGAACTGGCTTGAGCAGGGCGGCCACCACCCCTCCGACCTGCACCAGGTTTTCAGCGACTGTCTCAGGGCCAACCGGACCCAGCTGACCGAGAGCTTTCGCGCCGGCACCGCTGCCGCCCTGCTCATCCGCCAGCGTTCGGACTTCATCGATGAAATCCTCGCCCTCGCCTGGCGGCAGTTCCTCGCCGAGCACAGCGAGCGGCTGGCCCTGATCGCGGTCGGCGGCTACGGCCGGCAGGAACTGCACCCGCACTCGGACATCGACATCCTGGTGCTGCTCGACGACACCGACGCCGCCCACCCCGAACTGAATGCCCGCGTCTCCGGCTTCCTGAGCTTTCTCTGGGACATCGGCCTCAAGCTGGCGCAGAGCGTGCGCACACTGGAGGACTGCATCGAGCAGGCGCGGGCCGACCAGACGGTGATGACCAATCTGCTCGAATGCCGGCTGATCCTCGGCTCGGCGCCCCTGTTCGACCGGCTGTGGGAACGCCTGGCCCCGAACCAGCTGTGGCCCTCGCCGGCATTCTTCGAGGCCAAGCAGGCGGAACAGGCGGCCCGCTACGCCAAGTACCACGATACCGCCTACAACCTCGAACCCAACATCAAGGAAGGCCCTGGCGGCCTGCGCGACATCCAGAACATCCACTGGATCATCAAGCGTCACTACAACACCCGCTCGCTCAACCTGGTGCAGGAAGGCTGGCTGACCGAGGCGGAACAGGCAGAGCTGCTGCGGGCGCGGGACTTCCTCTGGGAAATCCGGTTCGCGCTGCATGCGATGACCGACCGCTGCGAGGACCGGCTGCTGTTCGAATACCAGAAGGATCTCGCCCGCCAGTTCGGGGTCCAGGACCAGAACATCAACCAAGCGGTCGAGCAGTTCATGCAGCTCTACTACCGCACGGTGATGGGGCTGGAACGCCTGAACGAGCTGCTGATGCAGCTGTTCCAGGAGGTTGCCCTGGGCCAGGGCCGGGACCTGCGGATCGAGCCCATCGACGAGCAGTTCCAGGCGGTCAATCGCTACGTCGAGGTCCGCCACCCGGACGTGTTCCGCGAGCAGCCGCTGGCGCTGTTCCAGATCTTCCTGCTGCTCCAGACCCGCCCCGAACTCAAGGGCATCCGCGCCTCCACCATCCGCCTGATCCGGCAGCACCTGTACCTGATCGACGACCGGTTCCGCAGCGAGACGGAAGCCTGCCGGCTGTTCATGACCATCCTGAGCCAGCCGATCGGCGTCACCCACCAGCTGCGGCGCATGAACCGCTATGGCGTGCTGGCGGCCTATCTGCCGGCCTTCGCCCGGGTCGTCGGGCGCATGCAGTACGACCTCTTCCATGTCTACACGGTCGACGAGCACACCCTGTTCGTGGTCCGCAACCTGCGGCGCTTCGCGCTGGAGGAACACCGCCCCGACCACCCGCTGTGCAACGAGGTCTTCGAGCTGATCGACCGGCCGGAACTGCTCTATGTCGCCGCCCTGATGCACGACATCGCCAAGGGCAGCGGCGGCGATCACTCCACCGTGGGCGCAACCATCGCCCGCGATTTCTGCCAGCGACACAGCCTGAGCCAGCGCGAAACCGGGCTGGTCTGCTGGCTGGTGCAGAACCATCTGCTGATGTCGCTGACCGCCCAGCGCAAGGACATCAACGATCCGGAAGTCATCCAGTCCTTCGCCACCGCCATCGGCGACCAGAGCGCGCTGGATCACCTCTATCTCCTCACCTGCGCCGACATCCGCGCCACCAATCCCAGCCTCTGGAATTCCTGGAAGGACGCGCTGCTGCGGGAACTCTACCTGCAGACCCGCTGGCTGTTCCGGCGCGGGCTCGCCAAGCCCTGGCAGCAGGCGGAGAAGATCGCCGACGTCAAGGCCGAAAGTCACGCCCTGCTGACCCGGCTGAGCCTGGACGACGACGCCATCGACCGGGTCTGGGCGGCGCAGCTGACCGACGAATATTTCCTGCGCTACCACGCCGAGGAAGCAGCCTGGCACACCATCGCCCTCAGCGCCGCCCGCCCTGACGAACTGCCACTGATCCTGCTGCGACCGGTCAGCCAGCGCGGCAGCGCCGAGATCTTCATCCGCGCACAGCGGCAGGACTTCCTGTTCGCCCACACCACGGCCGTGCTCGACCAGCTCAACCTGACGGTCTTCGATGCCCGCATCATCACCGGACAGGACGGCCATGTGCTGCACAGCTACCACGTGCTGGAGCAAACCGGCGAGCCGATTCGCGATCCCATGCGCCAGGTCCAGATCTGCGTCAGGCTGAAGGAGTGCCTGTGCGGTGCCGTGCAGGCCCCGCTCAAGGTCCAGCGACGCGAATCGCGCCAGATCCGCCATTTCAACGTGCCGACCCAGGTCTACTTCCACGAGGACCCGCAGCAGCGCCATACCATCCTGGAGTTGATCGCCACCGACCGGCCGGGTCTCCTGTCCAAGGTCGGCCGGGCCTTCTCGCTCTGTGGACTGCGGCTTTTCAACGCGCGGATTTCCACCATCGGCAGCCGGGCCGAGGACATCTTCTACCTGACCGGCCAGGACAACCTGCCGATCAGCGACCCGGCCCACCGGCAGGCGCTCAAGGACACCATCATCGGCCTGGTCGGCGCCTCCTGACTGTGCCGGCAAACGGTGCATTTCGTGTCAATACGGCATGATTCTGCTATAAAGCGCGATCGACCGCGCCCGGGCCCCGCCGACCGGCCGGCCTCACTTCTGCCACACAAGGGTTCCCTTCATGTTCAGCAAAGGCATGGAAATCGCTGGTTTCGACGATGAGCTCTGGTCTGCCATCCGCGACGAGGAACGGCGCCAGGAAGATCACATCGAGCTGATCGCCTCGGAAAATTACGCCAGCCCGCGCGTGCTGCAAGCCCAGGGCAGCGCGCTGACCAACAAGTATGCCGAGGGCTATCCCGGCAAGCGCTATTACGGCGGCTGCGAATTCGTCGACATCGCCGAGTCGCTGGCCATCGAACGTGCCCGCCGGCTGTTCGGCGCGGACTATGCCAATGTGCAGCCGCACTCCGGCTCGCAGTCCAATGCCGCCGCTTACATGGCGCTGCTGAATCCCGGCGACACCATCCTCGGCATGAGCCTCGCCCACGGCGGCCACCTGACCCACGGCGCCAAGGTCAATTTCTCCGGCAAGATCTACCACGCCATACAGTATGGACTCAATACCGAAACCGGCCTGATCAACTATGACCAGGTCGAGGCACTGGCCCGCGAACATCGTCCGCGCATGATCGTGGCCGGTTTCTCGGCCTACAGCCGGGTGGTCGACTGGCAACGCTTCCGCGACATCGCCGACGAGGCCGGCGCCTACCTGCTGGTCGACATGGCGCATGTCGCCGGCTTGGTGGCGGCGGGCGTCTACCCAAGCCCGGTCGGCATCGCCGACGTGACCACGACCACCACCCACAAGACCCTGCGCGGCCCGCGCGGCGGACTGATCCTCGCCAGGGCCAACGAGGAAATCGAGCGGAAGCTGAATTCGCTGGTCTTCCCGGGCATCCAGGGCGGCCCCCTGATGCATGTCATCGCCGCCAAGGCCGTGGCCCTGAAGGAAGCCATGCAGCCGGAATTCCACACCTACCAGCAGCAGGTACTCGCCAATGCCCGCGCCATGGCGCACAGGCTCCTCGAGCGCGGCCTCAGCATCGTCTCCGGCGGAACCGACAATCATCTGATGCTGGTGGATCTGATCGCCCGCGGCATTACCGGCAAGGCCGCCGACGCGGCGCTTGGCCGGGCCCACATCACCGTCAACAAGAACGCCGTGCCCAATGATCCACAATCGCCGTTCGTCACCAGCGGCATCCGCATCGGCACGCCGGCGGTCACCACGCGCGGCTTCACCGAAAGCGAGTGCATCACCCTGGCCGACTGGATCTGCGACATCCTCGACGATCTCGACAACGACGCCGTGATCGACCGGGTTCGCGACCAGGTCAGCCAGCTGTGCCGCCGCTACCCGGTGTACGCCGACTGAGGCGCAAGCCGGACCAAGGGGCCAGGGCCCGACCATGAGATGCCCTTTCTGCGGCGCCCAGGACACCCGCGTCATCGACTCCAGGCTGTCCCAGGAAGGCGATCAGGTACGCCGGCGGCGCGAGTGCACGGAATGCCGCGAGCGCTTCACCACCTTCGAATCCGCGGAGCTGAGCCTGCCCCGCGTGATCAAGACCAATGGCAGTCGCGAGCCCTTCCGGGAGGACAAGCTGCGGGCAGGCATGCTGCGCGCCCTGGAGAAACGCCCGGTGGGCAGCGACCAGATCGAGGCGGCCATCACGCGCATCAAGAAGAAACTGCTGGCCTGCGGCGAGCGCGAAATCCCTTCCCGCCTGATCGGGGAAAACGTCATGGCGGAACTGGCCCGGCTCGATCATGTTGCCTATGTCCGGTTCGCCTCGGTCTATCGCAGCTTTGAAGACATCAACGAATTCCGCGAAGTCATTGACCACCTCGAACACGAACCCAAGCCTGATGATAGCGGGCAGGCCGACGTTTTCCGTGGCGGCACCCGCGCCTGAACCGGGAACGGGCCCCAGCTCCCGCCGTAAGGCGGCGGCGAGCCAACCGCCGGCACCAACGCGCGACTGCCCCTGATGGCTGGCCCGCCCCCGACCCGCGAGGATGCCGCCTACATGGCGCGCGCCATCGAGCTGGCGCGCCGCGGCCTGTACACCACCGACCCCAACCCACGGGTGGGCTGCGTCATCGTCAGAGAGGGCCGCATCGTCGGCGAGGGCTGGCACCAGCGCGCCGGCGAACCGCATGCCGAGGTCATCGCCCTGCGCGCCGCCGGCAGCGCGGCTGCCGGCGCCGATGTCTACGTGAGTCTCGAACCCTGCAGCCATCATGGCAAGACGCCGCCCTGCAGTCAGGCGCTGATCCAGGCCAACGTCCGCCGGGTGGTTGCGGCGATGGAAGACCCGAATCCGAAGGTGGCCGGCTCGGGCCTGCGGCAATTGCGCGAAGCCGGCATCCAGACCACCTGCGACCTGCTGCGTCCGGAGGCGGAGGCGCTCAACCCGGGCTTCTGCCAGCGCATGCGACGGGGCAAGCCCCTGGTCCGCAGCAAGCTGGCCATGAGCCTGGATGGCCGCACCGCCATGGCCTCCGGCGAAAGCCGCTGGATCACCGGCGCGCAAGCCCGCCGCGATGTCCACCGCCTGCGAGCGCGCAGCTCGGCGATCGTGACCGGCACAGGCACGGTCCTGGCCGACGATCCGCAGCTGACCGCCCGGCTGGAAACCAGCGGCACCGCCGTTCACCAGCCCGTGCGCATCATCCTCGATTCGCGCCTCAGGATACCGCCGGGCGCACGCCTGATCGACGCGCCGGGCCGGACGGTCATCCTCACCGTACAGACCAGGCTGCAACGCGAGAACTGGCCGGGCTGCGAGATCGTCACCCTGCCCGGCGACGCCCACGGCCGGCTGGTGCTGGAGGCAGTGCTCGCCTGGCTCGCGGAACAGGAGTTCAACGAGGTCCTGTTCGAGGCCGGTCCCACGCTCAACGGCGCGCTGCTGCAGGCAGGCTGGGTCGACGAATGGATCGTGTACCTGGCGCCGGTGGTGCTGGGCGACGCAGCGCGCGGCCTGTTCCACCTGCCGGGGCTGAGCCGGATGGCGGACCGGCCGGCGCTGGAACTGCACGCGACACACCAGCTGGGGCAGGACCTGCGGCTGACCCTCCGCGCCCCGTCCCGGCAGGGCCCCCCATCACCGATCCATCCATAGGCAACGCGCCATGTTCACCGGCATCATCCAGGCCATCGGGACCCTGACCCAGATCGACTCTCGTGGCGGCGATTGCCGCCTGTGCATCGCCACCGGCAAGCTGCCGATGGACGAGGTCCGGCTCGGCGACAGCATCGCCGTGAATGGCGTCTGCCTGACGGCCGTCGGCCTCGGCCCGCAGGCTTTCTGCGCCGATGTCTCGCGCGAGACGCTGTCGCGCACCACGCTCGGCCAGGCCCGCGCCGGCTCGCCGGTCAACCTCGAACTGGCCCTGCTGCCAACCATGCGCCTCGGCGGCCATCTGGTCAGCGGCCATGTCGACGGCATCGGCCGGGTGCTGGACAGGCGCGACGACGGCCGCTCCTGGCGTTTCGAACTCGAGGCCCCGGCGGCGCTGGCCCGCTACATCGCCGAAAAGGGCTCCATCTGCATCGATGGCGTCAGCCTGACCGTCAATGCCGTGCAAGGTGCGCGCTTTGGCGTCAACATCGTGCCGCACACGCTGGCCGAAACCACCTTCGGCAAGCTGCAACCCAGCGACGCGGTCAACCTGGAGGTCGATCTCCTGGCCCGCTACCTGGAACGCCTGCTGCAGGGCGACGCAGCGGCGGAACCGGCTGGCGGCGTATCCCTGGAACTCCTCAAGCACACAGGCTTCCTGTCATGAACAGCACCGCGGAACTGATCGAGGACATCCGGCTCGGCAAGATGGTCGTCCTGCTGGACGACGAGGATCGCGAGAACGAGGGGGATCTGGTGCTGGCGGCCATGCATACCCGGCCCGAGGACATCAACTTCATGGCCCGCTATGGCCGCGGGCTCATCTGCCTGACCCTGACCCGGGAGCGTTGCCAGCAGCTGCGGCTGCCCCTGATGGTGAACGAGAACCGGACCCCCCACTCCACCAATTTCACCGTATCCATCGAAGCCGCGACCGGCGTCACCACCGGCATCTCTGCGGCTGACCGGGCGCGTACCATCCAGTGCGCCGTGGCGCCGTCCGCCAAGCCCGACGACCTGGTCCAGCCCGGCCATGTGTTTCCGCTGATGGCCCAGCCCGGCGGCGTGCTCAACCGCGCCGGCCACACCGAGGCCGGCTGCGATCTGGCCCGGCTTGCCGGACTGGAACCGGCGGCGGTGATCGTCGAGATACTCAACGAAGACGGCTCCATGGCACGCCGCGCCGATCTGGAGGCATTTGCCACCGAGCACGGCCTCAGGATCGGCACCATCACCGACCTGATCCAGTACCGTATCCAGAACGAAAAGACCGTCGAGCGCATCTGTGAATGCGATTTCCCGACCGACTACGGCCAGTTCCGCATGATCGCCTACCAGGATCAGGTCGACCGACGGCTGCATCTGGCGCTGACCATGGGCCGGATCGCCGGCGACGAGCCGGTGCTGGTGCGTGTGCACGGACGCAACCTGCTCAGCGATCTGCTCAGCGGCAAGCGCGAGGGCACCTCGCTGCCCCTGCGCACGGCCATGCAGCGCATTGCCGACGAGGGCCGCGGCGCGCTGGTGGTGATCCGCCGGGAAGAGGACGACAAATCCCTGGTGGAACGCATCCACCAGTACCAGATGGAGGACCACGGGGTAGAATTGGCCACCCCGGCGATCTCGCAGGAAGACTGGCGCACCACCGGCACCGGCGCGCAGATCCTGGCCGATCTCGGCATCCGCAAGCTGCGCGTGCTCGGCAGTTCGCCGAAGAAGTACCTGGGGCTGTCGGGATACGGGCTGGAGGTCGTCGAGCTGGTCAGCCCCTGAGCCGCCCGGGGCCGACGTCATGATCAACCACACCACGGACGACATCGCCGGCCTGTCCCGGCAGCTGAGCAAACTGATCGCCGCACTGGAGCGACAGCGGCAGGAAGAGCTGGGCCATCCAGCCGCTCTGCTCACGGAACAGGCGCTGCAGCAAACCCGGCGCCTGCTGGCCGGGCTACGGGCCGGCCGCGCCGCCTGGCCGAGCGGATTGCGGAGCCTCGGCGACTATCTGGGCGCCACCTGGGTCGACCAGAATCCCTGGGTCGTCCCCCACCTCGGCCGCCTTGCGGCGGGGCTGTCCGACCTGGCCGCGGGAACCGCCATCCCACCCACTTCAGAGAGACAAGCAACATGACAAGCATACTCAAGACCTACGAGGGCCAGATGCTGGTGCAAGGGGCCCATTTCTGCCTGGTCGCCGCCCGCTTCAACAGCTTCATCGTCGATGCGCTGACGGCTGGCGCCACCGATGCGCTGGTCCGGCACGGCGCCCAGCGCGACGACATTCACCTGATCCGGGTTCCGGGCGCCTATGAGCTGCCGCTGGCCGTGCAGAAGGCCGCCGCGACCGGCCGTTACGACGCCATCATCGCGCTGGGCGCCGTCATCCGCGGCGCGACACCGCATTTCGACTACGTGGCCGGCGAATGCGTGAAGGGTATCAGCAGCATCTCCCTCAAGCACGAGATCCCCGTTGCCTTCGGGGTGCTGACCGTGGACACCATCGAGCAGGCCATCGAGCGCGCCGGCACCAAGGCCGGCAACAAAGGGGCGGAAGCCGCGCTGTCCGCCATCGAGATGGTCAACCTGCTGCGGGAAATCGACGCCGGATGAGCAGCAGCCCGAAAAGTCTCGCCCGCCGCAGTGCCGTCCAGGCCCTCTACCAATGGCAGCTGACCGGCGACAACCTGTCGGAGATAGAACGGCAGTTCGTCGAGGAGCATGGCCTGACGACGGCGGAACGGCCCTACTTCCAGGATCTGCTGCACAACGTGCCCAGGTCGCTGGACGAAATCGATGCCGCCCTGGCCGAATTCACCAGCCGGCCGATCGAGCAGATCGATCCGGTAGAGCGCGCGGTGCTGCGCATCAGCACCTACGAGCTGTTGAGACACCCGGAAATTCCCTACCGCGTCGTCGTCAACGAAGGCATCAACCTGGCCAAGGAATTCGGCGCCAGCCAGAGCCACAGGTTCGTCAATGGCCTGCTCGACCGGCTCGCCCACAAGCTGCGCGCCGCGGAGACGGCCGCCCGCAAGACACGCTGACAGCGGCATGGCCCTGGGCGAGTTCGAGCTGATCCGCCGCTATTTCGCCGATACCCGTCCCGGCCGGGGCGATACCGCGCTGGGCATCGGCGACGACGCCGCACTGCTGCGCCCGCCCGCAGGCCTGGAACTGGCGGTCACCACCGATACCCTGCTGGCGGGCGTGCATTTCCTGCCCGGCGTCGATCCGGCCACGCTCGGCCACAAGGTCCTGGCCGTGAATCTCAGCGATCTGGCGGCCATGGGCGCGGAGCCCGCCTGGTGCCTGCTGGCCCTGACCCTGCCGGCCGCCGACGAGGACTGGCTGCGGCGCTTCTCCGGCGGTTTCCGCGACCTGGCCCGGGCACACGGCGTCGACCTGGTGGGCGGCGACACGACGCGCGGTCCCCTGTCCATCACCGTCCAGGCCATCGGCCTGGTGCCGCCGGGGCAGGCGCTCGGACGCTCGGGAGCCCGCCCCAGCGACCTGATCTATGTCAGCGGTCCGCTGGGCAGTGCCGGGCTGGGGCTTGCGATGCAGCAGGGTACGGTGCTGCCGCTGGACCCGCCCACCGTCGCCGCGCTGGAAACGCCGCAACCCCGCTGTGCCCTGGGCAGGGCGCTGCGCGGACTGGCCAGCGCCTGCATCGATGTTTCCGATGGTCTCGCCGCCGATCTGGGACACCTGCTGACCGCCAGCCGGGTCGGAGCCCGTCTGCTTTATGAGCAGGTCCCCCTGAGCGACAGGGTCAGGCGGCATATCGCGTCCGGCGGGGACGCGGCACTTCCCCTGATGGCCGGGGACGACTACGAACTCTGCTTCACGATCCCCAGGGCACGCCGCCGCGAGGCTGACGAACTGCTGCGACGGCTCGAGCTGGCCGGCGGCTGCATCGGCG
Organism: Methyloparacoccus sp. NF-16; assembly: GCF_056880625.1. Classification (NCBI taxonomy): domain Bacteria; kingdom Pseudomonadati; phylum Pseudomonadota; class Gammaproteobacteria; order Methylococcales; family Methylococcaceae; genus Methyloparacoccus; species Methyloparacoccus sp. NF-16. The sequence continues at coordinate 806,237 of NZ_CP174130.1, read as the reverse complement.
AGGTCGAGGAGCAGCCCGGACTGAGAATATTCAGGCATGGAGCGCCCCTCACCTTGCAGAAGAAGGGTTATGACCACTTCCCCTCCCCCTGACAGACCGGCCAAGCGGGGAGCGATCCCTTTTCCCGCCCGGCATCTCCTGACCGATCCCCTCTGCCTGCTCGGCCTCGGCTTCGGCACGGGGCTTTCGCCCAAGGCGCCCGGCACCTTGGGCACGCTGGCCGCCCTGCCGCTCTATGCCCTGCTGTCCCCGCTGGATTGGCCCGCCTACCTCGCCATCGCCGGTCTGCTGTTCATCGCTGGCATCCGGATCTGCCAGCACACCGAAGATCGCCTGGGCGTCAGCGACCATTCCGGCATTGTCTGGGATGAGATCGTCGGTTATCTCATCACCATGACCGGTACTCCCTTGGACTGGCGAACCCTGGCGGCAGGCTTCCTGCTTTTCCGCCTGTTCGACATCCTGAAACCCTGGCCCATCCGCAAACTGGACCGCTCGCTGCATGGCGGCCTGGGTATCATGCTCGACGATGCCCTGGCCGGCATCCTCGCCGCCGTCAGCCTGTGGGCTGTCCGGCCCTACCTGGTCTGACAAGTGGGGCATCCCGCCATCCTGATGTCGGGACCGTGAAGAAATCAGCGCTTGCGAACGCGGGAAAGGTTCGGCTATAATTATGCTTCTTTCGCGGGGTGGAGCAGTCTGGTAGCTCGTCGGGCTCATAACCCGAAGGTCGTAGGTTCAAATCCTGCCCCCGCTACCACTTTATTGTTTACGGGCTTCCGTAAGCGCACAGAAAACCGGCTAAGTGCCGGTTTTTTATTGTCTTTTGCTTCCATACACGTCCACGGGCAACCGTGGGTAGCCACGCTCTACTGCGGGTAACTGAGTTACCCGATTTGGAGTTACCCGCAATGGCCCTCACAGACACCGCCGTCAGGCTGACCAAGCCTGGCCCCAAGCCCATCAAGAAGGCCGACGCCAAGGGCCTGTTCATCCTGATCCAGCCGAGTGGCGCGAAGTGGTGGCGATTCCGGTACCGATTCGGCGGCAAGGAGAAGCTGCTCAGTCTCGGCACCTACCCGGAAGTTACCCTCAGCCAGGCGCGGGTAACTCGCGATCAGTACCGCGCCCTGCTGGCACAAGGCATCGACCCGAGCGACCAGCGCAGGGCCACCAAGGATGCCGCCGCTGATACTTTCGCGGCTATCGCCCTGGAGTGGCACGCCAAGCACTCGCCCACCTGGGCACCGGCGCACGCCAAGCGCGTGATGGAGCGGCTAAGCAATCACGTCATGCCCTTCATCGGCAACAAGCCGATCACCGAGATCACCGCGCCCATGATCCTGGCGCTTCTCCGGCGCATGGAGGCGGCCGGCAGGCTGGAGTCCGCCCACAAGACCAAGCAATCCATCGGGCAGGTATTCCGTTATGCCATTGCCACGAGCCGGGCCGGGTCCGATCCGACACCCAGCCTCAAGGGCGCACTGCCGCCTGCCAGTCCGGACCACTTCCCTGCCCTGCTCGACCCCGCCGCCATTGGCGCTGCGCTGCGCCAGTTCGATGGATATGGTGGCTATCCCGCCGTGCGGGCCGGCCTGCGCCTGGGGCCATTGCTGTTCTGCCGACCTGGCGAGCTACGCACGATGCGCTGGGCCGACCTGGACCTTGATGCCTGTGAATGGCGCTTCATCCTGAGCAAGACCAAGGCCCCACAGATTGTTCCGCTGTCCCGCCAGGCAATGGCCGTCATCATGGACCTGCACCCACTGACCGGACGCGGCATCTACGTCATGCCGTCACAGCGAGCGCCAAAAGGTGACAGGCCAATGAGTGACGCCGCCATTACCGCCGCGTACCGGTCAATGGGTATTGAGCAAGCTGTTCTTGTCGCGCACGGCTGGCGAGCAACCGCCAGGACGCTGCTGGTGGAGAAGCTGAAATTCCCCGCCGATATTGTCGAGCAGCAGCTCGGGCATGTCGTGCGTGACCCGCTTGGCCGGGCCTATAACCGGACTCAGTATCTGGACGAACGCAAGGCGATGATGCAGACCTGGGCCGATTATCTGGATGATCTCAGGGAAGCCGTTATCTGAGGAATCACCAGCCGCATCACTGTCCCAGACCCATGCAGGGCATAAGGGTATAATCCGATTACCGCGACACGGCCGGCCAGCCGGGGAAGCCTCTCACCTTCCCATGTCGCGGTTTCCATTCAGTGAGAGTTATTACCGTGTGAGAGCGGCATGTCAGTACGTTCAGAAGCCATTGAGCTACTTGGCGAGATCAAACAGTCTCTCGCTGACCACAACATCAGTATAGGCACGCAAAAAATACTCGATAAGATGGCGCATCACTATGAAATAATGCGCCCTGCATTCGAGGAAATATGGGAGATTGTTGATCAGCGGGCAGTTCGTTTTGCTCTACTGCAAAATATAGCGCAAGTCTATGCTAGCTATAAAAAGGATGGGTTAAGAGATGTTCGCGAAGCGCGAGCAGATTTAAGGTCTCTGATCGGTGAATACCTAGCTGTCGTTGAAAAATCTATCGATTTGATTGATGCCATCAATGAGAAGGCATATGACGCAATGCTTGTACCGCCCGATTGGCTTGATGACCCACTGAAGCTCATGCTTCGGGCAGACATCATAGACGATCACAAAAAGAGCACTTTTTCTAGCCTTGCCGGCAGATTCAACACGGACCAACATCGACCGCGACATGGCGAAATGCTGCGGGCACTGCTCCCCATGACCATCGCGGACTTTGGTGAAATAAACATCGATGTTTACACGGCAATTGCTGCATCGCGAAAGTCATCGACAAAGGATTTCATCAGAATACTGAAGCCGTTAATCATAGAAATTTGCGGGCAACAGATTTCAGTGGGATCGCTGGTAGCGATCAATGACGCGCTTGGCACCGACATGAGCGAGGACGTCATCCGAAAAGCATAGAGGACGATTCGCCCAAAAAAACAACCGCGAATCGTCCGGACACCGAGACATGGTTTAGAAAAACTATCGTCCGTCAATCACAATCGACGGATGATCAGGAAATGTCTACACACATCGGTGAACTCTGGCGCTTACCGCGCCTTGAATCTGAACTCGGCGTCAAGAAGAGCGCGATCTATCTATGGGAGCGGCAGGGCAAGTTCCCGCGCCGCATAAAGTTGGGCCGAGCGTCGGCCTGGAACAGCGTTGAGGTCCGGGACTGGGTCAGGCGTCGTGCCGAGGGTGAACCCCTGGGTGGTGACGCATGATGGTCAACCACTTGACAGTCCCAGGCGGTCAGGGACAAACTGTTCAACGTCACCTCCTCAATGAGGTGGCCGGGATTGGCGTCCCGAAACCACTTGGCGCAAAAAGCGCCGCGTACAATCGCGGCTTCTTTTTGCCTATCGCTCAAGCTCCATCTATGACGGGCTGGGCGAGGCCCAGCAATGGGGCCGGTTCCAAGTGGCCGGTACGCCAACCTCGTTCAGTCCGTCCCCATGTCATTGGCGTGGCTCGGGGGCGGGTTAACAACCCACACTTGGAGTCCGAAATGTCACACGACAACACCCTGGGCGCAGTCCGCCCGAACACCACCCCTTCCACCGCCGGCACCGCCAGCGAGATTCGCTGGGTCCGCGAGGCCACCATCATCAAGCGCATCCGCCGCAGGCTGGCACTGCACGGGCAGTTCCTAATCAAGACTCGCGAAGGCACCGCCGAAAGGCGCGAGAACGGCACATACGCCATCGCTGATAAGGCCAACGGAATCTTTGCGAAATCAGTAAAGCTGGACTCGCTCGCCCGTGCGCTTGGTGTATTGGCTGATGACGAAAAGATCGACCCGCCCATGAATAGGGGCTGGCGCTACTACATCGGCCGCAAGATTGTCACCGATGGCGCACCAAAGGCGATTCACACCGTCCGGGTTACTCGGGACTACACGACCCCTCAGGCCGCGTGGAAGGCCGCAGAGGGCTTCGAGGGCGACGACCTGATTGAGGTGGGTTATCTGGCTGACCGCCAGGAGGGCCGCCATGACGCCAGATAAACGAAAGCCGCGCCCGGCGGCAACCGGGAACGCGGCCAATAGCGAAACACAGCAACCCAAGAATACCAAACTGCGCGAGACAGTCGCAATGGTGTTTGTAAGCTTGCTGTACGCCGCGCTGCTGCTGGATTCAGTATTGGGCATGACGGAGGCACAGCGCACCGCAGCGCTGCGCATGGCCCGGATGGCGTCAATTCAGGCGGAGGTGACACATGACCGCTGAAGTCACCAACGCTGACTTTCTCAACGGGCTGTTTGGCGAGTACCTGGACCCTGATCGCGATCCGCGCTGCTATGCCTGGGTAACGACATTCTGGCCTGACCCGACCACAGCGCCCGCGAAGGTGTGGTTTGGCCAGAAATGGGATGGCAAGGAATTCGGCACCCTCGGCACCGCGAATACGTTTTTCTCGATTGGCTTGGTCAAGTACGCATCTAAGAGGGGCGACGTGCTGGCGACCATCAGCCGCCGGAAGGAGTGTTTCGCCGGCTTGCCCTGCGTCATGCTGGACGACCTCGGCACCAAGGCCGATGAGGAACTGCCGGTCCCGCCCACATGGTTGATCGAGACTTCACCGGGCAACTATCAGGCCGGCTATGCGTTCACAACACCGATTGAGGGCGCAACGGATGCGGATGCGTATATCAAGGCGCTGACCGCCGCCGGCAGGCTGACCGATGCCGGTGGGCAAAACGTCACCCGGTATGCCCGCCTGCCGGTGGGCGCAAACACCAAGGGCAAATACGGAGACCCCTTCCAGCACCGGCTGGCCGTGTGGGAGCCGACCCGTCGCTACGATCCGTTGGAACTGGCCGACCAGCTTGGACTCGACCTGACCGTTCACGAACCCGTCAGGAGTCGGGGCAAGCGGGGTGCCCTTAGGGGATCGAAAATTGAAGTGTCAGACGATGAGGTATTCCAAGCACAAGCCGACGAGAACCCCGTCATCACCATCCTGAAAACGAGGGGACTGTACAAGTCCCCGCTCGGGAGCGGCAAGCACGACATCACATGCCCGTGGGTAAAGGACCACACCGATCAGATCGACGGTGGAACTGCCTACTGGGAACCGGACGCTACCTATACCAGGGGCGGCTTCAAGTGCCAGCATGGGCACTGCACTGGGCGACGCATCGGGGCGCTGCTGGACGAGATAGGCGTCACATCGGTAGAGGCCAAGAACCGACCGCAGATCAAGGTGCAGGGCGGGGCGCTGCACACCATCGTCAATCACGCGGAGCGACTGCTGGCCGAGACCGGGCATTATTTTCAGCAGGGCGGACTGATCGTCCAGATTGTCACCGACCAATGGGGCGAGACCCGCGTGGTCCCGCTGACCAAGCCCGCCGTGCAGATGGTCTTAACCCGGCTGGCCAGCTGGATGCGGCTGGATAAGCGGGCGGATGCGTGGTTCGAGATTGATGCTCCCACCAATCACTCAACCGTACTGTGGGACGCCGCCGAGTACCGTAGCCTGCCGCCGCTACTGACCCTGGCACGACAACCGTTCCTACGCCCCAACGGTACGGCTTGCGCGTCCTCGGGCTATGACGCGGAGACCGGGCTTTTCGGCGTGTTCGATCCGCGATCATTCCCGATCATCCCGGCCCCCACCCAGCGGGATGCGGAACTGGCCCTGGGGCGCTTGACTGATTTGTTGGGCGAATTCGAGTTTCGGGCCAAGAGCGACCTGTCCGCCGCGATCAGCGGAATGCTGACAGCCGCCGCGCGTACCTCACTGCCAACGGCTCCGGGCTTCCTGGCGACCGCGCACACCTTTGGTTCCGGCAAGAGCTACTTGCTGGACATCCTGGCTGCGTTCGCCACCCCTGACAACATTGCGTCGACCACGTTTGTGATCGATGACGATGAGATGAGGAAGCAGCTTGTCGCCACCCTCATGGAATCCCCATCGGTCATCAAATTCGATGAGATGCGGGGCGACCTCATCCCCATCAAGTGCTTGTTGTCGGCGCTGACCTCCGAACGCATCGAGGGCCGGATTTTGGGCGTTTCCAAGATGGCCCGGCCATCGACCCGTTCGTTGATGCTGTTCGCCGGGAACAATGTTCAAGCCGTGCTCGACATGGGGCGGCGCGTTGTCACCATCCACCTGGACCCGCAAAGCGAAACCCCGGCCGCGCGGAACTACAGTGCCGATCCGCTCAATCACCTGAAAATCCATCGAGGGGAGTACCTGGCCGACGCCCTGACCATCATCACGGCATGGGTCAACGCCGGCCGGCCGGCCAGTGGGGCCAGGCCGCTTAACGGTTTTGGTCAGTGGTCCGACTGGTGCAGGGAGCCGCTGCTGTGGCTTGGGCTGCCGGACCCGTGCGAAGGCATGTTCGCGCAGATGGCCGACGACCCGGACCGGGAAACGCTCGGCCAACTGTTGCACATTTGGCAAAGATGTTTTGGGCGCGATCCGCAGATGGTGCGGGCGCTGATAACCCGCGCAAACGACGTTAAGGACCTCAGTGACGTGCTGTTGGAAATTGCCGGCAGCAGGGGCGACGTGATCGACCGGGTGCGTCTCGGCAAGTGGCTCAAGTCTCACGCCGGCAGGATCGTGGACGGTATGCGGATCGTCAAGGATGAGACCTTCAAGCGCAACGGCGTACAGTGGCGTTTGACACTTTTGCACCGCGAGCCGGAATCACCCGATCAACCCGACTCACCCGACTCCCGCACCAGCAAAACATCCGCGCATGAGTCGGGTAAGTCGGGTAAGTCGGGTGTTTTCCAGCCACAGCAAAAAAGTGTCAGCGGCACGATGCCCCACCCCATCGCGGGCCGCGATGGCCCGGCGGGGAGGAATTTTTCGCCTGATATGGAGTTGTTCTGATGGACGCGGCAACCTTCATCCACCACATCCGCAGGGCAGGCTTCACCTTGGCTGAGGTGGGCGGCAACCTCGCCGTCAGTCCTGCCACTCGACTGGAGCCTGGCCAGCGTCGATACATCGTTGACCACAAGGCTGAGTTGGCGGCAGCGCTCCGCGCGTCGGAGGCGCTGCTGCCGGCAGGGCCGGCCGGCAATGACATCGAAGCGGCAAACCATCGCCATCGGGTACCGTCCGAGCTGGAGCCGCTGGCGCTGGCCGCGCACTTCCAGCGCAAGCTGGAGCCTGTCACCTGCGCCACCTGCCGGCATGCCCGCCGTCACCAACATCCGATGCTGGCCGCCTGCACTGCCGGCGTGGACTCGGGCACGGTCGTTGGTGGTTTCTGGGCGACCGACAGACACCTATGCGCTTGGTACCTGAACATACAGGAGGCAACATGAGTACCACCACCCCCCACTTCGGACCCTCAAGTCCTGATGCAGTCAGGTGCAAAGACTGCCGGCACTGTCCGGCACGACCCAGCAAGTTCTGCGAGGTCACGCACCGGCAGCTGATCGGTTGCGGTTATTGGCGGAAGTGCTCCAGCTACAGCCCCGGGCCGCGACCGCAACCAGTCCTGCAACTGGCCGAGGCCAGGCAATCCGACCACAGCGCCCGCTGGCGTCACCTGGATGCGCGCGACGGCGACATTTGGATTGGGACCGAGCCGGCCTGGACCTACAGTTGGGATACGGCTTCGGAAGCCGAGCTGCTGGACGACATCCGGGCATGGCTACGGCATCGTCGGCAAGAGGCGATCAGGCACGCTGAGGCGTGGAGACGGAGGGCGTCGATCAGGTCTGTATGACAGGCATGTTGGGCGGTCGGGCAATCCGGCTGCCCTTCATTCCAACCAACCCGAATATCGACCGCCCACAACCCCCGTAGAGCGCCGATAACACCCTGACCTATACAACCCCACACTGCCCAATGGCATCGCGCCGCTACGCGCATCTCATGCGGTTACTGGCGACGTGGGCTGAAATACTGCCCGAGATTCCCGCCAAAACGCCTTGGGTCCTTCCTCAAAGCGTGTGAGTGGGGTAGTGGGAACCACCTTCATTTTCCAGTCACAAAGCCTCTATAAGCCTCACCGATAGTCTGAATTGCGGTAGATTCAGCGAAGTATTATATTGTCGGCACATAATCACTATTGGTGACATGATGCGCGTAACTATCAACTTTTTGGCCGACCTTACCGGCCGGGACCGACGGACCATTCAGAGGCGATTGGCGGATATGACGCCAGCCGCTGATAACACCTTCAACAGCGCCTCGGCCTTGTTGGCCATATACTGCCCGGACGGCGGACTCGATCCAGCTCAGGAAAAGGCCGCACTCGACAAAGCCCGGCGTGGGCTGGTTGAGCTGCAACGGGCTGAGAAAGAAAAGGCCCTAATACCCGCTGAGGCAGTGTTGGGACATTGGTCCCGTCTAATTGGCAACGCCAGGTCACGACTGCTGAATCTGCCAGGGCGACTCGCTGTCGAGTGCTCGGGAAAATCCCAACATGAGATAGGCCAGCTTGCCAAAACGCTGGTGTATGAGGCATTGGCCGAACTCGCAAGTGGCCTGCCAGGTGACAGCGACGGCGAGGGATCAAGCAATGCCGCCTGACAGCGCCGCCCATCTGGATGACCTGCTGACCGCAGATAGCCCTTCATCAGAAACAATCGCATGGCTTCGCGATTCATTCCGCCGCCATCTTGATGGCGATTCCCTCCCCGTCGCTTTCGGCCCCGGATTGCGTGATGCCTATCACCGTCACCACTGGCGGCAGCATATCGACGCTGCAATATCCTTGCTCGATCAGCCGAGCGTGTCGAATCTGTCTATCGCCAAAATTCTGTCCGCCGAGTTCGACCGGCAACGCCGGACATACAGAAACCCCACCGAGCAACTGGCGCGGCACATACACTCTGCATTAGCTGCATATCCCAGTGCTGCGACGACCGCCGATGCGCTTTGGCATGAAGTTCGACGGTGTCGTAATTCAAAATAGGAACCCGGTTTTATTTTGATTCCGGGAATGGTTTCATATACCTACTGAAACCCAGTGAGGGCATATGGAACTAGATTTCGCCAAACTCGAACGGTTTGAACTACGAGCGGCAGCGGCAAAAGTTATCGTCGACAATCTCAAGGAGACCGCCGACTTTCGCGCACGCGAAGTCCACGGCGCTAGGCATGTTGCGAGGGCGACCGTTTCCAGCGCACGCCTGCCGCGTGAGCTGCTTGGTTTAGGCCCACGTGATGCTGCTGGATTTGTTGCTGAATACGAGGCCAATCCAGCGAGGATCGAGGCCGCGCTTGATAGCGTACCGGACGATCCCGTGACCCGAGCCTTGCGCGAGCTGAGAGCCGCGAAGATTTGCCACCAGTCTACGCTCGAGCAGCTGGCCGCTGCCGAATCGAAATACTACGAGATCAACGGCTTGGCCACCCGTCTGCGTGACTTCGCGAGGAATATCTGAATGGCAAACGAATTGAAACGCTTGCAGGCGATACGCACGCAGATAGCAGAGCTCAGCGGCGAGATCGCCAGCATCGAAAATGCAGCCCTGACTGCGGGCGAGATCAAGGATAAGGTTGAAGGCACCGTCGACCGCTGGCGCGGGCTCGTCGATTCCGGCTGGCTAGGTTTGAACCTGGCTCGACCCGGTCGTGAGATCGACTTCGCCATGATCGAAAGCGCTGTTGCGGGCGAACCGCGAAAGTTGGTCCCGTTGCTGGCCTGGCTCTTCGGAGACCAGCTCAAAGCCAGGTTGATCGAATCCGCAGCGCCGTTCGCTGAACACGGCGCTCTCCCAGCTGCTGGCCGTGACGACGCCATCCGCGAATTGGAGACCAAGCGCCGCGAATTGGAGATCGAAGAGGAGCGGCTGGTTGTCACCCTTGAGGGTCAGGGCGTCGACATCACGCGCCGACCCGATGCTGATCCGGCCATCGTCCTGGGCATCGACGAGGCCGCATGAAGAATCGCTTGCTGGCGAGCGTAAGCACCAGCACCGGCCGCTCCGGCGGCCTTTCCAAGTTTCGGTTGTGTTGTGGTTGTGGTTGAGAGCTTCCCGCCCTCCGGGGCGGGGTTTTTTCACAAAACACATCACCATGAGTTCGCCTCGCCTGACATCGAGGTAAACCACGCCGCTGGCTGTGTCACCCAGTGCAGCGGCAACTTTTCATATTGAGGAACCTGACTATGGCTTCACCCGCTAGACGATCCGGACCGCCCACTGGCGTTCTTTTGAACCGTGGACCGGGCTCCCTGGGCATGGACAATGACCACCTACGCAGGCTGCGCAAGGCTGCGGACCTGAAAGCATCCCGCCATGCGCAGGCCGAACCGAAGCGCCAGGCTGCTGCTGCAAAGCCTGTAAAGGCGGCAGAGCAGAAACCCAAACCCTGGCGAGTGGACCTATGGGCTGGCGACTTCATCGAGCGTGACGCCAGCGGGCGGTACTGGGGCCACTTCAATTCGCCCTTCGGCCCAATCGGCAAAAAGTACGCCAGCATCCATTCACCACATCGTGCGCAGCGGATCGAGCTTGACGCCTCTGCGGCATGGGGGTTTTGCAACGAGGCCGGCGAGTTTTTCCCCGGATGACCGCCATTTTCGATCACCGCGAGCGCGGCTTGCATCTGCTGAACCGCAGCGAGACACTGCGGCCGGCGATGACGCGGATCGCCATGGCCCACCTTGCCGAGCAGCTGGCGCTGGACGACCTGGAATACTTGGCGACCGTTTTTCAGCATGAGCTGGACGCCAGACGCGGCCGAGCCAAGTACCAGCCAACCCTGCTACATGCACCAGAGCCGGCTGATACCGAGATTGCCGAAGGCTGACCCAGTCAGGCGGCTGGAGTTGTATCTAGCCGCGGAAGCCGTGCTGACCTTCATCGCCCACTCGCCAGGGCGCACTGTTCGCGCTTCCGCTCCGGCCGTCTGGACAGCGGCTAGGATGCGCGGCTTCCACCTGCCCTTGTCGACCATCGCCCAAGCCATGCAGCTGTTGGGCCGCTGATGGCCACCGGTCCGACGAGATAGCCCGCCGCCCGGCGGGTTTTTTGTTGCCGTCCGCGCTACACTGTCCATGCATTCACCATCCTATTCATGTCTCTATTCACCTGATGGCTACGCACGCCGAGAGAGCGCGGGATGCTTTGCTTTTGCAGCCGCGTACATCTCGCTATCTATCTGAAAAACTTGGAGTTAGCCAGCCAACCGTATCAAGGGCGATGGCATCTCTTGGCAAGGAGGTCATCCGTATTGGGGCGGGGCGATCTATTCAGTACGCCGCCAGGGACCGATTCAGGGGGATCGAGGACATCCCGGTTTACCGAGTCTCTGCTGAGGGGGAAATCCGACTTCTTGGGTACCTGATCCCAGTGCATCCCAGCCCGGATGCGCTTGTCTTTGCGCAATGTGATGGTGTCACGGAGTACTTCGAGGGGCTGCCGTGGTGGCTTGATGACATGAGGCCGCAAGGTTTTTTGGGGCGAGCCTACGCGGCAAGACATGGGAGGGCTTTCGGATTTCCCGAAGATTGCCGGCATTGGTCAGGCACGCAAGTACTTCGATCACTGCTGGCGCATGGCCATGACGGGATCGGGAATTTGTTGTTGGGAGACCATGCAAGGCGCTTGTTCTTGACCATGAGTCAGCCAGAATTGGTTCATCATCGTGATTTCCCACAATTGGCGCGAGAAGCGTCCGACGGTGAAACGCCGGGATCCTCTGCTGGCGGAGAGCAACCAAAATTTACCGCATATACCCAAACTATCGACGGGCCAGGACATGCCATCGTCAAGTTCGCAGGATCAGGCAATGAAATTGCGCAGCGCTGGCGTGACCTGCTGCTGGCCGAGCATTTGGCGCTTGAGACCCTGCTAGCCTATGGCTGCCCAGCCGCACGGACATGCTTGGTTGATGAGGGAGATCAGCGCTTTTTGGTGGCAGAGCGGTTCGATCGTGTCGGGGAGCGCGGTCGAATCGCGATGATTTCACTTGAAGTGATGTATGCGCAGTTTGTAGGACAGGGTAGATCACTGTGGCCAGAGATAGCCAGGTTGCTTTATGAGGATCGCAGGATAACGAAAGACTCTGTCGCTCAAGTCCAGACCCTGTGGGCTTTTGGCTCCCTGATCGGCAATTCAGACATGCACCTTGGCAACCTGGCTTTCTTGTCTGAGCATGGGCAGCCATACCAGGTTGCACCAGCCTACGACATGACGCCGATGGCGCTTGCGCCAACTCGATCAGGGTCCGTCCCGACGAAAATTCCTCGGGCAGACCTTACCCCGAGCGTGCCAGCAACTGTATGGCGGCACGCCAGGCAAATGGCCCTGTGCTTCATGGGCAGACTGCGCACAGATGAACGCTTTAGTTCAGGCTTTTCCGACTGTATCGAGGCGATTCAGGATCACATTGATGATGCCGGGGGGATGATCGACCGGCAGGAGTGATCCTGATGGCCATGGCAGTTGCAAAAAGCGATTGAGAAAATCCTACAGCATTCCCCAACTGGACGGTATTCCCTGTTCTTCCAGAAACTTGGGACCGTTCATTGCAACAGTCTGCGCAAGCTCAAGGGTATCAATGCCGAGCAGCTTGGCGATTCCGTAAATATCCCACAGCGGACGACCATCGACGGGATCGGCTAGCCGAGCTGGCGGCAGATACCCGCGCGTAATCAGCCGGAACACCGCAAAATCGTCAATCACAATACCGGCTGTTGCTGGAGTATCTGTAACCGCCTGTGATTCCTCCCGCTGTTCCTTCAACTTGGCTTGCACATCCCGTGATGGCGGCATATCGGCACCAAGCTGTTTTGCCCGACGCTCCCGCGCCCAAAAGGCCGATTGGCATCGGTCAGTGCAAAACCTGGGACGATGTGTCGGCTTCTCGCAATTGGCGCAGGTATTCACGATCAGTATCACGGCGATGGAAGAATGACGATATTCTAGGTCATCACGGGTTTTGACGCAGTACTGACAAGCCTTGCAGGGCCGCCGTAGATGTCGAGTCCCGTGAGCTGATAAACCTTTTTTCGAAAGAGATGAGGGTGTGAAGACTGCCATTCTTTCATGCTCTGCACCGGTGATCGATGGTTCAAGGCTTTTTGCGGGATGTGGTGGTTGTAAAGGTGCGTGTATCGATGCAATGTGGCTTCGAGGTCCTCTGTGGATTCGAAATGGTGGGTTTGCAGTACCTCGGCAATCCTGCCATTGAAGCGCTCGACCATGCCGTTGGTTTGGGGGTGGCGTGGCGGTATCAGGCGATGCTCGATGTCCTGTTCGGCGCAGGCGCGATCAAAGGTGTGCTCCCCTGAGGGGCCCTGTTCGCGGCGCAGACAGCGATCGGTGAATTCGGAGCCATTGTCGGTCAGGCATTTCTGAATACGGAAGGGTGCGGCCTGAATCAAGGCTTTCAAGAAGGCTTTGGCTGACAGTGCGGTGCGGTCTTTCTTCACCGCAATGAAGACCCAGCGCGTCGCCCGATCAATGGCAACGAAGAGATAGCGTCGAGGGTCACCCTCAATGGCCGGCAGGTATTTGACATCGATGTGCACAAAGCCCGGTTCGTAGGCCTTGAACGGTTTTACGACAGGTCGCGATGCCCGGGGTTGCAGGGCCTTCAGGTTGGACACACCATGACGACGTAAACACCGGTCCAGGCCGGAGCGGGACACCGCTGGATTGAGGAACTCTCGCGTCACTGTCAACAAATCATCCAGAGGCAACTGCAAGGCGGTTCTCAGATACACCACAATGCTTTCCTGGGCCAGTGTCAAAGTGGTTTGCAGCTGGTGAGGACGGTGCGATGCGTCCGCCACGTCGTCACGTTTCCTCCACTTGCGGATGGTCGAGCGGGTGGTGTTGTAAAGGCGGGCCAGCGCCCGTTCACTCAGAGAGGAAGATTGAATCTCCCGACGAATCGCAGGTGTCGTACGAGCCTGCTGATGAAGACGGATGTTCATGCGGTTTTCCCCTGTACGTCACAACCAAACACCTCCCGAAGAATGCTTCGAGCCTCAAACAAAGCATAACTCCTTAAAGGAATATAATCTCGCGGGACGCAACACGTAGAGCGCCGTTACGCATTATCTGGCAGGTTAGGGAAGGCTGCCATGCAATCGCGCCATAGCGCGGGACCTGTGCGGTATCTGTGGCGTATCAGGAGCATCTGCATGAATATCCTCAAGCATGACGAATGTATTCGTTGATGTTCTTCTTACTCATTCCAACAGCGGCAGCTGTGGCGGCAGCAAAGCCTTTTTCATTTTCTGGCGGCTGCTTGTACCCAACAATTCGGGTGGCACCTTGAGGTCCACCCGATTCCTGCTCACGCAGAGACTCCCACAAAATCTGCCGTTTCTTGGCAGTGAGTTCCGCTCGGGCATGTGGCAAAGCTATAGATGTGCAAATTTGCACATCTACCCGCTGACGCCTGCTGGTGGCAAAGTGCAAATTTGCACTTTGGCAACTGAGGCGGCAGCCGAGAAAGCCGGTGTCGGAACGCGCACTATGGAGCGCGCTATGGACGTCGACCGCAGAGGTGCGCCAGAGCTTGTTGAGGCAGTATCGGCTGGTACCAGTACATGCTCAGCTTGGACATAAAAAGGACCCCGGGGTCCTTTTCCAGGGCGGATTCAGAGTTCTAGCCGAAGTCACTCAAACACGCGACGAAGATATTCGACAAGCGTTACAGGAGGCACACCAGCCTTGCCACGCACATGCAGGGCAAGCGCGTGATGGAAATCGTGACACTATCACATGATCGGTTATCCACCATCCGCGTGCGCAACCCTGTGGACAACCAGCGCATGACCAGCTGGCGGGCGCACCCGGCAGGGCTTGGGGCGCGTTGGACAGATTTTGGTCAGCAACGGGCCAGGTTCCCCCTGTTCTGGCCGGGGGAACCACCAGGGAACCTCTGGAACCCGCGCGGTACAAGGTGGTTCCCCGGGTTGAACGGCCCCGGGTATCGAGGAGGCCAGTTGGTTTAAGTTGAGGCCGATGTGGCGGCCTCACTGGCGAGTTGCCGCCAGTAGTTTGCCTCAGCTTCTGCCGGAGGGATGCCCCCAATCGGCTTGAGCAGTCGGATGTGGTTGAACCAATGCAGCCATTGCAGGGTGGCCAGTTCCACGGATTCCCTGGTTTTCCAGGGGCCCCGGCGGTGAATCCATTCGGCTTTGTACAGCCCGTTGATGGTCTCGGCCAGCGCGTTGTCGTAGGAGTCGCCCTTGCTCCCGACCGAGGGTCGGATGCCGGCTTCGGACAGGCGTTCCGTGTACCGAATGGACAGGTATTGCGACCCCCTGTCCGAATGGTGCACCAGGGCATTGGCAGCGGGCTGACGCTCGTACAGGGCCTGCTCCAGCGCATCAAGCACGAAGTCCGTCTGCATGGTGCGGCTGACGCGCCAGCCCACGATGCGCCGGGCAAACACGTCGACGACGAAGGCCACGTACAGCCAGCCCTGCCACGTGCTGACGTAGGTGAAGTCCGACACCCACAGTTGATTGGGACGCTCGGCCTTGAACACCCGATTGACCCGGTCCAGCGGGCACGGCGCTGCTGCATCTGGCGTGGTCGTGCGAACGCTCTTGCCTCGACGCGCGCCCTGCAGCCCCAGGCGCCTCATCAGCCGCTCGACCGTGCAACGCGCCACCCGGATGCCTTCGCGGTTCATCTGCAGCCAGACCTTGTCGGCACCGTAGACCTGCCAGTTGGCGTGCCACACGCGCTGGATGTCAGCCGCAAGGGCCTGGTCACGCTGGGCGCGGGCGCTGCGCAGTTCAGGCCGGCGCCGGCGGGCCGCGTGGCGCCAATAACACGACGGGGCCATCTGCAACACCTGGCAGATGGACTCGACCCCGAACATGTTGCGGTGCTGGTCGATGAAGCGCTTCAGCTCTTCAAACGGCGGTCGAGCTCCGCCTGGGCGAAAAACGCGCTGGCGGCCTTGAGGATGTCGTTGGCGCGGCGCAGCTCCTTGTTCTCACGCTCCAGTTGCTTGAGGCGTTCGCGCTCGCTGCTGCTCAGGCCATCACGCTGGCCGGCATCGACTTCCTCGCGCTTGACCCAGTCCAGCAGCGTCTGCGGCACGCAGCCAATCTTGGGCGCAATCGATTCCACGGCTGCCCACAGCGACGGGTAGTCGCCCCGGTGCTCTTGCACCATGCGCACAGCGCGCTCGCGCACCTCGGGTGAGAACTTTGTTGACTTGTTCATGGCTCCATCTTCTCAAGTGTTGGAGCCTCCTCAAAACCCGGGGCCGTTCACGGAGATCCAATGGCTTTGTCCGAAGGGCGTTTTCCATGCCGCTTCGAGCATCCTCCATCCAGCCCTCGATCTCTGAGGGAGTGAGATCGTAGGCCCGACTCGCTTCAGCAACGGTCGTTTTGCCCTGAAAGATTTCCATGACCAAGGCGCTCTTGCGGCGACTGGTCCAACGTTTGATGTCTTCGTCCATTACGGTGCTCATAGGTGCCTCAATAAAGATTAACACCTGAGCAGGAATTCACTGGGTCAGTACAATTCTCCGGCTGACTGAATGACCAGAACCAGAAGCCCGTGAGGCAGGCCAGCAGGATCAGCGCCACCAGCGGCCGGTTGCCGTCGATGGCTTGCCGGGGGTAGCCCTTTTTCCTGCCGCTCACCATGGCCCGGATCAGCCTCTGCCCGCTCAAACGGCTGGTCACGATCACGCCGACTATGTGCAAGGCCACGATGGCCAACATGAGCGAGGCGGCAGCTTCATGAATTTCCCCCAGCCAGTCGCCGCCCATGTCCTCGAAGGTCAACCAACCGCTGATACCGGTGACGATTCCCAGCAGGAGCAAATCCTGAACGGCCAGCGCGCCGATGGGATTATGACCCGGTTCGTCCTCTACACGCCCCCTCAACAAGCCCTGAACATGGCGTTTGATGCCCGCGAAATCCGGCCAGAAGCTGCTGAAGCGGGCGTATCGCGTACCGGCCAATCCCCAGACCAGGCGAAACAGGATCAGCCCCACCAGGGTGTAACCCGCCACGACGTGGACCTTGGCCCATCGCTCGCTCTCCCCGCTCAGATAGGCCAGCAGAAAACTCCCGGCCAGCGTCCAGTGGAAGATTCGGGTAGGCAAATCCCAGACCAGAATGGATGTCTTTTTCATCGGGTTGACCTCACCGCGGCATGCGCACGTTGTGTTCGGAAAATTTCCCCTGCTCGGCGCCATCATGGCAAGCGCCGCAGTTGCCGGGGGTTCCGACCGACTTCGATTTCCAGATGGCATCCGGCACCTCATCGTGCTCGTGACGAAACCAGGGTGTCTCCGTCACCCGCAACAGCGGTCTTCCGCCGTCGTCCCGCGTCGGTTTGTGACGGGCATGGCCAACCAGATAATCCTCGATGGCTTTCGCCGTCGCCGGCTGATCCAGGCTGGCATCCGTGCCGAAGTGCTGGTCGAGCCCCCGCATGAGGGTTTTCCAGGAGTCCTCCGACAACAGACGGGCCGGATACGGCGCGTGACAACTCCCGCACTCCTGCAGATACACCGGATCGGGCGGACTCCTTTTCGATTCACCGCCACCGCTGGCCTGAACACAGCTTGCGCTCGCTCCGATCATCAATCCCATCAGGCCGAGCATCGGATAGTTGGTTTTCCGTTTCATGCGGTGTCTCCCGCTCACTTGCCAACGCTCAGCAAATAGGTCAGCACATCGCCCCTTTCCTCGGGGGTGCATGCCCGCTTGAGTACATCCAGGCAATTGCGCTTGAACCATTTCTCGACCTTGGCCACATTGCGAAAACGCTCGGGATTGGCCGCCGGCGCCAGGGGCTGAATGCTTTTCCGCGTGACCGCATGGGTCCCGGTGGCCGCCGGATTGTCGGTATGACAACTGGAGCAACTCCAATCCTGGCCGTGCGGCGTCACAAAAAATTGCTGTCCCCGCTGGCCATCGAATCCGGTGAAGGCAGGATCAGCCTGGCGGGCTTCAAGACGGTAGCGGTCGAGAAAATCCCGGGGCTCTTCCGCCAGGGACGGCAGGGATATCGCCAGAACGCAGAGAACTGGCAGGGATTGCTTGATCATCATGCTCCTCCGTGGGAATGGTAAGAGCAAGCATGAACGGTGAAGATTAAGCCAACATTATGGGCAACGGTGATTGTCGCGACGAAGCTCAGTCGATCATTTCATGCCGGAAGGATGCCGGGTCATCGAGTGGCTCTACATGGGTAACGATCAGGAGATTGGGCAACTTCCGGGCAATGGCCGCCTCGATCTCGTCCAGCAGTTGATGGGCATCCTGGATGGTCATGTCGCCGGGCACCAGAACGTGGAACGTGACAAAGCGATGGCTGCCGGCGATTCGAGCGCGAAGATCATGGAAATCATAGCCGCGCTGTCGATAGGGCTTGAGAATGTCCTCGATGATTTGCCGATCCTCCTCCGGCAGGGCGCTGCCCATCAGGCCGGAGAGCGACCGCGAGATCAGCCGGATCCCCGCGAAGACAATATTGAGCGCGGCCAGGATGGCAATGGCCGAATCGAGCCACAGCCAGTCGGTCAGGGCGACACCGCCAAGCCCCAGCAGGATCGCGACGGTCGTCCAGACATCGGTCATCAAGTGATGGCCATCCGCTTCCAGAATGATGGAACGGTGTTGCCGACCGGCCCTCAGCAGGGCTCGGGCCATCAGCAGATTGAGCGCGGATGCCACGATCGCAACGCCCATGCCCCAATCCAGCGAGGTGAGCGGATGGGGATCAAAGAGTCGCTCGACCGCGGAATAGATGATGCCGGCGGCCGCCAGCAGGATCATCGCGCCCTCGAAGCCGCTGGAAAAATATTCGGCCGTGCCGTGACCGAAGGGATGCTTGCGATCCGCCGGCTGTGAGGCCACCTTGAGGGTAAACAGAGCGAAACAGGCCGCCACCAGATTGACCAGCGATTCGGCGGCATCCGACAGTAAGGCCACCGATCCGGTCATGAGGTAGGCGCCAGCCTTCAAGGCAATGGTGACCAATGCCGTGATGACCGACCAGACCGCGTAGCGCATCAGGTTGGGCGCCGGTGCCGCAACCGGCTCATCGACGTCCATGGATACGGCAAGATTGGCCTGAGCCAGCTCCTGCCCTCGTTTGCGGGCGGCTTCCCGCAGCCTCAACACAACCCGCATGATGCCGACGGGAACCGACACGCAGAGCATGCCGCCCGCCATGGCGATCAGCCAGTCGTCCCAATGCAAGGGTTCCATGCTGAGGGCCCGCGATATCTGGCCCACCTGAACCAGCAGCAGCGAAGATCCCAGGGTCAGGAGCACGATCATGCCGGCGGCGACCGTCCGCAAGCGCGACAGAACGGCGGTTGCCGAGGCGCTGGCACAGGTCAGGACCACCATGGCCATCGCCCGGGCATGGGCCAGATTTTCGTCGGGGTAGAGGCTGCGATCGAAGGTCCAGAGCAGCAGCAGCGTCAGCAAGGCGCCGACGGCGCCGATCAGCAGCCAATCGCCGCGCGAGAAGAATCGCGCGGCCTCGCGTTTCTCCAAGGCTCGAAGCGGACCCTGACCGGCGCGCGCCTGGAAGGCCAGCAAGGCGGTGGGATGGATGATCATCTCGTACCAGACGATATGGATCGGCAGGTAAAGAATCGGGTATCCGGCCAGGGGCACGAAAGCGGCGGTGACCACCAGCGGGATGTGCAGCATCAGGATGTACAGAAAGCTGAGCTGCAGGTTGAGAAACAATTGCCTGCCCTCGGCGATGGCGCGAACGATGGTGCTGAAATTGTCGTTCAACAGAACGATCGAGGCGATTTCACGCGCGCTGCGGGTGCCTCGCTCGCCCATGGCGATGCCGATGTCCGCCGCTTGCAGGGCGGGAACATCGTTGACGCCATCCCCGGTGACGGCCACGATCTCGCCAGCGTTCCGCAAGGCCCTGACGAGATCGAGCTTCTGGGCCGGGAGCGCCCTGGCCACGACGCGAATATCGGCCAGGTCGCGCAGGGTTCCGGCATCCTCCAGACTCTCGCCGAGAATGACGCCATCGGTCGAACTGTCGATCAGGCCGATGTCCCGCGCGACACTGGCGGCGGTGGCCGGATGGTCGCCGGTCAGCATGATGACGCGAATCCCGGCGTCACGGCATTCCCGCACGGCCTCGCGAACGCCATGCCGAATGCGATCCTCGCAGGCCAGCAAGCCCGCGAAGACCGCGTTGCGATCGGGTTCCCCGCCGACCCAGTCGGCGCCGAGATGCCAGTGAACGCAAGCCAGGACCTTGTGTCCTTGAGCCGCGAACCGGCGCACCTGTTCCAGCCAGAATTCGCGCTCGGTCGGATCAAGACTGGAAATCTCCAGCAAGGCTTCCGGAGCCCCCTTGCTGACCGCACGCAGACCCTCAGGGGTCCTGATGACGGTCGTCTCCCGCCGGCGGCCCTCGGTGTAGGGGTAATTCGCCACTACACCCTCGCGGGATGAGCCCTGGCGCTCGATGATGGCCTGATCCACGGGATCACCGGATTCGGCCCGCGAGGCCAGTGCGGCGAATTCGAGCAGATCCTCCTCGGTCACGTTACTGGCGGGCAGCAGGTGTTCAAGCCGCAAGCGGCCTTCGGTGATCGTGCCGGTCTTGTCCGAGCAGACACAGGTCACCCGGCCTATGTTTTCCACGGAGACGCCGCGTCTCACCAGGGCCTTGCTGCGGGCCAGCCGATACACGCCCACGCCCAGAAACACGGAGAAGACCACCGGGAACTCTTCCGGCAGCGCCGCCACGGCCAGGGTGGCTGCGCTGACCAGCGCGTCGAGCCAGTCATGCCCCTGCCGGAGTCTCACCGCGGCCAGAATCAGGCAGAGAATGGCAGCGGCCACCATCAGGAACTTCACCAGGCTGCCGATGGCGACTTGCAGCGGTGTCTGCTCGACCGTCCGCGCGCTGGCGGCCTGCGCGATCTGGCCGTAGAGGGTTTCCCTGCCCGTGAAAATCACCTGCATGTCGGCCGTGCCGGTCAGCAGGCGGGTTCCGGCGAATCCCCATTGGTCGCCCTCAAGCCAGATGGAGTCGGCTCGATCATCGGAACTGACGAGGGGCATCGCGTCATGACGCTTGGCTACCGGCAGCGACTCACCGGTAAGGGAGGATTCATCGACCTGGATATCCAGCCCCTCGACGATGCGGCCGTCGGCGGGAAAGGACTCGCCGGCCTTGATGCGCACCCGGTCCCCCGGAACCAGCTCGGCGGCTGGAATGGCGCAGAGCCGGCCGTCGCGCATGACCACGGCCGTGTCGGCCAGTTGCCGACTCAAGCCTTCGGTGGAAGCCTGCGTTCGCCGATGCAGAAAGGCATCCATGCCGATGAGCGGCAGGATGGCAACCAGGAGGGTGAGTGACTCGGTGTAGCTGCCCAGCAGCCCATAGACCGCGCCGGTCACGACCAGGAAACCTATCATGGGATCCTTGAGCGTATCCCGAGCCACGGCCATCCAGGGGTTGGCGACCGCCTCGATGATGTCGTTCCGGCCAGAGCGGGCACGTTGCTGGTGGACCTGCAGACTGGTCAGGCAGGTAGCCTCTGGCGACAAGGCTTGCCAGCGGGCGCGGGGGATATCTCGACGCATTGATCGATTGCCTCAGGTAAGCCGCAGCGGGACCCGAGTTAAAGATTTGGTGTTCTTACCCTGCAACTTGGGTGGATGTATTCGATTGGAATGGCGATTCGATGAGGTTCTCACCACTGCTTGATTCTCCGCAGCACATTTCCTCCGACCGCTTGTAGTAATTATTGAGTGGGCTATCAGGATGCGCATGATGCGCTGATTTCAGGAGCGTGTGAATAGATCGCGTTGCTCTTCCCAACATCCCACCGCCGCCAGTCTGAACCGCCCCGGGTTTTGAGGAGGCGCGCTGATCTTGCAACCTTTTTTTGGACACCAACTTCATTAAGCGGCCATAGGGTTCTCAAAGTCCCAGGGTGACTGATAGTTGAGGGTTGAATGGCGGCGTTTTGGGTTGTAGTAGGTTTCGATGTACTCAAAGACATCGGCTTTGGCCGCTGCCCGGGTCGGGTAACGCGCCCCCTGTATCTGTTCCACCTTCAGCGTATGGAAGAAGCTTTCCATGGCGGCATGTCGTAACAGTCGCCCTGATCATTTCACGGCTGATCGTACTCGGGGACCTCTTCAACGCCCTGGACATCGCTCGGAGACTGGAACCCTCACGGTCCATCCGCATCACCGTTGCCCGTTCTTCAGGCTTCAATTGTTCGTACTGTTTTCCCATCGCAACACCCTACACGGTCAGGGTGTTGCTCTTGGTTTTTGAGCGCGCCCCTTCTTACCCTGCTCATGACTCACCCATCCCGCTCGACGCGGAAACGGGTGAAAGCGCCGGCGGGTGGCTCCTCGGTCACTTCACAGCTTGCGACCCGGGCCAGGGGCGGCCCCTGACGACACCAGGCCTTGAGTTCCAGCAAGGCATCTGCCGGGCCCTCGGCAACCAGTTCCACCCGACCGTCGGCGAGATTCCTGACCCAGCCGACCAGGCCCAGGCGTTCGGCCACCTCCCGGGTCGCCGCGCGAAAAAACACGCCCTGCACCCGGCCAGCCACGACGAGGCGCAGCCGCTTCATGCCGGCCCGATCAGCCATGCCGCATGTATCCTCGGATTGCGCTCGAAATCCCGCGGCAAGGTCTCGCGGCTGATGTCCTCGACCCGGCAATCGGCAAGCGACGCCCGATCGAGCCGGAACTTGCGGTGATTGTTGGAAAACAGCAGCTGCCCGCCTGGCGCCAGCAGCGCCAGGCATTGGCGGATGAGGCCGACATGGTCGCGCTGGATGTCCAGCGTGCCCGCCATCCGCTTGGAGGTGGAGAAGGTCGGTGGATCAAGGAAGATGACATCGTGACGCTGACGGGTCGCAACGGCCTCGGCGAGCCAGGCCAGGCAATCCGCCTGGATGAACGCATGCCGGGCATCCTGCAGGCCATTGAGAGCCAGATTGCGGGCGGCCCAGTCGAGATAGGTGCGCGACAGGTCGACGGTGGTGGTCGCCGCCGCCCCGCCGCTGGCGGCATAGACGGTCGCGGTGCCGGTGTAGGCGAACAGGTTGAGGAACCGCTTGCCCCGCACCTGCTCACGGATGAGGCTGCGGGTCAGGCGATGATCGAGAAACAGCCCGGTGTCCAGATAATCCTCGAGGTTGACCCGGAACTTCAGACCGCCCTCCTCGACGATGCGGAACTGTTCCGACTGGGCCTGTTTCTCGTACTGGGCCGTGCCCTTCTGCCGGCGGCGGACCTTGAGCACCAGTTGCTCGGGCGCTATCGCCAGCACGGCGGGAATGACGGCTAGCGCCTCGATCAGCCGGGTTTCCGCCTTGACCGGGTCGATGCTTGCCGGAGCCTCGTACTCCTGCGCATGCACCCAGAGCGTGCCCTCGCTCGGATAGAGATCGATGGCAATGGCATATTCCGGCAGGTCGGCGTCGTAGAGCCGGTAACAGGCGACGCCCTGCTGCCGGGCCCAGCGCCCCAGCGTGCGCAGGTTCTTGCGCAGCCGGTTGGCAAGCATGCCGGCACCGCCGCTGTCAACCGCCACCGCGCGCGCCCGGCGCAGCAGGCGTCGGCGCTCGCGCTCGGCCTCGGTGGGCGGCTCGCCCTCGTGGGGCGTGAAGAAACGTGCCTCGGCCACCTCGAAATTGAACAGCTTGCAGGGCAAGGCACCGTTGTAGAGCGCATACTGCCGCGTGGCGCGCAGCCCCAGCTTGAAGGCCAGTTCCGGATTGCCGGTGAACACGCTGGCATGCCAGCCCGGAAAATGGTCGCGCAGCGTGGCGCCCAGTTCCCGGTAGAGCGGCGCTAGGCTCGCCTCGTCGCCCAGCCGTTCGCCATAGGGCGGATTGACCGCCAGGAGACCGTGCGCCAGCCGCGGCCGGGCCTCGCTGAGCGGCTTGCGTTCGATATGGACATGCCCGCGCAGGCCGGCCCGCTCCAGATTGCCGAGTGCCGCATGAACGGCGTGGCGGTCGGCATCGTGGCCGACGATGGGCGGCAGCCCGGCCAGTCCCGCCGCGGCGCGTGCCTCCGCCTCCGCGACCGCCGCCAGCCACCGGGATGCGTCGTGCCCGCGCCAGCCGAGAAAGCCGAACCAGGGCCGATGCAGTCCCGGCGCCACGTCGGCCGCCATCAACGCCGCCTCGATCGGCAGGGTGCCGGAGCCGCACATCGGGTCCAGGAACTGGCCGCCGGCCGCGGCGACGGCAGGCCAACCGGCCCGGAGCAGAATGGCCGCGGCGAGATTCTCCTTCAGTGGCGCCTTGCCGCCCTCGGTGCGGTAACCGCGCCTGTGCAGGCTGTCGCCGGAAAGATCAATGCTGACGGTCGCCTGGTCACGGTCCAGGTAGACATTCACGCGCACATCCGGCCGCGCCAGGTCGATGGACGGCCGGGTGCCGTGACGGCGGCGGCACTGGTCGACGATGGCGTCCTTGACCTTCTGCGCCCCATACAGGGTGTGGGTGATACGGGAACGGCTGGCGGCGAAATCCACCGCCAGGGTCGCTTCCGGCTCCAGGTGGAGATCCCAGTCGATGGCATCGACACCGGCATAGAGGGCGGCTTCCGTCGCGGCAGGGAAACGTGCGAGCGGCATGAGAACGCGGTTGGACAGCCGCGACCACAGACAGACCCGGTAGGCTGCGGCCAGATCACCGTCGAAGGCGACGCCGGCGCGGGCCTCGCTCACGCCGGCAAGGCCGAGATCGCGCAGTTCCTGGGCCAGCAACAGTTCAATGCCCAGCGGGGCGGTGGCGAAGAAGCGGGTGGCGGATGTCATGATGGCTTGTTGACTGGCGGACGGGCGGTTCAGTTGGAGGCCAGCATCTGGTCGAGCTCGGCCCGGCAGTCCTGCAACTGCCGCTGGTAGCGATCGGCGGTTTCCTGGACATGCCTGGCGTAACTCAGGAGCCAGGGCTTCTGGCGGTGGCTGCCCCGCGCGTAGCCGCCCTGCCCTTCGTGGTAGGCCAGGTAGTGGCGGTACGCATCGCGGGGCGGAATGCCGAGCTCGACCTGGCTCTGACGCGCATACCAGCCGACGAAATCCACGGCAGCGGCGAAATCGTCACGCTCGGCGCCGTCATTGCCGGTGCTGTCCCGGTAGCGCTCCCAGGTGCCGTCCAGGGCCTGGCTGTAGCCATAGGCGGTCGAGGGGCGGGACAACGGGATGACGCCCAGCCACCAGCGACGCGGCGGTTGCGCATCGGCGACATAGCCGGACTCGTGGCGGATGATCGCCATTTGCACGGCGATGGGCACGCCCCAGCGCTGCTGCGAGCTGCGGGCGGCCGCGTACCAGCCGTCCTGCTCCCGGAAAATGCTGCACACGCTGGCCGGCTCGCTGGGCGGTGTCGTGGCACAGCTCGCCAGGCCGAACACGGTTCCCAGCGCCCACGGGAGGTGATGCGCCCGACTGCGATGCCGCCGTCCGCTGCTCAATCGCAGTGGTCCGGTTCGAAGAACAGCCAGCGCACCCGGGGGAATGCGGTCTTCAGCGCCCGCTCGCAGGCGTTGATGGCATCGATCAGCTGGCGCGAGCCGGGTTGCTCGCGCAATTCGGCCTTCACCGCCACCATGATGTCGTCGCCCAGCTGCAGGGTGATGAGGTTGAACACCCGGACAACCTCCGGCCGGTCCTCGAGCCATTCCCGCATCGCCTGGCGGGTCTGTGGCTCCACGCTCTCGCCGATCAGCAGGCTCTTCACCTCGGCGCCGACCCCGATGGCGACGCCCACCAGCAGCAGTCCGATGGCGATGCTGCCCAGGGCATCGAAGACCGGATTGCCGGTCGCGATGGTCAACAGGATGGCGATCAGGGCCAGCAACAAGCCCGCCAGGGCGGCGATATCCTCACCCAGCACCACGAGCAGAGCGCTCTGCCGGGTCTCGCGGAACCATGCCCACAGACCCTGAGACCCCCGCACCCGGTCGACCTCCTGCAGGCAGGCGCGCAGGGAGAACGCCTCCATGACGATGCTGAAGACCAGGATCACCACCGCCAGCCAGGGCGTGGCGAGCGCGGTCTCCTGGTCCAGCTTGTGAACGCCCTCATAGATGGAAAACACGCCGCCCATGCTGAACAGGATCAGCGCCACGATGAAGGACCAGAAATAGATCGCCTTGCCGTAACCCAGCGGATGCTCGGGGCTGGGCGGCTGCTGGGCGCGCTTCAGGCCCCACAGCAAGAGCCCCTGGTTGCCGCAATCGGCAAAGGAGTGGATCGCCTCCGCCAGCATCGAGTTCGAGCCGGTATGAATCGCCGCGGCCAGCTTGGCGACGGCGATGGCGGCATTCGCCCCCAGGGCGAAGAGGATGGATCTCAGCGAGCCGCCGGATGCGGACATCGGCACATCTCGTGGACGGCGCGCCGGGTACCGGCGGGTCGGGCCGGGGCAGTGGCAGGCGAAGCGCTCATCCCTGGTCCAGCCCGGCCTCGGCCATGGCGACGGCTCGGAACACGGCGCGTCCCTTGTTGAGCGTTTCCTCCCACTCGTTGAGCGGAATGGAGTCGTGCACCACGCCGGCGCCGGCCTGGATATGCAGGGTGCCATCCTTGATGACGGCGGTACGGATGGCGATGGCGGTATCGAGGTTGCCGGACCAGCCGACATAGCCGACCGCGCCGGAGTAGACGCCGCGCTTGACCGGTTCCAGCTCGCCGATGATTTCCATCGCCCGGATCTTCGGCGCGCCGCTGACGGTACCGGCCGGGAAGGTGGCGCGCAGCACGTCGAAAGCATCCTTGCCGCCTTGCAGACGGCCGGTGACGTTGGAGACGATGTGCATCACGTGCGAATAGCGCTCGATGATCATGCGGTCGGTGACCTTGACCGAGCCGGTCTCGGCCACCCGGCCGGCATCATTGCGGCCGAGATCGATGAGCATCAGGTGTTCGGCGACCTCCTTGGGATCGGCCAGGAGATCCTTTTCCAGCGCCAGATCCTCCTCTGGCGTCTTGCCGCGGCGGCGGGTGCCGGCAATCGGCCGGACGGTGACCACGCCGTCCTCCAGCCGCACCAGGATCTCCGGCGAGGAACCGACGACCTGGAAATCGCCGAGGTTGAGCTGGAACAGGTACGGCGAGGGATTCAGGCAGCGCAGTGCCCGATAGAGGTCCAGCGGCGCGGCCGCGAACGGGATGGACATGCGCTGCGACAGCACCACCTGCATGACATCGCCCTCGACGATGTAGTCCTTGATGCGGCGCACGCCCTTCTCGAAGCCCTCCTGGGTGAAGCCGGACACGAAATCGGTCTCCTCGACCGCGCGCGGCGACGCCAGCCGGCTTTCCGGCAGGCGCGTCTGGCGGAGCTCGCGGATGAGCCCGTCGAGCCGCGCCTCGGCGCGCACCAAGGCGTCCGGCTCGGCAGGATCGGCGTGGGTGATCACGAGCAACCGGCCCCTGAGGTTGTCGAACACCAGCACGTCCTCGGACACCATCAGCAGGATATCCG
The DNA here is from genome assembly GCF_056880625.1 of Methyloparacoccus sp. NF-16. Classification (NCBI taxonomy): domain Bacteria; kingdom Pseudomonadati; phylum Pseudomonadota; class Gammaproteobacteria; order Methylococcales; family Methylococcaceae; genus Methyloparacoccus; species Methyloparacoccus sp. NF-16. The sequence continues at coordinate 778,802 of NZ_CP174130.1, read as the reverse complement.
GTGCGCCGATGGGATCGGGCTTGTCGCTGCGCAGCTGCGGCTCGATGTAGTGGATGGTCTCGTAGCCGAAGTAGCCGACCAGCCCGCCGGTAAAGCGCGGCAGGCCATCAATGGCGGGCACCCGGTAACAGGCGGCGAAATCCCGGATCCAGCTCAGCGGATCACCGACGGCCAGGCTCTCCTCGATGCGGCCGTCGCGCTCGATGGTGATCGCGGGGCCACGCACGCGAATGACGGTCTGGCAAGGCAGGCCGATGATCGAATAGCGCCCCCACTGCTCGCCGCCATGGACCGATTCGAACAGATAGGAGTACGGCGCGTCCGCCAGCTTGAGATAGGCGCTGAGCGGCGTGTCGAGGTCGGCCAGCACCTCGCGGGTGACGGGTATGCGGTTGTAGCCCTCGCGGGCGTAGCGCTCGAACTGTTCAGGCGTCATGGGTGCGCTTCGGTCTGGAGGTGGTTGATGCCATCGGCGAAAGCCGTCGGGAAAGGGTCACGGGCTGAGCGCCGGCGCGGCGTCCACGAGTTCCGGCAATTCGGCCAGGCTCTCGACCACGGCATCCGGCGCCAGTGCCGCCGCGCCCGCGCCACCATGGTAACCGTAGGGCACGGCCACGAACATGAAGCCGGCCGCACGGGCAGCCTCGGCATCCGCCGGGGAATCACCGACCATCAGCGCCTGCGCGGGCTCGACGCCAAGCCGCTCGGCGGTCTTCAGCAGAGGCTCGGGATGCGGCTTGTGATGCTGGAACTGGTCGCCCGAAGCCAGGACTTCGAAATACCCGGCCACGCCCAGTTGCTCCAGCAGGTCGCGCGTGAAACGGGAGTGCTTGTTGGTGACGCAGGCCAGCCGGTAGCCGCGGGCGCGCAGGCGCTCGAGGCAGTCCCGGGCCCCGGCGTAGAGCCGGGTCCGGCGGCTGAGGTTGGCGCCGTAGATATCCATGTACAGCGCCAGCGCGTCGGCAAAGCCCTCCGGCTCCGCCACCGGCCACTGCTCGCCGGTCAGCGCCCGCTTGACCAGCATCGGCATGCCGTGGCCGATCCAGCCGCGCACCCTGCCTTCCCCGGCGGGCGGACGGCCCAGCCGGGTCAGCATCGCGTCGATCGAATGGGCCAGATCCGGCGCGCTGTCGACCAGCGTGCCGTCCAGATCAAAGACGATCAGTGATGGCCGCCGCCGCAGCATCCGCCGGAGTGGGCATGGGCCTTCGGCGGCTGGGCCTTGGCAAGTTCGTCGCGCATCGCCTGGATGATGCTGTCGTAGCGGTTGGGATCGCTGTCCTTGCCGGCGCCGAACACGGCGGAACCGGCAACGAAGGTGTCGACCCCCGCCTCGGCGATCTCGCGGATGTTGGCCGGACCGACGCCGCCGTCGATCTCCAGGCGGATGTCGCGGCCCGAGGCCTGGATGATCTGGCTGACGTGGCGGGCCTTCTCCAGCACATAGGGGATGAACTTCTGGCCGCCGAAGCCGGGGTTGACCGACATCAGCAGGATCATGTCGATCTTTTCCAGCGTGTATTCCAGCACGTCGATGGGCGAGGCCGGATTGAACACCAGACCGGCCTTGCAGCCGGAATCCTTGATCAGGCCGAGGGTGCGGTCGACGTGCTCGGAGGCTTCCGGATGAAAGGTGATGTAGGTGGCGCCGGCCTTGGCGAAATCGGGGATGATGCGGTCCACCGGCTTGACCATCAGGTGCACGTCGATCGGCGCGGTGACGCCGTACTTCCGCAGCGCCTCGCAGACCAGCGGGCCGATGGTGAGATTGGGCACGTAGTGGTTGTCCATCACGTCGAAGTGCACGACATCGGCGCCGGCCTTGAGAACATTGGCCACTTCCTCGCCCAGGCGGGCGAAGTCGGCAGACAGGATGGAGGGGGCAATCCAGGGTGTATTCATGATCGGGTGGCTCGCTCGATGGACGGATGAGGTGGCCGGCTCCCGCGCCGTGCCGGAACCAGGCTTGCCCATTTCCCGAACGAGCGCCAATCTCGCCGGGCCGGGGCTTGAAGGCGAGTATTCTCACACTTGGCTTGAGGACCGGCAAGCAACCGTCCGGCTGCCGGCCTTCGGTGCCGCAGCGGGGTGGCAGGGTGTCGGGCGGGGGGACTGCTAGAATGCCGCCACCTCATCCCCGCGCCATGGTCCGCATGTCCAACCCTGCCCGCACCCTCGTCCTCGTCGACGGCTCGTCGTTCCTCTACCGTGCCTTCCATGCCCTGCCGCCGCTGACCAACTCCCGCGAGGAGCCGACCGGAGCGGTACTGGGCGTCGCCAGCATGCTGCGCAAGCTGCTGTCGGCCTATCCCGGCGCCCATATCGGCGTGGTCTTCGACGCGCCGGGGCGGACCTTTCGCGACGATCTGTTCGAAGCCTACAAATCCCACCGCCCGCCGATGCCGGATGCCCTGCGGGCGCAGGTCGAGCCCCTGCATGCCGTCATCCGCGCCATGGGGCTGCCACTGCTGATCGAGACCGGCGTGGAGGCCGACGACGTCATCGGCAGCCTGGCGGTGCGGGCGGCGGCGGCCGGCTATGACGTGATCATCTCCACCGGCGACAAGGACATGGCACAGCTGGTCAGCGACCGCATCACGCTGGAAAACACCATGACCGATACCCGCCTGGACCGCGAGGGCGTCATCGCCAAGTTCGGCGTGCCACCGGAACGCATCGTCGACTACCTGACCCTGGTCGGCGACACCGCCGACAACATTCCGGGCGTGCCCAAGGTCGGACCCAAGACCGCCGCCAAATGGCTGCAGGACCATGGCTCGCTGGACGAACTGGTGGCCCGGGCCGATACGGTCGCCGGCAAGGTCGGCGAGAACCTGCGCGCCTCGCTCGGACAGATTCCCCTGTCGCGGCAGCTGGCAACCATCCGCTGCGACCTGGAATTGCCGCTGACGCCCGACCAGCTGGGCTGCGCGCCGCCGGACCTGGCCGAGCTGCGCGCCTGGCTGACACGACTGGAATTCCACAGCTGGTTGCGGCAGCTGGAGGCCGACGGCGATCCCGCTCCGGCGGCACCGCGCAGCGGGATCGAGACGCGCCACGCCTGCGTGCTGACGGAAGCCGACCTGGAGCGCTGGCTGGCAAGGCTGGCCGCGGCCGAGCTGTTCGCCTTCGATACCGAAACCACCAGCCTGGACTACATGCAGGCGGACATCGTCGGTGTCTCGTTTGCCATGACCGCCGGCGAGGCGGCCTACGTGCCGCTGGCGCACGATTATCCCGGCCGGCCCGAGCAGCTGTCGCGGGATGCCGTGCTAGCGCGGCTGCGGCCGCTGCTGGAAGACCCCCGGCGCGCCAAGGTCGGACAGAACCTCAAGTACGACGCCCATGTGCTCGCCAATCATGGCATCGCCCTGCGCGGTATCCGCCATGACACGATGCTGCAATCCTATGTGCTGAACAGCACCGCGAGCCGCCATGACATGGATTCGCTCGCCCGGCATTACCTGGGACACACCACCATCACCTACGAGGATGTCGCCGGCAAGGGCGCCAAGCAGATGCCGTTCGCGGCGGTCGAGATCGCCGACGCCACCGCCTACGCGGCCGAGGATGCGGACATCACCCTGCGCCTGCACCAGCATCTGTGGCCGCGGCTCGAAGCCGAGGCGGAGCTGAAGCGGGTCTACGAGACCCTGGAAATCCCCCTGGTGCCGGTCCTCACCCGCATCGAACGCACCGGCGTGCTGGTGGACGTTTTCAAGCTGGCCGCGCAGAGCCGCGAGCTGGAGCAGCGGCTGCAGGACATCGAGCAGGCGGCGCACGAGGTTGCCGGTGGCGCGTTCAATCTCGGCTCGCCCAAGCAGATCCAGGCCGTCCTCTACGATCAGCTGCAGCTGCCGGTACTGAAGAAGACGCCCAAGGGACAGCCCTCGACCGACGAATCGGTGCTGGCGGAACTGGCGGAGCACTACGACCTGCCGCGCCTGATCCTCGATTACCGCTCGGTCGCCAAGCTGCGCTCGACCTACACCGAAAAGCTGCCGCAGCAGATCAACCCGCGGACCGGGCGGGTGCATACCTCCTATCACCAGGCGGTAGCGGCCACCGGCCGGCTGTCATCGTCCGATCCCAACCTGCAGAACATACCGGTCCGCACCGCCGAAGGCCGCCGCATTCGCCAGGCCTTTGTCGCTCCGTCCGGCCACCGCATCCTGGCGGCGGACTATTCGCAGATCGAGCTGCGCATCATGGCGCATTTTTCCGGCGATGCCAGCCTGCGCGCCGCCTTTGCCGCAGGCACCGATGTGCATCGCCACACGGCGGCCGACGTGTTCAGCGTCGCCCCGGAGGCGGTGACCGCCGATCAGCGCCGCTCGGCGAAGGCGATCAATTTCGGCCTGATCTATGGCATGTCGGCGTTCGGTCTGGCCAGGCAGCTGGGCATCGACCGGGGGCTGGCGCAGGAGTACATCGATATCTATTTCCGACGCTACCCCGGCGTCAAGGCGTTCATGGATCAGAGCCGGGAAACCGCCCGCGCGCGCGGCTACGTGGAAACGCTGCTGGGACGCCGGCTGTACGTGCCGGACATCCATTCCCGCAACGCGCAAAGCCGCCAGTACGCGGAACGCACGGCCATCAACGCGCCGATGCAGGGCACCGCCGCGGATATCATCAAGTCGGCGATGATCGCCGTGGACGGCTGGATTCAGTCCTCGGATTGCGGCGTGCGCATGATCATGCAGGTGCACGACGAACTGGTCTTCGAGGTGGCGGAGGACGCTCTCGAACGGGCCACCGAATCCATACGGGGCCTGATGGCGGAGGCGGTATCGCTGTCGGTGCCGCTCGCGGTCGACATCGGTGCCGGCGCCAACTGGGACGAGGCGCACTGAGGCGGTGCAGGCTTCCGGGTGGCCCAGCGGGTGCAGCGGAGGATGCCCGATGCGGTTTATGCCGGGCAAAAAAATCCGGCGGGCCCGGAACGGGCGCCGCCGGCCAAGTGCTCAAGTGGCAAGTTCAGATCTGGTCGACCACGGTGATACAGAGGTTGGTCGGCTTCTGCTGGCTGTCCAGCAGCGGCTTGATGGTAAAGCTGACGATGCTCTCGACACCCGCATCCCCCAGGTCGGCGGCGGGAACGTTCTTGAGCTTGACTTCGTCGCCCTGGATGGACCAGGTGTAGTCGGCATCGAACGCCTTGTTCTTGCCGGAATTTTCCAGGTCGACCTCGAAATTCGCGCCCGCGCAGGCTGGCGTCGGCGGCTTCAGATCCAGCACATGGGTGTGAAAGCCGCTGGGCAGCTGTTCATGCGTGCTGTCGTCGATGGGCAGATGGGTGGTCAGCACCAGGACATTGTTGGCGCCATCCGTCAGGGCACCATAGCCAAAGGCCCCGGCCTTGCCATCCATGGGGATGCCGCCCTGGGTCTCGATCTCGATCTCTAGGGTCTTGGCCCGTCCCTTCCACTCGGCCTCGACATCCTTGAACTTGAGGTGATCGGTGGCCGCCCAGGCAGGCGCGCCGGCGATGCAGAGACCCAGGAATCCCGCCTGTGTGAAGCTCAATAGTTGTTCTTTCATGGTTGTAGTACCTCAACATCATGATCATAGGTCCGCGGGAAGGCGATCCCGCCGCGGACATTATGGTATCGACGCAAAATATTTGCCAGAATTATTTTCGACTGAATACTTTCAGTCCTGCCCGGCGGACCCATCTGCGCCGGCGGCGGGCTCGCGAACACCGGGCCACGGGCTGGTCCGGCAGAGGGAAAGCCGGCCCGTCATCCGGCATGATCACGAATCCGCCGCCGGCTTTGCATTACCATAACGCCGCCGTTCTCCCCACCGACATCCCGCCATGAACGCCTCCCCCCACTCTCTCGAACTGCTGGCGCCGGCCAGGACCGCCGCTATCGGCATCGCCGCCGTCAACCACGGTGCCGACGCCGTCTACATCGGCGGTCCCGGCTTCGGCGCCCGCCACAACGCCGGCAACGCCGTGGCCGACATCGAACGGCTCGCGCGCCATGCCCACCGCTACGATGCCCGCGTCTTCGTCACCCTCAACACCATCCTCCGCGACGACGAACTGGAAACCGCCCGCCGCCTGGCCTGGCAGGTCCACGAGGCCGGCGCCGATGCGCTGATCGTGCAGGACATGGGCCTGTTGACGCTGGACCTGCCGCCCCTCCAGCTGCATGCCAGCACCCAGTGCGACATCCGCACCCCGGAGAAGGCCCGCTTCCTGCAGGACGCCGGCTTCTCGCAGATCGTGGTGGCACGCGAACTGACGCTCGACCAGGTTCGCGCCGTGGCGGCCGTGCTGGATCGGGCGGCACTCGAGTTCTTCATCCACGGCGCGCTGTGCGTGGCCTACAGCGGCCAGTGCTACATCAGCCACGCCCACACCGGCCGCAGCGCCAACCGCGGCGATTGCTCGCAGGCCTGCCGCCTGCCCTACGAGGTACTGGACGGCCAGGGCCGCATCGTCGCCCACCAGAAGCACGTCCTGTCGGTCAAGGACAACGACCAGAGCGGCAACCTCAGGGCGCTGGTCGACGCCGGGGTGCGCAGCTTCAAGATCGAGGGCCGCTACAAGGATCTGGCCTACGTGAAGAACATCACCGGCCATTACCGCCGGCTGCTGGACCAGTTGCTGGAAGAACGCCCCGACCTGGGCCGGGCCTCCGGCGGCACGACCCGGCTGTTCTTCACCCCCGACCCGGAGCGCAGCTACAACCGGGGCCGCACCGATTACTTCGTCAACGGCCGGCAGCAGGACATCGGCGCCTTCGATACGCCGCAACACGCCGGGCTGCCGCTGGGCTGGGTGCAGAAGACCGCCGCCGATCATCTCGAGGTGGAATTGCACGAGGGCGTCGCGGCCCTGAACAACGGCGATACCCTGACCTATTTCGACTTGCAGAGGGAGTTGCGGGGCTTCCGGGTCAACACCGCCGAAGCCGTGGGCGGTCAACGTTGGCGGGCGTTCCCCAACGAGCCGATGGCGGCATTCAAGGATTTGCGGAAAGGCGTGGAGCTTTCCCGCAGCCGGGACATGGCCTGGGAAAGGCTGATGGAGAGCGACCGCACGGCGGAGCGGCGCATCGGCGTGGATCTGGCACTGATCGAAACGCCCACCGGACTGGCCCTGCAAGTGCGCGACGAGGATGGCCATGGCGCCTATGTCGAGCGGCCCCACGAACGCCAGGCCGCCCGCGACCCGGTCCGTGCCGAAGCCACGATACGGGACGCCCTCAGCAAGCTGGGCAACACCCTGTTCGCGGCACGGGACATTGTCGTGCAGCCGCTGGAGCGGAACCGGCCCGGCTTCTGGCCGGCGGCGCTGCTGAACGCCCTGCGCCGCGACGGCATCGCCGCGCTGGAACAGGCCCGCGCCGACGCCTGGACCCGCCTGCCCCGCGCCATCCCGGTGGCGCCGCCCGCCCGGTATCCCGGCGACAGCCTCAGCTATCTCGCCAATGTCTACAACCATGCGGCCCAGCGCTTCTACCTGCAGCATGGCGTCCAGTTGGTCGAGGCCGCCTACGAAAGCCACGAGGAAACCGGCGCGGCGAGCCTGATGATCACCAAGCACTGCGTGCGTTACTCGCTGTCGCTGTGCCCGAAGCAGACCAGGGGCGTAACCGGCGTCCAGGGCACCATCAAGGCCGAACCGCTGCAACTGGTCAACGGCAAGGAGCGGCTGACCCTGCAGTTCGACTGCAAGGCCTGCGAAATGCACGTGGTGGGCAGGATCAAGCGCACCGTGATGAACGAGGTGGCGGCGCAGCCGCTGCGGTTCTATCGACACCGGGCCAAGACCGCCCCGGCCGGCTGATCATGCATTGCCGCATAGCGCGAGCGCTGCCCGCCGGCAACCGGGGCCCGGCGCCCGGGCGCCAGCGCTAGCCGCCACGGATCGCCGGGATGTGTGGCCGCTTTGTCCGTTACTCGCCGGTCGCGGTATTCGCCGGGCTCTTCGACGCCGAGGGCCACCCCGAGGACCGGCCCAGCTACAACATCGCGCGCGGCAGCCGCATCCTGGTGGCCCGGCTGGGCCGCGACGGTCATCGCCAGCTGGCGCTGCTCAAATGGGGGCTGGTGCCGGCCTGGTCCGACGAGCCGAAGACGGCCTACTCGACCATCAACGCCCGCGCCGAGACCGTCGCCGACAAACCGGCCTTCCGCTCCGCCTTCCGCCATCGGCGCTGCCTGATCGCCGCCGACGGCTTCTATGAATGGCAACCGCAGCCGGACGGCCACAAGCAGCCCTACTATGTCCACCTGTCCGACCGGCAACCCTTCGCCTTCGCCGGCATCTGGGAGCACTGGACGCGCGACGGGCGAACGCCGCTGGACAGCTGCTCCATCCTGGTCACCGCCGCCAACAGCCGCATGCGGCCCATCCATGAGCGGATGCCGGTCATCCTGCCACCCGACCGATATGCCGACTGGCTGGATCCGGGCACAACCGATCCCGCCGCCTTGCAGCCGCTGCTGGCGGCCTGCCCGGCGGCGCGGATAAGCCTCCATCCGGTCAGCACCGTGGTCAACAATCCCCGGAACGATGGCCCCGACCTGCTGCACCCCAGGGAAGCGGACACGCCATGATGCTGGCTGATCTCGCCATCGCCGGGCTGATCGCCGGCATTGGCGGCTACTGGTACAGCGCCATGCGGGCGCGGGAAGCCGGGCTTGTGGCCGTCCACGCCGCCTGCGAGGCGGAAGGACTGCAATTGCTGGATGAAACCATCGCCTTCGTGCGCATGCGACCACAGCGCAACCGCACCGGCCAGCTCTGCTGGCTGCGGGTCTATGCCTTCGAATACAGCGACACAGGCGATAACCGCCGGCCCGGCAGCATCCACCTGCTGGGGGACGAGGTGATCCTGCTCAGCCTGGGGCAACCGACGCCCCAGCCGCGAGACGTCGAGCGGAGCCGCTGGACGGACAACCACTGAGTCACGGCGGCATAACCAGGGCGGGACCGACCAACCGCTCCCCACCCCCGCACAGGCCGCCGGATGCGATGCCGGGTTGCCCGCAGCCGCCGCATCCGACACACTCCCCCGCCCGCTGTCCGGCTGTCGTGGCTCACGAACGGGCGGGACACGCGACCCCAAGCTTCAACATGCCCCATACCGGAGTACTGCAACCATGTTGTCCATCCTGCGAACCCTGCTGGCCGCGCTGCTGATCGCTGATCTGGCAAGACTTTTCCGGACACAAAATCAGGCAGCTTTTCGGTGCAGTTGCTCGAACTCGACGGGAGTTCGATAACCGAGTGTCGAATGCTTGCGCTGCCGGTTATAAAACACTTCGATGTACTCGAAGATCTCTTGCTTGGCCTGCTCTCGGGTCTCGAAATGAACGGCCCCGGGTTTTGAGGAGGCTCCAACACTTGAGAAGATGGAGCCATGAACAAGTCAACAAAGTTCTCACCCGAGGTGCGCGAGCGCGCTGTGCGCATGGTGCAAGAGCACCGGGGCGACTACCCGTCGCTGTGGGCAGCCGTGGAATCGATTGCGCCCAAGATTGGCTGCGTGCCGCAGACGCTGCTGGACTGGGTCAAGCGCGAGGAAGTCGATGCCGGCCAGCGTGATGGCCTGAGCAGCAGCGAGCGCGAACGCCTCAAGCAACTGGAGCGTGAGAACAAGGAGCTGCGCCGCGCCAACGACATCCTCAAGGCCGCCAGCGCGTTTTTCGCCCAGGCGGAGCTCGACCGCCGTTTGAAGAGCTGAAGCGCTTCATCGACCAGCACCGCAACATGTTCGGGGTCGAGTCCATCTGCCAGGTGTTGCAGATGGCCCCGTCGTGTTATTGGCGCCACGCGGCCCGCCGGCGCCGGCCTGAACTGCGCAGCGCCCGCGCCCAGCGTGACCAGGCCCTTGCGGCTGACATCCAGCGCGTGTGGCACGCCAACTGGCAGGTCTACGGTGCCGACAAGGTCTGGCTGCAGATGAACCGCGAAGGCATCCGGGTGGCGCGTTGCACGGTCGAGCGGCTGATGAGGCGCCTGGGGCTGCAGGGCGCGCGTCGAGGCAAGAGCGTTCGCACGACCACGCCAGATGCAGCAGCGCCGTGCCCGCTGGACCGGGTCAATCGGGTGTTCAAGGCCGAGCGTCCCAATCAACTGTGGGTGTCGGACTTCACCTACGTCAGCACGTGGCAGGGCTGGCTGTACGTGGCCTTCGTCGTCGACGTGTTTGCCCGGCGCATCGTGGGCTGGCGCGTCAGCCGCACCATGCAGACGGACTTCGTGCTTGATGCGCTGGAGCAGGCCCTGTACGAGCGTCAGCCCGCTGCCAATGCCCTGGTGCACCATTCGGACAGTAAGAATGTCTTCGCCCGTGGTTCCTGGGCGGCCTGATTCTCACAACGATCGACCAGCCAGGGATGATAGGGCACTGCGATGTGTTCCAGGCGGCTTGCCCCCCACTCCGATCGACTGAACTCCGTGTCTTTCCCCGGACCTGTCGGCCACCTGGAAACGCTTTGCGGTGAGGCAAGACCTCGCCGGTGCCTGTGACTCGAGAAGGGCCTGACGTCCTGTCGCTTTACTGTCTTGTCCAGACATTTGGTTCAGGTAACGCCATTCCCCAGGGTCCAGAACCGGAGAGTTCTCATGTCTGAGCATCAGCATCCCATCAATCGCCGCGTGGTTGGCGGCGTCGACACGCATAAAGACCTGCACATGGCCGCCGTGGTCGATGAGCACGATCACGTATTGGGCACCGAGTGCTTTGCCAGCACTCGCCAAGGTTACCGACAGATGCTCGCCTGGATGCGATCTTTTGGCGAGGTCATCCGCGTCGGCGTGGAGTGCACGGGGACCTATGGCGCCGGCTTGCTGCGGTTCCTGCAGACATCCGGCGTCACGGTGCTGGAGGTGACCACGCCTGACAAAACGGATCGTCGTAAACGAGGCAAGGATGATGTCATCGATGCGCAAAACGCCGCCCATGCTGCCTTCGCGGGCACGCGCACGGTGACGCCCAAGCGCCGGGACGGCATGATTGAGTCCCTACGGGTCCTGAAGGTGTGTCGTAAGACCGCAGTAGCCGCCCGCCGCGTCGCCCTCCAGATGATCCAGACCACCATCGTGGCAGCTCCCGATGAGTTGCGTGAGTCCCTCAGAACCCTGACCCGCATGCAACTCATCCGGACCTTGGCCGCCTGGCGTCCTGATCTGACCGATTATCGTCAGGTGGCCTCGGCTTACCGGATCACCCTGAAATCCTTGGCGCGGCGCTATCTGGAACTCCATGACGAAATTGCCGACCTGGATATCATGATTGCAGGCTTGGTCCAGGAATTGGCGCCCGACCTGATTGCGCGAAACTCCATCGGTTATGAATCGGCCGCACAGTTGCTACTGACGGCCGGCGATAACCCCGAGCGCTTGAAGTCGGAAGCCAGCTTCGCCGCGCTCTGCGGCGCCAGTCCCGTGCCGGCCTCCTCCGGTAAAGTTACCCGGCATCGCCTAAACCGCGGCGGTGATCGAGCAGCCAACAGCGCGCTGCACATCATCGCTATCGGCCGGTTGCGGACCGATCCGCGCACCCAGGCCTACGTGGCAAAGCGGATTGCCGAGGGACATTCTAAGCTCGAAGCCCTTCGTTGCCTGAAGCGGTACATCGCCCGCGAGGTCTTCGGCCTGATTCGGAAACGTAATCGCGACATCAACCAGGTTCAAATTACCCCTTGACACTTAGAAGGGCGTCAGGGGGTCGCAATACCTGTCCATTCGGTACACGGAACGCCTGTCCGAAGCCGGCATCCGACCCTCGGTCGGCAGCAAGGGCGACTCCTAGACCATCAACGGGCTGTACAAGGCCGAATGGATTCACCGCCGGGGCCCCTGGAAAACCAGGGAATCCGTGGAACTGGCCACCCTGCAATGGGTGCATTGGTTCAACCACATCCGACTGCTCAAGCCGATTGGGGGCATCCCTCCGGCAGAAGCTGAGGCAAACTACTGGCGGCAACTCGCCAGTGAGGCCGCCACATCGGCCTCAACTTAAACCAACTGGCCTCCTCGATACCCGGGGCCGTTCAGCTGGCCTTCGTACAGGGCCTGTTCCAGCGAATCCATCATAAAGTCGGTGCGCATGGCGCGGCTGACCCGCCAGCCCGTGATGCGGCGGGGGTATACGTCAATGATCAAGGCCACCTACCGCCAACCCTGGCAGGTGTTGACGTAGGTGAAGTCCGGCATCCACAGTTCGTTGGCCCGGCTGGCATGGAACACCCAGTTGACGCGGTCCAGCGGGCCCGGTGCCGATGTGTCTGGTGTATTGGCGCGCACGCCCTCGCGCGCCATGCGGTCCCAGGCTGCGCATCCGCCGATCGACCGTGCAACGCGCCAGAGCCGTCAAGAACTGCCACGGCCTCTGCCGCTACTCACAAGTCCTCATTCATCTTGTCTGGGGGGCTAGCCGCACTGATCAGCAGGATTTTCGGGCGCCAGGCTCGCCTTCCAGTCCACCGTTGTTTTTTTAGGTGTGTTTCGGCACTCGATGAATCTGTGCGTATCCCATGCCGTGGGAATAGATTCGCTAAGGTCTGACACCCATGCGGAAGGGACGGACCAAAACGGAACGATCGGTAGCTAATGTATGAAATTGTTATCCCGAAAGTTATCCCGGAAACAAAAAAGCCGGCATGGGGACCGGCTGTGCTTTTGTAAGCTATTGATTTATTTGGTCGGGGTGAGAGGATTCGAACCTCCGACCACCTGCACCCCATGCAGACAAGCCGCGAAAACGGCATGTTAAATCAATGACTTAAAATGAACCGCCCCGCGCAAATCGGCCAGGGATGGCCCCATCTGGACCATGTGTGACTGGGATATGTCACGATTCGGTCACGTCATCATCGTCGATGTCCGCCGTGATGGCGCGCATCGTAATCAGCAACTGCAGCCAGCCGGATTTCCGGACGCTTTCAGGCAGGCGGCAGGACATCAACCGCCGCCATTCTTCCGGCATGATTCGGTGCGCGTCACACAGCGCGTCATCGCGGGCGAGCGCCCGCAGACCCGGCGGTGCGTTGGGATCGCACTGGAGCGTCAGGCGAGGATCGGCTTGCCTGTTGTAACGCGCATCCTCGGTCTCGGCCTCAAGCTGAGTGAGGTCATTCAAGGTCACGCCCAAGGCCCGGGCAATCGCGGTCAAGGTGTCCAGCGACAAGCCATGTTTGCCACTTTCGGCTCGCGACACACCCGACGGATTCATGTCCACCCGTCGCGCGAGTTCCGATTGCGAGAACCCCCGCTGTTCCCGCAGCCGTTTAATTTGTTGCCCGACTAATCGAATGTCCATGCTGTCGATTATGCGCGGGAATCATCATTTGTCCATAGATATGCGTACAGGTAACATAATTAGTGCGTGAATCGCACAGGAGAGCGGTCATCATGAAACTCAGAGAGATCAGGGAAGCCCAGGGCTTGAGTCAGATCGAGGTCAGTCAGGCCACCGGGCTGTCACAGTCCGGCATCTGCCGCATGGAGCGGGGTGAATACAACCCGTCCCTGTCGACCATCAGGGAAATCGCCAAAGCGCTGAATTGCAGCGTCGGCGAACTGCTGGGCGAGACCCCCTACAAGCCCGCCAAACGGCGCGCGGGACGGTCGTCATGAGCAGCCATAACTACCGCTGGGCCTGGTCCCAGCCCCTGCCGGCGACCCGGCTGCTGGTGTTGCTCAACCTGGTCGAACGCTCAAACGATGCCGCCCAGTGTTATCCGAGCGTTGCCCGCATCGGGCAGGACACCGGGCTGAACCGGAAGACCGTCATCGGCGCCCTGGCCGATCTGGAAGCGGCCGGCCTGATCCAGAAAAGCAGGCAGGCCGGCACCTCGACCCGGTACGTCCTGAACCTGCAGCACCAGGCCGCACCCGTGCCGAAAACGGCACCGGTCCCGGAAACGGTACCGGTACCGAAAACGGGACGGGGTAGTCCCGAAACAGGGTCCGGTACCCGTCCCGATTTTGGGACACAGAATCCCCCACTGAATCCCCCAATAACCCCCCAGGAGGGGACCGGCGCGAAATCGCCCGGTGATCCCCCCGCGATCACCTCGCCATCGTCCAGCGCGAAACCCCGGAAACGATCCCTGCCTGACGGCTTCGGCATTTCACCCGCCGTGCGCCGCTGGGCGGAGGCGAAGGGCTACGGCCAGTTGGAGCATCACCACGAGGCTTTCGTCCTGAAAGCCGAGGCCCGCGGCTACCAGTACGTGGACTGGGATGCCGCCCTCAAGACCGCCATCCGCGAGGACTGGGCCGGTCTGCGCGGCCCGCAACCCTATCGCTCTCACCCAGGACCACCCCGCCATGCAACCCATCAGCCGCCTGTGCCCGCCGTTGAACGCGCCCGCCAATCCGCCGACGACTGGCTCAGAGCCAGGCAGCCATGCAACGTCATCGAACTCAACGAGTACCGGACTGCCTGACGCTGCCATGTCGCGCCTGTGGGCACGCATGGCGGAAATGTATGGGCATCGCTGGGTGAGCCAGTACGGCGGATCGCATGGCGCGATGGATACCTGGCAACGGGGTTTGCGCGACCTGACGCGCGACGACATCAGCGCGGGCCTCCGGGCTCTGCTGACCAGGGCCGATACCTGGCCGCCGTCCCTGCCCGAATTCATACAGCTTTGTCGGCAGCCGGCCGCGGAACCCGCCCATGCCCGCTATGTCGCCCTGCCCAAGCCGCCCGTGAATCCGGAGCGCGTTGCCCGCGTGCTGGCCGAGTTACGGGCCCAGTTGCGCGGACCCGGCCAACCAAGTCCGACGGCCACGACCCGGACGGGCGGCACGACATGAACACGGCCAAGGGCGGCAAACGTCGGTGGACGCGGGAGGAGGAGCGCTTCATCTGGAGCAACCGCGAGCGCATGACGGCCAATCAGCTTGGCGCCTTCGTGCAGCGGAGCAGCGACGCCGTGCTCGACAAGCTGAAGGCCTTGCGGGCCGAGGCTTGCCGGGGCATCACCGGTCCCGAACGGCAGGCCATTGCCGACGAGGTCTGCAAGCATCTGGCGCAATTGATCGTCACCCACCGCATGACGCGAGAGCAGGGCATCGCCTGCATCGCCCGACTCTCGGTCTTGCTGGAGCAACCCGACGACGTGATCGAGCCCTGTATTCGCTGGTCCGTGTCGCGCTGGGTCGAGCACATCAGCCCATGAGCCCCTGGCATGACCCGGCACCAGAAGACCCATGCCGCCATCCGCGCCGCCTTCCTGCATCGGGGCGGATCGCTGGAGCAATGGCGACGGGTGAATGCCGATCCCCGCGAGTTCAACCGGGCCTGGCGTCGGCTGCTGGGCCTGCACGATGGCACCCAACCGCCGCCCGCCGACTTGCGCGGGCTTTGCCCTCTCACCCTGGAGCGTTTCACCGATGACCATCCTTGACCTGACCCTCGACGATCTGGGCTATGCCCTGACCATGATCCTGCTGATGATTGCCCTGTTCGGTGGCCCCGACAATGACTGAGTCCGCGCATGAAGCCGCCTTTGCCCTGCAAATCCGAGCGCTGCGCTTGCCGCCGCCAGAGCGGGAATACCGCTTTCACCCTTCCAAGCTGTGGCGGTTCGATTTCGCCTGGCCGGCCTTCCGGCTGGCGGTGGAGATCGATGGCGGGATTCACACCCAGGGCCGGCATGTGCGCGGAGCCGGTTTCACGGCCGACTGCCACAAGCTCAACTGCGCGGCCCTGCTGGACTGGACCGTGCTCCGCCTGACCCCGGACATGGCGCGCAACGGCGAGGGCATCGCCTACCTGGAGCAGGGGATTGAGCTTTGGAGTGCCCAAGTAGAATGAGAGGGAAGCATGAAGAATCAGACACTTACCCTACGGGAGACCATTGCCGCCATGTCACATCAGGACCCCTCGTCCGTTCCACTGGTCTCCTACCTCTGGGTCGTCGCCCTCAGCCTGCTGTCGGCCGTGGCCGGATACCTCTCCCGATTCCTCTCCGAGAAGCCGCCCCAGCGCCCCATCCTGGCGCTGATCATGGACGTGAGCTATTCGCTGCTAGCCGGCCTGACCACGTATTTCATGGGGCAGGCTTCGGAACTGCCGGAAATGACCATCATCGTGCTGGTGTGCATCGGTAGCCACATGGGCGCCCGCCTGCTGTTCTCGATGCAAAGGCTGGTGCAGAAGCAGATCAAGGCCACGCTGGCCGTGGAGGAGGAGGGCTAATGGTCAAGGTCATCGGCCCGCTGTTCAGCGTCAGCGCATCCGGCGTGTTCAAGGACACGCTGGAATTCCGCACCGGCAACGGCCAAACCACCGTCGCGGCCCCGCGCGTCATCACCAAGCCCCGCACGCCGGCCCAGCAAGCCCAGAGCGCCCGCTTCGCCGAAGCCGTGGCCGGCTGGAAGGCGCTGGACGCCACCGCTAAACAGGCCTGGCGTAGCGCCGCCCTGAATACCGGCCTGTCCGGCTATCAGCTCTACCTCTCCGAGTACCAGAGCCAGTTGATTCAGGCCCCCGCTCAACCCGTGCCACCGTGAGGACCGACCATGCAGATGAACATCTCCGACGCCGAAGCCAAGAGCCTCCTTCGCATCCTCAAGGACTACCCGGACTTGGGGAGCCTTCGCCAGCGCATCGAACTGGACTACCCGGACAAGCTGGCCGTGCCCCTGCCCAAGTCCGGCTTTCAACTCGGCGCGGCCTCGCTGCAGCGCCTGGCCGGCGTCCATCCGGACCTGATCCGCGTGGTGAAACGCGCCATCGAAATCACGCCCATTGATTTCACCGTCCTGGAAGGCCTGCGCTCACGCGAACGGCAACGCCAGTTGGTGGCGAAAGGCGCGTCCAAGACCATGAACAGCCGGCACATCACCGGTCACGCCGTCGACATCGCCCCGCTGGTGAATGGCAAGGTCTCATGGGATTGGCAGTATTACCACCCGCTTGCCGCAGCCGTGAAGCAGGCCGCGCGGGAAGTCGGCGTGGTCGTCGAATGGGGCGGCGACTGGACCCGCTTCAAGGACGGCCCCCACTGGCAGTTGCCCCGCGCCTGACCGATGCCCGCCTGCCCAGTCTCCCCGCCTTCCTGGATCGAGTCCGGCGTCCGCGTCACGCTGCTGACCGGCGACGACTGGGCGCCCTGGTTCGAATGGGCCATCCGCGAGGCCCGCGAGTCGATCTACCTCAGCATCTACATGATTTCGCACCACTGGCGCGATCCCACCACCGGCAAGCTGGACATGACGGACACCCTGGCGGCGGCCGGAGCCCGCGGGCTGAACTGCCGGGGCATCATCGACCAGCCGAACGTACAGGGACGGAAGGAGCCCTACAACATCAAGGCGGCGCGGCAACTGGAGGCCTCGGGCTGGATCATGCGCAAGGTGCCGGATCGGCGGACCCTGCATGAGAAGGTCATGATCATCGACAAGCGCCTGTGCCTGGTCGGATCGCACAACATCTCCAAAGCCAGCGCCACCAGCAACTACGATTGCACCCTCGCGCTGGAGTCCACCGTCACCGCCAAGGCCCTGGAGCGTCACTTCTGGGACATCTGGCGGATCGCCGTCCCCCTCGACCAACACGCCTGACCCCGGGCGGGAGCCCCACCATGGCCAAGGCCATCAATCAGTCCATACCGCCCAGCCTTCGGGCGGGCGTGGCCAAAGTCCTCAGCATTCCCGGCAGCACCAGCGGCAGCGGCGCGGTCATCGGTCTGGCCCCCTCGGCCCGCTTCGGCCAACGGGCGCCCGTGCCGCCGCGTTCGCTGCGCATCCTGCGCGATGCCAGTCTCTGGCTGGACGGGCATTGGCCCGACGATCAGCACGGCGAGGACCCGCGTCTGTTCCAGCAGAACCGGCGCGAGGAAATCTACTCGCTGACCTTCCCCGAGAAGTATTGGTACGCACTGGACCCCATAGAGGACGTGACCGACTACGGCGAGCCCACCATCGGCGTGTATGCCGGCGACCTCAACAAGCCGTGGTTCGACGAGACGCGCCTGCCCAGCGTCTGCGAGTTCGGCAGCGCCCTGCGCAGCTACCCGACGCCCAGCGGGCAGGGCACGCCGCAGAACCCCGGCCCGGGCTGGCAAGGGGCCGTGATTGCCGGCGTCTGGCGCGATCTCTGGTTTGCCCAGCGTCGCCTGACCTACGCCCTGCCCGTGACGCTGTACCGGCCCACCGGCCGGACCATCGAGCGGCCCGTGTTGGTCGTGGTCGAGGGCAGCGTCAGAGCGGATGCCTCATTTCGCGGCTATGAATCGTGGTTCGCCCTGGGTGTCTGGCCCTACCTGTACCACGACGTGAACACGCCGCCGCCCGTGCCGGCCGAACTCATCACCCACTGGCACCAGGACGACCTCGCGCGGATGGTCATGGCCCCGGACCTCGTCAGTGACTGGACCTGCACCGCGAACTGGCGGACCCTCAGGAATGCCGTGCAGAAGCCCAGTTTCGAGGACCGGCCGACGGCTAACCGCTTGATGTTGCGCATCACGACCCCTCCCAGCCGGGGCATATACTTTGCCCGCAATGACGCCGTGCGCGTCTCGCAAAGCGTCACGGTTCGCGTGTATCAAGCCAAGGCCTGGAATGGTTAAAGTCGTCCGCCCTCTCTTCTCGGATTCCGCTCACGGTCGTATCGCCGACATCGGTTCCTTCCGCATGAGCCGCAACGGGCCGCAGTTCATCGCCCAGGCGCAACCGCGCGACAACCCGACACCCGGCCAACTCTCCCGCCGCGCCTGCTTCGCCAAGGCCAAGGCCGCGCACAGCGCGATTCCGCCCACCGCCTTTTGGGATGGCCAGCACACCACCTGGCGGCGCGTACCCGACTGGCCAACCTTCTGGCGGCAATGGCTGCTCGATCATCCGGAGTGCTCGCCATGAGCCCCCGCCTGCACGAGGTCTGCCTGTTGCCCACCGGGCAAATCCGGATTGACGTGGATCCCGGAGAAGCCGGGGCCGAGGCTTGGGTGTATCAGCGCCGGAATGAAGGCAAGGGCAACCTCATCAGCCCGGGCGGCCGTGACTTGCAGCTTCGCCGCAAGGGCACCCGCACCGACCGCCTCACCAGCAAGAACGCCCCGCACCGGGAGCGCTTCCGCCGCGCGAATGCCGACTGGCAGGCGCTCACCCGGGCCGAGCAGGACCTCTACCGCCAACGGGCGAAGAGCCTGCCGATCACCGGTTACAACCTGTGGATGCGCGAGTATCGCGTCACCACCCCTGCCCACCGCCGGCGGGCCGCGAGCATCAACAGCATCATCGGCCTGTACTTCCTGGAGACGCTCGGCCTATGTCTATGATCTCGGACCACAAGGAACGCTCCGCGCCGCTGACCGGCACGGAACTCGCCATCATCGAGGACGAGGACGGATTACGTTCGGTTGCCGTGAAAAAGCTGCGCAATGAGGTTCTGGATGGGCTGTCCCGGGAATCCGCCGATGCCCTGTATCAGCCCAAGCTCACCGGCTGGCGCGATCTCACCGCGGGTGTCGCGCGCGCTGCCCTCGGCGCGTCAGCCCCGAACTTGCTGCCCTTCGGTCCGGATGGCTTTCGCCGAGAATTGGCATTCGCGGTGGGCGATTACGTGGAACTTGACCCTTTCCATGTGGATCACGATGTAAAACCAGGCGGGCTGGCCCTCATTCACGTCCATTGGTCGCCGAACGGCATCAACCCGCAGCCCGTGCGCTGGCAATTCAAGATCAGCCGAGCCAAGGGGCATCAGCAAGCCGCCTTCGGCGTGCCGCAGACATTGACGGTGACGCAGACGCCCAGCGGCGTCGTTTGGCAACACATGGTGGCAGAGGTCGGAGACGATCAGGCCTTGATCCTTACCGAGCCAGACGAACTGCTGCTGGTGAACCTCTACCGGGTCGCCAATGGCGGGACCGAAAACACGGACAACATCTTTGGCCTCACCGTGGATTTCCATTACCAGACGGATCGGGACAACACCCCGAACCGCGCCCCGGACTTCTACGCATGACCCGCCGCAAGCTCCCCCACGAACTCTGTTTGGGCCTCACCGGCAAGGTAAAGCTCAAGCCCACGCCCGACGCGGCCGAGTCCCAGACCGTCATCTACGCCCGCGCCAAACCCGGGCGCGGCACCTTCACCGGACAAGACGGCCAGGCCTACACCCTGCGCCGGAGTTACAACCGCATGGACAACCCCTCGACCACGCAACTGCAGGGCCGCGCCCGCATGGCGGAAGCCACCCGGCAATGGCAGGCCAAGCCCGATGCGGAGAAACAGGCCTACCGGCAACGCGCCGACCTGCTGGGCATGACCGGGTTCAATCTCTGGGTGAAGGAGTTCTGCGCCGCCAACCCGCTGGATGGCTTCTGACCATGGCCCGCGTCAAGGGTCCGCTCATGTCCATGGAAGCCAGGGGCAATGTCACGGGCGGTAAACTGCAGTTCCGCACCACCCCGCAAGGCTGTCACGTTTACCGTCCGATGGATCCCCGCGAACAGAACCAAACCCCGCCATCCCCAGCCCAGGAAGCCCAGCGCCTCAAGTTCAAGGCCGCGTGCGACGCCTGGAGCGCACTCGGCGACGAGGACAAGGCCTACTGGAGCCTGCGCGGCATGACCAGCGGCCGTACCGGCTTCACCGCCTTCATTTCGGACACCATGCGGCCCGACGAGGGGCTGTAATGGCTCGGGTCAAAGGCCCGCTCATGTCATTCTCGGCCAGCGGCTCAGTCGGCCAAGGCCTGGTGCAGTTCCGGACCACGAGGAACGGCCCGCAAGTCGTCATTCCGGCGCTGGGCCGATCCTCCCGGCAGCAGTCGGCTTCCCCGCAGCAAGCCACCATCCGCGCCGAGGTCGCCGGCATCGCCGCCGAATGGCGCACCCTGTCACCGTCCGCCCGTGCCTGGTGGCTGGATCAGGCCCGAGCCACGACCGCGCCCAATGGCTGGAACCTGTTCCTGGCCGCGCGGCTGTACGAACTGCGCAATCCGGTCAACGCGCTGACCCTGGCGGATGGTCGGCCCATCACCGACGGCTACGGCCGCCGCCTCCTGGTCTGAGGACTGACCCATGCCCGAAATACGCGAACTGGAACTGCTTGAAGGGCCGGTACTGGAAACCGACGCGATCCTGATTCAGCGGGGCCTTGAATGCTACCGCCTGCCAGGGACCGCATTCGCCGGCGTGGACGGCTTGACCGGCAGCATCGCCATTGGCAGCGTCACGACCATTCCGCACGGCGGAACGGCATCGGTCACCAACTCCGGCGACTCGCTGCATGCCGTGCTGGATTTCGAGCTGGTCGAAGGCAAACCGGGCGAGGATGGCAACGACGGCGGCGCCATCACCCGCCAGACCGCCACGCATACCACCGCCAGCCTGGACACCAACGCCACCGAACAGGCCGGCATCACCCTGTCGCCCTCGTTCGAAGTCTTGCGCGTGAGCGCGGATGGCCCCTGCCGCATCCGGCTGTACAGCAGCGCCGCAGCCCGCGCCGCCGATCTGGCGCGGCCCGTCAGCACCGCGCCCACGCCCGGTACCGGGCTCATTCTGGAAGTCGTTCTCACCGCTGCCGGCAGTCTCGACCTCGATCCCCACGCCCACGGCGCGAACATGGAGGCCGAGCCCAGCGCCATCCTGCCCGCCGCCATCACCAACACCGGACCCAGCGCCGCCCTGGCCGTGTCCTTCGTCTACCTGACCCGCGAGGTATAACCCGTCATGACCGTCATTACCGGCTCTCTCGCCATCACCGATCCCGGCGTCACCATCGAGCGCTGGCGTCTGGCGTTCCTGGACACGGCAGGCCTCTACATCGAGGACGAAATAGAAGTCGCCTCGAACGGCTCAACCCCGGTCGACTGGTCCATCGACATGTACTCGGCCTCGATCTCTTACATGCTGGTCATTACCCCCAAGTTTGATGAATGGTGGCGCACCACCTGGGCCTATGAACTCGGGGCGCTGATCATGCCGCGCGAGAAGGCGGGGCTGTTCCTCTACGAACTCACCGGCGTGACGCCCGTCAACAACGACCCCTACTGGGACGACGTGGTCGTGAGGATCACCGGCGACACCGGCATCACCGACGACAAGGGCCATGAACTGGCCCTGGGTGCCACCCCGCCCTATTGGGCGCAGGGAACCTGGAATGCCCCGCAAGGTGATGGCTACGTGTCCCTCGGTGACGGCTCGATCCAGTTCCACCCGTCCGCCTATTACGGCCCCGTCACCATGGATCATGCGGACCTAACTATCGGGACCGACGATTTCACCCTGCAGTTCTGGGTGCGCGACTATTACGGCTCCACGCGCGGCACCGTCTTCTGTTACGGCGTCCCCGGCTCCGGCACCGAACTCAAGCTGGAGGGGAAGCGCCTGGAACCATTGAAGCTCTGGCTGGGGACGACCGAGCTATTCGCCTCGACCAATTTCCCCACAGCCGTCTGGGAGCCCTGGATTCTGGCGCGGCAGGCCGGCACCCTCTACGTGATCCGGAACGGCACGCTCGTGGCCACGATCGCGCTGGCCGGCAGCATCAGCGGCCCGCTCTACCTCGGGGCCTTGCCGAACGCGCCGCAAGCGGTCTGGACCGGCAACCTGTTCGACGTCACCCTGACCCGGGGCCATGCCCGCCAGACGGCCACATTCACGCCCTGGAAGCTCAAGTCACTCGGCCCGCAGTCGCCGAAGAGCGGCAACACCGAACCGGACTGGCCGACCGAACTCAATGCCACCGTGACCGACGGGGCCTATACCTGGACCGCGAAACATCGCGTGGTCCAGCCCATCATCCACGGGCCGATCTGGCCGGTTGAAGCCAGTGAGTAACTACACGCCCACCACCGCGATTCAGATCAAGGACGCGGCCAACTACACCCCCTCGACCGCCATTCGCTACGAGCCGGCGGCAAGCTCTAACCTCGTGCCCTACGTGCCCACCACCGCCATTACCTTTCCGCTGAGCACGGGCGGCACCGCGCCGCCGCCCAGCCGCACCACGGGCCAGTTGTGGCCGGTTTCGGCCTGAGCCAAAGAAAAGAACCAAAAGAAATCCCTTTCTGCAGCGCCTGAGTCTTGACAGGCGTTCGTTCACGGGCAGTAGACTTCTTGCCGTTTCAATCACTTACAGCAGAAATGCAGGAGGCCGCAGATGGCTAAAGTTACTGGACCCCTCATGTCGATGGATGCCGCGGGCGCCTTCGGCGGTACCTTGGTTTTCGGCAAGTGGAAGGGCCGCAATACCGTTCGGCAGTTGGTCACCCCGTCCAATCCGCAGACGGCCGGCCAGACCACCGCCCGCAACCGTACCCGGGTAACCGGCGCGATGCAGAACTGGGTTAACACCACCACGATGAAGGCCCCGACCCAGACCCTCACGGACAAAGAGCGCATCAAGGCCGTCACTCCGGGCGGGCAAGCCTGGAATGGTTACCTCACCGCCTCGATCATCGGCGCGGGTGGCCTGTCCTACGATGCCGCCCAGTCCGCCTTTGCCGCGCTGGAAGCGGGCGAAAAGGCCGCATGGGAAGCAGAAGCCGCAGGCTTCACCCCGAAGATCAACGACGTCTACCAGGCGGACCCGGGCGGCGTCCCCGGTACGCCCATCACGGCGGGTGAAGTCTTCTTCATCTACCAGTACGCGCTGTCCCTGATCGGACTCGCGGACACCCCGGGCGCGGTTCCGCCGGATTACACCTGATTCGCCTCCAAAGCCGTTTAGTTTCGGCAGCATGTCAACCCCGGCCACCGTGCCGGGGTTTTTTGTGCCCGGATTTCAGGGGGGGCTTGACTGCGGCTCGGTCACGCTTTACCAGTTGGCGAACTTCATGCAAAGTCAGCAAAAAATTGATGGCTAGCACCCGAGAGAGGTGGAATGGGCGAGGGTGCATGGGTTTTTTGGTCCTCTGTACTTTTTGGCATCGGGCGCGCAACATGGCTAATAGCTATAGTCATGGCGCATAACAAGATGCAGCAGCACCCCGATAAAGGTTAGCCCATACTGGTTTTTCAAGCGCAAGGCGTTGTATAGCCATCTTAATAAACCCGAAACAGAATAATGAAAGACACCATTTCGGGTGTTTACTTTTTTTGTGTGTCAGGAAAGAGGAAAAATCAGTGATAAGCCCAGAAAAATTAAGTGTACTAGACATCTGTGCCCATATAAAGAAAAATGAAAAGTCTTTGAGCGAGACAAGTAAAAAAAAGTTACTGCAAGAGGCATTAAATAAGGCGGAAGATATATCTGATTATATTGGAATTGCTGCTGCAATATGTCACAAAGATGGTTTAAACGATACAATATGGGCGCGGGAAATATTTGAAGCAGCATCTAAACTAGCCGAAGATAGCACCGATTTCCTTCAGCTAGCCAGAAATGTCGCTTCTGCAGATTTGTTAAGTGATAAAGACTGGGGTAGAAAGCTATTTGAAGAGTCTTTAAAGCTGGAAACTGATAAAATTGATAAAGGGCTTCGTTCGATTGATTTATATTGCGAAGTAGCTTCTGAGGTGGCTGATTGTGATGTGCTAAATGACAAACAATGGGCGAAAGAAATATTTGAAATGGCACTGGCTAAGCATTTTTTCAGTAGTGATATTATTGAAATAGCTCAACTAATTGCTGAAGACGGGATCCTTGGAGATAAAAAATGGGCGTCAGACTTGATAAATAGGGCGACTGAAAATGTCGAGTATGGTAATGATTGCCTGCAGATTGCTCTTTGTTTGGCCCATGAAAAAAAATTAGATAATAAAACTAAAGGCCGGGAATGGTTTAAGAAGGCGGTAGCGGAAGTTAGTAAATATGCTGAGCCCGATTATTTTGATATTGCCAAAGCGGTTGCAAATAGGGAGGTATTGGATGACAAAGAGTGGGCTATAGAACTATGCATGAAAAGCATTGATCCGATTGATGATCCCTTTTATTTGTTGGATATTGCATGTTTTGTTGAGAGTTTAGATAAAGAAAAGTCTAAATCTATATTTGCTGCGGCACTTAGACATGCGAAAACGGCTTGGGACTTTTCAATTATAGCGTGCAACATTGCAACAAGTGAGAAACTAAATGACAAGAAATGGGGTAAAAAGATTTTTGAAAAGGCATTGTCAATAGCTAAGACTGATGATGAACATAAGCTTGTACAAGACAATATGAGTGAATTTCTATGATTCACATAACAAGGCGCTCCACCGGGCGGGGTTTTCTCTGTGCTCAATTATTGCTGCCAAGCTTCATTATTAGGCAGACACAAGGGCTTATCAGGCTGTTGAAAAACGGCCTTACGCCTTCGGCCATAGGCCCCACGGGTGGCATTTTTTACGTGCCGGAGAACTCGTAGCTCCGATTAGCGCAGCGTAATCGGAGGAAATGCCACACACGGTATTCTTGCTATTTCGCTGTCGCAACAGCAATCCCCGGCCCCTAAGCCAGCGTCACCCAATCATGCTGTTCTTGCTTTAACGCATCCAGAAACGGACAAGGCTGCGTAGAGCACACACGGGTTACCCAGCAAAAATTGGCCCACGTCGCTGGGTTTCGTCTCCGCCTTAACTCAGCTCACCGAGCTATTGAAAATCCAAGCCCTCCAGCCACCGCTGCCTTCTAATCGCGTTCTTACCATCCAGCACGTCGGCTCCTATGAACGTCCTGCAAACCAGACTGTCATCGTCTTCGGAATACTGAGACCAGATGGCGAGCCCTTTATTCGTCATTGTGTAATAAGCCTCATGCCCTATTTGGACTCCGACAGTCTGTTTTGCATGGGCATAAAATTCCAGGCCTAAAGTTTTCAAATCAGTCGTCTTCAAATTTTGAATGGCACGCTGTATCGCATGGTTCAGGATGATGGCATCCGGGTAATACGACTGTTCCGGTGCCGCTTTTGGCGTCTTTGCGCTGAACGTCAGATGCTCAAATATCATATGCCCACCTTCAGCCAATCCGGCTGTTATAAGCGTAATCACCTTCCTTTTACCTTCTCCAGACTCAATTCGTTTCATGAGTCCGGGTCCACTTTGCCGGGCATATTCTGAAACCGTGTGATTGAGGACGCTTAATCGCGTCCTTCGCCCGACCATCAGCGAAGGAACAAAGTTATCGGCAGAGAAAGCCTTGGTGAAATCCCTCGCGATCTTATTGGTTAGCCCCCTTGCCAGGGAATCGCCAAGTACACACGGCGGTTCTGCTTTCTTGCTCATGGTCCTCGTGTCTGCATGGGCGTCATGTTGGGTACGATCGGTGGTCCCGCATTGCCCCGCATCGCTGCCCCCCGTCAATCCTCCTCGAACCCATGACTCGTGAATTTCAAGGTCTGGCTGTTCTCGGTCACCGTGCGGACCATCTGGTCGGATGCCCCATCCGGCAGGGATGCCTCGATTTCCAGGGTAACGGTGACGCGCGCCCCCACCTGTCCCGCGAAATGCGCAATGACCTCATCGGCGATGCGGCTGGCGTCGCGACCGACCCGCGCCGGGTCCAAGGTGACGGTTCCGTGATATCGGCGTAATCGGGGCTTGGGTGGCGTCGCGGGTGTCGTCGGTGGCGGTGTCACGACAGGCCCCGGTCCGGGGCCCGCTCCGGGTTGAGGCGTCGACCCGGTGCCCGGTTCCGGCGCGACCGGCGCCACTTCCGCGTCGATCTGGCGCTTGGCCACATCGGGTTTCACCAGGAGCCCGGTACTGTCGGCATTCAGGATCGCGCCGTGGCCATGGAACAGCCCCCGGTAGCGCCCCGCCGCCTCGTCATGGCTCTCGGCAAAGGCGAAGGTATCCGTCTGCCAGGTCAGCAGCGCGAGGCCGTCGCGCATGGCCTGCAGCAGCACTTCGGGGCCGGCGAGCCTCGGCAGGTACAGGTAGGTGGCAAAGTCCGCCACCAGTTGCCGGACCGGCACATGATCGCCGCGCCATAGCGGCACATCGTCCAGATGCTTGCGCAGCACGGTGGAGCCGAGCGCGGCTACCAGCGCTTCGTCGCTGCGCAGTTTCTTGCTGGCGCGCACGGCCAGCGCCTCAGTACCGGTCAGCCGGGTCGCCTGCCAGGTGATAGGCGCCTGCGGGCTCGTCTGCTCCGGCACCAGCAGCCATTGGTAGGTTTCCGGCAAGCGGGCCGTGACCGTCCCATCCGCGGCCTGCCGCTGCGTCTCTGCTTGGCGCACCTGATGCGGGTCGAGATTGAGCGTGGCCTTTTCATCGAGGATCGATTGCCAGGCCAGGTAACGGCGGACGGCCTCATCCAGATCCTGCAAGCGCAGCTTGTCGGCGGCCAGAAATACCAGCGTGTTGCGGTAGAGGCGTGGCGTTTGGCCCCGGGTTTCCAGAATCGCCTTGGCGGCGCGTTCGGCGGCGCTGTTGGCCTCCTTGCCATAGGGATGCTCCGGAGGCAGCACCACCAGCCGCGTGTCGAAATCGTCGGGCACGTCGGCGCCCGAGCGCGGCAGCGGATGGATGCGCCCAAAGTCGCCGGACTGGCGCAAGTCGGCACGCAGGCGCTCGTCCAGTGCTTGCGCCACCTTGTCGGGATCGCGCTTGAGCTGTTCGGCGCGGTCCTCGGCGAGCTTGGTCACCGTCGGCTGGGTGGCATACCAGAATCGCGGACCATCCTGATACAGATACGTTGCCGCCGCCGCCAGCCGGCGCAGGGCATCGCCGAACACGGCGGGCGCTTCGCCCGGCATGACGCAGCCCAGCTTCACCCGACGATCCTCCAGCCCCCGATGCGCGGCCGCCGAGGTGGGAGCAGAGCCGAGATAGATGGTCCGCGCCACCCGCCGCGCCGCATGCAGCTTGCCCAGGTTGGGCTGGTCCGCGTCGATCTTGAGCGGCAGCGAGCTGGAACCGTCGACATCCTTCTCGATGATGGGCGCCCAGTTATCGGAGAGATAGCGCGTCAGTTCGGACTGCACGCGCGGGTCGTCGATGGGGATGGTCGACGGCAGGATCAGCGGATTGCGGTCGCCCTTTTCCCACAGGCTATGGATCACCGCCGCCATCAGCCGCAACACGCCCCGGGTGCGCTGGAATTTCACCAGCGTCGACCAGTCGGTATACAGCCGGTCGAAGATTTCGGGATGAATCGGATACGCCGCCTGCATGCGTTTCTCGTAATCACCCCCCTTGCACTCGGGCGGGAACTCCGCCGATTGGGCGTGGTAAAGGTCCGCGAACGCCCGCGCCGTCACGTCGCGCTGCTTGAACGCCTCCGGCCCGGCCAGCGGCTCGAACAGCCGCCGCCGCACGATCTCGAAGCCCTCTTCGGCCGTGGCCGGTCGCCACGACGATTCCACCCGGCCCACCACATTGCGCAGCCGGTCCAGAGCCTCTCGGCCCCGGATGCCGCCGACTTCCACATCGTCGGTCTGCGTGTGCGGCGAACCCGACGTATCCGAGGCCGGCAGCGAAATCACCAGCAGGCAGTTTCCAGCCAGCTTCGCCGATTCGGTCAGCGCCTGGGCAAAGGTGAACTGGGTCTCGAAGCCGCCGGCCGGCAGGTCGCTTTGGTCGTGCAACTGGCGGGCATAGGCCACCCATTCGTCGATCAGGATCAGGCACGGCCCGTAATCCTTGAACAATTCACGCAAGCGGTCGCCGGGATTGGTGGCCTGCTCATCGTCGGCCTGCAGCCGGGCATAGGCGGCGGGTCCGCCCAACTGCCAGGCCAGTTCACCCCACAGGGTCCGCACCACCGTCCCATCGGGTTTGGTCACCGGGTTGCCGGGCGAAATCTTGTTGCCGACCAGCACCACGGTTCTGGCCCGGGGCAAGGTCTTCACATCGGCCTCGGCCAGCACCGTGTCGATGCCGGCCAGGTCGCTGGCGTTGACCCCGGAGAACAGGTGATAGAGCGCCAGCATGGAGTGCGTCTTGCCGCCACCGAAATTGGTCTGCAATTGCACCACCGGATCACCGCCCAACCCGGTCAGTCGCTGCACCCCGCCCACCAGCAAGCGCTTGAGGCTCTCGGTCAGGTAGGTGCGCCGGTAAAACTCTTTCGGATCGCGGTATTCGTCCGCCCCCTCGCCGAGGTGGACCTGCCACAGGTCGGCGGCGAACTCCGCCTGCTGGTAACGGCCGCTGGCGACATCGGCATGCGGCGTGGCCACCTCTCGCCAGGGTTTCAGGGTACCGGTCGCCGCCGCCTCGATCAGCGAGCCGCCCGCCTTGCGCTTCTCGCCGCGCACCTGCTCGTCGAAGGTCAGCCGCCGCAGTTCCAGCTTCATCCGGTTGACCTCATCCGCTTCCGGCGCGGACACCGCCGTCAGCAGCCGCGCCATCGAGTCCAGCGCGCGATCGGCATCGTCGCTGGAGAACGGCTCCTGATGCGCCCATTTGTTGCGGGCATCGCGCAGTTCGGTCACCAGCGAGCGTTCGGCCCGGCCCAGCGTGCGGCCAAATACATCGTTCCAGCTATCCCACAACAGCTTCAGCAGCGCCGCCACGTCCCAGTCCGCCAGCAGCTTGGCGTTGGCGATGCGGTCATCGGGGAAATACCGCCGCGCCACTTCCAGGGCCCGGTCGCCATGGAGGTTCTTGAATTCACGCTCCACAAACGGCGCCAGCCCCTTCCGGAGCAGTTCCATCGCCTTGCCGACGCGTTCCTGATTGCTCATGGCCATGGGGTTTTCTCTTGGCTATTCGTTGAAGGCTTGCAGTTGGGCCAGCAGTCCGGGGATTTCCCTCGTCACCGCCACCCAGACAATGTCGGTATCGATATCGAAGTAGGCATGCACCAGGCGGTTGCGCATGCCGATGATGGCGGGCCAGGGGATCGTGTCATGGGCCGCGCGCGTCTCGGCCGTCAGCTTGCTGGCGGCCTCGCCAATGATTTCGATCGCGCGTACGACGGCATACAGCAGCATGCGGTCCCGATCCAGGTCGGCGCGGGTACGTCCGTCGACAAAGTCGATGGCGTCCTCTGCGGCTTCGATCATGTGCCGCCAACGAATCTGGTCATCAGGCCGCATACTGCACCTCGGCCGTGCGCAGCACCTCGTCGCGGAAATAGCGCGACAGATCCCGGGCTGTGCGCAAATCGACCTTGCGGCCCAGCTTCTCGCCGAGCTCGATTTCCATGCCCACTATCTCCAGCAAACCCGGAATGTGGGCCGGATCGAACTCGACCAGCAGGTCGATATCGCTGTCGGGCCGGGCGGTGCCCTTGAGGACCGAGCCGAACAAGGCCAGCTTGCGGATATGGTGGGCGCGGCAAAACTGGGCTAGTTGCTGATCATCAATCGCCAAATGGGCCATCGGATTCTCCTGCGTGATCGCGCTAGAACAGTTCTTCCTGGACCGGGCTGCGGGCGACGACGTCGCGGGCCAGGCGGACGATCTCGGGCCAGCTTTGCACCAGGCCGTTATAGGCCAGCGCATCCTCGGCGCGCTTCTTCCGCTCGCAGAGGGTATAGAGCCGGTAGCAGAGTTCCCGGGCCACCTCGGCTTTGGCGCCAAGTTGGGCGACCAGCGCCGCCGCCGCGCTTTCGCCGCCTGTGCCCAGCGCACGGATCAACTGATGGACGCACTCCCAGGCGGTTAGGCGCCCGTCCTTGGCCGGGTCCCAGTCGGCCGGTAGTTCATCAGGTGGCAGCAATCGCACCTTGCCGCGTTTCGATTCGAGGATGCCGGCCTCGACCATGCCGGCGACGCTGGTGTTCTTGGACTTGGACAGTTGCTCGGCCACGCCGTATTCCCCCTCGGCGAAGCCCTGCTGCTCGAACCAGGTCAGCGCCCAGCGGCTGTCGGCGTCAAAGTCGCCTTCCTGCTCGGCCAGCGCTTCGTCGAGGGTCTGGTTGATCAGCGCCAGCGCCTCGCGCACGCTCAGCGGCTGGCCCTGCGCATCCAGCACTTTTGAGTAGCGGGTATAGATCGCCATACCCGGGCCGATAGCCGCCTGCGCCAGGTCCACCGGCGCGATATTGCCGCGCTGCAGATGGGCCAGGGCGACGGGCAATTCAGCCTTGAGCGCGTTGACGAACTCGCGGCGGGTGGCGGTGGTGGCGTCGGCGGGGCGTTTGCGGCAGACGAGGACGATGCTGGAGGCAAGGGCGTTAGAGTCAATGCCCCTCATACGGTTGGCAAGTTCGGTTCGCATCGGCCAAGTGCCACTGGTGGCGAAACCGGCGCGGATGACAGCATCGAGGAAGGTTTCCCACCCTGTACTGGCTGTGCCCTCTGTCATATCGCTCTCGGCTTGTTTGAATGCATAGTAGATAGTGACTGGGAAGGCCGGATGCGCTTGTTCGGCTAGCCGGTGCATTGCTTGGGTCAT
Source organism: Methyloparacoccus sp. NF-16 (assembly GCF_056880625.1). NCBI lineage: Bacteria > Pseudomonadati > Pseudomonadota > Gammaproteobacteria > Methylococcales > Methylococcaceae > Methyloparacoccus > Methyloparacoccus sp. NF-16. The sequence goes on along the minus strand of NZ_CP174130.1, from coordinate 747,592 downwards.
GCCATTGAGGAAGAACGCCTCGGCACCGGCCTTGCCATCGTGTCGGTAGGCAAATGCGACCAATTCCTCAGATTTGGGCACAGCGAGCGTCGCAAAGAGGTTGGGGAAAACGGGCCGAAGTGATCGGCGCAACCAGACGTAAAAGAAGTCCGACAAGTCAGCATAGGGAACATTGTCATAGTATGGCGGGTCGCTGGATACTACTTTATCGATGCTGATGGTCTGGGACTGTGCATCCTGCTGCGAAGCCTCAGACTTAACCAAACATGGTAGCTGTTCAACGACTCGCGCAATGTTTTTCAACGTTACGTTTAAATCTCCCATTGCGTTTGAAAAGACGTTCGGTTCGGCAAAGTCCCACATCATCGGGATAGCTTGCCGCGTAAAAAGGTGGATCGGCTGATCCATGCTCGCCTTCCATGACACGAGAGCATTTCCGCTATCGGCGATCTTGCTGACACCAAGGGTCAGATAAATAGCAACAGCCTCAGCATAGGCTGCAGGGTCGTTACATCCATCTTGCACCTGCTTGCCGAGGTTTATACCGCCGTTACTAAACGCATCCCTTTGCACACGCTCGCGCACGACATTTACTAGGTCGGAGAAAGTAGTTAGCGCCACCAGCTGACGATCTGTGAAAAGCTGGTCAAATCGGTCCATCCCATAAGGTTTTACACCGATGTACTGCGTGGTACCCGAGATTGTTACCTCCGGTCTCCAGTCCGGAACTGGTAGGCGTGCGGCTGATTCATGGTCTGCGTTTGGGGTGAGATAGAACCGCCTCCGATCGCCCCCTGCCACAATCGCCATCAGCCGTGCGCCCATGCGCCCCGCTTTGGCTTCAGCTTTTATGTAGTCGCCCGATATTGGAGTGCCGGTTATCAAGCACGCGAAGTTCGCTCTAGTTAGTTTGGTACCGTTCTTTGCCGCATCTGCATCCACCGGTTTACCCGCCTTAACGGTAAATTGGTAGCTATCGCCAACGATAACTGGTTGAACATAGGCCTCCTTTCCCGCCTTGGTTGAGAGCACGAAGGTCGACACGAGTGGCACATAAACATTGGCTAATGCTGGGTTCGGGCTCTTCACTGTCCGCGCCCAGAGCCAGGCGATCACAGTCAGTTGGCGGCCGACATAGGGCAGGAGATCGGGCCGCTCCCGCGCCATCTCGGCGGTGACTTCGACCTTCGGATACAGGTGACCAATGCGCTTTTCGGCCTCGTCGCGCATCCACTGGCCGTAGTAACGAACATCCTCGGCCAAGCCGGTCGCGCCCCTCCAGCTTCCGCTACTCGCCGCATTGGCGCGGGAAACAGGATTCACCGGCGGCTGGCCGGCAAACTTGGGCGGGATTTCAATCATCGCCTTGTTGATCAGCACCGCCACCGGATTCAGGTCGCTGGCGTAACTTTCCAGCCCCAGCCGCTGCGCTTCCAGCGGCAGCGCCCCTCCACCGGCGAACGGATCGTGAAAGGCCGGCAGCTTGTGCCGATCAAACAACTCGGCGGCGCGCGGATGGTCGGCGTTCTCGGCGCAAGCCCGCCGCCAACTGGCCCAGATTTCGTCCCGCGCGGCCTGCAGCACGGTTTCGTTGGTGGTGTTCTCCCACAACACCAGGTCCTCGATGATGCGGAACAGCCGCTGGCGCTCCTGGTCGGCCAGCACCTCGTCCAGGGTCGGTTCCGGCCCCGGTTCCGGGACCGACATGCCGGTACCCTCGGCTTTGTCGGCGAGGGTCCGCGCCTCCTCCCACAGTTTCCGCCGGGCCTTGAGCAGGCCCTCGGCCTTGCGCTTGAGCTTTGGGTCCGCGCGTAATACATCCACATAGGCGGACGGGTCATCCACCATCTGCGCGAAGATCACCGCCCGCGCCGCCGCCAACGGCCGCCGCGCCCACCATAGGTGCAAGGTGCTCGGGTGCCCATGCCGAATCGACTTCTCCCGCGCACACGCCTTGTTGATCGCATCCAGCGGCAAGGCGACTTCGATGAGTTTTTTCTTGGGGGTCATGGCTGCTGGTGGCCTGTTTGATTATTGAGCTGGGAGGACGAAGTGTTCCAAAGTTCGGAAGCGCACCTGCACAAAGGGTCATTGGCCGCACGTTTACAGATGGCACAGGGTTGGTAATACAGTTTTTCCATATCCTGAATCTTTGGGAGATTTGATTCCGGATCGAAATAAGCGGGGTTGTATGTATACAGGAGTTCTCCTGGCACAAAGAAATCATTTTTACGGTCCACGATATTGGATCGCAGAGCAAGGCTGCCGGATTCGTGGTCCTCCTTGTTGGTTGCAATATCATCCTCTTCATCGAGTATATTGTCGGCATCGGAAGCCTCGGCGAGAGACAAGGCGAACTCAAGATCGTGTACTTCTTCCTCCACCAGGTCTTTTTTATTGAGCGAGGTAGCCGTGGCATGGAGAATCAGGTTGTCATCAATCTTGATGTCAAGCTCAAGCCTTTCATGAAACGGGCGCGCAGCACCATCCACCGCAAGTACCATGACCGCCAGAGGCAGTCTTTTATCATTCGGCAGTATCTTTTTGCCAGGCCGCACCGGCGCGCACAACTGAAACTTGGCATGTCCATCGCGGGGGTCAACACAATACAAATGGAATTGATCGCCCTGCACCTCGCCTTCGGTAGGCATGGTAACCCCGGATTCAATGAGGGTAATATAGGAATTTCTGGCCATTAGTAGCTCAAACCTCTTGGCCAGTTGTAATTGCGCCCTATCGTGAGCTATCCAGGCTGCGCCCTCGGCAATGAGAGTTCCTGACTTGTCAGAAATATGGACTCGTTGTGCACCAAACCACTCGTGCAGACGGGCTTTAATCGCCGGCATGTTTGCCATGCCGCCAGTAGCCAGACACATTGAGATTTGAGCCGGTGCAATATTGGCCGACTCCAATAAGGTATTGATGCGGTTTAAGCCCTTATCCAGTAAGGGCGAAATGATGCTTTCCAGTTCATCACGGCTTAAGGAGTAGTCAAAATCTACATCTGCTTGACCTTTGAAGAAATCAGCTACATAAAGGCCAACCTGATCACGGGTGGATAAATCAATCTTGGCTCTTTCGCATCGGTGCAGTAGTCGCGTTTTGGCATCTATCGCTATTTGGGTTGATTCATCCAGGCCGCGCTGCTTCAAGGCCCGTCGTATGAGCTCATTTTTCATGATGTCGTCAAAGGCGTCGCCTCCGACTTCATCGGTACCATCATTCTTGATCTGGACCAACATGCCATCCATCAGGCGGCATAAGGTAAGGTCTAATGTTCCACCACCCCAATCGAAAACCAGAATTAACTTTCGATCATAGTTGCGAAGCATCGCAGCCAAATCAGTCTGGGATCGAAAATACCCATACAATGCAGCAAGGGGTTCATGCACAAATTGGACGATGCTGATACCGGCCTGCATGAAAGCATCACGAAGAGCCGCTCGCTGATAGCCCTTCATGTCGACAGGTATTGTTACCACGGCTCGCTCAAGGACTATGTTTCCTCGGGCTGTGGATGCCATTTTTTTGGCAACAAAATCAACAACATCTGCAACGATATCGACAGGGTTTCTTTCAATATTCTCGATGTAAATAGATTCCTTGCCGAGGTACATCTTGGGTGAACGTACCACATTGCCTTTGATGCCTAGTCCGGCATCGCCGAGGCGTTGTTTTGCCTCTGCGCCGACAATCGTTTTGCTTCCTTCGTAGCACACCACGGAGGGTATGGGTAACCCCTCATCATCGAGATAATTAATCGCCTTGCCGCCCTGGATATATGAAACGAGGCTGTTTGTAGTGCCAAAATCGAAGCCGACAACACTCATATTATTTCTCCAGGTCCAGTTCCTTGATTGCCGCGTAGAGTCCATCCAATACACGAGCCGCATGATCGTCCATGACGTGAATTTTGGGCGGATCACGCCGGAGTGCATGTAAGCCGTCGCTAAGTAGATTTGCTTCGGCTTTGAGCCGCCGTAATAACTTGGCTCGCATTTGCTCCTTGTCATCACGAAGGTGTGTAAGTGCATCTTCATGTGATTTTCTTTCGTTCAGCAATTGAGCTTCCATGCCGCGAAGCTTGTCATCACGTATCTGTAACTCCTGCGCAGATTTTTGGCATTCGCCCTCCAGCCTCACAACATTTTCCTCAAGATTCCTGATGCGAGACTGCAAGGCCGCATTGGATGCCGTCTGTACGTCAACTTCAGTTTTGAAGAGGGAGCATGCCTGTCCTACACCTTCCACATCAGTGATATCAGTGAGTATCCGGAGTTTGTGGGTTGTATCGGCATCTTTTGGCGCGCTTGGCATCCAAAGCGAGTCATAAAGCAATTTGCTGATCTGTAGGAGCGAATATGAGTAAGTCCCTTCAAGAAATATGGCAATACAATAAATGAGATTTGCCTGGAGTTTTTTATATTCTGCGAGCTTTAGATTGAAGTCCGTAATCCGCTTTTGTACCAATGCAATATCAGTCGCAAATACTTTCGATAGCGCTCTTTCAGGGCTCATTGAGCCTGGAATATTTCTGAGTACGTCTGATAATTGGTGGAAAGTAAAAAGTGGATTTTGATTCAGAGCGGCCAAGATGAACTTTTGTAGTTCGGTCCTGAGTGGAGGATATCTTTTGATGCCATGGGCCACCAATAAGAGTTGCTTGGGTACAAGAAGCAAAGAATCTTGCTTGGCAATTTCCAGTAGGCGAGTTTGAACATCTGGCCGTAATATAAAATCCTGGCTGATGGCCTTCTCAGTCTTTTCGCTCAGAGAGACCCGCTGCCCCTTTCGCTTGTAAGCATGTTCAATGAATTCCTCCAGGCTGCTCGGTTCCGGTCGTGTCTTTTCCTTTTTGGGTTCCGGATCTGCCGTGGGCGTTAGGCTTACCGGGGGGCGGGTGGGTTCGCCCCACTCCTCCTCAGTAAGTTCGGAAGCAGTTGGAACCGATGGAGGTCTATGTTTTGGCGGCACCTTACCTTGCTGCGATTCCGCCGTGGTAATTTCCCCGGTCTTCTTGTTGGTGATTGTTACGTTATTGGATTTCATAGATGATTACTGTAGTTTATGGCAGGCTTCAACAATATGTTCTGCCCATACGCTCAAGCTAGGATTGTTTCTGTATTCCTTGGCATATCGCAATGCCTGGTCTTTATTTCCATTCTGAAGGGAAAATTGCGCAAGCATGATGTGTAGCTTGGCCCTATCGTAGCCAGGCAGGTTCTGTCTGGAAAATACTTCCATCTCACCCATGTTGGACGCCCATTTTTTCCAGCCCGCAACACTCCAGCGCAGGATTTGCTCGGTTTCCATGTCGGTAATCAAGGGTTCCAGGCTTGCTCCTGTCTGTCCATGATCTAACTCATGTTCAGGTATAGGGTCATCTGTGCCTTCGAGCCAATGAACAAAACGCTTTGAAACAATTCCCAGTCTTGTTTGACCGGCTAACGACAGGACTTCGTTAAAATGATTGAAGTGAAATGCAATTACACCCCCAATCATCCTGGCCAAGGGTTGATCATAGGTCTTTAATTGATCCGCCGCCCGGGTGAACTTATCTCGATAGGCATCAAAAGGGAGGGTTGTTTCCTCGGAGCGCTCTTTTAACAGCACACCATAAAAATAGTCGGCAATTCCATCGCAATAGCCAATTGCTGTGTCATATCGCCTTGAGGCTTTTATGAAATCATCGATTGCGCGCTTATCCAGCCTACGCCCATGCGCGACTTCCTGAAAACAACGGCTGACACCCTGCAGATCTTCCTCTTCGGCAATCTCGAACCTTAGGGTGAAGACAGATTTAACATGGTCACCCTGCAATTCAATCGTGGCAGTGTCTTTTCGTAATTTGGCTAAGCCTTCTTCGAGTTCGGATTTAGTTACTGTCTTGCCATTGAGTAATGCTCCTGTGTAACCCTCGAATTGCAAATCACCTTCGGCCAGGGGTTTGGTGATTTTGATTGGAGTTCCACCTACTTCCACATCGCGGACGAATAGCATTGGCCTCGTATAAGGGTGGCTTTGAAACCGATGCTCTCTTAATTGGGCAAGGGTTGGAAAGGGCTCCTGGCAAGTGGAACAATGATATACAGGCGGCGATATAGTATACGAGTCACCAAGGCCATGCTCCTGATGAAATTCTATATATCCAGTATGCCAAAACCCCATTCCATGTCCTCCAGTATTCTTTTATGGTAAGCCCTGCTGACACACGCCAAAAAGGCTTTTAGTGACCATCATGCTGTTATGCTGGTTAATTAGGTTCTGTTGCTTTTCGCAGTAAGTCACTAAGGTCATAATTCACGCTCGTTACCCCGAAGTCCGGTTCCCGCTGGAAAGGCCGCCGGAGGTAATGCAGACGGTGTTCCGTGTCGTCCAGGAACTCGACGATGGCCAGAATGAAGTCGTCCGGCTTGTTGAGACTGGTCAGGATTTCATTCTTGGTCACCGTCACCGTGTCCGCCCCGGTTACCCGGCCCTTGACTTCGATAAAGCGTAATCGACCGCTGCCGGGTATGCGACTTTCGATGTCATAGCCGAGCTTTTCCAGTTCCCGGTCTACCGGTTCGTAACCCATGGCGCGCTCGGCCGCCATCACCACCGCGCGAGCTCGGGCGGCGGCGGCCTGAGTGTCGGCGGGCTGTGTAGGCAGCGGCTTTCCGGTCATGGCGGCGATTAGCCCCAGCGGCGCGACCACCAGGGCGCCGACCACGACGGGCGGCAAGGCGGACACCTGCGCTTCGCGGTCCAGTTCGGCCAGGCGCCGTTGCAGCCGGGTCTGCAGGTCATCGGCGCGGCGGCGTGCTTCCAGCGAATTCAGCCGCGCCCCGGCCCGGCCGGTCTGTTCCTGGAGTTTGAGTTGTTCGGCGCGGTGGTCCCAGTAGGCGATTTCCTTGGTCAGGCGATCCTTGACGGCCGCCCGGGTCTTGTCGATCCAGTTCAGCCGCCGGTCCCGAACTTCCTGGATGTGCTCGGGCACGACATGAGCAATGGCGTGGTGTTGCGCCTGCTGTTCGAGCGCCCGGGTGATCCAGGCGCATTCGGGCCGGGCCAGCAAGTCGGCCACCGAGGGCTCCTCGGCGGTGAGCGGCCGATAGTCGAGATAGGGGGCGTAGTGCAAGTTCCGGGTCTGGCCGGCGGCGTCCATCTCGACATAGAGCAGCCGCCGCGAGATGCTGCGGCGCTCCCCCGAGGGCAAGAGGCTGGCATCCTGGATGGCATGTTCCAGGGTGATGAGGACCCTGGGTTGCAGGCCGGGGTCGCGGGTATCGACCAGCACCGTGCCGCGTTTCAGCAAATCGCGGTGGCGTTCCAGGGTGAGGTCCAGGGCGGCATCGAGCAACGGGTGGCCCGGACAGACAAAGGCCGCGAACGGTTGGCCGGGTGGGGCGATCAGGGTCTTGTCGAAGGTGATGCGCTCATAGCGGGGCTGCACCGGATCGCCCGAACCGATCTGGCGGTCGCGGTTGCGCACCGGGGCGGGCACATGGGTCACCTCATAGCGGCGGGATTCGCGCTGGCGGATGCTGCCGCCCAGTTGCCTGAAGGCTTCCAGGAAAAACGCTTCGATATAGTGCGGCTGCAGTCGCCGCGCTTCGGCGCGTTCCATGTCTTCCCGTATGCGCGCCACGCGGCTGGCGTCCATGACATCATGGGCCAGCGCCCGGTCTTCGATCAGGCTTTCCAGGTTGGCGCGGTCGACGCCGCCGTCGATGGCGATGTTGAGGCGATCACGAATCTCCGGTTGGTCGCCGTAACGGATGGCCTGGAGCAGCAGCTCCCGGAGGGTGCGGGGTCCGCCGTCGTCGACAAACTGGAGTTTGCCCAGCACGTCGAACACCTGCCCACCCAGCGCCTGACGCGCCTCTTCGAGTTTCTCCAGCAGGCGGCGGTAAACGTCGCCCTCGCGGGTTTCCTCGGCCACCAGGTTCCACAAATGGCAGACTTCGGTTTGACCGATGCGGTGGATACGGCCAAAGCGCTGTTCCAGACGATTCGGATTCCAAGGCAGGTCATAGTTGACCATCAGGTGGGCGCGCTGCAGGTTGATGCCTTCGCCGGCGGCATCCGTGGCGAGCAGGACCTGGACTTCGGGATCGTGCAGGAAGCTGGTTTGGGCCTTGCGCCGTTCTTCCCGGCCCATGCCGCCGTGGATCATGGCGACCGCCTGCGGCCGGCCAAGAAGGGCGCTGATTTGGCGCTCCAGGTAATTGAGCGTGTCGCGGTGTTCGGTGAAGAGCACCAGCTTCTGGCGGGGCGAGGGCGTGTGCTTGGGTATCGGCCCCGAGCCAAAGGGCGCGGCGGGTTCGCTGATTCGATCCGAGAGCGCGGCTGGGGTAAATATCTCGCCGAGCAGGTGCGAAAGTTCGCGCCACTTGGTGTCCTGGCCGCTGCGCCGGACTTCACCGGCCAGGGCTTCCAGTTGCTCCAGCGTGGCGATTTCGGTCTTCAGTTCGGCCAGCGTGGCCGCCGCCGTGGCCTGGTCGAGTACCCGCTCCTCGGCGGCTTCGACTTCGTTCTCGGGCGCCTCATCCAGGTCCTCGACATCCTCGGCATCCAGCAGCGGGCCGGACTCCAGCGGAGCGCTGACAGCCGCCCCGCGCTGCAGAAGTTCCAGTTCGCGCCAGCGCTTCTCCAGTCGGTCACGGCGGCGACGCAGCGACTGGTAGATGGCTTCCGGGGAAGAGGCCAGTCGCCGCTGCAGGATGGTCAACGCGAAGCCGACCGTACCGGCCCGCTTGCCATTCTCCAGCGCCTCGGCGCGGTTGAATTCTTCCCGGACATAGTCGGTGACGGCCTTGTAGAGCTTCACCTCAGGGTCGGATAGCCGGTAGGGCACCGTGTAGGCAATCCGCTCGGGGAACAGGGGCCGGCCGTCGAATTTGAGCAGGTTCTCCTTGACCATGCGCCGCATCAGGTCCGCCACTTCCACCTGGTGAACGCCATCGCGGAATCGGCCCTCGAAACGGTCGCCATCCAGCAGGGCCAGAAACAACTGGAAATCTTCTTCCTTGCCGTTGTGGGGCGTTGCGGTCATCAGCAGGAAATGCCGCGTGAGTCCTGAAAGCAACTGGCCGAGCCGGTAGCGCTTGGTGTACTTGACCTCGCCGCCGAAGAAGGTGGCCGACAGCTTGTGGGCCTCGTCGCAAACGATCAGGTCATAGCGGCAATCCGCCGCCGTGAGCTTATGCTGAACGTCTTCATTGCGAGAGAGTTTGTCGAGCCGGGCGATGGCCAGATCGTTTTCGAGGAACCAGTTGCCGGTGCGGGCGGCCTCGAACTTGTCATTGGTCATGATCTCGAACGGCAGGTGGAAACGCCGGGACAGTTCGTCCTGCCATTGCTCCACGAGACTGCCGGGACAGACGATCAGACAGCGGCGCAAATCGCCGCGCGCAATCAGTTCCTTGATGAGCAGGCCCGCCATGATGGTCTTGCCCGCGCCCGGATCGTCGGCCAGCAGGAAGCGCAAGGGCTGGCGCGGCAACATGGCTTCGTAGACCGCCGTGATTTGATGCGGCAGCGGGTCGACGAGCGAGGTATGTACGGCCAGCACCGGATCGAACAAGTGGGCCAGGCGGATGCGATGCGCCTCGGCCACCAGTCGGTACAAGGCCCCGTCGCCGTCGAAACTCCATGGCCGGCCAGCCGCCACGATGTCCAGGCGGGGCTCGTCGTACCGGTAGAGGATTTCATCGGCGACGCGCCCATCCGGGCCACGATAGATCAGCGTCAGGGCGTCCGATCCATGCCAGGTGACATTGACCACGGTGACCGCGGCATCGGGCAGAACGCCACGCAAGGTAGCCTCAGGCTGAAGGTCTTCGAGGTTCAAGGGTGGTGTGTCCTGATCGGAAGGCAGGGTCCATTGCTCGTCTTTAGTCGTACTGTCCTATCCAGACCGTCCGAGTTTATGTATCAGAATAGTCCGGAATGAGTGGGAATCATAGTTGATGATGGCATAAGTGCCAATCCTCGCACTGATATGAGGAACATCAAGCCGGCTTTGACACCCATGAATGGCTCACACGAGTCCTTGCGAAAGCAGGCTGCGGGTGTCGGCCTTAACGCATGCCTGGTTCTTTATTGGTCCGATACAAATGATGAATCACGAGTTGCATGATAGGTTGAAGACTATCCATGTTGCTTGTAGGCTGAATCCAAGCGCACAAGTTGCAATTGACTTGAAACAGCCATGCATCCCGCAACTCGGATTGAACAATATGGATCGGTTGTAGAGGTCTAGCAAGGTTGAGTCGGGTGTCCCGTTTGCTGCGGGTGCGGGTTGACATTCGTCCCGGAAGACTCTGCCGGCATTACGGTGGAATACAGGGCATCACCGGCTAGGACAAGACCGGTATCACCCCGGAGATATAGCGGACCCGAATGCGAAGCAGTAACAACGACAAAAAGCGTTGAGAGATGAGAAATCACCCACTGAAAAGCCACAACACATTGATTGAGGCACCCTGCAAAATGCCAAGGGACAGATCTTCAACGGCTGTCCTACACTAAACAGAGAGCCTCGAATTCAATACAAAACTAAATTGAAATGATTGTTATCTTTTCATTTCAAATGAACTGACTGGCCACCGACTGGGCACCTGGCATTCATATTGAATTCATACCGGACAAGCGAAAGAGCTGAATATATGGCCCGGTTTACGCGCAGGGACTTGAGTGGACACCTACAACACACGCATCGAATACCCGTGCATGGGCCTGTGGTGCGCGAGAAAACGTCCATAAACAGACCCGGACAGCACCGCGCCAGGCTCTGAACACGACCAGAAACAGACTCGGCAACCCTTCGTCGAGCCCTTCGATCAATACCCGCTCACTGCCCTATCGATGACCGCGACCGACGCCGTGCCCACTCGCGGCCGCAGCGTGCGGATCAGCCTGATTACCGGACCCACGCGCCGTGGCCGCACCCTGCCGCCGCTCGACAGCGCCGCACCCAGCACCAGCGAGCCTGCAGGGGCCTTGTGGCGGCCAGCGGAGTACCGCCCGCCGCTGTGGACGTGGACCCGGCCCGTCGCCGCGTTCGTGGTGATGCCGTTCCGGGGCTGTCTCTCCGTAGACCTCGCGGCCCGCTCGCTGCGCTCACGGTCACGCTCGGCAGTTGCGGCCCCGGCTGACTTGGGTCCCACGCCGGGGGCCGTGGGGCGTGGCGTTCGCGGTGCTCACGTCAGTTGGGTCCGCCACCTCCCCCGCCCACCATTGCCCTACCTGCAACCCCGCCCCGCCTTGGTTTCTGCCTGCCGCGCTTTGGCCTCCCGGGTCCTTGTCCTCAACGGGCAATGGCGTTCGGTTGTCGGGGCGAAAACCCAAGCATCCGGCATCGGCTTTGATCACTCCGCTTTTGGCGGAATATCGGTCCATGACGCTTCCATAGCGGTTTCTCTCGTCCGTCTTTGGCCTGTTGGCGGCTGCTGTTTATCCGGCCTCACCTTTACGCCAGACGGGTAGTCTTGCCATGCCGGTTCGTTTAGGCGTGCCCCCGCGCCTGGAACAGGACCACCCAGCAGCCGGCGTCGTGCGGGCGCGGGGTCGGGCTGCTATGGGCTACGCTGCGCTCCGGTCAGCCGTCAGCAAGGCGGGGCATCAAAACCCGATCAAGAAACACGAGCGCTGCGGCCCCGCCTGCCAGCCGTCTGACTGCCCCTGCGCATCCCTCACGCAATCCCTTGCAGGGCAATCCCCGGGTTTGCATACGCCCCGGGCGGATGGCAGGACGGAGTTTCGATAGCGGAGCGGCAGGTTCGCCTAGCGGTCTGCGCCGGTTCGCCTCATTCCAGCGCCAGCACGCCCGCCCGCCGAGCGCGGCTGTCTTGTGTCGCCAGCGCCAGCGCCGGCATCAATCGAGGCGCACGGCAGGCGGGGCGCTGTCGCCTCCATTCGGCTGCACCCGCACACGCCCGCAAGGCTCACGGCAGGCGTTCCCGAGTGCCTGTCTCATCGGTCTTGCTGGCTGGCCCGGAGTACCGGCCCAGCGATGGGCGGACACGTTCCCGCGTGGTGGCCGGCAGGCAGAGCGGTCAGCGCCGCTTTGTGCCGTTCCGTCGCCCGCACGCCTGCCCGCCAAGCGCGGTCATGTCCGGTTCGCCGCGTCCGCCGCTGGCCAAGGTGGCGCCAGTCGGGCGGGGCGCGGGCAACTCCACGCCACGGCATCGGCACACGCCCGCACTGCCCGCCGTTCCAGGCTTCTGGCACTCCAGACGCTGCGGTCTTGCTGTCGCTCCCGGAGTTCCGGCAGCGCCGTTGTTTAGGTCCGCTCGTCGCGGCTCTGGCTGGCGGCGCGCCTAGTCCCTCACGGAGCGCCACTCAGCCGCCGCCACGCCCACCGGAGGCCATCCATGGCCAGAACGCCCGGCCTCCTTGCCCGGCTTCAAGCCGGACCCATGGCTTAGCCGTGCCCGGTCGCGGCCAATAGCGGCCCTGCGGCCGTCCGGCTACCGCTTTCAGTCGGGCCCAGGCGGTCGGCATCGGTGGCACTCCGCCCAGCGAGTTGGTTGATGACGCGCCCGGAGTACCTGCCGCTTTCTGCGGTGCGCTCGGCTGCGTGTTCGGCGTGGGGTCTCGCCCTGGACCCTCCTTTCAGCTCACGCCTCCCAGCCTTCGTGCCTCTGTTCGCCGCTCTTCATGTGGGCAGGCAAACCAAGGGGCTGTTTCTGTGTGTCCGCAGCGGAATACCGCAGCGGATCATGGGGATTCGACCGGATCGCGGCCTGTCGGCAAATCCCGGGGTTGCTCGTGACGCCTACCGGCACTCGCTAGACCGGGTGGCCAGCGCGTGGGTACACGCCCTGTCGGCAATCCCAGTGTCCGCCCGTGCGCTCGTCTGCACGTCTTCGCCCAGCACCCGGGCGGACTGATGTCGCGGCACGGCCCGCGAGGTCGCGGCCTGTGCGGAAAACCCCGTGTTCGCCGACCCCCTCACTTCCAGGCAGTCAGTCAGGGCGCCGGCGAACTGACAGGGTGGCACCCCAGCGGAGTACCGCTCGGGCGCGAAAACCTTGGAGACGCGCGGTCGTGACTGCCTTATTCCGGGACTCCCTCCATTCCCGCTACGCCCACCGGTTGTGTCGAATTCGCCAGCGGGGTACCGCCGGCTGTGTCGGTGCGGTCGGCTTCACTCCATTCCGGTCGCCCTGCATCGCGGCAGACACTCTCGCGCCGTGGACCCGGCGGGCTTCGCCAAATCCTCGGCTTGTTCAGGCCGTGCCGTGTTCTCCCCCACACCACGGGCAGTCAGTATTTGCCGAAGGGTCAGGACCGTGCGCAAGGGTGCATCCAGCGCCTTCCCCGCGTGTCACGGTCGCGGGTTAATCGATGCGCGTTCCCCGCGTATCCGCTGCGCACTATGCAAGCGGCTTTCGCGGCATAAACGGTTTGCTCCCCCTTGCCGCCCTCATTCGTGCCAGCCGCGTTCAGGCTCAGCGCGGCGGCAACGGGTCCCCCCCATTTATTCCACGTCCGCTGGCATTCCAGCCCCTTCGGCAAATGTGCGCCGTTAAGGCGGTGTGGGGGGGCTGTGTCGGTTCAACAAGCGTTATTTGGAGGGTGCCATGGCAACAACAGCAAACACTCAAGGCCGCGGATTCGTGGCTGTTCAAGGCCGGCGCCATGCGCCGATCGTGGCGCGGGCGGGCAAAGGGTACGTCTGGGCGCGTCGGGTTCTGCCTGGCGGCCTCGGCTGGCATCCGGCGCCGCCGTGTCTGTTCATTGCATACGAGTCGGGCGCTCAGGCTTGCGCCGACATGGCCCGGGTCCGGGCTGTCCTCGGCTGGTCCTGCTCGGTTTCACGGGGCACGGCCGGTTCGCAAGTGGTCCAGGCGGTCACGGGTTCCGTTCCGCCGTTCGTGCTCAAGGTGCGCCTGCCGGCTGGCGTCACTGGGCGCGCGGCTTACGCCGACATTGCCACGGTCTGCGGGTCGGGTTTCCGCCCGGGTTTCCTCGCCTAGTTTTTCCATCCCTCAACCCGGCGGCTGCGCCGCCGGGTCTGGGGCTCATCACCCACGGAGGTTTTCACCATGTCCGATTCCATCTCATCAGTTCTCGTTCCAGCGGCCGATCACCGCGCGGCCTATCTGGCAGCCGGCTTTGCCAGTCGCCGCGAGTATCTGCTCAACCTGGCCGAAGAGTATGGCGTGGAGCCCTCAACAGTTTTCTGTATGGCCCATGCCCTCGGTCCGTCGGAAGACTTCGACGGTCTGGTTACCGCGCTGGAAGACGGCGAGGGTCGCTGGTTCGAGTAGGCCGCTTTTGCCCCCGGATTCCAGCGGCTGCGCCGCTGGGTCCTGGGATCACCACAATTTTCGGGGATCTGTCATGCCTCAATTCGTCATCATCAATTCGGCCGGTTATTTCATGCGGCTGGTTTCGGAAAAGGATCCCGCTTCCGCGCTGGCGGGGTTCGCCGCGTCGGCAAAGCTGCCGGTTACCCATCTGGTGTGTCGGCCGGCTACGCCGCGCCTGGTGCGCGAGTATCACCGTCAACGGTCGGTGTCGGGTATCGGTTTCGAATCCTGCCTGGCCCCGTGGGCATTACCGGGCGGGGGTGCGCAATGAAGGCCGGGGCTACCTCGGGGTTCATCGTGGCGGTGTGCGGTTCGCGCGTTCTGCCTGCCGGGTTGCGGCCGCAAGTCGAACGGGTCACGGCTTATCTGCTCGATGCCGGGGCCGGGTTGGCGGTCGGTTGCTGCGTGGGCGTCGACGAATGCGTTATCCGGGCCTCGGCCCGGTTTGGCTGGTCGCGCACGACGGTCTGGTCCGCGTTCGGGCCGGTGTCCCCGGTTCTGGCTCCGCCGCCACGGCATTACACGGCGGTCGGGGCATGGTCGGGTTCCGCGCTGGCCGCTGTCGCCGAGCATCGGCAACGGGGCGGGCTGGTCATGCCCTGGGCGGGCGGTGGTCCAGAGGTGCCGCTGAAAGCGCGCCTGGCCCAACGCACCCGCACGGTCATCGCCGACGCCACGGCCTCGGCGGTGGTGTTGTTCAGTTCCCCCCGGTCGCATGGGTCGGCGCTGGCCTGCCGTCTGGCGCTGGCCCGGGGCCTGCCGCTGTTCGCCTTTCCGCTGGGCTTTTCGGGTTCCCTGTTGCCGGCTCCGGGGCCGGGCGCCTGGCGGTCCATCACGGGGCCGGGCTGCTGGGCGCAAGCCTGGCGCTGGTTTCCCGCGCAAGTGTTCCACCCTGCCTGCAACCCCGTGGAGGTCATGCCATGAAACTGCAAGACGCGCTCAACGTGCTGGGGCTTACCGGCTCCAACATTACCTTGGAACAGGCCAAGGCCGCCTATCGGCGGGCCTCGCAGAAATATCACCCCGACAGGAACCCGGGCGGTTTGCAAATGATGCAGGCGGTGAACGCCGCCTGGCAGGTCCTGCAGGGCCTGGATTGGGATCGTCCGGTGAACGCCGAGCCCTCGGCGAATGCCGACTATGGCGACGCGCTGAATGCCGCGATCAATGCCGTGGTCGATCTGGCCGGCTTGCGCTTGGAGGTTTGCGGCGCCTGGGTGTGGGTGTCGGGTGACACGAAGACCCACAAGGCCGCGCTGAAAGCCGCGGGCTTTTTCTGGGCGTCGAAAAAATTCATGTGGTACTTCCGCCCGCCCGAATGGCGCTCATCCAATCGCGGGCAGTGGGACATGGACAAAATCCGCGAAGTGCATGGGTCCGAGTCCGTCAGCCGTGGCCGGCGGCAACCGGAAGCCGATCGGGAGCGGCTGCAGCCATGAAGCAGGGTGGCATATCCGGCTTGCGCCTACAGTGCCCACCGGGGCAGACATGCCACGGTCGAAACATAGCACACGGGGCCGGCCCTGTGCGTGTAGCACACAAAAAGGGCTTTTTTTGCTTGATATTATGCGCTGCAAGCATTACAGTTTTGCGCATAGCTCAGAACCAAGGGTGCGAATGATGGACGCAGACGCAAAGAGGCAGGCCGCTCGGGCGGTCTGGGAGGAGAAGGTGAGTTACTCGGTCGCGCTGTCGCCGGTCGAGTTGGATCAAGTGCTTTCCGAGTTGGATAGCGGGCAGGTGGCCGGCGCCCGGGCGCGGCTGCGGCTCTACCTCAATCGCTCATTCGAAGCCTGGTATCTGGCCCATCAACAGGCGGCGCTCATGGCCGCGAAGGAGGAATGGGCATGAACGAAGCGCTGTTTCTCGTGCTGTTCCTGGCCGGCTGGTGCGCGGTGCTGTGCCTGGCCGGTCTGCTCTGTCACGTCTGGCGCTGGGTCGTCCAGTGGCTAAACAACGCGGTGGACGTCGAGCCTCCGCAAACCTACATCCCCGCGAGTTTGCGGGAACTATCCGAGGAGGACGTATGAACGCGGTAACGCCACTCAGGCCGGGTCAGTCGGCCGCAACGGATGCGGACCTGGTGCAGGTTCTGGAATCCAGTTTCTACCCGGGTGCGTCGCCCGAGTCCATCGGCCTGGTGCTGGGCTACTGCCTGGCCGCGGGGCTCGATCCGATGCAAAGGCCCGTGCATATCGTGCCCATGTGGGACGAGAAGCGGGGGCGCTATCGGGATGTGATCATGCCCGGGATCGGGCTCTATCGCACCGGCGCGGCGCGCACGGGCGAATATGCCGGCATCGGAGATCCAGAGTTCGGGCCGGATGTGTCGGAGCGTATCGGCTCTGTCGATATCACCTATCCCCAGTGGTGCCGGGTCACGGTCAAGCGGGCGCTCAAGTCCGGGGCCGTGGTCGAGTTCTCGGCCCGCGAGTTCTGGAAGGAAAACTATGCCGCCAAGGGCGGTAAACAAAAGGACATCTCCCCCAATGCCATGTGGTCACGGCGGCCTTACGGAATGCTCGCAAAGTGCGCCGAAGCCCAGGCCTTGCGCAAGGCGTTTCCGGAGTTGGGATCGGCGCCAACGGCGGAGGAAATGATCGGCCAAGCCGTCGAGCTGGAAGCCGAAGCGCAGCCCATCAGTCCAGCGGCTAGCCCCGCAATCGCGGCCCTGCCTGTCGCCAGTGACGAAGACTTTGCCATCAGTCTGCAGAAGTTCGCCGCCCTTGTGAACAGCGGCAAGAAATCAGCCGGCGACATTCTCGCCACGGTATCCAGCAAGTACGACCTCACGCCCGAACAGCGGCAAGCCATTGCCGCGCTCGATCAGCCCCAGTCCGACGCCAACGCCGCTTGGCTCAACAGCTACAACCCGGAGGATCCATCATGAACGCACCCACCACACATAACCTGGTCCAGGGTTCGCCCGAATGGCATGCGCACCGGGCCGGCAGTTTCAACGCATCCGACGCCGCCGCCATGCTGGGGTTGTCGCCCTACAAAACCCGCGAACAACTGCTAGCCGAGAAGGCGAGCGGCATCACGCCGGAAGTCGACGCCGAGACACAGGCAAGGTTCGACCGGGGGCATGCCTTCGAAGCGCAGGCGCGGCCGTGGGCCGAAGCGCTGATAGGCGAGGAACTTTACCCAGTGACCATGTCAAGGCAAGTTTCCGGGCTTAACCTTTCCTCCAGCATGGACGGGCTCACCCTCGCGGGTGATGTCGCCTGGGAGCATAAGACGCTGTCCGCCCGTGTCGGTCGGCTGCTGGCAGACGGTGAAGTCCCCAACGATTACCGGCCGCAGCTCGAGCAAATCTTGCTCGTCAGCGGGGCAGAGCGGGTGCTGTTCATGGCCAGTTCGGGCAATCGCGAGGATATGCAGTGCGTCTGGTACGAATCGATACCCGTTCTCCGCCAGCAACTCATCGTCGGCTGGCAACGGTTCGCGATCGACCTGGCCAAGTATCAACCCAGCGCCGCCCAGCCGGAGCCGGTCGCGAGTCCCATCAGCCAACTGCCGGCGCTGGTCGTCGAGCTAGAGGGGCGCGTGGTGTCCACCAACCTGGCGCGGTTCATGGGCGCGGCCGATGCGCTGGTCTGCGCCATCAAGACCAACCTGGAATCGGATCAGGATTTCGCCGACGCCGAGGCTACCGTGAAGTTCTGCAAGCAGGCCGAGGATAGGCTTGATTTGGTCAAGAAGCAGGCCCTGTCCCAAACGGCCGACATCGAGGAAATCTTCCGGGTCATGGACGGGCTCAAGGAAAAGCTCAGATCCACGCGCTTGCAGCTCGACAAGCAGATCAAGGCCCGCAAGGAGCAGGTACGGGCTGAACTGGTGGCCGAGTTCCATCGGCAACTGGTTGCCCACGTCGACGCGCTCAACGCCGGCAACGGGGCGCACTGGCAGCACTACCCGGCGCCCGCCCTGCTGGGTGACGCCATCAAGGGGCTGAAATCGATTGCCTCATGCCGCAACGCCCTGGAAGCCAAGTGCAGCGAGTTGCGCACGGAATTGAGCCGCGCGGCCGATCGTCTGGCGCGCAATCGCGAGAGCCTGTGTCACCCGGTCTGCGACTGGTATTCACTCTTTCCGGACTTCGCCGAGGTCGGCACCAAGAACGACGAAGACTTTGACGCCCTCGCCGAGTTACGCATCCGCAAGCATCGGGAAAGCATCGTCGAAGCTCAGCTCAAGGCGAGCGAACAAGCCGAAGCCGAGCAGGCCGCAGCCGCGGCCGTCGCCCAAGCCGCCGCCGCCCAGCCTGCGCCAAAGCCGGAAGCGGCCCGGGTCGAAATCCCCGAAGAGCCGGTAGAACCCGAGAGTTTGGGTGTGCTGCTGTTCGATCTCACCGAGATTCAAGCTTTCCTCAAGGAGCGCGACTTCGGCAAAGAGCATTCGCACATTCGTTCGGTACTGGTCGAGTTCTGCAAGTTCGTGGCCAAGCGTCGCGCCGACGCTCATCAACGCCAACAGGAGGCCGCATGAACGCCCTGGCTTTCGGCGCTGGCGACAGCGCCACCTGGCCCGCCTGCAGCGGGCATGTTAACGATCCGCGCAGCCCGGAAATGTCGGACTTCGACGCCTGGGAGGAGACGGTCAGTTACTGGGAGATTCTCGACGCCGGCACCATCGATAGCGTCCTGTATGAGATGCGGCACGGGAGCCCGGACGCCGCCCGCGCCCAGCTTGAAGAAGCCCTGAAAGTCGAACACCGGAAGGCGGCATGAGCGCCGCCCAAGTCATCGGCGCGATAGTCATCCTGGCGGTCCTGGCCGGTCTGGTCTGGGCCGCTGGCCTGCCGGGTGAACCCGGCGAACTGGAGGAGTGGGATCCATGACCGACACACCCAAACAGCACTGCGTCTGGACCGAGGACATCGACGGCAAGTGGGACACGGACTGCGGGGAATGCTTCGCCTTTGTCGACGGCAACCCCGAGTCGAACGACTTTGCATTCTGCTGCTTCTGCGGGAATGCGCTGCTGGCGGAGCCGCTCACGGAGGATGGCGAATGACGACCGACGCCCCCCTGCTGCTGAACCTCGCCGACGCCGCCGCCCAGTTGGGCGGGGTCTCGGTGCGGACCGTGCGCCGGCTGATCGAGGCCGGTGATCTGCCAACCGTGCGCGTCATGGGCCGCGTGACGATCCCCAGCACGGCGATTGCCGCATGGGTTGCCGAATCTTTGCGCTCTACGCATAATGACAGGCGCGCGGGGCATCGACCACAGGAGACAACGAGATGCCCTACAAACGAGAAGATAGTCCCATTTACTGGGCGAGCTACACCGACCCAAGCGGGAAGCGCGTTAGACGCTCTACTGGCACGACCGACAAACGGGAAGCCGCCGCGCTCGAAGCACGCTGGAAGCTCGAAGCCCACGAAGCGCGGCAATGGGGACGGGAACCCGACCGGGAAATTGAGGCCGTGATGCTGGCCTTCCTCAAGGCCAAGAGCGACAAGCGCAGCCATGAGGACGACCTGCTGCATGCCAGACGCTGGCGGCAGTTGCTGCCAGGGCGGACCGTGCAAAGCCTCAAGCCGGCGGATATTCACGGCTACATCGCCGCGCGGAAAGAGACCGGGGTGAGTAACAGCACGGTCAACCGTGAACTGGCCTTTCTCGCGGCCTGCATCGGCTGGTGTAACCGTGAACTGGGGTGGGCCCTGCCCAACCCGATTCAGGGGCGAAAGCTCAAGGAACCGGAAGGCCGGACCCGCTGGCTGTCGCTGGGAGAGGCTGAAAAGCTGGTCGACGCCGCCAGCTCGAACGAACGGGCGCCGTACCTGGCTGACTTCCTGGCGCTGGCCCTAAATACCGGGATGCGCCGGGGTGAAATGCTGGGGCTGGAGTGGGCGAGGGTGAACCTCCATGCGGGCACGATCCGCCTGGAGGCTCAGCACACAAAGGCAGGAAAAAGCCGCACGGTGCCGGTGAATGATAGCGCACGGGCCGCGCTCATCAATCGGGCGAGGTTTCGCGCTGAGACGTGTCCGGATTCGCCGTGGGTCTTCGCCAACGCGGCCGGAGCACGGATCACCTGCATCAAGCGGTCATTCGCGACGGCTTGCCGGGTGGCTGGGATTGAGGATTTTCGGATTCATGATCTGCGCCACACCTGCGCTGCTTGGCTGGTGTCCGCGGGAGTGCCGTTGCCGGAGGTCCGGGACCTGCTGGGTCATAGTTCGGTCACAATGACCGAGCGCTATGCCCATCTGGCCCAGGACAACATCCGGGCGGCGGTTGGTCGGCTGGACCAGATGTCACGATCTGGTCACGCCGGCCGTTCGGAGCTTAGTGGTATGGGGTACCTAAGCTCCTGATTTAATTGGTCGGGGAGACAGGATTCGAACCTGCGACCCCCTGCACCCCATACAGGTGCGCTACCAGGCTGCGCTACACCCCGAAAGAACGGCATCATAACGAGAGAGCGCCATTAAGTCAAAAATCAGGTGGTGTTGCCGAAGTGGGTGATCCCCCCAGACGCAAAAGCCGGTCGGTCGAACCGCAAGGCGGATGCGTCCTGCTACCCGGTTGCCATGGGGCTGGCCATCGGCTGGGCCTGCTGGCGGGGTGGAGGTTCACCGATGACGGGTTTTGCCTCTGGCCGCTTTCGTGCTGCGATGGGATGGGTGTCGTCCGGGATTCCGGTGGTTTGCCGGGTGGCTGGATAGGTCCGCGTGGTGGCGCGAGCTCGTCTTGGCGAAAGATCGGGCTTGCCTGCGTTGCGTGACATTCTGCCGGACCGGATGATGCCGCTTGCTGCCATTGGCATGCTGGCGTGGGTGCGTCGCCTTGGCGTGCCGCGTAGTGGTTCGGCTTTTTCCATCATGTGCGTGCGCGGCGTGTCTGTGGTGATGGCTGGCCCGGTGGAGGTGGGCCTTGCCATGGCGCCCTTTGGTCGCGGATTTGGTGTGAGCGTGCTGCCGATGGGCGGCTGCCACGACGTTCCGCGAGCCGTGGTGGTGTGACCAGTGGGTTGCCGGCCGTGCGTGGCGGCCGTGTCCTCTTGCCGCATGGCGGGATTTGCGGTGGACGGGGCGATGCCAGGCTGACTGGTCAACCTGCCGATAGCTGCGGACATGGGGCTCCCTGTAACCGGAAAAACTGCGGGAGTAGGATCGCGCACCGCCCCCGCTGCCCATGTCCTCGTCGTCTTCGTCCTCTTCATCCTCCTCGTCCTCGGCCGCGAGGAGGATCGCGCCCTGCCAGGCGGCGGGACTTTGCGTGGGCAGGATCAGGCAGGTCGGGCCGATCGTCAGAAGCAGCAGGGACAGTAGTGTTTGTTTCACCGGGCGTCTGGTTCGGGAAGAAGGTTACCGTCTGGCCGTCTTGCGGCTGGCATCGTGGCCATCCCGGCGGAAAGGCAGATGCGATTGTCCCAGATTTTGCGTGGCGCAGATACGCATGCGGGGTGGTGGTCGCCGGGCGGCGCTCCGGTCATGTTGCCTGTCCCGCTTCAGGGAGGCAGCAGGTGCAACTGGTGCTGGGTCGGGCCGGGCAGGAAGGCGGACATCTGGCCATCGGCCCAGTCGGCCTGCTGGTCGCGGTAATGGGGCGATAGCGGATGCCCCGATTGTCCGCCCGGCATTTGCAGACTGGCAGCCTCCGGATGGTTGGGTGAGAGCACCAGCCGTTCGCTGGCGCCGTTGCGCTCGTGCAGCACCTTTACACAATTGCTGTTGCAGGCGCCGGGGATGGTGGGCATGTCCAGCAAACTTCCGGCCCAGGGTTGCGCGCGGCTGAAGGGATGCTGGATGCGCACGGCGTTGACATGGCGCCATGGCAGTTGCGCCAGGGTGTCCACCCGGTGCCGCTGTTTGAGCTCCCGGGCGCTGTCCAGCAGCATCGCGCGCAGGTAGGCGTTCCAGTCCGGTTGCCCGCGCGCGCTGGCCAGTTGCGGCAGGCCCTGCCGGATCAGGGCCTGCAGGGGGGTATCCAGCTGGCGCCATTGATAGACGAAGTCGGGATCCGCCTGCCGGCAGCGGGCCACCAGAGGGTCGATCAGCGCCTGTGCCAGCACCGACCGCCAATGTACCAGCAGCGCGATACCCCGGCTGTCCGGTGCGAGTTGCCCGTCCCAGCCGGCTATCGCTGCGCGGACCTCGCGGGCCTCTGGTGAGAGGCTGGCGGTTTCCGGCAGCAGGGACAGCGCCAGCAGCCGATAAAACTCATAGAACCCGCCACGCATGTCCAGTTGCAGCGAATGCAGGTCACGCTCGTCGAGTCGCGGCTGTTCGGCCAGTCGCTGGCGGATGCGAAAGGCCCGATAGCCGTTGGCGGGATTGTGGCCAAGGCTATGCGGGTAGTCGCCGCCAACGGTGCGGTTGTTGGCGGTGGCGATATAGCCCTCGGGCGGATTCAGCAGGCGAGGCAGGGACGCCGGCGCCAGGTAACCCGACCAGCCCGCGCCGGTCGCGGCCCAGTTCTGGCTGGTGGCGCCATCGAATCCCCGTCGCTCCGGCAGCAGCCCGGTCAGAGTCCAGGCAATCTGGCCCCGCTCGTCGGCCAGGACGACATTCTGCGGCGGCGCGCCGAAGCGGTTGAAGAGGCGCATGGCGGCGTCCAGGGTCTCGGCCCGGTCGATGTCGAGCAATTCCAGGTTGATCGCGGCCGGATCCAGCGCTGTCCAGCGCAGGGCCACCGGGGCGCCCAGCAGGGGGCGTTCCGGCACCGGGCCCCAGAGGGTCCTGCGGATCGTCAGTTGCTCTGCTGGTGCGTCACGGATTTCGAGGGCCTCCGTCGCCACGTCGAAAGGTTGCCAGCCTTCGGGTGTGCGATAAGCCTCGGGATGGTCCGGGTGGGTTTCCAGCCGGATCAGGTCCAGCACGTCGGCGTTCAGGTTGGTGAATCCCCAGGCGACATGACCGTTGCCGCCGGCCACGAGCAATGGCAGCCCGGGTATCGTCAGGCCATCCAGCCGGTGGTTGGCATAGCGGAGATGGGCGCGATACCACAGGTTGGGTACGCCCAGCGGCAGGTGCATGTCATCGGCAAGAATGGCGCGGCCATCAGCGGTCTTGCTGCCGCTGACCGTCCAATTGTTCGAGCCCAGGGTGAAGTCGTCGGTGCCCACGGCCGAAACCTGTTGCGACTGTCGGCGAGGGTCTGCCAGCAGCGCGGCGATGGCCTCGGTCGGTACCGACCGTTCGGGGCGCCGGGAGCGCTCACCGCCGGCCAGTGTGCGATCGAAGGCATCCGTATCGGGGGTCAGAAAGCCCGCCACCGCCGCCGGCAGGCAGGCCTGCATCAGCGTCAGCATGCGCTCCTCGGCCTCCGTGTCGGTCAGGGTCTGGAACATCGAGGCGCCGATCAGCAGGCTGTCCGCTGGTGCCCAGCGCGCGGGCCGATAGTGCAGCAGACGGAATTCGGGCGGGAATTCCCGGGCTGTATCGATGACGGCATTGACGCCCGCGGTATAGGCGTCCAGCACCGCGCGCTGGTGAGCCGGGAGCCGCGCCACGGCCTGGAGGGCTACCCTGTCGAAGCCGTAGAGACGTTGCCGGCGATCCGCCGCCGCGGCCGGCTGGCCCAGCACCTCGGCCAGCCGGCCGGTCATCCGGCGGCGCAGCAGATCCATTTGGAACAGCCGGTCGCGCGCATGCAGGAAACCGAGCAGACGGTAGGCATCGAGCCGCGAGGCGGCCTGGATTTCGGCAATGCCTCTGGCATCGAAGCGGATCGTCGCGGGCTCGCGCAGTCCCGGCAGCCGGATATCGCCGTCCATTTGCGGCAATGATTGAGCGGCCCGGTCGATCTGGTAGGCGATGGGCGCCACGGCCAGCAACAGCACGAAGCCCAGCAGGAAGACGGCGCGTTTGAGGGTCATGTGATGGACGGATGGTTCATGGTCGGGCTGCACGCGGTCGCCGCCGCCGAGGCGGCATGGGTATCTGCGGAGGAAGCGTCTGGCCGGCAGGGCGGTTCGGATGCATGGGGTATACTGCCCGGTTTTTCGTTCAGCGAGCAATGCCATGAGACCGAGCGGCCGCCAGCCCGATCAGTTGCGTTCCATCCTCATCACGCCCCATTTCACCAAGCATGCCGAAGGTTCGGTCCTGGTCGAGTTTGGTGATACGCGCGTGATCTGCACCGCCAGCATCGAGGAGCGCGTGCCGCCGTTCCTGAAGGGCAAGGGCAGCGGCTGGATCACGGCCGAATACGGCATGCTGCCGCGAGCGACCCACGAGCGTTCCGGTCGCGAGGCGGCGCGGGGCAAGCAGGGTGGTCGCACCATGGAAATCCAGCGGCTGATTGGCCGGTCGCTGCGCGCGGCGCTGGATCTGGAAGCCCTGGGCGAGCGTACCCTCACCATCGACTGCGATGTCATCCAGGCCGACGGCGGTACGCGCACGGCCTCCATCACCGGTGGCTATGTCGCATTGCACCTGGCGGTCGAGCGCCTGATGAAGGCCCGGCGGTTGCGCGCCAATCCGATCCACGGGCAGATTGCCTCGGTTTCGGTGGGTATCTATCAGGGCGTTCCCGTGCTGGATCTGGACTACCGCGAGGACTGCGAGGCGGAGACCGACATGAATGTGGTCATGAACGAGGCCGGCGCCTTCATCGAGGTGCAGGGTACTGCCGAAGGGCATGCCTTCCACCGTCACGAACTGAATGCGATGCTCGATCTGGCAACCCGCGGCATTGCCGATCTGATGCAGCACCAGCGCGAGGCGCTGGAACGGACGCGTTCCTGAGAAAGCCGCGGGCGGGCGGGCCGGCCAGGCCGCCCGCCCTCCATGCCCGGGACGGCGACCGTCAGAGCGGACGGCCGGCGGCCATGGCTTCCGGCACCTCGACCAGCTTGCCGGTCCTGACGTCATAGATGAAGCCGTAGATCGGGATGTAGTTCGGCACCAGGGTATGGTGGCGGATGCGCCGCACGTCTTCCAGCACGCTCTGCTCGTTGTTCCTGAAGGTCAGCCAGTTGAGGTAGCGGCCGTCGGTGGAGCCGGGGTACTGGCCGTTGTCGTGCCAGCCCGTGGCGTCGATGCTGGCGGTGTCCAGGCTGCTGGCCAGGAGATCGCCCATGATGTCGTTGTCGAACAGCTGCATGCCGCAGTCGGTGTGATGGATGACGAAGAACTCCTGGGTGCCGAGCAGCTTGTGCGAGATCACCAGCGAGCGGATGGCGTCGTCGCTGGCGCGGCCGCCGGCGTTGCGGGTGACGTGGGCGTCGCCCTCGGACAGGCCGGCGTACTTGGCCGGGTCGAGCCGGGCATCCATGCAGGTGAGGATGGCGAAGCCGCGTGCCGGCGGCAGGGCCAGGTCACCCTTGGTGAAGCTGGCGGCGTAGCCTTCGTTGGCTTTCAGGACTTCGGTCAGTATCTTGCTCATGGGCGGTATCTCCTC
Organism: Methyloparacoccus sp. NF-16; assembly: GCF_056880625.1. Lineage (NCBI taxonomy): Bacteria > Pseudomonadati > Pseudomonadota > Gammaproteobacteria > Methylococcales > Methylococcaceae > Methyloparacoccus > Methyloparacoccus sp. NF-16. The sequence goes on along the minus strand of NZ_CP174130.1, from coordinate 721,929 downwards.
GATATGTTGTTGTTCATGAAAGGGCCGCGTCCACGCCCCGCCATTTGTCCAGGTGGCCTGGCGGAGGGACATGCCGGGCATTCTTCATCCAGGTGCCAACGATGAAAAAAATTCTCCTCGCTAGCGGCAACCCCGGGAAAATCCGCGAGGTCCGGGCGATATTAGCAGAGCATGATTTTTCGGTGATAACGCAGGCCGAATGCGACATCGGCGATGCGGAGGAAACCGGTCTCAGCTTTGTCGAGAACGCCATCCTCAAGGCCCGTCATGCGGCCCGCCTGTCCGGCCTGCCGGCGATCGCCGACGACTCGGGACTGGAAGTCGACGCCCTGGCGGGGGCGCCGGGAATATTTTCCGCCCGCTATGCCGGCATCGGCGCGACCGATGCCGACAACAATGCCAAGCTGCTGGCGGCGCTGGCCGGGGTGGCGGATGCCGGACGCAGCGCCCGTTTCCGCTGTGTCATGGTCTATCTGCGCCACGCGGCCGACCCCAGCCCGATCATCGCCGAGGCCAGCTGGCCGGGACGCATCCTGGCGGCACCCCGGGGTCAGGATGGGTTTGGTTACGATCCCTTGTTCTACCTGCCGGAGCAGGGTTGCACCAGCGCCGAACTGGCGCCGGCGGTGAAGAACCGGCTCAGCCATCGGGGACAGGCCTTGCGTGCCCTGGCCCGGGCGCTCGCCGCCACGGCCGGAACGTCTGGCGGCTGATCGCCCGGTCAGCGGTTGCCCAGCGAGCCCAGGATGCCGCGCAGCAGCTGCCGGCCTAGTTTGCGGCCCAGTTCCGAGCTGGCGGCGGATACGGCGCTCCTGGCCGCCTTTTCCAGGAAGCCTTGCAGCTCCTCGCCAATCACGGATGCCGGTCCGGAAGCCCGCTCTGCCCGCGCGCTCAGGCGCTCATAGGCCGATTCCCGGTCCACCGTCTCGGCGTAGCGCTCCCGATAGGGCGAGCGCTGCAGGATGGTCTCGCGTTCCTCGGCCGTGATGGCGCCCATGCGCGAGCGCGGCGGGCAAATCCTGGCCCGCTCGACCGGGCTGGGTACGCCGCCTTCCGTCAGGGTCGATACCAGCGCCTCGCCCACGGCCAGCTCGGTAATGGCGCCGGCCACATCCAGATCCGGGTTGCTCCGGAAGGTCTCGGCGGCGGCCCGGACGGCCTTCTGGTCCTTGGGCGTGAAAGCCCGCAGGGCATGCTGGATGCGGTTTCCCAGCTGACCCAGAATCTTTTCCGGTATGTCCAGGGGATTCTGGGTGATGAAATAAACGCCCACGCCTTTGGAGCGGATCAGCCGCACGACCTGCTCGACCTTGTCGATCAGCGCCTTGGGCGCATCGTCGAACAGCAGGTGCGCCTCGTCGAAGAAGAATGCCAGCCTGGGCAGGGGGGCGTCGCCGCGCTCCGGCAGGTTTTCGTACAGCTCGGAGAGCAGCCAGAGCAGGAAGGTTGCGTACAGCCTCGGCTTGAGGAACAGGCGGTCGGCTGCCAGAATGTTGATGTGCCCGCGCCCGTCCAGGGTGGTCTGCATCAGATCCTCCAGGCGCAGCGAGGGTTCGCCGAAGAAATGTTCGGCGCCTTCCTGTTCCAGGGTCAGCAGTTCGCGCTGCAGGATGCCGAGGGTCTGGCGGCTGATGGTTCCGTAATCCTGGGCCAGCTCCGCGGCATGGTCGGCGGCGTGGCTGATCAGCGCCTGCAGATCCTTGAGATCCAGCAGCAACAGCCCATGATCGTCGGCGTACTTGAACAGCAGGGTCAGCACGCTCTGCTGGATGTCGCTCAGCTCCAGCAGGCGCGAGAGCAGCAGCGGCCCCATGTCGGACAGCGTCGCGCGCACCGGGTGGCCCTGCTCGCCCAGCACATCCCAGAACACCACCGGAAAGGCCTGCGGGCCGTAGTCGCTGACCCCGAGGGTAGCGGCGCGCTCGGCCAGTTTCGGATTGTCCGCGCCCGGGCAGGCCAGCCCGGCGAGATCGCCCTTGATGTCGGCCAGGAAGACGGGAATGCCGAGACGGGAGAAGCCTTCGGCCAGCACCTGCAGGGAGACCGTCTTGCCGGTACCGGTGGCGCCGGCGATCAGGCCATGGCGATTGGCGTAGCGGCCCTCCAGATAACAGGGCGATTTGCCCCGGCCCATCAGGATATGGTGTTCGGACATGCCTATACTTGATGCCAGCACGAAAAGGCCATCAGCTTAAACCCCGGGGCTGGCTGCCTGTCAATGCCATGAGGGTGACCCATGCCGGGTGGGGCCCGGCAATCGGGGAGAGGCACGATCATGTTCAATCTGTTTGCCTACGGAACCCTGCAACTGCCCGAGGTCTTCTGCGCGGTGACGGGGCTGGACCGCATCGGTGAGCCCGCCACGCTGGCGGGATATGCCCGCTATGCCCTGCACGGCCTGACCTATCCCGGCCTGATCGCCGAGCCGGGCGCCGCCACGCAGGGCCTGCTGTATTGCGGGCTCGACGACGGGGCTGCGACATGCCTGGATCATTTCGAGGACGATTTCTACCGCCGCGCAAGCCTCTGGGTGACCACTGTCGGGGGTCGGCGCCACTTGGCGGAGGCATATGTGATCCCGTTCGATGAGTCTGCCGTGATCGACCGCCGGCCTTGGGTGCTCGACGACTTCTGCCGCCAGCATCTGCATGACTTCCTGTCCCGCTGCCTGACGTCCGATTCCCGGGGCGGCCACCTCAGCGCAGTTCGTGCCTGACCGCGCCGCAGCGGGGACAGCGCAGCACGGTCACCAGCCGGCCCTGCCTGACATCGAAGATGCGGGCCTTGTCGATCTCCCACTTGTGGAAGCCGGAACGGCACAGGGTCTTGCCCTGATGCCGCTCCGACGCCTTGGGACGGCGGAACGGGATGATGTCGGCCATGTGCGCTAGCGTGCGGTCTGAATAATGAGGCGGAAGGTCAGGTTGATGCGGGGCGCGGCGAGGGCGGGTTGCCGGGGCACGCGATGTTGCCAGTGCTCCTGGAAGGGGCCGGACATGACCAGGAGGCTCCCTGGCGCCAGTTCCATCCTCAGCCGCTCCCGCGTGTGCCGGTGGCGGATTTCGAAGCGCCGCTCGGCGCCCAGGCTCAGCGAGGCGATGACCGGGCAGGCGCCCAGCTCGGCCTCGGCGTCGGCATGCCAGCCCATCGCGTCCTGGCCGTTCCGGTACAGGTTGCCCAGCACGCTGTTGAAGGGACGCCCAAGCGCGGTTTCCACCCGGGCCCTGAGATCCGCCAGCGTGTCGGTCCAGGCCTGCGGTTCGTGGACGACACCGGCATAACGGTAGACCGCACCGGCATCGCCGTACCAGCAGACGCGCCGGGGCACCTGGACCCTACGCCCCGCGAGGCGGAGACATTCGTCATGCCAGTCCAGCCCGGCCAGCAGGTCCCGGAAGCGGCGCTCGGCTTCGCCGGCCTCGAGAAAGTCCTCCCGGTAGTGGATTTCGCCGTCGCGATTTAGCAGACGATTCATGATTGGGGTATGCTTCCGCGCCAGTTGTCTCCGTGGCTGGCCGCCATTGTAACGGTTGCCGGGTGCGAGGCTTCCCGTTCATTTTTGCGTTGGTGATGTGCCGTATGTCCAGTATCGAACCGAGTGTGACCGATCCGGGAAATTTCTTTGTCCGGCTGTTCTACATCCTTGTCTATGTCATCATCCTCGGCATCGTGCGGTTCGTGCTCTGGGGCGTGTTGCTGGTCCAGGTCCTGCTGCACCTGGTCGGCGCGCAGCCCAATGCCGGCGCTCGTCGGGCCGGGGCGATCGTGGCCGAATACATCTACCGCATCTGGCTGTATCTCAGCTACAGCACCAACGAAAAACCGTTCCCGTTCAACAGCCGCAGCGAGTCCTGAGCTTGTCTGGGGCGCATTCATCCAATACCGAGGAATATGACATGGCCAAGGCAAGCTTCAAGGTTGGCGGCATGAAATGCGGGGGTTGCGAGAAGGCGGTGCAGTCCGCGGCCGATGCCGTTCCCGGCGTCCAGTCGAGCAAGGCGTCCGCCCGGGACGGGCTGGTCGAGGTCGAGTACGATGACGCCACGACCACCCTGGAAGCCATCCAGCAGGCCGTGCAGGCCAAGGGTTATCCTCTGGCCTGAGGTCAGCGTCCCCCGTTTCGCCCGCGATTGGCATCATCGACCCAGGCCTGACGTCAGGCGCAGGATAGCCCATGAAAACACCGGTGAAGATTGCCGTTTCCGGTGCGGCAGGCCAGATTAGTTATGCCCTCCTGTTCAGGATCATCGCCGGCGATCTGCTGGGTCCGGATCAGCCCGTCAGCCTGAGCCTGCTGGAGGTGCCGCAGGCTGTCGGCAACCTCGAGGGGGTTGCCATGGAACTGGCCGATTGCGCCGCGCCGCTGCTGCAGGACGTTTCCTGTCACAGCGATCCCGAGCGCGCCTTCGAGGGGGCCGATCTGGTTTTCCTGGTGGGCGCCCAGCCGCGCGGCCCGGGCATGGAGCGGCGCGACCTGATGGAGGTGAACGCCGGCATTTTTTCCGTGCAGGGTCGGGCGCTCAATGCGGCGGCCCGCCGCACCGTCAAGGTGCTCGTGGTCGGCAATCCGGTCAACACCAATGCGCTGATCACCCGCGCCAACGCGCCCGATCTGCCGCCGGAAAACTTCGCCGCCATGACCCGGCTGGACCACAACCGCGCCGTCAGTCAGCTGGCCGCCCGCACCGGGCGGCGCATCCGCGAGGTCGAAGGCGTGATCATCTGGGGCAACCATTCCACCACCCAGTACCCGGACATCCGGCATGCCACCATCGGCGGACAGCCCGCGCTGGAACTGGTCGGGCACGCGTGGTACGAGCAGACCTTCATCGGCACCATCCAGCATCGCGGCGCGGAGGTGATCCGCGTGCGCGGCAAGTCCAGTGCCGCGTCGGGGGCCAATGCCGCGCTGGAACACATGCGCGACTGGGTCTTCGGCCTGCCGGCGGGGCGCTGGACCAGCATGGCAGTGTGCAGCGACGGCAGTTACGGCATCGAGCCGGGGCTGATGTTTTCCTACCCCGTCGAAATTCGGGAGGGACGCTGGCGCATCGTTCAGGGACTGACGATCGACGATTTCAGTCGCGAGCGGATTCGCGCCAGCGAGGGGGAAATCCTGCGGGAGCGCGACATGGTCCGGCACCTGCTGCCCTGAGGCTACCTACGCCGGCGGGCGGACAGGGCCGGGGGGATACCTCGCCCCCGGGCGGACGGCCGCTTCAGCGAGAGGCGAGCTGCCTGACCGGGCTGCTCTCGACCAGGAGGAATTCCAGCAGCGCCTTCTGCGCGTGCAGGCGGTTTTCCGCCTCCTCCCAAACCACGCTCTGCGGACCTTCCAGCACCTCAGCGCTGACTTCCTCGCCCCGGTGGGCCGGCAGGCAGTGCATGAACAGGGTGTCGGACCGTGCCTGCCGCATCAGCTCGGCGTCAACCTGATAGTCGCGGAAGGCCTGCACGCGCTTCGCCTGCTCCTCTTCCTGGCCCATGCTGGCCCACACGTCGGTGACGACCAGGTCGGCATCCCGCACCGCCTCGGCGGGATGCCGGAGAACACGTGCCCGCCCGCCGGCGAGTTCGAGAAATTCGGGTTCCGGCTCGTAGCCTGCGGGGCAGGCGACGTTCAGTTCGAAGTCCAGCAATCCCGCGGCTTCGAGCCAGGAGTGGCACATGTTGTTGCCGTCGCCGATCCAGGCGACGCGCCGGCCACTGATCTCCCCGCGGTGCTCGACATAGGTTTGCAGGTCGGCCAGCAGCTGGCAGGGGTGGCTGCGGTCGGTCAGGCCGTTGATGACGGGGACGCGGGAATATTTGGCGAAGATTTCCACCGTCCGGTGCGCATGGGTGCGCAGCATGATGCAATCGACCATGCGCGAAATCACGCGGGCGGAATCCTCGATGGGCTCGCCGCGCCCGAGCTGGGTGTCGCGGGGCGAGAGGAAGATCGCCGCGCCGCCCAGCTGGATCATGCCCGCCTCGAAGGAAATGCGGGTGCGGGTGGAGGACTTCTCGAACAGCATGCCGAGAACCCGGTTCTTCAGCGGCTCGTGGACAGTCCGCGACTGTTTGAGTTCGATGGCCCGCCGGATCAGTCCACGCAGCTCGGCGGGGCTCAGATCCGACAGGTTCACCAGGTGGCGAACAGACATGAAAGCATTCTCCCGGCTTCAGGCGGCCGTAAAGTCGTTGACGAGCCGCACCACGCCCTCGATCAGGTGCTGCACTTCCTCGTCGGTCAGGATCAATGGCGGCAACAGGCGAATGGTGCGTTCCGCGGTGACATTGATGAGATAGCCTGCGGCCAGGGCGCGCTGGGTCAGCTCGGCGCAGGGACGGTCCAGCTCGATGCCGATCAGCAGGCCGCGGCCACGGATGTCGAGCACCTGCGGATGATCGGCCAGGGCCGAGCGGAAACCGTTCAGCAGCCGCTGGCCGAGGAAGGCGGCGCGGGCGATCAGGTTCTGTCGCTGGAGTGTCTCGATGACGCTCAGCGCCGCGCGACAGGCCAGCGGATTGCCGCCGAAGGTGGAGCCGTGCCGGCCCGCCGTCAGCACGTCGGCCGCCGCGCCGCGCGCGAGGCAGGCGCCGATGGGCACGCCGTTGCCGAGCGCCTTGGCCAGGGTCATGACATCCGGCTGGATGCCGGCGTGCTGGAAGCCGAACCAGGCGCCGGTACGGGCCATGCCGGTCTGTACCTCGTCGAGCATCAGCAGCCAGCCGCGCTGGTCACACAGCTGGCGCAGCGACGGCAGGAATTCCGCCGGCGGCACGCGCACGCCGCCCTCGCCCTGGATGGGCTCGACCAGCACGGCCACCACGCTGGCATCGTCGATGGCGGCGACGGCCTCGGCATTGCCGTAGGGGACACGGATGAAGCTGTCCACCAAGGGCTCGAAGCTTTCCTGGACCTTGGTGTTGCCGGTGGCGCTGAGGGTGAAGAGGGTGCGGCCATGGAAGCTGTTTTCCATGACGACGACCTTCGGATGGGCGATGCCTCTGCCGTGGCCATGCCGGCGGGCCAGTTTCAGCGCCGCCTCGTTGGCCTCGGCGCCGGAATTGCAGAAGAACGCATTGTCCATGCCGCCCAGCCGGCACAGCTCGGCCGCCAGTTGCTCCTGCAGGGCGATGCCATAGAGGTTGGACGTGTGCACCAGCTTGCCGGCCTGGTCACAGATGGCGGCGGCGACGGCAGGGTGGGCATGGCCCAGGTTGCAGACCGCGATGCCGGAGATGGCGTCGAAGTAGCGGGTACCGTACGTGCTCCACAGCCAGGGGCCCTCGCCGCGTTCGAAGACGACGGGCAGCCGTGCGTAGGTCGGCATCACTTGACTGGACATCGAAACATCCTCCCCGAAAACAAAAAAGGCAGCCCAGGGACTGCCCTTCAAAAAAACAAGCGAAGTATTATAGGGTGAAGTATTATAGGGTAATGGGCTTCGATGGCAAGGATAAATCCGGATTGCAGCCTCGGTGACGACGATGTGACAGTTGCCTGCACCGCGGCCCGGGGCGGGGATGGCGGCTGGCCGCGATGGGCACGGCCGGCTCAGACCTCGGCCAGGTTGCCCTTCTCCTCCAGCCAGGCCTTGCGGTCGGCGGCACGCTTCTTGGCCAGCAGCAGGTCCAGCTTCTCGTCGGTGCCGGCGGTATCCACCAGCGTGAGCTGTACCAGGCGGCGCGTGTCCGGATTCATGGTGGTTTCGCGGAGCTGGGAGGGGTTCATTTCACCCAGACCCTTGAAGCGCTGCACATTGACCTTTCCCTTGAGCTTTTCCGCCTCGATGCGGTCCAGCACGCCCTTCTTCTCGGCCTCGTCCAGGGCATAGAACACCTGCTTGCCGACATCGATGCGATAGAGCGGCGGCATGGCGACAAAGACATGGCCGGCCTCGACCAGCGGCCGGAAATGCCGTACGAACAAGGCGCACAGCAGGGTGGCGATGTGATTGCCATCGGAATCGGCGTCGGCGAGGATGCAGATCTTGCCGTAGCGGAGCCCCGCGAGCTCGGCGGACCCGGGATCGACGCCGATGGCGACGCTGATGTCGTGGACTTCCTGCGAGGCCAGCACGCCGCCGGATTCCACCTCCCACGTGTTCAGGATCTTGCCGCGCAGGGGCATGATGGCCTGATAGTCCTTGTCGCGCGCCTGTTTGGCGGAACCGCCGGCGGAGTCGCCCTCGACCAGGAACAGCTCGGTCAGGCCGAGGTCCTGCGAGGCGCAGTCGGACAGCTTGCCGGGCAGCGCCGGGCCGCTGGTGACCTTCTTGCGTGTGACCTGGCGGCTGGCCTTCAGGCGCTTCTGGGCGCTCTCGATGACCAGTTCGGCGATCCGCTCGCCGATCGTGGGGTGCTGGTTCAGCCACAGGCTGAAGGCGTCCTTGGCCACGCCGGCGACGAAGGCGGCGCATTCGCGCGAACTCAGACGCTCCTTGGTCTGCCCGGAGAACTGCGGGTCCAGCATCTTCAGGGAGAGGACGTAATGGCAGCGTTCCCAGACATCCTCGGGCGCGATCTTGAGGCCACGCGGCAGCAGGTTGCGGAATTCGCAGAACTCCCGCACCGCCTCGGTCAGGCCGGTACGCAGGCCATTGACGTGGGTGCCGCCCTGCGCCGTCGGCACCAGGTTGACATAGCTCTCGGTGACCGGCTCGCCGCCGCCCTCGGGGGTCCACAGCACGGCCCAGTCGACCGCTTCCTGCTGCCCGCTGAGACTGGCGACGAAGGGTTCCTCCGGCAGGCAGTGCTGGCTGCCGACGCGATCCAGCAGGTACTGCGGCAGGCCGTTCTCGAAATACCAGCTCTCGGTCTCGTGGACCGTCTCGTCGGTCAGGGTGATGCGCAGGCCGGGGCAGAGCACGGCCTTGGCGCGCAGCAGCGCCTTGAGCCTCGGCGTGGCGATGCGTGGCGAGTCGAAGTACCGGGCCTCGGGCCAGAAACGCACGCTGGTGCCGGTGTCACGCTTGCTCGTCGTGCCGGTCGCGGTCAGGTCGCGGATCTTCTCGCCGCGCGCGAAACCGATGTCCCAGATTCGGCCATCGCGGCGGACCTCCACGTCCAGCCGGTCGGACAGCGCATTGACCACGGACACACCGACACCATGCAGACCACCGGAGAAGCCGTAGCTCTTGTTGGAAAACTTGCCGCCGGCGTGCAGCTTGGTGAGGATCACCTCGACGCCGGATACACCCTCCTCGGGGTGCAGGTCGACCGGCATGCCGCGGCCATCGTCACGCACCTCGACCCCGCCGTCGGTCATCAGGCGGACCTCGATGTTCCGGGCGAAGCCGGCCAGCGCCTCGTCGACGCTGTTGTCGATGACTTCCTGGGCCAGGTGGTTGGGCCGGCTGGTATCGGTGTACATGCCGGGGCGCTTGCGTACCGGGTCCAGCCCGGAGAGCACTTCAATCGAGGCGGCGTCGTAGGTGTGGCTCATGATCGGCAGCGGGAAGGTCGCGCCCCTCCGCCGTGGTGATGGCGGAAAGGGTGGGGCGGGCCGGAGGTTCGGGAGTTGGGCGGTTGGCGATGACGTTTCAGGCCGGATCGGCCTGGCGGCGCAGCTTGCGCTGGTGCAGGACCGCGTAGAGCCCACCCAGGACGAGGCTGAAGACGATCACGGCGATCACGGCTTCATGCGAATACTCGGCGATCAGCGCCTCGTTCTGGCCGATGAAATAGCCGATCCAGGACAGGATGCTGACCCAGAGGCCTGCGCCAACCGTGGTGTAGAGGCTGAAACGCCAGTGGTTCATGCGGGCGATGCCGGCCGGTATGGAGATGAGGTGCCGGATCACCGGCAGCAGCCGGCCGATGAAGGTGGAAATCTCGCCGTGGCGGAGGAAGAAACCTTCCACCTTGTCGAAGTGTTCCTCGGTAATCCAGACGTAGCGGCCATACCGGATCACCAGCGGCCGGCCCAGCCAGCGGGCGACGAAGTAATTGGCATAGGCCCCCGCCAGGCTGCCGAGCGTACCGCTGAGGATCACCAGCCACATGTTCATCTTGCCCTCGTGCACCAGGTAGCCGGCCGGGGGCATGACGACTTCGCTGGGAATCGGGAAGACCGAGCTTTCCATCGCCATGAGTAGGAAAATGCCCGGATAGCCCATGGCGCCGATGGTGTTGACCAGCCAGTTGACGAGTTCGTGCATGAAGAGTCCGCGGTGTGGGGTGAAGTGGCGATTATCGCCGAAGCGGCGAGGAAACCGGTATACCGGCCGGCCTCAGGATTTCTGGCCGATCCGGCTCTCCTCGCCGCGCAACAGGCGCTCGATGTTGCCGCGATGGCGGGAGATCAGCAGCAGGGCCATGGCCAGCGCCGCACCGCTCAGGACGGGCGATTCCCGCAGCAGCCATACATACAGCGGCGCCAGGGTGGCCGCGGTCAGGGCCGCCAGCGAGGAGATGCGGAACAGGAAAGCCATCAGCAGCCAGGTGGCCAGCACGGCGAGACCGACCCAGACGGAGAAACCCGACAGGACCCCCAGCGCCGTGGCCACGCCCTTGCCACCCTTGAAGCCGAAGAACACCGGGTACAAATGGCCGAGGAAGGCGGCCAGACCCACCGCGGCCAGGATGTCCGGCGATGCGGACAGGGCATCCGCGATGACTACCGGTACCAGGCCCTTCAGTGCATCCCCCAGCAGGGTGATGATGGCTGCCTTCTTGCCGCCCAGCCGCAGGACGTTGGTCGCGCCGGGATTCTTCGAACCCTGTTCGCGCGGGTCGGGCAGCCCGGCCAGCTTGCTGACGATGACCGCGGTGGAAAGCGAGCCGAGGAGATAGGCGAACGGAACGAGGAACCAGATGGCCATGGCAGGGTATGTTTGGGTTGTCATGGAGAGAGGGCTATGTTACCAAGTCGCGCCGAACCACAGCCTTACCGGACTCTTGAATGGACATCATCTTCCTGCGCGGACTCGAGGTGGAAACCGTCATCGGTATCTATGACTGGGAGCGAACCATCCGCCAGACCGTCATCATCGACCTGGAAATGGGCACCGATATCCGCCCGGCAGCCGCCACCGACGATATCGCCCATACCCTCGACTACAAGGCGGTGTCGAAGCGCATCATCGGTTTTGTCGAGACCAGCAGTTTCTTTCTGGTCGAGACACTCGCCGAGCGCATCGCCGCCATCGTCCTCGACGAATTCGCCGTGCCCTGGGTGCGGCTGACGCTGAACAAGAAGGGCGCCATCCGTGGTGCCAGCGATGTCGGCATCCTGATCGAGCGGGGGTCCCGTTCCGGCCATGCCTGACGTGTTCCTGAGCCTCGGCAGCAACATCGATCCCGAGATTCACATCCCGGCGGCGCTGGAGGATCTGCGCCAGACCTTCGGTCCCCTGGCGCTTTCCAGCCTCTACGAGACCGCCGCGGTGGGCTTCGAGGGACCACCCTTCCACAATCTCGTCGCCGCGTTCGTCTCGGAGGAGGAACCGGCCGTCATCGCGCGCCGCTTGCGCGAGATCGAGGAGCGGCATGGCCGCACCCGCAACAGCCAGAAGTTCAGTTCCCGCACGCTCGATGTCGACCTCATCCTGTACGGGGACCGGATCGTCGAGGCGGATGGCCTGCGCTTGCCGCGGGACGAGATCACTCGCTACGCCTTCGTGCTGGAGCCCCTGTCCGAGCTGGCGCCCCAGCGCCGCCATCCCGTGCTGGGCCAGACCTATGCGGCACTCTGGGCCGCCTTCGACAAAACCGGGCTGGCGCAGAAGCGGCTGCCGGTGCCGGAGCTCAGATGAAGACGCTGCGGCCGCCGTCGACCGCCAGGATCTGCCCGGTCACATAGGGCGCCTCCTCCAGCAGGAAGCGCACGGTCCGGGCGATGTCGCCGGGTGTGCCCGGGCGCGCCAGCGGCACCTTGGCGAGAATGTCCGCCGGCTGCGGTCCGTCATCCTGTTGTTCCGGCCAGAGAATGGCGCCGGGCGAAACGCCGTTGACGCGCACCTCGGGCGCGAATTCCACGGCCAGCGACCGGGTGAGAGCAGCCAGGCCGGCCTTGGCGACCGAGTAGACCGGATAACCCTTGAGCGGCCGTTCGGCGTAGACGTCGATCAGGTTGACAATGGCGCCGCCCCGGCGCCGCAGGTGGGGAGCCGCGGCCTGTGCCAGGAACAGGGGAGCCTTCAGATTGCTGCCCAGCAGATGGGTCCAGTCCGTTTCGGTGATGTTGCCGAGCGGGGTCGGGTAGAAGGACGATGCGTTGTTGACCAGGCCATCGAGCCGCCCCCAGCGGCGGGCGGCTGTCTCGACCAGTGCGGCCAGGGCGGCCGGGTCGTCCAGGTCCGCCTGCAGGGCCAGGACCGAATCGGTTCTCAGCGCGTTCAGCGCGGCGGCGAGGCTCTCGGCCTCCGTCGCCGAGCGGTGATAGTGCAGGACCACGCGCCAGCCGGCCGCATGCAGGCCGCGGACGATTTCCGCGCCGATGCGCCGGGCGCCGCCCGTGACCAGCGCGGCCGGCGTTGTCTTCTCATCCATGCGTGGTGTCTCCCGGGAGTGGTGCCGCATAGGCGGCGCAGGCGAACTGGGCAAACCATTGTCCGGCCCCGTTCGGCGCCGCCGGATCGTAGTACAGCGAGCGCAGGTGCAAATGCCCGAAGGGGCCCATTTCCGGCCCGGGCACCAGGGAGCGGAATGCCTCGCCCCCCATGAGCTGGTGGGTCATGGTCTGGAACAGCAGCGCCAGCCGCTCCTCGCGCACCATCGTGTCGAGCATGTGCGGGCCGGCGATCAGATACAGGCTGTGGTAGCCCCGCTCGCCCAGCCGCTGGGTCAGCGCCGCGCCGGCCACCATGCGGCCCTGGCCGGCGAAGATGACCTCGTATCCCTGATCCCGCCAGTAGGCCACCCGCGCCGGATCGGCATCTGCGCCGGTGGCGATGTAACAGGGCTGGCGATGCTCGCGGATCGAGGCAGGCATGGGGAAATCGAGGCTGGCGCTGGCGATCACGATGGCCGGCTGCGGCGGCAGGCCTTGCGCCAGGCGCCAGGCGGGCAGGTCGGCGCCGGCGGCATGCGCGCCGATCTGCAGGATGTTGCCGAGCCGCCCCTCGGCCAACGATCGCAGGTAGCCGCCATGGGTGATCAGGCAATCGGCCTGGCATTGCAGTTCCAGGAACAGCCGGAAATCATCCGGGGTCGTCAGCGACTTGGGCAGGTAAGGCAGGCCGCTGTCATCCTCCAGGGCGATGCGTCCATCGAGGCTGGTCAGAAAGTTCGCATAGACAAAGGGCTGCTCCGGGCTGCCGCGCTCGTGCAGGCGCAGGCGCAGATACAGCCCGGCAAGCTCGACGGTCTCGCACGGGGTAGGGAACAGGCGCAGCAGGGTTTTCGGCACGGCATTCGGCACCAGGGAAGCCTCGAGATGGCGGCATGGTAATCCATCCCCGGCGCTGCCGTAACGGTCTGGCTGGCGACGGCCGCAAGAGCCCGACCCGGCAACACTCCGATGGTGGCGATCCGCTTGGATTTCTGCCTGGTTGCCCCATATCGAAGGTCATTCAACCGCGAGTTCCTCACCGGGAGGCAGAATGTCCAACAACCGCTTCACCCCGGGCTTCGAGAGTTTGCCCGACGTCCTGCCCTTGTTCCCGTTGCCGGAGGCCATCGTGATGCCCGGCTGCCACCTCCCGCTCAACATCTTCGAGCCGCGTTACATCGAGATGACCCTGGACAGCCTCAAGACACACCGCCTCATCGGCATGATTCAGCCGGAGCCGGACCGGCCCGAGGAGGCTCCGCTATATCGCATCGGCACCGCCGGGCGGATCGTCTCCTTCAACGAATTGCCGGATGGACGCCTGCTGACCGTGCTGCTGGGCGTCTCGCGCTTCGACCTGCGCCAGGAAATCGCCGTCACGACGTCTTACCGCCAGGCCGAAGTCGACTGGCAGCGTTTCCGCAGCGATCTCGAAGCCGCCGGGGAACAGCAGGGCTATGACCGGTCACGGCTGATGTCGCTGCTCAAGACCTACTTCGACCGCAAGGGGCTCCAGACCGACTGGTCGGCCCTGGAGCAGGTGCCGGTTCCGCAGCTCGTCAACCTGATGGCCAGCCAGTTGCCTCTGGCCAACGCGGAGAAGCAGGTGCTGGTCGAGGCCGTCACCCCCGAAGAGCGGGTTTTCCGTTTCATGCACCTGCTCGAATTCGACGTCACGCACAGCCTCAATGGCGCGTCAACCCGGCATTGATCGGGCTGGCCGCCGCGCACCAGCGACCAATGCCTTGATGCCGGGAGGTGGTGATCCCTATAATGCGCGACTTGGCCGATGTAGCTCAGCCGGTAGAGCAGCACATTCGTAATGTGCGGGTCGCAAGTTCGAATCTTGTCATCGGCTCCATAAAATCAAAGGGTTAGCGAAAGCTAGCCCTTTTTCGTTTCTGCCGTTGCTATGACATTGCTAGGTTCGAACAAGAAAAACCGGGCATCAGCCCGGTCGATTCGATTCTGGCAACGTTGCCAAGGGTCTAAATATTAGAGATTCATAATATTAGTGGAGGAACCTATAGGTGGTGCGCGACTAGAAATGGAAGGTGGTTCCCACTACCCTACTCGCACGCTTTGGGGAAGGACCCGGCGCTTTCTCGTCGAACGCATCGCAGGCGTGAGTGTCCGTCGCCCAATAATGCCGAGTAGGGTTGCCGGACTCGACGCCGCGCCCGCAGGCGACCATCATCGTATGGAACGCGGCCGGGATCGCGTGCCGACAGTCCGCGCAAGTAACCGCGCCGCTTGATTGAGTCCCGCTCTTGTCGAAATGCCACGTTTCACACGTTTCAGGCGTACAGCCCGCGCCAGCCGTGGGTTTCGGCTGAAACGGCAGGTTTCCGCGCGCCGTTTCAGACGTTTCAGGCTGATTCGCGCGCCGGCTCAGCAGTGACTCAATGCCCACTAATGACCTCCAGCCGCCCGGCGATGATCGGGTACAGCTTGACCGCGCGGCCGGCGATGCGGCGCAGCCTGGCCCGCTCGCCATTCGCTCCGGCCTTGGGAATGGCTCCGGCCGCCTCCAGCACATCCAGCGCCCGGCGGAAGTCGAAACCTTTGAGCGCCTCGCGAAGCCCGTCCGCACTGAACAGGAACACGCGACCATCCGGCGAATCCTCATACCATCCCGCCCGGTTGACGCGGATCGCGTCGCCTTCGCGGTCGGCATGGCTAAATCGGGAATCGCCGTGGCGCTCAATGAATGCCGTGACCGCTTGCGTGATTTGCTTGCGCTCATCATTGCCGCGTCCACGCATGGCTCGCCATGCCTGAAAGCCGACCGCCGCCGCCTTGCTAGCCTCGCCTTCGTCCCATGTGGTGATACCGTATTCAGCCGCCAATTCGCCAGCCAGTGCCAACAGCGCAAACCGCGCCGCCGCGCGCTTGTCCTGGCCTTCAGCGTCCGGCGGGCTGAACTCCGGCCATTGCTTGAACCGCTCCAGGTAATCGGCAAGGTTGCGATTGTCGCGCGTCAGACGCTCCAGGAATGCGCGCCCGGCGTGTCCGTAGTGAGTGGCCGCGCCTGACTTCAGCACGTCCGATAGTTGCTGCCCGCTGGCGAAGCCGTGAAGATGGTCCCAGGCTCCATAGGTGCGCGCGGCTGGCACGTCCAAAAGCCTGACAGCCTGCCCGGCTTTGGTCCGGTGGCCGCCTTCGCTCATGGTCGTGCTTATGGTCCGCTCGCCAGACGACAACACGAAACAGCGCCAACGGGAAACGGACCGCGCGCGCCCGGTGCGGCTCGCTCGCTGCTTGCCTTTCCCATTCCCCAGGCTGTAAACAATTGCGCCTACCTCGCGCGGATCGCATTCGCTGATTTCATCCAACGCCAGCAAGGAATCATTGAACAGGCTCGCCGCGGCCTCCATGCCGTTGCTTGTGGCTCGCCATGAACGCTTGAAGCCAGCGCCGCCCCAGACCGAACATGCCGCCTCGATGGCGGTACTCTTGCCGGTGGAACTGTCTCCGACGATATGAATGCCGCCGGATTCGCCGTTGACGCGACCGAGTACCGGCCCGGCGAACGCGGCCGATAGCGCAAGGCATAACAAAGGATTGCCGACCGCGCGCGCGCCTATGGCCTGCTGCCAGCCCTCCAGTGTGCCGGCGGTGGCGTATTCATCGTGACCGCGCTCGCCGGACTGGAAAATGACGCCGGCCGCCTTGGGTCCGATGACCTGATCTGGCAACACGAACGAACCGCCGCACCAGCCGACCGACAGCGCGCAGTGAATCCGCCGCTTGGGCGCTGGCCGATTCAGGTACTGGGCAAAAAGATTCCGGCTCAGAGGATCCAGCTCGACGCCCATTGATAGAAGCTCGCCGCGCAATTCGGAACCGTCGCCGGCCAGCATATCGCAAGGCATAGCCCATTCGCGCCACGCGCCCAACGTGGTCTTGAACCGCAACAGACGGCCGATGTTGTTGCTTTGCGCGTCGTGGGTGACCGCTTCAATGTGAAGCGGTGAACAAACCCATTGCTCGATCGAAATCGGCGGCGCGTCGTTTTTGCCTTGCTTGGAGCCGAAAAACCAGACGCCCGGCCGGTAACGCCGCTCGCCCTCCTTGTGCCACTCGTCCAGCACAACGAAACGCGGCCGTTCCTCGATATGAACGGCCCCGGGTTTTGAGGAGGCTCCAACACTTGAGAAGATGGAGCCATGAACAAGTCAACAAAGTTCTCACCCGAGGTGCGCGAGCGCGCTGTGCGCATGGTGCAAGAGCACCGGGGCGACTACCCGTCGCTGTGGGCAGCCGTGGAATCGATTGCGCCCAAGATTGGCTGCGTGCCGCAGACGCTGCTGGACTGGGTCAAGCGCGAGGAAGTCGATGCCGGCCAGCGTGATGGCCTGAGCAGCAGCGAGCGCGAACGCCTCAAGCAACTGGAGCGTGAGAACAAGGAGCTGCGCCGCGCCAACGACATCCTCAAGGCCGCCAGCGCGTTTTTCGCCCAGGCGGAGCTCGACCGCCGTTTGAAGAGCTGAAGCGCTTCATCGACCAGCACCGCAACATGTTCGGGGTCGAGTCCATCTGCCAGGTGTTGCAGATGGCCCCGTCGTGTTATTGGCGCCACGCGGCCCGCCGGCGCCGGCCTGAACTGCGCAGCGCCCGCGCCCAGCGTGACCAGGCCCTTGCGGCTGACATCCAGCGCGTGTGGCACGCCAACTGGCAGGTCTACGGTGCCGACAAGGTCTGGCTGCAGATGAACCGCGAAGGCATCCGGGTGGCGCGTTGCACGGTCGAGCGGCTGATGAGGCGCCTGGGGCTGCAGGGCGCGCGTCGAGGCAAGAGCGTTCGCACGACCACGCCAGATGCAGCAGCGCCGTGCCCGCTGGACCGGGTCAATCGGGTGTTCAAGGCCGAGCGTCCCAATCAACTGTGGGTGTCGGACTTCACCTACGTCAGCACGTGGCAGGGCTGGCTGTACGTGGCCTTCGTCGTCGACGTGTTTGCCCGGCGCATCGTGGGCTGGCGCGTCAGCCGCACCATGCAGACGGACTTCGTGCTTGATGCGCTGGAGCAGGCCCTGTACGAGCGTCAGCCCGCTGCCAATGCCCTGGTGCACCATTCGGACAGGGGGTCGCAATACCTGTCCATTCGGTACACGGAACGCCTGTCCGAAGCCGGCATCCGACCCTCGGTCGGCAGCAAGGGCGACTCCTACGACAACGCGCTGGCCGAGACCATCAACGGGCTGTACAAAGCCGAATGGATTCACCGCCGGGGCCCCTGGAAAACCAGGGAATCCGTGGAACTGGCCACCCTGCAATGGCTGCATTGGTTCAACCACATCCGACTGCTCAAGCCGATTGGGGGCATCCCTCCGGCAGAAGCTGAGGCAAACTACTGGCGGCAACTCGCCAGTGAGGCCGCCACATCGGCCTCAACTTAAACCAACTGGCCTCCTCGATACCCGGGGCCGTTCAACCCAATGCACCAGGAGCATCAGGGTTGACAGTCGCTTTGTTTTTTGTCGATACTTTCTATGCGTCTTGCATCTTGCCATTCGGCCAACCGGGACTCAGGGGAGAACAACAATGAAAATCCTGACCAAGTTCGTGTTCCTGGCGATCCTCATGTGTCTGTCCCTGATCACCGGCCATGCCATGGCTGCGGTGGACGGGACATCGTTTCCCAAGCTGAAGGAGCAGTACTACCGGGATCATCCCGGCAAGGGCAAGCACGGACAATACTGGGAGGCCATTCCCATCCAGAAATACTGGAATCCCAAGGACTTCTACAAGCCGCCGAGCACCGTTCCCGGCGAGGTCAAACGCGACATGTGCGTGGCCTGCCATCAGTCGATTACGCCCGGTGCCTACCATGCATGGAACAACAGCACCCATGCCAATCTGGAGGCGCTCCGGAATCTAACCGACGCCAATGATCCGCAGTTCTACAAGAAACAGAAGCTGGCCGAGGTCGAACGCAACCTGATGCAGCAACAGTTGCTGAAGGAGGGCGAGAAGCTTCAGGAGGTCGGCTGCATCGACTGCCATGGAAAGGTCGGCGCCACTGCCATCGAACACGACAAGACGCTGGTGATGCCGGATCGGGCGAGTTGCGGCACCTGCCATGTCAACGAGTTCGCCGAAGCCGAATCGGAAAAGGAACAGGAATGGCCGCAAAAGCAATGGGGCAAGGGCCATCCCTCGCATGCCTTCGACTGGAAGGCCAATGTCGAGACCGCCGTCTGGGCGGCCATGCCGGAGCGGGAAATCGCGCAGGGCTGTGACCAATGCCACTACCAGCAGAACAAGTGCGACGGCTGCCATACCCGCCACAGCTTCTCCACCGCTGAGGCCAGACAGCCGGAAGCCTGCGCGACCTGCCACAACGGGGTCGATCACAACGAGTTCGAGAATTACATGACCTCGAAGCATGGCACGGTCTATCAAACGCTCGGCAAGGCCAACTGGAATTTCGAGGCACCGCTCAAGGATGCGCTGACCAAGGGCAACTACACCGCGCCGACCTGCCAGTACTGTCACTTCGAGGCGAACGGTCAGTTCTCGCACAATCTCGTGAAGAAGGTACGCTGGGCCTTCAATCCCACGCCGGCCATTGCCGACAACCTCAACCATCCCTGGTTCGAGGAGCGCAAGGAGATGTGGCTCAAGACCTGCTCCAACTGCCACTCCAGAAGCTTTGCCGAGAGTGCGCTCACGGCAGCCGACAAGGGCACCATCGCGGGTCTGAAAGTCGAGCAGGAAGCCAAGAAGGTGGTCGAGGATCTGTTCAAGGACGGCCTGCTGGTCGGTCAGAACAGCAACCGCCCCTTGCCGCCGGATCCCGAGAAGGACGCCGCGGGTGGCTTCTTCCAGCTCTTCTGGGCCAAGGGCAACAACCCGAGCCGGGTGGAGCGCATCTATGCCGACATGTGGGAACACGACCTGATCAAGCTGTACAAGGGCCTGTTCCACAACAATCCTGGCGGCTTCACCTATACCGAAGGCTGGTCGCCCTTGCTGCGGGATTACTCGGAAATCATGGATGAAAACACCCGTCTGCGGGAGGAAGCCAAGCAATCCCGCCAGGGCTTTGGAGGATTCATTCCGGGTGTGCTGATTACCCTGGGCGGCATCTTCATCCTCCGTTATGTCCTGCTCAGGAAGAAGCGGTCATGACCCGGCCATCGGGCCAAGGTCAGGGCGACGTCTTCTCTCGCCAGCCCTCCCGGCACCCGGTGGCGGAGCATGCCTGAGTCGCCCCTGACCACCCACATGGAAACCTGCAAGCCGCACCATGAAAAAACCGAACCCGCTGTCGATGGCAGACCCAAACCGGCTTCCCCTGCTGCTGGGATTGGGCTTGGTGCTGACGGGAAGCGCCTGGATGATCGGGAACGCATGGAAGGCGCAGCACCCAAGCGCTCGCCATGAACTGCTCGATATTCGCCCTGGCAGCGACCTGCGGGACAGCGGGATATCGCCTCGTTTCCCGGTGGAGCGACTGTCGAACTACCGCATCGAGACAGGGCGGGGCGTCGATATCCGGCTCGGCATCGTCGATTACCGGGATGATGCAGGGCAAGCCCGGAGCGTGATCGTTTACCCGGCCAATCCGGGCACGGGACTGGCCGCTGAACCGGGCACAAGGATGTCGCTGTGGGGGAGCACGGCACAGGCCATCCGCGAACATACGCAAGAGGATGCCCTGTTCCTGAGCTGGTGGGACAACGCTCAGCGGATTCACTTCCTCACCGGGCGGGAAACCTGGCCGAGACAGGCGGCCACGTCAGGGTTTGCCGACTCCCCACTGCGGGACTTCTGGATCAAGGCCGCGGGCGGAGCCGCACGAGACGAGCAGCCCGCGATCCAGCTGGCCAAATGGCTGACCATGGATGCCGAGCAGGCACTGGCGGATATTCGCAGGGCGTTGCCTTCGAACCGGTCGCTGTATTGGCTGGTCTGCGTGGACGACCTGGCACGGCTGGGAGAGATCGAGGCCTTGAGCGGCGTCAAAATTCCCCTGGAAATGCGGTATTTCCCCCCGGCGCCGAACATTCATGCACAGATTGCGGCGGTAAGGCGCTGGGCCAGCGAGGCAGGCGACCTCGGCAACTACCTGGTCCAGCAAATACCCGGCGGTGGGGTCAAGGCCTGGCGGATCACCACGGAGGCGGGGTCACGAACCCTGCTGGCACGGCTGCTGCCCTTTACGCAGGCACTGGAAAATCCGCTGCCCGACACCCATCTGGTGCACCAGTCAACCTGGGGCGCCTACCTCGTCATCCATGAAATCCTACCAGCCAGGACGTGAAGCGTTGCGGCAAGCGAACGCCACGAGATCAGCCCGACAATTCAACCAGCAAAACGAAACCCAACGACCTGACCAGAAAGCCATCGCATACCCATCGGAATGTAGCTCGCAATCCAAACCACCATCTGAAGGAGACCAAGATGAAACCCATGCCACGGATACTGATTGCTGCCCTGCTCTCGGCAGCCACCTCGACGGCCTTTTCACAAGCCGACGATTACCTTTCGGAAACCTCGGAAAAGTTCACGCGCGGCATCACCAATGTGTTCACCGGATTGGTCGAGATACCCAAGAACATCGCCTGGGTCAGCCACGAAACCCATCCCGCGCTCGGGGTACCCGGAGGGCTGCTGCTGGGCACCTTGCAAACCATCGGCCGAACCGGTATTGGCGTGCTGGACGTCATTCTCACGCCGATCCCCACCCGCAACCTGATCGATCCCCCTTACGTGTTCTATGACTTTGACAAATTGACCACTTACGGCGGGACGACGGCGAGAACCACACCCGGTACACCGGCCGGCAACCAGCCGGCGCCGTCACAACCCTGACCTCGAGACTCCCGGACCGGACAGAGCGACGGATGGATGGCGCGTCATGAATCACCGTGTCATGCGATCCGCAGCGATGACCGTACGGGAGGCATCCCTTTTAACCAGATAAACCAGCAATAGCCAGCAGGTCAATATCATGAAATTTCCAAAACTTGTTGTCATGGCAGCTCTCATCAGTGCAGCCGCCTATACTCCGGTCAGCTGGGGAGGCGACTATCTGTCGGATGTCTCGGAAAAGTTCATCCGCGGAACGGCCAATCTCTTCACCGGCCTGATAGAGGTACCCAAAAGCATCAGCTGGGCCAGCAGGGAAACCAACATCTTTGCCGGGATCCCGGGCGGGATTATTCTCGGCACCCTGCAAACCCTGGGCAGAACCAGCACCGGCGTCTTCGACATCATCAGCAGCCCGGTTCCGACCAAGAGCATGATCAACCCGCCCTATGTATTCGAGCGATTCGACGATCCCACCACCTATGCCGCGCCAGAAATGACGGATTGAAAATCCGGCGGCAACATCCGGCCACTCAGACTCAAAACCCCTCGGACAGCCCTGCTTGGGCTGTCCGACCTCCCCTTTCAACGGGGCAACCAGAAATGCGAGGGGCCACCCGCTTTCTGCCTGATCCTCTCGACGGCTTCGCAAAAAACCGGCTTGTCGAGAAAACTCTCCGCCAGTACCAGACCGGTGTAGACACCGAAGTCGACCATCATTTCGTTCTCGAAACGCCGTTGCTCGGTGGGCGTTCTTTGCCCCTTGCCCGCCATCCCGGCAAAGGCGTGCTCGAAACCCTTGGCGTCGATCGCCAAACCGGGGCAAGCATCGACGGCAACCTGCGCATAAGCCATATCCAGCAATTTTCGCTGATCGGCCTGCCCCAGCAATTTGCCGACGCGGTGCTCCATCTCCTTCCAGGCCGGGTCCAGCTTGCGAATACCTTCCGGCTCGGAAGCCGAGACCGAACCACAAAGCGCCAAACCCGCCAACGCCCAAAATCGCTTCATGCCATATTCTCCTCAGCGGATGCGGCCAGGGTGGTAAAAATTATCGCGATGCTCATCATTCACGAAAGTGTTGCTGGTCCGACTGGAAGCATACACATCGGTGGTATGGTTATTGACGACTGCCACGTTGGTCGAATGCCCCCAGGCACCGCCATAGGCGAAACCGCCCATGGGCATACCCATCATGCCCATGCCACCCATTCCCGTACCACCGACCGAAGGGGCGCAGCCCGCCAGCCAGATGGCCACTGCCAGCAAGGCCAGGCGGCCTGTTGTTCGCATATCCATAAGTTGTCCGTGCGTCGGTAAAAAATCGTATCTTACGATAACCAGAATAATGCATCCGGCAAGACAGGCACAACGGCAACCGGGACCCCCTCACCTCCCCCCTCAATAATCGACGTAATAGCGTGACGGCAACGCCGTCTCACCCAGTCTGTAGCCGCTGCCGTTGGCGACAAAATCGCGGGCAAACTCGAAGTTGGAGGGAAACTCGGCGTAGACACGATAAAGCTCGTCGCCCGGCTCGACCCGCTCGCCCAGCTTGCGCAAGAGATCCACGCCCGCGCCGGGGGAAATTGGCGCGCCGGCCAGTCGGGCCAGTCGGGCCAGAAAATAGTTGTCGATAGCCGTGACGATGCCGCTGCTGTCGGCCTGCACGACAAAACTCAACCGACCCAACGGCGGGCGTTGGAGCCTCTCGCCCTGCGCCTTGATAATGCGGTCCATCTTCGTCAGCGCACGACCGGATTCGAGGATTTCACGGGCAATCGCATAGCCCTGCCCGCCACGCACATCCGGATCAAACTCGATGATCCGTCCCGCCAGTCGCAACGACTTCTCGCGCAGGTCCACCGGTGCCGCCGGATCGTTCTGCAGCACCAGCAACACGTCACGGACCTCCAGCACCGGGCCGATGCCACGACCGATCGGTTGACGACCATCGGTGATGATGGCTTCGAGATGCAGGCCCATGCGGTCGCCCACGTACTCGAACAGCTTGCGCAGTTGCATGGCCTCGCGCATCTGGCGCACTTTGGCCGTGGAGCCAACCGGAATATCGAGCAACAGATGGGTGGAGCCGGCCGCAAGCTTCTTCGACAGGATGGAGGCCACCATCTGGCCCTGGGAGTCGATACCCAGCGGCCGTTCGACCGAGATCAGCAAGTCGTCAACCGGGGCCAGCCGGGTGGTCCCACCCCAGGCCAGACAACCTCGCTCGTGGCGCACTAGGCGATCCAGCGTCTCCGGCTCGACATCGACCTTCGCCAGGAGCTCCATGGTGTCGGCGGTACCCGCCGGGGAGGTGATGGCACGGCTGGAGGTCTTGGGAATCAGCATCCCATGCGCCGCGACGATCGGCACGACCAGCATGGAGGTACGATTCCCGGGGATACCGCCGATGCAGTGCTTGTCGGCCACCAGCGGCTCGTTCCAGTCGATACGGGTGCCGGTTTCCAGCATGGCCCGGGTGAGCATGAAGACCTCGTCCCGATCCAGGCCATTCTGCCCGGTGGCGACCAGGAAGGCGGCCATCTCCATCTTGGAGTAGCGGCTATCGGCGATGTCGCGGGTAATGGCACGGTAGTCCTCCTGGGTCAGCCGATGCCCACCGATCTTGCGCCGCACCGCATCCATCGACGCTGGCGGCTCCGCCTGCGCTACCTGCACCTCGCCGCGATCGCCGACGCAGATCTGCTCGAATGCCTGTTCCGAGAGACCCAGTTCGTCCGTGCCGACGATGCGGTCGTCGTCGACCACGTTGAGCACCGCCTCGATGACCCGGTCTTCGCAGGCAACCCGGATCTTCGCCAACGCCTGAAATCCCTCGGCCCGGTAGACACCGCAGTCACGGTGCAGGTATGCAACATTCTCGTGGTAGGTATCGATGGCCACGCGGCGCAGGCGCAGACGTGTCGTGGAGCCGGCCGACACAGGGTCGGTAGCGGTGGAGGCTTCGGGATCGATGCGCTCATGGTTCATGATCGGTCCTCGTCTGGAGTGAAAACAGGGGCAGTGCCGACCTGCCGCCCGTCCAGGCCTTACAATAGCAGGCCTTTACCGGGGCTTCCGCCAAAGCCGCCCTGTTGTCGCCCGTCTTCCTGGACCATGGCCAGACGCCTGCTCGTACCCCTGCTTTCGTCGTCCGTTCTGCTGTTGCTGTGGCAGCTGGCGGCCTGGTACGCGCATTCATCGCTGCTGCCGGGGCCCGCAAGGGTCTTCGAGGTGCTGATACGGGAGGTGGATTCGGGCCGCCTGCCCTACCATCTCGGCATTACCCTGGCGCGTCTTGCGGTCAGCTTCACGCTGTCCATGCTGCTGGGTTCGGCCATTGGCCTGGTACTGGGCAGCCATCCGCGCCTGGACCGGTTTTTCAATGGCTGGCTGGTGATCGCGCTGAACATTCCGGCACTGGTGACGATCATTCTCTGCTATGTCTGGTTCGGGCTGATCGAAACGGCGGCACTGGCGGCGGTGATCATCAACAAGCTGCCCAACGTCATTGTCACCCTGCGGGAGGGCGCGCGCGGTCTCGACCGGGACCTGCTGGAAATGGCTCGGGTATACCGGTTCGGTCCGGCCAGAACCCTGCGGCACGTCATCTGGCCGCAGCTCCTGCCGTTCCTGCTGACCGCGGCCCGCACCGGCCTGGCACTGATCTGGAAAATCATCCTGGTGGTGGAATTGCTGGGCCGCAGCAATGGCATGGGTTACCAGTTGCACCTGTTCTTCCAGATGTTCGACGTGGCCGGCATCCTGGCCTACTCGATCGCCTTCATTGCGGTGGTGCAGGTCATCGAAACGCTGTGCCTGAAACCTCTGGAGCGCAGGACCCACGGGTGGCGACGATGACCGGCTGTTCGCTGCTGATCCAGCGCAAACAGTATGCGGAGGCAGACACCGCTGTCACCCGGCGAACCATCATCGAGAACCTGCGGCTCGACATTCCGGCAGGTGCCTTTGTCTGCCTGGTCGGCCCCTCGGGCTGCGGCAAGACGACCCTGCTGAACATGCTGGCCGGCCTGGATGCGGATTTCGAGGGCCAGATCCGTCATGGCGACCTACCGTCGGGGGCAAAGCCACGTCTGGGCTACGTCTTCCAGAATCCACGCCTGCTGCCCTGGCGAACCGTGCGCGAGAACATCGCCCTGGCGCTGCCGGAGGATCATGACAGAACCCATGTCGATCACCTGTTCGACGTGGTCGGCCTGCCACCCGCCATCCAGGCGCTCTACCCGGAGCGACTCTCGCTGGGGATGAGTCGCCGCGCCGCCCTGGTACGCGCCTTCGCCGTCAATCCCAATCTGTTGCTGATGGACGAGCCGCTGGTATCACTGGACCCCCCCACGGCCCGGCGTATCCGCCAACTGATTCTGCAGCTCTGGATGGAGCGCCCGCATACCGTGCTGTTCGTGACCCACGATCTTGGCGAAGCAGTGGAACTGGGCGACCGTCTGGTATTCCTGTCCCCATCGCCGGCCCGGGTGGTCGGCGACATCCCGGTCGATATCCCCCGAGCGCAACGCGATTCGCTGGCCATCGAGGATTTCAGGCAACGCCTGCGGCGGGAGTGTCCGGCGCTGGCTGGCCTGCTCTAGGGATGTTCGGCCCGGTGGCAAGGCCGGGGCGCGGGGGGAAGCAACCTGCCAGCACCGGCTCACGGGAGCCTGCCGACCCGATCCCGCGGACTGGCCGCCAGAGCGCAGATCGCGCCGCGTCTGGCTGCCCTGGCCGGTCATGCGGTTGCAGCGGATGCAGCCACCCTTGCGGGCCGAGCGGAAACCTCAGACCTGGACAAGCGGGGAAGAAGGAGGGGCGCTGCCTCGGCGGCAATCTCGGCAGAGGCGGAGGAGCCCGGACCGGGACGCAGCACCTGCGCCCTACGTGAGTGCGCCCGGCGCCGCAAGCCTGTCATACGGGAACATCGCCGGCATGCGGAAGGACCACCCCATCCGCGCTGATGACGGCAATGTCGCCTGAACCGATTTGCAGCCGCGCGCGACCAGACAGTCGGCGGCCAGGATGAAGCCCTACTGCACCAGCGCCAGCAGTACGCCGGCCGCGACGGCAGAACCGATCACGCCGGCCACATTGGGCCCCATGGCGTGCATGAGCAGGAAATTGTGCGGATTGGACTCCTGCCCCACCTTGTTGGCGACGCGCGCCGACATCGGCACAGCCGAAACACCGGCGGCACCGATCAGCGGGTTGATCTTGTTGTCCGGGGAGAAGGCATTCATGAGCTTCGCCATGATGACGCCCGAAGCCGTGCCGAAACTGAAGGCCATGGCGCCCAGCGCCAGGATGCCGAGCGTCTCCGGTCGCAGGAACTGCTCAGCACTGAGCTTGGAGCCGACCGACAAACCGAGGAAAATGGTGACGACGTTGATCAGCTCGTTCTGCGCCGTCTTGCTGAGACGGTCCACCACACCGCATTCACGGATCAGGTTGCCGAGGCAGAACATGCCGATCAGCGGCGCCGCCGACGGCAGCAGCATCGCGGTCAGGATCAGCAGCAATCCGGGAAAGATGATCTTTTCCAGCCGTCCGACATGACGCAGCTGGGCCATCTCGATCAGGCGCTCCTGAGGCGTCGTCAGCGCCCGCATGATGGGTGGCTGGATCAGCGGTACCAGGGCCATGTAGGAATAGGCAGCCACGGCAATGGCCCCCAGCAGCTCCGGCGCCAGCTTGGATGCCACATAGATCGAGGTCGGCCCGTCGGCCCCGCCGATGATGGCAATTGCGGCGGCATCCTTGAAGGTAAAGCTGATGCCCGGCACCAGATTGAGCGCCAGGGCGCCGAACAGGGTGCCGAAGATGCCGAACTGGGCGGCGGCTCCCAGCAACAGGGTCTTGGGATTGGCCAGCATGGGACCGAAATCGGTCATGGCGCCGACCCCCATGAAGATGAGGAGCGGGAATATCCCCGACTTGATGCCGAAATAGAGATAGGAGAGCAAGCCGCCCTCCTCCGCAATCCCGGCCACCGGAATGTTGCTGAGCACGGCGCCGAAACCGATCGGCAGCAGCAGCAGCGGCTCGAATTCCTTCTTGATGGCAAGGTAAAGCAGGCCGATGCCGACCGTCATCATGACGACCTGGCCCGGCTGGAAATTGGACAGGCCGGTGCTGGCCCAGAGCTGCATCAAACCTTCCATGACTTACCTCATTCCAGCGTCAGCAGGTCATCCTGGGACGCCACGGTCTCGCCGACCTTGACGGCGAGACTGGCGACGATGCCGCCCGTGCGGGTCCGAATCTCGGTCTCCATCTTCATGGCTTCCATGACGATGACCACGGTATTCGGCTCGACATGCTGCCCGGGAGCCACATTGATGCGCAGGATATGGCCGGCCATGGGCGCCTTCACCACCTCGCCGCCACCCTGAGCCGGTGATGCGGCGACAACGGTCGCCTCACCCGCCGGCGTGATCGCCACCGTGTAGCGGCGACCGTTGACCACCAGCGCGCCGGCATCCGCACTCTCGACCCGATAGCTGCGCCCGTTGACGGTCACGTCGAGAGCGCCGGCAGCCTCGCCGGCCACACTCTCGTCTGCCTGTGGCGGCGGCTCGAAAGCCGTGGGGTTGCCGCGGTTCTGCAGGAACTTGTAGCCGATCTGCGGAAACAGCGCGTAGGTGAGCACATCGTCGATCTCGTCCCTGGCCACCTTGACGCCGTCCTGTGCGGCCTGCGCCTTGAGCTCCGCTGCCAGCTTGTCGAGTTCCGGTTCCAGAAGGTCGGCCGGCCGGCAGGTGATCGGCTTGTCGGTGCCGAGAACCTTTTTCTGCAGGGTCTTGTTGACGGCTGCCGGAGTCGCGCCATATTCGCCGCGCAGCACGCCCTGGGTCTCCTTGGTGATGGACTTGTAGCGCTCCCCCATCAGCACGTTGATGACCGCCTGGCTGCCGACGATCTGGGAGGTGGGCGTCACCAGCGGGATATAACCGAGATCCTTGCGCACCTTGGGAATTTCATCGAGCACGGCGTCGAACCTGTCGAGCGCATTCTGCTCCTTGAGCTGGCTCTCGAGATTGGTGAGCATGCCGCCCGGCACCTGAGCCACCAAGATGCGGCTATCCACCCCGCGCAGCGTCCCTTCGAATTTCGCGTATTTCCTGCGCACCTCGCGGAAGTAGGCGGCGATCTCCTCGAGCAGCTTGAGATTCAGGCCCGTATCGCGTTCCTGGCCCTGCAGGGCGGCCACCACCGCCTCGGTCGCACTGTGGCCATAGGTCATGCTCATGGAGGAAATCGCGGTGTCGACGTTATCGATACCCGCTTCCGCCGCCTTCATGATGGTGGCCGTGCTGAGACCGGTCGTTGCATGGCACTGCATGTGAATCGGTACGCTGACGGCTTGCTTCAGCCGCGAGACCAGTTCATGGGCATCATAGGGCTTGAGCAAGCCCGCCATATCCTTGATGGCGATGGAATGTGACCCCATGTCCTCCAGGCGCCTGGCCAGATCCACCCACATGTCGATGGTATGCACCGGGCTGACCGTGTAGGAAATGGTGCCTTGGGCATGCTTGCCGTTGGCGATCGTGGCCCGAATGGCGCGCTCGAAATTGCGCGGGTCGTTCATGGCGTCGAAGATGCGGAAGACATCCACGCCATTGGTCGCACAGCGCTCGACAAACCTTTCGACCACATCGTCGGCGTAGTGCCGATAACCCAGCAGGTTCTGGCCACGCAGCAGCATCTGCAGCGGCGTTCTCGGCAGGGCCTTCTTCAGCGTCCGCAGACGCTCCCACGGATCCTCGCCCAGGTAGCGGATGCAGGCATCGAAGGTTGCTCCGCCCCAGCTCTCCAGCGACCAGAAGCCGACTTTGTCGAGCTTGCTGCAGATCGGCAGCATGTCATCGATGCGCAGGCGCGTTGCCAGCAGCGACTGGTGCGCATCGCGCAGGACGACATCGGTGATACCCAGGGGTTTGGCCATGATTGAATCCTTCTGTGTTGGGCAGGGCGGGTCGGGACGCTCAATGTCTCCGCAAACCACGGGACAACCGGAGCGCGGCCGCGATCACCGCAACCCGCTCGGCCTCGTCAGCCTCGGCGCCTGCCGGAACGCGCTGGGCAACCGGCTGAGCCTGATCGCTAGACTTGACCAGCCGGGCCGTGGCGCCGATGACCCAGACCAGCAGCGAGAGAAACAGGAAAACGATACCCATGCCGACCAGCATCAGCTTGAGACCGGGCAGCAACAGTTCGGAAAGCGAGGGTTCCATGGAGACTCGGACAGACGGTGGGGCCACCAGGCCCTGCAAGGTCCGGTTATGATAATTTGGCGCCCCGTGAAAGTCGAACTCCGCCCCGGCCAGCCGCGCCCTAGCAGAATTCCATTAAGCAACGCCTATCCGTATCATAAGCATTCCTGATTAGAACTGCGGTCACTTCCGTGTGAAACTTATATCCAACCTCAACGGAACACCGACGACACGCTCGACTCAGTCACTACGTATTTTCGGCAGTTCTCCTCCTTCGGCGACCCTCGTGGTCGCTTTTTTTTGCCTGGCGTCGGCAGGCAAAAAAAAGCCTGCTATCGCAGGCGTTTTTTATTGTTGTTATCCAGAATGGTCCCAAGCAGACAGCATCGCGACCATGGCCAGTGCCGTTGTTATTGTTATGGCCCCTCAGGGCATCTCCTCCTCTTCATTCTCCAGCCCGGGTCAGCCTTTGCGCTCATCCGGCCGGGACAGCAGCCAAGTCTAATCAAAAAACGAGGGGTGTCCAGCTTTTTTCCCTGACGCCTGCCCCCCTGACCGGGACCCGCGATTTCCATAGGAAAATCAGGCAATTGAGAATCATCAGAATTCGATGATGGCCCTAATTTCCGAGTATTTGGCTGGGTTGTCATGGCCATGGGGAATGGGCTATCGACCCACCGGAATGCCATCGTCCCGGCCCGGGAAACGAGGTCCCTGTCCGGAGATCCTGGCCATTTCCGACTCGATCCAGGACTCTGCTGCGGCATTGATCTCAGTCGCGGTCAAGTCGGCGCCGTGGATCGCCGGCCCCACCCGGAATTCGATGACACCGGGATACTTGAGGAACCCGTTCCTGCCCCAGAACTCTCCGGCGTTGTGGGCGACCGGAATCACCGGGCAACGCGCGCGCTGGGCCAGCAAGCCGCCACTGGAACCGAACCTGCCGCGCTGACCGGGCGCGACCCGGGTACCTTCCGGGAACAGTACGACCCAGCGTCCGGTCGCGATCCGCTTCACGCCATCCCGGAGGATCTGCTTGAGCGCGACCGATCTGGCCTGCCGATCGATGGCAATAGGTTCCAGGGTCGCCATTGCCCAGCCCCAGACCGGAATACGCAGTAATTCCTGCTTGAGAATGAACACCACCGGCGGAAAGATGACCTGCAACGCGAGGGTCTCAAAAGCGGACTGGTGCTTGCAAAGTATCAGGCCGCTGCCCTCCGCCGGAATATGCTCGGCGCCGGTGACGCGGTAGCTCAGGCCGCACACCGTGCGCAACAGCCACAGGTTCCAGCGCACCCAGCGATTGGCCGCCGCATAGCGGGTTGCGAAAGGCCAGGGCGACAGCAGCAGCATGACCGGTCCGAGAATCAGGGTCGACAGCACCTGTCCCGTGAGGTAGACGGCGGAACGCAGGACAACCAGCGGGTTAACCATGGTGAAGAATGTACTGGGCGGCTTCGTAGAGATTGGAACAGATCGGCAGGTCGAGATCGGGGTAGCGTGCCAGCGTCCTCTCGCCCTTGCCGGTCTCGACCAGGATCGGCGCCGCCCCGACCGCACGGGCGGCCTCGAGGTCGCGGAAGGAATCGCCAACCGCCGGGATGCCGGTCAGCTCGACACCAAAGCGCTCGGCAAACTGCTGGAAGAGCCCCGGCCGCGGCTTGCGGCAGGCGCAGAAATCCTCGGGGCCATGCGGGCAATGAAAAATGGCCTCGATCCGGCCGCCACGCGCCTCGACCGCCGCCAGCATGCGTGCATGGATGCGCTCCAGCATCGCCTCGTCGAAATAGCCACGGGCGATGCCTGACTGATTGGTCAGCACAACGATCCGGTAGCCCCTCAGCGTCAGCAACTCGATGGCCTCGAGGCTACCGGGGATGGGCACCCATTCCTCCGGCGCCTTGATGAAGGCGTCGGAATCCTCGTTGATGACCCCGTCGCGGTCCAGGATGACGAAGCGCATGTCGTCAGCCAGACAGAACCATCAGCCCTGCAACCTGGAAATGTCGGCAATGTCGAGGAACAGCCCCTCGACGATTGCCAGCAATCCCAGCCGGTTGCGGCGCAGGGCGTCATCCTCGGCCATGACCATGACGGTATCAAAGAAACCATCCACGCACGCGCGCAGCTGCGCCAGCCGGCGCAGGGCAGCCGTATAGTCGCCCTGTTGCAGCATCGGCAGGGTGCTTTCCCGTGCATCGCGCACCGCCTCGAGCAGTGCCTTCTCGGCGGGTTCGCTCAGCCCGGCGTCATCGACATTGGCGACCACCGCCTCCCCGGCCTTACGCAGGATGTTGCGGATACGCTTGTTGGCGGCGGCGAGACTCTCGGCCTCCGGCAGATGCCGGAATGCCCGCACGGCACCAAGACGGCGCTCGAAGTCGACCAGGCTGGCCGGCCAAACGGCAAGCACCGCCTCGAACTCGTCCGGCCGGTAACCGCGGTCCAGACAGTAGCCGCGCAGGCGCTCGAGCATGAAGTTATGCACCAGTTCACGGGTCTTGCCGGCATCGAACGCGTGCCGGAATTGCCCCAGCGCGGCATCGAGCAGTTCCGGCACATCCAGTTCCAAACCGGACTCGATGATGATGCGGATCGCGCCGAGGGCGGCACGCCGCAGGGCATAGGGATCCTTGTCGCCGGTCGGGATCAGACCGGCACTGAAGATGCCGGCGAGCGTATCGAGCTTCTCGGCCAGCGCCAGCACCCGGCCGGTATCGGTTTCAGGCAGTGCCCCGCCCGAGACCCTGGGCAGATATTGCTCCTCGATCGCCATCGCGATCGCCACGGGCTCGCCCTCCGCCAGTGCGTAGTAGCGGCCCATGATGCCCTGCAGTTCGGGAAATTCGCCGACCATGGCGGTCAGCAGATCGGCCTTGGCCAGCCTGGCCGCGCGATCGGCGGCCGCGCCGTCGAAACCGAGCCGCTCGGCAATGATCTGCGCCAAGTGACGGACACGCTCATTCTTGTCGAGCAGCGACCCCAGGGTCTTCTGGAAGGTCACCTGGCCCAGCTCCTCGACGCGGCTTTCCAGGGTGCGCCTGCGGTCCAGATTCCAGAAGAACTCAGCATCCGCGAGGCGTGGCCGCACCACGCGCTCGTTGCCCTCGCGCACCGTATCAGGCCGGGTGCTGTCCAGATTGCTGAAGGTGATGAAATACGGCAGCAGGCGGCCCTGGGCGTCCTTGACCGGGAAATACTTCTGGTTGTTCTGGATGGTGGTGATGAGCACCTCGGCCGGCAGTTCCAGATAGCGCGCCTCGATGCCGCCGAGCACGGGAACCGGCCACTCGACCAGCGCCGTCACCTCATCCAGCAGGTCATCATCGATGACGGCCCGGCCATTGACGCTGGCTGCCGCCGCCTCGGCGAGGGCCCGGACCTTGCGCTGGCGCGTCGCGAAATCGGCCAGCACCCGGCCATCGCGTTCGAGTGTGGCGGCATAGTCGGCCGGCGACGCCAGGGTGATCGATCCCTGGCCATGGAAACGATGGCCACGGCTGGTCCGGCCGGTCGGGATGCCGAGGATGTCCGCCTCGATCACCTCGTCACCGAACAGCAGCACGACCCAGTGCACCGGTCGCACGAACTCAGCCGTGCCGTCGCCCCAGCGCATGCGCTTGGCGATGGGCAAGCCGGCCAGCGCCTGGCGCAGGATGTCCGGCACCCTCTCGGCCGTGCGCATCCCCTTGACGGTCTGTCGCACCGCCACCCAGGCGCCCTTGTCGGTTTCCAGGGTGATGAGTTGCTCGGCGGTGGCGTTGCAACTGCGCAGGAAGCCTTCCAGCGCCCTGGACGGCGAGCCGTCCGGCTGATACGCCGCCTGCGCCGCCGGGCCGCGCCGCTCGATTTCCTGATCCGGCTGCGCAACATCCAGGCACCGGACGATCAGGGCCAGGCGGCGCGGCGTGGCATAGGACTCGATGCCGGCAAACGTCAGACCGGCCTTGCCCAGCCCGGCCTCGACCTGCGCTTGCAGGGCACGGCTCAGGGTCAACAGGGATTTGGGCGGCAACTCCTCGGTACCGAGCTCGAACAACAGGTCGCGGACCTCAGCCATGGGCCTTGCCTCCCCGGTTCAGCATCGGGAACCCCAGACGCTCGCGACGCTGGTAATAGGCCTCGGCCACCGCCTTGGCCAGCTCGCGGACGCGCAGGATGAAGCGCTGGCGCTCGGTGACCGAAATGGCCTTGCGCGCATCCAGCAGATTGAAGGCGTGGGAAGCCTTCAGTACCATCTCGTAGGCCGGCAACGGCAGATCCAGCTCGATCAGGCGTCGGCAATCCTGCTCGTAGGCATCGAAGGCGTTGAACAGGAAGGCGGTATCGGCATGCTCGAAGTTGAAGGCCGACATTTCCACCTCGTTCTGATGATAGACGTCGCCATAGGTCACCGCGCCCTGCGGGCCGCGCGCCCAGATCAGGTCGAACACGCTCTCCCTGGCCTGCAAGTACATGGCGATGCGTTCGAGACCATAGGTGATCTCGCCGCTTACCGGCCGGCAATCGAGCCCTCCCACCTGCTGGAAGTAGGTGAACTGCGTCACCTCCATGCCGTTCAGCCAGACCTCCCAGCCCAGCCCCCAGGCGCCCAGGGTCGGCGATTCCCAGTTGTCCTCGACGAAGCGGATGTCATGTTCGCCGAGATCGAAGCCCAGATATTGCAGCGACCCCAGGTACAGTTCCTGGAAGTCCGCCGGCGAAGGCTTCATGATCACTTGGAACTGGTAATAATGCTGCAGACGGTTGGGATTTTCGCCATAGCGGCCGTCGGTCGGACGACGCGAGGGCTGCACATAGGCCGTGTTCCATGGCTCCGGCCCGATGGACCGCAGAAAGGTGGCAGGGTGGAAGGTGCCGGCGCCGACTTCGAGATCCAGCGGTTGCAGAATCACGCAGCCCTGCGCTGCCCAGTAGTCCTGCAGCGCCAGGATCAACCCCTGGAAGGTGGAAACATCGCGTTGTTGTAGCGTCACGCAGGCCGCTCCGGTAGGCGAGAAGGAGGAGAAAGCCGCCGATTATAGCGAAATTGCGCCGACCGCCCGCCACACCTCCCCTTTCGGAGGGCCATCGGATCAGGCCGAGGCATCCCGCACGAAAGGCACGAACCGGACCGCCAGAGCACTCCGGCTGGCGAAACCGCCACCCGGCTCGCGGGTGACCACCGTCAATTCCTGGCCATCGCCGGCCTGGCCGAGGGGAATCACCAGTCGGCCGCCCGGCCTGAGCTGCGCCAGCAGGGGTGGTGGTGGGGCGTCGGTGGCGGCCGTCACCAGAATGGCGTCGAAAGGCGCCTGCTCGGGCCAACCGGCGAAACCGTCGCCGCAGCGGACCTGCACGTTCGCATAGCCGAGCGCCCCGAGGCGCCGGGCGCCGTCTCGGCAAGGTCCTCCACCCGCTCGATGGAGTAGACCTCGCAGGCGATCTCGGCCAGCACGGCAGCCTGGTAGCCGGACCCGGTACCGATCTCCAGCACCCGGGCGCCGCTTTCCAGCCCGGCCAGGGCGGTCATCAGGGCAACGATGTAGGGCTGCGAGACCGTCTGTCCATGCCCGATCGACAGGGGCGCATTGACATAGGCCACGGATTCCAGCCCGGCGGCCACGAAGCGGTGCCTCGGCACCCGCCGCAAGGCATCGAGCACCCGTGTCCCCAGTCGCTCGATGCCGGTCTGGGCGGCGGTGGCACGAATCTCGGCCTGAATCTCCTCGACCAGTCGCTCGCGCTCGGTGGCCAGCGCCGTTTCCCGACCGCTCATGCCGGGCCATCCGCCCGGCGGGGCCCCTTACAGGAGACAGCGCGCCGCATAGTCCGCCGCGCCGAGCAGCGCGGTGTTGGGATTGAGCGCCACGCGCACGGGGATATGGCGGAGGAAATCGGCGAAGCGCCCCTTGGCGCAAAATCCCTCCATGAAGGCATGGTTCTCCACCAGGGCGTTGAGAATCTTGGGCGCGATACCGCCCCCGATCAGCACCCCGCCGCGGGCCAGACTCTTGAGGGCCAGATTGCCGGCCTCGGCGCCATAGATCCTGGCGAAACGATGCAGGGCCGCGCGGGCCAGGGGATCCTGGCAGGCCTGCGCATGCTGGCTGATCTCCCGTGCCGGATCATCGCTCGTCGCCAGCGCCCGGGCCAGCGCCGGGGATTCAGGTTCGTGACCGATCTCGCGCAGATAGGCATAGACCTGCGCGATGCCGGCGCCCGAGAGAATGCGCTCGCAACTGACATGGCCGCCGAACTGCCGGCGCAGATAGGCCAGCAGGCCATCCTCCAGTTCGTCATTGGGCGCAAAATCGCTGTGCCCCCCCTCGGTGGCAATGGGGTGATAGTTCATGCCGTCCCAGTAAAGGATGGCCTCGCCAAGACCGGTGCCGGCAGCCAGCACGGCACGGTTGCCGGTGGCCGGCTCGGCATTCGGATTCAGCTCCAGCCACTCTTCCGGACCCAGCCGCAGCAGCCCCAGCGACATCGCCTGCAGGTCGTTGAGGAGCTTGACCCGCTGGACGCCGGTCGTGACCGTCAGGGAGCGCTCCTCGATCAGCCACGGCAGATTGGTGATGCGCGAGGCACCGTCGAATACCGGGCCGGCCACGCCAAAACAGGCAGCCTCCAGGGGAACACTCTGATCGCTGAGGAACTCGGCGACGACCTCGTCCAGCGAGGCATAGTCGGCACTGGGGAACAGCCGCTCGCGCACCCGCTCGAGACCGTCGGTCGTCTTTTCGTACTGGGCCAGGATGGTCTTGGTGCCACCCACGTCGCCGGCTAGCAGCATGCTGGATTCTCCTGAACGTGAACGGACACCATCGGACGAAGCCCCCCCGCCCGCCTCGCTAGGGAGCGGGGTGATCGCGAAAGACGCTTGCCTGGCCGCTGCGGTCGAACTGCACCACCGCGTAGGGGTCCTTGCGCGCGCCCATCTCCATGCCCGGCGTGCCGGCCGGCATCCCCGGGACACTGAGGCCGACCACCGCCGGCCGGCCGTCGAGCAGTGCCCTGACATCCGCGGCGGGCACATGCCCCTCCACCACATAGCCGCCCACCAGGGCGGTGTGACAGGATTGCAGCGTCGTCGGGACACCGTATCGCCGCTTGATGTCGTCCATGGCCTCGGTCTGGATGTCCTGCACGGCGAAACCGTTCTGCCGCATGTGCGCCACCCACTTGCCACAGCAACCGCAGGTGGGGCTGCGGTAGACCGTCATCTCGACAGGGGCCGGTGGGGCAGCGAATACGGGGGCGACCAGCCCCAGCAGCAATATGGACAGGCGCTTGTTCATGGTGGCTCCGAAGGTTGCGGGAGTTGCAAACGGCGATACCGACGGACTCAGGCCTCACGACCCTCGCCCTGGAGCGTCGCGACCACCTGGCGCGGACCGCCATGGTTGCGATGCTCGCCGAGATAGATGCCCTGCCAGATGCCCATGCCCAGGCGCCCGTCAGTGATCGGCACGCTGACGCTGGCCCCCATCAGGCTGGCCTTGATATGAGCGGGCATATCGTCCGGGCCCTCCAGGACATGCACATAGTGCGCCGCGGCATCCGGTGCCAGCTGCCGCAGATGCGCCTCCAGATCGCGGCGGACATCGGGATCGGCATTCTCGTTGAGCGTCAGCGACGCGGAGGTGTGCTGGATGAAGAAATGCGCCAAACCGACGCGAACCCGGCCGAGTTCCGGCAACTGCCCGAGCAGCTCCTGGGTCACCAGATGGAACCCGCGTGGCCGCGGCTTCAGGGTCAACGTCTTCTGTATCCACATGGGTAGCTATCATACACGCGCGCGGCATCCCGGCCAGACGGATGGCAGGCGCCTCCACCCGCTCCGGGTGGGCAGTCCCCGGGAGCCCCGCAGGCCAGGCAAACCGGCTACAATGGCCATCTTTTCGACCCCGCCCCCTCTGCCCATATGCGCACCAGCCGATTCCCGCTCAACACCGTCAAGGAAACCCCGGCTGATGCCGAGATCATCAGCCATCAGCTGATGATCCGCGCCGGCCTGATCCGCAAGCTGGCGGCCGGTCTCTACAGCTGGCTGCCGCTGGGTCTCAGGGTGCTGCGCAAGGTGGAGACGGTGGTACGCGAGGAGATGGAGCGTGCCGGCGCCCTGGAAGTGCTGATGCCCGCCGTGCAACCGGCGGAACTGTGGCAGGACTCGGGCCGCTGGGAGGTGTTCGGACCGGAGCTGTGCCGGTTCCGGGATCGCCATCAGCGCGACTTCTGCCTCGGCCCCACCCACGAGGAAATCATCACCGATCTGGTGCGGAACGAAATCAAGAGCTACAAGCAGGTCCCGGTCAACTACTATCAGATCCAGAGCAAGTTCCGCGACGAAATCCGCCCACGCTTCGGCGTGATGCGGGCCCGCGAGTTCCTGATGAAGGATGCCTACTCCTTCCATATGACCCAGGAATCCCTTCATGAAACCTACGAGGTCATGTACGCCGCCTACAGCCGTATCTTCGAGCGGCTGGGACTGGAATTCCGCGCCGTGCTGGCCGACACCGGCGCCATCGGCGGCAGCCTCTCGCACGAATTCCATGTGCTGGCCGATTCCGGCGAGGACGCCATCGCCTTCTCCGACCAGAGTGACTACGCCGCCAACATCGAAATGGCCGAGGCCGCCGCTCTCGGCGTACCCGCCGAGGAGCCGCAGGTTCTCGCCACGGCCGACACGCCCGGCCAGCACAGCATCGAGGAGGTCAGCGCCTTCCTCAGGGTGGACCCCAGCCGCATCCTCAAGACCCTGCTGGTGCGGGGGACGGACGGAGGCGTCGTCGCCCTGCTGCTGCGCGGCGATCACGAGCTGAATCCGATCAAGGCGACCAAGCACCCGGCCGTGGCCACGCCGCTCCAGTTCGCCAGCGACGAGGAGGTCCGCGCCGCCGCCGGCTGCGCGCCGGGCTCGGTCGGCCCGATCGACCTCAAGGCCACGCTGGTCGCCGACCGCAGCGCGGCGGCGCTGGTCAACTTCGTCTGCGGCGCCAACAGCGACGGCCGGCACCTGACCGGCGTCAACTGGGAGCGCGACCTGCCCCGGCCCGATGTCGCCGATCTGCGCCTGGCAGTCGAGGGTGACCCCAGTCCGGATGGCAAGGGCCATCTGCGCATCGCGCGCGGCATCGAGGTCGGCCACATCTTCCAGCTCGGCACCAAGTACAGCGAGGCGATGCAGGCCACGGTGCTGAACGAGGAGGGGCGCAGTCAGGTGCTGACCATGGGCTGCTACGGCATCGGCGTGTCGCGCGTGGTCGCGGCGGCCATCGAACAGAACCACGATGCGCGCGGCATCATCTGGCCGGAGGCGCTGGCGCCGTTCCAGGTGGCGCTGACACCGATCAACATGCAGACCTCGGAGAAACTCCAGGCGACCGCGGAACATCTCTACGAAACCATGCGCGCCGCCGGTATCGACGTGCTGTTCGACGACCGCAAGGCGCGGCCGGGCGTGATGTTCGCCGACATGGAACTGGTCGGCATCCCGCACCGGATCGTCCTGAGCGAACGCCTGCTGGAGGCGGGCCGCGCCGAATACAAGGGCCGCCGCGATGCGGAAGCGCTCGAAATCGCCGTCGAGGAGGTCATTCCCTTCCTGCTGTCGCGTCTGGGGCAGGCCTGAGACCCGTGCCCGGCATCCCGCGGCCACGGGACGAACCGGCGGACCCCCCCCGCTCCTGCCGGCGCCGTGGCGCGGGCGGCATCGATTTTGCCCCGTTACGCCATTCCCCTATAATGCCCGGCTTGCCCGAAGGCTACCGGAATCGACCCACCCGCGATGAACCCCCTGCTCGATACGCTCCAGCCCTATCCCTTCGAGAAGCTGGCCCGCTTGAAACAGGGTGTTGCACCGCCACCTGACCGCTCGCCGATCGCACTCTCGATCGGCGAACCGCAACATCCGACACCGGCCTTCATCGGGGCCACCCTGAGCGAACATCTGGCCGAGCTGACCCGTTACCCCGCCACCCAGGGATTGCCCGCATTGCGGGAAGGCATCGCCGCCTGGCTGGAACGGCGGTTCCACCTGCCCGCCGGCAGCGTCGATCCCGGCCGTCAGGTGCTGCCCTGCAATGGCACCCGCGAAGCGCTGTTCGCCTTCGCCCAGGCGGTGGTCGATCCCGGCCGGAACCCCCTGGTGCTGATGCCGAACCCGTTCTACCA
The DNA here is from genome assembly GCF_056880625.1 of Methyloparacoccus sp. NF-16. Lineage (NCBI taxonomy): Bacteria > Pseudomonadati > Pseudomonadota > Gammaproteobacteria > Methylococcales > Methylococcaceae > Methyloparacoccus > Methyloparacoccus sp. NF-16. The sequence continues at coordinate 682,240 of NZ_CP174130.1, read as the reverse complement.
GATCTACGAGGGTGCGGCCCTGCTGGCGGGCGCCCAGCCCTATTTCCTCAACACCACGGCCGAAGCCGGCTACCTGCCGGATATCGACAGCGTGCCCGAGGATATCTGGCGTCGTTGCCAGCTTATCTACATCTGCTCGCCCGGCAATCCCAGCGGCGCGGTCATGCCTGCCGACCGGCAGCGGCAGTTGATCGAGCTGGCGGAGCGCCACGACTTCGCCATCGCGTCCGACGAGTGCTATTCCGAGCTCTACAACGACGAAGCCCAACCGCCGCCGGGCCTGCTGCAAACCGCCTGGGCCATGGGCAACACGACCTTCCGTCGCTGCGTCGTCTTCCACAGCCTGTCCAAGCGGTCCAATGCGCCGGGCTTGCGTTCCGGTTTCGTGGCCGGCGATGCGGATATCCTCGCCCGCTTCCTGCGCTACCGGACCTACCACGGTTGCGCGCTCTCGCTGCCGGTGCAGCAGGCCAGCCTGGCGGCCTGGCGCGACGAGGCGCACGTCGTCGCCAACCGGGCGCTGTACCGCGAGAAGTTCGCGGCCGTTCAGACCATTCTCGCCGGTGTGCTGGCGTTCACGGTCCCAGCGGCCGGTTTCTATCTCTGGCCCCGCACCCCGGCCGACGACCAGGACTTTGCCCGCGAACTGTACGCACAAACGAATGTGACCGTGCTGCCCGGCAGCTACCTGTCGCGCGACCAGTTCGGCATCAATCCCGGCCGCGGCCATGTCCGCATGGCGCTGGTCGCCCCGCTGGATGCCTGCGTGGACGCCGCCGAACGCATCCGCGACTTCCTTCAATCCTAAATCCGCACAACCACAAGCGCATGTCACTCGAAAACATCATCAACACCGCGTTCGACGATCGCGCCAGCATCAATCCCGCCAACGTCTCCGCCGAGGTCCGCGAGGCCATTCTGGAATCCCTGCGCCTGCTCGACAGCGGCCAGGCCCGCGTGGCCGAGAAGAAGGACGGCCGGTGGGTGGTCAACCAGTGGCTGAAGAAGGCCGTGCTGCTGTCCTTCCGGGTCACCGACAACCGCGTGATGGACGGTGGCGAGGCCAAGTATTTCGACAAGGTCGAGCCCAAGTTCGGCAGCTACTCGCCCGAACAGTTCGCCGCCGGCGGCGTGCGCGTGGTGCCGCCCGCCGCCGTGCGTCGCGGGGCCTACGTCGCGCCCGGCGTGGTGCTGATGCCGTCCTTCGTCAACATCGGCGCCTATGTCGACGCCGGCACCATGGTCGACACCTGGGCCACGGTCGGTTCCTGCGCCCAGATCGGCAAGAACGTCCACCTGTCCGGCGGCGTCGGCATCGGCGGCGTGCTGGAACCCTTGCAGGCCGGCCCCACCATCATCGAGGACAACTGCTTCATCGGCGCCCGCTCGGAGGTGGTCGAAGGCGTGGTGGTCGAGGAAGGTTCGGTGATTTCCATGGGCGTCTACATCGGCCAGAGCACCAAGATCTACAACCGCATGACCGGCGAGATCACCTATGGCCGCATCCCCGCGGGGTCGGTGGTGGTCTCCGGCAACCTGCCGGCCAAGGACGGCAGCCACAGCCTCTACTGCGCGGTCATCATCAAGCAGGTCGACGAAAAGACCCGCGGCAAGGTCGGCATCAACGAACTGCTGCGCGACTAGGCCCGGCGCCCGGCCGAACAGCCGGGCCTACCCCACCCACTCATGAGGTCCACCATGAAGAAAATCCTGTTAGCTACCCTTGCCCTGTGGGTTTCCAGTGCCGCGCTCGCCGGCACGGAGCATTACGTGCGGCGTGACGGCAACCATGTGCAGCACCTGAAGATCACCCGTCTCGGTGACGACATCAACGCCAGCATGGATGTCGACTTCGAACCGAACGGCCCGGCCGAGGCCGACCGCAAGCCCTGCTCCGCCGAGGTCAGCGGCGACGCCAAGTCCACCGGCGACAACGAGATCACCCTGCGCCGGCAGATCGAGGGCGAGGCCCGCCACTGCTCACTGAAGATCACGCTCGGCGCCGAAGGCGCCAAGGTCGAGCAATCGCCCGAATGCGGCTATTTTGTCGGCGGCATCTGCCATTTCGACAGCGAAGGCAAGGAACTCATCCGGGTCAAGTAAGGCCGTTCGCTCCCGGCGTGCGCCACTGACCCGCCGGTCCGAGACCACCAGTGGCGCCGCAACACCACAGACAACCCAGTCAACGGCACTCGGCCATCCTCCAGACGGAGATCATCCCATGTCGCATTCCGACCCGACGCCCCCCCCAGCCACCACCGGGGATCTGGATACGCTCCCTGGTGTCAACTTCGAGCCGGTGCTGGCCCTGCTGGGCGGTGACCGCGCCATGCTGGCCGAACTGCTCGGCGAGTTCGCGGCCCAGTATGCCAACCTGCCTGCCGAAACCGCCAGCGCGCTGGCCACAGGCGATATCGACAATCTGGCGCGGCAAATGCACGGACTGAAAGGCACCGCCGCCAACCTGGGGCTGGAGGCCCTGTCCCGACAGGCGGCCACACTGGAAGCAGCCCTCAGGCAAGGACAACCTCCCGCCGAAGCGGTGGCCACGCTGGCGGCTTGTCTGGACACGCTGCTCCCCGCCCTGCGGGCGGCATCCGGCCAGACGAACGAATAGGCGCCTCAGAGCATGGCCTGCTGGCCGCCCTAGCCACCCACATCCAGCCGTAGCTCGCGCAGGCGCCGATAGAAGGTCGAGCGGCTCATGCCGAGCAGGTGCGCCGCCTGCGTGCGGTTGCCGCGGCAATGCGTCAAGGCCGCCTGGATACGGGCGGATTCATCCGCCACCGTACCGGCCTCGCCCAACACTTCCCCGGGCGGCCGGCTCCCGCCGGCCGTCTGGATTTCAGGTGGCAAATCGGCGGCTTCCAGCCGCGGCCCGTGGGCATAGATGGCGGCAAAATCCATGGCAGCACGCAATTCGCGCACGTTGCCCGGCCATTCATGCGAGAGCAGGCGGCGCATCGCTCCGGGGCTCAGGCCCGTCAGCGACTTGCCGGCCATGGTGCCCGCCACCTGCAGGAAGTGCATGGCCAGCAGCGGGATATCCGTCTTGCGTTGCCGCAGCGGCGGTATCTGGATGCGCGCCACCCGAAAACGGTACAGCAGATCCTCGCGGAAACGGCCGGCGGCGACCTCGTCGACCAGATGACGGTGGGTGGCGGCGATGACGCGGACATCGATCGGCCGCGCCTGGGTTTCCCCCACCCGTGTCACCTCGCTCTCCTGCAACACCCTGAGCAGCGCGGCCTGAATCGCCAGCGGCATGTCGCCGATTTCGTCGAGGAAAATCGTGCCGCCCGCCGCTGCCTCGAACAGCCCCTTGTGATCGGTGACCGCCCCGGTAAAGGCGCCCTTGCGGTGGCCGAACAGCTGACTGGTCATCAGGGATTCGCTGAGGCCGGCCGAGTTGACGGCGATGAAGGGGCCCTGCCGGCGCGGGCTGGCCTTGTGGATGGCCCGCGCCACCAGTTCCTTGCCGGTACCGGTCTCGCCTTCGATCAGCACGGTCCAGTTGCCGCGGGCGACATCGCCAATCTGGCGATATAGCATCTGCATGGCTTCGCTCTCGCCAATGAGTCCGGCATAGCGCTGGGTCTCCACTTGCTGGCGCAAGCGTTGCAGCTCGGTTTCGTCCTCCAGGAAGACCAGCCGCCGGTCGGCGTCGCGGGGATCGTCCTTGATCCAGCAGGACACCCAGCGCGGCCCGGCATCGCCCCGGCAGGCCAGGGTTTGCCGTTGCCGTTCCGGCTCGGGCGTCCGCAGAGATTTCGCCAACGCCTGCCGTCCGGCCGGTTCCAGTGGCAACACCGCGTCCCAGGGCCGGCCCAGGCTGTCGGCGACCACGAGGTCCAGCATGCTGGCGCCGTTGGGGCTGCAGAATCCCAGCGTGCCGTCCGCTTCGATGATCAGTGTCGCCGTGGGAAAACTGTTGAGTATCGCGATGGCATCATCCCGGCTGCGACGCAAGGCCTCGGCCAGCCGTTCCAGCGCCTCGCTGGCCTTCACCTTCTCGGTAATGTCCTGCTGCAGGGAGACGTAATGGGTAATCAGCCCGGCTTCGTTGCGTATCGGCGAGATGCTCCAGCCGACGATGTAGGGACTGCCATCCTTGCGGTAGTTGTAGGTCGATCCCGAGAACAGTCGACCATCCCGCAGGCACTGGCGCAGCTCGGCAATTACCGCCGGATCGGTTCTCTCGCCCTGCAGGATACGTGGCGAGACCCCCTGCAGCTCCTCCCGGGCATAGCCTGTCATGCGGCAAAACGCCGGATTGGCATAGAGAATGTGCGGCCCCCCGCCATCCAGCACGGCGTCCGTGATGACGACCGCATTGAAAGCCTGGTCGATAGCGGTCGTCAGAATGGTCAGCCACTCCGACCCCGCCGGCGGCGTTTCAGAAATCATCGCATCCCCCCAGCCATCAGTATCGGACTACCCGCTGCAAACCGTCTCAATGATACAGCCCTGACACAAACAGGACTGTGCCAAACCTGGTCAGGACCGTGTCAGGCTGACTGACAGCCTCCCCAACAGTGACAACAACCCTTTGATTCCGCTTATTTTATCTGGATCGGCATGATTCTTGGCAGGTAAAGGTCGCAAGACAAGACCCATTACGGCAACCCAAAATCCTCGAGGAATCCAGCCATGAACCTGAAACAATCCATCGGTATTCTCCTGCTCGGCAGCGCGCTGACCCTGCCGACCATTACCGCTACCGCAGCCGAAACCTACATCCCCCTGGCTGGCCAGACCCGGGTCACCCTATCGAGCGAGCTGGTGCTCGCCCTGGAATCCCTCAACGTCCGGCCGGGTGCGATCAAACCCGCGACTCTTCGCGCCAGTGGCGTCGCCTCCTTTCCCGTGACCACCGGCGCGATCCAGCTGCCCTCGGCCGAAGTCGACCACTCAGGCGGCCTCAGCCTGACCGCCGGCGGTACCCGCATCATCCTGTCCAGCTTCATCATCGACACGACCCAGGAAAGTCCGGTATTGACGGGGCTGGTCATTGCCAACGGCAGCCTCATCGGCCGTGTGCCGCTGTTCGATCTGGATCTCGGCGGGCTGGGCGCCGACCTTGGCAAGGGCAGAATCCGTGTCAACAACGTCGGTCTGACCCTGACCGCCGCCGCCGCCGATGCGCTCAACAACCTGTTCAGCGTCGAAGCCTTCAAGGAGGGCATTCCCATCGGTACGGCCAATGTGACCATCAACCGCTTCCAGAAGCAATAACACCCCGGATTCGCCAAGCAGCCGGTAACGAGCCGACATGACCTGTCATGTCGGCTCGTTACCGCTTTCGGCCTCCGGATCGGTCACCGGCCCGGCATGGCCGCTCCTCTTGCCCATCCCCCGTCCCGACCAGCCGTACAGGCCGGGCAGCGCCCGCCCCGCGGCATCTGCCATCCACCGGTTCAGGCACCTCTCGAACCGGCGCCGGGCCGGGTTTTCACCCGGGGTTTGTGTCACGCCACTCAAAACCAGATAGATTATGCTGTTTGCTTAGTTTGGTAATACAGCCACCACCATGAACTCTCTCCGTCGCTGGCGCGAACGACTGCTGAGTTGTCTGGTGGGTTGTCGGTACCTGTTGCTGCTGAGCTTCGCCCTGCCAGCAGACGCCCTGGAACCCGTTACCCTGCAGCTGAAATGGACCCACAGCTTCCAGTTTGCCGGTTACTACGCCGCCAAGGCCAAGGGTTACTACCAGGCAGCCGGCCTGGATGTGACCATCCGGGAAGCCATGCCCGGGCTGGATATCGCCGACGAGGTGAGCCGGGGGCGGGCGAACTACGGCACCGGCAGCAGCAGCCTGATACTGGCGCGCCACGCCGGCCAGCCGGTGGTGACCCTGGCGGTCATCTTCCAGCATTCCCCCTATATTCTGCTGGCGCCCTACCGCGGCGAAACCCAGAGCCTGCACGACCTGCTGGGCAAGCGACTGATGCTGGAACCCGGTGCCGAGGAGTTGCTGGCCTACCTGAAATCCGAGGGCATTCCGCTGGAACGCCTGCAAAGGCAGGCCCATAGCCTCGACTTCAACGATCTCATCCGGGGCAAGACCGACGCCATCTCGGCCTATTCCACCACGGAACCCTATTTCCTCGACCGCGCCAGGTTCCCGTATCAGGTCTACAGTCCCCGCGCCGCCGGCATTGATTTCTACGGCGACAACCTGTTCACCTCGGAGCACGAGCTGCGCCGCCACCCCGAGCGCGCCCGAGGGTTTCGCGATGCCAGCCTGCGCGGGTGGGAATATGCGCTGGCACATCCCGATGAGATCATCGATCTGATACTGGCCAGCTACCCGCAGCGCCACGACCGGGAGCACCTGCGTTTCGAGGTCGAGGCGATGCGTCCCCTGATCCGCAACGATCTGGTCGCACTGGGCTACATGAACCCGGGGCGCTGGCGACACATCGCCGACACCTACGCCAGCATCGGCATGCTGCCCGCGGACTGGCCGCTGGACGATTTCCTCCACGCGGACACACCGGATACCGGCCACCTGCGAGCCTTGCGCTGGACCCTGGCCGGCAGCCTGGCGGGACTGGTCGCACTGAGCGCGCAGCTCCTTTACATCCTTCGCAACAACCGTCGCCTGAACGAAATCACGCGCAAGGCCAGGCAGACGGAGAATCAGCTGCGTACCCTGTCTACCGCGGTCGAGCAAAGCCCGACGTCCATCGTCATCACCGGGCCGGATAATCGCATCGAATATGTCAATCCGCGTTTCACCGAGGCCACGGGCTACAGCGTTGATGAGGTCCTGGGGCGCAATCCCAGCATGTTCAGCTCCGGACTGACGGACCGGAGCGCCTATCTCGACCTCTGGCTGAACCTCAAGCAGGGACGCACCTGGTCCGGCGAATTCATCAACCGGCGCAAGAGCGGCGAACTTTACTGGGAGGAAGCACACATCAGCCCGGTTCTGGACGAAAACGACCGAATCTACCAGCACGTCGCCGTCAAGCTGGACATCACCGAACGCAAGCGGGCGGAAAACCAGCAGCTGACGCGTGCCCGCGTCCTGGAGCTGCTGGCCCAGGGCGCGCCCCTGCCCGACATCCTCGAGGCCATCATCCGCGATGTCGAAACCGGCAATCCGGAGGTGCGGTGCAGCATCATGCTGCTGGACGCGGCCGGGCAGCGCCTGATGACCGGCGCTGCGCCGAGCCTGCCGCAGGATTACAGCAGCCTTGTCGACGGCCTGGTCATCGGCCCCACGGCCGGCAGCTGCGGCACTGCCGCCTACACCCGTCAGCGCTGCATCGCCGAGAACATCCAGACCCATCCGTTCTGGAACGCCGAGTTCCGGGCCGCGGCGGCCAAGGCCCAGCTCGCCGCCTGCTGGTCGGAACCGATACGCTCGGCCAACGGCAGCATACTCGGCAGTTTCGCCATCTACCATGCCCGGCCCCGCAAGCCCGGAGCCTCCGATCTCCAGCTGCTGGCGCAGGGCGCGCATCTCGCCGCCATCGCCATCGACCGCTCGCGGGCCCAGGAAGCCCTGCGCCGCAGCGAGCAGCACTATCGGCTGCTGGCGGACAACCTGGCCGATGTCATCTGGACCGTGGGGCTCGACGGCCGGCTGAACTACGTCAGCCCCGCCATCGAACGACTCAGCGGATATAGCGTGGCCGAAGCCCTGAATCTGGCCATCCTGGACATCCTGAATCCGGGCACCTGCACCGCTTCGCAGACCCGCTTTCAGGCGTTGATCCACGGGCTCGACGCGAAAGCACCGTCCACCGACTTCCGCGGAGAACTCGAGATCATCCGCAAGGATGGCACTTTCATCTGGGTCGATGTCGCCGCCTCGTCCCGGCACGATGACGACGGACGCTGCATCGGCCTGCTGGGTGTGTCGCGCGACATCACCGAACGCAAGACCGCCGAGCAGATGCTGCGGCTGACGCAATTCTCCATCGAGCAATCACCGGATGCGTTCTACTGGATCCGTCCGGACGGTCATTTCGTCTACGTCAACGACGCGACCAGCAAGATGCTCGGCTACAGCCGGGAGGAACTGCTGACCCTTTCGGCAACCGACATCGACCCCCTGTTCAACGCGGAGCAGTGGCGGGAGCACTGGGAAGACCTGCGGCAGCGCCAGCACATCCTGCTCGAATCGATACACAAAACCCGCGACGGGCGCAGAATCCCGGTCGAGATCAGTGCCAACCTCATCATCTACGAGGGCCGCGAATACAACTGCGCCATCAGCCGCGACATCACCGCGCGGCTGGCGGCCAAGGCCGCCATCGAACAGCTGAACACCGAACTGGAGGCACGCGTCGAGGAGCGCACGGCCGAACTGATGCGCCGCACCGGGGAGCTGGTGGAGAGCGAGGAGCGCTTCCGGCTGGCCATGGAGGCCTCCAGCGACGGCCTCTGGGACTACCGCCCGGATGCCGGCGAGTTCTACTGCAACCCGGCCTACCTGCGCATGCTGGGCTTCGAGCCGGGAGACATCGAAAACACGTTCGAGAGCCTTTTCACCCGGCGGCTGCATCCGAGCGACCGGGCGCGGGTCACCCAGCAAATGGCCGAGCTGTTCATGGAATCCGGCCAATACGAGACCGAATTCCGCATGCGCACGGCCACCGGCGAGCAGCGCTGGATTCTCGGGCGGGGCAAGGTCGTCAAGCATGACGATAACGGCAAGCCGGTGCGGGCCATCGGCACCCACCAGGACATCACCGAGCGCAAGCACGCCGAGCAGGCCATTCGCGAGCTGAACGCCAGCCTGGAACAGAAGGTCGCCAAGCGCACCGCGGAGCTCGCCGCCGCCAGCGCGGCAAAATCGCAGTTCCTGGCGCACATGAGCCATGAAATCCGCACCCCGATGAACGCCATCCTGGGCATGGCGCAGCTGCTGGCGCAGGAATCCCTGGCGACGGAACAGCGCGAGCTGGTGCAGCACATCCGCGAGGCTGGCGGTTCGCTGCTGCATATCATCAACGACATCCTCGATTTCTCGAAGATCGAGGCTGGCCGCATGTCGCTGGAGAAGAAGCCCTTCGAGGTCGAGGCGGTGCTGACACGGTTGCGCAATCTGATGACCGTGCCGGCGGAAAGCCGCAATATCGCCTTCATCGCCAACCCGCCGGAGACACGCGTGGGCCCGGTGCTCGGCGATGCCCTGCGGCTGGAGCAGATCCTCATCAACCTCTCCAGCAACGCGGTCAAGTTCACCGAGCGCGGCCATATCCGCGTCCAGGTCGCGCCGGTCGCCCTGACGCCGGCCCATGCGCGGCTGCGCTTCACCGTCGCCGACACCGGCATCGGCATTGCGCCCGAAACCATGCCCCGGCTGTTCCAGCCCTTCACGCAGGCCGATACCAGCATCACCCGCCGGTTCGGCGGCACCGGTCTGGGACTTGCAATCTGCCGGCGGCTGGTGGACCTGATGGGCGGCGAAATCGGCGTGGACAGCACGCCCGGCGAGGGCTGTACCTTCTGGTTCGAACTGCCGTTCCAGCGGTTCACCCAGAATCCGGCCATGCAGCCTGCCGACACGGCGTCAGCCGATCAGGACCAGCCCTCGCGGCTGGACGGCCTGCGGGTGCTGGTCGTGGACGACAACGCCATGAACCGGCTGCTGGTCGAGCGGGCGCTGAAATTGCAGGGTGCCGCAACGCAATCGGCCACCAACGGCCAGGAAGCGCTGGACACCCTGACCGCGAACCCGACCGATTTCGATGCGGTGCTCATGGATATCCAGATGCCGGTCATGGATGGCCTGACCGCGACGCGAGCCTTGCGCGAGGATGAAACCTTCGACCATCTGCCGGTGATCGCCCTGACTGCGGGTGTCCTGCCGGAAGAGCGCGAGGCCGCGCTCAACGCCGGCGTCAATGATTTTCTGACCAAGCCCGTCGACCTCGGCCAACTGGTGGCCGCCCTGTCGCCCTATCGCCCGACCGCCGCCTGATCCCCCCGGAAGCCAGGGGACAGGCAAGCTCGCTTCCCCGCGCCTTGTGCTACAGTCGCGCTCGGGCGTACACGCGCTTCCATGCGGCTCGGGAACCTGCGGCCGGGCGGAGTACGGGCGTCACGATCACGTCTGGAGAAGCCTCACATGCCTACTACGCTGATGCCGGACATGACGGGCTATCTGCCCCATAGCGTCTGTCTGCTCAGGGATCCCGTGCTGATAGCGCTGCACATCGTCGCGGATGGCCTCATCACCCTGGCCTATGTGGTCATCCCCATCGCCCTCGGCCTGTTCGTGCAGCGTCGCCGGGATTTCGCCTTCACGCACATCTTTATCCTCTTTGCCACCTTCATCCTCGCCTGTGCGGCGACCCATGCCATGGACATCTGGACACTGTGGTCGCCGGACTACCTGCTGGAAGGCGGCATCAAGGCCTTCACCGCACTGGTATCCCTGGCGACCGCCATCCTGGTCTGGCCGGTTCTGGACAAGGCATTGGCCGGTACCGCCCGGCTGGCGGCCACCAATGCCCGCCTGACCGAGGAAATCGCCAGCCATCAACAGACCCTGGCCGACGTGCGGGCGGAAGCGCAACGGCGCCGGATGCTGGAGCAGCAGCTGCGTACGGTCATGGACAATGCCGCCGACGCCATCGTCACCACGGACGATACGGGACACATCGTGCTCGGCAACCCGGCGACCGCGAACATGTTCGGCTACACCGCCGAGGAACTGCTGGGGCGCCCGCTGGCCGATCTGCTGGCGAGCGATCCGGCCGCGCCGCCCGAGGACCGGACAGGCGGGCCCGGGGGGGCGCATGGCGTGGAGTTCATCGGCCTGCGCAAGGATGGCTCGACCTTTCCTCTGGAAATGACCCTCGGCGGCCATACCTGTGTGCTGCGCGATATCAGCCCGCGCAAGGAGCGCGAGCAGCTGATCCGGGAACTGAACGACCGGCTGCAACGCGAGGTGGCGGAACGCACCGAACAGCTGGCCATCGCCAGCGCGGCGAAAAGCCAGTTCCTGGCCAACATGAGCCACGAGATCCGCACACCGATGAACGCGATTCTGGGGTTCACCCAACTGCTGGAGCACGATCCCCAGCGCGCCGACCAGCGCGAAACCCTGGGCAAGATTCGCGCGGCAGGCGAAGCGCTGTTGCGCATCATCGACGACATTCTCGACATCGCCCGCATCGAGGCCGGGCGTATCCAGCTACAGTCGCAACCCTTCGAACCGGCCGCCCTCCTGCATAGACTCGTGGATCAGCTGCGCGATCAGGCTCACGAAAAAGGCCTTCAGCTACAGCTGGAGATCGCGCCCGGCCTGACGGCACCGCTGCTCGGCGACAGCCTGCGCCTGCAGCAGGTACTGGGCAACCTCGTCAGCAATGCCATCAAGTTCACCGAGCGGGGCCAGGTTTCGATTGCGGTGCGGGCGACGGGCGATGCGCCCCGGGAGACACGCCTGCGATTCGAGGTCCGGGACACCGGCATCGGCATAGCGAGACCTGTGCAGGCGCGGATATTCTCCCCGTTCTCCCAGGCCGACGGCAGCATTACCCGGCGCCATGGCGGCACCGGCCTCGGACTTGCCATCTGCCGCCACCTGGTGGAATTGATGGGAGGTATCATCGGTGTCGACAGCCAGATCGGCGCCGGCAGCACCTTCTGGTTCGAGGTACCGTTCGAACTGGCGACGGGATCGTGCGCGGCCGCCACGCCCAGCAGCAGCCCGGCACCGATACCCGACCCGAGCCTCAAGGGCCTGCGGGTGCTGGTGGTCGACGACAGCGCGATGAACCGTACCCTGCTGGAAAAAGTTCTGCGGCAACAGGGCGCATGGGTAATGCTGGCTAGCGATGGCCAGCAAGCGCTGAACCTGCTGCGTGCGAAACCCGAGGATTTCGATGTCGTGCTGATGGACATCCAGATGCCGGTGATGGATGGACTGAGCGCCACCCGGGCCATCCGTGCCGATGCGCGACTGGGTCGGGTGCCGGTGATCGCGCTCACGGCCGGTGCTCTCGCCGAGGAGCGGACAGCCGCCGAGGCGGCCGGCATGGACGGCTTTCTGACCAAGCCCATCGACCTCGCGCAGTTGATCGGGGCGCTGCTCGCCCATTGCCCCGAGACAGCTCCAGCCGCAGCGGTCGAGGCCCGGCCGGAGCCCCTCCCACCGGTCACCGGGGACGCATTGCCGTCCATCGCCGGCATCGATGCCCAGCGTGCGGCTCTTGCGACCGGCAACGACCCGGCATTCTTTGTGAAAATGCTTGGGCTGTTCGTGGATGAATTCGAGGACGCGGACAACTCGTTGCGCGCCGACCTGGCCCGCGGCGACCGCGAGTCGGCAACCCGCCGGCTGCACAACCTGCGAGGCAACGCCGGCAATCTCGGCGCCACGGAACTGGCGGAGATCGCCCGCCGCCTGGAGGCAACCCTTCCGCAGCAGCCCGCGGATCTGGCGGCGCAGCTGGATGCCTTCCGCCAGGCCCTGCACGCCTTGGTCGCCGCCAGCAGACCCTGGCTGCATCACGCCGCAACGCCGACCGCCGACACGAGCGGGATCACGCCCGAGCAGCTAAAATTCCTGTGTGTGGCGCTGTCACGCCACGATCTGGCCGCCATCCGGCTCTACACCGACCTCGGTCCCACGTTACGGGACCGACACGATGCCGAATCGATTGGGCAACTCGATCAGGCCGTGGCCGCCTTGGATTTCGACAAGGCGCTCGCCTGGCTGGAACAATACGAACCCGGTGACTAAACGGATGAACAAGGGCCCACCCAAGATCCTGATCGTCGACGACGATCCGCTGGCCATCCAGAGCCTGCATAACGTGCTCGAAGGCCAGGGCGAGATCCGTTTCGCCACCAGCGGCCAGCAAGCCATGCAGCGCCTGTCCGAGGAGGTCGCCGACCTGGTACTGATGGATGCCAACATGCCGGAACTCGACGGCTACGCCACGTGCCGGCTGCTGAAGGCCGAATATCCGGATACGCCGGTCATCCGTCACCGCCGCCAACGATCCCCAGAGCGAGGTGCGGGCCCTGGATGCGGGCGCGGTGGACTTCATATCCAAGCCGCTGAACCCGCCGGTCATCCGGGCGCGGGTCAGAACCCAGATGGAGCTCAAGCGGAACAGCGACATGCTGCGCAGGCTGACACGCAGCGACGCGCTGACCGGCATCGCCAACCGGCGCCATCTTGATGAGCAGCTCGAACAGGAATGGCGCCGTGCCATGCGACATCGGCACCCCCTGTTCCTGCTGATGATCGATATCGACTTCTTCAAGCCCTACAACGATTTTTACGGCCATCCAGAAGGTGACAGCACCTTGCGCCGGGTCGCCGAAACCATCGCCGCCAATGTCGTGCGCGCCGGCGATCTCGCCGCCCGCTTCGGCGGCGAGGAGTTTGCCGTACTCCTGCCCAACTGCCTGGGAGAACAGGCCCAGCGGGTCGCCGAGAAGATCCGCCAGGCCGTTGAGGCACTGCAGATCCCGCACGCGCGTTCGGAAACCTCGGCGGTGGTGACCGTCAGCATCGGTGTGGGAGGCGGCATCCCCCGCTATCCTCCCCAACCCTCGACGGTCGATGAGTTCGGTCGACCGCTCCCCGCAACCCCTGGCGGAGGGGATCTCAATGCCATCGACGAACTGACGCGCCGGGCCGACAACGCGCTCTATGCCGCCAAGGCGCAGGGCCGCAATCAGGTCGTTTGCAGCGAGTCAGGATGATGGTTGACGAACCCGAGGCTGGCCTTCGCCCGCCATCTGGACATGCCAGCCGGGAGCCATCCCCGCGGCGGCAGAGCACCGGCATCCGGGCCGACCTGCGGCAGATCATCTATGCCCTGTCCGACACGCTGGACCTGGTCGGGGTGGACGATGTCACAGGCGGCAAACGAGTTGCCATCATTGCCGCGGAGTGCGGCAAGCAGGCAGGGCTGGACCAGCACGACATCACCTTTCTGTTTGACGTCGGCCTGCTGCGCGATATCGGCGTGTCGTCCACCCACGTCCATGCCCACCTGTTGCAGGAATTCGATTGGGAAGGCGTACAGGAACACTGCGAACTGGGCGCCGCGCTGCTGCGGCAGGTGCGACCGCTGGCGGCCCTGGCCGAGCCGGTCCGGCTGCACCATACGCGCTGGGACCGGCTGCAGCAGATGTCGCTGCCACAGCGCACCCGCGAGCAGGCCAACCGGATTTTCCTGGCGGACCGGGTCAACATGCTGGCAGCGCCTTACTATGCCGACCGCCAGTTCCTGCTCAGGCATGCGTTCGCCATCCGCGAGGCCGTCACGGCTCGCGTGAACACCTATTTTTCACCTCGCCTGGTGGTCGATTTCCTTGCCGTCTCGGCGCCGGAATCCTTCTGGCTGAATCTCGAACCACAATCGGTGCATCTCTACCTGGGCCAGATGCTCAAGCAGAGTGCTCCCATCATGACACCCATGCGCGAACTGCGTTGTCTCGCCCATGTGTTCTCGCGCATCGTCGATGCCAAGAGTCCCTACATGACGGGCCATTCGCAAGGCGTGTCCCAGCTCGCCCGCTGGCTTGCCGAGCACCATCATCTGGATGCCGAGACCTGCGACAAGATCGAAATCGCCGGCTTACTGCACGATCTTGGCAAGCTGCGCATCCCCGATGAAATCATCGAGAAGCCGGGTCCACTGGATGAGTTCGAGCGGCACATCATGAAGACACACAGCTTCGAGACCTTCCAGATACTCAGGCGGGTCGCCGGCTTCGACGAAATCCGTGACTGGATCGCCTATGACCTGGAGCGTCCTGCCACGTCTCGCGAACCGTTCCGGCCCCAGCGCGAACAGCTGGTTCTGGAGGCGCGCATCATGCGCGTGGCCGATGTGTTCCAGGCCATGATGCAGGATCGTCCGTTTCGCAAGGCGCTCCCGCCGGAGCACGCCGGCACCCTGCTGGAGGAAATGGCCCAGAAGGGCGAACTCGATGGCGAGATCGTGGCTCTCGTGCTGGCCGACCTACCCGGCGCCATGTCGGCGGCGAAAGCTACCGATCACCCGACCCGACACTAAAGTCAAGCAGGCCCGATCATGCCGGCTCCGGCCGATAGGCTGCCCGGCGGCATGTCAGCGTAGCGGGTGGCGATGGCCCTGAACTGGGCTTCCAGCTTCAGGAAGGCGTCCACCACGTCAGGATCGAAGTGCTTGCCCTTGCCCTGGAGGATGAGGACGATGGCCTCGTCATAAGGCAGGGCGGACTTGTAGACGCGCCTGGAAATGAGCGCGTCGAACACATCGCAAAGTGCCATCAAACGCGCGGAAATGGGAATGGCTTCGCCGGCCAGCCCCTGGGGGTAACCGCTGCCGTCCCATTTTTCATGATGGCCGTAGGCGATTTCCTTGGCGAAGCGCAGGAATGGGATCTCCTGGCCCAGCGCCCGCTCGGCTTGCAGGATCGCATCCCGCCCCAGCGTGGTATGCGACTTCATCACCTCGAATTCTGCGGGACTCAGCCTGCCGGGCCGGAGCAGGATATGATCGGGAATGCCAACCTTGCCGATGTCATGCAGGGGGGCCGACTTGAACAGAAGGTCGATGGTGCGATCATCATCCAACACAGCGGCAAAGCGAGGATGTCGCCTCAGCGACTCCGCCAGCAGACGGACATAGTGCTGGGTCCGTCGAATGTGATTGCCGGTTTCGCTGTCGCGCGTCTCGGCGAGAGAGGTCAAGGTTTGCACCGTGATGTCCTGGATCGCCTCGATTTCCCGCACACGTTCCCGCACTTCCGACTCGAGAGAGCGATTCCGGTCGTGAAGGCAGTCCTGCAGATGCTTCATCGCCAGATGATTCCTGACACGCGCCTGAACAATCGGCGGGCTGATGGGCTTGGCGATGTAATCGACGGCGCCCAGCGACAGGCCATGCATCTCGTCGCCCGGATCGGATCTGGCAGTCAGGAAAATGACCGGGATCTTGGCCGTGCGCGGATCTTCCTTGAGCCGTCGACAAACCTCGTAGCCATTCATGCCCGGCATCATCACGTCGAGCAGGATAAGGTCGGGCGGCATATCGGACCTGGCGATCGCAAGTGCCCGCTCGCCATGGCTGGCCACGCGCACCCGGTAGTCCTCACGCAGCAGGTTACCGATCAGGTTCAGGTTGTCTGGGATGTCATCCACGACCAGCAAGCAGGGTCGATCGACGGGTCGAGTCAAATCCGCCATGGTGGTTGTCCGTTGCGGTGCAGATGCCTGTCACCATGATCCACTGACCGGGATCACAGCCAGCCAGGCTGGATGATAAACGCGAACGACTACCCGCTGGTATCGGGCTCCTTGGGTACAGCGGCAATGCTCGTGACATCACCCGGTCCCGGATCGTCCCGCTTCGTCATCGACAAGGACGATGGCTTGACGGTCATGGCATCGACTTCCTTTTCAAAATGCCGGCGCTTTTCCTCCAGGCTTTGCCTGAGCTCGTACAGTTGCAGTTCGCGATCGATCTCCGTCTTCGCCGAGGCCACCATCATCCGCGCCCGGCGAATCCACAGGGAGGTTTCCCGGACCATGCGCGGCAGGCGCTCGGGACCGAAGACCAGCAGCGCTACCAGTGCAATCAACATCAACTCCCAGAACCCGATATCAAACATAGCAACTCAGACCTCGGTGCTCACACATTATGAGGATTCAGGCTTGTCAGCCTCAGGCTGGCGGACGACTGAAGGAGAAA
This sequence comes from Methyloparacoccus sp. NF-16, assembly GCF_056880625.1. Taxonomy (NCBI): domain Bacteria; kingdom Pseudomonadati; phylum Pseudomonadota; class Gammaproteobacteria; order Methylococcales; family Methylococcaceae; genus Methyloparacoccus; species Methyloparacoccus sp. NF-16. Next base: position 665,573 of record NZ_CP174130.1, on the reverse strand, counting down.
CCCTTACTGAACGCTCGCGGATCACCCAACCGGCATCCTGCGTTCCCGGACGCCCCACAAAACGCGAGGATGAACAAAAACGGCAGACGCGACGCCCGCATACCAACCCCGAGGCCGGGACACCCGGCCGGCAAGGCTGGCAACCATGCCGCCCCACCCCCCGCTGACCAGCACATCATTGCGACGGCTATGAATTTTATAGATAATTCGATGTTCGGTCTTTACCAAACTCTAGGCTTATTCAGATGCTCACCACGATGTTGAAGGCCAAACTGCACAGGGCCCGGGTGACTCACGCGGAGCTTGAATACGAAGGCTCCTGCGCCATCGATGCCGGGCTCCTGGAGCGCTCGGGTATTTGTGAATACGAACAGATTCACATCTACAACGTCAACACAGGTGCCCGCTTCGTCACCTATGCCATACGTGCCCAGGAAGGCTCGGGAGTGATTTCCGTCAATGGCGCCGCCGCCAGACTGGCCGCGCCCGGAGATGTCCTGATCATTTGCGCCTATGTCGGCCTGGATCAGGCCGAACTCACGAACTTCCAGCCCACGCTGATCTATCTGGACGCCGGCAATCAGATCCTGAGGGTCGGCCACGAAATACCGGTTCAGGCAGCCTGACCGCGCCGGTTTCCCCTCAACCCTCCATTTCCGGAAAGCCTGCGGGCAGCACCGACCGCCCCTTTCGGCATAGCCGCCGCCCTGTCAATCAATGCTGCTGGCGCAAGCCTCAATCGCGTGGGCGACCTGCACCGCCTGGCGATTGGGCCGCACATCGTGCACCCGAACGATCGAAACGCCTGCCATCATGCCCATGACGGTGGTTGCGACGGTGGCTCCCAGAAGATCGGCAGGATTTTCCTCCTGGCACAGCGAGCCCATGAAACGCTTGCGGCTACAGCCAAGCAGGACCGGATAGCCCAGTTCAACGATATCATCAAGCCTGCCGAGCAGGGCCAGATTATGCGACCGACTCTTGCCAAAACCGATGCCAGGGTCAACCACGATGCGTCCAGCATCGATACCCGCCAGCATGGCCGCATCCGCCCGCGCGCGCAGATAATCTTTTACCTCGGCCACAACATCCACATAGGCAGGGCGATCCTGCATCGTTTTTGATGTTCCTTGCCGATGCATCAGCACGATGGGCGCGCCAAGGCGCGCAGCGACGGCATACATGTCGTCATCATCGGTACCTGCCGAAACATCATTGATGATATCCGCACCAGCCTGCACGGCCTGCTCCGCCACGCGACTCAGCGAGGTATCAATACTGATCAGGAAGTGCCTGTTCGGCAATGATCGCCGGGTTTGCACCAGTTTCAGAATGACCGGCATGACCCGCGCGAGTTGCTCTTCGGCAACCACCGGCTCCGAGCCCGGGCGGGTTGACTCCCCCCCGACATCGATGATGTCCGCCCCCTCGTCGATCATCGTCATGGCGTGACGCAGGGCGACATCGATATCTCTATAGCGGCCACCATCCGAAAAGCTGTCGGGGGTCACATTCAGTATGCCCATGATCAAGGGCCGGCGCTCAGCCAATCGATCAGACAGGGTAAACACGGCCACGGCGCTCTCGTCAGAGTTTCTGAGTCACTGGGTTTGTACCGACGAAAAAAAACCCCGCATAGCAGGGTTTTTCCTCGCTTGATTGGCGATCAGCCTTCGCTGCGATCCACCAGTTCGACATAGGCCATGGGGGCCGAGTCTCCTGGACGAAGACCACACTTCAGAATCCGCAGATAGCCACCGGGCCTGTTCTTGTAGCGCGGACCCAGACTCTCGAAGAGCTTGGTCACAGCAACACGGTCACGGGTTCGTGCGAAAGCCAGACGTCGGGCAGCAACGCTGTCCTCCTTCGACAAGGTGATCAGCGGTTCGGCAAAGCGACGCATTTCCTTGGCGCGGGGCAACGTGGTCTTGATGACCTCGTTGTGAATCAGGGCATTCGTGAGATTACGGAACAATGCAGCCCGATGGCTGCTGTTCATGTTCAATTTCCGACCAGCTTTGCGATGTCTCATGTGCAGTTCTCTTTAATTCTCTTGCTCTTCCGGCTTCAGATTCTCCGGTGGCCAGTTTTCAAGGCGCATGCCCAAAGACAAGCCCTTGGTAGCCAGAATATCCTTGATTTCCGTTAGCGACTTCTTGCCCAGATTGGGCGTCTTGAGGAGATCGTTCTCGGTCCTCTGAATCAGGTCGCCAATATAGAAGATGTTCTCCGCCTTCAGACAATTAGCGGAACGTACCGTTAACTCGAGATCATCGACCGGCCGCAGCAACAGGGGATCGAATTCGGAGCTTGCCTCTGCAGCACCCGGAGCATCAACGCCTTTCAGCGCAATGAAGACCGAAAGGTGTTCGTTGAGGATGGCGGCTGCCTGACGCACGGCATCTTCCGGCTCCAGGGTACCATTCGTCTCGATGTCGATCACCAGTTTATCGAGGTCCGTGCGCTGCTCGACACGTGCGCTTTCGACCACATAAGAAACCCGGCGAATGGGGCTGAACGAAGCATCAAGCTTGAGGGCACCCACCTCAAGCTCTTCCCCATTATCCTGCCTGGACAAGACCGGCTGATATCCACGACCACGCTGGACATGGAGTTTGATTTCCAACTCACCAGAATCGGTGAGGTTGGCAATTTCCATGTCTCCGTTCAGAACTTCGGCCTGATGCGTCGAAGTAATATCGGCCGCCGTGACCTTGCCAGGACCGCTGCGCTTCAACGAGAGTGTTGCCCGGTCACCCTCATGGATCCGGATGGCAAGATTCTTGAGGTTGAGCAAGATATCCAGGACGTCCTCACGGACGCCGTCAATCGATGAGTATTCGTGGTCGACCCCGGCAATGGCAACCGACGTAACGGCACACCCTGGAATGGACGACAGCAACACTCGGCGCAATGCATTGCCAAGCGTATGACCAAAGCCCCTTTCCAGAGGTTCGATGACGATACGCGCATTATTTTTGCTGACCGGGGTTACATCCACCAGTCTTGGCTTGATCAAATTTGCCAGATAACTTTGCATGTCGCTCAATTACTTAGAATACAACTCGACAACCAGCTGTTCGTTGATTTCGCTTCCAAGCTCACTGCGGTCCGGCGACGATTTATAGACACCCTGCATTTTTTGCGTATCCACATCCAACCAGACGGGAAAACCATATTGCTCGGCAACCCCAAGGGCGTCCTTGATCCTGAGCTGGCTCTTGGATTTCTCGCGGACACTGATGACATCACCAGGCTTGACCTGATAAGACGGAATATTCAAAGCATTCCCGTTCACGGCAATCGCCTTGTGGCTAACCAGCTGGCGCGCCTCCGCCCGGGTAGCCGCAAAACCCATGCGGTATACCACATTGTCCAATCTCGCCTCCAGGAAGTTCAGGAGGTTCTGGCCTGTGGATCCCTTCTGCTGGGCAGCCGCCTTGTAGTAGTTGCGGAATTGGCGCTCCAGTACACCATATATACGACGGAGCTTCTGCTTTTCACGCAACTGGGTGGCGTAATCGGACATGCGGGCACGTTTGGTGCCATGTTGGCCGGGCTGCTGATCCAGTTTGCACTTCCCCTCGAGGGACTTGCCGCGGGACTTCAGAAAAAGATCGGTTCCTTCCCGTCGGCTAAGCTTGCACTTGGGACCAAGATATCTTGCCATGATAACTCCTGAAAATTAAACGCGGCGCTTCTTGGGCGGACGGCAACCGTTGTGGGGAATGGGAGTGCCGTCAACAATGTTATTGATCTTGAAACCCATATTATTAAGAGACCGCACCGCCGACTCTCGTCCGGGGCCTGGCCCCTTGATGACAACATCGAGATTCTTGACACCGTAATCCTTGACGATATTACCCACCTTTTCGGCCGCCACCTGGGCAGCGAAGGGCGTGCTTTTGCGCGACCCACGGAACCCAGAAGCACCTGCGGTAGCCCAGGCCAATGCATTACCTTTTCGGTCGGTAATGGTGATGATGGTGTTATTGAACGTGGCATTGATATGAACAACGCCATCGGAGATATCGCGCTTGATTTTTTTGGTAGGACGTCCAGGACCGGCCATGACTAAACCTTAACTTTGTGAGCTTGTTGAAATCGTCGAAATCACTTACGAACAGGACGGCGAGGCCCCTTGCGGGTACGTGCATTGGTACGGGTCCGCTGGCCGCGCAAGGGCAAACCGCGACGATGTCTCATGCCACGATAGCAACCCAGATCCATCAGCCGCTTGATGTTCATTGCAGTTTCCCTGCGCAGATCACCTTCGACCGTGAACTTGGCAACCTCTTCACGTAACCTCTCAACCTCTTCCTCAGAAAGACTCTTGACCTTGGTCGACGGAGCAATGGCAAGACGCTGGCAGATCTCGGCGGCTCTATTTCTACCGATACCATAGATTGCGGTCAATGATATGACCAAATGCTTATGGTCAGGAATATTTACGCCTGCAATACGGGCCATCTAGGTTATCTCCGACAAACTGAGTAGGTTACTGCTCTCGCCAATGCCGACATCACAGGCTCAACCTTGGCGCTGCTTATGACGCGCATCCTTGCAAATGATGCGGACAATGCCATTGCGTTTAAGGACCTTGCAATTCCTGCAAATTTTCTTTACCGATGCGCGAACTTTCATTATTTCTTCCTCGACAAACGCCTGCTGGGCTCAGGAGCCGAGCTTCAAATTACTTTTCTTCAGAAGACCCTCGTACTGATGCGAGATCACGTAGGTCTGTATCTGTGACATGAAGTCCATGACAACGACAACGATGATCAGCAGCGACGTGCCGCCAAAATAGAACGGAACATTCCAGTAGAGAATAAGGAATTCAGGCAGCAAGCAAACCGCCGTAATGTAGAAGGCTCCCACGAGTGTCAGCCGCGTCATTACCGCATCGATGTACTGAGCTGTCTGCTGGCCCGGGCGTACGCCAGGGATAATTGCGCCAGACTTCTTGAGATTTTCGGCGGTTTCATTGGAGTTGAACACCAAGGCCGCGTAGAAGAAACAGAAGAAGACGATGGCAGCCGCATAGAATAGCACATAAACAGGCTGACCGGGAGACAGCGTCGTTGCCACATCTTGCAGCCAGCTCATGCCCTCCGCGTTGCCGAACCATCCGGCCAAGGTCGCCGGGAACAGGATGATGCTCGAAGCAAAGATGGGCGGAATGACGCCGGACATGTTCAGCTTGAGCGGCAGGAAGCTCTTGTGGGCGGCGTACATCTTCCGCCCTTCCTGACGCTTGGCATAATTGATCACGATGCGCCGCTGGCCCCGCTCGACGAAGACAACAAGGGCTGTAACGCCGATGGCAATGGCAAACAGGGCAATGATGCTGAAGGCTCCCAGTTCACCTGTGCGAGCCAGCTCAAGAGTGCCACCGATCGCTGTCGGAAGCCCCGCCACGATGCCGGAAAAGATGATGATCGAGATGCCGTTGCCGATACCGCGTTCGGTGATCTGCTCACCCAACCACATCAGGAAGACGGTCCCGCAGACCAGCGATACGGCACAAACGAATACGAACTGGAACCCGGGACTGATGACGACCGGCATACCACCAGCCGACTGGTTCTGCAGTGCCAGCGCTATGCCGACCGCCTGGAAGCTGGCCAGGAACACTGTGGCATAGCGGGTATACTGGTTGATTTTCTTGCGACCACTCTCACCCTCCTTCTTAATCTGCTCAAGCTGCGGGACAACACCCGCCATCAGCTGAAGAATGATCGAGGCTGAAATATAGGGCATGATCCCCAAGGCGAAGATGCTAAGGCGTTTCAGCGCACCGCCCGAAAACATGTTGACCATGTCGAGAATGCCACCCTTGTCGGCAAACATGGTGGCCAGGGCCTTGGGATCAATACCCGGAATCGGAATGTGCGCACCGACACGATAAACGAACAGGGCGCCTAGGACAAAGAGCAGTCTCTGCCGAAGCTCCCCGAGGCGACCGAAACGTTCGGCAAGTGCAGAGCTCGCGGCACTCATACTAACCCTCGACCTTTCCGCCAGCGGCTTCGATCTTTGCTCTTGCCCCAGGGGTTACTCTGAGACCCGATATGGTAACTGTCTTGGCAATCTCGCCCGAATCAATCAGGCTCACGGATTTTGCATAGGCGGGAACCAGGTTGGCAGCCTTCAGCGCCAGCACATCAATGACGGCAGAGTCCACCGAAGCCAACTCATGCAAACGAACCTGAGCGCTGAACTTCTTGCTTTGGGACCTGAAGCCGACCTTAGGGAGACGCCGTTGCAAGGGCATCTGGCCTCCCTCGAAGCCGACCTTGTGGAAACCACCAGCTCTGGCTTTCTGACCCTTGTGGCCTTTACCACTGGTTTTACCGAGCGTGGAACCAATGCCCCTGCCCAAGCGCTTCTTGGCCTGCCGGCTGCCTTCGGCAGGATGTAGATCATTCAAAAACATAGTCAGTCCTCAACCTTGAGCATATAGCTGATTTTATTGATCATCCCCATGTTTTCCGGGGTAGCGATCACCGCGACACGCTGGTGCATACGACGAATGCCCAAACCCCTGAGGCAGGCTTTGTGGGATTCGTGTCGGCCAATCGAGCTCTTGATCTGGGTAATATTAACTTGCTTTTGACTCATGACTATTTACCGCGTTTCGAGCTGCTTGCCACGTTTGGCTGCCAGCTTGGCAGGGTCGGCAATCTCTGTAAGACCCTTGATGGTTGCCCGAACAACGTTGATGGGATTGTTCGTACCAATACACTTCGCAAGGACATTGTGAACACCTACCACCTCGAAGACAGCGCGCATGGCGCCTCCTGCGATGATGCCGGTACCTGCCGATGCTGGCTGCATGAAGACCTTGGCGGCACCGGTCGACGAAGCAACGGCATAATGCAAGGTATCCCCATTAAGGCTGACCTTGCGCATATTGCGACGCGCCTGCTCCATGGACTTCTGGATGGCAACCGGAACTTCCCTGGCTTTGCACAAGCCATAGCCCACGCGTCCGTTACCATCACCGACCACTGTCAATGCGGTAAAACCAAAAACACGACCACCCTTGACAACCTTCGCCACTCGCCGGACAGCAACCAGCTTCTCCTGAAAGCCATCCGCCGAACCACCCTGAACATTCTGATTTGCCATTGATCGCGCTCCTGTCTAGAACTGAAGTCCGGCTTCACGCGCGGCATCTGCCACTGCCTTGACGCGCCCGTGATACTTGAAGCCAGAACGATCAAAGGCTACCTGGTTGATGCCTGCGGCGAGAGCACGCTCAGCGACAAGCTTGCCGACGGCTTTTGCCGCTTCCACATTACCCGTATTTTTCAAGGATGCCTTAATGTCCTTCTCCAGGGTCGATGAACAGGCCAGTACCTTGGATCCATCGGCAGTGATGACCTGAGCATAGATATGCCGCGGAGTCCGGAACACAGTCAGTCGGTCAGTACCGAGATTGCGGATGATTGCGCGAGTTTTTGCCGCCCTGCGCAGCCGAGCTGCCTTCTTGTCCATTTCACTCAACCTATTTCTTTTTCGCTTCTTTCTTGACGATGACCTCATCGGCATATCGAATGCCTTTGCCCTTGTAGGGCTCCGGGGGACGATAGGCTCTGATGTTGGCGGCAACCTGACCGACTTGCTGCTTGTCGCAGCCTTTGATGACGATTTCGGTTTGTGATGGTGTTTCTATTACAATTCCTGCCGGGACAGGAAAATTGACAGGGTGCGAGAAACCCAGGCTCAGGTTCAAAGCATTGCCTTGAGCTTGGGCACGATAGCCAACACCGACCATGGTCAACTTGCGCTCATAGCCCGTGCTAACGCCGAACACCATATTGGCGAGATTCGCGCGCGTAGTACCTGCCATGGCGTCCTTTTCTTTATCGCTGACATCGCCGATGACTGCTATCTGAGCACCCTCGATAACAACTTCGACAAGGGGGTGCACACTCGACATCAAGGTCCCTTTCGGTCCCTTGACCGTCACGAGGCCGGCCTGGTCTTTTACGACTTCTACCCCTTTTGGCAATGAGATAGGATTTTTTGCAACTCTAGACATGATCGGTTTAACCCTTACGAAACAGTGCAGAGTATTTCACCACCATGCCTTCCCTCACGCGCTGACTTATCGGTCATCACGCCTTTGGAAGTAGAAATGATGGCAACACCAAATCCCCCCAAGACCTTGGGAAGATCATCAGCCGATTTATAGACTCTACGACCTGGTTTACTGATGCGCTGGATGCTCTCGATGACAGGCGAGCCCTGAAAATACTTCAATGTGACAGTCAGGACCGGCTTGCTGCCAACGGCCTCGACATTAAAGTCTTCGATATAACCTTCTTCCTTTAGCACCTGACATACCGAAGCTTTCAGCTTCGATGACGGCATGGAAACGAAAGTCTTGTTGGCAGCCTGACCGTTACGTACACGAGTCAGAAGGTCAGCCAAGGGATCGGTGATGCTCATTTAGAGACTCCAAAAAACAGATGACACGTTCTACCAGCTTGCCTTGGTTACACCAGGCACATCACCGCGCATGACCGATTCACGCAGCTTGTTGCGACCAAGGCCGAACTTCCGGTAGAAACCATGTGGTCTGCCTGTCAAATTGCAACGATTGCGAAGCCGTGAGGCAGAGGAATCACGAGGAAGCTTCTGCAGGCTCATCTCTGCATTGATCTTGTCCTCTTCGCTCGCCATGCGATCGACGATGACAGCCTTCAAGGCCTGACGTTTTGCCGAATACTTCTGCACAAGCTTCTGCCGCTTAACTTCTCTGGCAATCATTGATTTTTTAGCCATCGTATAACCCTAGGTCCTGAACGGAAATTTGAACTGCTCCAGCAATGCCTTGGCTTCCTGATCGGTTTTTGCGCTGGTCGTAATCGTTATGTCGAGACCTCTCACCACGTCGACCTTGTCAAAGTCGATCTCCGGAAAGATGATCTGCTCCTTAACGCCCATGCTGTAATTCCCGCGACCATCGAACGACCGACCATTCAGACCACGGAAGTCACGGATCCGCGGGATGGCCACCGTGATCAGCCTGTCAAGGAACTCATACATCCTATCCCGACGCAGCGTAACCTTGCAGCCAATCGGCATTCCATCGCGGATTTTGAAGCCGGCAATGGACTTCTTGGAAATGGTAATGATAGGCTTCTGCCCGGAAATCTTCTGCAGATCATCGAGCGCGTTCTGCAGGATTTTCTTGTCTGCAACAGCCTCACCAACCCCCATATTCAGGGTGATCTTCTCCAGCTTGGGCACCTCCATGAGGGACTTGTAGCCGAATTTCTCGGTGAGCGCGGGTATTATTGCGTCTTTATAAAGCTGTTGTAATCTAGCCATTTTGATATACCGACTACGCGTCAATCACTTCGTTACTGGACTTGAAGAACCGCACCTTGCGTCCATCTGCCAGCAGTCGAAAGCCGACACGATCAGCCTTGTTGGTGGCGGGATTCAGAAGGCCAACATTGGATATGTGCAGAGGCATGGCCTTATCCACTATACCACCGGCAATTCCTTTCATCGGCATGGGCTTCTGGTGCTTGCGGGCAACATTGATGCCGTCGACAACAATCTTGCCATCATCATGTATGGCAAGCACAGCACCTACCTTGCCCTTGTCCTTACCGGTCAGAACGACGACCTGGTCACCTTTCCTAATCTTTCGCATGATCGACTCCTAGATGACTTCAGGGGCCAGTGAAATGATCTTCATGAATTTTTCCGAGCGCAGTTCTCGTGTCACGGGTCCGAAAATGCGGGTCCCTATGGGCTGGTGCTGGTTATTGAGCAGGACGGCTGCATTGCCGTCGAACCGAATGAGAGAGCCGTCGGCACGGCGAACACCCTTTCGAGTACGAACAACAACAGCGTTGTAGACTTCGCCTTTCTTTACACGACCGCGAGGAATCGCTTCCTTGATGCTCACCTTGATGATATCGCCTACATTCGCATAGCGTCTATGCGAGCCACCCAGGACCTTTATACACATAACCTTCCTGGCACCACTATTGTCGGCGACATCAAGGTTGGTTTGCATCTGAATCATGTCACTTACCTAAATCTATGAATTCGCTTGATAGGATCTCACCGAGACCGCTCTAGGATTCGATCCAGCTTCCACACCTTTTTTGCCGATACAGGACGGCAGGCAGCTACGACAACGACATCACCGACCTTGGCTTCATTGTTTTCGTCGTGAGCCAGCACCTTCGTGGAGCGCCGGATGTATTTGCCATACAGAGGGTGGGCAACCATTCGATCAACACGTACGGCAACCGTTTTTTCCATCTTGTCGCTAACGACAGTGCCAGTCAGGGTATGGATATTCTTCAGCTCGGCACTCATGACTTCACACCCTTTTCGCGCAGAATGGTATTGATTCGGGCAATCGTTTTACGGTTTTTTTGTAGCTGGTCCGGCTTGGACAGCTGTCCCGTGGTTTTCTGCATTCTAAGATTGAATTGTTCCCTGTGCAGGTTAACCAATTCCTGGGCCAGCTCTTCTTCCGTCTTTGAGCGGATTTCCTCAGTTTTCATTACATCACCGTCCTGACAGCAAAGATAGTCTTAACCGGTAACTTTGCCGCTGCCAAAGCGAATGCTTCACGTGCCAGTTCCTCGCTGACACCCTGAAGCTCATAAAGCATCGTTCCTGGCTTGATTTCCGCAACCCAATATTCAACGCTCCCCTTGCCGCTGCCCATACGGACTTCGAGTGGCTTCTTGGTAATGGGTTTGTCCGGGAAAACACGGATCCAGATTTTGCCGCCCCTCTTCACGTGTCGCGTAATCGCACGCCGAGCAGACTCTATCTGCCTCGCGGTCATGCGGCCGCGTTCAACGGATTTAAGCCCGAACTCACCGAAGCTTACCTTGTTGCCTTTGAGCGCAAGACCGGTATTCCGTCCCTTGTGCTGCTTTCTGTATTTTGTACGTTTAGGCTGTAACATAGTCTATATCCCAATTATGCTTCAGCGGCCTGGCCTTTCACGTCAGTGCCATACTCGGGCAGGATTTCACCCTTGAAGATCCATACTTTGACGCCAATCACGCCATATGTTGTTTTTGCTTCCGCAAAACCATAATCGATATCGGCACGAAAAGTATGCAGTGGTACACGACCTTCGCGATACCATTCGGTTCTGGCAATTTCGGCACCGTTAAGGCGCCCGCTTACACTGATCTTGATACCTTCAGCGCCCAGCCTGAGCGTGTTCTGTACCGCCCGCTTCATTGCTCGCCTGAACATGATGCGCTTTTCCAACTGCTGGGCAACACCCTCGGCGACAAGCTGGGCGTCTAGTTCAGGCTTCCGGATTTCCTCGACGCTGATCTGTACGGGGACCGACATCATCTGCGAGACTTCCCGGCGCAAGGCGTCGATATCTTCGCCTTTCTTGCCGATCACCAAGCCGGGCCGGGCGGTGTGAATGGTGATATGAGCATTGTTCGCCGGCCGATTGATCTGGATCCTGCTGACCGAAGCATGCCCCAGCTTTCTGCGCAGAAAGTCCCTCACCAGCAAATCCTTGTGGAGGAAACCAGCATAGTCTTTGCTGCTGGCATACCAGCGCGAAGTCCAATCTTTGATGATACCCAGTCTAATACCGGTAGGATGTACTTTCTGTCCCATGATCGGCCTAGCGTTTTTCAGTGACTTTGATTGAAATATGACAAGTGCGCTTGCTGATGCGGTTTGCGCGCCCCTTCGCCCGCGGGGACATGCGCTTCAAGGTTGCACCCTCCCCCACCTCGATGGCTTCCACGCGGAGCTCATCGATGTCTGCACCGTCATTGTGCTCTGCGTTCGCAATGGCCGATTCCAGAACTTTCTTCACAATCTTCGCAGACTTCTTGGGGCTGAAGGTAAGCAAATCGATTGCTCTATCTACCTTCAGGCCACGAATCTGATCAGCCACCAGCCGGCATTTCTGCGCCGAAATCCTGGCGGTATTTAACCTAGCAATTGTAGCCATTGTCTGAACCTTAACCTGATGACGTTTAAGCCGTTTACTTCGACTTCTTATCTGCCTGATGCCCTTTGTAGGTACGGGTTGGCGCGAACTCTCCCAACTTGTGACCGACCATATTGTCGCTGATCAGTACCGGGATATGCTGCCTTCCGTTATGCACCGCAATTGTCAGACCAATCATTTCCGGCAGGATCATCGAACGGCGCGACCAGGTTTTTATTGGTCTCTTGTTGCCGGAATTGGCGCTCTCGAGCACCTTGCCCAGAAGATGGTGATCGATGAAAGGACCTTTTTTAATCGAACGTGGCACGGGATCTACCTCACAGCTAATTTATTTCTTGCGGCCACGGATAATAAGCTTGTCAGTTCGCTTATTGTTGCGGGTTTTATAACCCTTCGCCGGTGTACCCCAAGGCGATACAGGATGACGACCACCGGATGTTCTGCCTTCGCCACCACCATGCGGATGGTCTACCGGGTTCATCGCAACACCACGGACGGTCGGCCGAATACCGCGCCAGCGTTTCGCACCCGCCTTGCCCAACGAAGCCAGGTTATGCTCGTGATTGGAAACTTCGCCGATTACCGCCTTGCACTCGGCCAGAACCTTGCGCATCTCGCCTGAGCGCAGGCGGATCGTCGCATAGGCACCCTCTTTGGCCACAAGCTGAACGGAACTTCCACCCGCTCTCGCCAGCTGAGCACCCTTGCCTGGTTTCAACTCTACGCAATGCACGACAGAGCCCACTGGAACATTGCGCAGCGGCAGGCAGTTGCCAAGCTTTATGCCGGCATGTTCTGACGAGACGATCTCCTGACCAACCACAAGCCCCCGGGGGGCAATCACATAGCGGCGCTCGCCATCCCGATAGACGACCAAGGCAATGTGTGCCGTGCGGTTTGGGTCATATTCGATGCGCTCGACATGACCTGGCACTTCGAGCTTGTCCCGCTTGAAGTCGATCAAGCGATAGAACTGCTTGTGCCCACCACCCTTATGGCGGGTGGTAACGCGCCCTTGGTTGTTCCTGCCGCTGCTGCGATTCTTTTTCTCGATGAGCTTCGCTTCTGGTCGGCCCTTGTGAAGACCTTCGGTCTTCACTCTCACGACAAAGCGGGAGCCGGCGGAAGTTGGCTTGGATTTAACGAGTGCCATAATTGCTATCCAGTAACTATTTCTCTATGCCAATGCCCGGCCGACGCTAAGCAGAAGCAAAGTCGATGTCAAACCCAGGCTTGAGCTTTATATAAGCCTTTTTCCAGTCCGATCGGGCGCCGATGAAGCGCCCAAAGCGCTTCTGTTTACCCTTCACATTCAGGACATGAACAGAATCGACTTCGACCTCGAACAGCATCTCTACTGCACGCTTAATCTGCTGCTTGGTAGAGTTTTTCCTAACCTTGAACACCACTCTTTTCTCTTTCTCGGCAGACAAGCTGCTCTTTTCGGAGATGACAGGTGCTTCCAATACCTTCATGAGTTCAATCTGTCTCACGCCAAGCCCTCCTCAACTGCCTTGAGTGCTTCAGCCGTCATGATGACCTTGTTGCTATGCACGAGCTGAACCGGATTCAGTGATTTTGCCTCTGCCACATAGACATGCGGCATATTCCTGGCTGACAGAAACAGGTTCGCATCCACGTCCTTAGTGATGATGGTGCCCTTGTCGAAACCCATCTCCGCAAGCTGCGATCGCAGAGCCTTGGTCCTTACTTCCGGCAGCAACAGTTCGTCAACCACCACCAGGCGACCCTGCCGCAGAAGCTCCGAGAAGATGGATCTCATCGCGGCGCGGTACATCTTCTTGTTCAGCTTCTGCTCATAATTGCGATTGCGAGCGGCGAAGGTCACACCACCCGTGCGCCAGAGAGGGCTACGGGTCGTACCTGCGCGTGCACGGCCACTTCCCTTCTGTTTCCACGGCTTCGCCCCACCGCCACTCACATCCGAACGTGTTTTCTGGGCCTTGGTTCCAGAGCGGGCGGCCGCCATATAGGAAACAACCAACTGATGAACCAGGCTTTCATTGAAATCGCGGCCGAAAACGTCCGCCGAGGCGTTCACGCCTTGCGCTCCCGATACTGCCGAAGGAATTACGATCGACATCATTTATTCCTATTTCTTGACTGCGGCTTTGACGACGACACGACCACCCTTGGGACCAGGGACAGCCCCCTTGATCATCAAGAGATTCCTGCCCTTATCGATACCGGAAATCTTCAGATTCTGGATGGTTACTTGCTCGGCGCCCATGTGGCCCGCCATTTTCTTCCCCTTGAACACGCGCCCAGGCGTCTGGTTCTGACCAATCGAGCCTGGCGCACGGTGTGACAGGGAGTTACCGTGCGTCGCGTCCTGCGTTCTGAAGTTATACCGCTTCACGACACCAGCAAATCCCTTGCCGACACTGATCCCGCTCACATCGACAAACTGGCCTTCCTGAAACAGCTCCAGCCCGATCTCGGCGCCCACGGCATACCCGTGGCCATCACCCAGGCGAAACTCCATCAGTTGGTCGCCAGCTTCGACCCCGACCTTCGCGTAATGGCCAGACATGGCCTTGGTCAGGCGGGAACGCTTGACGGAACCGGTCGTGACCTGAACGGCGCAGTAGCCATCCGTCTCAGCATTCTTGACCTGGACGACCCGGTTCGGCTCAACTTGCACGACAGTTACGGGTTCGGCAGATCCATCCTCGTGGAAGATGCGAGTCATGCCGCACTTCCGTCCAATCAATCCCAGGGCCATCACACGCTCCCGCTATAAAACCTATCTATTAGTTCAATTTGATCTGAACATCCACACCCGCAGACAGATCGAGCTTCATCAAGGCGTCAACCGTCTTGTCGGTAGGCTCGATGATATCCATCAATCGCTTGTGGGTTCTCAACTCATACTGATCGCGCGCGTCCTTGTTGACATGCGGGGAGATCAGAACCGTATATCTTTCCTTTTTCGTCGGCAGGGGAATCGGCCCAAGTACCTGGGCGCCGGTCCGCTTTGCCGTCTCAACAATCTCGCTGGCCGACTGGTCAATAAGACGGTGATCAAAGCCCTTTAGGCGGATACGAATACGTTGTTTCTGCACGGCAATTACTCCAGAACCTTGGATACGACCCCGGCGCCCACGGTACGGCCACCTTCGCGTACCGCGAAGCGCAGGCCTTCCTCCATGGCGATCGGGCTGATCAGCTTGACGGTGACTTTGATGTTGTCGCCGGGCATGACCATTTCGACACCCTGCGGCAGCTCCATGGATCCGGTCACGTCGGTGGTCCGGAAGTAGAACTGCGGCCGGTAGCCGTTGAAGAACGGGGTGTGGCGACCGCCTTCGTCCTTGGAGAGGACGTAGATTTCCGCCTCGAAATGGGTGTGCGGGGTGATGCTGCCGGGCTTGGCCAGTACCTGGCCGCGCTCGACGTCTTCACGCTTGGTGCCACGCAGCAGGACGCCGACGTTGTCACCGGCAACACCTTCGTCCAGCAGCTTGCGGAACATTTCGACGCCAGTGCAGGTGGTCTTGGCGGTGTCACGAATGCCGACGATCTCGACTTCGTCACCAACCTTGACACGACCGCGCTCGATACGGCCGGTGACGACGGTGCCACGACCGGAGATGGAGAACACGTCTTCGATCGGCATCAGGAAGGGCTTTTCGATGTCGCGCTCGGGCTCGGGGATGTAGCTGTCCAGGGCATCGACCAGCTGGATGATGGCGGGGACGCCGATCTCGCTCTGATCGCCTTCCAGCGCCTTGAGGGCAGACCCCTTGACGATGGGAGTGTCGTCGCCCGGGAAGTCGTACTTGGAGAGCAGTTCGCGCACTTCCATCTCGACCAGTTCGATCAACTCGGCATCGTCGACCATGTCGGCCTTGTTGAGGAACACGACGATGTAGGGCACGCCGACCTGGCGGGCCAGCAGGATGTGCTCGCGGGTCTGCGGCATGGGACCGTCGGCTGCGGAGCAGACCAGGATGGCACCATCCATCTGCGCGGCGCCGGTGATCATGTTCTTGACGTAGTCGGCGTGGCCGGGGCAGTCCACGTGGGCGTAGTGCCGGGTGGGGGATTCGTATTCGACGTGGGCGGTGGCGATGGTGATGCCGCGCGCGCGCTCTTCGGGCGCCGCGTCGATCTGGTCATAGGCCTTGAAGGCGCCACCGAAGCGCTCCGCACCGACCTTGGTCAGCGCCGCCGTCAGGGTCGTCTTGCCGTGGTCAACGTGACCGATCGTTCCGACATTGACATGCGGCTTTGTACGCGTGAATTTTTCTTTGGACACGACCCTAATACCTCGCTCTTACCTATTCAAACTCGCTTAACTGACCGAAGCCTTCTTGATCACCGCCTCAGCCACATTGGCCGGGGCCTCCTGGTACTTCTTGAATTCCATCGAGTAGGTGGCCCGCCCCTGGCTCTGGGAGCGAAGACTCGTCGAGTAACCGAACATTTCCGCCAGCGGAACCTCAGCCTTGAGAACCTTGACCCCGGCATTGTCGTCCATGCCGAGAATCACGCCGCGCCGACGATTGAGATCGCCCACCACATCACCCATGTAATCCTCCGGCGTCTCAACCTCGACACCCATGATGGGCTCCAACAGAACAGGACTGGCTTTCCTGCACCCTTCCTTGAAGCACATGGAGCCGGCGATCTTGAACGCCATCTCGCTGGAGTCGACATCGTGGTAGGAGCCGTCGAACAGGGTTACCTTGACATCAACTACCGGGTAGCCGGCAAGTATACCATTCTGTAGCTGCTCTTGAACACCCTTATCGACCGCCGGGATATATTCTTTTGGCACCACGCCGCCGACAACGGCGTTTTCGAACGCGTACCCCCCACCTTCAGGGAGAGGCTCGACACGAAGCCATACATGGCCATACTGACCTCGACCGCCCGTCTGGCGGACATACTTGCCTTCCTGCTCGACCGATCTGCGGATGGTTTCACGATAGGCCACCTGGGGCGCGCCGACGTTGGCCTCCACCTTGAACTCCCGCTTCATCCGGTCGACGATGATCTCGAGGTGCAGTTCGCCCATCCCCGAAATGATCGTCTGGCCGGACTCTTCATCCGTATGAACCCGGAAGGAAGGATCCTCCTGAGCCAGGCGCTGCAGCGCCAACCCCATCTTTTCCTGATCGCTCTTGGTCCGGGGCTCGACCGCCACCGAAATGACCGGCTCCGGAAACTCCATGCGTTCGAGTACCACCGGTTTGCCAACCGCCGACAAGGTTGTGCCGGTTACGATGTCCCGCAATCCGACGCAGGCAGCAATATCGCCCGCCCGAATCTCCTTGACTTCCTCCCGGGAGTTGGCATGCATCCGCAGCAGCCGCCCGATGCGTTCCTTGTTGCCACTGGCAGAGTTGATTACGCTGTCGCCGGAACTCAGGACCCCCGAGTATACGCGCACGAAGGTCAGCGTTCCGACAAAAGGATCGGTCATGATCTTGAATGCCAGCGCGGAGAATGGCTCGTCGTCACTCGAGTGGCGCTCGACAGACTCATGGGTCTCGGCATCGGAACCCTTGATTGGCGGCACATCCATCGGGGATGGCAGGTAGTCGATCACGGCATCCAGCATGGCCTGGACACCCTTGTTCTTGAAGGCCGAACCGCAAAGCATGGGCACAATCTCAAGCCCTATGGTCCGCTTGCGCAGGCCTGACTTGATATCTTCCTCGCCGAGGTCACCCTCCTCGAGGTATTTGTTCATCAGTTCTTCACTGGATTCGGCGGCCGCCTCCACCATCTTTTCCCGCCACTCCAGAGCCAGCTCGCGAAGCGACTCGGGAATGTCCTCGTACACGAAGGTGGCACCATTGTCGGCCTCGCTCCAGACGATGGATTTCATCTTGACGAGATCGACCACCCCCTTGAAGCTCTCTTCCGCCCCAATCGGCACCTGAACCGGGACCGGGCAGGCATGCAGACGCTGGCGCATCTGGCCGTAGACCTTGAAGAAATCGGCACCCGAGCGATCCATCTTGTTGACGAAGGCGATGCGTGGGACACCATATTTGGTGGCCTGACGCCAGACGGTCTCGGATTGCGGCTGGACACCACCAACCGCGCAATAGAGCATGCAGGCACCATCGAGCACCCGCATGGAACGCTCGACCTCGATCGTGAAGTCGACGTGCCCCGGCGTATCGATGATGTTGATGCGATGCTCGGGATAGTTCATCGCCATGCCACGCCAGTAGGTCGTGGTAGCGGCGGAAGTGATGGTTATCCCACGCTCCTGCTCCTGCTCCATCCAGTCCATCGTCGCGGCACCATCATGGACCTCGCCGATCTTGTGATTGATGCCGGTGTAGTACAGGACGCGCTCGGTCGTCGTCGTCTTCCCCGCATCGATGTGCGCGGAAATGCCGATATTCCGGTAGCGCTCAATAGGGGTCGTGCGAGCCACGCTGGTACTTGGTTGGTCCTGGAGCGGAATTCTGCTGAAGCTGGATTACCAGCGGTAATGCGAGAAGGCCTTGTTGGCCTCCGCCATGCGGTGGGTATCCTCACGCTTCTTCACGGCCGAACCGCGATTTTCATGAGCGTCATAGAGCTCGCCCGCCAGGCGGGCCACCATGCCCTTTTCGCTACGCTTGCGAGCCGCGTCGATCAGCCATCGCATGGCCAGAGCCACCCGGCGGTTAGGCCGAACCTCAACCGGAACCTGATAGGTCGCACCACCGACGCGGCGGGACTTGACCTCCACGAACGGCTGGACATTCTCGAGAGCCTTGGTCAGAACCTCGATAGAGTCGACGCTCCCTCCCACCTTGACCTGAATCTGATCCAGGGCCCCATAAACCACGCGCTCGGCCACCGACTTCTTGCCGCTCAGCATCAGCATGTTGACGAATCGCGCCAAGGTTTCACTGCCAAAACGCGGATCGGGCACCAGTTCTCTTTTCTGGGAAACTCTTCTTCTAGACATGACTTAAATCCGAACCTCAATTAACCTTTCGGACGCTTGGCGCCGTACTTCGAACGACCCTGGCGACGCTTGGCGACGCCGGCCGTATCGAGACTGCCGCGCACGACGTGGTAACGAACACCCGGCAAGTCCTTGACGCGGCCGCCACGAATAAGCACGACCGAGTGCTCCTGCAGGTTGTGCCCCTCGCCGCCGATGTAGCTGCTCACCTCGGCACCGTTCGTCAGCCTGACACGAGCAACCTTACGCAGCGCCGAGTTCGGCTTCTTCGGGGTCGTCGTATAGACACGGGTGCAAACACCGCGACGCTGCGGACAACTCTCCAGCGCCGGGACGTTACTCTTATCCTTCTTGCGTACTCGCGGTTTCCGCACCAACTGATTGATTGTGGTCATTACCAAACTCCAAAAGCGTTATTGCTCGGCCGTGCTTCTGTAGCGGCCACCAAATCACGGAGGGCGCACAGGGAGGGGGCAGGGCACCCCACAGTAAAGCCGTCCAATTTACGGAATACAGCAAGCACTGTCAACCACAAAAGCAGCCGACGGCGCAACGCGCACAAAATAAAAAGCCCGCGGATGCGCGGGCTTTGCTTCACTCGAATGTGGCTCCCCCGGACGGGCTCGAACCGCCGACCCAGTGATTAACAGTCACTTGCTCTACCGACTGAGCTACAGGGGAAAATCCTGTCATCACTCCGACGGAATGATGCCGGAAGATGGCGCGCCCGGAGAGATTCGAACTCCCGACCACCTAGTTCGTAGCCAGGTACTCTATCCAACTGAGCTACGGGCGCATAGAAGAGCTGTGAATTATGCTCATCAGAGGAGTGCATGTCAAGCATTCTGCACCAACTTTTCCGCATGGCCGGCAGCCAAGTGACAATCGGGTGATAATCCAATGGCGAGATCGCGTGATTCAAAGCCAGCCATTCCCCTATGACGTCCTCTCCTGCCCCGCAACTCATCGACCACGATGACGCACTGAACCAGCTCGTCGAGAGGCTTGGGCCGCTCCCAGCCTTTGCCCTGGATACCGAGTTCGTACGCGAGCGCACCTACTATCCTGCCTTCTGTTTGCTGCAGATTGCGACGGATGATCTGGTTGCGTGTGTGGACCCGCTCCGGCTTCGCTCGCTGGAGCCGCTGTGCGCGCTGCTAATGGATCCCCGCATCGTCAAGGTCGTGCATTCGGGACGCCAGGACATGGAGGTACTGCTCCGGTACTTCGGTCAACTGCCCAGAAACCTCTGCGACACCCAGATAGCCGCCGGACTTGCAGGTCATGCCGAGCAGTGCGGCTATGCCAGTCTGGTCGAGCGCCTGTTTGGCCATCGGCTCCCCAAGACCCATACCCGCACCGACTGGTCGCGCCGCCCCCTGAGCCCCGAGCAGATCCAGTATGCCGGCGAGGATGTCGCCTACCTGCTGCCCGCCTATCGCAGGCTGGAAACCGAGCTCAGCGAGCAGGGCCGGTGGGACTGGGTACGACAGGATTCCGAAGCCCTGCTGGGCCCCGGGCTTTACGACATGTCCCCCGAGCTTGCCTGGAAACGCGTCGCCAGCGCCCAGCCACTGACAGGCGCGGCACTGGTCAGGTTCAAGGCCTTGGCAACCTGGCGCGAGCGGTCGGCCCAGCGTCTCGATATCCCGCGCAACTGGATCCTCCGCGACGAGACCCTCCATGAACTCACACTGTCCCGCCAAGGCAAGGATGCCGAGCTGCCCCGTGCCCGCGGCATCGGCAACGCTGCTCAGCAGCAGCTGCTGAGGGAGTTACGCGTGGTACTGGCCGACCATCCATGCCCGCCACTGGAAGTGCCGCTGTCGAACTGGCCCCGTCCGGACCCCGCACAGAAGGCATTGATGGCGAAAATGACCAGCGAGGTACGCCGCATCGCGGAACAGCTCGGCATCGCCCCCGCCTTGCTGGCATCCCGGCGCGACCTTGAGCAGCTGCTCGAGAATCCGGCATCCTCGCGCCTGCTCAAGGGGTGGCGACACGAGATCGTTGGCCTTCCCCTGCGGCGGATCGTCGGCAATACCGCTGCGGAAACCGGTCATGGATAGGTCGCAGCAGCCGACGCTTATCCAGGCTCTGCTCAACCCCGCGCTTTATCCCGGACAGAACGGCGGCGACCGGCCTGTCGAACTGATTGAAACCCATATCTCCTGGGTCATCCTGGCCGGACGCCATGCCTACAAGATCAAGAAGCCGGTGAGCTTCGGCTTCCTGGACTTCTCGACACTGGAACGGCGCCAATGGGCTTGCGAACAGGAAATCGAGATCAACCAACGCTATGCCCCGGATCTTTACCTACGCACGGTGGCCATCACCGGAACCGAGCGGAGTCCTGTCATCGGCGGCCAAGGTCCCGTTCTCGATTACGCGGTGGTGATGCGCCGCTTCGAGCCGGCACAGACGTTCGACCACCTTGCGCAAAACGGCCAGTTACAGGTCGGTCAGGTAGCCGAACTGGCCGAAGAGATTGCCCGCCTGCATCTGCGGCTCCCGCCACTTCCGGAAGCTGTCGCCAAGTATGCACGGGACAGGTCGGATCACTTTGTGGCCGCCAATTTTTCGGTGCTGACGCCCTTCGTGCGCGACTCCCGGGAAGAGTCCCTGCTGGCGCAGCTACAGGATTGGTCGCGCACGGCCCGCGAACGCCTGGGCTGCCAGCTTGAACAACGGATTGAGGGTGGCCACTTCAAGGAGTGCCATGGGGACCTGCATCTCGGCAACGTGGTACTCCTGGATGGTAGGCCGCGACTGTTCGACGGCATCGAATTCAATGCCGATCTGCGCCAGATCGACACCCTCAACGAAGCCGCATTCACGATGATGGACCTCGAGATGCAGGCCGAGCCGCATCTCGCCTGTGGCTTTCTCGACCGCTACCTGTCGATAAGCGGGGATCATGCCGGGATCGCCCTTATGGATTACTATCGACTGTACCGAGCGATGGTGCGCGCCAAAGTCGCCGCGTTGCGATGCGCTCAGGTCGAGTCCACCGGAGAAAAGCAGCGGCAACGGGAAGCAGTCAGCCGCCACATCGATTATGGCCATTGGCTGATAAAGCCCCGCCCAAAGCGACTAATCATCCTGCACGGACTATCCGGGAGCGGAAAATCGCATCTGGCCAGAGCCCTGACCTGGACCCTGCCGGCGCTCTGCGTACGCTCCGACAACGAACGCAAGCGACCGACCGCCGCACCACCACGGTACAGCGAGGCGGCCAGGGACAACGTGTATCGACACATCCTGGCGTTGGCGGAATTGCTGCTCGGCAGCGGGCAATCGGTGATCGTCGACGCCACCTTTCTCAAGCGCGCCCACCGCGAACAGGCGCGGGCTCTCGCCCACCGGGCCGGGGCAATCTTCACGCTGCTCGACTGCCGGGCATCCGAAGCCATCCTGCAGGACCGCATCCGGCAGCGGATGCAACAGGGCGGCGATCCCTCCGATGCCACGCTGGACGTGCTTGAACGGCAACGCCATCAGCAGGAGCCGCTGCAAATCGACGAACAGACGACCGCCATCGGCCTTGACATGGAAACGGTGGATGCCGACCAGCTGGCCGAACGACTGCGCCTGCCTGGCCTGGCGCCGCCCCGGCACCAGACGTTTAGGGCGAAGTCGCTGCCGGAGGGCTGGCCGGGATGAATTCGCCGAAGGCCCGGCTACCGTTGCCTGTGGCAATGGTCTTGACGACACGCAGGGCATCGGCATCCACCACGGAAACGCTGTTGTCGAACCAGTTGGCCACATAAAGATGCCGATCGTCGGGATGCCGGGCGATTCCCTCCGGATACTCGCCGACCGGGAGGGTTTTCACCACCTCCAGCCGTTCGGCATCGATCACGGAAATCGTGCTGTCGTATTGGTTGGTGACGAATATCCGCCGGCCGCCAAGAGCGCTGGCCAAGGCATAGGGGCGCTCGCCCACCCGCACCGATCCCACCACCCTCAGGCTGCGCAGATCCAGCACGGTGACATCGTTGCTCTCGACATTGGCGGTATACAAACGCTGGCGGTGCTCGTCCAGCAACAAACCGAAAGGATGCCGACCCACACCGATCGACCTGTCCACCGACAGGGTAAGAGCATTGACCACCGACACGGTGTTGTCTTCCCGGTCTGCCACATAAACCCTGGCGCCGTCGCCGCTGACGACGATCCCAGCCGGATAATGGCCAACCGGCACCCGCTTCAGGATAGTGTGGTCGCCGAGATCCAGCACAGAAACGAAGTGCCCGTAGAAATCCGCAACGTAGACACGCGAGCCGGCGGGATCCAGCGCGATCCCCAGCGGGCCGTCACCGACAGGCCAGCGCTCCTTCAGCGTCAGGTGCTGCCCGTCGATCAGCGCAACATCCCGACTCCCGGGATTAGTCACCCAGACCTGGGCACCATCCCGGCTGACAGCCACGCCTGCCGGGTCCTTGCCGACTGCAATGG
The DNA here is from genome assembly GCF_056880625.1 of Methyloparacoccus sp. NF-16. Taxonomy (NCBI): domain Bacteria; kingdom Pseudomonadati; phylum Pseudomonadota; class Gammaproteobacteria; order Methylococcales; family Methylococcaceae; genus Methyloparacoccus; species Methyloparacoccus sp. NF-16. Next base: position 642,192 of record NZ_CP174130.1, on the reverse strand, counting down.
TGCGCACCACCTGACCGGTGGCGGTGTCGATGACGGAGACGTTATCAGCCTTCTGATTGGTAATGAAGGCATAGGGCTCGGCTGCCAGCCCGCCCATCCATAAAAAGAGGGCGGCGGCCTGCGCCAACGCCCTCTTTTCCAAAGCGAAACCGAGAACCGGCCGCATGGAGTTCAGTGTTTCTCGGCAACCGCCTTGAGGTTGGCCAGCGACTCCTTGACGACCTTTTCGATGGCAGCCTTGGCCGCCGCCTCGTTCTGGCCTTCCGGCGGATTGTTGTTCAGGAACCAGCGGTAGAAGGCGGCATCCCATTCCACCTTGGTGCCTGACCCGCTGGCCTCAACCGAAATCTTGGCCGAGTAATTGTTCACGGGCAGCACGGCCGGGTCGGTGGGATCGATGATCTTGTACTGGACCACCTTCTTATCGGCATCGTAATTCTTCAACTCCTCCTTGATCACGCCACCGCTCGGCTTGAGCTTCAGCTCGCGGGTCGCTCCCTTCTCGTTACCGCCCTGAGCCGTGGTGCTCTCGACGGCCGGCATCCATTTTTCGGGGTGCGCGAAGTCTCCCACCAGAGCCCAGACGACATCGGGTGATGCGGCAACCTCGACCGCCTCGCTGAGCTTCTCGCGCGTGGGGCCATGCGCATCGGCCAGACCGACCCAGAACAAGGAGGATGCCGCGAACAGGGGCAGGAATTTCTTCATGGAGTTCTCCCAGATACGAGGTAAAAAAACGGCCCGAAGTATACGGCAAAACAGCCACCGGGGTTACAGGGGAAGGGTTTGGCGATATGTCTCCAGTTCCTGGACCACCCGACGCTGCGAATCGGAGAGCGGCGTCTGCTCCAGTTCGCGCAGCCGCCGGTCGAACTGCTCCAGCGTCAGGCTGTTGCCGGGGATCTCGCCCGTGAGTCGGGCCCGGCAGAAGTCCGCCCATATCCGTTGCTCGGCGGAATCCAGGCTTTCGGGAAAGTTTCGGCCGCGGTAGCGAAACAGAAGCTCCGGCAGGCGGGGATCCTGGAACGATGTCGCTTCGCGGGCCAGCCGCTCGCCAGACAGCTGGGTCAATCGCTCCAGTTCGCGCCGATCCGAATCGGGGATGAAGCCCCGGTAAAGCATCAGATCGGGATCGTCATCCTGTGGCGGCCTGGCATCGCCCGCGACGATCGCCTGGATCTTGGGAGCCAGACCCGGGGCGCCCCGCAACCTTGCCAGATGTCGCCAGCAGGTATCCAGATCGAGGCCCAGGCGCTCCGCATCTTCCGGCCGGACAACCTGCAGGGGCGCTAACGCCGGGGATTTGTTGAGATGCACGGTCTTCAGGGGCAGCCGTTCCACCCCCTCCGGAAGCAACGCCCGCGGCGTGAAGAGACGCTGGCGCAGAATCTCGGGCTCGAGCGTCAACAGGGGCTCGGGATCAACCGTGAGGTCGTAGCAGACGATGCCGTTGCTGTTTGCCGGATCACGGGCCAGAGCCACGACTATGGCGCAACAGCCACGCTCGACCGGAAAACGGGAGGAAACGTGAACCAGCGGTCGCTGCTCGCCCAACGCCAGCAGCCTGGCCGCCTGGGCCTTGGCGCGATGCTTCAGCAGAAAGTCGAACAGCCGGGGTTGCCGGTCGCGCAGCAGCCGAGCCAGCGCGATGGTCGCCTGTACGTCGCTGAGTGCGTCATGGGCGGCATCATGGGCAAGACCGTTCGCTTCCGTCAGCCGTTCCAGCTTGAAACTGACCCGGCCCTCCTCGTCCCTGGGCCAGACCATGCCCTCCGGCCTGAGCGCATAAGCCATGCGCACCACATCGATCAGATCCCAGCGCGAGTTGCCATTGCGCCATTCCCTGGCATAGGGATCCATCAGATTGCGATACAACGCGTACCGGGTGACTTCGTCGTCGAAGCGGATGTTGTTGTAACCGACCACGCAGGTCCCGGGAACGGAGAACGCCGCGTTGATCGCGCGCATGAAATCCGCCTCGCACAGGCCGCGCTCGCGAACCTGCAACGGCGTGATGCCGGTGATCAGGCAGGCATCGGGCTGGGGAAGGCTATCGGGACTTAGCCGGCAGTGCAGAACGGTTGGCTCGGCGATCGAATCGAGCCGGCTGTCCGTGCGCAGCCCGGCAAACTGGACCGCCCTGTCGCGGGCGGGATCGGCGCCGAAGGTCTCGTAGTCGTACCAATAAAAGGTTTCGCCCTGACTGCCGTCCATTGCCTTCGGACGCGATCACCAACAGCGCGGCAACCGGATCACCAGTTGGTGACCAGCGCTCTCAGAATATCGACCCGGCTGATCACACCGACCAGCTTGCCATCTTCCATGACCGGCAACTGGCGCAAGTTCGAGTTGGCGAACACCTCGGCCAGCTCGACGATACTGGTGTTGGCGTCCACGCTGCGGACATCGGTGGTCATCATGTCGCCGACCTTGCCCGGTAGCTCCTCGAAATAGGAAGCGTTGGCAACGGCCTTCATGCAATCCAGTTCCGAGAACAGTCCCAGCAGCCTGCCGCCACCACCCACCACCGGGGCCCCGGTAATCTTGTGTGCGATCAGTTCCTTGATGGCGCCGAAGACATCCGTATCCGACTGGAAAACCAGCGGGTTACGGGTCATGTATTCGCGCACGGTCAATTTTGCCAGCATGGTTGAACCCCCTTGTTCATGGACCCAGCGGACGGACAGCCCGCCCTTGTTATCGACTTATTGATTCTGCGCCATCGCCTCGAGCTTGCGGCGTTTCTCGCACTTCTGGGTACAGATGCACTCGCCGCCATTGTTGACGCCGCCACAGCTGCCCTTGATGGCCCCGCGCCCGAACATCACGCCGACGGACATCAGCGCGATGACGACACCGATGATGAGAAATGTGGTCATAAATAAGGTCATGGTTGCCTCCTGTTCTTCTGCGGTCGACGACCGATTCCAGGCACGGATGGTCCGTGCGACTTTACTCTTTTCTCACGAAAAAAAAAGCGGAGACCGGTGTCTCCGCTTGATTCTCGATAGTCCCGCCTGTCAGCCGCCGAAATCGTCGAGCATGATGTTCTCGCGCTCGACACCGATGTCCAGCAGCATTTTGATGACGGCCGCATTCATCATGGGCGGTCCGCACATGTAGTACTCGCAATCCTCGGGGGCGGGGTGGTTCTTCAGATAGTTCTCGTAGAGAACGTTGTGTATGAACCCGGTGTAGCCCGTCCAGTTGTCCTCGGGTTTCGGCTCGGACAAGGCGATATGCCACTCGAAGTTGGGATTCTCCCGCTGCAGCATGTTGAAGTCGTCCACATAGAACATTTCCCGGAGACTTCTTGCCCCATACCAGAAGGTCATCTTCCGCTTGGTCTTGATGCGACGCAGCTGGTCGAAGATATGCGAGCGCATCGGCGCCATGCCCGCGCCACCGCCGATGAAGACCATCTCGTTATTGGTCTCGCGGGCGAAGAACTCGCCGAAGGGACCTGAGATGACCACCTTGTCGCCCGGCTTCAGATTGAAGATGTAGGACGACATCACGCCCGGCGATATGCCCTTGGCCCCGGGAGGCGGTGTGGCGATACGCACGTTGAGCATGATGATGTCGCTCTCCTCCGGGTAGTTGGCCATGGAGTAGGCGCGGATGGCCGGTTCCTTGACCACGGACTCGTACTGCCAGATGTTGTACTTGTCCCAATCATCACGGAATTTTTCCTCGATATCGAAATCCGTGAACCTGGCCTGGTAAGGCGGACATTCGATCTGGATGTAGCCCCCGGCGCGGAAATCGACCTTCTCACCCTTGGGCAGTTCCAGCACCAGCTCCTTGATGAAGGTTGCGACGTTATGGTTGGAGCGTACCGTGGTCACCCATTTCTTGACGCCAAAGACCTCGTCATGGACATGGATCTTCATGTCCTGCTTGACAGTGACCTGACAGGCCAGACGATCGCCCGCCGCCGCCTCGCGCTTGGTGATGTGGGAAAGCTCGGTCGGCAGGATATCGCCACCGCCCTCGTGTACCTTTACCCGGCACTGGGCACAGGTTCCGCCACCGCCACAGGCCGAGGAAACGAACAGGTTGTTGTCAGCCAGTGCGGTCAGGAGCTTGGAGCCTATCGGCACATGGATGGTCTTTTCGTCGTTGATCAGGATGTCGACATTGCCTTCGGCGACCAGCTTGGACTTGGCGCCCAGGATGACGAACACCAGCGCAACAACGATGAAGGTGAAGAACAGTACACCCAGGATGATTTCCAACATGGTTTCTTACCCTGCTCCTTAGAGTTGTATGCCGGAGAACGCCATGAAACCCAGCGCCATCAGCCCGGCCGTGATAAAGGTGATGCCGAGACCGCGAAGACCCGGGGGCACATCGCTGTACTTCAGCTTTTCACGCACACCGGCCATGGCAGTGATGGCCAGCGCCCAGCCGAAGCCACTGCCGACGCCGTAGACCACGCTTTCCTTGAAGTTGTAGTCGCGCTCGATCATGAACAGCGAACCGGCGAGAATGGCGCAGTTCACCGTGATCAGCGGCAGGAAGATGCCGAGGGCGTTGTAGAGCGCCGGGAAGAACCGGTCCAGCACCATTTCCAGGATCTGCACGATGGCGGCGATCACGCCGATACAGGCCATCAGCGCAATGAAGCTGAGATCCACACCCTGGATGCCGGCCCAGCTGAGGGCATTCTCCTTCAGCAGGTACGAGTAGATCAGGTTGTTCGCGGGTACGGTCAAGGTCTGCACGATGACCACGGCAATACCGAGGCCCACGGCGGTTTCGATCTTCTTGGAAACGGCGATGAAGGTGCACATCCCCAGGAAGAAGGACAGCGCCATGTTCTCGATGAAGACCGACTTGATGAACAGATTGATATAGACTTCCATCTCAGTGAGCCTCCCCGTGTGCGATGCCATGTGCCGGCTGGATGGCGAAATCGGCCTTTTCGACCTGCTTGGGCTTCCAGGTTCTCACCGCCCAGATGATCAGGCCGATGAGGAAGAAGGCGCTGGGCGGCAGCAACAAGAGACCGTTCGGCACGTACCAGCCGCCATCCTTGACCAGCGGGAGCACATCGATGCCGAGCAGCTTGCCGGAACCGAACAGCTCGCGAATGGTGGCGACGGTGATCAGGATCAGGCTGTAACCCAGACCATTGCCGATGCCGTCGAGGAAGCTTTCCCACGGCGGATTTTTCATCGCGTAGGCTTCGGCGCGCCCCATCACGATGCAGTTGGTAATTATCAGCCCGACGAACACCGACAGCTGCTTGCTGATTTCATAGGCGAATGCCTTCAGCAGCTGGTCGACCACGATCACCAGCGAGGCGATGATCACCATCTGCGCGATGATGCGGATGCTGCTGGGGACATGATTGCGAATGAAGGCGATGCCCGCACTGGAGCAGGCCGTCACCGAGGTCAGCGCCAAGCTCATGATCAGCGCCGTGGACAGCTGGGACGTTACCGCCAGAGCCGAACAGATACCCAGCACCTGCAGCGTGATGGGATTGTTGTCGACCAGCGGCTCGACGAGAACCTTCTTGTTTTCTTCGGTGAGTTCCATAGTTTCAACCTCTTGCGGATCTAAGCTTGGCCAGATACAGGCCGTAACCGTCCTTGCCCATCCAGTACTGGACCAGATTGCTGACACCGCGACTGGTGAGCGTGGCTCCGGCCAGTGCATCCACCTGGTATTCCGAACCCGGCTTGGCAGAATCGACCGAGCCCTTGACCAGACCCAGGGCCACTTCGCCGATCTCGATGGTTTGCCCCTTCTCGCTCAGGTTGCTCTCGTGAACCTCCTTGCCCGAAAAGTTGTAAACCTTCTTGCCTTTCCAGAGAGCCTTCCATTTCGGGTTGACGACCTCGCCGCCAAGACCGGGGGTTTCCGCCTGATCGTAGAGGTTCATCCCGACCACGGTCTGGCCATCGGCCTCGAGCGCCATGAAACCGTACATGGTCGACCACAAGCCGTAGCCGTTGACCGGCAGGATGACCGACTTGAGCTTGTTGCCCTCCTTGACCAGGTAGACCTTGGCATATTTCGGCTTGCGCTTGATGCTGGCGATATCCTTGTCCGCAGGAATGGCCTCGCTACTGGCGGGTTCCTTGGCCGCCTTCCACTGGTCATAGGTGCTCGCGTCGATGTTGTCGACGTACTCACCGGTCGCCAGATCGACGATGCGGGTCTCGATGTTCTTGAACGCCGCGTCGACATCCATGCCCTTCTGGTACAGCTCGGCGACTTCGAGGATGTTGACTTTTTCGTCCTTGGACTTGTTCCACTCCTGCAGGGGCCGCAGGATCACGGCCGAACCCGATACCACCACGGCACCGACCAGGCAAAGGGCCAGGGCCACCGCCACGGTTTTCTTGAAACTGTCGTTCGGCAGTTCCAGATAGGGCTGGGCGTAGACCTGGACGGTCTCGACATAACCGGTGAGTTTCTGCTTGAAGCCCACGGCTTCGGGAGTGCTATTCACGGTCTCAGGCATAGCGCTTTACCCTCCTGGCTATGTTGATCTTGATGACGGCATAATCGATCAGCGGCGCGAAGATGTTGGCGAACAGGATCGCCAGCATGATGCCTTCGGGGAAAGCCGGGTTGACGACCCGGATCAGTACGGTCATGAAACCAATCAGCGCCCCGAATATCCAGCGACCGGTATTGGTATGGGCTGCGCTGACCGGATCGGTGGCCATGTACACGGTACCGAAAGCGAAACCGCCCAAGGTCAGGTGCCAGTACCACGGCATCGCGAACATCGCGTCGGACGAACTGCCGATGATATTGAACAGGGTCGAAGTGGCGATCATGCCGATCATCACGCCGGCCATGATGCGCCAGTTGGCAATGCGGGTATAGATGAGGAATACGGCACCGATCAGGCAGGCCAGGGTGGAGGTCTCGCCCATCGAGCCCTGCTCGAAGCCCAGGAAGGTGGACCACCAGGAAATGCCCGCGTCACGGATGGCCTGAATGCCCCCCATGGCGGCGTGACCCAAGGCCGTGGCGCCGGTGAAACCGTCGACCGCCGTCCATACCGCATCACCGGACATCGAGGCGGGATATGCAAAATACAGGAACGCGCGGCCGGTCAGGGCCGGGTTGAGGAAGTTCTTGCCGGTTCCGCCGAACACCTCCTTGCCGATCACCACGCCAAAGGAAATACCCAACGCCACCTGCCACAGGGGAGTGCTCGGGGGCAAGGTCAGCGCGTAGAGTATTGAGGACACGAAGAAGCCCTCGTTGACATCGTGCTTGCGCACGACGGCAAACAGCACCTCCCAGATACCGCCCGCCACCAGCGTCACGATGTAGACCGGCAGGAAGTACATGGCCCCGTGGACCAGATCGGACAGGGGGTTGTAGGGATTGTGACCGAACAGATTGACGACCACGCCGCGCCAGCCGGGCACTTCGCCAAGCCCCAGCGCCTGCATGGCGGCATTGGCCTGATAACCGGTATTGAACAGCGCCATCAGCATGCATGGCAGGGCGGCGATCCAGACATAGGTCATGACCCGCTTGAGGTCGATGGCGTCGCGGACATGAGTGGCGCCGGCCGTCACATCGGGTGGACTGTACAGGAACGTGTCCACCATCTCGTAGACGGGATAAAGCTTTTCGAAGCGTCCACCCTTCACGAAGTGAGGATGGAGCTTATCCAGGAATTCGCGGGTACTGGCCATTAGCCCTCCTTCTCAATTTGGGTCAGGTTCTTGCGCAGGACCGGTCCAAAGTCATGCTTGCCGGGATCCACGAACGTACACAGGGACAGATCCTCCTCGTCCAGTTCCAGCGCGCCCAGTGCCTGCGCCATGTCGGTGTCGCCAACGATGAGGTAGCGCAGCAGCTGGGTCGGCAGGATATCCAGCGGCACGACGTCCTCGAACACACCCACCGGCACGATGGCACGGGGACTACCGTACTTGTTCGTATTGAAGCTGAACTTGCGGCCGCGCATTTTCGGCAGACTGGTCAGCAGCACATTCAGGAACGAGTACTTGTTGCCGGTCGGCGCCACCCAGCCCATGAACTCGCGATCATGATTCTCGGCAATCACCGAGACCTGATTGTGGAAGCGCCCTAGATAATCGGACCAGCCTTCCGCCTGGCGGCCATGCAGCACGGAACCGGAAATGACGCGCGGCGTGTCCCCGTCCTTGAGCTGCCCGCGGACCAGATCGGACAGGCAGGCGCCAGCCCGGGTCTTGAGCAGCCGCGGGTGGCTAACCATGGAGCCTGCCAGGGAAACGACACGCTCGACGTTCAGCCTGCCCGTCGTGAACAGGCTGCCGATCGCCATCACGGACTGATAATCCAGATGCCAGACGGTCTTGTTCGGCCCCACCGGATCCAGGTAGTGGATATGCGTACCGACCAGACCGGCGGGATGCGGGCCCTCGAACTCGACGACCTGCAACGACGCCAGTTCCGGCACCGCGATGTCCGCGCCCGGAGACTTGCACAGAAAAACGCGCCCCTCGGTCAGCTTGGCGATGACCATCAGGCCATTCTGGAAGTCGGCGGAGCGCTCGGCGATGACGACTTCCGGCCTGGCCGCGAGCGGGCTGGTGTCGATGGCCGTCACAAACAGGGAATGCGGCGTCGAGGCGGGATTCGGCACCCGGCTGTAGGGACGGGTACGCAGCGTGGTCCACAAGCCCGATGCCAGAAGGTTCTCGCGGATCTGCTCACCGGTCAGGGTCGCCAGCTTGGCGGCGGCATAGGCCTTGAACTTCACGGCGTCGTTGCCGCTCAGCTCGATGACGACCGAATTGAGCGCCCGCCGCTCGCCGCGGTTGATGGCCTTGACCACGCCGGCACCCGGGGCGGTATAGACAACCTCCGGGTACTGCTTGTCCGCGAACAGCACATCACCCAGCTTTACCTTGTCGCCCTCGGCCACTTTCATGGACGGTTTCAGCCCGACGTAGTCAGGCCCAAGCAGGGCAACCGACCTAACGGCACCGCCGTTGCCGTAGATGACCTGTTCCGGCTCGCCCGCAATGGGCAAGTCCAGACCTTTTTTCGTGTTGATTTGCATAGGCAAGCCCAATAGAACGCAAAAACTATAGGCACAACAATCGCCGCCAGGAATGAGGAAAGGCCGCGACTGAAACGTTGAATTTCTTGAAGTTTGGCTCCATTGCCTGGCCAGGCGGCACCCGTGCTGACGGCACAAATGCCCCACCGGAACCCGCCCACGCATCGACTGGCGCAAGAACCCGCGAACAACGGCTAAAACGCCGAAATTAAATCACAAACACCCGGCAAGCTCAATGAAACGCAAGCCGCCCCACGACACCCGACAGACCCCGGCGATGGCATCGCCCTGACGCGGGCATCAACCGGGCACTGCCGCCATTGCCAGCAGATGGATTCGCCGCGAAACCAATCATACACAGCAGGCACGATCCCGTCTCTCCGCGGCAAGCCAGCCGCGCCCGGGCTGGCCAAACACCGGCAAGTTCCCTAGACTGCGGCCAGGAGTCGGCCAGGCAGCCACTCTCCCGGCGCATGCGCCGGGGGGGAGGAAAGTCCGGGCTTCGGAGGACAGGACGCCAGGTAACGCCTGGGGGGCGCGAGCCCACGGAAAGTGCCACAGAAAAGATACCGCCCGTCTGGCAACCGCCAGTGGGGTAAGGGTGAAATGGTGCGGTAAGAGCGCACCGCGCTTCCGGCAACGGAAGTGGCAGGGTAAACCCCGTCCGAAGCAAGACCAAATAGGGGGGCATCGGGGCTCGACCCCGGACGTGTGGTCCGCACGGCTCCCGGGTAGGTCGCTAGAGGCGCCGCGCGAGCGGCGTCCCAGATGAATGGCTGCCCACGACAGAACCCGGCTTATCGGCTGACTCCACCCCTCCCGTCACAGCACCCGCAACGCCACGCTCCCGGGCCGGCAGCACGCTGCCTGGTGGTTCTTTTGCCCCCTTGCCGAATCGCATCGACACAATACGACTCCGCGTCGCCCGAGCCATGTCAAGGACTTGACCGCACACCGGAGGATGGCACGCAAATCGCATGGAGCTCGGCATTACCGGCTCCGAGAACATCCTCACCATGACCCGCCATGCACTCGCGACCAGTCGACCCGCCAACCGGAACCCAGCCGGCGCGCCTGGAGTCCCCACCGCCAGCGTCGCTGACAACGGACCGGCGACCGGTATCCGCTTCCGGCTGGATGACGCCATCGACGGCATCGCCCGCTGGCTGCCCACCCAGAGCCCGCTGAAGGACTTCATTCATCACAATCCCCTGCATGTGCTGCAGAACCGTCCATTCCACGAGGCCGTCGCTCTGGCAGCGCAGGTTTACGGGGCGCGCAGCTACCTGCCCCTGAGCGACTACCAGGCCCGTCATCGGCGCGGGCGCATCCATGAGTTCGCCATCGATTGGGCGGTCGCGCGGAACGAACCCGACCCCGACCGGCGCATGGCACTGCGGGCATCGCTGTTCGCTGCCGATCCGGAAGCCCACTATCCGCCGCCCTCGCTGGCGCTGCATGGCATGCGCAAAACCTGGCTGACCCGCCTCGAAGTCAACCTCGATGCCCAGGTGCATCCCCTGCTGTTCCGGTTGACGGCCAATTTCCTCGACCAGGGCGTCAGCCGCTGGACCGTGGCCCGCCCGGGCGAATCGCTGTGGCCTTGCATCTGGCGCCTGGTCGAGGACAGCTTCATTCCGCTGTATCCGTTCGCCGAGCCGGAAGCGCGGTCGGTGATCCGCCTGCCGGTCGACGAGGCACTGCTGCATTGCCTGGAACGCATCGTCGGCGACGAAAGCCTCTACGGCGGCTACCTTCTCGAGATAGCACTGGCCCATCCCGGCTGGTCGGGCATGGTGCGCGTCATCGAGCGGTACCCGGACAGCCTGCTGTCACGCCGCGCCATCAGTCTCAAGGAATACCTGGCGGTCGAACTGGCGATGGAACTGGCGATCCTGAATCTCAGGCGCGGCCGCCAGTTCCGCTCCGTTTCGGCAACGCCCGGCATCGAGCAGTCGGATTCCTTCGCGACGGTGCTGAGCGAGGCAAAGGTTCCCCGCACGCTGCGGGTCTGGCACGAGGCGATGGAATTTTCGCTGCATGCCGAGCTGCTCCAGGCCCTGGGCCAAACACCCGCCGACCCGGACCGGCAGCGGCATCCACAGGTCCAGGCGCTGTTCTGCCTCGACGACCGGGAATGCTCGCTGCGGCGCCACCTGGAGGAAATCGACCCGGACATCGAGACGTTCGGTGTTGCCGGCTATTTCGGCATCGATTTCTTCTACAAGGGTAGCGACGACATCTACCCGGTCTCGCAATGTCCCGCATCTGTCAAGCCCGGCCATCTGGTGGTCGAGTCCGGCACTGGCGCAGTGCCGGCAAGGTCCCGCCCCCGCCTGCAACCCCTGCGGCGGCAGTCCTGGCTGCGCGGCTGGCTGCTGACCCAGACAGGAGGTCTCGGCTACGCGGCCAAGATGGCCTGGGACGTGTTCCGCCCGGGCGCCGAACTGCTCCGTCTGGGAAAGCTCGGCACGGTGGAATCCCACAGTCGCCTGCATCTCGTCCGCGAGACCGACCAACCGTCGGCGGACGGTCGCCTGCTGGGGTTCTCGCATGCGGAAATGGCCGATCGGCTCGAAAGCCTGCTGCGCAGTATCGGCCTGATAAAGGCATTCGCGCCGCTGGTGGTCGTGGTCGCGCACGGTTCCAGCAGCACCAACAACCCGCACTTCGCCGCCTACGATTGCGGCGCCTGCGCGGGCAAGCCCGGCGCACCCAATGCGCGCGCCTTCGCCGGCATGGCCAACGATGCAAAGGTGCGCAGCCTGCTGCGCGCCCGCGGCATCGACATCCCGCCCGCCACCCTGTTCGTGGCAGCCCTGCACGACACCAGCCGCGACCGGATCAGCTACCTCGACACCCAGAGCTGGCCCGACCCCGCCCCGGAATCCCTGTCGCGCTTCCGGACCACCATGGCGCTGGCGCTGCGGCGCAACGCGCACGAACGCTGCCGCTGGTTCGAGCTCGCCCCGAGCGCCCTCGGCAAGGCCGCGGCCATCGCCCATGTCAGGGCGCGCGCCGGCTCCATCTTCGAGCCGCGACCGGAGCTGAACCACTCGAACAACCTGTACTGCGTGGTCGGACGGCGCGCCCTGACGGCGGGACTGTTCCTGGACCGGCGCGCGTTCCTGCACTCCTACGACCCGTCGACGGATACCGACGGGTCCACGCTCGCGCGCATCCTGGCAACCGTGATGCCGGTCTGCGGCGGCATCAACCTGGAATACCTGTTCTCGCGCATCGACAACGCCATGTACGGAGCCGGCAGCAAGCTGCCGCACAACGTCGTCGGGCTCTTGGGCGTCGCCAACGGCATGGAGGGCGACCTGCGAACGGGGCTGCCGGCACAGATGATCGAGGTGCACGAGCCCGCGCGCCTCCTGATCGTTGTCGAGCAGATGACCAGCCTGCTGGATGCCGCCATCGCCCGGCTCGGATCGATGCGCGACTGGCTGGACAATGAGTGGGTCCGGCTGGCGGCGATCGACCCCGACACCCGCGCGAGCCGCCTGTACCGGTCCGGTGACTGGGAAGCGGTCCGGCTGCCCGAGGACTTCAGGACGCCCACGGCCCGCCACTCGCGCGACATCTATGCGGGACACACCGAGACCATACCGGTCCACCGGCTGACCGGGAGACGCGCATGAATCCGCTGATCCTGGCCTGCCAGCTGCTGCCGCTGGCCGGCATTCTGCTCATGCTGGTCGCGGGCCAGCGCGAAAGCCGCATCGCCCGGATCAGCCGCTGGACCACGCGCCTGCTGGGGCTGGCCGTCCTCGGGCTGCTGGCGACATGGGCACGGCTCGGCTTTCCCCGTCACGAATATCCCTGGCTGACACTGTTCCGCCAAGGCGACTATCAGCTGAGGATCCTGTTCTATTTCGACCACATCGGCGCCGTCTACCTGCTCTGCACCTGGCTGGTGTTCTCGGTCATCGTCCGCTATTGCCGCCATTACCTGCACCGGGAGCCGGGCTACCGTCGCTTCTTCGTCACCATCTTCGGCTTCATCTTCGGCGTCCAGCTGGTGATCTTTTCCGGCATGCTCGACCTGCTGTTCGCCGGCTGGGAAATTGTCGGCATCTCCTCGTTCCTGCTGATCGCCTTCTACCGTCACCGCTATCAGCCCATCCGCAACGCCCTGCGCGCCTACAGCATCTACCGGCTGTGCGATTTCGGGCTGCTGCTGGCGGCCCTGCTGATCGACCTGCTTCTCAAGGGCCACAACCATTTCAGCGAGCTGGCGGCGGCCATGGGCGACGGCTCGCCGCCGGCCGGCCAGCTGGCGCTGCTGGGTCTTTCCCTGCTGCTGATCCTGGCGGCAGCAGGCAAGTCGGCGCAGTTTCCCTTCTGCTTCTGGATTCCCCGCGCCATGGAAGGTCCGACCCCGTCCAGCGCCATGTTCTACGGCGCGCTGTCCATCCATCTCGGGGTGTTCCTGCTGTTGCGAACCCAGCCGATCTGGGCGTCCTCCTGGGCCGCCCGCCTGCTGATCGTCGTCATCGGCGGGCTCACGGTGCTGGTGGCGGTGCTGTCGGAGCAGATGCAGGCCAACATCAAGGGCCAGATCGCCTACGCCTCGATCGCCCAGGTGGGACTCATGTTCATCGAGCTGGGTCTCGGCTTCGAGGCCCTGGCGCTGATCCACTGCTTCGGCAATGCCTGCCTGCGCTGCTATCAGCTGCTGGTATCGCCCTCGGTGGTGACCTACCGGCTGCGGGAAGCCGGTGCCACCGACGTTGCCTTCGATCTGCGCACCAGCCCGATGGCGGCGTCGCTGCCACTGAGCCTGCGTGAAGCGCTGCCGGATGCGCTGCAGAACACGCTGCTGGTCGTCGCCCTGCAGGAGTTCAACCTTGAAATGCGGGTACGCGCCTTGCTGTGGGATTCCTTCCGCGCCCTGGGGCTGCGCCTGGGCCGGCTCGGCAGCCGGGTCCGCCATGGCGGGATCGTGGCCGCGGTGGCGCTGATCCTCACCCTCGCGGCACTGGACCTGTCCCCCCGCCCCTACCTGGGCCTGCTTGCCGCCCTCGCCATGTGCTGTCTGGCGCTGCTGGCCTTCACCCGCAAACGGCAACCGCTGCGCACCTGGACCCAGGCCGGACTCAGCAGCCTGCTGGCGCCGGTGGCGACCTGGCTGGCGGGCGGGGATGCCCGCGGGTACGTGGAAATCTTCCTCGGCGGCATCCTGGGCGCCTGGCTGCTCGGCCTGTGGGTCATCCGGCGCATGGAGCAGTGCCATCCCGCCGGCGACAATCCGTTCCAGTTCCGCGGCATGGACGAGTGGCGCCCCGGCCTGGCCTTGCTGCTCCTGCTGGCATTCCTCGGACTGGTCGGTTTCCCGCTGACGCCGGCGTTTCTCGGCCAGGATCTGCTGCTGTACCACGTCAGCGGCGAGCACGCCTGGCTGGCCCCCTTGATCACGGTAGCGCTGGTGCTCAACGGCATCTCGCTCTCCGGCGTTTACATGCGGCTCTGCGCGGGACGCCCGACCGAGCTGCGCTCGGCGAGGCCAGCGTCATGACCCACAAAAGATTTCGGATCAATATAATCTGGCCAGCATCGCCTCACGGACACACCATCCCTCATGCCGACCAGACAGCCTCAACTCGCCCTGCGGATCACCCCGCTGCTCCTCGCCTGCCAGTCGCTGCCGGCTGCCGACACCCACGAAGGGACCGAACAGCTGTTCGGCACCTGGACCAACGTGATCGTCAACGGCCGGTTTGCCAAGGATTCGCCCTGGGTGTACTACGGCGACGTCTCCCTGCGAACGACCGAGACGGCGCGGCCGTTTCCACCCTCGGGACAGGAATATCAGGTCTCCAGCGTGATTACCCACGACGCCATCGGCTACCGCTTCGACGAGCATCACGCGCTGCATGTCGGCTACGCCTTCGCCTATGCCATACCGCCCCTGGCCCGCGAGCCCACCAATGAGAACCGGGCCTGGGAACAGTACACCTATGCCGCCACGACGCCGGCCGGCGCCTTCCAGTCCCGCTCCCGGCTCGAACAGCGCACCGTCAACGTCGGCTCCGGCACCGCCGTCCGCTTCCGGGAAATGTTGCGGTTATCCTATCCCCTGAACCCGTCCTGGTCCCTGGTGGGCTGGGACGAACTCTTCATCAACGCCAACACCGTGGACTGGGGACCGGTGGCCGGCTTCGACCAGAATCGCGTGTTCGTCGGCGTGGGCTACAAGTTCGATACCGCCTTCCGTACCGAGATCGGCTACATGAACCAGTACATCAACCGCGATCTGGTCTACGACCGCATCTTCAACGTGCTCTCGCTCAATCTGTACGTCGACGTACCGGACTGAGGAACAGCCGCCACCCCGACACCACCCAACCGCCTTCACTCCATGCCCAATACGCTACTCATCATCGAGGATGAACCCCTGCTCGGCAACGAGCTCAGCCGCCACTACAGCAAGGCCGGCTGGGAAGTCGAATGGGCCAACAACCTGGCCGAGGCGCGCCAGCTGCTGGAGGAACAGCATCTGGAACCCCTGCTGGTGCTGTCCGACATGAACCTGCCGGACGGCAACGCCCTGGACCTGATGGAAACCTACAAGGGCCGGCTGCCGCACGGCGAGTGGCTGTTCCTGACCGGCTATGGCAGCGTGCCCGAGTCGGTCCGGGCGCTGCGCCTGGGCGCCTACGAATTCCTCGAAAAGCCCTGCGAAATGGACCGGCTGGATCTGGTCATGGCCAGCGCCGCGCGCAGCGCCCTGGCGCAACGGCGCTTGCTCGAACAGGCCGAGATCGGCCACCGCAAGTACTCGCCGGAAACCTTCGTCGGCAAGAGCGCCCGCGCCCAGGAGGTCCGGGACATGCTGGCGCGGCTGACGCATGTGCCCTTCAGCGCGATCATCATTGCCGGCGAGACCGGCACCGGCAAGGGACTGGTCGCGCGCATCCTCCACCATGGCGGCAAGCGCGGCACCCAGCCGCTGGTCGAACTCAACTGCGCCGCCCTGCCGCGGGAAATCCTGGAGTCCGAGCTGTTCGGTCACGAGGCCGGCGCCTTCACCGGCGCCACCGGCCGCCACCGGGGACTGATCGAGCAGGCTGACGGCGGCACCCTGTTCCTGGACGAGATCGGCGAGATGCCGCTCGACCTCCAGGCGAAACTGCTCAAGGCCATCGAGGACCGCAAGTTCCGCCGTCTGGGCTCGGAGCGGGAAATCAAGGTCGACGTGCAAGTGCTGGCCGCCAGCCACCGCAACCTGGAGGAAATGGTGCGCGAAGGCACCTTCCGCAGCGACCTGTTCCATCGGCTCAGCGTCTTCAGGCTCAACCTGCCGCCACTGCGCGAGGTCAAGGATGACCTCGACGAGCTGGTGCCGCTGTTCGTCGCCGAGCTGAACGCCAAGGCCGGCAAGCAGGTGCGGGTCATCGCGGACAAGGTCTGGGCCGAGCTGCGCGCCCACGACTGGCCGGGCAACGTGCGCGAGCTGCGCAACGTGGTCGAGCGCTGCGTCCTGTTTGCCGATGGCCCCGTCTTTCCCGGCCAGTGGCTGCAACTGCCAAGCCGGCAGACGCCCTCGGGGCCCTTCATGCCGGGCGCGACGCCGGACGGGCTGTTCATACCGCTGGACGGCAGCATGGACCTCGACGACATGGACCGCTACATCATCGAGACCACGCTCAATCGCCATCACGGCAACGTCACCGGCGCCGCCCGCGCCCTGGGAACGACACGGGAAACGCTGCGCTACCGGGTGCGCAAGTACGGGCTGAAGGAGACTCCCTGAGGCCCGGCTTCCGGATGCGGGCTGCTGGTATAGTCTGAAGTCCCGGCACAACCGCAAGGAGTCCTCACCATGTCCAAACGTCCTGCCGCCCTGCCGGCCATCCCGGCCGGCGTCGTCCTGGCACTGCTGCTCGGCCAACCGGCCGCACAGGCACAGAATTTCGCCCGTGGCCAAGAGCTCTACAACCACCACTGCCAGTCCTGCCACGAGGACCTGATGCACGCCCGCAACCGCAAGCTCAAGACCCTGGATGCCCTGCGTGGACGGATCCGGGACTGGGCCTCGCACACCGGCAACCCGTGGACCCGCGAGGAGATCGAGGACGTGCTGTACTACCTCAACAAGAGCTTCTATCACTTCGACCAGAAGCCGCTGTGAAGTCAAGCCCGAAAAGTCATCGCGTGGGATAGAATGCCGCCTTGCGGCGACCGGTCCCGTCCGGGGACACCCGGCCGCGACACCCTGGCAGCCGCCCCGAGGCCATGCCGAGCAACCCACAAGAAGGACAACACATCATGAACAACCGCTCCGGAATCACTCGCCGCCTCCTGTCGGCATCCCTGCTGGCTTCCGTCATGCTGGCCGGCTGCAACATGACCCCCAAGCCGCTGACCCCCATTTCCGCCAACGATCCGGAAATGAAGGCGCTGGACGCCGACCGTGCCAAGTACCGCGAGAAGAAGGTGGCACTGATCGAGAAGGCCCTGAACCTGAGCTCGTCCGAGCATGACGGCTTCTGGCGCGAGTACTACGCCTACGAGGCCGAGCTCAAGAAAATCTACGACGAGCGCTACAGCATCATCCGCGACTACGCCGCCAATTACGACAACATGAACGACGACATCGCCGACAACCTGGCGCGCCGTTCACTCAAGATCCGCGACGACCGCAACGACCTGTTCCGCAAGTACTACGAGCGCATCAAGAAGGCCACCTCGGCCACCATCGCCGGCCAGTTCCTGCAGATCGAGAACGAACTCAACCTGCTGTCCGATCTCAAGATCAGCACCGAAACGCCAATCCTGCCGCGCGATGTCAATCCCGCAAGCGTCATGAAGAAGTGATGCCGGGCCGATCCGGCCAGCATGGGTAACGGCAGGCAAGGCGGCCTTAGAGGCCGCCTTCTCCATGACGGGCCGGCATCCCTGATCGCCCGGTTGCCATGACTCACGCACGAAGCGCCTGGCGCATGCCGGGCTGACGCCCCCACGCACGGCATGACCGCCCGGCAACCCGCATGAATCCGGCACCGGAGCCACCGCGCCGGACCATCATCCTGCTCGGCGCCAGCAACCTGGTGCGGGCTTTCCCGAAGCTGCCGGATCTGCTGCGCGGCGGGCTCGGAACACCACTGGACCTCGTCGTGGCGATGGGACATGGCCGCGCCTACGGCTCCTGGAGCCGGTTCGCGGGACGCGCCCTGCCCGGCATCCTCGGCTGCGGACTCTGGCAGCACCTGGCGGAACGATCCGGCCAGACACCGCCGCTGGCCGTCATCGCTGACCTGGGCAACGACCTGGTCTATGGCATATTGGCGGAGACCCTGCTCGACGGACTGGAGACCCTCCTGCGCCGGCTTCGGCATCGCGGCAGCAACAGCGTGCTGATGTCACTGCCGATGGCCAGCCTGGCCCGACTGACGCCGCTGCGCTTCGAACTGGCTCGGCGCCTGCTCTTTCCCGGCCATCCGGCCGAATGGTCCGGCCTGCAGAATGAAATCGCCCGGCTCGATGCCGGCATGCGGGCCCTGCACCAGCGCTACCGGACCGGCTGGGTGGAAACGCCGCCGGACTGGTATGGCTGGGACCCCATCCATATCCGCCGCTGCCGCCAGGCGGAAGCCTGGACCCGGGCATTCGGCCAATGGCAACCATGGCGCGACGGCCCCGTCGCCGCCCCCGCGCCGGGCTGGCGGGAGCGCCTGACCCTGCGCCGCCTGCGCCCGGCCGAACGCATCTGGCTGGGCCAGCGCCAGCTGACCCCGCAACCGGTGCGGAACGCCGACGGCTACCGCCTCTACCTGTATTGACCGTGCTGCGCATCGCGCCCGGCATCGCCCTGCCGCTGACAGACATCGTGTTCACCGCCGTCCGCGCCCAGGGTCCGGGCGGGCAGAACGTCAACAAGCTGGCCACCGCAGTTCAGCTGCGCTTCGACATCCGGGCCTCCAGCCTGCCCGAGGCGTACAAATGCGCCCTGCTGGAACTCGGCGACCGGCGACTGGCCCGGAACGGCACGATCGTCATCAAGGCCCAGACCCACAGCAGCCAGGAACGCAATCGCGCCGACGCGCTGGAGCGGCTGGTCTCGCTGATCCGGGCGACGGCGAAACCGGGCAAAATCCGCCAGCCGACGCGGCCCAGCCGCGCCGCCCGGGAAAGGCGCCTGAGCGACAAGAAACGGCGCGCCGACACCAAGCGGCAACGCACACGACTGGCCGATTGAGCGCCGCACGGCTATCTTTGCCGCTCGTATCGACCGGACCCCCGCGGTGCCGGTCGCACCCCCCCAACCTTCCAGCCGACAGGAGAAAACCATGGCCATACGACGCCGAGGCGGCCTCAACCACAGCAAGCTCGATCAGGTCGTCGCCAATGCCCGCCGCGACAAGGAGGAACGCGAGAAAGGCTACCGCGAGCGGGCGCTGAAGATGTATCCTTGGGTCTGCGGTCGCTGCACCCGCGAGTTCAACCAGCAGAACCTGCACGAGCTGACCGTCCACCACCGCAACCACAATCACGACGACAACCCGCTGGACGGCAGCAACTGGGAGTTGCTGTGCCTGTATTGCCATGACGACGAGCATTCCCGCTACAACAACGCCGGTCTTTACGGCGACGATCGCCCCGGCAACGGCACCGGCACAACCCACAAGGCCTTCGCCGGTCTGGAAGCCCTGCTGAAAAAAGCCTGAAGCCGGCGCCGCCGTCAGACCACGGCCGCCTCGCGCGCGCTGCCGAGATAGCGGGACAGCAGGTCCTGCAGGCGCGCCATGTCCAGCGGCTTGGCCAGAAAATCGTCGACCCCGGCCCGCAGCGCGGCCTCGCGCTCCTCGGCCAGCACCCCCGCCGTCAGCGCGATGACCGGCAGATGGGCGAGATCGGCGTCCCGGCGAATCTCGCGGGTGGCCGTGAGGCCGTCCATGACCGGCATCTGGATGTCCATCAGCACCACGTCGAAACCGTCGGGCGTGGCGCGCAGCCTGTCGAGCGCCTCCTGACCATCGGCGACCAGGGTCGTCAGGGCGCCCGCCTGCTGGAGCGCCCGTGCCAGCACCAGCAGGTTGATGCGATTGTCGTCGACCGCCAGCACCCGCAAGCCCGCGAGCCGGGCACCGACCGGCGACGGCGCTGCAACAGGCACCGGCGGCGATTCCCCGTCGCGCGCGAAGGGGAGTTCGAACCAGAAAGTGCTGCCCTGGCCCGGCCTGCTCTCGGCGCCGAGGGCTCCCCCCATCAGCGTCACCAGCCGCTGGCTGATCGCCAATCCCAGGCCGGTACCGCCGAAACGGCGGGTGATGCTGGCATCGCCCTGGCTGAACGGCTGGAACAGGCGGGACAACGCCTCGGGCGCCACGCCGATCCCGGTATCCCGCACCTCGAAGCGCAGGCGCACCGCATCGTCGGCCGAGGCCTGGGGCAGGATCACCAGCTCGACGCCGCCCGTCGCGGTGAACTTGATCGCGTTGCCCAAGAGATTGATGAGTATCTGCTCGATGCGGCGCGGATCGCCCCGCAGGGTGCCAAGCGCCGTCGCGGCCGGCGAATTGACGCGGAAATCCAGCCCCTTGGCGGCAGCCGAATTCTGGAACAGATGACGCACCCGCTCCAGCACCGTCGCCACGCTGAAGGCCTGCACATCGATGCGCAGCTGTCCCGCCTCGATCTTGGAGAAGTCGAGAATGTCGTCGATGATGTTGAGCAGCGCGTCGCCCGCCTCGCCAAGATGCCGGACCATGGTCAGCTGCCCGGGCGACAGGGGCTCGCGACTGAGCAGCTGCGCCAGCCCCAGCACGGCATTCATGGGCGTGCGGATCTCGTGGCTCATGTGGGCGAGGAACTGCGTCTTGGCGGCGCTGGCGGCGGCCAGCTGGGCGGTCCGCTCCTGGACCTTCTGCTCCAGCGAGAGGTTGAGCTCCCGCAGCGCCAGCTCGGCCTGCTTGCGCTCGGTGATGTCGTAGATGCAGCCGTGCCAGAGGATGCTGCCATCCGCCTCCCGTTCCGGCACGGAATCGCCGAATACCCAGCGCACCGCGCCATCCCCGCCCAGCACGCGATACTCCATCTGCCAGGGGGCCAGCGCCTCCGCCGAACGCCGGAGCGAGTCGCTGACCGGCGCAAGGTCCTGCGGATGCAGGGTGGCGAAGACCGGGGAGGCATCCTCCCTGACCGCCGCCGGCTCGACCCCGTAGATATTGCGGATGGCCTCGCTGGCATAGGGAAAACAGGAGCTGCCGTCCGGCCGCAGCCGGTACTGGAAGATGATCCCGGGCACCCGTGCGGCCATCTTGCGCAGCCGGTCGTTCGTCTCCTGCAGCAACCGGGTCTTGGCTTGCAGCTCCTGCTGCGCCTGCTTACGTTCGGTGATGTCGCTGACCACCCCTTCCATGCGCAGCGGCTGGCCGGCGGCATTCCGGTAGACGCGGCCCACGCCGAGTATCCAGTGCTCGGAGCCATCGGGCCAGACGACGCGGTACTCCTTCTCGTAGTGGACACCGCGCTCCAGGGAGGCGCGGATCGCGGCATCGACGCTTTCGCGGTCGTCCGGATGCAGGGCGGCCAAAAACCCTTCGTACCGCAACGGTCTGCCGGGAGGCGCGCCGAACAGTTCGCACATGTAATCGGACCAGAGAAGCACATTCGACGGGATGTCCCAGTGCCAGGTGCCCAGCCTCGCCCCGTCGATGGCCAGCATGAGCTTCTCCCGGCTTTCCCGGATCTGGCGCTCGGCCTGCTTGCGTTCGGTGACGTCGACATGGGTGCCGACCACTCGCACCGGATCGCCCCGCGAGTCGCGCTCGACGACCCGGCCGCGGCTCAATATCCAGCGGTAGGCGCCACTGCTCGCCCGCATGCGCAGCTCCAGCTCGTAATGCCCTGCCGACCGGAGTTCCCGCTGGATGCGGCCGATGACCGCCTTGCGCTCGCGACGCGACAGCAGGGCGACCGCATGCGGGAGAAGATTGCGGTCCCCCATCGGGCGCTCGTAGCCCAGCATGCGGAAGAAGGCATCGTTGGCATAGAACTCGCCGGTCACCGGGCTCCAGTCCCAGAGACCATCCCGGGTGGCTTCCATCGCCAGCCGCAGCCGTTCGGAGGTCCTGACCAGCGCCTCGGTCTTGTTCTCCAGTTCCCGGGCCCGCCGGGCCACCAGCAGCTCCAGCTGATCCCGGTGCCGCTCCAGTTCCAGCTGGGCCTCCATGCGCTCGGTAATATCCTTGACAGTCCCGATCAGGCACCAGGCCTGCCCATCCCGGCATTCGAAGCTGCCCCAGGCGTCGACCCAGCGTATCTGCCCGTCCCGGGGCCGGATGATGCGGTACTGGTGATGCAGGTTCCGCCGGCCTTGCGCCGCCTGCGTGAATTCGGCGGTGGCCTTGTGCCGATCCTCGGGATGCACCAGACGGCTCCAATTCTCGACTGTTCGGTCGAAATCCTGGTCGATACCCAGCACCTCGTCAAGCATGGGCGAACTGACCCAGCGCTGGGCCTGGATGTCGGTAACGTAATAGCCGAGCTGCGCCATGCGCTGGGCGACTTCGAGAAAATGGGTACGCAGCCTGAGTTCGGCCTCGGCCGCCTTGCGCGCGGTGATGTCCTCGAACAGCGTGTAGACGCCGGCGGGTGGCTGGCCATCCCCGGTGTCGATCGGGACCGACTTGATGTTGATCCAGGTCAGCGCCTCCCCCCGCGGGCTGCGGATCCCCATCACCACGTCGTTGACCGCCTGCCCGGTCCTCAGCGTCACCATGGCCGGATGCTCGCATCCCGGAAAGGGCGAGCCATCCTCGCGGACCGCATGCCAGCCGGAATCCGCCGATGTCCTGCCGCGCATCTGGTCGAGAGACAGGCCGAGTATCCGCTCGGCGGCGGGATTCGCGCCGACGATGGCGCCGACAGCATCCTGGATCACGATACCCAACGGTATCGAATCGAACAGAATGCCGCTTTCCGGATACAGGCATGGCATGTCTCGGGTGACTTTCGTTCGCAAGAGCACCTCGAAAGGGAGTTGACGTGGAGACGATCGCGATCGCGGGAACACAACCGTGCCCGGGCGCCCGGGCATGGCCACGCATGTGGGAGACCGCCGGCATTTCCTGCGGCTTGCCCGGATACCACCCGCCCAAGGGCACGGTACATAAGCCTTGCAGCTATTTATCCTGTAATTTTAGGCTGGAGGAAAAGGCGGAAGTTCTGCCAAATACTGACCATCGGAAATGGCGGATCCATGGCCGGAGGGCAGGTTGCCGCAAGGGCACAGCGGGCACGCGCCTCGGGCAGGCGCGCCGGCGCCCTGCGGAACCGGCGAGGACGACGGCAAAGTCCAGCACAGCCGGCGCGCCGGGCGGGCAATTCAGCCGCCGCCACCCCGCCCGCTCAATCCTTGACGCCGCCCTGGACCAATCCTTCGAGATAGTGGCGCTGGAGGGCCAGGAACAGCAGGATCACCGGCAGGGTGGTCAGCACCGCGCCCGCCATCATCAGTTCCGGGTCCTGGACATGCTCGCCCAGGAGATTGGCCAGCGCCACCGGCAGGGTGTGCCGTTCGCTGCCGGTCAGGACGATCAGCGGCCACATGAAGTCGTTCCAGCTGCCCATGAAGGTGAACATCGCCAGCGTCACCAGGATGGGCCGGCACAGCGGCAGCACCAGAGACCAGAAGATGC
Organism: Methyloparacoccus sp. NF-16; assembly: GCF_056880625.1. NCBI lineage: Bacteria > Pseudomonadati > Pseudomonadota > Gammaproteobacteria > Methylococcales > Methylococcaceae > Methyloparacoccus > Methyloparacoccus sp. NF-16. The sequence goes on along the minus strand of NZ_CP174130.1, from coordinate 618,507 downwards.
GCAGCTCCCCGGCACCGTCGATGCGCGCCGCGTCGAGCAGGCTGTCGGGGATACTCTGTGCGTGCTGGCGGATCAGGAAGATGCCGAAGATGCTGGCCGCCCCGGGAACGATCACGCCGGCGTAGGTATTGATCAGCCCCAGCTCCCGCAGCATCAGGAACAGGGGCAGCATGGCCGCCTGGCCGGGAATCACCATGACCGCCAGCAGGACGCGGAACAGCCGCTCGCGCCCGGCAAAGCGCAGCTTGGCGAAGGCATAGCCGGCCAGCGCGTTGAGCAGCAGCGACAGCAGGGTGACGGTCGCCGCGATCATAGCGCTGTTCAGCGCGTAGCGGCCGATGTCCAGGCGCTGGAACAGCAGGCGGTAATTGGCCAGGGTCGGCTGCCGCGGCCACAGCGGCGGCGGCAGGCGGGCGGCCTCCTCCGCCGACAGCAGGGACACCGACACCATCCACAGCAAGGGAAACAGGGTAACGGCCGTCAGCAGCAGCAGCGCCAGATTGACCAGGCAGGACGGCAGCCAGTGCCGTCGGGGCCATGGTCCCCGCCTCATCCCCGCCCCCGGCGCAGGCGGGCCTGCAGCAGCGTCCCCGCCAGCACGATGAGGAACAGCATGAAGGAAATCGCCGCCGCATAACCGAGATTCCACCAGCGAAAGCCCTCCTGGAACATCAGCAGGGCGATGCTCAAGGTGCTGTCCGAGGGCCCTCCCTGAGTCATGACATAGGGCTCGGCAAACAGCTGACAATAGCCGATCAGGGTGATGACCGTCACGAACAGGAAGGTCGGCGCCAGCATCGGCAGCGTGATATGGCGAAATTGCTGCCAGCCGTCGGCACCGTCGATCTCGGCCGCCTCGTAGAGGCGCCGCTGGATGCTCTGCAAGCCGGCGACAAACACCACCATGTTGAAGCCGAAGTTCTTCCACACCGCCATCAGGACGATGGCCGGCATCGCCCAGTGCGGATCGCCCAGCCAGTCGATGGGCGGCAGGCCAGCCAGCCCGAGCAGATGGTTCAGCAGACCCTGGCGGGGCTGATAGAGGTAGCGCCAGACCACCGCCACCGCCACCAGCGTGGTGACCACCGGCAGGAATAGCAGCGAGCGGAACACCCCGCGCCAGCGCGCCAGCCGGTGATTGACCAGCAGCGCCGTCCCCAGCGAGACCAGCACCGACAGCGGCCCGCCCAGGACAACGAAATAGGCCGTGTTGACCAACGCCTGCCAGAACAGCGGATCGGCCAGCAGCCGCCGGTAATTCTCCAGCCCCACCCAGCGCAGCCGGTCCAGCCGCCCCAGCGCGTAGATGTCGAAATCGGTGAACCCGAGCAGCAGCGCGGCCGCCATCGGCAGAAAGAAGAACACCGCGATCAGGCCGAGGGCCGGCGCGATGAACCAGACGGCGGGCGGCAGGCTGGCCGGATACCTCATCGCCCTGCCCCCGGCGATGCTTGCGCGCGTTCCAGCAGCCAGCGCCGCTTGGCCAGGATGCGGTCCACATCCCGGTTCAGCGCAGCCAGCGCCTCATCCTCGCCCAGTTCGCCGCGCACCGCCTTCTTCGCATAGTGGGCGATCCGGTCGGCGATGCGCTCCCATTCCGGGATGGTCGGCGTCGGTCGCACCTGTTCCAGCTGCCGGCGGAAGGCCTCCGTGTGCGGCGCCTGGCTCAGTTCCGGCCGCCGCCAGGCGGAGCGGCTGGCGGGCAGGTCGCCGGTCAGCCGGTGCAAGGCGAGCTGCTGCTCGGGTTCGGTCAGATAGCGGATCAGCGCCTTCGCCGCCTCCGGGTGTGGCGAGGAACGGCACAGTGCCAGGCTGGCACCGCCCGCCAGCGACAGCCCCGGACCGTCCGGGCCCGGCATCGGCGCCGTGTCCCAGCGGTCCCGCAAGGCCGCCGGCAGGCGTCGGCGGAATTCGTCGATATGCCAGGGACCGCTGACATAGAAGGCAAACTGGCCACGGGTAAAGCCCTGGTAGAGGTTACTCACCTGGGTTTCGGCAATCGCCGGCGCGAAACCGTCGCGGAACAGATCCAGGTAGTAGCGGAAGGCACGCCGGAAGGCCTCGGCCTCGAAATCGCCGTAGCGGGCACCGTCCCGCAACAGGCCGGAACCCGCCTGCAATGCCAGGATGACGAGGGGCTGCCACTCGTTGACCGGCAACAGCAGGGCATGGCGATCCTCGCCCAGCACCGCGCGCAGCCGCGCCATCGCCGCGCGCCAGCCGGCCCAGCTTGTGGGCGGAGCGGCAACGCCGGCCTGGGCAAGCAGATCCTTGCGGTAGAACAGCAGCCGTGTATCGACATACCAGGGCATCGCCAACAACCGCCCCTCCACCTGACTGCTGGCCAGAATGCCGGGAAAAGCGTCCCCGGCCTCGGCCCGCCAGTCATCCAGCGGCAGCAACGCATCCAGGGCGGCGAATTCCGCTATCCAGGTGTTGCCCAGCTGGACGATATCCGGCAGTACCTGGCCGGCGTAGGCGGTCAACAGCTTCTCGTGCGCCGCGCTCCAGGGAATCTGCTGCACCTGCACGCGGACGCCGGGATGCCGGTGCTCGAAAGCCGCCATCAATGTCTGCACCGCCTCGCCCTCGCGTCCCATGGCCCACAGATGCAGGATACGGTCGGCGGTCGGCTCGGAACAGGCCGCGAGCAGGGATAGCCATGCGCCGAGCATCCAGCCCCGCAAGGCCGCGGCTATTCGCCCATTCAAAGCAGGCAACCTGACTGACATTGGACTCGATCCCACCGTCGACCCAATAGGCTGGCCAAGCCTTTGCTCTCCCGCTTCAGAACCTGAATATCGATCATGGCAGTCACCACCACATCCGTAGGAACCTCTGAACAACTCCGTTTTCCTGCCGTGGAAGAGGGAGGTAGATCGTTTTTTCCATTCAACGGGTCGAAAAACTCGGCTTTTCGCTCAAGGATTTCCCCTGATGGCCGCCTGCGCATGGGTTTCCCCACGTTGCGGACGGATTGCTCCCGTCACGCCAGCAACGCCCTGCGCTTGAGATAGAGATTCGCCAGTCCCACGAGCATGAAGACCTGGGCGGCATTCTTGGCTAAACCTTTGTAACGGACCTTGGTATAGCCAAACTGGCACTTGATGATCCGGAATACGTGTTCAACCCGGCTGCGGATCGATGCGTGCTTGCGGTTCCTCTGCTTCTGGCTGGACCCCAAGCGGGACGTGGGACGCGCTTTCAGCGCGACACCCCAATAGACACCCGCCCGCCGAGCGGCCCGCTTGTACTGATCATTGACATAGCCGGCATCACCGAACCCAGCCCGATCATCCTCTCGCAAGAGGTCAGGCAGTTCGGTAACATCCGCCACATTTGCCGGGGTGACCGATACGGTGTGAACCACACCACTCTCGACATCCGCCCCCACGTGAATCTTCATGCCGAAGTACCCTTGATTGCCCTTTTGGGTCTGATGTAGGTCGGGGTCGCGGGTCTTGTCCCGATGCTGGGTCGAGGGGGCCGCATGGATGAGGGTGACATCGACCCTGGTGCCGCCTTTCAGCAGCAACCCTTCCTGTTCCAACCCGTCATTGATGGTGTTCATGAAGGCGGCCGTCAGCTGATGCTGTTCCAATAACCGCCGGAAATTGAGCATCGTCGTCTCATCCGGGACCGGGGTCTCGCCCAACTCAATGCCGGCAAAGCGGCGCATGGACTCGATCTCATACAGCGCATCCTCAGCCCCCGGGTCCGACAGATTGAACCCCTGTTGCAAACCGTGAATCCGCAACATCATGTTCAACGGCATCGGCTGACGCCCTGGCTGGCCTGATTTCGGATAGAACGGTTCGACCACGGCCAACAGCGCCTCCCATGGCACCACCTGCTCCATCTCCAGCACAAAGCGCTCCCGACGGGTTTGCTTCTTCTTGGCGTCATAACTGAGGGAGGCAAAGGTGGTCTGTTTCATGGGGCCATCCAACGGGGCAGCAAACGGTGAAAGCTATCCTGCCGCAGGGAGTTGTTCAGAGGTTCCCTAAAATGGAATGGGCCGATCTACAAGATGAGGAATTCAGACGGTCAATATGAGCCTTTTTTTCAGAGCTGCTACGATAAGGATGGCAGGCTCGCCCACCTCCACAGTGATGGTACTGGACTCTACAAATGTCGAGTCTGCAATCAGAGCTTCAAGACCAGGGCGAGGTCAGCCAAGGCTGGACAAAAATTGAAGGCTACAATGTCGCGCCGTTCCAGCCAACTTACATAGGACGCATAAGATGTCCTGAGGAACAAGTCCAAGAGTCCAAGAGCCATTCACAACGAATATTCTCGAACCTATCAAGCTTGCTTATCACCACCTTGAAAACTCAACATCGAGCGCTGTTCCTGTCTCATGGCGGCGGACCTCTGCCACTCCTGGGGGACAAAGCCCATGGGGAGCTGGTATCGCGGTTAAAGCATATCGCGACAACCATGGCAAGACCATCGGCAATCATTGTTGCAAGCGCTCACTGGGAGGAAAGCCGCCCGACGGTAACCTCCGGCACGAAACCGGCTCTCATATACGATTACTACGGCTTTCCAAAGGCATCCTACGAGCTCGAATACCCCTGCCCGGGTGAACCGCGGCTAGCGCACGCCATTGCCGAACAGCTTGGCAATGCAGGCATCACCGTGGCTCTTGATGACGCCAGAGGGTTCGATCATGGCTTGTTTGTTCCACTGGCCTTAATGTACCCGGAAGCGGATATCCCATGCGTTCAACTATCGTTGATCAGAAGCCTTGATCCTGCCGAGCATATAAGACTGGGCCAGGCCATGCGTAATCTTGGCAATCCATCGTTGCTCCTGATTGGCTCCGGGTTTTCGTTCCACAACATGAGGGCCTTTTTCACGCCGGAGACGGATGATGCAAGGGCCATGAACCGTGCATTCGAGCACTGGCTTCTGGAAACGTGCTCCAGTCGGGAGCTCTCCGAAGATGCAAGAAAACAACAGCTCATCGATTGGGCATCCGCGCCTTTTGCACGCTATTGCCATCCGCGGGAGGAGCACTTGCTCCCCCTTCATGTTTGCTATGGCTTTGCGGCATCGGCGTGTTCCGCTGCATACGAACTCCAGATTCTCAACAGGCAATCGAGCATGTATCTGTGGGAGATCGAAAGCTAACCCGGTGTTGCCGGTGACGCCTGCCCCGCCGTGCGAAGCCCCTGCTTCTGAACGCCAGCATGAGAACCTGCGAGCACCCCGTGACACCCGATGACATTGCCGAAAGCTACGATCAGATCGCCGACATCTGGAACCGCGAGGACTTCCCTCGCGACAACGGCATCAGGCAGCACGAGCGGGCGATTGCCTTCGTCACGGCAAGGGGCCCCGCCCTGGACATTGGCTGCGGGTGCAGCGGCAGGATCATCGATCTGCTGGCAAGCCATGGCTTTTCCGTCGAAGGCGTGGATGTGTCCGGGCGGATGATCCAGCTGGCCAGGCAACGTCATCCCGATGTCATCTTTCATCATGCCGATATCGTCAGGTGGCCCTTCCCGGGGCGATACCATTTCATGTCGGCATGGGACAGCCTCTGGCACCTGCCGCTGCCGGAGCAGGAGCCTGTCCTGAAACGGATGCTGGACGCCCTGATGCCGGGCGGTGTCTGCCTCTTCACCATGGGCGGGCTGGATGCCCCGCAGGAAAAGGTGGATTCCGCCATGGGGCCCCGGATGTATTACAGTACCCTGGGCATTCCCGGAATGCTCGGCGTGTTGTCGGACGCCGGCTGCATGTGCCGGCACCTGGAATATGACCGGTACCCGGAACCGCATCTTTATGTCATCGCGCAAAAACCGTGACAGGGTGTCCGGAATCGCTCACCCCATGCGCCGGGCGGTCAAAAACCCAGGCTCTCGGCTCGTCCACCACGCGATAACCACAACCATGAGCCAGACAACTTGAGGCATGCATGCCGGTACCAGGATTTCAGGATATGACCCTTCCCATGCTGAAGCTTGCTGTAGATGGCACCACGTGGTCACTCGCCGATGCGCGTGCTCGCCTGGCTACAGGCTTCAAGCTGTCCACTGAAGAGCAGGAGGAGCTTTTGCCCAGCGGCAAGCAATCACGGTATGCAAACCGGGTGGCGTGGGCCAAGGTCTATCTGGAAAGAGGCGGCCTGATTGCGTCTCCCGCGCGAGGGAAGTTTGCCATTACCCAGCGTGGCCGGGAAGTTCTGCAACATCCACCAGAACGCATAACAATAGAGTTCCTTGGCCAATATCCGGAATTTCAGGAATTCCGCAGCCGCTCGACAAACCAGGCACAGGAGGAACAGCAACAGCCCGACAGCGTCCAGTCGCCTGAAGAGGCACTTGAGTCGGCATATCTCACCATTCGCCAGAATCTGGCTTCAGAAATTCTGGCAAGGGTCAAATCATGTAGCCCGCGCTTCTTTGAACACCTTGTCGTTGAACTGCTATTGCAAATGGGCTACGGGAAGGCTGGCGGCAACGGTGAACGGGTGGGACAGTCTGGGGATGAAGGCATTGATGGCATCATCTCTGAGGACAGGCTTGGCTTGGAAATGGTTTATCTGCAAGCAAAGCGCTGGGAGGGAACCGTCGGCCGACCGGAGATCCAGAAATTCGTAGGCGCCCTCCATGGCAAACGCGCCCGCAAGGGTGTCTTTATCACAACAGGCAGTTTCTCGGCAGAGGCTGTCAGCTATGTACAGCATATTGACCCCAGAATAGCGCTCATTGATGGCGCCCAGCTGGCGGACTTCATGATTGATGTCGGCGTGGGTGTCTCCTCATCCCGCACGCTTGAATTGAAGCATATCGATTCGGACTTCTTCGAGGAGCAGGACGCATAACAAGGTTTGCGCTTGCCGCCAGTCATGCGGTCATGCCCCTCTGCCGGCGGTATAGGACCTGGCCGCCGGCCTCCTCTACGAACCCCACCTGATCCAGACAACATCTGAACGTGGCCACCATACGTTTCGCACGGGTCGGCAAGACCTATCCCAACGGCTGCACGGCCATTCGCGGACTGGATCTGGAAATCCGCGACGGGGAGCTGATGGTAGTGGTCGGCCCCTCGGGCTGCGGCAAGTCGACGTTCCTGCGCCTGCTGGCGGGTCTGGAAACCATCAGCAGCGGCACCTTGTTGATCGACGGCGCGGTCGCCAACGACCTGACGCCGCAGGCCCGCAACATTGCCATGGTGTTCCAGGACTACGCCCTGTATCCGACCATGACGGTACGGGAGAACCTCGCATTCCCCCTGAAGATGCGCCGGCTGCCGCCGCCGGAACGGCAGCGCCGCGTGCGCTGGGCGGCGGAACTGCTGGACCTCGGTGGCGTACTGGAGCGGTTGCCCCGCGAGCTGTCCGGCGGACAGCGGCAGCGGGTGGCCATGGGGCGGGCGCTGGTGCGCGAACCTTCGGTGTTCCTGCTGGACGAGCCGCTGTCCAACCTGGACGCCAGGCTGCGCACCCAGGTGCGCACGGAAATCAGCGACCTGCAGCAGCGCACCGGCACCACCATGGTCTACGTCACCCACGATCAGGTGGAAGCCATGACGCTGGGCCAGCGCATCGCCGTGCTGAATCGCGGCGAACTGGAACAGCTGGCCGACCCGCAGACGCTGTATGACGCACCCGCCACCCCCTTCGTCGCCGGTTTCATCGGCAGTCCGCCAATGAATCTGTTCCGGGCAAGCCTGCTGCCGGCAGCGGATGGCGCCGGGCGGGTGATGGTCGGCGACCAGCCGGTCGCCACGGCCAGTCCCGAGCAAACCAGCACCCTGCTGCACCGGCTGCCACCGCCCGGCATGGCGCCGCCTGTCTGCCTCGCCGGCATCCGCCCGGACCATCTCCGGGCGGCTGGGGCGGACGAGGCGGGCTTCACGGTCGAGGTGATCGCCAGCGAGTATCTCGGTCACGAAACGCTGGTGCACTGCCGGCCGGCCAGCGAACTGCCGGCCGCACCGGATGCCAAGCCCTGGATCGTCCGCTGGCCCGGCGGCGCGGCACCCGCTCGCGGCGCGCGGCTACGGCTGGCGCGGGTCGCGCCGGCCCATCTCAGGCTGTTCCCGCTCGCAAGCTAGCCGTCCGCCGCGACGCGGACGGCAGGCTCAGATACCGCCCTCGTGATCGCGGATGTACTCGATCAGCGCCTGAACCAGCCGCCACGAGGCATACAGCATGACCGCATAAATGGCCCACTCCTCCAGGGAGACGGACGTGGGATCGCCATCCAGCAGCGACATGCCGATGGCGCCGGCAACGATCAGCAGGACATAGTTGAGCATCTTCATCGTCGGTCATGCGTTGGGTCGGTCACAGCGAAAACCTTTCAGCCCACCTTGCCCAGCACCCAGTCCAGGGCTCGCGTGGGCAGGACGCGCTTGAGGGCACCGAACAGATAGGTGGGAAAGGTCACATAGTAGCGGGCCTTCGGCCGTGGCGACTCCAGCGCGTGGATCACCTTGGCGACCACTGCCTCGGGTCCCAGCGTGAAGGGCACGGCCGGCCCCGTCTTCTGCAGGCGCGCCTCCATCGCGAGATAGGTCTCGCGGTGCGGGCTGTGCGTCGGGTCGATGTGCTGCCGGTACTTGGCGAAGGCATTGTCGCGGAACCGGCTCAGTATCGGTCCCGGCTCCACCAGCGACACCTGCACGCCGCTGCCGGCCAGTTCCAGCCGCAGCGTGTCGGTCAGCCCCTCCAGGGCGTACTTGCTGGCGTTGTAGGCGCCGCGGAAGCGCATCGCCGCAAAGCCCAGCACCGAGCTGTTCTGGACGATGCGACCGCCACCCTGGCGGCGCATGACCGGAATGACGCGCTGGGTCAGTTCATGGGTACCGAACAGGTTGGTTTCGAACTGTTCGCGCAGCACTTCGCGGCTGAGGTCCTCGACGGCGCCGGGTTGGCCATAGGCGCCATTGTTGAAGAGCCCGTACAGCGTGCCGCCGGTCGCGTCCAGCACGGCCTGCACGGCGGCCTGGATGGAGGCCGAATCGGCCAGGTCCAGCCGCACCGCCTCGAAGCCGAGATCGGCCAGGCGGCGGACATCCTCGTCGCGGCGGGCCGAGGCAAAGACGCGGAAGCCACGCGCGCGCAGGCCGTGGGCGGCGCACAGACCGATGCCGGAGGAGCAGCCGGTAATGAGAACGGGTCGGGGCGTGGTCATGGCAGTCAGACAACAGACACAATCAGAACAGATCGTCGGCGGATGCCGGGGATTTCGCGGGCTTGCCGCCGCAGCTGGCGCTGCGGTCGGGCTCGGTGCCCTGCCGGAAAGGCAGGCGGATGACGCCCGGGCAGCCTTCCGCGGAACGGCCGCCGCGCTGGGCATCGACCCACAGGAGATCGACGTTGTCCGGCCGGTCGAGTTCCAGCGGTTCGCGGCTGACCCGCTGCATCACCGTCGCCCAGATGCGCAGCGCGCCCTCCGCGCCGGTGTAGCCGGTCGGCTGGTTGTCATCCCGACCGATCCAGACCACGCCCAGGTAATCGCCGGTGAAGCCAGCGAACCAGCTGTCGCGGAGGTCGTTGGTGGTGCCGGTCTTGCCGGCCGGTTGCAGGCTGGCCGGCATCAGGCTCAGCGCCGGCCGGCCGGTGCCGCTGCGCATGACCTCCTTGAGCAGGGTATTGAGGATGTAGACCGTGGCGGCGTCGAAGGCCTGCCGCACGTCGAGACCGAAGCGCTGCAGGAGCTTGCCCTCCGGTGACACCACGGCCTGGATGGCCCGCAGCGGGGTGACGAAGCCATCGCTGGCCAGGGTCTGGTACATCTGGGCGACCTCCAGCGGCGAGAGCGTGGCCGTTCCCAGCAGCAGCGAGGGTACCATCTCGACCGGCCGCTCGACCCCCAGCCGGCGCAGGGTCTGCGCGGTGTGGGCGATGCCAAGGTCCATGCCCAGCCGCACTGTGGCCAGGTTGTAGGAATGGGCCAGGGCGCGGAACAGGGGGACGGCGCCATGCTCGCGGCCATCGAAGTTCTTGGGCGTCCAGGTGGAGCCGGGGATCTTCAGCTGGATGGCGGAATCCTGCAGCAGGGTGGCAACCGTGTAGCGGTCGGATTCCTCCAGCGCGGTCAGGTAGACCACCGGCTTGTACAGCGAGCCGATCTGCCGCACGGCATCCAGCGCCCGGTTGAACCCGGTGGACTCGGGATCGCGGCTGCCCGCCAGCGCGGCGATCTCCCCGGTACCCCGGCGCGTGAGGATGGCCGCGGTTTCCAGCGGGGATGCCCGCCGGCGCTTGTCCAGCGCATCGAGATTGGCCGTGATGGCGAGTTCGAGCTGTCGCTGGAGATTCACGTCCAGCGTCGTGAAGATGCGCAGGCCCTCGGAGGTCAGGTCCTCGGGGCGGTACTCCTTCTGCAGTTGCCGGCGGACCAGATCCATGAACGCCGGGTAGCGGGTGACCGACTGGTGCGGGTCGGCGACCACGTCCAGCGGATGCGACTTGGCCTCCGCCGCCGCCTCCGGCGCGACATAGCCCTGCGCCACCATCTCGTCGAGGATCAGGTCGCGACGTTTCTGCACCCGCTCGGGGAACCTGTAGGGATCGTAGTAGGAGGGCCCGCGCACCAGCGCCACCAGCAGGGCGATATGGTGCAGGTCCAGCTCCTCGACGGAACGGCCGAAGTAGTACTGGCTGGCGAGGCCGAAGCCATGTACCGCGCGACTGCCGTCCTGGCCCAGATAGATTTCGTTGAGATAGGCTTCGAGTATCTCGTCCTTGGAGTAGCGGGCATCCAGGATGATGGCCATCGCGATCTCGTTGAGCTTGCGCCACCAGGTGCGCTCCGAGGACAGGTAGAAGTTCTTGACCAGCTGCTGGGTCAGGGTGCTGCCGCCCTGGACGATGCCGCCGGCGCGGACATTGGCGAACAGGGCGCGCAGGATGCCGCGCAGGGAAACGCCGGGATGGCGATAGAAGTCGCGGTCCTCGCTGGCGAAGAGGGCATTGAGGAGATTCTTCGGTGCCTGGCCGAGCTGGATGAGCACCCGGTCCTCGCGCCGGGCCGGATAGAAGCTGCCGATCTGCGGCGGCTCCATGCGCAGCAGGGCAACGGATTTGCCGCTGTTCATGTCTTCCAGCAGGATGATCTGCCCGTCGGTGAACTGGGCCCGTAGCTCGCGCGCCGGCTCCGGCTTGTCCGGGAACTGGAACTCGCGGGTCTTGAAAACGACTTCGTCACCCAGGCGGACATAGCTGCCCTGGGTCGCCAGCTGCGCGTCCCGGCGGTACTTCAGCTGCCCCAGCAGCCACTCGAAGCTGTCGGCATCGTAGGCGGCGCCGACGAAGATCTCGGCCGGGCTGGCATAGACGCGGGCCGGCAGGGCCCAGCGCTTGCCCTCGAACTGTTCACGGACCAGCCGGTCCTGGTAGCCGACATAGGCGGCCAGGGCGGCAAGCAGGAAAGGTAGCGGATACAGCAGGAGACGCGCGAAGTCCCCCAGGAACGAGCGTCTCCGCCGGGGCGGACGGCGGGCGGGCGGGCGGGCGGCGGTCCTTGCGGCGCGCATCGTCAGGCGACCGGAGCCGGGGGCGCGCACCGGGACGGTTGTCCGTCCCGGCTGGCAGGCCGGCAGGCCGATGGGCGGGGCGGGCCGGCCACGACAGGCCTAGCGGTTGATGAGGTTGAGAAACTCGGAGCGGGTGCTGATCTGCCGGCGGAACAGGCCCAGCATGGACGAGGTGGTCATCACCGAATTCTGCTTTTCCACGCCGCGCATCATCATGCAGAGGTGCTTGGCCTCGATGACCACGGCGACGCCGGCGGGATTGATGGCGGTCTGCAGGGCCGTGGCGATCTGGTTGGTCAGCCGCTCCTGGATCTGCAGGCGGCGGGCGTACATGTCGACGATGCGCGCCACCTTGGAGAGCCCGATGACCTTCCCCTTGGGCAGATAGGCGACATGGCACTTGCCGATGAAGGGCAGCAGGTGGTGCTCGCAGAGGGAATACAGCTCGATGTCCTTGACGATCACCATGTCCTCGGTATCGGCCTCGAAGATGGCGTTGTTGAGGACATTCTCCAGGCTGCGGTTGTAGCCGTTGTTGAGGAAGCGGAACGCGGCCGCCGCCCGCTTGGGCGTGTCGAGGAGACCTTCGCGGGTCACGTCCTCGCCGATACCCTGGATCAGCCGGGAGAAGAGTTCTTCCATTTCCGTGTTTTGCATCTCTATCACCTTGATGGGAAGGGCGGTCAGTATACCCCGCACGGCTCGCCGGCTGGCTGCGAGACCGGGGCGGCGCGAGGGTCCGCCGGCAGCACCGCGAGGATATCCGCCACGCCGGCATCCTTGCGTGTCGCGGCCTCGCCCAGCCGCCGGCGCCAGAGGCGACCGCCGGGCTGGCCGTGATACAGACCCAGCATGTGGCGGCTGATGGCATGCAGGCGGGTTCCGCGCTCCAGTTGCCGCTGGATGTAGGGCAGCATGCGCTCGACCACCTCGCGCCGGGAGGGCGCGGGGTCGCGCCTGCCGAACAGCCTGCCGGCTTCCGCCAGCAGATAGGGGTTGTGGTAGGCGGCGCGGCCGATCATCACGCCGTCGAAGGTCTCGAGGTGGCGGGCCGCCTCGTCGAGGTTCTGGATGCCGCCATTGAGCACGATCTCCAGCCCGGGAAAATCGCGCTTGAGCGCGGCGGCCACGTCGTAGCGCAGCGGCGGAATCTCGCGGTTCTCGCGGGGCGAAAGGCCGCTCAGCCAGGCCTTACGGGCATGGATGACGAAGGTCTGGCAGCCAGCGGCGGCCACGGTGGCCACGAAATGAGCCAGTTCCTCGTAGGAATCGCGCGCGTCGATGCCGATGCGCGTCTTGACGGTCACCGGGACCGACACCGCCTGCCGCATGGCCGCGACGCAGTCGGCAACCAGTTCCGGCTCGGCCATGAGGCAGGCACCAAAGCGCCCCTGCTGGACACGGTCGCTGGGGCAGCCGACGTTGAGATTGATTTCCCGGTAGCCCCAGGCCTCGCCTATCCGCGCGCAGGCGGCCAGATCGGCGGGGTTGCTGCCGCCGAGTTGCAGGGCCAGCGGCTGCTCGTCGGGATCGAAGCCCAGCAGGTGCTCGCGATTGCCGTGCAGGATGGCGGCGGTGGTCACCATCTCCGTGTACAGCAAGACCTGCGGCGCGATCCGTCGCAGGAAATAGCGGCAATGCCGGTCGGTCCAGTCGAGCATGGGCGCCACGCAAAGGCGCCGGGAGAGGCCGCTGGCCTCGATGGCGGGGGAATTCAACACAGCCTGGCGTTGCGTTTGTCGATGCGGCGCCCACCGGCCGATGGCCGGGGGCTCTGGGGGAATCAGCCGGCGCGCCGCTTCCGGGGCAGCAGGGCGGTGCGCGGGCGCGCGGGGTTCTTGAGCGCCGGCGTGGCGCGATGGGCGAGCCAGGAGCGGGTGGCCAGGAAACCGCCACCGGCAACCAGTCCGGTCAGGCAGAGATACAGCAACAGGCGCAGGCGCGAGATTTCCCGCAGCAGCTCGCTCTGGCTGACGACCGCCGCCACGGCGCCCGCCGCTTGGTAGCGGGGATGCTCGCGGCCGGCATCGTCGAGGCCGGCGGGACCATACGCCTCGCTGTAGCTTTCCAGCGCCTTGAGATCCTGTTGCAGCGTCTGGAACAAGGCCAGATCCTCGGCATTGATCCTGCCCGAGGACAGGCTGCGCTCAAGCGACTTCAGCCGCATCTCCACAGAGTCGGCCATGAGTCCGTGCAGCCGCTCGCGCAGGACGCCCATCTGCCGGCCCATGGCCTGCAGCCGCTCGCCACCGGCCGGCTGGCTCAGCAGGCGCGCCTCCAGCGTGTCCAGCTGGGTATGGAACTGATACAGCAGGCCGAGCAGCGCGAACAGGACCAGCAAGCCCAAGGCAAAGGCCCGGAAGCTCCGGGCAGGTGCCGCCAGGCGCGGCGCCGACAGATGGCGCGCGGGGCGATGGCCCGCGGCTTCAGACTGGTGACGTGGTTCAGGCATGCCTTTGAGGACGGCGCAGTTCGCGGGACGGCGCGGCAGTGACGGCGCAGGGTCCAGAACCGGATCTCCGCACCCGCGGAGGACGCGGTCTGGCGCGCCATTGGGTTGCCTCGCCGGAAAAGCCGTGCGGTCTCCGAGTACCCATTGAATGGTCAACTATCCCAGAAGCCCGGGCGGGGGTCAATCAAATGGCCGACCGGGCCGTCTGCATGATGGCCTTCATGTCGCGCACGGCCTGCTCCAGCCCGGAGAACAGCGCCCGGGCGATGATGGCATGGCCGATGTTGAGTTCGCGAAACTGCGGGATGCGGCAAATCCCGGCAACATTGTGGTAGTGCAGGCCATGGCCGGCGTTCACGCTCAGCCCCAGACCGGCGGCCTGCTCGGCGGCCTGGCGCAGGCGATCGAGCTCGGCCATGGCGGCTTCGGGAGTGGCCGCATCGGCATAGTGGCCCGTATGCAGTTCGATCACCGGCGCGCCCGCCTGGTGGGAGGCCTCGATCTGGTGCGGCTCGGCATCGATGAACAGCGACACCTCGACGCCGGCGGCGCCCAGCTGCCGGCAGGCCGACGCGATACGCGGGAAATTGCCGGCGACATCCAGGCCACCTTCGGTGGTCAGCTCCGCGCGCTTCTCCGGGACCAGGCAGCAGGCGCCCGGCCGCACCGCCAGGGCGATTTCGACCATCGCGTCCGTCACCGCCATCTCCAGGTTCAGGCGGGTCTGCAAGAGGCTCGCCAGCAGGTGGATGTCGCGGTCCTGGATATGGCGCCGGTCTTCCCGCAGGTGCGCGGTGATGCCATCCGCGCCGGCCTGTTCGGCCAGGAGCGCGGCATGGACAACCTCGGGGTACCGGGTTCCCCGCGCCTGGCGGACCGTGGCGATGTGATCGATGTTGAGGCCTAGGTAGATGGGCGGTCTAGTCTGCACGTCGGTATCGGGTCGGGTCTGATTGAAAGAGTTCGCGGCTTTTCAGCGGTCGGCCGTCCAGATGGTGCTGGATGACGGCACGCATCAGGCGCTTGGCCTCACCCTGCTGGCCGGCGCTCAGGGGCGCCCGCTGCCACAGGGCCAGGAGCGTGCCGCCGGCGACGGCATCCGGCTGGTTGGCGGGCGCCGCCAGCGCACCCTGCTCCGGGTGATAGCGATAGCGCCGCCCGGCCTGGATCGGCAGGCCCTCGGCGTCGGTCTCCAGTTGCAGTCCGTAGCCGAGCGCCTCCAGCAGGGCCAGTTCGAAGTGCCGCAGACAGCCCGCTTCGTCATCGCCGGCTGCCAGCCGGACCAGGACCTCCAGGCTCAGGGCCAGAACCATGGGCTGCGGATCGCCCAGCGGCAACAGGCGGTGCAACAGCTCGCCGATGTAGAACCCGCAATAGAGCGCCCGGCCCTGCAACGGAAGAGCCGGCTCGGCGGCCTCGACCTGGGTCAGCAGCGGCAGTTCGCCTCGCCCCAGCCAGCCCAGCCGGACCGGATTCAGCGGCCGCAGGATATGCGATTGCGGATGCCGGCCCCGGCGTGCGCCCCTGGCCAGGCAGCGCACCCGGCCATGCCGCTCGGTCAGCACCTCGACCAGGAGACTGGTTTCCCGGTGGGGCCGCACATGCAGGACCAGCGCCCGCTCGAACCCTTCCCGTTCCACCCCGCTCAATCCGCGTAGCCGAGGCTCCGCAAGGCCCGTTCGTCATCGGACCAGCCTTCCTTGACCTTGACCCACAGCTGCAGGAACACCTTGCCCTCCAGCATGCGCTCCAGATCATGGCGGGCACGCTCGCCGACCTTCTTGAGCACTTCGCCCTGCTTGCCGATGACGATGGCCTTCTGGCCCGGGCGCTCGACCCAGATCAGGGCGCTGATGCGGGTCAGCGCGCCGTCCTGCCGGAACTGCTCGATCTCGACGGTGATGGCATGCGGGACTTCCTGTCCCAGCGCCCGCAGCAGCTTCTCGCGGACGATCTCGGCGGCCATGAAGCGCATGGAGCGGTCGGTAACCTGATCCTCGGGGAAAATCGGATCACCCTCCGGCAGCAGGTCCATGATGGTGCGGTCCAGTGTCTCCAGGTTGGTACCCTTGAGCGCCGAAAACGGGATCATGGCCGCGAAATCATGGCTGGCGGCGACCTGCTGCAGGAAGGGCAGGAGCGTATCCTTGTCCTCCAGCCGGTCGATCTTGTTGATCGCCAGGATCACCGGCACACCGGCGGCCTTGATCCGCTTCAGCACCAGTTCATCCTCCGGCAGCCAGCCGGCGCGATCGATCAGCCAGACGACCAGATCGACATCGCCCAGCGCCGAACCGGCAGTCTTGTTGAGATAACGGTTCATGGCCCGCTTCTCGCTCGCATGGATGCCGGGGGTATCGACATAGACCGCCTGCCCCACCTCGGTGGTCTTGATGCCATGAATCCGGTGCCGCGTGGTCTGGGGCCGCCGAGAGGTGATGCTGATCTTCTGCCCGACCAGATGATTCAGCAGGGTCGACTTGCCGACGTTCGGCCGACCGACGAGGGCGACAAATCCCGCTTTCATGCTTGCAACCCCGCGTTCAAGCTATGGCTCACTGTGTTGATTCCAGAATGTGTGTGGGTGCAGAGGTGGCTGCTGCGCATGAATCAGAGCATAGCACGGCTGCATCCACCCCCCTCCGCCGCAACCACCGCCGACGCCAGAAGACGGGCAGGACGCTTGCCCCGGGATACCACACGACCGGACATGAGCATTCTGATGCTGGACCCATCCGGAACCCGCCCCTAACATCTTGCCCTGGCGACCATCCGGCAGCCTGCCCATACCCCTGAATGCCCACGGAGGAACCATGCAACGTCTCGTCCTCGCGCTCGCCGCCTCGTGGCTGCTGAATCCGCAAGCTGCCAGCAGCTGACCCCGTCCTGGCGGGAACCCAGTGGCCAGTGAAGATGAACACCGATCTCGTGCTGAAGAAGACCTGCCCCAACGCCGCGAAGCGCACCGCCAGCAGCGTGAACGGTGCCCGCGGCAGCCTGGCGTTCCGCGCGGATGGAACCTATGCCTTGAGCTTCCCGCCCGGCAACGGCATCAACGCCGGTCGCTATGTGCAGGAAGGTGGCCGGGTTCTGCTCAAACCCGACGGCGACTGGCTCACGCTCAACGGCATCGGCGGCTATCCGGGTGGCCAGGGCATACTGCTGGCCGCGCGCCGCTACACGCCGGCCAGGCGCAATCCGCCAGCCATCGCCAAAACCTTCGAGGGCGACGTCAGCGAGCCCCTGCCCGGCATCGGTCACCTCAACCTCGCCGAACAGCGTCGCTACCGCTACAGCATGGGCAACGCCCCATCCACCTGCATGACCCTGCTCGAGCTGAACGAGGATATCGGCGGCGGCGTCCTGACGCTGCCGCCAGCTCCCTGAGCGGCTGGCAAGGCTCAGGTCTTGAGGCCGAATTCCTCGGCCAGCTTGGCCAGCATCTTCTCGGCAGAGGCCTGCTCCGCCCGCTTGCGCGAGGAACCCCGCCCCTCGCAGGTCTCCTCGGTCAGCGATACCCGACATTCCACCACGAAGCTCTGGTCATGCGGCTGGCCCACGACCGAGCGCAGCGTGTACATGGGCAGTTGCAGGCCGCGGGCCTGCATGGATTCCTGCAGGCGGGTCTTCGGATCCTTCTTCCAGTCGCGGATGGACAGCCCCTCGATCTGCTCGGCAAACAGCTTGAGTATCCACGTCCGGCAGGCATCCATGCCCTGATCCAGCAGCAAGGCGCCGATCAGCGCCTCCAGCGCGTCCGAAAGGATGGAATCCCGCCGATAGCCGCCGCTCTTGAGTTCACCGGAGCCCAGGATGAGATGGTCGCCCAGGTGCAGCTGCCGGGCGATGTTAGCGAGCGCGGTCTGGTTGACCAGCGTGGCCCGCAAACGGCTCAGGACACCTTCATCGGCACCGGAAAACTTCTGGTACAGCCGCTCGGCGATGACGAATCCCAGCACCGAGTCACCGAGAAACTCCAGCCGCTCGTTGTTGTCCGCCGCCGCGCTGCGGTGGGTGAGCGCGCGCCGGACCAGGTCCGGATCGGAGAACCGGAGGCCCAGCTTGCGGGCCAGCTTTTCGGGTTCGTGCGTCAACGCGGTTCCGCCTCGATCGCGTCATCGAAATGGACGAGCAGTTCGATGTTGCGGATAAACGGACGGGCGACATCGTAGGCGATGCGCACCCGGGTCAGGCGACCCTCGCGGCTGACCGTCACATCGGGTGCTGTCACGTAGGTGACGGAATCGATCTCCCAGCGCTTCTGCAGCGTGGCGAGGATCTCCTCCCGCGAACGCGACGGCCAGTCCGGCTGGGCCTGCAGCGACTCCAGCGCCGCCACGACCTTGAAATGGTCGAGGTAGACCGGCAGCAGGCTCAACAAGAGCTTGCCGGCCAGGGCGGCCACGGCCGCCAGCAGCAGAAAGCCGGTCAGGGTGACACCCGCCTGTCGCCGACCGGGCGAACGGTCACTCATTCCAGGAGGGTGCCGATGCGGTTGAAGGCGATGCCGGGCTTGCCGGAATCCCAGCTCATCCAGATGAAGAATGCGCGCCCGACCAGGTTGGCCTCGGGCACGGCACCCCAGAAGCGGCTGTCGTTGCTGTTGTCCCGGTTATCACCCATGACGAAATAGTGCCCCTCCGGCACCACGAACTCACCCTCGCGGGCCGAGGGTTCGCCAGCCCGAACCAGGATGTCGTGATGGACCGCGCCAAGCTCCTCGTTCAACAGGGCCTCGCCGTCCATGCTGCCGCCCTGGCTGCCACCCGAATAGACGCCCAGCGGCGTCTGCTTGATGGCGGTGCCGTTGACGAAGACCTGCTTGTTGTAATAGCCGATGCGGTCTCCCGGCAGGCCGATCACGCGCTTGATGTAGTCGACGGTCGGATCCTTGGGAAAGCGGAACACGACGATATCGCCGCGCTCGGGCGCGCCATTTTCGATGATCTTGGTGTTCAGTACCGGCAGGCGCACGCCGTAGGTGAATTTGTTGACGAGGATGAAGTCACCCACCAGCAGCGTCGGCATCATGGATCCGGAGGGGATGCGGAACGGCTCGACCAGGAAGGACCGCAGCAGCAGCACGATCAGCACCACCGGAAAGAAGGACCGCGCGTATTCCACCAGTACCGGCTCAGGCTGCCCTGCCTCGACCAGCCGGTAACGCTGCATCAGCGCATACACACCCCAGACGATGCCGGTGACAAAGGTCCCCAGCACCAGGAAGAAGGAAAAATCGTAGTCCATCTATGAGTCCTTGTTGACGCGCAGCACGGCCAGGAAGGCTTCCTGGGGAATGTCGATCTTGCCCACCTGCTTCATGCGCTTCTTGCCGGCCTTCTGTTTTTCCAGCAGCTTTTTCTTGCGGGTGATGTCGCCGCCATAACACTTGGCGAGGACATTCTTGCGCATGGCCTTGACCGTGGAGCGGGCGATGATCTTGGAGCCGATCGCCGCCTGGATGGCCACCTCGTACATCTGCCGCGGAATCAGATCCTTCATGCGCTCGACCAGATCGCGGCCGCGGGTCTGGCTGATATCACGGTGGGCAATCAGGGACAGGGCGTCGACCCGCTCGGTGTTGATGAGGATGTCCAGCTTGACCAGGGGCGCCGCCTGAAAGCGCAAGAACTCATAGTCGAAGGAAGCGAAGCCACGACTCACGGATTTCAGCCGATCGAAGAAATCCAGCACCACTTCGCTGAGCGGCAGCTCGAAACTGATGGCTACCTGGCCGCCCATGAACTGCATGCGCCGCTGCACACCGCGCTTCTCGATGCACAGGCTGATGACGTTGCCCAGATAGTCCTGCGGCACCAGGATGTTGGCCTCGATGATCGGCTCGCGGATCTCGACAACCTCGTTAGGTGGCGGCAGCTTGGACGGATTGTCGATCTCGATCGTCGCCTCGTCGGTCTTCAGTACCTCGTAGACCACGGTCGGCGCGGTGGTGATCAGGTCGAGGTCATACTCGCGCTCCAGCCGCTCCTGGATGATCTCCATGTGCAGCATGCCGAGGAACCCGCAGCGGAAGCCGAAGCCCAGCGCCTGGGAGGTCTCCGGTTCGTAGTGCAGCGCCGCGTCGTTGAGATGCAGCTTGTTCAGCGCCTCGCGCAGATCCTCATAGTCGTCGGAGTCCACCGGATAGAGTCCGGCGAACACGCGCGGCTGTACCTGCTGGAAGCCGGGCAGGGGTTCCGCGCAGGGCTGGTCGGCGGCGGTGATGGTGTCGCCCACCGGTGCGCCGAAGATGTCCTTGATACCAGCGATGACGAAGCCGACCTCGCCCGTCTCCAGTGTCTCCTTGTTCAGCGACTTGGGCGTGAATACCCCCAGCCTGTCGGCCAGATGACTCTTGCCGGTCGACATCAGCAGGATTTTCTGTTTGCGATGGATCGAGCCGTTGACCACCCGCACCAGCGACACCACGCCCAGGTAATTGTCGAACCAGGAGTCGATGATCAAGGCCTGCAAGGGCGCGGCGGGGTCGCCCTTGGGCGGCGGCACCTTGGCGACCAGTTGCTCCAGCAGTTCGTCGACGCCGAGACCGGTCTTGGCGCTGATCTTCAGGGCCTCGTCCGCCGGCACGCCGATGATCTCCTCGATCTCGGTGCAGACCCGCTCCGGCTCGGCCGAGGGCAGATCGATCTTGTTGAGCACGGGGATGACTTCCAGCCCCTGCTCGATCGCGGTGTAGCAGTTGGCGACGCTCTGCGCCTCCACGCCCTGGGCCGCGTCGACGACCAGCAAGGCGCCCTCGCAGGCAGCCAGGGAACGCGACACCTCATAGGAGAAGTCCACATGCCCGGGCGTATCGATCAGGTTCAGCTGATAGGTTTCGCCATCCCGAGCCTGGTACGCCAGGGTCACGCTCTGCGCCTTGATGGTGATGCCGCGCTCGCGCTCGATATCCATGGAATCGAGCACCTGCGCCGACATTTCGCGCTCGCTCAGGCCGCCGCAGGTCTGGATGAAGCGATCCGCCAGGGTCGATTTGCCATGATCGATGTGGGCGATGATGGAAAAGTTGCGTATGTGCTGTTGATCCGCCACCGGCTCAATCCTTCAGCTTGATGGCAAGGAACTGCGAGCCACCCCGGCGCTGCACCAGCACGGCGACGGTCTTGCCCTTGGGCAGGCCGTTGACCAGGTCGGCCAGGTGCTTGGCATCGCGGACCGGCTGATCCTGCACGCGGAGTATGACGTCGCCGCGACGGATGCCGGCCTCGGCGGCAAGTCCCGGCTTCACGCCGGTGATCAGGGCCCCGCCGGTCTTGGGCAGTTCCAGCTGCTCGCGCTGCGCGTCGGTCAGGTCGGCAAGGGTGACGTTCAGGCGTTCGACCTTGTTGCCGGCACCGCTTTCCTCGGCGCCGCCGGCTGCCTGTGGCTCCTCGTCGGGCAGCATGCCGATCTTGATCGGCACCTCCATGCTCTTGCCCTGCCGCAGCACCTTGAGTTTGGCGGTCTCGCCGATCTTGGTGGCGCCGACCATCGGCGGCAACGCGGCGGAGGATTCGATCTCGCGTCCGTTGAACGCCTCGATGATGTCGCCGATCTGCAGCCCGGCCGTCTCGGCCGGGCTCTTGGGCAGAATCTTGGCCACCAGCGCGCCCTGCGGCTTTTTCATGCCGAAGGATTCGGCCAACTCCCGCGTCACATCCTGGATCTGCACACCCAGCCAGCCGCGGGATACCTTGCCCTGGCTCTTGAGCTGTTCGACCACCTGCATGGCCACATCCATGGGGATGGCGAAGGACAGCCCCATGAAGCCGCCGGTGCGGCTGTAGATCTGCGAATTGACGCCGACCACCTCACCGTCCAGATTGAACAGGGGCCCGCCGGAATTGCCGGGATTGATGGCCACGTCGGTCTGGATGAACGGCACGTAATTGTCGCTCGGCAGGCTGCGGCCCTTGGCGCTGACGATGCCGGCGGTCACGGAGTGATCGAAGCCGAACGGCGAACCAATCGCCAGGACCCACTCGCCGACCTTGAGATCCTCGGAGGAACCCAGTTTCACCACCGGCAGTTCCCTGGCCTCGACCTTCAGCAGGGCAATGTCGCTGCGCTTGTCGGAACCGACGATACGGGCCACCAGCTCGCGGCGATCCTGGAGCCGGACGACAACCTCGTCGGCATCCTTGATCACATGATGATTGGTGATGATGTAGCCGTCCGGCGAAATGATGAACCCCGACCCCAGCGACTTGGACTCGCTCGGCTCGCCGCCAGGCCCGCCGGGTCCTCCCGGCATGCCGGGCACGCCTTCGCCGAAATAGCGTCGCAACAGGTCATCGAAAGGTGTTCCTTCGGGAATTTCCATGCCCTCGGGAAGCTGCGGCTGCAAATCGTTGGCCGCCACTTTCTGGGTCGTGCTGATGTTGACCACGGCAGCATTGTTCTGCTCGACCAGGGCGGTGAAGTCGGGAAGCTGCGCCTGTCCGAAAGGCGCGAACAGCGTCACGGACACCAGCAGCAGGACTCGGGACCAGTGGGCTTTAGGCATAGTAGGGTAGCTCTGGAGAGGCACGGAAGGAGGGCTATGGAAAAACGGGATCGAACGGCTGTCCATCGACCGGCAGGTTGTCAGGGAGACTCCGGGCCCCGGGAATCAGGGCGCCGGCGCCTTCGGCTGTATGCCGCTGGCGATGAGCCCTACGGTCTTGGCCGGCACCTCGCCCATCACCGTCACGACATGGTCGCTCAGGGCGGCGGTCTCAACGTTGACGGCGCCCAGCCGGTAAGCGCCGGCATTGACGGGATTGCCGCGCTTCTCGATGTACACGGAGACGGTCGAGAAGCCATCACTCAGCAAGACATGTTCGATGGGCTGGTTGGCCGGAGGCCGCATGAACAGGGAATAGGAGACAATCTGGAAGCCCTCCGGCACCCGGCGCAGCGACCAGTTGAGGCTCTCCAGCGGCCGTGCCTCACGGTGGCTGACCTGGGTCACGGCGGATTGCGTCCGGGACGAGGGCTGCAAATCCTCCGGGGCGATCGGGTTCCGGGTGTCGATGGTGGTGAAGACCATCTGTTCGACCGACTGGCCATCCTCGTTCAGCACGTCCAGCTTGAGCGGCAGGCAGGTTTCGGTGTCGATCCACAGGAGGCGGCTGTAGCGGTAGCCATCCTTCGGCTCCAGGGCAACCACCTGGGTCAGTGCCCCGGCGACATATTCCCGACCCCGCAGGTGAACGCGATAGAGGCGTTCCAGGGTTGCCGAGTCCTCGGGAAGGTTGATCAGGACGGACTGGCTGGCGGGCTTGGTCTCGACCACCACCCGCTGGTTCTCCCCCGTGTAGCGGGCCAGGTTGCCGTCCGTGCGAACCACCTCGCGGTAGGGGCTGTTCATGGCGACCAGCCGCTCCTGTTCATGCCCGCCCCGGACCTGATGGTAGAGCTTGAAGCTGTCGACCTGCTGGTCCTTGATGTAGGCGACCACGCCCTGATAGGTCAGTGTGCTGGCCGCCTTGCGCATGCCGGCCAGCCACTCCAGGCCGGATGCCGGTGCTGCGGCGTGATCTTCTCCGGCCAGTGCCCACAGGGGGATCAGCACCAGCATGAGGCCCAGAAAGTTTCCTCGGGATTGTTTTGGCAGCCCGCGCATCACGTGGAAGGTTCCCGAATGACTCAATGTCCGGACTGACCGCTTACCAGCCGGACCGAAGGCAGCATGCCCTGGGCGCCCGAAAGATAGGTGGATTCGTTGTGCAGGGCGACGAAGTCCTGCAAGTCCGGGTCCACGCCGGCCCTGACGACTGGCGCACTGAGCGGGGCCTGCGCCAGCATTTCTCCGCCCTGCCAGGGCACATGCTGACTGATGGAGCGCCCCACCAGCAGGGCCAGCGCCGCCACCGAGGCAGCCAACGCCAGCGTCGTGACCTTCTCGCGGTAGCGGGACCGCCAGCTGCGCGGCGCGAGCACGACCGGTTCGTCCGCCAGAGCCGCCTGCACACGGTCGGCGAACCCCGGATCCGGCACCAGGGCGGAGGAGGAGCGCATCAGTTCGCGGGCAACCGCGTAGCGGTACAGCCTGGCCGCGACCTGCGGGTCCGCCTGCACGCGGGACATGACGCCCAACGATTCGTGGTAACCCAGCTCATCGTCCAGGTACGCGCTCAAGTTTTCTTGCATGTCGTTGTTCATGGTCGTTCACCTAATCAAGGGTTCGAGGCGCTTGTCGATGGCTTCGCGCGCCCGGAAAATTCGCGATCTGACAGTACCCACGGGACACCCCATGACCTTGGCAATCTCGTCGTAGCTCAAGCCGTCGAACTCCCTGAGCGAGATGGCCATGCGCAGCTCTTCCGGCAGCTTCCTGAGGGCATCCTGAATGGCAGCCGCGATTTCCTCGGTCAGTAGCATCCCCTCGGGTGTCTCGTAGTTCCTGAGACGCCCCCCCGATTCAAATTGTTCCGCGTCCTCGATCTCGATCTCGTCATCCGTGGGGCGACGGCTGCGCATCGAGAGGTGATTCTTGGCCGTATTGATCGCGATTCGATACAGCCAGGTGTAGAAGGCGCTGTCCCCGCGAAACCCCGGCAAGGCGCGATAAGCCTTGATGAAGGTCTCCTGCGCGACATCCAGCGCCTCGTGCTGGTCCTTGATATAGCGATTGATGAGTTGCGCGATCTTGTACTGGTATTTGCGAACCAGGCTGTCGAAGGCCTTCTTGTCACCCTGCTGCACACGTCTGACCAGTTCCTCGTCGAGTTCCTCTCCCATCCGGGAAACCTTCCTGACCTAAATGAGCCCGTTGATTTTGGTGTGTCGCCGAGGTGTTTCAGCACAAAGCCTGCTGGACAGCCGGCCGATCACCCGGAATGGTCCAGCGCGTTCCGGACCCTGACAGGGTTGAGCATGGCAACGAATGCGTCATTATCTTTGTTTGTTGCCTGCCATTCAATCGAAACCGCCGCCACGGGGACGCCCCGCCCCTCGCCCCGACGATGGCCGGGGATTTTTTTTTACAGTACGATGAAATTCCGATTCATCCAGCGACCGCGCGCATGCCCTCCCCTTGGTACGACGTTCTCATCATAGGCAGCGGCGCCTCCGGGCTGAGCCTTGCGTTGCGGCTCGCCGACCAGATTTCGGTCGCCGTCATCTCCAAGACGGCACTGATCGAATCGAACACCCTCTATGCGCAGGGCGGCATCTCGGCGGTTCTCGACGCCGAGGATTCGATCGAATCGCACATCCAGGACACGCTCGAGGCCGGCGCCGGCCTCTGTGATCCGGACACGGTCCGGCTGGTCGTTTCGCACGGCAAGGCCTGCATCGACTGGCTGCTGGACCAGGGCGTTGCCTTCACGGAAGTCGCATCCGACAGCGGCACGCATCAGCTGCACCTCACCCGCGAGGGTGGACATACCCATCGGCGGGTCGTCCATGCGGCCGATGCCACCGGGCGGGCCGTGGAAACCTCGCTGGAACGACGCGCGCGCGAACACCCCAACATCCACCTGTTCGAGTACCACAACGCCATCGACCTGATCACGGGAGCGAAACTGGGCCTCGGCGACCTCGGGGTATTGGGCGCCTACGTCCTGAACGGCCAGACCCAGCAGGTGGAAACCTTCCGCGCCCGCTTCGTCGTGATCGCCTCGGGTGGCGCCAGCAAGGTCTACCTCTATACCAGCAACCCGGACATCGCCACCGGCGACGGCATCGCCATGGCCTGGCGGGCCGGCGCCAGCGTGGCCAACCTGGAATTCATCCAGTTCCACCCGACCTGTCTGTACCACCCGCATGCCCGCTCCTTCCTGATCTCGGAGGCGGTGCGCGGCGAAGGCGGGCGCCTGCTGCTGCGCGACGGCACGCCATTCATGCAGCGCTTCGACCCGCGCGCCGAGCTGGCCCCGCGCGACATCGTCGCCCGCGCCATCGACCACGAGATGAAGCGGCTGGGCGCCGACTGCGTGTTCCTGGACATTTCCCACCGGCCGGCCGACTTCATCGTCCAGCATTTTCCGACCATTCATGCGCGCTGCCTGGAACTCGGCATCGACATCACCCGCGATCCGATCCCGGTCGTGCCGGCCGCGCATTACACCTGCGGCGGCATCCTGAGCGACCATCGCGGCTGCACCAGCGTGGCGGGACTGCTGGCGATCGGCGAAGCCGCCTGCACCGGCCTGCACGGCGCCAACCGCATGGCCAGCAACTCGCTGCTGGAGTGCCTAGTGTTTGCCAGGCAGACCGCGGAATACATCCAGGTCAACCTGCACCAGCGCCCGCCGCCACCGCCCCTGCCGGACTGGGACGAGTCCCAGGTGACGGATTCGGACGAGGAGGTGGTGGTGGCCCACAACTGGGACGAAATCCGCCGCTTCATGTGGGATTATGTCGGCATCGTCCGCACCGACAAGCGCCTGCAGCGAGCCTTGCGGCGGGTGGAACTGCTGAAGCAGGAAATCGCCGAATACTACGGCAACTTCCGCGTGACCAACGACCTGCTGGAACTGCGCAACCTGGTCATCGTCGCCGAGCTGATCATCCGCTGCGCCCTGATGCGCAAGGAGAGCCGCGGGCTGCACTTCACGCTCGACCATCCGGAGGCCGACACCTCCGCGCCGCCGCGCAACACGGTCCTGCATCCCCGCAAAGCCTGAGCGGACATCCATGCCGGTACCCGCCATCCCTGCACGCATGCGCGCCGTGGCCGTCGACTTGCCCGGCGAGCACTATGCCCTGACGTGCCGGGACGAACCCGTGCCGGTGCCCGGACCCGACGAGGCCCTGATCCGGGTTGCGGCGGCGGGCGTCAACCGGGCGGACATCATGCAGGCCCGGGGGCTTTATCCGCCTCCGCCGGGCACACCGGCCACGCCGGGACTCGAGGTCGCGGGCACGGTGGTCATGACCGGCCCCGGCGTCCACCAGCCAGCCGTCGGCGAGCGCGTCGCCGCGCTGCTGCCGGGCGGTGGCTATGCCGAGTATGTCCGCGCCGCCGCCGCGCTGTGCCTGCCGGTGCCGGACAGCGTACCCCTCGCGGAAGCGGCCGCGCTGCCGGAGGCCCTGTTCACCGTCTGGGCCAATGTCTTCGAGAGCGGCGGGCTGCGGACCGGCGAAACCCTGCTGATCCAGGGCGGTGGCAGCGGCATCGGCACCACCGCGATCCAGATGGCGCGGCTGGCCGGGGCGCAGGTCATGGCGACGGCGGGCGGCGCCGAAAAATGCGCGGCCTGCGAGCGGCTGGGCGCCAAAGCCATCGATTACCGGCGCGATGACCTCAGGACGCGGGTGCTCGAGCTGACGGAAGGCAGAGGCGTCGACGTCATCCTGGACATCGTCGGCGGCCCCTCTCTCAAGGACCATCTGGCCATCCTGGCGCCCGGCGGACGCCTGTCCCTAATCGCCGTGCAGGGCGGCCCCAGGGCCGAGATCAACCTCCTGCCGATCCTGCTCAGGCGGCTGACGATCACCGGCTCGACCCTGCGCTCGCGCTCGCTGGCGGAAAAGGTCCGGCTGGCCGCGGTCATCCGGAAACGTGTCTGGCCCTGGGTGTGCGACGGCCAGCTGCGCGCCGTGCTCGATCGCCGCTTCCCCCTCGCCGGCGCCGACGACGCCCACCGTTACCTGGCCAGTGGGCAACACTTCGGCAAGCTCGTCCTGACCCTGGAGGGCGACTGATGCGATGCGCACCGTTCTGGCCGGGGCTAGCGGGACTTTTCCTGGCCACCGGACTCGCTGCGGCCGATTTCGCCAAGGGCATGGCTGCGGTCGAGGCTGGCGACTGGGACCGGGCCCTGGCAGAATTCCGCCCACTGGCAACGCGCGGGGATCCGGACGCCCAGGTCAACCTCGGCAACCTGTACATGCGCGGACTGGGCGTGGAGCAGAGCTACGAAAACGCCCACCAATGGTATGAGAAGGCCGCCCGCTCGGGACAGCCGGTGGCCTTGGGCAAGCTGGGGCTCATGCACTTCTACGGGCTGGGTGCGCAGGAGGACCACGCCGAGGCCGCGCGCTGGTTCCGCCAGGCGGCCGATGCGGGAAACGCCGACGCCGCCCTGATTCTGGCGGAAATGTATCGGCAGGGTGACGGCGTCGGCGCCAACCGGTCCGAGGCCTATCTCTGGTATTCGGTCGCCGGCGAACTCGGCAAGGACGAGGCCAGGACGCCGCGCCAGCAACTGGCCGAACAACTGTCGCCGTCCGAGCTCAACACGGCATTGACCCATCTGGAAGTCTGGCACCAGCAGCACCGCCACCGGGACGCCATGCGGTCGGAAGCGACGGTGGAATCGACCACGGCGCCGGCACGGACGCCGCCCCGCCCCAAGGCCAGCGCACGCCAGGCGGCTTCACCGGCGACACCGGCAAAATCCCGGCGCTAGGCCACGCCCGATGGGCCGCCTGGAGTCACTCGCCGAAGTGGCAGACGTAGTCCAGCAACTCGATGGTCTCGATATCGAAACGGCTGTTGCCCGGAATACTGAACGATTGGCCGGCGCCGTACGCCTGCCAGCCCGTCTCGCCATCCAGGCGAACGCGGCAGCGGCCGGCCACAACCTCCATCACTTCCGGCGCCGCCGTACTGAAAGTCAGGATCGAGGGAAAGATCACGCCCAGGGTCTTGCGGCTGCCATCGGCGAACAGCACGGTATGGCTGACGCACTTGCCATCGAAGTACACATTGGATTTCTTGACGACACTGACCTGTTCGAACTGCGACATCGATACAACCTCGTGAGGATGGGTGGATAACTCGGGTTTTCCAGGGTAACAATCGAAAGCCTGGCTGAGACACCGGCGCCGGCATCAGATCAGGATGACCAGCAGCCCCAGCAGGATGAGGCCCGCCAGCAGCCGGTAGGGCCAGGCCAGTTCGCCCCAGGCCAGCCGGACTTCCAGGTAGCGAAGCCCGGCCCAGCGCTTGAGGCGCGGCCAGAGCGTCCGGCGGCCGTACCGCCAGCCCCAGCGGGCGGCCAGAAGGATGAGGACGATCTTCAACGGCGTGAGCCCGATCGCCGTCGTCACCTCGGAGTAGCGATGGGCATCCTGGGGGAAGTGCTGCTTGAGCCAGTCGGCCAGCAGATCCTCCAGCATCTCCTCGGGTGCCTCGATGAGCACCAGCCACAAGGTCTCGATGACCTCCAGCACGATATCGAGGAAGAATTCGCCCAGCACGATCAGCACCGTCAGCGCGCCAACGAACCAGTACAGCGGTGTCCAGCTTGGCTGGACACCCTCGGCGGAGAGCTCGCGCAGCCCCTCTGTCGGCGTGGTTTCGTGCAGGTCAGGCTCGGTCATGCTCGTCGCGACTTGTGGGAGAATCCAAGGTGTCCGGCCGGTGCGCAAGCGCCCCGGCACCCGTCCCGGCGGACCCCCGACGACCGTCATCCACAGCGGGAAGACGGGGCCTTGGGGCCAATTCTAACTATGATATAGTTCCCCGCCGAAAATTGCTGGATGCGCACTTTCCCGACCGACGAGCGCGACTGCCGATCCCGGACATCAAGGCTTCCCCAAGAGAGCTAGAGGCGTTCAACAGCCCAAAACCTAAACCATCCCATCGAGAGCTTCATGGAAATCAAAGAGTGGCTGCAGGTTTGGCAGTTTGAACACAATCCCTTCGTCATCTTCGACGCCGACCGGGATCCCTACCTGCAAACCTCGATGGTGGAGAACACCTCCCTGCGATCGGTGCTGCTCCATATCGACAAACCCAGCCCCTATGTGATTTTCGCCATTCGCGGCGCCGGCAAATCGTCGATGCGCATCGACACCGAGCGCTATCTGAACGATTACCGCGACCAGGTGCTGGTCATTTCCTACGTGGAGTTCAACGAGCTGCTGGCCGAGGTGGCACGACCGCGCAACCTGCCGATTGGCTATGCCGCCGACAAGTCGGCCCTGGCACGGCTCTTCAAGCGCAAGAAGCAGATCCCCTTGGGCCGTGAAACCAAGATGACCCTGGACGATCATCTGGACTACATCCTCAAGCTGGGCATCGAGGAACTGTACCGGACCATCGTCGACACGCCGCGCGAGGACCTGCTGAAAAACAACCGGGAAATCGCCGAGAAATTCCTCCTGCTGGCGGCGCTCTACTACGCACCCAACGATCTTTCCAGCAAGGTGGCGACCCTGCGCAAGCTGATGGGCATCGCCAGCTACGAGAGGAAAGTGCCGTTCTTCATGAACAAGCAGGCCAAGATGCTGGCCGGCGAGATCTACCGCCACATCCGCGGGGTACCGGTTTCCCTTGAGGGCATGGTCAAGACCATCCAGGAAATCGGCGTGGGACTGTTCGAGTTCCACGGCATCCCGCGCAACACGGAAAACCGTTTCACCCTGCTCAAGAGCTTCATGGAACTGGTGCGGTATTTCGGGCTGTCCGGCGTCTACCTGCTGGTTGACCGTGTCGACGAGCCGACCAGCATCAAGGGTGATCCGGAAAAGATGCGCGAGCTGGTCACCCCCATCCTCAACGACCAGCTGTTCCAGATCGACAACCTGGGCATCATCCTGTTCCTGCCCTACGAACTGCACGATCTCAAGAAGTATTACCGCAGCGACCGCATCAAGACCATCTCGTCGATCAACTGGTCGCCCGACAACATGATCCGGCTGATCGAGAAACGGATGAATGTCGGCCGCAAGCCCGGCAGCCCGCCCATCCACCTGGCCGACCTGTTCGAGGAAGAGGGTGGCAGCAAGGCCAACTTCATCGTCCGCCAGCTGACGCCGCGCAATGCCTTCCGCCTGCTCAGCATCATTCTCGAGGAGCACTGCCAGACCGTGGTTTACGGCGTGAAGATCTCCACCGAAGTCTACGAGTCCGCCGTGCAGCGCTACCTGATCGAGAAGGAAGGCTACTGATCGTCCGCCGGGCGGCCCGCCAACCAGAGCCGCAGACGGATTCCCCAGGCGGAGGTATAGCCGCTCGCGACCGAGCGGATATCGCCTTGCCGGTCGATGAAGAACAGTGCCGGAACCCCGCGAATCCCGAACCGTCGAGCGATCCGACCATCCTCATCGACCAGGGTCGGCACATGAAAATCGTGTGCGGCCATATAGGCGGACACGGTGGCACGATCCCCCGACTGCGTCGCCACGGTAACGAGTGCGTGCGTCTTGGCCAGTTCGTTGAGCGTACCCTGCATCGCCCGACAGACACCGCACCAGCTGGCCCAGATGTAGACCAGGGCCGGCTTGGGCAGTTGCGCGATTCCGGCAAAGACCTGCCCGTCCGTCTGCTGCCCGCCCAGCGCCGGCACCCTGCCGCCATCCACCATGCCGCGGGTCAGGAAGGCCTGCAACAGGCCGATCAAGGCCAGGGTGATTACCCAACCGAGGACCGACCTCGCCCGGCCAGCCCCTCGACCGCTCATGCAAATCGCCGCAACAGCGCAACGCCATGCTGCTTCAGCCAGGCTCGGCGGCGGGGCCAGTCCGGCAACAGCTCGGACACCAGCATCCAGTAGGCTTCGGAATGATTGCGGTGGCGGATATGGCAAAGTTCATGCACAATGACATACTCCAGCACCGCCGGCGGCGCAAAGGCCAGCACCCAGTTCAGGCTGATATCGTTGGCGGGGCCACAGCTGCCCCAGCGCGTGTTCATGCGCTTGATGCGTATGGCTCGCGGCAGCAATCCCGGCTCCTCGCCATGCCATGACGCCAGCCGTCGCGCCTCGCCCTCCAGCCAGCGCCGTATCCAGGCAAACAGGGCTGCCCTGACCTGCTGCTCGGCGCTGCCGGAATACCCCGCCGGCAGCGTGATTTCGAAGGCTCCATCATCGCGGCGAAGGATTTGCAGACGCCGGGACAATGCCGAGGGCGTGACAATCAGGGGCGTCGCCTGCCCCTGAAAGGGCACGGCGCCTCCCCGCGCCAGCGGCGCATCGGGCTCGATCCGCGCCGCGCGTTCGCGGATCTCGGCCAGCTTGCGCTCGGCCCAGACACGATGACGCTGGAAGAATGCCAGCGCCTGGGTCTCGCCGATCCCATCCGGGATCACCAGCTCGATTCCCTGGGGTTTCACCACCAGGCGCAGCTGCCTGGCGCGCGGACTCCGGCGCAGCGTGACCCCGGCAGGCGCGCTCACCGGCGTCAGCCTCCGTTGATCGCCAGGATTTCCAGCTCCCTGTCGCCGGCCGGGCGCCGCCAGGTCACCACGTCGCCGACACGGGCATTCATCAGCGCCTTCGCCAGCGGCGATACCCAGCTGATGCGCCCGGTCGCGACATCGGCCTCGTCCTCGCCGACGATCACCACCGTCATTCGCTCACCCGTGGCGTCCTCGACACACACGCTGGCGCCAAAGTGGACGGCATCGTCCGCCATCCGGGGTTCGACCCGCACGGCCCGACTCAGGCGCTCGCTGTAATAGGCCAGCTCCCGGTCCAGCTCCCGCAACGCCGGCTGACTGGACAGATCCTCACGCCCCGCCAGCGTTTGGCGTGCCGCAGCCAGCTCCTCGACCTTCTGCCGCAACAGCGCCAGCCCCCTGGGCGTGACGTAATTGATGTGCGGGCTCTGCGGCCGGACCGGTGTTTCACGGTCGGCCTGGTCATCCTGCTCCTTGACGAATGCGCGGCTCATGCGGTGCTTGCCAATGTCAGAAAAAAGTCGAGACGAAACGGGCTGGCCCGGGACACTCAGGATGCCGGCGCCCTGCCGAGCAGTCTGGCCGCCAGTCGCGCCAGCTCGGCCGAGCCGTCGCGATTCCCCAGTTTCTCGCGAATCGCCCGCAGCTCGGTCCGCATCCGCTCCGCATAGGTGGCATCCGTGAGCAGGCGTCGGACCTCGGCCGCAATATTGTCGGGCGTGGCGTCGGCCTGGATGAATTCCCGCACCACACCGTGGCCCGCCAGGATGTTGGGCAAGCCGATGAAGGCCACCTTGACCAACAGCCGTCCCAGCCAGTAGCTCAGCGGCGACAGCTTGTAGACGATGACCATGGGCACCCCAAGCAGTGCCACTTCGAGGGTGGCGGTACCCGACACGGTCACGACCGCATCGCAGCATTGCAGGACATCGTAGTCCTGGCCACGGATGACGCGAATGGTCAGCGCATGCTGCGCCAGCGCCGCCTGCAGGGCAGCATCATCGACCGAGGGTGCCTGAAAGAGCAGGAAACGGGCCTGACCGAATTCAGCCGCCAGACGGTCGGCCGCCACCAGGATCACCGGCAACAGGCGCCTGATCTCGTTGCCGCGACTGCCCGGCAGCAGGCCGATGACGGGCACGCCCGCCTCCGCGCCCGGCAAGTCGTATTGCCGCCTGGCCGCCGCCACGGACAAGGCCGGTTTGACCTTGCCCGCCAGCGGGTGGCCGACATAGGTGGCCGGCACGCCATAGGCCTCGTAGTAGGGCAGCTCGAAGGGAAAGATGAGCGCCATGTGGTCGACGATGCGGCCATAGGTGCGAACCCGTCCGGGGCGCCAGGCCCACACCTGCGGGCTGACATAGAATAGCACCCTGATGCCGGCGGCCTTGGCGGTCTGCGCCAGCCGGAAGTTGAACTCCTTGTAGTCGACGCAGATCAGCAGGTCCGGCCGGTACTGGTACAGGGCGCGCCGCATTGTCGCCAGGGCGGCGCGGATTTCCCCGTAATGCCGGAGAATCTCGGCAAGACCGATCACACCGATGCCCGAGGAGTCGACGCACAGCTCGACACCCGCTTCGCGCATGGCCGCGGCCCCCATGCCGACGCCCCGGACACCGGGCAAGAGCTGGCTGAGTTCCCGGAACAGCGCGGCACCGTGGCGGTCGCCGGAGGCCTCGCCGGCGGAGATCATGACCAGCGGCGAGTGACCGGCTCCCGCCTGCACGGGATTCCCGCCGGCAGCCATGACCGGGTCGGCGCTAGGCATTCAGGGCCGAGCGGATCGCCTGCACCACGTCCCGCACCTGCTCCTCCGTCAGTTCGGGGAAGATCGGCAAGGACAGGCAGCGGGCCGCGACCGCCTCGGTATGCGGCAGCGCCACACCCCGGCAGGCATCGGCGAACACCTTCTGCCGGTGCAGCGGCACCGGATAGTAAATGGCGCAGGCGATACCGGCACCTTGCAGCGCGGCCATGATGGCGTCGCGATGGTCGGTCAGCAGCGTGTACTGGTGATAGACATGCACGCCCACGCCATCCTCGAAAGGGGTTTCCAGCGGCAGATCGGCCATCCCTTCGGTGTACAGCCGGGCGGCCCGGCGGCGACCGGCATTGAAGCGGTCGATGTGTTGCAGCTTCACCCGCAGCACCACGGCCTGCAGCTCGTCCAGCCGGCTGTTGTAGCCGATCGCATCGTGGTAGTAGCGCACCTCGGAACCGTGGTTGCGCAGCTTCCTGACCTGGGCGGCAATGGCATCGTCATCCGTTGTCACCAGACCACCGTCGCCATAGGCGCCCAGATTCTTGCTGGGGAAGAAGCTGAAGCCGGCCGCGAGGCCGAATCCACCGGTCTGCCGCCCACCGATGGTCGCGCCGAAGGACTGGGCACAATCCTCGATGAGCTTCAGGCCATGCCGCTCGGCAACGGCCAGGAGAGGCGCCATGTCGCAGGGCTGGCCGAACAGATGCACCGGCATGATGGCCCTGGTCTTCGGCGTGATGGCGGCCTCGACCCGGGCCGCGGTGATGTTGAAGGTTCTGGGATCGATGTCCACGAACACCGGCGTCGCTCCCACGTAGCGGATGGCCTCGGCGGTGGCGATGAAGGTAAAGGCGGAGGTGATGACTTCGTCGCCCGGCCCAATGCCGGCGGCAAGCAGGGCCAGATGCAGGGCCTCGGTACCGTTGGCCACACCGATGGCGTGCCTCACGCCCAGATAGTCGGCGACTTCCCGCTCGAACGCCTGGACGTTGGGCCCCATCACGAAGGCGGTATTCTCCAGCGCTGCCAGCAGGCCGGCATCGATCTCATCCTTGAGCTGGTGATACTGGGTCTTCAGATCGACCATTGGGATCATGATGAAGGGTGCTCCTTGTGTTGCGGGAAGAGGCCGGTTACCGGAGGGGACGAGTTGCAGGTACCCGAGGGCCCCGGCAGGCCGGGCGGGGTCCTCACGCCCTGAGCAGGCGCGTGATCTCGATGGCCGTGGCCAGGGCCCGGCGCCCGGCGACGCCCGACACCAGGGGATCCCGGCCGGCGCGGATGCAGGCGACGAAATGCCTGATTTCCTCCATCAGGGCATCTCCGTTCTCGAACACCGACTCCTCGCTGAGAATCTCCGGCACACCCGGAAACATCTCGCGCTCACCCTTGCGGTGCTGGGCCAGCACCCGGTTCTGGAAATCCACCGAAAGGTAACGGTTGGGCATGAACATGCGCATCTTCCGCTCGACCTTGAGGCTGGCGCGGCTGGCCGTGACATTGGCAACGCAGCCGTTGCGGAAGGTCAGTCGGGCATTGGCGATGTCGGTGTCGGCAGTCAGGACCGTCACCCCCTTGGCGTCGATGCGTTCGACCTCGGAGTCGACGAGGTCGAGGATGATATCGATATCGTGGATCATCAGGTCCAGCACCACGCTGACATCGTTGGCGCGCGGATTGAAGGGCGCCAGCCGGTGCGACTCGATGAACAGCGGCTTTTCCTGAACCAGGTCCAGCCCGAGCAGGGCGGCGTTGAAACGCTCCAGATGCCCCACCATCAGCCGCCGATCATGTCGCCGGGCCAGCTCGATGAGTTCGTCCGCTTCCTCCAGGGTCACCGTGATGGGCTTTTCCACCAGCACATGCGCCCCGGCGGCGAGGAAATCGCGCGCGACAGCATGATGCAGGCGGGTAGGCACGACGACGCTGACGGCGTCGACCTGCCCGAGCAACGAACGGTAGTCGGTCAGAGCGCGGGTCCCATGCTTCCCGGCAACGGCCTGTGCGGCCTCGGGGTCGACATCGACCACCGCCACCAGCTCGCAGTCCGCCAGCGCGGCATATTTTTCAGCGTGGAAGCGGCCCAGATAACCGGTACCGACGACGGCACAGCGCAGTCTGGAATCCGTTTGTGACATCAGACGCCTCCCTCGCCACCATGGCGATACCCGTCAATCCTCATCGCGGCTCCTGGCCTCGATGAAGCCCAGCCAGCCACCCCGCCTGGAACCTGCGGCCAGCCAGGCGCGCAGATACCCGAGTTCAGGGGTCTCGGGCAAACCGTCCAGCGACTGCCGGGCCTTGATCCGGCGAAAGGCGGCGGATACCGCCTTCAGGCGGTCCCCGTCGACGCCGGCTCGCCGCAGACCGACAAGGTTGAGCCGGTAATGCTTGCCGGGACGGCCACCCACCATCGCGAACGGCAGCACATCCTTGTTGATGCCCGCGAGCCCCTGGAGGATGGCGAAGCTGCCGACGCGGCAGAACTGGTGCACCATCACCCCGCCCCCCATGAAGACGCGGTCGCCCACCTCGACATGCCCTCCCAGGGTGGCGCCGCTGGCCAGGATGTTGTTGTCGCCGAGCGTACAGTCGTGCCCCACATGGCTGTTGTTCATGAAATAGTTGCGCGACCCCACGCGCGTGGCGGTTCCCGCCCGGGTGGCCCGACCGAGGGTGACGCCCTCGCGAAAGACATTGCCGTCGCCAGCCTCGAACCAGGTCTCGGTGGCGGGATCGAAAGCCAGATCCTGCGGCAGTCCACCCAGTACCGCATGGGCGTGCACGCGATTGTCGCAGCCCAGCCGCACGAAGGGGCGGATCACCGCATGCGGGTCGATCATGCAGCCAGGGCCGAGACGGGCGGGGCCTTCGATCACGGCAAAGGCACCTACCGTGACGCCGGCGCCCAGTTCGACAGCGGGACCGATGAGGGCGGTGGGATGAATCATGGCGTGGCGGAGGCAGGCGGGCGGCGGTCGGTTTCAACCACGGGGATGACAGCGGGCATGCAAGTCCTTCAAACGTTCCTGGGCGACGTGAGTATAAATCTGTGTGCTGGACAAGTCGCTATGCCCCAGCAACAGCTGAACCACGCGCAGGTCGGCGCCATGGTTGAGCAGGTGGGTGGCGAAGGCATGCCGCAGCGTGTGCGGCGAAAGCGGCTTGCGTATGCCGGCCTGGATGGCGTAGCGCTTGATGAGATGCCAGAACGCCTGCCGGGTCATGGCCGCCCCCCGCGCCGTGACGAACAGGTCGTCGCTCTGCCGCACCCCCAGCAACGCCGCCCGGGCCGTGGCGACATAGCGCCCCACCCAGTCCTCGGCTGGCTCGCCCAGGGGCACCAGCCGGTCCTTGCTGCCCTTGCCGAGCACACGCACGACGCCCTGGCGCAGGTTCACCTGGCCGAGCTGCAAGGAAACCAGTTCGCTGACCCGCAGGCCAGTGGCATAGAGCAGTTCCAGCATGGCACGATCCCGGCAACCGAGGGTATCGGCAACGTCCGGCGCCGCCAGCAGCGCATCCACGTCGGCTTCGGTCAGGGTGGCGGGCAGCGGCCTGCCGGTGCGCGGGGGCTCTATCCCCAGCGTCGGATCCTGGCCGAGGTCGCCCTCGCGGACCAGATAGCGGAAGAATCTTCGCAGGCTGGAAACCAGTCGCGCCATGCTCCGGCTGCTGGCGTTGTCGCGATATTTGCCGGCCAGATAGGCCTCGATATCCGCTGTCTCGACGCCTTCGAGCGAGTGTCCCCGTTTCTGTTCGGCCCAGCCGAGAAACTGCACGAGGTCGCTGACGTATGCCTTGCGGGTGTTCTCGCTGAGCCCGTCCTCCAGCCACAGCGACTCCTCGAAGCGTCGCACCAGCGGATACTCAGCCGGCATCCGGGACATCCGCCCGATAGCCTTCGTGACGCAGCAGCCAGCACTTGATATCCAGCATCGGGCCAGTCCGTGCGCCGCAATAGCCACCGAGATCGTGACGCGCGACCACGCGATGGCAAGGCACGATGATCGGAAAGGGATTGGCCCGGCAGGCCGAGGCTACCGCCCGCGGACCGCTTTGCTCCTGGGCGGCCAGAGCGGCATAGCTGCGAACCTCGCCTACCGGGATAGCGCGCAAGGCCCGCCACAGCCGCTGCTGATAGGCCGTGCCCAGTTCCGCGAGAGGCAGATCGAACACGCAGGCCGGCTGCGTGAAGTAGCGCTCGAACTGCCGTATCACCTCGGCCAGCAGGGCATGCTGCGGCCGGCGCTCGGCCTCCGGTCTGGCCACGCCGGCCGGATGCAGGTCGATGCCGGTCAGCCGTTCGCCACGCACCTCGAATGCCATCCAGCCAAACGGGGTTTCCATCCAGGCCTGGCTGACGGGCCCGACGGGCAGCGTTTCAGCCATCCGGACAGCAGACGCACAGAAGGGCGGTCAAGCCGCCCTTCCGCAGAAACGATCGAACCGCGCGCGCCACGCGCCGTGATGACTAGATCTTTTCCTTGATGCGCGCCGCCTTGCCGGTGCGATCGCGGAGGTAGTAGAGCTTGGCCCGACGCACGTCGCCCCGGCGCTTGACCAGGATCTCCTGCACCTGCGGGCTGTAGGTCTGGAATACGCGCTCGACACCTTCGCCATGGGAGATCTTCCGCACGGTGAAGGCCGAATGATAGCCGCGGTTGCGCTTGGCGATAACGACGCCCTCGTAGGCCTGCAAGCGCTCGCGGTTACCTTCCTTGACCTTCACCTGGACGACGACGGTATCGCCAGGGCCAAAGGCGGGAATGACCTTCCCGGCCATCCATTCGGTTTCAAGTTGCTGAATGATGTTTGACATAGCAGTTCTCTTTATCTCAGTTCCTGTCGGTCAAGCCGTTCCGTTCCAATTCCTCAAGCAATGCCCGCTGTTCACGATCCAGGCTGGCCTTCTCCAGCAGATCCGGGCGACGCAGCCGCGTCCTTTGCAGCGATTCGCGCAAGCGCCATCGGCGTATCGCTTCATGGTTGCCGGACTGCAGCACCGCCGGCACGCCCCGCCCGTCAACGACCTCGGGCCGCGTGTAGTGGGGGCAATCCAGCAGTCCGGCCATGTGCGAGTCCTGCCGTGCCGATTCGGCATCTCCAAGCACCCCCGGCAGCAGCCGTACGACCGCGTCGAAAACCACCAGTGCCGCCAGCTCCCCGCCGCTCAACACGTAATCGCCGATTGACCACTCTTCGTCGATCTCGCTCTCGATCAGGCGCTCGTCGATACCCTCGTATCGCCCTGCCACCAGAATCAGGCGGGGACAACGCGACATCTCGATCACGGCGGCCTGATCAAGGAGCCGACCTTGCGGGCTCATGTAGAGCACGCGGGCCGGATTCTCGCTGTCCTGCCTTGCGGCCCGGATGGCGTCGCGCAGGGGCTCGACCTTCATGACCATCCCCGGACCACCGCCATAAGGGCGGTCGTCAACCGTGCGGTAGCGATCCTTCGCAAACGAGCGGGGATCCCACAATCGCAAGTCAACCAGTCCCCGGGCGACAGCCCGCCCCGTCACGCCCTCGCCGGTCATGCGCCGGACCAGATCGGGAAACAGGGTGACGATGTCAAACCGCATCGCAGCCCCGCGCCATCAGAAATCCGGATCCCAATCCACGACCAGCCGGCCCGAGTCGAGGCAAACCTTCTTCACATACTGGCCCTGGACGAAGGGAATCAGGCGATCACGATCGCCTCGCACGTCCAGCACATCGTTGGCCCCTGTCTCTAGCAGGCCATGCACCTGTCCCAGCGACTGACCCGATTCGGTCAACACCTCGAGTCCGACCAGATCCGCCCAGTAATAACGGCCATCGCTCAAGCGCGGGAAGCGGTGCCGGGGAACGCTGACGGAAACGCCCCTGAGCGCGACCGCCTCATCTCGAGTCTCGACACCCTGCAACTGGGCAACAACGAAACCACCGTGGACGCGCCCCGCCATGACCTCGACGGTCTTGGCCTCACCGCGAAGGTCCAACAGCCAAGGCGAGTAGCCGAGGATGTTCCCAGGAGGGTCGGTAAAACTTCTGATCTTGACCCAACCCTGCACACCAAAGGCGCCGACCACATCGCCGACCTTGACCGGCCTGGACACAGCGCCAACCCAGCCGGTGGGCGATCAGGCGGCAACTGCCTCGCTTGCCTTGCGGAACTCCTTCAAGAGACTGTGAACACGATCGGTCGCCTGTGCGCCATGACCCAGCCAGTACTGGATGCGCTCCTCGTTCAGCGACAGACGCTCGGCCTTGCCGGTTGCCACCGGATTAAAGAAGCCCAGACGTTCGATGTAGCGGCCGTCACGCTTGTTGCGGCTGTCGGCAACCACCACATGATAAAACGGACGCTTCTTGGCGCCACCGCGAGACAATCGAATCGTAACCATCAGTTTCCCTCAAACAAGTACGGCACGGCCGAAAAATCCGCGCATTATAGCCAAAAAAAACGAAACACAGAAGCCCTCGCGATCCGTGACCACATCCGGGAGCCTGCGGGGAACGAAACCACCCACTCACACGCGACAAGGCAACAGCTTGGCGCATGGCGGCGGCCACCCATGGGAATGGCGGAGAGAGAGGGATTCGAACCCTCGATAGAGCTTTTAACCCTATACTCCCTTAGCAGGGGAGCGCCTTCAGCCTCTCGGCCATCTCTCCGAATAGGGGAATTGCTTGCTGTCGACCGAGCCTGCCAACCGGAAAGACCGATCAGTCGTGCCGATCGCCACCTGCCTCGTCGGCATGGTGCTCTCGCTTGATGCGCTCGTATATCTCCTCGCGATGCACCGAAACATCCTTGGGCGCATTGACACCGATACGCACCTGATTGCCCTTGACACCCAGGAC
The DNA here is from genome assembly GCF_056880625.1 of Methyloparacoccus sp. NF-16. Taxonomy (NCBI): domain Bacteria; kingdom Pseudomonadati; phylum Pseudomonadota; class Gammaproteobacteria; order Methylococcales; family Methylococcaceae; genus Methyloparacoccus; species Methyloparacoccus sp. NF-16. The sequence continues at coordinate 577,881 of NZ_CP174130.1, read as the reverse complement.
CGTCACGGTGACATCGTCACCTATCATGAGCGTCTCACCGACCCTGCGCGTCAATATCAGCATAAAACCGTCCCTTTGAGCTTCGAGCGTCTGCCTGTCGATGCCACGCCCGGCTACGGGAATTCTGCGATCGACGTGTCAGGCACCGAACGAGAGCGACATTATAGCACTTTTCGGCTGGCCGAAAATGATTATTTTCTCAGCCCGACACAGCCGCCTTGTCCAGTTCGAAGGCTTCATGCAGCGAGCGCACCGCCAGCTCCAGGTATTTTTCGTTCAGCACCACGGAAATCTTGATCTCCGATGTCGAGATCATCTGGATATTAATGCCCTCGGTGGCCAGGGTATCGAACATCTTGGCTGCGATACCGGCATGCGAGCGCATGCCGACACCGACGATCGAAACCTTGACGATGGAATCATCACCCAGCACCTCGCGGGCGCCCAGCTCGGCGCTGATCGTCCCGAGGATCGACAGGGCGCGGGCATAGTCGCCGCGGTTGACGGTGAAGGTGAAGTTCGTGGTGCCATCCTCGGACACATTCTGCACGATCATGTCCACCTCGATATTGGCCGCGGCGACCGGCCCCAGGATGCGCGAGGCGATCCCCGGCCGATCCGGCACCCCGAGCATCGTCAGCTTGGCCTCGTCGCGATTGAAGGCTATCCCGGAAATCAGGGGCTTTTCCATGCTGTCATCCTCATAGCTGATCAAGGTGCCGGCGCCTTCCTGGAAACTGGAAAGCACGCGCAGGGGCACATTGTATTTGCCGGCAAACTCCACCGAGCGGATCTGCAACACCTTGGAGCCGAGACTGGCCATTTCCAGCATCTCCTCGAAGGTGATCCTCTCGAGCCGGCGGGCCTTGGGCTCGACACGCGGATCGGTAGTGTACACGCCGTCGACATCGGTATAGATCAGGCATTCGTCCGCCCGCAACGCCGCCGCCAGCGCCACCGCCGTGGTATCGGAACCGCCCCGCCCCAGCGTGGTGATATCGCCCGACTCGCTCACCCCCTGAAAACCCGCCACCACGACCACCCTGCCAACCGCGAGGTCGGCCCGTATGCGCTGTGTGTCGATGTCGAGAATCCGGGCCTTGGTGTGCACCTTGTCGGTCACGATCGCAACCTGCCCGCCCGTGTAGGACGTGGCCTGACACCCCCGCTGCTGCAGCGCCATCGCCAGCAGCGCGATGGTGACCTGCTCGCCGGTGGCCAGCAGGACATCCATCTCGCGCGGATCGGGAGCGGGCTGTATCTCCCTGGCCAGGGTAACCAGACGGTTGGTCTCGCCGCTCATCGCCGAAACGACGACGACGATATCCTCGCCACGCTGCCGCGCCCGGATGACATTGTCGGCCACATGCTGTATGCGCTCGGCACTGCCGACCGAGGTGCCGCCATATTTGTGTACGTATAAGGCCATGGTATCCGATGGTTTCCGCGTCTGTTCCGTCAGGCCAGGGCCTGCCTGACCCAGTCCTGGACACTCGCAAGGGCGGCATCGAGGCATGCCGGGTCGGTGCCACCCGCCTGGGCGAGGTCCGGGCGCCCGCCGCCCTTGCCGCCAACCTGGGTCGCGACCGCATTGACGAGCTCACCAGCCTTGATGCGCCCGGTCTGGTCCTTGGAAACACCGGCAATCAGGCTGACCTTGCCGTCGGTCACACTGCCGAGAACCACCGCCGAGCTGCCCAGCTTGTTGCGCAGCTGGTCCACCAGCTCGCGCAGCGCCTTGGCATCCATGTCGTCCACGCGCGCCGCCAATACCTTGAGGCCATCCAGCTGTACCGCCTGCGTCGCCAGATCATCGCCCGAGGCGCTGGCCAGCCGGCCTTTCAGTCGTTCCAGCTCCTTCTCCAGGCCACGATTCCGCTCCAGTATCTGTCCGAGCTTTTCCTCCAGCTGCTCGCGCCCCGCCTTGACCCGCTCGCCCAGCGCGACGATCAGCCGCTCGCCCGACCTGACCCATTCCCAGGCTCCGGTGCCGGTCACGGCCTCGATGCGACGCACCCCGGACGCCACGCCCGATTCGCCGACGATCTTGAAGAAACCGATATCCCCGGCCCGCTGCGCGTGGGTGCCACCGCACAGCTCGGTGGAAAAATCGCCGATGCGCAACACGCGCACCTGATCGCCATATTTCTCGCCGAACAGGGCCATGGCCCCGACCTTGAGCGCCTCGTCCTTGGCCATGACATCGGCCCGGACCGGGCTGTTCAGGCGAATCTGCTCGTTCACCAGGCGTTCGATGGTCTCGAGCTGTGCCGGCGTAACCGGCTCGAAGTGAGAAAAGTCGAAGCGCAGCCGCTGCGCGGAAACCTGCGAGCCCTTCTGTGCGACATGCTCGCCCAAGAGGCGCCGCAAGGCCGCGTGCAGAAGATGCGTAGCGGAATGATTGAGCGCCGTCGCCAGGCGATTGTCGGCATCCACCTCGGCGCTGACCTCGTCGTCGACACCGAATGCGCCCGCCATGACACGCCCGGCATGCACGATGACATCCGCCCCCGGCTTCTGGGTGTCGGCCACCTCGAAGCTGGCGGCAGCCGAGCGGATCATGCCCCGGTCGCCGGCCTGGCCGCCCGACTCGCCATAGAAAGGCGTTTTCGCCAGGATGACGGTGCCGCTCTCGCCTGCCGACAGGCGCTCCACCGCCTGCCCCTCGCGATACAGGCCGACGATCCGGGTATTCTCGCGCAGATGCTCATAGCCGGTGAATTCGCAGGGCTTGTCGACATGCACCTCGTGCGAATAGTCCACGGCGAAATGGCTGGAGGCACGCGCCCGTTCGCGCTGCGCCGCCATGGCCTGCTCGAAACCGGCGAGGTCCGCCACCAGCCCGTGCTCGCGGGCGATGTCGGCGGTCAGGTCCATGGGAAAGCCATAGGTGTCGTAGAGCTGGAACACGATGTCACCCGGAATCATGCCCCCCCGCACCTGCCTGAGCTGGCTGTCGAGGATGCGCATGCCCTGCTCCAGGGTCTCGGCGAAGCGTTCCTCCTCCTTGCGCAACACCTGCTCGACTGTCGTTCGCGCCGCTGCCAGTTCCGGATAGGCCGACCCCATCAGCTCGCACAGCGGCGCCACCAGGCGGTGGAAGAAATTTTCCCGTATGCCCAGCTTGTAGCCATGGCGGATGGCGCGGCGAATGATGCGCCGCAGCACGTAGCCGCGCCCCTCGTTGGACGGCAGCACACCGTCGGCGATCAGGAAGGAACAGGAACGGATGTGATCGGCCAGCACCCTCAGGGAACTGTGATCCGTGCCGTCGAGCCCGGCCAGGCGCGCGGCAGCCGCCACCAGCGGCCTGAAGAGATCGGTGTCGTAATTGCTGTGCACGCCCTGGACGACGGCGGCGATGCGCTCCAGCCCCATGCCCGTGTCCACCGAAGGCTTGGGCAGCGGCGTCAGGGTTCCGTCCGCCGAGCGGTCATACTGCATGAAGACGAGATTCCAGATCTCGATGTAGCGGTCGCCCTCTTCGTCGGGAGAACCAGGCGGCCCACCCGGAATGTGCTCGCCATGATCGTAGAAGATCTCGGTGCAGGGACCGCAGGGACCGGTATCGCCCATGCTCCAGAAATTGTCCCTGGTGCCGATGCGCGAGAAGCGCGCGGGATCGACCCCCACCTCCTGCAACCAGATACGCTCGGCCTCGGTATCCTGGTCGTAGATCGTGACCCACAGGCGCTGCGGCGGAATCCCGAGCACGTCGGTGAGGAACTCCCAGGCATACTGGATGGCCTCGCGCTTGAAATAGTCGCCGAAGCTGAAATTCCCCAGCATCTCGAAGAAGGTGTGGTGACGCGCCGTGTAGCCGACATTCTCGAGATCGTTGTGCTTGCCGCCAGCGCGCACGCAGCGCTGGGAGGAAGCTGCCCGCACATAGGGCCGTTCCTCGCGCCCCAGGAAGACATCCTTGAACTGCACCATGCCCGCGTTGGTGAACAGCAGGGTCGGGTCATTGGCCGGTATCAGGGGGCTCGAGGCCACGGGCTTGTGCCCGCGCGCCTCGAAGAAGCGTATAAACAGGTTCCGCAGTTCCGCGCTGGTCATGGTTCAGCCGTTAGTCCTTGTTGATGCTGGCGTCAATCGTCTGTGCCGCCTTCGCGCAGCCGCCGAAAGAGGCGTCCTATATCGTCTCGGGAAAATCCCCGCCGCAGCAGATAGCGCTCGCGCGCGGCCCGCTCCTGTGGCGATTGTGGCACGCCATCGCCATAGCGGCGGTCATGGACGCGCTCCAGCAGCCCTTCGCCCGCCTCCGCCCAGGCCACCGGCTCGACGAAGGCCCGCGCGTCGATGCCGCGTTGCCGCAGCTCCTGCTCGATCCGCAGGCGACCATAGCCACGGGCCAGACGCGCGCGGACGAAGGCTTCGGCAAAGCGGCGATCGCTTTGCAGTCCGCGTTGCTGAAAATCGGCCAATACCTCGTGGATTCTGGCCGCGGGATAACCCTTGTGAGCCAGTTTCTGCATCAGCTCGCGCGCGCTGTGCTCGCGACTGGCCAGATACCCGAGACAGGCGTTTCCGATCGCCTGCCTGAGTTCGTCCGCCTCGGTCAGAAATCGCCCTCCGGCTCGGCGGCCACCGCCGCAGGGCCCGCCGGCCGGACCGCCGTGGTACCGAAGGCCTTCTCGCGAATCCTGCCCTCCAGTTCGCTGGCAAGATCGGGGCGCTCCTTCAGGTAGGCGCGGACATTGTCCTTGCCCTGCCCGATCCGATCGCCGCCATAGCTGTACCACGAGCCCGACTTCTGCACCAACTCGTAGCCGACCCCCAGATCGACCAGTTCACCCTCGCGGGAAACGCCCTCGCCGTAGATGATCTCGAATTCGGCGTTGCGGAAGGGTGGCGCGACCTTGTTCTTGACCACCTTCACGCGGGTTTCGTTGCCCACCACCTCGTCACCGCTCTTGATGGCGGCCAGCCGGCGGATATCCAGCCGCACCGAGGCATAGAACTTGAGCGCGTTGCCGCCCGTGGTCGTTTCCGGGCTGCCGAACATGACGCCGATCTTCATGCGGATCTGGTTGATGAAGATCACCAGGGTATTCGAACGCTTGATGTTGGCGGTGAGCTTGCGCAGCGCCTGCGACATCAGGCGCGCCTGCAGGCCCACGTGGGAGTCGCCCATCTCGCCCTCGATTTCCGCCTTGGGCGTCAGCGCGGCCACCGAATCGATGACGACGACATCGATGCCGCCGGAGCGCACCAGCATGTCGGCAATCTCCAGCGCCTGCTCACCGGTATCGGGCTGGGAAACCAGCAGGTCACCCAGGTTGACGCCGATCTTCTCGGCGTAGCCCGGATCCAGCGCATGCTCGGCATCGATGAAGGCCGCCACACCGCCGAGTTTCTGCGCCTGGGCGATGACCTCCAGGGTCAGGGTGGTCTTGCCCGAGGACTCGGGGCCGTAAATTTCGACGATGCGCCCGCGCGGCAGTCCGCCGCAACCCAGGGCGATGTCCAGCGTCAGCGAACCGGTGGGAATCACCTCGAGGTCGCGGTTGGCCGGGGTATCGCCCATGCGCATGACCGAACCCTTGCCGAACTGCTTTTCGATCTGGGACAGGGCCGCGTTGAGCGCTCTTTGCTTGTTCTCGTCCATCGAGATGACTCTGGGCTGGGTGATGAGGAGGCGAAAAAAGAATTATGTCACAGGGTCTTGGCCACCGGGTATCCCTGCGCCTGCGCCGCCGGCAAGACGCCAGCTGTCGAGGCAGCGGTAACGCGCGCCATCCGGCTGCGGGGCCGACTGCACCAGGCGGAAGCCGCGAATGGCCAGCGTGATCGGCTCGACCGGGGGCTCGTCGACGGTTGCCGGCCGAACGTCGCGCGCCAGCGTCAGGTGCGGACGATAGGAGCGCCCCTCCGGTGCGCGACCGGCCTCGCTCAACCCCGCCTCGAGCCGCCCGACCAGCAGCGCCAGCTCTGCCGGCACGTGCGTGGGCGTCAGGCACAGGACCCGGCCGCGCCCCCAGCATTCGAGCCGATCCAGCACCAGCGCAAAAGCCGGCACGGTGATGGCCCCCGCCAGTTTGCGCAAGCCCGGCAACCCGGCCGCCGCGACCGGACCCAGGAAAACCAGCGTCACATGGCAATCCTCCGCCCGCAGCCAGCGACCGGCGATCTGGCGCCGCAGGGCCGCGCGGCGCAGCGCGAGGCGAGCCACCGCCGCCGGATCGGGCCACAGGGCAAAGAACAGCCGCAGGGGCTCAGCCGCCCGGCCCGACATGTTCCAGCACGCCATGCAAGGCCATCGCCACGGCCTGTCGGCGCACGGCCCGGCGATCGCCGCCGAATCGCGCGCAGTGGGCGAGCGGCTCGCCGCCGGCCCGCTGCCAGGCCAGCCACACCGTTCCCACGGGCTTCTCCGGTGTGCCGCCGCCCGGCCCGGCGATACCGCTCACCGCCACCGCAAGCTGTGCCCGGCTGTGATGCAGGGCGCCGGCCACCATGGCCCGCACCACCGCCTCGCTGACCGCGCCCTGCGATTCGATCAGCTGCGGCGCGACGCCCAGCATCGCCGTCTTCGCCGCATTGCTGTAGGTCACAAAACCGCGGTCGAACCAGGCCGAGCTGCCGGCGATGTCGGTCACGCACTGGGCGATCCAGCCGCCGGTGCAGGATTCGGCCGTCGCCAGCATCAGCCCGGCCCGCACCAGCACCGCCCCCACCCGGTCGGCGAGGTCATACAAGTCTTTCGCATCGTCCACCCGTTCCTCCCTTCCCGCTCCCGCCGGATGCAACCGGCAACGGCCAGCCATCCGGCCACCCCGGCCCAGCAGCCCGCATCGAAGCCGGTAAGCCGGACCTATAGAATACCCACCCAGCCGCCGCAGCATTGCCAAGCCCCAGCCAGCCCTGTCACCATGCGCATGCCCGAGAAGCCACAGCCGTCGCCCCAGCATACCCCGCTGATGCAGCAGTACCTGCGCATCAAGAGCGAACACCCGGACCGTCTGGTCTTCTTCCGCATGGGCGATTTCTACGAACTGTTCTACGATGACGCCCGCAAGGCCGCCCGGCTGCTGGACATCACACTGACCACGCGCGGGGAATCGGCCGGTCAGCGCATCCCGATGGCCGGTGTGCCCTACCACGCGGCCGAGGGCTATCTGGCCCGGCTGGTGAAACTGGGCGAATCGATCGCCATCTGCGAGCAGATCGGCGACCCGGCGACCGCGAAAGGCCCGGTCGAGCGCCGCGTGACGCGCATCGTGACACCCGGCACCGTGACCGAGGAAGCGCTGCTGGAGGACCGTCGCGACAACCTGCTGGTCACCGTCGCACCGCTGGGGAAAGTCTTCGGCCTGGCGGCGCTGGATCTTGCCGGCGGCCGCCTCACGGTACAACAGCCGGAAACCGCCGAGGCACTGTTCGGCGAGCTGGAACGGCTCGATCCGGCCGAGCTGCTGGTCAGCGAGGACTGGCCGCTGCCGGCGGCGCTGTCGCAGCGCCGCGGCCTCGCCCGCCGGCCAGCCTGGCACTTCGAGCCGGAAAGCGCCCGCCAGCTGCTGCTGCGGCAGTTCGGCGTGCATGATCTGGCGGCGTTCGGCTGCGCGGATCTGCCGGCGGCCATCGCCGCGGCGGGCGCGCTGTTGCAGTATGTCCGCGACACCCAGCAAGCCGCGCTGCCGCATGTCCAGGGCATCCGCCTGGAGCGCCACACGGAGGTAATCACCCTCGACGCTGCCAGTCGCCGCAACCTGGAGCTGGACACCCACCCCTCCGGGCGAACCGACCTCACCCTGTTCGGCGTGCTGGACCGCACGGTGACCGCCATGGGCGGGCGGCTGCTGCGGCGCTGGCTGCACCGCCCGCTGCGCGATCAGGCGACGCTGCGCGAACGTCACGACGCCGTCGCGCTGCTGCTGGACACCCTCCAGTATCCGCGCCTCAGGGACAGCCTGCGGGCGATCGGCGACATCGAGCGCATCGTCTCCCGCATCGCCCTGAAATCGGCGCGCCCGCGCGATCTCGCCACCCTGCGGCTGACGCTGGCCAGCCTGCCGGCCCTGCATGACATGCTGGGAAGCCTGGAAGCGCCCCGACTGCAGACACTGGCCATGGCCATGCCGCCGCAACCGGAGCTGGCCGATCTGCTGGGCCGCGCCCTGATCGACAACCCGCCCATGCTGATCCGCGATGGTGGCGTGATCGCGCCGGGCTACGATGCCGAACTGGACGAGTTGCGCCACCTCAGCCACAACCACGAGCAGTTCCTGCTGGAACTGGAGCAACGCGAGCGCGAGCGTACCGGCATCGCCACGCTCAAGGTCGGCTACAACCGCGTGCAGGGCTTCTACCTGGAGTTGTCCCGCGCCCAGGCCGACCGGGTGCCAGCGGACTACGTCCGGCGCCAGACCCTGAAAGGGGTGGAACGCTACATCACGCCGGAACTGAAGCAATTCGAGGACAAGGTGCTGGGCGCCCGCGAACGCTCGCTGGCCTGCGAAAAGGCGCTGTACGAGGCCCTGCTGGACCAGCTCGGCGGGCATATCACCGAGCTTCAGGCAACGGCGCAGGCACTGGCCGAGCTGGATGTGCTGGCCAATTTCGCCGAGCGGGCCGAGAGCCTGCGCCTGTCGCGGCCGCAGCTGAGCGACGAGACCGGCCTCCGGATCACCGGCGGCCGCCATCCGGTGGTGGAGGCGGTGCTCGACACCCCGTTCGTGCCCAACGACCTGGAGCTGTCGCCCGAGCGGCGCATGCTGATCATCACCGGCCCCAACATGGGCGGCAAGTCCACCTACATGCGGCAGGCGGCGGTCATCGTGCTGCTGGCGCATATCGGCAGCTTCGTACCCGCCGAGCATGCCGCAATCGGGCCCGTCGACCGCATCTTCACCCGCATCGGCGCCGCGGACGACCTGGCCAGCGGCCGCTCGACCTTCATGGTGGAAATGACCGAGACGGCGCACATCCTCCACCATGCCACACCCAGCAGCCTGGTGCTGATGGACGAGATCGGCCGCGGCACCAGCACCTTCGACGGCCTGTCACTGGCCTTCGCCACCGCCGAGCAGCTGGCGCGGCAGATCCGCGCCCTGACGCTGTTCGCCACCCACTATTTCGAGCTGATCACGCTGGCGGACGACTACCCGGAAGTGCGCAACGTGCATCTGGACGCCGTCGAGCACCAGGACGGCGTGGTGTTCCTGCACGCCGTCAAGGAAGGACCGGCCAACCAGAGTTACGGCCTGCAGGTCGCCGCCCTGGCCGGGGTGCCCCCGGTCGTCGTGCAGCGGGCGCGGGAGAAGCTGGCGCAGCTGGAGCGCCAGTCGCAGGCCGAGCACCCGCCCCGCACCCGGCAACTGGATCTCTTCGAACAGCCAGCGGCAAACCCGGTGCTGGCCCTGCTGGAGACCATCGATCCGGATACGATGGCGCCGCGCGAGGCGCTGGACCTTCTCTATCGGCTCAAGGCCCTGCAGAACGGCCAGCCGGACATGAGCTGAGCGATATCACGCAATCATCTGCGCCATATGGCGCAATCCGCCCCGCCCATCTTCGCCGGTGCGTCGGCACAGGCTGGCCGGCCGCCGGGGTCGCCGCCCCCGACGCCGAGCCGGGCGAGCAATGCCCGCTGGCTGGCTGATTCAGGCATCTTTCATGCTTGGGGTCCCGCGGCAGCCGTACCGGCTGCCTCCACCTCATCACGCAGCCAAGGAAACCACCCTGCATGAAACGACGCCTGCCTCCCCGCCGACCGTCCTGGCTCCTTTTGTTCTGGCTGCCGCTGTGCGCATTGCTGCTGCCGGGCCTGGCCCGGGCCCTGACCCACGCGGAGCTCATGATGCTCCAACCCCGGCCGAACGTGAAACAGCACGGGGTCGGCATCTATGTCTACAACGGCATGAACGCCATGGATTTTCTCGGTCCCATGCAGGTCTTCGGCGCGGCCGGACTGAAACCTTTCCTGATCGCCAAGGACACGCGCCAGCCGGTCGTCACCAGCAACGGGCTCAGCATCAACGTCAGCCGTTCGATCGCCGAGGTGTCGCAGCTGGATATCCTGGTGGTGCCGGGCGGAACCCTGGAAACGGCCGCGCAGACCCGCGACGAAGACCTGCTGGACTGGATCCGGCGGATCGACCGGACCACCGTCTACACGACCAGCGTCTGTACCGGTGCCTGGATTCTGGGAGCCGCCGGACTGCTGAAAGGCAAGCAGGCCACCAGCAACTGGTATCGCGCTGCGGAAATCCTGACCAAGTTCCGGGCCATCCCGCGCCCGGGCCAGCGCTATGTCTTCGACGGCAAGCTGGTCACCGGCGCCGGCGTGACCGCGGGCATCGACATGGCGCTCGCCATCGTCAAGCAGCTCTATGCCCATGACGGCCATGGCGGCAGAGACTACACGCAGGCTGTGATGCTGGAGCTGCAATACGACCCGCACCCGCCGGTGCGCGGCGGCAGTCCGGCCAAGACCAACCGCTTCGTCCGCGGTGCCATGCAGGAGATGTACGACATGTTCCTCTACAACCCCGATGTTCCCGGCTATGACTGGGCCCTGAGGCTCGCGCCGCTGCCCTGACGGAATCCGGGGGCGCAGCGCGCCGGCGCGGCCGTCGCCGCGGATGCTTTCTCTCCCGGCCTCCCGGGAGACTCACAGCAGGCCGTGCTCGGCGAACGAGTAGGCGTGCTCGCCGTCGCCGACGATGAAGTGATCCAGCACCCGGATATCGACCAGTCCCAGTGCCTGCCGGAGCCGCTGGGTGATGAGCCGGTCGGCCTCGCTGGGTTCGGCGACGCCGGAGGGATGGTTGTGGGCAAAGATCACCGCGGCCGCGTTGCAGGCCAGTGCCGTCTTGACCACCTCGCGCGGATAGACGCTGGCGCTGTCGATGGTACCGCGGAACAGTTCGCGGAAGTCGATGACCCGGTGCTGGTTGTCGAGCAGCAGGCAGGCGAACACCTCGTGCGGATAGGCACGCATCTGGGCGGCAAGATACTGGCGGGTCAGGTCCGGGCTGGTGAGGGCGTTGCCGCGCTGCAAACTCTCCCTGAGATGGCGGCGGGCCATTTCCAGCACCGCCTGCAACTGGGCGTACTTGGCCATGCCAAGTCCCGGGCTCTGGCGGAAACGGGCGAAATCGCTTTCCAGCAGGGCGCGCAGCGAGCCGAAGTCCTTCAGCAGGTCGCGCGCCAGATCGACCGCAGTCTTGCCCGGAATCCCGGTGCGGAGAAAGATCGCCAGCAGTTCGGCATCGGACAGGCTGCCGGCTCCCCGCGCCAGCAGCTTTTCGCGGGGGCGTTCCGCATCGGGCCAGTCGGTGATGGGCATAGGCTTGCTCCGCCGTTCGGTATCCGTCAATCGGCCTGAAGCATAGAAGGCTCGCGGCAAACTTGCCATAATGCCGCCCCCGTCATCATCCCTTCCGGACCCTTAGCGTGAGCCCCCTGAGCGGCCAGAACATCCTGCTTGGCGTCACCGGCGGCATCGCCGCCTACAAGGCGGCCGAACTGCTGCGCCTGCTGCGCGGCGCCGGCGCCGAGGTGCGCGTGGTCATGACCCCGGCCGCGGCCGAGTTCGTCGGCCCCCTGACCTTCCAGGCGCTCTCCGGCCATCCGGTATCGAGCGAACTGCTGGATCCGGCGGCGGAATCGGCCATGGGTCACATCGCCCTGGCACGCTGGGCCGACCGCATCGTGGTGGCCCCCGCCTCGGCCGACGTCATGGCCCGGCTGCGGGCCGGCCTGGCGGACGACCTGCTGACCACGCTCTGTCTCGCCGCCACGGCGCCGGTGATCCTGGCGCCGGCCATGAACCAGGCCATGTGGCAACACCCCGCCACCCGGGAAAACGCCGCCGTCCTGCGCCAGCGCGGCATCCGCCTGCTCGGCCCGGCCACCGGCGAGCAGGCCTGCGGCGAAACCGGCCCCGGCCGCATGCTGGAACCTGCCGCGATCCTCGCGGCTCTGATCACAGCGGAGCCTTCCGGCCGGCTCGCCGGCGTGCGCATCCTCATCAGCGCCGGACCGACGCGCGAGGCCATCGATCCGGTGCGCTACCTGACCAACCGCAGCTCGGGCAGGATGGGTTACGCGCTCGCCGCCGCCGCGACGGCACAGGGCGCGCGGGTCAGCCTGGTCAGCGGGCCCACCGCCCTGCCCCGCCCCGACGTCGAGCGCCACGTCGCCGTGGAATCTGCCGCCGAGATGGCTGAAGCCGTGCTGGGACTGGCACCCGCCAGCGACATCTACATCGGGACCGCCGCCGTCGCCGACTACGCCCCGGCACCATCCGCGGACAAGATCAAGAAGGACGCGGACACGCTGACCCTGACGCTCACCCGCACCCGGGACATCCTGGCGGCGGTGGCCGGCCTGCCGGAGCGTCCGTTCACGGTGGGCTTCGCCGCCGAGACCCGCGATCTCGAAACCTACGCCCGGGCAAAACTGGCGGCCAAGCGGCTGGACATGGTGGCCGCCAATGCCGTCGGCGCGGGGCTGGGCTTCGAGGTGGACGACAACGCCCTGTACGTCTGCTGGCCGGATGGCGAAACCCGCCTGCCGACCGCGCCCAAGACCGTACTGGCCCATCAACTCCTGGACCTTATCGCCGACCGTTACCATGCACACCATCCAGCTCAAGATCCTCGATGACCGCCTCGGCCGCAAGATTCCCCTGCCGGACTACGCCACACAGGGCTCGGCGGGGCTGGATCTGCGCGCCTGCCTCAGCGAACCGCTGACCCTGCAGCCGGGCGAGACACGGCTGATCCCGACCGGCCTCGCCATCCACATCGACGACCCCAATCTGGCCGCCGTGCTGCTGCCGCGTTCCGGCCTCGGCCACAAGCATGGCATCGTGCTCGGCAACCTGGTCGGCCTGATCGACTCCGACTATCAGGGGCAGGTGTTCGTGTCGTGCTGGAATCGCGGCCCGGTGGCCTTCGACATCGGCATCGGCGACCGCATCGCGCAGATGGTGTTCGTGCCGGTGTTGCAGGTCCAGTTCGAGCGGGTCGAGGCGTTCACCGCCAGCCATCGCGCCGAGGGCGGCTTCGGCCATACCGGCCACCGCTAGGCGTCCCTTCCACCCACGTCAGGAGCATCCGTGCAGAAACAAGCCGCTCTGGAAACCGAATCCGCCGCCCGCATCGCGCATGTCCTCATCGAGGCGCTGCCCTACATCCGGCGCTTCAAGGGCAAGACACTGGTCATCAAGTACGGCGGCAACGCCATGACCGACGACCGCCTCAAGCACAGCTTCGCCCGCGACATCGTGCTGCTCAAGCTGGTCGGCATCAATCCCGTGGTGGTGCACGGCGGCGGGCCGCAGATCGGCAACCTGCTGCAGCGGCTCGGCAAGACCAGCCAGTTCGTGCAGGGCATGCGGGTCACCGACGCCGAGACCATGGACGTGGTCGAAATGGTGCTGGGCGGCCTGGTCAACAAGGAAATCGTCAACCTCATCAACCAGCATGGTGGTTCGGCCGTGGGCCTGACCGGCAAGGATGGCGATCTGGTCCGGGCCGAGAAGATTTCCGTGACGCAGCGGTCGGCGGAGACCGACGAACCGGAAATCATCGACCTCGGCCATGTCGGCCGGGTGCGCAGCATCGATCCCGGCATCGTCGACACCCTGATCCAGAGCGACTTCATCCCCGTCATCGCGCCCATCGGCGTCGGCGACGACGGCTTCTCCTACAACATCAACGCCGACCTGGTGGCCGGCAAGATGGCCGAGGTATTGCGGGCCGAGAAGCTCATGCTGCTGACCAACACCGCCGGCATCCTGGACCGGCAGGGCGAACTGCTGACCGGGCTGTCGCTGCCGGAGGTCGACGACCTGATCGCCGACGGCACCATCAGCGGCGGCATGATCCCCAAGGTCAACTGCGCCACCGATGCCCTCAAGGGCGGCGTCAAGAGCGTGCACATCATCGACGGCCGCGTCGAACACGCGGTACTGCTGGAACTGCTGACCGACCGCGGCATCGGCACCCTGCTGATGCCGTCCCGCATCGGCGCGCTGTCGGCCTGGGTCTGAGCCCCCGCCGCCACCCGCAGATCAGGGCGTCGTCACGCCCGGTCGCGCGGTGCCGGTGGCGGCGCCCGCCGCCGGCAGGGCCATGGATGCCCGGAAGCGTTCGTGCAGTTCCCGCGCCCGGTCGCTCTTGCAGAGCTGTTCGCCGATCGTCGTCGGCCGGCAGATGACATCCATGAACACCATCTGGTGGGGGTTCCCGGGGATGCGGGTGATGGTGATGCCGAAATCGGTTTCGTTGCGCGGATAGGGAGTCTGCAGGATCTTGTCGGTATCGACCGATACCCGATAGCCATACTCGCGGCCCAGCAGTTCCCGCGCGAGTTCCCAGTAGCGGTCGCACTGGCGCGTGTCGGCGCACTCGACGGCACTGATGAGGATGTCGCTGTTGCTGTCGCCGCTGGCCTTGACCACGGCATGGGTCCAGTCAGCATTGGGATTTTCGTTGCGCGCCTGCATGGCCCTGATGGCCTGGAAGCGCCGCAGGTCGCGATTGTAGCGGTCGACGGTGGCCAGCTTCTCGTTCTCCAGGCGCTGCATCTGCGCGCGGTAGGCATCCAGGCGCCGGCCCAGAGCGTGCAGGGACTGGCGCAGGGGTTCCGGAACCGGCTGCCCCCGGGCCCCCAGGTCGCGGACGCGCTGATCCTGGACCCGCAGGTGGGCCTGGTCGCGCTGGAGACTGGCCTCGGTCAGCTTGATGCTGCCATCGAGGCCATCCAGCTTGATCTTCAGCGCCGCGAGAATCTCGTCGCTGCTGCGATAGGTCCGCATCAGCGCCCTGTCCTGCTCGCGCTGCTCGCTGAGAACCTTTTCCTGCTGCGCCCGCAGCTGCTGCAGCAGCTGTTCGCGCTGGAGCTGCTCGCGCGTCTTCGGCGCCTCCAGCACCTCCACCTCGAAGCCCAGCGAATTGAGCCGGGCGCGGCGATTTCTGGCCTGCTCGGGCGGCACGCGATCGGAATAGTTCACGCCACCCCTGTCGTCCGTCCAGCGATAGGTCTCGGCCGGGGCCGCGGCCGGCAGGAGGGACAGAACCGCGGCGGCCAGGCATCCCGGCCGCGACGGTCCCGGCACGCTCATGACAGGCCGGCTCCGGCCCGATAGCGGCGTATCGCGGCCAGTTCGGTCTCCCGGCCACTGACATCGAGATAGGCGACGATGTCGGCCAGCCGGATGATGCTGTAGACGGGCGTGCGATAGAGCGCCGCCACTTCCTCGACCGCGGACTGCGCGCCCTGGCCGCGCTCCTCGCGGTCGAGCGCGATCAGCACCCCGGAGGGCGTCGCCCCCGCCGCGCGGATGATGTCCACCGATTCCCGCACCGAGGTACCGGCGGTGATGACATCGTCCAGGATCAGCACCTGTCCCTGCAGCGGCGAACCGACAAGGGTGCCCCCCTCGCCATGATCCTTGGCCTCCTTGCGGTTGAAGGCGAAGGGAATCTCCCGGCCAGTGCGACGCGCCAGCGCCATCGCCGTGGCGCAGGCCAGGGGAATGCCCTTGTAGGCCGGGCCGTACAGGACATCCGCCTGGATGCCGGCGTGCAGCAGGGCTTCGGCGTAGAACTGGCCCAGACGATCCAGGCGGGCGCCGGTGTTGAACAGACCGGTATTGAAGAAATAGGGGCTGCGCCGCCCGGACTTCAGCGTGAAATCGCCGAAACGCAGGACCTGGCAATCGATGGCATAACGGATGAAGGCTTCTTGGTAGGGCTGCACGTGAACTCCGGCAAACGGTTCGGGGAAAGCGGTCAATCCTCAGGGCACGGCAACCCGCCGCAGCAACTCGCGGATCACCCGGTCGGCATCGACGCCATCGGCCTCCGCTTCGTAGCTCAGGATCAGGCGGTGACGCAGCACATCGGGCGCGATCGACTGGATATCCTCGGGGAGGACGTAATCCCGCCCCTGCAGCCAGGCGCGGGCGCGGGCGCCGCGATCCAGCGCCAAGGTGGCGCGCGGACTGGCCCCGTACTGAAGCCAGCGGCCCAGGCTTTCGTCGTAGGCGCCGGGATGGCGCGTCGCCAGCACCAGCTGCAGCAGGTACTCCTCCAGCGAATCGGCCAGGTAGAGATCCAGCACTTCCTGTCTGGCGGCAAACAGCACGCTCTGCGGCACCGGCGCGAAGGTGCCGACCGCCTGGCGCGCGCCCCGTTTCGCCTCCTCGCGCACCAGCCGCAGGATGGCGCGCTCGTGCCGGGCCTCGGGGTAGCCGATGCGGACATAAAGCATGAAGCGGTCCAGCTGCGCCTCCGGCAGGGGGTAGGTGCCTTCCTGCTCGATCGGGTTCTGGGTCGCCATGACCATGAACAGCTCGGGCAGCGGATAGGTGGTGCGTCCCACGGTGATCTGCCGCTCGGCCATGGCTTCCAGCAGGGCCGACTGCACCTTGGCCGGAGAACGATTGATCTCGTCCGCCAGCACCAGGTTATGGAACAGGGGGCCGGTCTGGAAGTGGAAGGAGCCATCCTGCGGGCGGTAGATTTCCGTGCCGGTCAGGTCGGCCGGCAGGAGGTCCGGCGTGAACTGGACACGGTGAAAATCCCCTTCGAGGCCACGGCTCAGCACGTGGATGGCGCGGGTCTTGGCCAGACCCGGCGCACCCTCGACCAGGATGTGTCCGTCCGCCAGCAAGGCGATCAGCATGCACTCGACCAGCCGCTCCTGCCCCAGCACCTGGCTGGAGACGTGGTCGCGCAGCCGCTGGAGCTGAATCTGGGCCTCGCTCAGGGGCCTCTCGGATGTCGCCATCTCGGCACTCATGTCGTCCCTCGAACTCTCCATCACACATTCCGTGGCAATACCCGCGCCTCGGTGCCTAGCCGCGACCCAGCGCGCGATGGCCGATGTCGCGCCGGCAGTAGGCATCCGGCCAGTGGATGCGTCCCACCTGCGCATAGGCCTGCGCCTGGGCCTCGCGCAGGCTGTCGCCCAGGGCGCTGACGCAGAGCACCCGGCCACCGGCGGTCACCACCCGGCCATCGACCAGCGCCGTGCCGGCATGGAACACCTTGACGCCGGGCGCCTCAGCATCCGGCAATCCCGCGATGACATCGCCCTTGCGATAGTCGAAGGGATAGCCGCCGGCAGCGATCACCACGCCCAGGGCCGGGCGCGGGTCCCAGTCGACGCGGGCCTCGTCGAGCCGTCCCGCCAGGGCCTGCAGGCAGAGGGCGGGCAGGTCGCTACGCAGCCGCATCATGATGGGCTGGGTTTCGGGATCACCGAAGCGGCAGTTGAACTCCAGCACCTTGATCGAACCATCCGGCGCCACCATCAGCCCGGCATAGAGAAAACCGCTGTAGGGCGTGCCGTCAGCCGCCATGCCGCGCAGGGTCGGCAGGATCACATCGTCCATGGCGCGCCGGTGCACCTCCGGCGTGACCACCGGCGCCGGCGAGTAGGCGCCCATGCCGCCGGTATTGGGGCCGGTATCGCCGTCGTCGCGGGCCTTGTGGTCCTGCGAACTGGCCATTGCCAGGGCATGCCGGCCATCGGCCATGACGATGAAGCTGGCCTCTTCGCCGTCCAGGAATTCCTCGATGACCACGCGATGGCCGGCGGCACCGTAGGCATTGCCGGCCAGCATGTCACGCACCGCGCCCTGGGCCTCCGCCAAGCTGTGGGCCACCACCACGCCCTTGCCGGCCGCCAGGCCATCGGCCTTGACCACGATGGGCGCCCCCTTCTGCTCCAGATAGGCCAGCGCCGACTCGATGTCGGTGAAGGTCTGGTAGTCCGCCGTGGGGATGCCATGGCGGGCCAGAAAGTCCTTGCAGAAGGCCTTGGAACCCTCCAGCCGGGCGGCGGCCTGGGTCGGGCCGAAGCAGTTGAGCCCGGCGGCGCGGAAGGCATCGACGATGCCCAGCACCAGCGGCGCTTCCGGGCCGACAATGGTGAGGTCGATGGCCTCGCGCTGGGCGAAGGCCAGAAGACCGCGCACATCCTCGGCGGCAATCGGGACGTTCTCGAGATTCGGTTCGCGGGCCGTGCCGGCATTGCCGGGGGCCACGAAAACCCGCTCGGCCTGGGTTGACTGGGCGGCCTTCCAGGCCAGGGCATGTTCGCGGCCACCGCCGCCGACGACGAGAATTCTCATGGGAAAAGCGTGATGAATGGCTGATGCGGGATGATACCCGCTCCGGTGGTGCATGGTCACGGCCGCCGCGCCCCGCCAGAGGCCTGGCAGCCTTGCCAGCGGCGCGCCGGCCCCCCGATGCGCCGGCACGGCAATCCTCCGGCGCTTGCCGCGGCGCGATTTCCCGCGCCGGCATCCGAATACCTTTTATCGGCGGGTGGACGGAGTCCCAGGAAAGCCATGCCGCAGCGATGCAAAACCAGTCCCGCCGTGCCCCGTTCGCCGGTATTGCACTCGCATGCCGCGCTCGCCACAATGGCGCCGCCGATACGTTTCGGCCGGATTTTCAACAAAAACCAGATTACGGAGAGCACACATGAAAAGAACCATGGCAAATGGTCTCTATTCCCTCGTCCTGACCACCTGCGCATCCACGGCATGGGCAGCCTGCTCGGACATCAGCTACGAAATGCTCAGCAACGCCGCCTCGACCGTGAAGAATACCGAGTCGGCGCTGACCGGGGGCCTGAGAAACAATATGTGGGTAACCTTTGTCGATGAAACCGGCAAGGTCTGCAATGTCGTCAATACCGCCGGAGCCGGCCTGAACAGCGGCAAAACCTGGGGGGTCAGCCGCAATATCTCGGCCCAGAAGGCCAACACCTCGGCCATGTTGAGCCTTGACGCCACCCTGCTCGGCGGCAAGATCCAGGCCTGGGCTTCCGGCGCCCTGCTCCTCGCGACCCAACCCGTCCTCGACCCGGCAACGGGCAAGGTCGCGGCCAGCGTGGGCAACCTCCAGGGCACCCTGTGGGGACTCCAGGCCAGCAACCCCGTCAATCCGGCGATCGCCTATGCCGGCAACCCGAATCAATACGGGACCAAGAACGATCCGATGAAAAACAAGCGGATGGGCGGCATCAACGTCTTTGGCGGCGGCCTGCCCATCTACACCAAGGGTCTGGTAAAGGTCGGGGCGATCGGCGTCTCGGGCGATACCTCGTGTACCGATCATGCCTTTGCCTGGCGGGTTCGCGAAAACCTGGCCAAGATTCCGGGAGGCCAGCTCGCGGGCGCCGAATTGATCGAGGCCAATAGCGCCACCAGCGAAATCCTCGACATCACCGGGCTCAGCTACCCCGATTGCATTGCCGGCATCACGCCCAAGGAAAACATGCTGAACGGCCTCAAGTAGACCCCGTCCGGGGCCTGCGCCAGTCAGGCCCCCTCCTGCGTCCCCGCTCCGCCCGCCGATGATCGCCACCCGCCTGAAGGCCATGGTCCGCCTGCTGCTGGTGGGCACGCTCATCCTGGCGAGCGCCCGCCATGCCGCCATCCGGACGGACATGACGGCCGGCACCCGGGCATCGCCGCGGGCCATCCCCGGACCGCCCCCCATCGACTACGCCAGCCTGCTGCAACGACTCTCGACACCGCCGCAACTGACGCCGGCGCAGCGCGAGGAAGACCGGCGCATGGACCGGGAGATGGCAGCCGCCGCGATAGCCGAACTCGGCAGTCCGCGGGAGGCGGATCGCGTCGGCGCCGCGGAGCAGCTGGGCGCCTATCCCGTGCCGGCGGCGGACATCGCCCTCGCCAGAACCCTGAGGACGGATGCCAGCGCCGCCGTCAGGCTGGCCTGCGCGATCAGCCTGGCCAACTTCGACGAACTTTCCCGCGCCGCGCTGACGGCGCTGCAAGGTGCCCTGGCAGATGGCGACGAAAATGTGCGGGGCGCCGCGTTTTCGACCTTGCAGGCCTATCTGGAAACCCGGTCACCCGACTCGCCGGCCCTCAAATCCACCGTCAAAGCGCTCGGCAAGCTGACCCGCTCGCAAAAACTCGACCCTGAAACGCGGCAGCTGGTACGGGAATTACTCGCCGGCCGGTAGCGCAACGCGACGATGGTCTGCGCAGCAACCCTGACCCAGGCCTACCGGGAGACGGACTACCGGGTGCTGGGCGAGACGCCGATGACGCTCCGCATCGGCGAGCACAGCCCGGCGCTCGCCGCCCTGATGGCTCGCCACGGCGTCGCCGCCTGCGCCTTCATCACCGCCTGCAATCCCCGCAGCCAGCTGCTGGACGAAGCCGAGAATGCTCGCCGCCAGCAGGCGCTGGCCGCGGAGCTGCGGGCCCGCAAACTGCCCTGTCTCGCGGGTGTCGGCGAGCATCCGCGCGGCGGCTGGCCGGGCGAGCCCAGTTTTCTGGTGCTGGGGCTCTCGCGGCAAGCGGCAGACGAACTCGGCCAGCGCTATCAGCAGAACGCGGTGGTCTGGTGCGCGGCGGATGCCGTGCCGGAGCTGCTGCTCCACCCCGGCTGACCGCACGCCGGCGGCAAGCCTTGGCCGATGGCTTCAGCGCGCCGCCGCCGCATCCTGCTGCTGCAGCTGCAGCAGCAGGATGCGGCGCACCTCCTCGATGGCCAGCGGATGCCCCTGGGCCGAGTGGCCGGTGCGCACGATGAATTCCGACGCCATGCCGTCCAGGTGCGCGCTGCGATACTCGACCACGCCATCGTTGCCGGTCTTGATGTCCATGCCCGGCAGGACGGGAATGATCGAGTGCCCGGTGATGCCGGGCGCCAGCGGCAGCCGGGCCATAGCCTGGGTCACCGGATTGTCGGCCGACATGCCGTCCACGCTGGTGGGCATCTTGTCGCGCAGGCTTTCGGGCAATTTCAGCTGCCGGGTAAATTCGCGGAATTTCTCCGCGCCGTCGGTGACCAGCGAGATGGGCAGGGTCAGCGCCTGTCGGGCCAGCTCGCGCACCCAGTCCTTGGTCAGGAAGCTGCCACGATGCGGGGTGGAGATGAACACCACCCGCCTGACGAACGGCAGGTGTTCGAAGAACAGCGCCCGCCTCAGTCCCGCCTTGAGGACGGGATCAATGTCGAGGCTCTCGAAGGGCTGGTCGCTGATGGCGCGCCACAGCCGGTTGCCGGGATCGACCGCGGTGAAGCGGGTCAGCAAACCGCCCTGGCTATGGCCGATCACCACCATCTGCCGCAGCGCCGGATCGCGGCGGGCGGGGTCCAGGCGCGCGACCATCCCGGTCAGCGCATCCCGCAACCCGGCTCCCGAGGTCGCCACCGGCTTGTTGCTGGTGTACTCGTAGAACCAGAACTGGTAGCGCTTGCGGATGAGCGGATCGTTTTTCAGCGTGTTGACCATCTCCGCCCACCAGACGGGGCTGCTGCCGGTGCCATGCACCAGCACCACGGGAATGCGGCCCGGCTGGTAGGGCTGGATGAACAGCAGGTTGCTCTCGACCTCGTCACCGGTGATGAAGCGCCAGAGCCCGGCATGCCAGAGCGTCGGGTCGTTGAGCCGATAGGCCAGCGGCGCCGTGGTATCGGACTGCAGGGGAATGGCCTGGCCGTTCACCACCACCTGGTGGTCGTCATAGCTGGAATACAGCTCGATCGTCGCCTGGGCGCGCCCGGCGGCCAGTTCCCGGAGTCCGCCGTCGATACGCAGGAAGGCCGTCAGGGGAATGGCGCCGCCGTTCGGTGCGGCCGTGGAATTGCGGGTGACGCCGATGATGGGCAATCCCAGCCCGGGTGTCCGGTTGTGCAGGGTGAAGCCATAGACCTCGTAGGCGTCGGCCGGATGGAAGGTGGCGAAATCCCCGCGCTTCCAGTTGAGCTGGGCGGCCTCCAGGCGAATGGGCAGCGGCCCCAGTGGCAAACGGCGCTGCTGGGGCGCAAGCGCCAGGCTGTCGCTGCCGGCAGCCCGGAATGCCAGGTCCAGGCTGCGGTTGTACAGCTCGCAGGCCTCGCGAAAGCGGGCGTCGTAGGGACTCGGCGGCGGCTGGTCGCTCTTGCCCAGCAGATACAGGTAGGCATAGACGGCAGCCTGCAGGTAGGCATCGCGCGCGGGCGGCTGCGCCATGCCCGGGTCGGCCACCTCCGGGAGCTGTCCGCCCCAGTCGTAATTCATCTCGGCCAGGGCGAACAGGATGTCGCGGCGGCCGTCCCTGAGCGCGACCCGCTGCAATGCGGCGATGGCTGCACGCGGGCTGTCCTGGTAGCTGGCCAGCAGGTTGTGGCGCTGCAGGACCGCCGCGGCGGCATGGCTCAGTCCGTCGTCCGCCAGCACATTGCGGGTGGCGTCGCGGTAGGAGTCGACCGGGGTCACCCGCGTCACGCCGATCGGCTGGCCGCAGGCCGAGAGCATCAGCAAGGCGGCCAGGATCGGCACCAGCCGACCGGCGGATACGCAAGCGGCGGCACGGCGCGGCAGTGGCGCGGGCCGGGTGGCGGCATTCGGCGGCATGATCTCACCCACGGCATTCATGACTTAATTTATTGATTATACGGGCAACCGACCGCATGCCGGGCACCGTCTCCTGCCCCAGCGGCGCGGCAGCGACATGCCCGGGGCCGTCCTCAAGCGGCGGGCTCGGCGAACAAATCCAGCTGCGTCCCCGGCGGCCGGCCGCGGGGCATCAGCGACGAGAAGCTGACCCCCAGCAGCCGTACCGGCCGCAGTCCCGCCTCGGTCTGGTCCAACAGCGCCACGAGGTGCGGCATGGCGTCGCCGATCTGCAGCAGCGGCTGGCCCGGCGTGCGGCTACGGGTAACCTGCGCGAAGTCGGCATAGCGCACCTTGATGGTCAGCGTGCCCGCACACTGCCCGGCTGCCGCCAGCTTGTCCAGCACCCGCCCGGCGAGCCGGACCAGCTGCTCCAGCATATGCCGGGGATCGTCGATATCGGTCTGGAAGGTCGTCTCGGCACCGAAGGATTTGCGCGGCCGGTCGGGATTCACCGGCCGCTCGTCGATGCCGCGCGCGAGACCGGCATAATATTCGCCCGCCTTGCCGAAATGCTCCCGCAACCGGCTCAGGGGCGCTCGCGCCAGATCCTCGCCGGTGTGGATGCCCAGCGCGCGCATGCGGCCCTCGGTGGCCCGGCCGATGCCGTGAAAGGCGCCGATGGGCATGGCGCGGAGGATCGCCGGCGCCTCGTGGGGCAGGATACGGCAGAAGCCGTCCGGCTTGTCGCGGTCGGATGCGAGCTTGGCAAGAAACTTGTTGCAGGATACTCCGGCCGAGGCGGTCAGTCCGGTCGTGGCCTGGATGCGTTGCTTGATGGCGAGGGCGATCAGCGTCGCCGACCCCCGTAAGGCCTGGCTGCCGGTGACATCCAGATAGGCCTCGTCCAGGGAAACCGCCTCGACCCGCTCGGTGAAATCGAGCAGGATGCCGCGAATCTCGGCCGAGACGGCCCGGTACACATCGAAGCGCGGCCGCCGGAAGACGGCGTCGGGACACAGGCGCCGCGCCTGACTGGCCGGCATCGCCGAACGGACACCGAACGCCCGGGCCTCGTAGCTGCAGGTGGCGACCACCCCGCGGCTGTCGGGCAGGCCACCGACAATGACCGGTCGACCACGCAGGCTCGCGTCGTCGCGCTGCTCGACCGCCGCATAAAAGGCGTCCATGTCGACATGGACGATCTTGCGCGCGGCGCTCCGCTCCGCCGCCATGACGGCCAGCCTGCCGGCGTCTCCGTCCGGCTCGGAGCGGTGGTTGCGCGCCCCCGGGGCGCAGCGATGCTCGACCATGCTGCGCCGCTGGCGGCGGGCACGCCGGCTGCCCGCTTTCCTCAGGGCTGCGCCAGCATCTGGCGGCGGATCTCCTTGTCCAGGGTCTGGATCCAGGCGTTGTAGTCCTTGTAGATCATGACGGGCTTGCCAGCCTTGGCGGAATAGTCCAGGTTGGCGCTGTTCAGGTACTTGATGCTGTAGAGCGAGGGACTGAAGTCGATCGAGACCTCGGCCACCATGTCGTCCTGATAGAGCTTGCCGTTGACCTGGCCGGGCTTCACGGTCCGCATCTGCCAGCCAAGGTTGGTGCCGGCGCGGACGATGGCCTTCTCGACGTCGCCAAGACCGTGGTGCTTCTTGGCCATGTGTACCGGTGCGCCCTCGATGTTCTGCAGCGGCAGGGTCTGGCAGGCGGCCAAGGCAAGTGCCCCGGCCGCCAGAAAGGCGAGTTTCTTCATGTTCGTGATCCTCGGGTGTGAATGGGCCAACCGGCCGTGCCACGGGTTCGGCGCCACACTGGCCGGCGCCTGACATCGGTCGGGCCAGCCGATTGTAGTACGGTCACCCGCGGGTGTCGCCGGCTTGCGGCAGGGCTGACTCAATCCTCCTCGCGGGGCCGGTAGGCTTCCGTCAGCTTGCGCTGCACCGCCGGCGGCACGACATCGTGATGACTGAAAGTCAGGGTGTAGGAACCCTGGCCCGCCGTCAGGGACTTCAGCCGCGACGGGAAATCCAGCAGTTCCGCCAGCGGCGCCCTTGCCGAGAGCTGCGCCATGCCGGCACGGGCGCTGGACTGACCGGTGATCTGCCCCCGGCGCGCCGCCAGTTCGCCGCTGACGTCGCCGATGGCGGTTTCGGGAATGGCCAGCGCGATACCGACAATCGGCTCCAGCACGATGGGCGATGCCCGGGCAATCGCGTCGAGGAAGGCCTTCCTGCCGGCGGTGACGAAGGCGATTTCCTTGCTGTCGACCGGATGGGTCTTGCCGTCGTGGACGATGACGCGCACGTCCTGCAGCGGAAAACCGGCGCTGGCCCCGCTCGCCAGTACCTGCCGCACCCCCTTTTCCACCGCCGGGATCAGGGAGGCGGGAATCGCGCCGCCCTTGACCTCGTCGACGAATTCGAAGCCCGCCCCCCGCGGCAGCGGTTCGATGCGCAGGAACACCTCGCCGAACTGGCCCGCGCCACCGGTCTGCTTCCGGTGGCGGCAATGCCCCTCGGCCGGCAGGGTGACAGTTTCCCGGTAGGGCACCTGGGGAACGTGGGTCTCCACCTCCAGCCGGTATTGCTGGCGCATCTTCTCCAGCACGCTGGCGAGATGGATTTCGCCGAGGCCCTGCATGACCTCCTCATGGGTGGAAGCGTCATAGGCCACCTTCAGGCTGGGGTCCTCCTCCTCCAGCCGGTGCAGCACTTCCGACAGTTTGTGCTCGTCGCCCCGCCGCCGGGGCCGGATGCTCAGGCCGAAGACCGCCGGCGGAAACTCCAGCGGGCGCAGATGGATGTGATCGTCCTCGGGCGCATCGTGCAGGACCGAATCGAAATGCACGTCTTCCAGCTTGGCCAGCGCGCAGATCGTGCCCGGCACCGCGCGCTCGATCGGGATGTGCTGCTTGCCCTGAAGCAGAAACAGCTGTCCGACGCGCACCGGCTTGCGCGATTCGCCGACGTACAGCGCGGCGTTGGGCACCAGGGTACCCTGATAGACCCGAAACACGGCGATCTTGCCGACATAGGGATCCATCTCGACCTTGAAGACATGTGCCAACACATGGCGCTCGGCATCGGGGCTGGCTGCGAAGGGGACGGCATCGCGCCGTTCGGCGTTCGACGGCCAGCGCTCGAACAGCGGCGGGTTGCTCTCGGCAGGGCTGGGCAGCCAGCGCACGATGTTGTCGGCCAGTTCGGCGACACCCGCACCGGTACGCGCGGAGACGAAGCAGACGGGAATGATGTGACCCGCGCGCAGCGCCGCCTCGAAGGGTGCATGCAGTGCCTCGGGGGCCACCTCGCCCTGTTCCAGGTAGCGGGTCATCAGGCCCTCGTCAACCTCGACGACCTGGTCCACCAGGGCCCGATGCGCCTCGGCCACGGACCCGAAATCGGCCTGCCCCTCGGCGTTGAAGAAGCAATCGACCACCCGCGCACCACGCTCGGCCGGCAGGTTGACGGGCAAGCATTCCTTGCCGAAGGCGGCGCGGAGCTCCTCCAGCAGCTGCGGCAATGTCTGGAGCTCGCCCTCCATCTTGTTGACGACAATGAAGCGGCAGAGCTGCCTGGTCTCCGCCCACTGCATCATGCGCCGGGCGGTGATTTCGATGCCGTTCTGGGCGTTGATGACCACCGCAACGGTGTCGACGGCATCCAGGGCACAGAGCGCCTGCCCCATGAAATCCGGCAGACCCGGCGTATCGAGCAGGTGCACCAGGGCATCCTGATGCCGGAAATGGGTAACCGCCAGTTTCACGGAGTGCTGATGGGTCTTTTCCAGCGGATCGTAATCGCAAACGGTCGTACCCCTGGCAAGATCGCCCGGGGTGTTGATCATCCCGGTGTGATGCAGGAGGGCCTCGACCAGGCTGGTCTTGCCGGCCCCGTTCTGGCCGACAAATGCCAGGGTGCGGGTATGTGCGGTAGCGGGAATATCCATGGCGGGTCTCCTGTGTGCGAAATTCTGCCGGGCGGCGCGGTTCCGGAGATGTCTCCGGAGATGAGGAAAATCGCGTCGCGGCGGACTATCTTTAGTTCATATTCGTCCAGGCCGGAGACAACTTCCAGCGCGGCTTGCCGGCAGCCGCCACAAACGAGCCCGATGCCCCATGCCAGAAACCTGGGAGCTCTTTCCCCATGCGGCCGACGTTGGCATTCGCGGCTACGGTGCCAGCAAGGCCGAGGCCTTCGAGCAGGCCGCCACGGCGTTGACGGCGGTCATCACCGATCCGGCCCGCGTCCGGGCACGGCAAGCCGTGCCGGTGCGCTGCGAGGCGCCGGACGACGAGCTGCTGCTGGTCGACTGGCTGAACCGCCTGATCCTGGAAATGGACACCCGCCATCTGCTGTTCGGCCGTTTCTCGGTCGAACTCGGGGCAGGGTATCTGAACGCCACGGCCTGGGGCGAGCCGCTGGACCGGGAGCGCCACTGCCCGGCGGTCGAGGTCAAGGGCGCCACCTACACGGCATTGCGGGTCGCCTGCGAACAGGGCCGCTGGCTGGCGCAAACCGTGGTCGACGTCTGACGCCCAACCGGGAGGAGTCGCCTATGGATACCGGACGGTTCATCCAGCGCACAGCACATGCATGGGAGCTTCCCCGCCAGGGGGCCATGCGCGTACCGGCACTGATCTATGCCAGCGAGGCGCTCATCCGTGCGATGGACGAAACGGTCTACCAGCAGATCGCCAACGTCGCCACCCTGCCGGGCATCGTCCGGGCCGCCTGCGCCATGCCGGACGCACACTGGGGCTATGGCTTCCCCATCGGCGGCGTGGCGGCCTTCGCCGCCGAGGATGGCGGGGTGGTCTCGGCCGGCGGCGTCGGTTTCGACATCTCCTGCGGGGTGCGCTGCCTGCGAACCGGCCTGACCCGGACGGAGCTCGAACCATTGCGGGAAGCTCTGGCCGACCGGCTGTTCCGGCACATTCCCGCCGGTCTCGGCTCGACGGGCGCCATCCGGCTCGCCGGCCGGGAGATGGAACGAATGCTGACGGGCGGTGCCCGCTGGGCGGTGGCGCAGGGCTGGGGAAGCGCAGCGGACCTGGAGCGCATCGAGGAGCGCGGCCAGATGGCCGGCGCGGAACCGGCCTTCGTGTCCGAGCAGGCCAAGCTCAGGCAGCGCGACGAAATGGGCACGCTGGGCAGCGGCAATCACTATCTCGAAGTCCAGGTGGTGGCGGCGGTCCATCATGCTCCCAGCGCCGACGGCTTCGGCCTGCGAACGGGCGACATCGTGGTCATGATCCACTGCGGCTCGCGCGGGCTCGGCCACCAGATCGGCACCGACTACCTCAAGTCCATGGCCGTCGCCGCCAGCCGGCACGGCATCCGGCTGCCCGATCGCGAACTGGCGTGCGCGCCCATCCACTCCAGCCTGGGGCAGCAATACCTCGGCGCTATGCGGGCCGCCATCAACTGTGCCCTGGCCAACCGGCAGATCCTGACGCACCTGGTGCGGGACATCTTCGCGGAGTTGCTGCCCATGGCGCGGCTGGAGCTGCTCTACGATGTCTCGCACAACACCTGCAAGGTCGAGCAGCACCGGATAGATGGGGAAGCGCGGCGGCTGTACGTGCATCGCAAGGGCGCAACGCGAGCCTTCGGGCCGGGCCATCCCGAGCTGCCGGAAGCCCTGCGGCCGACCGGCCAGCCGGTGCTCATCGGCGGTTCCATGGGCACGGCCTCCTATGTACTGGCGGGGCTGCCGGAGACCGAGAATCCGGCTTTCGCCTCCGCCTGCCACGGCGCCGGCCGCGCCATGAGCCGGCATCAGGCGACGCGCACCTGGCAGGGGCGCAAGATCGTCGCCGAACTCGCCGGGC
This sequence comes from Methyloparacoccus sp. NF-16, assembly GCF_056880625.1. Classification (NCBI taxonomy): domain Bacteria; kingdom Pseudomonadati; phylum Pseudomonadota; class Gammaproteobacteria; order Methylococcales; family Methylococcaceae; genus Methyloparacoccus; species Methyloparacoccus sp. NF-16. The sequence continues at coordinate 549,716 of NZ_CP174130.1, read as the reverse complement.
GCGGCATTCTCATCCGCAGCCCCTCGCTGCGCGGCGTGGCCGAGGAGGCGCCCGGCGCCTACAAGGATGTGTCCGCGGTGGTGCTGGCGGCGGAAGCGGCCGGGCTGGCGCGCCGGGTGGCCAGGCTGGAACCCCTGATCTGCATCAAGGGCTGACAGGCCGGCCCTGCCGCGGATCGTCCGGATCCTGGCGGCATCATGCCTGCCCCCGGCGGGAGCAACTCGGCGTCCTCACCTTGCGGTGGGCTTGAGGGATGACAACCGCGCCTGCTGCTCGGCGGTCAGAACGGCATTGATGTCCCGCCGGGTCTTCAAGGCTGTCTCCAGCAACTCGTCGAAGGCAGCCGTGTGCGCCCGGGCAGCCTGGCGTATGGCGGCCTCGTCCTTGGCGGGATCCAGAAACATGCGGTGGGCCCAGCGGGTCGCATCGTGCAGTTTCTTGTTGATGCCCTGGATGCGCTGCTGGTTGGCCTGATGCAGGCGGTAGATCCGGCCCATCTGGTCATCCGTCAGCCGGAGTTCCTCGGCATGCTGCAGGAGGACATCGCCGTAGCTCTGATGGTCGCGGATACCCTCCTCGATCAGCCGTTCCATCCAGCCCTGCAGGCCCGGATTGCCGGCGCCATCGGCATCCCCCGCGGCCTGGGGTTCGCCGGTGGCTGGTGCGGCGGAAAACACGAGCATGAGACTGGCCAGCAGGGCGAGCAGTTGTGTTGGAATTTTCATGGTCGACCTCGAGTGGCAGTGACGAAAACCGCTGGCGGATTCAGGCATCCCGGCACCAGCGGACGCGCAGCAGATATTCGCCGTCCTGATAGTGGTAATCCAGTTCGCCGTCGTAGGCGCTCTGCAGGGCCTCGCCCACACCGCGGGTCAGGTGGGGATCGGTGAACGTCAGTTCCACGGCGCCATCCTCCTGTTCGTTGATGGCGATCAGGCGCTTGAGCGGATGCTCGGCCTGCTGGCGCTCGACGTAATGCCTGACGAGCTGCTCGATCTCCTGGCGGTGCCCGGCCAGGAATGCGCCGCCGAGGCGCAGATACCCGGCGAGATCATGCGCCTGGATGCGCTGGCAGGCGGGGCATCGATGCGCCTCGGCAGCGGCGGGCGCGGCCCCCCGCTGCCAGCGGCCATCCTGGAAAATCGCCCCGCAATCAGGGCAATGGGTAGGTTCGGACCATTTGCGCCGGGCATGATAGGGATCATGCTCCCATTCCGGCAGCATGCGGATGGGATGGCCCTGTGGGGCTTTCCGATAGGGATTCTGGCTCATGGGGATGCTCCTCGAGATGTGTTGCCCCGGCAGGGCCTCATGACTGCAAGCAAGACCTGCTGGCAGGCCGCCGACGGGCGGTTACTCGACCTTGATGGCCTTGGGGCTATAGCCCGCGACCTTGGGCAGGTGCAGTTCGAGCACCCCGTTCCGGAATGTCGCCTTGGCCGCCTTTTCGTCGACGGGCGCCGGCAAGGCCAGGGTCCGCCGGAACTCTCCCCGCCGCAGCTCGCGCCGGTGGTATTTCCCTTCCTCCGTTTTCGCCTCCTGCTCGACCCTGGCCTGCAGGGTCAGGAGGTTGTCGCTGAGAGTGACCTCCAGGTCGTCCTTTTTCACGCCGGGAAGCTCGGCCTTGACGAAGATCTCGTCGCTGCGGTCGATAACATCGACCTTGGGAATGCGTCCATCGAAGGCCGTGGGGATATCCGGCCATCCGTGACCGAGAAGGCTGTGCGACAGCCAGCGCCTCTGCAAGGCATCGAACCACTCGTCCATGTCGTCGAAGGGACTCGGCCAACCGGCTGTCCTGGATGCCGGTGCGGTGACGTTTTTCTCTTCTTGGGTCATGACACGTTCTCCTCGGTTTCTGGATTCGGTGTCCCTGACCGCGGGCAAGGCCGGGGCAGGCGCTACCGAATATGATCAGAAGTTTGGAAATATCCAATATAGCAAGCGCGGATCATTGTTCAAGGGATATGCCGCCGAAAGGCCGCGGCTGGGACAATCGGAGAATTGCCGGCACATCCGAGCTGTCCCGGGCATAGAATGTCGCCCTTGCGCTTCCGCCGGAGAGGACCCTGCCATGCGCCAGTTCAACCGTGTTCCTTGCATCGTCTTTGTCTGGCTTGCGATAAGCCTCGCCCTGTTGCCGTCGATCGCCCGGCCATTGACGCGGGACGACCAGCAACGGCTGGATGAGCTGGCCCGACGCATCCTGTCGCACAAGGATCAGGTGGCAGGCTATCCGGTCAATCAGGAAACCGATCTCGACGGCTTCTATGCCTGGTATACCCGGCTCGGGCTGCAACGCAGCGTCATGAACAATGTCGGCGATCCGCGCAAGACCAGTCCTTACAGTCTCAATACCCATGCGTTCGAAAACGAGGTCATCGACGACTTTGCCGAGCTGTATGGCTTTCAGCCAGGAAAATACTGGGGCTTCGTGACGGCCAGCGGCACCGATGGCAATAGCCACGGTATCTATTTTGGCCGCAAGGCCCTGGCGTCGAAGGCACAGCAGGCACCGATCCTGTATGTCTCCGAGGAAGCCCACTATTCGATCAAGAAACTCGCGGATGTGCAGAATCTGGAACTGCGCCTGATCAAGGCCCTGGAAATGGGGCAGATGGATATCCGGGACTTCGAGAGGCAGCTGGACCCGGAGCGTCCCGCCCTGGTCGTCGTCGCCATGGGCACCACCTTCAAGGGCGCCATCGATGATCAGGCCGCCATCCGTCGCGTCCTCACCACCCGCCACCGGGGCCCCCATTACATCCATCTGGACGCCGCCCTGTTCGGCGGGTTCCTGCCCTATGCCAGCGGTGACGGCTGGCAACTGGTCCATCAGCAGATCCAGCGCTTTGACTCCATCGCCGTGTCAGGCCACAAGTTCTTTGGCTTCGATGAGCCCATGGGCATTTTCATCACAACCCAGGACACCTTCCGGCGGCTGAATCCCTTCCATGTCCCCTACCTCAACGATGCCGTGCCGACCATTTCCTGCTCGCGCAGTGCGATCAGCCCGCTGAAGTTCTGGTGGAAACTGCATGCAACCCCCCGCTCGGCCCTCCGGCAACAGGCGAACGAGATGCTGGACGGCGCGGAAACCTTGCTGGCGCGACTGCGCGAGACGGGTATCCGGGCCTGGAAAAACCCCTATTCCAACACCGTGTTCTTCGAGCGGCCGGACGCCGGCGTGATGCGGGATTACGACCTGGCGCCGGAGGAAGATCCCGCCTTCGGGAAGGTCGCCCATTTCGTGGTCATGCCGCATGTGGACACTGTCCTGGCTCCGTTTGTCGCCGACATGAAACGCTGGAAGGCACGGACCAGCAGCCCCGCCAGCACGACGCTCAGTCCGCGGGCGACGCCTCGAACCGCGAGATGAGCCAGGCCAGCAAAACAAAGACGGGAAAAACCGGCAGCCACAGGGGCGCGGCCAGCAGCAACAAAGCCAGTTTCCATCCTCCCGTAGGGCTATCGTCGGACGCAGGGTTGCCGTCAAGCATGGCTGTCACCGGTAACGGATAAATGAAGTCAGGCCCAGTCTAGCGTGCCCACCCGATTTGATTGCTGCCAGGCAGCGGTAAAGGCCCAGAATCGCGCGCCCGGTTTCAGGCGCCCCGCGGGCTGGTGGACGCTTGGCAATTGACAAAATTATGGGCTAGCATCGAGTTGACCCTGGACGCATCCAGGGCAGGGCCGCGAACCCTGCCAACGAAGGCGCAATGAGCGTGCATCCCAGACGCTCACACTGTCCGTCGCTTCATCCATGGCGGCTGGCATGGGCACCCCTCGGGTGGCCGGTTCCTTCGTCCGGTTTTCGCGACCCGTGCCAGCCCGCCACCCAAACCGCGAAAATCCGGTGGCGGATTCCGGAATATAACGAAGGCCTCCGACCATGTCAGATATCCACTTCCCCCTGAACCCCGACGGCAAACTCAGCGCCCTGCCAGGAACCACAGGCTGGGGCGGCATCCCGGCCGTGCTGGTCCTGCACCATACCTGCCAACGCCGAAAGACGGGCGAATTCGGCTGGCTGTACCAGACCGACCGGGCCGGAATGGAGGCCATGATCAGGGCTGCCGAGGCGGCATCGGACGCGATCAACGAGGGGCTCTTGACCCTCGCGGCGCTGATGGCCTGTTGCGATGGCAAGGGTATGGCGATGGACGCCAGCGAACGCGTCCAGCTGAACTGGTTCCTGCATGGCGTGGCCGAACTGCGGCAAAGCCTGGACCATGCCGCCTTCGAGGCGCGCTTCGGGCTGAAGGAGGGACTGTACCTGGCCGATGCCGCACGCAGCGGGGAATGACCAGCCGGGGCGGCATCTGTCCGGTCGCCGAAGCGAGTACCAGTTCCCCCCATAGCGCGCGACGACCGGCCAGCGGGGTTCTCGTCGAGCAGGCGTCCCGGCAACCAGCCCTGCCCTGACGGCCAGGCGCGGGCAGATCACTGCCCGCGGTCTTCGCGCATGTCGAAGACCGCCACAACCCTGCGCGGCGAGAATCCGCCGCACATGCCCGAATCACGCAGCCCGGGCCGGGTTCCGCCCGTGCGCGGGAACTCGTCGCACATGGCCGGGTCGGCAGGTGGGCAGGCGGTTTGACCCGGTCGCAGACCCCACGGACAGGCCTGCCGGCCCCGTGGTCCGCAGGTTTCGCATCAACAACAGACAGGCTTGCTAGAATTCGCAGCCACGTCACCCCATCGACCGGCCCCCACGCACAAGGCAATGCCCATGAACTGGTCCGATTTTTTCAACATGGGCGGTTATGCCCTTTATGTCTGGCCGTCCTATGGCCTGATGGCAGTGATCCTGCTGGTCAACCTATGGCTGCCGTGGCGGCAGCGCGCGGCGGTGATCGAACGCATCAGACGGCTGCTGGCCCAGACGGAGAAACGCGGATGACACCTCGCCGGAAACGCATGCTGGTGGTCGGGCTGGTCCTGCTCGGCGTCAGCGTCGCGGCCTTTTTTGCCCTGACGGCCTTCCAGAAGAATCTCCTCTATTTCTTCACCCCGGCCCAGGTAGCGGCGGGCGAAGCCCCCAAGGGCCACCCCTTCCGCGTCGGCGGTCTCGTCGTGCCGGGCACCGTGCAGCGCGAGCCGAACAGCCTTGCGGTGCGCTTCTCGGTGACGGACGGCCAGGCGACCATCCCGGTGAGCTATACCGGCATCCTCCCGGACCTGTTCCGCGAGGGCCAGGGCATCATCTCCATCGGCAGGATGAACGAGCAGGGCGTCTTCGAGGCCAGCGAGGTGCTGGCCAAGCATGACGAGAACTACATGCCGCCGGAAGTGGCCGACTCCCTGAAGGAGACTGGCCAGTTGCCCGCAAACTACAAGGATTATCAGCGATGACCGCGGAACTCGGGCACCTGGCGCTGATTCTGGCGCTGTTCATGGCTCTGCTGCAGGGAACCTTCCCGCTGGCCGGCGCGGCCCAGGGCGTTCCGGTGTGGATGGCGGTCGGGCGCGCCGCCGGGCGGGCACAGAGCCTTTTCCTGGCGGTATCCTTCGCCTGCCTGGTCGACAACTTCATCGGCAACGACTTCTCGGTACTGTACGTCGCCAAGCACTCCAACAGCGACCTACCGCTCTATTACCGGATATCCGCCACCTGGGGCGCGCATGAAGGCTCCATGCTGCTGTGGGCCCTGATCCTTGGCCTCTGGACCTTCGCGGTGACGGTGTTCAGCCGCAGCCTGACGGAGGAGTTCCAGGCCCGGGTGCTGGGCGTCATGGGCCTGATCAGCGTCGGCATCCTGCTGTTCATCCTGCTGACCTCCAATCCGTTCGAGCGGCTGGTGCCGGTACCGCCGGACGGCAACGACCTCAACCCGCTGCTGCAGGACTTCGGCATGACCATCCATCCGCCGATGCTCTACATGGGGTATGTCGGGCTGTCGGTTGCCTTCAGCTTCGCCATCGCCGCGCTGCTGGGCGGCTCGCTGGATTCGGCCTGGGCGCGCTGGTCGCGCCCCTGGACGCTGGTTGCCTGGATCTTCCTGACCTTCGGCATCGTGCTCGGCTCCTGGTGGGCCTATTACGAGCTGGGCTGGGGGGGCTGGTGGTTCTGGGATCCGGTCGAGAATGCCTCCTTCATGCCCTGGCTGGTCGCAACCGCCCTGCTGCATTCGCTGGCAGTAACCGAGAAACGCGGCGCCTTCAAGGCCTGGACCGTACTGTTGGCCATCTTCGCCTTCTCGCTCAGCCTGCTCGGCACCTTCCTGGTCCGCTCCGGCGTGCTGACCTCGGTGCATGCCTTCGCCTCCGATCCGGCACGCGGGCTGTTCATCCTGATCTTCCTGGCGCTGGTGGTGGGGACATCGCTGCTGCTCTATGGCCTGCGGGCACCGTCGATCCGCGATACCGGCCGCTATACCCTGATTTCCCGGGAAAATCTGCTGTTGCTGAACAACGTCCTGCTGGTGACAGCGGCCGCCAGCATCCTGCTCGGGACCCTCTATCCGCTGGTGCTGGATGCTCTCAAGCTGGGCAAGATATCCGTCGGCCCCCCGTATTTCAGCAGCATCTTCGCCCCACTGATGACGCCCATCGTGCTGCTGGCAGGCATTGCCCCCCTGTTCGGCTGGCGCGAAGCCGACGGCAGCCGGCTGTGGCGGGTCGTCCGCTGGCTGGCGCCGCTGTGCCTGCTGCTGGGCATTGTCGCGACCGCCCTGTTCTGGACGCTCAGGGACATCAAGACGCTGGCGGGACTGAGCCTGGCGTTCTGGCTCGTGGGCAGCGCCGGACTGTCGCTGTGGCAACGGGTGCGACTGCGGGAGTCGCTGCTGGCAGGCTTGCGCGCGCAATCGACCAGTTACTACGGCATGACGCTCGCGCATGCCGGCATCGCCGTTTTCCTCGTCGGGGTCGTGCTGTCGAGCAGCCACAGCGAGGAGAAAATCGTGCGCCTGGCGCCGGGCGACAGCGTGCAGCTGGCCGATTACCGCTTCCACTTCCAGGGTGTCAGCGGCGTAGCAGGCCCCAACTTCCAAGCCCAGGAGGGTGCCTTCACGGTGGAGAGGGACGGCGTGGTGCTGGCCGAGCTGCGGCCACAAAAGCGCGTGTACAAGGTGCAGCGCAACACCATGACCGAGGCCGCCATCGATCCTGGTCTGACCCGCGATCTCTACGTGGCGCTGGGCGAGCCGATGGACGGTGGCGCCTGGAGTGTACGGGTCTATGTCAAGCCCTTCATCCGCTGGATCTGGCTGGGTGGGCTGCTGATGATGGCCGGCGGCTTCTGCTCGCTGGCCGACCGCCGCTACCGCATCGCCCTGGCGCGCGTGCGGGATCCCGATCTCCTGTCGGCGACGGCTCACAAGGCCTGACGCGATACTGCCACCCCACGCCAACCTGCCGTCACCCCCATGCGCTTCCTGATCCCGCTGGCCGTCTTCGTCATCATGGTCATCTTCCTGGCGGTCGGCCTGACGCTCGACCCCCGCGAGGTACCCTCGCCCCTGATCGGCAAGCCGGCACCCGGCTTCAGCCTGCCGCAAGTCGCCGATGCCGGCAAGACTCTGGCCCCGGCAGACTTCAGGGGGCAGGTCGCGCTGGTCAACGTCTGGGCCTCGTGGTGCGTCTCCTGCCGCCAGGAACATCCGGTGCTGCTGCAACTGGCCCGGCGCGGCATCGTGCCCATCTACGGACTCAACTACAAGGATCGACGCGACGCCGCACAAAGCTGGCTGAACCAGTATGGCGATCCCTACGCCGCCAGCGCCTTCGACGCCGACGGCCGGACCGGCATCGACTGGGGCGTTTACGGCGTGCCGGAGACCTTCGTCATCGACAAGGCCGGCCTGATTCGCCACAAGCACACCGGTCCGGTCACCGCCGAGACCCTGGAGAAGGACATCCTGCCCCTGGTCCGTCAGCTCCAGGGTGAAGCCCCATGACCCGTCGGCTGCTGATCGGCCTGCTGCTCGCCTGGGCGGCTGGCGCACAGGCGGTGGAGGTGCGCGAATTCGACAATGCCGAGCAGCAGGCACGCTACGAGCGGCTGATCGGGGAACTGCGCTGCCTGGTCTGCCAGAACCAGTCGCTGGCCGATTCCGACGCCGATCTCGCCCGGGACCTGCGCGACGAGGTCTACGGCATCATCCAGAGCGGCAAGGACGAAGCGCAAGCCATCCAGTTCCTGACCGATCGCTATGGCGATTTCGTGCTCTACCGCCCGCCGGTCAGGCCAGTTACCTGGCTGCTCTGGACCGGACCACTGCTGATGCTGCTGGGCGGCATGGCGTTCCTCTGGCACAGGCATCGGCAACAGCGCGCGGCGCCGGAGACCAGCGACGATGACGCGGTCGGCGCCGCCGTGCGCGAGCGCCTGGAACGCCTGAAGAACAAGCCGCAGGACGAGAACCACTGATGACGCTTTTCTGGATCACCGCCGCCCTCCTGCTGGGCTTGGGTTACTTGCTGTTCGTGCCCGCCCTGCTTGGCAAGACACGGAGGGACAGCCTCAACCGGGCGCGACTCAACCTCGTCCTGCACCGGCAGCGCCAGGAGGAACTCGCCAGCGACGCGAGTTCGGAGGAAGCCCGCCACCGGCTGGCCGTGGAGTCCGAACGGAGCCTGCTGGGCGACCTGGAGACGGCCGCCGACGGGACAGCGGCACCGCTAAAGGCGGGGCGAACACCGCTGTTGGCGGCATTGACCCTGGCGCCCATCCTGGCCATCGGCGCATACCTCTGGCTGGGACGCCCCGACCTGGTCGCCGCGCCGCCGCCCGCCAACCCGATGGCCGACACCCAGAAAGCCATCGAGGGGTTGGCCCTGCGGTTGCAGGAGAATCCCAACGATCTGGAGGGTTGGGTCTTGCTGGGCCGCTCGCTGCAGGCCACCCAGCAGGCGGAGCGGGCCGTGCGCGCCTTCGAATTCGCCCTCAAGCTGGCGCCCCGGAACCTCGACCTCAAGGGCTACTATGCCGAAGCGCTGGCGGAAGCCAACCAGGGTTCCATGCGCGGCAAACCGGCCGAGATCGTCGCCGAGATACTCAGGCAGGACCCCCGGCACAAGGCAGGACTGTGGCTGGCCGGCATCGTGGCCAGCGAGGAGGGCGACGGCGCGCGGGCGGTCCGGCACTGGCAGGCGTTGCGGTCGCAGTTCCCCGCCGACAGCGAAGAGGCCCGGCAGATCGGCGCCTTCATCGAGCAGGCAGGTTCCGCCGCGCCGGCCGACGCGATGCCGCCCGCCGCCAGCGAGCCTGCCGCCACGGCGCCCCGCAAGCGCCTGAGCGTGCGGGTGACGCTGGCCGACGCCCTGAAATCCAGGGCCAACCCCGACGACACGGTCTTCGTCTTCGCCAGGGCGGCGGAAGGCCCGCCCATGCCGCTGGCGGTGGTGCGCAAGCAGGTCCGCGATCTGCCACTGGACGTGGTGCTGGACGACTCCCAGGCCATGATGCCGGGCATGAACCTGTCGGCCTTCGAGCGACTGGTGATCGGCGCCCGCATCTCCAAGTCCGGCCGCCCGGTCCCCTCGCCCGGCGATCTGGAGGGCCTGACCGGACCGGTAACCCCGGCGCCCGGCCAGACCGTCCACTACGACGTTGCCATCGGCCAGATCGTCAATGGCAGCGCTCCCTGAGCCGCAAGCCAGGACAACACGCCCGGCAGCCGGGCGAACATCTCAACGCGCGCTGCCACCGGTCAGCAGAGCGACCCCCAGCAGCAGGGTGAAAGGCACCAGTGCGATGCTCCGGAAGCGGGCGGTCAGCGCGACCATCGCGGCGCTGACCAGGTAGGCCAGGCAAAGCAGAAGCAGGTAACGGCTGCCGACCGCGGCGGGTTCCGGCTCGCCGCGCAGCCGCCGGTGCAGGCTGTGGGCAATGAACGTCACGGTTCCGGTCAGGGCGTTGGTCGCGACGCCGGGAATGCCCAGGACGATGACAGCCAGCGCCTGCATGCCCATGCCGAAGGCCGCCAGCATCAGCAGGCCGGTTTCGCCGCCGGGCCACTCACCCGGCCCGCCCCGCGCCATCCAGGCCAGGGCGAACACCAGCAGGACGAACGCCTCGGCCAGCAGCAGGGGCCGGCTCAGCCGCCGCGTCCCGGGTGGGTGGCGCCAGACCAGCTCGGCTCCCGCGACAGCCCCGCCGACAAATGCCAGCAAGGCCACCAGCGCATTCGCCAGCAGGCTCCAGTCCCGCTGCCCGAGCGCGATCCCGCAGAAGAGCACGTTGCCGGACATGAACGAGGTGAAGACCTTGCCCAACCCGAGGAAAGACAGCGCATCCACCCAGCCCGCCACCAGGGTCAAGCCGAACAGGCCGACCCGCAAGCGGACCGGCACAACCTGGATCCGGGCTGGCGCGGCAACGGCACCCGCCTGCGATGGCGAAAGGGCGGTCGGACGGCGAGGGTGCACCATGACGATTCTCCTGTGAAGGCGGATCAATCCCAGAGAGACAGCTCGGTAACATAGTCCGAGGCGTAGAGCGTTGCGCAGCCGCCTCCAGCCACGCGGCACGAGGCACCCGGGACGGCGGTGATCAGCCCCTGGGCATCCGTCTCCAGCGCCAGAGGCACGCCCGGCTCGGAGACTTTCTCGAACAGCAGTTGGACCCGGAGCCGGATGCGATCGAATTTCTTGCGATCCGCATAGAAGACGATGTCGCGAGTCACCGATTCCCCGGGCGACAGTTCCGCGGGCGAGCCTCCGGGATGTGCGCCGGCAAAGAGGATCGCATGCCTCAGGATCGCCTCCTGCCGGGCTGGCTCCGCATAATATTTGGCCACGCTCACCGAGGTCGCGGCGGGATCGATCTCGGCAAAGGCCGGATTGATCGTCTCGCCGGCGAGAAAGTTTTCCCGGATGCCGATGGCGTTGTAGGTCAGGGCCAACACCCGGACGCTATTCTGCCCGGCATTGGCGCGCGTCAGCGTCGCCCGGATGGCGGTCATGTCGCCGTGACGCCCCACCTTCTCGATGGTGCTGGTCAGCGATACCGTCGGCGGCGCTAGGCCGGGTGCGATCTCCGACTGGTAGACGAAGGTGTAGACTGCCCAGATGCCCGCGCCGATCAGGGCAATGGTCTGGACGATATTGTTGACGGTATCGGCCTCGAGGCGGAGGGTTCCCCAGCGCCCGGGCACCGGCTTATGCGCCATGGCGAGCCCGGGCGGCGGCACGGCAACGGACGGGACCATCCCCCATGCTCAGTCGCCCCACAGCCAGGCCGCGCCCCGGACACCGCTGGAGTCGCCATAGCGGGGCGGCAGAAGCCGGGTGTCGACGCGATCGGAAAAGACATGGCGCGTCCAGCGCGCGGGGATACGGGTATACAGGCGCCCGCAGTTCGAGAGACCGCCGCCCAGCACGATGGCGTCGGGATCGAGCAGGTTGATGACATGCGCCAGAGCGCGCGCCAGACGCTCTTCATACCGCTGGAAGGCTGCCTCGCAATCGGCATCGCCGGCCTCGGCGCCCGCCAGGATCTGCGGCCCCGCCAGGGAACGGCCGCTGACCCGCGCGAAGTCGAGCGCAAACCCCGGCCCCGAGAGAAAGGTTTCGATGCAGCCCCGCCGGCCACAGTAGCAGTCAGGACCCGACCATTCCCCCCGATCGGGCCACGGCAGGGGGTTGTGCCCCCATTCCCCGGCGATGGCATTGGGACCCTGCAGAAGCTGGCCGCGCACCACGATGCCGCCACCGACCCCGGTGCCGAGAATCACGCCGAATACCACGGGCAAACCCGCTGCCGCACCATCGCGGGCCTCCGAGAGGGCGAAACAGTCGGCATCGTTGGCGATGCGGACCGGCCTCGCCAGCACGCTTTCGAGATCCTCCCGCAGCGGCTGATCGTTCAGGCAGACTGAATTGGAATTTTTCAGCCGCCCGGTTGCCCGCGAGACGGCACCGGGGGTACCGATGCCAACGCTGCCGCGAGCCCCCAGGACATGCTCGGCCTGCCGCACCAGCCCCTGAATCACGGTCAGGGTTCCCCGGTAATCGCCCTGGGGCGTTGGCTCGCGCCGGCGCCAGACCTCGCGGCCCGCACCATCCAGCGCGATCAGCTCGATCTTGGTGCCACCCAGATCGATGCCCAGCATCAGCTCATGCTTCATGTCTCTCGTTCAGCACAGTCTCGGCATTGTCCCGGCAAGGGCCTGTCAAGTTGAGGTACCCCCATCACCCGGAAATCTCCGGAGGATCGGGGCAATCCCGCAAAGAACCCGCCAGCACGGGAGGCGGCGGGTTCAGGGTCCAGCGGCCCAATGGCTGGAGTCGGACATTGAGCCTAGCGGGCTTCCTGAGTAACGGTGGTAACGTAATTTTCCTGTACCTGCAGGTAGGCCCTGACCTTGTTTGTCTTCAGCGCGAAGCGGCAATGTGTCAGGCCACCGCCCGAGGAAACATTCCATCCGGCAATCCAGTCCGTCACGCCCGGCTCCAGCGTCTTGGCATTCTTGTAGGACACCTCGCCTTTCCCGTTGAGCAGTTCGGCCACAACTTCCTGCGGCTTCGTCGTCAGATTTTCCGCGACGCACCAGATCACCCGGTTTATGCCCTCGGTTGTCGCTGTGGCGACCGGCCCGGTATTGAGGGTCAGGGCGAAGGCGTCCGAACACAATATTGACAGGGGTAACAAAACCCATCCGATCAGCTTTTTCATGGCGTCACCTCGCTGGCATGGCCTGAGAATCAGGAGGCTATCGGCCCAGGGAAATCCGGTAACCGATAGTTCATGCATGGCAAATGTTTTGCCACCTGTCAAATATGACCAATACAGAAACCTCGAGGCAAGTCGCCAACGCTACCCGGTACGGCGCCCGGGCGCCCTTGCCGTTCCGGTGATCGGGGTGCAAAGCAAAGGCCGACCAGAGCGAACCGGCTGCGACTCAAGCCGAGCCAGGGCGCCAGACAGCAAGAATGCGCCCTGTCCAGGGCAGTGCGCGGCACCAGCCCTGCCGTGGCGGATGGTGATGCGGCGCGCGCCGTTCGTCGATGACTGAGCGATTGGTTGGCCGACCCGGGCAAACCCGGGTCGGACGCGCCACATCAGTCGTAATGCACCAGCTCGGTCGGCAGCTGCGGTTCGCGGCCAGCCGCGAGGTCGGTCAGAAACTTCCAGAACACGTCGGCCGACGGGGGGCAACCGGGCAGGACGTAATCGACCTTCACGACCTCATGGATGGGATGAACCTTGTTGAGCAGCAGCGGCAGCTCCGGGTCGCTGGGAATCTGCGGATTCACCACGCCGACGGCATCGAGATAGGCTTCCTCCAGGCACTCTTCCAGCGGGATGTGATTGCGCATCGCGGGGATGCCCCCATTGATGGCGCAGGCACCGACCGCGACCAGAATCTTGCAGTGGTTGCGGAACTCGCGCAGGGTATGGACGTTCTCGGCGTTGCACAGCCCGCCCTCGACCAGGCCGATGTCGACCTGTTCGCTGCACTGCTTGATGTCGGTCAGCGGGCTGCGATCGAACGCGGCAACCTCGCACAGGGCGAGCAGACGCTCGTCGATGTCGAGGAATGACATGTGGCAGCCGAAGCAGCCCGCCAGCGAGGTCGTGGCAACCTTCAGTTTCTCAGCCATGGCGGCCTCCCGCCTCGGCCTGATCCTGTTCCAGGGCCACCTCGGCGATGCTCTCGCGGTCGTACAGGCGCTCGCCGATAGGGTGCCGCCAAGCGGTGCGCTTGACCAGGATCGCGCCAACCGGACAGACATGGGCGGCCTTGTCGGTGGCGGCGATGGCGGTATCGGCCAGCCGACCGCTATCGGCATTCACCACCAGGTGGCTCTGCATGCCACGTCCGGCAATCCCGAACACTTGCTTGCCATCGACGTCGCGGCTGGCCCGGACGCAGAGCTCACAGAGAATGCAGCGGTCGAGATCGAGCATGACGTCGGGATGCGAGGCATCGACGTTGCGGCTGGGAAAGAAATGCGGGAAATGGGTGCCCAGCATGCCGACGTAGTAGCCGACCGCCTGCAACTGGCAGTCCCCGGATTTCTCGCAGCCCGGGCAGAAATGGTTGCCCTCGACGAACAGCATCTGGGTAAGGCTGCGCCGCGCATCGTTCAATTCGCGGGTGTTGCTGAGTATCTGCTGTCCCTCGGCAGCCGGCATGGTACAGGCCGAACAGCTGCGGCCATTGACCTGCACCGTGCAGAGCTTGCAACTGCCATGCGGCTTGAACTCCGGGTTGTGGCAGAGATGCGGGATGTAGATATCGGCCGCGGTGGCAGCCTCCATGATGGTCTGCCCCGGCGTGAAGGGAATGTGCTGTCCGTCGATGTTGATCGTCTTGGGCTTCATGAGAACACCTGATCCGGTTTGCGGTTATCCGACTTGTTCGAGGTGGGCATGCGCGTCGTCGCGACCGGTCAGCCGGCGCGCGGTCGAGAGGGCGCCGTCGAGGTCGAAGCCTGGCTCGAAGCTGATGGCCTTGAGACGACGTTCGTACAGATCCGGATAACGCTCCAGCGTGCTGAGAATGGGATTGGCCGCCGTCTGCCCCAGCCCGCAATGGCTGGTGCTGCGCACCAGCTTGGCCATGCGCGTGAGTTCGACCAGGTCGTAGGGCGTGCCGTGCCCGGCGCAGATCTTGTCCAGCAGGTCCCTGAGCAGAGAGGTGCCGACCCGGCAGGGTGTGCAGAAACCGCAGCTCTCGTGGGCGAAGAAGTGCGTGAAGTTGCGGGCAATGTCGAGCACGTCGCGCGTGGCATCGAAGACGATGAAGGAACCGCCGGTCGCGAGGTCCTCGAACGCCAGCCGGCGGTCGAATTCCGTCATGGCGACGAAGGTGCCGGAAGGCCCGCCGACCTGCACGCCAAAGGCATGGCCGCCGCCGCAGTCGTCCAGTACCTGCCGGATCGTCGTGCCGAAGGGATATTCATAGATGCCCGGACGGGCGCAATCGCCGGAAACGCTGAGGATCTTGGTGCCCCTGGACTTGTCGGTGCCGGCGTTCGCGAACCACTCGCCGCCCTGGCGCGCGATATGCGCGGCGGCCACGAAGGTCTCGACATTGTTGACGATGGTCGGCTGGCCGAGATACCCGTGCGTAACGGGATATGGCGGGCGATTGCGGGGATTGCCGCGCTTGCCCTCCAGCGACTCGATGAGGGCGGATTCCTCGCCACAGATATAGGCGCCCGCGCCGAGGTGGATGCGGATATCGAAATCGAAGCCTGTCTGCCCGAGGATGGCCTGCCCCAGCAGCCCCTGCCGGCGCCGTTCCTCCAGTACCTGCAACAGGGGCTGGTGCAGATGCAGGTATTCGCCGCGCAGATACAGGAAACCCTGGCTGGCTCCGGTCAGCGCCGCCGCGACCGTCATGCCCTCGAACACGTCATGGGCATGGCGGTTGAGCAACACCCGGTCCTTGAAGGTACCAGGCTCGCCCTCGTCGGCATTGCAGACGACATAGCGCTGCTGCGTGCCCTTGTCGATGGGGCAGACCGGATCCTCTTCCGGCCCCTCGTAGCAGAGGCGCCATTTCCAGGCGGTCTTGAAGCCCGCGCCGCCGCGGCCACGCAGACCGGATCGATCCAGTTCCTCGAAGATGGCCTCGCGACCGCGCGCCAGGGTTTCGCGGATCGCCGCGCCTGCCACCAGCGGGCCATCCAGCAGCAGGTCGCGCCGGTATATGTTGTCGGCTACGGCAAACCAGTCCGCCGGCCAGGCGGACAACGGCACGCCATCGTTCACCAGCTCGGCAAGCCGGTCCAGGCGCACCCGGTCCAGACGGGTCAGGGCCAAGCCGTTCACCAGCGCGGCAGGCCCCTGGTCGCACATGCCGGTGCAGGCGGTATAGGCAAGGCTCACCACGCCATCGGCACGGGTCTTGCCAAATTCGACCGCCAGCCGCTGGGAGGCATATTCACCCAGCTGGCGGCTGCCGAGCATGTGATCGGTGATGGAATCGCTAAGCCGGATATCGTAGCGGCCGACCGGCTCGGTGGAGAGAAAACTATAAAACTCGGTGACCGCCTGCACCTGGGTCAGGGGCAGCGCGAGCCGGTCGGCGATGAGGCGCATGGCGGCGCGGGAAACATGCCGCTGGCTAGCCTGTACCTCGCGCAGTATCTGCAGCAGCTCGGTCGGCATGGCGTCATGGCGGCGGATGGCGGCTTCGACGGCGTTGGCATCGGTCGGGGTCATCGTGGCCATGAATATCTCCTGCGTGAATCCGGTTCCAACTATAGCAGTTGCATCATGAAAAGCATGTGATCGGGCGGGAATGGTGTATCCCTGCCGGATAACGGCGGCCACACCCCCGGTTGCGGCTGCCGGGTACCCGCTTATCCCTTACAATTGGCTCATTCAGCCAGGGACCGAGACCACCGCGATTTCGGTCCCGGCCCGATCCCCGGCACAACGAACGACCTTTCCTTCAGAGGCTCTCCGCGATGGCGAACTGGAAACGCATCCTGATCATACTGGCCCTGACGCTGCTGGGGCTGGCGGCCCTGCTGCTGGGGGTCGGCCTCGCTTTTACCGACCTCATCGTCGACTTCTGGTGGCACCTCGAACTGGGGCTCGGCGAGTTTTTCTGGCTGAAGCTGCTGTACCGCTACATCCTGTTCGGTGCGGTCACGCTGTTCTTCCTCCTGGTTTTCTTCCTGAACTTCTGGGCGGCCTCGCGTTATCTCGGCGTCGACACCGAGCAGCTGGAACGCCTCGGACGCGCCGAATCCACCCGCCGGCAGCGGTTCCTGGAGCTGTTCCAGACCGGCTCGATGCGGGTCTACCTGCCGCTGTCGCTGGTGCTCGCGGTCGGCATCGCCATTCCGTTCTACCAGGACTGGCATGCCGCCCTGCTGTTCGTGTTCGGCCCCAAATCCGGGGTCAAGGACTTCGTCTTCGGCCAGGACGTCAGCTTCTTCATGTTCTCGTTTCCGGTCTTCCAGCTGATACAGCGGGAGATGCTGATCGCCTTCTCGATCCTGACCGGCGCGATCACTCTGCTCTACTATCTGGAGCACCGCATCATGGCGGGCGGCAGCAAGGAATGGGCACCGGGCGCCAGGGTTCACCTGTCCGGACTGGGGCTCCTGACGGCTTTCATCGTGGCCTGGGGCTTCATACTGGAGCGCTACCAGCTGCTCTACACCGAGGCGCACGAACCGCAGTTCTTCGGTCCCGGGTTCGTCGACATCCGCTATACCCTGCCGATCATCTGGCTGTCGGTGGTGAGCCTGGTCGGTCTCGCCTTCTCCACGCTGCTGCTGGTGCATCGCCAGCGCGGCCAGCTCGCCACACTCGTGCTGGGCCTGACCTTCCTGGGTTCCGTGGGCATCCGGCATATCGACGCCATTCCCCGGGCCATCGATCGCTTCATCGTCAAGCCCAATCCGGTGAAGACCGAACGGCAATCGATGAAGAACAACATCGATGCCACCCTGACCGCCTACGACCTCAACAACATCACCAACATCGACATCACCCCCGGCCTGCCCGACGAGGACGTGCTGGACCCGGAACTGCGCTCACACCTGTACAACATCCCGGTCTGGGATCCGGAATTCCTAGACGACGTCTACCAGCAGCTTCAGGGCATCCGTCCCTACTATCACTTCAGCAATGTCGATACCGATCGCTACATGGTCAACGGCCGGCTGGAGCAAGTGAACCTGGCCGCCCGGGAAAACAACATCAGCCTGCTGCCACCGGAGGCGCAGAACTGGGAGAACACCCACCTCCGCTATACCCATGGCTATGGCGCAGTGGTCACGCCCGCGGCCCAGGATGGCCAGACGCCGATGCACTGGTATCTGCAGGATCTGACCATGCGGACGGACAACAACTTCGAGGTGGTGGACAGACCGGATATCTACTATGGCGAGGAAGACCTGACCTATGCGATCGTGCCGAACAGCCTGGAACTGGTCGGCATACCCAGCGCGGACGAGGAATCCAGCTTCAACTACACGGGTTCGGGCGGGGTACCGATTTCCACGCTGTTCCGGAAACTCCTGTTCGCCATTTATTTCCGCGATGAACGGCTGTTTTTCTCGGTCAACATCTCCAGCAAGAGCAAGGCACTGTTCCACCGGAACATCATCGAACGGGTTCGCACCCTGACGCCTTTCCTCAGCCTGGACCACGACCCCTACATCGTCATCACCCCCAAACGTATCTTCTGGGTCATCGACGCCTACACCACCTCCGACTGGTATCCGGTTTCGAAGCGCAGTACCTACCGCTTCAACCGCGATGACGAAGAGCGGCAGTTCAATTACATACGCAACTCGGTCAAGGTGGTGGTGGATGCCTTCGACGGGCGGGTCGACTATTACATCAACGATTACAGCGACCCCATCATCCAGGGCTACCGCAACGCCTACCCCGGACTGTTCAAGGACATCAGCACCATGCCGCCGATGCTCAAGGAACACCTGCGCTATCCCAAGGATCTGTTCGGGAACCAGATGAGGATCTATGCCCGCTATCACCAGACCGAACCCGAGCTGTTCTACGAGCAGGCCGAAACCTGGGAGTTTGCCCGTGTCAACGATGCGGCGGTCAAACCCTATTTCCTGACCACCGCGCTGGAAGGCTTCCAGAGCGATCAGCACAACTTCGTCCTGATCAACCCCATGACCCCGATCGGTCGCAGCAACCTCAGCGTACTGGCGGTGGCGGGCACCTTCAAGGGCGGCGCCCAGACGGCCATGACATCCCCGAGCAACGGCAAGCAGATCATCATGTACCGCTTCAGCCGCGAATCCCAGGTCGAAGGCCCGGCACAGGTCAGCGCCCTGATCGACCAGGATCCGGAGATCGCGCGCCAGCTGACGCTGTGGGACCAGCGCGGCTCGCGGGTGCTGCGCGGGCGCATCATCGTCCTTCCGGTGGGGCGCTCGGTCCTGTACGTGCAACCGGTCTACATCGTCTCCACCAGCGGAACCCGCATCCCGGAACTGCAACGCATCATCCTGTCGATGGGCAATGTGGTGGTCATGACCGCGTCCCTGGAAGACGGCATCGTGGAACTCGAGCGACGCCTGAAAACCCTGCGGGAGACGATGCCGGGCCGCTTGCCCGCCAGCAGGCGCCCTGCCACGACGCCAGCCGGCCCGTCCCTGTCGCCGATGTAGGCGCCACCGGGGGGATGGCGGCCCAGCGACCGAAACCCGGTCCTGCTGCCGCCCCCGGGCGACCACCCGAGCCGACGACAACCGACCGATAAATGGCAAAATCGCCAGCCATCGGCAACAAAATCGTCGGTCAGGATTGAAAACCGGCTCACCTTACCCAACATTCGGACCTGTGTTTATTTCGCCAGAGATCGAGAGTGCATCCATGAGTAAAGCCAAGGCTTCCGTGAAGAAAACCGCCTTTGTTCCCCCCGCCTTGAACGATGCCAGCCCCATGGCGGAAAAACTGCAATCCATCTACGGGCTCATCAGCTCCGGACACCTGCCTCCGGCGGATACCGTCACCAAGGACGGTCAACCCACCTGGAACTTTGACAACCTGGCCTGCATCCTGGGGTGCGATGCCGACGAGCTCATCCAGCTGCTGCGCAGCAAGACCGCCCGCTTTTCGATCGAACCCGGCGCCCGCCACTGACAACGGGCCAACGCAGGGCCCCACAGCCTCCGGCATGCCGTGGCCGGAAACCGGGCAGCCCACGATACCTGCCCGGCAACCATCGGGCGGGTTGCCGGGTTTCCCGCCTATGCGCGGCGACACAGGCAAAGACTCACGATTTTCCTGACCGACGAGGGCCAAGGCGCATATTGATGACCGCTGCCCAAGGCCGCGCCAGCCCCAACGGTTTGCTTCACGAAAAAACCGGATACGCCGCCCGGCGTCGTCCCGGCAGGTACTCACCCTTTTCGGCTGGCACCGAAACGACAGAACGGATGTCACCCGCCCACCCACCACGACCGGTAAACGACGGGCAAAAAAAGAGGTGCCTGGCGGCACCTCAGCAAAAGAGAGGTTAGTTGCGCACTCGTTTCAGCGTGGGGTCTGATGAAACCCGAAAAGCTCAGCGAGTGGAAGCATATTAATAACCCCGAATATCCGACTCAATGCGGTATTTTGTCGCAGGGCAACTGTGGCAAATGCCCCTGAAATGCGTGGCAAATCACCCACTTACAGGCCGGCAAGGCCGTGGATAAAACCGCGGAATTCCTCTCACCAATCGGCATCGTCGGCATGTACCCGCATTTCCTTGAGCAGCCTGAGCGTGCCCACCAGCAGGGAAACCGCCCCGGCGACAAACAGGGGCGCATGCCCCGTCAGTACGCCTGGCGGAAGCAGCAGTAAACCGAACATGATCAAACCGGTTGCCTTCATCGTCACCACCCTAATTCCATGATGATCGGATCGACCAATCGTTGCGCGTGTGACAAGACGGGTGCGGGATCGTGCCCGGGACAACCGGACTAGGCCAGAAAAAGCATCATGACAGCCAGGCTGGACAGGGTAACGGGTATGCCGATACGGGCATGCGTGATCCAGCCGATCGGCTCGCCATGCCGGGCAGCGACCTCGGCCACGATGAGATTGGCGATGCTGCCCATCAGGATCAGATTGCCCGCCAGCGTGCTGGACAGTGCCAGCCGGGTTCCGCCCGCCTGCCCCTCGGTCAGCGGCAGCAACAGCATCACGGCCGGCACGTTGGAAATCAGGTTGCTCAACAGCACGGATGCCGCCATCAAGGGGCCGGCAGCGTGCGGATCGACGCCCCGCTCCACCAGCAAGGCAATGGCCTGCCCAGGCAGACCGGTGTCCTGCAGAGCCCGGTTGATGACGAAAAGGCTGGTGAAGAGCACCAGCAGCAACCAGTCGACCTGCCCCAGCATGTCGCGGGAATGAAGCCGGCGGGACAGCAGCAGCATGCCGGCGCCGGCCAGGGCCATCAGGTCGTGAGGCCAGTCGCTGGCGAGAAAACCCGCAAACAGTAAACCCGCCACCGCCAGCCCCTTGACGGATTGCCAGCGACTGAAAACATGATGCGCGTGATACGCGATCGCGGGCCGCTCGGCGATATGCCAGCGCTGCCGGTAGGCCAGCAGCAGCACCAGCCAGCTGAGCAGCAGGGAAAGCAATACCGGTCCGGCGGCTTGCCGCAGATAGGTGCCGAAGGACAGGGCCAGCGTCTGGCCGATCAGCATGTTCTGCGGATTGCCGATCAGGGTCGCCGCCGAGCCGATGTTGGCGGCGCATGCAAGCCCGATCAGGAAGGGCGTGCTGTGCAGGGAGCGGACCCGGCAGATGTCGACCAGCACCGGCGCCATCGCCAGACAAACGACATCGTTGCTGAACACGGCGGACAACAGCGCCGCCGTGCTCATCATCAGGGCCAGGACAATGGGCGCGCGCAGCGGCAGGGCGCCGACAACATCCGCGACCCGCACATAGAATCCGCCCAGACGCAGCTGGGCCGACACGATCATGAAGGCGAACAGGAGACTCAGGGTGGGGACATGCACAGCGCCTACCGCCGCCGCCAGGCTCATGCTCCCGCTGGCCAGCAAGGCGATGGCGCCGAGCAGGGCAACCCCGGTCCGATCCAGCCGCAACCCCGGCAGGCCCCCCATAAACAGCCCCAGATAGACCACGGCAAAGATCAGCGGCGTCACGGCCGGCATGGTGAAAGCGAACCTCCCTGGTTAAGCTAAGGCCGCCGAACGATCGGCGATTATCGGAAAACATGGCATGAACCTGCTACCTGTCACGACGCTCAACGCCACCCTGCTGGGCCTTGCCTATGTCGGCCTGGCCTGGCGGGTCATCCACCTGCGCCGTCGCCATCGCGTGCCGATCGGCGACGGTGGGCACGACGCCCTGACGCGGGCGATCCGCGCCCATGGCAACTTCGCCGAATACGTGCCGATCAGCCTGATCCTGCTGCTGCTCGGGGAGCTGAACGGCCTGTCCGGGTGGCTACTGGCCGGTTTCTCGGCCCTGGTCGTCACCGGCCGCATCTACCATGCGCGGGCATTCCTGAGCGATGGCGCACACCTCCGGCAGCGTGTGCTCGGCATGCAGCTGACCTTCCTCGGGATTGCCGGCCTCGCCATCGGCAACCTGATCTGGCTGACGATGCGCTGGCTGGCACCACCTGCCGGGTGAGGGGCCAAAACCGTGCGTTCGGCAGCCCTGCGGCTGACCACATGATGGCACAGCGACGGCAACCGGCCGCGCCACCTACCCCACTCCGGCGGGGCACGGGCTGACGCCCGCCTCCGCCAGTGCCAGCAATCCGGCCTCCAGGGCGACGGCATCCGCCGCCGTGAAGCGGCTTTCAGCCAGATGGCGCAGGGCCCTCGCCGGCAACGCGGGAAAACGCCACATTCCCGCCAGCATCGCGAAGAACGCATGCAACTGGCGGCGGGAGCACACCGACAGACTCTCCGCCGGTCCCTTGCCCTCCTGTCGCAGCCAATGCTCGATCAGCACGGCATGCAGATAGCGCAGGCCATGTACCGGATGGGTATTCATGTCGCTGATCAGATAGTCGAAGCGGTCGGCAAAGGCGGGATCGTCCAGGAACGGGGCGAAACAGCCACCGGCATGCGCCTGCTGCAGAAGACCGAAAAAGAGCCGCTGCAAGCGGAAGCTCCGCGCCTCGCCGCAAAACTTCCAGGCATGCTCCAGATCGTGAACCAGAAACGCAAAGCCGTTGGCCTTGCCGAGCACGGGCTGGCGGGCACGAGGCAAAGGGATCAGGGTCACGGGACGCTCGCCGCCGGCCTGCATGGCCAGAACTTCACCCGGGGACGGGATGCGCAGCATCAGGCGCAGCGGCCACGCATCCAGCAGCCAGCCCCGCAGCGCGCCAGACACCGGGGGTGAGACATGCAGGAAACGGTAGTGCGCCAGCCAGAGCGCCAGCGCCTCCCGCAGCTCGGCACCGGCCTGGAGCAGCAAGGTTTCCCGCCAGGCAAGCGGATCAGGCCCGACGACATGCCGGGTGGTGCGGGAAGCGAACGAACGGCCATGAACATGCAGTTGCCAGAGCAGGAAATAGCTGGCGGCATAGGCGGCATCAGGCAGCTCGCCGGCATCCCAGCGCCGCTGCTGATGCCCCAAATCGCCCTCCAGGCGATCAGCAGTCTCCGCATCCATGCCCTTATCCACGTTCAGCCACGGGGCATCGCCTGGCCAGCCCCCCGTCAATTGCCTTGACGCCATCCGCGCGATGCAGTACAGGGAATCTACTTGGAGAGAACGAACAAAGAGAGAAGGATTGGGGCACTACAACTCTCCAGGCGAACCATCGTCCCAGGCCACAAGCACTCTCGAGCAACTCCGGAGAAACGACCATGTTATCCCGTATGCCATCGTTCGTCGCCGCAGCGCTGCTGGCCCTGCTCGCGCTGACACCCATCGGCGCCCATGCCGCCGAGCCGGCGGGTTATTACAAGCCCATCTCGGGACCGGTCAGCATCAAGCTGGCTGTCCCGGGCATCGTCAATGCCACGATCAAAAGCCCCAACATGAGTGTGATCGGCGCACTGCTAGGCATGACACTGCAATTCGACAGCCCCTCCGGGACGCCGGAAAACTTCGCCATGCACATGAAGCTGCTGGACACGCCGATCAAGCTGGGCGGCATGTGGACCGCCAGGCCCGCCAGCAAATTCATCGTCAAGACCGACCTGCAGTCGCTGCTGCCCCTGATCGAGGAAATGGGCGGCACCGCCACGATCACCAAGGACAGCTTCACAGGGCAGGTCATGGCCAATGGCAACATCAAGGCCAATTTTGCCCTGGGCGTGAAGATCGCCATCCTGGGCATCAACATCAAGCTGGACATGTCCGGCTCGATGGTCGGCGCGCCCGGGGCACCGCCCGCCGACGAGCAGGCCGCGAACGCCACGGAACATGCCGGCGACGGCCAGGGTGCGACGCTTGACCCGCGCATCACCCTGCAGGAATTCCTCGCCCGGCAGGTGCAGACGGTCCTGAACCAGAAACAGCCGTAGGTTCCCCCAGAGCGGCCATCACCGATAGGGGCGGCGGTTCCCCGGACCCGCCGCCCATTCAGGGGGTTACCCCCGCCTTATCTACTGAATCCCCTGCCCCACCGTCCGCGCGATGATGCGACCCTCGACCCGGGCCGACACCTCGCCCTGGCGCTGGAGAAAGTCGTGCAGCGCGCCGAAGCCGGAGACCGGCGTCAAGGCCACGGCCCCTGGCGCAATCACCCGGGCCGCCAGCAGCGCCGTGCCGATCAGCCGGGGCGTCGCAACCGAATAGTACCGATCAGGTTCCAGCGGCTGCCCGCCCACCTGCAGGCTGTCCGGCAACAGATGCGTGCGCCTGACATCCTCCAGCGGCGCAGGATCATAGGCATAGCGGATGCCGGACACCTGCGGCGCGTAATCCGGCCCCGCCACCCCCAAGGGCAACCCGGTCAGTTCGCCCGGGATGGCCAGTTCGATCCGCGTTCCCGTCTCCAGGATGTCCAGCAGGGTCCGCCCGCTGACCCGCAGCCTGACCAGACTGTCGCCATGGACGCCGGGCTGCGTTACCGGGGGTGCGCCGTAAGGCAGCACGCGCAGGACATCGGCAGGCACCATCGGTCCTGCGAACAGCGGCTGAGCGATCAGGCCGCGCACCATGATCGCGGCGTCGGTCCCCAGCGCCTCCCGGAAGGCGTCCGCCACCAGATTGCCGAGTGGCGTATCCCGGGCCATGGGCCAGCGTTGATCGCGCTGATTGTCGATGTCGAACCGGGCCTGCCCCAGCACCTGCCGGAAAACCGCCCCGTAACGTGCCTCGATGCCGGCCACGAAGCGCCCTATCAGCCGCGCCATGGACCTTTGCGGCGGAACATCGCCGTCCACCGGCAACAGCCGGTAGGTACGCTCCACGATGGCGAACCGGCCATCGGGCTGCCGCTCCAGCAGCAGATCGAGCTTGCCGAGATAGCGGTAATGCGAACCCGCCTGCACGATCAGGGTACAGCCCCCGCCTGGCCGGCAGACATCCTGCGGCTGGGCCAGCGCAACGTGATCATGGCCCCCGACGATCACGTCGATGCCCTCGACACGCCGGGCTATCGCGGTATCGCGCGCCAGCCCCAGATGCGAGAGCAGGACAATCGCCTCGGCGCCCTGGCGGCGCAGGCGCGGCATGTGGCGGCTGGCCACGCTCACGGTGTCAGCCAGCACCGCAACGCCATCGAGAGCCAGCCTGGGGATATCGGGCGTGGTCAGACCCAGGATGCCGATGCGCAAGCCGTTGCGCTTCACGAGCACGGAAGGCCGCACCCGCTGACCGAGCTTGCGTGCCTCCCTGAAACCGGCGTCATAGCTCAGATTGGCGGCCAGCAAGGGGAATGCCTGCCGTCCCGCGCCCCAGGCCCGGTCCAGCGACAGGTTGAGTCCACCGGCATCACGGTCGAACTCGTGGTTGCCCAGCGTCAGGGCATCCACCCGCAACCGGCGCAAGACGCGCAATTCCGGCATGCCGGCGTAACGCTGGGAGAAGAACGTCCCGGTCAGGAAATCGCCCGCGTGCAGCAGCAATGCGCCGGGATTTTCCCGGCGCAGCCGGTCGACCAGGCTTGCCAGCCGTGCGGCGCCGCCATAAGGCGGCGCCTGCAACGGATCTTGCCGGGGACCGAACGGCGTCAGCTGGGAATGGCTGTCGTTGACATGCAGGATGGTGATCCGCGCGCGTTCCGCCGCCACGACCGGCGACATTCCCCAGCCGATCGCGACGGCCAGGGCAAGGAGACCACGCCGGGCGGCGAACCGGGGCGACGGCCCGCCGCCACCCCGGCCGCTGCCATCAGGCGTCGCGCGACTGGGCATCCGCCAACAGCTCCAGCCAGTGTCTGACAGGCAGGGTTGCCGCCGAGCAGAGGTGGGTCAGGCAACCGATATTGGCCGTGACGATCTGCCCGGCGCCCGAGGCCTGCAAGGCGGCCAGCTTGGCATCCCGCAGCCGTGTGGCCAATTCGGGCTGCAACACGGAATAGGTCCCGGCCGATCCACAGCAGAGATGCGCGTCGGCGACCGGCAGCAGCCGGAAGCCAAGCCGGGCCAGCAGCGCCTCGACCACGCCGCCCAGTCGTTGACCGTGCTGCAGGGTACAGGGTGACTGAAACGCCAGCGGAACAGGCGCCACCGGCTGCAGCGGCGACAGATCCTCCCGCGCCAGGACCTCGCCGATGTCACGCACCAGCCCGGCGAGGCGCGCCGCCTTGTCCGCGTACCCGGGGTCGTCGCCCAGCACGACACCGTAATCCTTGAGCATGACGCCGCAACCGCTGGCCGTGCTGACGATGGCCTCCGCCCCTTGCTCCACCCAGTCCCAGCAGGCGTCGATGTTGCGGCGCATGAACGCCCTGCCTTCCTCGTGCGCGCCGAGATGGTAGCTGAGCGCCCCGCAGCAGCCGCTCTGCCGGACCTGCACCAAGCTGATGCCGAGCCGGTCCAGCACCCGGGCGGCGGCGTAATCTATCGCCGGCGCCAGCACCGGCTGCACGCAGCCCTCGAGGATCAGCATCCGCCGCGCATGACGGGGCGCCGGCCAGACGAGCGCGCGGGCGGGCGGCAGAGGCGACAGCTGGGACCCGAGCGACCCGGGCAGCCACCGGCGGATCACGCCCGCCGCGTGCAGGGCCCGGCGAAAACGGCCGGGTCGGGTCAGCACGCGACGCAGCAGCCCGCGCGCCAGACGCTCGCGCCAGGGTCGCCCGGCCCGTTCCTCGATGGCACCCCGGGCGATATCGAGAAGTCGGCCATAGCGCACCCCCGAGGGACAGGTGGTCTCGCAAGCCCGGCAGCTCAGGCAGCGATCCAGATGGCGGCGGGTCAGGTCACCGGCGGGCTCGCCCTCCAGCAGCGCCTTGATCAGGACGATGCGGCCACGGGGGCCATCCAGCTCGTCGCCAAGCTGCTGGTAGGTCGGACAGGTGGCATTGCAGAAACCGCAATGCACGCAACTGCGGAGGATGGATGCCGCCTCGCGGCGCTCCCCCGCCGACAGCGGCCCGCCCGGCGGATCGGCACGCATCAGGCGGCGACCACGAGGCCGGGGTTGAACACGCCCTGCGGATCGAAGGCCGACTTGACCCGCCGGTGCAGGTCCAGCAGGGCAGACGGCAGGCCGGCGTGGGCCGGCACGGCGACGGGATCGCCGCGAAACAGCCGGGCATGCCCGCCCGCCTGCCCTGCCGCTGCATGAATAACGGCCGGCGGCGCATCGGAGCGCAACCAGCGCAGGGCACCGCCCCAGTCGTAGAGCCAGTGCCCGGCCAGGGCCGGCACGGGAGTCGCCGGCGCGAGCGACAACCGCCACAGCCGCTGCCCCATCGGCGGGTAACGGAAGAAACGGCTGCTCTGCTCGCGCAGTGCCTGCCAGAACGGTGCGTCGCCAACGACCCAATCCCCCCCCAGAGCCGCCTGCGTCGCCTTCAGGGCCGACGCATGCCCAGCCAGGCGGACATAGGTCCAGCCGTCCAGGTGGGCCAGTGCCGAAATCGGCCAGGGCTGGCCGGACCAGCGGTTCATGCTCGTGATGGCCAACCCGGCATCCATCGGCAACGCCAGCGTCCGCTCGCAATCGGGACGCGGCACCACCCGCAGGGAAACCTCCAGCAGGACCCCCAGGGCGCCGCGCGCGCCTGCCATCAGGCGGGCGATGTCAAAGCCGGCGACATTCTTCATGACCTGCCCGCCGAACGACAGCACCTCGCCCCGACCGTTGATCAACCGGCACCCCAGGACATGGTCGCGCACCGAGCCGGCGAAGGGACGCCGGGGACCGGACAGGCCACTGGCAACGGTGCCGCCCAGCGTGGCGCCGGAACCGAAGTGCGGCGGCTCGAAAGCCAGCATCTGCCCCGCCCCGGCAAGGGTGGCCTCGATCGCGGCCAGGGGAGTGCCGGCGCGTGCGGTCAACACCAGTTCGGCGGGATCATAGTGCAGGATGCCGGCATGACCGGCGACATCGAGCCGATCGCAGACCCCGGCGGCGGCGAAATCCGGCAAGGTCAGAAAATCCTTGGTACCCGCGCCGGCGATGCGCAGGGAGCGGCGCGCGGCCAGCGCCGCGATGACGGCCTCGCGCAACGCCTCGGTCCGGTCGGCTTCCATCAGGACCACGGCACGGCCGGGTATCGGGGGCAGCCGGCGGCATCGGGCGGGATGCCGCCGGTCGCGCTGGGCGCCATCAGGGGGCCGGTGGCGAGACCGGCCCGATCAGCCGCTGGTAAAGCTGCAAATCGCCGATCCGCTTCTCGAATTCCGCTTGCAGCGCCACTATGCCGGCGGGATCGTCGGGCCCCGCCACGATGCCGGTCATCCGCGGCAGGGCAGCCGGCTTGCCCTGTTGCCTGCCGGCAAAGTCAGTAATCTTCTGCAGGCGCGCCTGGCACACGTCGGATGCCCGCGGCGCCGATGCCTGGGGACCGTATGCGTTGACGACGGCAAACACGTGCGACTCGGAGGACGCATCCTGGTAGCGGGACAGGCGAATGTCCAGGTCCTTCAAGCGGTTGGCGATCACCGTGACGTCCTCCCGCGCGCCGGCCTGACAGCAGCGTTCGCTGGCGGCCCTGATGCCGGCAAGATCGGCGTCCAGCGACTGGTTGAAGTCGGCGACCATCAGCGATGTCTCGATACCGGTGAGACACTTGTCCTGGCCAATCGCCCGCAAGCGCCGCACCACGGTGTCGTTGGCCTTGCCCCTGAGTGCGACGGATTGGGCCGCCACATAGCCGGCCCGCCGCGCCGGGTCCTCCAGATCCCGTAGCGAGACCTCCCCGCCGCCGTTGCCAAGATTGAGGGCAGCGCAGCCGCCCAGCGCATGCAGGCCGGCCAGCGACACTATCCTGAACAGGGATCGGTAAGGCATGGCGTTCTCCGGAGGATGGTCGGTCGAAGTCAGGGCAGACAGCTTATGCGGGATACAAACCCGCTTCATAATTCAACACGCTTTCGGACGGACTGCGCAAGTTGATCGTCACCGGCGGCGGCCCCCGTTGCGAACCACCTCTCCTCTCCCCTCACCTCACCTATCCGGAACCCGACCCCATGCTGAAATGGCTCACTTCACTGTTCGGACAACCGCACGACGAAAACCTGGCCGCGCGACAGGAAGACTACCGACGCTTCCGCGAACTGGCCCGGCGTCACAACCTGGTACTCGTCAAGCAACTGCCACCCGCCGCCCTGCCTGAATGCGGCAAGAAACTGGGCCTGTACAAGGCCGGTACGCTGATCCTGAACCAGGACGACGAAATCGCGGTGGCCTACGATTACTGCCTGCATCACCACCGCCGCGGCGGCAGGAACCTGATCGAACGCATCCTGGCCCAGCAGCCACCGGCTGAGGGGACGGACGAACTGCGCTACCTCCAGGCTCTCGCCGGCGCCCGATTCTCACTGTTCCGGATCGCGGAAATCCTGCCCCGCCAGGGTGCGCGCCTGATCGACCTGCTGACGGACCAGCCGGTGGACATCCATGACATGGGCCTGCAATCCACCGGCCAGCCCGGCGTGATCGTAGCCGGACGCCTGCTCGATTTCGGCGACTTCAGCATGTCCTCCGGAACCCTGATTCCGATCCCGGGGACCGTCTTCGAAGCCCGTATCCAAGCGGTCATGCGGAAATTCTGGCCCGGGCTTCCGGCCGGCGATACCCCGCTATCCCCGGCGCAAACCGCGGCTTTCGAGGCGCGGATACTTCGCATTGCATTACACGCCGAGGAAGATATGAGTTTTTATACGGACATGGAAAACTGAGGCGCCCATCCGGCAGATATTGACACGACGCCACTGGACAATCCCAGGCGACACACCTACACTCGCATAGCCTTTGTCGAAAAGCGGATTACACCAACCAAAACCTGCCTTTTTACTCAGGAATACCGGCGCATCATAGGGTATCAATAGCCTTTCGCGGAAAAATAAGAATCATTCCCAAATGATCACGCCCTAAGACATCAAAAAGAACTATATCACGAGACACAGCAATGGTTTAAGGGAAGACTTTATTTGCATTAATATCAGGAGGCATTTCATGTACCTCACACGCTTTTGCCTGACAGCCCTGATGGTGCTGTCCCTCGGGTGGCCAGCCATCCCGGCCCAGGCCGCCCCCTCGCCCACCGAACTTCAAGGCAAGGTAGCGGCACAGGTCGATCCGTTCCTGCTGTTGCGGAACCTCGCCCGACTGTCACCGGAAACCTTCAATCAGTTGCTGGAACAGGCCCTGGCAGGGCTTGAGCTGCCTGACGTCGTCAAGAACCCACTGCAAAACCTCATCAACAACGCCAAGGATCCGGAAGATATCATCGACTTCATCGAAAATGCCGATAAAACCCTGCTGAATAACGCCATCCGTCAGGCCATCAGCCAGTTCCTGGTTTTCAATCGCGACCAGGTTCTGGCCCTGATCCCCAACCTTCCCCAGGAAATCAAGGATGTGCTCGCCTTGCTGCTGCCGGAAACGATCGACCTGAACCAGCTGCCGCTGGCGATGTCGTCGATCACGGTCATGAACAAGTCGGGCTGGCCGCTCTGGTTCGGCATCACCAACAAGGACGGCGACTACAAGATCAAGCTGCCCGCGGGCGCCGTCTCCCTGCGCGTGGGCCATATCGGCTATCGCGAGGTCACCATCCCGCTGGAACAGGCGCTGGCTGGTGCCGGCAAAATCTGGTTGATTCCTACCGCTGGCAGGCTCGAAGGCACTGTCTTCACGGGTAGCGGCTTCCGGCGCAAGGCCATCCAGAACGCCAGGATTACCGTCCTGACCGCGGCGGACGTGGTCACCACAACCGCGGCTGGCTCGCAGAAACCCACCGCCATGAGCAACCGCTGGGGTCTGTTCGCATTCGACAATGTTTCGCCGCTACTGCCTGGCCTGCTCGGCGGTATCGGCGTGCAACGCATCGAGGTGGACGCCGACAATTATTACCTGGAGAAAAAGAACGCCATTTTCCTCGCCGGCAGCAGCCGGACCCCGGTCGAGGTCCGCGAGGCACCGCCGGTGGGTCGCCTGGAGGGTCTGGTTCGGTATGCATCCGCTCTCTTGGGAGCGCTCAAGCGTGACGATGCCAACATTGAAGTCCTGAACGATCAGGATGAGATCATCGCCAGCGGGAAAAGTCTGGCCGGTACCGGCATACTGGATCCCGTAAGAGGCACCTATGCCATCCCGCCGAACTGGCAGGAGGATTATCTCCCGCAGGATCTGTACATACCGAAAGGAACCTACAAGGTAAGGTTCTCCTATCAGGGCTATCCGACAGTGATCAACTCGAATGTGGTGATCAAGTCCGCACGGGCCACCACCTCGGATGCCTGCCTGAATGGCTCACTGAAAGGAACAGTCACTGACCCTTTAAAGTCCGGACTGGCAGCACTGAGATCAGGCGTCAACGTGCGCGTTGTGGATAGTAGCGGCACGATTGCCCAAGCAACGACAGTACTCGGGGTCTATGGGATCGACATCATTCCGGGCGGTACGTACCGGATCGAGTTCCGCAACAATTCCGCATCGACCAACCCGGATGAAGTGGTTGAGAATTTCGAGATCCCGGCTTGCGAAAGCAAGACTTTGGACAAAAGCGTTTATCCTGAATGTTACTATCAGTCCTATGGCTCATTGGGCGGATATATAAGCAGAGACGTCTGCCTTTTAGGTATATGCACAGAGGGGCCGAGAAACAACGTTGATATCCGTGTAATCAACTCGAGCAGCACCCTAGCTGCACAAGGAAGCTCAAATGCAGTTGGCTTTTATGGCAGATCAAGGCCGGACAGTAACTTTACCAAGATACCGAGCGGCAATTACACCATTCAGTTCAGAAAGTCTGCTGGATCGACCAACCCTGACGTCACCGAAACCAACTATACGATCGGGGCTTGTGAAGATCGCACACTGAATAAGAAACTCAATTAAAGAAAGCAACCGTAAATCTCCCATAGATTAGTATTATCGCGGCGGGCTTCAGAAATCGGGCTCGCCGCTTTGCTTTCTTGCATTGGCGACCAGAGCCCCACTGCAAACCTGATTTTATTTTCAGGATCGAGACTACAGGCTGGATTTCCGCGACACGTCAACCCAGGCCACCTACCGCCGATGAATCATCACAAATAAAAGACCCGGCCACCTGGCCGGGTTTTTTTATGGCCCGGACTCCACAGTTGGCCACCCGTAGGCGATCCGGCACCTTCCGCAAGCGTCCTGGACAACTCGGGCTTCGGCGAGAGCAATCGTGCTATTACTCCGACCACAATAAAACGTACGGCCATGGGGTCAGTTGCCGCGCCACACAAGGCTTCCATGGTTTGTAGCCGTTCGATAAAAAATGGCCGGGTTAATAGCCCCGGAGCACGCACCCAAGGGTATGGGTTCTCGGCAGGCTGGATGCCGCACCCGAAAACCCGGGCTCCCCGCCGCACGAGCAGGAAGGGGTTGCGTGTTTCCCGGATGCCGGAAAACCGGGCAGACGCCTAGAACCGCTCCAGCTCGGGATGCGGCAGGCGGCCGCGATGCACGTGCAGGGCGCCGAACTCGGCGCAGCGCGGCAGGCTGGGAATGGCCTTGCCGGGGTTCAGCAGGCCGGCCGGATCGAACGCGCGCTTCACCGCGTGAAACTGCGCCAGTTCGGCCGGGGCGAACTGCGCGCACATCTGGTCGATCTTCTCCACCCCGACCCCATGCTCGCCGGTAACGGTCCCGCCGGCATCGATGCAGACCTCCAGGATGGCCGCACCCAGCGCCTCGGCCTGCTCGCGTTCGCCGGGCCGGCCGGCATCGAACAGGATCAGGGGATGCAGATTGCCGTCGCCGGCATGGAAGACATTGGCCACCGCCAGCCCGTGGCGCTGCGCCAGCTCCGCGATCCGGCCCAGCACCTCGGCCAGCCGGCGGCGCGGAATGGTGCCGTCCATGCAGTAGTAATCGGCGGCGATGCGGCCGACGGCGGGAAACGCCGCCTTCCGCCCGGCCCAGAAACGCCGGCGCTCGGCCTCGTCGCCGGAACGGCGCACCTCGACGGCACCGCTCGCGCGCAGCACCGCCTCGGCCCTTGCCGCATCACCCTCGACCTGCTCCGGCAAGCCGTCCAGTTCGCACAGCAACAGTGCGGCGGCATCGACCGGATAGCCGGCATGGATGAAATCCTCGGCGGCGCGGATGATGGCGTTGTCCATGAACTCCAGCCCGGCCGGTACCAGACCGGCTGCGATGATGTCGGCCACCGCCGCACCGGCCGCTTCGATGCTGGGGAACGCCGCCAGCAGGGTGCGGGCTACCGGCGGGCAGGGCAGCAGCCGCACGACGATCTCCACCACGACGCCGAGCAGACCTTCGGAGCCGCAAACCAGCGCCAGCAGATCCAGCCCCGGCCCGTCCAGGCCACTGCCGCCCAGCGTCAGCGACTCGCCATCCATGGTCAGCAGGGTCACGGCGAGCACGTTGTGCACGGTCAGGCCATATTTCAGGCAATGCACGCCACCGGCATTCTCGGCAACGTTGCCGCCGATGGTGCAGGCGATCTGCGAGGAGGGATCGGGCGCGTAATACAGCCCGTGCGCGGCGGCGGCCTCGGAAATGGACAGGTTACGGACGCCGGGCTGCACCCGGGCGGTGCGATTGACCGGGTCGATGGCGAGGATGCGATTGAGCCGGGCCAGGCTCAGCAACAGGCCGTTCGCCAGCGGCAGGGCGCCGCCGGAGAGACCGGTGCCGGCACCGCGCGGCACCACCGGCACGCCGGCCGCGTGACAGGCGCGCAGCACGTCCCGCACCTGGCCGACGGTTTCCGGCAGCGCCACCAGCCAGGGCCGCTGCTGGATCAGCGTCAGGCCATCGCAGGCATAGGGCCCCAGCCCCTCCGGCTCGGCGATCAGGCCGCCCGGCGGCAGCAACGGACGCAACCGCGCCGCGAACGCCGCCCGCTCGACCGTGTGGACAACCCGCTCGCTGGCATGTGGCCGATAGGGCATGGCGGTACCTAGGCGTGGGAGCGGAAATCGCTTCGCTGCCGGCTCGGCAACAGGAACGGGCGGTACAGAAACATCCCGGCCAGGATGCCGCCCAGGTGGCCGAACCAGGCCACGTCGCTGTAGCCGCTGGTGCCGAGGGCGGTGGTGACCTTGTAGAGCTGGATGATGACCCAGATGCCGAGAAAGGCGATGGCCGGCACCTCGACGAAGATCGGCAGGAACAGCACCCAGATGACGATGCGGGCATAGGGAAACAGGAAGAAATAGGCCCCCATGACCCCCGCCACCGCGCCGGAGGCGCCGATGGTCGGCATGGTCGAGATGGGATTGGCATAGATGTGCGTCAGGCCGGCGATCAGCCCGCAGAGCAGATAGAAGGCCACGAAGCGCACGCCGCCCATGCGGTCCTCGATGTTGTCGCCGAAGATCCACAGCAGCCACATGTTGAAGATCAGGTGCAGCCAGCTGCCGTGCAGGAACATGCTGGTGACGAACGGCATGTAGTCCTCGGGAAACCCGACCGCGGCCGCCCAGTCGGGCCGCATGTAGCGCGCCGCCACCAGCCCGTGCAGATACTGGAACGCGCGCTCCGCGTCCGGTTCCAGGCTGTCGACATAGAGAAACATCAGCAGGTTGACCAGGATCAGCGTCCAGGTCACCCAGGGCGTGTTCTGCAGGGGAACGGTATCGCGGAAGGGAATCATGGCGGATGCGGTTCTCGGATGGCCGAACCGGCGCGGTCAGCCACGCCGGGGTTGCTGCACACGGAAATGCGCGAAGGTATCGACCGCTCCGACCAGCGCCAGCACCGCCAGTGCCTGCGGCGGGAAAAAAGCCAGCAGGATGTAGGCCGGCAGCGCCCAGCCCTGGGGCCGGCCGCGCACCTCGATCACGCCGTGGATGACTGCCAGCCCGACGAAGGCATAGACCAAGATGCCGACCATGAGGATGTCGGCCAGCAGCATCGCATCCCACAGGCCGCCGGCCCAGACCAGCGCCACCGCCAGCGGCAGCACCCAGCGCGGCAGCGCCAGCCGCCGGAATTCCCCGGAAAGGCGCTCCCGGCCGCCCATGCGCGCCTGTAGCCAACGCGCCAGCAACAGCGACAGCAACAGGCCCAGGCCGAACAGCAGCGTCAGAAAGCCGTTGATCAAGCGCAGGCCGCCGCCGACATCGAGCGTCCCGGCCGCCCCTCCGGGCATTCCCTCCAGCGCGTGCCGCAGCCAGGCCTGCCAGAACGCCACCACATCGCCGGTGATCCCGTGCATCGCCAGCACCCCAGCCAGCATGGCGGCACCCGCCATCAGGAGCGGAAGCTGCAGCTCGCCGCTACGACGCAACATCTCGGCCATCGGCACCACCACCGGCCAGAGCAGGAAAACCAGCGGCACGATCTGTCCTGGCGGCAGCCCGAGCCCGTACCAGCCACCCGCGACCACCGCCGTGCCGACCAGCCAGGCGATGCCGCCCGGCAACAGGCCTGCCCGCAGGACCGGCAAGGCCACCAGGGCAGCGGCCGGTATCGCAAACAGCGGCAGGCGCAACGCCAGGACCCCGAACAGCCCGGCCAGGAGCCCCATCCAGCCGGGATGGGAGGTTACCGACAAAACAGGAAGACGCATGGGCAGCCGAGCCGGAAGAGTGGGAAAACGAAGCCGTGGAACATGGCCCCATGCTAACCAATCTTGCCTACCCAGACCAAACCCCGCCCGGACGAGATGGCTTGCCGGACATCAGGTTGCCCCGATCCCCCGGTTCCGGCCATGCCCGGTGCGTTGCGGAATGGACCAGCTTCCGACAGACGAGCGGGAGCACCGAGGGACGCGGGATGCCACCGGCCACGGCAGTCATCGCCACCTGTCCCATCCATGCCCGGCGTCCAAATGATGCGGCTCGTAGCCCGCTGCCCTCGGCCCTGGTGTTCACCACCAGGGCCGCCAGACCACGCCGTCATCGCATCGCCAATCAGCTATGATCGGCCGCAAAAACGGTGGTGAATCATGACCCGAGAAACCCCACGCCTGGATGACGACTTGCAGCCGGTGGCCGGCGGCGGCCTTCTGGACCGCCGGCTGTTCCTGCGCCAGAGCCTGGGGATCGGCGCGGGAACCGGCCTGTTGCTGACCGGCATGGACGCACCGGCCGCCGACCTCCCGCCCTGGATGAAGACGCCCGGCGCACCGTTCAGCAACTATGGCCAGCCATCGCCGCGCGAACGGGAGACCATCCGCTGGATATCGGCCAATCCGGCGGCGCCAGGCAACGGCATTTCCTGGACCCCGTTGCACCGGCTGGAAGGTACGCTCACCCCCAACGGCCTGCATTTCGAGCGCCATCACAACGGCGTGCCGCAGATCGACCCCGACCGGCACCGGTTGCTGCTGCATGGCCTGTTCGGGAAGCCGCTCAGCCTCTCGATCGAGGATCTGCTGCGCTATCCGATGGTGTCGCGGCTCTGCTTCGTCGAATGCGGCGGCAACAGCAACGCCGGCTGGCATGAGGAACCGATCCAGACGCCGGTCGGCTATTTTCACGGGCTGGCCTCGTGCAGCGAGTGGACCGGGGTGCCGCTGGCAACCCTGCTCGACGAGGCCGGACTGCTGCCCGATGCCCGCTGGCTGATCGCCGAGGGCGCCGACGCGGCGGCCATGAACGTAAGCATTCCGGTGGAAAAGGCGCTGGACGATACCCTGCTGGCGCTGTACCAGAACGGCGAGCGCATCCGCCCGGAAAACGGTTATCCGCTGCGGCTGATCCTGCCCGGCTGGGAGGCGGTGCTGAACGTCAAGTGGCTGCAGCGATTGCAGGCGGCGCGGGAACCGGTCATGGCCCGCAACGAGACGGCCCAGTACAGCGAACTGCAACCGGATGGCAAGGCGCGGCAATTCACTTTCCTGATGGAGGCCAAGTCGCTGATCACCCAGCCCTCGCCCGGCTTCCGGCTGCGCGGCCCGGGGCTTTACCAGATCAGCGGCCTCGCCTGGAGCGGACGCGGCAGGATCCGCAAGGTCGAGGTGTCGGCCGACGGAGGCAGGACCTGGGCCGAAGCCGCGCTGCAGGAGCCGGTGCTGTCGAAATGCTTTACCCGTTTCCGCCTGCCCTGGCGCTGGGATGGTTCGCCACGGGTGCTGAAGAGCCGTGCCAGCGACGAGACCGGCTACCAGCAGCCGGAGCGCGCCACCCTGATCGCCGAGCGGGGCCGCAACGGCTATTTCCACTACAACGCCATCGTGTCCTGGGCGGTGGCGACCGACGGGAGCCTGAGCCATGTCTATGCCTGACAGCCGCAGGCTGGCCGGAGCATGGCCAGCCCGGACCGCTCGCGAGCGACGGATTGCTCCATGGAGCTGGCGCCACGCCCTGCTGCTGGTCCTCGTGGCCATGGCGGCGGAGGCCCGGGCGGCGCCCGAGGGGCCCCGGCTGGGCAGGCCGGCGACCGCCGCGGAGATCGCCGCCCTCGACAGCCACGTCTTCCCGGATGGCAGCGGCCTGCCATCCGGCCGGGGCTCGGCGCGGGAGGGCAGAGGCCTCTATGACAGCCAGTGCGCCGCCTGCCACGGCGCGAAAGGTTCGGGCGGCAGCGCCGGCGAACTCGCCGGCGGTTCCGCGCTGGATGGCCCCCACCCGGACCGGACGGTGGGCAATTACTGGCCCTACGCCACCACGCTGTTCGACTTCGTGCGCCGCGCCATGCCCCTGAATGCGCCGCGCAGCCTGTCGGACGATCAGGTCTACGCAGTCACGGCCTACGTGCTGCACCTCAACGGCCTGATCGCCGAGGATGCCGAGATGAACGCCAGGACGCTGCCGGCCGTGCGCATGCCGAACCGCGACGGCTTCATCCGTATCTGGCCCGACGGCCGCTAGGGTTATGAACGGCCGATCGCGAGACCGGAATCGTGAACCTCGCGGCTGGCGGGAACCAGCGTCAGGGAGGGTTGCCATGCCGGGGGATGCGGCAAGCCGAGGCCGGCCCGTGAACGAGGCTGATCGCTGAACGGCCGCACGCTCGCGGGCCCGTATCCGCGTGGCGGGCCCCGATGGCGGCATCCGCGTCTGGCCGGCGGGCCAGCAAGGCTGCCGGCGCGACCGGCCGAGAAAAACCGGCACCAGATGGCCCGGTCAGTACCCTACGGTTGACCGGGCCGGCGGCCCTCACCCATCCGCGGCGGGCTGATCCTTGCTGGCCTCGGCCGCCTTCTTCACCGATGCCTGGCCTTTCTCGGCCGCCTCGCCCGGGGACTCGCGCGAGTCCTGCGCCAGCTGGCCCGCGGCGTCGGCCACCTGACGGGCAGCCTTGCCGGCCTCGGCCTGGGCTCGATCCTCCAATGTCTCCGCCGCCTGCTGTATCTCGCCAAGGCTTTCGCGGGCTTCCTCGGCCAGCGCCTTGCCACGGCTGGCCAGCTTTTCCTTCGCCTGCGCCGCCTCGGCCCTGACCTGTTCCGCCAGATGCTCGGTGGATTGTTTCAGCTGCTCCAGTTCCTCGCCAGCCCCGGCGACAACGCGGGTCGCGGTCTGGCCGGCCTGTTCGGCGAGCCTGGCCGCCTCGTCCTTCAGTTCGCGCAGTTCGCCCCTGGCGTCCTCCAGCAGCCCTTCCGCCACCTCGCCCGCCTTGCTGGCAGCGCCAGCCACGGTGTCCTTGACGCCCGCGAGCTTTTCCTTGACCTCGGCGGCGGCGGCACCGATGTCCTCGACCGCCTCGGCAACCGTCCCGCGGGCCTGGTCGAGCATTTTCGGCGCGCTCTGCCTGACCTCTTCCACCAGTTCCCCGGTGGCCTCGGCAACCTTGTCGACCACCTCAGCCACCTTTTCCCGCGCCTCGCCCGCCACCTCGCTGGAGCCCTGGGCCAGCCTGTCGGCCGCTTCCCTGGCCTCGCCGGCCACCTCGGCCGCCGCCTCGCGGGCCTGGTCGACCACCGGGGCCGCCTTGCCGGACAGGGTATTCAGGACATTCCTGACCAGCCTGCCGATGGAACCGATCAAACCTTCATTCGCGCCGTTGGACATGATTGCCTCCGTAATCGAAACTTCATGGAAACCCACCGTGACGTCGGGCCGTGCGATGCTGGGCTATTGAGCCGATACCACAACCCTCATCGGTTACGATACTCCCCCGAAACTGCGCTGTATACCAAGCCCAGCCCCGTCATCCCTCCCGATTCCGGCAAGATTCACCCGTGTTCGAACAACTGATCTGGTCCTTCACCCATCGTCCCTATGTCACCCTGTTCATGCTGTTCTTTCTGCTGCTGTCCTGGCTGGAGCAGGGCCGCACCCGCACCATCTTGTGGGTGGCGAGCAGCTATGCAATCGCGCTGGTGGCTGAATGGGGCAGCATCAATCATGGCATTCCGTTCGGCGTCTATACCTACCATTACGATGCCCTGAGCCGGGATCTGGTCATCCTGGGGGTTCCCTTCTTCGATACCCTGTCCTTCTCGTTCCTGAGCTACGTCAGCTTCTCGTTCGCGCAGTTCTTCATGTCGCCGCTGTCGATCCGCGGTTGCGACGTGCAACGCGTCACGTCGCCGGAAATCCGGCGCGCCTGGCCGACGGTACTGCTCGGCGCGTTCCTGATGGTGGTGGTCGATCTCATCGTCGATCCCGTCGCCAACCTGGGTGCCTACTGGTTCCTCGGCAACATCTACCACTACCCGAATCCCGGCGTGCATTTCGGCGTGACCTTCGCGAACTACTGCGGCTGGTTCGTGGTTGCGCTGGCGACGATTCTGGTCAACCGCTGGATCGATGCCTGGCTCGACCGCCGCCAGGGCACCGGCCCCCGGCTCGCCGGGTTTCCCGGCCAGGGGCTGTTTGCGCCCCTGTTCTGGGCCGGCATCGTGCTGTTCCAGCTCGGCGTTACCTGGTGGGTCGCCCTGAGCGACCAGCCCGGCCTCGACGGCGCAAGAACCCTGCTGCAGGCCGTCACCGGCAGCTACATCCTCGCGCCGATCCTGGTCCTGGCGGTCATCCAATTGGCGAAGCCGTCGAACCGGGTTGCCCCTGATGCCCAGTTGGCGGCGATCGAGCAAGGCTAAAGGTGGTACGGGAGAACGCCCCGAGGGCAACTGACAACAGGGCTCCCGGCGGCAAGCATCGGCCTTCGAGCCCGATTGCCCGCCATCACCCGGCGCGCAGGACTCGCGACCGGCTTAACGGGCGTGTCGATAGCGCGTCGGGTCGGGCAGGCCGGCGGCCGTGAAGCCGGCGGCACGCAGGCGGCAGGCGTCGCAGACGCCGCAGGCGCGGCCGTCGGGGTCGGCGGAGTAGCAGGATACGGTGAGGCCGTAATCCACGCCGAGCCGGGTCCCGGCGCGGATGATCTCGGCCTTGGACAGGTCGATCAGCGGGGTATGGATCCGGAAGCGCGCCCCCTCGACGCCGGCCTTGGTGGCCAGGTTGGCCAGCGTCTCGAAGGCCTGGATGAAGGCGGGGCGGCAATCCGGATAGCCGGAGTAGTCCACGGCGTTGACGCCGATGAAAATGTCGGTGCTGCCCAGCACCTCGGCCCAGCCCAGGGCGAACGCCAGGAACACGGTATTGCGCGCCGGCACGTAGGTGACGGGAATGACGCCTTCC
The DNA here is from genome assembly GCF_056880625.1 of Methyloparacoccus sp. NF-16. Lineage (NCBI taxonomy): Bacteria > Pseudomonadati > Pseudomonadota > Gammaproteobacteria > Methylococcales > Methylococcaceae > Methyloparacoccus > Methyloparacoccus sp. NF-16. The sequence goes on along the minus strand of NZ_CP174130.1, from coordinate 509,237 downwards.
TGCGGCTGGTCGGGAACGGCGATGGCGGCGTCGGTCAGGGCCGAGCCGCCGATGGCGTCGAGACCGATGTGGATACGCTTGCGCTCGACCACCCCGAAAGCGTCCGCCACCCGCTCCGCCGCCCGCAGCTCCGCGCCATGGCGCTGACCGTAGTCGAAGCTCAGCGCATGGCAGGCATACCCCTGGGAACGGGCAATGGCCAGCACGGTGGCGGAATCCAGCCCGCCCGAGAGCAAGACGACCGCCGGCTGGCTCATACGCCGCTCCGATCACCCCACAGCAGCTTGTGCAGCTGTAGCTGGAAACGTACCTCCAGGTGGTCGCGCAGGATGCGCTCGGCGAGCTCGGCGGGCTCCATCGCGCCGGCGACCGGCGAGAACAGCACCTCGCAGCGCTCGGCGAGCCCTTTTTCCCGCACCAGCTCGCGGGACCAGAGATAGTCCTGCTCGTCACGGATGACGAACTTGAGCTGATCGAGCGGTCGCAGGAAATCCAGGTTCTCGTAGCGATTGGCGGCCATCTCGCCCGACCCCGGCGGCTTCAGGTCCATCACCTTGACGACCTGCGGCGGAACCCCGGACACATCGATGGCGCCCGAGGTTTCCAGCGAAACCTCGTAACCCGCCGCGACCAGCGCCTCCAGCAGCGCGAGGCAGGCCGGCTGGGCCAGCGGCTCGCCGCCGGTGACGCAGACGCGGCGCGGCGCGAACCCGGCGACCTCGGCGAGAATGTCCTCCAGCGACTTACGGATGCCACCGCTGAAGGCATAGGCAGTGTCGCACCAGACACAGCGCAGCGGACAACCGGTCAGGCGGACGAACACCGTCGGCCAGCCGACCGTCCGCGATTCGCCCTGCAACGAGCGAAAGATTTCCGTCACGCGCAACGTGGTCACGGACGGATCAGCGGTTTTCCAGCTTCATCCGCTCCAGGCGTTTCTCGGCCATGCGGGCGGCGCTGCTGTCGGGATAGCGCTTGATGACGTCGTTGAGAATGCTGCGCGCCTTGGCGTATTGCGCATTCTCGTACTCGATGAAGGCCAGCTTCAGCTGCGCGTCCGGCACCTTGGCGCTCTGCGGGAAATCCGCCACCATGCGCTTGAAGGCCTCGCGGGCAGCGGCATAGTCGCGGTTGACGTAGTGCGCCTCGCCCAGCCAGTAGTGCGCGTTATCGCTGAAATCGCCGGTCGGATACTTGGCGACGAAGGTCTGGAACTCGGCGATGGCGTCGGTATAGCGGCCGGCCTTGAGGGTTTCGAAGGCGCGCTCGTAGTCGCCCTGGCGCACCCGCGGATCGGGGGGAGGCGGCGGTGGCGGGGCAATGGCCTCCTGGACCGGCACGGCCGGCGGCACCGCGGAAGCAGGATTTGCGGGATTCGGCAGCGGCTCGGGACTGACGCCGACGCCACCCGGCATGGCGCCGGCCGGTGTCGCGCCGCCGGCGGTCAGGGTCACCGGCGCATCGGGATCGGTTGCGGGCGCAATGGCTGGGGGCGGGGATGCGAGCGTGCCCGGCGGCAACACCAGCGCCAGCCGGCTTTCCAGATCCTGGTTCCGGCGCTCCAGGGCGGCGATCTGCTCCCGATCCTGCCGGCGCCCCCGCTCGAACCCGTTGCGCAGTTCCTCGACCTGGCCACGCAGCTTGCGCAGCTCCTCCTGCAAACGGTCGATATCGTGCGACATCTCGGTCAGCGGCTGACCCGCCAGACGCTTTTCCAGTCGCGAGACGCGTGAATCCAGGGTGGTGGTGGCATAGCCGGCTTCGTCCCGGCCGTAATCGGCGGGCTCCGCCCAGACCGGGGCCACGGCCAGCAAGGCCGAGATCAGGGCGCCATTGCGCAGGGCGTCGACATTCATGTGCGATTTCATGGTCCTGTGTAAACGATTTCGACCCGCCGGTTCTGCTGCCAGGCGGATTCGTCATGGCCGGCCACGGCGGGCTTTTCCTCCCCATAGCTCAATAGCCGCAACTGTTCGTCGCCCGCGCCCTGCAGGCGCAGGCTCTTGAGCACCGACCTGGCACGGCGCTCGCCGAGGGCGACGTTGTATTCGGGGGAACCGCGCTCGTCCGCATGCCCTTCGAGCACCGCCGACTCGCCGGGATGACTGGCCAGGTAATCGGCATGCGCGGCGACCACGGGCTGGTATTGCGGCAGAACGTCGTCGCTGTCGTAGCCGAACAGGATCACCGTCTGCGATGGCCGCGGAGCGGCACCTGCCGCATCCTGCCCATAGCCGGCGGCGCGGGCGCCATGACGGCCGCCAGCCGCATCGCCATACCCTGCTCCGGCACGTCCGGCAGCCCCGCCATCCATCCCGCCGCGCGTGCTGCAAGCACCCAGTGCCGCCGCCAGCGCCAAGGCGACCAGCCCACCCACCGACCTTGTGCGATTCATCTCGATTTGCTCCCGCCGTTGCACGCTCAGGGCGACCAGGCCGCGCCGCGCACGTCGCCCGCCTTGGCCGGCAAGGCACGATGCCAGCGGCCGTCTATCGTAACCGTTGCCAGCTGATCGCTGCCACCCTCCTTGCGGGTGTAGAGGACGACGCGGCCGTTGGGCGCGAAGCTTGGCGAGGCGTCCAGGCGTCCCTTGGTCAGCGGGATCAGCTCGCGCGTCCCGAGATCCAGCCGGGCAATGCGGAAGGCGCCGCCATCGCCATGCACCAGGATCAGGCTGCGGCCATCCGGCGAGAACTGCCCGCGGGCGTTGTAGTCGCCGTCGAAGGTCAGCCGCTGCGGCTCGCCGCCGCCGACCGGCAGCCGGTACAGCTGCGGCTTGCCGCCACGATCCGAGGTCACGACCAGCGAGCGGCCATCGGGCGCGAAACCCGGCTCGGTCTCGATGGCGTCATCCTGGGTCAGCCTACGCAAGGCGCCGGAGACGAGATCCAGCGTGTAGATATCCGGGTTGCCGTCCTTCGACAACGTCAGCGCCAGCATCGCGCCATCCGGCGACCAGGCCGGCGCGCCGTTGATGCCGGGCGTGGCGGAAACCTTGCGCCGGCCCCCGGTGGCGAGATCCTGCACGAACACGGCCGCCGCGTGCTCCTCGAAGGAGACATAGGCGATCCGCTTGCCGTCCGGCGACCAGGCCGGCGACATCAGCGGCTCGGGCGAACTGATCACCTCGCGCGCGTCCTGGCCGTCGGCATCGGCCACATACAGCCGGTAGGTACGCGACTTGCCCGAGCCGCTGGCGGTGACATAGGTGATGCGCGTGGCAAACACACCGCGCTCGCCGGTCAGCTGCTGGTAGATGCGGTCGGCGATGCGATGCGCCGCGCGCCGGGCATCGGCGGCCTTGAAGGCGACCCGCTCGGCCAGCAGCTGGCTGCCGCGCATGGCGTCGTACAGCACGTATTCCGCCTCGAAAGGCGCACCGGCGCTGCCGGGGGTCACCCGGCCGACGACGATGTGTTCCTGGCCCGCACTCTGCCAGAGCGGGAAGTTGACGGCGCCGGGCGGCACCGGACGCTCGGGCAGCTGCGCCGCCGGCATGGGCGTGAAGCGGCCGCTGGATTCCAGGTCGGCGGCGATGATCTGGGCCAGATTGTCGCCTGCCGGCTCCGTCTGTCCGAATGGCACGATGGCGATCGGCAGCGCGCCCTCGACCCCCTGGGTGATGTCGACCGTGAGTTCGGCGCGGGCCGTCACGGCCAGCAGCGCCAGCAAGCCGGGCAGCCATGGCGGGATCGATGGAAAGCGGATCATGTGGCTCTGGCCATTGGATTCAATGGGGATTGAAGCGGAAGGAAACGGTCTGCCCCAGAAGCTGCTCGGCCACCTGGGTATCGGTCGGCATCGGGAATGGTGCGGCCTTGCGCACGGCCGCCTCGGCCGAGCGCTCGAAGGCGGCGTCGCCACCGGAACAAGCCGCGTCCACCGAGGACACACGCCCGTCCGCCTGCAGGCGGACCTGGATTTTACAGGACATGCCGGACGTCGCGGAGGCCGGCCGCAGCCAGGCGCGCTCTACGCGCGGGCGAAAATAGCGGTTGACCCAGGCCTGCGCGGCTTTTTCGGCGCCCTCTTCGGCGGCGCGCTGGCGGGCCTGCCGCTCCGCCTGTTCCCGCGCCAGCGCCTCGCGGCGGGCACTTTCCTCGGCCTGTTGCTCGGCCCTGGCCGCAGCCTCGCGGCGGGATTGCGCCTCGGCCCGTTGCCGGGCCTCGACTTCGGCCTGGCGCCGCGCCGCTTCCGCACGCTCGGCCTGCTCGCGCGCCGCCTGCTCGGCCTGACGGCGCTGGGCTTCCTGCTGGCGCGCCGCTTCCGCCTCCCGCTCGGCCTGCTGCCGGGCGGCGGCTTCTGCCCGTTGCCGGGCCACCAGTTCCGCCTGCCGTCGGGCATCGGCTTCCAGCCGGCGGCGGGCGTCATCCTCGGCCTTGCGCCGGGCAGCCTCCGCAGCCACCCGCTGGCGTGCCTCGGCTTCGGCGCGCGCCTGCGCCTGTTGCCTGGCGGCCGATTCCGCCTGGCGCCGATGCTCCGCCTCGGCCTCCCGCTGGCGCTGGATCGACAGTGCCTTGGCGGCGTCGCGCTGCGCCGCCGCGCGGGCCTCGGCCTGCTCATCCGGGCGCTTTTCGGCTTCCGCCGGCGGCGCGGCCGGGAGCGGCACCGGCGGCTCGCGCCGTCGGGTCCTGCGCTGGGCGTCCTGCGGCGTTTCCTCGACCGCGACAGCCTCGATGACCTCCGCCTCATCCGCCGCAGCCCGGCGGCTGGGCGCCTCGCGCCAGTTCAGCAACAGGGCCAGGAGGACCGCATGCAACAGCAATGACAGCAGCAGGGCACCGGGCCGGCACTGCCTCCGGGCCGCCGTCATTCCGGCGGTGACTGGGTCATCAGGCCGACACGCTCGACACCGGCCCGCTTGAGTGCCGCCATCAGGGTCACCACGCGGCCGTAATCCACCTGGCGGTCACCACGAATCAGCACCGGCAAACCCGGCTGGCGCGCCAGCTGCTCGACTACACGGCCCGGCAGCACGGCCGCGTCCACCGGCGCATCGGCCTGGTCGCCGATGTCCAGCAGCAGGGTGCCGTCGGCCTTGACCGAGATGACGATCGGCAGCCGGTCTTCCGGGTGGATGGTGCGCGCCTCGGCCTGCGGCAGCTCGACGTCGACCCCGGTTTGCAGCATCGGCGCCGTCACCATGAAGATGATGAGCAACACCAGCGTGACGTCGATGTAGGGAACGACGTTGATCTCGGCCATCGGACGGCGCCGCTGGCGGCCACGCGAGACGCTGGGCGGATTCATTTGGCGTGGGCCTTGCGGTGCAGCAGGCTGAGGAATTCGTCGGCGAAGGCCTCATAGCGGCTGGCAAGGCGGCCGATTTCCGTCGCGTAGCGGTTGTAGGCCATGACGGCGGGAATGGCGGCAAACAGGCCCATGGCTGTCGCCACCAAAGCCTCGGAAATGCCCGGCGCGACCATGGCCAGGGTAGCCTGCTTGGCCGTGCCCAGCGAGCGGAAGGCATTCATGATGCCCCAGACGGTACCGAACAGGCCGACGTAGGGGCTGGTGGAACCGACCGTGGCCAGGAAGGGCAGGCGCTGGTCCAGCAGTTCCAGCTCGCGGTTCAGCGACACCCGCATCACCCGCTGCGCGCCTTCCATCACCGCATCGGGGGCGATGTTCGGCTCCTGTCGCAGGCGGGCGAATTCCTTGAAGCCGGCCATGAAGATGTTCTCCAGGCTCTCGGTCTGGTAGTCCTCGCGGGCCAGCTGCCGGTACAGATCGGCCAGGTCGATGCCGGACCAGAACCGCTCCTCGAACTCGTCGGTGGTTTCCTCGGCGCGCTTGATCTCGCGATACTTGGCGAAAATGAAGGCCCAGGAGACAACGGAAGCCAGCACCAGAATTGCCATCACGGCCTGGACCACCGGGCTGGCATCGAGAATCAGCTTGAGCAGGGAAAGTTCGGGTGTCATGGGCTTACACGCCTCGTGTTGCATCGGAGCCGGACGGCAGCGGACATCCCGGCCACTGCGCGGCCAGCCGCTCGAACATGAAATCGGGTATCGCCATGGGCCGGAAGCTGTCGGCGGACAGCGCGGCGACCCGTACCCGGCCATCGCAGAGCAGTTCGCCGCCGCGCAGCACCCGCTGCACGAATGCCAGGCTGGCGGGCCGCAACGATTCCAGGTCGAGCGTCACCGTCAGCCAGTCGCTCAGCCGCGCCGGCCGGCGATAGTCGATCGACAGACTGCGGACGGCGAACAGCAGCCGCTGGTCGCGCTCCAGCGCGTCGAGCTCGAACCCCAGCGAGCGGAGGAATTCGGTGCGGGCGCGTTCCATGAACTTGATGTAGTTGCTGTGGTACACCAGGCCGCCGGCGTCGGTGTCCTCGTAATAGACGCGTACCGGCCAGGAAAACAGGGTTCCGCCGGCGGCAGGCTGATCCTTCATGAGGAAAACAGATCCTCGCTGGCGGTGGGCACGGCCGGCGGCTTGAGCCCCAGATGCAGCCAGGCGCTGCGGGTGGCGACCCGGCCGCGCGGCGTGCGCATGATGAAACCCTGCTGGATCAGGTACGGCTCCAGCACATCCTCGATGGTACCGCGCTCCTCGCCGATGGCGGCGGCCAGGTTGTCCAGCCCGACCGGCCCGCCGTCGAAGCGCTCGATCAGGGCCCCCAGCAGCTTGCGGTCGAGCTGGTCGAAACCGTGACGGTCGACCTTCAGCATCTCCAGCGCCCGGTCGGCGATCTCCGCCGTCACCGTGCCGTCGCCCAGCACCTCGGCAAAATCGCGCACCCGCCGCAGCAGCCGGTTGGCGATGCGCGGCGTGCCACGCGAGCGACGCGCGATCTCGAGGGCGCCTGCGGGATTCATGTCGACGCCGAGGATGCGCGCCGAGCGGCCGACGATCAGCGCCAGTTCCTCGGTGGTGTAGAACTCCAGCCGGTGGACGATGCCGAAGCGGTCCCGCAGCGGCGAGGTCAACAGCCCCGCCCGTGTCGTCGCCCCCACCAGCGTGAACGGCGGTATGTCCAGCTTGATCGACCGCGCCGCCGGTCCCTCGCCGATCATGATATCGATCTGGTAGTCCTCCATGGCCGGGTACAGCACCTCCTCGACCACCGCACTGAGACGGTGGATCTCGTCGATGAACAGCACGTCATGGGCTTCGAGATTGGTCAGCAGGGCCGCCACGTCGCCGGCCTTTTCCAGGACCGGCCCGGACGTATGGCGGATGTTCACCCCCATCTCGTTGGCGACGATGTTGGCCAGCGTGGTCTTGCCGAGTCCCGGCGGGCCGAAGATCAGCACATGGTCGAGCGCCTCCCCGCGCCCGCGCGCCGCCTGGATGAAGATGCCGAGCTGCTCGCGCATGGCCTTTTGACCGACGTAATCGGCCAGCCGCCGGGGCCGTATGGCGCGATCGGTAGCGTCGTCCTCACGACTGGCGCCGGGGGCGATGAGACGGGACTGGGTCATGGGATCATCCGCATTCCGCAGGGTATTGAGCTTGCTTGCCTGCTTTCAGGAGGGGGATAGGCGCAGAACCGCGCCGGCCGGCAGTGTTTGGCCGAACGCGTGCAACAATGCCCGCATTGCAGCCCGGTCAACGTCCTCGCCGACATAAAAGGCCACCTTGCCGCTCGCCGCCGTTATCCTTGACGTTTCCAGCACCGCGACCTTTTGCCAACCGGCCGGGATCAGTCCGGCGAACCAATCCTCGTACGCCATCATCAGGGAAACTTGCCGACGGCTCAACAATGCATCAATCGCCCGCGCATCCAGCGTGCCGGCGAGCTTCATCCGGCGGATTTCCTCGGAACCCAGCCCCCACAGATCAAGGACGAAACCCGGGTTGTGGTAGCTCACCAGACCCAGATCATTGACAGCCACAGGGCGCTTCCAATAATCCGCAACGAACCGATGCATCTGGTATTGCTGCTGATAGATGTTGCGCGAGGCCAGCGGCGTCATCCATGTGGTGGCAGCATACGGCCATGCAACGGGCAACAGCCCGATCAAGCTGGCCCCTGCCACCACTGCGTGGACGGAAGATACCCTGACAAGCAGGAATCCGGGAATGATCACGGCGGTGTACGCATAGATCTCGTAGCGCGAGAACCATCCATAACGGCCGAAACATACGTGCGACAGGCCCGTCAATACCGCCAGCCCGCCAATCACGACAGCCATCCGCTGATACCCCCTTTGCCATGCGTGGCAACCGAGAGCGCCAACCACGACCGCCGCCGCCAGCAGCAAAGCGCCCTCCCGCCGGCTCACGGATGCCCCGAGGTTGTCCAGAACCGACGCTAGCAGTTGCGAAACACCAGCATGTCCGTCCATGCTCGCGGCGACTCCCGACTTGAGCAGAACGGAACTGGGCAACACCGGCAGCCCGAGGGCCTGCGTAAACCCCAGCCAGGCACACAGGACCAGCACCAACAGGGAGGTGACCGCGAGCGCTGCCAGCCAACGCCTCAGATATATCAATGCCAGCAGCGCAAACAATGCCATGGCGATCCCCTCGAAGCGAATCAAGGGCAAGGCGATAATCGATGCCACCAGAAAACAGGGGGCTTGCGAATCCTCTTCGATGACCTTCAGAAAACCTAGGAAAACCGTCATGACGGCGAGCACGTGCAGAGAATGCTCCATGCCCGTCATGATCAGCCCCCAGGCATTCAAGGCCATGCAGACCAAAAGCCCGGTGGCAGCAGGCAGCACGCCGGCAAGGGGAAACAAGCGCGCCTGACCACAGCCATCGCTTCGCAGGCAGCGGGAAACCACCCTCCCCACCAGAAAAACCACGGCCGCCATGGCCAGCACATTGATAACCAATGGCCCCCACGCACCAAGCCCGACCCATTCCGTGAGCGCCAGTAATAATGGGTAGACAATGGACGAACTGGGCGCCGCATACTCGCCCATGTTGACGCCATAGCCACCCTGCAGAATGGATTCGGCAACCGCCAGGTGAATATAGGGATCGTCAAGCGCATAGACCAAATGCCCATCGGCCAGCACGATCGACCAGCCGACCAGCGCAAGCACGCCAGAAAACCATAGCCCCAAAACAGCGAAAGATTCTCTCTGGGCGCGATCGGGTGCTGCCACCATGAACGGGGAAATCCTCACTCCGCTGGCAGGATGAGCTTTATTTCCCCGCCGACTGCAAGGCCAGGCGAATGATGTCCTCGCTGCGCTTGCCCTCGACCGGGACCTTGCGGACAAGGGCGGCGGCATCCTGCGGCCGGAAACCGAGGGCAACGAGCGCGGCGGTGGCATCGTCCACCGGACTGGCTTCGGGCAACGGCAGGGTCCCCGCGCCGGGCAGGGTGACGCTGCCGGTTTCCGGCAGGCGGTCGCGCAACTCGACGATGAGCCGCTCGGCGGTCTTCTTGCCGACGCCGGGCAGGCGAACCAGGCGGGCGGTGTCCTGATGTTCGACGGCGCGGCGGAACTCCTCGGCGCTGAGACCCGAGAGGATGCCCAGTGCCAGCTTGGCGCCGACACCATTGACCCTGATGAGGGTGCGGAACAGGCTGCGCTCGGCCTCCGAGCCGAAGCCGAACAGGCTGTGGGCGTCCTCGCGGATGGCGAGATGGGTGTAGAGGGTTACCTCGCCGCCGATCTCGGGCAGCGCGTAAAAAGTCGACATGGGCGCGTCGACCTCGTAGCCAACCCCGCGGACCTCCACCAGCAGCGAGGGTGGTTTCTTGGCGATCAGGATGCCGCGCAGGAAACCGATCATCGCGGCGGCACCCCGGCCCGGGCCATGCGGCGATGGGTCTGGCGGTGGTGGATATGGCACATGGCGATGCCCAGGGCATCACTGGCATCGGCCGGCAGGACCGCATCGACGCCCAGCAGGAAACGGACCATGTGCTGAACCTGCGACTTCTCGGCGCTGCCCTTGCCGACCAGGGCCTGCTTGACCTGCCGCGCGGCGTACTCGAAGACCGGCAGACCGGCATTCATGCCGGCGCAGATGGCGGCGCCGCGCGCCTGGCCAAGCTTGAGGGCGGAATCGGCGTTCCTGGCCATGAACACCTGCTCGATGGCCATTTCCGTCGGCCGGTACTCGCGGGCAACCTGATAGATGCCCTCATAGATCTGCTTGAGACGGGTGGGAAAGTCGTCGCTGTCGGTGCGGATGGTGCCGTAGGTCACCAGCACCGGCCCCTTGATGCCGTCGTGGATGATGCCGTAGCCGGTGCAGCGGGAGCCGGGGTCGATGCCGAGGATGCTGACCATGATCAGGCGCGACGCCTCGGACGGCCCACCGGCCCCCGGGCCGGCGCGACGCCGGGGCCCGTGCCCCTCGGTAATCCGCGCCTCGCGCCAGACGCCGCCTGCGGCATCCCTTATCCCAGCCTGGCGAGGATGTCCTCGCTGATATCGGCGTTGGAGTAGACGTTCTGCACGTCGTCCAGGTCTTCCAGCCGCTCCAGCAGGCGGATCATCTTGCCGGCATCCTCCTCGTCCAGGGCCACGGTGGTGCTGGCGCGCATCGTGACCTCGGCATTCTCCGCCGGCAGGCCGGCCACCGCCAGGGCATCGCGCACGGTCTCGAACCGTTCGGGACTGACGAGGACATCGACCGACCGATCCTCGTTGGCGACCACATCATCGGCGCCGGCCTCCAGCGCCGCCTCCATCAGGCGATCCTCGTCGATACCGGCCGGATAGCCGAGAATGCCGGTCTTGGTGAACAGGTAGGCCACCGAGCCGTCGGTGCCGAGATTGCCCCCGGCCTTGCTGAAGGCATGGCGGACCTCGGCCACGGTACGCTGGCGATTGTCGGTGAGGCAGTCGACCATGACGGCAATGCCGCCGGGGCCGTAGCCCTCGTAGCGGATTTCGTCATAGTTGTCGCCATCCGCCGCGCCGGTGCCTTTCTTGATCGCGCGCTCGATGGTGTCCTTGGACATGTTGGCGCCCAGCGCCTTGTCCATGGCCGCCCGCAGCCGCGGATTGTTGGTCGGCTCGCCGCCGCCCGCGCGTGCGGATACGGTGATTTCGCGGATCAGCTTGGTGAAGAGCTTGCCCCGGCGGGCATCCTGGGCGCCCTTGCGGTGCTGGATATTGGCCCACTTGCTGTGACCTGCCATGTGCCTGAACGTCCTCCGTCGACGATGGGGTGTGAGGAAAAAGGGCCGGATTCTAGCATTCCGCCCTCAGTGCAGCTTGATCTTGGGCTGGATGCGCTTGCGGAAGAACGAGGAAACCATCAGCAGCAGGACCCGGAACGGGCCGAACAGCGCCAGCTGGTGCATCTTGTAAAGGGACAGGTAGACCAGCCGGGCGATGAAGCCCTCGATCATCACCGATCCCATCAGGTTGCCCATCAGGTTGCCGACCGTGCTGTACTTGCCCAGCGATACCAGCGACCCGTAATCGAGGTAGCGGAAATCCTCCTGTGGCCGCCCCCTGAGGCGCAGGCGCAGATTGCCCAGTACCCGGCTCGCCATCTGATGCGCCGACTGCGCCCTGGGCGGCACATTGGCGCCCTTTTCCGGCCACGGGCAGGCGGCGCAGTCGCCGATGGCGTAGATGTCGTCGTCGCGGGTCGTCTGCAGGGTCGGCCGCACCAGCAGCTGGTTGATGCGGTTGGTTTCCAGGCCGTCGATGTCCTTGAGGAAGTCCGGCGCCTTGACGCCCGCCGCCCAGACCTTGGCCGCCGCGCGCACGAAGTCGCCGCTGGCGGTCTGCATGCCGTCGGCCGTCACCTCGACCACCTTCACGCCCAGCATGACATCGATGCCGAGACCGCGCAGCTGCGCCAGGGTGGCGTTGGACAGGCGCTCGGGCAGGCCCGGCAGCAGCGTCGGCGAGGCTTCGAGGATGTGGATCCTGATGTCGGACGGCTTGATGTTGTCCAGCCCGTAGGAACTCAGCAAGCGCGCGGCCTGATAGAGCTGGGCGGACAGCTCGATGCCGGTGGCGCCGCCGCCGACAATGGCGACATCCAGCTCGCCGGGCTTGCGGGTGCCGCCGGCCGCCTGGGCGCGCAGATACGCCTCCAGCAGCCGGTTCTGGAACTGCTCGGCCTCGCCCGTGGTGTCCAGGAACATGCAGTGCTCGGCCACGCCCGGAATGCCGAAGTCATTGCAGACACTGCCCACGGCGATGACCAGGATGTCGTAGGGGTAGCTGCGCTCCGGCATGATCTGCTCGCCGCCGGCGCTGTACAGGGGCGCCAGGCGAACCTGCTTGCTGGCGCGGTCGAGGCCATTCATGCGGCCCAGCACGAAGCGGAAGTGGTTCTCGCTGGCCTGGGCCAGATACTCCAGCTCGTCGTCGTGCGAATCCAGCGTGCCGGCGGCGACCTCGTGCAGCAACGGCTTCCAGATATGGGTGCGACTGCAATCGATCAGGGTGATTTCCGCTTCTCCCCGGCGGCCGAGCTGCTTGCCGAGCTGGGTGACCAGTTCCAGGCCACCGGCGCCACCGCCGATGACAACGATTCTGGGGCAGGACGGGGCATTGGGCTTGCTCATGGCGTCTCCTGGCTTGTTCTTCTTGTACGGACAGATGCGGGGCGGGACAGCAGGCGCTGTCCCGGAATGCGAGCGCGGCTTCGCCGGCGCGAGCCGGTACTGCCGCTAGCGGCAGCGCTGCTGGCTGGCGCTGTATTCGGTGTTCGGCGGACAGATGACCCTCGCACCGGTACCCTTGACATAAAGGGTACCCAGGGAAAAGCCCTCCTGGAGATACAGCGGACCACCCGGCAGCAGTCCGAAGAACTGGTTCATCAAGTTGGCCCCTGTAGCCGTCAGGAACAGGGGCACGTTGTCGATTTTCACAACGCCGTTCTTCAGCGGGAAACTGGTGATGGCGCCAGTGTGCTGGGCAAAATTCGAGGCATGTCCCAACACCTTGCCATTCACCGTCACGGTGACCCCCAGTTCCAGACAGGGAGACGCCGCAAAGCATGAGCTGCTGTTGTGCAGCTCAAATGTATTCATGACGACCGCGTAATTCGTACCGGGGCTGTACAGGTTCAGGCCACCGCGATGCTGCAGGTCGTAGAAACCGATTTCCGGCTGCGGACGACTGGGATTCAGGGTTCCGGTTGCCAGGGGAAAGGTGACCCGGAGGTTCTGGTTGTTGAGCGTGCCCTGCAACTTGGCCGGCTGGTACTGGGTCAGGGAAGCGCCCAGCGACGGAAAGATATTGAAGAAGGCCGGGGCGAGATCGAGGGTCGTCTTGCCGCCATCCACCGTCACGGTTCCCTGGCCACTGAAGGCATGCACGGAAGGCGTGCCCAGCATGAGGGTCAACGGCAGAACGGCGAGACTGGCCGTCTTCTTCAGCAAAGCGATGGAACGCATGGGGGGTTTCCTCGGGTTTGGATGTGGACAACAGGACGAGATTCACGTCCGTTGTGGACGCGAACCCAAGTATAACGCCCGCGCCCCCGTTCGACGCGCCGCCGCCGGCGCCTGCCGGGCTGGCGACGGCGGCATCGGCGACGCCCTCATGAGTCCGTGTGCCCCGACGGGGATGATCGGACCATGCCTCAGAAATGGCGGGCCAGATCCATGCCGGCGTAAAGGCTGGCGACCTGCTCGCCATAGCCGTTGAAGGGCAAGGTCGGACGCTTGAAGAAATCGCCGATGCGACGCTCCCTGGCCTGGCTCCAGCGCGGGTGGTCGACCGCCGGATTGACGTTGGCGTAGAAGCCGTACTCCCGGGGTGCCGCCTGATTCCAGCTGGTCGCCGGCATGGCCTCCACCAGCCGGATGGCGACGATCGACTTGGCGCTCTTGAAACCATATTTCCAGGGCACGACAATGCGCACCGGCGCCCCGTTCTGGTTGGGCAGCACCTGACCGTACAGGCCGACGGTCAGCAGGGTCAGCGGATGCAGGGCCTCGTCCATGCGCAGTCCCTCGCGGTAGGGCCAATCCAGCACGCCCCGCCCGAGATCCGGCATCTGCTGCCGGTCGGCGAGCGAGACAAACTGCACGAACCTGGCGTTGCCGCGCGGTTCAACCTGCTTCAGCAGGGCCGCAAGGGGAAATCCGACCCAGGGAATGACCATCGACCAGGCTTCCACGCAGCGCAGCCGATAGATGCGCTCCTCCAGGGGAGCCAGCCTGAGGATGTCATCGATGTCGAAGGTACGCGGCTTGTTGACCTCCCCGTCCACCGTCACCGTCCAGGGCCGGGTCCTGAGGCTGCCGGCCTGTCGCGCCGGCTCCTCCTTGTCGGTGCCGAATTCGTAGAAATTATTGTAGCCGGTCACCTTGTCCAGCGGGGTGGGCTCCTCCGCCAGCCGGAACGCCGGATTGGGCGCGGCAGCGAGCCCGGCGGCACGGGCGACGAGCGGCGACGCGGCCCAGGCAGCCGTCGCCAGCAGCGCATCGCGCAGGAAGGCGCGCCGGCTTCGCCACAGCCATTCGGGGGTGACATCGTTTTCCGACAGGTCGTTACGGTAGCGCATGGTCTGCTCCTCGGTTGATGATCGCCGGCTACTCAGACCGGCCGGGCACGGAACCTATCCGGCCGCGTCCCGCCGAGGCGGCCGGCAGCAGCGCCCGCAGTCCCAGCGACACGCTCAGCACGCCCGCGAAGATCAGCGGCCGACGCAGATCCTTCTTCACCTGCCAGGCGAAGTGCAGCACGCCGGCCACGGCGATGACGTAGACCAGTCGGTGCAGGCGTCGCCAGCGCTGGCCGCCGAGCCGTCGCCGCATGGCGTCGCTGGAAGTCGCGGCGAGCGGCAACAGCAACAGGAAAGCGCCGAAACCGACGGTGATGTAGGGCCGCCTGCCGATGTCGCGGACGATCCCGGACCAGTCGAAGAACTGGTCCAGCACGACATAGGCCAGAAGGTGCAGACAGGCGTAGAAGAAGGCGTACAGCCCCAGCATGCGGCGCAGCCGGACCAGCCAGTTCCAGCGCGACAGGCGTCGCAGGGGCGTCACCGCCAGCGTGAGCAGCAGCAGGGTCAGGGTCCAGTAACCGGTATCGCGCAACAGCTTCTCGATCGGATTCGCGCCGAGGCCATCGGCCGCCGCCAGAATGGACAGCCACAGCGCCGGCAGGAGCGCCATCCCGAAGACAAGCCGCTGCAGCCTACGCAGGGCGGGTTCGGACAAACGCTGGAGGGAAAACATGGGCTCATTCCCCCGGATCGATCGGTTAAGGGCAACATCGCACACCGCGCCGGGCGGCCAGCGATCCGGCACCGGCGAGCTCGGCGGCAATCCCGGGCGCCGGTATCATGGCCCGGCAACACCCGTAGATCTTAAACCCCAGCACCTTCGCCGGAGGAGCCGTCCGCATGAAGCTCTACCTCGATACTGCCGACACCCGCGCCTGGCGACTGCCAGCCGGCTGCCCCCCGCTCCAGGGCGTCACCACCAACCCCGCGCTGGTCGAGCAGGCAGGCCTGCCGGTGACACTGGCCACCTACCTGCGGCTCGTGCAGGCGGCCGGCGCACTGCGGCTTCCGGAGCTGATGCTGCAACTGCCGCGCGCCGATGTCGCCGAGGCCCACGACTGGCTGGCCAGGCTGCTCCCCGAGGCCGGTCAGGCGCGGCTCCGGCTGACCATCAAGCTGCCCTGCCATCCGGCCTGGGCGCCCGTGATCCGCGAAGTCCATGCCTGGGGGCTGCCGCTGCTGCTCACCGGCCTGTCCAACCCGATGCAACTCCTCTGGGCGCGGGCGCAGAACGCCCAGTACGTCGCGCCCTACCTTGGCCGGCTGCACGCCGAAGGCCGGGAGATATGGCCACTGGTCCAGGCCTGTATCGCCCTGCAACGGGACGGGGTCCAGCTGCTCGCCGCCAGCATCCGCGACGCCGACATCTTCGGCCGGTTGATCGCGGCCGGCGCCCATGCCGCCACGGTGCGCCCCGAGTTCGCTGCCGGCCTGGCCAGCGACCCGCTGACCGATGCCGCGATGGCCCAGTTCGACGACGCCATCGCCCGCAGCCTGGCGGCGGACGGTACGGCTCAGATCCACCGCTCCGGCGGTGAATAAGCCCCCGCCCGACGTGCCGCCCAGCCGTGAGCGGCTAGCAAGCCATTGATTCAACAACAAACAAGACAATGGCATGTGCATTGCTAAGTCACCGGGCAAGCGGATGTGCCGACCGGCGTCACAGGGACCCGGCCGATACCCGCAGCAGCAACCGGAGAACACGCATGAAAGTCAGAACGCAGGTGGAAACCCTGGCCGGCAATTCCCTCGACTGGGTCGTGGGCTATGTGCTGGAGGGCGGCGACCACGAGCTCGCCGCGCAGGCCAGCCGGGGCGAATACCGTCCGTCCTCGGACTGGTCGATCGGCGGCCCCCTGATCGAAAGCGCCCAGATCCGCCTGAGCCCGACCCGGGAAGGCTACTGGCGCGCCACCAAGCCGGGCGAGGACTGGGCGTCGGTAGGCAAGACCCCGCTGATCGCCGCCATGCGTTTTCTCATCCGCCACCGGCATGCCAGCGAGATCGACATACCCTGGCAATTGCTGGACCGGGGCGAGTCGTTCGATGTCAACCCCGCGCAGCCCTCCGCCCGCACCCGCCACTGACAGCCTGCCCGCGGGGCGCGCTGCAAGGCGACGCCCCGCGCCCCGACCGGCTCGCGGCACCGGCAACGATGCTATAGTGCCGGCCATGTCCTACCAACTCGCCATCCGCCGCGACTTCATCGCCCGCCACTTTCTCATCGGCGGCGACTGGGGTGCCGAAAACCACGAACACAGCCACCACTACCGCGCCGAAGTCATCGTCGAGGGCACGGAACTGGACCGGCACGGCTATCTCATCGACATCGTCGCGCTGGAGACGGCCCTGGCGGGGGTCATCGGCCAGTATGCCGACCGGGTGCTGAACGAGCAGCCGGCCTTTGCCGGGCTCAACCCCAGCATCGAGCACTTCTCCCGCATCCTGTGGCAGCAGCTGCGCAACCGCGTCGACCTGCCCGGCAAGCGCCTGACGGTGAAGCTGTGGGAAAACGCGGACGACTGGGCGGCCTACGGCGGCGGGCTCTGATCCCGCCGCCGATCACCGGCGGCGAAGTGCCCGCATGACACCTATGTCCGTCGACTTTCAGGCATACCTCGACGCCAAGTTTCCACTCGACGAACGCAGTCTCAACCGCGACGTGCGTGCCCTGTTCGAGGCCCTGCTGGGCGAGCGGGCAGCGGCGCGGCTGCTGGATATCGGCGCGGGCACCGGCGCCAGCCTCGACCGGCTGCTGGCCCTGCCCGGCCCCGCGCGCCTGGAGGTGACCTTCGTCGACCGCGACGGCGAACTGCTGGACCTGGCAAGACGCCGCGCCGAACCGAAACTGGCCGCGGCCGGGTTCGCGGTCGGAGCGGACCGCGAACCGCTCCAGGCCCGGCGCGCGACGCAAACCCTGATCCTGGCCTACCGGGCCGCCGACCTGGGCGACTACCGCCCCGCCGCAACCGGGCACTGGGACGGCATCATCGCCCATGCCCTGATGGATCTGCTGCCGCCCGGGCGGATGGCGCGACGCATGCGGGACTGGCTGAAGCCGGGCGGCCTCGTCTACGCCACGCTGAACTACGACGGCGGCACCGTCCTGTTTCCAGGGTTCCACGATGCCGGCTTCGAGGATGCCGTCCTGGCCCACTACGATGCTTCGATGGCGCGCCAGCTAGATGGCGAGGCCTGCGGCGGCGCGCAATCCGGCCGCCGCCTGCATGCCGCCCTGCTGGCGGCGGGATTCGAGCTACTGGCCTATGGCAGCTCGGACTGGAACATCACCCCCTGCCGGGGTGCCTACCGCGACGACGACGCGCGCTGCCTGCGGGCGTTGCTGGACATGATCCACGACGAGGCGCAACGCTCGGGACGGTTCGACGCCGGAACCTTGGATGCCTGGTGGCAGCTGCGCCGCGAACAGATCGACGGCCGCCAGCTCGGACTGATCATCCATCAGCTCGATCTGCTGGCCCGCAAGCCGGCGGCTTGACGGCCAGGACGGCGAGACCGCCGCGCCAACCGTCGAACCCCAGCCAGCGGCCGCAGGCATCGGCCAGCGTCATCAGCCACGCCCAGCCGGCCGGCATGTCGCCGCGGGGGATGAAGCTCCAGCCCTGCAGGCGCCGGAGCCGCAACCCGGCAGCCGGCAACCGGGCCCGCAGCTCGGCGCGGCGCAGAAACCGGTCGCTGCTGAGATGCCGGGTCGGCAGCCCCAGTCGCGGCGCCAGCCAGCGATACCAGACATGATCGCCGTTGGGCGTCAGACAGACGAATACCCCGCCGGGCCGGAGCACCCGCGCGACCTGCGACAGCACCCGGTCGCGGTCAGGCATGTGTTCCAGCGCGCCGACGCAGAGCACCGCATCAGCCACGCCGTCGCCGACCGTGGCCAGCAATTCCGCCGGATCGACGCGGAAGGCGATGCGCTCGCCACCGGCCTGCTGCCGGCGCAGGGACTCGGCGCGGGCGATCATGCCGGGCGAAAGATCGGTGCCGATCAGCCGGGCGAAGGCGCCGGCCAGCGGAAACAGATGCAAGCCGGTCCCGCAGCCGATCTCGACCAGGGTCTCGCGCCGGCTGCCGGCCAGCAGCCGCTCGATCAGCGCCAGCCGCTGGCGCAGGGCGCGGCCGGGGGCACCATGGCTGTCGGCGTAAGCCGGCGCGAGCCGGTCGAAGAAGGCGCGGATGTCCTCGCGGTCGCGAACGCTCAGGGTTCTGGGCGGCATGGGCGCTTCAGGCCCGGTGCCGCTGCCACAGCGACACGAGGAAGGAGACCGCCAGGGCCAGGCTGGCGCCGGCCGCCAGGCCGGTCGTGACCGGCGGCGGCAGGCCGGGCCAGAGGCAGACCGCCAGGGTCAGCGTGCCGAGGACGCCCACGCCGCGGGTGAAACGGTTGCCGCGCACCGTCCCGCGGGCCGGTGGTCCCCAGCGCAGCCAGAGCACGAAGGCATAGCGCAGCGCGCCGGGCAGCAGCACCCAGGCCGGCAGGTGGTCGCCGAGCAGGAGCAGCAGGCACAGTGTCAGCAGCAGGAAGGCATCGCTCTCATGATCGAACACCTCGCCGAAACCGGAAACCGTACCGAAGCGTCGCGCGGCCCAGCCATCCAGCCCGTCCATCCCCACCAGCAGCATGGCGATCGCCGCCTGCCAGGTGCCAGCCAGGCCGGGACTCAGCAACAGGGCCAGCGTGGCGAGCACGCGCAGCCCGGTCAGAGCATTGCCGAGCCCGAAGGACTGCCCCGCCGGGACGACCCGCCGGAAGCGGGCCAGGAGTCCCAGGAAGGATGCCACCGCCATCGCCGCCAGCAGCAAAGGCGTTTTCTCCAGCAGAACGCCGGCGATGCCGAGGCTCATCAGCAGCGCATGCTGCTCGGTCCAGCGGGTAAGCGTGGCGGTCATGTTGCGGTCGTTTCCTGGGTGATCCCGGCGCGATGGAGGGGCCGTTCATGATGACATCAAACCGGACGCGGACGAAGTCCGGCCGCGGCGCATGAAACTGTGCTTCGTCCACCCGCCGCTCGATGGCCCGGTCAGCGGCGGCAACCGTTACAACGCGGCGCTGATCGGGGCGGCGAGGCACCTGGGTCTGGCGCTGCGCGCCTGCGCCTGGCATCCCGATACGGCGCCGCCCGAACCGGCGGCGGACGAAACGCTGCTGTGGGACAGCCTGTTCCTGCCCGAACTGGCGCGGCGGAATCTCGCCGTCGGCCAGCGCCAGGGGCTGCTGCTCCATTACCTGCCCTTCCACGATCCCCTGCTGGACGAGAACGAACGCCGGCGGTGGCGGGACATCGTCGACCGCGCGCTTGCCGGCATGGACTTCCACATCGCCACCGGCGCCCGGGTCGCGGCGGCGCTGCGACAGTACCGGCCCGGGCGGCCAACCTGGCTGTGCGAACCCGGCGTCGACGCGGCCTTCCTGAGCGCGCGGGCGCAGTCCCCGGCCCGGCGGCAAACCGGCCCGGTTCGGCTGCTGACCGTCGCCAGCCTGCTGCCAGCCAAGCGCCAACGGGAACTGCTCGATCTCCTGCACGGCATCGACGGCGACTGGGTCTGGCATCTTGCCGGCGACGAACGCCCCTGCCCGGACTATGCCCGGCGGCTCTGGCGACGCGCCGCCGAGCTGGGGCTGACCGGGCGCATCCGCAGGCACGGCGCCCTGACGAGCACGGCGCTGGCGCGCCTGATGGCGGGCATGGACCTCTGCGTGCAGTACAGCGCCTACGAGTCCTACGGCATGGCGCTGGCCGAAGCGCTGGCGGCGGGCCTGCCGGCCATCGCCACCGACGTCGGCGCCGCCGCCCGGCTGGTGCGGCACGGCGAAACCGGCTGGCTGACCGCCGCCGACGACACCGAGGGTTTCCGCGCCGCGCTGGCCGGCCTGATCGGGGACCGCGATCGACTGCGGCATTACCGGATGGCGGCGGGTCGCGACGAACCGGTGGCCGCGGCCTGGCGTTTCCCGGCGCTGTTCCGGCAGCTGGCACTGGAAACCCGCTGACCCGCCTGAGACGCCCTCGCCGAGATGCCCGCCGTCACCGGTTTTGCGGTACTCTCTCCGGACCCGTCGCCGCCAGCCACCGCCATGTCCGAGCATCCCGCCCGTACCCTCCATTCCGCCCCAGCGGCCGAGCCATCGGCTGGCGGCGGGGCGGGCTGCCTGCTGCACCTGCGGCTGGCGGCGGAACAGGTCAGCCTGGTGATGGTGGCCGAAGCGGTGGAGGCCCTGGCCGAGCGCGACAACTGGCCGGCCGAGGCGAAATTCCACGTCGATCTGGTGCTGGAGGAGCTGGTGCAGAACATCGTTTCCTACGGCTATCCCGATGGCCCGCCCGGCCAGTTCGAACTGAGCCTGTGGCGCAACGGCGACACCCTGCACATCCGCCTCGAGGACGACGGCATCCCCTTCGATCCCTTCAGCCTGCCCGTACCGGACCTGGACCTGTCGCTGGAAGAGCGCGGCATCGGCGGCCTGGGCGTGCACTTCACCCGCACGCTGATGAACCGCCACGCCTACCGGGCCGTGGCAGGACGCAACCGCGTCGATCTGGAAAAAGCCCTGCGCGCCGACGCCCTGCCGTCCGACTGAGGCCCATGCTGCACCTGCTGTTCCGTCTGGGCCAGGAAATCTTCGCGGTGCCCGCTGGCGACATCCAGGCGGTGCTCCCCCTGGCGGAGCTGGAGAGCCTGGCGCTGGCGCCACCCGCGGTAGCCGGCCTGCTGCGCTACCAGGGCCGCTTCGTGCCGGTGCTGGATGTCGGCGTGATCCACAGCGGCACGCCGGCCGCGCGGGTCATCAGCACGCGCATCGTCCTGGTGCGGGCGACCGAACAGGAAACCCTGCTCGGACTGCTGGTCGAACGGGCCATGGAAATGCTGGATCTCCACGACCGGCAGGTCCTGGCGCCAGCATTCCTGGGCCCGGGTCACGACTGGCTGGCGCCCACCCTGTACGACACCGAACTGGGACTGGTGCGCGCCATCGACTGGCGAGCCCTGCTGACGCGCGAGATCGAGAGCCTGGCGGTGGCCGATGACGCCTGAGCAGCCGTCCGCTTTTCTCGCCGGGCTGGCCGCCTGGGTGGCGGAGCGCTACGGACTGGACCTCGCCGTGCTCGGGCCAGGCTCCCTGGAGGAGGCCCTGGGGGCCCGGCGCCGCGCCAGCGGGTGCGACAACCCCGCCGACTATGCCGAACGCTGGCGGACGGATGCCGCCGAACGCGAAGCCTTGCTGGAACGGCTGCTGGTGGGGGAAACCTGGTTCTTCCGCGAGTGGGCGGCGTTCGCCTATCTGGCCACCTGGGTCGCCCGGCAGGCGCGGGATTTTGCGCCGGCCCATCCCCTGCGCGTCCTGACCCTGCCCTGCTCCACCGGCGAGGAGGCCTGGTCGATCGCCGCCGTACTGGCCGAAGCCGGGCTGGATGGCGCGCGCGCGCGCATCGACGCCGTGGACGTCAATCCCGCCGCCCTGGCGATCGCCGCAAGCGGACGCTATCCCCCGCGCCGCCTGCGCGGCCAGCCGGTGGCGCGCTGGCAACACCTGCTGCGACCGCAGGCCGACGGGCAACTGCGCGTCGGCGACCAGCTGCGCGCCATGGTCGAATTCTCGCGCGGCAACGCCATGGATGCCGGGTGGTACCGCGACCGCGATCCCTACCATGTCATCTTCTGCCGCAACCTGCTGATCTACATGAACGGGGAGGCGCGGCGCAGAATCTGCGAACGCCTGGGCCGCTGCCTGCGCCCCGGCGGGCTGCTGTTCCTGGGCCATGCCGAACAGCCACCGGCCGGGCTGGGACTGGCGCGCGCGCGCGCCAATGGCGCCTTCGCCTGGTGCCGGCAGCCAGGGCCGTCCACTCCGGCCCGGGAAACCACGCCGCTGCCCGCGCCGGTCCACCGCTGCGCCGATGTCCGGCCGGCGCTCCAACCGTGCCCCGAGGCTCCCCGCCATCCGGCACCCGGACAAGCCAACCCTCCGGCTCCGCCCCATTCCGGCAAGGCGGCCACCCCGCTGGCGCTCGAGCGGCTGCGGGAACTGGCCGATCAGGGCCGCTACGCGGAGGCCCTGTCCCCCCTGCAGACACCGGCGGCCATCCAGTCGCTGGACCCGGAGGCACATGCCCTGGCCGGCATCCTGCTGGGTGCGCTGAACCGCAGGACCGAGGCGGTGGAGCGCCTGCGCCAGGCACTGTTCCTCGATCCGGCGCACGCGGAGAGCCTGGCGCACCTGGCCCTGCTGCTGGAGCAGGGCGGCGACCCTGACGGCGCCGACCGGCTGCGCGCGCGGCTGGCGGCCCATGCCGGCGGGAGCGGCGCATGAACAACCGTCCCGCAACGCCATGCTGGAAGTCCATCGGCATCCTCGGCGACCGCAGCTGCGAGCAGCTGCCGCAGCAGGTGCACTGCCGCAACTGTCCGACCTTCCGCCTGGCCGGCCGGGAATTGCTCGACCGCCCGATGCCGGCGGACTACCAGGCGGAAATCACCCGCCAGCTGGCCATCCGCCCGCCCGCGCACGAGGCCGAGACGCTGCGGATACTGATCTTCCGCGTCGCCAGCGTCTGGCTGGCGCTGCCATCGGCCTGTTTCGAGGAAACCCTGTCGCCGGCACCCATCGTCCACGTGCCCCTGCGCAGCAACCGGCATTTCCTCGGCCTGGCGAACACCCATGGCGAATTGCAGCTGTGCTTCACCCTCGAACACTATCTCGGTGCCGACCCCGACGAGCCGGTGGCCGGGAACGGCGACGCCCGGGCCTTCGCGCGCATGCTGGTGGTGCGCCTGCAGGGGCAGCGCTGGGTGTTCCTGGCCGATGAGGTGCTGGGCACGGTGACGCACCCGCGCGCCGGATTGCAGGCGCTGCCGGCCAACCTGGCCAAGGCCTCGCCACGCCTGCTCGATGCCCTGCTCGAACACGAGGGCCGCCGCATCAAGCTGATCGACGAGGCGCGTCTGGCCGCGCTGCTGCGGGAAGCGCTGGCATGAGCCTGCCCGACGCCTTCCTGCTGGAGCTGTTTCGCGAGGAGATGGCCGCGCACAGCGCGGTCCTCACCGATGGCTTGCTGGCCCTGGAACGGGACGGCAGTTCGCCGGAGCGCATCGAACCGCTGATGCGGGCGGCGCATTCGATCAAGGGCGCGGCGCGGGTGGTGGACCTGGCGCCGGTGGTCCAGGTCGCCCATGAGATGGAAGACCTGCTGGTCGCGGCCGGCGCCGGCCGGGTGGTGCTGGATGGCGCCGCGGTGGATCTGCTGCTGGCGGCGCTGGACTGGATGGTGGGTCTCGGCAATGTGGCCGACGACGCCCTCAGCGACTGGCTGGCGGCGCATGCCGGCGAAGCCGGTGACTGGGTCGCCCGCATTGGTGCCGGCCTGGGCAAGCCAGGCCCTGCCGGCGGACCGGCGGCCAACCCGGGCGAAGGGGAGATGACGCTTCCGGCGCCAGCCGAAGGGACCGGGACAGGGACGGACGCGCCACCGGCCGCCCCGCCAGCACCATGGCCGCCGGCGCCGACACCGGCGCAGCCAGCCCCGGCGGAGCCACCGCCTGCCGCCGCCGGAGAACCACCACGGCCGCCGCCGGGCGCGAAACCTGCTGCCGAAGCGGGCGAAGCCGCCGACGCGCCGGTGCGCATCACCGCCGAGACGCTGACCCAGATGCTGGGCTATGCCGCCGACATGCTGCTGGAGGCGCGCCGCATCGAGCAGGTCGCCCGCGAGCTGCAAGCGCTCAAGCGCCTGCAGCGGCAGCTGTCGGCCGCCGCCCGGTCGCCGGCGGGCGGCGGGGCGGTCGATCCCGCGCTGCTGCACGACCGTCTGGCCGAACTGGGCACTGCGCTGGACCGCCACGACCAGCATCTGGCCGATATCGCCAGCCGCGCCAACTTCCTCTCCGAGCGGCTGCACAGCCTGGCCCTGCGCGGACGCATGCGGCCGTTTGCCGACGGCGTGCAGGGGTTCCCGCGGCTGGTGCGCGACATGGCCCGGCAGCTTGACCGGCAAGTCGACTTCGAGATCGTCGGCCAGGCCACGCTGGTCGATCGCGACATCCTCAGCCGACTCGACGCGCCGCTGAACCATCTGCTGCGCAACGCCCTCGACCACGGCCTGGAATCGCCGCAGGAGCGCCTCGCTGCCGGCAAGCCCGCCACCGGCCGCCTGCGGCTGGAAGCCCGGCACCGCAGCGGCCGGCTGCTGGTGTCGATCGCCGACGATGGCCAGGGCATCGATACCGAGGCCCTGCGCGCCAAGATCGTCCGCCAGGGGCTGATCAGCACCGACATGGCCCTGCGCCTGACGGCGGCCGAGCTCTACGATTTCCTGTTCCTGCCCGGCCTCAGCACCCGCGAGGCGGTAAGCGAGATTTCCGGCCGCGGCGTCGGCCTGGACGTGGTGCAGACCATGGTCCACGGCTGCGGCGGCTCGCTGCAGGTCAGCTCCGAGCGCGGCCAGGGCACCCGCTTCGAGTTGCAGCTGCCGGTCACGCGCTCGGTGATCCGCACGCTGCGGGTCGACATCGCCGGCCAGTCCTACGCCCTGCCGCTGGCGCGCATCGACCGCGCCGAGCGACGCGCCTCGCGGCAGCTGGAGTCGGTGAACGGCAACTACTATTTCGCCACCGGGCAGGGCAATGTGGCGCTGATGCCAGCCCGGCGCCTACTGGGCCTGGAGGAGCCGACAGTGCCGCCGGAACGGCTGTCGCTGGTGCTGATCAGCGCCGAGGGTCGCCAGTACGCGCTGGAAGTGGACGCCCTCCGGGGCGAGTGCGATCTGGTCGTACGGCCGCTGGATCCGCGGCTCGGCAAGGTGCCCAACCTCAGCGCCGTCGCCCTCGACGAACAGGGGCTGCCGGTGCTGATCCTGGATGTCGACGACCTGGTGCGCACGGCCGACCGGCTGGCCGGCCAGGTGCAGCCGCCACGGCGCCGGCTGGCGGCGGCGGTGCGGCGCCGCGCCAAGCGCATCCTGGTGGTGGACGATTCCATCACCGTCCGCGAGGTCGAACGCAAGCTGCTGGAAAACGGCGGATACGAGGTCGACGTGGCGGTGGACGGCGTGGATGGCTGGAACCAGCTGACCGTCAACCGCTACGACCTGGTGGTGAGCGATGTCGACATGCCGCGCATGAATGGCATCGAACTGGTCACGCGGCTCAGGGCCGATCCGCGGCTGGGCAAGCTGCCGGTGGTGATCGTCTCCTACAAGGACCGCGAGGAGGATCGCCTGCGCGGCATGCAGGCGGGCGCCGACTACTACCTGACCAAGAGCAGTTTCCACGACGCCGGGCTGATCCAGGCGGTGCGGGATCTGATCGGCGGCGCGAACGACCCGTGAAAGTCGCCATCGCCCACCCCGACAGGGCAACGGTGAGCCGGCTGCAGACGCTGCTGGCCGAGCAACCCGGCATCCGCGTCGCCTGGACTGCCGATACGACCCAGCGGCTGCTCGCGACCTGCGCGGTGCGAACACCCGATCTGCTGCTGATGGGGCTGGATTTCCCCGGCCTGGCGGCCGGCGAGCTCACCCGCCGGCTGATGACCGCTTCGCCGTGCAGTATCCTGCTCCTGAACCAAGGCTGCGATCCCTGCTTCGGACGGGTGTTCGAGGCGCTCGGCCAGGGCGCCGCGGACGCGGCGGTCCTGCCGCCGGCCCACAGCTGGAACCGCCCGGAGAGCTGGGCCGACCTGCTGAACCGGCTCGACACCCTGCGCACCCTCGCCGGCCATGGCCGCAAGGTGCCGGCGGCGCGGTCGCCGGCCGACGCGGCGCCACCGCGCCTGCGGCTGCCGCCGGTCATCGCCATCGGTGCCTCGACCGGCGGCCCCAGGGCCCTGGCCGCGGTAATCTCGTCCCTGCCGCGCGAACTGCCGGCCACGGTGGTGATCGTCCAGCACCTGGATTTCCACTTCACCGAAGGGCTGGCCGAATGGCTCAACCTGTCGGCGGCGCTGCCGGTCGCAGCACTGACCGGCGAAACCCGGCTGGAGCCCGGCCGCATCTGGGTCGCCGCCCGTCCCGAACACCTGATCGTGACCGATGCCCTGACCCTGGGCTGGACCGACGCCTGGCCGGACCTGACCATCCGGCCGTCGATCGACGTGTTCTTCAAGAGCCTGGCCGCGCATGCCCCGCTGCGCGGCGGCGGCAT
The DNA here is from genome assembly GCF_056880625.1 of Methyloparacoccus sp. NF-16. Taxonomy (NCBI): domain Bacteria; kingdom Pseudomonadati; phylum Pseudomonadota; class Gammaproteobacteria; order Methylococcales; family Methylococcaceae; genus Methyloparacoccus; species Methyloparacoccus sp. NF-16. The sequence continues at coordinate 482,672 of NZ_CP174130.1, read as the reverse complement.
CCTCCTGACCGGCATGGGCAGGGACGGCGCCGAGGGGCTTCTGGCCCTCAGGCGCGCCGGTTTCTTCACCGTGGCCCAGGACGAGGCCTCCAGCGTGGTCTACGGCATGCCCAAGGCGGCCGCGCAGCTTGGCGCCGCCGAGACGATCCTGCCGCTGGATGCCATCGCCGGGCATATCGTCCGGCATGTCGCGCGCCTGAATGCCGCTTGAGGCCGATGTTTCCGTTCAACGTCACCCACCCCATTCCATCATGAGCTCCACCGTTACCCCGCCGGCCGGCACGCAGCTGTCCGAACATCCGATCGTCGTGCTGCTGGTCGACGACCAGCGCATCATCGGCGAAGCCGTCAAGCGCATGCTGCAAACCGAGACCGACATCGACTATCACTACACCTGCAACCCGGCCGAGGCACTGGCGCTGGCCGAGCAGCTGAAGCCGACGGTGATCCTGCAGGACCTGGTCATGCCGGAAATCGATGGCATCACCCTAGTGAAATCCTTCCGCGCCCATGCCGACACGGCCGGGGTGCCGATGATCGTGCTGTCCAGCAAGGAAGAGCCGACCACCAAGGCGGAAGCCTTTGCCGCCGGCGCCAACGACTACCTGGTGAAGCTGCCCGATCCGGTCGAGCTGATCGCACGCATCCGCTACCATTCATCCGCCTACATCGCGCTGTTGCAACGCAACCAGGCCTTCAAGGCGCTGGAGGCCAGCCAGCAGGCGCTGGCGGCGGAGCTGGCCGAGGCCGCCGATTACGTCCGCTCGCTGCTGCCGGCGCCGCTGGACCAGCCGGAGATCAGGACAGCCTGGGCATTCCTGCCGTGCAGCTCGCTGGGCGGCGATGCCTTCGGCTACTTCGCCATCGACGACGACCATTTCGCCGTCTTCCTGCTGGATGTCTGCAATCACGGGGTCGGCTCGGCGCTGCTGTCCGTCAGCGCCATGAACGCGCTGATGGGGCGCACCCTGGTCGGGGTCGACTTCCGCGAACCGGCGCGGGTGATGGCGGCGCTGAACAATGTCTTCCTGATGGAGAAGCACAACAACCTGTATTTCACGATGTGGTACGGCGTACTGCAGAAAAGCACCCGCATCCTGCGCTATTCCAGCGGCGGCCATCCGCCGGCGGTGATGCTCGCGGGAGCGGAGCCGGAACTGCTGCGCTGCCGGGCCATGCCGGTCGGCACCCTGGAGGACATGGATTTCGAGGAAGGCCAGACGCACGTGCCACCGGGAGCGGCGCTATATGTCTTCAGCGATGGCATCTACGAGATCCGCACCCCCGACGGTGGCGAAATGGAACTGGCCGAATTCGTCGAGATACTCAGGCGCCCGGAGCGGTCACCGGGGCAGAAGGTGATGGAGGTGCTGGAGACCATGCGCGACCTGCAGGGCCGGTCCCATTTCGACGACGACGTGTCCCTGCTCGAACTGCGACTGTGAAGCGGACAACCACCCGCGCGCGACAGGCCACGCAGCTATCGCCATGAACTGGCTCCTGCTCCTCACGCCGGCAGCGATGGCGCTGTACGCCGGGCATGCCCACCCCATCCTGGTGTTCCTGGTCGCGGCGCTGGCGGTGATCCCGCTGGGACACTGGATGGGCGATGCGACGGAAAACCTGGCCCGCTCGCTGGGACCCGCCATCGGTGGCCTCCTGAATGCGACCATGGGCACCATTCCCGACATCATCATCGGCATCTTTGCGCTGCGCCACGGACTGGTGGAGGTGGTGAAGGCCTCCATCACCGGCGCCATCGTCGGCAACCTGCTGCTGGGCGTGGGCCTGGCCATGTTTCTCGGCGGCCGCCGCCACCCCCGCGGGCTGCACTTCGACCTGCAAGGCAGCCATCTGCTGGGCAGCCTGATGCTGCTGGCCACCAGTGGCCTCATCATTCCCGCCATCTTCGATTTCAGCACCGCCTCGGAGCGGGAAATCAGCCTGGAAGTCTCGGTGGTGCTGCTGATGACCTACCTGTCCAGCATGCTGTTCACGGTCTGCAACCCGAATACCGGGCACGAGTTCCCTGCCCCGCCCCGGGCCGACAGCGAAACCGCGCCTGGCGCCGGGCAACCGCGCAGCGGGCATTCTCTGCTGATGCTGGCGGGCGCGACCGTGCTGCTGGCCATCGTCAGCGAAATCCTCACCGATGCCGTCGAGCCCGCGGCGGCCACGCTGGGCTTCACGCCGATTTTCACCGGCATCTTCCTGCTCGCGCCGGTCGGCGGCGCGGCGGAAATCCTCAATGCCGTGCGCTTCGCCCGCGGCAACCAGCTGGACCTGTCGCTGGCGGCCACCCTTGGCTCCAGCACCCAGACCGCGCTGCTGGCGGCGCCCATTCTGGTCTTCACCGGCCTGGCCATCGGCCAGCCGATGAACCTTCTGTTCAGCGAATTCCAGGTGGTGGCGGTGATCCTGGCCGTGGCGGCCGTCAACAACAGCCTGACCATCGGCTCGGTCCGCTGGATTTCGGGCATCAAGCTGATCGCCATATACATCATGCTGGGCATCGGCTTCTATTACGCGCCCTGAAACCGGCACTTTCCCGCCCTCCCGCATCACCCTACCGCCATCCGCAGCCATGCCGCCGATACCCAAACCACCGTTCGCCAGCCGGAGCCCACGCGGTTGGCCGGCACTGACCATCGCCTGCCTCCTCTGCCTGCCCGGCTGCGCCCGCTACGATGGCGCCGGCGCCCCGCTGAACCGGCCCGAGGAGGCCCGTGAACGGGTCCGCCAGGAGGCCGCGAACGACTTCAGCTGCCCCCAGGTCAGCACCGCGCCGGCCGTGCGACGGGTGCGCGAGCACGACTGGGAGGACGGTCTCTTCAGCGAATACCTGGTGCATGCCGAGGGTTGCGGCCGGCAGGGCAACTACCGGGTGTCCTGCCGCGAGGGAGGGCTTTGTGCAGTGGCGGAGTGACACCCGCCGCCGCGGGCTCGCCTTGCTCCGCCAAGGCGAATCACCTATATTTCACCGGTTTCCAGACTGGCAGGTGAGACCATGCGTGTAATCCAGGAAGCGCTGACGTTCGATGATGTCCTTCTGATACCGGCGCATTCGAACATCCTGCCACGGGACGTCAGCCTGAAGACTCAGCTCACCCGCGCCATTACGCTCAACATCCCCCTGCTCTCCGCCGCCATGGATACCGTCACCGAGGGACGGCTGGCAATCACCATCGCCCAGGAAGGCGGCATCGGCATCATCCACAAGAACATGAGCGCCGAGCGGCAGGCCTACGAAGTCAGCATGGTGAAGAAGTACGAGAGCGGCGTCATCAAGGAGCCGTTCACCGTCGCGCCCGACGCCACCATCCGCGACGTGCTGGAACTGACCCGGGCCAAGGGCATCTCCGGCGTGCCGGTGGTCGACCAGGGTGATCTGGTCGGCATCGTCACCAGCCGCGACCTGCGCTTCGAGACCCGCTTCGACGAGCCGGTTTCCAGGGCCATGACGCCGCGGGACAAGCTGGTCACGGTGCGCGAGGGGGCCAGCAAGGAAGAGGCCATCCGCCTGCTGCACGAGCATCGCATCGAGAAGGTGCTGGTGGTCAACGATCAGTTCCAGCTGCGCGGCATGATCACCGTCAAGGACATCCAGAAATCGCGCGACTATCCGCAGGCCTGCAAGGACGAGCAGGAACGCCTGCGCGTGGGCGCCGCCGTGGGCACCGGCGCCGGCACGGAAGAGCGGGTGGAGGTCCTGGCCGCCGCCGGCGTAGACGTCATTGTGGTCGACACGGCGCACGGCCATTCGCAGGGCGTGCTCGACCGAGTCCGCTGGGTCAAGACCCACTATCCGCACCTCCAGGTGATCGGCGGCAACATCGCCACGGGCGAGGCCGCCCGCGCCCTGGTCGAGGCCGGCGCCGACGCCGTCAAGGTGGGTATCGGTCCCGGCTCCATTTGCACCACGCGCATTGTCGCCGGCGTCGGCATCCCGCAGATCACGGCCGTTTCCAACGTGGCCGAGGCACTGCGGGGCACCGGGGTGCCGCTGATCGCCGATGGCGGCATCCGCTACTCCGGCGACGTCGCCAAGGCTCTCGCGGCCGGCGCCTATGCGGTCATGCTGGGCGGCCTGTTCGCCGGCACCGAGGAGGCGCCGGGCGAGGTCGAGCTGTATCAGGGCCGCTCCTACAAGAGCTATCGCGGCATGGGCTCGCTGGGGGCGATGTCGCAAACCCAAGGTTCCAGCGACCGCTACTTCCAGGAAAGCACCGATGCCGAGAAACTGGTGCCCGAAGGCATCGAGGGCCGCGTGCCGTACAAGGGCTCGTTGGTGTCGATCCTCCATCAGCTGGTCGGCGGCGTGCGTTCGGCCATGGGCTATACCGGCTGCAGCACCATCGAGGAAATGCGCAGCAAGGCCCGCTTCGTCCGCGTCACCTCGGCCGGCATGCGCGAAAGCCACGTGCATGACGTCACCATCACCAAGGAAGCGCCCAACTACTCGATGGACTGATCGGCTCCGGGCCAGCCCGAGCGACCGCCCCCGCCAGCATTCGCCACCATGCAAGACATCCACGCCCACAAGATCCTCATCCTGGATTTCGGCTCCCAGTACACCCAGCTGATCGCCCGTCGCGTCCGCGAGATCGGCGTCTACTGCGAGATTCATCCCTGGGACTGCGACGAGACATACATCCGTGACTTCGCGCCGCGCGGCATAGTCCTCTCCGGCGGACCGGAGACGGTCACCCTGGCCGACACGCCCCGGGCGCCAGAGCGGGTCTTCGGGCTGGGCGTGCCGGTGCTGGGCATCTGCTACGGCATGCAGACCATGGCGCAGCAACTGGGTGGCAAGGTCGAGGCCTCTACCCATCGCGAATTCGGCTATGCCCAGGTACGGGCGCGTGGTCATTCGCGACTGCTGACCGATATCGAGGATCATGCCTCGCCCGAAGGACACGGCCTGCTCGATGTCTGGATGAGTCACGGCGATCAGGTCACGGCCTTGCCGCCTGGCTTCAAGCTGATCGCTTCCACCGACAGCGCGCCTATCGCCGGCATGGCCGACGAGAAACGGCATTTCTATGCCCTGCAATTCCATCCGGAAGTCACCCACACCAAGCAAGGGCAGCGGCTGCTCAGCCGTTTCGTCACCGACATCTGCGGCTGCGAAACCTTGTGGACGACCCGCCACATCATCGAAGACAGCATCGCCAGCCTGCGCGAGAAGGTCGGCGACGAGCAGGTCATCCTCGGCCTGTCCGGCGGCGTCGACTCCTCCGTGGTCGCCGCCCTGCTGCACCGCGCCATCGGCGACCGGCTCACCTGCGTGTTCGTCGACACGGGTCTCCTGCGCCTGAACGAAGGGGATCAGGTCATGGCCACCTTCGCCAAACACATGGGCGTGCGCGTCATCCGGGTCGATGCCGAAGCCCGCTATCTGGCCGAACTGGCCGGCGTCACCGACCCCGAGCAGAAGCGCAAGATCATCGGCCGACTGTTCGTGGAGATTTTCGACGAGGAAGCCGCCAAGCTCACCGACGCCCGCTGGTTGGCGCAAGGCACCATTTACCCGGACGTCATCGAATCGGCCGGTTCCAAGACCGGCAAGGCGCATGTCATCAAGTCGCACCACAATGTCGGCGGCCTGCCCGAGCACATGAAGCTCAAGCTGGTCGAGCCCCTGCGCGAACTCTTCAAGGACGAGGTGCGCAAGCTGGGGCTGGAACTGGGCCTGCCCTCCGAAATGATCCACCGCCACCCCTTCCCGGGTCCCGGCCTCGGCGTGCGGATTCTTGGCGAGGTCAAGAAGGACTACGCCGACCTGCTGCGCCAGGCCGATGCCATCTTCATCGAGGAGCTCTACCGGCACGACCTGTACGACAAGACCAGCCAGGCCTTCGCCGTCTTCCTGCCGGTCAAATCCGTGGGCGTCATGGGCGACGGCCGCCGCTACGATTACGTCATCGCCCTGCGCGCCGTGGAAACCATCGACTTCATGACCGCCCGCTGGGCGCACCTGCCCTACGACTTCCTCGACCTCGTCTCCCGCCGCATCATCAACGAAGTCCCCGGCATCTCCCGCGTCACCTACGACATCTCCGGCAAACCGCCCGCGACGATCGAGTGGGAATGAGGATTACCCGCTAACCCACACCAGATCTCGCTCCGTCCTTCCGGGTTGCGGCCCAGGCTGCGGTCGCTATTGAGAGCCCGATTGCGCGGGATCGGTCATGGGCCGGACCTGCTCCATCGTACTGCCCAGGCCGGGCAGCAATCGTTGCATGTCCCCCTGACTGTGGGGCGAGCATTGCAAGGATAATGCCCAGCCAGAACCTCATCCCCCGCCGAGCGATCCAACCGCATGAACACACGCCTCGAAACCCTGCCTCGTGCCGCCGTGGCCGCGCTCGGGCAGGAGGCTCGCCTGCCCTGCGGCTTGCTTGACCTCGTCGCCCGCCGCATGATCAACGAAGTGCCCGGCAAACAGCCCGCGCCCCTTGGGCGAGACTGATCCCGCCGCCACATGGAGCCTCCTGCAGGGGATGAGCACTGGATGCGCCATGCGCTGGAACTGGCCGAGCGGGCCCAGGAGGCGGGCGAGGTGCCGGTGGGCGCCGTGCTGTTGCTCGGCGACCGCATCGTGGCCGAGGGGTGGAACCGGCCCATCGCGACGCATGACCCCACGGCACATGCCGAAATCGTTGCGCTGCGGGCGGCGGGCCCCGTGCTGGAAAATTACCGGCTGATCGACACCACGCTGTACGTGACCCTGGAACCCTGCGTCATGTGCATGGGCGCCATCAGTCACGCCCGGGTCCGGCGCATCGTCTACGGCGCCACCGACCCCAAGCGCGGCGCCGCCGGCAGTGCCCTGCAGCTGGCCGATGCGGAATTTCTCAACCATCGGGTGGAGATCACCGGCGGCATCCTGGGGGAAATCTGCGCCAGCCAGCTGCGCAGCTTCTTCAAGTCCCGCCGATGACAGCCAACCCGGCTTGTCCGGGAATTGCCACCGCTATCGATGGAGCCGTCATTTCGGCTATAATGCCGCGCTCTTAAGGAGAGGTACCGAAGCGGTCATAACGGCGCCGACTCGAAATCGGATGGTCGGGGAAACCCGGCACGAGGGTTCGAATCCCTCCCTCTCCGCCAAATCTGCCTTCCACGACAGCAATCAAGGCCAGGGAACCCGGAAAGACCCAAGGCTCCGCCTTTTGGGTGTCCCGCGAAGCGCACCCTGAGCCATTGCCCTGCCTCACCCGAACCGGGGGGCGGCATCCGGTCAACGCCGCTGGTCCTGAGCCCAAACACCCCATTCCGGCCAGGCGCATACCTGGCCCCCAATTGCCGGGCCATGCGGTGACAGGATTCCTTCACTCAGTCATCCCGGCAGGGCGGACGGGTGAAACCGCACCTGCCGGTAGACCTTTTCTCACACGTTGGAACAGCCGCCCGAAAGCATGAACGGAGCGGCACTCTGACTGAGGCAATTGTAGTGCCATCCGTGCGGGCCGCGACCTGCCGGGCTCCCGGGCATGGCCGATGCTGCGATTGGGGCAAGGCAACCGGTTCGGCCGGTTGAAAAGCAGCAGCTCCCGCCCATGCCGGGAACCGAAGCCGGGGCCACCCCGCACGCTGGTATCACCCGGCGACCAAGCCAACGCCGGCGGGCACCGCAACGCCGGAAGCCTTCCGGCCGGCAACGCGAGCCGGATGGCCATGCCCGCCCGGTGTCCGCTAGGCATGTGCCGTCGTCAATGCCTGCAGGCCCTGCGTCAGTCGGCGGATGCCCTCACCCAGGGTTTCCCGTTCCAGCGCACCATAGGCGATGCGAAGGTGGCAACCCTCGGTCAGACCGAACGCCGCGCCGGGAATCACGGCAACCCCGTGTTCACGAATCAGCCGTTCGGCCAGGGACAGGGAATCCAGCGCCGTCTCCACCCGCAGCAACAGGTAGAAGGCGCCTTCGGCGGCGGGAATACGGCAGTGGTCGCGCAGGGGCTCCAGTTGTTCGAGCACCCGCAGGCGCACCTCGGCCAGGGATTGCAGATGTCCCGCGCAATAGGCCTTGCCGACCGCCAGGGCCGCTGCCGCGGCGGCCTGGGAAATACCCGGCGCACAGATGAGGTTGGTGTCCTGCACCTTCAGCACGGCCGCCTCCAGGTGGGCCGGCAGGACCAGGTAGCCGATCCGCCAGCTCGCCATGCCATAGGCCTTGGACAGGGAATGCAGCGTCAGGGTATGCGCTTCCGAGCCCTCGCCGGCAGCCGGGGAGAAGTGCCGGGCACCCTCCCAGGTGAAATACTCGTAGGCCTCGTCGGCGATATGGTAGATCCCGGCCTCGCGGCAGAGCCGGTTGACGGCGCGGAGATCCGCCTCGGGGTAGACGGCGCCCGTGGGATTGTTGGGGGAAACGGTGACGATGGCACGCGTGCGCGGGGTGATGGCGTGCGCCAGCGCGTCCAGATCCAGCTGGAAATCCGGCCGGGTCGGTACCGTGACCGGCACGCAGCCGATCATGCGGACCGCCATTTCCTGGTTGAAGTAATACGGCAGCGGCAGGATGACCTCGTCGCCGGGATCGGCGATGGCCAATACGGCATTCAGGAATGCCATGTTAGCACCGGCCGTGACCAGCAGTCGCCGCTCCGGCCCCAAGGACAGGCCATTCTCGACAGCCAGTTTGCGGGCGATCCGCTCCAGCAGCTCGGGCTGGCCCTGCACGGGACCGTAGCGATGCTGATCCGGCCGCTCGCCGAATTGCCGGGCGGCTTGCAATGCGGCGGCGGGGGGCCCGTAGGACACCACTCCCTGCCCCAGGGAGATCGTGCCGGGATGCCGACGCACCAGGTCGGCAATGACGGGGATGATGGGTGCCTGGACCTCGGCCAGACGCCGACTCGAGCGGAAGGGAACTGTCTGCATGACATCAACCGGGCGGAAATGACGCCATTGTAAGACCGGGAACCACCGGCGCCCGGTCCGCTGAATTAAAATGCCCGGCTTGCGCCACAAGCGGAATCGCCTTGCCCTGTGGTAAAGTTTAGTAAATCACTGGGTTTTTTAGGATGTCTGACGCCGACCGACTGCTGAGCGCCCGCTGGATCATCCCCGTGGAACCGGACGGGCTGGTCCTGGAAGATCATGCGCTGGTCCTTCGTGATGGCCGCATCGCCGCCATCCTGCCGCGGGACGAGGCCCGGGCCCGCCATCCTGCGGCACGCGAGGAGGCATTCCCGCAGCATGCGCTGATTCCCGGCCTGGTGAACGCCCACACCCATGCCGCCATGTCGCTCCTGCGCGGCATCGCCGACGACCGCCCGCTGATGGAATGGCTGACCGACCATATCTGGCCGCTGGAACAGCGCTGGATGAGCGAGTCCTTCGTCCGCGACGGCAGCGACCTGGCGATGGCGGAGATGATCCGCGGCGGCGTGACCTGCTTCAACGACATGTATTTCTTTCCCGAGGTGACGGCGCAGCAGACCCTGCGCGCCGGCATGCGGGCGGTGATCGGCATGATCGTGATCGACTTCCCCAGCGCCTGGGCCAGTTGTCCCGAGGAATACCTGGACAAGGGGCTGGCCCTGCGCGACGAATGGCTGCACGACCCGCGCCTCGCCTTCGCCTTCGCCCCGCACGCGCCCTACACCGTCTCCGACGAGCCCCTGCTGCGCATCGCCACGCTGGCCGCCGAACTCGACCTGCCCATCCACATGCACGTGCACGAAACAGCCCAGGAGATCGAGCAGAGCCGCCAGCAATACGGGCTGCGCCCCCTCAACCGGCTGAAGCAGCTGGAACTGCTGGGCCCCGGCTTCCTGGCCGTGCACATGACGCAGCTGACCGATGAGGAGATCGCCCTGATGGCCGCCACCGGCGCCAGTGTCGCCCACTGCCCGGAATCCAACCTCAAGCTGGCCAGCGGCTTCTGTCCGGTGGCCAGGCTGGTGCAGGCCGGCGTCAATGTGGCCATCGGCACCGATGGCGCCGCCAGCAACAACGACCTGGATGTCATGGGCGAAATGCGCATGAGCGCCCTGCTGGCCAAGGCCGTTGCCGGCGACGCCAGCACCATCCCGGCACCGACCGCGCTGCGCATGGCCACCCTCAACGGTGCCAGGGCGCTGGGCCTGGACGCCGACATCGGCTCGCTCGAGGCCGGCAAATGGGCCGACGTCGCCGCCATACGGCTGGACGGCATCGAGACCCAGCCGCTGTTCAACCCGATTTCCGATCTGGTCTACGCGGCCAGCCGCCACCAGGTCACCGATGTCTGGGTCGGTGGCCGACGACTGCTGGAGAACCGCCAGCTGACCACGCTGGACACCGACGACATCGGCCGCAAGGCCGCCGCCTGGCGGAGCAAGCTCCAGGCCCGTGCCTGATCCCCTCGCCACCTCATTGCCATCACGCAGCCGGATGCCACCATGACCACTGCTGAAAACGTCCACGAACACGAAATCGAGAAATTCGGCGCCCAGGCCGACCGCTGGTGGGACCCGCGCGGCGAATTCAAGACGCTGCACGCGGTGAATCCCCTGCGGCTGCAATTCATCCGCTCCTATGCCGAGCTGCCGGAGCGGCAGGTGCTCGATGTCGGCTGCGGCGGCGGCATCCTCAGCGAGGGACTGGCGCAGGCGGGCGCCACCGTCACCGGTATCGACCTGGGCCGGGAGCTGCTGGCCGTGGCGCGCGCCCACGCCGAAACCGGCGGGCTCGCCATCGACTATCGGCTGACCAGCGTGGAAGCCCTGGCCGGGCAGCAGCCCGCCAGCTTCGATCATGTGACCTGCATGGAGATGCTGGAGCATGTCCCCGATCCCGCCTCGGTGGTGCGCGCCTGCGCGCAACTGGTGAAGCCGGGCGGACGGGTGTTCTTCTCGACCCTGAACCGCAAGCTCAAGGCCTACCTGCTCGCCATCGTCGGAGCGGAATACCTGCTCAACATGATCCCGCGTGGCACCCACGACTTCTCCACCTTCATCCGCCCGTCGGAACTCGACCACTGGGCCCGCGCCGCCGGGCTGGAACTGCTGGGCCTGGATGGCGTGGTCTACAGCCCGTTCACCGGACAGTTCAGCCTCAGCCGCCGGGATCTGGACGTCAACTACCTGGCCGTGTTTGCCAAACCGGAGGCCTAGGCGGATGCTGTCGCGCCCCCCCGTCGGCGGTGTCCTGTTCGACCTCGACGGCACCCTGCTGGATACCGCACCCGACCTGGTCGCCGCCGCCAACCAGGCGCTGGCGGCCGAAGGGCTGCCGCCCTGCCCGATCGAGGAGATCAAACCGCATATCTCGGGCGGTGCGCGCACCATCCTGGGCTACTGGCTGGTCAAGGCCGTCGAGCAGCGGCCGGTAGCCAGCTACCCGGCCGTCAACCAGGTCGGCACGGCCTACCAGCCAGTGTTCGAGCGCCTGCTGGAAAGCATGCTCGCTTACTATGCCGACAACCCGGCGCGCCGGACCGGCTATTTCGATGGCATGGAAGCGGCCCTTGATGCGCTGGACGCACGCGGGCTGCCCTGGGGCATCGTCACCAACAAGCACAGCCGCTTCACCACCCCGCTGGCCGAGGCCCTGCAGCTGAACCGGCGCGCCGGCTGCATCGTCAGCGGCGACACCACGGCGGAAAGCAAACCGCACCCGTTGCCGCTGCTGGAGGCCAGCCAGCGCCTGGGGGTTCGCGCCGAGTGCTGCGTCTATGTCGGCGATGCCGCCCGCGACATCGAGGCAGGACGACGGGCAGGCATGGCCACGCTGGCGGCGCTCTACGGCTACATCGCCGACGACGAGGATGTCGACGCTTGGGGCGCGGACGCGACCCTGAGCCATCCGGCCGACCTGCTGCCCTGGATCGAGGTCAACCAATGAGCGGACGCCTTCTGGAAAACCGGGTGATCCTGATCACCGGCGCGACCGGGGCCCTCGGATCGGTGGCCGCGCGCGCGGCGGCGGACGCGGGCGCCACCGTCGTCCTGCTGGGACGCAAGGTGCGCCGGCTGGAAGCCCTGTACGACGCGCTCAAGGCACGCGGCGCCGCCGAACCCGCCCTGTACCCGCTGGACCTCGCCGGGGCTGGCGAGGACGATTACGCCGAGCTGGCCGCGACCCTGCAGTGCGAGCTGGGCGGCCTGCATGGGCTGATACATGCCGCCGCCGAGCTGGGCCATCTTGCGCCGCTGGCGCAGGTGGAGGCCGTGCGCTGGCAGCGGCAGTTGCAGGTCAACCTGACGGCGCCCTTCCTGCTTACTCGCGCCGTGCTGGAGCTGATGCGCGCCTCGGGTGGCGGCCGCGTGATTTTCGTCGGCGACTCGGCGGTCGCCGAGGGCAAGCCCTTCTGGGGTGGCTACGGCATCGCCAAGCTGGGGCTTGCCAGCCTGGCGGCCCTGTTCAACGCCGAGGCGGGGAGCTTCGGCCTGCACGCCGAGGTCTACACGCCGGGCCCGATGCGCAGCCCGGTACGTCTGTGCGCCTATCCCGGCGAGGAACTCGACTGCCTGCCGTCACCCGATACCCACGCCGAACCGCTGCTGCGCCTGCTCGCGCCGGCCACACCACGCTAACCGCCACAACGGAGTCCGCTATGTCAATGCTGGGATATGGACGTGAAAGCATCTGCCTGCACCGGGACGTCAACGTCGTGCGCATCCCGGACGGAACGCCCGACACCCTGCCGCAGGGCCACATCGTCACCCTCACCCAGTCGCTGGGCGGCAATTTCACCGTACTCGACGAAACCGGACATATGGTCCGCATCGCCGGCGACGATGCCGATGCGCTGGGCAAGGAACCGCCGATCCACACCAACATCGCCAGCGGCACCGACCCCGAGACCATCGAGAAGAATGTCTGGGAAGTGCTGCGGACCATCTACGATCCGGAAATCCCGGTCAACATCGTCGAGCTGGGCCTGGTCTACCATTGCCAGGTCAAACCCCTGCCCGCGGGCGGCAACGAAGTCCATGTCATCATGACGCTGACCGCGCCGGGCTGCGGCATGGGTCCGGTGCTGCAACTGGATGCCGAGGCCGCCATCAAGGGCCTGCCCGGCGTCGAGCGCGTCCGGGTGGAAGTGGTCTTCGACCCGCCCTGGTCGCGCGACCGCATGTCGGAAGTGGCCCAGTTGCAACTGGGCATGCTGTAGACCGTCGGGGCGACCTTGCCCCCTCTCCCACCAACCGGTTTCCCGCCGGGTGACCCGCGCCCGGGCCTGCGCCATACTTGAAGCGAGGCCGGGAGCATGGCCGAGCATTGCCCCGGTCTCACTGTCCGGATCACCTCATTTCACCAGGGAGGCCAAGGTCATGCTCGAAGAATTCAAGACATTCATCCTCAAGGGCAACGTCGTGGATCTGTCCACCGGCGTCATCATCGGCGCGGCCTTCACGGGCATCGTCACCGCCTTCGGCAAGGGCATCATCGAGCCGATCCTGGCGCTGGCGGGCGGCGGACCGCAGCCGAAGCTGACCATCCCGATCATGCGGAAGATGATCGAGGTCACCGAAACGAATGCCGCCGGCCAGACCGTCACCCATTCGGTCAACAAACTGATCGAACTGGATATCGGCATTATCCTGGGCGCCGTCTTCAGCTTCCTGCTCACCGCCGCCGTGGTCTTCTTCGTCATCATCAAACCCATGAACAAGCTGGTGGCGCTGGGCCAGCGCCACCAGCCACCGGCAGCGCCGCCTGAAGACCCGGCCGACATCAGGCTGCTGAGGGAAATTCGCGATCTGCTGAAGCAGAAATCCGCTTCCTGAAACTACCCGCGACTCCGGGGGGAAGAACAGGCTCATGCCCCTCGATGCCCGCCTGCGGGAGCCCCGCCCGGATGGCGGGCAGAATGTCCCCGCCGCGCCGGCGGCGGGGCTACCGACCCACCCGCGGCCAGGCCGCCATCAGAGCCAGAAAGCTGATGCCCGCGGCCGACGTGAATATCCACGATGCGCCCCAGCCCTGCCAGAGCAAGCCGCTGTACAGGCTGCCGATGGCGCCCCCCACGCCATAGGCCAGGCTGCTGTAGAGTGCCTGCCCCTTGGCATGATGCGGTCCCTGGAAATTCCGGTGAACGATCTGCACGGCTGCCGCATGGGCACTGCCGAAGCTCGCAGCGTGCAGAAGCTGGGCCAGGATCAGCAACCCAATCCGCGCGCCGCCCCAGCCGATCAGCAGCCAACGAACGCCGCTCAAGGCCAGACTGCCCAGCAGCAGCGGGCGCAGGCCCACGTAATGGTGCACGCGGCCCAGGACAGAGAACAGCACGATCTCGGCCAGGACTCCCAGCGCCCACAACTGGCCGATCTCGCTATCGGTAAAGCCCAGCGCCTCCAGGTGCAGGGAATAGAACGCGTAGTAAGGCCCATGGGCCATCTGCAGCAGCGACGCCGAGAGAAAGAAGCCGATCACCTCGCCACGGCGCAGGATGGCCCACAAGGATACGTTGGCGGTCATCGGGTGCCGCTCGCGGATAGGGGGAACCGCCAGGCTCACGCTCCATTGCCCGACCAGGAGGCCAGCTATCGCCCAGGGCAGCGCGCCGATCGGAACCAGCCGGTCCAGCAGTTCGCCCATACCCCAGACGGCCAGCAGAAAGCCGATGGAGCCCCACAGCCGCACCCGGCTGTAACGATGCAGCTGGCGGGCCAGGTGGCTCAGCGTCACCGCCTCGAACAGCGGCAGCGTGGCGTTCCAGCAGAAACTGAACGCCAGCACGGTGGCCAGCAGCCAGAACAGCGGGCGATCCCGCCAGACGATCAGCGCGAAGGTCGCGCCGGCCAGAAAGCCGGTCCAGCGAATCAGCCGCAGGGTATGCCCGGTGCGGTCCGCCAGCCAGCCCCAGAACGCGGGTGAAACGATCCGGGTGGCCGGCATGACGGCCATGACGAGGCCGATGACGGCAGGATCGTAGCCCGCCTGCTGAAGATAGAGCGGCCAGTAGGGCAGCAGGATGCCGAGAATGGCGAAATAGGCGAGATAGAATCCCGCCAGCCGGACGACCGGCACCCGCTCGGCCATCGCCGCGCCCGGACCGCGGCGCTTCAGGCGCGGGGCGGGAGCGGTGTCAGAGCGGGTGCGACATCCGCATTCTGGGCCCGGTGGCGCAGGGCATGATCCATCAGCACCAGGGCGGTCATGGCCTCGGCGATCGGCGTGGCGCGGATGCCGACGCAGGGGTCGTGGCGGCCGGTGGTGACCACCTCCACCGGTTCCCCGTGCAGATTCACCGAGCGACCCGGCAGGCGCAGGCTGGAGGTCGGCTTGAGGGCGATGCTGGCAAGGATGTCCTGCCCGGAGGAAATGCCGCCGAGCACGCCGCCGGCATGATTGCTGAGGAAGCCCGCCGGGGTCATTTCATCACGGAAGGCCGTGCCCTTGGCTTCAACACAGGCGAAACCGCCGCCGATCTCGACGCCCTTGACGGCGTTGATACTCATCAGGGCGTGGGCGAGATCGGCATCCAGCCGGTCGAAGATCGGCTCGCCCCAGCCCGGCGGCACGCCGGTTGCCACCACGTTGATGCGGGCGCCGATCGAATCGCCCTCCTTGCGCAGGGCATCCATGTAAGCTTCCAGCTCCGGAACGCGGTCGGGGTCCGGGCAGAAGAACGGGTTGTCGTCGATGGTCTCCCAGTCCACCCGGTCGATGTGGATCGGCCCCAGCTGCGCGAGATAGCCACGCACCTCGACGTCGTAGCGCTCGCGCAAGTACTTCTTGGCGATGGCGCCGGCAGCGACGCGCATGGCCGTCTCGCGGGCCGAGGAGCGGCCGCCGCCGCGATAGTCGCGGAAGCCATATTTCATGTGATAGGCATAATCGGCATGGGCCGGCCGGAACTGGGTGGCGATGTTGCCGTAGTCCTTGGAGCGCTGGTCGACATTCTCGATCAGGAGACCGATCGGCGTGCCCGTGGTCCGGCCCTCGAACACGCCGGAGAGGATGCGCACCGCATCGGGCTCCCGCCGCTGGGTGGTGTGGCGGGAAGTCCCGGGCCGCCGGCGGTCGAGGTCGTGCTGCAGATCCGCCTCGCACAGTGCCAGGCCCGGCGGGCAGCCGTCGACGATGCAGCCGATGGCGGGGCCGTGGCTTTCGCCGAAAGAGGTCACGGTAAAGAGTTTTCCGAAGGTGTTTCCAGACATGCCGATTCCCGGTCAGAGGGACCCGCCCAAGGGTGAGCCCGGTATGGTCTTGTTCAGGGGCCGTTCAGCTGCCGAACGCTCACAGCGCCCCGGTTTCCCGCAGACGCTTGACGATGGCCTGCGCCAGCAGTCTGTAGCCGGCGGCGTTGGGATGCACGGCGTCCGATTTCAGCGCCGGATTGCGTTCGATGTCGTCGAGCGCGTTGCGTTCCAGGGGGATGTTGAACTCGCGGGCGATTTCCTCGTAGAACCCCGGCGGCGAGCGCCGGAGACCGAATTTCGGCACGGCCACCAGCAGCACGTCGATACCCTGGTCGCGCGCCAGCTTGACCATCGCGCGCACGTTCTCGGCCGCCTTCTCCTCGCTGAGTGCGCGCAGCAGATCGTTGGCGCCGTGGCAGAGTATCAGGTACTTCGGCTCGTATTCCTGCAGCCAAATCGCCAGCCGACGCAGCCCGTCGGCGGAAATCTCGCCGGGCACGCCGCCATTGATGACCTCGCGGTTGACCAGACTCTGCAGCACGGCGGGGTAGCCCTGCTCGGGCAGCACGCCGGTGCCGTAGGTCAGGCTGTCGCCAAAGGCGAGTATCCTGCCATCGGACGGAATCGGGTTCTGCCGCAGGGTGGTCTTGCAGGCGACCAGCGCCAGCGCGAATCCCGCCAGCAGCAGGCACCAGAGCCGAAGGTGATTCAAGCCCTGCCTCGAAGGGACAACGTGGTGCATCCGGTCCTCCGCGGCCGCGCAGGCGGCACGATAACGCTAAAAGAAGGCCGCGACCTGCCCGGCGGTCAGCAGGAATACCCCGTCGCCGCCGCGTTCGAAGTCCAGCCAGCAGAAGGGAACCTCGGGGAAATTGGCCTCCAGGGCCTCCGCCGCACTGCCGACCTCGACCACCAGGATGCCGTTGGGCTTGAGATGTCTCCGCGCGCCTTCCAGGATATGGCGCACGCAATCCAGGCCATCCTCGCCCGACTCCAGCCCGATGCGCGGCTCGGCGTGGAACTCCCGCGGCAGGCTCCGCCATTCGTCGGTATTGACATAGGGCGGATTGCTGACGATCAGGTCATAGCGCCGGTTGCCGAGTGCCGCATAGACGTCCGACTCGACCAGCCGCACCCGGTCCGCGAGTTGGTGCCGCTCGACATTGATGCGGGCGACGGCCAGGGCATCGGGCGAGATATCAACCGCATCGACCTCGGCCTGGGGAAACGCAACGGCGCAGGCGATGGCGATGCAGCCGCTGCCGGTGCACAGGTCGAGGATATCGGTAACCGCCTCCGGAGCATCCAGCCAGGGCGAAAAATGCTGCTCGATGAGCTCCGCGATCGGCGAACGCGGCACCAGCACCCGCTCGTCGACATAGAACGACAGGCCGGCGAAGGGTGCCTCATGCGTGAGGTAGGCCAGCGGCTTGCGCTCCTCCACGCGCCGCTCGATGAGACCGAAGATCCGTTCCCGCTCGGGCGGGGTCAGATGGGCGGTGAAATAGCCACCCGGCAGATCGTAGGGCAGATGCAGGGCATGCAACACGAGGGCGGCCGCCTCGTCCAGCGCGCCCGCCGTGCCGTGGCCGAAGAACAGGCCGGCCTCGTTGAAGCGGCTGGCCGCATAGCGCACGTAGTCGCGCAGGGAAACCAGATGATCAAGCACGAGCTGACGATTCATGGGTTTAGGGATACAGGCCCACGGCCACAAGTCCTGCGGTTTCGTCCAGCCCGAACATCAGGTTCATGGCCTGCACGGCCTGGCCGGCGGCGCCCTTGACCAGGTTGTCGATCACCGACAGCACGACAATGGTGTCGCCATCCAGCGGCCGGTGCACCGCCAGCTGGCAACGGTTGGAACCGCGCACGTTGCGGGTGTCGGGATGGGCGCCGGCGGGCAGAACGTCGACAAAGGGTTCGTCCCGGTAACGCTGTTCGTAGAGTCGCTGCAGGTCGTCCGCCGGCGCCGCGAGGCGGGCGTAGAGGGTCGCATGGATACCGCGGATCATCGGAATCAGGTGGGGTACGAAGGTCAGGTGCACCGGCGTGCCCGCGATCCGCGCCAAGCCCTGCCGGATTTCCGGCCAGTGCCGGTGGCCCTGGACACCGTATGCCTTCAGGCTCTCGCCGGTTTCGCTCATGAGGAAGGGAAGCTCCGCCTTGCGGCCGGCGCCGCTGACGCCCGACTTGACATCGGCGATGAGATCGTCCGTCCGGATGACGCCGGCCTCCAGCAAGGGCAGCAGCCCCAGCTGTACCGAGGTCGGGTAGCAGCCCGGGCAGGCGATGAGACGGGCCTCGCGTATGGCGTCGCGGTTGATCTCCGGCAGACCGTAAACCGCTTCCACCAGCAGTTCCGGGCAGGCATGGGGTTCGCCGTACCAATGGGCCCAGGCTTCGGCATCGCGCAGCCGGAAATCGGCCGCAAGGTCGATGACGCGGATACCCTTGTCGAGCAGGGCCGGCGCCAGACGCATGGCCGTTCCATTGGGCGTGGCAAAGAACACGACATCGCAACCACCAAGCACGTCGACGCCGGGCTCGACAAACGCCGTCTGGACATGTCCGCGCAGGCTGGGATAGACATCGGCGACCGCCCTGCCGGCATCGCCACGCGAGGTTACCTGGGCCACCTCGACCGACGGATGCAGGGCCAGGATTCTCAGCAGTTCGACCCCGGTGTACCCGGTGCCTCCGACGATGCCGGCACGAATCATGTGTTACTCCTGTGTTGGTCCACCCGCAGCCGGCACGGCAGGAACGCCGGCCGACCCTCGCGCAGGCTCAGGGGTCTTCCGAAACCGGCCCGTTGAAGGCCTCGACCAGGCTCTTGAGCTTCTGCCCGGACTTGAAGGTCACGACCCGACGGGCCGAGACGGGGATTTCCTCGCCCGTCTTGGGATTACGGCCGGGACGTTCGTTCTTGTCGCGCAGGTCGAAATTGCCAAAGCCGGACAGCTTGACCGGCTCGCCGCGCCCCAGGGCCGCCTTGATCTCCTCGAAGAACTGGTCGACCAGATCCTTGGCATCCTTGCGGCTGAGGCCGAGAGTCTCGATCAGCCGCTCCATCATGTCGTTCTTGGTCAGCGCCACATCAATCTCTCAAACGCGCCCCACAGCGCTCGGCAAGGCTCGCCAGTACCCGGCCAACGGCTTCGTCGACACGGGCGTCAACCAGGGTTTCGGCCTCGTCCTGCCACACCAGGCCCAGGGCCACGCTTTTCTTGCTGGCCTCGACGCCGGCTCCGCGGTAGACGTCGAAGATCACGACCTCCTGCAAGAGGCTGCCACCCTGCCGCCGGACCTCGGCCAGCAGCTCGGCCACCGGCAGGCCGTCGTCGACGAGCAGGGCCAGATCGCGACGCACGGCCGGGAACCGCGAGAGCGGCGAGAACCGGGGTACGGCACGATTCAGCAGCAGCGCCTGATCCAGTTCGACCAGGAATAGCTGCTGCCCGAAATCCAGACGCTGCTCCAGGCGAGGATGCAGCATGCCCAGCCAGCCGAGCGGTGTCTCGCCCAGGTAAATCCGGGCCGACTGCCCGGGATGCAGGGCCGGATGGCCGGCGGCGGCAAACCGCAGTTCATCCACGCGCCCCGTCAGCGACACCAGGGCCTCGACATCGGCCTTGATGTCGTAGAAATCCAGCATCCGCGCCTTCTCCGCCCACTGCTCCGCATGCACGGGCCCCATTGCCAGCCAGGCAATGGCCTTGGACTGCGACAGGCCGTCGTGGGACGGCACGAACCTGAGGCCGCTCTCGAACAGCCGGATGCGGGTCTGCTGGCGGTTGGCATTCTTGATGGCCGCATCCAGCAGCCCGGGCCAGAGGCTGGTCCGCATGACGGCGAGTTCAGCCGAAATCGGATTCTTCAGCGCCAGGGGCTCCACGTCCGGCTCGACCAGGCGCTGGAGGCCGGGTTCGACGAAACTGTAGGTCACCGCCTCCTGATAGCCGCGGTCAACCAGCAGGTCCTTGACGCGATCCAGCGACAGCCGTGTCTCGGACGCGGGCTGCATGGCGGCGGCCATGACCGGGCGCCGGCGCGGCAGGTGATCGTAGCCATGGACGCGGCCGATTTCCTCGATCAGATCGGCTTCGATGGCGATATCGAAGCGGAAGGCAGGTGGCACGACGGTCCAGCCCTCCGGATGCGGCTCGCTGCGCATGCCGAGCCCTGCGAGCATGGCTTCGATGCGCGCCGCGGCGATCGCCAGGCCAAGGACGCGATGGATGCGGTTGGCTCTCAGCAGGATCGGCTGGCGAACCGGCAGGTGTTCGGCGCTGAGCGACTCGACGGCCGGCCCGGCCTCGCCACCGGCCAGCGCCACGATCAACTCGGCGGCACGGGCCAGGGCGCGCGCTTGCAGCTCGAAGCTGACGCCACGCTCGAAACGGTGCGAGGCATCGGTATTGAGGCCATAGCGACGAGCCTTGCCCATGATCCGCTCGGGCGTGAAGAAAGCACATTCGAGAAAGATGTGCCGCGTGTCCGCTCCCACGGCGGATTCGCTGCCGCCCATGATGCCGGCCAGAGCCAGCGCCCTGGTCTGATCGGCGATGACCAGGGTGTCGGCATGCAGGGTCAGCTCCTGGTCGTTGAGGAGCCGCAGCGTCTCGCCCTCGCGGGCATACCTGACGCGAATGTCGCCGTTCAGCTTCTCGGCATCGAAGGCATGCAGCGGCTGGCCCAGCTCCAGCAGGACATAGTTGGTGACGTCCACCACTACATCCAGCGAGCGCAGGCCGGAACGCCGCAGGCGCTCCTTCATCCACAGGGGGGTGGGCGCCGCACGGTTGACGTGCCGGATCAGCTGGCCGAGATAGCGGGGGCAGGCTTCCGGCGCCTCCAGCGCCACACCCACGCACGCGTCGTGCCCCTGCGCGACCGGCTGGATCGCCGGACTCTGCAGGGGCAGATCGTTGAGCAGCGCAACCTCGCGGGCAATGCCTTCGACGCTGAGGCAATCCGCCCGGTTTGGCGTCAGATCGACCTCGAGGAGGTTATCGTCCAATTGCAGGTAATCGCGCAGGGACATGCCGACCGGGGCATCGCCGGGCAGTTCCATGAGACCGGCGGCATCCTCGTCGATGCCGAGTTCCCTGGCCGAGCAAAGCATGCCGAAGGACTGCACCCCCCGCAGCCGGGATGCCTTGATGGCCATACCGCCGGGCAGCACGGCGCCTTCCAGCGCCAAGGGCGCCCGCAGGCCGACGCGCGCGTTGGGGGCGCCGCAAACGATTTGCAGCGGCTCCGCATGGCCGGCGTCGACGCGGCAGACTCTCAGCCGATCCGCCCCCGGATGCGGCTCCGCCGCCAGGATTTCCCCCACCACGACGCCGGTGAACGCGCCGGCGGCGGGCGTGACGCTATCAACCTCAAGGCCCGCCATGGTGACCTGATGCACCAGTTCTCCCGTCGTCAGGGGCGGATTGACATAGCTTCGGAGCCAGGCTTCGCTAAAACGCATGGTGATGAGGGTAACGGACGCCTAGAAGGCGGCGAATTGCTTGAGGAACTTGAGATCGTTCTCGAAGAACAGCCGGAGATCGTTGATCCCGTAACGGAGCATGGCCATGCGCTCCACACCCAGCCCGAAGGCGAAGCCGGTATAACGCTCCGGGTCGATATCGACGAAACCGAACACCCGCGGATGGATCATGCCGCAGCCCATGACCTCCAGCCAGCCGCTCTGCCCACACACCCGGCAACCCTTGCCGCCGCACATGACACATTCGATGTCGACCTCGGCCGACGGTTCGGTGAAGGGAAAATAGGAGGGGCGGAACCGCACCTTCACGTCCTTCTCGAAGAACAGCCGCAGGAACTCGTCCAGAATCCCGCGCAGATCGGCGAAACTGACATTCTCGTCGACCAGGAAACCTTCGACCTGGTGGAACATCGGCGTGTGTGTCAGATCCGAATCGCAGCGGTATACCCGCCCCGGCGCAATGACCCGCAGTGGTGGGGTGCGGCTTTCCATCACCCGAACCTGTACCGGCGAGGTATGGGTTCGCAGCAGGGTATGCGCGTCGAAATAGAAGGTGTCGTGCATCGCCCGCGCCGGATGCGAGGCGGGGATGTTGAGAGCCTCGAAGTTGTGGTAGTCGTCCTCGACCTCCGGACCTTCGACGACCTCGAAGCCGATCCGCTCGAACAAGGCCGCTATGCGGCGCATGGTCAGGGTCACCGGGTGCAGTCCACCGGTCCGCTGGCCGCGTCCGGGCAGGGTCACGTCGAGGGTTTCGCTGGCCAGACGCTGCTCCAGCGCCTCGGCCTCGAGCTCCGACTTGCGCCCCTCCAGCGCCGCAGCAAACCGGTCGCGTGCCTGGTTGATGCGCGCGCCAGCCTCCTTGCGGGCCTCGGGCGGCAGGCCGCCCAGAGCCTTCATCTGCTCCGTGATCAGGCCTTTCTTGCCCAGATACTGAACACGGACCTGATCCAGCAGCGTCAGCGTGGATGCCGCGGCAAGCTCCCCTTGCGCCTGTAACAGTACATCCTCAAGGGTAACCATAATGGGAAGCGGGGCAGTGAATTCTGCTTGAAGAGGGGGATGAAAACTTCATGTGGCGGAGCACCCGGAATCGGGGCTCCACCGGGAGGGCCGACGGCTCAGCCCTGCGCGATCCTGGCAAGCTCGGCGAAGGCGTCCTTGTCGCGCACGGCCAGATCGGCCAGCACCTTGCGGTCGATCACGACCGAGGCCCTGCTCAGACCTGCCATGAAACGGCTGTAGGACAGCCCGAATTCGCGGGCGGCGGCATTGATGCGCACGATCCACAGCGCACGGAACTGGCGCTTCCTTTGACGGCGATCACGGTAGGCATACTGGCCTGCCTTGATGACGGCCTGCTTGGCGACGCGGTATACCCGACTGCGGGCACCGTAATACCCCTTGGCCTGCTTGAGGACTTTCTTGTGGCGGGCACGCGCGGTGACGCCACGTTTTACTCTAGGCATTGGACCCTCTTTACTCTTCGGTCAGAAAACTCAGCTGTACGGAAGCATGCGCGCGGCGCTGCGCACATCCGAAGCATGAATGGCGTTGGGGCTGCGCAACTGACGCTTACGCTTGGTGCTCTTCTTGGTCAGGATATGACGACGGAACGAGTGGTTGCACTTGAAACCGCCAGATGCGGTTTTCTTGAAACGTTTCGCCGCGCCCCGGTTGGTTTTCAACTTTGGCATTACGCTCTCCGGTTGGCTCTAAAAACTCAAACAACAAATCGTTTACTTCTTTTTCTTCGGGGCCAGCATCATGACCATCTGCCGCCCCTCCATCTTGGGAAACTGCTCCACCGAGGCATGCTCCTGCAAATCCGTCTCGATCTGCTTCAGCAGCTCCATGCCCAGTTCCTTGTGGCTCAATTCCCGGCCGCGAAAGCGCACGGTAACCTTGGCCTTGTCACCGTCCTCCAGGAAACGGATCAGATTCTTGAGCTTGATCTGATAATCGCCGACGTCGGTACCCGGCCGGAACTTGATTTCCTTGACCTGGATCTGCTTCTGCTTTTTCTTGGCAGCGGCGAGTTTCTTGTTCTGCTCGAACCGAAACTTGCCATAGTCCATGATCCGGCAAACGGGCGGCTCGGCGCCGGGAGAGATTTCGACGAGGTCGAGATCGGCATCATAGGCCATCTGGCGCGCTTCACGACTGGAAACCACGCCCACCTGATTGCCGTCGGCATCGATCAGGCGAACATTGGAATACTGAATCTCGTCGTTTAGCCGCGGCTCTTTTCTATCGGCACTGATAACCAAATCCTCCCAAGACGGTTAAGGGGTCGCAACGCGCTCGTTGACTTCTGCACAGAGCTTTTCCATCAGCCCATCCAAACTAAAGAGTCCCAGATCATCCCCCTTCTGAGTGCGCAGGGAGACGGTCCGGGACTCAATTTCTTTCTCACCGACAATGATGAGATAGGGCACGCGCTGCATCGAGTGCTCACGGATTTTAAAGCCGATCTTCTCATTTCTCAAGTCAGACTCGGCACGCAGGTCCCGCGAACGCAATGCCATCTCGACGCCGCGCGCGTAATCCGCCTGGGCGTCGGTGATATTCAGCACCATCGCCTGCACCGGCGCCAACCACAGCGGGAAATACCCCGCATAGTGCTCGACCAGGATGCCGATGAACCGTTCCAGGGATCCGAGGATCGCGCGGTGCAGCATGACCGGCGTACGCTTGCTGCCATCCTCGGCGACATATACGGCGCCGAGACGCTCCGGCATCGAAAAATCGACCTGGATGGTGCCGCATTGCCAGACCCGGTCCAGACAGTCGGACAGGGAGAATTCGATCTTGGGCCCGTAGAAGGCACCTTCGCCCGGCTGCAGTTGCCACTCCAGCCCCTTGGCGTTGAGCGCCTCCTCCAGCGCGGCCTCGGCCCTGTCCCAGACCTCGTCCGAACCCACCCGGTTGACGGGCCGGGTGGAAAGCTTGACCTGCACCTTGGTGAAGCCAAAGTCGGCGTAGACCTGGTGCAGGAGATCGATGAAGGAGGAAACCTCCGACTGGATCTGCCCTTCCGCACAGAAGATGTGGGCATCATCCTGGGTAAAGCCGCGCACCCGCATCAGACCATGCAGAACGCCCGACAGTTCGTTGCGAT
This sequence comes from Methyloparacoccus sp. NF-16, assembly GCF_056880625.1. Taxonomy (NCBI): domain Bacteria; kingdom Pseudomonadati; phylum Pseudomonadota; class Gammaproteobacteria; order Methylococcales; family Methylococcaceae; genus Methyloparacoccus; species Methyloparacoccus sp. NF-16. The sequence continues at coordinate 457,972 of NZ_CP174130.1, read as the reverse complement.
GGCAGGAGCCGAACTCGGCCAAGCGCAGCGGCAAATCCCGGTAGCTCTTGAGCCCCTGGTTGTACACCTGCACATGACAGGGACAGTTCATCGGCTTGATGGCGTAGTCGCGCTGCTCGGAAGCCGTGGTGAACATGTCGCCCTGGAACTTTTCCCAGTGCCCTGACTTCTCCCAAAGGGTGCGGGAAACGACCAGGGGGGTACGGATTTCCGCATAGCCATGATCGCGGAAGATCGCCCGCATGTACTGCTCGACAATCTGCCACAACACCCAACCCTTGGGGTGCCAGAACACCATGCCGGGCGCCTCTTCCTGCATGTGGAAGAGATCGAGCGCCTTGCCGATCTTGCGATGATCGCGCCGCTCCGCCTCCTCGAGCCGGCGCAGATAATCCTTGAGTTCCTTCCTGTCCGCCCATGCCGTGCCGTAGATGCGCTGCAACATCTCGTTGCGGGAGTCGCCGCGCCAGTAGGCACCCGCGATCTTCATCAGCTTGAAGGCCTTCAGCCTGCCGGTATCCGGCACATGAGGCCCGCGACAGAGGTCGATGAAGTCCCCCTGACGATATAGCGAGATCGGCTGATCCGCAGGGATATCGCGGATAATCTCCGCCTTGTAGCACTCGCCCTGCCGGAGGAAGAAGTCGACTGCCTCGTCCCGCGGCATTTCCCGCCGCTCCACCGGGAGCGACTGGGCGGCCAGCTCTTCCATCTTCCTCTCGATGGCCGCAAGATCATCCGGCGTGAAGGGCCGCTCGTAGGAAAAGTCGTAATAGAAACCGTTGTCGACCACCGGACCGATGGTGACCTGAGCGGATGGGAACAGCGACTTCACCGCCTGCGCCAGCAGGTGGGCCGTGGAATGGCGGATGATCTCCACACCCTCCACATCGCGACCGGTGACGATGGCAACCTCGGCATCCCCATCGATGACCCAGGAAAGATCCACCAGCTTCCCGTCGACGCGGCCGGCAAGCGCCGCCTTGGCCAGACCAGTCCCAATGGACGCCGCCACCTCCATGAGCGAGACCGGATGATCGAACTCCCGGCGCGAACCGTCTGGCAGCGTTATGACAGGCATAGAAAACCTCAAGGACAAAAAAAGCACCGCGCTGCGATGCTTTTCCAGATTTGGTAGGCGCGATTGGACTCGAACCAACGACCCCCACCATGTCAAGGTGGTGCTCTAACCAACTGAGCTACGCGCCTGCAATCAAGCCCGTCATTATAGACAAATTTTGACGCCTGACAAGCCCCTGAAGAAAATCGATCGCCATGCCCACATCAGCAGCCGCTCGCCCATGAGATTCCCTACCCGGCAAGGCTGCGCCGGACAACAGAAAGCCCCATCGAGATGGGGCTTTCGATCGGATCGGGCAAGGCTCCAGGGGAGCCTCGCCACACTCGGGCGCGATGTCCGGCGGTTACATCATGCCGTCCATGCCACCCATTCCGCCCATGCCACCCGGCATCGGCGCCTCGGCCTTGGGCTCCTCGGCAATCATCGCCTCGGTGGTGATCATCAGACCAGCGACGGATGCCGCATTCTGCAGAGCGCTGCGGGTTACCTTGGCGGGGTCCAGAATGCCCATGGTCACCATGTCGCCATATTCACCGGTAGCGGCGTTGTAGCCAAAGTTGCCGCTGCCCTCGGCGACCTTGTTGAGGACCACGGAGGCCTCATCGCCGGCGTTGGCAACAATCTGACGCAGCGGCTCTTCCATCGCGCGACGGGCGATGCCGATGCCGACATCCTGATCGTGGTTCGCGCCCTTCAGGTCGCGGATTTTCTGCAAGGCACGGATCAGGGCCACGCCACCGCCCGGGACGATGCCTTCCTCGACCGCGGCACGGGTCGCATGCAGGGCGTCCTCGACGCGAGCCTTCTTCTCCTTCATCTCGACCTCGGTCGCCGCGCCCACCTTGATCACTGCGACGCCACCGGCCAGCTTGGCCAGCCGCTCCTGCAACTTTTCACGATCATAGTCGGAGGTCGTCTCGTCGATCTGCTTGCGGATCTGGGCAATGCGGCCCTGGATCTTGTCGCTGCTGCCGGCACCATCGATGATGGTGGTTTCTTCCTTGGTGATCTGCACGCGCTTGGCGGTACCCAGATCCTCGATACTGGCCTTCTCCAGCGACAGGCCGACTTCCTCGGCGATCACGGTGCCACCGGTCAGGATGGCGATATCCTCCAGCATGGCCTTGCGGCGGTCGCCGAAGCCGGGCGCCTTGACGGCCGCGACCTTGAGAATGCCGCGCATGTTGTTCACCACCAGCGTGGCAAGAGCCTCGCCCTCGACATCCTCGGCGATGATCAGCAGCGGACGACCTGCCTTGGCGACACCTTCCAGTACCGGCAGCATGTCGCGAATGTTGGAGATCTTCTTCTCGCAGATCAGGATCAGCGGATTCTCCAGCTCGGCGCTCATGCTCTGCTGGTTATTAATGAAGTAGGGCGACAGGTAGCCGCGATCGAACTGCATGCCCTCGACGACGTCCAGGGTATTCTCGAGGCCGGAGCCATCCTCCACGGTGATGACGCCTTCCTTGCCGACCTTGTCCATGGCATCGGCGATGATCTTGCCGATGGCCTCATCGGAGTTGGCGGAAATGGCGCCGACCTGGGCGATGGCATTGCTGTCGGCGCAAGGCACCGACATGCCGTGAATGGCCTCGACGGCGGCCGCGGTGGCCTTGTCGATGCCGCGCTTGAGATCCATCGGGTTCATGCCGGCGGCTACCGCCTTGAGACCTTCGGTCAGGATGGACTGGGCCAGCACGGTGGCGGTCGTGGTGCCGTCACCGGCGATGTCGGAGGTCTTGGACGCCACTTCCTTGACCATCTGCGCCCCCATGTTTTCGAACTTGTCGGCAAGTTCGACTTCCTTGGCGACGGAGACACCGTCCTTGGTCACGGTCGGCGCGCCGAAGCTCTTTTCCAGAACCACGTTGCGACCCTTGGGGCCGAGGGTCACCTTGACGGCCTGCGCCAGGATGTTCACACCACGGATCATGCGGCTACGGGCATCATCACCAAATCGTACGTCTTTAGCTGCCATATTGCTTAATACCTAATGCGGTTGAATCGTTGAGGGATTGGAAGGGCGGGGATTCAGCCTTCCAGGATCGCGATGATGTCGTCTTCGCGCATGACCAGGATTTCCTCGCCATCGACCTTGACCTCAGTGCCGGCATACTTGCCGAACAGCACCTTGTCACCCGCCTTGACGCCCAGCGGCCGAACCTGGCCATTGTCGAGGACCTTGCCGTTGCCTGCCGCGACAACCTCGCCGCGAACCGGCTTCTCGGCAGCGGAATCGGGGATCACGATGCCGCCCGGCGAGGTACGCTCCTCCTCCAGACGCTTGACGATGACGCGATCATTCAAGGGACGAATTTTCATGAATAGCTCCTTGTGCCAGGTAGTTTGGTAAGGATTCGGCGCGGACAGGTATCGGCCGGAGCCCCCTGTTAGCACTCAAATCAGGCGAGTGCTAATCATATAGCGCCGCCCACAGCTGTCAAGCCATGCGACGGCATCTGCTGGCATTACGGCTGTCAGACGGCAAGAACGAGGCGGGGCAGCCCTTCACTCACGCACAAGAGGCTCGATTCAGGGGATACCAGGGAGGAACGGCATGCCGGAGGCAGGTGCCGGAAGGAGGGACCGGAGCTCAGGCAGCGCGATCGGTTGACCGGCGGCTCAATCCTTGACAGGCCGCTTTTCCAGCTTGCGCTGCAGGGTACGGCGATGCATTCCCAGGGCGCGGGCGGCCGCCGAGATATTGCCGCCATGCTCGACCAGCACCTTTTGCAGGTGCTCCCATTCGAGCCGGCGGATCGACAGCGGCTTGTCCTTGATCTCGACGAACTCGTCGCCCTGCTCCTTGTGGAGGGCAGAAACGATCTCGTCGGTATCCGCCGGCTTGGCCAGATAATGCACAGCCCCCAGCTTGATGGCCTCCACCGCGGTGGCGATGCTTGCAAAGCCTGTCAGCATGACGATCCGGGTGTTGGCATCCAGCTCGTGCAGCCGCTTGACCAGCGCCAGACCGGACTCCTGCCCGATCCTGAGATCGATGACGGCAAACTCGGGCTCGATCTCCTCGGCCAGACGAATGCCCGTCTCCACATCGGTGGCCACATGCACCTCATAGCCCCGCTTCCTGAGCGCCTGATCCAGCACGCCACAGAAGGTCGGATCGTCATCGACCAGCAGGAGAGAAGGGCGCTCCAGTGGTTCATCCAAGGGCATCGTATCGCTCATACCATTCTCCAGGGGCTCGCCAGGGGCAGGACAATCCTCGTCTGGGTGCCACCCCGCGAACGCGGGGTCATTTCGATGCTGCCACCCAGGCGATGAATGGTGGAAAAGGCCAGGAACAGACCGACACCCAATCCATGATCCTTGGTCGAAACCGGCGCCTTGCCGAGCTGCTCGGAAACCGTCGGCGCAATCCCTGGCCCTCGGTCCAGCACCCGCAAGACCACCGACTGCTGATCCCACGAGACACGCAGGTCAATACCCTTGGGCGAGACCTCGGCCGCATTGTTAAGGATGTTCACCAGGGCGTGGGTCAGTGTCAGCTCGGCAAGAAACTCCGGTGCTGGCGAATATCCCTGCTTCTGATAGCTCAGCTTGATGCCGGGCCGCTGATTGCGCCAACTGGCAACCACCGAGTCCAGATAGGCCGTGAGCGGCATGACATGGCCGCTTTCCGCACGGATTTCGCCGGCGGTGGCGGACATCACCGAGAGCGCCTGCTTGCAGCGCGCCACCTGCTCGCGAAGGATCCTCATCTTGTCCGCCAGCTCGGCATCCTCGGCGCAGGCGCATTCATTTTCGATTTCCTTGATGAGGATCGCCATGGTTCCCAGCGGTGTGCCCATCTCATGCGCGGCTCCCGCCGCCAGGGTGCCCAGTGCCACGACCCGCTCGTTACGGAGGCTTTGCTCGCGCGCCTCCGCCAGGCTGCGCTCCCGCGCCCGCAGGGTCTTGGCCATCTCGACCACGAAATAGGCCACCATCACGGCACTGAAGACGAAACCGAACCACATGCCGAACACGTGCAGATCCAGATCGTGCTCCGGCAGCATCGCATGCATCGCATGCGCGCTCTCGCCCTGGAAGACCAGCGGCTGGATGTCCGGCAATGGCTGGTAGTAACTCATCAACAGCGTGTAGCAGCCGGTCGTGAAGATCACCATGTACCAGGTGTACTCCTGGGGCAGCACGGTGGCGGCGATGATCAGCGGCAGGAGGAAAAACCAGGCGATGGGATTGGTGGCGCCACCGGTGAAATACAGGATGGCGGTGATCGCCAGTACATCGCAGGACAACTGGATGAACAGCTCATTCTCGGAGATCGGCTCTATCGAGCCCAGGCGCAGCCAGGTCCACCAGTTGAAGACGCCCAGCAGCGTCAGGATGCCCCACAACGGCACCTCGCGCAGCGGGATTTCGAGACCGTAAAGACTGATGAAGATAATCAGCCCTTCGCCAATGATCATCAGATTACGCAGCACGAACAGCCAGCGCAGGTTCTGCCGCGCATCCCGTGCCAGGTGCGCGGGCGTGGGAATGCTGGAAAGCGGCCCCGTGCTCATGCCGGGAATCCCGCCCCCGGCCCGGTCACAGACCCCGCGCACCTCATGCCGCGGCGCCCTCCTTTGGGGAGACCGCCGGATAGGGCACGCTCAGCCCCCCGAGGCCGCAATATCCGGCCGGCTTCTTGGCGAGATACTGCTGGTGATAGCCTTCGGCAAAATAGAACGGCGGCGCCATCGCGATTTCGGTGGTAATTCCTGCCGGGCGCCCGGCCTGCGTCAACGCCGCCTGATAGCGATGCAGGCTTTCCCGGGCCCGCTCCATCTGGGACGCATCTTCCACATAGATGACGGAGCGGTACTGGGTACCGATATCGTTCCCCTGCCGCATCCCCTGGGTCGGGTCATGGGACTCCCAGAACACCTTCAGCAAGCTGTCGAAGGCAACCCTTGTGGGCTGATAAACGACTTTCACAACCTCGGCGTGGCCGGTCAAGCCACTGCAAACTTCCTCGTAGGTGGGATTGGGGGTATGACCACCGGCGTACCCCACGGCAGTGACGTAGACGCCTGGAATCGGCCAGAACTTGCGCTCCGCCCCCCAGAAACAGCCCAGGCCGAACACCACGGTCGAAGTATCCGCAGGATAAGGCGGCAGCAGCGGATGGCCATTCACATGATGCGCAGCCGGGATGGCCACGGGTTCCGCCCTCCCGGGCAAGGCCTGGGATGGCTCGGGCAGGGCGAGTTTGCTCTTGTAACCGAACATGGCGATTCCTCCAGGCAATCGGCAACGGCCGACAGCGATACCCTACTATAATCGTTTAGCCTTCCGCAGGACATCCGATCATGAACGAGCAGGACCAGTTTCGACGTTTCTTCTTCGAAAACCTCGGCATCCGTGGCGAAATCATCCACCTCACCGCGACGTTCGAGGCTGTCAGGGGCACAACCGATTATCCGGAGCCTGTCGCGAACCTGCTGGGCCAGGCTCTCGCCGCGGTCGTATTGCTCGGCGGCACCATAAAATTTCAGGGATCGCTGATCCTGCAGATTCAGGGCCCCGGGCCCGTCACCACCCTGGTCGCGCAGACGACCCATCAGCTGGCTGTCCGCGGGCTGGCCCACTGGCGGGGGATTCCCGCCGGCAGCACCCTGGCAAGCAGTTTCGGTGATGGCCGGCTGATTCTGACCATCCAGCAGGACGGCCGCGATCCTTACCAGGGTATCGTCGCGCTGGAGGGCTGCTCACTGGCGCACTCCCTGGAAAATTACTTCCGTCAGTCCGAACAGTTGCCGACCCGCCTGTGGCTGTTTGCGGACGGCCGGCGAGCTGCGGGAATGTTGCTACAGAAACTGCCCGGCGGCGAGTCCCGGGAAGAGGACTGGACGCGCATCAACTGTCTTGCCGACACCCTGACCCGCCAGGAACTGCTGTCCCTGCCAGACGAAGCCTTGCTCTACCGGCTGTTCCATGAAGAGCACGTCCGGCTGCTGGAGCCGGAACCGGTGGTCTTTCGCTGCAGTTGCTCCCGCGCGCGCATCGAGAGCGTTCTGCTGGCGATGGGATCCGGCGAAGCCGGGGCCATCCTGGACACCGAAGGGGAAATCGCCGTTGACTGCGAATTCTGCAACCGCCACTACCGCTTCGATCGCGTGGATGTCAGCGCGCTGTTTCGAAACGCGCCGGCCATAAAACCCATGTCAACCCGGCACTGAGACAAAAAAATCGCGCCGAGGCGCGATTTTTTTGTCAAGCCGAAAACAGCCCTAGAGCCAGTAAACGAAAATGAACAGCCCCAGCCAGACGACATCGACGAAGTGCCAATACCAAGCGGCCGCCTCGAAGGCGAAATGGTTGTGGCTACTGAAGTGACCGCGCAGACTCCGCAACAGCACGACCGTCAGCATGATGGCACCGATGGTGACGTGCAGGCCATGGAAGCCGGTCAGCATGAAGAAGGTGGAGCCATAAATGCCGGTGCCCAAGGTCAGGCCCATCTCGGTATAGGCCTCGTGGTACTCCACGCCCTGCAGGAACACGAACAGGAAGCCCAGCGCGACGGTCAGCGCCAGGCCGATGATCAGCTGGCGACGGTTGTCCTTGAGCAGCCCCCAGTGCGCCCAGGTCACGGTGGCGCCGCTGGTGAGCAGGATCAGGGTATTGATGGCGGGGATACCCCAGGCCGCCATCGGCTCGAACTCGCCGCCCTCCTTGCCACCCAGACGCTCCGGGCCGTTGGTCGGCCAGACATTCTGGAAGGTATCCCAGAGATACTGATGCGTGGCCATGCCAAGGTTGGCCCCCTCGCCCGCCATCCACGGCAATGCGTAGACGCGACTGTAGAACAGGGCGCCGAAGAAGGCGGCGAAAAAGAAGACTTCCGAGGTGATGAACCAGATCATCCCCATCCGGAAGGAAACGTCCACCTGATGGTTGTACATGCCGGCGACGCTCTCACGTATCACCGAGCCGAACCAGATGAACATCATGTAGGCAACGATACCGCCGCCCGCCCACATCATCATCGGCCCCAGATCGGAACCGTTGAGGTAGTTCGAGAAGCCGGCCAGCAAAACAAACAGGCCAATGGACCCGAGAATGGGCTGCGTCGCCTTGTGTGGTAGATAGTAGGAACCGTGTAAAGCCATGATGATTTCCCCTGCTCGTCTCTAGTTCTTCGTGGGCGGTGATTGGGATTCGGTAATATCGAAAAAGGTGTAGGACAAGGACAGATCGGCCACCGACTCCGGCAACTCCGGATCAATGACGAATCTCACCGGCATCGCCCGCTCCTCATGCGGCTCGAAAACCTGCTCGCTGAAACAGAAACACTCCGATTTCTTCAGAAACCGGGTAGCCCAGCCTGGCGCGATGCTGGGGATGGCCCGGCCCACCAGTCGCCTGCCGGACTCGTTGATTCCGTAGAACCTGACCGTCTGATATTCCCCGGGATGAACCTTGAGCTTGGTGGTCTCCGCACGGAACTTGAGCGGCATGCTGCCATTCACGGTCGTGACGAACTCGACCGTCACCCACCGTGAGGTGTCGACCTTGCCCGCCGCCTCAGCCTGCGCCTCGGTCTTCACCTTGCCGTTCAGACCCGTCAGCTCGCAAAAGACATCGTACAGCGGCACCAGCGCAAAGCCGAAGCCGAACATGGCGATCACGACCAGCACCACTGGCCAGATCACCCGTCCATGCCTGGGTCTCTTCCGGTCCGGGATCACGGCGCAGCCCCTGCTTCCGTCATCACGCGGTAGATCGCATAGACATACAGCCCTATGGCAACGATGCCGATGAGCACAGCGAGTACTATGTTTTTCTTACGACGGTCCATCGTGAGGTGATCCCGGGAAAGGGGCCGCCCGGTGGTTCAGGCAGCCCGCAAACGCAGAACCGATGCTCTAGCGAATATCCGGTGCCGTCTCCCAGGTATGGTAGGGCGCGGGCGAGGGCAGATTCCACTCCAGCCCATGTTCCCGGGCATCCTCCCACACCTCGTTGGTCACAGGCTCGCCTACACCACGGATGCTCTTGATGACGACATAGCACAGGATCAACTGGGAGAACCCGAACACGAAGGCGCCAACACTGGACCAGGCATTGAACTCGGCAAACTGCAGGGCATAGTCGGGAATCCGCCGCGGCATGCCGGCCAGGCCCAGGAAGTGCTGCGGGAAGAAGCAGACGTTGACGGAAATGGTCGTCAGCCAGAAGTGCAGCTTAGCCAAGCGCTCGTCGTACATGACGCCCGTCCACTTGGGCAGCCAGTAGTAGACAGCGGCAATGATGGCAAAGACAGCCCCGGACACCAGCACATAGTGGAAGTGCGCGACGATGAAGTAGGTATCATGGTACTGCAGGTCGGCCGGCGAGATCGCCATCATCAGGCCGGTGAAGCCACCCATGGTGAACAGCACGACGAAGGCGATGGCCCACAGCATTGGCGCCTCGAAGGTCATCGCGCCCTGCCACATGGTCGAAAGCCAATTGAAGACCTTCACACCGGTCGGTACGGCGATCAGCATGGTGGCATAGGTGAAATACAGCTCGCCCTCGACCGGCATGCCGACCGTGTACTGGTGGTGAGCCCAGACGATGAACGACAGGAAACCGATCGACGCCGTCGCGTAGACCATCGAGCTATAGCCAAACAGCGGCTTGCGGGCAAAGGTCGGGATGATCTGGGAAATGATGCCGAACGACGGCAGGATCAGCACGTAGACCTCGGGATGGCCGAAGAACCAGAATAGATGCTGGTACAGCACCGGGTCACCGCCACCCGCCGCATTGAAGAAACTGGTGCCGAAGAATTTGTCGGTCAGCAGCATGGTCACGGCACCGGCGAAGACCGGCATGATGGCAACCAGCAGGAATGCCGTGATCAGCCAGGTCCACACGAACAAGGGCATCTTCATCAGCGTCATGCCCGGTGCGCGCATGTTGAGGATGGTGACGATGATGTTGATGGCCGCCAGGATCGACGAGATGCCGAGAATGTGGATTGTGAAGATCGTGAACGGGAAGGCCGCGCCGGTCTGCAGGACCAGCGGCGGATACAGGGTCCAGCCAGCGGCGGCGGCACCACCCTCCATGAACAGCGTGCTGACCAGCATGAGCGCCGCGAACGGCAGCAGCCAGAAGCTCCAGTTGTTCAGGCGCGGCAGGGCCATGTCAGGGGCCCCGATCATCATCGGGATCATCCAGTTGGCGAGACCGGCGAAGGCCGGCATCACGGCGCCGAAGACCATGATCAGCGCATGCAGGGTGGTCATCGAGTTGAAGAACTGGGGATCGACGAACTGCATGCCCGGCTCGAACAGCTCGGCCCTGATGACCAGCGCCATGGCACCGCCAACCATGAACATGACCAGCGACGTGATCAGGTAAAGCGTGCCGATATCCTTGTGATTGGTGGTCGTCACCCATCGCATCAGGCCCTTGCCGGGGCCATGGTCGTGGTGATCGTCATGAATTGCCGTGACGGACATAGGATTCACCTCTTCGGGAATGGGTTCGGATTAGGGACGCGCCGCGACATCGCCAGCGGTGACAACATCGCCCGTGCTGTTGCCCAGTGCGTTGCGCTGATAGGTAATGACCGCCGCGATCTCCTCGGGTTTCAGGATATTGCGGAAAGAAGCCATGAGCGGAGGCTTGCCGTTCAACACCAGGTCGACATGGGCTTCGACGGGCCCACTGGCCACGGCGCTACCATTGATGGCCGGGAACAGGCCGGCGATGCCCTCACCGTTCGCCTGATGGCAGCTCAGGCAGTGCGCCTCGTATACGGCCTTGCCAGTTGCCAGCACCGCGCGCTTGTCGTCGGCAAGCGGGGCTTCCGCCGCCACACTGGCGGCAGGTGCCGACGGCTCGGCTGGCGTGGCCTCCTCGGCTGCCGCCGACTTGATCGGACCCACATGGCCACGTTTCTGCTCGGCCAGCCACTGCTGATACTCGGCCTCCGGCTTGGCGATCACCACAATCGGCATGAAGCCATGGTCGCGACCGCAGAGTTCGGCGCACTGACCGCGGTAGGTGCCCGGCTTCTCAACCTTGACCCAGCCATCGGTGATGAAGCCGGGAATCGTATCCTTCTTCCAGCCGAGATCCGGCACCCACCAGGAGTGGATGACGTCGCCGCCGGTGAAGAGGAAGCGTATTTTCCTGCCGACCGGGATCACCAGCGGGTGGTCGACCTCAAGCAGGTAATTCTCGACGGATGCCGGGCTGACGCCGGAACCCAGCTGCCGGGCCTGATTGCTCTTGGCGTCCAGGGTGCTGAAGAAGCTGACCCCCTCGTCCAGATACTCGTACTTCCACTTCCACTGGTAACCGGTGACCTTGACGGTCAGATCGGCGCCGGCGGTATCGTAGGTCTTGATCATGACCTTGGTGGCCGGAACAGCCATGCCGAGCAGGATCAGGAAGGGAATCACCGTCCAGACAATTTCCAGCCTGGTGTTCTCGTGGAAAGTTGCCGGCACCATACCCTTGGACTTGCGGTGATGGATCAGCGAATAGACCAGCAGGCCGTAGACCAGAACGCCGATGCCAACACAGATCCAGAAGATCAGCATGTGCAGGTCATGGATGTCTCGGCTGAGTTCTGTCACACCCTCGGTCAGGTTGAGCGTGTAATCGGCACAGGCTTCGCCGACGCCCATGGATCCCGCAACCGCCAGCAAAGTTCTCAAGTTCTTCACGTAACCCTCTCTCAACAATCTAAAGCCAGGATTCATCCGATCGACACTAGGATCGTAAAATCTGTTGGAGTTCGCGGAACAACGTCATCCGCTCCTCCTCGGGCAGGAAACCGCCGACATCGACCTGCCGGCCATGGGAACGGAACGCCAGCCGGCCGGGATAACCTCTGAACCGCGGCTGGATCCACTCGAGGGTCAGCCAGGCCCGCTGGAACTGGTATACCGTCTCGGGTGCCTCGCGCCCCCGCTCCAGAACCACCTGCGACGCCCCGATCGTCAGGACCTCACGGGTGCGCCCGCCATCGAGACTGGCCCTGAAGGCGTAGATCAGCAGCAGCCACTCCAGCCCCGAGAAAGGCAGGACCAACCACAACCCGACGACCGCAAAACCGGCGCCGATACCGATCACCATCAAGCCAGCGACAGCCAGCACCCAGAAGGCTTCCCGACCGCTCAGCGAGCGGTTGGCGCTCAGCACATAGCGGATGACGCCATCAGCCTCGTCCCGCGCGGATTCAACCATGGAAACAACCCGAAAACTGCGCCATGCCAGCGGTGCGACCTACCCTGGACAAATGGCGAAACATCCGAATGCACGCCGCAAATGGCCAAGCTTGGGCTGGATACAAGTTTTGGAATGCTAGCTCAAGGCACCAGCAGGCGCAAGATTTCACCAATTTTCCAGTGGGCATTCTCGGTAGATGCAGTGTGTCCGGATTGCCCCACAAACGGCAACTCGCCCAGCGGCGAGGACGCCAGGCAGTCCGTCAGGGTCGCCAGGACACCGGCGCCATGCGGCAGCTCCGGCTCCAGGTGATTGGCGATCCAGCCGGCGATCCGCGCGCCTGAAGCCAGCAGGGCTGCCTGGGTCAGGCGCGCATGGTTGATACAGCCCAGCCTCAGCCCGACGACCTGTATCACCGGCAGATCCAGGCGGCATGCCAGGCCCGCGACATCGGTCACCTCGTTCAGCGGCACCAGCCAGCCACCCACGCCTTCCACGAGGACGCAGTCGGCCAGCCCCGACAGCCGACCCAGAGCCGCCTCGATCACCCCCGGCTCGACCCGGCAGCCGGCGGCTGCGGCCGCCAGATGGGGCGACACCGGGTCCTCGAAGACGCAGGGGTTGACCCAGTCATAGGGCAGCGGGACCGACGCGGCCCGCAGCAGCGCCAGGGCATCCTCGTTGACCCAGCCACCCGCCCGCCACTCGGCACCCGAGGCCACCGGCTTCATCCCGACCACCCGCAAGCCCTGCGCCTGCAAGAGACGCATCAGGCGGACCGTGACATGCGTCTTGCCGATGCCGGTATCGGTGCCGGTAATGAAGAATCCGCGATGCATCATGCCGGGATCGCCTCCCTGAGCCAGATACTGCCCGCGATGACCTCGAAGCTCGCGACCACCTCGGCCCTGTCGCCCGCCTGACTTACGGGATAGGCCGCCACCATCCGTGCCAGCGTGGACTTGCCGGTCAGATGCCGCGGCCGATCCGGCGTCAGGTTGCGGGCCCCCAGGCGCTTGAGTTCGCGCATCAGCGACATCACGTCCGGGTAATCCAGACGGCGGCATTCGCCATGCAGGTCGGCGCATGGCCACCCGGCGGCCTCGAGACAGGACGCTACCATTGCGATATCCGCGAACTCGTTGACATGGGTGTGCCCGTCGACCTCGGCCCAGGCTTCACGCAGTTCCCTGAGGGTGCCGGAACCCAAGGTGGAGAACAGCAGCTGCCCACCGGGACGCAGCACCCGGCGGAATTCGGCGAACGTCGTGCGCAGGCAGGAAGACCACTGGATGGCCAGGTTGCAGAACAGGATATCCACGGAAGCCGAGGCCAGCGGCAACGCTTCGGCATCGGCGACAATGCAGGCGCCCGGGAAGCGCTGACGGGCCTGCCGCAGCATGCCTTCGGCGATATCCAGCGCCAGCACCTGCGCCTCCGGAAAGCGGTGCGCCAGGGCAAGGGAGAAGTACCCGGTGCCGGCACCGACATCAAGCACGCGGCGCGGTCGCACCGACGGCGCAAGCTTGGCCAGCAACCCGTTTCCCACCGACCGCTGCAAGCCTGCGACGGCATCGTAGGTCGTGGCCGCCATGCCGAAGGAACGTGCCACCAGCCGCTTGGCCGGACGGTCGAGAGCCCTCATGGCGGCAGCATGTCCAGCGCCTGCCGGCATGCCCCGGGATGCGTCAGGAACGGCAGGTGCGCCGCGGCCGGGATGACCTCGACCCGCGCGCCGGGATTGAGCACCCGCAGGACATCGGCCAGCGCCACCGGCACCAGTCGGTCGCGGCCACCGAGCAGGCTGACCAGCGGCCCGTCAAAGTCGGCCTGAACCCTGCGCAAATCCTCTTCCAGCAACAGCCTCAGCCCACCCTGCAGGGCGCCGGCCTCCGCGTGTGGCCGCGCCGTAAGCTGGGCCTCCAGACGCCTGGCCACCCCCCTCGGGTTATCCATGCCGTGGGTCTGCAGGCCAATGAAACGCCGCAGCGTGGCCTGGATGTCCCCCGCCAGGCTGGCCGCCATCTGCTCCAGCAACTCGCTCGCCACGCCGGGCCAGCCGGGCGCGGCCGTGAAACGCGGCGTGCCGGCCAGCTGAACGAGTCCCCGCACCCGCCCGGGGTCCCGCGCCGCCACCCCCAGTGCGATCAGGGCGCCCAGCGACCAGCCCAGCCAGTATGCCGAAGGCGGCGCCACGGCCACGACTGCATCGACCACGGCCGGCAGCGAATAGTCTTCCAGGGGCGCGCTGTAGCCATGCCCCGGCAGGTCGATCACCGTGATCCGCCAGCGCGATGCCAGCAGTTCCAGGAAGTCCTGCCAGATGGCGCCGTGCATGGCCCAGCCGTGCAGCAGCACCAACTCCGGGCCGGAACCGCAGGTGTCGACATGAACGCCATGGGCAAGCCGTTCGCTCACGCCGCACTCCCCTCCATCCGCGGCCCGCGCACCGCTATCGCATCGCCTTGAAAGCAGGTCCCAGGCAGCCGCGCCAGAGCCTCCAGCAAACCGTCGACCTGAACATCGCCATGCGCCGCCGTCAGCGTCACCCGCAAACGGGCCGTCCCCACGGGCACCGTCGGCGGCCGGATGGCGCCGACCCAGAAACCGGCCGCGCGCAGGCGCGCGCTGACCTCCAGGGCCAGCCGATTGTCACCGACCAGGATGGGCTGAATGGGCGTGGCCGATTCCGCCAGCGGCAGCCCCAGCTGGCGGGCGCCTGCCCGGAAACGGCGAATCCGCTCGTCCAGCAGCGCGCGGCGCCAGCTTTCCCGGCGCACCAGCGCCAGCGCCGCCAGAGTGGCCGTTGCGACGGCAGGCGGCAGGGCGGTCGTGTAGAGATAGGTTCTCGCCTGCTGGATGAGATATTCGATCAGCTCGCTGGCGCCAGCCACAAAGGCGCCGAAGCTCCCCAGCGCCTTGCCCAGGGTTCCGACCAGGATGGGAACATCATCCGGCGTTGCGCCAACGGCGTCCAGGAGACCGCCGCCCCGCTCGCCCAGCACGCCCACACCGTGCGCGTCGTCGATCATCAGCCAGGCTCCGGTGGCGCGGGCCGCCGTCGCCAGCGCCGCGACCGGGGCGGTATCGCCATCCATGCTGAAGACACCATCGCTGGCGATCAGGGCATGGCCGCCCCCGGCATGCTCCAGGACCGACCGCAGTGCCCCGGCATCGCCGTGCGGGTAACGCCTGAGCCGCGCACCCGACAGACGGGCGCCATCGATCAGGGAGGCATGATTCAGGCGATCCTCGTACACCCGGTCACCGCGCCCGACCAGCGCGGACACGACCCCAAGGTTGGCCATGTAGCCCGTCGAAAACAGCAGCGCCCGCTCGCGTCCGGTGAAATCGGCCAGCGCCTCCTCCAGCGCGTGGTGGGCACGAGAGTGACCGCAGACCAGGTGTGCCGCGCCGGCGCCGACGCCATACTCGGCCGCCCCCCGGCACATGGCCGCCACCACCTCCGGATGATTGGCAAGCCCCAGATAGTCGTTGCTGCAAAAATTGACCAGCCGGCGCCCGCCCACCTGGATTTCGGCGCCCTGCGGCGACTCCAGCGGCTGGCGGCGGCGATAGAGCCCCCGCCGCTCGATTTCGGCCAATCTGTCGCGCAACATGGCGGGGCCGCTCGGAGAACCCGACGACATCTGCTGGATGGCCCCGGCCCCTCAGGCCTGGGCGTAGTAACCCGCCATGCGCAGCCCCAGGCGTCGGAAGAGCTGCCGGTCGCTGTCCGCCACGGGGTTGTCGGTGGTCAGCAGGCGCTCGCCGTAGAAGATGGAGTTGGCACCCGCCAGGAAGCACAGGGCCTGCATCTCGTCGCTCATCCCGGTGCGTCCGGCCGAGAGCCGCACCCGCGAGGCCGGCATCAGGATGCGGGCCACGGCGATCGTGCGGACGAAATCCAGCGGATCGAGCGTGTCCACGCTGGCGAGCGGGGTGCCCTCGACTTGGACCAGCAGGTTGATCGGCACGCTCTCGGGGTGCCGGGGCAGATTGGCCAGCTGCACCAGCAGGGCGGCGCGATCCTCGATCCTCTCGCCCATGCCGACGATGCCGCCACAGCAAACGTTGAGCCCCGCCTCGCGGACCCGCTCCAGCGTCTCCAGCCGGTCCTGGTAGGTGCGGGTCGTGATGATCTCCGAGTAGTAGGCCTCAGAGGTATCCAGGTTGTGGTTGTAATAGTCGAGGCCCGCGGCCTTGAGGCGGTGCGTCTGCGCCTCGGTCAGCATGCCGAGGGTGGCGCAGGTCTCCATGCCCAGCGATTTCACCCCCGCGACCATCTCGCACACCCGCTCGACATCGCGGTCGCTGGGACTGCGCCAGGCGGCGCCCATGCAGAAACGCGCCGCGCCCTGCGCCTTGGCCTGCCGCGCCGCCTGCAGCACGTCCGCCACCGTCATCAGGCCGTCCCTGCCGACCCCGGTGTCATAATGGGCGCTCTGCGGACAATAGGCGCAGTCCTCCGAACAGGAGCCGGTCTTGATGCTGAGCAGACTGGAAACCTGCACCTCGTTGGGGTCGAAATGACGCCGGTGAATGCTCTGGGCCTGGAAGACCAGATTGTTGAAGGGCTGCTCGAACAGCGCGCGCGCCTCCGGAACGGTCCAGTCATGGCGCAGCTCGCCGATGAGGGACTGGCGGTTGGCTTCGGGGGCAGCGACGGAAGCAGCTTGGGCGGACATGCAGAAAGGCTCCGGAAATTGGCATCAGGACAGAACATCGGCCGGCGCACGCCACATCCGTCAACCCGGAATGTGGCTGCCCGTCGACAGCTGGTCGCGAATTATACAGAACCTGCTGTTTCCACCCACCTGCCTGCTCTGCGGCGACCGCGGTCTGGAGCAACTGGATATCTGCCCGGCCTGCCTCGCGGCCCTGCCCTGGCTGACGCCGGCCTGCCCGGTGTGCGGCCTGCCGCAATCCGCGGCGACAACCAGCCCCTGCGGCGCCTGCCAGCGCCGACCGCCTCCCTTTGACCGGCTGCGGGCCGCGCTTCGTTACGAGGAGCCCGTCCGGCATCTGATCCAGGGGCTCAAATTCCGGAACCAGCTGGCCTATGCCCGTCTGCTGGGCGAACTGCTGGCCCTGCGCCTGGGAGAACTGGCCGAGCCTCCCGAGCGGCTGATACCGGTGCCGCTGCACCGCAGCCGCTTCATCCGGCGCGGCCTCAACCAGGCCGAGGAAATCGCCCGCATCGTCTCCGCCAGGAGCGGCATCCCGCTGGACACGCGCTGCGCCCGGCGCGTCCGCGCCACGGACCCGCAGGCGCAACTGCGCGCCGGGGAGCGCCGGCGCAACATCCGTCAGGCCTTTCGGCTTGCGGCACCCCTGTCCTGCCGGCATGTCGCCATCGTTGACGATGTCGTCACCACCGGCGCGACCGTCGGTGAATTCGCCCGCGCGCTGCGCCAGGCGGGCGTCAGCCGGATCGAGGTCTGGAGTTGCGCCCGCGCCCTGCCCCCGGGCTGATGCAAAGCCGGACCGGTCCTGTATATTGTCGACAGGCCAACCCCGGGAGCCACGCCATGCCAATCGTCCGCCCATCTGCCAACCGGCGTCCGGTCGCGCTCTGGTTCGGCACCCTGCTCCTGGGCTTTGCGTCCGCCACGCTCGGCGCCACCGACTACCCCGAGCCACCCGGCCCTTGGGAAGGTTTTCCCAGGAGCCAGCCGACCACGCGCTACGAGGCCGATGTCGGCGCGAAATCCGATTACGCGTTCGGCGTCACCAAGGCCTTCGCGCCGTATCGGGATCCGGACCGCGCCGAGGCCGATACCCTGCCGGATCCGCTCGCGAACCCGGACTTCGACAGTTACAACCTGATCGTCATCGTCAACAAGCGCGACGATCCCTACTGGGGCAGGGCACAAACCCTGCGCCTCTACAAGCGCGATATCGGCCTGCACTACTACTGGCTGATCTCATCCGGCGCCAAGGGCTATGAAACCGCCGCGGGTTATTTCCGGCCGCAGCATTTTTCCTCGCGCCACTGGTCCAGCAAATACGACGCGCCCATGCTGTGGGCGGTGTTCTTCCACGGTGGCATGGCCCTGCATTCCTCGCTGGACCGCGAGTCGCTGCGCGAACTCGGGCACGCGGCGGCGTCGCACGGCTGCGTGCACGTGGAGGATTACCGCGCCGAGGAACTGTTCCATCTGGTCGGCCACAGCGGCTATGGGCCGGTCGATGTCATCGACCGTCACTCGGGCCGGAAGACGGGGCGCAAGGCGCTGTCCTACAAGACCCTGATCATCGTCGGCCCCACCAGTCATTGGGGGCAGAAGCGCGGCGACCATGCCCAGCCCGGCAGGCAGGAGGCCGCGCCGGTCGGCAAGCGGATCCGGCTCAAGGGTGTGCCACCCGAGCACCGGTAACAAGCCGCCGGCCATGAGCGCGGCCCCACGGCACGGGAATCCCGACGCATGGCTGCCCCCGCCAGGTGGCAGCGTCTGCCATCACGGCGGCGCCCGGCGGCCGCCCGGTCCGCGGATGGTGCCGGTCGCACCCCATCGCGACGGCCAGGCCAGGCCCGCTATGTCCTGAAAACCGCAACCACCGGCGCATGGTCGGAAGGCCGTTCCAGCCGGCGCGGTTCGACGTCGATCCAGCACGACTCACATCGCTCAGCCAGCACCGGGCTGACCAGGATATGGTCGATGCGCAAGCCCAGGTTGCGGCGAAAGCCGTTCATGCGGTAATCCCACCAGCTGAAGGACTTCTCGGGCTGCTCGAAGCGGCGAAAGGCATCGACCAGCCCGAGGTCGAGCCAGGCCTGGAAAGCCTGTCGCTCGGGCGTGCTACAGAGTATCTTTTCCCGCCAGGCCGCGGGATCGTGAACGTCGCGGTCTTCCGGCGCGATATTGAAATCGCCGAGCACCACCAGATTCCGGTAACGCGTGGACTCTTCCGCCAGCCAGTCCCGCATGCGTGCCAACCAGTCCAGCTTGTAGGCGTACTTGTCGGAGCCGACGTCGCTGCCATTCGGCACGTAGAGATCGACGATCCGCGTATCGCTCACGGTAACCGCCAGAATGCGGCGCTGGGGATCATCCAGGCCGGGCATGTCCATTACCGGTTCCGACGAGGCCGCCCGGCTGAGCACCGCGACGCCGTTATAGGTCTTCTGCCCGCTATACCGTACTGAGTAACCTGCCGCCTCCAGGTCGGCCAGCGGAAACGTTTGGTCCTCGGTTTTGGTTTCCTGCAAGGCCAGCACATCCGGCGACTCGCGCGCCAGCCAGTCCAGCACCTGCGGCAAGCGCACCTTCAGCGAGTTGACATTCCAGGTAGCAATTTTCATCGGCAATACAATCCCTTGACGTATATGAAGAAGGCAACCCGGTGGCCAGCCGTCGTCAGGACCCGGCATTCGTATCGGGCGCACCACGAGGATGAACGCCCGCCCGCCGGCGACGTGCTCATATCGGGTCGCCGGTAGCCTATCGCTTTCGCCGGTATCACGCACCCCGCCCCGCGCGACTGCAAACCGGGCGGTCGGCTATACTCGGCGCGGCGGGCAAGCTGCCTGCCCGATGAAGGCAGGTGATCGATTTCGTGGCCCGGAACCCACGGCGGGGAACTCACCACGCGATTGCCGCGACCGAGGCATTGATTGCCAGAGATTGGAAACATCACCGGAAACCCCGGCGCCAGTTCTCGGCATGGGCGCGCCATCACTGGCAATCGTACCGCCGTCGACCAGATGCCTCGGGCAAGACGGGCAACGGCAACCTGATGGCAAACAGCGCAGACCACCCCCGCCCACAACCGGTTCGCGGGGCATCCGGAAAGCCTCACGCCGACACGACCGACAGGGGACGCTTCGTGACGTCCCGCCTACCTGGAGATATCTGATGAGTGAAGAAACCGACCACCTGCTCCCGCAAAACGGCATGACTCGGCGAGATATCCTGGGTCTGGCCGGCGGATTTGGGACCGCCCTGCTGGGCGGCGGCGTGCTGGCAAGCCTGTCCCGGACAGCCCAGGCCGATTCACCGGGCAGCAGCAAAGCTCCGGTAGCTCCACCCGATCTGTCGGGCAAGGATGGGATTCCGGTGGTGGACGCCTCCAGATTGCGGCTCTGCAAGGAGGATCTTGGCAACTACATCTACCTGGCGCCCGAAAAACTGGGCGGCGGCAGCCATGCGGTCGATCTGGGCAGTGGCAAAACCCTAGCCTGGATATCCTACTGGAACTACGGCGACACCTGCCCGATCTCCCACCATCTGGCCGCCTACCCATCGCCCGATCCATACCAGGGGTTCGAGTTCGTCAACTCCACACAGGGCGGCGACAACGTCATGATTTACGGCCTCGACACCAGGATCAAGGAACGCGGCCTGCTTGACCGCTTTGGACAGGGCAATCATCTCTACCGGGTCCATTTCGACGGGCAGTCGATGAATCTGGTCGAGGACATCGCCGAATCCACCGGCATCGGTCTCGGCGTCCATATCACCGTCTACCCCGACGCTACCGGTTTTGCCTCCGCCGATGGCCAGAAAGACATCGGCGCATTCTTCGATCGTCCGCCGCTGAACCGGAAAACCAGCGTCATCCAGGCCTTTCGCGCCGACTGGATCGGCAAGGTCAGGGAGGGCACCCTAGAGGAAAACTGGACCAAGGGCGGCACCCTGCGCCTCACGCGCCTGGTCAAGCCCAAGGAAACCGGCAAATTCGACCTGGAAGGCACGCGCGGCAACAAGATCGACTGGGAAATGGTGCCGATGGCCGAGAACCTGGTCGAAAAGGGCGAACTGCCCGGCGCCGATCCGCGCAGCCTCACCGGCCTGGACGCCGTGGTGCATCATCCCGGCAACCGTTACTCCGCCCTGGTCATCCGCATGCTGTCCTCGTCGATCATCATCGACCGCACCACATGGGAGCCGGTTTGCGTACTGCACAACCCGGAAGGCTCGCCGGGCATGCTGAAGATTACCCGGGTCTCCTCCAGCCCGGATGTCTGGGAGTGTCATTTCGATGACGTCAAGTGCGTCGGCCATGAAGCGGGATTCTCCCCCGATGGCAGGCACTACACCATGATGAACAACATCCAGCAGAACAACATGGCGGTGTTCGACACCTCCGATCCGGATCCGCTGAACTGGAAGAAAATCACCTATGTGAAGGACCCAGCCTGGGTGGGCGAATTCCCCAGCCCGTTCCACCTCTGTTTCTCGGTCGACGGCAGCAAGATGTTCGTCTCGGTGCTGTATCCGAGACCCCACGACAGTGCCTGCGTGGTGGTCGACACCCGGACCTGGAAGATCATCAAGAAATTCGTCAACATCGGACCGGATTGCCAGACCATGTCGGTCAGTTATGACGGCAAATACGTGTTCCAGATCTTCAGCGGGTTCCAGCGGCTGTCCGCCGGCGTATTCATCTTCCGCCAGGATACGCTGGAACCCTTGGGATTCCTGCCCAATTTCGGCGGCCATCACGACTGTGTGGTCATCCCCCGCACAAACGAGGACCTGAAAAACAGCCGCTGCACGACACTGTAACGGCTCGGGCCTGTACCACCGGATTCGAGGCCGGCAAATATGGCATTCCTCACCACACTAGCCGGCGGCAGGCCCTTTTCAGTGCGTGAATCAATACGCAAGATCCGCCATGGGCGCCGAGCAGTGCTCTGCCCAGCAATGATGGTCATGCTCAGCAACCGCAAAACCGCTCAATCATGCCAAGAATATCATCATGATCGAAAGGCTTGGCGACAAAGCCTCTAATCATGCCTGTCATCAGAGCCTCCCGAATGACCGGATCATCGCAATAATGATATCCCGTGACCATCACAACGGGAGGGTAATAATATCCGCCCGACCGTAGCCGCTTGACCACGTCGAGACCATCCAAATCCGGCAGTTTGGCGTCCAGGAACACAAGGTCGAATGCCTCCGAGAGGATGGCGGCAATAGCATCCTCACCGCGGTGAACGACACGACTGTCCAACCCCCTCGATACCACCAACCATCCCAAGGCCCAGCACAAGTCAGGGTCATCGTCGACTATCAGAATACGCCCACCCAACCTGTCCATCATATTATCGGCAGACGCACCCTGATTTTTGTGCCCTTGCCAATCGCGCTCTCGGCCTCTATGGTGCCGAGGTGCTGCTGAATGATCGCATGGGATATCGAAAGCCCCAGACCTGTCCCCTTCACTTTCGGATTCAGCGATATAAAGGGATCAAATATGCGATCAAGATCCTCTGGCGATATCCCTATCCCCGTATCCTCTATCGCGACCTCAACCCAATTGACCGTGGACCACTGGCGGACGATCATCGCGCCACCATCACCCATCGCATTGATGGCATTCAGCATGATGTTCATGAAAACCTGCTGCAAGAGTCCAGCCACGCCACGGATGGTTACATGGACGTCCTTGAAGTCTTTTTTGACTTGAATCTTCTGGACCAGCGCCTGATGCGACACCAATTCGATGGTATCCCGAAGCACAGCCAGCAGGTCCGTCTCGACCATTTCGTTTGACTGGGATGGGCGAGCAAACCGCAATAGGTTTTCAATAATATCGGATGCTTTCTTTATACCCGCCTGGATCTTCAAGGAGCATTGCTTCCTGAGTTCCGGAGAGAGGCTGTCGTCCACCAGAAACTGCGCTGCGGAATAGCATATTGCGAGTGGGTTCCTTATCTCATGGGCAATCCCTCCAGCCATGACGCCGAGGGCTGCAAGCTTTTGCGACTGAAGAAGCAGCCTCTCAAGCTTTCTTGGCTCCGTCAGATCCCGCCCGACAACCACGAATCCCGTTGTCTGGTTATAATCATCAATCATTGGTGAGAATACCCACGAGACGAGAGCCTTATCGCCGGATGATGTATAGAACTCCGCCTCCTGCGTCTTGGAGTCCCCCATCATGACAACCTGCCCGAACACCCGCTTGACCGTCCGCTGATACTCTTCAGTAAAGTACTTGCAAAAAGGCTCGCCAGTCACCTCGGCCGCCGAAAGGCCGGAAAACCTCTCGGCAGCAGCATTCCACGTCAGGATATTCCCATCGACATCCGTGGACAGCACAATATCATGGGCCGACTCCACCACCGAGGCGAGATGCCCCTCAATACGCCGTACCTCACTGGAAAGCCTTACCTGTTCGGTGACATCCTCCATCACCAGCATGACCAAATAATCCTGTAACGGCAAAATGGAATAATAGTAAATCCGAATAGGCACGCCTGGCGCCCGATACGTCATGCGCTGCCCCTTGACTGGAGCGCGGGTAACAAAAACCTCGCAGATCCGCTCCTGAAAATCGGTGTTTTCAAGCATGATCTGCGGAAATGCTTTTGAAATATGGTGGCCGATGGTTTCCCTCTCGCTTCGCAGGGACTTGACGATAAAATTTCTGTTCGCATATGTGATCTTGAGGCGGTCATCGATCAACAGGACCGACGACGGAATCACATCCAGAAGCGCTTCAGCCAATGAGGAGTTTTCGTGCATGTTCAAGACCGACGAGCACTCAAAAGGCGGTCAGACAGCATTCCTTCGACAAGCGAAGTTCCAGGGGGTCCACGGCCCCGTCACGCATGCAGCACCGCTGATACCCAAACGCTCGACCCTGTCAAGAAAAACGTCCACAGAGCATCTAGGAACCAGATAATAGCCATGGGCGATATGCTCTCCGGGAGCGTTGCGAATCTCTCGCCATGCCTCCCTGATGAGGTCTCGGACAGCGAATTCGACGCGATCAAGATCATGCTGGAGATCACCGTATGGTTTGTGCTTTTCACGCAGCCGCAACAGATAGGATGTTCCAGGCAGTGACGGTGATGATGGGGTCTCGGCCCCCTGATTCGCCTGTGCTTGGTCGTTCAGGAAGGCAAGCCTTATCGACATTTCGACACAGCCATCGAGACTCGATAGCCGCTCAAGGAATTCAGTTTTTCGTCTCTTCAGTAACACCAGCAGATCTGCGTGACTCGCCGCCACGGAGCCAAATCGCATCGGAATGATGGTTCCAAGGCCATGCAAACGATCAACGAGTTTCCCGTAGGCCAAAGCCTCGGCGACATCGGTAAAATCCTTTGCCGCAACGACTTCGCGTGCAATTCCACAGAGCGCTCCGGATCGATAGCAAGATACCCCGATATCCTCCGTCAGCCGGTAGGCGTGACCCGCCACTGCCAGAATCTCCAACACCGAATTACCGTGCATCACAAAAGGAATAGGCAGGCCATGGGCCGGTGAGGCGCAAGCTGAGCCCCCAGACCCTCTCGCCAGGTTGCGTGGCATCAATCTGAATCTTGAAGCGTGCTATGTTTTCTTTGCGAACCAAGAATGCCCAATTGGCAACCTTGCCTGGCTTGACCTGTCGCTCGGACCACATCTCCGCGCCATCCCCCAAGGCTTCCCTGAGAGCCCTCAAATGCTGCGCCAGCCATATTGGCAGTCGTTGCCTGAGTTCGCTCCGGTAGCGCTGCATTTCGAGATGCCTGCGCCCTAGCGATGGCGACAGAATCAGATCACCGCGACTGACGCCCTCCTGCAGCATCATATCAAGCGCTTGATCCTCGTCCATCTCTATGTCCAAGGCCCATTCCTCGCATCCTTCAATCCGATCCAGCTGGGCACGAATGGTAGGCTCAAGTTTAATCAGTGCATCCTTGAGGGCGTCCACAGAGGAAAAAAGCGTCCCAAATCCTACCGGATATACCGCACCTCCAGCGTCAATGGCTTTCTCCAGCACCAAGGCATGATTATAAAGACGTGGCGTTAACCAAAGCGGGTCTTTCAGGTTTGCTTCGGCTTGTTCGCCTTCAAAGTCCTGACGGCTCACGAAGCTTGCTATGACACAAATCCGTCCAACCTTGATGGCCTCCACCCGCGGTTGGCCAGGCTGGCCGCCGAATTCCGCCTCGGGTAACCGGGTGTTCAGATGACAGAATCCATAGACATAAATCGCCTGACCGTCACGAAGATGCATCATTCCCGGACCTGAATGACTTCAAGAAGAGCGCTTTCCAAATCTTCAGGCGTCACTTCGATGGGATGCTTTTCCTCAGGACCAGCCTGGCTGACCTCAACATTGCGCCTCAAGGCACTCAGTGCCGCACGATTGCAGATTGCAGCCAGTTCGGCACCACTTGCACCGGCACATCTGCTGGCCAGGAGCTGGATATCGACGTCATGTTTGAGCGGCTTGTTGCGCAAATGAATCTTCAGTATCTCCTCACGAGCGCTTTGACTTGGAAGAGGAATATGAATGACGTCATCGAACCTTCCCGGGCGAAGCATGGCAGGATCAATCAAATCCACACGATTGGTGGCTCCGAGAACGAACACCCCTTTCAACTCCTCAAGCCCATCCATTTCCGCAAGAAATTGACTCAGGACCCGCTCGGCAACATGCGAATCGGTACCTGACTCCCCCCTGGCAGGAATCAAGGCATCGACTTCGTCCAGAAAAATGATGCATGGCGCTGCCTGCCGAGCCTTCGCAAACAGTTCGCGAACCCCCTGTTCTGACTCGCCGATGAACTTGGACATCAGGGCCGGTCCTTTGACCGAGATAACATTGACACCGCTTTCATTCGCAGCGGCCTTGGCGATCAAAGTCTTACCCACACCTGGCGGCCCCACGAGCAAGAGCCCTTTTGGTGGCTTTATACCAGCAGCTTCGTATCGCTCTGGATAGTTGATTGGCCACAAGACAGCCTCAGCAAGCATCTGCCGCACATCAGCCAACCCTCCCACATCAGCCCAGCGGACATCTGGAATATCGACAAAAACCTCGCGAATGGCCGATGGTGTTACTTCATGCAAGGCACCTTGAAAGTCGTCCATGGTCACATGGAGACTCGCGAGTTGATCATAGGGAATTTCAGCCATGGCAAGATCAATCGCCGGCAATAACCTACGCAGCGCACTCATTGCCGCTTCACGACAAAGGGCTTCAAGATCTGCACCGACATAACCGTGCGTGATCTCGGCGATCTCAGCCACATCGACATCATCGGCCAGCGGCATGCCACGACTATGGATATCGAGTATTTCAAGACGACCCGTACGATCCGGAATCGGGATATTAATTTCCCGATCGAATCTTCCCGGCCGGCGCAGCGCGGGATCAATTGCATTGGGTAGGTTGGTGGCGGCAATGACAATCAAATTGCCACGACGCTTCAACCCATCCATCAAGGCCAGAAGTTGCGCAACGATGCGCTTCTCGACATCTCCTGTGACCTTGTCCCGCCGGGGCGCGATCGCATCAATCTCATCAAGGAAGATAATGCTCGGCCCTCGCTTGGACGCCTCCTCAAATATCCTGCGGAGATGCGCCTCGCTTTCGCCATAGAACTTATGGACAACCTCAGGCCCGCTGATCGTAAAGAATCTTGCATCAGTCTCTTGAGCGATAATACGGGCTATCTGTCGAGTCCCGTGAGCTGATAAACCTTTTTTCGAAAGAGATGAGGGTGTGAAGACTGCCATTCTTTCATGCTCTGCACCGGTGATCGATGGTTCAAGGCTTTTTGCGGGATGTGGTGGTTGTAAAGGTGCGTGTATCGATGCAATGTGGCTTCGAGGTCCTCTGTGGATTCGAAATGGTGGGTTTGCAGTACCTCGGCAATCCTGCCATTGAAGCGCTCGACCATGCCGTTGGTTTGGGGGTGGCGTGGCGGTATCAGGCGATGCTCGATGTCCTGTTCGGCGCAGGCGCGATCAAAGGTGTGCTCCCCTGAGGGGCCCTGTTCGCGGCGCAGACAGCGATCGGTGAATTCGGAGCCATTGTCGGTCAGGCATTTCTGAATACGGAAGGGTGCGGCCTGAATCAAGGCTTTCAAGAAGGCTTTGGCTGACAGTGCGGTGCGGTCTTTCTTCACCGCAATGAAGACCCAGCGCGTCGCCCGATCAATGGCAACGAAGAGATAGCGTCGAGGGTCACCCTCAATGGCCGGCAGGTATTTGACATCGATGTGCACAAAGCCCGGTTCGTAGGCCTTGAACGGTTTTACGACAGGTCGCGATGCCCGGGGTTGCAGGGCCTTCAGGTTGGACACACCATGACGACGTAAACACCGGTCCAGGCCGGAGCGGGACACCGCTGGATTGAGGAACTCTCGCGTCACTGTCAACAAATCATCCAGAGGCAACTGCAAGGCGGTTCTCAGATACACCACAATGCTTTCCTGGGCCAGTGTCAAAGTGGTTTGCAGCTGGTGAGGACGGTGCGATGCGTCCGCCACGTCGTCACGTTTCCTCCACTTGCGGATGGTCGAGCGGGTGGTGTTGTAAAGGCGGGCCAGCGCCCGTTCACTCAGAGAGGAAGATTGAATCTCCCGACGAATCGCAGGTGTCGTACGAGCCTGCTGATGAAGACGGATGTTCATGCGGTTTTCCCCTGTACGTCACAACCAAACACCTCCCGAAGAATGCTTCGAGCCTCAAACAAAGCATAACTCCTTAAAGGAATATAATCTCGCGGGACGCAACAGCTATCAATGTCTTCCCACACCCAGGAGGACCGCTCAGAAGCACTCCTTTCGGAGGGTCTATGCCGAGACGCTGAAATATTTCAGGGTATTTCAGAGGCAATTCGATCATTTCACGAATTCGCTGAACCTGCCCGCGCAATCCGCCAACGTCTTCATATGACAGAGACTGGCTCGCGAGTTCTTCTTGTTTGCCCCGCGCCTCCTTGACAAGAAGACTGGTCGTTGGGTTTATGAGCACCGGACCTTGAGGCTGCGTCTCTTCAACCCTGAACTCGGCGGTTCGGCTCCCGAATAATCGCACCTGGACCAGGTCGCCCTTGATGACCGGGAGGCCATCAATAAGGCTGCCAATATAAGCCAGATCACGCTCGCCCGGATTGATGGAACCATTGCTCAAAACAACCCGCTGCGCCGGCATGCATTTGGCCGGCACTATACTTGCCTTCTCATCAAGGCTTATCGTAGCATTTCTCCGGGTCACGCCGTCCAGCTGGACGGCATCCCTCCCCCGCATGTCAGGATAGGAAGGCATGAGCTTGGCGACGGTACTTGTCTTGCCAACAACAGATACAATGTCTCCTACCTGAAGACCCAGTTGCTTAATGATCACGGGATCGATACGCGCATAGGCACGCCCCGCATCCTTAGGCAGTGCCTCAAACACCTTCAGCTTGATGCTCGTATCAGACATGCGGTTGCTTCCTGAGCTTTATTTCAAGAATTCCATTGCGGGAAGCATGACTCATGTCATCCATGCCGAATGCCATCGGCAGGACAATTTCCTTATAGTATTTCTTCACCCCCTTGGCGGCATCAATAGTAATAACATCGCCATTCAACTCAAGCTTGATGTCTTCTTGCCCAACCCCTGGCATCTCTGCCAGAAGCAGGATATGGTCATCCTCATCGAGGATATCGACCAGAGGATCAGAGACTTCCTGAACCACTGCTTCGCCCGTCTTGGGATCCTGCTTTATATTGCCAAACGGCTCCACCGAAACCTCATCATCTCCACGGATGCCGGTCTTCACAGTAAACCCGAAAACACCCTTGCCAGGCCTGCCGCCTGAAGTAAAATCGAATTCGCCTGACCGCTTGAGCTGCTCACCTTTTTCCGCAAGCTGACCCAGCTTGTCCAGCAACTCACCAAGCCCCTTGAAAATACCCTCTACATTCCCTGACCCCTTATCACCATAATCTTTCGCCATATCACGCCTCCAGCTTGTATCGCTTAAGCTTGTTGAAGAGAGTTTTGTAATCAATCTTGAGTTTTCGAGCCACTTCTGCCTTGTTACCCTTACTGGATTTCAGGCAAACCTCTATGACCTCGACCTCCGTCTTTGCCACAATCCTTTGGACTATTTCCTTGAATGTGAGACCATCGGCCAACATAGCCTGTATGGCAGCAGCATTCCCAAGACCCGCACCAGATTCGTAATTGACCGGTGACAACAAGCCATCCTCCAGCAACTGGGAAGCCTGCCCCAGACTGGATTCCTCGATCCTTTCCCCACAGGAGATAAGCGCTCTCCGAATTTTGGTTCTTAACTGACGAACATTACCTGGCCAGGAATACTCCACCAATTTTGCCATGGCTCGCTCATCGACCTGTGGCAGCGAACGATGCAGTTCAGCACAAGCCTCCCTTAAAAATCTGTCAACGAGATAAGGTATATCGGCTGGCCGACTGCGAAGCGGCGGAAGATGCAAATTGAACTCGTTCGGCCTGTAATAGAGGTCTTCTCGGAATCGCCCTCGTACAATTTCTTCCATCAGATTCTCGTTCGTGGCCGCCACCAATCGTATATCGACCCTGACCGGCATGCAGCCACCAACCCTGTATACCACTCTCTCCTGCAAAGCCCGGAGCAGCTTGCCCTGCGCCACCAGCGACAGGTTACCCAGCTCATCCAGAAACAATGTGCCACCGTATGCCTGCTCAAACTTGCCCTTTACGGCAGCATATGCCCCCGTATAGGAGCCCTTGTCATGACCAAACAGCTCGTTTTCAACCAAAGTATCCTGAAGTGCGCCACAATCCACGGCAACAAAGGGGCCTGCCGCGCGCTTGCTGGCCATATGAATATGTCTGGCCACCAGCTCTTTCCCGGTACCGGTTTCACCCTGGATAAGCACCGAATAGTCGGTTCTGGCCACCCTAACAATGTTCTCAGCCAGCTCCTGAATCAGGGAGCTTGACCCCATTGACTTCATCAGGCTTGCGTAAGCAGCAGCTTTTGTCCCCATTGCCTCGGCAGATTGCGGCGCCATCCGCGAAGCAACTGCTCGGTTAACCAGCTCGACGAGATTCTCGTTCTGAAAAGGTTTCGGCAGGTACTCCCACGCCCCAGCCTTGATCGCGCATATTGCGCTGTTCATGCCAGGATATGCCGACATCATGATAACGGGCAGGCCAGGTGACTGGTCGCGAACATATCCAAGAACCGCCATACCATTTGGCTCCGGCATCACGGAGTCAAGCAACATCGCATCCGGCTTGATATCATTGACTAGCCGCATAGCTGTTGCGCCATCGTGCGCAACAACGACTCGATAGCCCTGAGACTCGAGAAGCATCTGTATCAGCCCGCACAGCTCCCTTTCATCGTCGACGACAAGAACGATGGGGCTGCCTTTTACGGCCACTAGATACCCCCTTCGCGACGGCCTGGACGGCCAAAGGGATAGCGTAAGGCTATATCATCAGGAAGATATTTCTCGACGTGGTGCATAACACCAATGAACAACAAGCCAATCTCATTGGCATCCAGAGTTTCGCCAATCCTTGTGGCGATCGCCTCATCCCGACAGCGAAGGAGATGCTCACCGAGACTCCTTATACTCTCATCCCCGACACGGCCACTGCCCCTGAGCTGCTGCTGCAATTGGTATTCCTCAACAAGAAGATCGCCGGGTTCCGTACCAACAATTTCCGCACCCGCGTCTCTCAAGTATTGGATAATGCGAAAATTAAGGCTCCCCGCACCCGCGAGATCATCG
Organism: Methyloparacoccus sp. NF-16; assembly: GCF_056880625.1. Lineage (NCBI taxonomy): Bacteria > Pseudomonadati > Pseudomonadota > Gammaproteobacteria > Methylococcales > Methylococcaceae > Methyloparacoccus > Methyloparacoccus sp. NF-16. The sequence continues at coordinate 427,238 of NZ_CP174130.1, read as the reverse complement.
ACGATTCGATCCACATAGTTACAAATTGGCAAGCCATCTTGATAGACCTTCATGGGAAGCGCACGCAGGCCAGAACTTTCAATCCCTTTGACAACCGTAAGCCAGAACTCTTGTGCAGCAGTATCAGTCGACTCCCCATGCGACCCCAGATCAACAGCAGAATGCACAACCGGTACCACCAGCAACACCCGCTGTCGTAGAGAGGTTTTCTGCTCGACACTCATCGAAATGTTTGCCTTTTGGCTCAACTGCGCGATGTCAAGAGCGCCTCCTCGATCCTTGCCAAGCGCTGTTCAATCGCATCGATAGCACCCTCATCGGATATAACCTGGTTGGCTCTGGCCTTCGCGTCGAAGGCTGGATTGCCTCGCCACCAGTCCAATCCCATCTCCAGCGCCTTGTCAACCGAGCAGATGAGAAGACGTATTTCGATGGAGAGCAACTCAACCTCAACCAGTTTGATGCGAATGTCACCACTGATGACCACACCTTTGTCGAGCAGCCGCTCCAAAAGATCGGCCACCGTTGTGGAGTCGGTCGAGTGAGATAGTTTTCTGTTATTCATTGTTAGCCCCGTCGCTTGCGTATCACAAAAGCCTCCCCAGCGGGCCGAGATCGATATTCAAATCTTTCTTGTCAAGACCAAAAACCTGACACATGCGCTCAATCTCTTCTGCCTGACGCATCAGGGTCAACCCAAGCCGCTCAATCTCCTCGTCGGATAGATTGCCAGCGTCCATTCGCCGTATCGCCTGCCTTTCCAGAAGCTCATGAATCAACATTATGATCGTCATGGCGAGTTGCGCCAGCCCATTCCTGACACTCTCCGCATCGATGTCCAAACGCGCGGGAAGACTTTGACTGAGCGAGAGGCCTTCGCCAGGCAGCAAGCCGCCGGATTCAGAGGGTTCGGCCATGCTCCCTCCCCGAAGGTGGCGCGCTTCCCGACTCTATGGAAGTCACCAATGCCTGAAGACTCAGGTATAACAAATCCACATTCGCCACTGACAACGTCACATCGGCCACGATTACCGCTCCCTTGTTCAGGATCCGGTCTAGCGCTTCGCAAAGACTAACGTGTTGGTTCTCGCCCACTGCGACTGAACGACTCATCAAAAAACTCCTTCCACCAGATATATTGAAATAAGGAAATTCCATAATCCATTGCCTTGACAGAAGTGCAAGGCAGGGATGCATATACGGGGGTATTTGTCATACCTCCGACCATTCTTTTGATACCCATGCCCAACCTGTCTCATGCGCAGCCCTGTCATTGATAGAGACGGTGTCCCAGTGCCAAAAGCCCAGCAATCCCCTTAGGATCGCTCTGCCTGGCAACACGCAAGAGATCGACATCAACGTGATCATCGAGACGCCGAATGGCATTTTCCTCGCGCCTGCGGAGACTGTTGCATAAATCGCAATTCGATCGGGGCGTCAGCTGGTTTACGATAATAAGTTCGACAGCCATTTTCAGCACCCTCAACTGCTCCAACATATCCAGCGTCTTGGCAACAGACAGGTCCGTGGGATGAGTCACTGTCACCACGGCGGTCCTGCCGGGATCCCCGGCAAGCTCTCGCAGAAATTTCAGGTCACGCGAGAACTTGACCAGCTGCTGCGACACTTTAGGCAGCCGCACTACCTGCCTATACTTCAATAAGAGCAGGAAAAACTGCTTCAACCAGGATTCGAGAATATCTGGCAACTCGAAAAGGCGCAGCATATGACCGCTGGGCGCACTATCAAGCACGATCATCGCATACTTATCTTCCCGAGCATGATCGCTTAACGTACTGAGCGCCATCACCTCATCAAGGCCTGACGGTGCGAGATCCAGTAGACTTTCAATTGCCTCCCGATCAAAGGTGACATCCATATGTGGCAGCACACCGGTCAAAAAGGACTCGATCTCCTTCCTGTAGTTGTCCCTTACCATGCGGAAAAGATGATCGGCGTTGAGCTCTTGAGCATCAAGATTCTCACCCACCACGGTTGGCTTCTGACCAATCTTGACGCCCAGACAATCACTCAGCGAATGAGCGGGATCAACAGACATCAACAGCACTCTCCCATCAAGCTCGGCGGCCATGCGCAGAGCAGTCGCGCAAGCCATTGTTGTCTTGCCAACCCCCCCTTTTCCCGCAAAAATGAGAATCTGACGTTTGAGAGATGAGATGGCGCAAGGACGATCTACGTGGGGCGGTAAGTGCGCGGCCATCACGCTGAGCCTGGGTGGGCCCGTCACTCGCGAGACCGAGTTCCATACGCCTGAAAGACGCTCAAGAGCTGGTTCATCGGCAAATAACGGGAGCTCCCACAGAGAGAAAGCCTTTAGACTGCCCCAATCGCTCCTCAACGCACTATCCTGACGATGCTTGGCATCCTGACAACTCATACAATGGTTGATGGGAACCCGCCGATTGATAATCACCTCACGGACCGGCATTCCCGCCTCATGGAGCGCCTTGATCAAATCTCGCGATTCTGCAATACTCATCCACTCTGCCAGAAGAACAACGACAAAATTGCAGAGTGACGGATTTTTAAGGCTCGACACAAACTTCTCGATTGAGCCATTCATCCGAAGCAAAAACTGGTCGAGGTGATCTAGAACATCATTTTTTGCGAATCGCCGCCGCATGAAGCGATGCTTCGCCAGCAACGCGTCCAGGGCATCAAGCCAGCGCTTAGCCAATTCAGGCATCTGGACGAGTCTGAGAGTATGCCCAGTAGGTGCAGTATCGATAAAGATCCGGTCATAGACATCTTGATTGACCAGATCGGACAGAGCAAGATATGCGGCAACCTCATCCATGCCGGGCATGGAAAGGCTCATCAACTTCTCAATATCCTCCTTATCCAGGAAAGTGCCACGATCCGCGATTTCTTTCAACAAGGATTCATTGTCTTCCTTGAAGGCATGCAATGCCGATGCAGCATCCAGCTCAAGCATCGATAAGTTTTCAGGATGCCCGCCTTCGTCGAGCACCATCTTCAGCGAATGAGCCGGGTCAGTGGACAATATCAGTACTGATTTAGTTGGATTCTGGATGGCAAACCGCAACGCTGCACTTGTGGCGCAAGTCGTCTTGCCGACACCGCCTTTGCCGCAAAAGAAGACAAGCCTAATTGATTCCGCGCTCAGAAACAGAGGTAAGCCAACCCCACCAACACCGTCTTGCCTAGCCAAGCTCACCCTGTGTGACACGGAACTAGCTCAATGGTATACCGTACGCACCTGCAGGGACTGACCCTGCCCATCCCGTACTAGTCCTCAGCGGAATCAGCCACCTCACCCTCCTCATCTTGCGATGACATATCACGCTCAAGGACTTCAAGCCGATCCAGATATTCCCGCTCTTTTTCATCAAACTCTTCATCAGTGATCTGCCCAGTTTCTAACATCATGTAGAGATCGGTTAGTGCCTCACGGATTCGATCAGCCTCCCCTTCAAGCTCCTCTGTCGCAATATCATGAATTTGCTCGAATATCCAGCGAATGCCACGAAACGGAAACAGAAGAATATCGTCAACGATGAGCATGAATGATTTCGCGGCGGGAGACCTTTATCATGGAGCCAGACAGCCAAAGCCAACTCTGACCAAATCGACCAGCACCCTTGCTTGCATGCTGGTCAAGCCGTCATCCATAAAAAAGACGCAGCATACCTAAAACCCTGACAAAGGGCGTTATCTTACTTCAGGTCAGGCGACATCATTGGCAGGCGAGGCAACCTTGAGATCAATCCGCGCAAAATTATGCGGAGCCCAAGGCCCCGAGTAATCAAAAAGATAGTCGTTATCAAAAAGCTTTGATACCTCGAAAACCCCTTTAACGAATTCATCCATCCGGGTACGCCTCACAAGACAGGCGAGGTTCATCACATCTTTTTCGCGCTTCAGCTCACCGACAACAATGTCTTCACAATATTCAACCAGCAGATTTTTCACGCGGTCCGTGTGATATCTTCTATCCGCATTGAGAAATGATTCGTACAAACGACCAAGCTGAATGCGCTCATCCCTACCCGCTGTCTCGTCGTTTACCAGTTCGTCACGCGCATCCCTGAGAGCCGCATGGGTGCCGATAAAGAAATCATATATATTGGCCACGTCCCAGGAGACACGCAGCCCCATCTCCACACAACCATTCACTTTCTTGAGCTGATCAAGAATAGCCTTCCTATTCCTTGCCAAGAGGTTTTGTACGCAGATTTGATTTTTTGATATAGTTCCAAATCTTAACGGCAAAACAGTGGTTTTCTCGACCAAGTCGTGCAAAACAGCCTGATATGCCGTAAGGCTTCTCCGGTCAGGACGAACCTTACCCGTCGCCACATCCGAAACCACTGCAACAAGACCGTTATCCTCGACACAATAAACCTGCGCCCCCTCCAACCCCTGGGACGCTCCAAATCTCAGTGGATCCACGTCAACCTGGCAGATAGCGTAAAGGATTTTGGGCAAATGAGACGATCTCTTATGAATACTCACTATAAACTTCCTCTGCGCAGGGCATCGCGAAACTGGTTATCCAGCCGCTGAGCCAGCCGACACAGCTCATGGACTTGCAGCCCTATGGCCTCAAACAATTGATGGGGTCCCGTCATCGTTTTCAAGAAACGATAATTACGGGCATGCCGATGGGTTCGAATACTCTGGCTGGTGCGCACGGGAATCATGGCATACCTCCTTAATTAATATTTTATACGCACTCCTCTGGGAGGTTTTTCAACCAAGCTCGAGCCGGTTTCAGACTTGCGAAGGTCCTCAGCCAAGACCCCTCCCAGCAAGATGGATTTTTCATGATTGATCTGAGCAATCCGATCATTGATGACACTCAGCCGCCGCAGAGAGGCCTCGCGCTCGCGCTCTCTACGCCACTTCTCAAGCTCCAGTGCACCTGCCTGGAAATAGTCACGGTAGCTCTGATCGCCACGACTTACCCGTCCGGAATGCGTTTTGATATCGGACAGGGATTTGGGAGGACGGGTACGGGTCCCCATATCATCACTCCACGATTTCCATGACAGACCGCAGGTCCTTCCTGTTCAGATGCCGCATGGTTTCCGCCGGCGGACAAACCTTCGAGATGACTTGATCGATCATGGCCTGATACATGGATCGACCACCATTGCTTATCTTTGCCGTATCCATGCTGAGACCATCGTAGCAAATCGCATGGAAAAGCGGTTCTCCATAGCGTGGCACTATGCCTTTCATCTTGAGGACACGAGCGATTGCGATGCCTGACCTCAACGATGGCCTGGATTTATTCTCATCGCCACGAAGCTCTCTGACAATATCAACGATGTAGGCGGCTTCTGTAGCTGGCATCCCGGAATGGCTATGCACAATCTGGATCTCCGTCTCCCTGTCCGGATGATCCAGCTTGATCGTAATCATTCTATCCAGCAGGGCATCCTGGGTCTTATGGGTACCGGCATACTCTTCCGGATTCGAGGTGAACACGGCACGAAAGTCTCCGGAAACCTCCATAAAGCCCTCGGCACTTCCTCGAAGCCCCGGCAAGTTCAAGACCCCCTCGGCAAGCACCGACAATAATACGTTATTGGTTTCCGGCCTTGACCTGTTGAACTCGTCATAAATCAGCATGTCGCCATTTCGGCAAGCCGTTGTCAGGCGATTGTCCACCCAGACTCGCCGCATCTCCTCTTCTGTCTTGAGAACAGAACTGATGAAGTTGTCGACTAGCTTGCTCTTACGATAGCCGACATCCTTTCCCGTCAGATCAGAGCTGACAAATTCCTCATTTCCCTGCATCAGGGTAACGGGCCTTCCCCAGCGAGAGGCAAGATGAAAAGCAAGCGTTGTCTTTCCTGTACCTGAGGGGCCTGCGAAATGCACTGGATAGCCGGCTTCCAAGTACGAGATTGCACGATCGACAATACCTTTCACATAAGGAGACAAAACAAAGGTATCACTGGCCACCGGGACAACCCTGTCGCTTGATGAGTCATCCACCAAAGCCATATTCGAATGTTCCATTAAGAATCTCCAATCTACCGCCATTCAATACGCCTGCCAGGGAGCACGAAATCTCACGGCTGACAGCCGCAATACCCTAGACCTGTTCATGTCGAGAGGCGCCCAACTCCGGCGCGGCCAGCGACCACACCCGGCTTATGCCCGCGGCGAGAGCGCCTCAAGATACCAACGTTCCTCTACAACGGAGATCTATCGCCGGAAGCAACCTGCCTTGGGCAAGCAATCCATGCAACTTACTTCTTACCCTTGCCCTTACCAGAGCCAGGAAGGCTAAATTTACCCACATCCGCCGGAACCTCCTTCATCTCCTCGACGACATCCGCTGCCATGACCTCGCTTTTCGAAGCCTCGAGTCCCTGAAGGCGCGATTCGTCACTATCCTCCGCAACAGTCGGTGCAGCCTTGGGCTGAGGTATTGATTCCGTAACAGACTGAGAGGGTGACGTCGACGCCGGCACTGCCGGATGCCTGGTGGCGGCACGCCTTCCAAAGAAACCCTCACGAGCACCCGACCGGTCATCGGAATAGTCATTGAGCAAGTTGCTTACCGTCCCTGCCAGGTCACGCACGAAGGCCCCCAGGCCAGCAGCCGTTTTCGCTGAGGATTCCGCACGGCTCTCTGCGTTTTCCTGCAAAAGGTTGGCCACGGACTTCCCTACATCATTCACGAACCTCTGGCGCTCAAGCGCGTCGATATCCGCATTTTTCTTGCGCCGAGCTCTGACTCCGTCCAACTCCTTCGCCACGGAAGAACCCAGCGCATTGACAAAGTCATTGCGCTCCTGGGCTGCTCTTGCGGATGCCGCTTCAAAACTCCGCCGAAAACCGCCAAGGTGCGCCACTGTTTCGTTTGCTATGCGGGTTACAAATTCCCTGCGGGTCCGCGCGGCCTCGCGTGCGCTGGCAGCCTGGTTTGCTGCCGTATCGGCCAGGAATCTGGACACGGAGGTGGCATTACTTGAGATGAAATCAGCCCGAGCAAGCGCATCACGCCTGGCAGCCACCAGCCGACGCGATTTGACATCCCGCAGAAATAGCTGTGTTGCTCCGCGCTGCTCCTCAATATCCAAACCCAGCACACGCCGCTTATCGGCACGACTATCCCGACCGCTTTCGATCTCCTGACGCAAGCGCGTCATGTCTTCAGTTAAGCGCCCCATGATTTTCTCCCAATAAGAACTTTGGAACCAAATTCTGCATGTGAGATACCATTCCGTGAGCAGTTCCAGGGGAAACGAACCGCTCACGAAACAGCGTCAATACCTAGTTATATAGGCTCAGGCCGGGGCTGCTGCGCTTGCAGTCAGACCAATCGCCTCAGCGTACTTCAGATAGGTTTCTACGGAAGCCACGACCACGCGAGCCTCAACAGAGAGCAACTCGATGCCGACCAGCGAAACTTTAACCCATGCATCAATTACGATGCCTTTATCCAGAATGCGGTCGACAACTTCGGCCAGGCTGGAAGAATCCGTGGATTTCTGAATCTTTGCCATTGTTGCAATTCCTCTTGATCAGTTAAGCGAATATCACCCTTCAGGGTGGCATGAAATGCGAACAGCAGATTGCTTCGCGCCGAATATCTCGCATCATGCATGCCAATCTCGCAAGGCATTGATTCATTACGGACTGATAAAAAAAGTCATTCGTCAGAATAACAAAAATGTGGACCCGAATCCATAGCTATGGAACCGAATCCATGGAGGTCTCGCCACAATAATCAGAAAACACTGATCAACATGGCCACAGACACCCTGCGTCATCGACGCCGTCTGGGTCCTCCCGATAAACACTCGCGGCCAACCACGCGGATGCAAGCGACGCGAAGTTCCAGTCGGCCGTTACCGCGAACCACTTGACTCTGAGCGACAATCGCTTCGTGCATCCGGCCATGACCCCAATATTGGCGCGCGACAGGAACGTAAACGGGCGAGACATCGCCCCGACGCTACGTTGAGCGATGAGAAGGGATACCGACAATTCGAGACCCGCCGGTCACAATTGGCCTCGACAGCATGGGCGCCCGGGACAAAGCGAGGGTACCCGGTCAGGTCTCAGGTCACCAGGACATCATGAGAGGATTGCGGTCGACCCGTTCGCAGCAGAGCATGCCGATCCTTGGCGGGCAACCGCAGCGAACATTCGGCATACGGCCGGGAGGAGAGGTGAACAGCAGCAGAGGCAGATGCCGGATGGACGATGCGGGCGAGCCGCGAAGGCATGGGCATCAACATGGGCATCAAGCAGCCATCTCGTACCGAGGCGATACGCTGGCCTGAGTGGCGTCATGCGGCCCGATCGCCGCACACGCCCCCGGGGCACCGACCACATGGCGCCCATCGCCTGGATGTAGGGCTGCGCAGGCGGCTCAGTCCGTCCGGCAACCCAGCGGGAGCGGGGTTCGCCTCACCATGCCCGCCATTCAAGCACAGGCTCAGGTCCCGCCATCAGCACCTGCCGTCAGGGTGCCCTGCTCGCGCCGAGATTCGGCGGCAGCGCGCCGATGAACCGCAGGGCTCCGGCCTGCAGGGTGAGCGTCTGCACGGCATAGCCTTCCCTGGCGCCCAAGCTGGCGTGGAAGCCGTTTTTGGCGATGCGGTCGAGCTGCTCGCGCGGAATGTCGAGGCCGCCGACCTGCAGGCGCTGCAACTGGGCGCTCAGCTCGCCATTCTCGACGCCGCCGGCAGCCTTGGCGTAGACGGGCAGATTGTCGCCCAGCGCGCCCACCCAGCGGGTGATGCTTTCGGCATCCTTCTCGCGCACCCCGACGGTCTTGAGGAAGTCGCCGAGCCTTGAGCCATCCAGCGCGCCGGAAAGCTCCATGGCTCCCGGACCCAGCCTGACCTGAACGTCACGCAGCGGCAGCAGCCTGGCCCCCAGGGAGTTGAGCGCCGCGGACAGTTCCTCCTGCGACAGGGTCATGTCCACCGGCTTGGGCGCGGCGGGTGGTTGCGGCGCGGGACGGGGCGGCTGGCCCGGGGATGCCGGCGCAACCGGCAGAGCGGGGGGCGGCGCGCCCAGCTTGACGCCCGACTTGGCCTCGAAGCGTTTCAGGTCGGCGGCGGCATATTTCACCCCCAGGTTCTGCGGCGCGCGGCTGCCGAACAGATCCGCAACCCAGGGCACCAGGCCGAACCAGACGAACAGCACGATCCAGGGCAGGACGAACAGCCCCAGGAACAGCCCCAGCCACTTGACGTCGCTGATGCCCGCCTTCAGGCCCGCCATGGCCCTGCCGATGCGCCGCATCGGTCAACTCTCCCTGGAGGATGCGGCCGCGAGTTCGGCCAGACGCTTCTCGACTGCCTTGAGCCGTGTCCACATCTCATGCAGCCGGGGCATGATCGCCATGTTCTTGAGGTATTGCTGCAACGGCTGCACCGGGCCGCCGGCGTACATGCCGGGGGCCTTGATGCTGCTGTTGAGACCGGCCCGGTGCAGGAGGACCACGTCGTCCGGCACCGTCACGTGATCCAGGGTACCGGTCTGACCCGAGGCGATCACGCGCCGGCCAAACCTGGTGGAACCGGACAGCCCCGTGTGGGCACAGAGGATGCTGTCCTCGCCGATCTCGACGTTGTGGCCGAGATGGCACATGGCGTCGATCACGGCACCCGCACGCACGAGGGTGGCGCCATAGGTGCCGCGATCGATGTTGGTGTTCGCGCCGATGACGACGCGATCCTCGATGATGACCTTGCCGGTATGGGGAATGCGGTAATTGCGCCGGCGCTCGTCCTGGGCGAAGCCGAACCCCTCGGAGCCGATGACACAGCCGGCCTTGAGGATGACATCGGCACCGATCTCGCAGTCGTAGCCGACGACGCAACCCGGGTGCAGCACCGAACGGGCGCCGATCATCGCCCCATGCTCGATCACCGCGTTCGCCATCACCACCACGCCAGGCCCCAGCAGCACATTCCGGCCGATGACGGCACCCGGCCCGACCAGCACATCCCCGGGCACGGCAACGCTTTCGTGGATGACGGCGGCGGGATGGATGCGCGGCCACTCGCTGGCACGCACGTCGCGATCGGCGTAGGTCTGCTTGAGGATCGCCATGGCCAGGCGCACATTGGGCGCGATGAGCACCGCCATATCCGGCTCGTCCGCGAGTTCCCGGGCCAGCGCCTCGGTGGTCACCACGCCTGCCGGCCGACACCGGCGCACCGGCTCCAGATACTTGGCGTGGTCGATGAAGACCAGATCGCCGGGACCGCAATCCTCGATGGGCGCGATGCGGCAGCAGGCCAGGTCCGGCCCCGAGCGGTCCAGCAACAGGCCACGCCCGGCAAAACGTTCCAGCATTTCGGAGGGAAGCACATTCATACCGAGGTCACACGGGAATTTCAGGGTTGGCCATGATAGCCGAAGCCGCAAGCCCGCGGCGCAGAGCTGTCCGGCCCCGCCCGCGCATTCGCGCGGGCGCAACCGCCGGAACAGGGCTTTCGTGTACACTCTGAGACCCACGATCAGGCCCTCCCCTCGATACCCGAGGGCGCCAGCTTTCCACGAAGACGACGACTCCGCCTTGGCTGCCGAACTCCAGGACACCGCCTTACCCGAAACCCCGCCGGAAGCGGAACCGCAGGCCCCGCGCTACCAGCGCTTTGCCCGGGAGCTGGTCGCGCGCGGGAAGCTCAGGGAAACCGAGATCATCCGTGCCCAGCGGCTCGCGACCCAGACCGACGAATCGCGCATTCCCGCGCTGCTGGTCAAGCTGGGCGTGGTTTCCGAGCGCGACACGGCCGAGATTCTCGCGGATGTCAGCGGCTGCCCCCTGGTCACACCGGACGACTACCCGGACACCTCGCCCCTGCCGGAAACCATCTCCGTCCGCTTTCTCAAGGAAAACCACATGGTAGGGCTGGCTGCCAACGACGATCAGGTCGTGGTGGCCGTCACCGATCCTTTCGACCAGGAACTGCTCGATGCGATTGCCCTTGCCTGCGACCGGCCGGTGAGCGCCCGCGTCGGCCTCGGCACCGAAATCGACCGGGCGCTGGAAACCCAGCTCGGCCCCGGCAAGTCGCTGATGGGCGAGATCGTCGATACCTTCGGCAGCGACGAGGACATCAACGAAGCCGACGTCGAGCACCTCAAGGATCTGGCATCGGAGGCGCCGGTCATCCGCATGGTCAACCTGATCATGCAGCGGGCGGTGGAAATGCGCGCCTCGGACATCCATGTCGAACCGTTCGAGCAAACCCTGAAGGTGCGCTTCCGCATCGATGGCGTGCTCAAGGAAGTCGAGTCGCCGCCGGTGCGCTCCACCGCCGCCGTGATCTCGCGCATCAAGATCATGGCCAAGCTCAACATCGCCGAGCGCCGGCTGCCACAGGACGGCCGCATCAAGTTGCAGGTACAGGGCAAGGAACTGGACCTGCGCGTTTCGACCGTGCCGACCCTGTATGGCGAGAGCGTGGTCATCCGCCTGCTGCACAAGGAAAGCATCAAGTTCGACTTCGCCACCCTGGGCTTCGAGGGCGAGGCGCTGCGGCGCTTCCTCGACGTGCTGGAACAGCCCCACGGCATCATCCTCATCACCGGCCCGACCGGCAGCGGCAAGAGCACCACGCTGTATACCGCGCTGCACAAGATCAATACGCCCGACCGCAAGATCATCACGGTCGAGGATCCGGTCGAATACCAGCTGGAGGGGGTCAACCAGATCCAGACCAAGCCGCAGATCGGCCTCACGTTCGCCTCGGCGCTGCGTTCCATCGTCCGCCAGGACCCCGACGTCATCATGATCGGCGAGATGCGCGACATCGAGACCGCCCGCATCGCCGTGCAGTCGGCGCTGACCGGCCACCTGGTGCTGTCGACCCTGCACACCAACGACGCCGCCGGCGGCGTCACCCGCCTGCTGGACATGGGCCTCGAGGACTACCTGATCACCTCGACCGTGAACGGCATCCTCGGCCAGCGTCTGGTGCGCCGGCTGTGCTCGCACTGCCGGGAAGCCTACGAGCCCATGCCCGAGGTGGCGGCGGAGCTGAAGCTCTGGAACTTCAGCGACGAGCGCACCATTCACCTGTACCGGCCGGTCGGCTGCGAGGCCTGCGACGGCAACGGCTACAAGGGCCGGCTGGCGATCACCGAACTCCTGGTCATGAGCGACGACATCCGCCGACTGGTGATGGCCAACGCGCCGGCCCGCAAGATCGAGGAGCAGGCCCTGCTGGAAGGCATGCACACCATGTACGACGACGGCATCCGCAAATCCGTGATGGGACTGACCACGGTCGAGGAAGTCCTGCGCGTCACCTCGGACAGCTGACCGCACCGCCATGCCCCTGTTTCATGTCAAGGCCGTCAACCGCGACGGCGAGACCATCGAGGAGGATCGCGAATCGCCGAGCGAGGCGGCGCTGATCCTGGCGCTCCAGGAGGAAGGGCTGCTGCCGATCCGGGTCACCGCCGCCGGCTCCACGCCGTTCGGCTTCCTGCGCTTCGGCCGGCGTGGCGCGAAAATCACCCACAAGCAGCTGACCCTCTTCACCCGCGAACTGATGACCCTGCTGGAAGCCGGCCTACCGCTGGATCGCGCCCTGACGGTGCTGCTCGAACTCACGACCCAGGAGCCGGCGTTCAACGCCATGGTCGGCAAGATCCTGGAGCGGATCAAGGGGGGCGCCCAGCTCTCCGACGCACTGGAGGCGCAGGGCCCGGTGTTCTCGCGTTTCTACCTGAACCTGATCCGTGCCGGCGAGGCAGGCGGTGCCCTGGAAGTGGTGCTGGAACGCCTGACCCAGTATCTCGACAGCTCCAAGGAACTGAAGGACACGGTGACCACGGCGATGATCTATCCGATCATCCTGGTCGTCATGGCCATCGGCTCGCTGCTGTTGCTGCTGACCTTCGTGGTGCCGCAATTCACCGAGATGTTCGAGAGCGCGGGCAAGGAACTGCCGGTACCGACCCAGATCGTGGTGGGCGCGGCCGATGCCATCCGCGACTACTGGTGGGTCGCCTTCCTGCTGATCGCCCTGGGTTCCGCCTGGATTCGCTATCAGCGCTCGGACCCGGTGCGACGGCTGAGCTGGGATGGCTGGATGCTCAGGCTGCCGCTGTTCGGCGACCTGATCCTCAAGTTCCAGGTGGCCAGTTTCAGCCGCACCCTGGCCACCCTGCTGACGAACGGCGTGCCCCTGCTGGCCGGCCTGTCCATCGTCAAGGACACCCTGGACAACCGCCTGGTGGCGCAGAAGCTCGACCTGGCCGTGAACAGCCTCAAGGAGGGCGGCGGGCTGACAGCGCCGCTGATGGAGGCGGACATCTTCCCCTCGCTGGCCATGCAGATGATCAAGCTCGGCGAGGAATCGGCCCAGCTGCCGGAGATGCTGGACCGGGTGGCGACCACCTACGACAAGGAAATCAAGATTTCCATCCAGCGCCTGCTGGCGTTGCTGGAGCCGGTGCTGATCGTCGGCCTGGGCATCATGATCGGCGGCATCATCATCTCGATCCTGATGGCCATCCTCAGCGTCAACGATCTTGCCTTCTGAGCCCGGGCCGCAGCGCGCCGACGCCATGTCCGCAACCCACCGCGTCTCCCCGGAGCCAGCCGGATAATGCGAAAATCGCCGCGCTGGCCAACGGATCGCGCGGCCGACCCGCGCGGTCCCCGCCTGTCGTTTTACCAACCGCAAGAGCCTGATATGAAAAACATCGCCCTGCTATCCCGACGCACGCCGCTGCGCCGCCAGACCGGTTTCACCCTGATCGAGCTGTTGGTCGTGCTCGCCATCATCGGCCTGCTCGCCGGCCTGGTCGGCCCGCAGGTCATCAAGCACCTGGGCGAATCCAAGACCAAGACCGCGAAACTCCAGATCGAGGAACTCTCCTCGGCCCTGGACATGTACCGCCTCGATGTCGGCCGCTATCCGGGCACCGAAGAGGGCCTCGCGGCCCTGATCGAGCAACCGGCCAGCGCGAAATTCTGGAACGGCCCCTACCTGCGCAAGCGCAAGATGCCGGCCGACCCCTGGAACAATCCCTATCACTACGCCATGCCCGGCCAGCACGGCAAGTTCGACATCTTCAGCCTGGGCGCCGACAACGCCGAGGGCGGCGAGGGCGAGGACCAGGACGTGAAGAGCTGGGACTGAACCGGCAAGCCCCCCTGACCAGCGCGAACCATCACGCCGGGGGGGAGCTCCCGCCCGGCAACGTGCCCCGGCGGCTGCGGCAGATCGCCATGCGCGGGGCTGCGTCGTGATGCCCATGCCCCGGGCCGGCTGCGGCCGGCTGCCGGCGAGTCCCTCGCGCCATCGGCGGCAGGGCGGCTTCACCCTGCTGGAAATCATGGTCGTGCTGGTGATTGCCGGCATCCTGATCGGCACGGTGGTGCCCAGTTTCGGCCCCGCCATCGCCCGCACGCAGTTGTATTCGGCCACGCGGGATGTCGCCTCGGCCCTCCGGCATGCCCGTGGCCAGGCGCTGATACAGGGCCAGGATGCCCTTTTCGAACTGGATGTCGAACACCATCGCTACCGCGTGAGCGGACGCAGCAAGCTGTTCCGGCTGCCGGCCGACATCGCGCTGGGGCTGTACACCACGTCGACCGAGACCCTGGACGAGGGCGCCGGCCGCATCCGCTTCTTCCCGGACGGCTCCTCGACCGGCGGCCGGGTCACCCTGATCGGCCAGGGACAGACGCGCGTGGTGGACATCAACTGGCTGACCGGCGAGGTCCGCATCGGCGAGCAGGAAAGTGAGGACTAGCGGCGTGCCTCGGCAAGGCGGCTTCTCGCTGATCGAGATCCTGGTCGCCTTCGCGATCATGGCGCTGTCGCTCGGGGTCCTGCTGCGCATCTTCGCGGGCGGCGGACACATCGCGGCAACCGCCGACGAATACTCGCGGGCCATCCTCACCGCCGAGTCGATGATGGCCTCGGTCGGCGTCGACCTGCCGCTGCGACCGGGTGTCCAGTCGGGTGAGCTGGCGGACGGCTACCGTTGGGACCTGAACGTGACCCCCTATCCCTTCGATCCCGCGCTGCTGGGCGGACAGAATCTGGGCTTCAAGCCCTACTGGGTGGAACTGACGGTGGAGTGGGGCGATGAAAGCGACCCGCGTGCCTTCAACCTGACCAGCCTGCGGCTGATACCCGACAACCCCGGCGGAGGCCTGAATTGAGGACGTCCGCCCTTCGCCGCGGCCGGCAATCCGGCTTTACCCTCATCGAGGTGCTGATCGCCTCGGTGCTGCTGGGCATCATGATGCTGCTGCTCACCGGCAGCCTGCGCATCGGCGCCGGCAGCTGGGAAGCCGGCGAGGAGCGCATGGCCAAGGCCAGCCGGCTGTTCATCGTCGAGAGCTTCCTGCGCAAGCACATCGGCAGCCTGCTGCCGGTTTCGGGCGTCAACAGCAACGGCGAGATGGAACCCTCCTTCAAGGGCACCGCCAGCAGCCTGACCTATGTGGCGCCGCTGCCCGACCAGCTGGAGGGCGGCGGCCTCTACCGCTTCGAGCTGTATCTCGCCGGCCAGGACGCTCACAAGGAACTGCGCGTCGCCATCGTACCGTACCAGTCGACCCCGGATCAGACCAAACGCCCGCCCCAGCCCATCGACGACATCGCCATCGTCGAGGATGTGGTCAATCTCAGGTTCGCCTACTTCGGCCCGCAGAACGAGGACGGCAACCTGCGCCAGCCGAACGCACCGACCGGCAAATGGGTGAACGAGTGGCGGGAATACCAGTTGCCGACGCTGATCCGGATCGAAATCACCCGCGCCGGCGAGGATCCCTGGCCCAGCCTGCTGATCGCGCCCAGAACCCTGATGCTGCGCTGATGGCGAAGACCATACCCACACCGGGCGTCCCCGGCATCCGCCAGGGCGGCGTCGCGCTCATCATGGTGCTGTGGATCATCAGCCTGATGACCATCATGGCCGGCAGCTTCGCCCTGTCGACCCAGCGCGAGGCCGGTATCCTCGCCCATGCCCACGAACGCGCCAAGGCCCTGGCGCTGGCCGAGGGCGGCGTCAACTACGCCATGCTCATGCTCACCCTGCCGGACCCCAAGCTGCGCTGGCGGGCGGACGGGACGCCCTATGTCTGGAACGTGGATGGCGCTCGCGTGCGCATCCGCATCATGGACGAGGGCGGCAAGGTGGACCTCAACGCGGCCCAGGAGCAAACCCTGCAGACCGTCTTCAAGCTCGTGGCCCGCAACGAGGAGCTGGCCACCCGGCTGGCCGATGCGGTCATGGACTGGCGCGACCCCGACGACATCCGCCGCAACAACGGTGCGGAAGCCGAGGACTACATCGCCCGGCGACTCCAGGCACCGCCGCAGAACCGCAACTTCCTCATCCTCGACGAGCTGCGCGGAGTCATGGGCATCACCCCGGAGCTGTATCGAAAACTGGAGAGCTGGTTTACCCTATATACGGGCACCGACGGGTTGAATCCCGCCGTCGCGTCGCGGGAGATACTGATGGTGCTGCTGGGGGGAGATGCCGGCGCCGTCGACAATTTCATCCAGCAGCGCAGCCAGGGTACGCCCGGGGTGCTCCCGCCCATACCCGGGCTGCCGGCGGGCGGCGGTACCGACATGGCCTACACGGTATCGGCCATCGCCGAAATCGACGATCAGCAAGGCGCCGGCGTCCTGGCGACGATACGCCGGGGCCCCGCCGCCGACGGATCGCCCTTTACCATTCTGCGCTGGAAGCCCTACGCGATTCCCCGCAAGCCGGGCACCCCCCAACAGGAAGCAACCCAGTAAACCACCATTGGTGGCGGAAACCGCTGTAGCTCATGCTCAAGTTCGACATGCCCCTGGAGACACAACTGCGCGAGTTCTGGCAGTGGTGGAGCGGCGAGCTGCTCGCCCTGGTTCCCGCCGGCCTGCGCCAGCTGCTCGGCAGCGGCGGCGAATACCTGGTACTCAGCCGCGACGGCCAGGGCGTGGCGCTCTGGCACAGACGAGCGGACGGCGAAACCCGGCTGGCCAGCCTGCCCCTGGACGACACAGGCGAAACCGCGCGCCTGCGCTTCCTGCAAGAGCATCCGAAACTGGATGATCTCGCCATCGTCCTGAAACTGGAAAACCATCAGGGCTTGCGCAAGCAGATCAAGCTGCCCATGGCCGCTGCCGAGAACCTGCAGCAGGTCATCGCCTTCGAGATGGACCGGATGACGCCCTTCAAGAGCGACCAGGTCTATTTCAGCGCCCTGGTCGCGAGTCGACTCAAGGCCACCCGCCAGATCGTGGTCGACCTGGTGCTGACGCCCAAGACCAAGCTGGACAGCATCCTGGAAGACCTGACCGCCGCCGGCTGGCGCCCCGAGCGGGTTTACCTGGATGGCGAAACCCGCATCGGCAGCTACGACCTGCTGCCGGAAAAATTCCGGCCACCCCGCCGCAGGCTCCCGGGCATCCTCAATGGCATCCTGGCCGGCCTGATTGTCACCCTGCTGACGCTGGTGGCGATAGTGCCGCTCTGGTCCGCCAACAACGAGGTCAAGCGCCTGCAGGATCAGGTCAAGAAAACCGCCCGCATCGCCCAGGAGGTCGAATCCATGCGCGAGCAGGCCGAGAAGCTGCAACACCAGGCGCGTTTCCTCCAGGACAGGAAACACGTCGAGCCCGTGCTGCTGGACATGCTCGAGGAACTGACCCGGGTCATCCCGGACGGCACCTGGCTGAACGGGCTCCAGTACGCCAATCGCCGGCTCATCGTCCAGGGGCAGTCGCCCTCGGCGTCCAGCCTGTTGCAGCGCATCGAGACATCGGCCTTCTTCCGCAACGTCAGCTTTGTCTCCCCCGTCACCAAGGACACCTCCAACGGGCTGGAGCGCTTCCAGATTGCCGGTGACGCGGTCAATGGGAGGTTCTCTGAAAAATCTCGCTAAACGGCTCAACCAGCCGATCGAATTCAACAACTCGCGCCTGGCGGCCGTCGGCCTGTTGCTGCTGCTGTTGACCGTGGTGTTCCTGGGGGCGATCTATCCCCTGCTCAACCTAGGACGCGAATACCGCGAAAAGGCGGAGGATCTGCGCTTCCGCCTCAACCGCCTGCAACAGGTTGCCGATACCCGCGAAGCGCTGACGCAGCGCCTGGAACGCATCCAGGCTATGGCGCGGAAGAATGACGCCTTCCTGCCGACCAACACGGCCGCACTGGCGTCGGCAGACCTGCAAACCCGCATCAAGCAGATCGTCAGCGAGGCGGGCGGCGAGCTGTCCAGCACCCAGGTCATCCCCGAACGGGCCGAGGAAAATGCCGTGCGCATCGGCATCAAGCTGCGCATGACCGGCAGCACCGCCGTGCTGCGGCAGGTGCTGCACCGTTTCGAAGCCGGCAAACCTTCCCTGTTCATCGAAAACCTCAATATCCGGCCGATCCGCATGCCGCGCAACCCGCGCGACAAGAATCCGGTAATCGAGGACCGCCTCAGCGTCGATTTCGACGTCATCGGCTACATGCAGGCGCCCTGAATCATGAGCAAACGCCTGCGCCCCTATTTCCTGAGCGGCCTGCTCCTGATCGTCACCTCCTTTCTCGGCGCGCTGCTGACCGGGGAATGGCTGCACCTGCGCCAGCAGCGCCTCCACGGCGGGCAGAACCCGTCGGCGCCGGCCGCGACGCCGGCCGAGCCCGAACTGGCTGCCGACGATTTCGCCCTGCCCGACATCAGCCAGTACCAGCAGATGGTGGAGCGTCCGCTGTTCATGGAATCGCGCCGCCCCAGCCAGCCCGCACCGCCGGAACCGCCCGCGCCGCCCAAGCTGGAACCCCCGCCGCCGATATCCTTCAAGCTGATGGGCATCCTCGCCACACCGCAAGGCAAGATGGCGCTGGTCGCCGACGCCAAGGGCAAATACAAGCGCCTGAAGGTCAGGGACGCCCTGGACGGCTGGCAAATCGTGGACATCAAGCCCGACCGGGTGCTGCTCGACCATGGCGGTAACCGGGAGGACCTGGCCCTGCTGAAGAAGCGTCCGCCGGGCGCCGCGCCCACGCCGACACCGGCCGCCGCGCCCGGCGAGCAGCCCCCCCAGCGCAAGCCGGGGGCCAACCGGCCCGTGATGCGACAACCTCCGCAACCCCTGCCGCTGCCAGCCCAGGGCCAGGCCATGGTCCCCAACATGGGCGGCATGCTGCCGGGCGGCGCCGAGGCCATCGATCCCGGCGGCGAGCAGGACGAAGACGCCGAGCAGCCGGACCAGTAAGCGGACAGGCCCTCTGTAGCCAGCATTCAACCGGAATCATGCCTACCTTCTACCCGACCTTCGCCCCGGCGAATTTCTGCCATCAGGTCATGCCACATGTCGTTTGTTAAGAAAGTTCTCTCCTCCTCGCTGCCATCCCGGCGCCAGGCCATGCTGGCGCTGTCGATCGGCCTGGCCCTGAACGGCTGCGAGTCGCTGGGGCCCGAGGCCGTCAAGCGGACGCCGATCCCCCCCAACCTGCGGGTGGAGCCCGTCCAAAAGCCGCTGGATTCCAGACCGGTCCAGAGCGAGCCGCTGGGCGCCAAGCCGGCACAGCCGCCAGAGTACTACCCGGCCAGCGGCAATCTGCTGGGCAAGGGCGGCACGACGGTCGGCGGCGCGCCGACTTCGGCCATCCGCAACCGCACGGAAGGCAAGTACACCCTCAACTTCGACGATGCCGACATCAACGAAGTGGCGAAAACCATCCTCGACGAGACGCTCAAGCTGAACTACGTGATCAGCCCCAAGGTCTCGGGCCGCGTCACCCTGCAGACGACCCGCGCCCTTAGCGACGACGAGCTGATCCCGACCCTGGAGACCCTGCTGCGGCTGAACGGCGCCGTGCTGATCAAGGAAAACGGCATCTACAGGATCGAGCCCGACACCTCGGGCGTGGTCGGCGCACCGGGCGCCCGCCTGGGCCTGCCCGGGCAGCGCCTGCCGACCGGTTACCAGCTGCGAGTCGTGCCGCTGCGCTATGTCGGCGTGCAGGAAATGCAGAAGATCCTGGAACCCCTGATGCCACCCAAATCGATCGTGCGAGTGGACAGCACGCGCAACATGCTCTGGCTGGCCGGCAGCTCCGACGAGCTGGCCAGCGTTCTCGACACCATCCAGCTGTTCGACGTCGACTTCATGCGCGGCATGTCGGTCGGCATCTTCCCGCTGGCCAACGTGGAGCCGGCGCTGATCGCGACCGAGATCGAGAAAATCCTCGGCGATACCGCCAAGGGACCGCTGGCGGGTCTGGTGCGGGTCATGCCCATCGACCGCCTCAACGCCATCATGGCGATCACGCCGCAGCCGCGCTATCTGGAAGAGATCGCCAGCTGGGTCGGCCGGTTGGACCGCTACAGCCCCAAGCGCATGGGCGGCATCCACGTCTACCGGCTGCAGAATGTCGATGCCGTGGAGCTGGCCAAGACCCTCAGCAACATCTTCGGCGGCGGGTCCGGCAGCGGCAGCCGGGCCTCGCTGCGACCCGGCTTCCAGGACAGCTCCATCGGCGCCAGCAGCAGCAGCACCCCGGGCAGCGGCGGCAGCGGCTTCAGCAGCTCCAGCGGCGATATGGGCTCCAGCACCTCGGGCGACCTCGGCGCGGGCTCCTCCGGCGGCAGCCTCGGCTCCACCATGGGCCCCAACTACAGCGGTGGCTCGTCGGGCGGGATGGGCGACCTGAGCGGCGTCTCGACCAGCGGCTTTGGCAGCGGCTCGGCCGGGGGGATGGGTGGCGGCGCCTCCGGTGGTCTCGGCGGCGGCTCGTCTGGCTTTGGCGGTGGTTCCATGAGCGGTGGCGGCTTTGGCGGCGGCATCGGCCGCGGCACTTCCGGCAACCGCAATCAGGGCAGCACGGCTGTCAACCTGGGCAACATCCGCATCGTTGCCGATCCGCCCAACAACGCCCTGGTCATCACAGCCAGGGAGCAGGAGTACAAGGAAATCGAGGCCGTCATCAAGGAGCTGGATGTCCTGCCCTTGCAGGTACTGATCGACGCCACCATCGCCGAGGTCATCCTCTCCGACAACCTGAAGTACGGCATCAAGTGGTATTTCCAGTCCGGCTCGAACCGTGCGGGCTTGAACCCGACCGACCTCATCAAGAATGAAGTCCTGGAGGCCGCCTCCGCCTATGCCTTCACCTACTCCCTGACGGCCATGGGCAAGGATGTCCGCCTGTTGCTGCAAGCCCAGGCCGACAAGGGCAAGATCAACATGCTCTCCTCGCCCTCGGTCATGGTGCTGAACAACCAGGAAGCCTCGATGCGGGTGGGCGACCAGGTGCCCATCCTGACCGGCTCCGTGTCCAACACCATCAACACCAACAACGTGGTCCAGTCCATCCAGTACCGCGACACGGGCGTGCTGCTCAATGTCCGCCCGCGCGTCAATGCGGGTGGCCTGGTCAACATGGACATCATCCAGACGGTCAGCAACGTCGCCCCGAAAGCCTCGGGCGACAAGGATCAGATCCAGTCGCCCACCATCGCCCAGCGCCAGATCAAGAGCCAGGTGGCCGTGCAGGATGGCGAAACGCTGGTGCTCGGCGGTCTGATCCGCGAGAACACCTCCAGTACCCGCTCCGGCATCCCCCTGCTTTACGAACTGCCGATTCTCGGCGACCTGTTCGGGGCCACGGACATGAAATCGGAACGGACCGAGCTGGTCGTGCTGCTGACGCCGAGAATCGTCGACAACCAGGTCAAGGGCAGGGAAATCTCCAACGAATTCCGCCGCAAGCTGACCGGGCTGTACGACCCGGGCCCCGCCAACATGAACATCGGCAACCCCGGCCCCTGAGCCCCGGCAGGGCCAGTTCTGCTAAGCTGGATTGGCAGCGCGAACCCGCGCCAGCACGCCTAAGGAGACACAACATGACACTGAAACCTCTTTGCATCGCGACCTGCCTCTGCGCCCTGTTCACCCTGCCCGCAGCACAGGCCGGAGAAGCGGCCCCGCAAGCCCCGGCCCCCGGTGGTCACCAGATGGGCGGCATGGGTGGTATGGGCAACATGGGCGGCATGATGATGAGCGATGAACGGCTCAAGGCCAAGCAGGAACACCTGCTGAAGATGCACGAACTGTCCAGCAAGATTCTGGCCACCACCGATCCTGCAGAAAAGGAAAAGCTCAAGGCCGAACAGCTGCAGTTGATGAAGGAGCACGAAAAGCAGCATCACATGATGATGCAGCAGCACATGCAGGAAATGATGAAAAACAAGGGCGGCATGCCGGGCATGCAACATGGCGGCGCCAGCGGCGGCATGGGCAACATGCAGCATGGCGCCACACCGGCGACTCCCGCCGCGCCGGCACACTGAGCCCACCCGCCCCCACGCCAGGGCGGCCGGACCGCCCTGGCACCGTCACGCAGCCCGCGTGCCGGCAAAACGGTGGACCATCACATAGTCATCGTAACGGTAACCACCGTCGCATGGCGTCACCTCGGGCCGGTCGATGACGAAGCCCGCCCGCCGATAGGCCCGGATCGCCTTCAGGTTGCGGCGAAACACGTAAAGGTAGACCTCCGCCACGTCAAGGCGACGACCGGCATCGAGCACCCGCGCCAATGCCCGGGCGCCGATCCCCTGCCCGTGCCACTCCGTGGCCAGATAGAGCTTGCCGAGCAGCAGGCGCCGGCTATCCGGCTCATGCCGGTAGGCCAGAAACCCTGCCCGCCGCCCCGCCACGCAGATCCATTCGTAGCAGGCGCCCCGCGCCATGTCCGCCCTGAGGCGTTCCGGCGTGTAGGCACGATTCCAGAAACAGGCGAATTCGCCTTCGCTGAGCAGGTCCGGCCGGTAACTGGCCTCCCAGATGGCAAGCGACAGGGTCGAGATGGCCTCGGCCTGGGACGGCAGGGCGGGCTGAAACTGTACCGCGACGGCGGACGGCGACATCAGGCCGGGTTGGGGCTGTCGATATAGCAGCACGCCACATCGAACCGGTCCTGCACCCGCGCCATCAGCGCCTGGATACCGAATTGCTCGGTGGCGTGATGACCGCCGGCATACATGTGCAGACCCGCCTCCTGGCTCTCGTGCCAGTCGTGCTCGCTCATTTCGCCGGTGACATAGGCGTCCAGGCCGGCCCGCACCGCACGCACCCAGTCCCGGTTGGCGCCGCCGGTGATGATGCCGGCCGAACCCACCCGCCGCTCCGGATCGGGCGAGGCCATCATGACGGGATGCGCCAGCACTTCCGCCAGGCGCGTCCGCAAGGCCGCGGCGGTGAGCGGTGCGGCGAGGAGGCCGCTGATGCCGGTCGGGCACCCCTGGTGATCGCCGAAGGGCGCGAGGTCACGCATGCCGAGCCGCTGTGCCAGGGTCGCGGCATTGCCCACCTCGGGATGGGCATCCAGCGGCAGATGGTAGGCGAACAGGTTGATGGCCTGCCGCACCAGGGGGAAGACCCGCCGGGCGAAGGGACCGGTCAGCGGCCGGCTGCCGTGAAAGGACCAGAACAGCCCGTGATGCACGACCAGAGCCTGGGCCTGCCATTCGGCGGCCAAGGTCGCCGAATGCCGCGTGGCGGAAACCGCGAAGGCCACCCGCTCGATCACCTCCGCCCCCTCGATCTGCAAGCCGTTGGGCCCGTAATCGGCGAACGCGGCGGGATTCAGCAAGTTGTCCAGAAACTCGGCCAGTTCGTCCCGGGTCGTGCTCATGTGGCCGCCAATGGGTCAGACTCGATCCTGTTGCCCGGCAAAAACGCCGGCGTATCCCCGAGCGGCCATCAGCGGCGCGGCAGCCACTGCCCGCGACCGATTCGGCGGGCCTCGCTCAGGGTGGTCCAGGTGACCTGCTGGGCCTCGGCGATCGCGACCGCCATCGGCAGGTCCCGCGCCAGCCCGCCGGCCAGGGCCGACGCCAGTGTGCAGCCGGAGCCATGGTAACTGCCGGGCAGGCGTGGCCAGTGGCTGGCGACAGCGCCATCGGGTCCATACCAGCGGTTGATCACCGTCGGCCCCGCCGCATGGGTGCCGGTCAGCAATACATGCGCGGCCCCCAGCGCCAGCAGCGCCGCCGCGCAGGCATCAGCGCCAACCTCACCCGTCAGCCGCCGGGCCTCCGGCGTGTTGGGCGTGACCACCGTCGCGCGGGGCATGAGCTCCCGGAGCATGACGTGCCGCAGATCCTCGCCGGCCAGCGGGTGGCCGCCGCCCGCCGCCAGAACAGGGTCCAGGATCACCGGCACCGCCGGCGCCTCGTCTATCAGCCGCGCCGTGGCGGCGGCCATCGCGGCACTGCCCAAAAGACCGATCTTGATGGCACGAATCCCGATATCGGCGAGCAACCGCCGCGCCTGCGTCAGGAAGTGCTCGGGATCCTGCGGGTACACCTCGGCGACATCCACCGTATCCTGGGCGGTCAGGGCCGTTACCACCGTACAGGGATGGCAACCCAGCCGGCGCAGGATTTCGATGTCGGCCTGGATGCCGGCACCACCGGTCGGATCGTGCCCGGACAGGCAGAGCACCACTGGCGGCAGTTCCGGAGCGCTGGCGGTTACAGGGGGTGTCATGGCGGCAGTTTCCCACAATCCGGGGCCGTTCCCCAAGGCGCGGACAAACCGCCTGACCGCCCGCCATCCCCTGCCGTTGACAGTCTCCGGGGGCCTCGGTACTTTTACACGCTTGCCCGCGGTTCCCGCGCCTCAGCCCTCCAGCCCTGCAGCAGCCTCGATGGAAGAATTCCAACGCATCAAACGATTGCCCCCCTATGTCTTCAACATCGTCAACGAACTCAAGGCAAAGCAGCGCGCGGCGGGAGTCGACATCATCGATTTCGGCATGGGTAACCCGGATCGCGCCACGCCCCGGCACATCGTCGACAAGCTGATCGAGGTCTCGCAGAAGGGCGCCGCCCACCGCTATTCCGTCTCCAAGGGCATCATCCGCCTGCGCAAGGCCATCTGCGGCTGGTACGAACGCCGCTTCGGCGTGGAACTGGACCCGGATTCCCAGGCCATCGTCACCATCGGCTCCAAGGAAGGCCTGGCGCATCTGGCCATGGCCACCATGGGCCCCGGCGATGCCGCCCTGGTGCCCAATCCCGCCTATCCGATCCATCCCTACGGTTTCGTGCTGGCTGGCGCCGACGTGCGTCATGTGCCGCTGGTGCCGGGCATGGACTTCTTCGAGGAGCTGGAAAAGGCCATCAAGACCTCCTGGCCGAAGCCGAAGATGCTGGTGCTCAACTTCCCCGGCAACCCGACCACCCAGTGCGTGGAACTGGAGTTCTTCGAGAAGGTCGTGGCCCTGGCCCGCGAGTACAAGATCTGGGTCGTGCATGACATAGCCTATGCCGATATCGTCTTCGACGGCTATGTCGCCCCCTCGATCCTGCAGGTCCCCGGGGCAACCGATGTCGCGGTGGAGTTCTTCACCCTCTCCAAGAGCTACAACATGCCCGGCTGGCGGGTCGGCTTCATGTGCGGCAACCGGGAACTGGTCGCCGCGCTGGGACGCATCAAGTCCTATCTCGACTACGGCACCTTCGCGCCCATCCAGGTGGCCGCCATCACCGCGCTGGAAGGTCCGCAGGACTGCGTGCAGGAAATCTGCGACACCTACCGCAGCCGCCGCGACGTGCTCTGGTCCAGCCTGAGCAGCATCGGCTGGGAGATCGAGAAGCCCAGGGCGACCATGTTCATGTGGGCGCCGATTCCCGAACCCTACCGCCACCTGGGATCGCTGGAGTTCGCCAAGAAGATGCTGCTGGAAGCCCAGGTCGCCGTCTCGCCCGGCATCGGCTTCGGCGAATACGGCGACGACCACGTCCGCTTCAGCCTGATCGAAAACGAGCATCGCACGCGCCAGGCCGTGCGCGGCATCAAGGCCATGATGCGCAAGGACAGCGCCGCCTGAGCCCGCCCCCATCGCGCCTGTCGCCTACCAGGAGGATCCTGCTTTGAAACCCGTCACTATCGGCATACTCGGACTCGGCACCGTCGGCGGCGGCACGGTCAGCGTTCTCCGGCGCAACGCCACGGAAATCACCCGCCGCGCCGGCCGCGAGATCCAGATCCGCGCCGCCTCGGCCCGCGATCTCGGCCGCGCCCGCATCTGCGACACCGCCGGCATCCAGCTGACCACCGACGCCTTCGCCATCGTCAACGATCCCGCCATCGACATCGTCGTCGAGCTGATCGGCGGCATCAGTCCCGCGCGCGAACTGGTGCTGGCGGCGCTGGAAAACGGCAAGCACGTCGTCACCGCCAACAAGGCGCTGATCGCCCTGCACGGCAACGAAATCTTCGCCAAGGCCCGCGAGAAGGGGCTGATGGTCGCCTTCGAGGCCGCGGTCGCCGGAGGCATCCCCGTCATCAAGGCCATCCGCGAAGGCCTGGCCGGCAACACCGTGGAGTGGCTGGCCGGCATCATCAACGGCACATGCAACTTCATCCTGACCGAGATGCGCGACAAGGGCCGGGACTTCGCCGACGTGCTGGCCGAGGCCCAGGCGCTGGGCTATGCCGAGGCCGACCCGACCTTCGACGTCGAGGGCATCGACGCCGCGCACAAGCTGACCATCCTCGCCTCCATCGCCTTCGGCATCCCGCTGCAGTTCGACAAGGTCCATGTCGAGGGCATCAGCGGCATCACCGCGCTGGATGTCGCCTATGCCGAGGCGCTGGGCTATCGCATCAAGCTGCTCGGCATCGCCCGCCGCGCGCCGGCGGGCATCGAGCTGCGCGTGCATCCGACGCTGATTCCCGAACGGCGGCTGATCGCCAACGTCAACGGCGTCATGAACGCGGTGCTGGTCAAGGGCGACGCAGTCGGCCCGACGCTTTACTACGGCGCCGGCGCCGGCGCCGAACCGACGGCTTCCTCGGTAGTGGCCGACCTCGTCGACGTGGTGCGCACCCTGACCGCCGATCCGCACAACCGGGTGCCGCACCTGGCCTTCCAGCCCGGCGCCATCGCCGATCTGCCGATCCTGGCCATTGGCGAGGTGGAAACGGCCTACTACCTGCGCCTCAGCGCCAGCGACCAGCCCGGTGTGCTCGCCGATGTCACCCGCATCCTGGCCAACCATGGCATCAGCATCGAGGCCATCCTGCAGAAGGAGCCGCCGGAGGGCGAGAGCCAGCTGCCGGTCATCATGCTCACCCACCGGGTTCGCGAACGGAAACTGAACGACGCCCTGGCCCAGATCGAGGCGCTGCCCACGATCGGCGGGCCGGTCAAGCGCATCCGGGTGGAGACGCTAGGTTAGCCGCCCCACCCGCCTACGAACCTCGCCATCAGAAAGCAAGCACCTTCCATGACCTCTCCCACCCGCTATACCGGCCTGATCGACAAATACCGCAACCGCCTGCCGGTTGCGCCGGAAACCAGGGCCGTCAGCCTCAACGAAGGCAACACGCCGCTGATCCAGCTGGTCAACATCCCCCGGCTGATCGGCAAGCATGTCGACCTGTTCGTGAAGTTCGAGGGCCTGAACCCGACCGGCTCATTCAAGGATCGCGGCATGACCATGGCCGTGACCAAGGCGGTCGAGGCCGGCAGCCGCGCCATCGTCTGCGCCTCCACCGGCAATACCTCGGCGGCGGCGGCGGCCTACGCGGCCCGTGCCGGCATCACCTGTTTCGTGCTGATTCCCGACGGCAAGATCGCCCTCGGCAAGCTGGCCCAGGCCATGATCCACGGTGCCAGGGTGCTGCAAATCCAGGGCAACTTCGACGACGGCATGCGACTGGTGAAGGAAATCGCCGATCACGCGCCGGTCACCATCGTCAACTCGATCAACCCATTCCGGCTACAGGGGCAGAAAACCGCCGCCTTCGAGATCATCGAGGCGCTGGGCCGCGCGCCGGACTACCATTGCCTGCCGGTCGGCAACGCCGGCAATATCACCGCGCACTGGATCGGCTACACCGAGGCGACCTGCGCGCCGGGCCACAAGCCCACCGATGCCTGCGCCTTCTGCCACGGCGATTGCCGGTATACCGGCATCGGCAAGCTCTGCGAGAACCGCCCGGTCATGGTCGGCTACCAGGCCGCCGGCGCCGCGCCCTTCCTGCGCGGCCACATGGTCGACGAACCGGAAACCGTCGCCACCGCCATCCGCATCGGCCACCCGCAATCCTGGGAGCAGGCCTGGACCGCCAGCCGCGAATCCGGCGGCTGGTTCGACGAACTGACCGATGCCGAAATCCTCGCCACACAGAAGCTGCTGTCGGAAAAGGAAGGCATCTTCTGCGAACCCGCCTCCGCCACATCCGTGGCCGGCGTCCTGCGCGACCTCAAATCCGGCAGGATTCCCGAGGGCAGAACCATCGTCTGCACCCTCACCGGCAATGGCCTCAAGGACCCCGACACCGCCATCGGCCAGTGCGACATCCAGCCCAGCAAGGTTCCCGCCACGCTGGAGGCCGTCAAGGGCGCGATTCTGGAAGCCATGTAGCGCACTGCCCATCCCCACGCCCCGTCGGCCGAGTCGCCGACCCTGGCTGACGGGCAGTTACCTGCGTCGCCAAGTACGGTCAAGATTTACCTCTGCGGCTACAACTTCGACACGCAAATCGCCATCCTACCCAGTTCCTGCAACGCTGGGGTGGCAGGGTCGCCACGATAGCATCGGCCGATATCACATGTGCGTGTTCACCCCGGTCGTTGTCGCCGAAGGGGGTGCGAGCTTGTTAATTATCGTTCCATCGCATGGTTGCGCCTGACATCATGACTGCGGGGGAGGTACAGTCCTCACTGTGTGAGATCCTGCATGTCGTAACGACCCTGTGCGACCGGCACGGTGTCGAATACGTTCTGATTGGGGGTGGATGTCTCGGCATCGCCCGGCATAACCGCGCGCTGATTCCTTGGGATGACGACCTCGATATCGCCGTATGGGCTGGAGACATGCCCAACTTCCTCGCCGCCATGCGGCACTTGCCAGCGAGATTCAGACTGCTCCCGGAGAAGCGACCCCAGTACCCGGCCTACAAGGTGTCGGATACTCGCACCCAGGTCGATGGACAAACCGGCTTCGACGACCCTTGCGGCATTTTCATCGATGTCATTCCGATGATGCACTGGCAGTCTCTCGGCTGGAAACGCCTGGATAATCTGCTCGCGCGCATCACGGCTTTCAAGGAGCATCCGTACTCGGCGGATTGGTGGAAACAACTGGTGAAGCGCGCGGTCAGCGCGACCGCACTGTATCGGCTAGTGCCGCTGGTTTACCGTATGGGTCTTCAGGCCATGTTCGAGCGGATGGACCTCCGCTGCCGGCTCGGCAGGATTGGCATCATATCCGGAGCCATCGGGCGGCCATGGGTCGGCAAATATCCGTGGAGTACCGTATATCCACTGCAGCGAGATCGGCTAGCCGGCGTGGAGGTGTTGGTGCCGAATGACCTGAATCGATTCCTCACGCTCCGCTACGGTGCCGATTACATGAAGCCCCTGGAACCGGCGCGGCGCTGGACACACTTCGGGGAAGCGCGCCGGGTACAACATCCGCATGACTAGAATCCTGACGTTCGGTGCATTCGATCTCCTGCACTATGGCCACCTGCGGCTGCTCGCTCGCGTCAGAGCCATGGGGGAACACCTGATTGTCGGGCTGGCGACGGACGACATCATCATGGCCGGGGGAAAACCGAAGCCCTACTACTCGCATGCCATCCGTCGCGAGATGTTGCTCCACACGCGCCATGTCGATGCAGTGCTTACGCTCGATGGTCCAATCGACGGTACAGGGCGGGTGAAGATCATTCGCCAAAAGATCGACATGGTGCGCAGACACCAGATCACCCTCGTAGCAATGGGGCAGGATTGGGAGGGAGAATACGAGTTCCTGACGCCATGGTGTGACGTTGTCTACATCGAACGGACACCGGGCATTTCGTCAACGACCCTCAGAAATACTTTAGGGGGCGGCTATGCGCCGTTGGATACGGGACCTGGTGCGGACGGCGACCGATGGCGAGACCACGCAGCCGGGCGCGAGACCAGCGAATCAGGCTGAATCGACCTCGCCCACCATCCGTCAGTCCAACTCGGCCAAACTGACCTCTGTCAACGCGCCCTCGCTTAACCCGCCCACGGGGTAACCGGCCTAGGGCTTACGCCGCATAATCAATGCGGGATTCGCCGAATGCCGATCTGACAGCTACAGCACCTCGAGTGGCTAGCCGCCCACCATAACCGGATTGACCGGCGAGCGATGTCGGCACAGCCCCAAACCACCTGAGGCGACAAAGTCCCTCACACCGTCGCGGGGTTGCTCCGCCCCCCCCTGCCCCGGCCTACGGTTCCACCATCGGCCGCGTCGATCCCGAGAAAAGCGCCACGCATCCCCGAACCGTGACGTGGGAATACGGAAAATAGCCTTCGAGCAGACGGCGGAGATCCGCCTCGTCGTCGGCTGAATTGCCGAAGATGCCCTTGCGGTTGTAGAGCGCCATCAGGCGTCGGCCCAGCGCGTTGTGCGCCACACCCAAGCCAAGAATCGTGCTCCCGAACAGGCATCCGCCGGCGGGGTCCAGCAACGGAAGCAGATGGTCGAACAGCACGCGGCCCTTGTCCCGGATCGGCCCCGGGAGGCAGTGCAGCAAATAGTTCGCGGCAATGGAGCCGTAACCCGAACCCGGCCTGGGCAGACCCAGCGGCTCCAGCACATTGGCCCGATAGCTGCGGGGTCGATAACATGCCAGCCGCCGTGCGGCCTTCGCCAGCGTCTCAGGGTGAATATCGAGCAGGTCGATCCGGGGATCGGCGACGGGAAAACGGCAATGATCGGGAAAGTACCCCGTGCCGGCACCCACCTCCAGGTGACACGCGGACACACGGCGGTCGTAAAGCGCCAGGATGTGCCGCGAGGGGCAGCGCCAGGCGCAGCGATTGGAGAACCCCAGCACATAGGCGTCATAGACCGCCAGCAGGGTCCGGCTGTAGATGGCCGCGCCGGGTGGCAGCGCGGCCGGCGACCCGTCGTTTCCCGCGACCGTCACGGGCCATCTCCCCGGTCGCGGGCAGCCGCCGGAATCAGGCTTTCTTCAGGAAACACGCCTTCAGCATGTAGCTGATGCCGTCGATCTTGCAATCGACCTCGTGGTCGCCGTCGCGAAGGCGGATATTCTTGGCCTTGGCACCCTTCTTGAGGGTGGTCGAGCTGCCCTTGACCTTGAGATCCTTGATCAGCAGCACCGAATCGCCATCGGCCAGTGGCGTGCCGTTGGCATCGCGCACCACGGCATCGGTGGCGCCAACCTCATCGCCTGTAGCCGACAGCGGCCACTCGTGGAAACAGTCGGGGCAGACGTGGTTCTCGCCGTCGCTGTAGACATGCTCGCCCTTGCAGGCCGGACAAACGGGTGATGTCATGGGTCCTCCCAACGGTATTCAGGGCAACTGGACAACGGCGGGCGCCTGCCAGCCGGGCTTGCGGTGTTCGGCGACCACATGGGTATAGACGCCGCCACGCACATTGAAACGGGCGGTCAGGCGCATGAAGCGCGGCTGGGTGGCGGCGACCAGATCGTCGAGGATGCGGTTGGTCACCGCCTCGTGGAAGGCGCCCTCGTCGCGGTACGACCAGATGTAGAGCTTGAGCGATTTCAGCTCCACGCAATGCCGGTCGGGAACGTATTCCAGGTGCAGGGTGGCGAAATCCGGCTGGCCGGTCTTGGGACACAGGCAGGTGAACTCCGGCATGTCGATGCGGATGGTGAAATCCCGCTCGGGCTGCGGATTGTCGAAGGTTTCCAGTTGCTTGCTGGGCTGGGTGGTCATGGCGGACGTGGCGCTCCGGGTTGGGGAAGAGCCGGGGCAAAGGCCCGGCAGGCGGCCGGGACAGCGCTTCGGGAGAAGCGGCCCGGGCGAAAAGTCGAGTCGGCTATAATAGCCGGTCTCCCTGCCGCCCAACCAGCACCCGCCTGCCGACGTTCCCGCCACCACCGTGCGCCTCGACCGAATCAAACTTGCGGGGTTCAAGTCCTTCGTCGATCCGACGACGATCCCGACGCCCGGCAACCTGATCGGCATCGTCGGGCCGAATGGCTGCGGCAAGTCCAACATCATCGATGCCGTACGCTGGGTGATGGGCGAAAGCTCCGCCAAGCACCTGCGCGGCGAGAGCATGGCGGACGTCATCTTCAACGGCTCCAGCAGTCGCAAGCCGGTCGGCATGGCCTCGGTCGAGCTGGTGTTCGACAACGGCGAGGGCAAGGCGCCTGGCGAATTCGCCCGCTACCCCGAGATTTCCATCAAGCGCCAGGTGACGCGCGACGGCACCTCGACCTACCTGCTCAATGGCACGCGCTGCCGGCGCAAGGACATCACCGATCTGTTCCTCGGCACCGGCCTGGGCTCGCGCAGCTACGCCATCATCGAACAGGGCACGATTTCCCGGCTGATCGAGGCCAGGCCAGCCGAGCTGCGCGAACTCATCGAGGAAGCCGCCGGCATCTCCAGGTACAAGGAGCGCCGCCACGAGACCGAGCTGCGCATGGGCCACACCCAGGAAAACCTGGACCGGCTGCTGGACCTGCGCGAGGAGGTCGAGAAGCAGCTGGAAAGCCTCAAGCGCCAGGCCCGCAAGGCGGAGAAATACACCGCGCTGAAGGACGAGGAGCGCCGCTATCGCGAGCAGTTGCTGGGCCTGCGCTGGCGCAAGTACGAGGCCGAATTCCAGGCCCAGCAGGTACGGCTGGCCGAGTGCGAGTCGCGCTTCCGCGTCCTCGCGGAGGAGGATCACGGCCTGACGGCCACCCAGGCGACACAGCAGGCCTTGCAGGACGCCCTGCAGAAGACCCTGAACCAGGAACAGGCGCGGTTCTACGAACTGGGCGCGGACATCAGCCGGCTGGCGCAATCCCTGCGCCATGCCCGCGAGACGCACGAAAACCTGGTGCAGGAGGAAACGCGGCTGTGCCAGGAACAGCACCAGGCCGCGCAGGATCTGGAGCAGGACCGCTTGCAGCTCGACACCCTGCGCGAGAGCCTGGCCGATGTCGAAAGCGGGCTGGAGGAAGCCCGCATGGCGGAGATCGAGGCCAGCGACCGGCGCGAGGCGGCCGATGGCGAGCTCCGGTCGGCGCGCCAGTCATTCGAGCAGCTGAGCGCCGCCATCGGCCACTGGCGCAGCCAGCGCGACATCCAGCAGGCCCGCATCGCCCAGCTGGAACAGCACGCGCGGCAGCTGGAAAGCCGCCGCGAGCGGCTGGACCGGGAGCGCCAGGAGGTTGAAGCCGCCGTGAACGCCGAAGCGCTGGACGAACTGGAGCAGGCCGTGGCCGAACTGGAAGCCGAGCGCGGTGAACTTCAGGCGACGCTGGCCGGACTGCACGAGCGTATCCAGGACGGGCGCGAGCGGCTGAAACAGCTCCAGCAGGACCTGAATGGCCAGCGGGCGGAACAGCACGCCGTGGCCGGCAAGATCAGTTCGCTGGAAACCCTGCAGGAACACGCCATGGGCAAGGACCGGGCGCCGCTGCAACGCTGGCTCGCCGAGCAGGGTTTGGCCGAGACGCCCCGCCTGGCCGAACATCTGGAGGTCCAGCCGGGCTGGGAAACGGCGGTGGAAACGGTCCTGGGCGGCCATCTCCAGGCACTCTGCATCGCGGAGCGCGCCGAGGTCCTGGCGCCGCGCCTGTCGACGCTGTCCGGCGAATCGCTGACACTGCTCGAGACCCGCGTGCCGGCCGCTCGCCCGGATGGCGCGCCGCAACGCCTGCTGGCGCGCGTCGGCTGCCCCTGGAATCTCGAACCCCTGCTCGGCGCGATCCACTGCGCCGACGATCTGCCCGGTGCCCTCGCCCTGAGCGGTGACCTGGCGCCGCATGAATCGGTGGTTACCCCCGACGGCACACGCCTCGGCACCGGCTGGCTGTCGCTGCAGCGCCCCGCGGCCAGCCAGGCCGGCGTCATCAAGCGCGAGCGCGAACTCAAGGCCCTCAAGGCCGATCACGCGCGGCTGTGCGAGACCGTGGCCCGGCTCGAAGAGGCGCTGCACGCCACCGAGGCGGCCACGCGGGCAGCCGAACACGAGCGCGAGCAGCGGCAGGCCGAAGAGCGCCGTCTGGGTGCCGAACATGGTCGCGCCAAAGCCGAGCTGAGCGCGGCGCGGGCACGCTGCGAGCAGGCCTCGAAGCGGCTGCGGCAGGTTCAGGCCGAGCTTGCCGACCTGGCCGAGCAGCTCGCCGAACACACCGAGACGCTGGAGGAGAGCCGCCTGCAGCGCCTCGAAGCCGGGGAACGGCTGGCCGGGCTGGAGCTGGACGCCGCCGAATACGCCGACGGCCGCCATCGCCTCGAAGACCGCCTTGGCGAGGCCGACGCCGCCCTGCGGCTGGCGCGGGACCAGGTCGCGGGACTCGCAAGCCGCGCCGAAGGCCTGCGCGCCAGCGAGGCGCTCACCGGTCGCCACCTGCAGCGTGCGCAGCAGCTCTACGACCAGGCCTCGCAGCGGCTGGATGCCCTGCGCGCCCGCCTGCAGGAAACCGGCTCGCCGAGCGAGGACAGCGAAACCGAGCTGGCCGCCCTGCAGCAGGAAAAATCCCGCTCGGAACAGGCGCTGGCGGGCCTCCGGCAACGGGCGGATGAACTGGAGAAGGCGCTGCGCGCCAGCAGCGAGGCCCGGCTCCGCAATGAGCGCGCGCGCGCCGAGACCAAGGAGCGACTGGAGACAATCCGGCGGGAACTGTCCGCCAACGAGGTCCGCCGGCAGACGGTCCAGGAACAGTTCGAGGAACTCGGCGCCGAACCGGCCGCCGTCATGGCCGGCCTGCCCGAAGAGGCCGACGAGAAACGCTGGCAGCAGCGCGTCGCCGAACTGGGCGAGGAAATCGCCCGCCTCGGCGCCGTCAACCTGACGGCGCGGGAGGAGTACCTCGCCCAGGAGGAGCGGCTGGCCTTTCTCGACCAGCAGCACCGGGATCTGGGCGACTCGCTCGCCACCCTGCGGGAGGCCATCGAAAAAATCGACCGGGAATGCCGCACGCGTTTCAAGGACACCTTCGAGCGCATCAATGCCGGCCTGCAGCGTATGTTCCCGAAGCTGTTCGGCGGCGGCCAGGCCAGCCTGGAACTCACCGACCGCGATCTGCTGGAAACCGGCGTCACCGTCATCGCCCGCCCGCCGGGCAAGCGCAACAGCTCCATCCACCTGCTGTCGGGCGGGGAAAAGGCGCTGACGGCGGCGGCCCTGGTGTTCGCGATCTTCGAGCTGAATCCGGCGCCGTTCTGCCTGCTGGACGAGGTGGACGCGCCGCTGGACGACGCCAACGTCGGCCGCTTCGGCGAGTTGGTCAAGGAAATGTCCGAAAGGGTACAATTTTTGTTCATTTCCCATAACAAGGCCACCATGGAAATCGCCCAGCATCTGGCCGGGGTCACCATGAAAGAGCCCGGCGTGTCCCGCATCGTCGCCGTCGACATCGACGCGGCGGTCGAACTGGCGGCTGTTTGAACACCGAGAATCAGCGATGGATAGAGATACCGTTCGCCTGTTATTGATCGCCACTGGCCTGGTCGTGCTGGCGGGCATCTATCTCTGGCACCGCTTCCGGCAGCCCTTGCTGAGCCGGCTGTCGCGCGGATCCGGAGCGGACCAGCCAGACCAGGGCGCGGGGGACGAGGCCGAAGCCCCGGACGACGATTTCGAGGAGACCGTCCGCATCATTACGCCCGGCGCCGGTACCCGCAAGGAACCCCAGCTCGACGGGCTCGACTTCGCCGACATGGAGGAATACGAGCTGGAGTCGATCGTCGAGGAGGAGACGCGCGCCGACAACGGCGCGCCGGCAGCGGCCCAGGCGGGCGAGGGTGGCGCCCCGTTCCTGATCCAGGTCAGCGTGGTGGCCGGTCCCGGGCGTTTCTTCCACGGCGCCGAGCTCAGGCAGGCGCTGCTGGACGCCGACCTGCTGTACGGCGAGATGGGCATCTTCCATCGCTACGACCGCGACCTGACCCAGACCCAGTTCAGCGTCGCCAGCCTGGTCGAGCCCGGCACCTTCCCCATCGACGCCATGGAGCATTTCGACTGCCCCGGCATCGTGCTGTTCTTCCAGACCGCGCGGGTGTCCGATCCGCTCGGCATCTACGACGACCTGGTCAACACCAGCCGCGAGCTGGCCCAGCGCCTGCATGGCATCCAGTGGGACGAGGCCCGCCAGCCGCTGAGCGCCAGCAAGGTTGCCCACATGCGCAACCTGCTCAAGCAACCCATCGCCCCGTCGCCGACCGCGTGAACGTTCCCGAACCCGTCCGCCGGCAGGTTGCCGAACTGCGCGAGACCATCAATTTCCACAACCGCCGCTACCACCAGCTCGACGACCCGCTGATCGCCGACGCCGAGTACGACCAGCTGATACAGGAACTGCTGCGGCTGGAGCAGGCCTACCCGGAACTCCGGACCGCCGACTCCCCGACCCAGCGGGTCGGCGCCCCGCCCGTCGAGGCATTCGCCGAGGTGCAACATCGGATACCGATGCGCTCGCTCGACAATGCCTTCAACGCGGAACAAGTACAAAAGTTCCATCAAGACCACTTTGCCAGTCCCCGACAGGGGCGCGGAACGAACTCTGGCCGCGAATCCGAAAGCAACAAAATCCCACCGCAAAAGGTTTTCTACTGGGTCGAGCCCAAACTGGACGGTTTGGCCGTTAACCTGACCTACGAAAATGGGCGGCTCAAGTCCGGCGCCACCCGCGGCGACGGCATCATTGGGGAAGACATTACCGCCAACGCTCGCACCATCAGCAGTATTCCCGATCAACTCCTTGGTGAAGGCTGGCCCCAGCTTTTTGAGGTAAGAGGCGAGGTCTTCATGCCTGTTGCGGGCTTCAGGCAACTCAACGAAATAGCCAGGACAAGAGGTGAAAAAACCTTCATCAATCCCAGAAACGCCGCTGCGGGTAGTCTAAGGCAACTCAATCCAGAAGTTACCGCGACCCGGCCACTGGCTTTTTTCTGCTATGGCATTGGCTACTTTCCGAATGACCTTTTGCCAGACAGCCAGAGCCAGCTCATGGCGCTGCTGAAGACATGGGGCCTCCCGGTTAACCCCGAAGCCCGGTTGGTCGAGGGTTCGGAGGGATGCCTTGTCTACTACGAAGAAATCCTTTCCCGCAGGCATTCGCTGGATTATGAAATCGATGGCGTGGTATACAAAATCGACCTGCTGGAACTGCAGCGGATTCGAGATTCGACCGCTCACCATCCCCGCTGGGCCATCGCCCACAAGTTCCCGGCCGAGGAGGCCACCACCCGCGTGACGGCCATCGACGTCCAAGTCGGCCGTACCGGCGCCCTGACCCCGGTGGCCCGGCTGGAACCGGTCTTCGTCGGCGGCGTCACCGTCACCAACGCCACCCTGCACAACGCCGACGAGGTGCACCGCAAGGACATCCGCGTCGGCGATAGCGTCGTTGTCCGGCGGGCCGGCGACGTGATCCCGGAAATCGTCAGGAGCCTAGTGGACATGCGGCCGGCGGACGCCCCGCCATTCGCGATGCCGGACCGCTGCCCGAAGTGCGGCTCGGAGATCGAGCAGGTGGAGGACGAGGCCATTGCCCGCTGCAGCGGCGGCCTCTACTGCCCTGCCCAGCACAAGGAGGCCGTCAAGCATTTCGCCTCCCGCAAGGCCATGAACATCGACGGCCTCGGCGACAGGCTGGTCGACCAATTGCTGGAGAAGGGCCTGATCGCGACGGTGGCGGATCTTTACCGGCTGGAAACCGAACCGCTGGCCCGGCTCGAACGCCTGGGCGAGAAATCCGCCGCCAACCTGGTCGCCGCCATCGCCGCCAGCCGGCGGACCACCCTGCCGCGCTTCCTCTATGCCCTCGGCATCCGCAAGGTCGGCGAAGTCAAGGCCCGCACGCTGGCCGAGCATTTCCGCGACCTCGATCCGCTGATGCGTGCCAGCGAGGCCGAGCTTCAGGCGGTTCCCGACGTCGGTCCAGCGGTGGCGCACCACCTTCACACCTTCTTCCGGCAGCCGCACAATCTGGCCGTCATCCAGGACCTCAGAGCCGCCGGGGTCGCGTGGGAAAGGCTGCCGGAACGGCCCAAGCCCGCCGCCCTGCCACTGGCCGGCAAGACCTTCGTCATCACCGGTACGCTGGCAGGCCTGTCGCGCGAGGACGCCAAGGCGCTGGTGCTGTCCCTGGGCGGCAAGGCGACCGGCAGCGTCTCGGCCAGGACCGACTATCTGGTCGCCGGCGCCGAACCGGGCGCCAAGCTGACCAGGGCACAGGCGCTGGGCGTGCCGATCCTGGACGAAGCCGGCTTCCTGGCGCTGTGCCATTCTCCCGCCACGGAGGCCGCATGAACCGCCGGCTCGCCGCCCTGGCCACTTCGCTGCTGGTGGCGAGCGGGACCGGCTGCACCACGATGATGCTGGAGAAACAGGGCAAACCCAAGGCCGAGCATGCCAGCGTCTGCCCGGTGGTGTACGCGATGACCCGCCTCGATGTCGCGGCACTGGACTGGGCATTTGCCGCCGACCCCAGACCCGCCGATCCCTGCCTGGCCCTCTATTATCCGAAGGCGGCGCAGGACACGCTGTACCAGACCTCTACCCGTTACCTGTCGCCGCTGATGATGCTGAGCCTGCCGCTGGACGTGGTGGTCGACACGCTGGTCCTGCCCATCAGTCTCAGCCGGGCGAACTAGCCGCCTCAGCGCGGCCAGGGCGGCGCGAGGCGTTGCAGCAGCCGGGTGAACTCGATGCCCAGCGACGGCTGCAAGCGCTGCGCCGCCGCCAGGGCCTCGCGAAAGCGGATCGGCGCGCCGCCGGACCGGAGACCGACACCGATGACGTTGCCGCGCCCCTTGACCGGCAAGGCATGGGCGGCGCATGGAAAATAGAGCTTTACCAGGCGCATCACGGCACGGAAGGATTCGGCATGGGCGCTCCAGAGGTTGACGCTGAACACGCCGCCCGGCGCCAGGCAGGTGGCGGCAGCGGAGAAGAAGTCGTGCTGCATGACAAAGGGTGCCACGCCCTGATCATCGAAGGCATCGACCAGGATCAGGTCGAAATCGCGCTCGCCCCGCGCAGCCAGGACATTGATGTACTCGCCCGCGTCGGCGATGCGAATGCGCAGCCGCGATGATTCCGGCAGGCCGAAGTACTCCCGCGCGATCTCGATCATGGCCGGTCGCAACTCGACCGCCTCGATGCTGGCCCCCCGGCAGTGGGCCAGCAGGAAGCCGGCCAGCGAGCCACCTCCCAGGCCCAGCAGCAGAATGCGGCGCGGCGTGGCGACGAAGGCAAGGCCGATCAGCATGGCCCGCAGGTACGGCAGTTCCAGCCGCTCCGGAGTGGCGAGACAGAGACAGCTCTGCCGGGCCGGCGTCCCGAAATGCAGGGAGCGGATGCCATGGGTCTCCACCACCTCGATGAGCCCCATGTCATCGCGACGGCTGTGCAGTACCCTGCCCCCATACTTGGTCATGCTGTCTCCCTTGGCATCGGACCGATGCTATCGGGCCCGGCGGCGGACGACAAGCTGCCCGGCGGGGCCTGCCCGGGCTAGAATCCCCCTCTCATCAGAGCCACACCACGCCACGCATGACCGCGCCGCCACCGCCCTCCGAAGCCAACCAGTTCCTGGCCGAGCATGTCGGCCTCATCCGCCGCAGCTTCCGGCACTGGACCGGACGCGACCTGACCCCGGCGCGGATGAGCGATGCCGAAGCCGCGCGCTACCTCTACACGGCACCCTGGGCACTGCTGTCGCACGACACGCAGCCCGATCCGCTGTTCAACTACGCCAACCAGACGGCAATGGGTGTTTTCGCCATGACCTGGGACGAGATGACCCGCTGCCCGTCACGCCTGTCGGCGGAGGCGGACCGGCGCGAGGAGCGCGCCGCCTTGCTGAGGGATGTCGCCGAGCGGGGCTACTCGGACGGTTACCGCGGTATCCGCATCGGCCGGCACGGGCGCCGTTTCGTCATCGAGGCGGCAACCGTCTGGAATCTCGTCGATGCCCGCGGCATTTATCGCGGCCAGGCCGCCAGCTTCGGGCACTGGCGCTGGCTGTAGCGGCAGCGCCGCCGGCCGTCATTCGGCAAGCGTGCGGGTATCCTCGCGGATGCCGTGCTTGTCCATCAGCCGGTACAGCGTCATGCGCGAGACCCCCAGCAGGCGCGCAGCCTGGGAGATGTTGTGTCCGGCCTCGACCAGTGCCGACACGACCACCGCCCGCTCGGCCTGCGCCTTGGCCGCGCCCAGACGCATGACACCGGGCCGGCGCGGCGGGGCGGCGCTGGCCTCGCCCAGTCCCAGGTGCTCAGGCAGCAGAGTGGCGCCATCGGCGACCAGGACCGCCCGCGCGATGCGGTTGATCAGTTCGCGCAGGTTGCCCGGCCAGTCATGCCGGGGCAGCAAGGCCAGCGTTGCGGGCGCAAAGGCAAAGGCCGTACCGGGAAACTGCTGACGCAGGGACGCCCGCGCCAGGCTCTCGACGTCCTCGGCCCGCGCGCTGAGGCCCGGAACGCCGATCCGCAGCCGGGCAAATTCATCCCGCAAGGCCGGCAGAAAGTCCCCGTCGGCAACGGCCCGGTCGAGATCGCCGCCGGAGGCCACCATGATCCGCACATCGACCGGGATGAAGTCCTCGCCGCCACGGCGCCGGAACACGCGTTTCTGCAAGAGCTGCAGGAGATCCTGCTGCACCGCCAGCGGCAGGACATCGAC
The DNA here is from genome assembly GCF_056880625.1 of Methyloparacoccus sp. NF-16. Taxonomy (NCBI): domain Bacteria; kingdom Pseudomonadati; phylum Pseudomonadota; class Gammaproteobacteria; order Methylococcales; family Methylococcaceae; genus Methyloparacoccus; species Methyloparacoccus sp. NF-16. Next base: position 386,614 of record NZ_CP174130.1, on the reverse strand, counting down.
GCCGTCGAGGAACAGCACGCCCACCTGGGCGCTGTCGATACGGCCCCGGCGCATGGCCGAACCGCCGGCGGCACGGGTTTCCCCGACACCGAACAGCTCGGCCCGGATGTCGTCCGCTGCCGCACCGGCAAGGCAGGTGAACGGCACGAAAGGCGCGAGACTGCGCCAGGATCTGCGATGGATGGCGCGCGCCGTCATGGCCTTGCCCGACCCCGGGGGGCCCTCGATCCAGACCGGGGCATCGGACTCGGCGGCCCGCTCGACATCGGCCTGCAAGCGCAGGGCCGGCGGACTGCTGCCCTGCAGGATCAGCTCGGGCCAGAGCACCCGGGCTTGTCCGGCGCCGGGCGGATGGGCATGGCGAACACCGGCCCGGTACAGCGTGAAGCCCAGTCGCTCCGGACTCACCGGCAGGACCTGATAGTCCTCGAAATAGGTGCCGAGCAGGTGCAGCAGATCCTGGGTCAGGGTCACCTCCGGCTCCAGCAGCGCCACCCAGGGCCGGCAGGGGCTCTGGGCGATCAGCCGCTGGACGGGCAAGCCATCGGCCAGCGCGCGCGCGCCGATGACGGCCAGGCCGACGCCCCTGCCGTCCTCGGTCTCATGCAGATAGGCCGGCTGCGCGGCGTCGATGCGGGTTACCCGCCAACCGGCGTCGTTGATCAGGGCAAGGATTTGCCCACTGCTCGCGTGAGGGTCATACAAGAGGCAATTGCGTGCATCCATGACAGCGTGTGCCTGATTCCATCTCCGGTTGCAGCCCGGGGCGCGATCGGGCCATCGTGTTGCAGGTTGAGGCGTGCGCGAACGCCGGCCGGCACGGGCTCTGGAAGGCGAGGGGAGTGGCCTCGAAGCAGTTCAGTTCCAGCCGGTCGCCGTCAACCGCCACCGTCGCGGGCCCGGCGCGGTCGACACCCGGGCGGCATTCTACACGACCGCCCAAGCACGAACCGGTGGCCCGGCAAAGCCGTCCCGCCCGGCTGGCGCCGTCAGGCTGCGACCGATCGGCCGACCGGTCGCAGCTCCCGCCCGGGGCGGGACCACGGCGGCTTGCCCGGCCGGAGCCTCCGCCTCAGCCCGGCATCACGCCGCCGCCGTCACCGAGAACACGATCCTGCCCGCCTCGGCATCGGCGGTGACGGTATCACCGGAACCGATGCGGCCGGCCAGGATGTCCTGCGCCAGGGCATTTTCCAGCTCCTGCTGGATGGCGCGCTTGAGCGGACGGGCGCCGTAGATCGGATCGAAGCCGGCCGCGCCCAGATGGTCCAGGGCAGCGTCGGCAACCACCAGCGCGATGTCGCGCTCGGCCAGCCGCTGCTCCAGATAGCCGATCTGGATCTTGCAGATGGCGCGGATCTGGTCCCTCTGCAAGGGATGGAAGACCACCACCTCATCCACCCGGTTGATGAATTCCGGGCGGAAGTGCAGTCGCACCACGGCCATGACGGCCTCCTTCATCAGGGCGTAGTTCTCCTCGCCGGCCAGTTCCTGGATGCGGTCGGAACCCAGGTTGGAGGTCATGATGATGACCGCGTTGCGGAAATCCACCGTACGGCCATGGCCATCGGTCAGGCGGCCGTCGTCCAGCACCTGCAGCAGGATGTTGAACACGTCCGGGTGGGCCTTCTCGACCTCGTCCAGCAGGATCACGGCGTAGGGCCGGCGGCGCACCGCTTCGGTCAGGTAGCCGCCCTCCTCGTAGCCGACGTAGCCGGGCGGCGCGCCGATCAGCCGGGCCACGGAGTGCTTCTCCATGAACTCGGACATGTCGATGCGGATCATGGCCTCCTCGGTATCGAACAGGAACGAGGCCAGCGCCTTGCACAGCTCGGTCTTGCCGACGCCGGTGGGACCCAGGAACAGGAACGAGCCGTTCGGCCGGCGCGGGTCGGACAAGCCAGCCCGCGAGCGGCGGATGGCGTCGGACACGGCGCGGATGGCTTCCTGCTGGCCGACCACGCGCCGGCCCAGCTCGGCCTCCATCTGCAACAGCTTCTCGCGCTCGCCCTCCAGCATCTTGGCCACCGGGATGCCGGTCCACTTGGAGACGACCTCGGCGATTTCCTCGTCGGTGACCTTGTTGCGCACCAGGGTCGCCTCCTGCGCCTCGGCGGCATCGGCGGCCTCCAGCTGCTTCTGCAGCTCGGGAATCTCGCCGTACTGGAGCTGCGACATGCGCGCCAGATCACCGGCGCGGCGGGCAGCCTCGAGGTCGAGCCTAGCCTTTTCCAACTTCTCCTTGATGGCGGTGTTGCCCTGCAGGGCGGCCTTCTCGGCCTTCCAGACTTCCTCCAGTTCGGCGTATTCGCGTTCCATCTCGTCGATGCGCTCCTGTAGCTCGCTGAGACGGCGGCGGGACGCCTCGTCGGTCTCCTTCTTCAGGGCCTCGCGCTCGATCTTGTACTGGATCAGGCGGCGATCGAGCCGGTCCATCTCCTCGGGCTTGGAGTCGATTTCCATGCGAATGCGGCTGCTGGCCTCGTCAACCAGGTCGATGGCCTTGTCCGGCAGGTTGCGGTCGGTAATGTAGCGGTGCGACAGGGTCGCCGCCGCGACGATGGCCGGGTCGGTGATGGTAATGCCGTGATGCACCTCGTACTTTTCCTTCAGCCCGCGCAGGATGGCGATGGTGTCCTCGACGCTGGGTTCGTCGACCAGCACCTTCTGGAAACGGCGTTCCAGCGCGGCGTCCTTCTCGATGTACTGGCGATATTCGTCCAGCGTAGTGGCACCGATGCAGTGCAACTCGCCACGCGCCAGCGCCGGCTTGAGCATGTTGCCGGCATCCATGGCGCCGTCGGCCTTGCCGGCGCCGACCAGGGTATGCAGTTCGTCGATGAAGAGGATGACCTGACCTTCCTGCTTGGCGATGTCGTTGAGCAGCGCCTTCATGCGCTCCTCGAACTCGCCGCGGAACTTGGTGCCGGCGATCAGCGCGGCCATGTCCAGCGCCAGCAGCCGCTTGGACTTGACGCCCTCGGGCACCTCGCCGTTGATGATGCGCAGCGCCAGCCCCTCGACGATGGCGGTCTTGCCGACGCCGGGCTCGCCGATCAGCACCGGGTTGTTCTTGGTGCGGCGCTGCAGCACCTGGATGGTGCGGCGGATCTCGTCGTCGCGACCGATCACCGGGTCCAGCTTGCCCTGCTCGGCGCGGGCAGTCAGATCGATCGTGTACTTCTGCAGGGCGCCGCGCTGCTCCTCGACGTTGGGGTCATCCACTTTCTGGCCGCCGCGCACTTTCTCGATGGCCTGCAGCAGTTGCTCGGACCTGAGTCCGGCCTTTTTCAGCGCCTCGCCAACGGCACCCTTGTCCTCCAGCGCCGCCAGCACGAACATTTCGCTGGTGATGAACTGGTCGCCACGCTTCTGCGCCAGCTTGTCGGTAAGATTGAGCAGCCGGAGCAGGTCGCTGGAAATCTGCACGTCGCCGCCGGTGCCCTCGACCCGGGGCAGGCGATCGAGAATCTGGCCCAGGGTGCTCCTGAGGCCCGCCGCGTTGACGCCGCACTGGGTCAGCAGCGGGCGCACGGTGCCGCCGTCCTGATCCAGCAGGGCGATCATGACGTGCACGGGTTCGATGAATTGCTGGTCCTTGCCGAGGGCCAGACTCTGCGCGTCGGCCAGGGCCGATTGAAACTTGCCGGTCAATTTATCCATACGCATGGTGGTTCAGCATCCCATGAAGTTGAGTTGACGATGGCCACGATGTTGGGATGTTTCGCTCGCGATCAAGGTCTGGCCAGCGCTGTTCCGGCGGGCCGCGTTTCTCGGCCTCCGGCGATCGCTGCTATCCTGCACCGATTTCCACGCCGCCGAGCCGTCACGTCCGCCATGCTGCTGTCCCTGCGCTACAACTTCCTCTTCGTCCATATCGCCAAGACCGGCGGCACCAGCATCCGTGACTCGCTGTGGCGCTACAAGTGGAACGACCCCTATCGGCTGCCGCAATTCCTGTGCAGCCGCATCAGCGCGCTGACGGGACACCGGATCGGCGCCAAGTTCCCCCGTCACGCCAAGCTCATCGCCGCCAAGGAGATGCTGCCGCGCGAGGTGTTCGAGAAACTGTTCAAGTTCGCCTTCGTGCGCAACCCCTGGGATCTCCAGGTCAGTTCCTATCACCACATCCGCCGCGAACGACCCGACGTCATCACCCACATCGACGGCTTCGAAGCCTTCCTGCGCTGGAAATTCGATCCCGAGCGGCCGCCGCAATACCACGCCGACATGTCGGTGGAGCTGCAAAGCGATTATCTGGTCGACCTGCACGGCAACAACCTGATCGACTTCACCGGCCGCTACGAATTCCTGCACGACGACTTTGCGGAAGCCTGCCGGCGCATCGGCATCGCCTGTCCGGCCCTGCCGCACGCGCGCAAGGCCAAGGACCGCCAGCACGATTATCGCGCCTACTACAACGACACCACGGCGGAACTGGTCGCCCGGCATTACCGGCCCGACATCGAGCGCTTCGGCTACCGTTTCGACGCGCCGCTGGCCTCCAGTCTGGGCAGCTGACGGCCGCTCCCGCATGTCGCCGCAGCGCATCCTCATCATCCGCCTGAGCGCGATCGGCGACATCATCATGGCCTCGGGCCTGATACCGGCCCTCCGCAGCCTCTGGCCCGAGGCGCGGATCGACTGGCTCGCCGAGACGGCGCAAACGGAACTGCTGCGACACAATCCCCGGCTGGACCAGGTCATCGCCCTGCCCCGCGGACGCTGGAAAACGCTGCGCCAGGCCGGTCGCCTCGGCGAACTGGCGCGGGAAATGGCCGCCATGGCCGGCCGGCTGCGGAGCGCACGCTATGACCTGGCGCTGGATCTGCAAGGTCTGCTGAAGAGCGGGGTCTGGGCCCGGGCCAGCGGCGCACCGCAGCGGATCGGCCTGGGCTCGCGCGAGGGCAGCCAGTGGCTGATGAGCGAGGTGGTGCCGCTGCCGACGCTGGATGACGACCCGCGCCTGGGCAAGGAGTACCGCGACCTGGCGGTCCACTTGGGCGCGCGGCCCGATCATTTCGTCCCGGACATCGCCGTGCCCGATTCGGCCTGGGATTCGGCGGCCGCACTGCGCGCCAGCAACGGCATTGCCGGGGACTACGCGGTGCTGGCGCCGTTCACCACCCGCCCGCAGAAACACTGGTTCGACGAGCGCTGGGCGGAGCTGGCCGGGCGGCTGCCGGCGCACCTCACGCCGGTCATGCTGGGCGGCCGCGGGGATGTCGAGCGGGCCGCCGGCATCGCGGCCCGGGCCAGCGGCCCGCTAGTCAACCTGACCGGCCGGACCAGCCTGGCGGAATGCGCCGCGCTGATCGGATCGGCGCGGCTGCTGATCGGGGTCGATACCGGCCTCACCCACCTCGGCACCGCCATGCGGACGCCGACCGTCGCGCTGTTCGGCTCCACCTCGCCCTATCTCGACACCGGGCGGGCGGATGGATGCGTGCTCTACCAGCCGCGCGATTGCTCCCCCTGCCATCGCCGGCCGAGCTGCGGCGGGCGCTTCGACTGCATGGGCGCGCACTCGGTCGATCGGGTGCTGGCGGCAGCGGACACGGTGCTGGCGGCCCGGCCGGGCTGAGCGGCCGGGCCGCCAAGCCGGCGGCGCTTTGCATGCGGGCGGGATGCTGGCTACACTTGCGCGCTTTTTTCCGGCCCAAGCCCCCATGCAGATCGGCCCCCACATCCTGGCCAACCGACTGATCCTGGCCCCCATGGCCGGCATCACGGACCGACCGTTCCGCAGCCTGTGCCGGCGCTATGGCGCGGCACTGGCGGTCAGCGAGATGATCTCGGCCAACCCGGCCCTGCGGCACGACCGCAAGACCCTGCTGCGCACCGACCACCGCGGCGAAACGGGCCTGCGCGCCGTGCAGATCCTCGGCAACGAACCGGCCGACATGGCCGAGGCGGCACGCATCAACGTCGACCGGGGCGCGCAGATCATCGACATCAACATGGGCTGCCCGGCCAAGAAGGTCTGCAACAAGGCCGCCGGTTCGGCGCTGCTGCAGGACGAAAGACTGGTGGGACGCATCCTGGCGGCGGTGGTCGAGGCGGTCGACACCCCGGTCACCCTGAAGATCCGCACCGGCTGGGACCCCGCCAACCGCAACGCCGTGCGCATCGCCAAGGTTGCCGAAGACAGCGGCATCCAGGCGCTCGCCGTGCACGGCCGCACCCGCGCCTGCGGGTTTTCCGGGTCTGCCGAATACCGTACAATCCGGCACGTCAAGCGGTCCGTCAGGATTCCCGTGATCGCCAACGGGGACATCGACAGCCCGGCCAAAGCGCTGGCCGTACTGGAACAGACCGGCGCCGATGCCGTCATGATCGGACGCGCGGCCCTGGGCCGACCCTGGCTGTTCACCTCCCTGGCCAGAACACTGAATCGGGAACAACCGGCCGATCCGCCGGGCACAACCGAGATTTGCAACCTGATTCTCGAACATGTACACGAGCTCCATGCCTTCTATGGCGAACACCAGGGGTTGCGCATCGCCCGCAAGCATGTCGGCTGGTACCTGGATCATCTTGCCTGCCCCATGAATCTCAAAGCCCGTTTCAACACCGAACACACCGCGCGCGGCCAGCTGGCCGTCATGACCAACGCCTTCGCACAGCTGATTGAGGCCCGGGCCGCATGAGCGGCACGCCCAATGGCGCCGACGGCAGGCTCGACGGGCTCCTGGCCGACTCCGGCCAGGATGGCATCCTCAGTCACCATGTCCGCCAGGCACTGGACGACTACTTCGCGCGCATGGATGGTCACGGTGTCACCAACCTCTATGATCTGGTCATCGCCGAGGTCGAGCAGCCGCTGATCCGCACGGTGCTGGAGCAGTGCGGCCACAACCAGACCCGCGCCGCCCAGGTGCTGGGCGTCAGCCGCAGCACGCTGCGCAAGAAGATGAGCCTGTACGGCATCGACTGACTCCGCCATTCCCTTCCACTTCCAGGCAAGACCGCCATGAATCCTCGCGTCACCCGTGCCCTGCTCAGCGTTTCCGACAAGACCGGTCTGGTCGAACTGGCCCAGGGGCTGGCGTCGCTCGGCGTCGAAATCCTCTCCTCCGGCGGCACCTACAAGGCGCTGACGGAGGCCGGCATCGCGGCGATCGAAGTCTCGCGCTATACCGGCTTCCCGGAGATGATGGGCGGCCGCATCAAGACCCTGCATCCGAAAATCCATGGCGGCATCCTCGGCCGGCGAGGCACCGACGAGGCGGTCATGGCGGAGCACGGCATCGGCTCCATCGATCTCGTGGTCGTCAACCTGTACCCGTTCGAAGCCACGGTGGCCCGGCCCGGCTGTTCACTGGAGGATGCGATCGAGAATATCGACATCGGCGGCCCGGCGATGATCCGGGCCGCGGCCAAGAACCATGCCGCCGTCGCCGTGGTGGTCGACCCGGCCGACTACACGGCCGTGCTGGACGAACTCGGCAGCCGGGACGGCGTCCTGACCGACGCCACCCGTTTCCGGCTGGCCATCAAGAGCTTCCGCCACACGGCAGCCTACGATGCGGCCATCGCCGCCTACCTCGGCGGGGTCGAGGGCAGCGAGCGCTTCCCCGATCCGCTGGTGCTGCGCTTCCGGCATGCCCAGGGCATGCGCTATGGCGAGAACCCCCACCAGCAGGGCGCCTTCTATGTCGAGCCGCACCCGCCGCGCGGCTGCGTGGCCAGCGCCCGCCAGCTGCAGGGCAAGGAACTGTCCTACAACAACATCGCCGACGCCGATGCCGCGCTGGAGTGCGTCAAGTCCTTCACCGACGGCCCCGCCTGCGTCATCGTCAAGCATGCCAATCCCTGCGGCGTGGCCCTGGGCGCAACGCTGACGGCCGCCTACGAACGTGCCTACGCCACCGACGCGACCTCGGCTTTCGGCGGCATCATCGCCTTCAACGCCGAACTCGATGCCGAAACCGCCCGCGCCATCGTCGAGCGGCAATTCGTCGAAGTGATCCTGGCACCGCGCATCGCCGCGGCCGCCCTGCCCGTTCTGGCGGGCAAACCCAATATCCGCGTGCTGGAAACCGGCCACTGGGACACCGATGCCGCCGAGGGCTGGGACTACAAGCGGGTCACCGGCGGGTTGCTGGTGCAGGCGCGCGACAATGGCCGCATCCTGCGCACCGACCTCAGGGTCGTGACCCGGCGCGCGCCCAGCGAGCGGGAAATCACCGACCTGCTGTTCGCCTGGCGGGTGGCGAAATTCGTCAAGTCCAATGCCATCGTCTACGCCAGGGACGGCCAGACCGTCGGCGTCGGCGCCGGCCAGATGAGCCGGGTCTACTCCGTCCGCATCGCCGCGATCAAGGCCGCCGACGCCGGGCTGCCGGTAGCCGGCTCGGTCATGGCGTCGGACGCCTTCTTCCCGTTCCGGGACAACGTCGACTCGGCGGCCACCGAGGGCGTGGCCGCCATCATCCAGCCCGGTGGCTCGGTGCGTGACGAGGAAGTGATCGCCGCCGCCGACGCGCATGGCATGGCCATGGTCTTCACCGGCATGCGCCATTTCCGGCACTGAGGCCGGCCAGGCACGCCCCTCGCCCGGCCGACGCCCGCCCCATGCGCGACCCGCAGCTCGCCGCGGAAACCGATATCTGCGTCAAGTGCGGCCTGTGCCTGCCGCACTGCCCGACCTATCTCAAGACCCAGGACGAGAACGAGTCGCCGCGCGGGCGCCTGTCCCTGATCCAGGGCTGGGCACGGGACGAACTTCCGCCCACGCCAGCCCTGCTGGAGCACATCGACAACTGCCTGCTGTGCCGGGCCTGCGAATCGGCCTGTCCCGCCTACGTTCCCTACGGGCGCATCGTCGACCGCTTCCGCGGCGAGACCGGCGCGGCGGCGCGCGGGCAGGCACTGGCGCCGCGCCTGAAAAAGGCCGTCATCCGGGCGGCGCTGACCCGCACCCCCCTGGCCACGATCAGCGACCGGCTGCTGTCCGGCTCGGCCCGGGGCGTGACCACCGCCCTGGCGCGCCTGGCCGGCGCGGGGGAAATGACCGCCGGCCTCCCGCCCACCGACGCGGCGCCGCTGCCGGCGCCGGGGCTCCATCGCCCGCCGCAGGGGCCGGTGCGTGGCCGCGTCGAGCTGTTCCTGGGCTGCACGGCCGGGCTGGCCGATCGCGCCACCGTGCAGGCGGCCATGACCGTGCTGCACCGGTTCGGGCTGGCGGTCGACATTCCCGCCGGGCAGACCTGCTGCGGGGCACTGGAGCAGCATGCCGGCGAACCGGCCGCCGCGAGCGAGCGCATCCGCGAGAACCTGCATGCCTTCGCCGCCGACCAGGATGCCCCCCCCATCGTCAGCTTCGCCAGTGGCTGCGGCGCCATGCTGCGCGAATACGACCGGGACGACGCCTCGGATGCTGCCCGCGCCTTCAGCCGGCGTGTGCTCGACATCAGCGAGTTCCTCGCCGGGCAGGCCTGGCCGGAAGGGCTGGCCGTCAAGCCGCTGCCGCACACCGTCTGCCTGCATGCGCCATGCAGCCTGCGACACGTGCTGCGCGCCGACCGCCATGCCCTCACGCTGCTCGGTCGCATTCCCGAGCTGAAGGTCGTCCCCCTCCCCGCCCAGACCCGCTGCTGCGGCGCCGCCGGCAGTTACCTGATCGACCACCCCGGCATGGCCAACGCCCTGCGCGAGGACATACTCGACGCCATCGCCGCCACCCGGCCCGCCCTGCTGCTGACCTCCAACCCCGGCTGCGCCATGCACCTGCGCGCCGGTTTGCGTGAACGTGGCCTGGCCGACATCGAAGTCCTGCATCCGGTGACGCTGCTGGCCCGGCAGCTGGGATAGGCTGCCCCACCGCGATAGCTCGCGGTGGTTGTGGGCCGCGTCACAACAGACCAACAAACTGCCCATCGGCAAGAGACTGGGAGAAAGAACATGACACCGGACAACCTGACGCCCCGCCAGCAGCGCCTGATCGCCCTGTGGGAGCAACACATCGGCTACGAATTCGAAACCCGGAATACCGAGTCCACGCTGGACACCATGGTGCCGCATGCCTATGTCAATCATATTCCGGTGATGACCGGCGGACGGGGCCGGGAGGAGCTGCGCCGGTTCTATGGCGACAGCTTCATCCCGCAGATGCCGCCGGACACCCGGATGACCCTGATCGGCCGTACCGTCGGCCATGATCGCCTGGTCGACGAGATGGTTTTCGAGTTTACCCACACGCTGGCCATGCCGTGGCTGCTGCCGGGTGTTCCGCCCACCGGCCGGCACGTCAAGGTGGCGCTGGTCGCCAGCGTCAGCTTCGAGGGCGATCGCCTGGTCAGCGAGCGCATCTACTGGGATCAGGCCACGGTGCTGGTGCAGCTCGGCCTGCTGGACCCGACCGGGCTGCCGGTGTGCGGCGCGGAAAGTGCCGACAAGGCGCTCGACCCGACGCTGCCGCCGCGGCAGCTCTGAAACGACGGCAGACGCCCGCCAGCGACGAAAAAACCGGCGCAAGGCCGGTTTTTCATGGGCGGTCGGGACAGGCTTCAGCGGCGCAGCTTGTAGTTCCGGCCATAGAAGATTTCCGCCATCTCCTGCTTGAGCTGGCGCTGGATGCCGATCCGCTCTTCCGGGGTCAGGGCATCCTTGTCGGTGTCGAACAGGTAATTGTCGAGCACGAAATCCTTCAGGATCATCTTGGTATGAAAGATGTTCTCCTGATACACGTTGACGTCGATCATCTGGTAGCGCTCGGCGGTCACGTCGGAGATGTAGTTCTGGATCGAGGTGATCTCATGGTCGATGTAATGCTTCTGGCCGCTGATGTCGCGGGTGAAGCCACGCACCCGGTAGTCCATGATGACGATATCGGACTCGAAGCTGTGGATCAGGTAGTTCAACGCTTTCAGGGGCGAGATGCGGCCGCAGGTGGACACATCGATATCCGCGCGGAACGTGCTGATGCCACCGTAGGGGTGGCTTTCCGGATAGGTGTGGACGGTGATGTGGCTCTTGTTGAGGTGCGCAACCACGGAATCAGGCAGGGGACCCGGCTCCTCCATGTTGCCGACCAGCGACGGCGCATCGTGGCCCTCGGAGATCAGCATGGTGACGCTGGCGCCCTGCGGTTCATAGTCCTGCCGGGCCACGTTGAGGATCTGGGCACCGATGATGGCGTTCACGTCGGTCAGTATCTGGGTCAGCCGCTTGGCGTTGTACATCTCGTCGATGTACTCGATGTAGCGGCGCTGCTGCAACTCGGTCTTGGCGTAGCAGATGTCGTAGATGTTGAAGCTCAGCGACTTGGTCAGGTTGTTGAAACCGTGCAGCTGAAGTTTGTCGATGTCCATCGAATTAACGATACCCCGTCATGAGTGAACCCTGCGCGGGCAGGGATGAAACGCCAGGAACAAGCCGGTGGCGCAAGGCTGGCCCGGTCGCGGCGGACTCAGGCATCGGCCTCGACGAGCGCGAAACTGTGCGTGACCGTCGCGGTCTTGCCGAGCATGATCGAAGCGGAGCAGTACTTCTCGGCGGACAGCTTGACGGCGCGTTCGACGGCGGCCTCGCTCAACCCCCTGCCGGCAACCACGAAATGCAGATGGATACGGGTGAAAACCTTGGGGTCGGTCTCCGCGCGCTCGGCCTCGAGCAGGGCCTCGCAGGCACGGATGTCGTGGCGGCCCTTGCGGAGGATGTGGACGACATCGAAGGATGCGCAGCCGCCCATGCCGATCAGCAGCATCTCCATCGGCCGCAGGCCGAGGTTCCGGCCACCGGACTCCGGCGGGCCATCCATGACCACGGCATGCCCGCTGCCGGACTCGCCGAGGAACATGGCATTTTCAACCCACTTGACGCGCGCTTTCATCGGGGCACCCCCTGCAAAAAACAGCCGCGTAATTTAGCACAAGCGCATGTCGGCTTTAAGGATTTTTTCCAGGCCCGGGGCGCCCGGTCAGCGGCACAGGGCACCCCGGCGGGCGTGTTCAGGCGGCCTCGGCAAGACCGCTGTGGCGAAGCAGCGCATCGACCCGGGGCTCGCGCCCGCGGAACGCCACGAACAAGTCCATGGCGCCCGCGCTGCCCCCCTTTTCGAGAATGTTCTCCAGGAAGGCGCGGCCGACCTCCGGGTCGAAGATGCCGCGCTCCTCGAACAGCGAGAAGGCATCGCTGGACAGGACCTCGGCCCATTTGTAGCTGTAGTAGCCGGCCGCATAACCACCGCCGAAGATGTGCGAGAAACTGTGGGGGAAGCGGTTGAACGGCGGCGGGGTGACCACGGCAACGCGCTGGCGCACCTCCTCGAGGATCGGGTAGACGCGCCCGCCCCGCGCCGGATCGTAATCGCGGTGCATGCGGAAATCGAACAGGGCAAATTCCAGCTGCCGGACCATCTGCATGCCGGACTGGAAGTTGCGGGCGGCGATCATCTTGTCCAGCAGCGCCTGCGGCAGGGGCTCGCCGGTCTCATGATGGCCGGAGATCAGCGCCAGGGCCTCCGGCTCCCAGCAGAAGTTCTCCATGAACTGGCTGGGCAGTTCGACCGCATCCCATTCGACGCCATGGATGCCGGAGACCCCCAGGTGATCGACCCGCGTCAGCATGTGCTGCAATCCGTGGCCGAACTCGTGGAACAGGGTCTGCACCTCGTCATGCCGCAGCAGGGCCGGCGCATCGCCGGTCGGCGGCGTGAAATTGCAGGTCAGGTAGGCCACCGGATGCTGCACATGCCCGCCGCGCCGGCGGCGGGTGACGCACTCGTCCATCCAGGCGCCACCGCGCTTGTGCGGGCGGGCATAGAGATCGAGATAGAATCCGCCGCGCAGGTCGCCGGACGGATCGCGGATCTCGTAGTAGCGGACATCGGGATGCCAGGTGTCGACGCCGGTCCTTTCCTGGATGGTGACGCCATAGAGCCGTTCCACCACGGCGAACAGTCCCGACACGGCCCGGTGCGCCGGAAAATAGGCGCGGACCTCTTCCTCGGACAGATCGTACTTGCACTGGCGCAGCTTCTCCGAGGCATAGGTCCAGTCCCAAGCGCCCGGCGTATCGATCTCCAGCGCCTGCTCCGCGAACGCCTTCAGCTCGGCCAGATCGCGGCGGGCGGGCGGCAACGAGCGGTCGGCGAGATCCTCCAGGAAGCGCACGACGGCATCGGTGGAGGGTGCCATCTTGGTGGCCAGGGACAGTTCGGCGAAATTGCGGAAGCCGAGCAGTTGGGCTTCCTCGTGCCGCAGCGCCAACAGGCGTTCCATGACCTCGGTGTTGTCCCACCGGCCGGCGTCGGGCCCCTGGTCGGAAGCGCGGGTCGCATAGGCGGTGTAGCACTCGCGGCGCAGCTCGCGGTTGTCGGCATAGGTCATGATGGCGATGTAGGACGGAAACTCGAGCGTGAACAGCCAGCCCGGCAGCCCCTTGGCAGCCGCGGCCTGGGCCGCCATGGCGCGCGCCGAATCCGGCAGACCGGCCAGCAGGGATTCGTCCTCGATGTGTTTCGACCAGCCCTGCGTGGCGTCCAGCACATGATCCTGGAACTGGCTGCCGAGCCGCGACAGCTCCTGGGCGATGTCCTTGAAGCGCTGCTTCTGCGCCGGCGGCAGGTCCACTCCGGACAGGCGGAAATCCCTGAGGGCGTTCTCGACGATCCTGCGCTGGGCCTGATCCAGCCCGGCGAAGGCCGGACTGTCGGCGATGCTGCGGTAGGCGGCGTAGAGCCGATCGTTCTGGCCAACCTCGGTCGCGTACTCGCTGAGCAGCGGCAGGCAGGTGTTGTAGGCTTCCCGCAGGGCCTCGCTGTTGGCCACCGCGTTGAGGTGCCCGACCGGCGACCAGGCCCGGTTGATGCGGTCGTCGATGTCCTCCAGCGGCTCGACCAGGTTGTCCCAGGTGAACGGGCCGGCGGCCACCAGCCGTTCCTCGATCAGGCGCCGGCTATCGTCGATGAGCTGGCGCATGGCGGGCATGACGTGTTCCGGCTTGATCCGGGAGAAAGGCGGCAGGGTATGGTCTTCCAGCAACGGATTGTTCATCGTCGAAATTCCTTGAGAAGGTCAAAAAACAGCATCATACGACCGCAAGGTCACGCAAAATGTTCGTCCAGCCCGCTGCGCCGGGTACCGGATGGAAACCGGACACCACCGCCATGCACGACGACTCCGCCCGCCGGCACGCCCCGGCCACCGAACGCAACCGCGACCCCATCCTGGCCGTACTGCACCGCGTGCTGCCGCCTGCCGGAACCGTCCTGGAAATCGCGAGCGGTACCGGCCAGCATGCCATCCACTTTGCGCCCCGCCTGCACCCCCGCCACTGGCAGCCCTCGGACACCGCGCCAGCGGCGCTGGCCAGCATCGCGGCCTGGCTGGCACGGCACCCCGCGGACAACCTGCTGCCGCCGATAACGCTGGATGCCACCGACCCGGGCTGGCCACAGCGGCTGGCAGGCACACGGCCCGCCATCACGGCCATCGTCTGCATCAACCTGATCCACATCGCGCCCTGGTCGGCCTGCCTGGGGCTTCTGGCCGGCGCCGGCCGCTTGCTGCCGGCGGCAGGCCGGCTGGTGCTGTATGGTCCCTTCCGGCGCCACGGCGAGCATACGGCCCCCGGCAACGCGGCTTTCGACCACAGCCTTCGGGCGCGGAATCCGGCATGGGGCGTGCGGAACCTGGAAACGGTGGCGGCAGCCGCCCGGGAAGCGGGGCTGGTCCTCATCGAGGTCGTGCCCATGCCCGCCAACAATCTGATCGCGGTGTTCGCGCCGGCATCCCCGGCCGCATGAAGGCGGGCGCTCAGGCCAGCGCCTTGTGCATCTCCAGCACGTTGCCGGACGCGGTCTTGCTGTAGCTGACGTTGTCCATCAGGGTCCGGATCAGGAAGATCCCGCGGCCCCGCTCGCTGAGGATGTCCAGGTCCGGGGAGGGGATGAGGTCGAGGTCGAAACCCTGGCCGTGGTCGTAGACCCGGATGCAGAGGTCGTCTTCCTCGATGAAGATGCAGACCCGGACGGTATGGTCGGAATCCACCGGCGTGGAGTGCTCGATGGCGTTGACCATGGCCTCGGTCAGCACCAGGTTGAGATGGTAGGCCAGCGCCTCGCGGTCGCCGCCATAGTGATCCAGCGCGCGGGCCACCTCCTCGGCGATATTGCCGATGAGGCTCAGATAGCGCTTCTTGTTGGGCACCACGATATCGACGTGGATATCATCTCTGTCGTTCATGCCGGCCCCCCGAGCCTAAACCAGCGCGGCCTCGACCGTGGGAAAGATTTCGAACACCCGATGCAGGCGGGTCAGCTCGAACATCGACTGGACCCGTGGCTGCAGGCCCGCCAGGGCGAAGGAACCCGAGCGCAGATTGGCATTCTTGTAACCCGACAGCAGGGCGCCCAGGCCGGAACTGTCGATGAAACTGACGCCGGAGAGATCCACGATCAGGCGCTGGCCGCCGGCCTCCAGGAGCCCGAGGATGTAATCCCGCAGTTCCCCCGAGTTCTGCGCATCCAGGCGCTCTTCCCGCAGCGAGACGATGGTACGACCGTCGCGGGTCTCCGTCGTGATATTCATGGTCCTCCCCACATCATGCGTTTGCGGCGGCCCCGACCGCCGCCGATCGCCGGGGCGGTCTAACCCTCGGCCTTGGGGCGTGACGATACCAGAATCTTGTCGACCCGGTTGCGGTCCATGTCGACCACCTCGAAGGTCAGACCGCTCCAGTCGAAATGGTCGCTGGCGCGCGGTACATGGCCCAGCTGCATCATGACGAATCCGCCCACGGTGTTGTAACCACCACCGGCCTCGTCCGGCATCGCTTCCAGCGAGAACAGCTGCTTGAACTTCTCGATGGTCAGGGTGCCATCCAGCAGCCAGCTGCCGTCATCGCGCCGGATCGCCTCGGGCTCATCGTCCCCGGCCTCGTCCGAGGGGATATCGCCGACGATGGCCTCCATCACGTCCTTGAGCGTCGCCAGGCCCGCCACCTCGCCATACTCGTCGACCACCAGGGCCAGGGCGATCTTGGAGCGCTTGAATTCCTCCAGCAGCTGCACCGAACTCAGGGACTTGGGGATGTAGTTGGCCGGTCGCACCGCCGCCGTCAGCTTCAGCGCCTCGCCGGACAGGGCGCGCCGCAGCAGGTCCTTCGCCTCGATCACGCCCAGCACGTTGTCGAGACCGTTGCGGCAGACCGGGATGATGGAATGCGGGCTCTCGATCAGCCGGCGGCGGTTTTCCTCGATGGGGTTGGCCACGTCCAGGTAGTACATGTCCATGCGCGGGGTCATGATGGCGCCGACCTTGAGGGCGTCCAGGCGCATGACATTCGACACCAGCTCCTTTTCGCCCTTGTGAAAGACGCCGGCCTCCATGCCCTGGTCGATCATCAGCCGGATCTCCTTTTCCGACACCAGGGGCTCCTCCGACTTCTGCGCGCGCAGCAGCCACAGCACACCGTCGGTGGACCAGCTCAGCACCTTCACCAGCGGATAGGCCAGCAGGGACAGTCCGCGCATCGGCCCCGCCATGATCATGGCGATCTTCTCGGGTTTCAGGAGGGCCAGGCGTTTCGGCACCAGCTCGCCGATGATGAGGGAAAAATAGGTAATGCCGACCACCACGATGGCCAGCGCCAGCCCCTCGCTGTAGGGGGCGAGCAGCGGGAACTGCCGCAAGTAGGTGTCGAGCCGGCCGGACAGCGCCGCTTCGCCCAGCGCGCCGCTCATGATGCCGATCAGCGTGATGCCGACCTGGATGGTGGAGAGGAAATGACTCGGTGCATTGGCCAGTTCCAGGGCCGCCCGGGCCCGGGTAACCCCTTCGTCGACCGCTTGCTGGAGGCGAATTTTGCGGGCGGAGAGAATCGCGATTTCTGACATCGCAAACAGGCCGTTGAGGATGAACAGGCCTGTCAATAAGAGAACGTCCATTCAAGGCGTAAATGATCGGCGGGCGGCTAGGTTAGCGAATCCCCGGGTGGAGTGCAAAAAGGCATCCCTTGCCGCCTTGCCGCGATCCCCTTACCATGATTCGCCTTTCACCGGGGCTTGCCGAGGGCGGACCGGCGATTGTCCCGGTCCGCCAGCCGCCCGTGGACGAGCCTGCCGCGGGCGGCGCCATGGACAGGGGGTTTCGCCGTGCATGACCCGGCCGGCGGGTTGCTCCAGTGAACCTTGCGCCGTCCGCCAACGCCGTCGCTCCCGGCCCCTGGACAAGCGAACCCGCGCCTGGCGCACGATAGGCCCGCAATCCCGCATCCGACGTTTGCCCGTGAATCACCAGCCCCCGCCCCGCTGACGATGTCCGCTCACCAAGAAATCCTCATCACGCCGAATCGCATCGTCGGCAACTACTGGCGCGACATCTGGCGCTATCGCGAGCTGTTCTGGTTCATGGCCTGGCGCGACATCCTGCTGCGCTACAAGCGCATGAGCATCGGCGTGGCCTGGGCGGTGCTGCGACCGCTGCTGACCATGCTGGTCTTCACGCTGGTGTTCAGCCGCGTGGCGCGGCTGCCGTCCGATGGCGTGCCCTACCCGCTGCTGGTGTTCGCCGCCATGCTGCCCTGGCAGTTCTTCGCCTCCGCCTTTGCCGACGCCGGCAACAGCCTCAGCAACAAGGAAACCATCATCACCAAGGTCTATTTCCCCCGCCTGATCGTCCCGGCCAGCGCCATCATGGTGAGTCTCGCCGACCTGATCTGCGCCCTGGCGGTGCTCGTCGCCCTGTTCGCGTGGTACCAGCGGCTGCCCGACTGGCGCCTGCTGGCCTTGCCGGGCTGCATGGCGCTGGTGTTCCTGGTCGCCCTGGGCGCGGGCCTGTGGATCTGCGCCCTGACCGCGCAGTACAAGGATTTTCGCTACCTGACGCCATTCATGGTGCAGCTGGGGCTCTACCTTTCGCCGGTCGGCTTTTCCAGCAGCGTCGTGCCGGACGCCTGGCGCGATCTCTTCGCGCTGAATCCGATGGTCGGCGTGATCGAGGGCTTCCGCTGGTCGCTGCTGGGACTCGCGCCCGATGGCCTGACGCGCCATATGGGCATGGCCCTGGTCATGGGGCTGCTGCTGCTGTCGACCGGACTCCTGTATTTCCGGCGGGTGGAGCGCAACCTGGCGGAGTTGCTCTGATGTCGCAGGTCATCCAGGTCGAGGGGCTCGCGAAAAAGTTCGCCCTGCGCCACCTTGGCAGCGGCGAGAACTACAGCACCTTCCGCGATGCCGTGGCCACCGGCCTCAACCGGGCCTCGCGCGCCCTGCTGCGCCGGCCGGCACCCGCGGCGGGCGAAGCCATCGAGGAATTCTGGGCCTTGCAGGATATCGGCTTCTCGATCCGCAGCGGCGAGAAGGTCGGCATCATCGGCCGCAACGGCGCCGGCAAGTCGACGCTGCTGAAGATCCTCTCGCGCATCATCGAGCCGACCCGCGGCGAGATCCGCATCCGCGGACGGGTAGCGAGCCTGCTCGAGGTAGGCACCGGCTTCCACCCCGAGCTGACCGGACGCGAGAACATCTATTTCAACGGCGCCATCCTCGGCATGACGAAGGCCGAGATTCGCGCGCGCTTCGACGACATCGTCGCCTTCGCCGAGGTCGAAAAGTTCCTGGACACGCCTGTCAAGCATTATTCATCGGGCATGTACGTGCGACTCGGCTTCGCCGTGGCCGCCCACCTGGAGCCGGAAATCCTCATCGTCGATGAGGTGCTGGCCGTGGGCGACGTCAGATTCCAGAAAAAATGCCTGGGCAAGCTCCAGGAGATCGGCAATACCGGACGGACGGTGCTGTTCGTCAGCCACAACATGAGTGCGGTCCTGCAATTTACCGACCGGATCCTGCTGTTGCAGGCTGGCAGGATCATCCAGGACGGGGACAGCGAATCCGGGGTCAGGGGCTATCTGCGCCTCAACGAGGAGGCGTCCCAGGCACGCAACCTGGCGGCGCGGGTACCCTGGTTCCAGATTGCCAGTCTGGCTTTCGAGCAAACCCGCATGGAGGTGGGTTTCAACAAGCCGCTTCGCCTGCGCCTAGAACTCGCGACGGATCGGCATCTCGGGGAAACGGAGATCGTCCTGCCCATCATCAACAGCATCGGCGCCCGCATCGTCACCGCCCGCGCGGTGCTGCCCAGCCTCTCCCCGGGCGTCCACGGCCTCCTGTTGAAGATCGCCGACCACCGCCTGATCCCCGGAACCTATCTGATCTCGCTGACCATCCGGCACCGCGCGGAGGTCCTCTTCACGCAGGAGCAGGTGATCGCTCTCGAACTGGTAACCGACGAGATCGAGGATCCCTTGCTCACCCCCTTTCTGACCCGCGGAAAGGACCGCTTCGGCTGCTTCTGCCCCATCGAGATCGAGGCAACAACCGCCTGACCGGATATCCGGCATGACGTCCCTTCCATCGCCGCCCGCATCGACCCCCCATGATCAACACCCTCAAATCCGTCAAGAGCGCCTGTGGGGCAGCCCTCATCGAGCGTCTCAGAGCCCTGCGCTGGCACCCCTACCAGAGAAACTGCCCGATCATCCAGCAAGCGCTAAAGAACCTGCCGCGTGACGACCTGCTGTACGCCGTCTTTATCTCCCGGCGCTATCGGTATGTCTACATGGACAACCCCAAGACTGGCTGCACGTCGCTCAAGTCGGCCCTGGTGCAGCTTGAACTGGAGCACCGACAGGCCGGGATGGATCAGGACGACTGGCGCACATACCACGACAGATCACAGTGCCCACTGACCTGCCTGAACGACTTTCGGCACCCCACCTCGCTCAGCGCCCTTCAGAGGCAGGGTTACCGATTCATCACCTTCGTGCGCAACCCCTACAGCCGATTGCTGTCCTGCTACCGCGACAAGATCGTCAAGGGCAAACCGCAAAAGGCCAAGATACTGCGCCTGCTGGGCCACGATACCAGCGACCTGTCGCACCCGGTGGACTTTGAGGCGTTCGTGACAGCCGTGGCCGGACAATCGGATCACGACATGGATCCGCATTGGCGCGTGCAAAGCACCCAGATACTGCATGGCCTGCTGCCTTACACCTTTGTTGGCCGTTTCGAGCATTACCAGAGCGATTTCACCAAGGCGTTCCAGGCCATCGGCATCGACGACACGGCGATCCCGGCGTTGCCTCACCTCTGCCGCACCAAGTCCGGCACGAGCGAGGGCTGCCGGAATGTCTACACCCCCGCCCTGCAAGCCAGGGTTTACGAGCGCTATCGACCTGACTTCGAGCACTTCGGCTACGGCCATGAACTGCCAGAGTAGCCAACCGGCTCGGCCACCCGCTGCTGCGGGCGGACGGGCAGCACCAAGTCCCGCGCCCCACAAGAGCAAGCGCGCGGGCTGCTGAAGCATGGCTCCGTCAACCCGCGCCGCCACCGCCCCACCGGTCACGCCCATATGCTAAACATCAAGTA
The DNA here is from genome assembly GCF_056880625.1 of Methyloparacoccus sp. NF-16. Taxonomy (NCBI): domain Bacteria; kingdom Pseudomonadati; phylum Pseudomonadota; class Gammaproteobacteria; order Methylococcales; family Methylococcaceae; genus Methyloparacoccus; species Methyloparacoccus sp. NF-16. The sequence continues at coordinate 366,234 of NZ_CP174130.1, read as the reverse complement.
TTACACGGGTACTCCAAACTTCGGCGACGAGCTAAACCGCTATATTTTCGAGTGCCTCCTCGGAATACCCGTCAAAGCCGTCGCCGAACCCTGGGATGAGGCGCCACACCTCATGTTCATCGGCTCGATGATTAGAACAGCAACCCCGAACACCTGGATATGGGGAGCAGGCCTGATCGATGAATCCAGATTGCCGCCAAGGCCTCCCCTGGGGATTGGCTGCGTTCGCGGCCCGCTGACCAGGCAGCGGCTGCGGCATCAAGGCCTGCTGCCGCCAAACCAGGACGTTACCCTCGGCGATCCGGCCTTGCTCCTGTCGCTCCTGTCACCCTGCAGACCGAAGGCCAACCCCACGTACGATATTGGCCTGATCCCCCACTACGCCGACCAGGACGCACTCTCGCCGGCGCCGTGGCTGACGCCGCTCAAAACCCTGAAGCGGAGGATCCGGAAAAGCCATGAAAGAACCCGCATCGAAGGCGAGCTATCTTTTGATGGCCTCAGGGTCAGCATCATCGACGTGCAAAACGGAAGCTGCGAGCACATCCTCCAGCAAATGTGCGACTGCGCCTTCATAGCATCGTCCAGCCTTCATGGCCTCATCGTTGCCGACGCGCTCGGCATTCCCAACACATGGACCAAGATGAGCGATAAGCTTGACGGCGGGGCCTTCAAGTTTGTCGACTACATGCGCTCCGTCGGGCGCTACGACGTCAATCCGCTCCTGCATCGCCCGGGACAGATGGACAAGACCTTCATCGAGAAAGCCATTGCGCGCCAGGGGCAATGGTCCGTCACCTTCGACTTCCCGGGCTACAAGGCGGCCTTTGATGATTTTCTGGCGTCCGAGGCTTTCCGGATGTGTTGCCATTCGTAACCAGCCACCCGCCGGCTGACCTCATCCCGTACCGTCACGGAGGCCTCGACACCATGCCGCCTGCACCTCGGGTAACGGTTTTCATACCCGTATACAATGGCCAGGACTTTATCGGCGAGGCCATTTCCAGCATCCTGAACCAGACCTACCGGGACTTCAGCCTGCTCATCATCAATGACGGCTCTACCGATGATACCGAGAGCGCCATACGAGAATACCGCGACCCTCGCCTGCGTCTGGTCAGCCACAGCGGCAACCTGGGCATTCCGCGGACGCGCAATCATGGGCTGGAGCTGGCACAGGGCGACTACCTGGCGCTCATGGACGCGGACGACATTGCCGGTCCGGACAGGCTTGCTGCCCAGGTGGCCTTCCTTGACCGGCATCAGGATGTAGGCGTCTGCGGAACCTGGTACCGGAAAGTGACCGGGACAAAGACGGAAGCCGTCAGGTTTCCACAGCGGCACGAGGACATCCTTTTCATGCTGCTTTTCGACAACTGCTTTGGTCAAAACACTGTCATGCTGCGGCGATCCTTCATCGAGCAGCAGCACCTGCGCTATGACAACGACTTTGCCTTTGCCGAGGATTACGAGTTCTGGGTCAGATGCGCCAGACACATGCGCCTCGCGAATCTCCCGGCAGCGCATGTCACCTATCGGTTCCATCCCGGGAATTCCAGCAACCGCTTCCGCGAGGACATGGTGCGGCATGCCGACAGGGTCAGACCGCTTCACCTGGAAAGCTTTGGCATCCATCCTGACGACGCGGACTTGCAACTGCACCTGGACCTGCTGAACTTCCGCTTCGAAGGCGATTTCGATCGGCTTCGGCGTGCCGGTGAATGGCTTTCGTCCCTGGCTGATGCCGTGCTGGACAGGACGACTCTCCCGTCCTCCCTGGTCTACGGTGTGTTAGGCCGCTACTGGTATTCGGCCTGTGGACAGGCCGCCGGGAATGGCCGCACGGTCTGGCGCTTGTTCAACGCATACCCCATGGGCACCCATGCCGGCCTGGAATGGCGGGCAAAGCTGTTCCTGCGATCGCTTTGCGGATTCGGAATCGGACAATCCCGTACCTGACAGCCGTCAATCTCCCACCGCCGAGGACCACCCGCTATTAAAGCAAGCGCCCACCATCCACCAAAGGCAACCGTGCTGATGCCGGTCTACAACGCCGGGAAATATCTGCATCCGGCGATCGACAGCATCCTGCGCCAAACCTACCGGGATTTCGAACTGCTGATCATCGACGACGGCTCCACCGACGACAGCCGGGAGATCAGCCGCGCCTTCGACGACCCCCGCATCCGGCGGGTGGAGAACGGCGCGAACCTGGGGCTGATACGCACCCTGAACAAGGGCCTGGAGCTGGCGCGCGGGGACTACATCGCCCGCATGGACGGCGACGACATCAGCCTGCCCGAACGGCTCGACCGGCAGATCGCGTTCATGGAACAGCACCCGGCAATCGGCATCTGCGGAACGTGGTACGAGAAACTGGAAAACGACCGCGTGTCGACCGTCGAACTGCCGACGGCACACGGTGCCATACGGTTCTTCATGCTGTTCGACAATCCCTTCCAGCACAGCACCATGCTGATCCGGCGCGCGTTCCTGCAAGCCCATGCGCTGCACTTCAGCCTCGCCCACGTCCACGCGGAGGACTACGAACTCTGGAGCCGCTGCGCCGAACTGACCGCGACGGCGAACCTGCCGCAGGCGCTGGTGCGCTACCGCGCCCACCCCGACAACGTCAGCCACCGGCACCAGGCCGCCCAGGGCGGCACCGCCGACCAGGTCCGGGGCCGGCAGTTGCACAACCTCGGCATCGGCGCCAGTGAAGCGGAGCTGCGTCTGCACAACCGGCTGGCGAAATTCCAGCCGCCGGCCGGGGACGACAGGCCGGAAAACATCCGCCGCTGGCTGGAAAAGCTGCTTGATCTTGGCTGCGCCCGCTGCGGCATCCCGGCCAGCCTCGCCCATCCGCATCTGGTGCGCTATTGGTACGGCGCCCTGGGCAACTTCGCCCATGAAGGCCTGCGCACCTGGCGGCTGTTCCGCCAGTCCCCCATCGGCCGCGCCGCCGCGCCGAACTGGCAGGCAAAGCTGCTGCTGCGCTGCCTGCTGCGGAAGGACATCCCCCGCCTCGCGGTGGCGCCCCCCACATGAAACTGGCACTGATCATTCACGCGCTCACGGCCGGGGGCGCGGAGCGGGTCATGTCCATCCTGGCCAACGCCTGGGCCGCGCAGGGCCGGGAGATCGACCTCATCACCCTGGATGACGGATCGCTGCCACCCTTCTTCCCGCTGGACGGGCGCATCCGCCACCAGCGGCTGGGACAGCTCCGGCAATCCCGCAACCTGCCGGCGGCCCTGCTGAACAATGGCAAACGCCTGCTGGCCCTGCGGCGGGCCATCCGGGCCGCGAATCCCGACGCCGTCATCAGCTTCCTGGACAGCACCAATGTGCTGACCCTGCTGGCAACCCGCGGGCTGGGCCTGCCGGTCATCGTGTCCGAGCACATCGACCCCTCGCAGTACCACATCAAGCCGGCCTGGAGACTGCTGCGCCGGGCGGTCTATCCCATGGCGGACCGGGTGGTAGTGCTGACCGAGCGCGTGCGGGCCTTCTTTCCCCGGCGTCTGCAGGGGAAGCTCGCCGTCATCCCCAATCCGGTGGTCCTGCCGCCAGAGGGCGCGGCCCGTCCGCCGGTGCTGCCACCCGGCCCCTGGCTGGCCGCCATGGGCCGGCTGACGGAACAGAAGGGTTTCGACTTGCTGCTGGACGCCTTTGCCACACTCGCCGGCCGCCAGCCCGGCTGGCGTCTGGCCATCCTCGGCGAGGGCCCCTTGCGCCAGGATCTGGAAGCCCGGATCGAGCACCTGGGACTGCAAGGGCGGGTCTGGCTGACCGGGCAGGTGGATGCCCCCGAGGCGTTCCTGCGACAGGCGGACCTGTTCGTGCTGCCGTCCCGCTTCGAGGGTTTCCCGATGGCACTCTGCGAGGCCATGGCCCTGGGCCTCGCGGTCGTTGCCGCCGACTGCCCGACCGGACCCCGGGAAATCATCCGCGACGGGCTGGACGGCTGCCTGGTGCCGGCGGAGGACCCGGCCGCGCTGGCCGCCGCGCTGGAGCAGCTGATGACCCAGGCCGACCTGCGGGCCCGGCTGGCCCGCCGGGCGCCGGAGATCCTCCAGCGGTTCGGCCTGCCCCAGGTGCTGTCCCGCTGGGACGCCCTGTTGCGCCCGCGGGTCAGGGGTACCTGATGCGCATCCTGCTGCTGATCCGCCAGCTGAGCGTCGGCGGCGCCGAACGCCAGGTCTGCCTGCTGGCCACCGCCCTCAGGCAACGCGGCCATGAGATCAAGGTCGCGGTGTTCTATGGCGGCGGCGCGCTGGAAGCCGAGCTGGCCGGCGCCGGCATCCCGCTGATCGACCTTGGCAAGCGGGGCCGCTGGGACAACGCGGGTTTTGTCTGGCGACTGCTCCGCACCCTCCGGTGCGAGCGACCGGACATCGTCTACTCCTTCCTGACCGTCGCGAATCTGCTGAACAGCCTGCTGGGCCCCTGCTTGCCGGGCACCCGGCGCGTCATCGGCCTGCGCGCCTCGAACATGGACCTGTCCCGCTATGACGGACTGAGCCGTTTGACCAGCCACCTGGAAACCCGCCTGGCGGGCCAGGCCGATCTCGTCATCGCCAACTCGGAGCGTGGCCGGCAGGCGGCCCTGGCCGCCGGCTTTCCGGCGGCCAGGCTGCGCGTGGTGCGCAACGGCATCGATACCCGCCGCTTCCTGCCCGACCGCCGCTGCGGCGCGGCCTTCCGCGCCGCCTGGGGCATCGCGCCGGAACAGCGGCTGGTCGGCCTGATCGGCCGCCTCGATCCGATGAAGGGGCACCCGATCTTCCTGCAGGCCGCCGCCCGCCTGCGCACCACCGATCCCGGCCTGCGCTTCGTCTGCGTCGGCGGAGGACCGGCTGCGCTGGATGCGTCGCTGCGGCGGCAGGCGACCGATCTGGGACTGGACGACAGACTGATCTGGGCCGGGCCGCAAACCGACATGCCGGCTGTCTACAACGCCCTGGACATGGCGGTATCGGCCTCGCTGTACGGCGAGGGCATGTCCAACACGCTGGCCGAGGCCATGGCCTGCGGCATCCCCTGCGTCACCACCGATGTCGGCGACGCCGCCTGGCTGGTCGAGGACTGCGGCATCGTCGTGCCGCCCGGCGACGCGGCGGCGCTGGCCGGGGGAATCGCCGACCTGACGCGCCGGGCACAGCAGCAGGGCGACACGCTGGGGCGCGCCGTGCGGCAGCACATCGAGACCCGTCTCGGCGAACAGGCCCTGGCCGAGGGCACCCTGGCCGCTTTCGCGAGCCTCGGCTGATGCGCATCTGCCACATCATCACCGGGCTCTACGCTCATGGAGCGGAGCGCATGCTCCTCAAGCTACTGTCGGCGATGGACCGTTCCCGCTACGCGAACACGGTGGTTTCGCTGATGGACCGGGGTGCGGTCGGTGCCGCTATCGAAGCCCTCGGCGTCCCCGTCCTGACCGTGGATCTGCCAAGGGGCAGGCCCACGCTCGGCGGCCTGTCGAAGCTCCTGCAGCAGGTCGGGGCGGCACGGCCCGACCTGCTGCAGGGCTGGATGTATCACGGCAACCTCGCGGCCAGTCTGGCGGCCGGCACCGTCGCCCGCGGCGTTCCGGTCGTCTGGAATGTCCGCCAGAGCCTTGGCGACCTGGCCCGCGAGAAGCCCCTGACCCGTGGCCTGATCCGGCTCTCGGCACGCGTCTCGGCGCAGCCACGCGGGATCATCTACAACTCCCTGACCAGTGCGCAACAGCATGAACGGCTGGGTTACCGGCGCGACCGGCGGGTGTTCATTCCCAATGGCTTCGACACCCGCCGTTACGCGCCGGCAACCCTGGCGGAATCGCGCGAACGCCGCCGACGGCTGGGGCTGCCGGCCGACGCCCTGCTGGTCGGCATGGCGGCGCGCTTCCATCCCATGAAGGACCATGCGAACTTTTTCCGCGCCGCAAGCCGGATAGCGGCCGCGCAGCCGACGGCCCGCTTCGTGCTGGCCGGCCATGGCCTGAACCCCGGCAATGCCGGGCTGGCAGAGCGCATCGAAGCCGCCGGCCTGAGGGAGCGGGTGCACCTGCTCGACGAAGTGTCCGACATGCCGGCCTTTTTCCAGTCGCTGGACGTCGCCGTGCTGAGCTCGGCCTGGGGCGAGGGCTTTCCGAACGTCCTGGGCGAGGCCATGGCCTGCGGCATTCCCTGCGTGGCCACGGATGTGGGCGATGCCGGGGAAATCCTCGGCGGGACCGGCATCGTCGTGCCGCCGGGAGATGCCGAGGCTCTGTACCGGGGCCTTGACCGGCTGCTCGCCGATGCGCCGCTGAGACAGACGCTGGCGAGGGAGGCCCTGGAGCGCGTGCGGGAGCGCTACTCGCTGGCGAGCATCACCGGCGAGTACGAGCGGCTGTACCGGCGCCTGGGCCCGGCGCTGCCTTGACGCCAAGCGGCCGGGCATGAACCGCGACACGACTCACGATAACCCTGGAACCTGAAGCATGTGTGGATTCACCGGATTCTTTGACCGCTCGGCCGGCACCTCTGCCGAGCAGCTGCATGACATCGTCGGCCGCATGACGGCCACCCTGCGCCATCGCGGCCCGGACGACGACGGCCTGTGGTCCGACAGCGCAACCGGGATCGCCCTCGGCCACCGGCGCCTGTCGATCCTGGACCTCAGCGCCGCCGGCCACCAGCCGATGCACTCCCGCAGCGGGCGCTACGTGATCGCCTTCAACGGGGAAATCTACAATCACCTGGCCCTGCGCCGGGCGCTGGAAAGCGGGCCGGCGGCGCCCGAGCATCCGCTGTTCGACCGCATCGAGGCCACATCGCCGGCCGCGCCGTCCGGCTGGCGCGGCCATTCCGACACCGAAACCCTGCTGGCCGCGATCGAGGCCTGGGGCGTCGGCGAGGCCTTGACGCGCTGCATCGGCATGTTCGCCTTCGCCCTCTGGGACCGGCACGACCGGCTGCTGTATCTGGCCCGCGACCGGCTGGGCGAGAAACCCGTCTACTACGGCTGGCAGGGCGATGCCCTGGTGTTCGGGTCGGAACTCAAGGCGTTGCGCCAGCACCCGGACTTTCGCGGCGACATCGATCGCGATGCGCTCACGCAGCTGCTGCGCCACGACTACATCCCCTCGCCCTACACCATCTACCAGAACATCCGGCAGCTGCCGCCCGGCACCTACCTGGTATTCGGCCAGCATCGCCAGGAACCGCAGCCGGTCGCCTACTGGAGCGTCCGGGATACCGTCCTGCGCGGGCAGATGCAGCCCTTCACCGGCACGGAAGCGGAGGCCACCGACGCGCTGGAGGGCCTCCTGCGCGAGGCCATCGCCGGGCAGATGGTGGCCGACGTGCCGCTGGGCGCCTTCCTGTCCGGCGGTCTCGATTCCAGCCTGGTGGTGGCGCTGATGCAGGCGCAGTCGTCGCAGCCGGTGAAGACCTTCACCATCGGTTTCGCCGAAGCCGAGTACAACGAGGCCGAGCACGCCAAGGCGGTGGCCCGCCACCTGGGCACCGACCACACCGAGCTGTACGTGACGCCGGAGGAAGCCATGGCGGTCATCCCGCGGCTGCCCACGCTGTACGACGAGCCCCTCGCCGACGCCTCGCAGATACCGACGTTCCTGGTTTCGCAGCTCGCCCGCCAGCAGGTCACGGTCAGCCTCTCGGGCGACGGCGGCGACGAGCTGTTCGGCGGTTACAACCGCTACTTCTGGGCGGTGAACTTCTGGCGCAAGCTGCGCTACCTGCCGCGCGGCCTGCGGCATGGGCTGGCGGGCCTGCTGACCGTGGTGCCGCCGCATGCCTGGAACGCGATCTTCCGGCACCTGGGCTTTCTGCTGCCGGCCAGGCTCCGCTACGCCGGCCTGGGCGACAAGCTGCACAAGCTCGCCATCATCCTCGGCTCCAGGACACCCGAGGACATCTATTTCGACCTCATCTCGCACTGGCGGGAACCCGCGCGGCTGGTGCGCGGCGGCCGGGAGCCCCAGACCGTGCTCAACGACCGCGGCCAGTGGCCGCAGCTGCGCGATTTCGAGCAGCGGATGATGTACCTCGACACGGTCAGCTACCTGCCGGACGACATCCTGGTCAAGGTGGACCGCGCCGCCATGGGCGTCAGCCTGGAAACCCGCGTCCCCCTGCTCGATCAGCGGGTGGTCGAATTCGCCTGGCGCCTGCCCCTGGACCTGAAGATCCGCCAGGGACAGAGCAAATGGCTGCTGCGCCAGGTGCTCTACCGCCATGTGCCGCCCGCCCTGGTCGACCGCCCCAAGATGGGCTTCGGCGTTCCCATCGACCACTGGCTGCGCGGCCCCCTGAAACCCTGGGCCGAGGCCCTGATCGAGCCGCGGCGGCTCAAGGCGGAGGGCTACCTGAATCCCGTGCTGGTGCAGGAAAAATGGGTGCAGCACCAGTCCGGCCGGCGCAACTGGTCCTACCACCTGTGGGACGTGCTGATGTTCCAGGCCTGGCTGGAAGCGCAGTCCGCCCGCGACTGAGAGCCATCCCGCCATGTCCCGACCCAAGCTGCTGTTCTTCGTCACCGAGGACTGGTATTTCTGCTCGCACCGCCTGCCGCTGGGCATCGGAGCGCGCGCGGCCGGCTTCGACGTGGCCGTCGCCACCCGCGTCAACCGGCATGCGGACGCGATCCGCGACGCCGGCCTGCGCCTGATCCCGCTGGAGCTTTCCCGCGGCGGCAGGAACCCGCTGGCCGAATGGCGCACCGTGCTGGCCATCGCCCGGGTGCTGCGCCAGGAGCGGCCGGACATCCTGCACAACGTCGCCCTGAAGCCGGTACTGTACGGCAGCCTCGCGGCCCGGCTGACCGGCCAGGCGGGCGTCGTCAACGCGCTGGCCGGCCTCGGCCACATCTTCGCCGACGAGCGGCGGGCCGGCCGGCTGCGCCAGCTGGTCAAGCTGGCGTTCCGCTGGCTGCTGCGGGACCACGGCCAGGTCATCGTCCAGAATCCCGACGACCTGCGCCTGCTGCTGGAGACCCGGGCCATCCGCCCGGAGCAGGCCACCCTGATCCGCGGCTCCGGCGTCGACCTCGACCGCTTCCGGCCGACGCCCGAGGTCGACGGCGTGCCCGTCGTCACCCTGGCGGCACGGCTGCTGTGGGACAAGGGCGTGGGCGAATTCGTGGCGGCGGCGGAGCGTCTGCAGGCCGCCGGGGTCCGGGCGCGCTTCGTGCTGGTGGGCGAACCGGACGCGGAAAACCATGCCGCCATCCCGGTCGCGCAACTCGACGCCTGGCGCGCTGCCGGCGTCGTCGAGTGGTGGGGCAAGCGGACCGACATGCCGGCGGTGCTGGCGCAGAGTCACCTCGCCTGCCTGCCGTCCTATTACGGCGAGGGCGTGCCCAAGGTACTGCTGGAGGCCGCCGCGGCAGGCCGGGCCATCGTCACCACCGACATGCCGGGCTGTCGCGAAGCCGTCGCCGACGGCGACAACGGGCTTCTGGTTCCGCCCCGCGATGCCGGCGCCCTGGCCGAAGCCCTGCGCACGCTGCTGGACGACCCCGAACGGCGGCGACACATGGGACGGCGCGGCCGCCAGCGGGCGGAGCAGGAATTCGGCGAGGACGCGGTCGTGCGGCAGACGCTGGCGGTGTACAGGAACCTGCGCAAGCCCGCCGCATGAGCGCCACCATCCCATCCGGCAGCCGGAGCGGATAGCCCCGGCCCCGGCGCAGAGCCTTCCCGACGAGCGTCCCCCGCCTGGATTCACGACCATGCAAGACCTGTTGACCCACGTTTTCTCCAGCCAGTGGCGCGTGCTGTTCTTCTTCACGGTCGTGCTGCTGGCCGTGGCCGAGTTCGGTTTCCGCCGGGGGCTGCGCGTGCATGAGACCAGCGACGAGGCCTGCCTGAACCAGCTCGGCACCCTGCAAGGATCCGTGCTTGGCCTGCTGGCCCTGCTGCTGGGCTTCACCTTCGCCATGGCCATGCAGCGCTACGAGGTGCGGCGGGACCTGGTGGTGCAGGAGGCCAATGCGATCGGCTCCACCTACCTCCTGGCGGCCTTCCTGCCCGAGCCGCACCGCGGCGCGTCGGAGCAGCTGCTGCGGCGTTATGTGGACGTGCGCCTGGGCTTCTATGGGGCCGGCTACGATTCGGACAGGATCGCGTCCGCGGAACAGGCGGCCACGGCCATCCAGCAGCAGCTCTGGAACCATGCCGTTGCGGCGGGGAAACTGTCGGACTCGCCCCTGACCGCGAACTTCGTGAACTCCCTGAGCAGGATCATCGATCTCGACACCACCCGCCTGGCGGCCATGCGCAACCGCATCCCGCTCACGGTCTGGGTGCTGCTGCTGGGCGTCGCCGGCTGCGGCTGCTGGGCCACCGGGTATGGCGCCGGCGCCACCGGCAGGCGGACGGCCTTCGCCCTGACCATCGTTCCCGTGCTGATCGCGGCGGTCATCACCGTGCTGGCGGATTTCAGCGCGACCCGGCGCGGGCTGATCGGCATCAGCCAGGAAAGCCTGGTTGCGCTGCAACAAAGCCTCTCCGAGCGGCAACCCTAGCCGGGGCCGGGGCGGCAATCCCGGGAGACGGGAGCGCGCGGATGCACAAGAAGACCGACGAGCTGCGCGGCTGGCCGCGCGGGATACCCCGCCCGCCGCGGGCGGGGCCAGGGTGGCTCAGGAGGACGTGGTCACCGGGAGCGCGCCGCTGGCGTTCGCATCCAGGTTGAGTTCGGCGATTTTGCGGCTGACCGTGTTGCGACCGTAGCCGAGCAGCCTGGCGGCTTCCTCGCGGCGTCCATGGGTCAGCTCCAGGGCGGTACGAATGAGAATGGCCTCGGCAAGGTCGACCGTTTCCCTGGCGACATGCTGTTCGCCGCTGCGGAGGCGTTGCAGCACCCAGCTGCGCAGCAGGTGTGTCCACTGGTCCGCCATCGCCGGGGAGAAACGCTCCGGCTCGCCCGACTGCAGCAGCTCCGGGGGCAAATCCTGCATGAAGACCTCGCGCCCGACCCCTGTGGCCGTGATCCATCGGCAGGCGTTTTCCAGCTGGCGGACATTGCCGGGCCAGTCCAGTCCACAGAGGAAATCCTCGACCTCGGGCCTGAGCCAGCGGGTTTCGAGCTTGAGCTCGCGCGCCGCCTCCCTGAGAAAATGCCGCAGCAGCAAGGGTATGTCCTGGCGCCGCTCGCGCAAGGGGGGCAACTGGATGCGGACGGCACTCAGCCGGTGGTAGAGGTCTTCGCGGAACCGGCCGGCACTGGTCTGGGCCTCCAGGTTCTGATGCGTGGCCGCGACGATGCGGACGTCGACCTTGACCGGGTTCAGCGCGCCGACCGGAAAGAACTCGCCCTCGGCCAGCACCCTCAGCAACCGTTGCTGGATGACCGGCGGCAGATCCCCGATCTCGTCGAGAAACAGCGTACCGCCGTTGGCCTGTTCGAAACGCCCCACCCTCCGGGCCGGGGCGGCAGGCAGGGCGCCCGCCTCGTGGCCGAACAGCTCCGCCTCCATCAGCTCGGGCGGCATTGCCGCCATGTTGAGCGCGATGAACGGCCGGTCGGCGCGTGGACCATGCTGGTGCAGGGCCCTGGCAACCCGCTCCTTGCCGGTGCCCGACTCCCCCTGCACCAGAACGGTCGCGTGCGAGCGCGAGAGGCGGGCGATGGTGCGGAACACATCATGCATGGCCGGTGCGCTGCCGATCAGGTCGGAGCCGGTGTGTGCCGGAGCGGGCTCCATGGCCTGGACCCGGCGGCCCTGCTGGCAGGCCCGCCGGATGAGGGCGATGGCCTCGGCAAGCTCGAACGGCTCGGGCAAGTATTCGAACGCCCCTTCCCGAAAGACCCTGACGGCATGTTCGAGATCGGGGCAGGGCGTGATGACGATCACGGGCATGTCCGGATAGCGGGCCTGCAGGCGGTCGAGCAGTTCGTGATATTCCATGTCCGGCACCTGCATGTCCGCGACGATCGCCGACAGACGGGCGGGCCGTTCCTGGGCCAGCAGATCACGGCCTGTGGCAAACATCCGGGTCTCGATATCCAGGCCGCGCAGCGCCTTGACCAGGTTGACCGGGATGGATGCGTCGGCATCGAGGATCCACACCAATTCGCCCGGACCGGGCGTCGGCTCGGCAGCGGGACGGGAAATCGCCGCGACGGATGAGGTTCTTGGCATCGTGCTTGGTGAGGAAAATGGCTGGTGCTGCAGGGCGGTCGCCAACCTTGGACACTATCCGGACGCAGACAACCCCGGAAGCGCGACGGGCACGCCAGCGTGTCCAACCGCCCAGAAGGTTGCCCCTCGAAACGATTACACCAAGATTCGTCCGCTGGCGCAAGGAAAAAGGTTTTTTTGACCACCGCAACGGTGCATTTAGACCGCAACACCGGCGATGGCGCGCCAACCATGGGCAAAGTGCACCGCTTGCAGTCCCCGGCGCCGCGGAAGGCGGGCGGCGGGTCGCGAAGCGGGCCGGCCGGAGGAGGCGGCACCACACTAGAACATGAGGATCACATCGGCGGACAGCAGCCACTGGCTGCCATCCGCGCAACGGCTGGACGCCATGCCGCCCGTGCAGTCGAACAGACTGACCTTGTCCGCCCAGTCATAGCGCAGATTCGGCCTCAAGGTCACCCATGGCAGCGGCTTCCAGTTGAGCCCGGCCGTGATCGCATAATAGGTGTTGCCGGTCAGCTGGCCGGAGGCATCCCGCGAGGGGATGGCCTCCAGACGCCCCGTGCCGCCAGCCTCGGCGTGGGCCGAAATCCGTGGCCGCGACCGTACCCGGAAGCCCTCGTCATCGCGGAACCACTCGCCCCGCAGTCCGGCCGACAGGGTCGATGTCAGGTCGTAGGTCAGGTAGGACGCAAGCCCGTACCACTCGGCGGTCTGCCCGGCGACAGCCTTCTCTGCCCAGCCGTAATCGTGCTGGAGCGTGAAGTGGGTGAGCGCCGTCACATCGTGGTGCAGAACCAGGCTGACCAGATTCCAGTCCCCCGCATTCTGCGCCTGGACGCCGTGCGAAGCGTTGCCCGTGAAACTGGTTTCGCCATCCGCCCAGGTGAGGCCGCCGAGAAACCCCCATTGCTCCAGGTTGTGATCGAAGCCGCCATCCCATCCGCCGATGATGCTGCCGGTCACGGCGCCGGCGCTGACGGTCAGGTTCTCGGTGATGGCGTAGCTGCTCAGCACCCCCGTCTGCGTGAACGGCTCCCCGTACTGCATCAGATAGGTATGGGAGTAGAAGAAGTTGTCCGGGGCCATCACCGACTCGTTGCCGACGATGGTGTAGAAATGGCCAAGCTTGGTCAGCAGGCCATTGCCGACCGGCATGACACCTTCAAGGTAAAGCTGGGGTATGGCCAGCTGGTAAAAGCGCAGGTCGTTGCCCAGCAGATTCTGGTCCCAATGCGACTCGGGATCGCCGCTGGCCTGGGCAAACGCGGCATCGGTACCGAACATCAGGTCGACGCGCCCGCCCAGGTCCCAGCTGTCTCCCTGAATGTCGACCGGCCGCTCCAGGTAAAGATAGGCCTGGTTCAGTTGCAGGGTCCCCGAGCGGTCACCGAATGTCACCGTGCCGTTGAAGCGATCGCCCGGCATCGCCGGATTGTAGGTACCGCCCACATCCACCCAGCCGCCAACAGCCAGACGCAGGTCCCGCAGCCAGCGGGAGGCATTCGGGCCGCCAGCGGGCAGCATCGCGAAAAGCCCGGACGCCCCGGTCCAAGCCCCTGGATCGGGATGCGGCTCCCCGGCCAGACCCCGGACCGACAGGATCGAGAGGACGATGGCGGTCAGGCAGACGGGGAAGACCTTGTGTTGGGCAGCAAACAAGCCGGTATGACGGGTGAAGGTTCCTTTTCGGTGCGTCATGCACTATATAGGCCACCCGGAAGGCACCCATTTCGCCCAGACTGACGCGCTCCCTGCCCATCCAGCCGCAAAGCAACTATAGTGACGCCCGCCAATGGTGCATTTGCGCACCACGAGCGAGCGCCGCATTGCAACACAACCCGCCAGGGGCGATTCCGCCACGCCTGGCCGGTTGCCACCCGGAGGAGCCAATGAGCCGAACCCCCTTCCCCCGCCTCCTGGCGGCGTGCCTGATGCTGCTGGCCAGCAGCCCGGCGCCATGCGAGGAACTGAACTCCGCCGACACGGCCTGGATCCTGACCTCAACCGGCCTCGTGCTGTTCATGACCGTACCGGGACTGGCCCTGTTCTACGGCGGGCTGGTGCGGACCAAGAATGTCCTGTCCGTCCTGGTGCAATGCTTCGCGGTAACCTCGCTGGTCTCGATCCTGTGGATGGTCGCTGGTTACAGCCTGGCACTGACCGATACCGGACCCTGGCCGGCGGTCCTGGGCGGCTTTTCCCGGCTGTTCCTGCTGGGCCTGGATGCCGACGCCCTGACCGGCAATCTTCCGGAGTCGGTCTTCTGCATATATCACCTGACCTTCGCGGTTTTCGCGCCCGCGCTGATGATCGGCAGCTTTGTCGAGCGCATGCGCTTCTCCGCCACGCTCTGGTTCACGCTGGGATGGACCCTGCTGGTCTACGTGCCGGTATGCCACTGGATCTGGGGCGGCGGGTGGCTGGCCCAGCTGGGCGTGGTCGATTTTGCCGGCGGCATCGTGGTGCATACCACGGCCGGCATCGGCGCCCTGACGGCGGCCTGGCGGGTGGGCCCCAGACGCGGATTCCCCGGCACCCTGATGCCGCCGCACAACCTGACCCTGACGGCGGCGGGCGCCGGCATCCTGTGGGTCGGCTGGCATGGCTTCAGCGCCGGCAGCGCACTGATGGCGAATGGCGCCGCCGGCGTGGCCATGCTGACCACCCATATCGCCGCCACGGCCGGGGCGCTGGTCTGGATGGCGGTGGAATGGTCGCGCTTCGGCCGGCCAACCCTGCTGGGACTGGCGACAGGCATGATCGCCGGCCTGGGCATCATTTCCCCGGCAGCGGGCTTCGTCGGCCCGCTGGGCGCGCTGGCGATGGGCATCCTGGCCGGGGGCATCTGCTTCTTTGCCATTCACTGGGTCAAGCGGAAACTGGCCATCGACGATGCCCTGGACGTCTTCCCGGTGCATGGCGTCAGTGGCATGATCGGCTCGCTGCTGACCGCTCCGCTGGCGGTCAAGGCGCTGGGCGGCTCGGGCCTGCCGACCGGGCTGGACGTCCTGCAGCAGGTGGGAGTGCAGGGCATCGGCGTACTGGTGGCGCTGGGCTGGAGTGGTGCGGCGAGCCTGGCGATCCTCACGCTCGTCGACCGGTTCAACGGCCTGCGGGTCGGAGCTGACGACGAAACCGAGGGGCTCGACCTGAGCTCGCACAACGGCAAGGGGTACCACCTGTGACGCACGCACCGCCGCCCGGCCAGCCATCCGCGGGCGGGCGCAGGGCTCTGCGCGCGGGCGTCATGCTGATGGCGCTGAGCAGCCTCGCCGCACTGGCCGACATGCACGAGGATCAGGCGCGGCTGAACATCGAGGCCATGCCGTGCGGCAACGGCACGCTGGGCGCGAGACTGGAGGAAGAGTCCCGCACCCACAGCCGCCGCGACCTGGGCTGGCGCTTCTTTCCCGAAGGCGACAGCCTGACCGTCGAACGCGCCTTCCGCATCTCCAAGAGCATGGAGGCCCGCTATCGCTGGCAGGTCGACCATGACGCCCACATCACCCCCATCAGCGACGCGGCCAAATCCCTCTGCGCGCCCTGAACGTCCGCGGCGGCCCCGCAGGCGAAGCGACATTCCTGCACCCCGGCCAGCGGGCACGATACCGGCCACCCGCCAGCCATCGCCGGCACACCATAATGGTGCATTGACGATGGCTGCCGGACACTCCGAAAAAACCGGGCACCACCCGCCCGTTTCAGCGCAAGCCACGGAATTGATTGATGTTTTCCACCGGGCACGCGCAGCCCCATGCCGGCCGGGCGACAATATTGACGCGCAACGGTTCCCTGTCGGCGCGAAACGCTTTATCCTTTGCTCCCCAACATAGTGCGATTACGCACCAGATTGGTGTAGAAGAACAATTTCCGGGAGCCGAAGATGACGGTTAGCGCTTTTGCAAGAACAACGGTGAGTCTGGTCCTCGCCATCGGTTTCGCAGCGGAAACCGCCATGGCCAATCCCGATGAGGCCAGCGCGGCTACGGTTTCGAAGTGCCACTTTCTCGGCACCGTGGCGGGCAACTCGGGCTATGGCAAGAACATGGGCTGGAAACCCCTGGCCAAGGCCAGTGCGGAAATCAAGGCCGGCAAGCTGGGCGCCACCCACATCGTGTTCACCCACTATCGGCCGGTGGGCAGCTTCAACGGCGAGGCCGAGGGCAAGGCCTACAGCTGCAACCCCTGAAGGTCACCC
This sequence comes from Methyloparacoccus sp. NF-16, assembly GCF_056880625.1. NCBI lineage: Bacteria > Pseudomonadati > Pseudomonadota > Gammaproteobacteria > Methylococcales > Methylococcaceae > Methyloparacoccus > Methyloparacoccus sp. NF-16. The sequence goes on along the minus strand of NZ_CP174130.1, from coordinate 349,895 downwards.
GCCGGGACCGGCGAGACCCCGCGGCCGTCCAGCGGCCCGAACTCAGCCGCCCTCGGCGCGGGCCTCGTCCAGCCGGGCGAGGAGACCGGAACGCCTCTGCGTGGGCGTGCGGATGCCCGCCGCCAGCACCGCCGCGCTGCCGGCCACCAGGACCTGACGCCGGGCGCGGGTGATGCCGGTGTAGATCAGCTCGCGGGTGACGACCCGGCCGGGAACCTCCGGCAGGATCAGGGCCACCCGCTCGAATTCCGATCCCTGCGACTTGTGCACGGTCATGGCGAACGCCGTGTCGTGCTCGGACAAGCGCAACCGCGGCACCGGACGGAAGCCGCTCTCGCCCTCGGGGAAATAGACCAGCAGCTCGTCCGGCGCCGGGCCCGGCAGGACAATGCCGATATCGCCATTGAACAGCCGGCTGGTGTAATCGTTGCGCAGCACCAGCACCGGCCTGCCGGCAAACCAGACATCATCCTGGCCCAGGGCGGGCGGCAGACCGAGCCGGCGGCGCAGCGCCTCGACCAGCAGCCGGTTGATCGCCTGCACGCCGCGCGCGGTGTCGCGGATGGCGCAGAGAACGCGGAAGCGGTTGAAGGCGGCGAACACCGCGGCCAGCTGTTCCGGCCCCGGCAACCCGTCGGGCAACGCGGCCAGGTACTCGTCATACCCCTCGATCAGCTGCGCCTGCAGCGCCCGGGACAGGCCTCCGCCGGCATCCGCCACCCAGACCAGGTCAGGCGACGCGTTCGCGCCCAGCAGCTGCAACGCCGCCTCCACCTGACCGCCGTTGACCCGGCGGGCCAGCTCGCCGATACCCGGCGCCTCGTGGAAGCGGTAGTTGCGCGCGAACCAGATCACCGCGTCGGCCAGCGGTGTCGGTCGCAGGGGCGCGGGTGGCTCGATCGCCGCGGCCGGGCAACAGGTCAACGCCGCCAGCGCCGCGCGGCGCGCCACCGACAGCCCCGGGTCGCCGGCGATCTCGGAAAACACCGCCCCGGCCTCCACCGCCGCCAGCTGGTCCTTGTCGCCCAGCAGGATCAGCCGTGCCGCCGGCGGCACGGCGGCGACCAGCCTGGCGGCCAGCGCCAGGTCGAGCATGGACGCCTCGTCCACCACCAGCACGTCGACGGGCAGGGGATTGCCGGCATGGTGACGGAAACCGCCGTCGGGCAGTACGCCCAGCAGCCGGTGCAGGGTCGCGGCCTGGTGCGGCAGGCGCGCAGCGGTCTCGGGCGGCAACTGTCCGGCGCGGCCCAGCCGTTCGGCCTGGCCGCGCAGCGCCTCGACCATGCGGGCCGCGGCCTTGCCGGTCGGCGCCGCCAGGGCAATGCGGCAGTCGGGATCGTCGGCCAGAAGGCAGGCCAGCAGCTTGAGCACGGTGGTGGTCTTGCCCGTGCCCGGACCGCCGCTGACGACGGTCAGCCGTCCCAGCAGGGCCATCGCCGCCGCCAGCTGCTGCCAGTCCGGCGTTGCCGCCGCCCCGCCCTCGAACAGATCCCGCAAGCGCTCCGCCGCCACCACCGACGGTGGCCGGGGGATGCTGGCCGCCATGCCCTGCAGGGCGGTGGCCAGCTCGCGCTCGTAATCGAAGTAGCGACGCAGATAGAGACGGCCGGCGTCGTCCAGCAGCAGCGGCAGGCGCTGCGGCGCCGCGGGCGCGCCGACCAGCCCGGAGGCCAGCAGGCGCCGGCGATCGGCCTCCGGCCAGTCGCCCAGATCGGCACAGACATGCCCCTCGGCGGTGGCCAGGCTGGCGAGCCGGGCCGCCGCCGCCAGCAGGTCGGCATCGGTACGCTCGGGATCGCACGCCCGCGCCCAGCGGACCAGGTGGCGGGCGAAGCCCTCGGCCAGCCACTGGGCGCGCGACATGGCGGTTTCGGCCCGGATGGGGGTCACGGCGATGCCGCCCCGGCGCGGCCGATCAGGGTGTCCAGCGCCGCGACGGTGCCGGCCGACGGCCGGTCGAAGAAGATGCCGGCATCGCCCCAGTCCGGACGCACGGCACGCACGAACAGATAAAGAACGCCGCCGAAATGCCTGTCGTAGTCGTAGCCCGGCAGGCGCCGGGCCAGCTGCCGGTGCAGGGCGAGCGTGTATAGCAGGTACTGGAGAGGATAGGCGTGTTCCCGCATGGCCTGGTGCAGCCGGACGGGATCATAGTCGGCGGGCGCATAGCCCAGGTGGTTGGATTTCCAGTCGAGCAGGTAATAGCGGCCACCGCTACGGAACACCAGATCGATGGCGCCGGTGAGGTAACCCCTGAGCGTCCGGAACGACAGCGGCGCCAGCGCGTAGCCCTGCTGGCGGAGAAAGGCATTGAGCCGCTCCGGCGTGAGCGTGTCCGCCGCCAGGGTAAAGGCCATTTCCCGCAAAACATCGCCAGGCTTCAGCCGGGACAGCCACAGCTGGCTGCCGGCGCCGGCCGGCAGGGGCGTGGCCAGCACGTCCCGCAGGAGCCGGCCAAGCATCGGTTCCGGCGCCAGCGGCTGCCCCAGCCCATCCACCGGCTGTTGCGGATATTCGCCCAGCGCCTGCCGGATGGCCTGCTCCGCCGCAGCCGGCCGGGCCAGGTCGGCCAGTTCGAAGAGCCGATGGATACAGCTGCCGGCCCCGGGGCCGGCGGGAAAGCGCAGGATGTCGTCGGCCGCCAGGTCGGCCGGCGCCACGCTCCGCTCGCCGGGCATTGGTGGCGCGTCGGCATCATGGTCGGCCGCGGACTCGCCCTCGGCGCGCTGGCGGGTCATGCCGGTGAAGCTGCCCCGGTTCCAGCCTTCGACCAGCACCCGCCGGAAGGGCCGCGCCCGGCAGGGTGGCGACGTCTCGGGCGCGGCCGCCGTTGCCGTCTCCAGCGCCGGCAGTTCCGCCACCGCCAGACCGCCTGGCACCCGCTCGGCCAGCGCGCGCCAGGCGTCCTCGATGGCGTCGGGCGCCCGCACCTTCCGGTTGTCGAACCAGTCGTCGGTCGTCATGCCGCCGCCCGCGATCAGCCAGTTCAACAGGCTGCGGGTGCTTTCGCCAGCATTGCGACTGCCCTGGTAGCAGCGCTCGTAGCAGCCGGCGATGAGGTAGACGCGGTGCACCGCGCGGGTCAGGGCGACATAGATGAGGCGCAGCGTCTCGGCGGCATCCTCGTCGCGGATGGCCGCCTTGAGCGACAGATCGTCCCGCGCGGCGGGATCGAAATCGAGCACGGTCGTGCCGGCCCGGTGATATTGCCGCAGATCGGGCGCATCGCTGCGGCTGTTGCGGTAGCCATCCCAGAGGAAGGGACAGAACACCACGGCGTACTCGAGGCCCTTGGACTTGTGGATGGTGACGATCTGGACGCGCTCGCTGTCGGATTCCAGGCGCAGCTGGGCGCTGTCGCCGACGGTGACATCCAGGCGCTGGGCCTGCAACCAGCGCAGCTGCGCGTCGATACCGGCGTGCTCGCGGGCAGCCTGGGCCAGCAGCTCGCCCAGGTGCAGCAGGTTGGTCAGCCGGCGCTCGCCGTGCGGCTCGCGCAGAAGACGCGCCTCGATCCCCTGCTCGCGCAGCAGATACCGGAACATGACGGCGAACCCACGCTGCTCCCATTGCTCGCGGTAGCCGGCGAACGCCTGCACATGCCGGAAGAAGGCAGCCTCGTCCCGCACATAGCCGTCGAGGGTGACGGCATCATGGCCGAGCAGGCCGGTGGCGAGGGCGGCGCGGATCGACGCGTCGCGCTTCTCGGCCACGGCCAGGAGGATGCAGGCCAGCTCCTCGGCCTCGACGGTGGTGAAGACACTGGCCTGCGATAGCTCGACGCTGGCGATGCCGCGCACGGCCAGCGCGTCGCGCATCCGCCGGCCCTGCGCGTGGCTGCGCACCAGCACGGCGATATCGCGCGCCCGCAGTGGCCGTTGGCCCAGGGTGACACGCCCCGCCCGGGCCTCGCCCAGCAGCCGCGCGATTTCCGCCGCCACGGTCGCGGCGGCGAGCGGGAAGGCTTCGGCCCGCAGCCGCCGCTGGCCATCCGGCGCGCGGGGCAGCAACCAGACCTGCAACGGCGCGCGCGCGGCCGCCCCATGATCGACGAGTGCCGGAAAACCCGGCTGGCGCTGCTTGTCACCCAGGGAAACCGGACGATAGGCGATGCCTTCCTGCAGGAAGGCGCGCTCATGGACGCCGAACAGCGCGTTGCCGCCCGCGATCAGGCCGGCGACCGAACGCTGGTTGCGCGGCAGCGAATAGCGCTGGCCGGCCCGCTGCTGCGCGGCCAGATAGGTATGCAGGTCGGCGTTGCGGAAGCGGTAGATAGCCTGCTTGGGATCACCGACCATGAACAGGGGACCGGCGTCCTGTCCGTACAGGCGGTCGAAGATACCGAGCTGCAGGGGGTCGGTATCCTGGAATTCGTCGATCAGCGCCGCCGGGAAGCGTCGGCGCAGGGCCATCGCCAGCGTGTCGCCCCCATCGCTGGACAGGGCCTCGTGGAGGTTGCGCAGCATGTCGTCGAAGCTGACCACGCGCTGCTGCCGCTTGCCCTGCCGCAGCGCGGCCGGGACCGTCTCGACCAGCTCCCGCAGCCAGCGCAGGCGGGCATACCGGAGCGCCTGATCTAGCGTGTCGCAGGCCGCCAGCAGGGTTTCGGCGGCGGCGAAGAAGGGGTGCTGCGGTGGCTGGCACCCCTTTTTCGTACCCTTCCCCGCCGCCAGGCGCTCGGCGGCGAACAGCCCCAGCCGCTTGCCGTCGGCGCGGTGCTGTCCGCCGGCGGGCACACCCGAGGCGAACCAGCCGGTCCAGGCCAGACGCCCGGCCGCCACGCTGTCGGGCTTGTAACTGTTGGCCTTGAGCCGCCCTTCCGCCAGCGCCGCCAGCAGACAGGCGCTGGGCGCAGCGCCGTCACTGCCCCAGTGGCGTTGCGCCGCCGCGAAGGCCTGCTGCACGGGCGCCTCGTCCGGCGCGGCGACGGCGTCCAGATCCGGTGGCCAGTGCAGACGCGCCAGGGGCTTGGCCACCACCGGCCGCAGCAGGGCCGCCAGCTTTTCCGGCGTATCCCCGACATCGCGCAGGTAGCGCGCCAGCAGGGGCGACAGGCTGCCCGGCGGCGCATGGGCGACGCGCCGGCGCCAGAAGTCGTAAACCGCCTGCTGCAGGCGTTCCTGGTCGTCCTGCACCGCGTCGAGCTCGAACGGCTGCGCGGCGGAGAATGGCGCATCCGCCAGGGCGCGCTGGCAGAATCCGTGAATGGTGTAGATGGCGGCCTCGTCGAAGCATGCCAGGGCCAGCGCCAGCCGGTCGCGCAGCTCGGCGGGCGTGCGGCCCCGGACGATCAGGCGCGCCAGGAGGCCCTGCACAGGGTCGTCATCGTCGAGCGGCATGCCGGCCTCCCGGCGCGCCAGCCCGCCGAGGGTATCGCCGATGCGGCCGCGGATGCGGTCGCGCAGTTCCGCGGTCGCCGCCGTGGTGAAGGTGACCACCAGGATCTCGCGGACCTGCAGGCCCTGCTCCAGCAACAGCCGCAGGTAGAGCCAGCAGATGTTCCAGGTCTTGCCGGTGCCGGCCGACGCCTCGATCAGGTTCACGCCCGACAGCGGGCAGTCGAAGACCTCCAGCTCGCGGAACTCAGTCATCCGCAGCCTCCGGCAGCGCCAGCGCCCGGAACGGCCGCAGCACCGCCAGGGCGGTGTCCTCGAAGTCGCGATCCAGCGGCTGTTCCACGCCGCGCAGCGCCAGCCGGTAGGCCGGTTGCAGGCTTTCGCCATAACCCTGGGCATTGACCTCCCAGACCCTCCGGGCTGCCGCCAGGGCCTGGTCGGGATCGCTGGCATGCCGGTCGACATAGGCCCAGGCCGCGCGGGGATAGAAATGCAGCGGCCGGGTCCAGCCGTCGCGATAGAGCCGCAGCAGCACCGTCAGCCACTCGCGTGCATCCTCGCAGGGCGGCAGCCGGTAACCGCCATCGCGCGCGATCCAGCGGGTCTCCGGCCGCACGCCGGACGGCCGGAGGGCATTCAGGAACAGGTGCTCGATCCAGCCGGCCAGACGATCGCCCGGTCGCAGGTCGTCGTAGCGGGCGCGGACCAGCCCGGCCGGACACAGGGCGTTGAGCGCCCCGCTCAGCCGCCAGGTTTCGCCGTCCACCGTCAGCGTCAGCGTGTCGGTCACCGGCGGCAGGGTCGGCCCGGTCAGGCTGTCGCGCAGCCGGCCGGCGAAGCCGGCGATGGTGGTCACCTCCTCCTCCAGCAGCAATGCGCCGAAAACGCCGGGGGGATAGTCCAGCGCGGCGCGGGCCAGCGCCATCAGCGCGTCCGGCGATGCCGCCGATGCCTGTGGCAGCAGGCGTTCGGCCAGGAGGATGCGGCTGGCGCGGTCCGGCAGGAAAGGTTCATCGTCGGCCAGTTCCTCGTCCGCCTGCGGCAGGACCAGCCGCAGGCGCCGCTCCAGCAGGTAGCGGCAGGGATTGCCGAAGAAACGCTGCACGTCGGCCAGGGCCAGTTCGCGCGGATCGTCGTCGCGCCAGCCCAGCGGGGCGGGGAAAAACCGCCCGGCGGGCGGGTCCGTGGCCGCGTGGCCAGCCTCCTCGCCCGTATCGGCATCCTCATCCGCAGGCGCATCCGCTGGCGACGGTGCCGGCACGGGGACGGCCACCGGCGGCGGCTGATTGAGCGCCTCGGCCAGCTCCACGGCATGGCTGAACAGCGCGCCCGGGACCGCGTCGGCCGTGAAGTAGCGGCGGGAAAAGGCTTGCAGCGGGTGCCGGATCTCCCAGGGCCTATCCGTCGCCCCGGTCAGGCGCTCGAGATAGTCGCCCAGCTCGGCCAGCAGGATCGACGGCGTCAGCGCGCTGTTGTCGCGGATGCTGCAACCGGTGTAGCTGAGGTGCAGCCGCTCGCGCGCCGCCAGCAGCAGGTCGAGGAAGACATTGCGGTCGTCCAGCCGCCGCTGCCGGTCGCCCAGCCGGGGAGCGGCGGCGATCAGATCGAACTCGTCGGGTGCCCGGCTGGCGGGGAACACGCCATCGCCCAGCCCCAGCGCGGCGACGAAACGGTAGGGCAGATGGCGCATCGGCCCCAGCCCGGCGAAGCTCACCGACCCGCTCGGCACCGCGCCGGGCGCGGCGGCTTCCAGGTTCTCCCGCAGCGCTGCCTGCACCACCGGCAGCGGCAGGTCGCCGGTGACGCCGGTTTCCGCCAGCCGGTCGCCCAGGCCCAGGATCGCGCGCCGGACCTCGGCGCGTGCATCCAGGCGGTCGCGGTCGTCGACGAAGAAATCGTCCAGCCAGCCGAGCAGGCGCCGGTGCCAGACCTCGCCCGGGGCCGGCTGGCCGGCGCTGGCGGCGGCCGCTGCCAGCACCTCGACGAAGCGGTCGAGGGCGCCCAGCGCCTGCGCGATCGAGCCCTCGATGCCGCCCGCCGGCAGGCGGCCCTGCAAGGGCTCGTCGAGCCCTGGCACGGCGTAGCCGAGAAACAGCCGGTCCAGCCCTTCGCCGAGGGTGAACTCGGGCGCGTCCGGCAATCCGAGCCGGGCGCGGTGTGCGCCATCCAGCCCCCAGTGCATGCCAGCCTGGCGCATCCAGTCATGCACGGCGGCGAGCTCGGCCTCGTCCAGGCCGAAACGGGCGCGAACCTCCGGCCGGCGCAGGAAGGCAAACACCTCGCTAGCCCGGCAGCGCGAGGGCAGCAGCTCCAGCAGCGCCCCGAAGCCGACCGCCACCGGATTGGCCAGCCGGCGCGGCAGCCCGGTGACCGTGTAAGGAATGGACCGCGCGCGCGGCACGCTGCCGAACACGGCCTCGATCAGGGGCGCCGCCTCGTCCAGGTTCGGCAGCACCACCAGTACATCGGCAGGCGTCAGGTCCGGCTGGCGGGTGAAGGCATCCAGCAGCTGGTCGTGCAGCACCTCCAGCTCGCGGGCCAGCGAATGGCAGACATGAATCTCGAGGCTGCGATCGCCGGTCGTCCAGCCGCTGGCGGACGTGGCGGCCGGCCCCTCTTCGGCGCGCAGGATGTCGTTCTGGAGCCGGGCCAGGAGACTGTCGCCGGCCGCCGGCACGAACAGCTCCCGATCGTCCCGGCGCATGGCCTGCCTGTCGTTCAGCAGTGCCAGGAACGCCTGCGTCTGGCGGCCCCAGCCGGCCAGCAGGCGATTGCCGACCTCATGGTAATCGAGCTGCCCGCTGACCCTGAGCTGCGCCATTTGCCGGGGCGTGGCGAGCAGATCCCAATATTCCCGGCAGGGGTTCACCACGTAGAGATTGACCGTCATCCACGCCGACAGCCGGGCCAGGATGTCCAGGTAGAGCGGCGGCACGTCGGCCAGCGCGAACAGCGACACGCGTGGCGGCAGGGAAACCGGCAGGCCGTCGCGGCCCGCGGCCTGCAGCTGGCGGAAGAACGCCTCGGCGGGATGCTCCGCCGCCACCCCCATGCCGGCCAGCAGACGGCGCCAGACGTCCGCCTGCCAGGCCAGATCCTCGGCCTGGCCCTCGGTCAACACCATGGGCTGCGCCATCGGCGGCAGCGTCTGGCCGTCCGCCCAGGCCCGCACCCAGTCCTGCCGGTAGGTGATGTACTGGTCGAACAGCCGCGCCACCCGCTGCGCCAGCTCATAGCGCATGAGGGGATCGTGATCGGCCCGGGCCAGATAGCGGGCCAGGCGCGGATGCGCGGCCGCCAGGGCACCGTCCTCGAACAGCCCGTAGAGCCGCCAGGCCAGGAGATCCGGAGCGAAGGGCGACTGGCTGGCGACCGGCGTCGCCTGCCGCAGCAGTTCCCACACCCACTGGGCCAGAAAGCCGAAGGCAACATTCGCGCAGACGCCATGGCACCGGGCCCAGTCCATCTCCAGCCGCCGCCGGATCGCCGTGCCCGGCACGATCACCGTCTCCGCCGCCAGGGGATCGCCGGATCCGTCGCCGAGATCCGCCAGCAGCCAGGCGCTCAGCACCTCCAGGCGGTTGGAGAAAATCAGGTTGAAGCCGGGCTGCATGGACTGGGATTCGCCGGGGAGGCCACCGTGCCGGGTTCGCGGCTAGCGGATGGAAAGATGCTCATGGCCCCATCATCTCAAACAAGGGCGTTCAAAGGCGCCTGCGGAAAAGCGCGGCCTGCGCCACGGGGGAAGCAAGACCCGCCGCCGACTACCTGCTGTACTACCATCGCGATTTCCCGCCTGCCGTGGTCGAGGCACTGCTGCCCGCGACGCTGGAGCGGGTTTTCGCCGTGGGCAGCTCCGCGCCGGCCTGACGCGGGGCGCGGGGGAGCGGCAAGCCCCCACCCGGTCCCCGGCGGGGCCGGGCCTCAATTCAGGCGATGGCTGGGATAGCGGCCGGCATAGCGGCCCTGGTAACCGCTGAGCTCGTCGATTTCGGCGATGGCGGCCTGGGGGTGCAGGCCGTCGTCGACGATGCGGCGCATGGCCGGGTACCAGGTATCAACCACGTCCAGGCTGACGCGCATCAGGGTCAGCAGCAATTCCGCGCCGGGCGGATTGCCTTCCAGCAGCTGCCGGTGCACGAACCGCACCTCGCCATCGTCGAGGTCCATCTCGAAGTGGCCGACCGCCAGCCGGTAATTGATGCGGGTGATGAGCTCCATGACGGCATAGCGGTGGAGTTCGGGGATGTCCTCGGGCATGCGCAGGAACAGCATGAAGTCATGCTCCTTGCCGCCGGTGATCAGCTCGAAGCGGAAGGTGCCGCTGTCGAGGTTGATCAGGCTCTGCACCGATCCGTCGCGCTCCTCGTTCTGGATGACCGGATAACCGTGTTCCGAGAGGATTTCGTAAGCCAGGGTGGTGAGGATGTTCATCGGGACTCCTTTGCATGGATGAATGCAGCCGTGCGACCTCCGCCGGACCGGGGCGAAGACAGGATAGCGCGTGAGTTCGGCAAGATTGTTACACAAGCCGCCGGCCGACCGCGGAAAAACCGGCCATGCCGCTCGGACAGCGGGCCGTGCGCGGGATTCCGTCCCGGCGGCCAGCGAAGCGGTCGTGCTACAGTGCGGACGGCGGCCGGAGCACCGGGACAAGCCGGCAAGCGGGTGGCGATCGTCGCCGGCGCGGGTCCGGCCAGGCACCGGGCAGCCACGCATCTCCAGATACAAGCTGTTATCGGCATGGACAATTTCGCTCAGGTTCTCCTGCTGCTGGGCACCACGGTCACGGTGGTGGTGGCCTTCCAGCGGCTGCACATCCCCTCCAGCCTCGGCTATCTGCTGGTGGGCATCATCCTGGGGCCGCACACCGTCGGTCCGGTGGTGGATCTGCCGCAGATCAAGTCGATCGCGGAATTCGGCATCGTCTTCCTGCTGTTCACGATCGGCCTGAATTTCTCCCTGCCGCAGCTGCATGCCCTGCGTCATCAGGTGCTCGGCCTGGGCACGGGCCAGGTGGCCTTCACCACGCTGCTGGTGGGGATGCTGGCCTGGCTGGGCGGGCTGCCGCCGACCGACGCCTTCATCCTCGGCGCGGTGTTCGCGCAGTCCTCGACCACCATCATCGGCAAGCAGCTCGGCGAGCAGGGCGAGGAGAACAGCCGGCACGGGCGGCTGGGCCTGGCCCTGTCGGTCTTCCAGGACGTGACCGCGGTGCCGTTCCTGGTGGTGCTGCCGGTGCTGGGCCAGGCCATGAACGCCAAGGTGCTGGCCGTGGCGCTGGGCGGGGCGATGGCCAAGGCTTTCGGGGCCTTCGTGGCGGTTTTCGTCGCCGGCCGCTGGGTGTTGCGGCCGGTGTTCCGCCTGGTGGCCCGCCGCCGCTCCACCGAGGTGTTCACCCTGACCGTGCTGCTGGTGGCGCTGCTGGCCGCCTGGAGCACGCAGCAGTTCGGCCTGTCGCTGGCCTTCGGCGCGTTCCTGGCCGGCATGATGATGGGCGAGACGGAGTTCCGGCACCAGCTGGAGTCGACCATCCGGCCCTTCCGCGATGTGCTCCTGGGGCTGTTCTTCGTCGACATCGGCATGCTGTTCGATCCCGCCGCCATGCCGCGCATCTGGCACTGGGCGCTGTTCGGCGCCGGCGCGATGCTGGCGATCAAGGCGCTGCTGGTCGCCGTCATGGTCAATCTGACCGGGATCGACCGGTTGACGGCCTGGCGGACCGGGCTGATCGTGGCCGTGGGCGGCGAGTTCGGCTTTGCCCTCCTGGCCATCGCCATCGGCCACCGGGTCATCGAGGTCGAACTGGCACAGATCATCCTCACCGCCGTGCTGTTCTCCATGATCGCCGGGCCGATCCTGATCCGCTTCAACCACGGCATCGCCACCCTGTTCGGCGGCCGCAAGCCGATCCTCAGGGCCGAACGCGAGCTGCCCAGGCCCGACCACGCCCCGCCGGCCGGCCGGCATGATCACGTCATCCTCTGCGGCTACGGCCGGATCGGCCAGAGCGTCGGCCATTTCCTGACCGAGGAGGACATCCCCTTCGTCGCCATCGATCTCGACGCCGACTGCGTGCGCGAGGCGCATACGGCCGGCGAGCCGGTCTACTTCGGCGACTCGACCCAGGACGACCTGCTGGAATCGCTGGGGCTGCAACAGGCGCGGCTGGTGCTGATCAGCTTCGACGACGTGCCGGCCGCGCTGCGGATACTGAGCGCGGTGAAGAGCCTCAGGCCCGGCCTGCCGGTGATGGTGCGCACCCGTGACGAGACGCATGTCGAGGAACTGCAACAGGCCGGCGCGCTGGAAGTGGTGCCGGATACCCTGGAAGCCAGCCTGATGATCGCCTCGCAGGCGCTGCTGCTGCTCGATGTGCCGATCGCGCGGATCTTGCGGCGCTTGCAGCAAGAGCGCTCCAACCGCTACCGCCTGATGCGCGAACTGTTCCGCGGCAACGACCTGTACCTGAAACCGCAGGAACTGGAGGCGCGGCGGCTGCACGCCATCCCGGTGCCGCCGGAGAGCGCCTGCGCCAGGCGCCGGCTGTCCGACATCGACTGGGACGGCGTGACGGTCACGGCGCTGGTGCGCAACGGCAAGCGGCTGCCGCATCCGTCCCCGCGCCTCCGCCTGCGGGCCCGGGACGTGGTGGTGGTGTGTGGCCAGGACGATCAGGTGCACCGGGTGGAGCAGCTCATCAACGCCTGACCGCCCCCCGACCCTCAGCCCTCCGGAAGGCCGACGACATCCTCCACCGCGAGCAGGAATACCCGTCCGCGCCCCGGCCCGTGGCCAAGCCCGGCGGCCTCGGCGACCATCCGCGCCAGGGCGGGACTGTCCGTCGCCCGGGCCAGCAACAGCACGACATCGCGCCGGCCGAGCAGATTCAGGTCGAAGAAGGTCTTCGCCGGCAGCGCGCCGGCGCCCTGCGCCGGGCCGATGACGATGACGTCCAGGCAGCCCAGCGTGCGGGCGGATTCCAGCACCGCCGCGGTCAGGGATTCGTCCACCAGAGCCATGATGAGCTTGGTGCGCATGTCGGCAACCTCCCGGTCAGGTCATGAAACTGAGCGTCCTGCGGAAACGCGCCAGGGCGAGGACGAAGAAGAACACGCCGATGCCCAGAAGCGCCAGGAACTGCGGCCAGACGATGGCGAACCCGGCGCCGCGATAGAGGATGCCCTGGGCCAGGGCGACAAAATGCGTGGTGGGCGCCACCTGCATGAGCTGCTGGACGAACGCCGGCATGCTCTCGTAGGGTGTGGCGCCGCCGGACAGCATCTCCAGCGGCAGCAGGGTGATGACCATCAGCAGCCCCATCTGCGGCATGGAGCGCGCCACCGTGCCCAGGAAGATGCCCATCGAGGTGGTGGCGAACAGGTTCAGCGCCATGCCGGCGGCAAACAGCGGGATCGAGCCCTCGATCGGCACGCCGAGCCAACCCTGCACCACCACGAGCAGCGACACGAGCGCCACGGTGGCGACGACCAGGGCCATCGACCAGACCTTGGCCAGCATGATCTCGAAGGGCGAGAGCGGCATCACCAGGAGGTGTTCGAGGGTGCCATGCTCACGCTCGCGGATGATCGCCGCCCCGGTGAGAATGATGGACAGCATGGTGATGCTGTTGATCAGCTCCATGACGGAACCGAACCAGACGGCGCTCAGGTTGGGATTGAAGCGGGTCCTGAGCGTCAGCTCGACCGGCAGCGGCTCGACGGTCCGCTCGCCGCGCAGGAACTCGTCGATCTCGCCGTGGATGATGTTCTGGATGTAGGTGTTGCCGATGAAGGCCTGCGACATGCGGGTCGCATCCACGTTCAGCTGCACGACCGGCGCGCGCCCCGCCAGCAGGTCGCGCTGGAAGTCGGGCGGAATGTCGATGGCGAAGGTGAAGACGCCCCGGTCCAGGCCGGGATCGATGGCGCTCGGCGCGATGAGCGCCGGGGTCAGGAAATGCGGCGGATAGAAGGCGTCGACGAGGCGCCCCGACAGCGGCGAACGGTCCTCGTCGACGATGGCGATGGGCGCCTTGTGCAGGGTGCCGGGGACGCTGGTGGCCCGGATGTAGACCGCGCCGGTGAAGGCATACAGGATCAGGATCGTCATCAGGCTGTCGCGGCCGAGGCTGCGCAGTTCCTTGACGCCGAGATGGTAGATGTTGCGCAGTGTCCCCATCATCGCCGCTAGCGCTCCTGCTTGCGCAGCAGCGCGACGCTCAGGCCGATGATGACCGGCACGGCCGCCAGCATCGGCAGCAGGGCAAAGCCCAGCTCGGAGAAGCCCAGCCCCTTGGACAGGGTGCCCCGGCTGATCAGCATGAAGTAGGTGGCGGGGAACAGCTCGCCGATGACCCGCGCCGCCCCTTCCAGGGACGATACCGGGTCCATCATCCCGGAGTAGCTGGCCGAAGGAATGATCGTGGCGATGGCGGTGGCGAAGATCGCGGCGATCTGGCTGCGGACGAAGGCCGAGACCAGCAGGCCGAGGCCGGTGGCGGCCACCACGTAGATCAGGGCCGCCAGGGTCAGCAGCGCAAGGCTGCCCCGCAGCGGCACGTCGAAGACGAATTCCGACAGCGCGCACACCAGCGCGAAATTGACCATGCCCATGGCCACATAGGGCAGCTGCTTGCCGACCAGGAACTCGAAACGGGTGGTCGGCGTGACGTGGAAGTTGACGATCGCGCCGAGCTCCTTCTCGCGCACCACGCTCAGGGCGCTTAGCATGGCCGAGATCAGCATGATCAGCAGCGGGATCGTCGCCGGGACGATGGCCGGCAGGCTCTTGACGTCGGGGTTGTAGCGAAAGCGGGTCTCGATGCCGGCCGGCCCGGCCGGGCGGGCCGGCAGCGGCTGATGCCGCGCCTGCTCCTGCAGCCAGCCGGCGTGCATGGCCTGCACGAAGCCCAGCACGTTCTCGGCCCGCATCGGCATGGCGCCGTCGATCCAGGCGCCGATGGCGACCGGACGGCCGCGCTTCAGGTCGCGCGCGAAGCCGGGCGGAATCTCCAGGGCCAGGCTCAGTTCGCCGGTGCGCATGCGCTGATCCAGCTCGGCATGGCCGGCCAGCGGCGGCCGCTCGATGAAGTAGCGCGAGCCGCTGAGCTCCAGGGCGTAGTTCTGGCTCAGCGGCGTGCGGTCGCGGTCCAGCACCGCGAAGCGCAGGTTGTCGACATCCATGCTGATGCCGTAGCCCATGATGAACATCAGGAAGGCGGTACCGAACAGCGCGATCAGGCCGCGCAACGGGTCGCGGACCAGCTCGATGGCCTCGCGGCGGCTGTAGCTGAGCAGGCGGGCCAGGCTGAAGCGGGCGGACCGGGGCCGGCGCCGCGCAGCCGCCGGAATCGGCGGCGCGGGCGGTCCGGCGGCAGCAGCCGGCACCGCCGGCTGGAATCCGCCGGCCGCCTGCAGACGGGCGATGAACGCGGACGCCAGATCCGGCTGGCCGCTCTGCCGGACCAGTTCCTCGGGCGTACCGCTGGCCAGCACCCGTCCCTCGTGCATCAGCGAGATGCGGTCGCAGCGCTGGGCCTCGTTCATGAAATGGGTGGAGATGAACAGCGTGACCCGGTCGCGGCGGGCCAGATCGATCAGCAGCGCCCAGAAGGCGTCGCGCGCGATCGGGTCGACACCCGAGGTGGGCTCGTCCAGGATCAGCAGGGCCGGCTGATGGATGACCGCGACGGCCAGCGAGAGCCGCTGCCGCATGCCCAGCGGCAGTTCGTCCGGCAGGCTGTCCATGACCGCAGCCAGCTCGAAGCGCTCGGCAACCTCGGCGATCCGGCGGGGCACGCCCTCCTCCGGCAGGTGGAACAGCTTGGCATGCAGCGCCAGGTTCTGCCGGACCGTCAGCTCGGCATACAGCGAGAAGCCCTGCGACATGTAACCGACCTGCCGGCGCGTCGCCAGATGCCCGGCATCCAGCGGCTGACCGAACAGGCGCGACTCGCCCGCCGTCGGTTGCAGGAGCCCGGTCAGCATCTTCATGGTGGTGGTCTTGCCGCAGCCGTTGGAGCCCAGGAAGCCGAAGATTTCCCCGCGCTCGATGCGGAAGCTGACGTGGTCGACCGCGGTGAAATCGCCGAAGCGCATGGTCAGGTCGCGCGCCTCGATGGCGATGTCGGGCGCCGCCGAGCGCCGCAGCGGCGGGATTTCCAGCGTCCTGCGGGCACGGCGGCGGGCTTCCGGCAACAGCCGGATGAAGGCATCCTCCAGGCTCGTGGCGCCGGTGCGGCGGCGCAGTTCGTCGGCCGTGCCGGTGGCGATGACCCGGCCGGCATCCATGGCCACCAGCCAGTCGAAGCGCTCCGCCTCCTCCATGTAGGCGGTGGATACCAGCACGCTCATCTCCGGCTGGCGGCGGCGCAACCGGTCGATCAGGGCCCAGAACTGGGCCCGCGAGAGCGGGTCCACCCCGGTCGTCGGCTCGTCCAGCACCAGCAGATCGGGATCGTGGATCAGTGCGCAGCACAGGCCCAGCTTCTGCTTCATGCCGCCCGACAGCTGGCCGGCCGGCCGATCGCGGAAGGGTGCGAGCCCGGTGCCCTCGATCAGCTCGGCGGTGCGCCGCCGGCGTTCGGCACGCGACAGGCCGAACAGGCGACCGAAGAAATCGATGTTCTCGTACACCGACAGGGTGGGATAGAGATTCCGGCCCAGGCCCTGCGGCATGTAGGCGATGCGGGAGCAGACGGCGCGGCGGTGGGCGGCGCGGCCGATGTCGCCGCCGAGAACCTCGACGACGCCGGACTGGATGGCCCGCGCACCGGCGATCAGGGACATCAGGCTGGACTTGCCGACCCCGTCGGGGCCGATCAGACCAACCATGGCGCGGGGCGGGATATCGAGGTCCACGCCGGCGAGCGCCCGGCGGTCGCGGTGGGCCAGGCGGACATCGCGGAGCCGGGCGACCGGCCCGGCGGCGGAGCGCGGCCTCACGGCGGCAGGCGGACCGCCAGCCGCTCGGGCCAGGGCCGGTCCGGGTCCAGCCGCACGTAGGCCATGCCCGGCAGCCCCACCTTGACGTGGTCCAGATGGGCCTGCAGCCATTCGGGATCGATCCGCGCCCGCACCCGGAACATCAGCTTCATGCGTTCCTGCGCGGTCTCCACGGTTTTCGGCGTGAACTGGGCGACGCTGGCGACGAAGCTGATCCGGGCCGGAATCACATCGTCGGGCAGGGCGTCCAGCACCAGCCGCGCCTCGCCGTCGAGCGCCAGGCGGCCGGCGGCCTCGGTGGGCAGGAAGAAGGTCATGTAGACGTCGGCGAGGTCAACCAGGCTGAGCACCCGGCCGCCGGCGGGGAGCACCTCGCCCGGTTCGGCGATCCGGTACTGGACCCGGCCGGCGCGCGGCGAGCGGAGTTCGGCATGGCCGATTTCCGCCTGCAGCCGGTCGACCGTGGCGCGCGCCGCGTCGACGACCGACTGCGCCTGCGGAATCTGCGATTCGGCGGCGGCGACAGCGGCGCGGGCCGCCATCACCCTGGCCTCGGCGGCGCGGATCATGGCCTCGGCGGCCTCCACGCGGGCCCGGTCGTCGTCCAGCTGCTGGCGGGAAACGGCGCCCTCGCCCACCAGGGCCCGGGAATGGCGCAGGCGCTTGCCGGCGGCCTCCGACTCGGCACGGTACTGGGCCACCAGGGCCTCGGCCGCGACCCGCTCGCTCTGGCGCTGCGCCACCGTCGAGCGGGACGTGACGCGGGCCAGCTCGGCCTCCCGGACCCGGGCCTCGGCTTCGGCCAGCTGGGCGCGCAGCACCTCGGTGTCCATGCGGGCCAGCACGGCGCCGGCCTGCACGTAATCACCCTCGCGGACCCGGATCTCGGCGATGCGCCCCGGCGACTGGGTGGCGATATCGATCTCGGTCGCCTCGATGCGGCCATTGCCGGCGGCGAAACCCCGGGGCAACGGCTCCGGGCGCGAGGCCCACCAGCTGGCGGCCAGCGCGACGGCGACCAGCAACAGCAGCAGGATGGTCCATCGCTTCATTGCGCCTCCGCAAGATTGTGCCGCCGCCGGCCGTTCAGTGCCCGGCGGCGGCATCGCTGCCGGCCGCCACCTTCTTCACCAGCGGCATCAGCAGCAGGGCGAGGAAAAACACCAGCGCCAGGGCATGGAAGAGGGAGTTGATGGTCATCACCTCCGCCTCGCGCATGACCAGGCCATGCACCTGCTTGACGGCGGCCAGCTCGGGATCGGTCACGCCGGCGGCCGCCAGTCGGCCCTGCAACTCTTCGAGCAGGTTCCGCGCCACGGGCGAGCCGCCGGTGACCGCCTCGCGCAGCTTGGCATAGTGCGCCTTGTTCCACTGGATCATCAGGGTATTGGCCACCGCCAGGCCGATCGCGCCACCCAGGTTGCGCATCAGGTTATAGAGCCCGCTGGCATTTTTCACCTCGTCGGGCGGCAGGGTGCCCAGCGCCAGGGAGTTGATCGGCAGGAAGCAGAACATCAGGGCGAATCCTCTCAGGGCCTGCGGCCAGAAGAATTCCCAGTAGGCATCCTCGTGGGTCAGGTTGCCATTGGCCCAGCAGCCGGCACCGTACATCGTCAGCCCCAGCGCCAGCATCAGGCGCGAATCCAGCACCTTGGCGGCCGGTCCGGCGACGAAGGCGGAAACGAACTGGAAGACGCCCGCGACCATGATGTACTGGCCGATCTGCAGGCTGTTGAGTCCCTTCACCGTGGCCAGGTAGACCGGCATCAGATAGATGACGGTGTAGAGCCCGATGCCGAGAATGAAGCTGAACAGGCAGCCGACGGTGAAGTTGAAGTCGCGGAAGGCCCAGAGATCGACGATCGGCTGGTCGATGGTCAGCTCCCGGCGCAGCATGGCCAGCGCCGCCAGCACCGCGATGACGCTGAAAACGGCGATCTCCCGGCTTTCGAACCATTCCTTGCGGACGCCCTCCTCCAGCACGAACTGCATGCTGCCCAGAAACACGACGATATAGAGGATGCCGCGGAAGTCGATCTTTTCCAGCAGCGCCCATTCCGGCTCGTCCACCCGCACCAGCAGCCAGGTCAGCACGGTCACCAGCAGGCCGGGGACCAGATTGACCAGGAACAGCGCCTTCCACGACACGGCGTCGGTGAGATAGCCGCCGAACACCGGCCCCGCGGTGGGCGCCACCGTCACCACTAGCCCCACGACGATCACCATGGTGGGTTGCAGCCGTGGCGGGAACAGGGTGTAGATGACGGCGAACACGCTGGGAATCATGGCGCCGCCGAACAGCCCCTGCAGTCCGCGGAAGACGATCATCGAATCGAGATTCCAGGCCAGCGCGCAGAGCAGGCTCATCAGGGTGAAGCCGGCACAGGAAACGGCGAACAGGATGCGCGTCGACAGGGCCCGCGCCAGCCAGCCGGACAGCGGGATGATGACCACCTCGGCGATCAGGTAGGCGGTCTGCACCCAGGTGATCTCGTCGCGGGTCGCGGACAGCCCGGCCTGGATCTGCTCCAGCGAGCTGGCGACGATCTGGATGTCGAGGATGGCCATGAAGATGCCGAACACCATGGCGATGAAACCGACCCATTCGCGGGTCGACAGGGTGCGCTCCGCGCTCGCGGAAATCTCGGCCGCGGTGTCCGGAATGCCGGTCGCCGACATCGGCGCTTACCGCACCCGCACCCTGGCCAGCGCCGACAGGCCGGGCCTGAGCCGGCTGAGGTCGGTGGCGGGCGCGAAGGCGATCTTCACCGGCACCCGGCGCACGATCTTGGTGAAGTTGCCGGTCGCGTTCTCGGGCGGCAGCAGGCTGAACTCGGAACCGGAGGCCGGCGCGAAGCTGTCGACCCGACCCTGGAAGCGGTCGCCCGGGAACGCATCGACGGTGATGTCCACCGGCTGGCCCGGCTGCATGTGCTCGATCTGGGTTTCCTTGAAGTTGGCTTCCACGTACAGGCCCTGCTCCGGGATCAGATAGGCCAGGGTATTGCCGGGCTTGACCAGCTGGCCGACCTGCACGCTGCGGTTGCCGAGGGTGCCGGCGATGGGCGCATGGATGCGGGTGTGCGAAAGGGCGATGCGGTCGGTCTCCAGGGCCGCCTCGATGGAGCGGATGCGCGCCTGCGCCTCGCCGATGCGGGCATCCAGCGCGACCAGCTGCCGCTCCGCCTCCTCGTGCGCGGCAACCACCCTGGCATGCTGGGCGCGCGCCTGCTTGAGGGCGGCATCGGCGGAATCGTGGGTCTGGGTCGACACCGCCCCTTCGCGGACCAGGTTGCCGAAGCGCCTGAGGTCCCTGGCGGCACGCTCCATGTCGGCCGCGGCGTTGGCGATCTCGGCGTGCTGCTCCTCGATCCGGCTCTGCTGCACGCGCTTGTCGCTCTCAAGGCTGCGGATCTGCGCCTGCTGCACCTGGATCTGCGCCTCGCCCTCGGCCACCCGCGCGCGGAAATCGGCGTCGTCGATCACCACCAGCAGGTCGCCGGCCTGGACCTTCTGGTTGTTTTCGAAATGCACCGACTTGACGTAGCCCGATTCGCGCGGGCTGATCAGCGTCATGTGCGCCTTCAGATAGGTGTTGTCGGTGCTCTCGTAGGGATGGATGGCCGTCCGCCAGTACGCGAACCCACCGGCCGCGGCGCCCACGGCCAGACTGAGGAGGAGAAGCTGTTTCAGGGATGGCATGGGCTGGATTTATTTAACTGAACGGTTTAGTTTATGATAAACGCCGATTCTGGCGGCTGCAATCACCCATCAACGACACCCGATGAAAACCCCCTCCCCTTCCAAGCGCCAGGCCATTCTCGACGCCGCCCGGCAGGCCTTCCTGGCCAGCGGCTACAACGGCACCAGCATGGATGCCATCGCCGAGACCGCGCCGGTGTCCAAGCCGACGCTGTACAGCCACTTCGGCAGCAAGCATGAACTCTTCGTCGCCGTCATCGCCGATCAATGCAAGGCCCTGTTCAGCACCCTGAGCGAGGCGCCGCTGGCCCACCGGGAACCCGCAAGGGGCCTCAGGGCCATCGCCGACGCTTATGTCGACCTGCTCTACGCGCCGGACTCACTGGCGCTGTATCGCCTGCTGATCGCCGAGCAGCAGCATTTCCCGGAATTGCGCGAACAGGTCTGGGCAACCAGCGCCGGCCCCATGCTGCAATTGCTGTCCCGCTATCTCGCCGAGCTGCACGATCGCGGCGCGCTCTCGGTACACCAGCCCGACAGCGCCAGCCAGCTGCTGCTGGGCATGCTGCAGGGCGCCGCGCATTTCCGCTGCCTGATCGGCCTGCAACAGGGCCTGCCGGCAGCCGAGCGAGAACGGCTGATCGAGGCGGCGGTGACCCTGTTCCTGGAGGGGCATCGTCCATGAGGCGCGGATCGCTGATGCTGCCTTGCGCCCATGGTGCGGCCGGTGGATGCCGTGCGGGGCATCGTCCATGAGGCGCGGATCGCTGATGCTGCCCCTTGTCGCCGGGCTCACCGGCTGCGCCGTGGGCCCGGACTACCGCACACCCGACCCGGTCCTGCCGGACCGCTGGCAGGCCGCGCGGAATCCGGACGCCGGGCTGGCGAGGGTTCCGGCCAGCACCCTCGCCAGCTGGTGGAAGACCTTCGACGATCCGGTCCTGAACCGCCTGATGGCCCAGGCGCAGGATCGCAACCTGGACCTGCGGATGGCCTTCACCCGCATCGAGCAGGCGCGGGCCGAGCGGCTGGCCAACCAGTCCGCGCTGTTCCCGCAGGTGTCCGGTGCCGCCATCGGCTCCCGGCTGGACAATCTGATCCCGGGCCCCAACCAGGGTTCCAACGCCCTGAACTTTTTCCTCACCGGTTTCGACGCGGTCTGGGAAATCGACGTGTTCGGCCGCCTGCGCCGCAAGCTGGAGGCCGCCACCGCCGTCAGTGAGAGCGCCGCGGAGGCCTACCGGCAGGCCTGGGTCATGGTTGCCGCGGAACTGGCGCGCACCTATATCGAGTACCGCAACCTGCAGAACCGGCTGCGCATCACGCACGCCAACCTGGATACCCAGCGGCACACGCTGGCGCTGACGGAACAGCTGTTCCGGGAGGGCGTCGGCACCCGCTATGACGTCGCCCGCGCCCGCGCCCAGACCGAATCCACCGAGGCCCAGCTGCCGGCGCTGGAAGGCGAGCTGACCGCCGCCCGCCATCGCCTAGAGATCCTCGTCGCGGCCAAGCCGGGCGCGCTGCTGAAGTCGCTGGAAGCCCCCGCCGACCTGCCGCAGACCCAGGTCCGCGAGCTGCTGACCCTGCCGGCGGAAACCCTGCGCCACCGCCCGGACATCCGCGCGGCGGAACGCGACCTGGCGGCGGCCACGGCCACCCAGGGCGCGGCCTTCGCCGAGCTGTTCCCGAAGATTTCCGTGGCGGCCTTCGCCGGCTTCCAGAACTCCGATCTGGAAAACCTGTTCCGCTCGACCGCCTTCTCCTGGGCCAGCGGCAGCGCCATCATGCAGCCGATCTTCAATTTCGGCCGCATCCGGGCGGGCATCGACCTGGCCGACGCCCGCCAGAAAGAAGCCTGGCTACGCTACGAGAAAGCCGTGCTGGAAGCCCTGCGGGAAACGGAGACCGCCATGACCCAATACCTCAAGGAGGAACAGCGGCGGCAGAAGCTGGCCCGCTCGCTCACCGACCTGCGGGAATCGCTGCGGCTGGCCGAGCTGCGCTATCGCGAGGGCATCTCGACCTTCCTGGATGTGCTCGACGCCCAGCGTGCCCTCTACCTGGAAGAGCTGGAGCTGTCCCAGTCGCAGGCCCGGACGCTCGTCCACCTGGTCGCGCTGTACAAGGCCCTGGGCGGGGCGGGACAGCTGGAAGTGCAACCGGCCGACGCGTCCATCCGTCCCTGGGGCTGATCGCCGGTCCCTGTCGGATCACCGGCGAGCCACCCCGGGCAAAGCGACTCGGGAGCCGCCTACTGCAGGACGATGATGAAGCCCTGATCGTCGCGCTGGACGTTGAGGATGAGCTGCCCGGCGCCCTTCACCGCCCGGCGCAGCTCGGCTATGTTGGCGGCCTGCCGGCGGTTGGCGCCGATGATGACGTCGCCCGGCACCAGACCGGCCTGGTAGGCATGGGACGCGCGGCTCATCTGTTCGATCACCACGCCCTCGTTGCCGGGCGCGTCGCGCAGCAGGGTGCCGGCCAGCCTGGGGTGGATGGCCTGGCCTTCGGCATTGGCGAACTGCGGCTTGGCGATCCTGGCGTCGCGCACCACGGAAGCGCCCTTGTGGACCACCTCCACCTGGACCTCGTCGCCGATCTGGGCCAGGCCGATGATGTTGCGCACATCGGCGCTGTTCCTGACCGGCTTGCCGTTGATGGAAAGCACCACGTCGCCCGGCTCCAGATCGGCCTTTTCCGCCGGGGAACCCGGCTGCACGGCGGTGATCACGGCGCCCTGGGTCTGCGTGAGCCGGAAGGCCTGGGCCAGCTCGTGGGTCAGATCCTGCACCGTCACGCCCAGCAGGCCGCGCTTGACCTCGCCATGCTCGACCAGGGTATTCATGATGCTCATGGCCATGTTCACCGGGATGGCGAAACCGATGCCGACGTTGCCGCCATTGGGCGCCAGGATGGCGGTGTTGATGCCGACCAGCTGGCCATTGAGGTCGACCAGGGCGCCGCCCGAGTTGCCGGGGTTGATCGAGGCGTCGGTCTGGATGAAGTCCTCGTAGCCCTCGATACCCAGCCCGGAGCGGCCCAGGGCGCTGACGATGCCGGAGGTGACCGTCTGCCCCAGCCCGAAGGGATTGCCCACGGCCACCACGAAGTCGCCCACCTGCAGGCGGTCGGAATTCGCCACCGGCACGTCCGTCAGGCGTTCGGCGTTCACCTTGATCACGGCCACGTCCGACTCGCGGTCGGCACCGACCAGCTTGGCCTGGAGCTTGCGCCCGTCGGTCAGGGTGACGGTGATCTCGTCCGCCTTGTCGACCACGTGGTTGTTGGTCAGCACATAGCCGCGCCGCGCATCGACAATGACGCCCGAGCCGAGGCTGGAACTCTCGCGCTGGCGCGGCATGTTCGGTACGCCGAAGAAATGGCGGAACACCGGATCGCGCAGCAGGGGATGCTCGGCCTGCTGGATCTGGGTCTTGGTCGAGATGTTGACCACGCCCGGCGTCACCCGCTTCAGCATGGGCGCAAGGCTGGGCAGGGACTGGCCGTCCACCGCCAGCGGCAAGGCCGACCAGGCCGGCGCCGCGAGCGACAGCAGGCCGGCCAGCAGGATGGCAGGGAAATTTCGGGGGCGCTTGATCATGTCTGCACCTGAGGCGTTATGGAAATCGGAAAAGGCGGACCGAGGGGCCGCGCGCCGGCATAGGGTGGGGGCCGCAGCCGGCGGTTTCAATGCGGGCGCGCCGCCTGGCGCCTACAGGCTGGGACCGGCCCAGCAGAAGAACGCCTTGAGGTAATCGGTCTCGGGAATCGCCGGATGCACCGGATGGTCCGCCGCCTGGCCGCCGCGCCGCGCGAACACCAGATGCCGGTCGAGATGCCGCGCCGAGGCGCGCAGCAGGTCGTGCAGCTGGTCGCGGGCCAGGTGGAACGAGCAGGACGCCGACACCAGCAGCCCGCCCGGCGCCAGCACCTGCAGGGCCGCCTGGCTCAGCCGCCGATAGGCCTCCAGTCCCTTGGCGACATCCTTCCGGCGCTTGATGAAGGCCGGCGGGTCCAGCACGATGACATCGAAGTGCAGGCGCGCCTCGCGGGCCTGCCGGAGATAGTCGAACACGTCGGCCACCTGGCAATCCAGCTGCGCCTGGACGCCGTTCAGCCGGGCATTTTCGGCGGCCAGCGCCAGGGCCGGCGCCGAGGCGTCCACACAGGTCACCGACGCCGCCCCGGCCAGCGCGGCCGGCACGCTCCAGGCGCCGGTATAGGCGAACAGGTCCAGTACCCGCTTGCCGTCACACCAGCGGGCCAGCTCGGCGCGATTGTCGCGGTGATCGTAGAACCAGCCGGTCTTCTGCCCCTGCAGGGGATCGACGCGGAAGCGCGCGCCGTTTTCCTCGAGCTCGACCGGTGCCGCCAGCGTGCCCGAGGCCACCCGCGTGTCCTCGCCCAGCCCTTCCAGCGCCCGCAGGCCCGAGGTGTTGCGGATCACCACGGCGCGCGGGGCAAAGCGGCTCTCCAGCGCCTCGACCACCCGATCCTGCAATCGCTCCATGCCGGCGGTGCTGGTCTGCAACACGAAGACATCGCCGAAACGGTCGATCACCAGCCCCGGCAGACCGTCGCTCTCGCCATAGACCAGGCGGTAGTACGGCCGACCGTAGGCCCACTCGCGCAGGGCCAGCGCCCGCTCCAGCCGGCGCACGAAAAAGGCCCGGTCGATGGCCTGGCGCGTGTCGCGGGCGAGGATGCGGGCCGCGATCAGCGAGTCGGGATTGACATAGACCGTGCCCAGGGTCTCGCCGCGGGCGTTCTCCAGCACGGCCAGATCGCCCGGGGCGAAACCCCGGAGCGGGGTGGCGGCGATATCCACCTCGTTGCTGAATATCCAGAGGTGGCCGCCGCGCAGGCGACGGTCTTCATTTTTCTTCAGGCGGAGCAGGGGCAGTTGGCTCATGGGCGGATGATGGAAGCTGCGGATGGGGAACACGGCACGGGAGAGCCGCGCTCCCCGGCTGGAAACCCAGCATTATGAACGACCGGCGGGGGAAAACGGGCATGGGTGCCCCCGGTCTTCGGGCTACAATACCGCGCCCATCCTCCCGATCCCGCACCGCAGCCCCCATGATCCGCGCCCCCGACCTGTTCTCCTACCGCCCCTACTGGGCCAAGCGTTTCGGCACGGCGCCGCAGCTGCCGACCTGCCGGGCCGAAATGGAAGCCCTGGGCTGGGATGCCTGCGACATCGTCATCGTCACCGGCGACGCCTATGTGGATCATCCGAGCTTCGGCATGGCGATCATCGGCCGGCTGCTGGAGGCCCAGGGCTTCAGGGTCGGCATCCTGGCGCAGCCGGACTGGCACTCGGCCGATGGCTTCAAGCGCCTCGGCAAACCCAATCTGTTCTTCGGCGTCACCGGCGGCAACATGGATTCCATGGTCAACCGTTATACGTCGGACCGGAAGATCCGCTCCAACGATGCCTATACGCCGGACGGCGAGCCGCACCAGCGACCCGACCGCTGCGTGACGGTCTACGCCCAGCGCTGCCGCGAGGCGTACAAGGACGCGCCCATCGTCCTCGGCGGCATCGAGGCCAGCCTGCGCCGCATCGCCCACTACGACTACTGGTCGGACACGGTGCGCCGCTCGGTGCTGATGGACGCCAAGGCCGACCTGCTGGTCTATGGCAACGGCGAGCGGCAGGTGGTAGAGATCGCCCACCGCCTGGCGGCCGGGGAACCCGTCGGCCAGCTCACCGACATCCGTGGCACCGCCTTCCTGCGCAAGGCCCCGCCCGGGGACTGGTTCGTCATCGATTCGACCGAGATCGACCGCCCCGGCCCGGTGGCGCCGGCGCCCGACCCCTACCAGATGGAGCCCGCCGGCTGCGCCACCCCCGCCGACAGCGGTCCGGTCGTCCGCTTCGAGCGCCGCCGCACCGACCCCGGCCGCACGGCTATCCGCCTGCCGGCCTACGAGCGGGTCAAGGACGATCCGGTGCTCTATGCCCATGCCTCGCGCGTGCTGCATCAGGAGACCAACCCCGGCAATGCCCGTGCCCTGATGCAGCGCCATGGCGAACGCGAGGTCTGGATCAACCCGCCGCCGATCCCGCTGACGACCAAGGAGATGGATGGCGTCTACGACCTGCCCTATTCGCGCCGGCCGCACACCGACTATGGCGATCGCAAGATTCCGGCCTTCGAGATGATCCAGCATTCGGTGACGATCATGCGCGGCTGCTTCGGCGGCTGCTCGTTCTGTTCGATCACCGAGCACGAGGGCCGCATCATCCAGAACCGCTCGGAGGACTCGATCATCCGCGAGCTGGAGACCATCCGCGACACCTCGCCGGCCTTCACCGGCCATATCTCCGATCTCGGCGGCCCCACCGCCAACATGTACCGGCTGGCGTGCAAGGACGAGAAGACCGAGGCCTCCTGCCGGCGCCTGTCCTGCGTGTTCCCCGGCATCTGCAAGAACCTCAATACCGATCACGGACCGCTGATCAAGCTCTACCGCCGGGCACGGGCCCTGCCCGGCATCAAGAAGATCACCATCGGCTCCGGCCTGCGCTACGACCTGGCCGTGACCTCGCCGGAATACGTGAAAGAGTTGGTCACCCACCATGTCGGCGGCTATCTCAAGATCGCCCCGGAGCACACGGAGGCGGGGCCGCTGGCGAAGATGATGAAACCGGGCATCGGTACCTATGACCGCTTCAAGGCCATGTTCGACAAATATTCGAAGCAGGCCGGCAAGGAGCAGTACCTGATTCCCTACTTCATCGCCGCGCACCCCGGCACCACCGACGAGGACATGCTCAACCTGGCGCTGTGGCTGAAGCGCAATGGTTTCCGCGCCGACCAGGTGCAGGCCTTCCTGCCCTCGCCCATGGCCAATGCCACGACCATGTATCACACCGGCAAGAACCCGCTGCACCGGGTCGGCCGCGACAGCGAGGCGGTCTACATCCCCAAGCGGATGAAGCAGCGACGCCTGCACAAGGCCTTCCTGCGCTACCACGATCCGGAAAACTGGCCGCTGCTGCGCGAGGCACTGAAACGCATGGGCCGCGCCGACCTGATCGGCAACGGCAAGCAGCACCTGATCCCGGCCTGGCAGCCGGCCGGCACTGGCCAGCAGGCCGAGGGCCGCCGCGTGGCGCGCAAGGCCCAGCCGTTCCGCACCCAGCACACCGGCCTGCCACCGCCCGGCAAGCCGCCCGCCGGCACGCGCAAGGCTGGCGGCGCCCGTCCGGGGCCGGCGACCAAGCGTTATCGATGACACCGGGGACGCCTGCGGGAACCCCAGCAGCAACAGCGGAGGAGACGACGATGTGGGATTTCGATCTGATGGCGGCGGTGAGGTCCATCGAGACCTCCATGGCCTATGTGCTGTACCGGCTGGCGCTCTGCCTCGGCGCGGCGCTGGGCTACCTGCTGGCGACGCTGGCGGGCGCCGGCACGCTGGTCGGCTTCGGCTCGCTGGCCAGGAACGCCAGTGCACTGGGCCCCTATGGCGCGGTCGCGGGGTTCGCGCTGTTCGTCTGGCTGATGGCCAGGCTCCGCCCGACCTGGCTGAATGCCGTCAACATCCCGCAGCTGGCCCTGCTGGCGGACCAGGCGCGCGGCGTCGCGCTGCCCGGCGGCAGGGCGCTGGTCGAGCACGCCCGCCAGCGCCAGCGGTCCGCCTTCCCCAGCACGACCCGGCTGTTCGCGCTGGATCAGGCCATCCGCCAGGTCCAGGGGGACATCGCGGAGATGCACCCCTGCCCGAAGCTGCCCGCGGACAAACCCGGCCTGCGTCAGTTCATGATCCGCGCCACCGGCCGGCTATCGGCCCTGAACCATCAGACCCTGCTGGCCTGGCAGCTCTATTCGGGCACCGATCGGCCCTGGCGCAGCGCCGCCGAGGGGCTGGCGGTACAGGAACGGCATTTCGCCCGCATGACCCGCAACCGGCTGGCCGCGACGCTCTTTTCCTGGCTGGGCTTCCTTGCCGCGTACCCGCTGCTGCTGGCGGGCATCGGCCTGCTGGTGGACGGCATCCCCATCGACCTGAGCTTCTGGCCTTATGTCTTCGCCGGCGTCTTCGCCTGGGCCCTCAAGGCCGCCTTTTTCGACGCCATCGCCGAGGCGGCGATGGTCCAGGTCTTCATCCCGCTGGCGACCGCCGAGGCCGGCAGCGCCGACACCGAAACGCTGGCCCGGCACTCGGCGGCCTACCGGGAGATGCTGGAACAGGCCGGGATCGACCCGGCCAGCCTGTGACCGCGGAGCCTGACACATGAAAACCACACCAGACCTCGACCTGACCCAAACCCTCGCCATCAGCCGCCGCCGCTTCATGGGTTTCGGCGCGGCCCTGATGGGCGGCGCCATCGCGGAACGCACCTTTGCAGCGCTCCCGGGTCCGCTCGAACCCTTGTCGCAGGCACCGGCAGCGACCGCAGGCGCCTGGAGAAGGCTGAAACAGCGCCTGAGCGGCGAACTCATCCGCCACGGCCAGTTCGGCTATACGCGCCTGTCGACGCCGAACAACCAGCGTTACCGGCACATCAAGCCCGCCGGCATCGCCGTGTGCACCAACGCCGAGGACGTCGCGACCTGCCTGCGCTGGTGCCAGGAAGAGAACATGCCGCTGGCCACGCGCGGCGGCGGTCATTCCTATGCCGGCTATTCCAGCACCCATGGGCTGCTGATCAGCCTGTCCTCGCTGGGTGGCAGCACCTACGACGCCAGCAGCGGCCGTGTGACCATCGGTGGCGGCATGCTCAACGGCGCCCTCTACAAGGCACTGGGGGGTATCGGCCGCTCCGTCACCCATGGCCGCTGCACCGGCGTGGGTGCCGGCGGGTTCCTGCTCGGCGGTGGCATCGGTTTCGAAATGCGCGCCCATGGCATCGGCAGCGACAAGCTGGTGTCCACCGAAATCGTGACCGCCGATGGCGCCATCCGGGTGGCCAACGCAACGAGCAATGCCGATCTCTTCTGGGCCTGCCGGGGCGGCGCCGGCGGCAACTTCGGCATCAACACGGCCTTTACGCTGGAGACGTTCCCGGTCGACCGGATCGTGGTGTTCGATCTGTCCTGGCGCGCGGCCCCGGACGAACTGATCGCGACGGTGGTGCGCACCCTCGAGGCCGCGCCAGACCAGCTCGGCGCCAAGCTTTACCTGGAACCCTACCTGGCGGACGGCAGGCACGGCGAACCGGCGCTGCTGCTGCGGATTTATGGCCAGTTCCACGGTAGCGAGGCGGATCTGCGCGACATCTTTGCGCCCCTGACGGCAGCGGCGAAACCCGGCGCCGCAACCATCGAAACCCTGCCGTACTGGGAAGGCCAGTATTTCCTCGCCGAGGAGGGAACGCCGGCCTGTTATCAGTCCCGGTCGAGATTCGTCGACAGCAGCCTGCCGGACGCCTTCATCGCCGTCGTCCGGCAGTGGATGAACCGCTGGGAGCCTGCCCAGGGCGGCGCCTACCTGTCACTGTTCCTGACCGGTGGCGCAATCAACGATGTCCCTGCCGACGCCACCGCCTTCGTCCACCGGTGGAGCCGCTGGCTGTTCGATCTCGGCATTGGCTGGGATCCCACCCAGTCGCCACAGTCCAAGCGTCGCGCCCATCGCTGGCAGGACGGATGCTATGCGGCCCTGGTGCCGATTGCCGGCGGCGGCGCCTTCCAGAACTTCGTCGACCCGTCGCTCGGGGATTGGGAAACCGCCTATTACGGCAGCAACCTGCCACGCCTCAGGGCCATCAAGCGGCAATACGATCCCGGCAACCGGTTCCGCTTTCCGCAATCGATCCGCCCGGCCTGAGCGGGGCGGAGCGGCCTGCCGCACCCGCCACGCGGCCGGCAGGTCCGGCTCAGAACTCGAAGATGACCTGCAGCGCACCGGCGTTCTTGTCGCCGGCCAGCTCGAAGGCGACCTGGCAATCGGCCGGGCCGAAGCGGTGAGTGATGAACTGCTCGGGCGCCACCCGGTCCAGCCAGTCCAGCGCCAGCGCCAGACGCCTTTCCTTGCTCCAGCGACCGCTCAGGGCCGGGTCGATGGTGCTGACCTGGCTGGAGATGAGCTTGATGCGGCGACGGTGGAAATGGCCGCCGAGATCGACCAACCCGGCGTTGCGCCCATACCAGGAGCCGACCACGATGCGGCTGTCGAAGCCGCACAGGCGGATGGCCTGGTTCAGGCCCTCGATCTGGCCGGACACCTCGATGGCAAAGTCGAGCCCGCTCTGGTCGCCATCGAACAGGCAGTCTTCCAGCACGGCCAGCTCGCGTCCGCGCGAAGGATCGATGGCCAGGCTGACGCCCAGCTTCTGCGACAGCTCGCGGCGCAGGGGCACGGGATCGGCCGTGATCAACTCCTCCAGCGGGAACTGCCCGAGCACGGCCGCGGCCAGCAGGCCGACCACGCCCTGGCCGAACACCATGCCCCGCTCGCCGGCGAGCGGGGCGGCATCCATGACCAGATTCAGGGCGGTTTCGATGTTGGCAAGGAACAGCGCGCGATCTGCCGGCATGCCCTCGGGCAGGAGGTGGCAATAGCGCTTGCCGATGACGGCCTCGGTCTGGTGCGGATGGAAGGCGAACACGCGCCGACCCTGCCAGCGGCGGTCCTCGCGGCTGCCGACGCCGATGACCTCGCCCACCAGGGCGTAGCCATACTTGAAGGGGTAGCGGAAATGCCCGTCCAGGCTGGCGAGCTGCTCGTCCAGCTTGAGGTTTTCCGGCACCCCGCCACGGAAGATCAGGGATTCGGTGCCGGGGCTGATGGCGGAGCAGTGCGCGCGCACCAGCAGTTCGCCGGGCCCGGGCTTAGCGGGACGGACTTCCCGCAGCGCGACCGTGTGCGGGGCAACGTGGAATATGGCTTCGATGCTCATGCGACTAGCCGAAATGGACCGGCCCGTAGGCGATGACATCGGAACCCAGTATCTGGTAGCGGCAGTCCGCCAGGGTCAGCGGCGCCTCGCCGGCGGCGCTGAGGCCGTCGATGGCCTTCAGCCCGCCGATGATCTTCGGCGTGATGGTGATGACGCAGTAATTCACGAGATGCTGTTTCAGGAAGGTTGAAATGATCTTGCCGCCGCCCTCGACCATGAGGGTGCGAATGCCTTGCGCGGTCAGGGCCACCAGCGCCTGGGGTATGTCGACGCAGCCCTCGGCGTCGCCGTCGACCTGGATGACGACCGCGCCCTGTCCGGCCAGGGCCGCCCGCTGGGCGGGATCGGACAGCGATGTCGTCAGGATGATCGGCGGCTTGCCGGCCTGCCGCAGCAGGCGGCAATCCAGCGGCGTCCGCAGATGGCTGTCGAGGATGATCGGGCGGGGATCCTCGCCCTCGCAGTAGCGGACGTTCAGCTGCGGATCGTCGGCCAGGATGGTATTGACGCCGACCAGCAGGCCATCATGGTGGGCGCGCAGGAAGTGCGTCAGCGTCAGCGCCTGCTGCGAGCTCAGGGCCAATGGCGCGCCGGCATCGGCGGCGATGCTGCCGTCCATGCTCTGCGCATAGGTCAGGGTGACGAAGGGGAATCCATGCCCGGCCTCGCGGGCCAGGCGCAGCTGATCGATCAGCGGGTCGATGAAGCCGAAGTCCTGGTGCTCGGGCCTGCGCTCGCGGAAGTTCAGGAGGTGCGCCATGCGTTCGGCCTTGGAGCGCAGATAGCCGATGTTCTCCCGGTGGTGGCCCACCTCGATCGGGATGCGCGCCTGGACCTCGACGCCGTGGTGCTGCAAGGCCTCGACCTTGTGCGGGTTATTGGTGATCAGACGGATCGAGGCGACGCCCAGATCGCGCAGGATGCGGGCGGCAATGCCGTAGTCGCGCTCGTCGGGCTGGTGGCCGAGGCGGAGATTGGCCTCCACCGTGTCCATGCCTTGGTCCTGGAGGTTGTAGGCCTCCATCTTCTTCAGGAGGCCGATGCCGCGCCCCTCCTGGCGCAGGTACAGCAGGATGCCGGCCTCGACCCGGCCCAGGTATTGCAAGGTATGGCGGAGCTGGTCCCCGCAATCGCAGCGCCGCGACCCGAAGACATCGCCCGTCAGGCATTCCGAGTGGACCCGCACGGGCACCCCGGCCACGCCGCTGACGTCCCCCTTCACCAGCGCGAGATGCTCCTTGCCGTGCTCGGCATACAGAAACAGCGAGAACTCGCCGAAGCTGGTCGGCAGACGGGTTTTGACGAGATTCTTGACCACGAGGGGGTAACGGACAGCGCTTGTCTGCAAAAGCGGAACAGTATAACGACAAAGATCGCGGATTACCCTGCCCGAGGTCCCGCGCGGCAACGGCGGAAGACGGCCTAGGGCGCCAGGGAGGCGATCAGCGCGCGGAGTTCGCGCGCCTGCGCTTCGATGCTGTCGACCAGCGCGAACTGGGTCAGGGCACGCTGGAGATTCTGGCCGGGCAGGCGCACCTTGAAATAGCGGTCGCCGGCCAGGTGGTCGGTGAGAAAGCGCAGACCCAGTTCGAAGGGCAACAGCCAGATGGCGTCGTACAGGTAGTCGCGATCGTCGGCGCCCAGGCTGGCGCCGGCCTCGCGCAGGTAGCCGCTCAAGATGGCGCGGAAAGTCGTCCGGTCGAAGACCGCCGCGGAGGCGTCCGCGCCTTCGCCGGCGACATTGCAGCAGGAGCGGCAGCAGTCGCCCAGGTCGTAGTGCAGCAGGCCCGGCTTGACCGTGTCCAGATCGACCAGACTTACCGCGCGGCCGCTGTGACGATCAAACAGTACGTTGTCGAGCTTGGGATCGCCGTGTATCACCCGCTCGACCAGCCGGCCGAGGTCGCGCCCGGACTCCAGGATGCCGGCCCGCATGCGACGCCGAGCGACGAAGGCGAGGGCGCTGCCAAGACCGGGCGCATCGGCACGGTCCTCCCGCGCCGCCAGCACGGCATCGAAGCGCTGCAGGTAGCCCGGGCAGACATGGAAGCCGGGCAGGGTGTCGTGAAAGTCGCGCACGGGCAGCGTCGCGACCAGGCCATGAAACCAGCCCAGGGCGCGTCCCACCTGCTCCGCCTGCTCCGGCCGGGCGATGGCCGGCAGACTGACGGCGTGGTCGATGAAGGTGAGGGCGCGCCAGTACTCGCCCGCCTCGTCCCGATACCCATCGGCGCCGTCACGGGCAGCGATCACCTCGGGCAGGCGCCAGCCATCGTCGGGCTGGCCCGAGCGGGCCTGCCGGGCATGATCGCTCAGCCGCCTGAGGTTGGCCATGACCGCCGCGGGATCGGGAAACACCTGCCGGTTGATGCGTTGCAGCACCCAGCGGAGGCGGCCTTCCGTGACCCGATAGGTATCGTTGATGAGGCCCTGCCCCAGCGGCTCCAGAACCAGCCGCGCCGACGGGGCGGCGAAGGCCCGGGCTGCCTGCCCGGCAGCGGCCGGCGTCATGCCTCGGGTTTGCCGGAGCCGAACCCCAGGCGCTCGCGGGTCGCTTCCTTGGCCTTTTCGCTCTTGCGCAGCAGCACATAGACGGCACCGGCGCCGCCGTGCCACTTCTGGGCGCTGTGGTAGGCCATGACCTCCGGGAACATCGGCAGCCAGCGGGCCAGGAAGCTCTTCAGCAAGGGGACCTGGTCCTTGTTGCGATGCCCCTTGCCATGGCTGATGAGGGCGGAGCGGACATCGTGGCGCAGGCAGTCGCCGATGAAGCGGTACACCTCGTGCCGTGCCTGCTCCACCGTCAGGCCGTGCAGGTCGAGCATCGCCTCGATGGGATAGGCGCCCTGTTGCAGACGCCGGAACACGCCGTACTGGATGCCGTCGCGCCGGTAGCTGATCACGGCTTCCGGCCGCACCGGGTCGACGAAGGCCGTCGGCAGCTGGCTCTCGTCCATGGTCATGGCCCGCTGCGCCGCCTCGCGCCGGTAGCGGATGCCGGGCGTGAGCGAGCCATCCGCCTGGCGCGCCAGATGCCGCTCCGGCGCTGTCAGGGGTTTCACGTCGGCCATGGCCTGGCGGAAGAATTCGGTATCCTCGTCGTTCATGGTTCTGCCCGTTGCGGTGCGGTTGTCGTCAGACGGCCAGAGGGCATTCGGGTTCGGCGGAGCATAGCAAATCCGCCGGCGCGCGATGCGGACGCGGCAAGCCGGGGCTCAGGGCTCCCGGGCGTCGAAGTCGTCCAGGACATGATCTTCCAGATCCTCGACGAGCGTTTCGGAAATGGCGAAATGGCGCACCGAGATGC
This sequence comes from Methyloparacoccus sp. NF-16, assembly GCF_056880625.1. Taxonomy (NCBI): domain Bacteria; kingdom Pseudomonadati; phylum Pseudomonadota; class Gammaproteobacteria; order Methylococcales; family Methylococcaceae; genus Methyloparacoccus; species Methyloparacoccus sp. NF-16. The sequence goes on along the minus strand of NZ_CP174130.1, from coordinate 315,743 downwards.
CAGCCTCGTGCACCGAGCCGGCGGAGCCCGACTTCAGGGGATGCCAGTCCGGCAACGGCCGGCCCTCGGCACGCAGGCGATAGGCGCAGGTGCGGGGCAGCCAGTGGAACTGGGTGAAGCCACCGCGCAGCGCAAGGCAGCCGGGCACCTGCCGGTGTCGCTCGGCGTAGTGGCGACAGCGGCAGCTGTCCAGATCGAGCAGCCGGCAGGCGGCGCGGGTATAGAGGATTTCGCCGGTAGCCTCGTCTTCCAGCTTGTTGAGGCAGCAGCGGCCGCAACCGTCGCACAGCGCTTCCCATTCACCAGGGGTCAGCGACGCCAGCGGCTTGCGATCCCACCAGCCGGCGGCTGTCTCGCCCTCAGGTGGCATTGATCCAGTGACGCCCGTCGCGCTCCAGCAGTTCGTCCGCCTCGCGCGGCCCCCAGGTGCCGGCCTCGTAGTTGGGGAAGGCGCGCGGCGGCAGCGCCTTCCAGACATCCAGCACCGGCTGGATCAGGCTCCAGCCGGTCTCGACCATGTCGGCACGCTGGAACAGGGTGGCATCGCCCATCATGCAGTCCAGCAGCAGCCGCTCGTAGCCGGTGTCGGGAGTGGAACCGAAATAGTCGACATAGTCGAAATCCATCTTCACCGAGCCCAGCTTCATCACCGGCCCCGGCACCTTGGCGCCGAACTGCAACGAGATGCCTTCCTTGGGCTGCAGGTGGATCACCATGCGGTTGGTGCGCAGATGCTCGATGGCGGTATTGCGGAACAGCACCAGCGGCGCGCGGCGAAACTGGATGACGATCTCGGTGGCGCGGGTCGCCATGCGCTTGCCGGTACGCAGGTAGAAGGGCACATCGGCCCAGCGCCAGTTGTCGATCATCAGCTTCATGGCGATGAAGGTCTCGGTGCGCGAGTCCGGCGCGACATTGGCCTCCTGACGATAGCCCGGCACCGGCTCCCCGGCCACCGTGCCCTCGCCGTACTGGCCGCGGGCCATCTTGCTGAGCACGTCCTCGGGGGTCGGAATCTGCACCGCGCGCAGGATCTTGGTCTGCTCGTCGCGCACGGCATCCGCCTCGAACGATACCGGCGGCTCCATGGCGATCAGCGACAGCAGCTGGAACAGGTGATTGGGCACCATGTCGCGCAGCGCGCCGGCGGTCTCGTAATAGGCGCCGCGCCGCTCCACGCCGACGGTTTCGGCGGCGGTGATCTGCACGTGGTCGATGTAGCGGCGGTTCCAGACCGGCTCGAAGATGCTGTTGGCGAACCGCATCACCAGGATGTTCTGCACCGTCTCCTTGCCGAGGTAGTGGTCGATGCGGTAGATCTGCCGCTCGCGCAGCACTTCCTTGATGTCGGCGTTCAGCTGGCGGGCCGACTCCAGATCGTGGCCGAAGGGCTTCTCGAAGATGACGCGGCGCCAGCTGTCCTTCTCTTCGCTGGCCAGACCCGCCTGGCCGAGCTGGCGGACAATCTCGCCGAAAAAGACCGGCGAGGTCGCCAGGTAATAGAAGTGCTTGTCCTCGATGGCATGGTCGGCGCGGATCTGCTCGCACAGCGCCCGCAGCCGGGCATAGAACTCCGGCTCGCGCACGTCGCCCGAAATGTAGTGGATGCGCGGCTCGAACCAGGCCAGCACCTCTTGATCCAGCTCGTCGGTGGCGTAGGCGCGGATCGCCTGCAGCATTTTTTCGCGGAAGGCATCGGCGGCGATCGGCTCCACCGCCGTGCCGATGATGGCGAAGCGACTGGACAGCAGCCGGGCCCGCGCCAGGTTGTAGAGCGCCGGCAGCAGCTTGCGCTGGGTCAGATCGCCGGTGGCGCCGAAGATGACCATGACGCAGGAGTCGCCGGGGCGGCCGCCGCCCCCGGCGGGCGGTATGGCTGGACCGTTCATGTCTTCTCCTGGTGGCCGCCGAAGTGGTAGCGCATGGCCGAGACCACCTTGCAGGCGAACTCATCCTCGCCACGCGAGGCAAAGCGCTGGAAGACCGCGGCGCTCAGGACCGGTGCCGGCGTGCCCTGGTCGATGGCGGCGTTGATGGTCCAGCGACCTTCGCCGGAATCCGAAACCCTGCCGGAGAATTCGCCCAGATCCGGGCTCGCCGCCAGGGCCCTGGCGGTCAGGTCGAGCAGCCAGGACGTCACGACGCTGCCGCGCCGCCACAGTTCGGCGATGTCGGCCAGGTTCAGGTGGTACTGGAAATGCTCGGGGTGGCGCAGCGGGGTGGTCTCGGCATCGGCCTCGCGGGTGAAGTCGCCGACATCGGCATGCCGGAGAATGTTGAAGCCTTCGGCGTAGGCGGCCATCAGCGCGTACTCGATGCCGTTGTGCACCATCTTGACGAAATGGCCGGCGCCCGCCGGGCCACAATGCAGATAGCCATTCTCGGCGGTACTGCTGCGGCCTTCCCGTCCCGGCGAGGGCGCAATGTCGCCAACCCCCGGCGCCAGCGTGCGGAACACCGGATCGAGGCGCTGCACCGCCGCGTGGTCGCCGCCGATCATCAGGCAATAGCCGCGCTCCAGCCCGTGCACGCCACCGCTGGTGCCGACATCCAGGTAGTGCAGGCCGCTCTGCGCCAGCGTCCCGGCCCGGCGAATGTCGTCGATATACTGGGAGTTGCCGCCATCGATGACGATATCGCCGGGTTGCAGCAATGGCACGACCCGCTCGAGCATCTGGTCGACCACCGCCGCCGGCACCATGATCCAGACCGCCCGCGGCGGCGCCAGCGCGCGCACGAAGGCCTCCAGCGACCCGGCGCCGGTCGCGCCCTCCGCCGCTAGCGCCTGGACCGATGCGGGATTGAGGTCGAAGACCACACACTCGTGCCCCGCCCGCATCAGCCGCCGCACCATGTTGCCGCCCATGCGCCCCAGACCGATCATTCCCAACTGCATGACGCCTCCCTTGTCGCCGTCAAATCAATGCATTCCCGCCCATTGCAAGCAACCGGCGGGCCAGATCATTCCACCGTGACCGATTTCGCCAGGTTGCGCGGCTGGTCCACGTCCGTGCCCTTGATCAGGGCCACATGGTAGGCTAGCAACTGCAACGGGACGGTGAACACGATCGGTGCCACCACGTCATCGGTCTCGGCCACGCGCAGCAGCCGCACCCCCGGGATATTGGCCAGGGGCGCCTCGTCGTCGGCGAACACGAACAGCTGCCCGCCCCGCGCGTGCACCTCCTGCAGGTTGGATTTCAGCTTCTCCAGGAGTTCGTTGTTGGGCGCGACGGCGATGACCGGCATCTCCTCGTCGATCAGCGCCAGCGGGCCATGCTTGAGTTCGCCCGCCGGATAGGCCTCGGCATGGATATAGGAAATCTCCTTGAGCTTGAGGGCTCCTTCCATCGCGACCGGATATTGCGGCCCGCGGCCGAGATAGAGCGCGTCCTGCTTGTCGCCGAACAGCTCGGCCCAGGCCCGGATGGCCGCCTCCAGGGCCAGCACCTGCTCCACCTGTCGCGGCAGCGATTCGAGTTCCGCGACGATGCGCGCCTCGCGCGCCCGCTCCAGGCCGTTCCGGCGCCCGAGGGCCAGCACCAGCAGCAGCAGCGCCACCAGCTGGGTGGTGAAGGCCTTGGTCGAGGCCACGCCCACCTCGGGACCGGCGCGGGTCATGAGGCTGGCGTCGGAGGCGCGCACGATGGAGCTCTCGGGTACGTTGCAGATGGCCAGCGTATGGGCGTAGCCCAGTTGACCGGCCTCCCTGAGCGCCGCCAGCGTGTCCGCTGTCTCGCCCGATTGGGAGATCGTCACGAACAGGGTGCCCGGCGCGACCACGTGCCGGCGATAGCGGAATTCGCTGGCGACCTCGACATCGCAGGGCAGGCCGGCGATATCCTCCATCCAGTAGCGGGCCACCAGCCCGGCGTGGAAGCTGGTGCCGCAGGCCACGATCTGGACCGCCCGGATGCGGTCGAAGGCCTGCGCCGCCTGGGGACCGAAGGCGGTATCGACGACCTGGCCAGCGCGAATCCGGCCTTCCAGGGTCCGGGCAATGGCCACCGGCTGCTCGTGGATCTCCTTCTGCATGTAGTGCCGATACTCGCCACGCTCGATGGCATCGGCGGCAAGTCCGGTCTCATGCACCGGCCGCTCGACCGGCTGGCCCTCACGGTCGTAGATGCGGACGCTGTCGGTGGTCAGCTCGGCGATATCGCCATCCTCGAGAAAGACAAAGCGCTGGGTTTCGCCGACCAGGGCGAAAATGTCCGAGGCAATGAAGTTTTCGCCTTCGCCAAGGCCGATGACCAGCGGGCTGCCCTGCCGCGCCGCCAGCAGGCGGTCGGGGCTGGCGGTCGAGATCACACCGATCGCATAGGCCCCCTCCAGCTGGGCGCAGGTGCGCTGGACGGCCTCCCGCAGCGACAAGCCGGCATCCAGCCATTCATGCACCTGATGGACGATGGTCTCGGTATCGGTCTCCGACGCGAAGGCGTAACCCTTGGCTTCCAGCTCCACCCGCAGGGCTTCGTGGTTCTCGATGATGCCGTTATGAACCACGGCCACCGACTCGCGGCAGACATGCGGATGAGCATTGCGTTCGGACGGAACGCCGTGCGTAGCCCAGCGAGTGTGGGCGATGCCGAGATGGCCGGTGGCAGGCGTCTCGCGCAGACCGTCCTCCAGCACCCGGATCTTGCCCTTCCGCCGGACCCGCTGCAGCTGGCCATCCTCACCCAGCACCGCCACGCCGGCCGAATCGTAGCCCCGGTATTCCAGCCGCCTGAGGCCTTCGACCAGAACCGGGGTGATGTTGCGAAAGGCGATGGCGCCAACGATACCGCACATGGGCTAGCCCTCCTGCCGCTTGAGCGGACGCCGCCAGCCGTCCACCGTGAGCTGCCTGACCCGGCTCAGGGTCAGCGCATCCGGCGGTGCGTCCTTGGTGATGGTGGAACCGGCGCCGATGGTGGCGTTCCTGCCGACCGTCACCGGTGCCACCAGCTGGGTATCGGAACCGATGAAGGCGCCATCCTCGATGACGGTTTCGAACTTGTTGGCACCATCGTAGTTGCAGGTAATGGTGCCGGCACCGATGTTGACGCCCGCACCCACCCGGGCGTCGCCCACATAGCTGAGATGGTTGATCTTCGAGTGGCCGGCGACACGGGCTTTCTTGAGCTCCACGAAGTTGCCGATATGGACGCCCTCGCCCAGCAAGGTATCCGGCCGCAGCCGCGCGAAGGGACCGATGCGGCAGCCGGCGCCGACGCTGGCGCGCTCGATGATGGAGTGCGGGAGGATCTCGACGTCGTCGCCGATGACGCTGTCGCGGATCACCACGCCGGGGCCGATCCGGACACGTGCGCCAAGCTGGACCGCGCCTTCGAGGATCACGTTGACGTCGATCTCGCTATCCTGACCCAGTATCTGGACGTCGCCGCGGACATCGAGGCGAGCAGGATCGCGCAGGGTCACGCCCTCGCGCATCAGTCTCGCGGCCCAGGCGGCCTGATGGACCCGCTCCAGATGCGCGAGCTGCTGGCGATCGTTGACGCCCAGCACCTCGTCGATGCCGTCGGCCTCGGTGGTTCTGACCGCCACGCCATCCGCCACCGCCAGGCCGATGACGTCGGTCAGGTAGTACTCGCCCTGGGCATTGCGGTTCTCCAGCCGCGACAGCCAGCGTTTCAGCCGCCCGCCGTTCAGGGCCAGGATGCCGGTGTTGCCCTCGTGGATCGCGCGTTCCTCCGGCGTGGCGTCCCTTTCCTCGACGATCCGCAACACCTCGCCGGCCTGTCCGCGGACGATGCGACCGTAGCCATGCGGATTCGCCAGCTGCACGGTCAACAATCCCACGCTGCCGTCCACGGTCAGGCCCAGCAGGCGTTCCACCGTCGACTGCTGGAGCAGCGGGACATCGCCGTAGAGAATCAGCACGCTGGCATCGTCCGCGATCTGATCCGCCGCCTGCATGACGGCATGTCCGGTGCCCAGGCGCTCCTTCTGCTCGACCCAGGTGACCGCAAGATGCGGCAGCGCCGAGCGCACGGCTTCGCCGCCATGTCCGTAAACGATGCTTATCTTGTCGGCCGCGAACGAGGCGGACAGGCGATACACGTGCTCCAGCAGGGACAGGTGGCCCACCCGGTGCAGCACCTTGGGCAAGGCCGAGCGCATGCGCGTGCCCTGGCCAGCGGCGAGGATGATGATCTCGAGACTCATGAACAGGCGTGGTGTCGATCAGAAAGTGGATACCGGCAGTCACCCGGCAGCGGCGCGGGCGACCATAAAAAAACCCGGCGTGACCGAGCTGCCACACAAGCGCTCAGCCACACCGGGTTGCTGGGAGGCGAGGTGCGTCAGGCGCGGCCGGAACGGTACTTTTCCAGGGTGCGCAGCTGCATCACTGCCTCGGCCAGCTGGGCCTGGGCAACGGCGTAGTCGATCTTTCCGGTCTTGTCGGCAAGCATCTCCTCGGCCTTGCGCTTGGCCTCCAGGGCGGCGGCCTCGTCGATATCGCGGGCGCGGACGGCGGTGTCGGCCAGGATGGTGACCACGTGCGGCTGCACCTCCAGCATGCCGCCGGAGATATAGAACGGATGGATCTCGTTGCCGCTCACCTTGACCCGTACCTCGCCCGGTTTCAGGCGGGTCAGGAAGGGCGCATGGCGCGCGGCGATGCCGACCTCGCCCATCTCGGCGGGCGCCACGACCATCTCGGCGAGCCCGGAATAGATTTCCGCCTCCGCGCTCACGATGTCCACATGAATCGTCATCGCCATGGCTGTGACCTCTTGCGGTTCCGGTAATTAGGCGGCGAGCTTTTTGGCCTTCTCCAAGGCCTCGTCGACGCTGCCGACCATGTAGAACGCCTGCTCGGGAACATCATCGAACTCACCCTCGACGATGCCCTTGAAGCCGGCGATGGTGTCCTTGAGGGAGACGTACTTGCCCGGCGCGCCGGTGAAGACTTCGGCCACGAAGAAGGGCTGCGACAGGAACCGCTGGATCTTGCGGGCACGCGACACGGTCAGCTTGTCCTCCTCGGACAGTTCGTCCATGCCCAGGATGGCGATGATGTCGCGCAGCTCCTTGTAGCGCTGCAGGGTGGACTGGACCTTGCGCGCCACGCTGTAGTGCTCCTGGCCGACGACCAGCGGGTCGAGCTGGCGGCTGGTGGAATCCAGCGGATCGACCGCCGGGTAGATGCCCAGCTCGGCGATCTGGCGGGACAGCACCACGGTGGCGTCGAGGTGGGCGAAGGTGGTGGCCGGGGACGGGTCGGTAAGGTCGTCCGCCGGTACGTAGACCGCCTGGATGGAGGTGATGGAGCCGACCTTGGTGGAGGTGATGCGCTCCTGCAGCACACCCATCTCTTCCGCCAGGTTAGGCTGGTAGCCAACGGCGGAGGGCATGCGCCCCAGCAGCGCCGAGACCTCGGTACCGGCCAGGGTGTAACGGTAGATGTTGTCGATGAACAGCAGCACGTCGCGGCCTTCGTCGCGGAAATACTCGGCCATGGTCAGACCGGTCAGCGCCACGCGCAGACGGTTGCCCGGCGGCTCGTTCATCTGGCCATAGACCAGCGATACCTTGTCGAGAACCCCGCCCTCGCTCATTTCGTGATAGAAGTCGTTGCCTTCGCGGGTACGCTCGCCGACGCCGGCGAATACGGAATAGCCGCTGTGCTCGATGGCGATGTTGCGGATCAGCTCCATCATGTTGACGGTCTTGCCGACGCCGGCACCACCGAACAGGCCGACCTTGCCGCCCTTGGCGAACGGGCACACCAGGTCGATCACCTTGATACCGGTTTCCAGCAGTTCGTTGGCAGCGGCCTGCTCCTCGAAGGAGGGCGCCTTGCGGTGGATACCCCAGCGGATTTCCTCGCCGATGGGGCCCTTCTCGTCGATGGGGTCGCCGAGGACGTTCATGATGCGGCCGAGGGTCTGCTTGCCGACCGGCACCGAGATGGCCGCGCCGGTGTTGTCGACGGCCAGGCCGCGCTTCAGACCGTCGGTGCTGCCCATGGCGATGGTCCTGACCACGCCGTCGCCCAACTGCTGCTGGACTTCCAGGACCAGCCCGGCTTCTTCCACGCGCAAGGCGTCGTAAACTTTCGGCAGCGACTCGCGGGGGAACTCAACGTCTACGACGGCACCGATAATCTGTACGATTTTGCCCGAACTCATGGTTGTCCTCTTAAAACTCTTGTCTGCGTAATGTTCAAAGGCCGGCTCAGACCGCCGCTGCGCCGCCGACGATTTCGGCGATTTCCTGGGTGATGGCCGCCTGGCGCGCCTTGTTGTAGATCAGCTGCAATTCCTTGATCAGCTTGCCGGCATTGTCGGAGGCGCTCTTCATCGCCACCATCCGCGCCGCCTGCTCGCAGGCGTTGTTTTCCACCAGCCCCTGGAAGACCAGGGATTCGACATAGCGAATCAGAAGCTGATCGAGCACCTCCTTGGCGTCCGGCTCATAGATGTAATCCCACAGGCCCTTGCTGGCGTCCTCGGCCATCTCGTCGGGGCTCACCGGCAGCAGGCGCACCAGCCTGGGCTTCTGCGTCATGGTGTTGACGAACTCGTTGTAGAGCAGGTGCACTTCGTCCACCTTGCCTTCGGCATAGTCGTCCAGCATGACCTTGATCACGCCGACGATGTCCTCAAGGTGCGGCTTGTCGCCGAGGCGGGTGGCCTGGGCGGCAATGTTGGCGCCGATGGCGTTGAAGAACCCCGCGCCCTTCTGCCCGATCACGCCCAGTTGCGCATCGACACCGGCTTCGGACCACTCGCGCAATCTGCGGAGCGCCAACCGGAACAGATTGGCGTTCAAGCCGCCACAGAGCCCCCGGTCGGAGGACACCAGGATGACGCCGACCCGGCTAACGGGCCGGGCCACCGTGTAGGGATGGCGATACTCCGGATTTGCGGTGGCAAGGTGCCGGATGATCTGCGCCACCTTGCGCGAATACGGGCGGGTCGCCAGCATGCGGTCCTGGGTTTTGCGCATCTTGCTCGCGGCGACCATCTCCATGGCCCGGGTGATCTTCTGAGTATTCTTGATACTCGTGATCTTCAGGCGGATCTCTTTGCCGACGGCCATGGCGCTGCCTTACCAGGTGTGGGTGGACTTGAAGGTGGTCACCGCTGCGCGGAGCCCGCCCTGGATTTCGTCGCTGTAGTCACCGGTGCTGTTGATCCTGTCCAGCAGGGCGGCTTGCTCGGATTTCATGTATGCCTGCAGGCCATCCTCGAAATCGCGCACCTTGCCGACCGGAATGTCGTCCAGGAAGCCCTCGTTGGCCGCGAACAGCGACACCGCCATCTGCGCCACGCTGAGGGGCGAGTACTGGCTCTGCTTCATGATCTCGGTGACGCGCTGGCCGCGTTCGATCTGCTTGCGGGTGGCCTCGTCAAGATCGGAGGCGAACTGGGCGAAAGCCGCCAGTTCGCGGAACTGGGCAAGGTCGAGACGGATGCCGCCGCCCAGCTTCTTGATGATCTTGGTCTGCGCCGCGCCGCCGACACGGGACACGGACAGGCCGGCGTTGACGGCAGGACGTACGCCGGCATTGAAGAGGCTGGTTTCCAGGTAGATCTGGCCGTCGGTGATCGAAATCACGTTGGTCGGCACGAAGGCGGACACGTCGCCCGCCTGCGTCTCGATGATCGGCAGTGCCGTCAGCGAGCCGGTCTTGCCCTTGACCTGGCCACCGGTCAGCTTCTCCACTTCCTCGGCATTGATGCGCGCCGCACGCTCGAGCAGACGCGAATGGAGGTAGAAGACGTCGCCCGGGTAGGCCTCGCGGCCCGGCGGACGGCGCAGCAACAGGGAAATCTGGCGATACGCCCAGGCCTGCTTGGTGAGGTCGTCATAAATGATCAACGCATCCTCGCCGCGATCACGGAAGTATTCGCCCATGGCGCAGCCGGCGTAGGGAGCGATGAATTGCAGCGCGGCCGACTCGGATGCGGAAGCGGCGACGATGATCGTGTGCGCCATGGCGCCATGCTCTTCCAGCTTGCGCACCACGTTGGCAATGGAAGACTGCTTCTGGCCGATGGCGACATAGATGCACTTAACGCCAGTGCCCTTCTGGTTGATGATGGTATCGATAGCGATGGCGGTCTTGCCGGTCTGGCGGTCGCCGATGATCAGTTCGCGCTGGCCGCGCCCGACCGGGATCATCGAGTCGATGGCCTTGAGACCGGTCTGCAATGGCTGATCCACCGACTGCCGGGCGATGACGCCCGGGGCGATCTTCTCGATCGGCGAACGACCGGCCTCGGCCACGGGCCCCTTGCCGTCGATCGCCCGCCCCAGGGCATCCACCACGCGCCCCAGCAGGCCCTCCCCCACCGGCACATCGAGAATGCGGCCGGTACAACGGACGGCATCACCTTCCGCCAGATGCTCGTAGGAGCCCAATACCACGGCACCGACCGAGTCCCGCTCGAGGTTGAGCGCCATGCCGTAGGTATTGCCGGGAAACTCCACCATCTCGCCCTGCATCACGTCGGAGAGACCATGCACGCGCACGATCCCATCGGTCAGGCTGACAACGGTCCCCTCGCTGCGCGACTCGACGCCGAGATCGAAACTCTCGATCCGCGCCTTGATCAGGTCACTGATTTCAGATGGATTCAGCTGCATTTTCGTTTCTCGCAATTAATTCCTGAGTTTCTTGGCCAACCGCTCGATCTGGCCACGCACGGAGGCATCGATCACCCGATCCCCCGCACGGACAAACACGCCACCGATGAGATCATGATCGACCGTCACGGTCATCCTGGCCTTCCGGCCCAGGGCATCGTCCAGGGTCCTGCCGAGGCTGGCCTGCTCCTCCGCGGTCAGCTCGAAGGCCGACGCCACCTCGACGTCGACATGGCCCTCGTCCTCGGCCTTGAAAGCGGCATAGAGCGCCGCGATCTCCCCGGCCAGGTTCAGCCGCTGATTCCTGATGAGCAGGCGGGCGAAGTTCTGGCCCTCCGGATTCAATCGCCCCTCGCACAAGCCGAGGAAGGCCTGCGCCAAGGCCTCGCGACGCACCTTGGGATTTGCCAGCGCGCGCTGCACGCGCGCGTCGGCGGTGACTGTGGCGAGAAAGGCCAGCTGATTGGCCCATTCGTCGGCGGTGCCGGTTTCCTTGGCCCGCCGGAAGGCGGCCACCGCGTAAGGGCGGGCCAATGTCGTCAATTCGCCCATTACTTTTCGTCCAGTGCCTTGCCGAGGTTATCGATGATTTCACTGTGCCGGCCGCGATCGACCTCCTTCCTGAGGATCTGCTCGGCGGCTTCGACGGCCAGCTCGGCCACCTGCTGCCGCAGCCCTTCGCGGGCCTTCTGCACTTCGCGGTCGATATCGGTGCGTGCCGCCGTAACGATGCGCTCACCCTCTTCCCTGGCGGACAGCTTGGACTCCTCGACCAGCTCGCCAGCCCGCTTCTGCGCCAGACTGACGATATCCGCCGCCTGATCCTTGGCCTCGCGCAACAAGCCGCTGGCACGCTTCTCGGCCAGACCCATCTCGTGCTGGCCTCTTTCGGCGGCCGCCAGACCTTCGGCGATCCTCTTCTTCCGCTCCTCCAGGGCCTGCATAATCGGTGGCCACACGTACTTCATGGTGAACCACACCAGAAGCGCAAACGTGATCATCTGGCCGATCAGTGTTGCGTTGATACTCACAGCGCTTTCCCTCGTTACGTCAGTTCGCCGCGCAAGAGCGACGGATTGCCCAAGCTCAACCCTTCAGCGCGGACAGGAAGGGGTTGGCGAAGGTGAAGAACAACGCCAGACCGACGCCGATCATGGTCACGGCGTCCAGCAGACCCGCCACGATGAACATCTTGACCTGCAACAGCGGCACCAGCTCCGGCTGGCGCGCCGCGCCTTCCAGGAACTTCCCGCCCAGAATGCCGAAACCGATGGCGGTTCCGAGGGCGCCCATACCCAGGATGATGCCCACAGCGATGGCGGTCAGGCCCTGTACATTGGCGATCGATGCAATTTCCATTGTTCCTCCAGAGGACAAGCAGTGATTGAAATGAAAGTCGGTCTAGTGATCTTCGTGCGCCAGACTCAGATAGACGATCGTCAGCACCATGAAGATGAATGCCTGCAGGGTAATGATCAGGATGTGAAACACCGCCCAGGGGAAACTCAGCAGTGGCTGCACGAACCATGGCAGCAAGGCGATCAGGATGAAGATGAGTTCGCCGGCATACATGTTGCCGAACAGTCGCAGCGCCAGCGACACCGGCCGCGCCACCTCCTCGACCAGCTTCAGCAGCAGATTGAAGGGGATCATCCACTTGCCGAAGGGGCTCAGCAGCATCTCCTTGGCAAAGCCGACAGGACCCTTGACCTTGACGCTGTAGAAAATGATCAGCAAGAAGACCGATATGGACATGCCGAAGGTGGCATTCAAATCCGTGCTCGGCACGACCCGCAGATACTCGAGACCGATGGCCGAACCGATCAGGGGCAGCAGATCCACAGGGATCAGGTCCATGAAGTTCATCAGCCAGATCCACACGAAGATGCTCAGCGACAGCGGCGCGATCAGGGCGCTCTTGCCGTGGAAGGCGTCCTTGACCTGCGTGTCGACGAATTCAACCAGCATTTCGGCGAAATTCTGCAGGGGCCCGGGCACATCCGAGGTTGCACCATCGGCCACCCGCTTGAACAGGAACAGGAAGAAACCGCCAAGCACTGCGGAGAAAAACAGGGTATCGAGATGCAGCGTCCAGAAACCTTCGCCCACCGACAGAGGCGTCAAGTGATGGACGATATACCCCGTCGCCCCACCACCGCCGTGCGCCGCTTCAGCCGCCATGCTCGTTACCCCCATTCATTTCATTTTGCTCCGCGCACCAGCAGCGAGAGCCACAAAACCGACAACACCAAAACAAACCCGGACAACAGCGCCGGGAAATGGACGAACGGCCATCGCAGAACGACCGCGAAGAGGCTCACCGTCAGGGCAAGCTTGACTGTTTCACCAAGATAGAACGACCGCACCACCTGCCTGGCCGTCCGGCGATCATCGCGCACACCGAACCGCCACGCGAAACAGAGATTCGGCACCAGCGCCAGCAAGCCACCCAAGCCCGCGGAAATCCCCACCCGACCACCCGCGAACAGCGCCCCCAGAAGCCCGGACAACAGGACGACGAAGCCCTGCGCCAAGAGAATCCAGCGAACGATGGGAAAGAATCGGGGGGACGGTGCGCTCAAGGTCATGGCCGCACAAGTTCGCCGATTCTATCAGCGCCAACCCCGGAGATCAACGATTCAACTCGCCGCGAAAACGGCTCAGCACACCATCCAGCTCATCGAGACTGCTGTAACGGATGATGATCTGGCCGCTCCCCTTGCTGCCGTGCCGGATGGAAACCGGGGCGCCGATCCGCGCGGAGACATCGTCCTCCAGACGGCGGATATCCGGGTCCTTCGCCGTCACCGCCGCAGACCTTGCCGGCCGGCCAGCGACCGCCACCTCCTTCATCGCCTGCACCAGAGCCTCGGCGGCACGCACATTCAGCTCGCCCTCGACAATCTGTCGCGCCGCATGGAATTGCTGCACCTCGGGCAATCCCAGCAAGGCGCGGGCATGCCCCATGTCGATGCGCCCCCCGGCCAACAGCGCCTTGACGTCCGCCTGCAGGTCGTTGAGACGCAGGAGGTTGGTCACCGCCACCCGGGACTTGCCCACCGCATCGGCCAGTTGCTGATGGGTCATGCGGTATTCGTCCAGCAGGCGCTTGAGCGCCTCGGCCTCCTCCAGCGCATTGAGGTTCTCTCGCTGAATGTTCTCGATCAGTGCGATGGCGAGGGCCGCCTGATCGGAAACCTTCCGCACGACCACGGGAACCTCGGCCAGCCCCGCCAATCGCGCGGCACGCCAGCGCCGTTCGCCGGCGATGATCTCGAACCGCTCGGCCTCGACTTCCCGGACCACGACCGGCTGCACGATACCCTGGGCGCTGATCGAATCGGCCAGCTCCTGCAATTTGACGGGGTCGATATCCTTCCGCGGCTGAAAGGCGCTCGGCGAGAGCCGGTCCAGCCCCACCAGCCTGAGCCGCTCCGAGCTCCCCGCCTCCAGCTTGGCCCCGCCGAGCAGGGCGTCCAGCCCGCGCCCCAGACCTCTCTTCTTTGCCGACATTGATGTGTTTCTTCGAATGGTTCTACTGGTTGCGCCGAACGATTTCCTCGGCAAGCGCAAGATAGGCCTGAGCCCCCTTGGAGCCCCGGTCATACCGGACGATGGACAGGCCATGACTGGGCGCTTCGGCCAAGCGAACGTTGCGCGGCACGATGGTTGCGAAAACCTTGTCGCCGAAATGCTCCAGCAGTTGCGCGGAAACCTCCGCCGCCAGCCGGCTGCGGCTGTCGTGCATGGTCCGCAGCAATCCCTCGATATGGAGCTCGGGATTGAGCATTTCCTGCACGTTCTGCAGCGTGCCGACCAGGTCCGACAACCCCTCGAGCGCGTAATATTCGCACTGCATCGGGATCAACACGCTGTCGGCCGCAACCAGGGCGTTGAGTGTCAGCACATTCAGCGCGGGCGGACAGTCGATGAGAATGAAATGATAATCATCGCGGCAGGCCGCGAGCGCCTCGGACAGCACACGCTCGCGGCCGATGCGCTGCATCAGCTCGACCTGCACCGCGGTCAGGTCGGCGTTTCCAGGAAGAAGGTCGAGCCCCTCCTCGTCGGTGCTGACGATCGCGTCACCGATAAAGGTCCGCCCCGCCAGCACCTCATAGGCGCCATGACCACGTTCGTGCTTGTCGACACCGCATCCCATGGTGGCGTTGCCCTGGGCATCGAGATCGGCGAGCAAAACCCGATACCCCAGCGTCACCAGAGAGGCCGCCAGGTTGACACTGGTGGTGGTCTTGCCGACACCGCCCTTCTGATTGGCGATCGCAATGATCTTGCCCATGGCCGGTTACGCCCCGATCTCGATCAGATGGCGCTCCGCCTCCAGGCCCGGAACAGACAGAGGGTGAACGCGCAGCATCTCGGCCTGCTGCAAGCGCGCCATCTCATCGACCGGCAGACGACCCTTGAGCGCCAGCAGGCGCCCCCCCGGTCGCAGCAAGCGACGCGTCAGCGCCTGCATCACATCCAGTCCCGCAAACGCCCGCGCCAACACCACATCGAAGCCCTGCGCGGGCACGTATTCCTCTACTCGCATGGCCTCGGCCTGCACATTCTCCAACCCCAAGGTCAGGATCACCTGTTTCACGAATCGAATCTTCTTGGCGCTGCTGTCCAGCAGCACAAAGCGTTTTTGCCGCAAGGCAATCGCCAGGGGAATACCCGGCAGACCTGCGCCGGTGCCAACGTCGAGTACCGCCTCTCCGGCCAGGAACGGCGCCACCGCCAGACTGTCGAGCAGATGCCGATCGACCATGGCCAGCGACTCCCTGATCGCGGTGAGATTGTAGGTCTCGCCCCATTTTCGCAGCAGCGCCAGGAACGCCAGCAAGTCACGGATCTGCGCGGCATCAAGCGCCAGATCCAGACGGATGAGCCCCGCAGACAGGCGCTCGTGCAGAGCATCTTGCGCCGTCACGCGGTCTTTTTCTTCAGATGGACCAGCAGCAAGGACACCGCGGCCGGCGTCACTCCCGGAATCCGGGAGGCCTGCCCCACGGTCTCGGGCCGCTGGGCCCTGAGCTTTTCACGCACCTCGTTGGACAGCCCGACCACGTTGGCGTAGTCCATCTCATCGGGCAGGCGCCAGTGCTCGTAGCGCTGCAGGCGCTCGATCTCGACCTGCTGCCGGTCGATGTAACCCTGATACTTGACCTGGATTTCCACCTGCTCGCGCACAGACTGCCCGACGGTTTCCGCCGCCATGGGCATCAGCGCGACGACCTGATCGATACCGACTTCCGGTCGCCGCAACAGCTCCAGCAGGCTGGCCTCGCGCGTCACCGCGCCCCCCAGCAGCAGCGCCACCGCTTCGGCCAGTGGCGAGTTGGGCCGCACCCACTCGCCGGCAAGCCTGTCCCTGAGGGACGCCACTGCGTGCTGCTTGGCCTCGAAAGCCCGCCATCGCGCGTCATCGACCAACCCCAGGCGGCGCCCCGTCGGGGTCAGACGCAAATCCGCATTGTCCTCGCGCAACAGCAGACGATATTCCGCCCGGCTGGTGAACATGCGGTAAGGCTCCACCGTGCCGCGCGAGATCAGATCATCGATCATGACACCGATATAGGCCTCTGCGCGATTGGGCGACCAAGGCTCCTGCCCCTGGGCCTGGAAGGCCGCATTCAGCCCGGCGACCAGCCCCTGCGCCGCTGCCTCCTCGTAGCCCGTGGTACCGTTGATCTGCCCGGCGAAGAACAGCCCCGCCAGCTGCCGCGCCTCCAGGGATGCCTTCAAGCCACGGGGATCGAAGTAATCGTATTCGATGGCATAGCCGGGGCGAGTGATATGGGCACTCTCGAACCCGCGCACCGACCGTATCGCCTGGTACTGGACATCGAACGGCAGGCTGGTCGAAAAACCGTTGGGATAGATCTCCCGCGTTTCGAGCCCCTCCGGCTCGACAAAGATCTGGTGCGAGTCCTTCTCGGCAAAACGGACGATCTTGTCCTCGATTGAGGGGCAGTAGCGTGGCCCGACGCCCTCAATCACCCCGGCATACATGGGCGAACGGTCAAGGCCAGCGCGGATGATCTCGTGCGTGCGCTCGCAGGTGCGGGTAATGAAGCAGGAAACCTGCCGCGGGTGCTCCTCGCGCGCGCCGAGAAAGGAAAATACGGGAACCGGCTCGTCGCCGGGCTGCTCGGTCATCCTGTCGTAAGCGAGCGTTCTACCGTCCAGTCGCGGCGGCGTACCGGTCTTGAGACGCCCGACCGCGAACGCCAGCTCGCGCAGGCGCGCCGAGAGATCATTGGCAGGCGGATCGCCCATGCGGCCGCCTTCGTAATTGTTGAGCCCCACATGGATGCGGCCGGCAAGGAAAGTACCCACCGTCAGCACCACACAGGGCGCCGTGAAGCGCAGGCCGATCACGGTACGCACGCCGGCGACACGCTCGCCCTGCACCAGGAGGTCGGACACGGTCTGCTGGAAGAGATGGAGGTTCGGCTGACATTCCAGGGCCTGTCGCACCGCTTGGCGATACAGCACCCGGTCAACCTGGGCGCGCGTCGCGCGGACCGCAGGCCCCTTGCTGGCATTGAGGATGCGGAAGTGGATGCCCGCCTGGTCGGCGGCGCGGGCCATCAGCCCACCGAGGGCATCGATCTCCTTGACCAGGTGCCCCTTGCCGATGCCGCCAATGGCCGGATTGCAGCTCATCTGTCCCAGGGTCTCGATGTTCTGGGTCAGCAGCAGGGTTCTGCAGCCCATGCGGGCGGAGGCCAGCGCGGCTTCGGTACCGGCATGTCCGCCACCGACCACAATGACATCGTAAGCTTCTGAAAACGGCATATGGAGTAAGAGGCAGACCCGATTCCTAGCAGGAGTACATTACACCATGCGGGGCCCTGCCTGCACGCGGAACCTCAACGGACACGGCCCATGCACCCCCCATGCTACAATCTGGGCGACCCCAATGATTGCCGAAAGGGCCGATCCATCGTGTTTCAGCATCCCTTCCGATTCATACTCGCCGCGCTGATCGTCAGCGCCGGTACAGGCGTCCAGGCGGAGAACGGAGCGATCCCGCCGCCGCCCCCGATTGCCGCGGCGGCCTACATCCTCATGGACGCCAACAGCGGACGCGTACTGGCCGAGCAGAACGCCGACACGCAGCTCGAGCCAGCCAGCCTGACCAAGATGATGACCGCCTACATCACGTTCGGCGAACTGTCGCAGAACCGGTTGCAGCTGGACGACATGGTAACCATCAGCGCCAAGGCCGCCAGCGCCGAGGGTTCGCGCATGTTCGCCGAACCCGGCAGCAGCGTGGCGGTCGAGAATCTGATCAAGGGCATGATCATCCAGTCCGGGAATGACTCCAGTATCGCCCTCGCCGAGCGGATCGGGGGTGACGAAGTGCGCTTCACCGAACGGATGAACGAGACAGCCAGACAGCTGGGGATGACACAGACCCACTATGTCAACAGCATGGGACTTCCCGCCCCCGACCACTACACCAGTGCCCGCGACGTGGCCACCCTAGCGCGGGCACTGATCCGGGAATTTCCGGAATATTACAAATGGCACGCCATCAAGGAGTTCACCTACAACAACATCAAGCAGGGGAACCGCAACCGCCTGCTGTGGCAGGACCCGACGGTGGACGGCATCAAGACCGGACATACCAAGGGTGCCGGCTATTGCCTGGCAGCGTCCTCCGTGCGGGACAACATGCGCCTGATCTCGGTCGTCATGGGCGCCAAAAGCGACAAGCTGCGCGCCAGCAGCAATGCCGACCTGCTGAATTATGGCTTCAAGCATTTCGAGACGCGCCAGCTCTATCAGGGCAAAATCAAGCTGACCGAGGCGCATGTCTGGAAGGGCGCGCAATCCAACATCCCCGCGGGACTCCGGCAGGACTTCCATGTCACCTTTCCCCGCGGCCAATATGACGGCCTCAAGGCCAGCATGGAAGTCGACAACAAGAGTATCGCCCCCATCGACGCCGGCGCCCGGCTTGGCGAGGTCAAGGTCACCCTCAACGATCAGGTCATCGCCCGTGATGATCTGGTGGCACTGGAATCCGTCGCCAGAGGCGGCCTGTTCAAACGCCTGTTCGATGAGTTGGCGATGTTAATCAAGCGCTAGGGAGACCAAGGCAGCAATGACAGATATGGATATGCAGGTTTACCTCAACGGCGAGTTCCTGCCACTGGGCGAAGCCAAGATTTCGGTGCTCGACCGCGGGTTCCTGTTCGGCGACGGTGTCTACGAAGTGATCCCGGTATACGGCGGCAAACCCTTGCGCCTGACCGAGCACCTGCGGCGACTGGACCAGAGTCTGGCCAATATCCGCATGCAGCCGCCGCTGACGGACGAGGCCTGGTCCGCCATCTTCGATCGCCTGATCAGTGGCACACATGACCAGTCGATCTATCTGCAGGTAACCCGGGGAGTGGCCACCAAGCGGGATCATGCCATCCCCGCGGGCGTCGCGCCCACCCTCTTCGCCATGTGCACGCCGATTGCCCCCCCGCCTCCGGCGGGCATCAGGGCGATCACGGTCGAGGACATCCGCTGGAATCGCTGCGACATCAAGGCCATCACCCTGCTGGCCAACGTGCTTCTCCGCCAGCAGGCCCTCGACACCGGCGCTGCAGAAGCCATCCTGATCCGCGACGGCAAGGTGCTCGAGGGCGCCGCCAGCAATATCATGATCGTCCTTGGTGGCACGCTGGTAACGCCACCCAAGGGAGCGGCCATTCTGCCCGGCATCACCCGCGATCTGGTGCTGGAACTCGCAGCGGCCCAGGGGGTTCCGACGGAAGAACGTACGATCGACCTGAGCGAACTGGGGCAGGCCAGCGAAATCTGGATGACCAGCTCGACCCGCGAGATACTCCCGGTCATCGAACTGGACGGCAAACCGGTCGGCGAGGGCAAGGCCGGCCCGCTGTGGGCGGTATTGCAGTCCGCCTATCAGGCATACAAGCAAATGCTCAGGGAGTCCGCGCGGGCCGGCTGAGCCGCCCATTCCCCAACAGCACGCCCGCGCTCCGGAAGGCCGGCGCCACCGGCCTTCCGGCCCATGACCCGAATACAGCGGATCGCCATCATGACCGACAACCACGAAACCCTGCTCGAGTTTCCCTGCGAGTTTCCGATCAAGGTCTTCGGTCATACGCACGCGGAGTTCGAGTCCCAAGTGATCGCCATCATCCTTCGCCATGCCCGGCTTGCCGAGGACAGCCCGGTGCAGTCGCGCAAGAGCCAAGGCGGCAAATACGATGCAGTCACCGTCACCATCACCGCCACCAGCAAGCCCCAGCTGGACGCCATCTACCTGGACCTGACCGCCAGTCCAGACGTCATCATGGCGCTCTGAGCACCCCGAGATCCGTCATGGCCGAGAGCCCCCGCCAGGATGACGGCATCAACAGCCCGCCCGAGGAGCACCTGCGGCAGCACCTGCTAGAAATCGTCGAGCTGCTCAAAAAACAGAAGCTGGAGGAAACCATCATCCAGCACCAGACCATGCCCCATCACGACCTGGTTGAGACGCTGATGCACAAACAGCATCAGGTGGCCATCAAGCAGAAGCTGGACAACCTGCACTCGGCGGACATTGCCTACATCCTTGAGGCCCTGCCGCTGGAGCAGCGCCTCATGGTGTGGAACCTGGTCAAGTCCGAGCTGGATGGACAGATCCTGCTCGACGTTTCGGATGCGGTTCGCGAGACACTGATTTCCTCGATGGACAAGAGCGAGCTCCTGTCCGCCACCGAGCAGCTCGACACCGACGAAATCGCCGACCTGGCCCCGGATCTCCCCGAGGAGGTGATGCAGGAACTGCTGCAGAGCCTCAACGACCAGAATCGCCAGCGCCTCGAATCGGTGCTGGCCTATGGGGGCGACAGCGTGGCCGCACTGATGGATTTCGGCATGGTCACCATTCGCGCCGACACCACCCTCGGCGCCGTGCTGCGCTACCTGCGGCGCCGCGGCGAGCTGCCGGAACACACGGACAAGCTGTTCGTTGTCGACGAAAACAGCATCCTGCAGGGCGTGCTCTCCCTCAAGCGACTGGTCACCCACAGCTCCGACCGCAGTGTGGCATCGGTGATGGCCAGAGACGTGGTCTTTTTCCGCCTGGATGACAATGCCGAAGACGCGGCCCGGGCCTTCGAGCGCTACGACCTGCTGTCGGCACCCGTGGTGGACGAGCAGCACCGCCTGCAAGGGCGTCTCGGTATCGACGTCATCGTCGACCTCATCCGCAAGAAATCCGACGAGGACCAGCTGGCAGAGGCCGGACTCCTGGAGGATGAGGACATTTTTTCCGGCGTATGGAAAAGTGCCAGCAACCGCTGGCTCTGGCTGGCCGTGAACCTGGTCACGGCCTTCGCCAGCACCCGCGTCATCGGTCTCTTCGAGGACACGATCGTGAAGATTGTCGCACTGGCCTCGTTGATGCCCATCGTGGCCGGGATTGGCGGCAACACAGGAAACCAGACCAGCATACTGATCGTCCGCTCGATCGCACTGGGACTGATCAATTCGACCAATACGCGGCGCCTAATCGTCAAGGAGCTTCTGATCGGCCTGCTCAACGGAGTGGTCTGGGGCGCGGTACTGGGGCTGCTCGCCTATGGACTCTACGGCAACACCCAGCTCGGCCTGGTCATGATGGCCGCAACCCTGTTGAACTTGGTCGTGGCCGCCATCACCGGTCTCGCCATTCCCCTGATTCGCCACCGCCTTGATCTGGATCCGGCCATCGGCACCAGCGTGCTCCTGACGGCGATGACCGATGGCATGGGGTTTTTCATCTTTCTCGGCCTGGCCAAGCTGTTTCTCGACAAGACGCCTTGAGTGCCATTCACATTCGCCAACTGGGTCTGACGGATTTTGCAGCTGTCTGGGCAGAGATGCGAGCATTCACCCTCGCCAGATCGGCGAATGCCCCGGACGAGATCTGGCTCACGCAACACTCATCTGTTTATACCCTAGGATTGAACGGTAACCCTGCCCATCTGCGGGAGTCTAGCCATATCCCGCTCGTCAGAACGGACCGCGGCGGCCAGATCACCTGGCACGGTCCGGGACAGCTGGTGGCCTACACACTCATCGACCTCAAGCGAGCCGGCTTCGGTATACGCAGCCTGGTCGACCGCCTGGAATCAGCCGTCATCAACACCCTGCTTCCGTTCGGAATACGGGGCGAGCGCATTCCTCAGGCGCCCGGCGTCTATATCCAGGGGGCCAAGATCGCGTCGGTCGGGCTGCGCATCGTGCGAGGGTGTAGCTACCATGGACTCAGCCTCAACATTGATCCCGACCTGAGGCCATTTCTGGCCATCAACCCCTGCGGCTATGCGGGCCTGACGGTCACCAGCCTGGCCGATCAGGGCATTCGCAGCTCCGTGATGGTCTTGATGCCATCTCTGCTACTGTCACTGATGGATGCACTCGGCTACCCATCCATCGAAAACCAAGCCCACTGAACCCAGCTGCCGACTCCCATAACCATGAAATACTCTGAAAACGACCCGACGGCACCTTCCCGCAAAAGCCCGGAAACGCATCACCGCAATCAGGACAAGGTGAAGCGCATCCCCATTCAGCCCATCACGATTGAAGCCACGCCGCGCAAACCGGCCTGGATACGTACCCGACTGGGGAATGAAGCCAAGGTGCGGGAAATCAAGCAAATCCTGCGCGCCCATCAACTGCACAGCGTCTGCGAGGAGGCTGCCTGCCCCAACCTGTCCGAGTGCTTCGGACATGGAACGGCCACGTTCATGATCCTGGGCGATCTTTGCACGCGCCGCTGCCCATTCTGCGATGTGGCCCATGGACGCCCGAAACCGCCCGATCCGGCTGAGCCGGAGCATCTCGCGCAGACGGTGCGTACCTTGGGACTGAAATACGTGGTCATCACTTCGGTCAACCGCGACGACCTTCGCGACGGCGGGGCCCGGCATTTCGTTGACTGCATCGCCTCGATCCGGACGCATTCACCCAGCACCCGCATCGAGATTCTCACACCGGATTTTCGTGGACGCCAGAACATCGCGCTCGATCTGCTCGCTCTTGCGCTACCGGATGTCTTCAATCACAACCTAGAAACCGTACCGCGCCTCTACAGATCCGCCCGACCCGGGGCTCATTACGACCAATCCCTGGACCTGATTCAATCGTTCAAGCAGCGCCACCCGCACGTCATGACCAAATCCGGCCTGATGCTCGGCCTCGGCGAAACCTCTGACGAGGTCAAGACGGTGATTGCCGATTTGCGCCGGCACGGCTGCGACATGCTGACGATAGGCCAATATCTGCAACCCAGCCCTGCCCATCATCCGGTGCTTCGCTTCGCAGAACCGCGGGAGTTTGAGGAACTGGCAAACTTTGCCAGGGAGCTGGGATTCTCATCCGTCGCCAGCGGCCCCATGGTTCGCTCGTCCTATCATGCCGACGCCCAGGCCGTAGCTTTGATGGCATAGACCGGGTATCGTCAGCCGCCTCATCATTCAGGCCCCAGCGAGCCTGCCATACCCAATAAAAAAGCCCCCCATCTGACGATGGGAGGCTTTGGTGATCCGCGAGGATCGGGGTACCGGGACGAACCCGGCACCCGCCGTACCTTACATGAAGGACGGGATCAGCGGCGCGTCGATCTGGCTGATCTGACGGTTGCCATCTGCATCGAAGAAGAACAGCAGACCGGCGAAGCGGCTGTCCGGATCGTAGATGATGTCGGACAGACGATACACTTCCCACGCCGCGTCGGATGCGGTCACCTCAACGGTGCGGGTCTCACCCGCAGCGATCGGGCTGTTGTCGCTGACTTCCAGACCGTCTTCCGCCAGAAGGTCTTCCGGATAGCCGGTGGTGTCCTTGTAGACGTCGGAATCCAGGAAACGAACGGAGGCGGTGTAGAACTCACCCAGACGGACAGCCTTGTCACCGTTGTTGGTGATGGTCAGCTTCATGCGCATTGCACGGCCCGGAACGCGGTAGGTTGCGTCTTCTACCTTGACGGCAATGGTGGACTTCTCGTCAACCGCCGGCTTCATGCCACGCATCGTGCCCGCCTGCAGCGGGATGGTGATCGGGTACTTGCTGTTGGCGGTCGACATCGCGAAGATGACGATCAGCAGGGTGGCGGCTGCGAAGCCCATGCCAATCTTGCGGTCGGTGCCGGAAACCAGTTCGTTGGCACGGCCAGCGTTGACCAGCAGGAAGCGGGGCAGGAACACCGGACGGCGGATCCAGTAGATGATCCAGGCCAGGCCGAAGGCATACCAGAAGGCATGCCAGAAGTAGGTGTTCTCGAGGTTGTAGGTCTCAAGGTCAATGGTCTGACCGGTCAGGGTGGTGAGCGGGTTCTTGAACTCGCCCATGGAGCCTTCGATGGTGATCCACTTGCCCGGGCCGATGATCGGACCGCCGCCTTCGACGTTCATCATGGTGTGGACGTGCCAGTCACCCGGACGACGTGCCTTGAGGACGACCTTGAAGTCGTAGGTCTTGCCGATTTCCAGACGGACCGAACGCGGTACCAGCTGGCCACCAATGTAGGATTCCTTGCGGATGAACACGGGACCGGGGATACCGATGTTCAGGAACGCCGATTCCGGTGCGTCAACGGTCTCGGGCCAACCTTCGAAGACGTGGAACTTGCCGGTGATTTCGACAGTTTCGTTGACCTTGACCTTTTCCTTGGACCACTTCAGGTCGTACCAGTGGATGGTACGCATACGCATGAAGGCGGCCTGGGACTTTTCACCGTGGGCAGCGGCATTCGGGGCGTAGAAGCTGGTCGCGGCAAAGGCGGTCAGCAGGCTGACCATGGACCATTTGGCGATCCGGTCTTTGAGTAGTTTCATGGTTCTTCCTCTCTCGAGTTTTCGGGTGTACCGCGCCGGAATATGCCGGGCGGTCGTTGTCGTTCGTGGGTTCGGCCGTCTCTTAGGACTGCTTGATGAAGCGGACGTTGGCGAACCAGCGGCCTACGAAATGCCACATGAAGTAGATCAGGATAGACATGAAGGCCGAGAAGAAGGCGGATACCGGTGCGACGTCCTTACCGAAGGTACGCAGGGTGCCCTTCTCTACCATACGGATGTACTCGGGGGTGCCGGTACGTACGTAGTTGTAGCCCTGGATGTCGGCGATGGACATCAGCATGCCGTTGTATTCCACCGGTACGTGCAGCGGGGCGATGATCGGCCAGTTGCCCGGGTAGAAGATGAGGCCCCAGCCCATGGCGCCGATGATGGCGGTGAACAGGTAGCTGCCGGACAGGAGCAGCACGGTGTCGAGCAGGATCGCACCCGGGGTCAGGATCGCCGGGAAGACGAAGTTGACGGGGAAGTAGGTCCAGCCCCAGAAGTTGAAGTAGCGGTTGACCCATTCACCGAACAGCAGGGCCAGTACGCAGAGGGTGGCACCCCACGGCTGACGGAAGCGTTCCCACAGGAAGTACTGGACGGCAGCCGGGAAGGTGACCAGTACGATCGGGGTGACGGTGACCCACAGACGACGGTCTTTCCAGTCGGACCAGAAGTCCCAGTCACCCATGGTGAGCATGGCGTGAATGTGGTAGGAACCACAGACGACGAAGAAGAAGACGAACAGGCCCAGCCAGTCGACGGTCCGGGACACTGACACCGCTTCGGCATGGGACCGTACGGCTGAGTTAAGTGCGCTCATGTATACCTCCAAAGGTTGCTTTTGTTGTCGTTCGGGCGGCGGTGGCCCGCCGCCCAAACCAGTGGCCGGGGCCCGTCGTCCGCAAGACCGTGGCCTTGCAGCCGGCGGGCCGCCGGTTTTCCGCTTACTTGGCGATCAGACCCTGGTCAACGGCTTCACAGACAGTGTTGCCGATCAGGTTGCCGATGCTGGCGAAGACCTGCAGCAGGACGCCTGCAATGGCCAGCGCCAGCCAGCCGAAGAAGACGAAGCCGTAGTGCAGCGGGGCGACGAACAGCTCTTCCATGAACCAGAAGGTGTGACCCCACTCGTTCAGGCCGACGTTCGGCAGAATCATGAACGGACCGACAACCACCACCAGGTACGGCAGCGACAGACCTTCGGAGAAGAAGGGCAGGCGGGTCTTGGCGTAGATGAACGAGCCAAAGCCGGTGATGATGTAGATCGGGTAGCTCAGGTAGAACTCGATGATGTGCGACGGGGTGAAGTCGGTGTCGCGCACGATCGTCTGGTGCCAGGTGCCGTCCTGCTCGGTGAAGTACGAGGCACCCCAGTAGATGGCATTCGCATAGGCGAACAGCCAGATCAGGTGGGTCATGTTGCGACGCAGTTCTTCACGCGGCTCGATCGCGGCCAGGTTGCGGTCGCGGGTCTTCCAGAGGTAGCCCCACAGGATGGAGGCGGTGACCACTTCCAGTACGATTTCGGTGTACAGGAAGTTCATCCAGTAGGTCTCGAACTCCGGTGCGAAGGAGTCCAGGCCAGCGGACCAGCCGTACACGCCTTCATACCAGCGTACCCACAGATAGAAAACGAAGTAGATGCTGAATGCAAATACGACCCATTTGGTGTCCAGCAGCGGGCGTTCAGCCGCGCCTACACCACTCGCAGTTGTTGCTGCCATGTTGCTTACCTCTTTTTTGGTGTGTTGAGTTGCAGTGCGTTGCCGCACCCTTGAGCTTCAGTCCTTCGATGTTGACGACCCCAGCCTGTCGCTGTGGCCGCACCCCGGTCCTCAGAGTGAGGCGCAGTCTACCACCCCGCCCCCGCCTGTCAATAAAAAATGCGACATTTTGTCGCATTTATTTTTCTCCCGTTCGATGTCTGCCGGCATGGATCGGCGCCAGCCGGGATGGGGCGTCCAGCAAGGAAATTTGCGGCAACCCTCAGCCCCGCGCATGGGTGCAAAACATGACCACCCGATACCGGCCAGCCACAAAAGATGGGATGGCCGCCCACCCGGCAGAGGGACATCAAGGTGGAGCAACGGGGATTCTGACCCTAACCGAAACGTCCCGTGATGTAGTCTTCCGTCAGTTGATGCTGCGGATTGGTGAACACCTGGGCCGTTTCCCCGACCTCGATCAGGCGCCCAAGATGGAAATATGCTGTACGTTGGGAAACGCGCGCAGCCTGCTGCATCGAATGGGTGACGATGGCGATGGTGAACTGGGAGCGCAGTTCGTCGAGCAGTTGCTCGATCTTGGCGGTGGCGATCGGATCCAGCGCCGAACACGGCTCATCCATGAGGATCACCTCAGGATTGACCGCTATCGTCCGGGCGATGCAGAGACGCTGCTGCTGGCCACCGGAAAGACCGGTACCGGGATGGTTGAGCCGGTCCTTGACCTCATCCCAGAGACCGGCGCGTCGCAACGAAACCTCGACAATTTCCTCCAGTTCGGCCTTGGACAGCGCCAGACCATGGATGCGCGGACCATAGGCCACGTTCTCGAAGATGCTTTTCGGGAAGGGATTGGGTTTCTGAAAAACCATGCCCACCTGGGCCCGCAGGGGTACCACATCGATATCGGGCCCATAGATGGCCCGGCCATCCATCAATATCTCACCCGTCACGCGGCAGCCCGGCACGGTATCGTTCATGCGATTCAGGCAGCGGATGAAGGTTGATTTGCCGCACCCAGAAGGACCGATCAGCGCAATGACCTCGTTGCGGCCGATATCCAGGGTCACATCCTGGATGGCATGCTTGTCGCCGTAATAGACATTGACCTTGCGGCACTGAATGCGCGCGTTGGCGGAAAGGATTTCCCCCACAGTTTCGCGATGCTCCCGGCTGTAGTTGATATCCGGTGAGGCTCTGTTCTTGTCTCTCATGTCGCCATTATCTCTCGCCTGAGATGTTCATGCCCTGCGGCCTGATCGGCAGACACACAGGCGTTATCGATCCTGGATGTCCCTACCAGCGTCTCTCGTAGCGCTTCCTGAGATAGACGGCCAACCCGTTCATCACGATCAGAAAACCCAGCAGCACCAGGATGGCCGCCGACGTGCGCTCAGTGAAGGCGCGCTCGGGGCTATCCGCCCAAAGATAGATCTGCACAGGGAGAACCGTGGCCGGGTCGGTGATGCGGGCGGGAATGTCCACAATGAAGGCGACCATGCCGATCATCAGTAATGGCGCACTCTCCCCCAGCGCACGCGCGGTGCCGATGATGGCTCCGGTCAGCATTCCCGGGATGGCCAGCGGCAGTACATGATGAAATACCATTTGCACCGGCGAGGCGCCTATGCCCAGAGCCGCCTCCCGCACCGAGGGCGGCACCGACTTCAGCGCCGAACGACCGCTGATGATGATCACCGGCAAGGTCATCAGGGTCAGCACCAATCCTCCGACCAGCGGGGATGAGCGGGGCATGCCCATGACATTGATGAATACCGCCAGCCCCAGCAGCCCGAACACGATCGAGGGAACCGCAGCCAGATTGTTGATGTTGACTTCGATGAGATCGGTCCAACGATTGCGGGGGGAAAACTCTTCAAGGTAGATGGCGGCCGCAATGCCGATCGGCAGGGAAAGCCCCACTGTCACCAACAGGGTCAGGGCAGAACCGGTCAGCGCCCCCAGAATACCCGCAGTTTCTGGCTCGCGGGAGTCGCCCCGACTGAAGAAGGTGCGGTTGAACCGTTTCTCGACGCGCCCTTCGGCACGGAGCTTCTCCAGCCAGCCCCGCTGCTCGCGCAGCCGCTCGTTCGCCTGCGCCTCGGAAATCTGGACGTGTCCCTTGTTCAACATGTCGACCGCATCGTCCGCCGGCAGCCACAGCCTTACCGTCGAGCCGATGATCGCCGGATTGCGCCGGACGCTTTCTCGGATGGACTCACCCGCCGATCCGCTGATCATGGCGGACAGCATGCGCCGTTCCTGACGCGCGGTCACCTCGGGGAACAAGCGGCCAAGCGATCCCTTCCACAGGGCATCATAGTCGGCGCCGAGCAGTTGCTCGGTGGTACGGGTACCCTCGGGGTCGATGATGGCGGCCTCCAGCTCGACATCCAGGGCGATGTAGGTGTACTGGAAGGCCGAATAACCCTTGCCGATGATGCTGGCAAACAGCACCACCAGGGCCAGCAAACCGAGACAGATGGAAACCAGCCCATACCAGCGGAAGCGCTGCTCGGCCCGGCGCCGTCTGGCCAGGCTGGCGGACACGGCATCCAGGGTGCGGAGCCCGGAGGCTTCGGCAGAGGGCGACTCACTCTCACTCATACTGTTCACGGTATTTGCGCACGATGCGTAAGGCCAGGATGTTCAACGCCAGCGTCAGCAGGAACAAAACCAACCCCAGCGCGAAGGCGGCCAAGGTCTTGGGACTATCGAATTCCTGGTCCCCCACCAGCAGGGTAACGATCTGCGTGGTGACCGTGGTCACCGCCTGCAGCGGGTTGAAGGTCAGGTTCGCACTCAGCCCGGCAGCCATGACGACGATCATCGTTTCGCCGATCGCGCGCGATACCGCGAGGAGAATGCCACCGACGATGCCAGGCAAGGCCGCCGGAATCACGACCTGCCGTATCGTTTCCGACTGGGTCGCCCCGAGTGCGTAGGCCCCATCCCGCAGGGCTTGCGGCACCGCATTGATAAAGTCGTCCGACAACGAAGAGACGAACGGGATGATCATGATCCCCATCACCAGACCGGCGGCCAGGGCACTCTCGGAGGAGACGTCCTGCCCGGCCCAGGCGCCGAAATCGCGAATGAAGGGCGCAACCACCAGTGCGGCGAAAAATCCGTAGACCACCGTCGGGATGCCAGCCAGCACCTCCAGCAATGGCTTTGCGACCGCGCGGAAGCGGGGACTGGCATATTCGGACAGGTAGATGGCCGACAGCAGGCCTACGGGAACGGACACCAGCATCGCAACCAGCGAGATCAGCGTGGTTCCGAGCACCAGCGGGATGATGCCGAAGGCCCCGGAAGAACCTGCCTGGTCGGCACGCATGGCGATCTGCGGGCTCCACTTCATGCCGAAGAGGAAATCGGTCAAGGGCACCAGACTGAAGAAGCGGACCGACTCGACCAATACCGACAGCACAATGCCGATGGTTGTCAGTATCGCCACACCGGCACAGGCGATCAGGAAGATTTCGAGAAAGCCCTCGACCTGGTTTCGGGCGCGGTGCTGCGGCCGAATCCTGGTCCTGGCCCACCACATGCCCGCCAGGGCAGTGGCGACGGTGAGCAGCGCCAGCAACCGGTTGCTGGTGTGCTCCAGCTCCAGATAACGCCGCGCGGCCTCGCGGATCGCCGGCGCGGCCTCGCCGTTCGCATTGCTTGCGACATTGCGGATGTCGTTGACGAGCAGGCTGAGCTGCTCGGGCGAGCCGGACAGCATGGCCTCCGGCAGAACCGCCAAGGCCGCGTGCGTGATGTACGTGGCCTCGAGGGTGAACCAGACCAGCATCAGCATCAACGCCGGCACCCCGCACCAGAGCGCGGTGTAGTAACCGTAGTACCCCGGAAGGGAGTGCAGCTCCTGCAAGCCACCGTTGCCCGCCCAATACAGCGCGCGCCGCCTGCCCACCTGGAAGGCGAGCACGCTCAACAACAGAACCAGCAGCAGCAAGGTCGATTTATCCACATTGCCTCTCTTCGATCACACTCCCATGCCTCCCCTTGGCTTGACGCGGTGCCTGGACTGCCATGGGAAAACCGGATTCCATGCAGGCGCGGCAGAGAACTCCACCAGACAAAAATGACAAAGTGCCTAGTATAGCCTGCCGCAATGACAGTCTTGTTGCCGCTTACCCGGTTTTCATCAGGAGGTGTACCGGGCCAGTGTCTTGGCCAGCTGCACGCGCTCCGCCACCGGCTCCGGTATCGAAATCAGGCCCTGGATATGACGCAGGCGCGACAGCAGCCCGATGCGATTGGCCAGCTGGATGCTCAGGCCGGGCCGGGCGTTCATCTCCAGCATCATCGGCCCATGGTTCTCGTCCAGAACGATGTCCACGCCGATGAACCCAAGGCCGGCAAAATCATGGCAGGCGGCAGTCATGGCCAGTATCTCGTCCCAGTAGGGAATCAACCGGCCGGAAAGATTGCCGCCAGTGTCCGGATGCTGCTCGATGGGCCGCTCATGCCAGACACCGGAAAAGGTTCGCCCCGACGCCAGATCAATGCCGACGCCGATCGCTCCCTGATGCAGATTCGCCTTGCCATCGGACAGACGCGTCGGCAATCGCACCATCGCCAGCACAGGAACGCCACGGAAAACCAGCGTCCGAATATCCGGCACTCCCTGAAAGCTGATGCGATCGAAAATCGGGTCGAATCTGACGCGATACTCGATCAGCGCAGAGTCGGGCAGTCCTCCCAGGCTATACATGCCACCCAGGATATTGGAGATGTGATGTCCCAGTTCCTCGTCGTCGGCCAGCACGCCGTTCGCCTTGCGATAGCGACCATCATGCCGACCGGTCACGATCAGGATGCCTTCGCCACCAGCACCATGGGCAGGCTTGATGACAAAATCATCATAAGGGCTCAGCAGCGTGGCCAGCTCCTCGATCTGATGGGTGATTTCGATCACGCAATAGAGCTGGGGCACCACTATTCCAGCCTTGACGGCCAGTTCCTTGGTCAGCAGCTTGTTGTCCACCAACGGATAATTGCGGCGCGGATTGTACGGCAGGATGAAGTCGGCATTCCGCTCGTTCATGCCCATGATGCCAAGCCGCCGAAGCCGTCGCCAGGGCGGTGTCAGTGCCTGCCTCAGGTCCATGCGCTCAGTCTCTCAGCGCCGCCCGGAAGCGCCACAGCTCGGTCAAGCGATATCCCGTATAGCGGCCCAGCAACAGCGTCATGGCCAGGATCACCAGCAACAATTCAGGGAAGACGAAGATGAGGTGCTCCAGGTAGCGGTTGCTCATGCAGAGATACGCCAAAGCCGCCACAATCAGGCTGCCGGCGCCCTGGATCAGCGCCTCAGCGGGTCCTAGCTCCTCCCAGACCAGGGACATGCGCTCGATGGTCATGGCCAGGATGACCATGGGAAACAGCGCCACCGACAGACCGCGGTCAAACCCCAGCTTGTGGCTGAAAATGCTGATGATCGCCATCAGCATGATGACAATGATCAGTACCGACGCCAGGCGCGGCACCAGCAACAGCTTGAGGTACTCCAGGTAGAAACGGATCAGCAAGCCCAGCAGGATTAGCGTACAGAACAGCACCATGCCCCAGACCAGCTCGGTTTCGCGGAACGCCAGCGCAATGAGGACAGGCATGAAGGTGCCAAAGGCCTTGAGTCCCACGACATTGCGCAGAATGACGATGAGAAAGGCGCCCACCGGCACCATCAGCAATACCCGATATACGTTCTGGACGCTGACCGGCAAGCTGAACAGCGAATACTCCATCAGCCTTGACCCCATCTGCCGCGCCCGCTGCTCGGCGATCAAGGTCCGGTCCTGTGCGCGTTCCGTGACCGAATAATCGACCTGCTCGTTCTTGCCCCCCAGCACCTCGAGCACCGGCTGGGACCCCACGTACCACAGCACGCTGCCCTCGGGCGCACCCGGCTCACCCGTATGCGGATTCAGGGCCGTCCATTGCTTGCCATCGAAGAATTCCAGCCAGGGCGTCAGCGAGCCGTGATTGATGCCATCCTTCAAGATCAGATAATGGGCCATGCGGGCAGGAATGCCGGCGCCGCTCAGCAGGTTCATCACCCGCCGCACCCAGTCCCCGGGTTCGTCGATGCCCTGGCGGAGCAGGATGACGTTGGGGTCTGCCGTCGGCGCATTGAGCCGTACCAGCAGTTCGCGGGCAAACGACCGGATGTCGGCCGACTTGCTGCGCACATCCTCCATCAGGCCCTTGGCGGCTGAACCCAGGGCTTCCGGCAACGCTGGCGGCTGAACGGCGGGTGGGGGCGTCAAGGGCGGTTCGGCCGCCGGCGCCTGAAGGCTGGAATCACGCGCCAGATGCAGGCGGTAATACAGCACCTGATAGCCCTTGGCCTGGCGGACAGCCCACTCGGCCACCCGACGCAGACCATCGTCCTCGGTCGTCAGCCCGTAACTGCCGGAGACGAAATTTTCGTCCACCACGGTATAGCCCGTGGGCTGGCGCGGAATATAAAAGCGTACCTTGGCGGCGGAATTGCGCCGGGCCTTGAATTCGATGCGCGCCTCGACCGTCAGCACCTCGGCCTTCTCGGTCGGTACCAGCGGCAGGCCCAGGCGTGTCACCTTGAACCAGCAGACGCTCAGGCCGAGCGTGGTCAGCAGCAGGGCGAGAATCTTGACGTGGACGCCACGCATGACAACCACCTAGCGGCAACGGCATCCGATGCGGCTAAGGCTTGCCCGATTTGGCATCAGACCCATTGCCTCGCTGGCCACAGGCATCCTGATCACCCTTGAAGATGAACGTCGCGGCAGAATCCACCAGCGCCACATCGGCAAGGAAACTGCGGCCCAGCAGAACGGGATAATTGAAGCTGCTGCGGTCATTGAGGGTGAATTCTGTCTCATAGTCCCGACCGTTCTTGCAGATGGTCAGCGTGACCACATCCCGGGTGGAGGATCGCGACAGCCGCTCCTTGATGACCGCTTTCCTCACCAGGGGTCGCTCGATCCTGATCGGGTCGGCGGTCTTGTCGGCGCGGAACTCGAACCGGACCCAAGGATCCCCGTCGCGAGAAAAATGTTCGACGTTGCCGGCATGCAGGGAAGATGTTTTAGCCCCGGTATCCAGCTTGGCGGTGACGCGCAGATTGAGTGGCCGGAGAAATACCGTTTCCAGCCAGCCCATGATCTTCCGGTCCTGGGTCACCCCATCGGACTTGGCCGCCGACGGGGCCGCCATCGCGAGAGAGAACGCCAGCAGACAGGTCGCCGCTTTGCCACGCTGCATGGATAAGCCCCACGTCATGTCAATATCCCGATGCCGGGCGTCAGTCCAGCGGGACAGCGTGCCACGCCGCCTGACGCCTCATCGGTGATCAGTCCTGCGGATAGGTCAGGCCTTTTTTCTGGCTGGCGTAATAGGCCGCCACATCCCTGATGTCCTCCTCGCTCAGGGTCGAGGCAAATCCCATCATCATGGGGTTGCTGCGGGCTCCCGACTTATACTCGTTCAACGCCCGAATGAGGTAGCTCTCATGCTGCCCGGCCAAGCGCGGGAACATCGCATTCTCGCTGTTGCCGTCCTCGGCGTGGCAACTGGCGCAGGCAGCCGCCTTGGTCCTGCCGGCCTGCGGATTGCCGGTCACCGGCAGGCTCGCATTCATGCCGCGGAACTTGGACACATAGGCGGCGATATCCTGCATGTCCTGCTCGGTCAGGTTATCGGCATTGCCTTTCATGCTGCCATGCTTGCGCTCGTCGTCGCGGTATGCCTGCAGGGCCGAAACCACGTAATCGGCATGCTGACCGCCAATGCGCGGCACATGGTACGTGGGGTAGGCGTTCGTGTAGCCGGGCACGGAATGGCAGCCTTCGCAGGTATAGAACTTTTGCTTGCCGGCGACAGGATCGCCTGCGGCGAAGACGGCAGGAGCGACAAGCGCACAGATACCTGCCAGGACTGGAACGTTAAGCTTCACATTGAACATAAGGGTGCTCCGACTCTTGAATTCTCGATGGTGCCCCGATTGCTGGGCGCCGCCCATGATTCATTGACCAACACGCCCGGACAAGACCGCCCCTGCAGCCAGGCGGGGCGGTCTATCACTCACGCCCGCCTCAGAGACTCAAGGCCTGCTTCAGGGCTTCCTCGACCTCGCTGGTATCCATGACCTGTGTCTCCTCGGTTTCGCCCTGATCCTCCTGTTCGGCACGCCGCTTCCGATCGAGGTGGTAGGCTAGGCCCGTGCCGGCGGGAATCAGGCGCCCAACGATGACGTTTTCCTTCAGCCCCAGCAACTTGTCGCTGGAGCCACGGATGGCCGCCTCGGTCAGCACGCGGGTGGTTTCCTGGAAGGAGGCGGCGGAAATGAAGGACTCCGTCGACAGCGACGCCTTGGTGATGCCCAGCAGGACTGGCTCGTAGCAGGCCGGAATCTTGTTCTCGGCCTCCACGCGCTCATTCTCCTCATGGAAGCGCGAACGGTCGACCTGCTCGCCGCGCAGGAAGGTGGTATCACCGGGGTCGGTGATCTCGACCTTGCGCAGCATCTGGCGGATGATCACCTCGATGTGCTTGTCGTTGATCTTCACGCCCTGCAGACGGTAGACGTCCTGGATTTCCTTGACCAGATACGAGGCCAGCTCCGCGACACCGCGCAGCCGCAGGATGTCGTGCGGCGTCAGATCGCCTTCGGCGATGGTTTCGCCCTGCTCGACATGCTCACCCTCGAACACCGTGATATGCCGCCATTTCGGAATCAGCACCTCATGCTGGAGATTCTGGGCATCGGTGACGATAACCCGGCGCTTGCCCTTGGTTTCCTTGCCGAAACTGATGGTGCCGGTCGCCTCGGCGAGGATCGCCGGATCCTTGGTCTTGCGCGCCTCGAACAGATCCGCCACGCGCGGCAGACCACCGGTGATGTCACGGGTCTTGCTGGACTCCTGCGGAATCCTCGCGAGCACGTCGCCAACCTGCACCTGATCGCCGTCGTGGATGCCGATGATGGCGCCGGCCGGCAGGAAGTACTGCGCCACGATTTCGGTCGAGGGAATGAAGATGTCGTTACCGTTCTCATCGACCAGCTTGACCATCGGCCGGAGATCCTTGCCGGAACCGCCACGCTGCTTGGGGTCGATGACGACCATCGAGCTGAGGCCGGTCACTTCGTCCGACTGCTCCTTGACCGTCACGCCTTCGATGAAGTCGACCAGTCGCGCATAGCCCCGGACTTCGGTGACGACCGGATGCGTATGCGGATCCCAGGTCACCACGACCTGACCCGCCTTGACGCGATCGCCGTCACGGGCCGAAGCCACCGCACCATAGGGGATCTTGTAGCGCTCACGTTCGCGACCGTGCTCGTCGATGACGCTCACCTCGCCCGAACGGGAAACCGCAACCAGATTGCCGTCCTTGTTGACAACGGTCTTGACGTTGTTGAGCTTGATGGTGCCGGCCGACTTCACCTCCACGTTGCTGATGGCCGCCGACCGGGATGCCGCACCGCCGATATGGAAGGTACGCATGGTCAGCTGCGTGCCGGGTTCGCCGATCGACTGCGCCGCGATGACCCCGATGGCCTCACCGATGTTGACCCTGTGGCCACGACCCAGGTCGCGCCCGTAACAGGAGGCGCAGACGCCATAGCGGGTCCTGCAGGTGATGACGGAGCGCACGCGGACGTTGTCCACGCTGTGCTGCTCCAGGAGGGCCACGGCCGTCTCATCAAGCATGGAGCCGGCAGTCAGCAGCAGCTCCTGGCTGGCCGGATCCAGCACATCCTCGGCCACGACACGACCCAGCACGCGCTCGGCCAGCGGCTCGACGACGTCACCGCCCTCGATCAGGGGCGACATCAGCAGGCCGTCGTTCGTGCCGCAATCCTCCTCGGTAATGACCAGATCCTGCGCCACGTCGACCAGTCGACGTGTCAGATAGCCGGAGTTGGCGGTCTTCAGCGCGGTGTCGGCCAGACCCTTGCGGGCGCCGTGGGTGGAAATGAAGTATTGCAGTACGTCCAGCCCTTCACGGAAGTTGGCGGTAATCGGCGTTTCGATGATGGAGCCGTCCGGCTTCGCCATCAGGCCACGCATGCCGGCCAACTGGCGGATCTGGGCGGCCGAACCACGGGCGCCGGAATCGGCCATCATGAACACGGAGTTGAACGATTTCTGCTCGCCAGCGCTGCCATCCGGCTTGACCACCACCTCGGTACCCAGGCCCTCCATCATGACCTTGGCCACCTGGTCGTTGGCATGCGACCAGATATCCACGACCTTGTTGTAGCGCTCGCCGTCGGTCACCAGACCGGAGGCGTACTGATTCTGGATTTC
Source organism: Methyloparacoccus sp. NF-16 (assembly GCF_056880625.1). Taxonomy (NCBI): domain Bacteria; kingdom Pseudomonadati; phylum Pseudomonadota; class Gammaproteobacteria; order Methylococcales; family Methylococcaceae; genus Methyloparacoccus; species Methyloparacoccus sp. NF-16. Next base: position 279,251 of record NZ_CP174130.1, on the reverse strand, counting down.
CTTCACCTCGGCCTCGGCCGCGGCGATGATCTCCTCCTTGCGGGCCGGGATGGCCATATCGTCCACGCCGAACGACACGCCCGCGCGGGTCGCGTTCGAGAAACCCATGTACATCAGCTTGTCGGCAAACACTACCGTGGCCTTGATGCCGAGCGTGCGGTAGGAATGATTGATCAGGCGGGAGATGGCCTTCTTGGTCATGTCCACGTTGACCAGCTCGAAGGGAATCCCTTCCGGCACGATGGTCCAGATGATCGCCCGACCGGCCGTGGTCTCGGCGCGACGGACATGGGAGGAACGCTGTCCGTCCTCGTGCAGGATCGTCTCCTTGAGGCGTACGGTGATCCTGGCCTGGATGTCGAGCACGCGGTTGTCCAGCGCCCGCTGAACCTCTTCGACATCGGCGAAGATCATGCCCGTGCCCTTGGCACCCACGGCTTCGCGGCTCATGTAATAGAGTCCCAGGACCACGTCCTGGGTCGGGTTGATGATGGGTTCGCCGTTGGCCGGCGACAGAATGTTGTTGGTCGCCATCATCAAGGTACGCGCCTCCAGCTGGGCCTCCAGCGAAAGGGGCACGTGCACGGCCATCTGGTCACCGTCGAAGTCGGCGTTGAAGGCGCTGCAGACTAGCGGGTGCAGCTGGATGGCCTTGCCTTCCACCAGCGTCGGCTCGAACGCCTGGATCCCCAGACGGTGCAGCGTCGGGGCACGGTTCAGCATCACGGGATGCTCGCGGATGACCTCGTCAAGGATGTCCCAGACCTCCGGACTCTCCTTCTCCACCATCTTCTTGGCGGCCTTGATGGTGGTGGCCAGACCGCGGAACTGCAACTTGCTGAAGATGAAGGGCTTGAACAGCTCCAGCGCCATCTTCTTGGGCAGGCCGCACTGATGCAGCTTGAGGGTCGGGCCAACCACGATGACCGAGCGGCCGGAGTAGTCGACACGCTTGCCCAGGAGGTTCTGGCGGAAGCGGCCCTGCTTGCCCTTGATCATGTCGGCCAGCGACTTGAGCGGCCGCTTGTTGGAACCGGTGATGGCCCGACCACGGCGGCCGTTGTCCAGCAGGGCGTCCACGGACTCCTGCAGCATGCGCTTCTCGTTGCGCACGATGATGTCCGGTGCGTTCAGATCCAGCAGCCGCTTGAGGCGGTTGTTGCGGTTGATGACGCGGCGGTAGAGATCGTTCAGGTCGGAAGTGGCGAAGCGGCCGCCATCCAGGGGCACCAGCGGACGCAGCTCTGGCGGCAGCACCGGCAGGACCGTGAGGATCATCCACTCCGGCTTGTTGTTGGAGGAGATCAGCGACTCGATGGCCTTCAGCCGCTTGGTGTATTTCTTGATCTTGGTTTCGGAGGTGGTGCCGGCGATGCCTTCCCGGAGCAATTCGACTTCGCGCGGCAGATCCATCGTCCGCAGCAGCTCATGAATGGCCTCCGCACCCATCTTGGCCACGAAATCATCGCCATACTGCTGGGTCGCCTCGTAGAACTCCTCCTCGCTCAGCAGCTTGTTGCGCTCCAAGGGCGTCTGCATCGGGTCGATGATCACGTAGGACTCGAAGTAGAGCACCCGCTCGATCTCGCGTAGAGTCATGTCCAGCAGCAGAGCGATGCGGGAGGGCAAGGACTTCAGGAACCAGATGTGGGCGACCGGGCTGGCGAGTTCGATGTGCCCCATGCGTTCGCGACGCACCTTGGACAGGGTCACCTCGACGCCACATTTCTCGCAGATCACGCCACGGTGTTTCAGGCGCTTGTACTTGCCGCACAGGCACTCGTAGTCGCTGACCGGACCGAAGATCTTGGCGCAGAACAGACCGTCGCGCTCCGGCTTGAAGGTACGGTAGTTGATAGTTTCCGGCTTCTTGACCTCACCGTAGGACCAGGAACGGATCATGTCCGGCGAGGCCAGACTGATGCGGATGTTGTCAAAATCATCGACCTGATTCTGACGCTTCAAATAACTAATAAGATCTTTCACTGGTCATCTCCTAATCTGAACACTGGGGAAGCCGGGCCGGAACCGCGGCCCGGAGCGCGCCTTCGCCTCGCGCTAATCCTGCTCCAATTCCATGTTGATTCCCAGGGAGCGGATTTCCTTGATCAGCACGTTGAATGACTCCGGCATCGCCGCCTCCATCCGGTGATCGCCGTCGACGATGTTTTTGTAGATTTTGGTGCGTCCGGTGACATCGTCGGACTTGACCGTCAGCATCTCCTGCAGGGTGTAGGCGGCACCATAGGCCTGCAGCGCCCAGACTTCCATTTCGCCGAAGCGCTGGCCACCGAACTGGGCCTTGCCACCCAGCGGCTGCTGCGTCACCAGCGAATAGGGACCGGTCGAACGCGCGTGCATCTTGTCATCGACCAGGTGATTCAGCTTCAACATGTACATGCAGCCGACGGTGACATCGCGATCGAAGGACTCGCCGGTACGACCGTCGAACAGCTTCGTCTGCCCGCTTTCCGGCAGGCCGGCCAGCCTCAGCATCGACTTGATGTCACGCTCGCTGGCGCCGTCGAAGACCGGCGTCGCCATGGGCACGCCACCACGAAGATTGCCGGCCAGTTCCAGAACCTCGGCGTCGGTGAGTTCGTCGAGATTCTCGGTGCGACCGCTGCTGTTGTAGACATCCTTCAGGAACTGCCGGATCTCGGCCACCTGTGCCTGCACCTCGAGCATCCTGCCGATCTTGATGCCCAGCCCGCGCGCCGCCCAGCCGAGGTGCGTCTCCAGCACCTGACCGACGTTCATGCGCGAGGGCACACCGAGCGGGTTGAGCACGATATCGACCGGCGTGCCATCGGCTGCGAACGGCATGTCCTCTACCGGTACGATCTGCGAGATCACACCCTTGTTGCCGTGGCGGCCGGCCATCTTGTCGCCCGGCTGGATGCGGCGCTTCACGGCCAGATAGACCTTGACCATCTTCAGCACGCCGGGGGGCAGATCGTCGCCGATCGCGATCTTGCGCTTCTTCTCCTCCAGACGCTTGTTCATCTCCTCGCGCTGGATGGCGATCTGCTCAGCGATGGCTTCCAGTTGCAGGTTGACGTCCTCGTCCCTCATGCGGATTTCCAGCCACTGCGCCGGCTTCAGACCAGCGAGATACTCCACCGTGATGACGGTGCCGGATTTCAGCCGTGCGGGCCCCGAATGGGCTTCCTTGCCGAGGACCATGGCCTCGACGCGCTGATAGAAGTCCTTCTCGATAATGCGCAACTGGTCGTTCAGATCCTTCTTCACCCGCTCGATCTCGGCCTGCTCGATCTGCTTGGCGCGTTCGTCCTTCTTGACACCATCGCGGGTAAAGACCTGCACATCGATCACCGTACCGTCCATGCCGGAGGGTACCCGCAGCGAGGTGTCCTTCACATCGGACGCCTTCTCGCCGAAGATCGCGCGCAACAGCTTCTCCTCGGGCGTCAGCTGCGTCTCACCCTTGGGCGTGACCTTGCCGACCAGGATATCGCCAGCCTTCACTTCCGCGCCGATATAGACGATGCCGGACTCATCCAGTTTGGCCAGGGCCGCCTCGCCGACGTTGGGGATGTCGGCGGTGATTTCCTCCGGCCCCAGCTTGGTATCGCGAGCGACACAGGACTTCTCCTCGATGTGGATCGTGGTGAAGCGATCCTCCTGGACGACGCGCTCGGAGATCAGGATCGAGTCCTCGAAGTTGTAGCCATTCCACGGCATGAACGCGACCAGCAGGTTCTGCCCCAGCGCCAGCTCGCCCATGTCGGTGGAGGGACCGTCGGCCAGGATGTCGCCCCTGGCCACCTGGTCGCCCGGCTTCACCAGCGGCTTCTGATTGATGCAGGTGTTCTGGTTGGAGCGCGTGTACTTGGTGAGGTTGTAGATGTCGACACCCGGTACGCCGGCCTCGGTCTCGTCGTCGTTGACGCGCACCACGATACGGCTGGCATCGAGGAACTCGATGGTGCCGCCACGCTTGGCCACCACGGTCACGCCCGAGTCGCGGGCCACGATGCGCTCCATGCCCGTACCCACCAGCGGCTTTTCGGTACGCAGGGTCGGGACGGCCTGGCGCTGCATGTTGGAACCCATCAGCGCGCGGTTGGCGTCGTCATGCTCCAGGAACGGAATCAGCGAGGCGGCCACCGACACGATCTGCTTGGACGAGACGTCCATGTAGTTGATCTGGGTCGCCGCCGCCAGCGTGAATTCATCCTTGTGTCGGCAGGAAACGAGATCGTCGACCAGCCGCCCCTCGGCGTCGACCTTGGCGCTGGCCTGGGCGATGAAGTACTTGCCCTCCTCGATGGCGGAGAGGTATTCGATTTCATCGGTAACCCGGCTCTCGACGACCTTGCGGTAGGGCGTCTCCAGAAAGCCGTACTGGTTCGTGCGGGCGTAGACCGACAGCGAGTTGATCAGCCCGATATTCGGGCCTTCCGGCGTTTCGATGGGGCAGACCCGTCCGTAATGGGTGGTGTGCACGTCGCGCACCTCGAAGCCGGCACGTTCCCGCGCCAGACCGCCAGGGCCCAGCGCCGACACGCGACGCTTGTGGGTGACTTCGGAGAGCGGATTGTTCTGGTCCATGAACTGCGACAGCTGGCTGGAGCCGAAGAACTCCTTGATCGACGCCGCCACCGGCTTGGCATTGATGATTTCCTGCGGCATCAGGTTTTCCGCATCCGCCAGCGACAGGCGCTCCTTGACGGCGCGTTCGACGCGCACCAGACCGAGACGGAACTGGTTCTCCACCATCTCGCCCACCGAACGCACGCGGCGGTTGCCAAGATGGTCGATATCGTCGACAGCACCATGGCCGTTGCGGATATTGATCAGCTCGCGCAGGACATCGATGATGTCCTCCTTGGTCAGCACGCCGCTGCCGGTGACTTCCGCCCGGCCCAGGCGGCGGTTGAACTTCATGCGACCGACCGCGGAAAGGTCGTAGCGATCCGGCGAGAAGAACAGGTTGTCGAAAAGCGCATGGGCCGCTTCCTTGGCGGGCGGCTCGCCGGGACGCATCATGCGGTAGATCTCGACCAGTGCGTCCAGCTGGGTCTCCGTCGAGTCGATGCGCATGGCATTGGAGATGTAGGGGCCACGATCGAGGTCGTTGACGAACAGGGTATCGACGGCATCGACGCCGGCTTCGGACAGGCGGGTGATGAGATCATCGGTGATCTCGTCGTTGACCTTGGCAAGCAGCTCGCCGGTCTCGGCGGAAACGATGTTGCGCGACAGGATCTTGCCGTGCAGATAGTCGCGGGGCACTTCCAGCTGGGTCAGTCCGGCCTTGCCGATCTCGCGGATGTGGCGGGCAGTGATGCGCTGGCCCTTTTCGACCAGGACCTTGCCGTCGACGTGGATGTCGAAGCTGGCGATGTCGCCGCGCAGCCGGTCCGGAATCAGCTCCAGCAATACCTTGTCGCCGCGCAGCATGAAGCGGTTGGTTTCGAAGAAGAGACCGATGATCTCCTCGTTGTCATAGCCCAGCGCGCGCAGCAGCACCGTTGCCGGCAGCTTGCGCCTGCGGTCGATGCGAACGTAGACGCAGTCCTTGTGATCGAACTCGAAATCGAGCCAGGAACCACGATAGGGAATGATGCGCGCATTGAAGAGCAGCTTGCCCGAGGAATGGGTCTTGCCGCGGTCATGGTCGAAGAACACGCCCGGCGAGCGGTGCAGCTGCGAGACGATGACGCGCTCGGTGCCGTTGATGATGAAGGTGCCGGTATCGGTCATGAGAGGGATCTCGCCCATGTAGATTTCCTGGCGCTTGATCTCCTTGACGATCTTTGCGGCGGCGGGCGAATCGCGGTCATAGAGGACCAGCTGCACCAGAACGCGCAAGGGCGCCGCATAGTTGGCGCCGCGCTGTTGACACTCCTTGACGTCGAAGGTAGGTTCCCCGAGCCAATAGTCAACGTATTCCAGCACCGCATGGCCGGAATGGCTGGTGATGGGGAAAACGGATTTCAGCGCCGCGTGCAGCCCCTCGTCGGCGCGGTGCGCCAACTGCACGTCGGTCTGCAGGAAGCGCTTGTAGGATTCAACCTGGGTCGTCAGCAGGTAGGGAACGTCGAGCACATCCCGACGCTTGCCAAAACTGTTACGGATGCGTTTCTTTTCGGTGAAAGAATAGGCCATTTCGATTCCTTACCTGACGGTTCTAACAGGGTTATCACAGAGTGAGGGGACGGCCTGGATCAGGCCTTGCCGTTCCCGCCCCGCTCGCATGGGAGCCCGGGCAGCCGCCGGCCGAGCCTCACGCAACCGGTCGGGGCAAATATCTGCCGGGCTTTACCGCATCCCTACAGCGCCAAAAGGCCGGTAGCTTGAGCTACCAGCCTTGAGGGGCGGTTTAGCCTGACAGCGGAGACAAGTTACTTGATGTCTACCGTTGCGCCAGCCTCGACCAGCTGCTTCTTGATGTCCTCGGCTTCGGCCTTGTTGATGCCTTCCTTGACGGTCGCCGGGACGCCTTCCACCATGTCCTTGGCTTCCTTGAGGCCCAGACCGGTGACGGCCCGGATGACTTTGATCACGTTGACCTTGTTGTCGCCGAAACCGGTCATGACAACGTCAAACTCCGTCTTCTCCTCGACCGGGGCCGCAGCCGCCGCCGCTGCCGGCGCGACAGCGACTGCTGCCGCAGCGGAAACACCGAACTTCTCTTCCATGTCGGAGATCAGGTCAACGACCTCCATGACCGACATGTTAGAGATAGCTTCCAAGATATCTTCTTTTGATACTGCCATCGAATTTCTCCGAAATGATTGTGTGTTAGGAGCGTGCCGTGGTTGGCTACGCCGCCTGCTTCTGATCGCGAATGGCCGCTATCGTACGAACCAGCTTGGCATGCGGTTCGGCCAGGGTACGCACGAACTTCTCGACCGGGGCCTTCATGGTGCCCATCAGGATGGCGATGGCCTGATCCTTGGTCGGCAACTTCGACAGGCGCTCCAGCCCTGTGGGACCGTACTGCTTGCCGCCGACCGCGACCAGGCGAACAACCAGCTTGTCGTTCGTCTTGATGAAGTCGGCGATCAGACGTCCCGCAGCACCCGGATCCTCCAGCGAAAAGGCCAGGATCAGCGGACCCACCAGACCTTCCTGCATGCACTGGAATTCGGTGCCCTCGACCGCCCTGCGCGCGAGAGTGTTCTTCACCACACGCAGGTATACGCCGGAGGCACGCGCATTCCTGCGCAGATCGGTCAGCTGACCCACCGTCAGACCGCGGTATTCCGCGGCCACGGCGGAGTGCGCCTTGGCGGCAATAGCGGACACTTCCTCGACGACAGCGATTTTGTCATCTAGTCTCAGCGCCACTGTGTTTCTCCAATATGTAACATTCTGAACAGCGGGTAAACCATTCAGAGCCTAAACAACGCCTTGGCGGAATCCGCCAGGACGCGATTGCACGGCTCCTTTCGTCGGTTGCCGACTCCAGTACACCGTCTGCGCAGGCCCGACGGGATTAAGCATCGAGTGCACCTGCGGTCTTTGACGGTCACCGGAAGGCAAAAGCCCCTCCGGCAACCCAAAGCCTTCAGGCAGCCAAGCTGCCCTGATCCAGTGCGAGCCCTGGCCCCATGGTCGTGGAAACGGTGATCTTCTTGAGGTAGACCCCCTTGGATGTGGAGGGCTTGGCCTTCTTGAGATCTGCCAGCAGCGCCTCCAGGTTTTCCTTGAGTGCGGCAGGCTCGAAATTCACCTTGCCGATGGTGCAGTGAATGATGCCCTTCTTGTCGGTACGATAACGAACCTGGCCAGCCTTGGCGTTTCTGACTGCCGTCGCCACATCCGCCGTTACGGTACCGACTTTCGGATTCGGCATCAGCCCACGCGGCCCCAGGATCTGACCAAGCTGGCCGACCACACGCATGGCATCCGGCGTGGCGATGACCACGTCGAAGTTTATTTCGCCCGCCTTGACCTGCGCGGCCAGGTCATCCATGCCGATGATGTCGGCACCCGCCTCGCGCGCCGCGTCAGCATTCGCGCCCTGGGCGAACACCGCTACTCGGGCCGACTTGCCAGTACCGTTCGGCAGCACGGTGGCACCACGAACCGCCTGGTCGGATTTTCTCGGGTCAACCCCGAGAATCACGGCCACATCGACCGCCTCGACAAACTTGACGGCCGAAACCGCCTTCAGGAGTTGGAACGCTTCCTCGGCCGCATAAATCTTGCCGGGCTGAACCTTCTCGTTGATCAGTCTTGCGCGCTTGCTCAGCTTAGCCATTTATACACCCTCCACATCCAAACCCATGCTGCGAGCACTGCCGGCAATGGTCCTGATGGCCGCATCCTCGTCGGCCGCGGTAAGATCGGGCTGCTTCTGCTTGGCAATATCCAGCAACTGCGTGCGGGTAATCTTGCCAACCTTGTTGGTATTGGGATTGCTGCTGCCCTTGCTCAGCCCCACAGCCTTCTTGATGAGCACTGTCGCGGGCGGCGTCTTGGTGATGAAAGTGAAGCTCTTGTCGGCATAGACCGTGATGACCACGGGCAGAGGCAGGCCTTTCTCAACATTCTGGGTGGCGGCATTGAACGCCTTGCAGAACTCCATGATATTGACGCCGCGCTGACCCAGGGCCGGGCCGATGGGAGGACTCGGATTGGCCTCGCCGGCCTTCACCTGCAGCTTGATATAGCCGGTAATTTTCTTTGCCATGTTTACTCCTGTGGGTCAGACGCCGGTAACGGCTCCCCATAGTGACGAACCACCCCTCGCAAGGGGTATCTGCGGACTAGGCCTTTTCGACCTGACCGAAATCGAGCTCGACGGGCGTCGATCGGCCGAAAATGAGGACCGAAACGCGCAGCCGGCTTTTCTCGTAGTTGACTTCCTCAACGACCCCGTTGAAATCCTTGAACGGGCCCTCATTGACACGGACGACTTCGCCAACCTCGAAGAGAATCTTGGGCTTGGGCTTGGCCGCCCCTTCCTCCATACGGCCCAGGATGATTTCCGCCTCCTTATCGGAGATGGGCGCCGGGCGATCGGATGTGCCACCGATGAAGCCAAGCACACGGGGAACCTCCTTGACCAGGTGCCAGGTTTCCTCGTTCAGCTCCATCTGCACCAGCACATAGCCCGGGAAAAATTTGCGCTCGCTCTTGCGCTGCTGACCCTGGCGCATCTCGACCACTTCCTCGGTCGGGACCAAGATGCGACCAAAATACTGATCAAGGCCGGAACGGGTAATACGCTCTTCCAGCGAGCGCTTTACCTGATTTTCATAGTTGGAATAGGCATGCACGACATACCAGCGGAAGGACATCGGACTACTTCCCTTGTCCGGTGAGGTGACTGACACCCCAGAAAAGCATGGCGTCCAACGTCCACAGCAGAAGACCAACCAGAAAAACCAGGGCCACAACAACCAGCGTCGACTGCATGGTTTCCTGGCGCGTCGGCCAGATCATCTTCCTGACCTCGACCCGCGACTCGCGCAAAAAACCCAAGAAGGATTTCCCTATCGCGGCAGTCAGAATCAGAGCAATCGAGGCGATGGAAGCCGCCAGGATACCCAGAACCCGGTACACCAGCCCCTTGTCCGCGAAGTAATAAAAGCCGACGATTCCGCCCACCAGAATCAGGATGGCCACCACCAGCCTGGCAGTATCCAGACCCGAGGACGACGTCGATTCCTCCCTCGCACTCATGGGAATTCCTTTATTTCGGTGAAACGTGAGATGTCGGAAGGGAAATGGCAGGCCAGGAGGGGCTCGAACCCCCAACCTGCGGTTTTGGAGACCGCTGCTCTACCAATTGAGCTACTGACCTTTAACCCTGCTTGCCGAAGGGCGCGCACGGCACGCCCTTCGAACCTGATTACTCGATAACCTTGGATACGACCCCGGCGCCCACGGTACGGCCACCTTCGCGTACCGCGAAGCGCAGGCCTTCCTCCATGGCGATCGGGCTGATCAGCTTGACGGTGACTTTGATGTTGTCGCCGGGCATGACCATTTCGACACCCTGCGGCAGCTCCATGGATCCGGTCACGTCGGTGGTCCGGAAGTAGAACTGCGGCCGGTAGCCGTTGAAGAACGGGGTGTGGCGACCGCCTTCGTCCTTGGAGAGGACGTAGATTTCCGCCTCGAAATGGGTGTGCGGGGTGATGCTGCCGGGCTTGGCCAGTACCTGGCCGCGCTCGACGTCTTCACGCTTGGTGCCACGCAGCAGGACGCCGACGTTGTCACCGGCAACACCTTCGTCCAGCAGCTTGCGGAACATTTCGACGCCAGTGCAGGTGGTCTTGGCGGTGTCACGAATGCCGACGATCTCGACTTCGTCACCAACCTTGACACGACCGCGCTCGATACGGCCGGTGACGACGGTGCCACGACCGGAGATGGAGAACACGTCTTCGATCGGCATCAGGAAGGGCTTTTCGATGTCGCGCTCGGGCTCGGGGATGTAGCTGTCCAGGGCATCGACCAGCTGGATGATGGCGGGGACGCCGATCTCGCTCTGATCGCCTTCCAGCGCCTTGAGGGCAGACCCCTTGACGATGGGAGTGTCGTCGCCCGGGAAGTCGTACTTGGAGAGCAGTTCGCGCACTTCCATCTCGACCAGTTCGATCAACTCGGCATCGTCGACCATGTCGGCCTTGTTGAGGAACACGACGATGTAGGGCACGCCGACCTGGCGGGCCAGCAGGATGTGCTCGCGGGTCTGCGGCATGGGACCGTCGGCTGCGGAGCAGACCAGGATGGCACCATCCATCTGCGCGGCGCCGGTGATCATGTTCTTGACGTAGTCGGCGTGGCCGGGGCAGTCCACGTGGGCGTAGTGCCGGGTGGGGGATTCGTATTCGACGTGGGCGGTGGCGATGGTGATGCCGCGCGCGCGCTCTTCGGGCGCCGCGTCGATCTGGTCATAGGCCTTGAAGGCGCCACCGAAGCGCTCCGCACCGACCTTGGTCAGCGCCGCCGTCAGGGTCGTCTTGCCGTGGTCAACGTGACCGATCGTTCCGACATTGACATGCGGCTTTGTACGCGTGAATTTTTCTTTGGACATCCGCCAACACCCTTAATGATGGTTTGCAAACAAAAACACTGGAGCCCATAACCGGACTTGAACCGGTGACCTCTTCCTTACCAAGGAAGTGCTCTACCGACTGAGCTATATGGGCGCAAAATCTTATGGAGCGGGTGATGGGAATCGAACCCACGCCATCAGCTTGGAAGGCTGAGGTTCTACCATTGAACTACACCCGCCAATCAAACCCAAAAAGTGGTGGAGGGGGAAGGATTCGAACCTTCGAAGGCTGAGCCGTCAGATTTACAGTCTGATCCCTTTGACCGCTCGGGAACCCCTCCATCAGGGTTAGCAGAGGATTATCAATATATAATCCGTATGCGTCAACCTTTTTTTTCGATCCTTGCTGGATCGGCGTGCAGACGGTTCATCACCGCAGCGAATTCACCGGATCGCAGCGCCCGCAATTCCTGCACCGACCGCTCGACGCACCCATCGATCAAGGTACGGTCAGCCCGCCCCGGATTGTCCAGCACATAGCCGACAACCCGGGAGCGGTCGCCCGGGTGGCCAATACCGAAGCGCAGACGGTAAAAGTCCGACGATCCGAGCTGAGCGACAATGTCGCGCAGCCCGTTGTGCCCGCCATGGCCGCCGCCTTTTTTCAGGCGGATCGCGCCCACATCAAGGTCGAGCTCATCGTGTGCCACAAGAATCTCGGACGGCGCGATCTTGAAATAGGCGGCCACCGCGAGCACCGAATGCCCGCTGCGATTCATGTAGGTCGTCGGCTTCAGCAACCACAGCGCGGAACCACCTTCATCCCGGCGCCCCAAGACGCCCATGAAGCGCGATTCGGGCCGCAGAACGACGCCTAGCGACCGCGCGGCGGTGTCCACGAACCAGAACCCGGCATTATGCCGGGTTCCCTCATAGCGGGTGGTCGGATTGCCCAACCCGACGATCAGGCGGATCACCGAAGACACGACACCATTCGACCCGCCACCGAACCCAGAAAAACGGGGCCTTAGCCCTCGCTCTCGGCGGACTCGCCGGCGACACGCCCGGCCTGGATGGCAGCAACCACCTGGTCATGATCCGCACCGTGCATCAGCTCGACAATCTGCACACCCGGCGGCAACTTGAGCTCGGACAGATGCACGGACTGGCCGACATCGACCTTGGCAAGATCAACCTCGATGAATTCCGGCAGATGGGCCGGCAGACAGACCACCTCGATATCGACCAGATTGTGTGTCACCACACCGCCCTTCTTGGCACCGACCGAGCTGTCCTGATTCAGGAAATGAAGCGGCACGTGCACGCGAATCTTCTGCGACTCGCTGACACGCAGGAAGTCCATGTGCAGGATCACGGGACGGCTGGGATGGCGCTGCAAATCCTTGAGGATGGCCGTTTCCTCCTTGTCGCCAAACCGAAGGGTCAGGATGTGCGAATACGTCGCCTCGTGCTCCAGCGCCTTGAGAACCTTGTTGTGATCCAGCACCAGACCCACCGGGTCCGCACCGCCACCGTAAAGTACCGCCGGCACCTTGCCAGCCTGGCGCAAGCGCCGGGAATGCCCACGCCCCAACTCGGCCCGGACCTCCGCATCAAACACAAAACCGCCTGCCATCTTCATTCTCCAAATACTCTGAGCAGTTGATAAAAACGATGCCGACTCAGTCGACATACATGGAACTGACGGATTCGCCCACGGCGATCCGGCGTATGGTCTCGGCCAGCATTTCCGCAACGCTGAGCTGACGAATCTTGCGGCAACGCCGCGCCTCGGCCCCCAGGGGAATGGTGTCGGTGACAACCAGCTCATCCAGCACCGACTGATTCAGGTTCTCCAGCGCCCTGCCGGACAGCACCGGATGCGTGCAATAGGCCACCACGCGGACCGCACCGCTTTCCTTCAGCGCCTCCGCGGCCTTGCACAGGGTACCGGCCGTATCGACCAGATCGTCGACCATGATGCAGGTACGGCCCGCCACATCGCCGATGATGTTCATTACCTTGGCCTCATTGGCCCGGGGCCGGCGCTTGTCGATGATGGCAAGATCGGCCTCGTCCAGACGCTTGGCCAGGGCACGGGCGCGCACCACGCCGCCGACATCCGGGGACACCACCATCAGGTCCGGATACTGCTGACGCCACACATCGCCCAGCAGGATCGGCGAGGCGTAGACATTATCGACCGGAACGTCGAAGAAGCCCTGTATCTGGTCCGCATGCAGATCCACGGTCAACACCCGGTCGGCGCCCGCCGCGCAGATCATCTTGGCCGCCAGCTTGGCGGCGATCGGCACCCGCGCCGAACGAATGCGGCGGTCCTGCCGCGAATAGCCATAATAGGGAATGACCGCAGTGACGACGGAAGCCGACGAACGCCTGAAGGCGTCGATCATCACCAGCAGCTCCATCAGGTTCTCGTTCGCCGGCGAACAGGTCGGCTGCACGATGAACACATCCCGACCACGAACGTTTTCCTCGATCTCAAAGGATATCTCGCCATCGGAAAAACGGCCGAGCGTCGCCTGCCCCAGCCGCATGTTCAGTGCCCGCGCGATGCCCTTGGCCAAGGGCATGTTGGCATTTCCCGCGAACACCATGAAGCTGGCGTCAGACACTCACTGAAGCTCCAAGAGAAAGAATCGCCGCAATATGGCTGGGGCGCCAGGATTCGAACCTGGGCATGCCGGGATCAAAACCCGGTGCCTTACCGCTTGGCTACGCCCCAAGAAATCAAGTTGTCAGCCGCTCCAGCGCAAGCTGCAACGGTGACCTGTTCAGACCTCGCGCAAGCAAGGCGCTCCACTCCGGAGACACCCCCCGCAGACAGGCTTGCGCCTCGGCCTCGCCGGGAAAATCGGCAAATACACAGGCGCCCGTGCCCGTCAATCGCGCCCGACCGTATCGGGAAAGCGCGTCCATGGCCTGCGCCACGACAGGATAGTTCGCCAGAACCACGGACAGGCAATGATTTTCCTGCTGCCCCGCAAAAAAGTCGGCTATTGTTATGGACGGATTATCCCTTGTCAAATCGGGCGCGTTGAACACCACCCCCGTATTGACGTGACAGGGGGGCGCGATGACGACATACCAGGGCTCGGGAAGTTCGATGGGCGTCAGCCGCTCACCGACACCCTCCGCCCAGGCGGCGGCGCCCTCGATGAAGACGGGCACATCGGCACCCAGCGCCAACCCCAGGGCTTTCAGCTCCGCGATCGCCAGATCGGCGCCCCAGAGCCGGTTCAAGCCCAGTAGCGTGGTCGCCGCATCGGAACTGCCACCACCAAGGCCGCCCCCCATCGGCAACCGCTTCTCGATGGTGATCGTCACGCCCTGCCGCACACCGGCCGCGGCCTGCAAAGCCCTTGCCGCGCGCACCGTCAGGTCCATCGCCTCGGGCACACCCGGCAGCGGCGACGCCAGCCGGATCTCGCCATCCGGGCGGGCGGCCAGCGTGATCCAGTCGCAGCAATCGAGAAACTGAAACACCGTCTGCAGGAGATGGTAACCATCCGGCCGCCGACCGACGATACGGAGCATCAGATTGAGCTTGGCCGGCGCCGGCAGGCGCAGGGATGAAGGCATCGCCACAGGTCAGTTCCTCAGTGTCCAGGTATCGGCCAGAATCTTCAACTTGACGCCCGCACCCTGCACGGTCAGCTTCTGTGGCAGCATCCAGCCATCGATGCTGGCCAGCTGATCCGGCACGATATGCCAGCCGGCCTGCCGGAAGCTGCCCGCCCCGGCGTCGGCCGATCGCTGCGCGGATGCTCCGGGGTCCGGTACGCCGAGCATCCAGTAACGTAGACTGCTCAGCGGGACGGCGAACCCCAGCCGCTGGCGCAGCATGGCGTCGGGATCGCGCGACAGCGCCGTCACGCCGCCACCCTCGTTGATGTAGATCAGATCCTTCTGCACGACGATGGATACCAGCCCCTGACTGAAGGGACCGGACAACCGCAGACGGTCCTGCGCGGGATCATGCTCCCAGTACAGGTTGGCCTGCCAGGCTTTCCCGGCGGACTGGACACCGATCCGCCCGTCCATGGACCAGGCCCGGATCGCGACCGGCGTATCCGGTAGCACGACCGGCTCGGAAACCGTGCTGACCGTGGTGCAGCCCCCCAACCCCAGGGCCAGCCAGCCAGCCCAGGCGAGCCGCCTCATTTCGCCGCTCCGCGAAACCCGTCGGGAAACTTCTCCCGGACACGCCGGATATCGTCCTGCTCCGGATTCTTCGCGTAACCCTCGGACCAGATCCGGCGTGCCTCCTCGCGCCGCCCCAGCGTCCAGAGCACCTCCCCCAGATGAGCGGCAATTTCCGGATCGGCAAACAGGCCATAGGCCTTGCGCAGATAGGCCAGCGCCTCCCTGGGCTTGCCCTTGCGATACAGCACCCAGCCATAACTGTCGAGAACGGCGGGATCCCCGGGCCGCTTCTCCAGCGCCTGCCTGATATAGCCCTCCGCCTCGTCGAGACGGTCCAGCCGATGCTCGGCCAGCGAGAAACCCAGGGCATTGAGCGCCGCGGCATCGTCCGGCTTCTGCTGCAACACGGCCCGCAGGTCCGCCTCCATCACGTCGAGCTGTCCGGCCTGTTCGGCCAGCAAGGCCCGCGCATACAGCAGCTCCGGCTGACCCGGCTGTTCCCGCAGCGCCTCGCCAAGCAGGCTCGTGGCGGTTGAAAAATGCTTGTCCTTGGCCAGCATCTCCGCCTCGATCAAGTAGAGACGGGTCTTCTCATGCGGATAGCTCTGACGTGCCGCGGCCAGACGCTGGCGTGCCTCGTCGTGACGACCAAGACTGATCAGCGCGGAAATGCCGTTGAAGCGCGCGTCGAACTCCAAAGGCCCCGCCCCCACCCGGTCGAACTGCCGCAGCGCGCGCTCGGCATGCCCCTGGCGGGCGTCGATCAGGCCCAGGGAAAAATCGGCCTGCGCCTGCCAGCGCTGATCGCCTGACAATGCCTGAAACTCGGTTCGCGCCCTGTCCAGCTGACCCAGCTCGAACCAGACGGAAGCCAGGGCAAAACGGGCATCATGATTGCCCGGATCGCGCCCGACGATCCGCTTCAGTTCGCGCTCGGCGGCTTTCAGGTCGCCCGTCTTGGCCAGAAACTGCGCATACAGCAGGGCAACCCGCGGATTCTCGGGATCACCCTTCAATGCCTTTTCCAGGGCGATCCGTGCGGCCCGGTTATCGCCCGCCTGCATCATCAGCTGTGCCCGCAGCATCAGCGCGCGACTCCAGCCGGGCCGCATGGCCAGCGCCCGATCGGTCTCGACCCGCGCGGTCATCGCGGCATCCTTGTTGCTGGCCAGGAGCGCGTAGGCGAAATGAATCTCGGCGACCCGGGGGTATTTCTCGGCCAGCGTCTGCATCACCTGCAAGCCCTGCTCCTTCGGCAGCTCCGAATCCATCCAGCGGACCAGTTCAACCAGGGTATTCTCCAGCTCCGGATCCTTGAGCTCGAGAAGCCGGCCGAACGCCTGCGCGGCGGCATCGGTATCCCCGGCCTTGATTTGCAGCATGGCCCGGATACGGTGGGCCGGCAGGCTCCTGGGCTCGCGCTCGGCCCACATCGACGCCGCCTCCAGCGCCTTGTCGGCATTCTTCACGTACAGCGCGATCTGGGTGGCGCGCTCGGCGACGCGGCCGTCGGGAACCAACCGCGCCAGTTCGAGATAATGGTTCAGCGCCACATCGAACTGCCCGCGCTGCCCCGCAACCTCGCCGACCAACATCAGGTAGATGGGCGCACCGGCCCCCTCCGGTGGCGCCGGGTCGGCACCGCCCGCCGCACCCTGCTGCGTTGCCGACTCAGGCGAGGAGTGCACCCCCGCACACCCGGATGCCCACAGGACACCGGTGACCATCCAGTAGAGAATTTGCTTGACCACGCTCGGCATCGCCTCGTTGAGAACTGGTATTCCGGGAAAGATGCCCCAAATGACAGGCCATCGGGGAAAAGGTTGGCAGATGAGGCAAGATTGGGCGGCGCTCCGACCGGACCCAACCGGCGGGCCCGAAGGATTCCTCCAGCAATTTCCGGGCATCCATGGCCGGAAAGGGCAAATATTCTTAGAATTATAGTCTGATTACAGACGCTGTAGCCGCATGGCCATCATCACCTTGGGACTCAATCACAATACAGCGCCGGTTTCGGTGCGGGAACGCCTGGTCTTTCCGACCGAGCGGGTGATGGATGCCCTGCGCAAGCTCAGCCGCCTGCCCGGCATCGAGGAGGCGGCCATCCTCTCCACCTGTAACCGTACCGAACTCTACTGCGGCACGGCCCACGACACACGACGGGAACTGGTGGACTGGATCGCCCATGAACAGGGCCTGGAGCCGGCCGACTTCCAGTCCTACCTCTACACCCACACCGACAGCGCCACCATCCGCCACATGTTCCGGGTGGCCTCGGGGCTGGATTCGATGGTGCTCGGCGAGCCGCAGATTCTGGGACAGATGAAGACGGCCTACCAGGCTGCCAGCGATGCCGGGACACTCGGCAAGACGCTCGGCAAGCTGTTCCAGCACACCTTCGCCGCCGCCAAGAAGGTCCGCACCGACACCGCCATCGGCAACAGCCCCGTCTCGGTGGCCTTCGCCGCCGTCCGGCTGGCCAAGCGCATTTTCGAGGATCTGAGCAACCAGACGGCGATCCTGATCGGCGCCGGCGAAACCATCGAACTGACCGCGCGCCACCTCACGGAAAACCGGCTGGGCGAACTGATCATCGCCAACCGTACCTACGACCGCGCCCACAGCCTGGCCCAGCAATTCAACGGTTTCGCCATCTCGCTGGCCGAGCTACCCCGCCACCTGGCACGCGCCGACATCATCGTCTCCTCCACCGCCAGCCAGCTGCCCATCCTCGGCAAGGGCAGCGTCGAAAGCGCCATCCGGGCACGCCGCCACAAGCCGATGTTCATGGTCGATCTCGCCGTGCCGCGCGATATCGAGCCCGAGGTCGAGCAACTGCGCGATGTCTACCTGTATACCGTCGACGACCTGCGCAACACGGTCGAGGAGAATCTCCGCTCGCGCCAGGAAGCCGCCAAGCAGGCGGAGGAAATCATCGACATCGAGGTGGTCCATTTCCTCGGCTGGCTGCGCGCCCAGGGCGCCACCCGTACCATACGGGACACGCGCGAACAGGCCGAACGACTCCGCGACCAGACCCTGGCGCAGGCGCAACGGCTGCTCAGGGCCGGTCACCCGCCCGAGGAAGCCTTGCAGCTGCTGGCCCACCGGCTGACCAACAAGCTGATGCATACCCCCAGCGCCCAGCTCAGGCAGGCCGGCATCCACGAACGGCACGATCTCATCGCCGCCGCCCGCGAGCTCTTTCAACTCAAGGACAGTCACTGATTCGTGAAACCATCCATTCGCCAGAAGCTGGAGCAGCTCGACCAGCGCTTCGAGGAAATCACCGCCCTGCTCGCCGAGCCGGAAACCCAGAACGACCAGAACCGCTTCCGCACCCTCAGCCGCGAGTATGCCCAGCTCAACCCGCTGGTCAGCGCCTTCCGGCAGTACCGGACGGCGCAGGACGAGCAGGATTATGCGCGCAGCCTTGCCGACGATCCGGACCCGGAGGTGCGCGCCATGGCCCGGGAGGAGCTCGCCGAGGCCGAGGCCCGGCTGGCGCGGCTGGAGCAGCAACTCCAGATTCTCCTGCTGCCCCGCGACCCCAACGACGAGCGCAACATCTTCCTGGAAATCCGCGCCGGCACCGGTGGTGCGGAGGCCGCGCTGTTCGCCGGCGATCTGTACCGGATGTACCTCCGCCATGCCGAGCAGAAAGGCTGGAAATCCGAGGTCATCAGCGAAAGCGAGGGGGAACTGGGCGGCTACAAGGAAATCGTCCTGCGCATCAGCGGCCAGGATGTCTACTCGCAGCTCAAGTTCGAAGCCGGCACCCACCGCGTGCAGCGGGTGCCGGAAACCGAGGCGCAGGGCCGCATCCATACCTCGGCCTGCACCGTCGCCGTGCTGCCGGAGGTCGAGGAAATCGAATTCGACATCAACCCGGCCGATCTCAAGATCGACACCTACCGCGCCTCCGGCGCCGGCGGCCAGCACGTCAACAAGACCGAGTCCGCCATCCGCATCACCCACCTTCCGACCGGCGTGGTGGTCGAGTGCCAGGACGAGCGATCCCAGCACAAGAATCGTGCCCGCGCCATGTCCCTGCTGCAATCGCGCATTCTCTCCGCCGAACAGGACAAGCAATCCGCCGAGATCGCCGCCTCGCGCAAGCTCCAGGTCGGCAGCGGCGACCGTTCCGAACGCATCCGCACCTACAACTTTCCGCAAGGACGGCTGACCGATCACCGCATCAATCTGACCCTGTATCGGCTCGAATCCATCATGGCAGGCGATCTCGACCCCGTTCTCGAGCCACTGATCCGCGAACACCAGGCCGAACTGCTGGCCCAGCTGTCCGAGGAATAGCCCGTGTCCGCCGCCAGCCCGGCGCCGGAAACCCTGGGCGGCGCACTGCGCTGGGGATGCGCGGTGCTGGCCGCCCACTCGGCCAGCGCCGACTTGGATGCCGAGGTGCTGCTGACACACGTGCTGGGCTGCGGGCGCACCACCCTGCGCGCCTGGCCGGAACGGCTTCTCGCGCCGGAAGCGGCGGAACGGTATCGGGCGCTGATCGAGAGCCGCCGCGAGGGCTGGCCTGTCGCCTACCTGACTGGTCTGCGGGAATTCTGGTCGCGGACGTTCCATGTCGCACCGGGCGTTCTGGTCCCACGACCGGAAACCGAGCTGCTGATCGAGCTGGCCCTGGCCGTCCTGCCGGCCGGGCAACCGGCCACCCTCCTCGATCTCGGCACCGGCAGCGGCATCATCGCCATCACCCTGGGGCTGGAGCGTCCCGACGACCGAATCGTGGCCATCGATACCAGTCCCGTCGCGCTGGCGATCGCGCGGACCAATGCGACCCGGCTGCGCGCAGGCAACGTGGCCTTCCGCGCAGGCCACTGGCTGGCGCCGCTGGCGCCGGACGAACGATTCGACCTGGTCGTCAGCAACCCGCCCTACATCGCCGCGGACGACCCGCACCTGTCCCGGGGCGACCTGCGCCATGAGCCGCCCCTGGCGCTGGCGTCGGGCCCGGACGGGCTGGAGGCCCTGCGCATCATCGTCCGGGACGCGCCCTCGCACATGAAGCCGGGGGCCACGCTGCTGCTGGAACATGGCTACGATCAGGCCACCCCGCTGGCCGCGCTGCTGGTCCGGCATGGCTACCGCGACATCCGCACGCACCGCGACCTGCAGGGACATCCCCGCGCCACTCTGGCAAGATACGAGGGAACCCCCTCCATCCAGGCCCAAGCCATGCCCGAAACCGCGATTGCCCTGCCCCGCCCGCTGGTCAACCAGATCCTGCACCTGGCCCAGCTTTCGCCCGAATGTCCGATTGCCGGGCTGGTCGGCGCCAAGGGGACGAGCCCCCTGAGTTGTCACCCGATCAATGCCACACCCCATGGTGCCTCGCACTGGCAACCGGGCAACCTGGCGTCGGCATCGCGGTCGCTCGAGGCGGCCGGCGAGAACCTGTTCGCGATCCTCCGCTCCCGCCCGGATGGCCCGCCACTGCCCACGGAGGATGAATGCGCGGCGGATGTCTTTCCCGGCGTGCTGCGGCTGATCGTGGGCCTCGACACCAAGGGCGTGCTGGAACTCCGCGGCTACCGGATCACCGGCCCCGGAGATTGGCGGGAAGTGGCGTTGCAGTTGCAGGAAACCTGAGCCAGGCGCGCGCCGGCAGCCCTCAGCCGTCGTCCGGCGGCGAGTCGGACACTTCGTCGTTGGCGGTATCCTCGCGCCGGAACCGGTCGTCGGCCACCTCGATGCGGAACCGCTGCCCGCCGTAACTCATCGCCGTCGCCATCAGGCCGTGCAACACCCCGCCCACCACGTTCAGGCGGGCGCCATCCGGCAACACGATGCGGGTCACCTGGTCGTCCTCGATTTCCACCGGCAGGCGATAGCTGCCATCCAGGATGGCGCCCCGCGTGTCATAGAGGCCGTAGCTGCCATCCATCGCCACCACGGTCGCCAGGTAGACGCCCACATCGGCCGCGGCCGGCAGAGCCAGCAACAGCCCGGCCAGTCCGGTGAGCAGGCGGCGGCGCGCCTGGTGGTGGTGACTCAGGTTCATGGTGTGTCTCCCAACGCTCGCGGGCCGCGATCCGGCCGGGTATCCAGGGTCATTCCGCACGGTAAATCCAGCCGCGCCGACGCAGCCACTTCTCGCACTCGACCACCACGAACACGATGGCCGAAAGCCCCAGGCAGAAGCCCAGTTCACCGGCGCTCAGCGCCTCGGTCCTGAAGATCGGCTGCAGGAATGGCACGTACAGTACCGCCATCTGCAAGGCCAGGGTCAGCAGCGTCGCGCCCAGCAGCGGCCCGTTGGAGAACGGCCCCTGGCGGAAAAAGGAGTCCCATTCCGACCGGATGGCCAGCACATGGCCCATCTGCGACAGCGTCAGCACGGTGAACACCATGCTCTGCCAGTGCGTGGAGCCGGTCTGGTAGACCCAGCCCTGGGCAAACAGCGACACCCCGGCCATCAACAGCCCGATCCAGAGGATGTGCTGCCACATGCCGTGGGCGAAGATGCTTTCCCGGGGCGGTCGCGGCGGGCGCTGCATGATGCCGCGCTCCTCGGGCTCCACCGCCAGGGCGAGCCCTGGCAGGCCGTCGGTGACCAGGTTGATCCACAGGATATGGATCGGCAGCAACGGGATCGGCAGCCCCAGGAACGGTGCCAGGAACAGCGTCCAGATCTCCGCCGAATTGCTGGTCATGGTGTACTTGATGAACTTGCGGATATTGTCGAAGATCCGGCGCCCCTCGCGCACCGCCGCGACGATGGTGGCGAAATTGTCGTCCAGCAGCACCATGTGCGCGGCTTCCCTGGCCACATCCGTGCCGATCTTGCCCATGGCGATGCCGATGTTGGCCGACCGCAGCGCCGGCGCGTCGTTGACACCATCGCCGGTCATCGCCACGAATTCGCCCCGGCCCTGCAGCGCCTTGACGATCCGGATCTTCTGCTCGGGCGCGACGCGGGCATAGAGCCTCACCGTGGCCACCTGGGCCGCGAAGGTCTCCGGGCTCATGCTCGCCAGCTCGGCGCCGGTCAGCACCGGGCTGTCCGCGTCGGCCATGCCCAGCCGCATGGCGATGGCCCGCGCGGTGGCCGGATGATCGCCGGTGATCATGACCGGGGCAATGCCGGCCGTCCGGCACAGTCGCACGGCCTCGCGGGCCTCCGGACGGGGCGGGTCCAGCAGGCCGACCAGCCCCAGGAAACACAGCTCCGTCTCGATCGTGGACACGCTGAAGTCGGACGGCCGCTGGGCGAAATCACGGCAGGCCAGCGCCAGCACGCGCAGCCCTCCGGCGGCCATCCGCTCGGCCGCAGCCAGAATCGGTTCGATCGCCAGCGGCCGGGCGGCGCCCCCGCTCCACTCGCTCACGCACAACGGCAGCAAGGCTTCCGGGGCGCCCTTGATGTAGGCCACGAAACGTGTCCCGTGCACATGCAGGGTGGTCATCCGCTTGCGTTCGGAATCGAAGGGCAGTTCGTCCAGCCGTTCGCTCTGCGCCACGGCCGCCGGGCCATCGATGCCGGCCCGCCGGGCGGCTTCATACAGCGCGATCTCGGTCGGATCGCCGACCAGCCGGCCATCCCCATCGGCACGCGCGTCATTGTTCAGTACCAGGGCCTGCAACAGCCGGGGGGAAACCGCGGGGTCCAGCCCCTTGCTCTGGCGCCCCTCGCAGAAGAAAGCCTCGACCTGCATGCGGTTGAGGGTCAGGGTACCGGTCTTGTCGGAACAGATGTAGGTGACCGAGCCCAGGGTTTCCACCGCCGGCAGGCGCCGGATCAGGGCCTGCTTCTGCACCATCCGGTGGGCCCCCAGGGCCAGGGAAACCGTCGCCACCGCCGGCAATGCCTCGGGAATGGCCGCCACCGCCAGGCTGATGGCGGTCAGCAGCATCAGCAGCGGCGGCTCGCCGCGCAGCAGCCCCACGCCGAAGATGATGGCGCAGATGGCCAGCACCAGCAGCGCCAGCCGCTTGCCGAAGCTGGCGAGACGGTTCTGCAGCGGTGTGCGGGCTTCCTTCTCGCGGTGCAGCAATTCCGCGATCCTGCCCAGCTCGGTATCCATGCCCGTGGCGATCACGACGCCCACCGCCCGGCCACACGTGGCGATGGTGCCCTTGTAGGCCATGTTGGTGCGGTCGCCCAGCGGCGACTCCAGCTCGCGGATCAGCACATCCATCTTTTCGACCGGGTGGGATTCCCCGGTCAGGGCCGCCTCCTCGACTTTCAGCCGGGCAACGTCCAGCAGCCGCAGATCGGCCGGCACGACATTGCCGGCCTCCAGCATCACCAGATCGCCGGGCACCAGTTCCTTGGCGGGCAGCGTCTGCCATTGGCCTTCCCGCCTTACCCGGGCCGAGGCACTGGCCAGGCGCTTGAGCGCGGCGACGGCGCGCTCGGCACGAAACTCCTGGACGAAGCCGATGATCGCGTTCAGCACCACGATGACGATGATGGCGATGGTGTCGGAGAATTCGCCGATCAGGCCGGACACGACACCGGCCAGCATCAGCACGATGATCATGAAGTCGGCGAACTGGCCGAGGAACATTCGCAGCGGACCGCGGGGCTTGTGCTCGCGGATCTCGTTCGGGCCATGCTCGGCCAGCCGCGCCCGCGCCTCCGCGTGCCCGAGCCCCTGCCCGGGGTCGACCTTGAGCCAGGCGACGGTCTGCCAGGACTCCAGCAAGTGCCAGGGCGGCGCGACAACGGGTTTCGGTCGGTTCTTGTGACGGGCACTCATGAGCCTTGGAATGCGGCAGGAAGACAGCGACAGATCCGGCGACGCCAGGGCCAGGCCATGCCGCCGCCCCGGCGTCGCCGGGCGGGGAGCAGTTTACGGCCGAATCGCCGCGACCGTGACGGCCCGATGGTCAGGATCGCCGTCGGTGCAGGGGACTCTTGCGCGGAAAGTGGGCCCGCAGGAACTCCATCTGGTCACTGAGGACCCGCCGCCCCTGGAGATAGACATATTCCGCGTGGGTCGGCGTGAACGGGATGGCCAGCAGCTGCATGCCGGCCTGTTCCGGCGTCCGCCCGGCCTTGTGGTTATTGCAGCGCTTGCAGGCGGTGACCACATTCGACCAGCAATCCCCGCCCCCCTGGCTGAGCGGCTTGACATGGTCGCGGGACAGGTCGGCATGGCGGAACGGGAAACCGCAATACAGACAAAGGTGGTCGTCGCGGCGAAAGAGGGCGGGATTGCTGAGCGGCGGCACATAGTCGGGACCGATGCCGCGCCCGCTCCGGTGGTGATGGTAGGTAGCGATGATGGAGTTGACCTCGATCAGGCTGCGCCGACCGCTCCTGGCGTTGACGCCCCCCCGCAGGGTGTACAGCGGGGTGCCACAGCTATAGGCCACCATGCCCAGGTGATACAGTTTCGCGGCATCCTGGTAGCCCAGCCATTCCAGCGGCATGCCCGAGGCATCGGTGCGCAACACCTGCAGCTGACAAATCTCCATCGTTCCTCCTCCGCTTTCGAGTGTGTCGGTTACAACATGAGTCTGAGCTAAGCGATTGAATGTTCGTTGAGTTATGCACAGTGTATAAAAATTGTCTGTCAACCAGAAATTTTGCCCACCAGCCAGCTCCGCTGGCCGGTACACCACCATAACTTGTTGATTTTGCTTGACAGGGAAAAATCGTCCAAACTTCGGTCAATTTGACCAACGCCAGCAAACACGCCCCTCGGGACCTCTCTTGCACCCGGCATCCACAACGTTATCCACAGAATGTGTGGAAACCCGCCATTATCCGATCCGAGGTCGAGGCCTGCGCCTGCGCCGCCAGCCCGAGCCGTGGTCATGCCCCTGATTTTGCAGGTAGCCATCCCCGCGCCCCTGCACCGGTTGTTCGACTACCTGCCTCCGCCGGACGTGCCGGCGGAGCGCCTGAAGCCCGGCATACGCCTCGAACTGCCGTTCGGGCACAGCCGCAAGGTCGGCATGCTGGTGGGGCTCGCGGACAACCCGGAAACGCCGATCGACAAGCTGCGCCCGGCGCTGGCCGTGCTCGACGAAATCCCGTTGCTGAGCGACCGGGACCTGGGCCTGCTGGCCTGGGCCAGCCAGTACTATCACCATCCCATCGGCGAGGTGATCGCCACCGCGCTGGCAACCCTGCTGCGCAAGGGAGCGTCCGCCAGCCCACCCGTCTCCCGGCGACTCTGCCAGACCACGGTTGCACCGACGTTACCGCCCGGCCGGGCGCCCCGCCAGGCCGAGCTGCTGCGGCGGCTGCGCGACCAACCGGGCGGCTTGCCGGCCGAGGCGCTCGCCGATGCCGGCCTTGCCGCCACGGCCCGGGCGCTGGTGCGCAAGGGCCTGGCGACATGGCGGGAAACGACACCCGAGCCCTTCGCGCCCACCGCCAGCGAGATGCCTCATCCCGGTCCGGCACTCACCCTGAATGCCCACCAGGCCGCCGCCGTCGACGCCGTCCGGGCAGCGTTGGACGGCTATCGGGCCTTCCTCCTCGAGGGCGTCACCGGCAGCGGCAAGACCGAGGTCTACCTGCGCCTGACGGAGGCCGTACTGGCACACGGCCGGCAGGTCATGATCCTGCTGCCGGAGATCAATCTGACGCCACAGCTGGAGGCCCGCTTCCGGGCCCGGTTTGCGGTCCCCATCGCCCGCTTTCACTCGGCGCTGCCCGATGGCGAGCGGCACCGGGCCTGGCTGTCGCTGCAACGCGGGGAAACCGCCATACTGCTCGGTACCCGGTCGGCGGTGTTCACCCCGGCGCGGAACCTTGGCCTGATCGTTCTGGACGAGGAACATGACAGCGCCTTCAAGCAGCAGGAAGGATTCCGCTTTTCGGCGCGCGATGTCGCGGTCAAGCGCGCCAGCGAGACCCGGATCCCCATCGTCCTGGGGTCCGCCACGCCATCGCTGGAGAGCCTGCTGAACGCGGCCCAGGGTCGCTATGCGCATCTGCAGCTCCCCTACCGCGCCGGCGATGCCGCGATGGCACGCTTTCAGGTGCTCGACATTCGCGCCCAGCCGCTGCAGGAAGGCCTGTCCGCTGGCCTCATGGCCCGGATGGCCAAAACCCTCGCGCGCGGCGAGCAGACGCTGCTGTTCGTCAACCGGCGCGGCTTTGCCCCGACCCTGATCTGCCACGATTGCGGCTGGGTCGCGCCCTGCCGGCATTGCGACGCGCGCCTGGTGATACATGCCCGGGAAAGCCGCCTGCGCTGCCATCACTGCGGCTACGAGCGCCCGCTGCCGGCGCGCTGTCCCGACTGCGCCGGCAGCGATCTGCGGCCGCTGGGTCTGGGCACCGAACGGATTGAGGCAGCCCTGGCCGAACGTTTCCCGGGCGCCCGCATTGCCCGTATCGACCGGGACAGCACGCGCCGCCGGGGCGCCCTGGAAAAAATGCTGCAGGCCATCCACAACGGTGACGTCGACATGCTCATCGGCACGCAGATGCTGGCCAAGGGCCATCATTTTCCCGGAGTAACCCTGGTCGGCATCCTCGACGTCGATGCCGGTCTCTACAGCACGGACTTCCGGGCCGGCGAGCGTACCGCCCAGCTGATCCTGCAGGTCGCCGGCCGGGCGGGGCGGGAAAGCAGGCCCGGCACGGTCATCCTGCAGACCCGCCATCCCGCTCACCCCCTGCTGCTGGCACTGGTGCAGGAGGGCTACCCGGCCTTTGCACGCGCCTGCCTCGCCGAGCGTCAAGCGGCCGGACTGCCGCCCTACGCCTACCAAGCCCTGTGGCGGGCAGATGCCCGGGACAGCACGCTGGCCCGGCAGTTCCTGGAAGCCATCGCGGCACGGGCACGCGAGCAAACCGGCCAGGTGCTACAGACGTTGGGCCCCGCACCCGCCCCCCTGGCGCGGCGCGGCAATCGCCATCGATGGCAGCTGCTGTTGCAGGCCGAACAGCGGCGAACGCTGCACGGCCTGCTGGATTGCCTGGTGGCCGAGGCTCCCGGGCTGGCATCGGCTCGCGGCGTACGCTGGTCGGTCGATGTCGACCCGATCGACCTCGCCTGATCCTGGCCGATGGAGCCGCGTGGCAAGACCGCGTTGCCGCCGGGGTTCACGTAACATGAAGCCCGCGAACAACGCCCGGGTGCCCGGGACCAGACACGCCACATCACGACTCCGAGAGGTTTTCCATGTTTCCCTTGCGTGACGAGAATCCCACCCTGCGTACCCCGATCGCCGTCATCAGCATCATCGGCTTCAACCTGGCAACATGGGGACTGGTTCAGGGCTTCGGCAGCGCGGCACCGTTGGCGCATTCGCTCTGCGGCTGGGGCCTGATTCCCGGCGAACTGCTGCATCTTGCCGCACCGGGCAGCCTGATTCCGCTGGGCGAGGGACTGGCCTGCCGGCTCGAAGCAGGAGGCGGATCGGCCTTGACCCTGGTAACCCACATGTTTCTGCACGGGGGCTGGTTCCACCTCATCGGCAACCTGTGGTTTCTCTGGGTGTTCGGCGACAACGTCGAGGACGCCATGGGGCCGGTCCGGTTCTGGGGTTTCTATCTCCTCTGCGGGCTGGCCGCGGCCCTGGCGCAGATGCTTTCGAATCCCGCCGCTGCCATCCCCATGGTGGGCGCCTCCGGCGCGATCGGCGGCGTCATGGGCGGCTATGCCCGGCTCTATCCCCATGCCCGCATCATCACCTTCGTCTTCCTGGGCTTTTACGCCACGACCATCGTGGTACCCGCCATCTTCATGCTCGGCTACTGGTTCGTCATCCAGTTGGCCTCGGGCATTCCGGCATTGCAGGAAGCCGGTGGGGGTGTTGCCTTTTGGGCCCATGCGGGCGGTTTCGTCGCTGGCCTCCTGCTGGTCAGGCCCATGGCCCGCGAGGATCTGTTGCTCGATCACCTGCGTCATGGCCGCCCGCCTTCACGTCCGTGGTGACCGTCGGCCAAGACTGGAGCCCCTGTGACAATTCTGAAACAATGTGTTCCGGTCTCTGGACCACGTGACACCCGCGTCCCTCCAGGCCGGTACCGCTCGCCGCCAGCGACCTCGCAGAACAACAAACCGATTCGGTCAAGAAATTGAGGAGAACCCCATGAGCGAAGAAACCGAGATCACCGCCGAAGTCCCGGCCGAGGACGAAACCATTGTCGAGGAGACTCCAGCCGCGGAACCGGAACCGGCGGCCGGCAAGCAGGACAAGGGTCGCAAGCCGGAACCGGTGATAGCCGAGGCCGCCTCGCTGCGCGAGCAACTGGGCGGCGACGAAGCCATCCAGAATGCCGTCGACATCCTGACGGACAAGCTGATGAGCGACCCGCGCATCAACTACTTCCTGTTCGGGGTCAGCCGGGCGGACCAGGGGGCGAAGCACAAGTCATTCCTGACCGTGGCCCTGCGGGGAGACGATGAGGCAGGGGAAGCCCCCGATCTCCGCGAGGCATTCGCCCAATTCTTCGACAAGGGGCTGCGGGACCGGCATTTCGACGTGATCCTGGACCATTTGCGCGATACCTTCCGGCAGATGGAGGTCGCCGACGAGCTTTCCGAAGCCGCGCTCAACGCCTCGCGCAATATTCGCGAGGCGCTCTTCGGCCGCTGAGGGGGGGCGTCGCTGTCGGGCCAGGGAAGGCCCGCGCCGCGCGGGGAGCCGAACAACAAAAAACCGCCCGAGGGCGGTTGCGGATCGCGGCAGGCCAGGATCCCCGAAAATTCGGGTTTGCTGTCAGCCACAGAATTGGCGTCCCCTAGGGGGTTCGAACCCCTGTTGCCGCCGTGAGAGGGCGGAGTCCTGGACCGCTAGACGAAGGGGACAGTAAGGAGTAAGCGCGGATTTTAACGCGAGCCGCGATTACCGGCAAGCCGTCAGCGAGCTACCGCGCGGTGAAACGGCGCCGACCTCAGCCCCTGACCTTGTCGATGATGGCTGCAGCGATGTCGCGGGTTCCGCAGGTGGAGCCCGGCTTGATGTCCGGCGTCACCGACTTGCCCTCGCGGATGACGTCGCGAACGGCCTGCTCGATGCGGCGCGCAGCGGCGAGTTCGCCGAGGTGTTCGAGCATCATGGCGCCGGCGAGAATCATGGCCGTGGGATTGGCAATGCCCTTGTCGGCAATGTCGGGCGCGCTGCCATGAACGGCCTCGAAGATGGCGGCGTCGGTGCCGATGTTGGCGCCGGCGGTCAGCCCAAGCCCGCCGATCAGGCCAGCCGCCAGATCGGAGAGGATGTCGCCGAACAGGTTGGTGGTAACGATGACGTCGAAACTCTCGGGTTTCATGACCAACTGCATGCAGCAGGCGTCGACGATACGGTCGTCGAAGGCGATGTCCGGATATTCCTTGGCGATCTCGCGCCCGATTTCCAGGAACAGACCGGAGGTACACTTGAGAATGTTGGCCTTGTGCACCAAGGTGACCCGCTTGCGCTGGGCCTTGCGGGCGTAGTCGAAGGCATAGCGGATGATGCGCTCACAGCCCTTGCGGGTGACGACAGCGACACTCTCGGCGGCGATCTTCTCGCCATCGACCTGGATGAAATGCTCGATGCCGGCGTAGAGCCCTTCGGTATTCTCGCGCACGGTCATCAGGTTGACGTCCCTGAAAATGGTGTCGGTTCCCTCGAAGGATACGGCCGGACGCACATTGGCGTAGAGGTTGAAGGCCTGGCGCAGGGTGACATTGACGCTGCGATAACCGCCGCCGACCGGGGTGGTCAGCGGTCCCTTCAGGCACAGCCGGTTGGCGCGAATGGAGGCCAGCGTTTCCTCGGGCAGCGGATTACCCAGCTGTTCGACGGCAGCCATGCCCGCCAGCTGGCGGTCCCAGTCGATCGACACGCCGGTGGCGTCGATGACCTGCACCGCCGCCTCGACGATCGCAGGGCCAATGCCGTCGCCAGGGATCAGGGTAATTCGGTGCATGCGAGACTCCGGTTATCGTGGTGAAAGTGGATGATCCATTATCCACCAGGGTCGCGCCCGAGTTAAGGCATGGACCGGTGGACAAGCTGTTCGCCGCAGGGAGAGAACGGCATGCCATGCGCGCGATGGACATCGCCGGTACCGCCCCGGGCGATATTCTGATAAATTTACTGGGTTTTTATCTTTGCGGAGAGTCTGTCAATGGATGTCATTGAGCGTATCGAGTCGCAGCTGGCCGGGAACCCTGTCCTGCTCTACATGAAGGGAACCCCGGCCTTCCCGCAGTGCGGTTTTTCCGGCCGCGCCGTGCAGATCCTGCAACATTGCGGGGCGCCCTTCACCCACGTCAACATCTTCGAGGATCCCGAACTGCGGGACGCCCTGAAGACCTATTCCAACTGGCCCACCTACCCCCAGCTCTACATCAAGGGCGAACTGGTCGGCGGCTGCGACATCATCATGGATCTGTTCCAGCAGGGTGAACTCCAGAAGATGCTGCAGGACGCGACCGCTGGCTCGACGGACGACTAGCCAGACCAGTTCTCCGCCGGTTGCCGTCGCCGCTCAGGGAGATTCGCGAACCGCCAGCGATTGCAGGTACTGCCAGCGGTTTACGATGCCGCAGAACAGCCTTGCGGTCTGCTCGGCATCGTAAACCGCGGAATGGGCCTCGTCGTTGTCCCAGTCCATGCCGGCAGCCTGCACGGCCTTGGCCAGCACCGTCTGACCATAGGCCAGGCCGCTGAGGGTGGCGGTATCGAACGTGCCAAACGGATGAAAGGGATTCTTCTTGACGCCAGCCCGCTCGACGGCTGCGTTCAGGAAGGCGATGTCGAAGGCCGGATTGTGGCCCACCAGGATGGCGCGTGTGCAACCGTTCTCGCGCACGGCCACGCGGATGGGTTGAAAAATCTCCTGCAGCGCCTCCCTTTCATCCACCGCCAGCCGAAACGGGTGGAACGGGTCGATCTTGTTGAAGCTGAGGGCGGAAGCCTCCAGCTTGGCGCCCGGAAAGGGTTTCACATGACGGGCATGGGTGCTGGCCAGCGTCAGCTGGCCCTGGTCATCCATCCGGGTGATGACGGCGGCTATCTCCAGGACAGCGTTCTGCCTGGGATTGAAGCCGGATGTCTCGATGTCGACGACGACGGGCAGATAGCCCCGAAACCGTCGAGCCATGAGGGGCTTTTCATGTTGCTGCATGGGCTGAGTACAATTTATGCTCGACTGTCCAAGCGAAGCTTATTATATTGCCCCAATTTGCCAACTCAGGCGGGTCGTCTCTTCGGGTATGCCGGAAAGCCATGACCTCAATCGCGCGAATGTCCTGTCGGGTCCCATCATGATTAGACGTCCTCCGTACACATCGCCTTCCCTGGCATCCCTGCTGGCTCTGTCGTTGCTGGCAGGCTGCTCGTCGAACGCCACCAAGAAGGACGAACGCGACCCACTGGAAAACTGGAACCGCGGCGTGCAGAACTTCAACGACAAGCTTGATGACTACGTCATGAAGCCGGTCGCCACCGGTTACAAGAAAGTCACGCCATCGGTCGTCGACCAGGGCGTCACCAACTTCTACAACAATGTCGAGGACATCACCGTCATCGGCAATGACCTGTTGCAGTTCAAGCTGCTGCAAACGGGCAAGGATATCGGCCGCTTCTTCGTGAACTCCACGGTCGGCCTCGCCGGCTTCGTCGATGTCGCCAGCAAGATGAACCTGGCCAAGCACAACGAGGATTTCGACCAGACCCTGGCCGTCTGGGGCATTCCTTCGGGCCCCTACATGGTGTTGCCGCTGCTGGGACCGAGCACACCGCGCGGTCTTTTCGGCATCGCGGGTGACACCGCTGCCAATCCGATCAACTGGATCACGCCGATGGCGGGGTACAGCATGTCCGGCTGGCACTTCACGGACTGGATCGTCCTGGGATCCGGCGCACTGCGCCTGACCGACCAGCGCGCAGACCTGCTGAGCGCGTCCAAGATCATGGACGAGGCATCGGTGGACCGCTACGAGTTCATCCGCAACGCCTACTTCCAGCAGCGCAATTTCGTCATCCACGATGGCCACCCGCCGCTGGACGAGGAACTGGAACGGCAGATGGACCTGGATCTCGAAGGCCTGGACAACGACAGCCCGGCGCCGGCCAAGGATGCCGGCAATCCCCCGCCGCAGACCATCCGCCACTGACACCGGACAGCGCGGGCCGGCCCGACGCCAGCCTGGCGGACCGCGCCGCCGAGCGCCTCCCCGCCGTGTCTCAACGGCTGGCCACCACCAGCGGCACCGTCATTTCCAGGGCGCTGACGCCGCCGTGAACCCCCTGCAGGGCCAGCGGTCGCTCGGTCGGCAACCTGTCCAGAATCACGTAGTTCTCCTTCATCACCAGGGTATAGTCGCCCACCCGTTCGGCCAGCCGGGGGTGAGGAGCACCCGGGCCGAACCAGCCCTGCACGATCAGGGTCTCGCTGGCCTGGCACTCCAGCACATCGGCAAGATAACGTCCGAGGTAGCGCTCGAAAGCCCTGACGCGCCCGGGCCTGACGTAGGCATAGGCGAGCCGCGGCTCGCCGCAGAGCGGCAGCACCAGGCAATCCTGCAGCTCGGCGTGCTCCTCCAGCCTTACGGTACGGGCGGGCGTCGCTTCGACGAAGCCATGGTCCGCCGACACGATCAGCAATGTGTCGCCACGGCGGGCAAGAGCCGCCAGAGCATCGGCCCAGCAAGCATCCCACTGGCGGAAATGCGTCAACGCCTCGGTGCCGAACGGCCCCGAGACGTGGGCAATATGATCCAGCTCCGACCAGTATCCATAGACGAAATGTCGGCCTTGCGGACGGGAAAGGCTGTCGACCAGACCTTGGAAAAATTCGGCCATCGAGGCATACCCCGTGACGGCCGCCGGCCGGCAATGGCCACGATTGAAATCGGAATGCGCGATCAGGGCCGGTGACAGCACCTGGCTCGGGACCGGCAGCCGCTCGAAGACCGGCCGGTGACCGAAGAAACGGTCGACCGCGATGCCGGCCTGCCCCAGCGGGACGCCACCAAAGCGGGGCCTGCCCGGCAACACCGCGAGCACGGCACCCAGCTCGCGAAAGTACATGTGCCAGCCCGTCAGACCGTGCTGCTGCGGCGCCAGCCCGGTCAGGAAGGTCGTCACCGCGGCAGCGGTGGTGGAGGGGAATACCGAGGTCAGCGTACCGCGCCGACTGGTGGCCAGATACGAATCGGCGGCCAGATGCGTCAGCAAGGCATCGCCCAGACCGTCGACAACGATCAGGGCAACCTGGCGATAGTCGCGGACTTCCTCCGGCGGCAACAGCGCCAGCGGCTCATGACCGGTAGCATCGCCTCCCAGGCCCAGCACCAGCGAACTCATCAGATTGACGATGCTGCCGCCCGCGTAGTCGGGCCGCAACGCTCTGAAATCCTGCCGCCAGCCGGCGCTCCCGGGCCCGGATGGCGCGACAAACCCGTTCATGTTCAGATGCTTTGGCACGATGTTAGAATGCTGGCAGATTATCATTCCAAGCCAGACCGGCGCCCAATCTCCCCATGTCCGCCAATCCTCCCGCCACCCACAGCACCGCCGCGGTCGAGCTGAAGTCCGGCTCCATCACCCTGCCGATCCTCAAGGTCCATACCAGCGACCTGGCCGAGGTGGACCTGCAGCTCGCCCAGAAGCTGGGCAAGGCGCCGGAATTCTTTCGCCACGCCCCCATCATCGTCGACCTCGGCGATCTGTCCGCCAGCCAGAAACTGGAGCTGGATTTCATCGCCCTGCTGGGCATGCTCCAGGAACACGCCCTGGTGCCGGTCGGCATGCGCGGCGGCACAGCGGACCAGCAGAAGGCCGCGCAGGCGGAAAAGATCGCCGTGCTCGCCGAAGTGCGCGCCGAGCCAGCGCCTGCCGCCGAGGCGAAAGCGCCGGAGCGCCGCCGCGTACCGCCACCGCCCCGGCCCGCGGCTGCCAGCACCAAGGTCATCGACCAGCCGGTACGCTCGGGTCAGCGGGTCTATGCCAGCGGCGGTGACCTCATCGTGCTGGCACAGGTCAGCCCGGGCGCCGAGATAATGGCCGACGGCAACATTCACGTCTACGGGCCACTCAAGGGCCGGGCCCTGGCCGGCGTGCAGGGCAATCTCGAGGCCCGCATCTTCTGCTCCGACCTGCAGGCCCAGCTGGTCGCCATCGGCGGCCATTACCGCACCAGCGAGAACGAGGAAGACGCCCTCCGGGGCAAGCTGGTGCAGATCTACCTCCAGGACGACGCCCTGGTCATCGCACCACTCTGAATCACTGCTACCACCATCGGGAGACTTTTCGTGGCAAGAATCATCGTCGTGACCTCCGGCAAAGGCGGAGTCGGCAAAACCACCACCAGCGCGGCGGTCGCCATGGGCCTGGCGCTGCGCGGTCACCGCACAGCGGTGGTCGATTTCGATATCGGCCTGCGCAACCTCGACCTGATCATGGGCTGCGAGCGGCGAGTGGTCTACGACTTCGTCAATGTCATCAACAATGAAGCCAGCCTGAACCAGGCCCTGATCAAGGACAAACGCTGCGAGAACCTGTTCATCCTGCCGGCCTCCCAGACCCGCGACAAGGATGCCCTGACGCAGGAAGGTGTCGAGCGCGTGCTGAACGAACTGTCGGAGAATTTTGACTATATCGTCTGTGACTCGCCGGCCGGCATCGAACGCGGTGCGCATCTTGCTATGTATTTTGCCGACGACGCCATCGTGGTGACCAACCCGGAGGTTTCCTCGGTGCGCGACTCCGACCGCATGCTGGGACTCCTGGCCAGCAAGTCGCGGCGGGCGGAGGCCAACCAGGAGCCGATC
Source organism: Methyloparacoccus sp. NF-16 (assembly GCF_056880625.1). Lineage (NCBI taxonomy): Bacteria > Pseudomonadati > Pseudomonadota > Gammaproteobacteria > Methylococcales > Methylococcaceae > Methyloparacoccus > Methyloparacoccus sp. NF-16. Next base: position 244,388 of record NZ_CP174130.1, on the reverse strand, counting down.
CGCGAGTACCTGCTGCTGACCCGCTATTCGCCGCAACGCGTCAAGCTCGGCGAGATGCTGAGCGTCGACGATGTCCAGGAAATCCTGTCCCTGCATCTTCTCGGCGTGATCCCGGAATCCAAGGCGGTGCTGAACGCCTCCAACTCCGGCGTGCCGGTGGTCATGGACGAGAAAAGCGATGCCGGTCAGGCCTATCAGGATGTCGTCGGCCGCTATCTCGGCGAGAATATTGCGCACCGCTTCATCGAGGCGGAGAAGAAAGGCCTGTTCGGCCGCCTGTTCGGGGGTAAGGCATGAACCTGATGGATTATTTCCGGTCCTCGCGACCGAAGTCCGCCTCGGTCGCCAAGGAGCGACTACAGATCCTGGTCGCCCACGAACGCCGGGCGGAACGCAACCAGCCCGCCTATCTCGCCGATCTGCAAAGGGAATTGCTGGACGTCATCCGCAAGTATGTCCATGTTGAACAGAACGCCATCACGGTCAACATGGAACAGGACGAGAACCGCGAGGTCCTCGAGCTCAACATTGTGCTGCCGGAGGAGACACCTCCCCGGCGGCGTTCCGCCCTGTGAACGCGGGGACGTAAAGCCCACGGATACCGTCACAACCTCACCGGAGAACCCGCATCATGAGCGACGCATTCAACGAAGCCCTGGGAGCCGCTGCCGGCAAGGTCTGGACAGCACTGCAGGCAACGCCGAACGCCAGCGCCACCAAACTGATCGAGGCAACAGGGCTGGAGCGCCATGAAATCCAGCGCGCCATCGGCTGGCTGGCGCGGGAAGGCAAGATCCGCGTCGAGCTGAAAGGCAAGAACGAGTTTTTCAGCCTGCGCGAATCATAAACCCGCCGTCGCCCCGGTTCAGCCAAGTACGGGCATTACCGGCCGGGAGATGCCAGCCATCGCCGGGCCGGCCAGGCATCTCCCGCGTTGCCCCGCTTGCTCAGGGGCGCAAGGCTCTCGAATCCGGCAGCATGCCGGCGCAAGCCACGATGCCAGACCTCATTCGCTCCGATCGACAGTGCGCGTATTGATCCCCAGCAGCGAATAGGCCGGGCAGGTGTTAAGGAGACCGGTCAGCAGCGGCACGATGCCGATGTAGCCCCAGACGCCTATGATGCCGCTCAGCGCCAGGGCCAGCAGCCCAAGACCGGCGCCGATCCGCAGATACTTGTCCGTCTTCCCGACATTCTGTGGCAGATTCATGATGACACCCCTCGATAGGATTGGTTAGGACAAGGGTCCGCGCCGAGCATGCCGGATCGTGCCGCACACGATCGGCGGGGCACTGGACCATGTCAAACCAGAGACGGACATGTCAAGCACTTTCTGAACGGGAAGCCTGACGATGGCGGCGGGCGCCCCATCGTCACGCCCATGACGAGCCGGGCGCAGCGCCGCTGGCGGGCCGTCCACCCCAGACATCAATGATGGCCGGATTGCGGGGCGGCTGGCGCAGCCGTCACCGGCGCCGTCTTCTCGATCAGGGTGCGGTCGTCGATCTTCAGCAGGGTTATGCCTTGATCCAGCATGTAGCGGCACTCCACCCGCTTCGCGGAGCCAACGCTGTTCCAGACCAGGCTGACATAGGTCATGCTGTCGCTCTGGGATTCGGACGGCGTGTAGGGATGGGTACCGATTTCCTTGCGCGCCGCCTCCGAGCATTTGTCCAGCGCAAGGCTGTTCAGCATACCGGACGTTTGCAGGAATGCCCCCTGAATCTTCTCCTGCTGGGTTTCCCGCGTGGTGCCCACGATCACGAAGCCCACGATCATCAGGATGGCAAAACCGATCATGCCCTTGACGAGATTTGATTCCACAATGGCCTCACATGGAAGATGGTTAACTGGCAGCGCGGACTATAACAAAATGGCCGGATGCCGTTGCTTGACCGGAGTCAGAACCTTAAGGCATCGGCAAGGTCCGCCGCCGCGGCATCGCGCCGCCCCAGGGGCTCCAGGTCAAAGCGGGTTTCGATCAGCTTCAGTATCGCGGTCGCGTCGTAGGTCGTGTGGTCGATGCGCCCGCCGCGCGTGAACGGCGAAATCAGCAGCGCGGGAACACGGCTGCCCGGTCCAAAGCGGTCGCCCACCGGCGGCGGCACATGATCCCAGAAGCCGCCGTGCTCGTCATAGGTAACGATGACCAGCATGTGCGGCCATTGCGGGCTCTTCTCCAGCATGGCCAGTATCCCGGCCGTTTTCTGCTCGCCGGCGAAGACATCCGCATCCCCGGGATGCTCGTTGTAGCGTCCCAGGGGCTTGTAGAACGCCACTGCCGGCAAGCGGCCCCGGCGAATGGCCTCCAGAAAGTCCCGCTCGTCCTTCAGATGCCGGGCACGATCCGGTGTGCCATCGGCGTAGCGCCTGAAATAGGCATAGGGCTGGTGGTGATACTGGAAGCTCGGGTCCGCGCGGCCGGCCAGGGCGTCGTCCCAGCCGCCCGCATACCAGGCCCAGGTCACACCCTTGCCCGACAGCCGATCGCCGATGGTGGGCTGAACCTGGGGCGGCAATACCTTGCCGGGAGTGTCGGCCTTGGGACTGCGCGGGCTGAAGGGCGGATAGAGGGTGTTGACCGCATAGCCATCGGGCGTATAGGCGCCATCCCTGAGCAGCTTTCCCTGGGTGTCGAGCACGGCGGTATTGTCTTGCGGCGGTTGCGGATGCCTCGGGGTACAGGCGCAGGTCAGCCACAGGTGGTTGAGGAACGAACCACCGAACGCCGCCGCGAAAAAGCGGTCCGCCAGGGTATAGCGCCTGGCCCAATCCCACAGCGGCAGCCGCCGGCCATCGTAATATCCCATCACCAGCGCGCCGACATTGGATTCGGCGACGAAACGATCCATCCGGCCGCCGTTGATCTGCGCCTGATGCTGGTAGAAGCGGTGCGTGGGATCGCCGATCCGCTCCGTCGGCGGCGCATATCGATCGATCCCGAAGGGCCGGTTCGGCAAGCGCTCGGGAAAGCGTGGATCAGGCGTCGGGGGCTGCGTCCAGGTACTCATGACGCGCGGCAGGACGGCAAACGGCCGGCCCTGCCGGTCGGTCTGAAGCGTGTTTTCCCTGGCGGCACCGGCCAGACCATCGGCGTCCGGGAACAGCCCGTAGAGATTGTCAAAACTGTGGTTCTCGAGGTAGATCACCACGATGTTTTCCAGCCTGGAAAGCCGGCCCGGGGCGGCAGGATCGGCAAGGGAGGTTACGGCATGGCCCGCGCCAAGCAGGCCGGCAAGCAGGATCAAGGTATTTCGATACATGGGACGGTCATGGAGGATAAGCCGGCACTGCCGCAGAAGCACTCCGTCAGGGACAGGCCAGGAAACGCTCAAGTTTCACCGGACCCGAGGCTATCGCCCGGCCGACGCCCCGTCGACCGGGGGAATCAAGCCGGCTCAATGGGTCAGTGCGGTTTACCCGCGTCCCTCGCGCAAATCCTGGGATCGGACCGCCGCACGCCATCCAGGTAGCGGGCGATGCGGTGGGCAACCAGGCGGCGCTCCTCGTCCGGCCAGGCGCGGTTGAGGGCGGGCATGCTGGTGCCCGGACGGAAGCGGGACGGCTCGAGCATCCAGCGCACCAGTTCGGCATCGGGCCAGCGGCAAAGACTGACGGACAGGTCCTCGTGAAACTTCTCGCCGCCGAAGCCGCGCAGGTGGTGACAGGTGAGACAGTTCGTCACCGTGTCCTTCAGGCCCAGCGCCGTCTCCAGATCGGCATGCGGCAACCGCAACGCGGCATCGTCGCCTGGCTGGCGCAAACGGATGTGGGTGACCTGATACGGCCAGCCGGACGAACCGTCATGCTGCAGTGCCGGCACCCGGAGGTTATCCCAGACCAGATAGTAAGGCGCCAGCGGCACCCTTTCGCGCTGCTCCCAGTTATCCAGTTCGAAGGGGGCTCCATCGGCGCGGGCGTAGGTCAGGTAGGCCGGCTGGCGGGCCAGCTTCTCGGCGGGGATGGCCGAGGCATAGCCATCCTCGGCCAGAAACACCACCTCGGTTCCCGGCCGCTGCCAGGATTCGCCGAACCACCGCGTCAACGCCTCCCGCATCGGTACGCCGACATAGGCGATGCGGACAGGCCGCTCCGGCGTGGTCGCATGCGGCTCGATGACCTCCACCGTCTGGCTCCTCAGGCTGGCGTCCTTCGCCAGGGAGATCGGAGACGGCAGTTGCAGCGCCACGGCGCGCCCGGCCAGCGACAGCAAGACCAGCGATACCATCAGGCACCACGGCCGGAGCATGGCATGGCCCCGTCGGCATGTAGCAATGTTTCGCATGCGGATCACCCCATCGCTTGATTCCGGCACATCTTACCCCCGGACACCGCCGACTTCTCCCGCGAGAGCGCGCGGGAATCCGGCAGCCATCGCCTCAGCGGCGGGTATAGCGGTGCTTGACGCCGACCGGAAAGTATTCGGGATCGCCGAAGGCGCGCAGCGTGACCCGGGGAAGCTGGTGTTCGGCCGGCGCGTAGTGGCGGAATTCGCTGTTGAGGCGGAGCAGCTGGGCGCGGATGCTCTCGGCCAGGCGGGCGGCCCGCTCGGCATCGCCGGTCAGACCCGGACGGAGTTCGGCGGTGACGCTCAGATGCTTGTCGCCATCCGTATCCTCCCGCACCTCCAGCACGAACTTGCCGGTCAGCCAGTCCATGACCTCGGGCTGTTCCAGGCCCACCGTGACATTCTCCGGGTAGATGTTGGCGCCGTAGAAGGACACGGTAAAGTCGGCGCGGCCGAAGACATACACCACGGGCAGCGGCCGGACCGGCGCGCTCCCATCCAGGACCTCGCCCATACAGCGCGCGGCGCCCCGCTCGCGCAGGAACGCCTGCATGTCGTCGAAGCCGATCACGCCGCCCTTGTCGGCGATATGATAGCGGACCAGTGGCACGCCGCTGTCGCCGGAAACGATCAGGGTATCCTCGTGGACCTCGAAATAGCGGCTGGCGGGATCGTACTGCACCAGGGTCGGCAGACGCGACTCCCCGAACAGCTCGCGGGCAGCATCCGGGTGCTCGGCCAGGTAGCGGCGGGCGGCGATGGTCCAGGGCGTCTCGTTGCCCAGCACGCCGCCATCCGCCGTGCCGTAGAGCGAGGCCGTGTCGCGGCAGGGCGAGGTCGAACCGGCCCGCCGCACCAGTTCGGCCCGCCATTCCTCGCTGAAGACCTCCCCGGCGAACACCATGCGCACGTTGTGACGCGACCAGTCGATACCCTCGGCCAGTCCGGCGTCGATGACATCCTTGACGAAGGGCGGGTAGCCCAGCAGCACGGTCTGCTCGAATTCCGGCGCCAGCGTACGGACGACGCGGAAGATTTCGTCCTTGTTGTTGCCCGGCGTCGCGACCATCAGCGGATAGCCCTTGTGCGACAGATGCCAGCAGCAGGAGGCGGTGAACAGCCCACCCACCCAGTTGCCCAGTGCGAAGCAGACCACGGCCAGCGTACGCCGCTCATGGGCACGGAAGCTGTCGCGGAACACCTGCTCGAAGCGCACGGCAATATCCAGCTCGTGCCGCAGGCCGCGCGGCCAGAAGGTCGGCTGACCGGTGGAGCCGGAGGACACCGCCACCCGGTCGGAAGCGGCCAGGGTGCCGCCCGGGCAGCGCCGGGGCAGCGGCCAGGCCTGCATGTAGCCGGGCTTGGTCATCAGCGGCAGGCGGCCGAAATCCGCCAGCGTGCGAATGGTTTCCGGCACAATGCCGTGGCTGGCCAGCAGCTCGCGGTAGGCCGGCACGGTCACGGCGGCATGGCGGAACAGGCCCAGCACCCGCCCGGCGACGGCGGCAGGGTCCGGGCAGATCAGGGCATCCAGGTCGCTGTCGAGGAAATGCCGCCATGCGGCCTGGGTGGCGCTCCGTTCGGCATCGGGTTTCATGCGCATTCCTCCGAGGTAAGCAGCTGGCCCGCCAGGGCATCAACCCGACGCCTGGTGCCAGAACGGGGTGCCGATCACCGGGGTACTGGGCTCGGCCGACTCGCGCTCGACCATGGCGCCGCCACGATGGGCCAATCGGCCGGCCGCGATGGCCTGGGCAAAGGCCTGGGCCAGGGCGACCGGGTCGTCGGCCTGAGCCACGGCGGTATTCAGCAGCACGCCGTCGAAACCCCATTCCATGACCTGACAGGCATGGGACGGCAGGCCGATGCCGGCATCGACGATCATCGGCACGTCCAGCCGCTCACGCAGCAGGCGCAGGGCATAGGGATTCATTGCGCCCTTGCCGGTACCGATCGGCGCCGCCCAGGGCATCACCGCCTCACAGCCGACATCGACCAGCCGCTGGCACAGCACCAGATCCTCGGTGCAGTAGGGCAGCACCTTGAAACCCTCGCGCAGCAGCTGCTCGGCCGTACCGACCAGGTTCAGGGTATCGGGCTGGAGCGTGTAGTCGTCGCCGATCAGCTCCAGCTTGATCCATTCGGTGCCGAACACCTCGCGCGCCATCATGGCGGTGGTGTAGACCTCTTCCGGCGTGTGGCAGCCGGCGGTATTCGGCAGGAACGGGGTGTCGAGCTGCGCCAGCAGATCCCAGAAGGCCTGGCCGCCGATCTCGTTGTGCCCGGCGGCCTGCCGGCGCAGCGAAACGGTCAGCATCGCCGGGCGGGCCGCCCGTACCGATTCCTCCAGCACCCGCGGCGAGGAATAGCGGGCCGTGCCGAGCAGCAGGCGGCCGGGGAAGCGGGTGCCGTACAGGATCAAGGCATCGCGGTCATCCGGGGTTGACCGTTCCTGGATGCTCATGCTCAACCCCCGGCGACCGGCTGCACGACCTCGACCCGGTCGCCGGCCTGCAACAGCGTGGTCGGGTAGTCCTGGCGGTGGACGAAACCCAGATTGACGGCAACAGCAAACGGCGGCCGGGCACCGAAGGCCGCCAACGCGTCGTCCAGGGTGGCGCCTTGCGGCAAGTCGAAATCCTGCTGGTTGATGATGATGTGCATGGCGTTCAGGCCGCCTCCTCGAAGTGGTACAGGGACGGCCAGCGCTGCTGGGCGCGCCAGTCCGCAGGCCGCAGGGTATCCGCCGCCGCCAGGTGCCGGACCAGCGCCAAGCTTGCCTCCAGGACGGCCGGGGCAATCAGGTAGCCGTGGCGGTAGAGCCCGTTGATCCGTATCAGCCGCCCCCCTTCCCAGCGGATTTCCGGCCGGTTGTCCGGGAGGGCCGGCCGGCATTGCGCCGTCATCTCCAGGATGCGCGCTTCGGCAAAGCCGGGATGCACGGAGTAAAGCGCGGACAGGAGTTCCAGCGCCGAACGGACGCTGGCTGGCGAGAGATCCTCGGATTCGATCTGGGTGGCGCCAATGACATAGATCCCATCGGGCTTGGGCGCGATGTACAGCGGATAGCGCGGATGCAGCAGCCGCACCGGCCGGGTCAGCGTCACCTCGGGGGCGTGAACGCGGACGACCTCGCCACGCACCCCGCGCACGGCATGCCAGTCGGGCTTGGCGCCCAGCCCCCGGCAGTCGATGATCCAGTCGGCCTCGACCTGCTCGGGCGCGACCATCACCTGCCAGTGGGTTCGAACCCCGGCGTCCCGCATGGCGTCCGCCAGCGCCGGCAACAGGGCGCGATTGTCGAGCTGGCCCTCACCCGGCAGGAACAGCCCGCGCGGGAAGCGCGTGCCCAGGCCCGGCTCCAGCGCGGCGATCTCGGCGCCCGACAGCGCGCGGGCCGGCTCCGCCCCGGGCAGGCGCGGGTGGGCGCGCCCCAGCGCCCGGCCGAACCGCACGGCCTGGTCCCGGTCCTGCGCATGCCAGACCACCAGCGTTCCCTGGCGCTGGAAGTAGACGGGCCGCGACAGCCCGGCCAGCAGCGCCGGCCAGCGGGACAGGCTGTCCTGGCCCAGTTCGACGACCAGTGGCTCGGCCTCGACCGACTCCGCCAGCGGCGCCAGCATGGCCGCGGCCACGCGCGCGGCCGAGCCTTCCGCATCCGGACCGGCGCGATCGAAGAGATCGACGGACTGACCGGCCCTGGCCAGCGAGACCGCCATCAGCCGGCCCATCAGGCCGCCGCCGAGTACGGCGAAACGCGCGCTCATAGGTAACGCCTGGCGCCGCAAGCGCCGGCAGGCATGACGCCAGCCATGGCGGGGATCTGGATGGATCGGGTGGGAATATCCGGCTCCTGTCTTGGGCGAACCGGAGAAGCGGACGGGGGGGAAGGTGGCCTCGCCGCCGGTTCATCGGCAACGGGCCCTGGAAACTTCCCACGCCGGCATTATCCGGATCGGGTTTGAGGGTCTCTCTCAGCGCTGCCCGGAACGGCAGGCACCCCTGTTTCGGCAAGTCGGAATTAAAGCACAATCCGGCCGTTTCGCGAAGGCGGCGCTCAGCCCCCCTTGCGGCACAACACCAGCCAGCGAAAGGTCGCCATGCCGGCCAGGCCGACGAGTATCGACGAAACATCCATGGCGATCCCGATCCAGAAGCTGTGGACCTGGAAATGGCCGGCCATGAAGTTCCGGAGCACGACATACATCCAGAACAGGAAGCCGCCGTAATAGAGCAGCGCCCCGGCCAGGCCCCAGGCCAGCGCAGGTTGCCGGCGCGCGGCGGCGGTGCGGTAGAACCAGAGGGCCGAGAGAAACACGGCCAGGACAGACAGGATCGCGGTCATCGGCGTTCTCCGGAAACAGGTTGCGCTACTCTATCAAAATGCCGGCGCGCCGAATCCAGGCCGCCGGCCCCGGTTGTCAGCCCTCCCGGTACCCGCCATGACCCTACGCATCCGCTCCCTGCTGGAGCAGGTTCCCGACCAACTGGACCAGGAACGCTTCGAAACCTGGCTGGAAACGTCCGCCCTGCGCATCGAACGCATACTGTCGCGCGGCCATGCGACACCCGCCGGCGAATGGTACGACCAGCCGCGCGACGAATGGGTGGCGCTGCTGCAGGGCGCGGCGCGGCTGGCGATCGAGGGACAGCCGGAGGAACTGGACCTGGCGCCCGGCGATGCGGTGCTGCTGCCGGCCCATTGCCGGCACCGGGTGAGCTGGACCGATCCCGACCAGGTCTCGATCTGGCTGGCGCTGCACTTCGCCAGCGACGGCACGCCCCAGCCCGGCCCCTGAACGGCCCGATGCCTCAGAGACAGGCCGGCAGACCGGCGGCCAGATCCGGATAGCGCAGCTGAACGCCGAGTTCCTCGCACATGCGCCGATTGTCCAGGCGCTTCGATTCCTCCAGGAAGGACAACATCGCGGGACTCAGCACCCGCCGCGCCTCGGCCAGCGTGATGGCGGGCGGACGCGGCAGGCCATGGAGATCGGCGATGCGCCAGAAATAATCGGTCATGGTGGTCGGCTGCCCGTCACTGATGTGGTAGACCCGCCCGGGCTGCCCCTGGCGGGCGGCGGCAAAACAGGCCGCAGCCAGATCGTCGGCATGAATGCGATTGCTGTAGGGCGATTCCTCCGGCAGCAGGACCGGAATGCCCTGGCGAACGCGCTCGGCCGGCAGCCGGCCGGGACCATAGATGCCGGGCACCCGCAGCAGGATCACCGGCACGCCGGTATCCGCCTGCCAGCGGCGCAGGATCGTTTCCGCGGCCAGGCGTCGCTGCCCGCGCGCCGTCTTCGGCGCCACCGGCCAGTCTTCGTCGATCCAGGCGCCACCGGCATCGCCATAGACCCCGCTGGTGCTGATGTAAACCAGCCTTGCCGGCAGCACGGTCTGGGCCCGCAACCAGCACTGCAGACGCGGATCCTCGGTTCCGTGGGGCGGCGGCGGAGCGAAGTAGTAGAGGGTAGCCAGCGCGCAGGCGGGCGGCACGAGGCTGGCGGGACTGTCCAGATCGCCGCGCACCGGTTCAATGCCGCATGCCGCCAGGACATCGGCGCCGGCGGCAGAGCGTGTCAGTGCCGCGACCGGCCGGTCATCCGCCTGCTCCAGCTGCGCCACCCGCCGGCCGATATCCCCGCAACCGACGATCATGACGCTGGCCGCGCGCGTCTCCCGGGAAATTGTCATGGGCTTTTCCGACCATCGTTGCCAAGCATAACGCGGTACTATAGTGCCTCTTCCGGAAGATTGCCGCGCGCCGTGACATGTCCCGACTCCGTCCCGCCCTTCTGCACCTGGCCTTGATCCTGATGCAGTTCCTGTCGCCCTGGGTGCATGCCCATGCGGCAGCGGAAACGAGCGGGTTTCTGCATCTGCCCGGCCTCGAATCCCTGACCACCCGGGCAAGCGGTGTGTCCTCCGCGGCGCCTGCCGGCAGCAACCGGGTCGTGGTGATGCAGGCGGGCATGGTCAAGGGCAGCAATCCGCTGCTGGAACGGTCGCCGGCCACCGTGACGGGACTGCCCGGCTCGCCGCTGCCGGTGTCGCGCCAGCCCCGACGGCACGAGCCGGCTATCGGCGAGCCCCCCGCCGGCAAGCCGCGGCGCCAGCAGCCCGGTGGCCCGCCGCCGCGCGCTTCGCCCGATCGCCCCGCCCCGCCCGAAACCGGCACCTGAGCAAGGTTCCGGTCCGCGGCATCGGCTGTCTGGCCGATACCGGCACCCCATTCGACGCCAGCGAGGTGGTTATGGCCCGTGGCTGCAAGGTTCTGTCATGAAACGTCTCCTGATCCCGCTTCTCTGCCTGTGGCTTCCGCCCGCGGCCCAGGCCCTGAACTACGATCCCGACGAGGATTTGCTGGTAGTGCATGTCGACGAGCTGGTCTTCGACGACCGGCTCACGCTCAGGAACGTGATCGAAACGACATTCGAGCGCTACCCCCAGAATGCCCTCATCCAGGCTTTCCAGGAAGAATCGCGGGCCCTCGAACAGCGCAGCTCGAGCTGGATCGCCGGCTATCCGATGCTGTACCTGCAATACATCGATGACGCCCTTTTCGGCCGGGATGACGGCATCACCAACGTCCAGTCCGGCTACCAGGTGCCGCTGTGGATGTGGGGCCAGAAGCAGGCCAGCGAAAAGGTGACGGAGGAATCCAGGCAGGCGGTCGAGCGCTATATCGTCGCCCTCAAGCACGAGGTGGCCGGCCTGGTGCGCGATGCCCTGTGGACCCTGCGGCTGATGGAAAACCGGCGCGAGCTGGCGCGGCAGATTTACGAGGTGGCCGAGCGCCTGACCGCCGTGGTGCAGCGCCGCGTCGAGCTCGGCGACCTGGCACGGGCGGACCTCCTGCTGGCGGAAAGCGACCAGCTGGAAAAGAAGACCGTCCTGGTCCAGGCCGAGGCCGAGGTCATGCATGCCCGCAAGGCCTACCAGAATCTCACCCGCATGACCCGCGCGCCGCGCAAGCTGGAGGAACCGCTGAGTCCACTGAAGCAGTTCGACGAGCGTCACCCCTCGCTGGCGGCGGCCAGCGCCTCGGTCGAGCGGGCCCAGGCCGAAGTGGAGCTGACCCGCCTGTCGAAGCAGGGCAACCAGCCCACCCTGCTGGTCGGCACGGACAGCTCGCAGGTCGATCTCCAGGGCAATTTCGGCACCGGTACCAACCTGGTCTTGCAGGTGCCGGTCGGCGGCGACGACTGGCATGCCCCCCAGGTGGCGCAGGCCAACCTGACCCTGAACGAAAAGATCGTCCAGCGCGAAACCCTGCGACGACAGCTTGAAAAGGCCCTGCACGAAGCCCGCCACAACCTGGAAGTGGACAAGGCCGCGCTGGCCATCGCCGAGCGCCGCAAGGCCATCGCCGAAACGCAGATCAACATGAGCCGTATCGCCTTCGAGGCCGGCGAGATCGCGCTGATCGACTACCTCAAGATCCAGGCCGGCGCCCAGGCCGCCATCCGTGATGCGGCCGAACGTGCCATCCTGGTGCAGAAGGATACGGCCACCTACAACCAGGTCGTCGGGGTTCTGCCATGATCGCCCGCCTACTGACAACGGCCCTGTGCGGTCTCGGCCTGGCTTTCGGGGCGCAGGCCGAAAACCACCTGATCCGCCTGGACACCGAGCAGCGCAGCCACCTGGACCTGCGCACCGTGAGACCCGAACCCGTCTCCGCGCTGCCGCTGGCGCAGGTCCCGGGCCGGGTGGTTCTGCCCCCGGCCCACGAATTTGCCGTCACCGCCCTCCAGTCGGGGGTCATCACCCGCGTCAACGTGCCCCTGGGCGTGACCGTGGCCAAGGGTCAGGTGCTGGCGGAAATCGAAAGCGTTGCCCTGGTGGACCTGCAGCGGGCGCTGGTCGATGCCCAGTCCGTGTTCGGCGTCGCCGAGGCCAAGATGGGCCGCGACGATACCCTGCTGCGCGAGGGAGTGATCTCGCGGGTGCGCTGGCAGGAAACCCGCAGCGACTTCGAACGGGCGCAGGCCGCGCTGCGCGCCGCCGAGCAGACGCTGCTGGCTTCCGGGCTGGCGGCGACGGAGATCGCGCGACTGAAGACGGAGGGACGTATCAGCGGCATCTACCGCGTACTGTCGCCGGCCGAAGGCATCGTGCTGGAACGCCTGGCGATCGTCGGCCAGCGGGTCGATACGCTGGCGCCGCTGTTCCGCATCGGTCGTCTGGACGAGCTGTGGCTGGAAATCGAGATGCCGCAGGAGCGCCTCAAGGAGGCCCGCACCGGCGACCGGGTCACGATCGACAACCCGAAGGCACGCGCCCGCGTGATCGAGATCAGCCAGAGCGTCGACCCGCAGAGCCAGACCGCCCTGGTCCGGGCGCGGGTCGAGCAGGGCGGCGACCGCCTGCGCCCCGGCATGAACGTCAATGTCCAGACCCTGCACCGCAGTACCGACCGCATCTTCAAGGTGCCGATAGCGGCCGTATTCCACCACGAGGGTCACAGTTACGTCTTTGTCCAGCGCGAGGGAGGCTTCGAGGCGGTAGAGGTGCAGGTGGCGGGGCAGGAGGCCTATCACGTCGTACTGCACGAAGGCCTGGAAGGCGGCGAAAGCATCGTCGCGCAAGGCGTGGCCGGCCTCAAGGCGGCCTGGGTCGGCGGGCTGGCCGGACACGAGCACGCCGAGTGATGGAGCGCCTGATCCGGTTCGCCCTGAGCCAGCGCGTCTTCACCCTGCTGCTGGCGCTGCTGATCGCGGGTGCCGGCTGGGTGGCAGCCTTGCGATTGCCGATCGACGCCTTCCCCGATGTCTCCCCGACCCAGGTCAAGATCATCGTCAAGGTCCCGGGCATGACGCCCGAGGAAGTCGAGAGCCGGGTCACCGCCCCGGTCGAGGTGGAATTGCTGGGCATCCCCCGGCAGACCATGCTCCGCTCCATCGCCAAATACGCGCTGACCGACATCACCCTCGACTTCGAGGAGGGCACCGACATCTACTGGGCGCGCCAGCAGGTCGCGGAACGGCTGAACGGCGTCTGGTCGACCCTGCCCGCCAACGCCGAGGGCGGCATGGCACCGATGACCACGCCCCTGGGTGAGATGTTCATGTTCACCGTCGAGGGCGAGGGCCTGAGCCTGGCCGACCGGCGCGGGTTGCTGGACTGGGTGATTCGCCCGGCACTCCGCACGGTGCCGGGCGTGGCCGACGTCAACGCGCTGGGCGGACTGGTCCGCAGCTTCGAGGTCATCCCCGACAGCATGCGGCTGGCGGCGCGCGGGGTCAGCATGGACGCGCTGACCGCGGCCCTGATGCTCAACAATCGCAATGACGGCGCGGGCCGGCTGATCCAGGGCGAGGAGTCGCTGCTGGTGCGGGCCGAGGGGCGCATCAGCACGCTGGACGATGTCCGCACCATTGTCGTCGCCAATCGCGGCGGCGTGCCGATCACGGTCAACGATCTGGCCGAGGTGCGCATCGGTGCCCTGACCCGCTATGGTGCGGTCAGCCGCGATGGCCAGGGCGAGGTGGTCGAGGGACTGGTCCTGGGCATGCGCGGCGCCAACGCGCGCGAGGTGGTGCAGGGCGTGGAACAGAAACTGCAGGAAATCCGCCCGGCCCTGCCCAAAGAGGTCGAACTGCGGGTTTTCTACAATCGCAGCACGCTGATCGACAAGGCGACGCAGACCATCATCCGCGCCCTGATCGAGGCCACCCTGCTGGTCGTGGTGCTGCTGCTGCTGTTCCTGGGGGACCTGCGCGCCGCCTTGACCGTGGCCCTGATCCTGCCGATGGTGGCGCTGTTCGCCTTCCTGCTGATGGACCAGTTCGGCATCACGGCGAACCTGATGAGTCTTGGCGGGCTGGCGATCGCCATCGGCAAGCTGGTCGACCCGGCCGTGGTCGTGGTGGAAAACATCACCACGCACCTCGCCGCGCAGCCCCAAGGCGCGCGCCTGCCGCGCCTGCATGTCATCTACCGGGCCATGCGCGAGGTGATGGCGCCGGTGGTATCCGGCTCTATCATCATCGGCATCGTCTTCGTGCCCCTGCTGTCGCTGCAGGGCCTGGAGGGCAAGCTGTTCAAGCCGGTCGCCTTCACCAATGTCTTCGCCATGAGTGGCTCGCTGCTGTTCTCGCTGCTGGTCATCCCGGTGCTGGCCTCGTTCCTGATGACCCGGGTGCAGCACGAGGAGCCCTGGCTGGCGCGGCGGCTGCACGCCCTGTACGAACCCTTGCTGGGCTGGTCGCTGCGACATGCGCGCACCGTGCTGATCACGGCGGGCCTGCTGCTGCTGTCGGCACTGCTGGTCTACACCCGGACCGGCAAGATATTCATGCCGACCATGGACGAGGGCGATATCATCGTGCAGGTCGAGAAACTCCCCTCGATCAATCTGGAGGAGTCGGTGAGGATGGACGGGCAAATCCAGAAAGCGGTGCTGGAACATGTCCCCGAGGTGGCGCACATCACCGCCCGTGTCGGCGCCGACGAAATCGGCCTCGATCCCATGGGGCTGAACGAGACCGACACCTTCCTGGTGCTGAAACCGGAATCCGGGTGGCAGGCGGGCGGCAAGGAGGCCTTGATCGAACGCCTGCGCCACGTGCTGGACACCATCCCCGGCATCGCCTATGGCTTCACCCAGCCGATCCAGATGCGGGTAACGGAAATGCTGACCGGCGTCCGTGGCGACGTGGCCGTGAAGCTCTATGGCCCGGAGCTGTCGGTACTGAACGCCAAGGCCGAGGAAATTGCCGAGGTAATGCGCGGCATCGCCGGCGCCTCGGATGTCTTCACGCTGCGCAACGAGGGCATGCAATACCTGGTGGTCAGGATCGATCGCCTGGCGGCCGGGCGACTGGGGCTGAATTCCGATGCCCTGGCGGACACCCTTCGCACCCAGGTGGAGGGCCGCAAGCTGGGCATCGTCCAGGAGGGTATCCGCCGCACGCCCTTGCTGCTGCGCGGCACCAGCGGGCCGGCACAGATGTCGACCCTGCAGATCGCCCTGCCGGATGGGCGCCGGGTACCGTTATCGGCTGTGGCCTCGATCAATGCGGTGGAAGGCGCGGTGGCAATCGCCCGCGAGCGCGGCATGCGCTACTCGGTGGTGCGCAGCAACGTCGAGGGGCGCGACCTGGTGGGTTTCGTCGAGGACGCGCGGCGCGCCGTAGCCGAGCGGGTCAGCCTGCCGGAGGGCTACTTCCTCGGCTGGGGCGGCCAGTTCGAGAATCAGCAGCGTGCCGCCACCCGGCTGTCCATCGTCATTCCGGTAGCGCTGGGGCTGATCTTCCTGCTGCTGTTCTCCACCTTCGGCTCGGTGCGGCAGGCCCTGCTGGTGCTGGCCAATGTCCCGCTGGCACTGATCGGCGGCATCTACGGGCTGTGGATCGCCGGCGAGTATCTGTCGGTATCGGCGTCGGTCGGCTTCATCTCGTTGCTGGGCATCGCCGTTCTCAACGGCGTGGTCATGGTCAGCACCTTCAACCAGCTCAGGGCCTTGGGCATGCCCATGGAACAGGTGGTCATCCAGGGCGCCCTGCGGCGGCTACGACCGGTGCTGATGACCGCCGGCATCGCTGCATTCGGGCTGATTCCCCTGCTGTTCGCGACCGGGCCGGGCTCGGAAATTCAACGTCCGCTGGCCATCGTGGGTGTCGGCGGCCTGCTCACATCCACCCTGCTGACCCTGTTGCTGCTGCCTATCCTCTATCGGCGATTTGGCGAACCGTCTCGCCCAGTTGTCGTGCAAACGGCCACCATGGCTGCCAGGGATCGGGATGCGTAACGGCATATCATCCGACAGCCTGCTGACCCTGGTGGCTCCGGCGCATCTGGAGGAGGTGCTGGTGGACTGGCTGCTGGAGCATGCCGCCGGCAACGGCTTTTGCAGCGGACCGATCAACGGCCATTCCGCCCGCCACGACCAGCTCAACCTGGCGGAGCAGGTGGCCGGTCACCAGCGGCAGATCCGCTTCGAGATCCACGCCGAACACGCCGTGATCGACGGACTGCTGGGGCACCTGCGGCAGGATTTCGCCGGAGCCTCGCTGCACTACTGGATCGCACCGCTGAGCGGCGCGGGGAAGATCTGAATCCCGCGCGCGGGGAATCAGTGTGGCCCGGTCGCGGGCACCAGAACGTCTTCCAGGGCGGCTTGCAGGGTTTCGTGACTGAAACGGAAACCGCTGGCCAACGCCCTCTCCGGCAACACCCGCTGGCTGGCCAGGAGCAGCTCTGCCATCTCGCCGGCTGCCAGCTTCAAGAGCCATGCCGGCAGGGGCAACAAGGCCGGGCGGTGCAGCAGTTGCGCCAGGGTTTGGGTGAATGCCCGGTTGGTGACCGGTTGCGGGGCAGTGGCATTGAAAACCCCGTTGACGCTCGCTGTCTCCAGGAGAAACAGCGTCAAGGCGACATGATCGGCGAGGTGAATCCAGGATATCCACTGCTGCCCGTCGCCCAGCCGTCCTCCCAATCCCAGCCGGAATGGCAGCAGCATCGGTTTGAGAAAGCCGCCCTGACGACCGATCACAAGACCGGTCCGCAACAGGCAGACACGAACGCCCAGTGACTCCGCGTCCAGGGCAGCCGCCTCCCAGGCGGCGCACAGCTCATGCCCAAAGCCGGTGCCCCTCTCGGCGGATTCGGTTAGTGGCTGGTCGCCCCGATCGCCATAGAAGCCGATGGCGGAACCGCTGATGAGCACCCGGGGCTTCACCTCCGCCTCGGCCATGCGGTCGATCAGCTGCTGGGTCAGCGTGACCCGGCTGCCCCACAAGACCTGCTTGCGGGCCGGACTCCAGCGTCTGGCCATGATGGGTTCACCAGCCAGATTGATGACGGCATCGAAGGCCATGCCTTGTGTCCAGGCGGACAGATCCGCCAAGGCAACCACGCCGGAACCGATCCGCTGCTGGACGACTTGCGGGCGCCGCGTCAGTACCCACAGCCGATGCCCTGCGCCCAGCAGTGCCTGGCACAGCGCTTTGCCGATGAAGCCAGTACCGCCGGTTATCAGGATACGCATGTAAGCCGCCAGGGGGGGGATGAACGGTTCGGTCAGGCTAGCCGCCAAGGACAGGCAGGCCCCAGGCTTGGCCAAGAACGAAAAAACCGAGACAATCGCTCGGTTTTGTTCGGATGGGGCGGTGGCAAGGGCGGACGCGGTTCCCAGCTAGAGGAACGTCCAAGCTTGCCACTCGGCAGTAAGGCTTACTGCTTCTCTTCGTCGTTGAAGACCCAGCGGACGAAGAATACACCGGCGGCGATAACAACCAGCGTAACGACGATGCCAACCGGAGATCTCATCTTTTCGACCAGGTCGAGAATCATTCCCATGTGCTTGTACCTTTAGGATTTTTGTTTGCTGATGAATGGCTTCAGATAGCGTCAAACGCTGTAGCGTATCTTACAGCCTGACCGGGGGCTGTCAAGTCGACCGACCGTGCATTCGTCCCTCCTCAAGCCCATGACAAGAGCGGCAAATTGTCGCGCCCGGGGCCAGCCCGGCGGGCAAAAAAAACCCGGGACAAGCCCGGGTTTTTATCGGAACCTGACGCGCTGTTCGCGGTTGTTTTCGGGAGTGTCCCTTTTTTCGGCTGATGCGTAGACGCGGTACTCAGGTCGAATCTCTGACTACTTACAGAGAGGGAGCAGCAGGAGCTTCGATCTTCTGCTTGTCGCCGTCGGGAGAGTTACCGCATCCGACAACAACGAGAGACATCATCAGTACGCTTACAACGCAGAGCAACTTTTTCATAGGAACCTCCTGATTGAACACTTGAAAGTTATAGTTAGTGGTGCACGAAGCACGGCGAAATTTATAAATAACATTCCGCCAAATTGCAATAGCCCGGCTCGCCGGGCGGCAGGAGACCACGCGGTCGCAAAGGCCACTCAGCGCATGAGGATGTCGAGACCCGCCGGCGCGTCCACCACCTCCGATGCGGCTGTGCCACGCAGCGCGTCCAGCCCGGCGAAATCGAACAAGGCGCGATCCGCGAGCTGCGAGGGCGCGACATTCTGCAAGGCGGTAAAGATCGTCTCCACGCGCCCCGGATGGCGCCTCTCCCACTCGTGCAGCATCTCCTTCATGGCCTGACGCTGCAAATTGGCCTGCGACCCGCAGAGATTGCAGGGGATGAGAGGGAAGGCCCGCAGGCGGGCATACTCGTCGATATCCTTCTCCCTACAATAGGCCAGGGGCCGGATCACCACGTGCTCGCGGTTGTCGCTGAGCAGCTTGGGCGGCATGGCCTTGAGGGTGCCGCCATAAAACAGGTTGAGGAAAAAGGTTTCGAGGATATCGTCGCGGTGATGTCCCAGGGCAATCTTGGTTATGCCGTGCTCGGCGGCATGGCGGTACAGGAGTCCGCGCCGCAACCGGGAGCAGAGACCGCAGGTCGTCTTGCCCTCGGGGATCACCCGCTTGACGATGCTGTAGGTGTCCTGCTGGATGATGTGAAAGGGCACCTGGCGGGCGGTCAGATAATCCGGCAGCACCTGCTCGGGGAAGCCCGGCTGTTTCTGGTCCAGATTGACCGCGACGATATCGAAATGAACCGGCGCGTTGAGACGAAGGCTGAGGAGGATGTCGAGCAGCGTGTAGGAATCCTTGCCGCCCGACAGGCAGACCATGACCTTGTCGCCGTCCTCGATCATGCCGAAGTCGGCGATGGCCTCGCCGGTCAGCCGGCGAAGCCGTTTCTGCAGCTTGTTGAAATGGTAGCGCTGCTTCTCGCTCAGCCCGATCGTGGCGCTATCCGTCATACCGCTGGAACACCAGGCTGGCGTTGGTGCCGCCGAACCCGAAGCTGTTGGACATGGCGATATCGATGACGGCATCATCGAGGCGCTCGCGGACGATCGGCACGCCAGCCGCGCCGGGATCCAGGTTCTCGATGTTGGCGGAGGCGGCAATGAAGCGATGCTGGAGCATCAGCAAGGTGTAGATGGCCTCGTGCACGCCGGCCGCGCCCAGCGAGTGGCCGGAGAGGGACTTGGTCGAGCTGATCCTGGGCACCTGGTCGCCGAAAACCGCCTTGACCGCCTCCAGCTCGCGAATGTCGCCGACCGGCGTACTGGTGCCGTGGGCATTGATGTAGTCGATCGGCCGGTCGAGCCCCTCCATCGCCTGCCGCATGCAGCGTGCGGCGCCCTCGCCGGAAGGCTGGACCATGTCGTAACCATCCGAGGTGGCGCCGTAGCCGACCAGTTCGGCATAGATCCTGGCGCCGCGGGCCCTGGCATGCTCCAGCGACTCCAGCACCAGCACCCCGCCACCGCCGGAAATGACAAAGCCATCGCGGTCGGCATCGTAGGCCCGCGAGGCCTTGCCGGGCGTGGCGTTGTACTTGGACGAGAGGGCGCCCATCGCGTCGAACAGCACCGTGAGCGTCCAGTGCAGCTCCTCGCCGCCGCCGGCAAAGATCACGTCCTGCTTGCCGAGCTGGATCAGTTCGGCGGCATTGCCGATGCAGTGGGCGCTGGTGGCGCAGGCCGAGCTGATGGAGTAGTTGACGCCCTTGATCCTGAACGGTGTGGCCAGGCAGGCGGAATTGGTATTGGACATGGTCCGGGGCACCATGTACGGCCCGACCTTCTTCAGCCCCTTCTCGCGGAAGGTATCCCAGGCCCCCAGAAGATTGGAGGTCGAAGGCCCGCCAGAGCCCATGATCAGACCCGTGCGCGGACTGGAAGCCTCGTGCTCGGCCAGGCCGGCATCGGCAATGGCCTCCTGCATGGCCAGATAGTTGTAGGCGGCGCCATCACCCATGAAGCGCCGGATCTTGCGATCGATCAGCGCATCGGGATCGACATCCAGCGGCGCATGCACATGACTGCGGAAGCCGAGCTCGGCGTACTCCTCGCTGAAACGGACGCCGGTCCGGCCGAGCCGCAACGAGTCCGTCACCTGCTCCTTGTTGTTCCCGAGACTGGAGATGATACCGATACCGGTAACTACAACACGCTTCATGTTTGCTGCTCCTCAGAAATCGTCTGTGGAGGTGAAGAGACCGACCCGCAGATCGCTGGCCTCGTAGATTACGCGGCCATCGCAATCCATTTCCGCGTCGGCGATACCCATGACCAATTTTCGCATCATCACGCGCTTGAGGTGGATCCGGTAGGTGACCAGCCGGTTTTCCGGCAACACCTGCCCGCGAAACTTGACTTCACCGACGCCAAGGGCTCGGCCCCGACCGGGTCCGCCCAGCCAGCCCAGGTAGAAGCCGACCATCTGCCACATGGCATCCAGCCCCAGGCAGCCCGGCATCACCGGATCGCTGCGGAAGTGACAGTCGAAGAACCAGATGTCCGGGCGAATGTCCAGTTCCGCCGTGATCTGTCCCTTGTCGAACAGCCCGCCTTGCGTGGCGATATGTGTGATGCGGTCGAACATCAGCATCGGCGGCAATGGCAGCTGCGCATTGCCGGCGCCGAAAAGCTCTCCGTTGCCGCAACGCAGGAGATCCTCCCGGCTGTAGCTGGATTGGCGCGTATGGACTGGGGGTGTTTCCTGGAGTGTCATGATGGGGACCGGGTTTGTGCTATTTTTTGGCGTCCGCCAGGCTTCCGTGAAGCGCGTCGACCGCATCCGTCCCGGCTGCCGACCATCCCGCCAGCGGCGGGGGTCGTCGGGCCGCTGGATGCAGGCACGGCTTCAGCAAAAAGCGGAATATTGTAGCAGATGCCTGTTTCAGGCGATCCTGCCATCCCTTTGCCACCCATGACCGTCGACCAGCCGCCGGGCAACGACACCGCCGCCCCGGGGCCGGCTGCCACAGCAACCGTTTATCCATGAAATCGCCCGACGCGACTCCCCCGCCCGACCGGCTGGACTGGCGTTATATCCGAACCATCGTTCTTCGCCACCGGCGCGAACTCGTGCTGGCGCAGCTGGTCGCCATACTGGCCGCGCTGGCGGCGGTACCGGTACCCCTGCTGCTGCCCAAGCTGGTCGACGAGGTGCTGCTCGGCCAGCCGGGCCTGGCCATGCACTGGATGAACCGGATGTTCCCCGAGGACTGGCACGGGCCACCGCTCTACATCACCACCCTGCTGGGATTGACGCTGCTGCTCAGGCTGTTGGCAGCCCTGTGCAACATCCTCCAGACCCGCGAATTCAGCCTGATCGCCAAGGACGTCATTTTCCGCATCCGCGCGCACCTGATCCATCGCCTGGAACGGATTTCCATGGCGGAATACGAGAGCCTGGGCAGCGGCGCCGTGGTCACGCACATGGTCACGGATCTCGACACGCTGGACACCTTCATCGGCACCACCATCGCCCGCAGCCTGGTGGCGCTGCTGACGCTGGCCGGCACCGCCGCGGTGCTGCTGTGGATGAACTGGCGCCTGGGCCTGTTCATCCTGCTGCTGAATCCGGTGGTGATTTTCTTCACCAAGGCCATGGGCAAGCAGGTCAAGGCCCTGAAGCGCCAGGAAAACACCGCCATCGGCGCCTTCCAGGCGGCGCTGACCGAAACGCTGGACGCCATCCATCAGATCCGCGCCAGCAATCGGGAGCAACATTACCTCGGCCGCCTGGTCGACGCCGCGCGCGGGGTCCGCGAACACGCCGCCGCCTATGCCTGGCGCAGCGATGCCGCCAGCCGCATGAGCTTCCTGGTGTTCCTGACCGGTTTCGACCTGTTCCGGGGACTGTCCCTGTTCATGGTCGTCTACTCGGATCTGAGCATCGGCGAGATGATGGCTGTCTCCGGCTACCTTTGGTTCATGATGGCACCGGTCCAGGAACTGCTGGGCATGCAGTACGCCTTCTATGGGGCGCGCGCGGCGCTCGACCGGCTCAATCAGTTCTGCGACCGCCGCCAGGAACCGGTTTATCCACACCGGCGGAATCCCTTCGCCGGCAAACAGACGGTGGATGTCTACATCGACGACCTCCACTTCACCTACCCCAGTGGCGGCGACATCCTGCAGGGCATATCGCTGGACATCCGCCGCGGCGAGAAGGTCGCCCTGGTCGGCGCCAGCGGCGGCGGCAAATCGACCCTGGTGCAGGTCCTGATCGGACTCTACCCGCCGACGCGCGGCATGATCCATTTCGACGGCGTGCCCATGGACCAGATCGGCATGGACATCGTGCGCGAAAACGTCGTGACGGTGCTGCAACACCCGGTGCTGTTCAACGACACCGTGCGCGCCAACCTGACCATGGGTCGTCCGGCGTCGGACGACGCGCTGTGGCGCGCACTGGAAATCGCGCAGCTGCGGGAGACGATCGCCGAGGCGCCGGAAGGGCTCGATGCCTTGGTCGGCCGCGCGGGCGTGCGCCTCTCCGGCGGGCAGCGGCAGCGGCTGGCGATCGCCCGCATGGTGCTGGCCAACCCCAGGGTGGTCATCCTTGACGAGGCCACCTCGGCGGTCGACAACGTCACCGAGGCCAATCTCTACCGTTCGCTGGACGAATTCCTGGCCCAGCGCACGACCCTGATCGTCGCGCACCGGCTGAGCGCAATCACCCATGCCGACCGCATCCTGGTTTTCGAGGATGGCCGCATCGTCGAGGATGGCAGCCACGACGCCCTGATGGCCCAGGGCGGGCTCTATGCCCGGCTTTACGGCGCCCCCGGCAAGCGGCACGCGCCCCGGCGCGACGTTTCCGGGCCGGCTCTCGCCAGCCCCGCGCCGTGACGGGCTACGACCTCCACACCCACTCCCGCGCGTCCGATGGCGTCTACGCGCCCGACGCACTGGTCGCGCGGGCCGCAGCCGCCGGTATCCGGACCCTGGCGCTGACCGACCACGACACCACGGCCGGACTGGCGGAAGGTCAGGCCGCCGCCCGCCAGCACGGCCTGCAACTCGTCGCCGGCGTCGAGATCTCGGTGACCTGGGAAAAGCGCACGCTGCATCTGGTCGGGCTGGCCATCGACCCGACCCATGCCCCGCTGGCGGCGGGCCTGCTCGAATTGCAGCAGATTCGCGCCCAGCGCGCCCGGACCATCGGCCAGCGGCTGGAGAAGGCCGGCCTGCCCGGCATCTACGAGGAAGCCTGCCGGCTGGCGGGAGACGGCATGATGACGCGCACCCACTTCGCCGCCTGCATCGCCCGGCGCGGCCTGGCCGCCGACATGCGGGATGTCTTCAACCGCTACCTGACCACCGGCAAGCCGGGCCATGTCCCGACCTGCTGGGTGGCCATGGAGACCGCCATCGGCTGGATTCGCGGGGCCGGCGGCATCGCCGTGCTGGCCCATCCCCAGCGCTACAAGCTGTCCGGCGGCTGGCTGCGGCGGCTGGCGGGCGAATTCCGAGACATGGGCGGAGAGGCGGTGGAAGTGCTCTCCGGCACGGCCGCACCGGGCGACGTCCAGGCCAGCGCCGACCTGGCCCGGCGTCACGGCCTGCTGGCCTCCTGCGGCTCCGATTTTCACGGCCCCGACGAGGCCTGGCCCAAGCTGGGCCGTCTGCCGGCCCTGCCGGCCGGACTGACGCCGGTCTGGGAGTGCTGGCACGCCGCCAGCCCTCCGCCCGCACCCCGGCCATGGCCATGAACCGCTGCGCCTGGGCCGAACGCAGCGAACTGGAGCGCCAGTACCACGATACGGAGTGGGGCGTACCCCAGCACGAGGATCGGCGGCTGTTCGAGTTCCTGCTCCTGGAGGGCGCGCAGGCCGGGCTGTCCTGGGTCACGGTGCTGCGCAAGCGCGCGGCCTACCGTGCGGCGTTCGCCGATTTCGACCCGGAGCGCGTGGCCCGTTTCAGGGCCGCCGACATCGCCAGACTGCTGGAAAACCCCGGCCTGATCCGCAACCGGCTCAAGGTCGGTTCGGCGGTTGCCAACGCCCGGGCCTTCCTGGAGGTGCAGGAAGCCTTCGGCAGCTTCGACGCCTACCTGTGGCGGTTCGTCGACGGCCAGCCGGCCACCCGGGAATGGCCCAGCCTGGCGGAACTGCCGGCGCAAACGCCCGTATCCGGACAGCTCAGCCGTGACCTCAAGGCGCGCGGCTTCGTCTTTGTCGGACCGGTGATCTGCTACTCGTACATGCAGGCGGTAGGCCTGGTCAACGACCACCTCACCGGCTGCTTCCGGCTGGCGAGCGACACGCGCTGACCAGCCGGATCCGGCTCATCACAGCACGAACTTGATGCCGATCAGCATCAGCAGGGTGGCCAGGATGGGACGCAGCACCTTCTCCGGGATCCTCGCGCTGAGATGGCTGCCGACGTAGATGCCCGGCAGCGAACCGATCAACAGGCTGCCCAGCAGGCCGAAATCGACATTGCCCATGTGCAGGTGCCCCAGTCCGGCAACCGCCGTCAGGGGGATCGCATGGGCCAGGTCAGTACCGACGATGCGCACGGTCGGCAGCCGCGGATACAGGAACAGCAGCGCGATGGTGCCGAGGGCGCCCGCGCCCACCGAGGACAGCGTCACCAGAACCCCCAGCACCAGACCGACCAGCACGGTCAGCGCGTCCTGCCAGCGGCCGAAACGCTCCTGGTGCAGCAGACGCTCCCGCGCGACATCGTCCTGCAATCGACGGGAAATCAGGCGGTTCCTGACGAACAGGGCCAGCGACGTGAAGATCAGCGCGACCCCGAGGCTGAAAGTGATCACCGAGGTCACCGCCTCATCCTTGGTGAAGACCTTCTCCAGCAGGTAGATCACCAGCAAAGCCGCCGGAATGCTGCCCAGGCAGAGCTTCATCACAATCGTCCATTCGACCGAACGATGCTTGCCATGATGGACGAACACACCGCCGGACTTGGTGATCGCCGCGAACAGGAGATCGGTCCCCACCGCCGCCTTTGGCGCGTAACCGAACAGAAACACCAGAATGGGCGTCATCAGCGAACCGCCGCCGACACCGGTCAGCCCGACCAGCAGCCCGACCAGCAGGCCCGAAACGATCTGTGCCAGATCAAAGCTCATGTCATCATCCGCTTGGAAAGTCTGAAAATCCGGGGGCTAGGGTGCGAACCGCCATGACAGCCCGGCCCGCTCCCGGTCGCGGCGGGCATCCTAGCAAGCCGGCGGCATCCGCTGTAAGAATGGATTGGCAGAAGGATAGAACATCTGGTTATATGTCTTTCCCGCCCGCCGCACCCCGGACGAGTCCCCCGCTTTTTCAGCCTTGACAGCGGTGTTAGCATCCTCCGGCGCCGGCATCGGCGATCGACGCAGCTTCCTTTCATTCTTCCCCGCAGGACCGATTTCCATGCAATGTGATGGTCACAACACCCATTTCCGAACCTTTCGGGCAACCCTGGCCGGACTGCTGACAACCTGCCTGGCGGCGGGCTGCGCGCAGCACGCGGCGACCAAGACGGAGAACATCGGCGACGCAGCGGCCTGCGCAGCGCTGAAAACCGTCATCGCCGATGCCGGCACCGGCTTCCAGTCCCTGCGGGGCTCCGCCAGCCAGGACTACGACCACACCCGCTGGGACACCAAACCCATCCTGCCCGGCACCGACTGCGACATCGTCGCCTGGGGCGGCGGCCGCACCCACTATGGCTGCACCTGGGACAAGGGCAACGAAGCCACGGCCCGCGCGGATTACGACGCGGGACTGGGGCTCGTCAGCCGCTGCCTGGGCTCCGGCTGGCAGGTTTCGCATCCCGCCGGGCAGTCCGGCGAGGCCAGCCGCTTCGCCCGGAGCGACAGCCCCACCACCGTGGAGATCCGCTACTACCGTGAGCGCGATCCCTCCCGCCAGTGGCAGACCAGCCTGACCATCGGCCCGCCCATCACCCGCGATGCCCGCTGACCGGACCGCGGCTTGCCAAAGCCGCGGCCATGCATTAGCTTAGCCCGCACCTAGGGCTAGGGGTGCCCAGGGCGATCCCGTGGATCGCCGCCCGGGCTGAGACACACCCTTTGAACCTGACCCGGTTAGAACCGGCGTAGGAAAGCCTGTCCCGCCGGCCGTGCGCAGCCGCCGCCGGACGACGCTGGAACTCCTTGCCGGACCGCCCCATCAACCGTCGAGGAGTAGCGATGAGCGCCGTCCCCAAAACCGTCCTGCACGATGCCGTCACCGCCAAGCAGGCATCCATCCAGCCTTTCGCCGCTTCCGAAAAGGTCTATATCGAGGGCAGCCGGCGCGACATACGCGTGCCGATGCGGAAAATCAGCCAGTCCGACACCCCCACCGGTTTCGGCGCGGAGGAGAACCCGCCGGTCTACGTCTACGATACCTCCGGCCCCTACACCGACCCGGCCGTGACAGTCGATCTGCGCCATGGTCTGCCGGCCCTCCGCAAAGCCTGGATCGAGGCGCGCGGCGACACCGTGGAACTGGACGGCCCGTCCTCCCGCTATGGCCAGGCCCGCCAGAGCGATCCGGCGCTGAGCGCCCTGCGGTTCGAACACATCCGCAAGCCTCGCGTCGCCAAACCCGGCGCCAACGTGACCCAGATGCACTATGCGCGGAAGGGCATCGTCACGCCGGAAATGGAATTCATCGCCATCCGCGAGAACCAGAGACTGGAGGCACTGGCCGAGCTGTACCAGCGCCAGCATCCGGGCGAAGCCTTCGGCGCCGCCATTCCCAAGATCATCACCCCCGAATTCGTCCGCGACGAGGTCGCCCGCGGCCGCGCCATCATCCCCAACAACATCAACCATCCGGAATCCGAGCCGATGATCATCGGCCGCAACTTCCTGGTGAAGATCAACTGCAACCTCGGCAACTCCGCCGTCACCTCGTCCATCGAGGAAGAAGTCGAGAAGATGCTGTGGTCGATCCGCTGGGGCGGCGACACGGTGATGGATCTCTCCACCGGCAAGAACATCCACGAGACCCGCGAGTGGATCATCCGCAACTCGCCGGTCCCCATCGGCACGGTGCCCATCTATCAGGCGCTGGAAAAGGTCGATGGCCGCGCCGAGGAACTGACCTGGGAAATCTTCCGCGACACCCTCATCGAACAGGCCGAGCAGGGCGTCGACTACTTCACCATCCACGCCGGCATCCGCCTGCCGTTCATTCCGCTGACGGCGAAGCGCGTCACCGGCATCGTCAGCCGCGGCGGCTCGATCATGGCCAAGTGGTGCCTCGCGCACCACAAGGAGAGCTTCCTCTACACCCATTTCGAGGACATCTGCGAGATCATGAAGGCCTACGATGTGGCCTTCTCGCTGGGCGACGGCCTCCGCCCCGGCTCCATCGCCGACGCCAACGACGAGGCCCAGTTCGCCGAATTGCGCACCCTGGGCGAGCTGACCGAGATCGCCTGGAAGCACGACGTGCAGGTGATGATCGAAGGGCCCGGCCACGTGCCCATGCACATGATCAAGGCCAACATGGAGGAGCAGCTCAAGCACTGCCACGAGGCACCCTTCTACACCCTGGGCCCGCTGACTACCGACATCGCGCCCGGCTACGACCACATCACCAGCGCCATCGGCGCCGCCATGATCGGCTGGTACGGCACCGCCATGCTCTGCTACGTCACACCCAAGGAGCACCTGGGCCTGCCGAACAAGCAGGATGTGCGCGACGGCATCGTCGCCTACAAGATCGCCGCCCACGCCGCCGACCTGGCCAAGGGCCATCCCGGCGCCCAGGCCCGCGACAACGCCCTGTCCAAGGCGCGCTTCGAATTCCGCTGGGCCGATCAGTTCAACCTCAGCCTCGATCCCGAGAAGGCGCTGGAATTCCACGATGAGACCCTGCCGCAGGAAGGCGCCAAGCTGGCCCACTTCTGCTCCATGTGCGGCCCGCATTTCTGCTCGATGAAGATCACCCAGGATGTGCGTGAGTATGCAAAGAACCATGGGCTGGACGATGACCAGGCGCTCGAAGCCGGCATGGAGGAAATGGCCGGGGAATTCGTCAAGGGCGGCGCGGAGATTTACCACAAGGCCTGAGACTGCCGGCCGTTCCGGGCATTCGGCATGAAATGCCCCGGCGGCGGCCTTAGAATGGGGCATCCCGGAGAGGAGAACCGCCGATGCCGACCCAGCCCATTTCGGATGATGTCCTGCGGGAGAAATACGCCAAGCAGGGCGAGACCACGGCCGAGGATGTCTTTCGTCGTGTCGCCAGGGCGCTGGCCTCGGTGGAGGCCGCGCCGGATACCTGGGAGCCACGGTTTCTGGCGGCCCTGCGTCAGGGCTTCATACCGGCCGGTCGCATCATGTCGGCGGCCGGCACGGATATCCGGGCCACGCTGATCAACTGTTTCGTGCAGCCTGTCGGCGACGCCATCTCCGAGCCGGACGCCGAGGGCAAACCCGGCATCTACATCGCCCTGCAGGAAGCCGCCGAAACCATGCGCCGTGGCGGCGGCGTCGGCTATGACTTCTCCCGCATCCGACCCAGGGGCGCCCGGGTCAGAGGCACGGCTTCCAGCGCATCGGGACCGATCTCCTACCTGCGCGTCTTCGACCGGTCCTGCGAGACCGTGGAATCCGCCGGCAGCCGCCGGGGCGCGCAAATGGGCGTGCTGCGCTGCGACCATCCCGACATCGAGGACTTCATCCACGCCAAGGACCGGCCGGGCGAACTGACCAATTTCAACCTGTCGGTCGCGGTAACCGACGCCTTCATGCACGCCGTGGAAAGCGACGCCGACTGGGCGCTGGTCCACCGGGCCGAGCCGGGTGAAGGCCAGGCAGGACATGCCACCGGCCGCCGGGAAGACGGTGCCTGGATCTACCGCAGCCTGCCCGCACGGGTGCTGTGGGACCAGATCATGACCTCCACCTACGACCATGCCGAACCCGGCATCCTGTTCGTGGACCGCGCCAATGCCGAGAACAACCTGCATTACTGCGAGACGTTCGAGGCCACCAACCCCTGCGCCGAGGAGTGGCTGCCCGACTACGGCTGCTGCTGCCTTGGCTCCATCGACCTGACCCGGCTGGTCGAGGCGCCATTCACGGCGGAAGCCCGCTTCGACCTTGCCGGACTGGCGGCACTCGCGGGGCTGGCGGTGCGCATGCTCGACAACGTGCTGGATCTGACCTACTGGCCGCTCGAGGCCCAGCGCGCCGAGGCCATGGCCAAGCGTCGCATCGGGCTCGGCTTCACCGGCCTGGGTGATACCCTGATCATGCTCGGCCTGCGTTATGACACGGATGCCGCCCGGGCCATGGCCGGCCGCATCGCCGAGGCATTGCGGGACGCCGCCTACCAGGCCTCGGCGGAACTGGCGGACGAGAAGGGGGCCTTCCCGCTGTTCCGCCCGGACGCCTATCTCGCCGGCGCCTTTGTCCACCGGCTGCCGGAGACGCTGCGCGAGCGCATCCGCCGACAGGGCCTGCGCAACAGCCACCTGCTCGCCATCGCGCCGACCGGCACCATCAGCCTGGCCTTCGCCGACAACGCCTCCAATGGCATCGAGCCGCCCTTCGCCTGGCGCTACACCCGCCGCAAGCGCACCCCGGACGGCGGCGTGCAGGACTACCCCGTCGAGGATCACGCCTGGCGCCGCCATCGCATCGAGGGCGGCGATGTCGACCACCTGCCACCGCACTGGGTCACCGCGCTGGAGATCGCCGCACTGGACCACATGCAGATGCTGGCGGCGGTACAGCCCTATATCGACACCAGCATCTCCAAGACCGTCAACGTGCCGGCCGACTATCCGTTCGAGGCCTTCAAGAACCTCTATCTCGAGGCCTGGCGCCACGGCCTCAAGGGACTCGCCACCTACCGCCCCAACCTCATCACCGGCGCGGTGCTGGAGACCACCGACGCCCAGGCCATCCAGGGCGGGAGCAGCGCGCCGGATTTCGATGTTTCCGACCCCAACCGTCGGCTCCGGCTGGAGCAGGTGCCGGAACCCACCCTCGCCTCGCTGCGCTGGCGCCGGCGGCCACGCCCGCCCGGCGGCAACCCGGCCTGGTGCTACATGGTCGACCACCCGCATGGCTCCTTCGCCGTCTTCGTCGGCCATCTGGACCATGCTCCCAGGCGTGCCACCGAACGCGGAGAGCCCCTGCCAGAGAGCTTGCCGCAAAATGGACAGCGCCAGCCCTTCGAAGTCTGGATCAACGGTGCGGAGCAGCCGCGCGGCCTGGGCGCGCTGGCCAAGTCGCTGTCCATGGACATGCGCTCCAACGATCGCGGCTGGCTGAAGACCAAGCTGGAAAGCCTGATGAAGGCCTCCGGCGACGACGGCTTCGAGCTGCCGCTGCCGCCCGCGGGCGAGCCCTTCCGGGTACCCAGCCTGGTGGCCGGCTTCGCCCGGCTGGTGTCCCTGCGCTGCCAGGAGCTGGGCGCCTTCGACACCATCGCCGACACGCCCGTCCTGCACGCCCTCATGTCGTCCAAGGAACCGAAGACCGGCCCGGATGGCACGCTGTCCTGGACCGTCGACATCTACAACCCGGCGACCGGCGACGATTTCGTCATGGGCCTCAAGGAGCTGGTGCTGCCCAACGGCCAGCGCCGGCCCTACTCGGTCTGGCTGTCGGGCGAGTATCCGCGGCTGCTGGACGGGCTGTGCAAATCCCTGTCCTACGACATGCGCGTGATCGATCCCGCCTGGATCGGCGCCAAGCTGCGGCAGCTGGTCGATTTCCCCGAGCCGCGGGGCGACTTCCTGGCCTGGGTGCCGGGCGAGCAGCGCAAGACCAACTACCCCTCGACCGTCGCCTATCTGGTGCGGCTGATGATCCACCGCTACGCCCTGCTGGGCATCCTCGACGAGGACGGCTACCCGATGGAGGACATGGGCATCGTCGCCTACGATGCCGAGAACGTCATCCCCCTGCGCGCCCGTTCGGCCGGCGCCATGGAAGTCCGCCCCGGCAAGCGCTGCCCGGAATGCGGCAACTATGCCGTCATCCGCAGGGACGGCTGCGACTTCTGCAGCGCCTGCGGCGCCGTGGGCGGTTGCGGCTAGACCGGGCGCGGTTCCACGGCATCCGGCCCGGCACCAGTCCCGGCCATACCGATATCCATCAGGAGCACACCATGAACACCCCCGCGATCTCCATGGCCGACCTGCGGCTGACCTTCCATGGCGCGGCACGCCAGGTCACCGGCTCCTGCTACCTGCTGGAGACCCGGGGCGGCCGGCTGTTGCTGGAATGCGGCATGTTCCAGGGCCCACCAGCGACCACCGAACGCAACCGCCTCGACTTCCCCTTCGATCCCCGTTCGCTGGCCGCGGTTGTCGTTTCCCACGCCCACATCGACCATTCCGGCCTGCTGCCCAAGCTGGTCAGGGCCGGCTACACCGGACCGATCTACCTGACGCCGCCGACGCATGACCTGCTGGAACTGCTGCTCAAGGACGCCGCGCATCTGGAAATGAAGGATGCCCAATGGGAAAACAAGCGCCGCCAGCGAGCCGGCAAGCGGCTGCTGGAGCCCCTGTACACCCTGGAGGATGTCGAGCGGGTTCTGGCCATGCGCCGGCCGCTGCCATATGCCGAACTCGCGCAACCGCTGCCGGGCGTGCAGCTGCGATTCCACGATGCCGGCCACATCATCGGCGCTGCCATCGTCGAGCTGGGGCTGGACACCCGTGACGGCCGCCGCACGCTGGTGTTCTCGGGCGATCTCGGCAACCGTTACTCGCCGCTGCTGCGCGATCCCGAGCGGCTCGCCCACGCCGACGTGCTGCTGCTCGAATCCACCTACGGCGACCGCGATCACCGCTCCCTGCCCGACACCCTGGCGGAATTCCGGCAGGCGCTGCAGGCGGCCGCGCGCAGCGGGGGCAACGTGCTGATTCCCTCGTTCGCAGTCGGCCGGACCCAGGACATCCTCTACTGGCTGGGCCGCTTCCACCGCGAGGGCGACCTGCCGCAGTCGCGGGTCTTCGTCGACAGCCCGATGGCCATCGAGGCCAGCGAGATCTATGTCCGTCACGCCAAGCTGTTCAACCGCGACGATCCGGACTTCAACCGACTGATCGGGCATGGCTGGCAGGCCTGGCTACCGTGCCTGTCCTACTCCCGCAGCACCGAGGACTCCATGGCGCTCAACCAGGTCCAGGGCGCCATCATCATCGCCGGCAGCGGCATGTGCGAGGGCGGCCGCATCCGCCACCACCTCAAGTACAACCTCTGGAAGCGCGATACCCACGTCATCATCTCCGGTTTCCAGCCGCGCGGCACCCTGGGACGCCGGCTGGTCGACGGCGCCCGGCGCCTGTCGATCCTGGGCGGGGACATCGCCGTCAGGGCCACCATCCACACGCTGGGCGGCTTCTCCGCCCATGCCGGCCAGAGCGAGCTGGTCGAATGGGCGCTGGGCCTGCAACCTGCCCGGCCGCGGGTCTATCTGGTGCATGGCGAGGTAGAGGCCATGACGGCCCTGCGCGAGCGGCTCCTGGCGCAGCGGATGCAGACGGAAATCGCCGAGCCGGGGGCAACCATCGCCCTCTAGCGGCGCCGGACCTATTCGCCGTTTCCGCCCTGGTTCATCTGCAAGGCCAGCAAGGCCCAGGTGCGCAAGGTGTGCTCGACCCGGCCATTGACGGTGCCGGCAGGAAACTCGCCGGCCTCGTCGCGCTCGCCGGCAGCGGTATCCAGCAGCACGGCCAGTGCCTCGTCGACGGTGCCCACGGCATAGATATGGAAGCGCCCGGCCGTCGCGGCCTCGACCAGATCCTCGCGCAACATCAGATGCGGGCGGTTGGCGTCCGGGATCATGACGCCCTGGCCCCCGGTGAGCCCGGCGGCGCGACAGACATCGAAGAAGCCTTCGATCTTCTCGTTGACGCCGCCGATCGGCTGCACATGGCCCAACTGGTTGACCGAGCCGGTCACCGCGATGTCCTGGCGCACCGGCAGTTCCGCCAGCGAGGAGATGAGCGCACACAACTCCGCCAGCGACGCGCTGTCGCCCTCCACCTCGCCGTAGGACTGCTCGAACACCAGGCTGGCGGACAGGGACAGAGGCTGGGCGCGGGCGTAACGGGAGGCCAGCAGGGCCGACAGGATCATGACACCCTTGCTGTGCAGGGCGCCGCCGAGTTCGGTTTCGCGCTCGATATCGACGATCTTGCCGCTGCCGAGGCGGGTGGTGGCGGTGATGCGGACGGGATGGCCGCAGCTGTATTCGCCCAGACGGATCACCGACAGGCCGTTGACCTGGCCGATATGGCGCCCCCGGGTATCGATCAGCAGGGTCCCGCGCCGGATGGCTTCGTAGAGTTCGTCGCGGATGCGGCTGGCGCGGCGGGTCCGTCGGTCGATGGCGGTCTGCACAGCCACCCGACCGATGACCGCGTGCCCGGCCTCGCCGGCCCAGTGGTCGGCCTCCTTGAGGAGATCCGTCAGCCGGCCTAGATGGCCGTCGAGTTTTTCGGCATCCTCGATGCCGCGCGCCGACTGCTCGATGACCAGCGCGACGGCCTCGCGATCCAGCGCGCGCAGCCCGTCGCGCCGGGCCAGGGTGCCGATCAGGCGGGCAAAACGGACCTGCCCGGTTTCGTCGCGGTCGAGCGTGTCCTCGAAGTCCGCCGGCACCTTGAACAGGGCCTGGAATTCCGGGTCGTGCAGGCTCAGCAGGTAATAGAGCAGCCGGTCGCCGCAGAGGATGACCTTCAGCCGCAGCGGGATGGGCTCGGGCTCCAGGGGCGAGGTGCTGATCAGGCTCAGGGTACGCTCCAGCGGCTCGATGGCGATGGCGCCGGCGCGCAGGGCGCGCTTGAGGGTCTCCCAGGCGAAGGGCTGGGTCAGCAACTTGAGCGCGTCCAGCACCAGATAGCCGCCATTGGCCCGATGCAGCGCGCCCGGACGGATCATGCCGAAATCGGTGATGAGGGTGCCCAGGTGCGCCTGATGCTCGACCCGGCCGACCAGGTTGGCATGGTGCGGCAGGGCCTCGAAGATCAGCGGGGCCCCCTCGGTCCCGGCGTGCGAAACCAGGACGTTGATGCGGAAGCGCTGGCCGGGCAGCGGCAGCCCCGTGTGCCCGAACAGGGCCTGGACGCTGTTTTCACCCTGCGGCAGGAAATCCGTCGCATGGTCGATCAGCGCCTCCTGCAGAACCTCGATGTGCGCGAGCGCGGCGGGGCAGTCGCGGTAGCCGGTCCGCAGTTCATCGAGCAGTTGGGTGACGACGGCCGCGGCCGTTTCGCGGTTCAGCGCCCGGAGCCGCTCCTGGGACTCGCGCCGCCAGAGCGGAAACTGGCGCAGCTGCTTCTGCAACTCCTCGTGCAGGGCGTCGATCGCGGCCCGGATCGCCTGCTGGCGCGCTTCCGGGAGCTGCTGAAACTCGTCCGGCTTCAACAGCTCGGCCTGCGCGTTCACCGGAGCGAAGGCATAGCTGGTCGGGGTCTCGATCAGGGCGATGCCTTGCTGCTGGGCGGCGACCCGCAGGGCATTGATGGTCGCCGCCTCGCGTTCCTTGACATCCCGCTCGATGGCTTCGGCGCGGGCGCGGTAGCCCTCCTGCTCGAAGGCGGCAGGAATGGCACCGAGCAGGGCCTCCAGCAGGCGGTCGACAGCATCCGCCAGCCGCCGGCCCATGCCGGCCGGCAGGCGCAGGACCCGGGGCCGGTTCAGCTCGCGGAAATTGTGGACATAGCACCAGTCGTCCGCCGCCGGTTGCCGGGCCGCCAGGCGGCCGACAACCTCGCGCAGCACGCTGTCCTTGCCGATCCCGGCCGGCCCCAGGACGAACAGGTTGAAGCCGGACCGATCGATGCCGAGACCGAACTGCAACGCCTCCAGCGCCCGCGCCTGGCCCACCGCCAGGTCGATGTCGGCGAGCCCCGCGGTGGTCTCGAAGCCGAGACTCGCCGGCTCGCAGCGCCGGCGCAATTGCACCGGCGCCAGGGCGCCCACGGGGGCCGGCTTGACGGTACGCGTCATGGGACGACTCCCTGGGGGCGACTGCGCGGCGACGTCAGGCGAAGTAGTTGCGCAAGGTGGACTCTATGATCCCCCAGGGCATGATGAAGGGTTTCTTGGAGATCTTGACCGAGAGCGTGTCCTCCAAGATGAGGTAGCTGCCCTCGATGCCGTGTCCGTAGAAGCGGCCGGTCTGGCCGTCGCCCTCGAAGCGGACGCCATTGTCCCGCGCGGCAAGGCGGGCCCTGGCGATCACCTCGTCGGGATCGCTCTTCAACTTGACTTCGAAGGATTTGCTCATGGCGGGTGGCTCCCTGTCCGTTTTGAAGCTGCGGAATCTTAAACGAAAGCGGAGAGCGGTGGCGCCGCCAGGCTAGCGGACCGCACGCGGCAGCGGCACAAAAAAGGCGGCCGGCAGGCCGCCCTGGTGGCCATCGGTAGCCTGTGTCAGGCCGCCATGGACTGCTTGAGGCGCTTCATGGCCGAGTTCTCAAGCTGCCGGATGCGCTCGGCGGAGACCTTGTAGCGAGCCGCGAGATCGTGCAGGGTCAGCTTCTCCTCGCTCAGCCAGCGGCTGCGGACAATGTCGCGGCTGCGGTCGTCGAGCTGCTCGATGGCATGGATGAGCTTTTTCTGCTCGTGCGCTTCCCAGTCCTCGCTCTCCAGCAGGTCGGCCGGGTCGGCATTGGCCTGCCGCAGGTAGTGCACCGGGGCCGAGAAGTCCCGCTCGCCATCCTCGCCGTCGTCGGCGGCATCGTAGGCCAGATCCTGGCTGCTCAGGCGGCCCTCCATCTCGTAGACCGTGTCCAGCTCCACACCCAGCTCCTCGGCCACGATGCTGGCCTCCTCGGGGTTCAGCCAGCCAAGGCGGTTCTTGTACTTGCGCAGGTTGAAGAACAGCTTGCGCTGCGCCTTGGTGGTCGCAACCTTCACGATGCGCCAGTTCTGGATGATGAATTCGTGGATTTCCGCCTTGATCCAGTGCACGGCGAAGGACACCAGGCGCACGCCGACGCCGGGGTCGAAACGCTTCACGGCCTTCATCAGGCCGATGTTGCCTTCCTGGATCAGGTCCTGCAGCGGCAGGCCATAACCCAGATAGCCCCGGGCGACATGGGCGACGAAACGCAGGTTGGCGAGCACCAGCTGGCGGGCGGCCTGGAGGTCGCCCTGCTCGCGGAAGCGCACGGCCAGCGCCTGCTCCTCTTCGGCATCCAGCCGCGGCAGGCGATTGATGGCCGCCATGTAATCATCAATGGAACCCAGCGACAGGCTTGGTGGCAAGGTCAAGGCTTGAGTCATTCTTTTCGCCCTCGTCATGTGGAGTGACCGGATCATGTTAGCACTCTGTGACAGCGAGTGCTAATGGCGGTTCCCTCATTCAGGCTCGATTTCGAGCAGGAAGTATGCAACCACGATCCAGGCCCCGGTGACGCCCAGCAACACCGCGCTTCCCAGCAGCACGACCGTATCGGTCAGCCCCATGAATGCCAGCCGATAGCTGCTGCCATAGAGCTCCGCCAGCTGGTTGACGGGCGCGCGGACGCCGAGGACCAGCAGGTTGGCCAGCATCCAGGCCAGCACCGCCCCCAGCAGGGCATACCAGAACCCGGCGTGGACAAAGGGCCGGCGAATGAAGTGGTTGGTGGCCCCGAGCAACTTCGCCACCGCGATTTCCTCGCGCCGATTCTGCAACTCGAGGCGGATGGTGTTGCCGACGATGAACAGTACCCCGAAGCCGAGCAGCACGCTGAAGGCCAGGGTGCTGCGCTGGGCGATGGCCAGCAGGGATCGCAGTTTCTCCAGCCATTCGCTGTCGAACTGCACCTTGTCCGCCTCCGGCAGATGCCTGAGTTCCGCCAGCAGGGCGGCAACCGCGTCGGCATCCGTCCGTGCCGGCTGGACGATGACGACCACGGGCAAGGGATTGTCCTTCAGGGCTTCCAGCGCCTCGCCAAATCCGCTGTAGGCGGTCAGCTCCTTCAGCCCATCCTCCTTGCTGACCAGCGTGGCCCCGCCGATGCCGGGCCGCTGGCGCAACTGCTCCGCAACCTTGCGGCCGACCTCGTTGCCCAGCTCCGGCTTCAGGAACAGGGAAATCTGGCTGGTGGTTTCCAGCGCCTCGATGGGCTGGCGGGCATTCTGGATCAGGGCATGGAAGCTGGCGGGCAGGGCCAGGGCGATGGCCACCACCAGAATGGTGAGAAGACTCGCGATCGGCGTTTCACAGATCCGCCCGAAACTGGCCTTGAGCGAATCCAGCTGCAACACCCAGTAGGCGCCAAGACGCTCGGACAGGCCGATCTGGGATTCCAGCGAAGGCCGGAAGATGCCGCGCCTCGGCCCCGATCTGCGGGTTGGCGCCATGGCTCAGGCGACCCCGTCCAGGTGGCCATGCTCCAGCCGCAGGGTCCGGCGGCTGAACCGGCGCACCAGACCCATGTCATGGCTGGCGATGAGCAGCGTCACCCCGACGTCGTTGAAATCCCGGAACATGCGCATGATCTCGTCCGCCAGTTCGGCATCCAGGTTTCCGGTGGGTTCATCGGCCAGGATCAGCGGCGGCTTGTGGACGATCGCCCGGGCGATGCCGACCCGCTGCTGCTCGCCCCCCGACAGCGCCAGAGGCAAGCGTTTCTCCTTCTTCAACAGGCCGACCTTGTCCAGCGCGGCCCGGACCCGGCGGCCGACATCGTGCGGATTATGCCCGGTGATGAGGAGCGGCAGGGCGACATTGTCGAACACCGTCCGATCATTGAGCAGCCGGTAGTCCTGGAAGATGAGCCCGAGCTTGCGGCGCAGGTAGGGAATCTGCCGGGATGGCAACCGATGCACGGGAACGCCGTCGATGGTGATCTCCCCGCGGCTGGGCCTTTCCATGGCGGGGATCAGCCGCAGCAGCGTGCTCTTGCCGGCGCCGGAATGGCCGGTCAGGAACGCCAGCTCGCCGCGCTCGATGCGGAAGCTGACCTCGGACAGGGCCTCGCCGCTTTCCGGATAGCGCTTGGTGACTTGCTTGAACTCGATCATGCGGGCGGGCTTGAGGCGGGGCTGGCAGGCCGTTGGGTAAACCCATGGTATCCACTCGCGCCAAGTCTTGGCAAAAAAGATGGCGGTTCTGGGCCGTGCCCGCCGGTCCCCTTACAATGCCGGCAGCCTTTCGTCCACCACCTGCCGAACCGCCTTGAATTCCCTGCGCAAACTCGCCTCCCAGACCGTCGTCTACGGCCTCAGCAGCATCGTCGGCCGCTTTCTCAACTACCTGCTGGTGCCGCTGTACACCTACACCTTCCCGGCGGCGGCCTATGGTGTGGTTTCCGAGTTCTACGCCTATGCCGGCTTCTTCGCCGTGTTCCTGACCTTCGGCCTGGAAACGGGCTACTTCCGCTTTCGCCACCGCGACGACATCCCCGCCGGCGCGGCCTATCCGGCGGCGCTCGGTTTCCTGCTGCTGGCGAACCTGGTGTTCCTGGCGCTCCTGACCGGTTTCCGCCAGCCGCTGGCGGATCTGCTGCGTTACCCGGAGCATCCGGAATATCTGCTCTGGTTCGGACTGATTCTGGCCGCCGATGCGGCGTCGGCCCTGCCGTTCGCGCGCCTGCGGGCCGAGAACCGCGCCTGGCGGTTCGCCGGCATCAAGCTGGCGGAAATCATCCTCGCCATCGGCCTCAACCTGCTGTTCCTCGTGGGCCTGCCGAAAATCCTCGCGCTATGGCCGCAGGCGCCGCTGGCCCGGCTCTACGACCCGAACCTCGGTGTTGGCTACATCTTTCTCGCCAACCTGATCGCCAGCGCCTGCAAGCTGCTGTTGCTGACGCCGCAGTTCCGCGGTATCCGCTGGCGGGCCGGCCTGGCGGTCATGCGGCCGATGCTGGCCTATTCACTGCCGATGGTCGTCATCGGCCTGGCCGGCATGGTCAACGAGATGCTCGACCGCGCCATCCTCAAGTACCTGCTGCCCTACGATCTGCCGACCAACCTGCGCCTGCTGGGCATCTATGGCGCCTGCTACAAGCTGTCGATCCTCATGACCCTGTTCGTGCAGGCCTTCCGCTACGCCGGCGAACCCTTCTTCTTCGCCTACGCCGGCCGCGCCGACGCACCACGGGCCTATGCGCTGGTGATGCGCTATTTCGTCATCTTCTGTGTCTTCATCTTCCTGCTGGTCACGCTGTTCATCGAAGTCTTCCAGCATTTCATCGGCGAGGAGTATCGCGAGGGACTCGGCATCGTGCCGATCCTGCTGATGGCCAATCTCTTCCTCGGCATCTATGTCAACCTGTCCATCTGGTACAAGCTGACCGACCACACCGGGATGGGCGCCTGGGTTTCGGTTTTCGGCGCCGTGCTGACGGTAGGCCTGAACCTCTGGCTGATCCCGTCGCTCGGCTACGAGGGCTCGGCCTGGGCGACCCTGGCCTGCTACGCAAGCATGGCGCTGGTCTCCTGGCAGCTCGGCCGCCATTACTACCCGGTGCCTTATCCCGTGTGGCGGATGGCCGCCTACCTCGCGTTCGGGCTGGTCCTGTACCTGGCCGACCGCGAGTTGGTCGGGTTCTGCGGCTGGGATGCCATGCGAACCGGTGCGGCGCTGCTGGCCGCGTTCCTGGGGGTGGCGTGCGTGGCGGACCTGCGGCCGCCGCTCCGGCGGCAACGCCGGTAGCCACGCGACGCGTCAATGGATATGCACTTCCCGGTGGTCTGCCTGGTCGCTTCTCCGCAGCAGGTACCGGTCCTGTTCGCCGGACAGGTGCCTGCCGTCGCCGGTGAGGTAGAGCAGGGTGCTTTCATCCTTGATGGCGAGCCGCCGCTGCGGGGCTTCCCGGTTGGGCGCCAACAGGAGAATGCCCTCGTTGTCGTCCCACTGGTACTTGCCTTTCTCGAAGGATTCCCGGTTCAGCGGCTTGGCGGGCTGGATCACCAGCAGATAGTTGTTCTTGGCATTCAGGGACAGGGTCATCTTGATGCCGTCGCAGTCTTTCTCCTGGCACGGCAGATAGCCGTAGAAGACACCCCGGAACCTGCCCGCCGTCCGGGAAGCGCCATGCGCCGAGTGATCCATGCCATCACCGAGCTGGCTCTGCTCGCGAGCCCTGAGCGCCTTCTCCTGGATCTGCATGTCCGTCTCCGCCCGGGCAGCCGGGGACAGTTGCAGCGCGGCCGATACGGCCATCAGCGCCAGGCACCTGGTGAAAATACGATTCGAGCGTTTCAAGCATCCTCCTCCATCAAACTGGTGTCATGATCCGGCCCGGGCGGGAACGCCTGCGCCAGCGCTACTGACAAGTTCCCGACCGCCAGATTCCCCGGATGCGGCGCAGCCCGCCCGGAACGGCGGGCAGGCTCGCGCGACGGACCCCGGAACCGCGCCTGACCCCGGGTGGCCCGGATGGCGGCTAGCGACGCCCCCGGTCAGTGGCCGGACGAGACGACCCAACCCTGCCTGGCGGCATAGCCGGCAAACTGCTCGCTGATCCTGTCCGCCATCTCCGCCGCCTGATGCGCCGAAGCGGACCTGTAGGCGCTCGCGCCACCGCGGGCAACGCTGGTGGCGGCCGTGGCAGCCGTACCGGCTTCCGCGGCCGCACCGACGCCCGCCGTGGCCACCGCGCCCGGCGTATTGCCGCTGTCGGCATGCACCTCGAAGGACAGCAGCGTCCGATTGCCCGGCGCCAGAATCCGGACCTCGCTGTCGACGCTGGACTGGCCGGCGCCGAAACCGACCACTGCCCGCCGTACGGCATTGCCCTCGTCGATATTGACGAATCGCCCGGCGATCATCACATCGCCCGCCGCAGGTGCCTGGCTGGCTCCGACCCGCACAGGCGTGAAACCCAGGGCACGGATTTTTTCAACCAGTTCCGCCGACAGCGCCTCCCGGACCTCCTGCCCAAGTTGCCGGGATTGCTCCGCGGCATCGTCACCGACCAGGTCCTCCAGCTTCGCCAGGGGACTGGTGCTGGCCTTGATCGTGCCCGTATCGGCGGAAAAGTCCTGGATCAGGACATGAGCGGGCCTGGCGATGGCCACATGGCTGGCCTGCAGAACATTCAGCGCCTGCGTCTTGGCGCAGCCGGCCATCGCGACGGACACGGCCAGGATGGTGCCGAACGCGGTCAGCGGGGCGATTCGCATGAGGATTCTCCGGGGGGGGATACGGGTAATGCTTCAGGAAAACACGGTCGGTTGCGGTCGATGCCCCGGGCGCTGTCGCTTTCCCGGGCGGGGTGCCGCGATGCCAGCCTGCCGCGTCAAGGCAGGCGACGGTTGCCGGCCGCGCCCGGCTGGTTGAGGCCGGGGTCACGATGGCGCAGAGCCGGTGCGTTACCGAGGGCGCCAGGCGGGTTGATCCCCGGATCGGCACGCCGCGGCCCCGGCGATCGGTTGCCCAGCCGACCCGGCTGATTCACGCCGGGATCGATGCCCGGCGTAGCGGCCGCCGGAGGACGATTGCCGATCGCGCCGGGCTGATTCACACCCCGATCGCGGGCAGCGACGGCACCCGCGTCCAGCAAGAGCAAGGCCGCTGCGCTCAGCAGCATCGGCAGGGTCGGCAGCGGTTGTGGAAGGTTCATGCAGCAATCCTCGCATGCGGATTCACGGATGGCCGCATTATCACCCAATTCATGAGCGCTGCCTGCCGCCCGGGGGCAAGACTCGCACCGGCCTGCCCGTCCATGCCCGAACATTGCGCTCGATCCGAAATGGATATACCGCATGATAAAATTTCGGGTCGATCTTTCATTGACCCTCCAGGACATCCGTGAAACATACCTCCCTCCCCGATTTTCTGCGCCACGTCAGCGAGCGCAACCCCGGCCAGCCCGAATTCCTGCAAGCCGTCACCGAGGTGATGGAAAGCCTTTGGCCCTTCATCGAGAGAAACCCGAAATACGTCGGCCAGGGCCTGCTCGACCGGCTGGTCGAACCCGAGCGGATCATCATGTTTCGCGTCGCCTGGATGGACGACAAGGGCACCATCCATGTCAACCGTGGCTATCGCGTCCAGCACAGCATGGCCATCGGTCCCTACAAGGGCGGGCTGCGCTTCCATCCCTCGGTGAATCTCTCGGTTCTCAAGTTCCTGGCCTTCGAGCAGACCTTCAAGAATGCCCTGACCACCCTGCCCATGGGCGGCGGCAAGGGCGGCTCCGACTTCGACCCCAAGGGCAAGAGCCCGGCCGAGGTCATGCGCTTCTGCCAGGCCTTCGTCACCGAACTGTTCCGGCACCTGGGCGCGCATACCGACGTGCCCGCCGGCGATATTGGCGTCGGTGCGCGGGAGGTGGGCTACATGACCGGCATGATGAAGAAGCTCAGCAACCGCTCGGATTGCGTCTTCACCGGCAAGGGCCTGAGCTTCGGCGGCTCGCTGATCCGGCCCGAGGCCACCGGCTACGGCACCGTGTACTTCGCCGAGGAAATGCTGAAGACCCGCGGGCGCTCCTTCGAGGGCCTGCGCGTGAGCGTGTCCGGCTCCGGCAACGTCGCGCAGTATGCGGTGGAAAAGGCCATGGCGCTCGGCGCCAAGGTCGTCACCGTGTCGGACTCCAGCGGCACGATCGTCGACGAGGAAGGTTTCACGCCCGAGAAGCTGGAAATCCTGATGGATGTGAAGAATCACCATTATGGGCGGGTGAGCGATTACGCCGAGCGGACGGGGGTCCGCTTCGCCGCCGGCGCGAGTCCCTGGCAGGTGCCGGTCGATGTCGCCTTGCCCTGCGCAACCCAGAACGAGCTGGACGAGCATGACGCCGCGACCCTCATCCGCAATGGCGTGATCTGCGTCGCCGAGGGCGCCAACATGCCCGCCACCATCGCCGCCGCCAAGGCCTTCGAGGCCGCCGGCGTGCTCTATGCCCCGGGCAAGGCCAGCAACGCGGGCGGCGTCGCCACCTCGGGCCTGGAAATGAGCCAGAACGCGGAGCGAATGTCCTGGCCCCGCGATGAGGTGGACAGCCGCCTGCTTGGCATCATGCGCGGCATCCATGCCGCCTGCCTCCAGTACGGGAAGCGCGCCGACGGCACCGTCAGCTATATCGACGGCGCCAACATTGCCGGCTTCGTCAAGGTCGCCGACGCGATGCTCGCGCAGGGCCTGACCTGAGGTAGCCCGCCGCCTTTGGATGGTGGCAGCCGCCACCCGGCGAAACCCGCGCGGCGCCGGGTATCGTCAATGGTCGCGCTGCCAGCGCACCCGCAGCAGGTATTCGCTGTCCTGGTAGTGGTAATCGAGCTCGCCTGCGTAGGCACTCTGGATGGCTTCGCCCGCACTCCGCGCGAGATGAGGGTCGGTAAAGGTGAATTCGCGGCCACCCTCGGAGGTCTCCTCCACGCCCATCAGCTGCTTGAGCGGATGCTCGGTCTGTTCCCGGCCGGTGAGATTGCGCACCAGATGCTCGATCTCCCGCCGATGGGCCTGGAGAAAGGCGCCGCGTAAACCGAGATAGCCGGCGGGATTGCGATCGGCAAGCCGCTGGCAGGCCGGGCAGCGGTGTTCCGCCGCCTCGGCGGGTGCCAAGCCCCACTGCCAGCGCCCACGCCGGAAGACCGCGCCGCAATCGGGGCAACGGGTAGGCTCGGCCCATTTGCGGCGGGCATGGTAAGGATCGTGCTGCCACTCGGGGAGCAACCGAATCGGATGACCCTGCGGCGCCCGTCGATAAGGCATCGTGGACATGACGGCTCTCCTTTATCTGGACGATCCGGGGAACCTGGGAGCTGGCGAAGGGCGGCTCCACCGAACCGGTTGTTTGCCCTTCACTATCACCTTAGCCCATGCGGCCGAAAACAAAACCTCCCGGGCGGACCGGGGCAGGCTGGCGGGAAAGTGGCAGCCCTGCCCGACGTCAGCGCAGGTAAACCCCGTCCTCGCCGATCCTGCCGGGCCCGCCCAGCACATAGATGCCGGCCGAGTTGGCCAGCACCCGGAATGCCAGCACGCCGTCGCCGACCTCCACTTCGCGGCCGCTGATGGCGTCGCGGTAGAATCCGTTGC
Source organism: Methyloparacoccus sp. NF-16 (assembly GCF_056880625.1). Taxonomy (NCBI): domain Bacteria; kingdom Pseudomonadati; phylum Pseudomonadota; class Gammaproteobacteria; order Methylococcales; family Methylococcaceae; genus Methyloparacoccus; species Methyloparacoccus sp. NF-16. Next base: position 200,393 of record NZ_CP174130.1, on the reverse strand, counting down.
GCACACCGGTCACGGTCACCGACTGGTCGCCACCGATGGCGAGGCCGACCGCGACATAGCTGTTTTCCGCCGGCCAGTCGCGGACGAAGCTCATGCCGCTGCCCCACTCGCTGACCTGACTCATCGGCGCCTTCTGCAGGGCCGGTATCGCCCGGCGGATCTGGTTGAGCCGCTGGATATGCCGGTAGAGAGGATGCGCCTGGGTCGTGCCGATACGTTCGTCGGTCAGATGATCGCCGAAGTAGGCGCGGCCGGTCTGGCTCAGGGTGTCCTTTTCGCCTTCGACGTCCTGCGGCGCGCCCTTCATGAACTCGATCTCCTCGCCGTAATACAGGCAGGGAATGCCGCGCGCGGTCCAGATCAGGTTGTAGGCGGCCGCCGCCATCCACTGCTCGCCCTTGAAGCGGTACTTGAAGTCGTTGTCCGGGCCGACGTCGTGGTTCTGCAGGAAGGTCACCATCCGCGTGACGTCGCCGTAGATCCAGTCCATCGACAGGATCTGCCCGGTGCCGCCATAGGTGCCCTTGCTGACCGTGTCGCGGAAGGTCGAGAACAGGCCGAAATCCAGTTGCGGAAAGCCGGAATCGCCGCCCGACAACGGGTCGCGCGGGTCGTCGCCCAGCCGCGTGTACCACCAGGGCCGGATCTGCGAGGGGCCGTTGTCGCCGCCACCGAGATCGCCCCAGCCGTAGCCCTTGACCAGGTTCTCGCCGAACACGAACAGCCCCGGCTTGTGCGCCTTCCAGGCGTTGACGTACTCCAGCAGGTTGCCGCGTTCGACGTGCTTCACCGTGTCGATGCGCAGCGCGTCGACGCCCATGTCGAGATAGCGGTTGATGGCGCCGATCAGGTAGTCCTTGACGTTCTGTCGCTCGGTGGCCAGATCGATGCAGTCGCCGGCCAGGTGTTTCTGCTGCAGCGGATGGGCGCTTTCCCAGTCGCCGCCGCAGATGAAGCCCTCCTGATGGAACCAGTCCGGGTCCAGCGTGTTGGCGTCGATGCCGAAGAAGCGGCCCGGGTGGTAGCCGGATTTCGGGACCGTCTCGCCGGTCCCGGGGTCGACCAGCGGTTCGATGCCTGCCGGGTCGCGACCGTAGCGCTCCCGCCACCAGTCCGGCGCCACCGGGTTGTCGATGTCATCCCGGTTCGGCCAGGCGTAGTTGCCGAGATTGCCCTGATAGGGGCCATGATCGACCCGGCCCGGCGCCGAGCCCTGCGGCACGTAATACTTGATCGGCAGATGCTCGATGTGCACCTTCCCGCGAATGCCGAACTGGCAGGCATGGTTCACTACCACGTCCTGGATGATCTTGATGCCGCGGGCGTGGGCGGCGTCGATCAGATCCTGGTAGGTGGCACCCGGCGACTCCAGGCGCGGGTCGATGCGGGTCCAGTCGTAGGCGTGATAGCCGTGATAGTCCAGTCCCGAGCGGTTCTCCACCGGCGGCGTGATCCAGATCGCGGTGAAACCCAGATCCTTGATGTAATCCAGCCGCTCGATCAGCCCCTTGAAGTCGCCGCGCCAGTGCGGGTCGACCGGCCGGCCGGCGGCATCGAACTCGATGCGGTCGCGGCAGAAGAAATTGTTGGAGGGATCACCGTCGTAAAAGCGCGTGGTGATCAGGAAGTAGATGGTTTCCTCGCGGAAATCGCGGCGCTGCGCCAACGGCCGGATCGCGCCGGCCGCATCTCCGGCCGCTGGCATCTGCCCCGGGGATAGCGTAGGCACCGAGCCTACCCGCGAATCCATGGCGGCAGCGGTGCCCGCCATCGTTGCCGGCGGCCGCTGATGCCAGTGGCCATGCCGATCCCGCCAGCCGTCCCGGTCGCGGAACTCATCGGCGGTTTGCCGGCCCTGCCCGTCATGCAGTACGCAGTGGGCCGCCACCAGGCCTGGCAGGCGGAGGCGATACCAGCCCGCCCCGGCGGCAGCCAGCGGAACCCCCGGCCAGCGGGTCTCCGCGCCATGAGGATGGGTTCCCCAGTAATGCAGGTACAGCGTATCGGCCCATCCGTCGGGCCTTTCGAAATGCAGCGTCAAATCGGGCATCGGGGTTTCTCGCCGGACAGGGGGGACAGGGGGTACACGCCGCATCATACCGGCTTGCCGGCGCCTGTAGCACGGCAGTTCCCGGCCGCACGGATGATCGCCCTGATGAATCCTTATAATGACCGTCCACTTCCATCAGGGGCCTGCCATGTGGTTCTTCACGACCTGCGGTTTTTACAGCGTTGCCGTCAAGCCCGACGACGAGGCGGCAGGCACGGTGACCCTGCGCGCCCGTGCCCGGACCGACCTGGAGACCCTGCGGGAATGGTTCATGCCCGAACTGGGCGCCGTCCAGTCCGGCGACGGCAGCGACTACCCGTTTCGCGCCCGCATCGAACGCCAGGCATTCGCCGAAGGTCTCAAGCGGCTGGCGCTGGCCATCGATTACGGCAACTTCAAGAATGCCGTGTTCAACCAGCAAGGCCCTCACCGGGCGCGCATCTAGGCGAAAGTCTGGCGCGATCTGATCGAACTGGAGGACGAGGTCAGCCAGGCCATGCCCACATACCCGGACATGCGCATGGCCTGGCGGCTGGCCAAGACCCTGCAGCGCTTCCGGGAAATGCACGGCCACTGGCCCGACCGTATCCAGATGCCCCGATCGGCCTACAATCTGCTGCTGCTCGACGTCGGCCAGCTCTGGCACAAGGCGATGCTGGACAAGCTGTTGTTCATCCCGGCATCCGCAGGCCTCATGGCGCTGGATGAAGCGGGGCTCAGCACAGAATTCGAGCGCGACCGCTGCGAGCACACGAACCAGCGCGAGGCACTGGCCTGGCTGTTCAGCTGAAGCAGGATCACGATCATGAAGAATCCCACGCCATCCACCGCTGCGCTGCTGCTCGCGACCTGCCTGCTGCCGGCGGGACCGGTCTGCGCGGCCGAGGCGCCCGCCGCCGCGCCGACACCGCCCGCGGACGAAGCCCGCAGCCTGGAGTTGCTCATGGCCAGCCAGCGGATGGACAAGCGCGCCATGCTGAAGGCGGCGCTGGCGCTGTCACCCGCGCAGGGCGATCGCTTCTGGCCGATCTATTACGCCTATCAGGCCGAGCTGATCCCCATCTACGACCGCAAGTTTGCCCTGATCGCGCAATATGCCGATGCCTATCCCGAGCTCTCCGAAAGCCAGGCCGACCATCTGGTGCGTGAGTCGCTGGCGGCCAAGCGGGAACAGATCGATCTGCTGGAAAAATACTATCGGCGCGTTGCCGCCGCCCTCTCCAAGGGCATCGCCGCCCGCTTCGTGCAGCTGGAAAGCGCCTGGAACGGCGCTTTCGACGTCAGGCTGCACGCCAAGCTGCCGTTGATGCCGAAAGCGCTCGCCAGGCGCGCCCCGCGCCGCCGCTAGCGACGACGCGCCGCAACTCGGGGCCGGCGACCGCCCGGCGGGGCGGGGCACCGCCGCTCGCCGTCGCCGAGGGAGACCCGCCGCCACTCACCGGACGCCAGCCCGGCCAGCGTCCAGGCGCCGATGGACCAGCGGATCAGGCGCAGCGTCGGGTGGCCCACAGCGGCGGTCATGCGCCGGACCTGGCGGTTGCGGCCCTCGCGAATCGTCAGCGCCAGCCAGCTGTCCGGCACGGAGAGGCGGTGCCGGATGGGCGGGTTACGTGACCAGAGTCCCGGGGGTTCACCCATGAGGTGGGCCTCGGCCGGCCGCGTCGGTCCGTCGCCAAGCCGCACCCCCCGGCGCAGGGCTGCCAGCGCCGCCTCATCCGGCACACCTTCGACCTGCACCCAATAGGTCTTGGCCATCTTGTGACGCGGATCGGCGATGCGGGCCTGCCAGGCACCATCGTCGGTCAGCAGCAGCAGGCCCTCGCTGTCGAAATCCAGCCGCCCGGCCGGCCGCACCCGGGGAATCGCGATGAAATCCGCCAAGGTCGGGCGTCCTTGCTCGCGGTCGGTGAACTGGGACAGCACGCCATAGGGCTTGTTGAAGAGGATCAGTTCGGCCATCGGCACCGGCGGGAAAAACGGCATGTCGCGGCGGCCGGCGGCGCGCCTGTAGAATGGCGAGTCTACCATTCGATCCGGCCTTCACCGTGAGCAACCGCCGCCCGCCCCGTCAGCCTCCCGCTCGCCCAGGTCCAGCGAAACGGGTCAACCCCCCGGTCATCGCCAGCCAGCCCGGTGCGGAAAAACCGGCATCCCTGCTACGCATCTGCGGGCTGTCCGCCGTCACCGCCCTGTTCGAGCGTGCGCCCGAGCGGGTGCTGCGACTGTTCTACGAAGCCCGGCGCACGCACGACGTCGGCCGTTACTGCGCACGCCTGGCACAGACCCGCCGCCCCTATCGCCAGGTGAGCCCCGAGGAACTGGAGAGGATCGCCGGGACCGTGCGCCATGGCGGCGTGGTCGCCATCGCCGAACCCTGCCCGCCCGGTCGGCTCGGCCTCGCGGAGGCCCGACGGCTAGCGGCGAGCCAGGACTCCCTGTTCGTTCTCGACGGCATCGGCAATCCGCACAATGTCGGTGCGATTGCCCGCAGCCTGGCTTTCTTCGGCTTCCGTCATCTGACGCTTTCCGACCATCCGCAGCAGGCGGGGCTGTCCGATGCCGCCTACCGGGTCGCCGAGGGCGGCCTCGACCGGCTGACGGTGTACCGTGCGCCGCAATTGCCGGGATTGCTGCGACAGTTGCGGCCGGCATTCCACATCGTTGCCACCGCGCTCAGCCAGCGCGGCCAGCCACTGGAGGCGCTGCTGGCCAGCCCCGATCCACGGCCTCGACTGATCCTGCTGGGCAACGAAGAACAGGGGCTGCCCGACGCCACCCTGGCCGCGGCGGAAACCGTTCTTACCCTGCCGGGTGCGGGCGGCGTGCAATCGCTCAACGTCGCGGCAACGGCAGCCATCCTCGCCCATGGCCTGAGACCGCCCCACCCGGCGGTGGCGCCGGATGGCGGGCAAAAAAAGACCCGCGCATGGCGGGCCCAAGTGATTTGAAGGAGGAGCAAGACACTGAAACAGGACGCGACACGTTGCATGCGCGATAGGAGTGAAATTTTACTCGAGCAAGAAATGCCGACAATCCCATGCAAAATGGCATATCTGTAAACATATAAGAAACAAATGCCGGCGCCGGATCAGGGCTGGTAGCCATCCGTCAGGGTCATGAGAAAGGCCACCAGATCATCGATCTCCCTTTCGGTCAGCCCCAGCTTGCCCAGTTCGTCATGGTTGACGTTGGCGGCCACTTCGGGAGCGGGCCAACAGCCCTCGCGCAGGGCTTGTGCCTCGGTTGCCCAATCGTCCCGGCAGCGCGGCTTCAGATCCCGTGTGTTGTAGAAGTCGACCACGCCCCGCAAGGTCTTGAAGTAGCCGTTGTGCATGTAGGGCGCGGTCCTGGCAATGTTGCGCAGGGTCGGCACCTTGAATTTGCCATCCTCAAGGCGATCCTTGACGTGATCGCCCAAACCGGCGTCGACGAAACCGAACCCTTGCGGATTGAACTCGGGAGCCTGGGTATAGAACAGGTTTGCCCGGTTGCGCGGGACGCCGAGATTGTCATAGGTGAAATCCGTGAACAGCGGCCAGTTCGCGCCGTTGTTGGCGGGACGGCTGGGATGGCAGGCCGCGCAGTTGCCCTTGTCCTCGGACTCGAAAAGCTCCCGGCCGCGCCGCTCCTGGGCCGTGAAACGCGCCTTGCCCATCAGGTAGTAATCGTACTTCGAGGTCATCGGCGCGAACCGGGAGGTTCGCTCGAAGGCCGCGATGGCATCGGCAATCCGGGCGAAGGCCGCCGGGCCATCGTCCAGGGAGCCCTTGCCATAGACACGCCGGAACAAATCGGCGTAGCCGGCCACCCGCACTTTCGCAACCACGCTCTCCGGATCGGGGTTGTTCATCTCCAGCGCTTCGAGGAAGGGTTGCTTCGCCTGGCTCTTCAAGCCGGGTGCCCGGCCATCAAGAAACTGCCCGCCGATGAACAGGCCTTCCTGCCTGTCGAAATGAAACACCGGTGTCGGCGCAGCATACATCAGGGTAGGCGCATTGCGCTTGCCATAGCGTCCGGGAATGACGCCTTCGGAAGTCGGCTCGTGATCGTCCGGATCGGTGAAGAAGCGTTCGGGATCGTGGCAACTGGCACAGGCCTGTCCCGGTGGCTCGGACAGGCTGGTATCGAGAAACAGCTGCTCGCCCAAGCGCGCCTTGCGTGACAGGTCTGCCATCGACGGCGCCGACATCAGCATCGGCAGCCATGCCACCAGAAGGAACCAACGAATGCGCGACAGCGCGGGAGCAGATACCGACATCTAGACAACCTCAACGGGATGGAACAAGCGAACCGTCAACGCCCTCGTGCCATTGCGCCATCGGCAAACCGGGAAGCATGCCGGCACCCGGATGGCGCCCGCTGGGCGGCCAACCAGAACACAAGCAAGGACACATCGAGACATAAAAGGCATTTGCGAATCAGTTGCATATCATATCAGATCGCGTATGATGCCGATCCTTGTTAACAAGGACATGGTATTTGAGGTTGAAACATGCCCCCCAGAAAACGCCTGCTCTGTCTGTGCATCTCGTCCACCTTGGCCCTGGGGCTGTACGCATCTGGGGTTGAGGCCAAGAAAAGCAGGCCCTCCAATATCGACGAGATGTGGCGCATCATCGAACAGCAGCAGCAGCAGATCGAGGAACTGAAGGCCCGCATCAGCAAGAACGAGGAAAACCCGGCGAGCGGAGACGGCAAGGTCGTGGCCGCCGGCGAGACAAGCGCTGCCCGGAACGCCAACCCGGCGGATAAACCCGCCGCTGGCGGCAGCAAGAAAGCCAAGACCGAAGCCGAGCGCAAGACCGATATCCTGTCCGCCGAGGTGGAGAAACTGAAGACGCAGCTCTACATTCCCGACAAGCGTGAGTACAAGGTGCAGTACGGTTACGGTCCGGCAGCCTCCGAGATCTACCGCGTCAACCAGGGTCTCTCCATCGGTGGCTACGGCGAGTGGGTCTACAGCGACAATGGCAAGGATGCGAAGTCGACCGCCGACAATGTCCGGGCGGTCATCTATGCCGGTTACAAATTCAACGACTGGATCATCCTCAACAACGAATTCGAGTTCGAGCACGGCACCACCGGCGAGGGCGCGGAGGAGAAGGGCGAGGTCTCGGTCGAATTCTCCTACCTGGACTTCCTGCTCAAGGATTACGCCAACGTCCGCGCCGGTCTGACCCTGGTGCCGATGGGCTTCATCAACGAAATCCACGAAGGCCCGACCTATCACGGCAACTACCGCCCGCAGGTCGAACGCGTCATCATCCCCACCACCTGGCGTGAAATCGGCGCCGGCCTGTTCGGCGAACTGGCGCCGGGCCTGCAATACCGCATGTACGCCATGAACGGCCTGAACGCCGAGGGCTTCTCCAGCGAGGGCATCCGCGAGGGCCGTCAATCCGCCAGCAAGGCCATCGCGGAGGACTTCGCCTTTGCCGGACGCATCGATTACGACATGCCCTTCGCGCCCGGCCTGCTGGCCGGCGCCTCGGCCTGGGTCGGCAACTCCGGTCAGGGCTTCGAATACGCCAGCCCCGAATTTGGCGCACAGCGACTCAATGTGCTGACCCAACTCTACGAGGGCCACGTTCAATGGCGCTGGCAGGGTCTGGAAATGCGCGCGCTGGGCGCCGTCGGCAGCATCGGCAATGCCGCCCAGCTCAGCGCCGCCAAAGGCGAAACCATCGGCAGCCAGAACTATGGCTGGTATACCGAGGCCGCCTACAACCTGATGCCCTGGCTCTGGGCTGACAGCACCCAGTACATCGCGCCGTTCTTCCGCTACGAACGCTACAACACCCTGGCCAGCGTGCCGAACGGCTTCGACGACTACGATGGGCTCTACGATCAATGGATCTACCAGGGCGGCCTGACCTACAAACCGATCGAGAACGTGGCCGTCAAGTTCGACTATCGCAACTTCAACTCCGCAGCCCGCTCGCTGCCGGACCAGTACAACCTGGGTATTGCCTTCATGTACTGAGGTGACAGCCGGATGCCGCCGGATCGCGGCATGAGATTTTCCATCGCTTCTTGAGTGAAGTTTCCGGGCGCCAGTGGCGCCCTTTTTTTATCCAAGCGCGATCCCTTGTCGCGCTGCCGGCACCGGAGCAAGGACAATCGGCCGGGGCGGGAGCGTTTGACAATCCGGTCTTATTTGAGAATAATTCTCATGCAAGAGAAATTCCCAACGGAGACACCCATGCCGGCCCCAAATCCGACCAATCCGCTTTCCACCCGACCCCCGGGCGATCCCGCTGGCCAGCCGGCCGATCTCGGGCAATTGCATGTCAATGCCGGATTGCTGGTGGAGCGCTATCTGGAGCACAGCGATCCCTGCATCGCCGTCTGGCTCAGCCGCCAGTTCCGGCTGATTGCCGAAAGCCCGGCCATGCCGGATGCGGAGCTGAAAGTGCTGTACCGGACCCTGGCCGCCCGCTGGCACCAGATGGCCACCCAGGCACTGATCGAAACCCTGCCGCGCAAGCCCTGGCTGGACGAATTTGCCGGCGAGGCACGGTCATGAGCCCGTCGTACTGCCCGGTGGAACTGTTGTCCGGGCAGGCCGGAGTCGAGATCACGTGGTGCCCCGAGTGCGGGACCTTCAATCTGGCACTGGGCCATGTGCAGCTCCGGCTCACCGCAGCCCAGTTCACCCAGTTGCACCTGCTCATGAATCAGGCCATGCAGCGGGTCGGCGGCCGGCCGGCGGAGCCGGAAGCCGCGCCACCCGGACGCCGGCGCACATCCGCCCTGCACTGAACCATGTCGCACCTCGGCCAGACCTTCGGCCAGCCGGCCGGCAGGACGGCTGCCGATGAGGCCCCGATACCGAGGAGGCTCCCGGCAAATCGACCGACCCCCGCCGCACTCGCGAGCCATCCCGCCCAACAGCCCGCCTCACGGACCCGCTTCGGTGCCGTCCTGGCGGTTTCGATCCTGCTTCACCTGCTGGCCTGGCAGGGGCGCCACTGGCTGCAACAGCCGCCGGAGACCCTGCCCGTCCCCCGGCCACCGGTGACGGTGACCCTGGTACCCGCCTCCCAGCCAGCCGCAGCACCCGGCCCGGCCGCACCGGCGCCGCCGGCACCCCCGGTGATACCCAGGCCGGTCACTCCGCCCGCGGCGCCACCGGCCAGGCCCGCTCCGCCAAAGGTGATCAAGCCGCCGGTCCCGCCCAAGCCACGCCCGCGCGTGGCGCCGGAACCAGATCCGAATGCCGCAGCCCCCGCGCGGCCCGTGCCGCGGCGATTGCCGGCGCCGGAACCGGCCACCAGTGCCGCACCGGCAGCGCCGGCACGGGCACCGGCCAGCCACGCGCCACCGGGGGCGGCGTCGACCGCTCCGGCGGCGCCCCGCGCGCCGGCCGCTGGCCCTGCCGGCGGGGCGTTCGAGAGTGCCCGGGCCCATGCGGCCTATCTGCACAATCCGAAGCCGGTCTATCCGCCGCTGGCCAAGCGCCGGCAGTGGGAGGGCAAGGTGTTGCTGCGGGTGCAGGTGCTGGCCAGCGGGGCGGTGGCGGCGGTGAGCGTGGCGGCCGGCAGCGGCCATGAGGTGCTGGACGAGGCGGCGCTGGAGGCGGTACGCCAGTGGCATTTCGTGCCGGCAAAACGGGGCGGTCAGGCGGTCGACAGTTGGGTCAATGTGCCGATCAATTTCAATCTGCTGGAGGCGCCGTAGGGCGCCCGGTCGTTGTGGGAGGTGTGTTTGTCATGATGGAGTTTGCCAAGAGTCCCATCGTCAATCTGACGTTGTGGGTGTTGATCGGCTTTTCGGTGCTGGTGTGGGCGCTGATCTTTCTGAAGGCGTTCGAGCAGTGGCGGCTGCGGGGCCATAACCGGGCCTACAGCCAGGCGTTCTGGCGGGCGCCGAGCCTGGGGGCGGCAGCGGCGCTGGGGGGCTTGCCGGGCCCTCTGGCGCGGATCGCCAAGGCGGGCTTCGAGGTGCTGCAGGCGTCGCCCCCGGGAACGGCGCCCAGTCTGGCGTCCAGCGGCGATCGCCAGGATATCCTGGAGCGCTGCCTGCGCCAGCGCATCCAGCAGGAGCGGCACCGGGTGGAGCAGGGGCTGACGATGCTGGCGAGCATCGGCAGCACGGCGCCGTTCATCGGTCTGTTCGGGACGGTGTGGGGCATCATGCATGCGCTGGAGGACATCAGCCGGACCGGTTCGGCGAGCCTTGAGGTGGTGGCGGGGCCGATCGGGGAGGCGCTGATCGCAACGGCGATCGGCATCGCCTCGGCCATCCCGGCAGTGCTGGCGTACAACTATTTCCTGCGGCAGGTGAAGCTGACCGAGGCGGAGCTGGAGGATTTCGCGACCGATTTCCTGCATCTGGCCGTGAAGACGGGCTTTGCCCTGCCGGCGGAGTCCTGAGATGGCGTTCGGTTCCCCGCGCGAGGAGCAGGCGGCCCTGAGCGAGATCAACGTGACGCCGCTGGTGGATGTGATGCTGGTGTTGCTGGTGGTGTTCATCGTCACGGCGCCGCTGCTGACCCAGTCGGTGGGGGTGAACCTGCCGAAGACGGTGGCGGCGGCACCGCCACCGCCGCGGCCGGTGACACTGGTGAGCCTGGACAGCACCGGCCAGCTGTACCTGGACCGGGAAAAACTCGACAGCGCCGCCCTGGCGGACCGGCTCCGCCAGCGCAAGGCCGACCAGCCGGACCTGACCGTGCAGTTCGAGATCGATGAGCAGGTCCGCTACGGCCAGGCCGCCGCCATCCTCGCCATCGCCCAGCAGGCCGGCATCACACAGCTCACCTTGCAGACCAGACACTGACCGGCATGGAACACGGAATGGTTGACGCCAGCTAATGAGAATTGATACCATTTGTATATGGATAGCAACCGCTCACCTCCCGCAAAACCCGGTTTCCCTGTCACCCAGCCCACGGGCGCCACGCGACAGGAGCCCCTGACAACCGAACAGTTGTTCGGCAAGCGTCAGGAAATCGTCATCGTTCATGACGGCGAGGCGTACCGGTTGCGGATCACGCGCAACAACAAGCTGATCCTGACCAAATAAATCGTTCGGGGCGCATCCCGGGATGCGCCTCCACTTTGGATACCGCCAGCCACCGAGTGCCCACGCGCACGAGGCAGCCAGCATCACCCCATCAACCAGGGGATTCTGTGCTGGCGAAAATGACATGGTGTCTGGTTTGTCTCGGGCTGCTTGCCGGCCCCGGCCACGCCGAAACTGCCACCGCCATCCCGGCGGAACCGGAGCAACGCCCGGTCACCGCCGAGGAACCCGCCGCGCAGATCCCGGAAACCCGCCGCGAGCCGGCGCAGGAAACCGTGAACGAATCCGCCGCAACCGCCGAGACCATCGTCAGCCTGGAGGATGTGCACGTCACCGCCACCCACCCCATGCGCGGCGACCGCGACTTTCCCGGCACGGCCTCGGTGATCGATACCGAGAACATCGAGCGCCGCCTGATGCGCACCATCAAGGATATCGTGCGCTACGAGCCGAATGTCTCGGTCGAGAACGACCCCCAGCGCTTCGGCCAATCCGGCTTCAACATCCGCGGCGTCAGCGGCAACCGCGTCCTGACCTTGGTCGATGGCGTCCGGGTACCGGACAGCTTCGCCATCGGTTCCTTCCAGAGCGCCGGCCGCAACTACGTCGATGTCGACTCGCTCAAGGCGGCGGAGATCGTGCGCGGCCCTGCCTCGGCGCTCTATAGCAGCGACGGCATCGGCGGCGTCGTCAGCTTCATGACCAAGGACCCGGCCGACTATCTGGACCTGTTCGGCCAGGACAACTACGAGGCGCTAAAGCTGATGTACAACAGCGCCAACCAGAGCTTTCTCCAGACCGGAACCGTTGCCAGCCGCGCCGAGGGCTGGGACGGGCTGCTGCTGCTCACCCACGCCGACGGGGCCCAGTACGGCAACATGGGCAGCAACGACAGCAAGTCCAGCGCCCGGACCACACCCAACCCCCAGGACACGCGGCTGCTCAACCTGCTGTCCAAGGTGCTCTACCACGTCGACGAAGACAACATCATCCGCCTGACCGGCGAGGCCACCGAGAACCAGATCTTCACCGACGTCTACTCGCTCTACGGGACCAACTACACCGGCCGCAACGTCTACCAGTTCGACACCCAGGACCGCCAGTCGCGCTGGCGCGTGAGCCTGGACGAATCGATCCGTCGCATCGGACTGCCCTGGCTGGAAAACCTCAGCTGGCGGCTATACGGCCAGAGCAGCCGCACCCGCCAGAATGTGCAGGAGGGACGCACCCTGCCCCTGGGCGGCGATCAGACCCTCGACCGCCGCTTCAGTTACGACGCCACCCTGGTCGGCGGCCAGGTCCAGGCCGGCACCAATTTCGTGTTCCAGTCCACCGGCCATGCCATCAGCTACGGCGCCGAGGTGTTCCATACCGGGATCGAGGAACTGCGCGATGGTCAGTTGTGCGCCACGGGCACCATCGACTGCACCAATGTCGTCACCCCCGACAGCTTCCCGGTCCGCGACTTCCCGCTCAGCGCGATGCTGCGCGCCAGCACCTTTGTGCAGGATCGCATCACCGCCCTCGACGGGCGGCTGGAGCTGCTGCCGGCGCTGCAATACGAGTACTACGGGCTGGATCCGCGGATGGATCCGATCTACGCCAAGACCAACCAGGACAATCCGCCGATCGCGCAATCCTTCAACAAGGTGCTGCCCAAGTTCGGCACCCTCTTCCATTTCACCGACGCCATCGCCCTGCACGGGCAATACTCCGAGGGCGCCAGGGCGCCGAATTTCTCCGACGCCAACACCGGCTTCGCCAATTTCGCCTTCGGCTATGCCTCCATTCCGAACCCGGAGCTGAAACCGGAGACGGTCGCCAGCGGCGAGATCGGCCTGCGCCTCGAGGGCACCCATGGCTTTGCCGACGCCACCTTCTTCCGCAACGACTACCACGGCTTCATCCAGACCGCCGTGGTCTGCCAGCCGACCCTGGAAACGCCCTGCCCGCCCTACAACCTGCTGACCTACCAGGCCATCAACACGCCCGGCACGGTGCAGTTGCAAGGCTTCGAGTTCAAGGGGGAAACCCCGCTCGGCAAACTCTGGCCAACGCTCGACGGGCTCTCGCTGATCGGCAACTACGGCATGACCATCGGCCAGAACCTGGAAACGCAGGCCTACATCAACAACGTCAACCCGATGCGCGGCGTGATCGAGCTGCGCTATGACGACCGCGGTGGCGACTGGGGCTCCCAGGTCTTCCTGTCCCTGACCGGCCCCAAGCTGGCGCAATACATCGACTACCAGAACGCCCCCACCGCCTTCCCCACCGGAGGCTATGTGCTGCTCGACGCCACCGCCTATTACCGGTTCAACGACCATGTCACGGTCAACGCCGGCCTCTTCAACTTGCTCAACAAGAAGTATGTCGAGTGGGAGAACGCCCGCAGCTCGAGCAACGACCCGCATGCCGGCCTCGGCCCGCAGGCCGATATCCGCGACCGCTACACCAGTCCCGGCATCAACGGCGGCGTCACCCTGCGCATCGAGTTCTAGGCCCATTCACGCAACCCTGCACCCATCCTTCAGACAAACCATGGCGGAGCACGACATGAACATCCCGAAACAGCCCTGTCCCAAACCCGGCCGCACATGCCTGCTGGCACTGGCCGGCACCCTGCTCGGCGCCGGCCCGGCCCTGGCCGACAACAGCCTGGGGCCGAACCCCTACGGACCCGGCTTCGGCTTCGATGCGCCACAGGAAGCCAGCTGGGGCGGCTGGCAGCGCACAGCGCCCGGTACCGTCCATGCCGAATGGGACGTGTTCAACGATGCCTCCCACGGCAAGGGCGATGACCGGACGGCCGCGCCGGATCTTGGCAGGCACGGCACGACCTCGGCCTGGCTGGGCTGGAATGCCGGCACCTTCGTCTCCTCGACGCAGAACCTCTACAGCTTCTCGGTGCCGGAAACCGTCCGCATCAACCTGGCCGCCCCGCCCGGCGCAGGTCGCACCCGCGTCGCCCTGCAGCTGGAGGCGCAGGGCGAGGGCCGGCTGGACCCCAGATACCTGCGGCTGAACGGCCGGGGCGCGAGCCGCATCCTGCAAACCTACCGGGGCACCTACGCCTCCTCCATGGGCCCCGCCGACCTGGTGCACCAGGTCGCGCTGTGGGATTTCGACCAGGCCCCGGACAGCTTCGCGATCGAATTCACGCTGAAGCAGCACACCACCATCCGGCAAATCGCCGTGGACATCGGCCCCCATGCCGGCGGCGAACCGGTCACCCCGGAAGCCCCCGAACCCCTTGCGCGGGTCAAGACCTGGATCAACCTTCCCGCCGAGGATCTCGGCGCCGAGCGGACAACCCGCCTGTACGCCCAGAACCGCCGGTATTTCCCGCAGATCTGGCGCGACCGCCAGCTGGCCTACCAGCAGTCGCCCCGCCAGGCCGGACAGCAGGCCAAACGCCAGCTGACCGGCAAGATCAAGGCGCTGTTCTACGACGAGGCGGCCGCCGACGGCGTCAACACGCTGTTCGTCGACCTTTACCGGCCCGACGGCAACGGCGACCTGAAGCTTGCGGAATGCCGGCTCAAGCCGACCCAGATCCGCCGCTGGGCAAAGGTCATCCTGGACGACCGGAGCCAGCGCCTCGGCACGGCCGTCTATGCCCTGGATGTCAGAAGCACCGAATTCGCCGGTGAACCGGCCAGAACCCGCCTCACCCGGCAGGTCGGCCAATGCGACATCGACCTTGCCACCGCCGGCCTGCAACCCGGCGTGCCGAACCTCCGCGAGGGCGACTACAGCGTGCTCCGGCGCGGCCAGCCCGAAACCCCAGTCACCGCAAACCCTTGAGCATCACGACCATGAACCGACCTGCATCACGAACCGCGGCCACTCGCCCGGCCCGCCTGCGGCATCTGCCGCTGTGCGCCCTGCTGGGCATCAGCCTCAACGCCAGTGCCGACGGCAGCATCGGCATCGACCCCTATGCGCCCGGCCAGGGCTTCGACCGGCCCGGCGAAGCCGCCTGGGGTGGCTGGAACCGCTGCGACGGCGGCACCCTTTTCGCCGAATGGGATATCTTCGACGACGCCTCCCACGGCGCTGCCGACGACCGCACCGCCGCACCCGGCGGCGCGGCCGAACAGGTCGCCGCCTGCGGGGTCACCAGCGCCTGGCTGGGCTGGAGCACCGACGCGGCCAATCCCGCCTTCGCCTACAACAACGGCAACTATCTCTACAACCTCTCCAATGGCGGGCAGGGCGGCACCACCAGCTTGCGGATCAATGCCGCGGGCCCCTTGCGCCCGGGCCTGACCCGGGTGGTCCTGCAATTCGAGACACGCTCCTACCCCATCATGCCGGACAGCCTGCGACTCAATGGCCTCAAGCCGACCCTGGTGGCCAACACGCGCGAGCGGGACACCACCATCAACGGCCGCCCCGCCAGGCTCTTCCACCAGCTGGCGATCTGGAACCTCGGCGCCGCGCCGCCAACGCTGCTGTTCGATTTCGCCGCCGAGGCCCATACCGTCCTGCAAATGGTCGCGCTCGATGCCGGACCGCTGAACTCCGGCAGCACCGACGACCCCGGCCAGGCGCCCGTGCCGGCCAGCTGGCTGATCAACCTGCCCGGCGAAGCCCTGCCACCCGCCCTCATCCAGTCGCTGCATGCCCAGCGGCCGGGGTGGTTTCCCGCCGAGTGGCGGCCCAGCCAGCTGACCTACCGGCAGTCGGTCAACAAGGCCGGCACCCGCCTGGGCCGCCGACTCAAGGGCAGCATCAAGGCCCTGTTCCATGATCCCGCCGAGGGCCCGGCCACCAACCGGGTCTTCCTCGACATCTACCGCAAGGACCCGATCGCCGACATCCGCATCGCGGAATGCGAGCTGAAAACCACCCAGAAACGCCGCTGGACCCGTGTCAACATCGACAATCGGCTGGTCCGGCTGGGGACCGCGCGCTATGCGCTGGACCTGGAACTGACGGAAATCCCCGCAACATCCGCCAGCCGGTTCAAGCGACGCATCGGCCAGTGCGACATCGACCTCGACGCCGAGGGTATTCAGGCCGGTGTTCCCGCGTTGCGCGAAGGCGACTACACCCGCCTCCGCCGCGCCGAGCCATAGGCCCTGCACCCCGACCGACTTTCCAAGGAGACCCCGACGATGAACCAAGCAACCGCCAGACCGGCCCTCGACGACATCCTGCTGGAGGCCCGGCAATTCCACCTTGCCTTCGCATCCCTGCTGCTGGCGACAGCCAGCGCCGACGGAGAGCCGACCGCCAGTTATGCGCCCTATGTCACGGACGCGGCGGGAAGCTTCTACGTCTACGTCAGCGAACTCGCCGCCCATACCGCCAACCTGCAGCAACACCCGCGGGCCAGCGTCCTGTTCATCGAGGATGAAAGCCATGCCCGCCATCTGTTCGGGCGCCGGCGGGTGACCTACAGCTGCCGGGTGGAGGGGATCGGCCGCCAGGATGCGCGCTTTGCCGGCATCCTCGACCGCTTTGCCGAAAAGCACGGCAAATTCATGGACATGATGCGCGACCTCCAGGACTTCCACCTGTTCCGGCTGGTGCCCGAGCGGGCCAGCTATGTGCGCGGCTTTGCCGAAGCCTTCGAACTGACCGGAGAGCGCCTGGAACAGATCCGGCATCTGAACGACAAGGGGCACCGTGCCGGCAGCCGGGACACGGCCAGCCAGATGAACACGCTGAGCGCTGCCTGAGCCGCGGGAGTTTCTACACGATGTCCACATCCCGTCCCGAAGCACTCCGCGAACACTGGCAGGCCCTGCTCGCCAGCGAACCACAACTGCGAATCCGCGATGCCGCCGGGCGTCTCGGCGCGGCCGAGGCCGAACTGGTGGCACTGGGCTGCGGCACCACGGCAACCCGCCTGGACGGTCCCTGGGATGCGCTGCTGAGGCAGCTGCATACCCTGGGTCCGCTGCTCGGCCTGACCCGCAACGACCATGCCGTGCATGAGCGGCATGGCCGCTACGAAAGGCTCGCCAGCCAGGGCCGGATGCGGATCGTGGGCAGCCCCGGCTTCGATGCCTGGCTGTTCCTCGACCGCTGGCACAGCGGCTATGCCGTCCAGGAGATCGGCCACGGCCAGGTCCGCCAGAGCCTGCAATTCTTCGACGAGCGGGGCGGCGCGGTGCACAAGATCTACCAGACGCAAGAGACGCTGCCCGGCACGCTGGAGACCCTGGTCAGACAGTTCCGGTCGGCCGACCAATCGCCCGACCACCCGGTCGCGGCCCAGCCGGAGGTGCCGGCAACCGCGGAACAGCCCCGTTTCTGGCCCAGCCATGACGTCGAGGGCCCGCCGCCACCTGACCCGATCGCAGCACATCCCGCGGCCATCCGGCCGCCGGCGGTCGCCCGCGCGGTCGACCGGACAGCGGCCGAAATCGTCCTGCGCGAGGCATCGGCACAGGCCATTCCCCTGCGGATCGCCGTCGGCAATCCTGGCGCCCTGCAATTTCACCGGGGGCCGGTCACCGCCATCCGCAGGACCGGACCATGGATTAATGTCCTGGACGCGTCGTTCAACCTGCATCTGAGAGACGAGCAGGTCGCCAGCGCCTGGGTGATCGAGGAGGACGCGGACACAGGTCCGAAACGCTGGCTCGGTCTCGCCGACCGTCAGGGCCAGCCTGTGGCGCAACTGTCCTGCCTGCAGCCGTCCGCCCGCTGGGACGCGCTGCTCCAGGGGCTCGCGGCGGCCGTCACCGCCGGAGGGCCTGCCTCGTGAACAGACGACAGCATTACCAACGCTTGGCACTGGCCGGCCTGCTGGCCGGGCTGCTCCAGCCAGCCAGCGCGGCGGATCCGCGCATCGTCACGGCGGGTGGCGCCGTGACCGAAATGGTCTACGCGCTGGGCGCGGGCGACCGGGTGGTGGGCGTGGACATCTCCAGCCTGTTTCCCCCGGCCGTCGCGCAGGTGCCTCATATCGGCTACCTCCGCACCCTGAGCGCGGAGGGCATCCTGGCCCTGCGTCCCGACGTGCTGCTCACCACCCCGGAGGCCGGCCCTGCCGCGACGCTGGAACACCTGCGCGCCAGCCGGGTGACGATCGAAACCGTACCCTCCGGGTTCACGCCGGCGGCCGTCGAGGAAAAGATCCGTCGCATCGCCCGATCGCTGGACATACCGGAAGCCGGAGAACGGCTGCTCGGCGACTTCCGCCGGAACTGGCAGGCCACGCAAGCGGCCGTGGCCGGCTACGCCGACCGGCCCCGGGTGCTGTTCGTGCTGGCCCATGCCGGCGGCAGCCCCATGGTGGCCGGGCGCGGCACGGCGGCCGACGCCATGATCGCCCTCGCCGGCGCCGAGAATGCCGCCGCCACCTTTGACGGTTACAAGCCGCTCACCGCCGAAGCGGCGGTCGCGGCCCATCCCGAGGTCATCCTGATCACTGACGAGGGCATGCAGGAACTGGGCGGACGGGATTCGCTGTGGGCCAATCCCGCCCTGCGCCTGACGCCGGCCGGCCAGCAGCGCCGGGCGGTGGCCATGGACAGCCTCACCCTGCTGGGCTTCGGTCCCCGGCTGCCGACCGCCGTGCGCGAACTCGCCGCCCGCCTGCGCACGCCAGCATCATGAGCGCGCATGCCGCATCGGCGGACATGGCCGGCCGGCTGCCGGTGCTGCCGTTCTTTCTCGGACTGGGCCTGATCTGGCTGTCGCTGAACCTCGCCGCACTGGGCATCGGCGCGGTACCGATCGGCTGGCCGGAACTCCTGGCCTGGGCCACGGGACACCCGGACGGCGCGCCGTCCGGGCAGGCATTGACCGTGTTCTGGGTCATTCGCCTGCCGCGCCTGCTGCTGGCCAACCTCGCCGGCGCCAGTCTCGCGCTCTGCGGAGCGGCCCTGCAGGCGCTGTTCCGCAATCCGCTGGCCGATCCCGGCCTGCTGGGCATTTCCAGCGGGGCGGCGCTGGGAGCGGGGCTGATGATCGTCGTCGCCCCGGCCTACCTTGCCGGCCTGACCGGCTGGGCGAGCCAGGCCGCCGTTCCCCTGGGCGCCTTCGCCGGCGCCCTGCTGGCTATCCGGCTGGTGCAGGGGCTGTCCCGGGGCGCCGGCGTCTGGACGCCCGGCACCACCCTTTTGGCCGGCATCGCCGTCAATGCCCTGGCCGGCGCCGGCATCGGCCTGCTGTCCTATCTCGCCGACGATACCGCCCTGCGCAACTTCACCTTCTGGTCGCTGGGCAGTCTCGCCTCCGCCACCTGGCCGCTGCTGATACCCGTCACGCTGCTGGCGCTGCCCGCCACCGCCCTGCTCTGGTGCGAGGCGGCGGGGCTCAACATGATCCTGCTGGGCGAGGCCGAGGCCGGCCATGCCGGCGTCGACGTGGCCCGGCTGAAACAGCGCGTCATCACCCTGTCGGCGCTCGGCATCGGCGCATTGGTTGCCGTGACCGGCAGCATCGGCTTCATCGGCCTGGTGGCGCCCCACCTGGTGCGCCTGACCATCGGCCCGGATCATCGCTTCCTGCTGCCAGGCTCGGCCCTGCTGGGCGCCGTGCTGCTGGGCGGCGCCGACCTCGGCGCCCGCACCCTGGCCGCACCGGCGGAGCTGCCGATCGGCCTGCTGACCTCGCTGATCGGCGGGCCTTTCTTTCTCTGGCTCATCCGCCGCCAGGCGGGCAGCCTCGAGTCTTGAGCGACGCCATGAGCGGCTGTGCCGGGGCGGGGATCGTCCCCCGCGGCGACGGCGTTGGCCTGACCCTTGGGTTCCGGGGCGCGGATGCCCCGGATTTTTTCCGGACCGCACCCGCTGAGGAGCCACCCGCATCATGTTGAGTGCCATCGATGTGGACAAGCGCTACCGGGAGCGCTGGCTGCTGCGCCATGTCTCCCTGCGCGTCAGGCCGGGAGAGCTGCTGGTACTGGCCGGCACGAACGGCGCCGGCAAATCCACCCTGCTGAAAATGCTGAGCGGCGAATTGACGCCCGATGGGGGTGAAATCCGCTATGGCGACCGGCCGGCCGGCGACTGGCCCCTGCGGGAGCTGGCCAAGCGGCGGGCGGTGATGCCGCAGGACCAGCGGCTCGGCTTCCCTTTCACCGCCCGGGACGTGGTGCTGATGGGACGCTATGCCCACCACCAGGGCTATCCGCGCGCCGCCGACCGCCAGCTCGCCAGGCGCCTGATGGCGTCGCTGGATATCGGGCATCTCGCGCAGCGGCTCTATCCGACCCTGTCCGGTGGCGAACGGGCCCGCGTGCAGCTGGCCCGCGCCCTCTGCCAGGTACTCGACAGCGACACGCCCGAACCGCCCCTGCTGCTGCTCGACGAGCCCACCGCCAGCCTCGACCTCGCCCACCAGCAGCTGGCGCTGTCGGTGACACATACCTTCACCCGGCGCGAGGGCGGCGGCGTTTGCGCCGTGCTGCACGACCTCAATCTCGCCGCCCAGTACGCCGACCGCCTGGCCATCCTGGCCGAGCAGCGCCTGCTGGCCGAAGGCCCGCCCGCCACGATACTGACCGAGGCCCTGCTCAGCCGGGCCTTCGCCACCCAGGTCCAGGTCATTCGCCACCCGGCGCTGGCGCATCCCCTGGTAACGACAGCCCGTCCGGGCAGCGCCCCGGACGGCCATGCCGCCACAGGGCAGGCGTGCGCGGCACGCGGCGACATCGAGGTTTCACGGTAGCTGTGATAAATTAAGAATGACTATCATTTGCCACACTTGCCATCGTGAAATCCGATCTCAGCTGCCTCGGCGAGGGCGAATCCGCCGTGATCCAGTCCATCGAGGCCGATGAGGCCCTGCACCACCGCCTCAGGGCGCTGGGATTCAGCGCCGGCAAACCCATCTCGGTGATCCGCCGTGGGCGCTTCCATGGCCCCCTGCAGGTGCGTGTCGGCATGACCGACGTGATTCTCCGCCGCAGCGACGCCGCCAAGATCAAGATTGCCCTGCCGTCATGAAGCGCCTGGCTCTCCTGGGCATGCCGAACACCGGCAAGTCCACCTTCTTCAACCGCCTGACCGGGGCCCGCGCGCGGGTCGGCAACTGGCCGGGCATCACCGTCGACCTGATGGCGGCGAAGACCCTGCTCGGCGCCTCGCTGACCCAGGTCGTCGACCTGCCGGGCATCTACAGCTTTCACGGCTTCTCGGAAGACGAGAAGGTGGTGCGCGACTTCCTGGAGCACAACCCGGTCGACCTGGTCGTCATCGTTCTCAACGCCACCCAGATCGACCGGCAACTGCCGCTGGCGCTACAGATCCGCAAGCTGGGCCTGCCGGCCGTCATGGTGCTGAACATGGCCGACGAGGCCCGCCAGCTCGGCATCCGCGTGCATACCGCCCGGCTTGCCCAGGCCCTCGGCTTTCCGGTGGCGCTGGTGAGCGCGAAATACGGCCAGGGCTTCAACGAGGCCCGGCAGCTGATCGGCCAGGCGCTGGATGCCGGCCAGCCGGCGCGACCGCCGGAATTGACCCAGGTCTTTGCCGAGGATCACGCCATCGAGACGGAAACCGGCACCCTGCTCAAGGCCGCCGTCGACCTGCCGCGACAGTTTCCACGCAGCCGGACGGTCTGGCTGGACCGCTTCCTGCTGCACCCCTGGCTGGGGCTGCCGCTGTTCTTCCTGTTCATGTTCCTGCTGTTCCAGTTCATCTTCACCCTCGGCAAACCGATGCAGGACGGAGTGGCCTGGCTGCTGACGGAAGCGCGCGACCGCGGGCTGGAACCCTGGATGAGCGGCTGGCCTCCCCTGCTCAAGGGGCTGGTGCTGGACGGCATCTACAACGGCGTCGGCACGGTGGCGTCCTTCGTACCGATCATCATCCTGTTTTTCCTGGTGATGACCCTGGTGGAAGACAGCGGCTACCTGTCCCGGGTCGCCTTTCTGATGGATGCGCTGATGGCCCGCCTGGGCCTGGATGGCCGCAGCTTCGTGATGCTGCTGATGGGTTTCGGCTGCAACGTCCCGGCCCTGATGGGCACCCGGGTCATGCGCTCGCGTCCCCTGCGGCTGCTGACGATGCTGGTGGTGCCGTTCTCGCTGTGCTCGGCCCGCTTGCAGGTCTTCCTGTTCATGACCGCCGCCCTGTTCAGCGCCCGGGCGGCGCCGGTGGTGCTGTTCAGCCTGTATGTGCTGAGCTTCCTCGCCGCCCTCGGCACGGCGCTGCTGTTCAAGCGCCGCTATGTGAGCACCGAGCCCTTCGTCATCGAACTGCCGCCCTACCGGCTACCGACCTGGCGTCAGGTCGCGCTGCGCGGCTGGCACGAGGTGCGGCACTTCCTGCGGCGGGCGTCCAAGTTCATCACCGCGGGCGTAGTGGCGGTGTGGCTGCTGACCAACCTGCCGCCGGACGTGCCGCCGAGCAGCGCGGAGACCCTGGCCGGCCACATTGCCCGCTTCCTGGCGCCGGTGCTGACGCCGATCGGCATCGACGCCGAACTGAGCCTGGCGCTGATCTTCGGTTTTGTCGCGAAGGAGATCGTGGTCGGCTCGCTGGCCGCCATCTATGGACTGGAGGGTGACGCGCTGATGGGCCTGATGGCGCAAAAACTGGACTGGGTGCAGGCCTACAGCTTCATGCTGTTCACGCTGATCTACGTACCCTGCCTGTCGACCATCGCCACCCTCAGGCAGGAGGCGAAGAGCACCGGCTTCATGCTGGCATCCATCGTCTGGTCCCTGCTGCTGGCCTGGATCGTCTGCCTCGGCTTCTACCAGGGCGCCCGGGCGCTGGGCTTCTGAACGCCCAGGCCCCCGGCGACGGCAGGGGCGGGCTGCCTACTGGACCTGGGCCTCGTATTCGGCCTTGTCCTTCTCGTACAGAGCCTTGAGGCTGTCGCAGTTGGCCGCGCCGACGTGGCGCGCGGCGATGCAGTCGTTGTATTCCTGCTCGGATTCTTCCAGGCGGATGGCCGCCTCTTCCGCGTCGGGCCCGCCGATCACGGTCCGGTTGCGGTGGCTGCATCCCTGCAGCAGGCTGCCAAGGACAAGCACGGCGAGAACGGGCAAATAGGTCTGTTTCATGGGCAAGGGACGGTCGAAAAGTGGGTGTAGTGAACCACAGACCGCCGGACCAGGCAAAACCGGCCTCGGCCAGCGCCGGCCCTGCCGCAGGCAAAAAAAACCGGCCGCAGCCGGTTTTGCCAGGCATGGCTGTCAATCGAGCCGATCGGACGCCCCCCGCGTTATTAGAATTTGCTTGCCCGGATTCGGCTCCAAAATCGATCCTGGACTGCGCTCGGCTTGAAAAAGAAACCCGGGCTAGCCGGGTTTCGAAAGCGAGATACAGACACACCCTCCATGGTGCGAAAAATCCTACTGGCTCCCGGCAGCGGCGTAAATTCGTAAATCTACGTACAAACCACAAGGTTTCTGTCCGGGCGCCATCGGCACGCCCGGGGTGCCGGCAACAAGCTCACCGGCGAACGATGAGCTCGACGTCGTCGATGAGGAAACGGGTGGCCCGCGAACGGTTTTCGCTGCCGGTGAACTGGATGCGCAAGGTCCTGCCGCGATAGGCGCTCAGGTCGAATGCCCGCAGGACATAGTCGGGTCCGGCATCGCGGTTGGAATACACCGCCAGCCGCTGGCGCAAAGCACCCGCCGGCGTGCGCAGGGTCAGGCTGAGCCGGTCGCGAACCGGCGCCGCCGCCGGCTCGTCGGTATCGATGCGCAGCCAGAAACGCAGCTCCGCGGCGCAGATATCCGCCGGCACGGTCAGCTGCTGGAACAGCCGCTGCTGGTTGGCACGGCCACGGCCATTCAGGCTCGCCGCCCAGTCGCCGGCATGAGTCAGGCCGGCCCCGGGGCGGGCGATGGCCGCCAGCAGGCCGCGCCAGGGCGGCTGGGCGCCGGCCTCGAACCCGCCGTTCGCCAGCAGAGATGGCTGCGGCTGGCAGTTGGCGGGCGCGCCGGGATTGCGGGTGGTCACGCTCACCTCGCCGGCATCCGCCCGGTTGCCGGCCTGATCGGTGGCCGTGGCGGTAAGCACATGCATGCCGTCGGCTACCGTCGAGGAATCCCAGGCCAGCGCGTAGGGCGGCCCGGTCACGCGGCCCACCACCCGGCCATCGACCAGGAAGGCGACGTCGGCGACGCCAGAGCCGCCAACCGTGTCGGCGGCTTCGGCCACCAACCTGATCGGGCCGGACAGGGCCGTACCGGGCAGGGGCTCCAGCAACGCGACCCGGGGCGGCGCGGTATCGCCCGGCAGGTGCTCCAGGAAGCGGGTGTTGAGCAGCCGGTTGGGTGATCCCGGCCCCGCGGCCAGCACCTTGCCCGGCATGGCGCCAGCCAGCAGGGCGGCCATCACCTGGGCCGGCGCCGAACCCGGCCGCGCGGCGAGAAACCGGGCGGCAGCGCCGGCCGCATGAGGCGTGGCCATGGATGTGCCGCTCAGCATCTCCGCCGCCGCATCGCCGCTCGCCCAGGCCGACGGGATCGCGCTGCCGGGCGCGAACAGATCCAGGCAGCTGCCGTAATTCGAGTAATCCGCCCGCTGGTCGCCGGTGTCGGTAGCGGCGACCGTCAGGGCCTCGGCGACCCGCGCCGGCGAGGCCTTGCAGGCATCGGCGCCGCTGTTGCCGGCCGCGACCGCATAGACCACCCCGGCATCGATGGAATGACGCACCGCCGTATCCAGCGCCAGCGAATCCCCGGCGGCCAGGCTGAGGTTGGCCACCGCCGGGCCGGCCTGGCGGCGAACCTCCGCGGTCAGCCACTCGATGCCGCTGATGACGCCGGAGACCGTGCCCTCGCCGTCGCAGTCCAGCACCCGCACCGGCACCAGCCGGACCGCCTTGGCAACGCCGAACCGCGCCCCGCCGATGATGCCGGCCACATGGGTGCCGTGCCCATCGCAATCCGCGGTGCCCCGGCCATCGCCGATGCTGCTGAAGCCCGCCGCCACCCGGCCACCGAAATCCTGATGGGTGGCGCGGATGCCGGTGTCGACGACATAGACCGCGACGCCCGCGCCGTCATTGGAAAACTGGTAGCTGCCGTCCAGCGGCAGGCTGACCTGATCGATGCGGTCCAGCCCCCAGGGCGCGCCCGGCTGCACCAGGGCGGTGGTCACCCGGCCATCCTCCTCGACCAGTGCGACCTCGCTCTCCAGCGCCAGCGCCTGCGCCTCGGCCTCGCTCATCTCGGCGACGAAGCCCTGCGCCGCCTGCCGCCAGCGCCGCCCCGGGCGCAGGGCATGCCGCGCCGACAGGCCGGC
This sequence comes from Methyloparacoccus sp. NF-16, assembly GCF_056880625.1. NCBI lineage: Bacteria > Pseudomonadati > Pseudomonadota > Gammaproteobacteria > Methylococcales > Methylococcaceae > Methyloparacoccus > Methyloparacoccus sp. NF-16. The sequence continues at coordinate 175,139 of NZ_CP174130.1, read as the reverse complement.
CACGCGGGCGTCATCGACATCGACATCGGCCGGCTGCCCCCGCAGCAGCACGATATAGCGCCCGGCAACCGGCTGCTGCGCCCGCCGGAAGACGCCGGCCTCTGCGCCGCTGCCGGTGCAGAACAGCAGGCTCGCCAGCAGCAGGCAAGGCAACGGGAAGCTGGGGAGGCAGGGCAGGCGCATGGGATGACGGTCTCGGTGAGCTCCGGGATCGGGGCCCCGGAGAGCCCGGAGTCTACACCCGATCGGCAGGCTTTTCCGACCCGTCGCCACCACCGCCGGCACAGGCTTTCGCCGCTGCCGGCTGACGTAGAATGGCGCCTTTGGCCGCGACCGTCTGGTTGTCCCCTCCCGTGCCCGAACCCCGCCCATCACCGGATGTCCCCGCCAGACGCCGGCGCCTGATCCTGGCGCCGCTGGCATTGCTGGCGCTTTATGCGATGGCCGGCTTCCTGGGCCTGCCCCATCTGGCCCGGACCTACTGGCTGCCGGAACTGGAACGCTCCAGCGGCCTGCGGCTCGCAGCCGAGCGGCTGCGCTTCGATCCCTTCCGCCTCGATCTCGAACTCCGGCACCTGACGGTCCGCGACGCGGCGGGCGATGCCCCGTTCACCCTCGGCGACGCACATCTGGACCTCGAGGCCCTGAACACGCTGCGCCGGGGCCGCCCGGTCATGAGCCTGAGCGTGGAAAATCCGGTCGTGACGCTGCGGCGCGACGAGCAGGGGCGGCTGAGCCTCGCCGGTTTCCCGCTGAGCGGCAGCGGCAATCCGGCGCCGGGCCTGCCGGTCGGCCTCGGCCGGCTGGCCGTCCGGGGCGGCAGCCTGGTCTTCGAGGATCTCGCCAACAACCGGCGGACGACGGCCCGCTACGACGACATCACGCTGACCTTGGCGGACGGCGCCGGCCATGCCGGTCGCGGGGATGCCTTCGCGCTGACGGCGCTGGGACCCGACGGGGAACGGCTGGCCGTCACCGGCACCCTGACACGGAATCCGCTGCGTCTCGATGGCCGGCTGGAAACCGATCATATGAACCTGGCCGGCTGGTCCGGCCTGCTGCCCGAGGCGCTCGGCTGGCAACTGCTCGGCGGCCGCGCCGAACTGCGGGGCGATTTCGCCTGGTCTGTGGCCGGCAGCCAACCGGGCCTGAAGCTGACCCTGTCGCAGGCCAGCCTGGCCGGGCTGGTCGCCGTCCAGGGCCAGGCCGAAAACCGGCGGATAGCCATCGAGCGCCTGGACAGCGGCCCGTTCGACTGGGATGGTCCGGCCCGGCGCATGTGCCTGGCCTGGCTGTCGCTGACGGGCGCCACCACCCCCTGGGGCCGGCTGGACCGGCTCAGGGCGGAAAACCTGCTGGCCGGTACCGGCGGCGGCGATGCCACGCTGGCCAGCATCGAGCTGGAACAGCTGCACCTTGCCTCCGCCCAGGTCACGGCACTCAAGGCCGGCCCGCTGGCCTACGCGGGCGAGACCCGCGCGCTCACCCTGGAAGCCGTGGATATCGCCGCCCTCAAGGCGCCCGGCCTCGCCGCGAAGGGGCTGAGGATCGCGGGCCTGCAAGGCAGCCTGGCGGAGGGCGCCCGCCTGTCCGGGCTGCGGGCAGGCTCGCTGCAGGCGGACAGCGCCGAGTTCCGCTCCGGACGGGTGCGGCAGCTGGCGGCGGACGCCATCGGCTACCAGACCAACCCGGGGCGGCTCGGCATCGGCAACCTGTCCGCGGCGCAACTGGATTCGCCCTGGGGCAGCCTGACGTCGCCCCGGCTGGAAGCGCTCGACTACCGCCTGGCCGAACGTGCCCTGAAGACCGGCCCCCTCGTTGTCGCCGCCGCCGAGGGAGCCTGGGGCCATGCCGGCACCCTCCGCGTCGACCCGGTCGAGCTGGACCCGGGACTGACGCGGCTGACGACACCCCGCCTTGAGGTCCGGGCCCTCGCTACCAGCTGGGGACGGGTGGACACTCTCGCGCTGGAACAGCTCGGCGTGGACCTGGCCGGCCGTTCAGCCAGTGCCGGGCGCCTGATCGGCCAGGACATCACTGCAGCGCCGGGCCGGCTCGCCCTGCTGACAGGCAGCCAGCTGCGCCTTGACGGAGCCGGGCGGCGCCTGACCCTGGCCGATGCCAGCGCGCGGGATATCCGCACCGAGGACGTGCAGGCCGCCGGCCTGACTGTCTCCATCCTGGAACTGGACCTGGCCGGCCAGCGCTTTCGCCTGCAGGCGGCCGAACTCACCGATGCCCTGGCCCTGGGCCGGATCGAGGCCGAGGCCGCCAGCCCGCCGCCGGCGCAGAGCGAGCCGCTCCCGGCCGGCGCCGGCGCAACGGCCGATGCCGCGGCCAACCCCTATCAACCGCGCCGCGCCAGACTGGGCCAGCTGCGCCTGGAGGATATCCGCGGCGGCCTGCGCCCGCGCGAGCTGGCCATCCGCCGGATCGTCACCGGCAAGACCGCGCTGGATGTCATCCGTCGCGATCCGCAGACCCTCGAAATCCGCGGGCTGCCCGCCTTCGGGCGCGGATCCCTTGGCCCGGCCGGCCCGGCCTGGCGCTTCGCCATCGACGAGTTCCAGCTCGGCGACTCGTCCATCCATGCCTTTGACGAAACCACCGAGCCGCCGGTGCGCCTGCGCTTCAACGGCCTGACGCTGAAGGCCTACGACCTCACCACGGAGCGCGACAACGCCACGGAATTCCGGCTCCGCACCCAGATCGGCAGCAGCAGCCGCTTCGAGGCCGAGGGCCGGGCGCAATTCCGGCCGCTGCAGCTGAACTTTCGCTTCGGTCTGGACAAGCTGCGCCTGCGCAGCATCGAGCCCTACTGGAAGCCCCTCACCAACGTCGACCTGCAACGCGGCAACCTGAGCCTCTGGGGCGATGTGGTCGTGCGCGAAGATCCCGGGTTGCACCTCGATTATGCCGGCGGCGCCGAGGTGCTGGAGGTGGACGCCGTCGAACGCGGCAACCGCCAGTCGGTGCTGAAATGGGACCTGCTCAAGGTCGATGGTCTGGCCATCAGCAACCGCCCCTCGCGTTTCGTGGCACGCGCGCTCACGGCGGAAAAGCCCTACGCCCGCGTAGCCGTGGACGAGCACGGCCAGCTGAACCTGCTGGAAGCGCTGGAGCCGCCCAGTCAGGCGGCGATCCCGGCCGGGCTGGAGGCGCTGCAGGTCGAAAGGACGCCCGCGAACCAGCTGCCGTCGGCCTCCATCGGTCTCTTGCGCATCAAGGATGGCGTCGTGAACTTCAGCGACCGCAGCATGAAGCCGGGCTTCATCGCCGAGGTCCGCAAGTTCGACGGCACGATCACCGGCCTGTCCTCGCGCGCCGACGCCAAGGCCAGCCTGAGCCTTGAGGGCCGGCTCAACGGCAATGCGCCGGTGCGGGTGTTCGGCGAGCTGGATCCCATGGAATACCGCGACCACACCGACATCACGGCGCAGTTCAAGGGGCTGAACCTGACCAATTTCTCGGCCTATTCCGGCCAGTTCGGCGGTTACCGGGTGGAACGCGGCAAACTGGACATGGATCTGCGCTACCGGCTCCGGGCCGGCCAGGTCGAGATCGAGAACCGCGCCATCCTCGACAAGCTGACCCTGGGCGAGCGGGTCGGCGACAACGGCTCCTGGCTGGTGGATTTCGCCATCCAGCTGCTGAAGAGCGGCGACGGCAAGATCGACGTCAACCTGCCGGTCTACGGCGATCTCAGCAACCCCCAGTTCAGCCTGTGGGCGCTCTACCGCGATGTCTTCGCCAACCTGATCGCGCAGGTGTACTACACGCCCATGCTGCTGGTGGACGAGGTCATCGGCCGGGAGGCGGCCGCGCATTACACGGTGGCGTTCCCGCCCGGCAGGATCGAGCTGACCGATACCGGGGCCGCCGCACTGGCCGAGGTGGCCCGGGCGATGGCGCTGCGGCTGGGCGCGAGCCTCGATATCGAAGGCAGCGCCGATCCCCGCCACGACCGCCTGGCGCTGGCCGGCCGCGCACTCCGGGAGCAGCTGATCACGGCACGGCGCGCCGAGCTGCGTGCCCAGGGCGTGCGCCTGCGCAGCGACGCGGTGCCGGAGCTGACGGACACCGATTACCGGCGGCTGTTCACGACCTATTACCGGGAAAAGCATCCCTTCGCGGCGGAATTGCGCGAACTCGAGGACCGCCGGCAGACGACCCTCGACGGCCCGCTGTTCGACGCCGCCCAGCGCAAGGTCCTGGGCGAATGGCCGGTCGACGAGACCACGTTGCGCGCGCTGGCCATGGCGCGGGCGGAGAGCATCCGCGGCTATCTGATCGAGGAGGAGGGCGTACCCGACGAGCGCCTGTTCCTGCGCGAGGTCAGGCTGGCGATTGCCGCCGACGAACAGGTCCGGGCGGCGCTGACGCTGGAGAGCTTTTGAGCCAGCGTGCCAGCGGGTGACGCCAGCGTGGGGGCTTCGGGCATAATCCCGGCACCCTGACCCGGCCTGCCCGCGCGATACGCCAGATGCCCAGCAACGAAAACTCCCCCGGCGCGCGGCGCCCCGCATCGTGGCCGCGCCAGGCATGGCGCGTGGCCCGGGCGGCCGCCGGCGGGCTGCTGCTGGCCACCGGCCTGGGCGGTTGCCTGTCGCCACCGGCGCTGGACGTTTCGGTCATGAGCTACGACCGCGTGACCACCGACCTCCTCTCCCAGCAGTTGCTGCTGAACATCGCCCGCGCGCGCCATCACCAGCCGATCCACTTCACCGCCGTCTCCAACATCGCCGCGACCTTCGACTTCCGCTTCAATGCCGGCGCTGGCCCGGCCGCCACCGGCAGCTCCGGCGGCATGCTGGTGCCGACCTTCGGCGGCAGCGTGGCGGAGAACCCCACCATCACCATCGTGCCGATCGAGGGCGAGGCCTTCACCAAGCGGCTGCTGACGCCGGTGGCGGAGAGCATGATGACCCTGCTGATCCGCCAGGGTGCCGACGTCGACCTGGCGCTGCGGCTGATCGCCGGGGAATTCCGCAGCCTCGGCGCGGCGGGCGAGACCGTCTACCACAACCGGCCGACCGATCCGGGCTATTCGGTCTTCCGCCGGCTGGTGCTGCATCTCTCCTCGATCCAGGACCGCAACGCCCTCTACATCGAGCCGCTGCGCTTCGAGCAGTCCTGGGATTTCAGCCGCGAGCAGGTCACGCCCGAACACCTGAACACGCTGGCCGCCGACTACAAGGTGGAATGGAACGCCGCGCAGCGGGTCTACCATGTCTCGCGCCAGGTCACGGGCCGGGTGATCATGACCAACTACGATCCCGACATGCTGGGCAACGCGGAGCGGATGCGCCTGAACGACTGGGCCGAGGGCAGTCCGGCCAACGAACTCAATGTCGACATCCGCCCCAGCCATGTCGGCGGGGAATACCCCATCCACGGCAACTTCCGGCTGCGCAGCCTGGCCAACATCATCAATTTCATCGGCCGCGGCATCGCCGACGAGCCGGAGTTTCCGGTCGACAAGGATCCGCGCACGCCGCCGGTCGCGGAGAACCCCGCCCGTACCCTGGACGTGACCGAGACCGAGTCGGCCCCCGGCGACGCCGACCTGTCGGTGGCCTTCCGCGACCTCCACTACGCGCTGCGGCCCGAGACCGGCCATCCGTGGAATCACGAGGCCTTTACCCTGCTGCACCAGATGTTCCAGATGACCGTCACCGAATTGCCGAAGGCGGGCGTGCCCAGTCTGACCATTGCGAAATGATACGGGTTATCATTTGCGAGCGTCGTGCGATCTAGCGCCCGCCCTCAACCCAACCCCATGTCCGGAGACTGCCCCTGATGAACAAGCTCGCCATCCTGTCCCTGCTGCTGCCCGCCGCGCTGGCCGCCTGTGTTCCCACCCCCCCGGTGACCGAGAACAACGACGGCACCTACACCATCAGCCAGACCGGCGGCTGGGGCTACGACATGCATGACGTCAAGACCGAGGTGAAGCAGCAGGCCAACCAGTTCGCCCGCCAGGCGGGCAAGGATCTCGTCATCCTCAACGAGGAGGTCAGGCCCATGCGATCCTACGGCACCTATCCTTCCTACGACGACACCTACACCCTGACCTTCCGGCTGGGCGACCGGACGGCCCGCTAGCGACGGGAGCCGCCTGGCCCGGGCGGACAGCGGGCCGCCCGCCGTCACCATTTCTTCATCGCCCTGCCATCAACCGATCATGGAGCTTCCGTATCGTGCCCCGCTGAATCTGGCACTACGGAAGCTCCATGCGGACCCATCCCGACGACCCCATCACCTTCAGGCCGCGGCGGCACGCCGTGGAAATCGCCACGCGAGCGGACGATGTCCGCGCGGCACAGGCACTGCGCTATCGCGTGTTCGGCGAGGAAATGGGCGCCCGGCTGCACAGCCGGGTCGACGGCCTCGACGCTGACGAGATCGACGACCACTGCGATCATCTGCTGGTGCGCGATCTCGCCACCGGCGCGGTGGTCGCCTGTACCCGGCTGCTGAGCGACACGGCGGCAGCGCGGCTTGGCCACTTCTATTCGGAGGGCGAATTCCGCCTCGACGGGGTACTGGGCCTACCGGGCCGCTTCCTGGAAATCGGCCGCACCTGCGTGGACCCGGCCCAGCGCGGCGGCGTGGTGCTCGGCATGCTGTGGAACGGCCTCGCCGAATACGTGTACCGGCATCGCTTCGACTATCTGATGGGCTGCGCCAGCATCCCGCCAGGGCCCAGCGGCTTCGCGGTCGACGCCGTCTACCGGCAGATCCGGCCGGAGCAGTTCGGGCCGGCGCATCTGGCGGTCTCGCCGCGCCGGCCAGTGCCGCCCGGGCGGCGCTGCATCCGCGACGAAAGCGGCATCCCGCCCCTGCTGCAGGCCTATCTGCGGCTGGGCTGCTGGGTCTGCGGCGAACCGTTCTGGGACGAGGACTTCAACGTCATGGACGTGTTCATCCTGCTCGACCTGTCGCGGTTGCAGGCCCGCTACGAGCGACGCTTCATGGGCACGCGCACGGAGACGGAGCATGGGATCCTGCCGGCGCTGGTATAGGGGCATCCTGATCGCCGGCATGTTCGCGCTCGGGCTGCTAGCCGTGGCGCTGGTCATGCCCGGCCTGCGGCGCCTGTCCCGGCGCCGCGCCGAGGACTGGTGCGAGGCCATCGTCCTCGCCTGGAACCGCGCCGTGTGCCGCATACTCAGGCTGCGGCTGCGCATCACCGGCCGGCCCGACCCGGCCGCCGGGCTGACGGTCGCCAACCATGTCTCCTGGCTGGACATCATCGCCCTCGGCGCGCAGCGGCCATTCCGGTTCGTCGCCAAGGAGGAGGTCGCACGCTGGCCGGTCATGGGTTACCTCGCGCGCGGCATCGGCACGCTGTTCATCCGCCGGGGCGATGCCGAGCAGGCCACCGCCACCGGCGAGGCCATGACCTGGCTGCTGCGCCGGGGCGCGCACCTGCTGCTGTTCCCCGAGGGCACCACCACCCGCGGCGAACAGGTGCTGCGCTTCCACGGCAAGCTGTTCCTGCCGGCGCAGCTGGCCGGCGCCAACGTGCAGGCGGTCGCCCTGCGCTACCGGGGCGAGGCCGCCGGGCTCGCGCCCTTCGTCGACGACGATGCCTTGCTGCCGCACCTGCTGCGCATGCTGGCGCTGCCCTGCATCGAACTGGAACTACATTACTGCCCGAGCCTGCCGGTCGGCCTGCGCCGCGATCAGCTGGCCCGCGCCAGCCGGCTGCAGATCGCCGAATGGCTGTATCCGCGCGAGCGGCGCCCGCGTCCGCTCCACGAGGCCGTCACACAATCGTCACGCATTTGTCACGGGGACTTCACGCAACGCCCCTAAGGTGACGTCACACAGGCAAGGTGAGAGCACGAAGATGAAGCTGAATTACCGGAGCGTCTGGATTTCCGACGTTCACCTCGGCACGCGAGGGTGCAAGGCCGAGTACCTGCTGGACTTTCTCGACCACATCGATTGCCAACGGCTGTACCTGGTCGGCGACATCGTCGACTTCTGGAAGCTGAAGAATGGCTTCTACTGGCCCGCGCTGCACAACGCCATCGTGCGCAAGGTGATGGCGCTGGCCACGACGGGCACCGAGGTGATCTACATCCCGGGCAACCACGACGAGGTGTTCCGCGGCTACATCGGCACGGTCTTCAACGGCATCGCGCTCCAGGAGCGGGCCGTCCACGAAACCGCCGACGGCCGCCGGTTCCTGGTGGTGCACGGGGACGAATTCGACGGCGTGGTCTGCACCAGCCGCTGGCTGGCGATGCTGGGCAGCGAAGCCTATGACTTCCTGATCGCGGTCAACCGCTGGTTCAACATCGGCCGCCGAATACTCGGCTTCCCCTACTGGTCGATGTCCGCCTACATCAAGCACAAGGTCAAGAATGCCGTGAACTTCATCTTCGACTTCGAGCGGGCGCTGCTGCACGCCGCCGAGGAACAGGGGCTCGACGGCGTCATCTGCGGCCACATCCACCATGCCGCCATCCACGACAACGACCGCGGCATCCGCTACTGCAACACCGGCGACTGGGTCGAAAGCTGCACTGCCCTGGCGGAAACCGCCAACGGCACCATTTCCATCATCCGCTGGGTCGAGGACAGCGCCCGCTTACTGGAGGATCCGCTCCTTGAAACTTGCCCTGATCACGGACGCCTGGCGCCCGCAAATTAACGGCGTCGTGACGACGCTGAGCACGGTTGCCGAACGGCTGGGCACCTTCGGGCACGAGGTCGAAACCGTCACCCCCGACCAGTTCCGCAACTGGCCATGTCCGACCTACCCGGAAATCCGTCTGGCACTGGGCTGCGGCGACGGCCTGCGGCGCCGGCTGGACCAGCTGCGGCCGGACGCCATCCACATTGCCACGGAGGGCCCGCTGGGTCTGGCCGCGCGCGCCTATTGCCGGCGGCGCGGGCTGCCGTTCACGACCTCGTTCCATACGCTGTTCGCGGAGTACGTGAACGTCCGCACCGGCCTGCCGCTGTCCTGGGGCTACCGTTTCCTGGCCTGGTTCCACAATGCCGGCGAACGCGCCATGACCGCGACCCCGGGCCTGGTCGAACAGCTGCGCCAGCGCGGCTTTGCCAGGCCGGTGCTGTGGTCGCGCGGGGTCGACACCGACCGGTTCCGGCCGCGCCGGGAAGACCTGCTGCCGGGTGCCGGACCGAAGCTTCTCTATGTGGGCCGGGTGGCGGTGGAGAAAAGCATCGAGGATTTCCTGGCGCTGGAGGTGCCCGGCACCAAGTTCGTCGTCGGCGACGGCCCGCAGCGGCCGGCACTGGAACGGAAATATCCCGCCGCCGTCTTCCTCGGCTACCGGCACGGCGAGGAACTGGCGCGCCACATCGCCTCGGCCGACGTGTTCGTGTTTCCCAGCCGCACCGATACCTTCGGCCTGGTGATGCTGGAGGCGCTGGCCTGCGGCGTGCCGGTGGCGGCCTATCCGGTGCAGGGTCCGCGCGACGTGATCCTCAGCAACCGGGTGGGCTGCCTCGACGAGGACCTGGGCCGGGCGGTGACGACCGCCCTGCGGCTGGACCGCCACGACTGCCGCCAGTATGCCCTCGGCTATACCTGGGACCGCTGCGCACGGCTGTTCGAAAGCCATCTGGCGCCGATCTCCGCGGGGCCGGGCAAGCGCGCCGGCACCCGCTGAGCGGTTCCATGCCGCCCGGCGTCACGCGTTCTTCATCGTCCCTTCACAGACCCGTCACGCGAGCCCGTTAACGTGCCGGCAGGTCCGCCATCTCCGGCGGACCGACATCGCGAGAACCAGGCCATGAAAATCATGCAGACCATCCATCAGTACGACGTCCACGTCTTCCTGTGGGTTGCCGCGCGCAAGACCCGCCACACCCTGGCGGGACTGGCGCGCATCGTTTCCAGGACCGCCGACGGCCCGCTCTACCTGCTGCTGGCCACGGTGCTCTACAGCGCCGGCACGGAGCCGCAGCGCAGCCTGCTGCATGCCCTGCTGCTGGCGTTTGCCTGCGAACGCCCGCTGTACCTGGTGCTGAAGAACGTCTGCCGGCGCAATCGCCCGCAGGCGGCGCTGAACATCCCGAGCATCATCATCCCCTCGGACCGCTTCAGCTTCCCCTCGGGACACACCTCCGCCGCCTTCATGGTGGCAACCCTGGTCAGCCACTTCTATCCCGAGTGGATGCCGCTGCTGTTTTCGTGGTCCGTGCTGGTCGGCATGGCCCGCGTCGTGCTCGGCGTCCACTTCCCCACCGACACCCTGGTTGGCGCCCTCATGGGCAGCAGCCTGGCCCTGCTGAGTCTGGAGATCCTGCTTTAACGTGAAAATCTTCTACGGCGTTCAAGGAACCGGCAATGGCCACATCACCCGCGCCCGGGCCATCGCCCCGAAGCTGCGGGCGGCCGGCGCGGAAGTCACCTGGCTGTTCAGCGGCCGGCCCCGCGAGGACTTCTTCGAGATGGAGGTGTTCGGCGACTATCTGTGGCGGGCCGGCCTCACCTTCCAGACCCGGCACGGCCATGTGCACTATCTGCGCACCGCCCTGCGCAACAACCTGGTCCGCTTCGTCGACGATATCCGCTCGCTGGACCTGCGCGGCTACGACCGGGTGATCACCGACTTCGAACCCGTCACCGCCTGGGCGGCCAGGCTGCGGGGCATCCCGACCGTCGGCATCGGCCACCAGTACGCCTTCGGGCTGGACATTCCCAAGGCCGGCGCCGACCTCATGGGCACCCAGGTGCTGAAGTATTTCGCTCCGGCCTCGGTCGGGCTGGGGGTGCACTGGCACCATTTCAACGGTCCCATCCTGCCGCCGATCATCGAGGCCGGCGCCCCGCCAGCACCGCAGAACCCCGCCAAGATCATCGTCTACCTGCCGTTCGAGGACATCGACGACGTGATCCGGCTGCTCAGGCCGTTCACCGCGTACGAATTCCATGTCTACAACCCGGGCGGCCCGGTGCCGACCTCGGGCAGAACGGCCCATATCCAGATCAAGGGACTCTCCCGGCGCGGCTTTCAGGAGGATTTCGCCGACTGTGCCGGTGTCATCTGCAATGCCGGCTTCGAACTGCCCAGCGAAACCCTGCATCACGGCAAGAAGTTGCTGGTGAAGCCCTTGCACCGGCAGATGGAGCAGCTCTCCAACGCACTGGCGCTGGAACAGCTGCGGCTCGGCGAGGTGATGCGCGAGCTGGACCCGGCGACCCTCGCCAGCTGGCTGGCGACCGACCAGGCCCACATGGTGCGCTACCCGGACGTCGCCGGGGCGGTGGCCGAATGGCTGCTGCGCGGCGACCTGAACATCGACCAGAGCTGGATCGAAGCGATCTGGCAGCGCGCGCGGAAAGTGGCCTAACCCCCCCGTTCGCCATGCCGCAACCCTGGCGGGCGGCTATCCTACGCAGGCGCCCGTTCGTCCCCCTTCACCCTTCATCGACAGACATCATGGCAGGTCAGAATCTCACCGGTCTCGCCCGCATCCACGCGGCCTTCTTCCACTCCCTGCGCGGCTTCAGGGCGACCTGGCGGCATGAGGAGGCCTTCCGCCAGGAGGTCTACCTGTTCGTGGTCGCCGGCCCGCTGGGACTATGGCTGGGCGAGACCGGGGTGGAAAAGGCGCTGCTGGTCGGCAGCCTGATCCTGGTCATGATCGTGGAGCTCCTGAACACCGGCATCGAGATCGTCGTCGACCGCATCAGCTTCGAACGCCACGAGCTTTCCGGACGCGCCAAGGATGTCGGCTCCGCCGCCGTGCTGTCATCGCTGGCGCTCGCCGGCCTGGTCTGGGGGCTGATTCTCTGGCCGCGGCTGGCGGCCGCCTAGGCTCGACGGGACCCGGACAAACCGCCGCAAACCCGCGCCATGCATGGGCTGCCGCCGACCGTCATCAAGCTGTCATGGTGCACGGGTAGGTTTCTAGCGTTTACGCCGGCAGCGGGTTAGAGTGGAAACCGCCCTCCGCTCCCGTCGCTTCCAGCCATGACCCGCTCCCTGACCGAAGCCGATTACCAAGCCCTGCAACGCGCCTTCAAAGCCCTGGAGAATCCCAGTTTCGCGGCCCGCCTGAACAGCATCGTCGGCACGCCGATCGAGCTGGGGATCAACCTCTTGCCCGAGCGCTGGCGCCGGCGCCTGCATCGCGCCGCCGAACATTGTGTGGACAGCGCGCTGGGGCTGGTCCTCCAGCAGGGCACCCGGCCGGTGGCGCGGCGGCTGCCGGGAGACCGGGGCCACCGCTGGCTGGGCATGGCGGCCGGGGCCGCGGGCGGCTTTTTCGGCGGGCCGGCCCTGCTGATGGAGCTGCCGCTGACCACGGCGGTGATGCTGAGCTCGATCGCCGACATCGCCCGTCGCGAGGGCGAGGACATGACCAGCCTGGAAACCCGGCTGGCCTGTCTGGAGGTCTTCGCCCTGGGCGGCCGCAGCGACCTGGACGATGCCGCGGACACCGGCTACTACGGACTGCGCCTGGCGCTGGAGGTACCGGTGGCGGAGGCCAGCCGCTACCTGGCCCAGGTCGGTCAGGCGGGGCTGGGCAAACCGCCGGCGCTGGTGCAGCTGGTACAGACGCTGGCCCAGCGCTTCGGGCTGATGCTGTCGGAAAAGACGGCGGCGCAGCTGGTGCCCCTGGTCGGGGCGGCCGGCGGGGCCATGATCAACAGGCTGTTCATCGAGCACTTCCAGACCATGGCCCATGGACATTTCACCCTGCGCCGACTAGAACGAACCTACAGCCCCGCCGTGGTCCAGGCCCACTATGCCCGGCTCAAGCGGCGGCAGAAAGGCCTGCCGACCCTGCCGGCCGACTGATCCCCCGAACCCCGCCGCGCCGCTTGCCCGGACGCGACGTTCACCCCCTGCCGCAATGCGAGGTCCGACGCCATGGCAATACGCTCCCAACTCGATGAGCTCCTGAAGAACGAAACCGCCAGGGGCGTGGCCCTGGGCCTGGGTGTGGCGGCGCTGGGCCTGGCGGCGCTGCCGGCACTGGCCTCGGTCGGGCGTCCCCTGGCGCGGGCGGCGATCAAGTCCGGCCTGCTGCTGATCGAGCGCGGCCGGGAGGCCATCGCCGAGGCCGGCGAGGAACTCGAGGATCTGGTGGCCGAAGTACGCGCCGAGCTGGTGGCCGAAAAGGGTGGTCTCGAAGCCGCCGGGTTCGCCGAGGCCGAGGAGGCGGCGGAAGCGGCGGAGGACGCCGTCAGCGGGACATCTGCCGGGTAGCGGCCATGTTGCAGGCCCATGTCGTGCACGCCATTCCCGGGCGCGCCCGCATCAAGCTGCCAGCGCGTCGCGGCGACGGGCTGTTCTTCTCCCAGCTGGAAGACTTTCTGCGCCGGTGCCCCGGGGTTGCCGAGGTGCACGGCAACAGCCGCGCCGCCAGCGCCCTGATCGCCTTCGCGGAACATGGCAATCTCGACCGTCTGGCCACCTACGCCCGCAAGCACCGTGTGTTCCGGCTCGACCACCACCCACCGCCCCTGAAGACCGTGGGTGAACAGTTCTCCGCGCGGATGCACGAGGTCAACCAGTGGATCAGTACCGGCAGTCGCGGCCATCTGGATGCCCACTCGGTGTTCTTCCTGCTGTTCCTGGCCTTGGGCGTCAAGCAGCTGTGGCGCGGCAACATCATGCAGCCGGCCATCCCCCTGCTGTGGCGAGCCGTGGAAATCCTCCGCGACATGGATGGCCGGAACCCGAAATGAAGGATATCCACCCACGACCGGTAGCGCGCCATGCCTGACTCGATCCGCCTGGTACACAACAAGGTTCCCAACCGGTTGCGGCTGTCCATTCCCATGCTGCGCTACCGGCAGACCTATGCCGAACTGCTGAAACAGACCCTGCTGCGCGGCCGCGACAGCCGCGGCATCTACCATGCCGAGGCCAATGTCGTCACCGGCTCGCTGCTGATCAAGTATCACCCGGCCTTGCACAGCGAAACCGAGGTCATCGAGCTGGTGCGCGCGGCGGTCCACGCCATCGTTGCCGGCCAGGTGGAAATCTCGCTCAAGCACAAGAATCCGCGTCTGGGCAAGATGCGGCCGGCGGCGTTCTTCACCCGCGAACTGCTGGTGAGCATCGGCGGCAACATCATCGCCGGTGTCGCGCTGGCGCTGATGCTGGGTGCCTGAGCACGCCATCACGCGCCCTGAACCGGCCCGACGCCGCCGCGGCAGCTCCGGCCCCCCTTCCCATCCGACGAGGACGGCATGCGCCGAAACATTGCCACCGCGGTCGTCCAGCCTGTCTCGCCCGGGCGCCTGCGGCTGAGACTGCCGGCCCTGTACCGGCAGGATGCCAACCGGCAGCGACTGGAACACGCGGTGCTGAAGATCGGCTATGTCGCCGCCGCGCGCGGCAACCCGCTGACCGGTTCGCTGCTGATCCTGTTCGATCCGCGGCAGGCGGACATCCAGCGGCTGCTGCACGATCTGGAGAGCATCGTCGGTCCCATCCCGGTGCCAGCCGCCGAACGCCCGGCTCAGGCCCCGGCCAGCCGCGATACCACCCGCCACCGCCGTCCGCCCGCCACCCGCCGGCCCGGGCGGCGGCACAGCCACGGTGCGGACCGCATCCCGGCCGCGCCACCCGCGATGGCGGCAACCGAGCGCCGTCCCTGGCACGCCGAGTCCGCCGCGGCGGCCCTGAGCCACTGGCACAGCGCCGAAACCGGTCTGGCGGACGCCGAAGCGCGGCAGCGCCTGGCCGTGTACGGGCCGAACCGGCTGGACGATCACACGCGCCGCTCGACCCTGAAGATGCTGGCCGGGCAGTTCCTGAACATCCCCGTGGCCATGCTCGGCGTCTCGGCGGCCGTGTCCATCGCCACCGGCGGGTTCGCCGACGCCGTGGTCATCGGCGGGGTGGTGCTGCTCAACGCCCTGATCGGCTACCTCACCGAAAGTTCGGCCGAAAAGACCATCAACGCGCTCGGCAATCTCCTGCCCAGCCACGCCCTGACCGTTCGCGACGGCCAGCGTGTCGAGGTGCCGCTGGAGGCGGTGGTGCCGGGCGATGTGCTGGTGCTGACGCCCGGCGCCTACATTCCCGCCGATGCCCGGCTGCTGGCAGCCAGCCACCTGACGCTGGACGAGTCGGCGCTGACCGGTGAAAGCCATCCGGTCGCCAAGACGGCCACCACGCTGTGCGCCGCGGAAACCCCGCTCGGCGAGCGCGTCAACATGGTGCACATGGGCACGGTCGTCACCGGCGGCAGCGGGCTGGCAGTGGTCACCGCCTCCGGCAAGGCCAGCGAGATCGGCGCTATCCAGACGCTGGTCGGCGAGGTCGCCCCGCCGGAAACGCCGCTGCAACGCCAGCTGGATCGCATGGGCGTGCAGCTGGCGGCATTCAGCGCCGGCATCTGCGTGCTGGTGTTCGCCATCGGTGTGCTGCGCGGCCAGGGCTGGCTGGCGATGCTCAACAGTGCCGTCTCCCTGGCGGTGGCCGCCGTGCCCGAGGGACTGCCGGCGGTCGCCACCACGACGCTGGCGCTCGGCATCCGCGAGATGCAGCGCCGCAAGGTGCTGATCCGGCAACTGCCGGCGGTGGAAAGCCTGGGCTCGGTACAGGTGCTGTGCCTGGACAAGACCGGCACCCTGACCCTCAACCAGATGAAGGTCGTCACCCTGCAAACCGAGCGGCTCCAGCTGTCGCTGGCCGAGGGCCGGTATCTCGACGCCGAGGGCCAAGCCGTTGCCGTCGCCGGGCATGCCGACGTGCGGCAGCTGCTGGAGGTGGTCGCGCTCTGCAGCGAGGTGGTCATCGCCCCCGGGGCCGACCGTCCGCTCCTGGACGGCTCGCCGACCGAATGCGCGCTGGTGGAAGCCGCCCTGCAGGGCGGCATCGACGTGCCGGCGCTGCGCCGGCGCCGCCCGCTCGGCGCCCTGCAGCACCGGGCCGAGCAGCGGCCCTACATGCTCAGCCGGCACCCGGATGCATCCGGGGGCGACTGGGTGGCGGTCAAGGGCAGCCCGGCCGAGGTCCTGGCCCTGTGCCGCGAATGGCAGTGCGGCGGCGAGCGACGGCCGCTGACCCGCAGGCTCCGCCAGGCCATCCTGGCGCGCAACGAGGACCTGGCCGGCGAGGCTCTGCGCGTGCTCGGCGTCGCCCATGGCCATGGCGGCAGCGGGACGGCGGAAACGCCGGATGGCCTGGTCTGGCTGGGGCTGATCGGCATGGAGGACATCATCCGGCCGGGCACGCCGGCGCTGATGGCGCAATTCCACGCGGCCGGCATCGAGACCGTCATGATCACCGGCGACCAGAGCGCCACCGCCTACTCCGTCGGCCGCCGCCTGGGCCTGAACCACCGCCGGCCGCTGGAGATCCTCGATGCCGTCAGGCTCGACAGCCTGGAGCCGGAGCTGCTGGCCGGCATCGTCGAGGACACCACCATCTTCGCCCGCGTCAGCCCCGCCCACAAGCTGCGCATCGTGCAGGCCCTGCAGAAAGGCGGGCGCGTCATCGCCATGACCGGCGACGGCATCAACGACGGCCCGGCGCTGAAGGCGGCCGACGTGGGCGTGGCCATGGGCAGGCAGGGCGCCGAGGTGGCGCGCTCGGTCGCCGACGTGGTGCTGCAGGACGACAACCTGGAGACCATGATCACCGCGGTGGAGCAGGGCCGGACCATCTACAGCAACATCCGCAAGAGCCTGCGGTTCCTGCTGTCGACCAACCTCAGCGAGATCGAGCTGATGCTGGCGACCACCACGCTGGGTTTCGGCGAGGCGCTGAATCCCATGCAGCTGCTGTGGATCAACCTGGTCACCGACGTCTTTCCCGCCCTGGCGCTGGCCCTGGAACCACCGGAGCGCGATGTGCTGAAACAGCCGCCCCGCGATCCGCGCCAGCCGATCATCAGCCGCGCCGATAGCCTGCGGCTGCTGCGCGAGTCGGCGGCCATCACGGCCGGCGGCCTCGGCGTCTTCGGCCTCAGCCTGACCCGCTACGGCATGGGACCGCAGGCGAGCACCAACCTGTTCATGACCCTGACGCTGGCCCAGTTTCTGCACTCGATCAGCTGCCGCTCGGAGACCACGACCGTGCTGGACCACCGGCGCCCCGGCAATCCCTATCTGAGCCTGGCCATCGGCGGCTCGCTGGCGGTACAGGTAATGGCGGTCTTCCTGCCGCCCCTGCGCCGGCTCCTGCGACTGTCGCCCCTCGGGCCGGCCGACTGGCTGCTGATCCTGGCCGGCAGCGCTGCCCCTTTCCTCATCAACGAGGCCGCCAAGGGCCTGCGCCCCGCCCGGACTCCGGAGACGCCATGACCAGTCGCTTTCTCTTCACCTCCGAATCCGTCACCGATGGCCATCCCGACCGGCTCTGCGACAGCATCAGCGACGCGGTGGTCGACCGCTTTCTGCAGAAGGATCCCTACTCGCGCATCGTCGCCGAATGCGCGCTGTCGAAGAACGTGCTGTTCCTGGCCGCCCGCTTCGCGACCCAGGCCAACATCGACATCCCGCAGGTGGCCCGCGCGGTGATGGGCGAGGTCGGCTACCGGGAGCAGGATTTCGACGCCGCCAACTGTTCGGTATTGACCAGCCTCATCGCCATGCCCCAGGAACAGCGGGCACAGGCCGACGAGCGGGATCTCAGCCCGGCCGAGCTGGACCGGCTGACCGTCCACAGCCAGGTGTCCGTATTCGGCTATGCCTGCCGGCAGACGCCGGAACTGATGCCGTTGCCGATCAGCATGGCCAACCGGCTGGCGAACGGCCTGACGCGGGCGCGCCAGCAACGCCGGCTCGGCTATCTGTCGCCGGACTGCACCGTGCAGGTCGGCATCGAGTACCACGACAACCGCCCGGCCCGGGTCGCCAGCATCACCATCGTCGCCGGCAGCGTGGCCGGCAGGCCGGTCGATGGGGCCGAGCTGCGCGCCCATCTGCTGGCCGACGTCATCCAGCCGCTGTTCGCCGACGATCCGATCCAGCCGGACGCGGCCAGCGAGATCTTCGTCAATCCGCGCGGCGCGTTTCCGAAGAGCGGGCCGGGCTCGCACTCCGGCATGACCGGCCGCAAGACCGCCGCCGACACCTATGGCGCCTACGCCCGCCACAGCGGATCGGCCCTGAGCGGCAAGGATCCCTCGCGGGTGGATCGGGTCGGCGCCTACATGGCCCGCTATGCCGCCAAGAACGTGGTGGCGGCGGGGCTGGCCGAGGAGTGCGAGGTACAGCTGAGCTATGCCATCGGCCATGCGGGCCCGATCAGCGTGCGGGTACAGAGCTTCGGTTCCGGCACCATTGCCGACGCCGACATCGGCACGCGGCTGCGGGAAGCGTTCGACTTCCGCCTGGGAGCCATCATCCGCGACTTCGATCTCCGCCACCTGCCGGCCCGGCACAGGCCCGGCTTCTACCAGCAGTTGCCGATCCGCGGGCACATGGGGCATGCCGACCTGCCCTGGGAACGGACCGACAGGGCGGACAGCCTGCGCTGAGCGCCGGCACGGCGAGCCCTGGCCAGCCATCAAGCTGTTACCTGCCGCCGCTACGATAGCCGATTGATTTTGCACGCCGGCCTGGCCGACAGGGATGCCCGTGAACCCCATCAAGCTGCTGCTGCTGTTCGTACCGGGCTCCCTGATCCTGCGCTGGCTGGAGGCCGACGATCCCTGGATTTTCGCCACCGCCTGCCTTGCCATCGTCCCCCTGGCCATCATCATCGGCCAGGCGACCGAGCAGATCGCGGCCTATGCCGGCCCCAAGGTCGGCGGCCTGGTCAATGCGACCATGGGCAACATACCCGAGCTCTTCATCGGTTTCTTCGCGGTCAAGACGGGCCTGTACGGCCTGGTGCTGGCCAGCATGGTGGGCTCGATCATTGGCAACATCATGCTGGTGCTGGGGCTGAGCATTCTGGCCGGGGGCATGCTCCACAAGTTCCAGAGCTTCGATCGCAACATCGCCCGCAGCCATTTCTCCCTGCTGTGCTTCGCCGCCGTCAGCCTGGTGGTACCCCTGGCCTTCAAGATGACCCGGGAGGGCCAGGCCAATGTCGAGCAGGGGCTGACGGTGCTCAGCCTGGCCATGTCCGCGCTGCTGCTGCTGATCTATGTGCTGGGCCTGACCTTCTCCTTCGTGACGCACCGCAACCTGTTCGTCCAGTACGACGGCAACGGCAACGGCAACGGCAACGGCAACGGCAATGGCAATGGCGAGCCACCGCAATGGAGCCTGCGAACGGCGCTGGCGGTACTGGCCGTCTGCGCGGCTCTGGTCGCACTGCAAAGCGAGCTGCTGGTCGAGACGGTCGAAGGTACCGCGCAGAGGCTCGGCCTCCCCCAGGCCTTCATCGGCGTCATCATCGTGCCCCTGGTCGGCAACGTCGCCGAGAATGCCTCGGCGATCCTCATGGCCCGCAAGAACCGGATCAACATCAGCCTGGAAATCGCTGTCGGGGCCAGCATGCAGATCGCCATGTTCGTCGCGCCGCTGCTGGTGCTGACCAGCTTCATGACGGACCAGCCGCTCATCTATCTCTACGACCCGTTCGAGGTGGTGGCGGTGCTGACCGGCATCCTCATCGCCCTGTTCGTGTTCCAGGACGGGGCAACCTACTGGCTGGAAGGCGCGCTGCTGCTGTTCTGCTACGTGATCTTCGGGATCGCCTTCTTCTTCGTGCACCTGCCGGCCTGACAGACAACCCCGAGTGCACGGGACCGGACCTGTTAGCCCGGCGGGCCGGGCTAACAGGTCCGGTCCACGGCGATCAGGCAGACATCGTCGGTGAAAGCCTTGCCGTCGGCGAAGTCGGCGGCATTCCGCAGCAGCTGCTCCAGCAGCTCCGGGGTGGAACGCTGCATGCCAGCGGCCAGCGCCGCGCATAGGCGCTCGACCCCGAAGGCCTCGCCGGCCGCGCTTTCCACGTCGACAATGCCATCGGCGAACAACACCAGGGTATCGCCGGGCAGGAAGGGCGCGCGCGTTTCGCCGCAGGCAAAGTCGTCGAAGAAGCCCAGCAACGTCCCGGCATGGTCATCCCGGAGCCTCTCGACCTGGCCCGTCTGGCGGCAAATGCGGATGGGCGGCGGATGTCCCGCGGTCGCCAGCACGGCCGTTCCCGCATCCGCGTCGACGGTCAGGTAGAGCGCGGTGGCGTAGACCACGTCATGGCTTGCGCCGCCAAGGATGCTGGCCAGCTCGCGATTGAGCTGGGTCAGCAGCCGGCTGGGAGAACCGGCCAGGGGGCCCAGTTCCTCCAGCAGGGCCCGCAGCATCGAGGTGACCAGCGCCGCCCTGACCCCATGCCCCATCACATCGGCGATGCAGATGCCGGCGACCCGCTCGGCCACCGGCTGGACATGGCAGAAATCCCCGCCGACGATGCCGACGCTGCGATAGACATGCTGAAAACGGAACAGGCTGTGCTCCGGCGCGGCCTGCGGAGGAAAGCAGGGGTAACGGGCCGGCAGCAGGGCCTGCTGGAGTTCGCGCGACAGGCGCAGATCGGCCTTGATCTGCTGATTCTTCAACGCCAGCTCCGCGCCTTTCTCCTGCAACAGGCGGATGCTCTCCCGGTGGAAACGGTTTTGCAGCCTGACCAAGGTCTGCGTGGGCACGAGGCCAAGCAACGCCCCACCCCAGCCAATCACCAGCACGTCGTCGTAGAAGGTTTCGCCATCGCGGGCGAAGACCTGTCCGAAAGCGGTGTGCAGGTCGGTATCCGCCAGCAGCAGCAGCGGACCGGGCCGCAGGTGCGCCGTCAGCGGCTTGTGCGCGAACAGGGAAAATCCGTACTGCGACCCGAGCAGCATGCCCAGGTCGTTGCGGGCGCACAGCCCCGCCAGGCGGTTGCCATCGACGACCGCCATGAATGCATGCGTGTGCTGGCTGAAGGCATGAAACGCCTCGCCCAGCGTGGCGTCGGCGGCCACCGCGCTGCGGTGCTCGATCAGATCGACGAGTGTCGTCATGGCGGATGCCGGCCCATCGACCGGGTGGAGAGCCTGGCCTGGTCGCGGCAACGGAGCGGATGGAAAGGGCAGTGCGGACATGTCCGCACTGCCGGCGTGATGGACAGGGCCGCGCTCAGGCCGGGGTGGGCGCCTGCGTCATGTCCTCTTCGACCCGTCGCGCCGCCTGCTCGCGGAACGCCTGCCTGGCGGCAGACGCGCCATCGGCGATGGCATCGCCCACCCAGCTGCCCTGCGGCACCAGCCTGGCGGCCACCAGGGCGCCGAAAGTGGCGCCGAAGGATACGTAGTAGACGCCCCGGTAGGCCACCTTGCGGAAGCCTGCCCCGAAACGGTTGGCGGCCTGTTCCGCCGCCTCGGCGCCGGCCTTGACCGACTGCACGACGACATTGAGACCTCGCTCCGCTTCCACCTCGACGGCGGCCAGTTCGGGCGTCGCCGCTGCATCGGCAGTGCTGTCGGGGATGGCTTCCGGTTCCGCGGCCTTGCTGTTTCTGTTTCTGCTCATGCGTCACCTCCAAGAGGGTCTGGATTCCCGTCGATGGCGGAATCACCTGTCACGATCCGGTTCCGCCGCCTGTCGTCTGACTGACAGTTGAAAGCTAGCAAAGTGCGCGGCGGCTGTCGCACCCGGGAGCCGCGGCATTTCGACGCACGCGAACGATCGCTTTTCACCGTTTGGTCACATGGGCCCGAGGTTTCCCTCGCGCCGGATCAAGCCCGTTCATTGGCAAGCGCCAGGGAGGAGATTTCCCGCAGCAGATAGACCGAGCGGGTGCAGTAATCCTCGTAATCCGGGTGGCGGAGCACCAGCACCCGCATGCGCTCCACCGACCGGCAAACCTCGTACAGGAACGTCAGATCGTCGTCATTCAGCCTGTCGCCCGTTTCCAGCCGTCGATGAATCCTCAATACCCGCGGCATCTGGATTTCGCTCGACTGGTACAGCATGGCCTGGAGAATCCCGCGTTCGGTGATGTGATTCATGGTGCGGACTCCGTCAATGGGGGGAGACCAGACTAACGGTTGGCAGGTTACAGCAGCCCGCAATCCGGACACGCCGATGAGGGCAGGTCTGTTTCCCCCTCGTCAATAACGCCCGGCAGCCCCGGGAAGCCATCCGCACGCCACGGCCAGACCCGGCCAGCAGACCGCAACTTGCGTCCCGGTTTCACCATACATCGGCTATCGATGCCTGCACGCGAACCCCGGGGCGCCGGGTCGCCGCGCATCGGGATGCTCTCGACGGCCGCGCTGCCGTTAACCGGCCCAATCCGGTGGTTCTCAACCAGCCCGGCGCTGGCCATGCGACCGGACGCACAAGCCATACCCATGTTTTTCAATAAGTTGTCGAATTCGGCACGCATGCTGCTTACCCGCGGGCACGCCAACGCGATGACCCCGCTGACCCCATGCCACAGAACCGTCGTCATTCTCGCAGCCTGACCCTGACAGCCAAGGCCCATCGGGCATATGAAACCCGATGCAGAATCCCGGCCCCCCCCGACGGCCTTTCCGGTAGCCACGCACCCGCGGCAACCCTGGCCATGATGACCCGCCATTCCCCGATGGGCGTGGCGCGCCACAGCGCTTCAGACGGGCCAATCCACCACCCTCGCCGCAGCCACGGCTGCAAGCCTGGTTTTGCGCAGGCCCCCGCCCTCATGTTGCCCCATGAACCGTAACACCTTCGTCAGAGCACTCCTGGTTTCCAGCGTGATCGGCATCCTGCTGGCGGGTTGCCATCGAGACAAACTCGAGCGGCACGAGCAGCCGCCCAAACTGGCGGCGACGACTCCGCTACGCGAGGACACGACCGTCATCCGGGAATATGTCTGCCAGATTCGCGCCATCCGGCACATCGAGATACGGGCCCTGGAGCGGGGGTATCTCCAGCATATCTTTGTGGATGAAGGACAGGCGGTGCGCCAGGGTCAGCCGATGTTCAAGATCATGCCGAACATCTATCAGGCCGAACTCATGAAGGCCAAGGCCGAGGCCAACAACATGAACATCGAATACCTGAATACCAAAGGCCTGGCGGATCAGAACATCGTGTCGCCCAACGAGCTGGCGCTCGCCAAGGCAAAACTGGACAAGGCGCTGGCGGAGGTCAAGCTGGAGGAAACCCACCTGAGCTTCACGGACATCAATGCGCCCTTCGACGGCATCATGGATCGCCTGTATGCCAGGAACGGCAGCCTGCTGGACGAAGGCGCACTGCTGACCACATTGTCGGACATCAGCCGGCTATGGGTTTATTTCAATGTCCCGGAGGCGGAGTATCTGGATTACATCGCCCACAGGCACGGCAACGAACCGACGAAGGTGCGGCTAC
Organism: Methyloparacoccus sp. NF-16; assembly: GCF_056880625.1. NCBI lineage: Bacteria > Pseudomonadati > Pseudomonadota > Gammaproteobacteria > Methylococcales > Methylococcaceae > Methyloparacoccus > Methyloparacoccus sp. NF-16. The sequence continues at coordinate 151,891 of NZ_CP174130.1, read as the reverse complement.
GGATGGCCAACGGTGAGTTGTTCAATCAGGCCGGCCTCATCGAAACCATCGAGGCGGACTTTGACAATACGGCCGGCAACATCGAATTTCGTGCCACCTTCCTGAATCCGGACAAACTGCTGCGCCATGGACAGACCGGCACGATCCTGATGGCCAGGCCGTACCCGAATGCCATGCTGATCCCGCAAAAGGCCACCTTCGAGATCCTGGACAAGACCTACGTTTTCATCGTCACGCCAGAAGGCCGGCTGGAGCAGCGGCTCATCCACATCGATGCCTCGGTGCCGCATCTGTTCATCGTCAGGGATGGCCTGAAGGACGATGACAGGATCCTGCTGGAAGGACTGCGCAAGGTACATGCCGGCGAACCGGTGGAAATCGACCTGCTGGCACCGGCAAAGATCCGCTCGGAACTCGAGTTGTACGCCGAATGAACCTCCGGCACGGAGCAAGCCATGTTCACTATCTTCATCAAACGTCCGGTCATGGCGATCGTGCTGTCGCTGCTGTTCCTGTTCCTGGGCTTGCTGGCGATCCGTTCCTTGCCCATTTCCCAGTTTCCGGATATCGCGCCACCCCGCGTCACCATCTCCCTGTCGTTCCCGGGCGCCAGCGCCGATGTCCTGGTGCAGTCATCCCTGATCACGATCGAGCGCGCCATCAACGGCGTTCCCGGCATGAAATACATGGTTTCGGATGCGACCAGCGCGGGGGAATCCACCCTTCAGGTGCTGTTCGACCTGAGCGTCGACCCCAATATCGCGATGGTCAACGTGAAGACCCGCCTGGATCAGGTCATGAGCCGCCTGCCGGCGCTGGTGCAGCTGGAGGGCGTCATCGTCGAGCGGGTCCAGCCCAGCATGCTCATGTACATCAACCTGTACAGCAAGGATAAGCACGCGGATCAGAAATTCCTGTTCAACTACGCCAACGTCAACGTCATTCCGGAAATCCAGCGCGTCTTCGGCATCGCCCAGGCAAGAATCCTGGGCAGTCGCCAGTATGCGATGCGGATCTGGCTGAACCCGGACCGGATGCGGGCCTATAACGTTTCGACCGAGGAGGTGATGGATGCCATCGCCAGGCAAAGCATCATCGGCCGGCCTGGCCGGATCGGGCAGAGCACGGGGATGGCCGCACAGTCCAGGGAATATGTGCTGGTCTATCAGGGCCGCTACAACAAGCCCGAGCAGTATGAGGACATCATCATCCGCGCCAATGCGGAAGGCGAGTTCCTGCATCTCAAGGATATCGCCAAGGTCGATCTGAACAGCGAGTTCTACAACATCTATTCCGATAAGGATTCCTACCCCTCCGCCTCCATCGTCCTGAAGCAGAACTACGGCAGCAATGCGAGCAAGGTCATTGCCGACGTGAAGGAAAAAATGCGGGAATTGAAAACCTCGTTCCCCGACGGCATGGATTACGAAATCTCCTACGATGTCTCCCGGTTTGTGGAGGCCTCCATCGACAAGGTGCTGCACACCCTGGTCGAGGCATTCGTGCTGGTGACCCTGGTGGTGTTCCTGTTCCTCGGCGACTGGCGCTCCACCCTGATTCCCATCCTGGCGGTGCCGGTCTCCCTGATCGGCTCGTTTGCCGTGATGTCGGCCTTCGGGCTTTCGATCAACCTGATCACCCTGTTTGCCCTGGTCCTGGCGATCGGGATTGTGGTCGATGACGCGATTGTGGTGGTCGAAGCGGTGCACGCCAAAATGGAAACCGAGCAGCTATCGCCCTACGCGGCATCACAACGGGTTCTGGGTGAAATCGGCGGCGCGATCGTCGCCATCACCATGGTCATGACCTCGGTGTTCATTCCCATTGCCTTCATGGGCGGACCGGTCGGCGTCTTTTACCGCCAGTTCTCGATTGCCATGGCCTCGTCCATCGTCATCTCGGCGATCGTGGCCCTGTCGCTTGCCCCGGTCCTGTGCGCGATGATTCTCCAGAGTCCTCACGCGCAACCCAGAAAGAGGACGCCCATCCGTCGCCTCATCGACAGCTTCAACCATGTCTTCGAGAGGGCCACAGGACGTTACCTCAACCTGCTGCACCTCGTGGTAGCCCGACGCATCGTGACCTTTCTGGCCCTGGCTGGCTTTTCCCTCGGCATCCTGCTCGTCAGTCAAACCTTGCCATCCGGCTTCATTCCCGGCGAGGACCAGGGAATGCTCTATGCCATCATCCAGACGCCGCCCGGCTCCACGATAGAAGTCACCAACAAGGTCGCACGGGAACTGGAAAGCGTGGCCCGCCAGGTCGAAGGCGTGCAATCGGTTTCCTCGCTGGCCGGCTACGAAATCCTCACCGAAGGCCGTGGCTCCAATGCCGGCACCTGCATCATCAACCTGAAGGACTGGACCGAGCGCAAGTCCTCGGTGCAGGACATCATCCACGAACTGGAAGAAAGAACCCACGACTTCGGCGCCATCATCGAATTCTTTCAGCCGCCGGCGGTTCCGGGCTACGGCGCGGCGTCCGGACTGGCCCTGCGTCTGCTGGACAAGACGTCGGATACCGGTTACGACGAGTTCGACAGGATCAACCAGGACTTCATGGCAGCGCTGCGCAAGCGCCAGGAACTGACGGGCCTGTTTACCTTTTATGCGGCCAATTATCCCCAGTATGAGCTGGTCATCGACAACCGGCTGGCCATGCAGAAGGGCGTTTCCATCGACAAGGCGATGGACAACCTGGACATCATGATCGGCAGCACCTACGAGCAGGGCTTCATCCGATTCAACAACTTCTTCAAGGTCTATACCCAGGCGCTGCCGGAATTCAGGCGCTTTCCGGAGGATGTGCTGAACTACTACGTGAAGAACGAGGACGGCAAGATGGTGCCGTATTCCGCCTTCATGACCATGAAGAAGAAACAGGGCCCCAACGAGCTGACGCGCTACAACCTCTACAACTCGGCGGCCATTCGCGCCGAACCTGCCCCCGGCCACACCACCGGCGAGGCCATCCATGCCATCCAGGCAGTCGCCGCGCAAACCTTGCCGCGCGGCTATGACATTGCCTGGGAAGGCCTGTCATTCGACGAGGCCGCCCGCGGCAACGAGGCGCTGATGATCTTCGGGGTGGTCCTGGTGTTCGTGTACCTGGTGCTGGCGGCGCAGTACGAAAGCTTTCTCCTGCCACTGGCCGTCCTGCTGTCCCTGCCGGCCGGTATCTTCGGGTCACTCTTCCTGCTGCAACAAACCGGTCTTGCCAACGATGTCTATTCCCAGATCGGCCTGGTGATGCTGATCGGCCTGCTGGGCAAGAACGCGGTCTTGATCGTCGAATACGCGGTGCAGAAGCAAGCGCAGGGCATGTCCGTCAGGGATGCGGCCATCGAGGGGGCCAAGGCGCGCTTCCGGCCGATCCTGATGACCTCCTTTGCCTTCATCGCCGGTCTGGTTCCCCTGGCGCTGGCCAGCGGTGCGGGCGCGGTCGGCAACCGCACCATCGGTACCTCCGCCCTGGGCGGGATGGTTTTCGGCACCCTGTTCGGTGTCCTCCTCATACCGGGGCTTTATTACCTGTTCGCGAGCATGGCGGAAGGCAAGCGGCTGATCCGCGACGAGGATGTCAGCCCCTTCACCGAGACCTATCAATATGGTCCGGGCGACGAGCATCATCATGGCTAGCGCTGTCCGGCTGCTGGCACTGATCCTTGCAGGCCTGGCCTTGCCGGCCTGCGGGATTCCGGAATTGACGGCAAGGACAGCCGAGGTTCGTCTGCCGGACAGTTTCAAGCCAGGCCTTGCGGGGAAATCCAGTTCAGCCACCGTGAAGTGGCGGGATTTCTTCGCGGATCAGCACCTGTCAAGCCTGATCGATATTGCCGTGGCCAACAACAAGGAAGTGAACATGATGCTGCAACGCATCAGCATCGCGGAAAACGAGATTCAGGCACGGCGGGGTGCCTATCTGCCATCCGTCAACATGGGCGCCGGGGCGGAAGGCGAAAAGGTCGGGAAGTACACCTTCAGGGGAGCTATCGAGGATTTTCTCAGGCTGCCGGATGGCCAGCGCTTCCCCACCTTTTTCGGCAATTACCAGTTCGGGCTCTTCTCGACCTGGGAAATCGATATCTGGAAAAAGCTCAGGAATGCGGCGCAAGTGGCCGTGCTGGAGTACATGGCGAGCCAGGAAGGCAGAAACTTCCTGCTGACCAATCTGGTCGGGGAAGTCGCCCATGCCTACTATGAGCTGGTGGCCCTGGACAATCAGCTGGAGAATCTGGACCAGAACATCGCGATCCAGCAGAACGGCCTGGAGGTGGTGAAGCAGCTGCAGATCTTCGCCAGAACCAATAGCCTCGCGGTCAAGCGCTACGAGGCCGAGGTGGCGAAGAACCAGAGCAAGCGATTCGACATCATGCAGCAGATCACCGTGGTCGAGAATCGGCTCAACGTCCTCCTGGGAAGGACACCCCAGCCCATCCGGCGGGCCTCCACCAGCTTCATGGACATGCAGCCGAAAATCCTCCGCGCCGGCATCCCCTCGCAGCTGCTGCAAAATCGTCCGGACATCCGGCAAGCCGAATTCGGGCTTGCGGCAGCCGACCTGAATATCGATGTGGCCAGGGCCAATTTCTACCCCAGCTTCGGCATCAAGGCCGGCATAGGCTTCGATGCCTTCCTGCTGAAATACCTGGTCAATACCCCCGAGTCGCTGGCGGCCATGGTCGCCGGAGAACTGGTGGCCCCGCTGGTGAACAAAAATGCCATCATCGCCGAATACAAGAACGCGAATGCCAGGCAGATTCAGGCCGCCTCCGAATACGAGCAGAAGATACTGAACGCCTGTGCCGAGGTGGCAAATCAGCTTGCCAACATCGACAACCTTGAGAGGAACTACGCGCTCAAGAGGCAACAGGTGGACTCGCTCGTCAAGTCGATAGATGTCGCCAACCAACTGTTCAGGTCCGCCCGCGCGGACTATCTCGATGTGCTCTTGACCCAGCGGGATGCCCTGGAAGCCAGGAAGGATCTCATCGAGACCAAACAGAAGCAGGTCGATGCGATGGTGGACCTTTACAAGGCGCTTGGCGGGGGCTGGCTCTAGCCGCGCGGAACGGGCCCTCCCGGGCGGGGGCATCCCCGTCATGGGGGCGCGGCGGAACCCGGCCGCCACGCGCCGGAAGGTGGGTCATGGCCTCGCCCCGCCGGGCAAGGCCCGGCATCAGGACGGCGGGTCCGGCGGCTCCAGCTGCGGGATCTCGTCGTCCTCCCGCCGGGGGTCACCGGGACCGAAAAAGCGCGACAGCCACAGTCCGGCCTCGAACAGGAACCACATCGGCAGCGACAGCAAGGTCTGCGAAATCACGTCCGGAGGTGTCAGGATGGCGCCGATGACGAAGGCGCCGACGATCACATAGGGCCGGTTGGCCGCCAGCGAGGCACGGCTGACGATACCGCTCCAGACCAGCAGGATGGTGGCGATCGGCACCTCGAAGGCGATGCCGAAGGCGACGAAAATGGTCAGGATGAAGTCCAGATAGCGGGAAATGTCCGTCATCATGGTGACACCGGCGGGTGTCGTCGCGGCAAAGAAGCCGAACATGAGCGGAAACACCACGAAATAGGCGAAGGCGATGCCGGCATAGAACAGCACGGTGCTGGCGATCAGCAGCGGCAGCACCAGCCGCCGCTCCCGCCGATACAGGCCGGGGGCGACAAAGGCCCAGGCCTGATAGAGCACCCAGGGCACGGCCAGCACCAGCGCCACCACCAGCGTCAGCTTGAACGGCGTGAAGAAGGGCGACGCCACGTCGATGGCCACCATCTGCGTGCCGGCCGGCATGTGCCTGAGCAGGGGCTCGGCCAGCAGCGCATAGATGTCGTTGGCGTAATAGGCGAGCGCGGCGAACGCCAGCCCCACGCCAATCACGGACCGGAGGATGCGATCGCGCAGTTCGATCAGATGGGCGATGAACGGCTGTTCCTCGTCCCGGTTGTCGGTCCTGCCCTCCCTGTCAGCCATGCCCGCCTCCCGCCGGCAGGGCAACGCGACCCCGGCACACGCGACCGTCACACGTCATCCCGGTCGCCGGCGACGGCACCCCGGTCAAACCCGCCAGGACCATGCCGGCTAACCCTTGTCCTGCGGGGGCTTGTCCGCCGCCTCGGCATCGGCGCGATGGGGCTTGTCGCCATCCTCGGCTTCGGTCCCGCTCATGGCGGAGCGGAAGCTGCGAATCGCCCCGCCCAGATCGCCGCCGATGTTGCGCAATCGCTTGGTGCCGAACAGGACCAGCACGATGGCGAAAATGATGAGCAACTCCCAGATTCCAATGCCCATGATGGCCTCGCAAAAATATCAGGATGAAAGAAAACGCCCCGGCTGCCGGGCTCCGCCGGCAACCGCCAGGGTGACCCTACAGACTAGCGGGCAATTATGACAAATCGCCGGGGCAAACGGCCCCTCCCGCAGCATCCGTCCCGCCGTCGCCAAATCTTCACCGACTCGTCAAGCGGCAGTCACCACACAGTCACATGCGGCCTCTATCTTCCGGGATTCCCGGCCGGTCACACAGCTCCAGCGGCCGGCACCGACCCCCCGCAACCCTGAAGCACGGAGATACCCATGGCCGAGCACGATGTCGACAGCATCTGCAACACGTCCGACAACCCCCACTTCGACAGCCTGGTCGAAATCGACCCGCGTCGCCGCGAACTCCTCAAGGGCGGTTCGGCCCTGGCGGTGGCCTCGTTCCTTGGCCTGCCGGGCCTGAGCTGGACGCCCAGAAGCGAGGCTTTCGACAGCCCGGCCATCGGCTTTGACGGCATCCCCGTCTCCAGCGAGGACGTGGTCAAGGTTCCCAGGAACCATGCCGTGCAGGTCCTCTACGCCTGGGGCGACCCCATTTCGAACGGCCCCGAATTCAGGCCGGATGCCAGCAACACCGCCGAGGAGCAGGAACAGCAGGCCGGCATGCATCACGACGGCATGCACTTCTTCCCGCTGCCGTACCCGATGCCCGGCCGCAAGGCCAGCTCCAGCCGCGGCATCCTGGCGGTGAACCACGAATACACCGACGATGGCCTGCTGCATGTCGGCGGCATGACGCCGTGGACGGCGGATAAGGTCAGAAAAAGCCAGGCGGCGCATGGCGTGTCGCTGGTTGAGGTCAAATCCACTGGCTCCGCCTGGGAGGTGGTGCGTCCTTCCCGCTACGCGCGCCGCCTGACCGCCTACACGCCGATCCGCATCAGCGGCCCGGCCGCCGGTCACCCGCTGATGCAGACCGCGGCCGACGCATCCGGCCGGGCAGCCCTGGGCACCCTCAACAACTGCGCCAACGGCTACACCCCCTGGGGCACCTACCTGACCTGCGAGGAAAACTGGAACGGTTACTTCTCCCTGGAAAATGGCACCCCCACCAGCCATCAGAACCGCTACGGCATCACCAAGGGCGGCTTCGGCTACCGCTGGCACGAGCACGACGAGCGCTTCCGCGCCGACCTGCACCCGAACGAGCCCAACCGGTTCGGCTGGGTGGTCGAGATCGATCCCTATGACAGGCGCAGCGTGCCGAGGAAGCGCACGGCGCTGGGCCGCTTCAAGCATGAGGGTGCCACGGTAACGCTGGCGAAGGACATGCGCGTCGTGGTCTACCTGGGCGACGACGAGCGCAACGAGTACATCTACAAGTTTGTCTCCGCCAACCGGTTCCGGCCGAACAACCGCCGGGTGAACGCGAACCTGCTCGACGAGGGCACCCTGTATGTCGCCAGGTTCAAGGCCGGTCATGTGCCCAGCGACATGGCCGGCATCGGCGAATGGATTCCGCTGGTCTGGGGCCAGAATGGCCTGACCCCGGAAAATGGCTTTGCCGACCAGGCCGAGGTGCTGATCAAGACCCGCCAGGCGGCCGACCGGGTCGGCGCCACCATGATGGACCGCCCGGAATGGATCGCCGTCGACGAAAACACCAAGGATGTCTTCGTCACCTGCACCAACAACAACCGCCGCGGCAGCACCCCCGAGTCGGCGAACCAGCCGGACGGCACGACCAGCGCCGGCTCCGCCAGGCCGCCCATCGACGAGGCCAATCCCCGCCCGGACAACCGTTTCGGCCACATCGTCCGCTGGCGCGAGCGCAACGGCGACCCGGCATCGGCGACCTTCACCTGGGATGTCTTCGTCCTCTGCGGCGACCCGACCCAGACCAAACCGGAGTACCGGGGCAACATCAACGGCGACGCCTTCGGCAGCCCCGATGGCCTCTGGGTCGACCGCGACGGCCGCCTGTGGATCCAGACCGACATCTCCACCAGCGTCGTCGGCAAGAACGAGTACGCCAACATCGGCAACAACCAGATGCTGTGCGCCGACCTGGAAACGCGGGAAATCCGGCGCTTCCTGACCGGCGTCAAGGGCTGCGAGATCACCGGCATCACCGAAACGCCGGACGGCACCTCGATGTTCATCAACATCCAGCATCCGGGCGAGCCGGACAGCGAGAAGAACGATCCGGCCACGCCGGAAAAGATCAGCTCCTGGCCCTTCTCCCAGGGCTATGGTCCCAAGGGCCGTCCGCGCGCCGCCACCATCGTCATCCGCAAGGAAGACGGCGGCGTGATCGGCACCTGACGGCAACCCTCGCCCTCCGACCCATCGGCGAACGCGGGGCAGCCAGCCCCGCGCTTCCCTCGCGGACACCATCGGCACGCCCGGCCACTCCGGGCGCGGGCACCGACCGCCGGCGCCACACGCCGCAACCGTCTCTCAACACACCACAGGAACACGCCCATGTCTTCCCGCAAAACGACGCTTGCCGCCGCCCTGGCGATGGCACTGGCCGGCATCCAGGCCAGCGTTGCCCAGGCCGGTCTGTTCGATCGCCCCGGCACGCTGCCACCGCCATTCGCACCGGTTGTCAATGGCCGCCAGTTCGAGCGCATCGCCACCCTGCCGGTTTACCGGAACACCGATGCCAGCCAGGTGAACGCCGCCGAGATCCTGGACGTCAGCCAGGATGGCCGCACGCTGATCTACACCGACAGCCCCGGCGAACGCATCGGCTTCGTCAACATCGCCAATCCCGCCGATCCGCGAGTGGACGGCGTCATGCCGGTGGGTGGCGAACCGACTTCGGTGGCCATCACCCGGCGTCATGCGCTGGTGGGGGTCAATACCTCGCCCAGCTTTGCCTCGCCCTCCGGCAAGCTGGTTGTCGTCGACCTCAAGACCCGCGCCATCCTCGCCGAACTGGACATGCAGGGCCAGCCCGATGCCGTCGCCATCAGCCCGGATGGACGCTATGCCGCCGTGGCGGTCGAAAACGAGCGTGACGAGGATGTGAACGACGGCGACCTGCCCCAGCTACCCAGCGGACACCTGATGGTCGTCGACCTCAAGGGCCAGCCCGGCAGCTGGACCACCCGCAAGGTGGCGCTGAGCGGGCTCGCCGGCGTCGCGCCGGAGGATGCCGAACCCGAATATGTCGACATCAACCGCCGCAACATCGCCGCCGTCACCCTGCAGGAAAACAACCACCTGGTGTTCGTCAACCTGCGCGACGGCAGGATTCTCAATCACTATCCCATGGGCACGGTCGATCTGGACCGGATCGATACGGTCGAGGACGACGTGATCCGTCTGACCGGTTCGCTCAAGGGGGTTGCCCGCGAGGCCGACGCCGTCACCTGGATCGACGACATGCACGTGGCGACGGCCAACGAGGGCGACTGGCGGGGCGGCAGCCGCGGATGGTCCGTGTTCAACATGATGAGCGGCCTGGTGCAGGATGCCGGCAACCGCTACGAGCACATCGCCGTTCGCCATGGCCACTATCCGGAAAGCCGGTCGGAAAACAAGGGCAGCGAGCCGGAAGGCATCACATTTGCCCGATATGGCCTGGACGGCTTCCTGTTCGTGGGCTCGGAGCGCGGCAATTTCGTCGCCGTTTACAGGACGAGCCCGACGGGAGAGCCCAGATTCGTCCAGTTGCTGCCGACGACGGCCAGTCCCGAGGGCCTCAAGGCGATTCCCGAACGGAACCTCTTCATCGCCGCCTCGGAACTGGATGATCGGGAGATCGGCCTGCGCGCCAGCATCAACATCTTCCGCTTGCAGTGGGGCCCGGCCAGCTATCCGACGCTGGTCTCGGAGGACGATGCCAGCGGTACGCCGATTCCCTGGAGTGCGCTGTCCGCGCTGGCGGGCGACAGGAACAATCCCAACCGGCTCTACAGCGCGCACGACGCCTATTACAAGGAACCCAAGCTCTACACCCTCGACATCAGCAGCCGGCCGGCACGCATCGTCTCGGCCGTGACGCTGACCAACTGCAACACGTGCGACTACGATATCGAAGGTCTGGCGCAACGGGCCGACGGCGGCTTCTGGCTGGCCTCGGAAGGCAACAACAGCCGCAGGAACCTGCTGATCCGGGCCAATGCGGCCGGCGTGGTCGAGGAGGAAATTACCTTGCCCGACAGTCTGGACGCCAAGAAAACCACCAACGGCTACGAGGGCGTGGCCGTGGTCGGCTCGGACAAGGACGAGCAGGTTTACGTCGCCTTCCAGCGCGAATGGAAGGACGACGACAAAGGCTACGTCAAGATCGGCCGCTACACGCCGGCCAGCAAGAGCTGGGCCTTCTACCGCTACCCGCTGGACCCCGCCGCATCGCCCGCCGGCGGCTGGGTGGGACTCTCCGAGCTCACCTACCTGGGTAGCGACCGCTTTGCCGTAATCGAGCGCGACAACCAGCGTGGCGACAATGCTGCCATCAAGAAGCTCTACACCTTCTCGGTGGCCGGCATCGAGCCGGTGGCGCGTGGCGGCAGCCTGCCCACCCTCACGAAACAGGCCGCCCTCGATCTGCTGCCGGTGTTGCAGGCGCCCAGGGGCTGGGTACAGGACAAGCCCGAAGGGCTGGCCCTCAGCGCCGGCGGCCGGGTATACATGGTCACCGACAACGACGGCGTCGACGACTCCACCGGCGAAACCCAGTTCCGCGATCTGGGTTCCCGGCGGCGGGTCTTCGGTTTCTGAGACACCCGACAAGCCTGGCTGACGAACCGCCCGGCCGGTAACGGCCAGGCGGTTTGCCATCGGGTACCCGAAAAATTCAGATGACGGCGACAACCCTGTCCGGCTACCGCTCCAGATGCTGGTGAATTGATCGAAGGTGCGGGTATTCCGGCGCGAGCCAGTGGCACTCGACGGCGTCGGGATGAGGACGGATTCCCCATCCGCGACAACGCCGGTCCGCCCATGTGCCGGACATGCGCATGGCCGGCATGCCCGGCGCCCAGCCTGTCGACCGGCGATATTGCCGGCCCGCCCGCTGCGGCGATGCAGCTATGCGCTAGGGCTGCTGCTGGCCGCCGCCGGTCTCGCTGTCCTGCCAGGGCGTCACGCGCAGATCGTTGAGGCGGTAGCGATATTCCTCGATCCGGTTTTCCCGGGCGACCGAGCCGATGCCGGTCAGCGGCTCGGCTTCCTTGAGGTTTTCCCAGAAGCTCTGGTTGTTGAAATTGTCGAGGATCTCCCGGTTGACCCGGATCAGCTGCTGGTTGCGCTGGGTGCACTGCTCGATCCAGCGGCCGCGCTCCTTGACCGCGTTCACCAGCAGGGCGTTGTCGTGCTGGTGGTTGCGCACATCGCCGCCGAGCTGCTGTATCTGCTCGCGGGCCTTGTCCATCTGCTCGGCGCAGTGTTTCTTGAGGTTCTCGTGATTGGTCTTGAGCACCTCGTTGTTCTTCTTCAGGATTTCGTTGTTGTGCTGCAAGGCCGTCAGCAGGTCGGTCTTCTGCTTGAGATCGGCCTGCAGCTGCTGGTTCTCCTTGAGCTTGGCGTCCAGCGCCTGCTGGGCGTCCTCCAGCGCCTTGGCCGTCTCGGCCTGCCGGGCTTCCAGCTCGGCCTTTTCCTGACTCAGCTGGCGGAGCATGCCCTGGGCCTTGTTGAGGGTCTGGACAATATCGGGATCGCCTTTCTTGGCGGCCTCGGCCGGCCCGAGCAGCACCGCCAGCACGGCCATCGCCACCCAGCCGCGAGCGAAGGGCGGACGGCGGACGCCCGCCACGATGGCGGCCCCGGCCGGACCGGGAATCGGATTGCGCTTCATGCTTGAGTCAGGTCAGAAACGGGCGTTGATGTCCGCCAGCAGGACATCGACGTCATAGGTGGGACCGGTGATGACGGAGCTGGACAGCCAGCGCAGGTTGGCCCAGATGTTGTTGGCCAGGCCATAGTTGACGCCAATGACATAGCCCTTGGCGTTGGTCCCGGACAGGTGGAAGTTGGAATCGGTCCAGGCATCGAACACCGCGTCGCGCTCCAGATACTTGTAGGCCACCCAGGCATTCCAGTCGCCCAGCCGCAGCATGTCGGGACGGCCGACGTCCAGGCGCACCTGCCAGGCATCGGTCTGCGGCTCGATATCCCGGCCCAGGCTGTTGTAGATCTGCTCGCGGTCGAAGCCCAGGTTGTTCGAATAGTTGCCGGTCAGCAGGATATGGTTGGGCGCGAAACCGGTGTAGTCGTACTGGGCGATGATGTCGAGGACATCGAAGCGCGAGGCCAGGCCCACCAGGCGCGGCGCGTCGAGCGGCTCCAGGTCGTTGCTGATCTGCGCCAGGCTGTTGCCGAAAGTGAAGAACTGCGGCGCCGTCCAGTCGTTGACGGTGCTGCCCGGCGGATTCAGGCGCGCCTGGGTGTTGTGGAAGCTGTAATAGGACACGCCGGTCTTGAGGCGTGAGTCGGTGTAGAACAGCCAGTCGAAGCCGGTCTGTCCGGCCGCCATCCACTTCCAGTCGGCGTTGAAGGGCGTCTCCTGCAGCGGGAAGAAACCGCCGGTCAGGTAGACCTCGTTCGGCTTGGTGAAGCCCTGGTTCAGGTTCTGGAACCACAGCCGGCCCGCCGTGTTGGGCGCGTTGTAGCCGCGCAGCTCAGGATCGTTCATGTCGCTGAAGGGGAAGCGGAAGGTGCCCGAGAAACCCTCGAAGTTGAGATCCTGGTCGAACATGTTGTCGGTGCTGAACCAGGGGTTCGGCGTGCGCCCGCCCCACAGGCTGAACCAGTCGTGACCCTCGTCGTCCAGATAGTCGTACTGGAGGAAGGCGCGATCCAGCGCGACCTCCCATTGCTCGCCGGTCTGGCCCATGGTCTGGTTGGTGGTGATGGGGCTGCGGTCGTTGCTGGTCGAAAGCCGCACGTTGGCTTTGGCGCCTTCGACCAGCTGGGTCTCGAAACCGAAGCGGACGCGCGCCCGGAAGCGTTCGCGGTCCTGGGTCGTGTTCAGGAACGGATTGGGCGTATTGGCCAGGCCGCCGCTGGCATTGATCAGGGGCCAGTTGAAATAGGCGTTCGGCACGTTGTTGGCGCCGAACAGCTGATCCTCGAAGCGCAGGCGGATATCGCCATAGGGCTTGATCCTGCTGACCCACTCCGGCAAGGCAGCCGGGATGCCCCACTTCTCGTTCCTGGCCTCGGCCTTGACCTCCTTCACCACCTCGTCCTTGAGCTGCTTGCGGACATCGGCACGGATCTCGTCCTTGACGAAGTCCGGCACGTAGGTCACGCGCACGGGCCCCTTGCCAGGCGCGCGGGTGGACGGCTCGTCCGGCAGGTTGCGCATGGCGACGGCGGAGCCCGCGCCGGCGGCCGCGGTCCGGCCTTCCGCGGGTTCTTCCCGGCGGGTTTCGGTCCTGGCCTCGTCGGCGGCCTTCTGCTCGGCGCGTTTCACCATCACCGCCGCCTTGTTCTTGTCCAGCACGCCCTGCTCGACCAGCATGTCGATCAGGTTCAGGGTGGTGTTGCGCAGCTTGAGCAATTCCTCCTTCTCGGTCGAGGCGCCGGCCTCCGTCGAACCGCCCAGCGCCAGGGTGATGCAGAGACCCAGCGCGGAGCGGCGGGTCATCGGTGATGCGGCCCGTCGGGCCGGGATGTGCTTGCTCATGGAATCACTCGAACGATGGGGAAAACCTGGCGCGCGCCGGATGGGCGCGTCAGGTGCGGATGCGAATCTTCAGCGGCTGCGGCATGCGCTCGGGCGGCGGCTTGAGCCGGCCATGAATCTGGGCGATGGCCTGTCTCAGGGCCTCGTCGATCTCCGCCGTGCCGCTGGAATTGGCCAGCTCCACCCGGGTGATCTCGCCGTTGGGGCTGATCCAGACATGCACCACGGCCGAGTACCTGTTGGCGCGGGCGCGGTCGCGCAGGCTGCGATCCAGCTCGCTGGTCAGCTCGCGCTGGACGTGCTGGCCGTACCAGATGATGGCGTTGCCGCCCCCGCCACCGACCAGGCCGGCACCGCCCTTCCGGCCGACCAGCCCGAAACCGTCGCCGCCGGCACCGCCGTCGGCATCCACGCCAAGCTGATCGCCCGGTGGCGCGTCGGCGGGTTCCGGCTCCGGCTCGGGCGTTTCCGGCTCGGGTTCGGGCTCCGGTTCCGGCAGCTTTTCCTCCTTCACCTCCGGCGGCTTGATGTCCGGCTTGGGCGGCGGCGGTGGCGGCGGACTGGGCGGCTGCACCACGGTGATCTGCTGCACCTGTTTCTTCGTCTGCGCCGGCCTCTCGAACAGGTCCCGGAACACATAGGCGAGCACCGCCACGATCAGCACCAGCACCAGGCCGGCGATCCAGGGCAGGTTCTTGAGCAGAAACCGGTGTTTCATGCGCCACGCTCCCCGGTGCCCGGTGCGGGTCCGGCCATGTCGGCAGTGGCGGCGGCAAGGACTCTCATGGCAGCGCTACTTGACGAGCTTCTGCGTCACCAGGCCCAGCTGCCCGATTTCCAGGCGCGTCACCACGTCCAGCACCTCGACCACCTTCTGGTACTGGATGCTGGCATCGGCCTTGATGACGACCGGCAGGTCCGGCGTCGCCGCCTTGTACTGCGCCAGGCGGGTTTCCAGCTCCGCCAGGGTGACCGGGTAGGTGTCCAGGTACAGGGTGCCGTCCTGGGTGATCGAGACCGCCTTGGTCTTGGGCTTGGCCAGGCTGGGACTGCTGCTGGCCTTGGGCAGGTTGACGGTGATGCCCTGCACCGTCGCCGTCGTCATGATGATGAAGATCAGCAGCAGCACATAGGCGACATCCAGCATCGGGGTGATGTTGATGTCGTCGTAGATCTTTTCTTCGGAATCGACCTTCATGGCTTACTCCGCGCGGCAGCGGTCGGCGGCCCGCTCGGCGATCATGGCCAGGAACTCGTCGGCGAACACGCGCATGTCGGCGATCACGTCCTTGATCTGCACCGTCAGGTAGTTGTAGGCAAACAGCGCCGGGATGGCGACGGCGAGGCCGGCCACGGTGGCAAGCAGGGCCGCGGCGATGCCGGGCGCGATCGCATTGATGTTGACGTCGCCGGTGGCGGCGATGACCGCGAAGGTGATCATGACGCCGACGACCGTGCCGAGCAGGCCCAGGTAGGGGCCACCGGCGATGGCGATGGAGAGCAGCACCATCTTGCTGTTGAGCCGCTGGGTTTCCCGCACCAGGATCGCGTCCAGCGCCGTCTGGATGACGTTCAGCGCCTCCGGCGACAGCGGCCTGCTGCCCTTGCCGAGCCGCTTGTTCATCTCGCGGATGCCGGTGTGGTAGAGGTGGTAGAGCGGCGAGCTCTGGTAGTGGTCATGGCTGCCGGCGATGGCCTGGAGGAAATCGGATTCGCCGAGCTCCCTGTCCTCCTCGGTCTCCTCCTGGTCCAGCGCGGCGAGATCGGCGTCCACCGACAGCCGCGCGTAGGCGTCCAGGAAAGCCTGGTTGTCCTTGCGCACCCGGCGCAACACCACCACCTTGATGGCCATGACCACCACCGCCATCACGAACATGATGCCGGTCAGGCCGATGACCACCCAGCCATCGATGGTGACGTTCTGGATGATGACGCCGAAGGAGCTGTCGCCACCGGCATCCTGCCCCTCGTCGCCGCCCATGGTGACGACGGTGTAATCGGGACTCTGGCTGCGGGCGGCGATCTTCAGCCAGTCGACCGAGCGGGCGACGGTGGCAACCTGCACCTCGTCCAGCAGGCCGGTGAGGAAGCTGCCCCCGGCCAGCCCGCCCAGCGTCAGGGTCGGGTTCATGGGCGCCGCCGCGACCGGCACCTCGGAGACGTTGGCGCCATCCACGAACAGTTCCAGCTTGTCGGCCCGCAGCACCACGGCGACATGCCGCCACTGGGCCGGTGCCGCCAGCGGCGCCGGTGGCGTCTCGACCGAACCGCCGGCGGCGGTGGTGTAGCGCGCCACCAGACCGACCGGGCGCACCATCAGCTCGATCGCCGACTGCGTGTCCACCGCCTTCATCACGTGCGCCTCGGCCTGGGGCGGCTCCGCCTTCAGCCAGGCGCTGAAAGTCCAGCCCTTGGCAGGATCGATGGCCAGCGCTGGCGTCGGATTGACGGTGATGACGCCGTTGCCGGCGAACCGGGCGGCGGCACCGATCCAGCCGCCGGTCTCGTTCGCCGCCGTGGAACTGGCCGCGTGGTTGTTGTTGGCGGTCGCGTCCTGCGGCACGGGCTGGGTCTCGTCGAAGTGATAGACCAGCGCCATGCCGTCGTCGTAGACGCCCTGGCCACTGTCGGGCGGCGCGGCATCCTCGTTGCCGTAATACATCATGAACTTGTCGGTGGTGGCGCCGCCCTGGACTTTCGGTGCCCGCACCCAGATCAGGGCCATCTCGTTGACGGCGTCGTACTTCTCGACCTGAAACTTGAGCGGCGTCTTGTCGTCGGCCATGAAGCGGATGTCCTTGCCACCCTCCGCCAGCTCGCTGAAATAGCTGAAGTTGCCCGCGTGCAGACGCACCAGTACCGGAAAATCGACCAGCGTCTCCTTGATGTCCGCGCCGGTGATGCTGGCATCGACGGAGATCTCCTTGCGCGACTTCCACTCGTCGTTCCACCAGGCCAGGGCAAGACTCGGGGGCAGCAGCGCCAGCAGAAAAACCAGGCAGTAAAAGCGTCGGCTCATGTTCGGAGACTGATCGGTAAGGGTTAAGGCCGGGCATTATGTGACCGCCCTGTTACAGGAGGGTGAAGCGCAGGTTACGAGTCGATGACAGCTTGCCACCATCGCTATATACCATGACATATATTGAACCAGCCGATCCCGCCATGGGTAGCCCAGGATCGGCTGCCAGGACCCTGGCGACCAGCCGATGCCCTCTGCCCCGCAAGCAGCGCGGGCAGTCAGCGCCTTGTTATCAGGAAAAGGAGTTCGGTCCGAGAAGCGGGATACCGGGACATGGCGCGCGCCGACAGGGCGGGGAAGCGGCCACCAGCCATCGCTATTAATAGAGCCTTATATCAGTACGGACGACGATCCGGCCGTCATCGCCGACGGGGGCCGGCACTGGTCTTCGCCAGGATGAGGGGTGGCGACAAACGCCGGCTGCGGTCGCCAGGACCGGGATACCCATGAGCCCGATCGCTGGTCGATGACGCCGCAATGCCGGAAAATCGGCCAGTCCCGGCACGTAAAATCCAGCATCCGCCAGGAGAAACCTGGCGGCGCAGCGAGCCTGGGCCAGCCGGCCGCCGAATCACGCGCGGGGAAGAACAAAAGGAGGGTCGCCGTTGACAATACTGCAGCTTCCGACGTCGCATCGGAGCCAGTACTTTGCCTGGCTGCTCGCCCGGCGTGCCGCGGGCGACTCCGTGGAGTCGCTGACTTCGACCCTGGTCGATTCGCAAGTCGATCGGAATCCCCATCAGGTCGAGGCCGCGCGCTTCGCTTGCCGCAACCTTCTCTCGCGTGGCGTGATCCTCGCCGACGAGGTGGGTCCGGGCAAGACCATCGAAGCCGGCTTGGTCATCTCGGAGCGCTGGGCCGAACGGCGACGGAAGGTGATCGCTTCCGGCACGCACGCGATTGCGGGTGCGCTGGAAGCGAGCACAGCGGCCTCGCGGGCATCGAGCTGGGACGCCACGAATTACCCCGCCGCTCCGGCGACGCGCACCTCTACCGCATCCATCATCTGCTGGCGCGATGGGGAATCGAGCAGGCCAAGGCTCGGGCACTCGACAGGGCGCGTCTCGTCTTCGACCACAACGCTCACGGTGCAAAGATCAGCACGCTTGAAGCCTGGCGCGGCGAGGCCGGATGGCTCACCGTGAAGCTGATCTCGGTCGAGACACCCGGCAATCAGGAGCAGCATCTGCTGATTGCCGCATGCACGACCGACGGCGTCGCACTCGCGGAAGAAGACCCGGAAAAACTGCTGCGCCTGCCCGCGACCACGCAAGCAGCGAGCCTGTTCAACGCCCCTGATGACCCCTTGCCGGCCGACGTGGAAGCCCGCAAGACCGCACTCCTGCGCGACGTCAACCAGTGCAACCTCGGCTACTTCGAGCAGGAAGTCCAGAAGCTGGATGCCTGGGCGGACGACCTGAAGCTGGGTCCGGAGCAGGAGATCAAGGGTGTGCGCCGCACCACCGCGACCTCGCCGGCGCTGGAAGAAAAACTGTCATGGCAGAAGAAGCAGCGCGAGCTGGAAGGCAAGCGCAGCACAACGACTTGATCAGTCAGTTTGAAGTGCAACTCCAAGAGCAGGTCGAGGAGCGCACGTTGTTTACCATCGAATGGGAACTGCTATAGGAAGGTACCGCACATGGCCGCAACCAACTTCAGGACCGAAAACAACACCTTTCGCAAACTTATCGGCAATGGCTTGACCTACCGCATCCCGCGCTTCCAGCGCGACTACAGCTGGACCAGTGACGAGTGGGAAGACCTGTGGGCGGACATTCTTGCCACCTTCAACCCAGATGGAGAGTCTTCTCATTACATGGGCTATCTCGTCCTGCAGTCCGCGGATGACAAGACTTTCGATGTCATCGATGGCCAACAGCGCCTGACTACGCTCAGCCTGATCGTGCTGGCTGTCCTGAAGAATCTCCAGCGCCAGATCGAAGCCGGCAACGAGGGGGATGCCAACACCCAGCGTATCAACCAAATCCGGCAAACCTATATCGGCTATCTCGATCCGGTGACCCTGATCGCCCGGCCAAAACTCGCCCTGAACCGCAACAACAACGCCTACTACCGCGACTACCTCTTGCCGCTCGGGCACTTGCCCAGACGCAACCTGCGTGCCTCCGAGCATTCCTTGCGCAAGGCGTTCGAGTGGTTCGACAAGCAGATTGCGACCTACCTCAAGGCACGCACTGGCAACGAAGGAGCGCGCCTGGCGCAACTTGTCGAGGACATCAGCGACAAGCTGTTCTTCACCGTCATCACGGTCACGGACGAGCTGAACGCTTACAAGGTTTTCGAGACTCTGAATGCGCGTGGCGTGCGTCTGTCCGCCACCGACCTGCTGAAGAATTACCTATTTTCCGTACTCGATCGCGGCGGCGAGTCCGACCACGAATTGCACAGTCTGGAAGAACGCTGGGAGTCGCTCGTCGGACGGCTGCAATCGGAAAACTTTCCCGACTTCCTGCGCGCTCACTGGAACAGCCGGCGCAATTTTGCCCGGCAAGCCGATCTGTTCAAGACCATCCGCTCGAAGATCATGGATCGCGAAGCCGTTTTCGGTCTGCTGCGCGGCATGGAAGAAGACCTCGACACCTACCTGGCATTGACCTCGCCGGAAGTCTCGGACTGGCCGCCCGAGGACAAGCACAACGCCGGCGTACTCAAAACCTTCCGGGTACGTCAACCCTACCCATTGCTGCTGGCCGCACGGCGCAGCTTCGACGCCAGCAATTTCTCCGGCTTGCTGCGGGCGACTGTGGTCATTTCGATGCGCTACAACGTCATCGGCGCCTTCGGCACAGCCGAGCAGGAGCGCACCTACAACACCGTCGCCGAGCGCATTGCCAAGGGGGAGCTGCGGGAGCTATCCGATACGTTGTCAGCGATGCGGAGCATCTATGTTGAAGACCGGGCGTTTCGCGCGGCATTCGCCGAAAAAATCATCCGCACCACCGATTCGCGCAATAACCGTGTGGTGCGCCTCATCCTGTGCGCGCTGGAGCGGCAGCTCTCCGGCAACGACCACAGCTTCACCAGCGACGCTTTCAACATCGAACATATCCTGCCGCAGCACGCCCCCGATGGCTGGGGCGGATTCAGCAACGAAGAGATGGATGGCCTGCTGTATCGGCTGGGCAACATGACCCTGATGCAGACGGGTGCCAACCGCGACGCCAGCAATGCCGACTACGCCGCCAAACGGCCTGACTATCAGCAAAGCGGATTTGTTCTGACGCAGAAAGTCGCCGTGGACAACGCCGAATGGACACCCGAACGAATTGCGGTACGGCAGAACTGGATGGCCGACCAGGCCACCGCCATCTGGCGCATTGCCCAATTGAGTTGATCAGGACGTATTGATGAGCAACAAACAAAAACTGGAACTCACCTGGATCGGCAAGGAGAAGCGGCCGAAGCTGGAGCCGCGCATCCTGCTCGAAGACCCGGAGAAGTCCTATCACGCCAGGCATCGCGTGTCGGACAACGACATCTTCGACAACCGGCTGATCTTCGGCGACAACCTGCTCGCGCTCAAGGCGCTGGAGCAAGAGTTCACCGGGAAGGTGAAGTGCATCTACATCGATCCGCCGTACAACACGGGTAGTGCGTTTACTCACTATGAAGATGGTCTTGAACATTCCATCTGGCTTGGCTTGATGCGGGACCGGCTGGAGATAATCAAGCGTTTGCTACACCCGACTGAACGGCCCCGGGTTTTGAGGAGGCTCCAACACTTGAGAAGATGGAGCCATGAACAAGTCAACAAAGTTCTCACCCGAGGTGCGCGAGCGCGCTGTGCGCATGGTGCAAGAGCACCGGGGCGACTACCCGTCGCTGTGGGCAGCCGTGGAATCGATTGCGCCCAAGATTGGCTGCGTGCCGCAGACGCTGCTGGACTGGGTCAAGCGCGAGGAAGTCGATGCCGGCCAGCGTGATGGCCTGAGCAGCAGCGAGCGCGAACGCCTCAAGCAACTGGAGCGTGAGAACAAGGAGCTGCGCCGCGCC
The DNA here is from genome assembly GCF_056880625.1 of Methyloparacoccus sp. NF-16. Lineage (NCBI taxonomy): Bacteria > Pseudomonadati > Pseudomonadota > Gammaproteobacteria > Methylococcales > Methylococcaceae > Methyloparacoccus > Methyloparacoccus sp. NF-16. The sequence continues at coordinate 130,949 of NZ_CP174130.1, read as the reverse complement.
AACGACATCCTCAAGGCCGCCGGCGCGTTTTTCGCCCAGGCGGAGCTCGACCGCCGTTTGAAGAGCTGAAGCGCTTCATCGACCAGCACCGCAACATGTTCGGGGTCGAGTCCATCTGCCAGGTGTTGCAGATGGCCCCGTCGTGTTATTGGCGCCACGCGGCCCGCCGGCGCCGGCCTGAACTGCGCAGCGCCCGCGCCCAGCGTGACCAGGCCCTTGCGGCTGACATCCAGCGCGTGTGGCACGCCAACTGGCAGGTCTACGGTGCCGACAAGGTCTGGCTGCAGATGAACCGCGAAGGCATCCGGGTGGCGCGTTGCACGGTCGAGCGGCTGATGAGGCGCCTGGGGCTGCAGGGCGCGCGTCGAGGCAAGAGCGTTCGCACGACCACGCCAGATGCAGCAGCGCCGTGCCCGCTGGACCGGGTCAATCGGGTGTTCAAGGCCGAGCGTCCCAATCAACTGTGGGTGTCGGACTTCACCTACGTCAGCACGTGGCAGGGCTGGCTGTACGTGGCCTTCGTCGTCGACGTGTTTGCCCGGCGCATCGTGGGCTGGCGCGTCAGCCGCACCATGCAGACGGACTTCGTGCTTGATGCGCTGGAGCAGGCCCTGTACGAGCGTCAGCCCGCTGCCAATGCCCTGGTGCACCATTCGGACAGGGGGTCGCAATACCTGTCCATTCGGTACACGGAACGCCTGTCCGAAGCCGGCATCCGACCCTCGGTCGGGAGCAAGGGCGACTCCTACGACAACGCGCTGGCCGAGACCATCAACGGGCTGTACAAAGCCGAATGGATTCACCGCCGGGGCCCCTGGAAAACCAGGGAATCCGTGGAACTGGCCACCCTGCAATGGGTGCATTGGTTCAACCACATCCGACTGCTCAAGCCGATTGGGGGCATCCCTCCGGCAGAAGCTGAGGCAAACTACTGGCGGCAACTCGCCAGTGAGGCCGCCACATCGGCCTCAACTTAAACCAACTGGCCTCCTCGATACCCGGGGCCGTTCAGACAGATGGTTCGCTTTGGGTCTCTATTGACGACTACGAAGCTCCATATCTTCGTGTTCTATTGGACGAGGTATTTGGGAGACGGTGTTTTATAGCATCCAATGTCTGGCAGAAGCGCTATTCACGCGAGAACCGAGAAGCGATCGGCGATGTTCATGAGTACGTTCTTACCTATGCAGTTGATCCTGTGACGTTTAAGGCGATCCGAAACAAGGTGCCGCCAACACCCGAGCAAACGAAGGTCTACCGAAACCCAAATAACGATCCGAAGGGCCCTTGGCGTCCAATTCCAATGACGGCTCAAGAGGGGCACGCCACGAAAGAGCAGTTCTATGAGATCGTCTCACCTTCAGGTGCAGTTTTCGTTCCACCTAAAGGTCGATGCTGGGGCTTGAGTAAAGCCACGTTTGAGCGCCTGCGCGACGAAGGTCGCATCTATTTTGGAAAGAACGGGGATTCCCAGCCAAATGTAATCCGCTATCTCTCGGAGGTCGAGGGGTACGTTCCTTGGACATGGTGGCCGCATGATGAGGTTGGGCACACCGACGAGTCAAAGAAGGAGATTCATTCGTTGTTTGGGAAGGTTGATGCGTTCGATACGCCTAAACCTGAGCGACTGATGAAACGAATAATTGAGATCGCCACGAGCCCAGGCGACCTCGTCCTCGATTCCTTCGCCGGCTCCGGCACGACCGGCGCCGTCGCCCACAAGATGGGCCGCCGCTGGATCATGGTGGAGCTGGGCGAGCACTGCCACACGCACATCATCCCGCGCCTGAAGAAGGTCATCGACGGCGAGGACGCGGGCGGCATCAGCAAGGCCGTCAGCTGGCAGGGCGGCGGCGGCTTCCGCTACTACCGCCTCGCCCCCACGCTGATCGTCAACGACCGCTGGGGCAACCCGGTCATCAATCCGGAGTACAACGCTGCGCAACTGGCCGAAGCGCTGGCCAAGCTGGAAGGCTTCAACTACGCGCCGTCAGAAACGCACTGGTGGCAGCACGGCCACTCCAGCGAGCGGGATTTCATTTTTGTGACCACGCAGAACCTGTCCGCCGAACAGTTGCAGGCGCTGGCCGACGAGGTGGGCACGGCGCGCAGCCTGTTGGTGTGCTGTTCGGCCTTCCGGGGGGTGACGGCGACGCAGGCCGCCGAGCGCTGGCCCAACCTGACGCTGAAGAAGATCCCGAAGATGGTGCTGGCCCGCTGCGAATGGGGCCACGACGACTACAGCCTGAACGTCGCCAATCTGCCGCTGGCGCAGCGTGAACAGGCCGAGCCCGCCGCCATGGACGGGAACCTCAAGAAGACCAGGGCCAGGACAGCGGCGCTCGCTCACGCCGGACAGGGCGGCCTGTTCGAGGAGGAGGCATGAACATCGAACACCTGCTGGAGCGCATTCGCTTGGGCGAAGACTCCACCTTGGAACTGAAAAGAGTGGTTCTGCGTCCGGACGGCAAAGTCTCCGACCCGCACCCCGACGGGCTGTCGGATGAACTGGCAGCGATGGGCAACGCCGCCGGCGGCCTGTTGATTCTGGGTGTCGACGACAAGCGCCGGGAAGTGGTGGGCGTTCCGCCCGAACAACTCGACCGGCTGGAGGCGTGGCTGGCGGCCATTTGCACCGACCGCATCAAACCGCCGCTCGACGTGGTGACGCGCCATCTGGCACTGCCCGATCACGCTGGCCAGCGGCGCCCGGTCATCGTGGTGGAGGTGCCCAAGAGCCTGTGGGTGCATCAAAGTGCCAACGGCTACTTCCGTCGCGTGGGACACGCCAAGCGGGAACTGCCGCCGGATGCGCTGGCGCGCCTGTTCCAGCAACGCAGTCAGGCGCGCTTGATCCGCTTCGAGGAGCAGGAGGTTCCCGATTGCACCTTCGACGATCTCGACGCCTTGCTGCTGCGGCGCTTCGTCAAACCAGAAGAAGGCGACGCCGCCGCCCAACTCGAACGCTTGCACCTCTTGCATCTGCGTGATGGGCGGTTTGTGCCGACTGTGGCTGGCGTGCTGCTCGGCACGCTGAATCCGGCACGCTGGCTGCGCAATGCCGAAATCATTGCCGTTGCGCACTCGGGCCGCAGAACAATCCCGACGATCAGATCGATGGGCTGGAAATTACCGGCCCGCTGGATCGGCAGATTTTCGATGCCCTGCATTTCGTCCGTCGCAACATGGTGACGGCGGCACGAAAGCGCCTGGGGCGCATCGACTATCCCCAATACCACCTGGATGCGGTCTTCGAGGCGATTGTCAACGCCGTGGCGCACCGAGACTACTCGCTGCACGGCCGACGGATTCGGCTGTTCATGTTTTCCGATCGCCTGGAAATTCATTCTCCCGGCGCCTTGCCGAGCACCTTGTCCCTGGCATCCATGACGCGCCTGTCCGTGCCTCGCAACGAGATCCTGGCCAGTTTGCTCGCACGTTACTACCCGGTCGACGATCCGGCGCTGGGCAAACGCTTCCTGATGGACCGCGGTGGCTTCGGCGTTGAAATGATCCTGCGGGAAAGCGAGAAATTTTCCGGAAAGAAACCCTTGTATGAGGTCATCGACGATCTGGAGCTGTGCCTGACCATCTACGCCCAGGCCATGTCGGAGGGCGCTGCATGAATGCCCGTGTACTGAACGCCATCAGCGGCCGGCTCTCGCTGCGACCGCCGCAAGCTGAATCCCTCGCCAGGTTGGGGCGTATGCTGCAAGCCGCGCCCGAACTGCTGGACCATGAGGGCGCCATCGAAGGGCGCAATCTCCCGGCAATTCTTGCAACGCTCAAGGCTGAACTCCCTACCTTGGAGGACTTCGAGCGCGAATTTCCATCGCTGTGCTTCGCGCTGGCCACGGGTGTGGGCAAGACGCGCCTGATGGGCGCCTTCATCGCCTACCTGCATCTGGCGCACGGCATCAACAACTTCTTCGTGCTGGCGCCCAACCTGACGATCTACAACAAGCTCATCACGGACTTCACGCGCAATACGCCGAAGTATGTGTTCAAGGGCATTGCCGAGTTCGCCCAGCAGCCGCCCTTGATCATCACCGGCGACAACTACGACCAGACCGGCGCGGCGGTGGATGAGCAGTCGATGGGCTTCGCCCACGACGTGCGCATCAACATCTTCAACATCGCCAAGATCAACTCCGAGGTGCGCGGCGGCAGGGAGCCACGTATCAAGCGCATGCGCGAGGTGCTGGGCGACAGCTACTTCAACCACTTGGCCAACCTGCCGGACCTGGTGCTGTTGATGGACGAGTCGCATCGCTACCGCGCGCAGGCCGGCATGCGGGCCATCAACGAGCTCAAGCCGCTGTTTGGCCTAGAGGTGACGGCCACCCCGTTCGTGGAGTCCGGCAAGGGGCCGGTACCGTTCAAGAACGTGGTGATGGACTATCCGCTGGCGCGGGCGATGGAGGACGGCTTCGTCAAGGAGCCTGCCGTGGTGACCCAGCGCAACTTCTCGGCATCGGCGCACGCGCCGGAAGAGGTTGAGAAGATCAAGCTGGAGGACGGTGTACGGCTGCACGAAACCACCAAGGTGGAGTTGCTCACCTACGCCCGCGAGAACGGTGTGCCGGTGGTCAAGCCCTTCATGCTGGTGATTGCGCGCGATACCACGCACGCGGCGCAGCTCAAGGCACTGATCGAATCCGCGGCCTTCTACGCGGGCCGGTACGCGGGCAAGGTGATTCAGGTCGATTCCAGCCGCACCGGCGCGGAAGAGGAAGCGATGATCACCCGCCTTCTCGCCGTGGAGCGCGTGGATGAGCCGACCGAGATTGTCATCCACGTCAACATGCTCAAGGAGGGCTGGGACGTGACCAACCTCTACACCATCGTGCCACTGCGCGCCGCCAATGCCCGCACCCTGATCGAGCAGTCCATCGGCCGCGGACTGCGCCTGCCCTACGGCCAGCGCACGGGCGTCGCGGCGGTGGATCGGCTGAACATCGTGGCGCACGACAGGTTCCAGGAGATCATCGACGAGGCCAACCGCGGCGACTCGCCGATTCGCCTGAAACAAGTGATCCTGGAAGCACCGAGCGCCGACGACAAGAAGATGAGCGTACGAGTCGGCTCGGTCGCGATGACGCGCCTTGGCCTCTTCGGAGCGCCGACCATCACGACCCATCCAGTCAGTACCGTAACAACACCCGAACGTGCAGCACCTGCGCCAGTATTCACTACGGAGCGCGAGCGCCAAGCGGCGCGTGCGGTGATGGACGTGATCGGCAAATACGAACTCAGGCGAGACCTCGTGCCGACCAGCCATGCGCTGCTCAGCCCGGAGGTGCATTCGGCCATCCTGGCGGAAGTGGCCGAGCGGCTGAGGCCTGTCCAAGGTGACTTGCTGGCCGGGACGGACGATGGGGTGCCTGCGCTCGACCTGCTGGCTGTGGTGTCCAGGACCACCGAGATCGTCGTCCAGCACACCATAGACATTCCGCAAATTGCCGTGGTGCCGACGGGCGACGTCACCACCAGCTTCCATCCGTTCAAGCTGGGTTCGCTGCCCAATTTCCAGCCGGGTCAGCGCGAGATCGTAGGCCAGGTGCTACGCACCAATCATCAGTTCACGATGAGCCGGGAGGCGGGCATCAGGGAGCAGCGCTTCGAAGACTACATCGTCAAGAAGCTGATCGACTTCGACGACATCGACTACTTCACCCAGTCGGAGCTGCTCTACGACCTGGCCGGTCAGGCGGTAGCCCACTACCAGGCGCAGAACTACTCGGAAAACGAACTGCACGAAGTGTTCGACACCTATGGCGCGGAGCTGGCCCGCCTGATCCGGGCCGAGATGATGGCTCACTTCTGGGAAGCGGCCACCGAGTACGAGGTACAGATCAGTCGCGGCTTCACAGAACTGAAGCCGTGCCACTACACGGCGGTCGAAGGACAGACGGCGCACAACTATCGTGAAACGGTGACCGAGCTGGGCAAGATCAGGCAGATGCTGTTCGGCGGCTTCGCCCGCTGCCTGTATCCGCTGCAGAAGTTCGACTCGGATACCGAACGGCGCTTCGCCATCCTCCTGGAACGCGATGCCCTGAAGTGGTTCAAGCCCGCGAAAGGTCAATTCCGCATCTGCTACAGGCTGGGTGCCGAACAGCCGGAATACATCCCGGATTTCGTGGCCGAGACGGACACGGCCATCCTCATGGTGGAGACCAAGGCGCGCGGCGACATCAACCGCCAGGAAGTGCAGGCCAAGGCCGCGGCAGCCGTGCAATGGTGCAAGCACGCGTCGGCATTCACGGCGAGTGTCGGCAGCAAGCCGTGGAAGTATCTGCTGGTCCCTCACGACGAAATCCAGGAGGCCATGCGGCTGACGGACCTGCTCCGCCTTGAAGTGAAGGATTGACCGCCAGGCGACAGCGGAGATACCGGAACCAGCGGCCGGCTCGGGGTGTCTTCGGGACGGCCCCCATCATCCGGGAGCGGGGCAAGCGGTCATGGCAACGGGCAACGCCATGCGCCGGATGCGACCGTGCCCCGCGGATCGGCCCGATCGGGCCGCGGGCAGGCCGGCGCGGACCCTTCAGGTTGCCGTCACACACCTCGGACAGATCGCCATGAAAACGGTAGCAAACCTCATGATGGGCCTCGGCATGCTGATGCTGATCGGCTACGCCATCATCGGCTGGAAAAACGGCGGCGGCTGGGTCCATTCACCCTTCGTGATGTTCCCGGCCGGCCTGGTCCTGGTGACCGGCGGAGCCATCGCCCGCTTTCTCCTGCCGCGGATGTAGGACTGCGCGGGCGGGGACTTTTCGCGGTCTCGCCGGTCTACCCGGGCGGGCAACGACAACCGGAGGACCCATGAAAAGACAACGTCAAGCCGCGCTGCTGCTGATGCTGGGCGGCGCCTGGCAAACCTGGGCGGCGACCGATCCATGTCCCGCGCTGCTGTCCTATTCGGCCGAGCCCTTGCAGGGCGGCGCGCCGGTCGATTTCTGCTCCGCCTATCGCGGCAAGGTGATCCTGGCCGTCAACACGGCCAGCCAGTGCGGCTACACGCCGCAGCTCAAGGGCCTGGAAACCCTCTACCAGACCTATCGCGCGCGCGGCCTGGTCGTGCTGGGCTTCCCGTCCGGCGACTTCAATCAGGAACACGACAACCCGGCGGATACCGCCCGCGTCGCCATCGGCGATTACGGCGTCACCTTTCCGCTGTTTGCCAGCAGCGCCGTATCCGGCGCCAGGGCCAACGGCTTCTTCAAGGCGCTGGAGCAGGCCTCGGGCAAGGCGCCGCAATGGAATTTCCAGAAATACCTGATCGACCGGAAGGGCAAGGTCGTGACGGTGTTCCCGGCACAGGTGGCACCGGATGACCTGCTGCTGCGCGGCGCCATCGAAGCGGCGCTGGCGGAGTGAACATCGCGCCTGCCGGCGTCGCCGGCGACCCTGTGGCAGCGCATGAGTAAGCTTGTTAAACCTTGCGCTGCCACGCCGGTCTGACGGTCCAGCCGTGTCAAGATGGGGATGACAGACCATGACGATTGCGTCATCAGCGAATGCTGCCGAAACGGAAGCCTGGCTGCCGGTGGCCGATGACTGGCTGGCGCTGGCCGTGATCCTGATGCTCCTGCTCTGTGCCGGGGTGGAGGCCCGCATGCCCTACCTCCGGCCGGGCCTGAGGCTGGTCAAGGACTCCTATCTCACCAACCTGACCCTGTTCCTGTTCAACGACATCACCCTGTCGGTGCTGTCGATACCGGCCCTGTATCTGGTGGCCGAGCGGTTCTCCGGCCATGGCGTCCTGAACCGGCTGCCCGATGCCTGGCCCAAGTACGTGCTGTCCTTCCTGCTCATGGACCTGGCCATGTACGGCTGGCACTGGCTGACGCACCAGGTGGACGGACTATGGCGGTTCCACCGGGTCCACCACAGCGACCCGACGCTGAACGTCACCACCGGCCTGCGCTTCCACGGGGTGGAACTGTGCCTGGAGGCGCTGGTGCGCATCCTGTTCATCGCCATCATCGGGGTCGGCGCCGGGGTGGTGCTGGTGATGCAGACGGTGATGGCCATCTTCGTCCTGTTCCACCACACCAACGTCATGTTCCCGCATGAACGCCGCTGGGGCTGGATCTTCATCGTCCCACGCCTGCACCGGGTCCATCACTCGGTGCTCCGGGCCGAGCATGACAGCAACTATGGCGCGGTGTTCTCCTGGTGGGATCGGCTGTTCGGCACGCTCAGGGATCAGGAGCCCACGGCGATCGGGCTGGCGGATGCCGGCGTCATCAGCGTCCGCGAACTCCTCGGACAGTGGTCCCGCCTGTGGCGGCGGCCCGGCGAGGCGCTGGACTGGCTGCAGGGCGCCCTGATGCGGGGCAACTACCTGCTGCGGCCGGTCTATGCGCGCCAGCACGACAAGGGCGAGCGCGGCTGATGGCCTCGACCTCGCCGGAGCGACCCGCGATGGGCGCCGACCCCGCCGGCCTTGCCGCTGGCCGCCCGCTGAGGGCGGAACTGACGCGCGCGGAGGCGGCCAAGCTGCGGTTGCAGCGTGCCGCCTTCGTGGCGGCCTCCCTGCCAGCCCTGTGGCTGCTGGCGCGTTTCGCCCTGGATGCGCTGGGCGTGGATCCGGTGGCGACCCTGACGCGCAGCACCGGCATCTGGACCTTGAACTGTCTCATGCTGTGCCTGGCGGCGACCCCCGCCCGCCGGCACCTGGGGTGGCTGTGGCCGTTGCAGATCCGGCGGCTGCTGGGCCTGTTCGCGTTCTTCTACGGCAGCCTGCATGTGCTGGTCTACCTGGCTTTCGACCACAGCTTCGCGCTGGCCGAGATCGTCCTGGACGTGCTCAGGCGGCCCTACCTGACCGCGGGGCTGCTGGCCTACGCCATACTGGCGGCCCTGGCGGCGACCTCCACCCGGACCATGATCCGGCGACTGGGAAAGCACTGGAAACCCCTGCACCGCCTGATCTATCTGGCGGGCATCGCCGCGACCCTGCATTTCCTCTGGCTGGTCAAGCGCGACATCACCGAACCGGGCCTTTACATCCTGGTTCTCTGCGGCCTGTTCATCCTGCGATTGAGCAGGCGACGCCGTCACGGCAGCCAAAGCCCATCGTCATTCCCGTGAGCATGCGTCCCCGGAGGTCACCATGAATAGCTTCACCCGGCACCTGTTCGCCAGACTCCATTGCCTGACGGCAGGGGCGGAACGATCGCTGGTCAATCGCCTCTGGGCGCTGGCCAGAGGCGCCGACCGGGCGGCGGACGAGGAGCTGGAGCGCGTCGCCGATGGCCTGGTGCAGACGCCGGCGCCGCCGGGAGAGTATCCCCGGGCGGCCTACGTCGCGACCCTGTGCAGCCTCAATAAGGAGCGACGCGCGCGGCGATTCTTCAAGGGCCACCGGCATTGAGGCCACCGGAGCCGATGCTGGCCGGGCCGTGGTGAGCCGGCCAGCCGTCACGCTTCCGGCCACGCCCCCCATGCGCAGGAAAGCCGATCTGCCCAGCCGCCTCTGCGCCACCTGCGGCCGCCCCTTCGCCTGGCGCAAGCGATGGGCGCGGGTGTGGGCCGAGGTGCGCTACTGCTCGGAACGCTGCCGGCGCGCCAAGGGCCGCGGCAAGGTGCCGGCCGCAACCGGGACGTCATGACCACGCTGCGGCTGATACTGGGGGACCAGCTCGACGCCGGCCATGGCTGGTATCGCGCACCCCGCGCCGACGTGGTGCATGTCCTGATGGAAATCCGCCAGGAAACCGACTACGTCCTGCACCATGCCCAGAAGATCCTCGCCATCTTCGCCGCCATGCGTGCATTCGCCCGGGAACTCCGGGACCGCGGCCACCGGGTCCATTACTTGGCCATCGACGATCCGCGCAACACCCAGTCCCTGACCCGCAACCTCGACTGGCTGATCGTCCGCCACCGGGCCGCCCGCTTCGAATATCAGGCCCCCGACGAATGGCGACTGGACGAACAGCTGCGGCGTCACGTGGAGGGGCTTGCCATCCCCGGCCGCATGGTCGACAGCGGGCACTTCCTCTCCGCCCGCGACACCGCGGCCTGCCTGTTCGAGGGGCGCCGGCAGTGGCTGATGGAGCATTTCTACCGGCACCAGCGCCAGCGCCACGGCGTGCTGCTGACGGCCAGCGGCCAGCCACTGGGCGGCCGCTGGAATTACGATGCCGAGAACCGCAAGGCCTGGCCCGGCCAACCCGCCGAGCCGGAGGACACCCGCGCCCGGCACGATCACGGCGCACTCTGGCGAACGATCGTCGCCGCCGGTGTCCGCAGTTTCGGCGAGCCGGCCGAGGGACAGCTGGCCTGGCCGCTCGACCGCCGGGAAGCCCTGACGCAGCTGGAGGCGTTCATCGACGCCGGGCTCCCGCATTTCGGCGATTACCAGGACGCGATGAGCGCCCGCGCCTGGCGGCTGTTCCATTCGCTGCTGTCCTTCGCCCTGAACGTCAAGCTGCTGAACCCGCGCGAGGTGTTGACGCGGGCCGAGCAGGCCTGCCGCGAGGGCAGGGTGCCGCTGGCGGCGGCGGAGGGCTTCATCCGCCAGATACTGGGCTGGCGCGAGTATGTCCGCGGCGTCTACTGGGCGCGCATGCCGGGCTACGAGCACAGCAATGTCTTCGGCCACACCCGGCCGCTGCCCGCCTGGTTCTGGACCGGCGAGACGCGCATGCGCTGCCTGGCCCACGCCATCGGCCAATCGCTGGCGCAGGCCTACGCCCACCATATCCAGCGCCTGATGGTCATCGGCAACTTCGCGCTGCTGGCCGGCCTCGACCCCATGGCCGTGCACCGCTGGTATCTGGGCGTCTACATCGACGCCTTCGAATGGGTGGAGCTGCCCAACACGCTCGGCATGAGCCAGTACGCCGATGGCGGGCTGCTGGCCACCAAGCCCTACGTCTCCAGCGCCGCCTACATCCACCGGATGAGCGATTACTGCAAGGGCTGCCACTACGACCGCAAGGCGCGGACAGATGAGCGCGCCTGCCCGTTCAACGCCCTCTACTGGGATTTCTTCGCCCGGCATGCCGACCGGCTGGCGGGCAATCCCCGGCTGGGGCTGGTCTACCGGCAACTGGGGCAGATGCGCGCGGAAGACCGCCGGGCGCTGGGCATTCGCGCGGAACAGCTGCTGAACCGCCTGGATGCGCTGTGAGCGCGGCCCATCCAGGCGAGACGCGCCGGAGTCGCCTTCAGTAACTCCGGTAGGGCAGGAACTTGCCGGACAGGGAGATGTTCACCCGGTCGCCGTTCGGGTCCGGCTCGCGCCGGATGTCCATCCTGAAATCGATGGCGCTCATGATCCCGTCGCCGAACTCTTCGTGAATCAGTGCCTTGATGGTGGCGCCATATACGCTGACCAGCTCATGGAACCGATAGACCAGAGGATCACTGGGCACCGCCGATAGCGACGCCCCCCGGCAGGGCGGCACCGTCAACCAGCGCTGCTCCTCTTCGGTCAGGTCGAACAGCGTTCCCACCACGCCTGCCTGCTCCCGGGTGAGCGTCATCTGTCCCAGGCAGGCGGCCGTGACCCATTCCTTGCTCTGTCCGACTTGCGCGGCGACATCGGCCCACTTCAGGCCACGGGCGATCTTGGCGGCGATGATCCTTTCGGTAACGTCATTTCGGTTCATGTTGATGCTCCTGGAATAAGGATTAGGGGCGAGAGGATCGGCAACCGCTGGCCGGCCTCCCGCCTGATGCGCGGTCTCAGCCCGCCGTCGTCTTCCTGAACCTGGCGGCTTCTGCCGATCCCCCCGTGGCGTTGCCCTTGCTGTAGGAATGTGCGCCCACCCCGGCCAGCTGCCCACCCTGGACAATCAGGTACTCGTCACGAATCGGCCGGCCTTCGAAGTGGCACTCCAGAATCTCGCGGGTACCGGCCGCATAGCGCGTTTGTGCCGACAGGCTGGTGCCGGAAATGTGCGGGGTCATGCCATGGTTCGGCATGGTCCGCCAGGGATGGTCATTTGGCGCCGGCTGCGGGAACCAGACATCGCCGGCGTAGCCGGCCAGTTGGCCGCTTTCCAGGGCGCGGACGATGGCGTCGCGGTCGCACAGCTTGCCGCGCGCGGTGTTGATCAGGTAAGCGCCGCGCTTGAAGTGCTTCAGCGTCTGATCGTTGATCATGTGCTCGGTTTCCGGGTGCAACGGGCAGTTCAGCGTCACCACGTCGCAGACACTGGCCAGGCTTTCCAGGCTGCTGTGGTAGGTCAGGTTCAACTCCTGTTCCACCGCTTCCGGCAGGCGGTGCCTGTCCAGGTAATGCAGCTTGACGTCGAAGGGCTTCAGCAGGCGCAGCACGCGCAGGCCGATCCGCCCCGCCGCCACCGTGCCGACGCTCATGGCTTCCAGGTCATAGGCGCGCGCAACGCAATCGGCGATGTTCCAGCTGCCCTTGAGCACCCAGTGGTGGGACGGGATGAAGTTGCGCACCAGCGCCAGGATCGACATGACGACGTGCTCGGCGACGCTGTTGCTGTTGCAGTAGGTGACCTCGGCAACCGTGATGCCGCGCTCCATCGCCGCCTGCAAATCGGTATGGTCGGAGCCGATGCCGGCGGTGACGATCAGCTTCAGGTTCTTGGCGTTGGCGATGCGTTCGGCGGTCATGTAGGCCGGCCAGAACGGCTGCGAGATGACGATTTCGGCGTCATGCAGCTCGCGGTCGAGCACGCTGCCGTCACCGTCCTTGCTGGAGGTGACGACCAGCTGGTGGCCGTTGGCTTCCAGGTATTGGCGCAGGCCCAGCTCACCGGACACGCTGCCCAGCAGGGTGCCCGGCCTGAAATCGATTGCCCTGGGGGTCGGCAGGGTCTGACCGTCCGGATAACGCTCCGGCTGCGGACAGTCGTCCCGCGCATAGGTTGTCGGGTAACCATCGACGGGATCGTCGTACAGCACACATACGATTTTTGCCATGTTCTCCACCTTTAGGAATGGTTGCGTAACGGGTGGGTCCACCGGTGTCCCGGCCGAACCCGGCGAGTACCTGGCCAGGTGGTCGGCATTGTCGGGCTTGTGCAGTGGCGCGGCTAATCGTTTGTGGGCATTGGCTGATCCATGGCGTTTATCAGGGCATCCAGCCGCGCCTGCAGATTCAGCCCGGCCGCGATGTTCCAGACAGCTGCCGGCACCGCCGGCAGTTGGTCCTGAATCCGCGAGATGAGACCGACGGGACGGGACAGCTCGGGCTTCAGGGGAATGGCCGTGACCTCCTGGCGCATTTCGAACAGGCTCAGGAGACTGTGAGGTACCACGCTGTAAAGTCCGGCGCAGCGGACATGGGCATAGAGGGCAAACACGGCATCGGTTTCCAGCATGACCCGTGGGGTCACGCCGGCCTCGCGGAAGGCCGCGTCGATGAGGTGACGACTCTGCATGTTGGGCGTCAGCAGGCAGAGCGGCAAGCCGGCAATGTCCACCCAGCCGGCTTCGCCAGCGGCCAGGGCCGGATCGGGATGGCGGGCCAGCAGCACATACCGCTCCCGGTACAGCGGCTGGGTGCGGAAACCCTTGAGCCGGGGGTCCTCGAGGTAGGTCAGGCCGAGATCCAGCTCGAACCGGTCGAGCTGGCGAATCAGATCCTCGGCGCACAGTGATAGCAACTGGATGGTGACACCCGGACATTGCGCCTGGCAGGGCTCGGTGAGCTGGGGCGTCACCGCCAGGGTGGTCGGGATCGCACCGAGGCGCAGGGTGCCGGTGAGTTGCTGAGCGCACAGTGCGGCCTCCTGGCGCATGCCCTCCCAGTCGCGGGCCAGCCGCCGGGCCCATTGCAGGAGGCGCTCGCCTTCCGGGGTGAATCCCTGGAAGCGCTGACCACGCCGGACCAGGGTCACGCCCAGCTCCTCCTCCAGATGTTGGATGGCCGTCGACAGGGCCGGCTGGGAAACATGGCAGGCCTCCGCCGCGCGGCCGAAATGGCCAAGTTTCGCCAGGGCGAGCAGGTAGTGAACCTGACGGATGAACATAGGACCGCTCAGGGGAGTGGACGGATCGGCGACGCATCCCGACGCCAACCCGAGCGCCGCCGTCCGCGCATGCCCGCGCCTTCAGAATCCGTAGCCGTAGGCGCCGATGATGGCGCGGGACTTGTCGCGCCTGAGGTAATCCATCAGCGCCCGGGCGGCGATCTTACCCTCGCCCTTGCCGAGCACGACGGCATCCTGCCTGATCGGCGGGTAGAGCGCCGGGTCGACGATCCAGCCGGAACCGGGGCCGATCCTGCCGTCCTTGAACACCTGCGAGAGGGCGACAAAGCCCAGCTCGGCATTGCCGCTTTGCACGAACTGGAAGGTCTGGGCGATGTTTTCCCCCTGCACCAGCCTGGGCGCCAGCGCCTGGCCGAGGCCGAGCCTGTCGAGAACCTGGATGGCCGCCGCGCCATACGGGGCAAGTCTCGGGTTGGCGATGGCCAGGTGCCTGAACGTGCCCGTGCGGAGCACCTTGCCCTGCTCGTCGACGACGCCGGGCCTGGCGCTCCACAGGACCAGCTTGCCAATGGCATAGGTGAACCGGCTGCCGGCCACGGCATTCCCTTCGGCGATCAGCCGGGCCGGCGTCCCGGCATCCGCGGACAGGAGGATTTCGAACGGCGCGCCATGGCGTATCTGGGCATAGAACGTCCCGGTGGCGCCAAAGGTCAGCACTGCCTTGTGGCCGGTATCCGCCTCGAAGGCCCTGGCAATCGCCTGCATGGGGGCGGTGAAGTTGGCGGCCACGGCCACCAGCACCTCGTCGGCGCGGGTCCCTGGCGCGGCCATGCCGATCATCAGCATCAGCGCCAGCCGCCAAATTGCCGGTCTACTCATGGGTTCAGCTCCTGTTCAGGGGTGGGGGAGAAACGAGGCGTGGCGGGTGTGCCGGCTGGCGGCACCCCCGCCTTGCCGCACGCCAGCACGGCGGCAAAGCAGCATTATGTACATCATCTTATATGGACATGACAATCCTCCGGCATCGGCCATCGCCGGGCCGCGTGCCGCTGCCAGCCGCCGGCCAGAAATGGCGACGGGCGCCTGAGAAAGGCGAGTAAATTTGGGGCAAGACCCGGACTGGCCTCATTGCCAGATAACCGCCCGCGACTCTCGGTTTGACCTTGAAACACGATATGGCGTAGCGTTTATATCGATCTGTATTCCGCTACCGCCCCCTACGTTTCAGAGGTACCACGATGCGCATACCCGCTGGCCACCGACTCCCGGCACTGGCCATTGCCGCCACACTCCATGCGCCGGCCGGCCTGGCACTCACGCCCGGCACGCCGGCGGACATCACCCTGCATGTCGCCGGTTCGACCATCCAGGACAACAACCTGGTCAAGGTGCTGGGCATGATCTGTCAGCCGGGCACGCTGGACCAGTTCCGCGATGCCGATCCGGTGGGCAAGGGAACCTACTGGCGGGCCTTCTTCTGCCAGATCGACGCGACGAAAGTGCCCGGCCTGACGTTGACCAACCCCCGGCTGCTGATCCTCAAGCGCAATCGCAGCGGCGCCATCACCGGCGTCTATCCGCTGCTGGAAACCGGCAAGGGCGTGAACTTCATGGGTATCGACCATCGCCAGGACGGCACGCCGCAGTGCACCCGGACCGCCGCGGGCGCCACCTGGAGCTGCCGTACCGACCGGCCAGGCGACGTGTTTCCGGCCACCCCCGACCTCGGCGTGCTGGACACCGATCCCCAGGCGTTTCGCGGCCCGAACTACAACCCGACCATCGATGGTGTCCGCTTCAACCAGCCCACGCCGGCGGCCATTGCGGACCAGTTGCAGGTGATGAATGCCGGTGGCGTACTGCAGAACACCCCGGTCACCCTGGGTCTGCGCGATGCGCTGCAGGAAGCGCAGGTGGCCCAGGGTCGCCTGGACCCGGCCTGCCTGACCGACAATGAGCGCCGCGAGGGCATCGACTGCATGCCCTCCCTGAGCAAGAGCCTGCTCGCCAGCCTGTTTGCCGGACGCATCGCCCGCTGGAGCGACGTGCAGGTGGATGTCACGGCCAGCGGCGCCAGCAGCCCGAGCGCGAAACCGCTGACCGATTTCAACAAGGCCTCGCTGACCTCCGATCTGGTGCACATCTGCCGGCGCAACCTGGGCGCCAGCACCCAGGCGGCCGTGAATGCCTATTTCCTCAACACACCCTGCGCGGCGACCGGCAGCCTGCCGGTGGACATCAGCAATCCGGTGTCCGGACCGGTCGTCGTCTCGCCGCCACAGGTCACGGCGGAGGAAATCTGTCTGGCCGACTTCAACGACGGCACCAACCTGGGCACCTTCAACCCGGCGGTCAACAGGGCCTGGGCGGTCGGCATGCTGACGACGGAGCGCAACACGAACCTGCAGCTGAACTACCGCTACATCCGCATCGACGGTGCCGCCCCGACGCTGGAAGAAGTCGCCGCCGGCCGCTATGCATATTTCACCGAGGCCGCCTACGTCTGGCGCAAACAGGACCCGCAACCGACCGGCGACACGCTGACCCTGATCCGCAAGCTGGCGACCGAGGCCACCACGCCGACGCTGTTTGCCCAGCTCAACAGCACCATCGCCCATCGCTGGGGACAGGGCAGCTTCATCGCCACCAGCGGCCAGGGCTATACGCCTGCCGCCCCCTTCAACGCCAACTACCCCGTCACGGCCTACACCCATGCCCCGGATGGGGGGCTGGACAACTGCATCCTGCCGCAGACGCGCGCGGGCCATGTCAGCAATTTCTAGGAGGGCAGTTCCATGAACCAGATCCGACGCCCACCCGCACGGGCCGTGTCCGGCAGGCGACGGCCCTTCCGCCTCCGGTCGATGGCGCTCGGCTGTGTCCTCGCCGTCGCGAACCCGGCCTGGGCGCTGAATCATGACGGCAGCGACGGCGGTCCCTCGTCCCTGTTCCTGTCCGTCCTCGACCCCCTCACCCAGACCAGCTATTACCGCGACCTGCAGGTCACCTACCGGCAGTTCCTGGACAACCCCGCGCTGACGCTCGACCTGGCCGGCGACAGCCGGTTTGCCGACTTGCTCGGCAAGGATGGCCTGCTGTTCAACATCGCCGCCTTTCACCGGCTGTCGGCCGACGGCGCCAACCTGTCGTCCTGGGGCTATCTCCTGACCCACACCGGCTCGCGCGCCGACCTTGCCGGGGACTTCGTGTCGATCGATGCCGTCCGCCAGCGCATGCAGATCTATGCCAGCCAGCTGACGGATACCGCCGGCACCTTTCATGCCGGCGAGGCGGGCTATTTCGACGGCGACAACTGGGGGGCCAGCCTCGGCGGGCTGGTTGGCGGAAGCACGGTAGGCCACCCCGGACAGCCGGTTGCCTTTTACCGCGTCAACAACAACACCGGCGATGTTGCCGGTGGCCGCGTCGAGCAGCTCGGCAGCTGGCTGCTGACCCGGGACGGCAAGCTGAGCTTCGATCGCACGGCCAGCGGCAACCTGCCACCCCAGGTTGACATCGCCGGTCCCGGCGCCGCCCGCGTCGGCGAGACGGTCATCCTGGACGGCAGCGGCAGCCGCGACCAGGACCAGGGCCCCGAGCCCCTGCGCCATGCCTGGATCCGGCTGTCCGGCCCGCTGGCCACGCTGGAAAACCCGCAAAGTCCCAAGGCCGGCTTCACCCCCGCGCAACCGGGCCGCTACCGCTTCCGCCTGACCGTCGGCGACGGGGAGGCGAACGCCTCCGCCACGCTGGACATCGCGGTCGAGTCCGCCGCCAATCAGGCGCCGGTCGTGCAGCTGGAAACCCGCCTGAGCGGGCGGGTCGGCCAGCGGGTGACGCTGGACGGCAGCCGGAGCTACGACCCCGACAACGCGCCGGCTCCGCTGCGCTTCCAGTGGACCCCATCCGGCGGCCCGGCCACGACCTTGGCCGGGGCTGAGAGCGCGCAGGCATCGTTCACGCCGGATCTGCAGGGCGATTACCGCTTCGGCCTGACGGTCTCGGACGGCGAACTGAGCGGTCAGGGCTGGGTCGACGTCGCGATCGCCGGGCCAGGCATCCTGACGCTACGGGCGCCTGGCGAGTGGGTCGTCGGCGTTGCGCAACGCATCGCCTGGACAACCCGGGACGTGGCGCCGAAACGCGCGGTGCGCTTGCAGTATTCGCGGGACGGGGTGAACTTCAAGACCCTGGGCAGCGTCGCCGCCGGCAAGGGTGGTTTCCGCTGGAAGCCGAAGCAGGCGCAGGCGAGCGAAACCGGTGTGCTGCGCGCCTGCGTCAAGCCCAGAAACACATCGGCCTGGGCCTGCGACGACGCCCGCATCGTGGTGCGCAGGCCCTAGCCCGTCACCGGTATCCGGCCACGCCGGTCATCCCGGCGTGGCCGGACACCCTGCCCTTGCGGGGCAGCCACCCGCCTGGTTCCCCAGCCTGAGCGTGCCGGGCGCGCGCACCAGCGGCCGCGGCCGGCCTCACCCGCAGCCGGGCTTGCCTTCCTTGATGTCGGCCACGCCGCATTCGCCGAAGCCGAGGATATCGACCTGCAGCGGGTTGAGGCGGGCCGCGTTCTCGGCCATCCGCTGCGCCAGATCGTTCTTCTCGTTGGCCTGATTGACGTCGTTGTTGACCGCGTCCTCGGCGGTGGCGGTGGCTGTGTTGGTGGCCGAGGAGGCGGCCGCCGCCGCGCCGGCCGGAGCCACGGGCACGGCGACGTTGGCGCTGGGCACGCCGGTCGCGCTGCCGCCGACGTCGATGTTGCTGGCGCCGATCACCGCCGTGGCGGCGATGGTGATGTTGGAGCCGCCGATGCCCGCCTCGCCGGCATCGACAATGCCCTTGGGCGCCGCCAGGAAGACGTCGCCGGGACGGCCGACGGTGCTGGCGGCGGTACGGATGCCGGAACCCGACACCACCGGCGGGAACTCGATCTTGAGGTTGCCCTGCTCGTCGAAGGTGACGATGGGCGGCGGCGCGGCGATGGCCGCCTTGGCGCCGCGACCGGCATCGATGTTGCCGTTCGACGACCACAGCGTGATGTCGCCGCCATCCATGGCGAACACACGTGACTGGTTGACCTGGAAGTCACCGTTCACCAGACCGTTCACGGCGCCCTCGCGCTGGGCGACGATGCCCAGCTGGCTGGCCGGCTTGGAACCGGCGAAGGCCACGGCGAGACCGGCGTTGACCAGCCCGCCCGGCACCACCAGGTTGATGTCGCCGCCGTCGATCGTGTGCACCTTGCTGAAGAACAGCTTGAGATCGCCGGCGTAGGCCGAGCCCGGCTTGCCGGCGCCCGGGAACATCGCCTCGATCGCCGCGTAACCCGGCGCGTAGTCCGCGGCCTTGCCGCTGCGCGCGGCCGCCGCCGAGGCGTCGCGGATCTCGCGGAACAGCACCGCCAGCAGGAACTCGCGCCGGTCCGCCTCCGGCAGGTCGCGGTAGGCCGTGGCCGCCGCGGCGGCGTCGAGATCGGCCTCGCCCAGGCGGGTCTGCATGTAGCGGGTCAGGTCCGCCGCGTACTTGGGGCTGAGCGGATCGTACTGGCGGGCGAAGTCGTCGTAGCGGGCGCCTTGCTGTCCCAGGCCCGCCAGGATGGAGACCGACGCCCCGCGCTCGGCCAGGGCGCTGTTGTTGGTGTTGCCGATGGTGTAGATGCCCTCGGACGCGCCCAGATCGATGGTACGGCCGGCCGTGACCCACAGCTGGCCCGGCCCCGCAAGGCGGATCTCGCGCGTCAGGTTGACCAGGTTGCCCTGGGCGTTGCGCGGCGAGGTGAACTGGATGTCGCGCCCGGCGGCGATGCTGGACAGCGCGTAATCCGCATGCTGGATCTGGAAGCTGACGTCCAGCAGATCCTTGCCGGCCTGCACGTTGGCCGCTTCCGCCAGCGAGAACAGCAGCGGATCGCTGGAGCGGATGCTGCCGCCGGCCCAGAGGGTGGCCGGAACCGTATCGCCGCGATGGATCGGCGTGCGGGCATGGATCAGGTTGGCGTCGCCGAACGGCTGCAGGCGCTGGAAGGCATCCTCCCAGCTGGTGGCCGGGCTGGCCACGCTGGGCAGCAGGGTCGGGTCGGCATCCGACTGGGTGATGTTGACGTTGTTGCCGTTGCGGCCGGTGGTGATGTCGCCGCCGGCCAGCAGGCTGAAGTCCGCCTTCGCCGAGGGATAGGTGACGAAGGACTGGCCGAAGACGATATCGCCCTGCAGGGCGGCGACGTTCAGGCTGGCCGGGTAGACCGTCAGCGCCTCCTGCGACACGCCCGGGAACTTGATCTGGCTGGCCGCTGGCCGCCGCGCGTTGACCGCGTCGATCAGCCCGGCAATGTCGTTCTGCAGGGTCACGTCACCGGACAGCGCCTGCAGTTCGATGCCGCTGTCGGCGCCGTAGGTGAAGAAGTAGTTGCGGCTGCGGGCGTCGTGCAGCACGGTCGGATTGATGGCGGCGCCGAGCTCGATGCCATCGCCCGCCTTCAGCGCGAAGCGCGAGTCGCCCAGGGCGAGCACCGTGCCGATGCCGTTGTTGGCCGCGGACGCGCGGATCGCGCCGGCCGCGGCGATCTCCGCGTCGCCGCGGCCGCTGTAGAAGGTGCCGCCGACCACATCGCCGCCGGCCGCGACCTTGAGATGGCCGCCACCCTGGACCTCGACCACATTGGCCCTGAAGTTCGCCTCCGAGCCGCGGCCCGTGTTCTCGGCCTCGCCGATCTGCTTGCCGGTGGAGGGCAGGACCACGGAAAGATCGCGGACGTCGCGACCGGCCTCGACGACCACGTCGCCGCCCCCCAGCGCGCCGACATTCTGGTTGAAGCTGGACAGCGGCCGCGTGGTGCCCACCGGGCCGCCGATGCCGATCGACCAGGCGGTCGGCGTCTCGCCCTCGTGGTTGGCATCCTGGCTCCAGTTGCCGACCCGCGCGAACCAGCCGTCGAAGAACTGCCCGGTCAGTGCGCCGACCACGTCGCGGCCGGCCTGGATGCGGATGTCGCCACCCTCGACCGGGTATTCGCCGAAGAAGTTGTAGGCCACGAAACCGTTGTTGAAGCTGCCGTAGCGGTTGTTCTGGGTGGTGCGCCCGGCCGTGTAGATGGCCGCGCTGGCGTCGCTCAGCACCAGGTCGCGGCCGGCGGCGATGTCGATGTCGCCCGTGCCGGTCCTGATCAGGGCGTTCCGGCCCACGACCACGTCGCCGCCGGCCGCCAGCCGGTAGCTCCAGGAGGCGCCGGTCTGCAACTGGTCGTGCACCGGCATCACGGCATCCGGACCGAGGATGCCGGTGAGATCGATGCCGTTGTCCGCATCGCGGAAGCCGTCGCTCAGCTCGCCGCGAATGGCCAGATTGCCGCCGGCATTCAGGCTCAGCACCCCGGCCCGGCCGCCATAGCGCCAGTCGGCCAGATCCCAGCCGGCGGCATCGAGGGCAAGATCACCACGGCTGCGGATCTCCAGCCCCGCCAGCAGGCCGCCCGGCAGGCCGAGGCGCGCCTCGATCGTTTCCGCATGGGTCATGTAGTCAGCGGTCTCGGCCTTCCAGCCGGCGATGTCCTCGGCGGTGACGGTGCCTTCCCGTTCGTGCAGCCGCACCGCCTCGACCGTGGTGTCGCGCGAGCCGGTGATGGCCGCCCGCAGATTGCCGCTGACAGCCACATCGTCGCCGGCGCGGTCGGCCCGCAGCCGGACTTCGCCATTGCTGCCGCCGGCCTGGTCGCGGACATCGACGCGGGCCCCGCCGGCCAGCTCGATGCCGGACTGGCCATCGCCATCCTGATCCACCGCGCCGAGCCAGACCCGGCCGCCCCGGTCGACCGTGCCGCGCGCCGAGAGGCCCGCCCGCCCGCCCAGCGCCAGCTGGTCGGCCGCTGTCAGGCGCACCGTGGCGCCGGCTCCGGCGGCAGCAATGTCGCCATCGATGCGGATGCCGCCGCGGTCGGCCGCGATGGCCACCAACCGCGCCGCCAGGCTGTCGCCGGCGGCCAGGCGCCAGTCCCCGTCACGGGCGCGGAACGCCAGCTCGTCGGTGAAGCCGGCCGACTTCAGGCCGGCACCGAGGGCACCGAGATCGCCTACCGACGCGGCATTGCCGACATCCAGCAGGAAGCGTCCGCCGGCCTGCTTGCCGGCGGCGGCCAGTGCGCCGTCCAGCGAGAGATTGCCCGCCGGCACGGCGACGCTCAGGGTACCGCCACGGTAGCCGCCCAGAGCCAGCCGGGCGCCCGACGCCACGGCGATGTTGCCGGCCTCGGCGGCCAGCTCGATGGTGCCGCCGTCGGTGTCGATGACGGTATTGCCGAACCGGGCGCTGCGCCCGGCGACATCGATGCGGGCATCGCCGGTCAGCACCAGGTCGCCACGCAGCGCGTCCAGCTTGACCCCGCCGGAGGCCAGGCCGATGTTGCCGGCATGGCGGATGCTGTCGGCGGTGATGGCCAGCCGCGCGCCCAGCGCCGGGTTGGCCGGTGCCTGCGCGGTGCCGTTGCCGGCGATGGTGACGGCATGGCCGCTGGCGTCGATGGCGGTATTGGCGCCCTTGCCGCCGGTGACCAGCGGCGCCCGCAGGCTCAGATCGGCGGCCACCCCGAGGCTGCCGGCGCGGTCGCCGGCAATGGCTTCGCTGGCCGCGAGGTCGACGTTGGCGAAGCCGCCGATGGCATAGCGGCCCTCGCCGAGGGTGAGGTTCCTGGCGCTCAGCCGCAGGTTGCCGCTGCCGTTGCCGCTGCGGCTGGCGACCGCGCCCGCCTGGTTGTCGATGCGCAGGGTATCCGCCGCGCTCAGGCTGGCTTCCCGGCCGGCATTGTCGAAGCCGAGCAGAGCGGCCGTACGCAGGGTCAGCCGGTTGGCCTTGACGGCGGCAGCGCCGAACAGGCTGATGTCGCTGCCGCTGCTCAGGACCAGCTCGTCGGCCTTGAGCCCGTCGAGCCGGGCCTGGTCGAGGATCAGGCCGCTGGCGCTGGCATCCACCTCGCCCAGGCTGATGCGGCGCGCGCCCAGCGCGACCGAGCCGCCGTCGGTGGCCAGGGTGCCGTCGATGCGATTGTCGGCCGAGGCGTCCAGCATCAGGGCGCCCGTGGACGCGACGGTGGCGCCGGCCTCAATCTGGATGGAACCGGAACGGCCCTCGGCGCCCTCGCGCCGCAAATCCACCTGCCGATCCCCCGATACCCGCAGGAAGGCGGCATCGCCCTGCACACGGTAGACCGGCCGGTCGCCGCCGGCGTCGCTCCCGCCACCGGCCGCGGTGATGCCGGCGCCCTGCGCCAACGAGATGTCCTGCCGGGCGGAGAGGATGTATTCCTGCCCGAACAGCTGCGCGTCACGCCCCAGCTGGATGCTGTTGGCACTCACCGTGAGATCGACGCCATCGTCGCGGCTGCTGCGGAGCCCGCCCAGCGAGATGCTGGCGACATTGAGGGCGTTGAGCTGCTCGGCGATCAGCTGCACCGCGCCGCCGGCCGTCTGGGCGGCCTGCGACTGGGCGACGACGGCGATGTTGTCGGCGGCGATATCCAGCCGCCCGCCGCGGCCACCCCTGGCAGCGGCGGCATCGATGGCGCCATCCAGGTTCAGGCCGCTGCCGGCGGCGATCTGGATGGCGCCCGCATCCTGCGGCAGGTAGGGCGTGGCGTGCCCCAGCTCCCTGGCCTTGTCGGCGTAGAAGCGGTTGGCGCGGTAATCGGCATACTCGGCCCGGGCGCGGACGGCGGCGCCTGTCTCCACCGCCCAGCCGCTCCAGCGCGGCGCACGGATATCGGTGCCGGCCACCGTCCGGTAGCCGGCGACGATGGTGGCGCCGTTGCTGTCCTGCTGCCGCATGCCGGGCAGGAGATCCTGGGTTCCGGCCGCCGGCGTCACCAGATAGGCGCCGGGCAGCAGGGCGTAGTGGGCCGGCAGCAGGATGTACTGGCCGGCCTTCAGGCCGCCGCCGCCGGACAGGTACAGGCTGTCGCCGATCTTGAGACCGCTGGTGGGCAACTCCAGGGGATCGACCGGCGCGGCGTTGCCGGTGTAGTCCGGCAGGATGGCAAAGGAGCCCCGGTAGCCCTGGCTGGACGGATCGAGCACATCGAAGGAGCCGCCCGGCCCCGGCACATGCTCGAAGGCGTAGAGATCGCCGCCGCCGGCGGTGTCGATCACCGAGCCCATGGCGATGTCGATGACGTCGCCCTTCAGCGACAGCCGCTTCTCGGGCGGGGTGGCGAAAATCAGGTTCTGCTGCCCCAGCGGGTAGACCCAGTCCAGCCCGCCCTGGCTGCGGCCGAAGGGCAGCACCTTGCCGCCGGCCGAATTGGAGGTGATGCTGCCGGCCGCGAGTTGCAGCTTGTTGCCGGCATCCAGCCGGATTTCGCCGATCGGCGCCCGCAGGGTCCCGCCCTGGACGATGTTCGGCGCCGCCAGCGTCAGCTTGCCGGCCACCGACAGCGGCGTTTCGCCGGCCTTGCCGTTCTGCGTCACGCTGAGGGTACCGAGCGGATTGTTCCGGATGGACACCTTGAAGTCGCTGAGCGTGGTCGGATAGATCTGCCGCGCCGCCAGGGTCAGGTCGCCGGCGCTGGTGAACTCGCCGAGGAAGTCGCGCTGCTGCTGGCTGGTGCGGACACCGGTCAGGCGCAGGTCGCCGCGGCTGTTGAGATAGGCGCTGTCGAACCCCTGCAGAGCCATGGCGCCGGTCAGGTCGATCAGGCCGGCGTCGACCCACAGATTGCCGCCGCCCTGGCTGGGGTTGAGGCTGCCGGGCCGGGTCTGGGTGGAGCCCAGCGACACCTGCGGGGCGCTCAGGGACACCTGCCCCGCCGAGGCGCCATCGGCCGGCCGGAAGGCCAGCGCCGGCGCATCCAGGTTCAGGCTGCGCTGGGCCGCGAGGCTCAGGTCACCGATGATGTCGATGCGGTCGGGCGAGCGGAAGGTGACCGTCGAGAAGCCGCCGGCATCAACCTGGTCGGCCGAGACCCGTGCCTGGCCGAACTGGTTCTGGGGAATGTTGCCGCCCTGCTGCGGCGGCAATTGTTCGAAGCTCGGGCTCTGGGTGATGGCGATGACGCTGGGTACGCGCGGGAACGGCTGGCCGCTGCCGGCCTGGTCGGGTTCGTTGCGGGTGAAGGGATTGAGCGCCAGCGTCAATTCGCCGCCGGCCGCGTTGCGGCTGCCGCCGCTGGCCCGGAAGTCGCCGAACAGCTGCATGCCCTCGGCGGCCTGCAGGTCGATGCTGCCGGCGTCGGACGCCACCTGCCGGCGCTCCGTCACCCGCGACTGGTTGACGACCCGGCCGGGGATATCCAGCCAGTCCGAGGTGCCGGCGACATCCAGCGTCGACCCGGCATCGGCGACGATGAAACCACGGTCGGCGTGCAGGCGAATCCTGCCGCCCTGCAGCACCTCGCCCTGGTAGCGGCCCTGGGCGTCCTGGTAGGTGAGGCTGGCGCCGCTGGCGTCGAGCCTGGCGCCATAGCCCAGCCAGATGCCCTGATTGGCGAGGAAACCCGGATCGGTCAGGGCCGGCGGTACGGTCTGCAGGTCGATGTCGCCGGCGCGCGCCGACAGCGTCCCGTTCACCCGGATGCTGCCGTCCGAGCGGATGCCGATCCTGCCGCCGGCATCGGTGCGCAAGGTGGCGCCATCGCCGATGCTGACCGCCGCGTCCTTGCCGCCGAAACCGACCGTCTGCGACAGCACCAGCGACAGCGAGCCCGCCGGGCGGGATTGCACCGGCAGCGTGGCGATCTGGCTGAAGTCGGCCAGGTTCTCGCCGGTGACCTTGCTCACGGCGCCGGGGTCCAGGATCCGGTTCTGCACGGTGACGGCGATGTCGGCGCCGCTGCCGACGCTGACGCCGGACTTGTTGGACGCCACCGTGTACGCGGCGAAGCCGCCGCGACCGAAGAAGGCGTTGCCCAGGAACAGGGGCACCGGCCCGCCGTCGACGAACAGGGTGTCGTCGACGCCCAGCACCGCCTGGTCGGAGGTCAGCGACAGCGATCCGCCGCGACCGCCGACCACGGCATAGCCCATCAGGTTGCCGGCCAGCGCGAGGTCGGAGCCGCCGACCGCCGCCGCTTCCAGGGCGATGCTGCCGGCGTTGCCGGCCTTGATCCTGCCGTCGGTCCGGCGGTTGGCGCCGCCGCTGACATCGATGCGGCTGCCGGCCGCCACCGTCACGTCGCCTTCCGCCCTGACCGCGACGCTGCCGCCGTCGATGCGCAGCGGCCGGCCATCGTAGCGATTGACGCCGCTGGAGGTGGCCGGCCGGTCGTTGTTCCAGCCGCCGCTGGTGTCGATCGAGGCGCGCTCGCCGAGACTGATCGCACCGCTGGCGCGGCTGCCGCCGATGACCCGGGTCTCCAGGTTCACCGTGCCGGCCAGCGAGCGTATCTGCCCGTCCACGGCGATTTCGCCGCCCTTGAGGGTCAGGGCGCCGGCCTCGGCCAGTTCGACCCGGTGCCCCTGGTCGACGCTGATCCTGCCATTGGTGTTGATGCGGATCGCCTGCAGGCCGGTACGCTTCAGGCCGCTGCCATCCAGCACCAGCTCCAGCGGCTGGCCGGGATTGGCGGGATCGGTCGGCAGGCTGCCGTCCTCGTCCGGCGTCCCGGAGCCGGTCTTCTTGCCGAGCCGCACCGCCTGGTTGTCGGCGGTGGTGCGGGCCAGGTCGATGGACAGGGTGCCGCCATGCGCCTGCAGCTCGGGTGCGCGCTGGCGTGCGCCGTTGACGGCGATCGCCTGCATCTCGCCATCCAGCGCCAGGGCGGCGGCGCGGATGTCCAGCGTGCCGGCCGACTTGCCCTCGACATAGCCGGACTCGAATGTGCCGGCGGAAACCGGGCCGACGCGGTCGCGGGTGAAGGACAGGTTGGAGCCGACGTAGGTGTGCTTGAGCGGTTCGGCCAGCCCCAGGTATCTGACATCCGGGCTGGCGCTGCCGATGTCGACCAGCGAGCGGCCGTCCGGGCCGATCAGCAGGCTGGTCTGGACGAAGCCGGAACGGTAGCGTACCGAGCCGCCGCTGAGATCGACCTTCGACCCCGCGGCCAGCACCGCGTCGCCTTCCGAGACGATGGACAGGGCGCCGCCGCCGGTGCTGCGCTCGGCGACCGTGCGGGCGATGCGGTCCAGCGCGCCGGCGATGTCGGCCAGCGGCGTGCCCTTGCGGATATCGACCTTGATCTTCTTGCCATACAGCGGCCCGCTCTTCTGCAGCGGGGCATCGCGCAGCTCGTTGCTGCGCAGCTCGACCTCGACGACGTTGCGCGCCATCGGCAGGCTGACATTCTTGATGCCGGAGACGTCGATAGTGGCCCCGGGCGCGATCATCACCTTGCTGTCGTTCTTGACGTTGGGCAGGGCCGGACTGGCGGGATTTTCGGTGGCGGTGATCGAGACCTTGCCGGCGCGCGCGCGGATCACCGCGTCCTTCTCGATGCGCACCTGCTTGCCCATGATCTCGACCCGCGAGGCTTCCTGGGCCTGGCCGTCGACGGCGGTCGCGGTGTCCTTGAGATCGGGCGTGGCCTCGGTCAGGCTGCCTTCGGCCAGCACGACCCGGGCGCGGGTTCCGAGGCCGTCGTCGGCGGCTTCGCGGCGCGTGGTGGCGCCCGGCTGCAACAGCCATTTGTCGCCCTCGCGGCGGGACACGGCGCCTTCGCGCGCCAGCAGCCGCACCGAGCCGTTGGCCTGCACGGCCGTGGAGGCCGATACCTGGCCCTTCTGGTTGACGGCAAAGCCCAGCAGGGTGACGTTGCCGCGCTGGGCCACCAGCTTGCCGACATTGGTGACATCGCCGCCGGTGGCGACCTCGACCACCAGACCGCGTAGCGAGGGATCGCCGCTGGTCTCCTGCAGGTAGACCTTGTCGGTCGCCGCGACCATGAGGATCTGGCCATCCGGCGCCGACAGCTTGCCGCGGTTCACCACCGAGGGCGCGGCGGCGATGATGCGGCCGGACTTGCCGGCGTTCACCTGTGCGCCCTGCTCGAACGCGATGCCGATCTTGACCCTGTTGCCCTTGTCGTCGAGGACGAAGTTGCCCTGGGCATCCCGGCGATAGACCTGGCCGGTGCCGGTCAGCGCCGCGCGGCCATCCTGGTTCAGCACCTTGGTGAAACCGCGCTCGAAGGTATCGTCGGTGATGTTGAGGCTGGTGGCGACCAGCGTGTTGACGTTGACGGTCGAATCCTTGCCGAAGACGATGCCGTTGGGGTTGAGCAGATATACCTGCCCGTTGGCGCTGAGGTTGCCCAGGATCTGGCTGGGATCGGACTGGTAGATGCGGTTCAGGGCGACGGACGCGGCCGAGGGCTGCTTGAACTGCACGGCGCTGTCCTTGCCGATGTTGAAGCTCTCCCAGTTCAGCACCGCCCGGTCGGTGTACTGGTTGACGATCATCCGGTTGCCGGTCACCACCTGATCGGCTCGCCCCATGCTGACCAGGGCCGCCCGGGGCACCGGCAGCTCGCCGGCCATGACGTTGCCCATGCCCAGCGACAGGCCGGCGGCCAGCACGCGCTGGACGGACGCCGCGAGCGGTCGCAGGCGGACACCGGGAGCGGAAACCGGAATGGCGGATGCGGCGCCTCGGCCGCGCGGTGCGTCAGAATTCATAAGCCACCCTGAAATCGATGCGTTGCTGGCCGGGTTTCACGAACTCGGTACCGATGAAGGGATATTCCCAGTAGAACTCGCCGTTGAGGTTCTTGAAGGCGCGCATGCGAAAGCCGGCGCCGGTGCTCCAGAGTTCGTACTGGTTGGGCGTGCCGGGTGACAGCGGGCCGTTCAGCCACAGCTGGGAGACGTCGGTGAAGGCCAGGAGGCGCAGGTCGTTGAGCTGCTCCAGCCCGTCCATGTCGATGGCGCCGACATCCGGCGACCAGAATTCCAGCGAGCCGATCACGCCGTTGTCGCCGAGTCGCTCCACCTCGTGATAGCCGCGCACGGTCAGCATGCCGCCCGCCCCCATCTGCTCGTTGTTGATCAGCGGGCTGTCGGCGATCTGGCCGCTGGCGCGCACCTGCACCGCCATGTCCGCCGGCAGCGGCTGGCGATGCTTGACCTCGCCGGCCAGGTAGAGATAGTTCGGCGTCGCCCCCGGCCGCTTCTTCTCGAACTGCTGGTAACTGCTGCCCATGCCGGCGAAGTTGAAGTTCAGCTCGGTGTTGAACTGCGTCAGCGTGCCGGCCTGGCTGGCCAGGGTGCCGCTGTAGTTGACCTGGAACGGCGAGTAAGTCACCGGGCTGCTGTCGGCCGGGGTGCCGGTCTGGTCCCGGGGATTGATGCTCTGGCCGAAGTCCTTGTAGTCCCAGCCGAAGCCCACCGACTGGAGGTACTCCGCCGTGCTCGGCAGGGGCTTCACCAAGCGGGCGCCGAAGATGTTGCCGTTGCCGACCACGTTGAGGGAGCCGGCCGTGGTGACGTCGCTCTGCGAGTCCAGGCCGATGCCGTACAGCGCCAGCCGCGAGTCGATGGCCTCGATCGGCAGCACGTAGGTGCCGGACCAGACCTGCACGTTCGACGGGTCCTCCGGCGCCACCTGGTATTGCAGCGAGGCGCTGTGATTGAGCTGCCAGAGGTTGTCGTAGCGCAGCATGACCGGCAGGCGCAGGCGGGTGGTGTTGATGCTGTTGCGGGCATTCAGCTCCACCGAGCCGTGCAGGGGCAGTTCGTCCTTGACCTCCAGCTCGACCTCCATGGTGCCGGGCGTGGCCCCGGCGCGCATGACCGGGGTGACCTGGCGGTCCGGATTCTCGGCCGCCAGCCGGGTCAGCTCGGCCTGCGCCAGCGGCATGTTGAGCGGCTTGCCCTCGGCCAGCGAGGGCACCCTCTGCCTGATGCTGTTGGGCGAGAAATAGGTGGAGCCGGTCACTTTCAGCTGGTCCACCGTGCCCTCCGCCACCTGCAACACGACGACGCCCTCGTTGACATCCTGCTCGGGAATGCTGACCAGCGCGGCAGCATAGCCGGATTCGTGGTAGGCCTTTTCCAGCGCCAGGCGGGCCTGTTCCACGTCGTCGAGGGTCCGGCTCTCGCCCAGATAGCCGTACACCGTGCGCTCGATGATCGAGTTGTCGAGGGTGGTATTGCCTTCGATCCGGTACTCCCAGACATCGAAGCGGGGTTTCGGCTCCGCCTCGTCGCCCCGCACGGAGGCGCCCCAGCCAAGGCCGAGCGCCAGCGCGGAAACCAGCGCCGTGCGGCAGCGGCAGGAACGTGAACAGCGCCGCGGGGGCGCAGGAAACAAGCTGTTTGGCATGGCCGATGGTTTCAGCGTAGCGGTTCTGGCCCGAGGCCCTGTCTTGCGAACCCGGGACCCGGCGCGGGTCCAGCGCATGAAAGCCGGTGGCGAGGATGCCACCGGCTTCTGCCTCCCGCCTGGCCTGGCAGGCGGGAGCCTATCGATAGGTAGTAGACTTATAAACGGTTGCGCTTTCCGCTGTCCACTACCGGAACCCGGCAGTTATCCAGCGAAAGACCGTTGGGAGCATGCGTATAGGGCGTAACCGGGTTGTTCAGGTCCAGTTCGCCTGTGGGGGAAACCTCCCAGCCTGCGGTCGATACGGCCAGATAGCCGCCCTGACCCCAGGTGAAGGCGAAGCTCTTGTTGTTGGCAGCGATGATGGACGGCTTGCCGGCATCGGTGGCAACCCGGCTGATGATCTTCGCCTTGTCGCCGGTGGGACCGCCCGACTTCAGCCACTGGTAGGTGACCTCGGCGGCAACCCCGTAGCGGCCGGCGGCGGCGTTCTGCAGGGTCGGCGCGACGCCGTCGATCTTGATGAAGCGGTAAGCCAGCGCGTTGCTGGGGTTCCTCTCGGTGGACTGCACGCCGATGGCGAAGGCCTTGGTGGCGCCGGCATTCTGGCCGCTGGTGTTGGAACCGGCGTTGAAGTCGACGAGGCAGCGCTCGACGTCGCCCGAACCCGCGTTCAGCTTGACGATGGGGCCGGCGAGATCGTTGCTGGTCTCGACCGGATCCAGCGCGCCGGCGGTGCAGGGCGCGTTGAGGATCTTGGCGTTGATGGTGGCCTGGGTGCCCGAGCCGTTGGTGCGGCGGCAGATGTGCACCTTGCTGTCGGTGATCGCACCGCTGGCGAAATCGGTCAGCGGCTTCAGGCTGCCGGGCTTGCCGACCATGACGCTGTCCCATTTGCCGACCTGGCCGGTCAGCAGGCTGGCGATCAGCTGCTTGCTCATGCCGGGCATGCAGACCTCGGTCTCCTTGCCGAGACAATCGGCGGCCAGGATGCCTTCCTCGATCTGGGCGCGCTGCAGGGCGTTGCGCAGCTCCAGCGTAACCGGCGTGTTGAACACCAGCGAACCGCCGGAAACGACCTGCAGCAGCTTGGCGACCTCGCCGGCATCGACCGGCGCGACACCGGCCGGGGTGTTGGCGCCGATGAACAGCTCGGGGTTGACGTCGGAAACACCGGCGTCCGGCACCTGCGGCGTGACGTCGCCGGTCTGGCTGATGCGGCAGCGCCAGTACTTCTCGCCGTTGGCCGGCGCGGTGCAGTTGCCATTGTTGATGGACATGACATCCACCGGCTGCTTCTTCAGCACCGGATTGACGCCGATGCCGGAACCGCCGATGGCCGTGCCGGTGGCCTTGGAGGTGCTGGTCTTGTGGAACAGCACCTTCGGGTTGGTGGTCGACAGGCCGGTGACCTTGCCGGTGTCCAGGTTGCAGAAGTAGGCGCGGTGATTGCCGCCGGCGGAACCGCTGGTGCCGTCGCGGTATTCGTCCAGCGACCCGGCCACGCAGAGCTCCGCGAACAGGGCGCCGATGTTGTTGTCCTGCGCCGTGGCGCCGGAAAGGATGATTTCGATGTCAGGCGCGCCCGGCGGCAGCGCCAGGGCGATGCCGGAATTGAACGCCAAGCCTGCGGCGATGGCGGTGATGAGCTGCTTGGATTTCATGATCAGTCTCCGATCTCTTGATTGAACCTAGCGGTAGGGTTGGGTATTCGACGTCCGGCGGGCGGTCCGCCCGCCGGAGTGGCGCTGTCGGGCGTCAGGGCTGGACCACGATGCGCACGGTCTCGCACTGCAGGATCTTTTTCTTCTTCGGGTCAGGCGGCGCGCAGGCGCGGATCACGCCCTGGTTGCTGACGTGGCTCTTGGCCGGCCTCCAGTTGAAGCCGCCGCGCGTCACCGGCAGGACCTTGAGGTTGGCGAACTTGGCGCCGCCGTTCTTGGAGTAGGCGATGGTCACCTTGGATTTCGGCGAAATCTGGCTCGCGGCCCAGGTGATCGCCTGCGTCTGCCTGACCTTCCAGGCGGACGCTGCCGAGAGGTTCAGGCGCGGCTGGCCGTTACCGCCACCGGTGGTGAAGCTGGCCTGCAGCGTGGTCGCGGCACTCATCGTCACCGTGCAGCTGGGCGCGGTGGAGCCCGCGCAGGCACCGCCGGACCAGCTGCCGAAGCTGGAGCCTGCGGCAGCGGTCGCGGTCAGCGTGACCTGGGCGCCGCTGGCGAAGTCGGCGGCGCAGGACGTCCCGCAGTTGATGCCGGCAGGCGAGCTGATGACGGTGCCGCTGCCGGTGCCGGTCTTGGCGACGGTCAGGCGGACGCCGCCGGGATTGCCGCCCCCGCCGCTGCAAGCCTGGGTCGTGCCGGTGCCGCTGTAGCTCAGCTTGCCGCCGGCCAGGTTCCAGGCGCCCAGCTTGGTGACCAGCTTGCCGCCATCCAGGCCGTTGGCATTGTTGACGAAGTAGAAATCCAGCGCGGTGCCGGGCTTGCCCTCGGTGTTGCCGCCGACGGAACGACCCATCGAGGCGCCCCAGAAGCTGCCGCCGTGATAGCCGAGGCCGCTGGCCTGGAAGATGCCGGACTTGTGCTCGGCGGCTTCGCCCGGCGCGTTGGTGAAAGGCGCGACGTTCAGGCGATCGATGTAGCCCTGGATCTTCTGCTTGGTGTTGTCGATGGCGCTGAAGGAGGCATTGAAGATCGTCTCGCCGGCCGAAGAGGTGGCAAGATAGCCCCAGCGGTCGGCATTCACCATGTTGCCGGCGCCGTCGCGGACCAGGGCATTGACCGCGGCGATGTTGAAGACGAGGTTCGCCGCGTTGCCGAAGTTGGCGAAATTGGGATCGGCGGACAGATCGCCCTGGAAGCAGCCCTTGCCGGCCAGGAAGTCCGTCATCGAGATGCCGAGGTCCTTGTAATAGGAGCGGGCGTTGGCTTCATCCCAGACCGAGATGAACAGCTCGCCCGGCTCGCCATACTTGGAATTGTTGATGAGGGCGCCCGCCGGATGGCTGCCCGCCACCAGCGCCGCCACCATGAAGGCTTGCAACTTTTTCATAGTCTGACCAGTTCTCGAGTGGATGAGAGAGGTGTCGGCCGCGCTGGCGCATCGCCAAATCGGACCGTGGAGCCATGGCCCCATTGAACTGGCCGGTAGACTACGGAGGGATTGTTACAACGAGATCATCGAATCATTGCAGAACGGTTAAGGTTGCATGACGGCCGCGGCCATCACGGTAACGACGGCAGGCCCAATTCCTTCAGGAACGCATTGTGCTCGCGGGTTGCCGCCGCGATGTTCCGGTCCAGCGACACCAGTTCGGCATGGACCGCGCCCAGGTCGATCGCCTGCTCCGCGACCGCCGTGCTGACATAGCGCGAAATGTTCAGGTTGAAATCATTCTTCTCGATTTCCGCCATGCCGACCCGCCGCGAATAACGGGCTTCTTCCTGGCGGAACCGGTAGGTGTCGATGATCTTGTCGATGTGCTCGGGCAGCAGCTGATTCTGCCGCTTGCCTTTCTCGAAATGCTCGGCGGCGTTGATGAACAGCACGTCGTCCGGCTTCTTGCACTTCTTCAGCACCAGGATGCAGACCGGGATGCCGGTGGAGAAGAACAGGTTGGCCGGCAGGCCGATCACCGTGTCGATGTGGCCGTCCTTGAGCAGCTTGGTACGGATGCGCGCCTCGGCGCCGCCACGGAACAGTGAGGTAGCCTGACGAAAACGGACACGCCCGCTTGGTAGAGTCTGTACTGAACGAGGAACGTGATGCAGAACCAAAATTATTCCCCTGAGTTGCGGGCCGGGGCCATCAAGCTGGTCCTTGAGCAGGGACAGTAAGAATGTCTTCGCCCGTGGTTCCTGGGCGGCCTGATTCTCACAACGATCGACCAGCCAGGGATGATAGGGCACTGCGATGTGTTCCAGGCGGCTTGCCCCCCACTCCGATCGACTGAACTCCGTGTCTTTCCCCGGACCTGTCGGCCACCTGGAAACGCTTTGCGGTGAGGCAAGACCTCGCCGGTGCCTGTGACTCGAGAAGGGCCTGACGTCCTGTCGCTTTACTGTCTTGTCCAGACATTTGGTTCAGGTAACGCCATTCCCCAGGGTCCAGAACCGGAGAGTTCTCATGTCTGAGCATCAGCATCCCATCAATCGCCGCGTGGTTGGCGGCGTCGACACGCATAAAGACCTGCACATGGCCGCCGTGGTCGATGAGCACGATCACGTATTGGGCACCGAGTGCTTTGCCAGCACTCGCCAAGGTTACCGACAGATGCTCGCCTGGATGCGATCTTTTGGCGAGGTCATCCGCGTCGGCGTGGAGTGCACGGGGACCTATGGCGCCGGCTTGCTGCGGTTCCTGCAGACATCCGGCGTCACGGTGCTGGAGGTGACCACGCCTGACAAAACGGATCGTCGTAAACGAGGCAAGGATGATGTCATCGATGCGCAAAACGCCGCCCATGCTGCCTTCGCGGGCACGCGCACGGTGACGCCCAAGCGCCGGGACGGCATGATTGAGTCCCTACGGGTCCTGAAGGTGTGTCGTAAGACCGCAGTAGCCGCCCGCCGCGTCGCCCTCCAGATGATCCAGACCACCATCGTGGCAGCTCCCGATGAGTTGCGTGAGTCCCTCAGAACCCTGACCCGCATGCAACTCATCCGGACCTTGGCCGCCTGGCGTCCTGATCTGACCGATTATCGTCAGGTGGCCTCGGCTTACCGGATCACCCTGAAATCCTTGGCGCGGCGCTATCTGGAACTCCATGACGAAATTGCCGACCTGGATATCATGATTGCAGGCTTGGTCCAGGAATTGGCGCCCGACCTGATTGCGCGAAACTCCATCGGTTATGAATCGGCCGCACAGTTGCTACTGACGGCCGGCGATAACCCCGAGCGCTTGAAGTCGGAAGCCAGCTTCGCCGCGCTCTGCGGCGCCAGTCCCGTGCCGGCCTCCTCCGGTAAAGTTACCCGGCATCGCCTAAACCGCGGCGGTGATCGAGCAGCCAACAGCGCGCTGCACATCATCGCTATCGGCCGGTTGCGGACCGATCCGCGCACCCAGGCCTACGTGGCAAAGCGGATTGCCGAGGGACATTCTAAGCTCGAAGCCCTTCGTTGCCTGAAGCGGTACATCGCCCGCGAGGTCTTCGGCCTGATTCGGAAACGTAATCGCGACATCAACCAGGTTCAAATTACCCCTTGACACTTAGAAGGGCGTCAGGGGGTCGCAATACCTGTCCATTCGGTACACGGAACGCCTGTCCGAAGCCGGCATCCGACCCTCGGTCGGCAGCAAGGGCGACTCCTAGACCATCAACGGGCTGTACAAGGCCGAATGGATTCACCGCCGGGGCCCCTGGAAAACCAGGGAATCCGTGGAACTGGCCACCCTGCAATGGGTGCATTGGTTCAACCACATCCGACTGCTCAAGCCGATTGGGGGCATCCCTCCGGCAGAAGCTGAGGCAAACTACTGGCGGCAACTCGCCAGTGAGGCCGCCACATCGGCCTCAACTTAAACCAACTGGCCTCCTCGATACCCGGGGCCGTTCAATCCGCGAATACATCGAGATCTTCCATAACCGCCAGCGGCGCCACTCGCGCCTTGGCTATCTGTCGCCGGCCGTGTTCGCAAAGAACTTCAGGGAATCGGCCGCGACCCACTGAGGCGAGTGTGTCCGATATTGTCAGGACACCTCATACAGCACCGCGCAAAATACCTCGTACAGATCCACCGTCATGGGCTTGGTGCTGCGCCGCACGCTGCGCAGCAACGGCTCAATCCCGGCAAACTTTTCTCGGCTGATATCGCTGGCGTATGTCTTGCTATTCACCTGCCTATTGTCGAGCTACGGAAAGATCGTAAACACGCTCTAAGGTCTTCAGCTCGATCTGCACCACCGGCACGCCGTTGATGAGCAGCATCACGTCGTAGCGGTGGTGGCTGTTGTCGGTGTTGATGCGCAGCTGGTTGATGACATCGAAGTCGTTCTTGCACCAATCCTTGATGTTCACCAGGGTGTAGTTGAGCGGCGTGCCGTCGTCGCGCTCGAAGGCGTTGATGCTGCGCAGCGTCTGGGCGGTGTTGCAGACGTCTGAGGTAATCACGCCGTCGAGCAGGCGCTGGAATTCGCTGTCGGTGAGCCTGACGCGGTTGAGCGCCTCGAATTTCTCGCGGAAATTGGCTTCCAGCGATGCGCGATCGCGGATGTCCGGGCGGCAGGTGTATTTGAGATCTTCCAGCGTGGCGATCAGATCGCGCTCGATGAGGTTTTCTGCGGCTGTCATGGGTCCAGTTCAGGGCGCTTGCGGGAAGGTGCTTTGGTGGCCCGGCTCGCGGCGGGCGACGGCCAGCGTGGGCAACCTCCGGCATTCACGCCAGCGCTAGACGGTGCCCTGCATCATGCCCAGGCAGCGGGCCGACGGAGCGACCGTTATCCGCGGCTCCGGGGTCGTCGCATAACCCCCGGCGTGCAGGCTGTGCTTCGCATGCCGTCTTCCGAACTCTACCAGCGCGGCCGGCGACTGCCCAGCGACACCGGGGGGAGGGCAGGCTGGCCGCCGGAGCCGGGAGGCCGGCCGGGCGAAAATCGCATCCGTAACCCCCTTGTCACAAAAACTTCGTAAATTGTTCGTGCAAACATCACATTCCCGGGGGAGTTTTTTGGTGGTCACGATATTGGTGGTTGAAGACGACAAACCCATCCTGAAGATGCTCAGGGATCTCCTGGAGGGCGCCAACATCCACGTGTTGACCGCAACGGAGATCACCGAAGCGCAGACGCTGATCGCCCAGAGCACGCCGGACATGATCCTGCTGGACTGGATGCTGCCGGACATGAGCGGCACCGAGTGGGTGAAGCGGCTGAAGCGCGACGAGCTGTACGCCGGCATCCCGATCATCATGCTGACGGCGCGCGGCGAGGAGGAGGACAAGGTCAAGGCGCTGGACATCGGCGTCGACGACTACGTGACCAAGCCGTTCTCGCCCCGCGAGCTGGTGGCCCGCATCAAGGCCGTCATGCGGCGGCGGGTCAACTTTTCCACCACCGGCCGCATCGGTTCCGCCGGCATCGAGCTGATCCTGGACGAGCACCGGGTGCAGATCGGCGGCAAGGACGTCAACCTCAGCCCGATGGAGTACCGGCTGCTGGAGTTCTTCATCACCCACCCGGAAAAGGTCTACAGCCGCAGCCAGCTGCTCGACAACGTCTGGGGCCGCAGCGTGTTCATCGAGGAGCGCACGGTCGACGTCCACATCCGCCGGCTCAGGAAGACCCTGGCCGACCACGATCGCGACAACGTCATCCAGACGGTACGCGGCTTCGGCTATCGCTTCTCGGAAAAGACCTGAGTCTCCGTCACGGCGCCGGACCGTATCTCCCCGCCCGGCTGGCCCCGGGATCACAAGCGGACCATAATGGCGGCCCCTTGATTCACTATCCGGATCCGCCGCGTGCCCCGCTTCGCCTGTCGTCTGCTGCTGCTGTTTCATGTTTCCCTGGCGGCCCAGTCCGCCGTCACCCTGATCGGCGAGGGCGCGATCCCCGCCGATGCCCTCGATCAATCCGGGGCGACCGGGCTGCTGGAGGATGGCCGCACCCCGAAGGCCCGTGTCGGCGGCCTGGGCGGCGCCATTACCTGGAGCGGGCAGGGCCCGATCTACTACGCGGTGCCGGACCGCGGTCCCGGCGCCGGGGAAACCAGCTTCCAGGGCCGCCTCTACCGACTGGAACTGCAACTCTCGCCCCAGGGCCAGGGCCGCTACAGCCTGGATCCGCGGGTGCTTGAAACGCACCTGCTGACGGATACCGCCGGCCATGCCATGACCGGCGATGCCAGGGCCTTCGACCCGCTGAACTCGCCCGACAGCCTGCGCCTGGATGCCGAAGCCATCCGCCTGGCGGCGGACGGGCGCACGGCGTTCGTCTCCGACGAGTACGGCCCGTTCATCGACCTGTTCGATATCCGCAGCGGCAAGCGGCTGAAAACCCTGAAGGTGCCCAACAAGTTCCAGATCGACAGCCCCAGCGCCGACGGGCGCGAGGAAATGCGGCACAACCTGTTCGGCCGGCAAAGCAATCGCGGCTTCGAAGGCCTGGCCATCACCCCCGACGGCAAGCGGCTGCTGGCCATCATCCAGGACCCCCTGCTGCAGGATGCCGAGCAGCGCGCAGACGGCAAGGCGACGGGGCTCAACAACCGCATGCTGGAGCTCGACCTCGAGACCGGCGGCGTGCGCGAGTTCGTCTACCCGCTGGAAGATGCCGCCAATGGCGTCTCGGAGATACTGGCCATCAACGCCGACGAGTATCTGGTGCTGGAGCGGGATACCCGCTCGGGCGAGGCGGCGCGCTTCAAGAAGGTGTTCAGGATCAGCCTCGCCGGCGCCAGCGACGTGCATGCGGTGCAGTCGCTGGCGTCCGGCGGCGGGGGCCAGCCGGGCTGGACGCCGGTGCGCAAGACCCTGTTCCTGGATCTGCTGGCGCAGGGCATCCGCGAGGTGCCGGAAAAGTTCGAGGGCATGACCTTCGGCCCGCCGCTGGAGGACGGCCGCCAGCTGCTGATCATCGGCAGCGACAACGATTTCTCCAGCCGCGAGGCGACCCGCTTCTTCGCCTTCGCCATTGATCCCGGCGACCTGCCGGGCTACCAGCCGCAGCGGGTGGCGGCGCCGCTCGGCCACCGGCTGCACCGGCCGACGCCGGCCGGCGGGCACGCGGACCGTCCACGCCACAACTGACCGCCGTCTTGAAAGCCCGGCTCCGGCGGTTGCCGCGGCGCGCCCGACGCGATCTGGCGCGCCGCGGGCCGAGCTTCACCGCCTGGATCTTCCTCGGCCTGAGTGGCGGCATCCTCACCGGCCTGTTCCTCGGCGAGTACGCCGAGAGCCTTAAGGTGATGGGCGACATCTATGTCGGCCTGATGCAGATGACGGTGCTGCCCTACATCGTCTTTTCCCTGATCGGCAACATCGGCAGCCTCAGCCTGCGGGATTTCGGCCTGCTGGCGCGGGCGGGCCTGCTGATCTTCGTCGGACTGTGGGCACTCGCGGCGCTGACGGTGCTGGGGATGAGCCAGGCGCTGCCGGAGCTGCCGGTCGGCCAGTTCTTCAGCGCCGCGCTGGTCGACCCGCCGCCCAAACCCGATTTCCTGAGCATCTTCATCCCCTCGAACCCGTTCAAGTCGCTGGCCGACAACTCGGTGCCGGCGGTGGTGGTGTTCTGCATCCTCTTCGGTGTGGCCATCATCGGCTTCGAGGAGAAGAAGAGCCTGCTCGATCACGTCGGGCTGATCGCCAAGACCCTGCACCGCGTCAACGGCCTGGTGGTGCGACTGACCCCGATCGGCGTCTTCGGCATCGCCGCCCATGCCGCCGGCACCATGTCGGTCGAGGAGTTCGGCCGCCTGCAAGCCTATTACCTGACCTTCGCCGGCGGCGTGCTGCTGCTCACCTTCGGCACCCTGCCGCTGCTGGTGGCCAGCCTGACGCCGTTCTCCTACGGCCAGGTGCTGCGCGCCGGCAAGGACGCGCTGATCACGGCGCTGGTCACGGGCAGCGTGCTGCCGGTGATCCCGCTGCTGATCGACGGCGTCAAGGCGATGTTCCAGCAGCGCCTGCCGCACGACCGCGCCCACGAGGGCTTTCCGGAATTCATCCTGCCGCTGGCCTACCCCTTCCCGAACAGCGGCAACGTCATCGATCTGGTCTTCATCCCCTTTGCCGCCTGGTTCGTGGGCAACCCGCTGGATCTGGGCGATCAGCTGTTCATGCTGGGCTCCAGCCTGTTCCTGCTGTTCGGCAAGGTGTTCCTGTCCATTCCCTTCCTGCTCAACAGCTTCCACATCCCGCAGGACATGTTCCAGCTGTTCCTGGCCGCCGGGGTGCTGGCGGCGCGGGTGGGAGATGTGCTCAGCAGCATGCATTACCTGGTGTTCACGATCCTGGCGACGGCCACCATGACCGGACTGCTGCGGGTCAACTGGAAGCGGCTGCTGTGGGGCGGAGCCTTCATGCTGCTGCTGATGATCATCGTCATCGCCCTGATCCGGCTGGCGCTGGGCCTGCTGGCCAGCCCGGAATTCGGCAAGGCGTCGGCGCTGGCGCGCATGACCCTGCTGGAGAATCAGGTGTATTCCTACGTCGAGCCCGGCGCCGCGCCCAACCCGATCCCGCTGCGGACCGGGGAGAGCCGGCTGAGCCGCATCAAGCGGCGCGGGACGATCCGCGTCGGCTACCGACCGGACTATGTGCCCTACAGCTATCTCAACGGTCGCGGCGAGCTGGTCGGCTTCGACGTCGACCTGGTGAACAGGCTGGCGCTGGATCTGCAGGTCGGCGTGGAATTCATTCCCTACCGCATCGAGGATCTGGCCGACCAGCTGCGGGCCGATCATTTCGACATCGCCGTCTCCGGCCTCACGGTGACCCTGCCGCGCGCCGAGGCGATGCTGATGTCGGAACCCTACCTGATCGTCAACATGGGCGTGGTGGTGGAGGACTACCGCAGCCACGAGTTCGCCAGCGAAGCGCGCATCAACCGGCTCGGCAGGCTGCGGCTCGGCGTCAGCAACGGCAGCTTCTTCGAGGATCGGGCGCGCGAGCATTTCCCCAATGCCGAGATCGTGCCGCTGGATTCGATCCGCCTGTT
The DNA here is from genome assembly GCF_056880625.1 of Methyloparacoccus sp. NF-16. Classification (NCBI taxonomy): domain Bacteria; kingdom Pseudomonadati; phylum Pseudomonadota; class Gammaproteobacteria; order Methylococcales; family Methylococcaceae; genus Methyloparacoccus; species Methyloparacoccus sp. NF-16. The sequence continues at coordinate 90,125 of NZ_CP174130.1, read as the reverse complement.
CTTCGACGATCCCGCGCTGCATCTGGACGCGCTGATCACCCAGGCGGAAAGCGGCGCGGCATGGACGCTGATCTATCCCAACTACAGCGTGGTCAACCCGCTGCAGCGGCGCGACAGCGCTCCGGTGTCGATCGCCATCGCCGGCTTCGACCCGGGCCTCGATCAGGCTCTGGCCACCTGGGTGACGCTCAAGAAGCTGGACGGCACCATCGACAAGCTGTTCCAGCACTGGATGCTCGGCAAGATGGAAGGTCCGGGCAACAAGCGCTGGAGCATCGCCCGGGACGTTCTGCACTGGATCGAGTGAGCCCTGGCGAGGTCGCCGGCCCGTTCCAGCCATCGTCTTTGTAATCCTCGCGTAATCAAACAGTTATCCATCCGTCACCGGGCTTTCATGAAAAAGAAACCCGTCATCCGCCAAATCGTCACGAAAAAGTAATATTCAGGCATTAGCTTGTCGCACCTTGGGCCGCGCATGGAACGGCCAACCTATTGATTTTTCTAAAACGGGTGCAAAGCAATGAATGTCAGAAGGCTCAGCCTTGCCGTCCTTGTGGTGTTTGGCGCCGGCATCGTGGATGCCTCCGCCATGGCCCTTAATCTCTACGTGGACACCAAGACCAGCCAGGTCTTCACCAGCCCCGGTGCGGGTCGCGTCAAGCTCGGCAGCTTCCAGCAGATCGACGAGACCAAGTCGCCGGCGGCGGCCGAGGGCCAGAAGCTGGCCACTGCCAGCGAGGTCAAGCAGGTCGAGGACAAGCTCAACCAGCGCATCGACAGCGTGGCCAACAAACCCAAGAAACCGAACGAGGCCAAGACCCAGATCGACGACAAGGGCATCCGTTTCGAAACCAACGACGGCAACTTCAAGTTCAGCATGAACGGCCGTCTGCATACCGACGCCGACATGTTCTCGGGCGGCGACATCGTGACCTACAGCGACCGCAACGACGACGGCCGCTACAACCCCGCCACCGACGGCCCGGTACAGAACAACCGGCTCACCGACGGCACCGAAATCCGCCGCTTCCGCATGGAGTTCGCGGGACAGTTCTACAAGGACTGGCACTTCAAGATGCAGCCTGAAATCGCCAACGGCGGCGGCAACGGCACGGTCGGCATCCGCGATGCCTTCGTCCAGTACAAGGGCTTCGACTGGGGCAACTTCGTCGTCGGCCAGAGCAAACAGCCCTACAGCTTCCAGCAGATGATGAGCTCCAATGACATGGTGTTCATGGAACGCTCGACCGAGTACGAATTCACCAACCGCTCGGTCAACCGCGCGATCGGCCTGCGCTACGACCTCGGCGGCGACTGGTGGGGTTTCTCCACCGGCGTCTACGGCGACACCGCCACCCGCCAGACTTCCGGCACCACCACGGTGGACGACGAGGGCTGGGGCGGCGCCCTGCGCGCCACGCTGGCGCCCTGGTACAACAAGTCGGACGAGCTGCTGCACATCGGTGCCTCCGGTGCCTTCCGCGCACCGCCCAGCGGCCAGCGCACGGTGCGCTATGCGATCGCCCCCACCGCCATCAGCCAGTTCGCCTACCTGGATACCGGCAACATGCCGGACGTGCAGAACAGCGAGTTCGTCGACGGCGAAATGGTCGGCATCTACGGACCGCTATCGTTCGAAACCGAGTACAACGCCACCTGGCTCAACGCCAACGATGTCGAGAGCACGCATCAGCTGCCCGCCGGCAACGGCTTCTTCCAGGGTGCGCACGTCGACGTGGCCTACAGCCTGACCGGCGAATCGCGCGGCAGCGGCTACCGGGCCGATCAGGGTGTGCTGGGGCGCATCAAGCCCGAGCATAACCTCGACTTCCACGATGGCTGGGGCGCCTTCGAGCTGAAAGGCCGCTTCATGTGGGTCGACATGAACCAGATCGCCGACTCGGCGACCTATGGCGGTGGCAGCCAGGTCGCGTCGACCTTTGGCGGCAACTGGTATTTCAACAACTGGGCCCGCTTCATGCTGGACTGGACCCACGTCTACTCGCTGAATGTCGGCCGCGCCGGCGTCAACCGGACCGTCCTGGACATCCCCGGCAATACCACCGGCGACTGGGATTACGTCCAGGCCCGTATCGACCTGCATTACTGATCGACGGCAATAAGAGACCTTGAGGCTGTAGCCGCCGCCGTCCCGATGCTCCCCTGCCCTGACGGCGGCCGGTCTGCCCCATTCCCGAGATGATGACCATGAGATCGAACCCGTCCGCCAGGCCGTCCCGACTCGCGCTGGCGCTGGTACTGGCGCTGGCAGCAGGCCTCGCGGGCCGGGTCTCCGCTGCGGAGGTCAACGGTGCCCGCGAGGCGATCCACATCGTCGGTTCCACCACGGTGTCCCCCTTCGCCTCCGCCGTCGCCGAGCGGCTGAGCGAAACCGGCCGGTTTGTCCGCCCGATCGTCGACACCACCGGCACCGGCATGGGCATCAAGCGCTTCTGCGGCGGGGTGGGCGACAATTACCCCGACATCGTCAACGCCTCGCGGCGGATCAAGCCAGCCGAGTATCGCGCCTGCGAGCAGGCCGGCGTGAAAGCGATCGTCGAGATCCGGATCGGCTTCGACGGCATCGTGCTGGCGCGGGCCGGCCAGGACCGGCCGCCCATGCTCACCCGCAGGATGCTCTACCTGGCCCTGGCCAGGCAGGTGCCCGATCCCGCCTGTCCGGCCTGCGGGAAGCTGGTCGACAATCCCTACCGGCGCTGGGCCCAGATCGATCCGGCGCTGCCCGACGTGCCGATCGAAATCTATGGCCCGGCGGCCGCTTCCGGCACCCGCGATGCCTTCGGCGAGCTGGTGATGGAGCCGGGGTGCAGCAGCTTCGACTGGCTCAAGGACTGGAAGCCGCGCAGCGAATCCGAGTTCAGGCGCCTGTGTCGCAGCTTCCGCGAGGATGGCGTCTACGAGGAGATCGGCGAGAATTACGCGCGGATTCTCGAACTGCTCAAGACCCGGCCCGGCGCGCTGGGCCTGTTCGGCTACAGCTTCCTGGATGCCCACCGCGCCGAGCTGAGCGCCAGTCCGATCGAGCAGGTGACGCCCGCGGCCGGCAGCATCGCCGACGGCCGCTATCCGATCTCGCGGCCACTGTACTTCTACGTCAAGAAGGCGCAAATCGGCCACATCCCCGGCATCGTCGAGTACATCGAGGAATTCACCCGCGAGAGCGCCTGGGGCGATCAGGGTTATCTGCTGGAAAAGGGCCTGGTGCCGCTGCCGCAGGATCAGCGCCGGGCATCGGCCGCCACCGCCCGACAACTGGAGTTAATGAAAATGTAAGCCCGCCGGTTTAACCTGACATCCAAATTTCACAACCATCCGAGGATTTTCATGAAACGCAACGCCATATTCGCCTGCCTGCCGGGCCTCGCCATGACCGTCAGCCTGACCGCGCAGGCTGCCTCGCGCGATTCCATCAGCGCCGCCGGCTCGTCCACCGTCTACCCGTTCACCGCCTCGGTGGCCGAGCAGTTCGGCAAGTCGGGCAAGTTCAAGACGCCCAAGGTCGAGTCCACCGGTACCGGCGGCGGCTTCAAGCTGTTCTGCGGCGGCGTCGGTCCCAAGTATCCGGACATCGCCAACGCCTCCCGCGCCATCAAGAAATCGGAGTACGAGGCCTGCCAGAAGGCTGGCGTCAAGGAGATCGTCGAGGTCGAGATCGGCTTCGACGGCATCGTCGTGGCGCAGTCGAAAAAGGCCGGGACCGACCTGGCCCTGACCCGCAAGGATCTGTTCCTGGCGCTGGCCAAGCAGGTACCCGATCCCAAGCAGCCCGACGGCGGCGTGCTGGTGGCCAATCCCTACAAGACCTGGAACGAGGTCAACCCGGCCCTGCCGGCCACCAAGATCGAGGTGCTGGGTCCGCCGCCGACCTCGGGCACCCGCGACGCCTTCGCCGAGCTGGCGCTGGAGGGCGGCTGCCAGCAGATTCCCTGGATCAAGGCCAAGAAGGAGAAGGACGAGGCCTGGTTCAAGAGCACCTGCATGACCGTGCGCGAGGACGGCGCCTATATCGAGGCGGGCGAGAACGACAACCTGATCGTGCAGAAGCTGGAAGCCAATCCCGACGCCGCGGGCGTGTTCGGCTACAGCTACCTGAGCCTCAACGAGGACAAGCTCAAGGCCGCCCCCATCGATGGCCAAGCGCCGACCTATGACGCCATCGCCGAGGGCAAGTATCCGGTCTCGCGACCGCTGTTCATCTATGTCAAGAAGGCGCATGCCGGCGTGATCCCGGGCATTCCGGAATTCCTGGCCGAATACACCAGCGAGAAGGCCATAGGCCCCGAAGGCTACCTGACCGACAAGGGCCTGATCGCGCTGCCAGACGACCAGCGCAAGGCGGTGGCGGAAGCCGCCAAGGCGCTGAAACCGATGGCGGCGGTCAAGTAAGAACCGCCCGTTGCCGCGGCCCTGAGGTCGGCACTCCACCGACGCCAGGGCCGTCTGGCCTTTCCTTTCGTCCGCCCTGCTCCCGGTCTCGCGACCGCACGCCCCCGGTTTTCCCCGCCATCGCGGTTGCTCGGCTATTCGCCGGCTTCGAGCTCGTCCCGGCCGCTCAGCTCCAGTCCCTCGTCCTCGTCCCAGTCGTCCCAGGGCTCCTCGATCGCGCAGCCCGACTGCAGGTAATAATCGGTGAGTTCATCACCGCCCAGAAAACTCATGGTCACCTCCCAAATGTCTGATTCGCGCTGAATTCTTCCATGGGTTTGTGACAGGCTCATGGCAACGGCGGACGGATTGCGGCTGGCCGCAAGGACACCTAACCGACACCAAATCGTCATCTTTCTGTCGCAGACGGCGACTACCGTTGTCATTTTCGCCACGGCCCGACGCATGAGACTTCTGCTGCGCCAATCGTTGACCGGGTTCGACGCACAGGTGACCGAACCAGCGCCAAGCGCGGCCTTTGGCAGGTCGGGGGACGCGCCGCCGGCCAGGCGCCCGCCCCCCGCGGCCGATACGGCACTGCTGCGCTGCCGCGGCCTGCAGGCGGGTTTCCGCCAGACGCCGGCGCTGGTGGACATCGATCTCGCGATCGGCGCGCGGGAAATACTGGCCGTCACCGGCCTGGCCGGCGCCGGCAAGAGCACCCTGCTACGCTGTTTCAACCGCATGAACGACGGCGTCGCCGGCTTCAGGGTCGGCGGCGAAATCCTGTTTCGCGGACGCAACCTCTACGGCAGGGACATCGACCTGACCGTCCTGCGCACGCGCATCGGCATGGTGTCGTCCCGGCCCAACCCGTTTCCGCACAGCATCCAGGAGAACATTGCCTATGCGGCCTGCCTCCATGGCCGCGCCTGCGGCATCCTGGAACAGGAACAGATCGTGGAGACCGCCCTGCGCCAGGTCGATCTCTGGAACTCGCTGCGCAACAAGCTGGGCGCGCCGGCACTGAGCCTGAGTCGCGGGCAGCAACAGCGCCTGTGTCTGGCGCGCGCCCTGGCCCTGCAACCGGAGGTGCTGCTGCTGGACGAACCGACGGCCGGGATGGACTCGCTGGAGGCCGGACGCTTCGAGAACCTGATCGGCGAACTGGCTGAACACCGGACCCTGATCCTCGCCACCCAGTCGGTGAACCTGGCAGCCAGGGTTTCGCAGCGGATGGGCTTTCTGCACCAGGGCCGGCTGATCGAGATTGGCCCGACCCGCGAATTGTTCACCCAGCCTCGCCGGACCCTCACCGAGGCCTATCTGACCGGACGGCTGCTCGACCTCTGACGACCCGTCCCCGCGCCGCGCAGGGGATCCGGTCACACGGCCGTAACATGGACACGGTATCTTTCGCAGGTATTTTTCTGCCAAAATCGGCGCGCCGCGCCAACAGCCCGAATGCTCCCATGAACAATCCTGCCTCACGTTCCGTCACGGCGGCGATGGCCTGCCTGATGTTGGCCGCCTGCGCGCCGGAGCTGGTCCGCCTGCCGGTGAACTTCGACGCCCAGGAGGCTGCCAACCTGCTGCAACCGGGCACCAACCGGATCGCCGGCACCATCCTCTACGAACCCGATCGCGGCCGGGCGCTGGGCTTTCCCGACACCTTCGTCTCCTGCGCGGGACGCGAGGTCATGCTGATCCCGTATACCGACTACGCCCGCGAGTGGGCACTGCGCTACTATGGCAAGCCGGTGACCGATATCGGCTACCGGCTCGCCAACCGGGGCAACGCCATGCGCTTCGAGGGCCAGGAAGCCTTCCTGGCCGCCACCCGCAAGACCGAGTGCGACGACAAGGGCAACTTCGCCTTCGACCGGGTCGCCAATGGCGATTTCCTGATCGTTGCCAAGGTGCAGTGGCTGGGCAAGGACGAGGAGTCCTACCAGTTCGGATTCGCACCCGAGGATATCGACGAGGAAGATGGCAGCGTGGTCAAGAAGATCACCCTGCGCGGCAACGAAAAGCGCGTACTCGGCGGCCCATGGCCGTGAGTGCATGGCAGCCTTCACCCGCCCGGCCGGCAGCCGGACGGATTTTTCCCACCGAAGGACAGTTCCGCATGAGCAAACACACCGCCAGAGATACCAAGACGCGCGCCAAGTTTCACATCGTCGGCTACGACAAGGAGACCGGCATGGTCGAGCTGTACCAGTCCCGCGATGGCTGGGTCCACGAATTCGAACCGCTGCAACTGATGCCCTGGACCGAGTTCATCGACCTGCTCAGGGAGGGCCGCTTCGAAATCTACCCGGCCAAACCCCCGCGCGCGGGTCACCACGCGGCAGACGAGAACCACCACGGCCAGGGCGGCGCCCCTCGCCATCCCGACAGCGGCTGACCCGGCACAAAAACGCGAAATCGTTTATTATTAGGCTTCGCTAATGAATGATGCGGAGCCGGCCATGATCTTTCGTCAGCTTTTCGAGCCCGAAACCTCCACCTACACCTACCTGCTCGGCTGCCCACGCACGCGCCGGGCCATCCTGATCGACACCGTCGCCAGCGAGGTGGAACACTACCTGGCGCTGCTGGACACGCTGCAACTGCGGCTGGTCTACACCCTGGAAACCCACGTGCATGCCGATCACATCACCGGCGCCGGCCTGCTGCGCGAGCGCGTCGGCAGCAAGGCCGTGGTGCACCGGGATGCCGGCGCGCCGTGCGCCGACCTGATGGTGACCAACGGCGTGGTGCTGGAAACCGGCGATCTCGAACTGGAGGTCCGGCACACGCCGGGACACACCTCCGGCTGCGTCAGCTACGTGATGGCCGACCGCGTCTTCACCGGCGACGCCCTGCTCATCGGCGGCTGCGGCCGGACGGATTTCCAGCAGGGGGATGCCGGGCAGCTGTACGACAGCATCAGCCGGCAGCTCTTCACCCTGCCGCCGGACATGCTGGTGTACCCCGGCCATGACTACCAGGGCCATACCGTCTCGACCATCCGCCAGGAAATGCAGCAGAATGCCCGCCTCGGTGGCGGCAGGACGCGTGACGAATTCATCGCCATCATGCGCCAGCTGAACCTGCCCTACCCGAAGCACATCGACGCGGCCCTGCCGGCCAACCAGGCCTGCGGGCTGGGCGGAAGCCAAGTCCGGCAGGGTTGAACCGGTCCACGGCCAGCATGCCGCCGCTCGACCGCGCATGAGTCTGCTCGCCCTGCTGGGCATCACCCTGATGGTCGGCCTGCTGCTGGGACTGCTTGGCGGCGGCGGCTCGATCCTGATGGTGCCGGTGCTGGTCTACGTGGCGGGCTTGGCAACCAAGACGGCCATCGCCACCTCGCTGATCGTGGTCGGCCTCACCAGCCTCATCGCCGTCATCAGCCACGCCCGCGGTCAACGGGTCTGCTGGAAGAACGGCTGGGTGTTCGGCCTGTCCGGCATGCTCGGCGCCTACCTGGGTGGGCGGCTGGCGGCCTTCGTGCCGGGCAACGTCCTGCTGCTGATGTTTGCCCTGGTCATGCTCGGCACCGCGATCAGCCTGCTGGCCGGACGCCGCGAGCGCAGCGCGCCGGCGGCGGATGGCTCGATCTGTCCGACGCGCCTGAACCTGCCGGCAGTGCTGTTCGACGGCTTCCTGGTCGGCTTGATCACGGGTCTGGTCGGCGTCGGCGGCGGCTTCGTCATCGTGCCGGCCCTCAACATCCTCGGCGGTCTGCCGATGCGCGCCGCCATCGGCACCTCGCTGGTGATCATCGTCATGAACTCGGCCGCCGCCCTGGCCGGCTACAGCAGCCATGTGCACATCGACCTGCCGTTCGCCGCCACCATCACCGTGGCCGCGATGGTCGGCAGCCTGATCGGCAGCCTGCTGTCGACCCGCGTCAGCAACCGGGGCCTGCGCCGCGGCTTCGGCCTGTTCGTCATCGGCGTGGCCGTCTACCTGCTGTACCGGGAACTCTCCTGGCAGGCACTGGACGAGGTGCTGGCCCTGGTGCGCGAACATCAGGAATTCTTCCGTGGCGCGCTCACCGCCATCGTCGTGATGGTCCTGTACTGGTTCCGCGGCATGCTGCATCACCGGGCTGTCTTCCTCGACCCTGCCGCCGCCAGGCCCGGGAACGGCAAGGCGCTCCCGGGCCGCTGAGGCTGCTGGCCCGGCACCGCCGCTCCGCGCCATTCGTCCTCAGTACACCGGCAGCGCCATGCTGCCGAACAGTTTCTCCCACTCCTGGGGATCCCGGATGGCCATGGCCCGATCCACTACGTCACGGGTGAGATGGGGTGCAAACAGCTGCATGAAATCGTAGAGGAAGGTGCGCAGGTACATGTCGCGGCGCAGGACGATCTTGGTCGTGCTCGGCTCGAACAGGTGCTTGGCCTCGATGGCCACCAGATCCGCGTCAACGACCGGATCGTAGGCCATGTGCGCCACGATGCCGACGCCAAGTCCCAGTCGCACGTAGGTCTTGATGACGTCGGCATCGACCGCCGTCAGCGCCAGCTGGGGCTGCAAACCGGCCTGATTGAAGGCCTGGTCCAGCTGCGAGCGGCCGGTGAAGCCGAAGGTGTAGGTGACGATCGGATAGTGGGCCAGGTCTTCCAGGGTCAGCGTTTCCAGCCGGGTCAGGGGATGCTCCCTGGGCACCAGCACGCTGCGGTTCCACTGGTAGCAGGGCAGCTTGACCAGGTTGTCGAACAGCTCGCTGGCCTCGGTCGCGATGGCGACGTCGACCAGTCCGCGCGAGGCCAGCTCGGCAATCTGCGCCGGCGTGCCTTGGTGGATGTGCAGCTCGATCCGCGGATAGCGCTCCATGAAGGCGCGGATCACCGGCGGCAGCGCGTAGCGCGCCTGGGTATGCGTGGTGGCGATGGCAAAGCGGCCGGCCCCCTGGTCCAGGTTTTCCTCGGCGATCTGGCGGATGTCCTGGACCCGCGCGAGGATATCGCCGGCCACCGCCACGATCGCCTTGCCGGCGGGCGTCAGGGCAACGAACTGCTTGCCGCTGCGGGAGAAGATCTCGAGGCCGAGCTCCTCCTCCAGCAGGCGGATCTGCTTGCTGATGCCCGGCTGCGAGGTATACAGGGATTCGGCGGTCGCAGACACATTGAGATTGTTGCGGGCCACTTCCCAGATGTAGCGGAGTTGCTGAAGCTTCATGGTCGACCTGCCGGCATGGGATCAGGGGGGCATGATAGTCCCATCTGTGGCCCTAGCCGGCTGCCGCGCGACGCGGTCCGGCGGCCGGCTCCGCCTCGCGCTCGTACCACTCGCCCTGCACGTACTCCGGCCGCAGCGCCGCCAGTCGCTGCGCCTCGCCGACGGTACGGATGTCGTCGATCAGGATCTGTCCGTCGGCACCGCGCACGGCGGCGAGCAGGGCCGCCAGCCGCCGCTGCCCGCCCGCGCCGGCATAGGCGTCGGCAAAGAAACGGGCGCTGAAGCGCACATGGTCGGGGGCGAAGCGGTGCAGCAGCTCGCGACGGAAGCGCTCGACGAACGTCTCGCCGACCTCGTCGGCAAACTTCAGGGCGGTCGCATAGCCGCGCTCGCGATAGCCGCGGAAGCGTTCCATCAGCAGCGGCAGCTGGCTCTGATAGGCGGCGCCCAGGCTCAGCCCGATGACGATGCGGCGCAGCGGCAGGCCGCACTGGTGGATGATGTCCTCGAAATAGGCGCCATGATCACGCTTGACCGCGAGCACATGGTGCGGATGCACATGCAGGAACAGGCTGCCGGCCGGGCGGTCCAGAACCAGGTAGTTCAGCATGTGCACCGTGCGGCTGAGCCGGTCGAGACTGACGATGTCGGGCATTGCCCCGTTCAGGAACCGCTCCGTCGCGGCACCGACCGTGGCCAGCGTGAATCGCAGCGGGCCGGCATCGTGCCCGCTGACGACGGCGGGATCATGGCCCAGCCGGATCGGCTTGAAATCGCTGGTGAAGCTCAGGTCGCCGAAGCGTCCGTGGACCCGCTGCCCGTCGAAGCGCAGGGGCGGAAGGTCGAGGCCGTGATCGACGACCAGTTGCCGGTTGAGGTTGTGGATCAGATGCTCCAGGGGCATGTCGGTCTCCTGCGGTCAGCGGGCCGCGCCGTAAATCTGGTCGAAGAGGCCGCCATCGGCGAAGAACTTCTTCTGCGCGGCGCTCCAGCTGCCAAACACCTCATCGAGGGTGAACAGCTGGATACCGCTGGCGAAATTTTCGGCATATTTGGCCTGGATCGCCTTGTCCCGGGGCCGGTAGTGATGCTTTGCGGCGATCGCCTGGCCTTCCGGGCTGTAGAGGTATTCCAGGTAAGCGGTGGCCACGGCCTTGGTGCCATGCCGCGCCGTGACAGTATCGACGATGGTCACCGGCGGTTCGGCCAGGATGCTGATGGAGGGAGCAACGATCTCGAACGTGTCGGCGCCGTATTCCTTCAGGGCCAGGTAGGCTTCGTTCTCCCAGGTGATCAGCACGTCGCCGATTTCCCGCTCGGCGAAGGTGATGGTGGAACCCCGCGCGCCGCTGTCGAGCACCGGGGCATTCCGATAGATGCGGGTCACCAGATCGCGGGCGGCCGGCTCGCTGCCGAGCTTTTTCAGGCCGTAGCCCCAGGCAGCGAGGAAGTTCCAGCGGGCGCCGCCGGAGGTCTTGGGGTTGGGGGTGACCACCACCACGCCGGGCTTGGCGAGATCGTCCCAGTCGTGGATCGCCAGCGGATTGCCCTTGCGCACCAGGAACACCATGGTCGAGGTGTAGGGCGCACTGTTGTGCGGCAGCCGCTCGTGCCAGCGCTCGGGTATCAGCTTGCCCTTCTCGTGCAGCTGATGCACGTCATAGTGCAGCGCCAGGGTGACGACATCGGCATCCAGGCCGTCAATCACCGCCCGGGCCTGCTTGCCGCCGCCGCCGTGCGATTGCTTGACGGTGACGTCGTCGCCGGTTTTGGCCTTCCAGTACCTGGCAAAGGCCCGGTTGTATTCCTCGTAGAACTCGCGGGTCGGGTCGTAGGAGACGTTGAGCAGCTCGACGTGGTCGGCCCAGGCCGGATGCGCCAGCCAGGGCAGGGTGAGGACGAAGGCCACCAGGCCAGGCAGGACAATCAGGGGTAATCTGTTCATGATGCTCTCTTGATCGATCGGTCAGGAATGGTCGGGCGGCCCGTCGGGATTCCCCCGGCCGGGGCCGGTAGCTCTCCTTTGCCGCCGGAGACGAGGGAAAACCGCTGGCGGGCACGCCTCAGAAGCCCAGCTGGACACGGGTCTGGAAAACCTTTTCGGTCTCCCGGTCGACGATCGCGCCGGTGGTCCTGCCCTTGGCGTCGTAGGTGGTCGCGCCGCCGTCGAAGCTGGTCTGCGAGTAGTCGAACATCAGCTTGACGTTCGGGTTGAGCCACCAGTTGGCGCCCAGCGCCCAGGTCGTCGCGGCCGAGACCGAGCTGCGCGGATCGGCGAACGGGTAGATCGGACTCTTCGCCGTGCCGACGTTCTGGAATGTCGCGTTGTCGAAGTCGATCGGCGACCAGCGCGCGGCCAGCACCCACGAACCCCACTCCCCCTCGAAGGGATTGAAGCTGTGCCGTGGCTTGATGCCCTGGTTGAGGAACACGTTCTGGTCGCCGGTCAGGGCGTAATCGAGTGTCACGTTCCAGGCCTCGATGTTCTGGTTCATCGAATACTTGTTGTCGCTGCGGAAATCCTTGATCACCTGGTTGGCGATGTCCTGATTGGCCAGCGCGTACTCGCCCACCAGCTTGAACGGCCCCCAGATCCAGTAACCCTGCGGATAGAGCCGGTAGGCCGTGCCATCCGCCTTGGTCGCTGCGTTGTAGGTGAAGATGTTCTGCAAGCCGGGGCTCTGGAAGCTGGACAGGGCGACGTCGTTGGGATCGCCATAGGTACCCGCCATGCCGATGCCCAGCCCTTCCAGCGGCTCGATGCCGCTGTGGATGAAGGGGTGCGAGAAAATGCGGCCCTGGAAGTCCTTGGAGTCGTTGTTGTCCGAATACAGGCTGCCGTTGTTGCTGCTGCCGTTGTAGACACCGACCTGATAGCTGAAGAAATCGGGGTACATGTACATCGGGAAGTTGCCGGTCACCGTCATGTTGCGGCCGGTGGCGTTGAAGTCGCTGGGGTAGTCGGGCCGGTCGAACTCGCCGTGCAGCAGGAAGCCCATCTCGCGGTTGGGCGCCAGCTGGGTCGGGAACGCACGCTCCACGAAGCTCAGGTTGGTGGCGCTCTGCAAGCGCTCCAGGCTGACCGGGGCCTTCATGATGCCGGCAGCCAGGCTGGCCTCGCGGAAGTAGCGCAAGTCCACCAGGGCGTCGAAAATCTTGGGCGTGGTGGTGCCGGACGGTCCCGGCGCGAAGTCCGGCATGATGCGGTAGTCGATGTACTTCCAGACCGTGCCCTCGATGATGGGACGGATGCGCCGCATGTAGAAGTTGTTCGGCAGGTTGGAGCCGTTGGTGTCGCTGGGCAGCCAGCGGTTGTCGTCGAAGTAGAAACTGGCGTCGGCCTGGATCAGGGCCCTGAGGTACATGATGAAGTTCTCGTCCGAGGACACCACCTTGAGCCCCTGGCTGCCCAGCTCGACCACCTTGGGCAGCTTGCCCCATTTCTTGTCGGCCTCTTCCTTGTCGACCTCGTATTTCCGCTCCAGCAGCTTGACCTTCTGGTCGAGCTGCTGGAGTTGCCGGTCCTTGACCAGCGCGGTTTCGCCGCTGGCGGCAGGCTCCGCGGCGAGATAGCGTGCCTTGTGCTCATGCGCACCGGCCGGCGGGGCTTGTCTGCGCAGCCGGGTATTCTCCGCCTCGGACTGTTCGAGACGATGCTCCAGCCGCTCGATGTGCTTTTCCAGCCGTTCGAAGCGTTCGCTGTCGGTCAGCGCCTGTGCCGACTGGGCGAGACCGAGCGTGAAAGACCCGGCTCCTGCGGCGATCCAATGTGCCCATCGCTGTTTTTTCATGTTGGCTCAGCCCCTTGATTCCCCGTGAAATGCCATGCCGCCCCGGTCTCCGGGACCCGGCGGGCGGCTCGTGGGAAAAGCCTAGCCAGCGAGAGGACGAATGAAAAAGAATATTTGGATCGATAGATATTTCTTTCCGGAATAAAAGCCTCATCCGGATTCGGGCCGCCCCGCGGGCCCGGTTCCGGCATAAGCAAATAACCACACGGTCTTTCCGCCGCGCCTCGCCGATGGCTACAGTGGTGGCCCATTCGACGACCACGAGGACGCGCGCCATGACCATCGGGGCAAGAAGACGGGGTGTATTGCCGGGATTTACCCTGACCCTGGGCTTCACGCTGCTGTACCTGAGCCTGATCGTGCTGATCCCGCTGTCGGCCACCTTCTTCAAGGCCGCCACGCTGGGCTGGGGCGGCTTCTGGGAGGCGATCACCCAGCCGCGGGTGCTGGCCTCCTATCGCCTGACGTTCGGGGCCGCGCTGGCGGGCGCCGCGATCAACGCGGTCTTCGGTCTGCTGGTGGCCTGGGTGCTGGTGCGCTACGAATTCGCCGGCAAGCGTCTGGTCGACGCCCTGGTCGACCTGCCGTTCGCCCTGCCCACCGCGGTGGCCGGCATCGCGCTGGCGACCCTCTACGCCAGCAAAGGCTGGATCGGCCAGCTGGCGGCGCCGCACGGCATCAAGATCGCCTACACCCCACTCGGGATCGTCGTCGCGCTGACCTTCATCGGCCTGCCGTTCGTGGTCAGGACGGTGCAACCGGTGCTGGAGGATTTCCAGGCGGAGCTGGAGGAGGCCGCGGCCAGCCTCGGCGCCAACCGCTGGCAGACCTTCGTTCGCGTCATCCTGCCGACGCTGGCGCCGGCGCTGCTGACCGGTTTCGCACTCGCCTTTGCCCGCGCGGTCGGCGAATACGGCTCGGTCATCTTCATCGCCGGCAACATCCCGATGGTGTCGGAAATCACGCCGCTGCTGATCATCACCAAGCTGGAGCAGTACGACTATGCCGGAGCCACGGCACTGGCAGTGTCGATGCTGGTGGTGTCCTTCGGCCTGTTACTGACCATCAATGCCCTGCAACGCTGGGCCCACCTGCGCCGGATCTGAGCCGACGCGCCGTTCCTGACGCCCCTTGCCGCGAGGAAACCTCCATGTCGACCATCGCCATTGCTGCCGTCAACCGTCCCGCCCGGGCCGACAACCCGGCCCGCGGCGAACCTGCCTGGGTGCGCTGGACACTGATCGCGCTGGCGCTGGCCTTCCTGCTGGGGTTCCTGTTCCTGCCGCTGGCAGTAGTGTTCAGCCAGGCATTCAGCAAGGGCCTGGCGGTCTTCTGGTCGGCACTGACCGAGGAGAATGCCCTTCTGGCAGCGCGGCTGACGCTGATCACCGCGCTGATCGCGGTGCCGCTGAATCTGGTCTTCGGGGTGGCGGCGGCCTGGTGCATCGCCAAGTTCGAGTTTCCCGGCAAAAGCCTGCTGATCACCCTGATCGATCTGCCGTTCTCGGTATCACCGGTGGTGTCCGGCCTCGTCTATGTCCTGCTGTTCGGCGCCCAGGGCTGGTTCGGCCCCTGGCTGCAGACCCACGACATCAAACTGATCTTCGCCGTGCCCGGCATCGTGCTGGCGACGATCTTCGTTACCTTCCCCTTCGTCGCACGGGAGCTGATCCCGCTGATGCAGGCGCAGGGGACGGAAGAAGAGGAGGCGGCGCTGGTGCTGGGCGCTTCCGGCTGGCAGACCTTCCGCCATGTCACCCTGCCGAACATCCGCTGGGGGCTTCTCTATGGGGTGGTGCTGTGCAACGCCCGGGCCATGGGCGAATTCGGCGCGGTGTCGGTGGTCTCGGGCCACATCCGCGGGCTGACCAACACGCTGCCGCTGCACGTCGAGATCCTCTACAACGAATACAACGCCGCGGCTGCCTTCGCCGTGGCCTCGCTGCTGGCCTGCCTGGCGCTGGTGACCCTGGCCGCCAAGCATTTTCTGGCCTGGCATCTGCGGCAGGATGCCTCTGACCTTGACCCACACGCCTGAATCCGTCATGAGCATCACGCTGCACAACATCCAGAAATCCTTCGGCCCGTTCCGGGCGCTGCGCGACATCCACCTGGAGATCGAGGGTGGCGAGCTGGTGGCCCTGCTGGGTCCCTCCGGCTGCGGCAAGACCACGCTGCTGCGCATCATCGCCGGGCTGGAAACGCCGGATGCCGGACAGGTGCTGTTCCACGGCGAGGACGCCACCGACCGCCATGTGCGCGAGCGGCAGGTGGGCTTCGTGTTCCAGCACTATGCGCTGTTCCGGCACATGACGGTGTTCGAGAACATCGCCTTCGGCCTGCGCGTGCGCCCCAGGGCCAGCCGCCCGGCCGAGGCCGAGATCCGCGAGCGGGTGCACCGGCTCCTGCAGCTGGTACAGCTGGACTGGCTGGCGGACCGCTACCCGCCGCAGCTGTCCGGCGGCCAGCGCCAGCGCATCGCCCTGGCCCGGGCGCTGGCGGTGGAACCCAAGGTGCTGCTGCTGGACGAGCCGTTCGGCGCGCTCGATGCCAAGGTGCGCAAGGACCTGCGGCGCTGGCTGCGGCGGCTGCACGACGAGTTGCATGTCACCAGCGTGTTCGTGACCCACGATCAGGAGGAAGCGCTGGAGGTGGCCGACCGGGTGGTGGTACTGAATGCCGGCCGGATCGAGCAAATCGGCACCCCGGAGGCGGTCTACGACCATCCCGCGACACCGTTCGTCTACGAGTTCCTGGGCGATGTGAACCTGTTCCACGGCCGCGTCCATGACGGCCACGCCAGCCTGGGCGAGGCGCGCATCCGGCTGGACGGCGGCCCGCCACAACTGGAGCGGGCCGCCTTCTATGCGCGGCCGCACGAAATCGACATCCTGCGCGAGGCACCGGATGCGGATGGCATCGCGGCCACAGTGCAGGATATCCGGCCGCTGGGCGCGACCGTCCGGGTCGAGCTGGAGCGCCGCGACGGCCAGGGCATCGTCGAGGTGGAACTGGCCCGGGATCGGCTGCGGCACCTGGAACTCAGGCGGGGCGAAGCCGTGTTCCTGAAACCTTGCCGGTTGCGGGTATTCGGGGAGCGGGAAACCACCCGGCACTGAACGCGGGGAATCCCCGCCAGGAACGGACGTCCGGCGGCGGCGGGCGATGGACATCGCACCCGGGTGGGCGATAATCCTGCGGCCCGTCATCCGGCATCGCGGGAGCCTCGCGAGGACTACTGCCCTCCCGGGCAACCGGTCGCGTCCGCGGATGGCGGCTCTTCCCCCAATCACCCGGTCCCGCACCATGAAAAGACTGCTCCCAACCCTGTTGCTCGCCACGCTCGGCCTGACCGGCTGCGGCGAACCATCCTCCACGACGACCACCTCCAGCGCCGCGGAAACCCGCATCACCGGCCTGGTGCTGGATGACGAAACCCCGGTGACCAAGGCCCGCATCGAAGCCGCCGACCGGAACGGCAAGGTCGTCGCCAGTACCGAACTCAGCGGCGATGCGCATTACCGTCTCGCGCTGCCCCCGGGCACCGCGTTTCCGGTGGTGCTGAGCGCCCGCATCGATGGCGCCGCGGAACCCCTGAAGGCCGCCGTCACCAGCGATCTCGTCAGCGAGCAGGACATCAGCTCGGTCACGACCCTGGTGGTCAATACCGCCCTCAAGCTCGGCGGCCTGAGCGAGGCCAACCTCGCCAAGGCGGCCGGCGCGGCCATCTCGCAGCGCAAGAGTACCGGCGGCAGCGGCGGCTCGGCCGGCTTCAAAGGCGATCCCACCAAGCAGTACGGCGGCTGGCATTGACACCCGACGCCCCGCCGGTGGGTGCCTGTAGCCAGCACGGCCTCAGGCGGAACCCGGCGGGGCGGCAAGGCAGGGACACCTGGGCCGTGGACAGGCTCAGGCGGCGTCGCTGACTTCCATGTCCCAGCGCTTCATCGCCGCGATCACATCCTCGACATCCAGGTGCCGATCCTCGGCGATCGCCTGGATCGGCCAGCCGGCGGTCAGATATTTCTCCAGCACGGCAGGGGTCAGACCCTGGCGCTGTACACGGTAAACCCACTCGGGGCGTCCTGGGGCAGACATCGTTTCCTCCATGGTCTCGTTACGGATTCCGGCCGGACGGCCGGACCCTCGGATATGGAAGCGCCGGGGCCTCAATTCAACTCGTCCGTCCGATCCGGGAACTGGGCCGGGTCCAGGGGCACGCCATCGCGAAACCTCTGCAATACCCGGATGTAGGCATTGTCGGCCGCGGCCGGCTCGTTCAGGGTGTACATGCGATTCATGAAGTCGTTGTAACCCGGAACCTTGTCGGATGCCCCGGACAGGTCGAAGAAGCCCATCGACCAATCCCCGAAGGCTGCCGTTTGCGTCTGGCGGTCCAGGAACTGGAAGATGCAATGGTGACGCCGATCCCGCTTGATGTTCTCGAACAGCTGCCGCACCTCGGCTTCCTCGCCTTCCAGGAACTGCATGAATTCGCCCTGCTTGTACAGAAGGCAACCGGTGACGCCATGCGCGGCGTTGTCCCGGCGGCTCTGCGCCAGCAAGGCCAGCAAGTCGTCCTGGGAGAACGGCTCCACGGCGGCACTGACATAGGCGATGGTAAGCATGGGGCTCTCCTGGTGGGCAAGGGGTGGCGCGGATTGATGCCGGCCAAGCCCCCATCTTAGGCCTGATTGCGCGTTCCCGCAGCCCGGCCCGGGCACAATGCGGTCGATGCGCGATTCACCCGCCGGACACGGAAGGCCATTAGAATGCGGGACATCGGCCGACCGTCGCCGGCCAGGAGCACCCGTTTTCCAGACCGTCACACAAAAGAGCAACGCCATGAAACCCAGCCTGACATCGATCAAGACCGCCCTGCTGCTTGCCGGGATCAGCCTGGCCGCGCCAGCGTTCCCTGCCAGTGAATACGATGGCTACATCGGCAGCTGCCTGAACGCCTGGGGTGAGCATCCCTTTGGCAAACACCCCCGCTACCGGACGCTGTCGTCCTCCGTCAAGGTGTTCGGCATCGGCCAGAGCATCGACGACCTGACGCCAACCCGGAAACCCGAGCTGGTGCTGGTGGACACCGGGGTCAACGTCCTTGGCGGCTCGACCATGCAGCTGTTGAATCCGAACGGCTGGTACTGCTTCATCTCGAACGTCAACGTGCTCGGCGGACTGACCATCCGGACCCATTGCAAGGCGCATCTGGCCTCGTCGTCGAACGGCATGACGGTGCTGGGCGGCGATCCGTCCAACAAGAGCGTGACCGTGCTGGGCGCCACCAATGTCGAGGTGGTGGGGTGCAAGTAGGCCGGACTGGCCTAGCCTGCGGCCGGACGGCAAGCGGCATCGCGCGCGCCTCCCTGGCCATGATCGCCTGCGTCGGGCTTGCCGGCTGCGCCGCGACCGGCGGTACGGTCGCGCCAACCCTTGAGCAGCTGCAGAGCCTGGATCGCCGGCCGGTCACCTACGAGGACGTGGTGCGGCAATTCGGCAAGCCCTATGCCGTCTGGCAGACCGAGGACCGCAAATACGCCGGTTACCGCATCGATCGCTACGGCTCGGCGCTGTCCGGCATCGACGGCAAGGGTTTCGTGCCCGGCATCGGTGGTTTCGTCGACACCTTCAAGATCGACGAACGGCCGGTCACGCTGATCTTCGAGCGCCAGACGGGGCGCTATCTGGGCTTCCGCCAAGCCACACCCGACAGGATGCCGGAAGAGCGCCAGCCACCGTGAGCCGCATCTTCGCTGCGCCCCTGCAAGGCCTCGCGGAAACCCGGCATACTGGCGGCACGCCCGGAAACCGCAATGCCGCCAGCCGGCAGGAGAAACCGTCATGACCGCCTCCGACGACACGCAACCGCCCCGCGCGCGGCGCCGCCCGTCCCGGCCAGCACCGCCATCAGTAGCCAGTGCCGTCCGGCCGCCGGCTGTGCCGGCGCGCTTCCGCATCTTCATCATCGATGCCGGCTGGAAGTCGGCGGCGGCCCAGGTGTTGCGGGACAACTTCAGCATGATCCTGTCGTTCCAGCAGGGCGACCCGTTCTACGTGCTGACGCGCCAGCAATCCCAGCGCATCATCCGCAACAATCCCGTGCTGGTCGGCAAGGACCCGATCATCCTGGTCCGCGACCTTCATCAATCCTGCCAGCCAGGCGGCGAGGAATTTCACGGCTTCCACCTGAACCTGGGCCTGCTGCGCAAGCCGGAACAGGTGCTGAGCACCCTGCAGGAATTCCTGCACTTCCTCGTCACGCACCGGCACAGCGCCGACATCGAGCGCGACATTCGCGAAAAGCTGCATCGCGACGGCTTCGCCGGTACGCTGGAAGTCATCCGCGCCGGCGCCCAGGAAGCCCTCGGGGCGTGAGCCGGCCAACGGACCCGCCCTCATCATTTCCCCCTCACATCCGAGACCGGAGCGCTCCACATGGACGGCATATCCACCCTACTGACCACCACCCTGTCGGCCGTTGTCCTGGCCGTCATGGCCATCGAGATCAAACGCCGCCGCGAGAAATTGCGCGAGGTCTACGACGTGCTCGATCGCGACCACCGGCAGGTCGTGCTGGAGCTGGACGCCATGGTCGATTCCGGCGAACTGAAGCCGTTCGCCCTCTTCCATACGCTGCCGGCGGATACCCCCCCGGCCAGCTGAGCCGGTGGACCGGTCCACACGCCGGCATCAGTGCGCCGGCGGACGCACCGAGAAATCGACGGTATCCAGCACCCGCCCATCGCTCCGGCGCCTGAGCTGCAAGCGATGCAGGCCGGGTGCCGGCAACCAGGCGATCTCGCCGCCGGCGGTGCCGACCGCCCGGCCGTCGAGAACAAACTCGGCTCCCTCGCCACCACTGGCCCTGAACGGCAGACGCTGATTCGCCGCCGGAATGTCCGGGTCCAGCGCAACGATGACGCCGTCCGGGGGTGACTCGATGACCCGGCCACGCGCGAAGCCGCCGTGGCGGATCACCGCCGCCTGGGTACCGGCCAGGAACCATTCCTGGCGGGCCGGTTCCACGGCGGGCTCGAAGCGCACCGCCTCCCGCACCACGCCATCCGGTGCTGACCGCACCGGCCCCTCGCCCTCCAGCCCGGCCATGATCGCCGCCCAGGCCGGCGCCGCACCGCTGATGCCGGAAACATCCCGCATGGCATCGCCCTCGAAATTGCCGACCCAGACACCGACCGTATAGCGGGCGCCGAAACCGATGCACCAGTTGTCGCGCATGTCCTTGCTGGTGCCGGTCTTGACGGCGCTCCAGAAGCGCGTCGCCAGCGGACTGTCGAGACCGAAGGTGACGGCGCGGCTGGCATTGTCGGCGAGGATGTCGGCCACCAGGAAGGTTGCCGCTTCCTGCATCACCCGGCGCCGGCCTCCCGCGTCCGCCGCGCCCATGCGGAAGCGCGGCGGACTCCAGATACCGCGATTGGCCAGGGTGCGGTAGGCATTGACCTGCTCCAGCAGGCTGACGTCCGCCGATCCCAGCGCCAGCGAGAAGCCATAGTGCTCGCCACTTTCGGTCAGGCCGGCATAACCCAGCGCGACCAGCCGGTCACGGAAGGCCTCGACGCCGACCAGCACCAGCGTCCGCACCGCCGGCACGTTCAGCGAGGCCGACAGCGCGGTGCGGACGCTGACCGGGCCCTTGAAGGCATGATCGTAATTCTGCGGGATATAGAGTCCGCTGGCGGTTTCCAGGTTGACCGGCGAATCGTCCAGGATCGAGGCCGGCGTCAGGTAGCGCCGCTCCAGCGCCAACCCGTAGAGGAAAGGCTTGAGCGTCGAGCCGGCCTGCCGCCGTGCGGCGGCACCATCCACCGCCGCCGCCGTCGACGCCGCCCCGGCCGAGCCGACATAGGCCAGCACCTCGCCGCTGGCATTGTCCATCACCAGCGCCGCGGCATCCCGCACGTTGCGGCCCGTCAGCCCGGCGAGCTGGCGTTCGAGCACCGACAGGACCCGCCGCTGGATGGCGGTATCCAGCGTCGTCACGACGTGGTCGCCGGGTTTTGCCAGCAGGCGACGGGCCAGCGCCGGCGCCAGCTCGACTTCGCGCAGCCCGGCGGCCGGCGGATGCGCCAGCGTCGCGGCCGCCAGCGCCTGCAAACGGGCGCATCCGCTGAGGAACCCGCCCTCGCGGGCAATGGCGCAGGCCCGCCTGCCGAGCCGGACAGGATCGGCGTTGGGTGCCGGCAACAGCGCCGCGAGCAGGATCGATTCGCTCTCGTCCAATCCCGAGGGATGCTTGCCGAACAGCGCCCGGGCGCTGGCGGCGATGCCCTGCAGTTCGCCGCGAAAACCGACCCGGTTGAGATAGGCCTCGAGAATGTCCGCCTTGCGCCAGTGCCGCTCCAGCGCCAGGGCGTAAGCCGCCTGCCGCAGCTTCTGGCCAAGATCGCGACCGGCGCCCGGACGGCCGAGCGAGGGCTCCAGGAGACCGGCCAGCTGCATGGTCAGGGTGCTGGCGCCACGCCGGCGGCCTTCGCGGAAATAGCCGCCCAGCGCACCCAGCAGCGCCCGGAGGTCCAGTCCGCCATGGCGCGGGAAGCGCCGGTCCTCGGCCAGCAGGATGGCCCGGATCAGGGCCGGCGACAGCTCGGCCAGGGGCGTCCAGGCGAGTCGCCGCACGCTGCTGTCCCGGCGCCGGCTCTGCAGCGACTCGCCGTGCCGATCCAGCAGCCAGGCCTCCGAGGGAACCCAGGCGGCCCGCACCTCGGCGAAGGACGGCGGCGCGACGCTCTGGCTGGCCAGCCAGAGCGTCGCGCCGGGCAGCACCAGCAGCCCCAGGATCAGGCCGGCGATGGCGCGCCACCGGCGCCTCACGGTGGCAGCACTGCCAGCGGCGCGTTGGGCGCATCGGCGAACATCTCCGGCGCGTACAGCGCTTCGACATGCGTGGGTGGCAGGACAAAGGTGCCGGGATTGTTCAGCCGCACGGTGTACTCCACCGTCCAGCGCCCCTTCGGCACGAACGGATAGTAGGCGCGATAGGCATCCTGACGGCGCTCCTCCCAGACCGGCCAGACCTGGCCCTCGCTGCGCTCGTCCCGGGTCAGCTGCGTCGATTCACCGCCCAGACCCCGGCCGAGTATCGTGGCCCCGGCCGGTACCGGATCGTCGACCACCACCCAGGTGCTGTCGGATTGCGCCTCTAGTTCCAGCGTCACCCGCAGGGTATCGCCGCGCGTCCAGACGCCGGGCCTTTTCTGTTCCAGCGCGCGCAGGCTGCGCCTGACGCCGAAGCCCGAACGCAGCGGCTCTGTCAGCGGCAGGGCCGCCTGCACCTGCACCACCGCCCAGGGTTTGCCAGTTCCCTGCTGATGCAGCCGCAGGACGGTCGGCTGCTCCGGCAACGGCCAGGCCAGACTGCCGCCACCCGCAGCGCCGCTCCAGTCCCAGCGCCGCAGTTCATCGCCCAGACGGGCCTCGGTCTGCCCGGTCACCGGTGCCAGTTCGAATTTCGCGCCGAACCTTTCCATGGCCAGCACGCCCCAGGCATTGGCCGTGGTCATGTTCCAGCGCCCGTCCCGCTGGCGGCCCAGCGCGCCGCGCACCAGCCTCGGCAGTTCCGGCTGCCAGCCAGGCTGGTCGAGTGCCATGAGCAGCAGGCGCACGGCGTTCTGGTCGGGCGAGCGCATCAGCCAGCCCAGCCGGTCGCGATCTTCGGTGGAGAAACCCAGGGTGGTGCCGTGATAGGTCAGGCGGGTGCGCAGGATCTGCTCGGCCTCGGCCTGGCGGGTCGCGCGCCCGGGAATCGCCTCGACCCGCTGCAGAATGCCCAGCCAGTCGAGCAGGGCGGAGGTCGGCCAGTCGTTCGGGTCCAGCGTCAGGGAGTCGAGCAGTTCCGGCGAGGCCTCTCCGTGGCGGGCCAGGGCCTCGATGGCCGACAGCTTGCGCAGCGTGAGGTCGGGCACGCCGATGGCGGAAGCGCGGACCAGCCGGCCGCCGACGAACTTCTTCAGCCCCTCCAGCATGCGCTCGCGCGGCCGCTCCGGCAGCGGCCAGCCGGCCTCGTCGGCGATCGCCAGCACGTAACTGGTGAGGCTGTCGCTGCCCATCAAGCGGTCGCTGGGAAAGTACCGCAGCAGGCCGTCGGGATCGAGGGAAACGGACAACTGGTTCAGCACCTCGCCCCAGCGCGCCCGGTCGCGCAGGGCGACGGCCACCGAGACCTTCTGCTCCAGGCACGAATAGGGATAGTGGCGCATGTAGTCCGTTACCCCTGCCAGGGCGTCGCCCAAACGAGGGCTCAGCGCGACGCGGATACCACCACGCCCGGGCATGGCGCCCGCGGGCTGCTGCACCGGCAGGCGGCGCTCGCCAGCGAGCTGTTCCAGGGTCGCCTGCAGCGTGCGCATCGGCATGGCCGGCAGTACCGCCTGCCCGACCTTGAGCAGGTCGCTGCCCTGCCCGCCGCGATCGGTGGCACTGACGGACCAGTCCAGTCGCGAGACACCGGCCGGCACGCTCAGCGCGAAGACCGCCTCGCGGGCACCACCCGGCGGGATGTCGATGGCCAGCGGCGCGGGCACGGGCAGCACCGCCGCGCCGGCCGGCGTGGCGCTCACCCGGGCCTGGATCTGCGTGCTCATCGGCTGTTCGCCGGCATTCCTCACGGTGAAGATGGCGCTCAGGCGATCGCCCTCGCGCACCACCGGCGGCAAGCCCGAGTCCAGCATCAGCGGCTGGCTGGTGCGGAACGTGCCACTGCCGGTACCGAAGCGGCCCAGTCCACCCTGCGCCACCGCCACCACGCGGAAGGCGCTCAGCGAGTCGTTCAGCGGGATGTCGACATCGATGGCGTCGCGCCCGTTCAGCGGCAGACGCCCGCGCCACAGCAGCAGGGTGTCGAACAGCTCGCGCGCTGCCTGTCGGCCGCCACCGCCACCATGCGGGACCGCCTTGCGGCCATAGTGGCGCTTGCCGACCACCTGCATCTGCGCCGTGGCGGTATAGACCTCGATGGGCCGCGTCGCCATCATGCCGTCCAGCAGGCGCCAGGAGGGATTGGGCTTGAGCTCGAGCAGGGCCTCGTCCACCGCCGCCAGGGCCAGCTCGGTGTCGGCCGGCAGGGGCGCGCCGTCAGCAGATCCAACATGGACCCGCACGCGGGCCGTTTCGCGCGGCCGGTAGACCTGGGCCGCCGGCTCCACGCGGACGTCCAGGCGGTGCGCCTGCCAGCCCACCCGGACCTCGGCGTTCCCCAGCCGGTAAGCCGGCTTGCCGAGATCGACCAGGGCGCTCGGCGGCGGCGCGGTCTCCGGCACGCCGGGCAGATGCAAGTGCTCGGCCAGCCGGGACCACCAGGCATCCTGCGCGGTCACCCGGCCACGCACGGCCAGTACCGACACATAGGCATTCGGTGCATGCTGACCGAGCATGGGCACCTCGACCGTTGGCGACTTGCCGTTGAGCGCGGTGACGAAATGTTCGGCCACCCCCTCGCGCTCGACCGTCACCAGGGCGGTCGCCTGGCGAAACGGCATCCGCACCTGGAAGCGGGCCGTCTCGCCGGGCTGGTATTCCTGACGCTCAGGGATCAGGTCGATGCGGTCCGTGGAACCGCCCTCGAACCAGGTATCGTCCTCGCCGGCAATCCAGAGACTGGTAGCGCTGCTTACCTCGTTGCCCTGCCGGTCGCGGGTCCGCGCCTGCAGCAGCACTTCCCCGGCGACACCGGGCCTGAGTTCGCACAGCAGCAAACCCTGGGTGTCGGTCCGGCCCTCGCAGCGGCTTTCCAGGCGCGTTACCTCGACGCGATTGTCATAGGCATAGAACCCGCCGATCAGCCGCTTGCGCCACGAATAGGTCTTGCGCGCGAACAGCGTCACCTCGACCGGCTGGCCGGCAACCGGCTGCCCCTTCAGGTCCAACGCCAGTGTGCGCAGCCGCACGCCGTCGGGGCTGGCGATCCAGCCATCGGTGCGGACCCCCAGATTGACGGTTGCCGGCCACAGCGGGATGCGCCGGGTCACCGCCTCGACCTCGCCATTGGCATCCTGGTAGTCCATCTCGACCAGCAGATCCTGGGCCCGGCCGTTGAGAAACGGCGCCTTGATGCGGGTGCGCGCGGCGCCCTGGGCGTCCAGCACCAGCGGCAGCACTTCCGCCGGCCGGCGCGTCGGACCGGCTTCCGGGACTTCGGCATCGTCCGTTGCACGGCTGATGCCCTCGCGTATGGTCTCGCCGCCGAAGGTGTAATCCTCGTAGCCCTTGAATTCGATGCCCCGCGGCTCGGCCAGGGTATGCAGCTTGACCGGCGCCTGCGCGGCGCCACCGCCGCTGAGATAGGCGAGATACAGGTCCAGTGGAATCTCGCCGGGATTGACCTGCTCCCCGGCCGGCGGCTGGATCACCGCTTTCATGGTCGGCAGGCGGAATTGTTCCACGTGGAACGCGCCGGACTCGAAGCGCTGGCCCTGATCGGCGCTGGTCAACGCGACCTGGTACAGGCCGAGGCGGGCATCGCGCGGAATCGCCCAGCTGGATTCGGCAACTCCCTGCGCGTCCATGGCAACCGGCAGGCGAACCTGCTGATCGCTGCCGGCGTGGGTGATTTCGACGAACACCGGCCGGAAACCGGCGGGCAGGTCGAACCCCGACAGCGTGTGACGCCGCAGCACATGCTTCATGGATACGGTTTCGCCGGCGCGGAACAGCGGCCGGTCGAGGATGGTGTGGACGATCTCCGGCCCGAGGTAATCGCCCACGGTCAGGTTGAAGTCGCAGGGCTGGATGCCCCGGTTCCACGACGAAGCGGTAAAGCCGAGATCGTCGCCCAGCCGCGCACTGACGAACAGCGGGCTGGGGCTGCCCTCCCCGCAGGATTGGCCGGCGTGCGGTCTGCCGAGCACGCCGGCTTCGACCCGCGCCGTGCCATCCTGCCCGGTACGCCCCTGCCACAGCGTCCTGCCCGAGCAATAGTCACTGACCCGCAGTTCGGCATCGGCCACCGGTTCGGCCCGATCCAGGCTGGTCACCCAGACCAGTGAGCCCTCGCGCCCCCACTTGAAGTGGACGCCAAGGTTGGTCACCAGCGCGGCGGTGGCGACATAGCGGGTGCGCGAGTCACCCAGCAATGAGGCGCCAAGCCTGGGACTGGCCAGTTCGACGACATAGAAGCCCGGCCGGCCCAGCGGAATGCCGACCACCTCGAAGGCCTTCTCGCCCAGCGGCTTGGGCAGGGCGAATGCCGTGGGCCGGTCGTTCCCGGCAAACACGGAGACGGAACCCGTCTGCTCGCGCCAGGTCTCCGCATCGCCCGGCCCCGACGGCGCCCATTCGCCGCGGGATTCACCGGCCTGCTTGACCCGCTCCAGCCAGCGGACGATATCGGCATCGGTCTCGCCGAGTCGCTGGAGCTGGCCGGGTACGCCCGCCACGGCCTGCTGCTGACCGGCGACTTGCGGCTCCAGGTTGCGCAACGTCACCGGTAGCACGCCACCCTCATGGGCTTCCAGGATGCCGAAAGCGCCGGAAAACTTGGCCAGCGGCGGGTATTCATCCAGGGACACGACCAGGGGAAAGCTGGCGGCGTTCTCGAGCGCGCGACCGGCATCATCGCGCAGGTCGGCCGGCAGCTGGAGCGTCAGTCGTGCCCGCTCCGGGAACGGACCCCGGAAGGTCAGCTCGCGCACCCGCGGCTGGACGGCCGGATCGATGGGATCGGCAGGATAGGCCTTGCCCGATGCATCGAGCAGGCGCACCACCTTCAGCGGTGCGGCCGGTACCTCGGCGGTAAAACGCAGCTCCAGTGGCAGCATGGGCAGGCAGGCCGCTTGCGGATTGACGCGCTGACAGCGCAGCCGGGCGCTGAAGGCCGGCCGGGTCTTGAACGCCAGCACCCGGTCCTCGCGCGTCGCAAGCCCCGTGGCCGAGCGGATGTCCCGCCCCCACACCAGCCGGATGTCGGTGTCGGGCGGTAGGGTCCGGCGACAGCGCAGGGCCAGAAGGCCGGCTTCGGCCCGCCGCAATGCCGTTTCGTCCCACTGCATGGCCGCCTCGGGATCATCCGGCGACAGCAGGCTGTAATAGTCATACCCCAGTTCGCGTCGCTGCCGCAGCACAGCCTCGCGGGCCGCCGCGTCCAGCAGGTCGACGCCGATACGCTCGCCCAGGCCCGTGACTTCGCACCAGGCATGCGCCGCGATCGAGGCCGCATCGACCGGCGCGTCGACGGCCAGCAGGAAGGCCTGTTCCTCGTCGACCCGCTCGCTGCCCTCCTCCGGCAGACTGCCCTTCACCGCCGGACCGCCGGTATCGAAACGGAATTCCCGCTCGCCGAGCAGCGGCCGGCCGTCCAGCGCCTTGAGTCCGGAGCCCAGCGTCAGCCGGCAGGCAATGCCGCCGGGCAGGTCGCGGTCGAAATCCAGCACCCAGGTGCGTGGATCGGCCCAGCGACCGGCCCCGCCTTCGGCGCAATCGCGCGCGAAGGGCGCCGGCAAGTGCGGGTCGCCCAGCGCCACCATCGGTGCGGAGAAGCGGGCGACGACCTGGCGGATGCCCTTGACCGTGCCCTGCGGCGTGAAGGATTCGATCCGGACACCGGTATCCGCCGGGGATCCGGCGTGAGCCAGCGATACGGCCAGCAACAGCGGCCAGAGGAGAAGCAGACGGCGCATGGCGCATCCCTCGCGGTTGAAATGAAGGGAGCGCGTAGTATGGAGGAGCGTTCCGGCCGCTGAAAGGCCCGCGGTCAGGAGCCACGCTGCCGGCATCCGGCCATGCCGGCAGGCTCAGACCGCCACGTCGGCGGCGATGTGCGGGTGCGGGTCGTAGCCGACGAGCTCGAAATCGTCGATGGTGTAGTCGAACAGGCTGGGCGGCCGGCGGCGGATGACGAGCCGGGGCCAGGGCCGCGGCGCCCGGGCGATCTGCGTGCGGGCCTGCTCCTGGTGGTTGAGATACAGATGCACGTCACAGCCGAACCAGACGATGTCGCCCGGCAGGTAGCCGCACTGCTCGGCCAGAAGATGTGTCAGCAGCGCAAGGTTGGCGATGTTCCAGCCGAGGCCCAGGTAGGCGTCGGCCGAACGCTGCATCAGCGCGGCGGAAAGCCGGCCAGTCGCGCTGGAGACGAAGAACTGGTAGGTCTTGTGGCAGGGTGGCAGAGCCATGGCGGCCAGTTCGCCGACATTCCAGCCCTCGAACAGCAGCCGGCGGGAGGTCGGGTCGCGCTTCAGGCCATCCACCAGCTCGGCAATCTGGTCGATCTCGCGACCATCGGCGGCGCGCCAGCGCCGCCACTGCCAACCGTAAACGGGGCCGAGATCGCCCCAGACCTGGGCGAATCCGGCGTCATCGAGGATGCGCCGCTCGAATGCCTCCTGACGGATAGCCTCGCCCGTGGCCTCACGGTAGCGCTTCAGCGGCCAGTCGGTCCAGATGCGCACGTTCTGCGCCAGCAGTTCGCGAATGTTGCGCCCCCCGCCCAGCATCCACAACATTTCCTTGAACGCCGTCTTCCAGAAGATGCGCTTGGTGGTGAATACCGGGAATCCCTCCGCCAGATCGAAGCGCAGGGTCTGGCCGAACAGGGCCCGCGTGCCGACGCCGGTACGATCCTGGCGGAGGTCGCCCTGCGTCAGCAGGGTCTCCAGCAGGTCGAGATATTGCCGCTCGGGATGCGCCATCTCAGGTAGCGATCGGTTCCCGGCGCCAGTAGGCGTGCGCCAGGACCAGTAGGCCGACGAGGATCATCGGCAGGCTCAGCACCATGCCCATGGTCAGCCAGCCGAAGGCGAGATAGCCGATGTGGGCATCCGGCAGGCGCACGAATTCGACCAGGAAACGGAAGACGCCGTACAGGAGCAGAAACATGCCACTGACGGCGGTCCGCGGTGGCTGGCGACGGCGGTACCATTGCAGGATGACGAACAGCAGCACCCCCTCGAGGAAGGCTTCATAGAGCTGTGAAGGATGGCGCGGCTCCGGTCCGCCGGTGGGAAACACCATAGCCCAGGGCACATCGGCGGGTTTGCCCCAGAGTTCGCCGTTAATGAAATTGCCGATGCGGCCGGTGAACAGACCCAGCGGCACATAGGGGCCGATGAAGTCGGTCACATCGGCGAAACGGCAACCCACCTGCCGCGCAAAGACCCACATGCCGGCGAAGGCACCCAGCATCCCGCCGTGAAAGGACATGCCGCCCTCCCAGACCCGGGCGATCATCATGGGGTCATGGAGAAAGGCCGAAAAATTGTAGAACAGGATGTAGCCGAGCCGCCCACCCAGCATCAGCCCGATCGCGCAGTAGAAGATCAGGTCCTCGATCTGCTTGGCACTCCAGGGGAAGCCGGGCTGACGGGCGCGCTGGCGGGCCATGAGCCAGGCGGCACCAATGCCGATGATGTACATCAGGCCATACCAATGAACCTTCAACGGCCCGATGCTGACGGCCACAGGGTCTATATTCGGATAGGGCAACATAGCTGAAATCCTGGGGAAGAATCGCGGGTATCGAGGTGGCGGACAGCGGATCGGGCCACGCGGCACACAACCCGGCGCGGGCGCTATTGTCGGTTCCGGAGAAGAAGATAATGTGACCGGCCCGCCCATTCCGGCGGCCGGAAACTATAGCATGGCTGGCCGCCTGCCCTGGCGCCACGATCCCCTTCCAAAGGTTGCCTAGTCTTGCCGCCTTACGCACAATGCCCTCATCCACGGCGCCCCGGCAACCGCAGCGGCGCCGACCACAAGGAGAACCCCACATGGCAGGATTACGCGATCAGCTCCTCAAGTCGGGACTGGTCAACGAAAAACAGGTCAAGAAAGCCCAGCGCGAGAAACACAAGGAACAGCGCGCGCCGCACGGCAAGCCCGTCGCCAGCGAACAACAGCAGAGCCTGCAGCAACGCCAGACGGAGAAACAGGAGCGGGACCGCCAGCTCAACCAGCAGCGGCGCGAAGAGAGCGAACGCCGGGCCCTGGCAGCCCAGGCCAGACAGCTGATCGAAGCCCACCGACTGGCCCGCATCGAGGGTGAGCTGCCGTTCCATTTCAACGACAGCGGCAAGGTCAAGAGGCTGCTGCTGGACAGCCGCACCCGCGATCAGCTGGCCAATGGCCTGCTGGCCATCGTCAGGCTCGATGCAGGCTATGAAATGGTTCCACGTGAAACAGCGGAGAAAATCCGTCAGCGCGATCCGGCAGCACTCGTCCTGCTCAACGAGCCAACCGCCCGGGATCATCAGCCCGCCGCCGATGACCCCTACGCGGCCTACCAGATTCCGGACGACCTGGTCTGGTAAGCATCCCCACCTTTCGCATCACCCGAGGATTGCATGCCCCTATCCCTGTTCTCCCGTTACGAGATCGGTCCCTACACGCTCAAGAACCGCATGGTGATGGCGCCGCTGACCCGCTCCCGCAGCAAACAGCCCGGCAACATCCCCACGCGCCTCAATGCCTTCTACTATGCCCAGCGGGCCGGGGCGGGCCTGATCGTTACCGAAGCCACGCAGATTTCCCCACAGGGCCAGGGCTATGCCTGGACACCGGGCATCCACACGCCGGAGCAGATCGAGGGCTGGCGCCTGGTCGCCGAGGCCGTGCACGACGCCGACGGCCTGATCTTCATGCAGCTCTGGCATGTCGGCCGCATCTCCCACCCGGCCCTGCAACCCAAGGGCGCGCTGCCGGTGGCGCCATCAGCCATCGCGCCCAGCGGCAGGGCCTTCATCACCAATGTCCTGGGCGAGCCGGAATTCGTGCCTTTCGTCACGCCCCGCGCCCTGGAAACGGGAGAGCTGCCCGAGATCGTCCGGCAGTATGCGCAGGCGGCCAGGAACGCGCTTTTGGCCGGACTGGATGGCGTCGAGATACATGCCGCCAACGGCTACCTGCTCGACCAGTTCCTGAATTCCAGCACCAACCGGCGTGACGATGCCTATGGCGGCCCGGCCGCGAACCGGGCCCGCCTGCTGCTGGAAGTGGTCGACGCCGTGATCCAGGCCTGCGGCTCCGGCCGGGTCGGCGTGCGCCTGTCGCCGCTGGGTACCTTCAACGACATGGGCGACGAGGATCCGGAAAGCCTGTTCGGCCATGTCGCCGAACAGCTCAACCGGCGTGACCTGGCGTACCTGCACGTGGTCGATCCCAGCCATGGCGGCCATGAGGCCGGCGACAGCGCCGATCCGCGTGGCGTCGCCCTGATGAGCCTGATCCGCACGCGCTACAGGGGCACCTTGGTGGTCTGTGGCGGCTACACGCGTGCGCGGGCCGAAGCCACCCTGCAAGCAGGCCAGGCCGACCTCGTCGCCTTCGGCCGTCCGTTCCTCGCCAACCCCGATCTGCCGGAGCGTTTCCGCGCCCAGGCGGAACTGAACGCGCCGGACGAGGCGACCTTCTATGGCGGCGGCGTGCACGGCTACGTCGACTACCCGACGCTCAAGCAGCTGAATGGCGAGGAGGGCCTGCCCGATTTCAGCGTGCTGGAAGGCGCCTGAGCGGCATGAAGATCGCTCTGATCGTCGCCATGGGCGAGAACCGCGTCATCGGTATCGATAATTGCATGCCCTGGCACCTTTCCGCCGATCTCCAGCGGTTCCGCCGTATCACCTTGGGCAAGCCGATCCTGATGGGGCGCCGCACACATGAGTCGATCGGCCGGCCATTGCCAGGGCGGCGAAACCTGGTGCTGAGTGCCGACACCGGCTATCGGGCCGAGGGCTGCGAGGTCTTTCACCGTCTGGAACAGGCGCTGGCGGCGGCCGCCGATGCCCCGGAGCTGATGGTGATCGGCGGCGCGGCGCTCTACCACGCCTGCCTGCCCCGGGCCGAACGGCTTTACCTGACGCTCATCCACCAGTCCTTCGACGGCGATACCTTCTTTCCCGAGATTGACTGGTCGGCATGGTGCGAGATCGCCCGCGAGGATGTGGATCGGGACGAGCAGAGCGGCCTGTGCTACAGCTTCGTGGATTACCAGCGGAAACCGCGAATCGGCGGAACCTAGCGGGGCCGTCAGCCCGCACCGCCGGTAACAAACGGCCCCCGTGGACGGCCTAAACGGGGGACCAGTCGAATCTGCGCCACTCGCCCGATTTCCCGCCCGATTTTTCCAGCAGACGGATGTCCTGCATGGTCATGCTGCGATCCATGGCCTTGCACATGTCGTAAATGGTCAGCAGGGCCACCTGCACGGCGGTGAGCGCCTCCATCTCGACGCCGGTCTGGCCGCTGGTCCTGACCGTGGCGGTGACGCGCACCTGATGGTGGCCAGGCTCGGGCTCCAAGCGCAGGCCGACATGCGTCAGCGCGAGCGGATGACAGAGCGGGATCAGGTCGGCGGTTTTCTTGCTGGCCATGATGCCGGCGATGCGGGCGATACCGAGCACGTCGCCCTTCCTGTGCGTCCCGGCCATGATCATGGCCAAGGTATCCGGTTCCATCCGGATGACCCCCTCGGCCACGGCCTCGCGCTGAGTGACGGCCTTGGCCCCGACATCCACCATGTGTGCCGCGCCGGATTCATCGAAATGGGTGAACTGCTTCATGCGGAAAAGCCCTGTAGCGATATGTGACCGGCCTTATTATAGGGGCCCCGCAGACCCCGTCCGGAGTTCCACATGAGTCAGGCCATGGCCCAGCTCTTCCAGCGCATCACCACCGGCGTGTACGTGATCGGCGTTGCCGACGCAGTCAGACCGAATGCCTTTACCGCCGCCTGGGTGATGCCGGTCTCGTTCCAGCCGTTGCTGCTGGCGCTGAGCATCAACCCCGATCATGCCTCCTACGCGCTGCTCAAGGCGGGCGGGCATTTCACCGTGAACGTGCTGGGCAAGTCCCAACTGGCACTTGCCGCGCACTTCGGCACGCCGGGCCGAATGGACAAGCTGGCCGGCCACGCTTGGCATTCGGGCAGAAGCGGCGCCCCGCTGCTGAATGATGCCCTGGCGCTGTTCGAATGTTCGGTGACGGCCGAGCTACCGGCCGGAGACCATGTGCTGACGCTGGGTCGGGTACTGTGGGGCGAGCTGCGCGATCCATCGATGGAGCCGCTGATCTATCGTGATACCGGCAATCTGGATGGCGCCGCCGCCATCTTCCCGGACGATTTCGAATAGCAGGACGCCGGCAGGAAAAAACCGTCGCCGAGGCTGATGCGAGGGTTCGAAGGCCGCTCAGGATGGCCCGTGAGGCGGGCAAAAAAAGGCCCCGCAAGCGGGGCCATTCAGAAAAGGACGCTCTGTGTCCGTAAATGAGCGGGTGGGTTATCAGTCATCGTTACGGACCTTGTTGGCAACGCGTTGATCCGGAAGATCGACCGTCGCCACCGCGGCGATGAGTATGCTGGCCAGTACGAAGATTTCCATTTGCTTGTCCTCTTGGTTGCTTGAAGTACGGGTTGTACTCTAAACGAAAACAATGACAAATGTATTACCTTGTTTGTTACGCTTTAAGAAACAAAAATCTTCTTATGAGGAAGATAAGAAAATCCTGATTTTCAGATCTGGGACAAGCCCCGCACCAGTTCGCGGACCAAGGCCGGACCGCGGTAGATGAGGCCGGAGTAAACCTGCACCAGCGTCGCGCCAGCATCCAGCTTCCGGCGTGCGTCCTCCAGACCCAGGATGCCGCCACAGGCGATGATCGGCACCCTGCCATCCAGGCGGTAGGCCAGCTTGCCGACCACGGCCGTCGACGCCGCGAAGACCGGTCGGCCGCTGAGCCCGCCACTCTCCCCGCCATGCGGCAGGGATTCGACGCCGAGCCGCGACGAGGTGGTGTTGGTGGCGATGACGGCATCCACCCCGTGCCGCAGCAAGGTTTCGGCGATGGCGTCGATTTCCGCGTCATCCAGATCCGGCGCGATCTTGACGGCCAAGGGCACGATTCTCCCGTGCTCGCCCGCCAGACGCCCGCGTTCCGCCATCAGGCCCTGCAACAGCTGATCCAGGTGAGCACCCGACTGAAGACTGCGCAACCCTGGCGTATTGGGCGAGGAAATGTTGACGGTCACATAGCTGGCCGCCGGGTAAACCTTGCGCAGACCGATCCGGTAGTCGTCGAGGGCGTTCTCCACCGGCGTGTCCTTGTTCTTGCCGATGTTGATGCCGAGGATGCCCCGGTAACGGGCCGCCGACACCCGCGCCAACAGACGATCCACGCCAGCGTTGTTGAAGCCCATGCGGTTGATGATGGCCTCCGCCGCCGGCAACCGGAACAGCCGTGGCCTGGGATTGCCCGGCTGGGGCCGGGGCGTGACCGTGCCGATCTCGATGAAACCGAAACCCAGCGCCGCCAGACCGTCGATGCAGTCGCCATTCTTGTCCAGTCCGGCCGCCAGACCGACGGGGTTGGGAAAACGCAGACCCATCACCGTGCGGGGCGAGCCGGCGGCGGCAAACCGCAGGGGATTCACCGCCCCCAGCCGATCCAGTGCGCCCAGGGTCCTGAGAGTCACATCGTGGGCGGTTTCCGGGTCCAGCCGGAACAGGGCCGGGCGGATCAGTCGATAGAGCATGGCAAATCCTCGAACGGTACTCGAAAGGCGGGCCGCAGGCGGTCCCGCAACGCGGAGAAAGCCGCCGCGTCCAGCGCATCGGTACGCCGGCCGCCGCAGAGGGCACCGCGGAAGCCGAGATAATCAGCCCCCAGGGGAAGCAGGGTCTCGATATCCTCCGCCCGCAGGGAACCGGCCAGACCACAGAGAAGCCCTAGGGACCGGCTGGCGTCGACGAAATCCCGCAGGAAATCCAGGTCGCGCAGTCGGGTCAGCGAACCGCGCTGCTTGTCCGCCGTGTCCAGCATGGCGCCGGTGAAGCCGGCATCCGCCAGACGGTCAAGCCAGTGCCGTTCCAGCGGCTGGTCGGCAAAAAAAACCCCGATCAGCCGGATGCCGGACAGGGCCAGCGGCCGCAGGCTGTCGATGACACCCGGCCAGTCGCCACCGGGAAAGAAACCCAGCTTGACGTAATCGACCCCGGTCGCGGCCATGGCGGCGATTGCCGGGGCGACCACCCCCGGCGCCATGGGCAGATCGCCGACGGTGGCGCTGATCGGCCGCATGCCGCCCAAGACCCGGACGATGGTCGCCACATCGGCGATCGGCAGGGCACCGAGGGCGCCGGCCACGGGATTCTTGAGATCGACGATGTCGGCACCGCCGGCTGCCGCCAACCGCGCCTCGGCCAGGTTGGCGACGCTGGCCAGCATGCCTGTGATCATGGCGAACCCCGCCGATGCTGCTCGATCCGTTCCATCAACCATCCCCAGGCTTCGCGCTCGGCGGCTCCGGCGGTCTTGTCGAGGCCGGTGCGCAGATAGGCCAGCTCCGCCTCGATTTTTTCAGTCGGCAGCATGTGCAGGCGGCTGACCAGGATTGCCGCCTCCAGCACCGCGAACTGGGCACGGTTGAAACCCCGGAACGGCGCATGGTTGCCCTCGTGCACGACGCGGCAATGCAGCCGCGGGCGCAATGGGTCGTCCTCATGCCGCAGCAGTCGCAGCTCGGCATGCGCCAGCGCGCCGGCCAGACGCAGGCAATCGGTCGTGACCGCCGGCACCAGCGGCCAGGCGCGGCGACCGGTCAGACAGCCGGCAAAAACGCGCACATCGTCGGTGAAATTCATCACCGCCACGCCGGTCGCCAGCACGTTGTCCAGGGTCCGCGAGGGCTTGAAAGGCATCAGCAACCTGTCCGCGCCGGTCACATGAATGCCCATCGGGGCGATATGGCTTTCGCCATCGGGCGAGCGGGACGTGACGATGACCTCGCGAATCATGGATTGCCCTCC
Source organism: Methyloparacoccus sp. NF-16 (assembly GCF_056880625.1). Lineage (NCBI taxonomy): Bacteria > Pseudomonadati > Pseudomonadota > Gammaproteobacteria > Methylococcales > Methylococcaceae > Methyloparacoccus > Methyloparacoccus sp. NF-16. The sequence goes on along the minus strand of NZ_CP174130.1, from coordinate 54,019 downwards.
GGCAGGAGGACGTCCCCGTCCGGCGCCTCGCGTTCGCGCCGCTGGTGCAGGGTGGGGCCGGATGGCTTGTAGGCATGCGGATTGATGGCGGGATCCTCCTTCAGATCGACCTGGCAGCCCCATTCCAGCGGCTGATCCTGGGTGTAGCGCTTGCCGAGTTGCCAGGCAATCTGCGCCCGGGCCAGCTCCACGCCCAGGTAGAAGGCGTGGCCACCGTCGGTTTCGACGCCGAGTTTCGGGTACAGCGCGAAGGGGTCCTCGGCCGTGTGCAAGCCGTCACGGTTGAAGATATGCATGCCCTCGGGGCTTACCAGTATCCGGTAGCTGGGATCCTTGATGGCCTCGTACAGCTCCTGGATTTCCCCGCGACTGAGCGGAAAGGGTGAACGTTCGTGCAGGGCCATCAGGCGATCGTCGATATGCTTGGGCAGGCGGTTCAGCTCGCGCGCCGCGTAGAGAATGCGCCGCGCCAGATCGGCTTCGCGCACCGCCCGGCGGGCGTGCTTGCTGACCTGAGTCGCCAGGATCGACCTGATATGCAGCTCCGAACAGATGCCAAGCAGGGTCGCATTGATGCCGGCGGTATCGCAGTGGGTAAGCTCGGTCAGGTTGCCGACCCCCATCATGATGTCGGCCTGCGGGTGGCGGCGGCGAACCTCGTGATAGCGGAGGATGGAGTCGGTGAAACCGAAATGGATCGGATCGAGAATCGGATCGACGATGAAATCCCGTCCCTTGGCCTGCAGGACAGCCATGGCCCGGTCGAGCGAGTCGAGATCGCCGTGCGGCGACGGGATCAGGATCGGCGTCGCCGCCACCTCGTCCGCGACCCACAACGTGTCCTCCCTGAGGCTGAGCAGGAAGTCTGCCCCGGCACGGCCGCCCTGGACCAGGTCTTCCGGCTCCAGGGAATCGACGCTGACCCCGAAACCCTCGGCCTTGAGCGCCTGGACGGCGGCGGTCAGATGCGGAAACGGGGTCGCCGGCAGGCAGCCGAGGTCGATGACGTCGGCGCCGTCGCGGCGATAGTCGCGCGCCCGGCGGAGAATGCCGTCCACGTCCAGCTGCGGCGCCTCGACAATCTCAGCGAAGATGCGCAGCTCATAGCGGCCGAGATCGGGGCGCCGCGCCTGCTTGCCAAAGAACTCGGGCAGATCGTGCAACTCGTCGGGGCCGCGCTCGATCGGCAGGCCGAAATCGGCGGACAGCGACACCAGGTCGCCGCGGCAGCGGCCCGGCACCAGGATGCGGTCGGCGCCCTGGGTATCCTTCAGCCGGCGACGGATCATGTCGGCCGTCATCAGGGCGGCCACGGTGATGCCCAAGGGCTGCACCTTCCAGAGAAAATCCGGCTCCATCTCCTCCAGTGTCCGGCGCAACTGCTTTTCGGCCAGCTTGCCGGTGAGAAAGAGGATGTGCTCGGGCATGGCTAGGATGGCGTCACGGGACCGAAAGAGGGCGGCGATTATAGCAATCCCGCCGACGCGCACCCGCCCGGCCGTCAGTCGCGGGGGTGCTGCAGAATTTCCCGGACGTTGCGCGCGATGGTGGCGGCGATTTCGTCCATCGGCAGGTCGTTCGCGTCGGTACCAAAGGGATTTTCCACTTCCTCGGCGAGGATTTCCAGGCTGCCCAAGACATAGAACATGAAGGTCGTGAACAGGCAGGTCCAGTAGCCGAACTCCGGCGCGAAGACGAAGGGCATCGCCAGGATGTAGGCGAAGATGAACTTCTTGATGAACAGGTTGTAGGAATACGGGATGGGCGTCCGCTTGATGCGCTCGCAGCCGCCACAGATGTCGGCGAGGGCGCTGAGTTCCTGATTGAGGCAAAGCAGCTGCCAGGATGTCAGCTCGCCCTGGCGACACAAGGTCTCGATCTGTGCGAACAGAACGGCCGACACCGCGTTGGGCCCGTGCACGATATGCCCCGGCTCGTCCCACGGCTGGTCGCGCAGGTGATCCTTCAGGGCCACCGGGAAACGCGTCAGCTGATTGGCCAGCAGGGTGCGCGCGGCATGTCGCTCGGGCAGCCAGGCATCGAGCTTGAGGGCCAGATTGCGCGAGGTGTTGACCAGCTGGCCCCACAGCTTGCGCCCTTCCCACCAGCGTTCGTAGGCGGTGTTGGTGCGGAACACCAGCAGCAGCGAGATCACGAAGCCAAACAGCGAATGGACCACACCGGTCGTGTGGAAATAGCCCGGCAGAATGTTGGCGTCCAGGTATCTCACGCTGGCCGCGAACAGCGCGATGGTCAGCATGATGGGCAACAACCGCCGGAAGGTATCGCTCCTGTGGAACTTGAAAATGAGACCCCACCAGGATTTGGGGTTGTAGCTAATGATTTGGCTTTCCTCCCTGCACGAAAACTTGCGCCGGCTACGCTGCGGTGATCATCCCGGCAAGGTACCCGGGCAACCGGCAGGATGGCCGCTTTCGGAATATGTTGCGCGACCAAGGCTGTCCCGGGCGGATGGCACAGGCCTGATTTCCGGGCACCCCATGCGATGACGCATCACGACCTTGCCGGAGACGAGCATCCGGGGCGGCAAGCCTTGTTCAGATCTCGTTCGATACCGACGCTGCGACGGGGGGTGCGTCGAAGACCAGCCAGGCATTGTTGATGACCACACCCGTATAGAACAGGACCGCCAGTGCCAGCGTTGCCACCAGCGAAGGGTGTTTCTTGAAGATGACACGGCGCTTGTAGAGGCGGTAGGCAAGGACCGTCTCCAGCGACTTGCCGCCGATGATGGCCGTCCCCAGCCCCACCTCGGCGGCGAGCCCGGACAACAGCGGGTTGGCTTCAGCCAGGCCATAGAGCTGCAAGCCGAGGTAGGTAAGCGCTCCATCGGCGATATGGAGCGATGCGAACAGATAAATCAGGGCTGTATTCATGACGCGGAGCTACCTTGCGACAGGCTTCCATTCTAGCGCAAGAATATAAACAAAACCTAATAATCTGCATATGCCGCCCGATCCCGGTGTTGCGCCGGCAGGGCCGGGCAACAAGAATGCCGCCAGCCCCCCGATGGCCGGATGCTGGCATCCTCCCCCTATTACTCCGGCCACAATAAAACGTACGGCCATGGGGTCAGTTGCCGCGCCACACAAGGCTTCCATGGTTTGTAGCCGTTCGATAAAAAATGGCCGGGTTAATAACAGCCGCGGCATGCGCTGGTGGCCCTGCCCTCTGCCAGCCAGCCTTTCAGGCCCGTTTGCAGGTGATAGACCGCGCCGTGGCCCGGCAAGCCCGCCAGCAGCTGCCCGGCGTCAACCGCCAGGCTCACAAGGGCGGCCAGAAGGAGCATCAAACGGGAGACCTTCCCCGGATCGGGCATGACCGCGCGCCGTTGCCGATGGGCCATGCGTCAGATATCCAGATTCGTCACTTCCAGGGCGTTGCGTTCGATGAAGTCGCGGCGCGGCTCGACCTGATCGCCCATCAGCGTGGTGAAGATCTCGTCGGCAGCGATGGCATCCTCGATGCGCACCTGAAGCAGGCGTCGGGTGCTGGCATCCAGCGTGGTCTCGAACAGCTGCTCGGGGTTCATCTCGCCCAGCCCCTTGTAGCGCTGGATGTGCTGGCCGCGCTTGGCTTCCGACATCATCCAGTCGAAGGCGGCGCGGAAGTTGGTCACCGGCTCGCGGCGCTCGTCGGCGGCCACGCACGTGTCCGGGCCGAACAGGCCATCCGTGATGCCGGCAAAACCGGCCAGGCGCCGATAGTCACCGGAATGGAAGAAGCTCGCGGAGAGGTCGAAATGCTTGTAGACACCATGCAGGCGCTTGCTGACGCGCAGCCGGAAGGACTCCGGCTGCTCGCCACATTCCGGTTCCAGGGCGAAGCGCGCGCCCGCCTCCATGCGACCGAGCCGCTCGCGCAGCTGCCCCACCCAGACCGAGACGACGGCCGGGTCGGCGAGCCGGGCGGGATCGATGGCGGGCAGCTCGCTGAAGGCGTTCAGCAGGGTCTCGTCATAGCGATGGGCCAGCCGGTCGACGACGGCGCGCACGGCCAGGTAATCCCGCGCCAGTTTTTCCAGACCCGGTCCCTGGATGGGCGGGGTGGCCTCGTCCGGGTGCAGGCGGGTCTTTTCCAGCGCCAGCTGCAGCAGGTAGTCGTTGAGTTCGTTGTCATCCTTGACGTACTGCTCCTGCCTGCCCTTCTTGACCTTGTACAACGGCGGCTGGGCGATGTAGATGTGGCCGCGCTCGATCAGCTCCGGCATCTGCCGGTAAAAGAAGGTCAGGAGCAGGGTGCGGATGTGCGAGCCGTCCACGTCGGCATCGGTCATGATGATGATGCGGTGGTAACGCAACCTGTCGGGGTTGTATTCATCGCGCCCGATGCCGCAGCCCATGGCGGTGATCAGGGTGCCGACCTCCTCCGAGGAAATCATGCGGTCGAAGCGCGCCCGCTCCACGTTGAGGATTTTGCCCTTGAGCGGCAGGATGGCCTGGGTGCGGCGGTCACGGCCCTGCTTGGCGGAACCACCGGCGGAATCACCCTCGACGATGAACAGTTCGGACAGCGCGGGGTCCTTTTCCTGGCAATCGGCCAGCTTGCCGGGGAGACCCGCGATATCCAGCGCCGTCTTGCGCCGGGTCATCTCGCGCGCCTTGCGGGCGGCTTCGCGGGCTCTGGCGGCATCGATCATCTTGTTGGCGATGGTCCTGCCGATGGCGGGATTCTCCAGCATGAATTCCTGGAATTTCTCGCCCATGGCCGATTCCACCACCGGCTTGACCTCGGAAGACACCAGCTTGTCCTTGGTCTGCGAGGAAAACTTGGGGTCGGGCACCTTGACCGAAAGGATCGCGGTCAGGCCCTCGCGGGCATCGTCGCCGGACGTGTCGACCTTCTGTTTCTTCAGGAGGCCCTGCTCCTCGATGTACTGGTTCAGGGTGCGGGTCAGCGCGGCGCGGAAACCGGCGAGATGGGTACCGCCATCGCGCTGGGGGATATTGTTGGTGAAGCAGTAAATGTTCTCCTGGTAGGAATCGTTCCACTGCAAGGCCGCCTCCACCGTGATGCCATCCTTCTCGGTCTGGAAGTAGAAGACCTTCTCGAACAGCGGGGTCTTGTTCTTGTTGAGGTGCTCGACGAAGGCGCGGATGCCGCCCTCGAATTCGAAGATGTCAGTCTTGTCCGAGCGCTCGTCCCTGAGCACGATGCGGACACCGGAATTGAGGAACGACAGCTCGCGCAGGCGCTTGGCGAGAACGTCGTAGTGGAATTCGATGTTGCTGAAAGTCTCCGCGCTGGGCTTGAAATGGACCGTGGTGCCGGTGACATCGCTGTCGCCCACGGGCGACAGCGGCGCCTGCGGTACGCCGTGTGCGTAATGCTGCCGGTAGATCTTGCCGCCACGATGGATTTCCAGCGTGAGGATTTCGGAAAGGGCATTCACGACCGAAACCCCCACCCCATGCAGACCGCCCGAAACCTTGTAGGAATTGTCGTCGAACTTGCCGCCGGCATGCAGCACGGTCATGATGACCTCGGCCGCCGAGCGCCCCTCCTCGGCGTGGATGTCCACCGGAATGCCGCGGCCATCGTCGCTGACGGTAATCGACTCATCCGCATGGATGGTGACCTTGATGTTCCTGCAGTAGCCCGCCAGCGCCTCGTCGATGGCATTGTCGACCACCTCGAACACCATGTGGTGCAAACCGGTGCCGTCGTCGGTATCGCCGATATACATGCCCGGACGCTTGCGCACGGCGTCCAGCCCCTTGAGCACCTTGATGGATGAACTGTCGTATTCGGAGGGGGATATCTGATTGGTCATGGGTTGGTCATGCCTGGCTGAGCCGGCCCTGCGCCATCTCGAACACGGCCGATTCCGTCGGCAGCCGGTCGGCGATGGCCTCGCGCGAAGTGGCCGTAATGAAAAACTGGGTGGGGCGGCCGCGCAGGAGCTCCAGCAGAATGTTCTTGTTGTTCTCGTCTAGCTCCGAGGCGACGTCATCGATCAGAACGCAACCTGCAGTGCCGATCCGTTCTTCCATCAGGCGCGACTGCGCCAGTAGCAGCGCGTACACCAGCAGCTTCATCTGCCCGCGGGATACGTATGCCTTGACGGGGCGCTGATCGAGGAGGACGGAGAAGTCTCCCTTGTGTGGACCTGACTGGGTATGGCCATGGCGAAGGTCCGTCGCGACATCATTTTCCAGCGCCATCGCCAGCGGGAGGGAAAGATCCCAGCCCGGCTGCATACGCAGGGCGAAATGCGATCCGGAAAAGAAGCGCCCCCCTATTTCGTTGAAAAAAGGCGTGAGGCGCTCGAGATAGTCCCCGCGTGCCTCATGCATCATTATACCGTACCGGGCCAGCTCCCGATCCCACGGCTTGAGGGCTGCCGCCTGCCCGGCACGCAGGAGGGCGTTGCGCTGATGCAGCGCCTTGGCGTAACGGCGACAGACGTCGAGATAGCCGGGTTGCCGATGAAAGACGCCGAAATCCAGGAACTGGCGCCGAAGTTTGGGCGCGCCGTCGATCAGCGCAATGCCGGCGGGCTGGATGACCAGCAGGGGCAACACCTGCAACAGCTCGGCGCTGGACTGCGCCGGGCGACCGCCGATCTGGAGTTCGCGCTCGCGCCGACCGATACGGATGCCGATGGGCATGGAGCCGCCGGCATCGGCATCGGCGGCTACGCGGCCGGCCACGGTCAGCTCGCTGGCACCGAACCGGATGAGCTGGCCGATCTGGCTGGTGCGAAAGGAACGCGCCCGGGCCAGCAGGTAGACCGCCTCCAGCAGCGAGGTCTTGCCACTGGCATTGGCGCCGACCAGAAGATTCAGCCGCGGATGGGGCTCGACACTGATCGGCGCAAGGTTGCGCAACCCGACGACGTCCAGCCTGACCAGGCTCATCCGTGGACGCGGGCGACCCGGCTCAGAGCCGCATGGGCATGACGACGTACTTGTACCGCGTGTCGACCGTATCCTCGATCAGGCAGCTGTTGGCCGCCGGCGTGAAGGACAGGCGGACATGCTCGGCATCGGCATGGCCGATCGCATCCAGCAGGTAGCCGGCATTGAAGCCGACCGACACACCGCCACCCTCGGCCTCCAGCGCCACGCGCTCCTCGGCTTCCTCGTGCTCGGTATTCTGGCTTTTCAGGATCATGACGCCCTCGCCTTCGGGGACTTCCAGGCTGATGCTCTTCTGCTTTTCCAGACTGAGCACCGAAACCCGGCTCAGCGCCCCGCGGAAGAGATCGCGCTCAACGCGGTAATGGCGGTCGAGATCGCGCGGCATGACGCGTTGATAGTCGGGGAAGCGGCCCTCGATCAACTTGGCGGAGAACACCACCGACCCCAGATTGACACGCACGGTATTGGGCGAGATCTGGAGGATCACCGTATCGTCGGCATCGCCCAGGAGCCGCACCAATTCCAGCACGCCCTTGCGCGGCACGATGATCTGGCGGTTGTTGGCGAAGTGGGCGGGCAACGTTTCCTGGAACAGCGCCAGACGATGGCCATCCGAGGCGACGGCCCTGAGCGTGCTACCCTCGAAATCCAGCAGCAGACCGTTAAGGTAGTAGCGCACATCCTGCTGTGCCATGGCAAAGAGGGTCTTGTCCAGCGCCTGTCGCAGCGTCTCGCCCGGCAGCGAGACTTCGAGTTCGGTCGTGCCCGAATCAAAGGCCGGATAGTTTTCCACCGGCAGCGTAGCCAGGCTGAAACGGCTGCTGCCACAACGGATGCCCAGGCGATCGTCGCGCTGCTCGACCCTGACTTCGCTGTGGTCCGGCAACAGACGGAAGATGTCCAGCAACTTGCGGGCCGGCACGGTGACCGCGCCCTCCTCGCCTGAGCCAGCCTCCACACTGGCCACCAGCTGCACCTCGAGATCGGTACCGGTCAGTTCCACCCGTCCGTCGCTGAGCCGCATCAGCACGTTCGACAGGATCGGCAGGGTCTGGCGTTTCTCGACCACACCGATGACCTGCGAGAGCGGGGTAAGCAAAGTCTCACGGGCGATGGCGAACTTCATGCATGGATCCTGTTGGGGTTGAACGGTCGGGAGCGACGACGGCGGGGCAAAAACCTCGGGATCACGCCGAGAGCGTGCGCTTGAGGTTGCTGTAGTCCTCGGCGAACTTGCTGTCGCTTTCCTTCAATTCCTGCACCTTGCGGCAGGCATGCAGCACGGTGGTGTGATCGCGGCCGCCGAACAGCTGGCCGATTTCCGGCAGGCTGTGGTTGGTCAGCTCCTTGGCCAGCGCCATGGCTGCCTGCCGCGGGCGTGTCACCGAGCGGGTCCGCTTGGCGGACAGGAGATCGGCGACGCGAATCTTGTAGTACTCGGCAACCGTCTTCTGGATGTTCTCGACGTTGACCAGCCGGTCCTGCAGCGCGATCAGGTCGCGCAACGCGTCACGGGCGAAATCCAGCGTGATCGGCTTGCCGGTGAAATGGGAATTGGCAATCACGCGCCGGAGGGCGCCTTCGAGTTCACGGATGTTGGAGCGTATGCGCTTGCCGATGAAGAACGCCACCTCGTCGGGCAGGTCCACGCCGGCATGCTGGGCCTTGCTCATCAGGATCGCCACCCGCGTCTCCAGGTCGGGTGGCTCCACTGCCACCGGCAGGCCCCAGCCGAAGCGCGACTTCAGCCGCTCCTCGAGTCCCTTGATTTCCTTGGGATAGCGATCGCAGGTCAGGACAACCTGGTGCTTGTTCTCCAGCAGCGTGTTGAAGGTATGAAAAAACTCCTCCTGCGAACGCTCCTTGCCGGCAAAGAACTGGATATCGTCGATGAGCAGGGCATCGACACTGCGGTAGTAATCCTTGAAAGCGTTGATGGCATTGTGTTGCAGCGCCTTGACCATGTCCGACACGAAGCGTTCGGAATGCAGGTAGACGATGTTGGCACCAGGATTGCCGTTGAGAATCTCGTTGCCGATGGCATGCATCAGGTGGGTCTTGCCGAGCCCCACGCCGCCATAGATGAACAGGGGGTTGTAGGCGCGGCCGACGTTCTGCGCGACCTGCAGGGAGGCCGCTTTGGCCAGCTGGTTCGACTTGCCCTCGACGAAGTCGGCGAAGGTGAACGCGGGATTCAGGTTGTTGGGCACCTTCTTGGCACTGCCCGGCTTGCGCGCAGGGACAGGGCGCGCCAGCAAGGGCTCGCTGGCACGGGTGCCGATTTCCAGCGATACGGTCGGTGCCGGATCATTCTGTGCGCTCAGCACCTCTTCGATACGGCTGAAGAAATGCTGGCGCACCCAGTCCAGCACGAACTTGTTGGGCGCCAGCAGCTTGAGCTCGGAACCATTCTCGACCGGTTGCAGCGGGCGAATCCAGGTGTTGAACTGCTGCGGCGGCAGCTCACCTTCCAGGCGACTCATGCACTGGGACCAGAGCTGACTCATGACGGGATGGCGGAAACGAACGAGGGAAGCAACAGGGGCATCAGCATGGGGAGCAGATCGGTCTCACGGCAGGCCAGCTAATATAACCCAAGCATCGGCCCGGCCGCAGGATTGACACGCCATTCTTCCCTGTTTTAGCATTCTGCCTCTTTTGCATCGTCGGTTTCCAAGGTTTCCATCATGAAAAGAACGTATCAGCCCAGCAAGATCAAGCGTGTGCGGACCCACGGTTTCCGCGCCCGAATGAAGACCCGCGGTGGCCGTCTTGTCATCAACGCCCGCCGGGCCAAGGGCCGCAAGCGGCTGACCGTCTGACGATCTTGCCGGCGCCTTTCGGCTTCCCGCGCACGCTGCGACTTACCCAGGCCAAGGATTACCAGCAGGTCTTCGCGGAAGCCACCCGGTCCGCCGATCACTACCTCAGCGTCATGGCGCGCGCCAATGGACGCAACTTCCCGCGGCTGGGCCTGGCCATCTCCAAGCGGCAAGTGAGAAAAGCCGCAGACCGCAACCGGATCAAGCGCGTCAGCCGAGAGTCCTTTCGACTGCATCAGCGACAGCTGGCCGGTTTCGACTTTGTCGTCATGGCGCGCTCCCCCGCATCCCAGGCAGATCATGAACACCTCCATCGCTCATTGCGGAAACACTGGCAACGTCTGGTGAAGCAATGCGGTACCTCTTGGTCGGCCTCATCCAGCTCTACCGCTATCTGATCAGCCCCTGGTTGGGGCATCATTGTCGTTTTGAGCCGTCCTGTTCGGCCTATGCGCTGACCGCGATCCAGCGTTACGGCGCCTGGCGCGGCACCGTTCTGGCCGTCAAGCGCCTTGCCAGGTGCCACCCCTGGCACGAAGGCGGCATCGATCCCGTACCCGACAAGTAAACGGAAACCCCTCCCATGGATAACGCAAGGTTCGTACTGATCGTGTTCTTCTTCTTCCTGAGTGTCATGCTGTACCAGCAATGGCAACTGGATTACGGACCCAAGCCGGTTGCGCCCGCTGGCCAGAGCGGAACCGGCGCGTCTGCGGCCAGACCGGATGTTCCGGGTACGGCAGGGGAAGCAGCCGGCACCACCGGTTCGGCCGTTGCCGGCGGCGGCGCCGAGCTGATCCGCAAGCAGCGGGTGCAGGTGGAGACCGATGTCATGCGGGTGGAGATCGACACCGAGGGCGGCGATCTGCGCCTGCTGGATCTGCTGCAATATCCGCAAGCGAAGGACACGCCAGACAAACCGGTGCGGCTGCTGACCGACGAGGATCTGGTGTTTGTCGCCCAGAGCGGCTTCATCGGCGACGAGGCCAACTCCCCCAACCACCACACTCTCTGGCAGACCAGCGCCGGCCAATACCGCCTGGCCGACGGCCAGGGCGAGCTGCGGGTCCCGCTGACCTGGGTGGGTCCGACCGGTGTAACCGTCACCAAGACCTATGTCTTCAAGCGCGGCAGCTACGACATCGGCCTGGAGCAACAGGTTGCCAACAACGGGCAGAATTCATGGAGCGCGCGCCAGTATGTCCAGCTGCAGCGCAAGGATCCGGGCGACAAGAACAAGGACCAGTTCGTCCGCACCTATACAGGCGGCGTGCTGTATACCCCCGAGGAAAAATACGAAAAGATCTCCTTCAAGGACATGGCCAGCGACAATCTGAGCCGCAAGTCCCAGGAGGGCTGGATTGCCATGATCCAGCATTACTTCCTCGCCGCCTGGATACCTGCCACCGGACAGGAAAACAACTTCTACACCAAGGCGCTGTCCGACCATCATTTCGTCATCGGCGCCTACGCGCCGCCCTTGACCGTGAACCCGGGCGAGAGCAAGAGCGCCCAGGCCCAGCTGTTCGCCGGCCCCAAACTGCAACGCGTGCTGGAAACCACCGCGCCGGGCCTGGACCTGACCGTGGACTACGGTGCCCTGACCCTGATCGCCAAGCCGATCTTCTGGCTGCTGGAGCAGTTCCACAAGATCTTCAGCAACTGGGGCTGGGCCATCATCTTCGTCACCATCACCCTCAAGGCCCTGTTCTTCCGCCTCTCGGCCTCCAGCTACCGCTCCATGGCCAACATGCGCAAGCTGCAACCCAAGCTCGCCGAGCTGAAGGAAAAATACGCCGGCGACAAGCAGAAGCTCAATCACGCCATGATGGAGATGTACAGGAAGGAGAAGGTCAATCCGCTGGGCGGCTGCCTGCCGATCCTGGTGCAGATCCCAGTGTTCATCTCCCTCTACTGGGTGCTGATCGAAGCCGTGGAGATGCGCCAGGCGCCCTTCATCGGCTGGTTGACCGATCTGTCCGCCAAGGATCCCTACTTCATCCTGCCGGTGATCATGGGCGTATCCATGTTCATCCAGCAAAAGCTCAGCCCGCCGCCGTCCGATCCGCTGCAGGCGAAGATCATGCAGTTCTTCCCGATCATGTTCACCGGCTTCTTCGCCTTCTTCCCGTCCGGCCTGGTGCTGTACTGGGTGGTGAACAACCTCCTGTCCATCCTGCAGCAGTGGTACATCAACAAGACCATCGTCGCCAGCGTGGCCGCCAAGGCCTGAGGGCGCGACCAACCCGGGCGGCGCCGTGCGCCGCCCATGGGCTCCTCGCATGACGCCCACCGCGGAGACCATCGCAGCCATCGCCACCCCGGCCGGCCGGGGCGGCATCGGCATCATTCGTGTCTCGGGTAGCGAGGTACCCGCGATCCTCGAAGCCCTGCTGGGAACAACCATCCCACCCCGGCAGGCGCACTTCGGCCACTTCCTGGACACGGACGGGCAGAGCCTGGATCAGGGCCTGGCCCTGTATTTCCCTGCGCCGCGTTCCTTCACCGGCGAAGACGTACTGGAGCTCCACGCCCATGGCAGCCCGGTGGTGCTGGATATGCTGCTGCAGCGGATTCTGGCCCTCGGTGGGCGGTTGGCGCGACCCGGCGAATTCAGCGAACGTGCCTTCCTCAACGACAAGATCGATCTCGCCCAGGCCGAGGCCATCGCCGACCTGATCGACAGCACCACCGCCAGCGCCGCCCGATCGGCCCAACGCTCGCTGCAGGGAGAATTCTCGCGTCAGATTGACGGCCTGGTCGAAGCCTTGATCCAGCTGCGCCTGCATGTCGAAGCCGCCATCGACTTCAGCGACGAGGACATCGATGTCCTCGCCGAAGCGCGCCTCGGCGAACAGCTCGATGGCCTGACTCAACGGCTGGCGACGCTGCGGACCCAGGCCCGCCAGGGCTGCCTGCTGCGCGAAGGCATGAGCATCGTCATCGCCGGCCGTCCCAATGCCGGCAAATCCAGCCTGCTCAATCACCTCACTGGCCGTGACACCGCCATCGTCACCGACATTGCCGGCACCACCCGCGACACCCTGCGGGCATTCATCCAGATCGACGGCCTGCCCCTGCATGTCATCGACACCGCCGGCCTGCGCGAGGACAGCGACGATCCGGTCGAACGGGAGGGCATGCGTCGCGCCCGCGCCGAAATCGAATCCGCCGACCACGTACTGCTGCTCATCGACGACAGCGATCCCGAGAGCAGCGAAGGCCTGCTCGGCACCCTGCCGTCGCATCTCCCTGTCACCCGAGTTCATAACAAGATCGACCTGACCGGCCGGGCACCGGGCCTGACCCGCACAGCGGATGGCATGGTGGCGCATGTCTCGCTCAAGACCGGCCAAGGCCTGGACAGCCTGCTAGCGCATCTCAAGGCCAGCGTCGGCTACGACAGCGAAGCCGAGGGTATCTTCACCGCTCGCCGCCGCCACCTCGATGCCCTCGACCAGGCGCGCCTCGCCCTCGACCAGGCGCGTGCCCGGCTCGACGACGGCGCTGCCGAACTGGTCGCGGAAGAGCTGCGCCAGGCTCAGCAATCCCTCTCCGGGATCACCGGCGAATTCACCAGCGACGATCTGCTGGGCCGCATATTCGCCAGTTTCTGCATCGGCAAGTAGACGATCCCATTTCCTCGCCGGGCAGGTATTGCCGGGAGCGGCCACTCTACCCGCTCCGACCTGGAGCAAAGCCTTGCCCGGCAGGTTCTTTATCCGCCTCAAACCCAGACACGGGACAGCCGCGGTGAGAGAGCGCCGGGAAAATTTCCCTTTTCGCGCGAGCGGCTTGCGCGCAGGCAGGCCATGCAGAAAAATGACCCACAAATGGGCACCTCGGAAAACCTCATTTTCCGAAAAATCACGTCCTGTAAATCAGTAGGTTACAGAGATAAATCTGACGAAATCCGGGGTTTTTCGAGGTGCCCAAATCAGGCTCGGATGGTTTCCCGTTGCTACGCCATGAACATCCGGACTCTTGATGCGTGCCGAGATGCGACGGTTCACCCAGACGGAAAGAAGTAACCCATGACGCACAGCGCCCCACAGCAAACGCTTCGGCAATTGCCGGTGTTCGGCGTGCCGATTACCGATGCGACCCTGGAGGAGGCGCTGGCCCTGCTCGAGGGCATGATCGATGCCCGGCCCGCCCGCACGCACTGCGTCTACTTCGCCAATGCGCACACGCTCAATCTGGCCTGCGACAACCCCGGGTACCGCGAGGTGCTGGGAAGCGCCGATCATGTGTTCGGGGATGGCACCGGGGTTCGCTGGGCCATGCGCGCCCTGCATCGCCAGCGGTTGCGGGACAACGTCAACGGGACCGACCTGATACTCCGGCTGTTGCGTTCACGTCCCGGTGCGGGCCGGCGAGTCTACCTGCTCGGCAACCGGCCAGACCGGATCGAGCGCGCCGCCGCCTACGTGCGCCGGCATTTCCCCGCCTGGACGCTGGCGGGCTATCACCACGGCTTCATCGATGCGGTCGAGAGCGCCCGCGTCGTCGAAGCGATCAATGCCGCAGCGCCGCATGTGCTGCTGGCCGGCATGGGCAATCCCGTGCAGGAACGGTGGCTGCACCAGCATCGGCACCAGCTGCGCATTCCGGTCTGCCTGGGGGTCGGTGGCCTGTTCGACTACTGGTCCGGCGACCTTGTGCGCGCCCCCGCATGGATGCGCGCGCTGGGACATGAGTGGGTGAACATCCTGATCCGGCAACCGCACAAGGCGCGACGCTACTTGCTGGGCAACCCCCGATTCCTGCTGCGCCTCGCCCGGGCCAGGCGGCGAGGAACCCCCGGATGAGCATCGGCCGCACCCGCTGGATCATCAAGAAAACCGCCCGATGCGGTATGGCCCTCGGCGCTTGCCTGGCACGCCCGCGGCACGCCTCCGGCGAGGCGGTGGTCCGGGCGCTGACCTATCATGGCGTCGGCGACTCGTTTCGCGACCCCTGGTGTGTCGCGCCCTCGGCCTTCGAGGCCCAGATGCGGTTCCTTGCCGAACACCAGCTCGCGGTCTCGCTGGACGATGTGCTTCGCGTTGTCCGGGGCGACGTCGCACTCAAACAGGGTTCGGTACTGGTGACCCTGGATGACGGGTTGCGCAGCGTCCGTACCGTCGCCGCCCCGATCATGCAGCGGTACGGCATTCCGGGCGTCGCCTTCATCACCACCGCGCTGGTCGAGAGCGAAGGCTATCTCAGCTGGCAACAGGTCCGTGAATTGCGTGACCTCGGCCTTGTCATCGGCTCCCATGCCCATACCCATCGCTCGTTGGGGCGAATGTCACCGGAGGCGGCGTGGCAGGAAGCCGTGTGCTCCAAACAGCTGCTGGAGCAGCAGCTCGGGCAGGCCATCAACAGCTTTGCCTACCCGTTCGGCATGCGTTTCGACGAGAACCCCACGACCGCCCGGCTTCTGGCCACGGCCGGTTACACCAGCGTGTTCATTGCCCAGCATGGCGTCATCCGGCCCGGCAGCGATCGATTGCGCCTGCCGCGGGTGAAGGTCGAGGGCGGCGATCCCGGGTGGCTGTTCCCCCGCCTGTGCGCGGGTGCGATGGATGGCTGGCGATACGTCGATGGCAGCCTGTGGCGTCTCCAGCGGCCGGAGACGTCCGCAGGGTAACGGCAAATCTCGCGCGCAAGGCTTACCTTGGCCAAGGCAAGCCGGAAGCGGTTTCCCAACACGCTGCCCCTTGCGGGATCGGCTGGCTGTCGCGCTTATCCCCAGCCGTTGCCCTAACGCCATCGACACCTGCCCGCTCCCGCAGACTGACTGACACGTCGAACTTCCAACGGGATGAGCGGCAGCACCGGATCTCAGCAATACGATTTCCCATGCCATCATCATAAAGAGAAGAAGATAGAAATCTTGTTGGTTACTAGCGCCCCATTTTCCTGTTGATGGAGCGTTTTTTCACACCGAATCAATTGCTTGCGTTGTCATTAGGCTGTGGAAAATGCTTCAACAGCCTGCGACCGGACTGTGGATAAACAGGCTCTCGGAGGGCCACTCCGGACAGCGCCCCGGTTATCCACAGCGTTGGGGAGAAGATTTCCCCGCCATTTCCCGTAGTGCGCGAATGGATCGGGGGCCCTTAGTCCTCGATCAGGTAGGCGCGCATCGGTTCCTTTCCCTTGATCTCGATGAAGCCGCGACAGGCAAAGCCGAATTCCGAACGGGCCAGCCGGTAGGTGGCCTCATCCAGCTGGATCCGGCCCGGCAAGCCATGCGATTCCATGCGGCTGGCGGTATTGACGGTGTCGCCCCAGAGGTCATAGATGAACTTGCTCTGGCCGATGATGCCGGCGATGACCGGCCCGGAACTCAGACCGGTTCTGAGTTCCAGGGGCAATCGGGCTTTCTGGCCGATCTCCGCCAGGACGCCGTGCATGTCCCTGGCCATCGAGAGTGCGGCGACCGCGTGCCCGGCGATCGGGAAAGGTACGCCGGCGGCGGCCATGTAGGCGTCGCCGATGGTCTTGATCTTCTCCAGGCCATAATGCCCGGCCAGCTCGTCGAAGGCCGAGAAAATTTCATCCAGCAACTGAACCAGCGGCGCAGGAGGCATTTGCGTCGCCAGCCGGGTGAAATTGACCAGATCCGCGAACAGCACCGTCACCGAGTCGAAACTGCTGACAATGCGGGTTTCCCCCTGTTTCAGGCGGCGGGCGATCGGCTCGGGCAGGATGTTCCGCAGCAGTAGCTCGGAACGCGCGCGCTCCTCTTCCAGCTGCTGAAGGTAGATCTGCTCCACATCGCGCAACCGCTTTTTTTCCAGCGTCGCGCTGATGCGGGAGTTGAGTACCGTCGGATTGTAGGGTTTGGCCAAATAGTCCTCAGCGCCGCGCTCGATGCAGCGGGCGATGCTTTCCACCTCGTCCAGCGCGGAGATCATGATCACGGGGATGTGCCGGAGACCGGGATCGCCTTTCAGACGGTCAAGCACCGCGTAGCCATCGAGGTCCGGCATCAGCATGTCCAGCAGGATCAGGTCCGGGCGGCAGGCCTGCGCCAGCGACAAGGCCGTCCCGCCGTTGGCGCAATCACTCACCCGATAGCCGAGTTTCTGCAGCCGCCGGGCCAGCAGCTCGCGATTCGCATCGTCATCGTCGGCCAGCAGCAAATGTCCCCTGGCGTCGCCTGTTGCGGGTTCCGCATCGGGCCGCACGATTTCCGCGCCGGCGCCCATGTTTCGCCGGCTGCCGCGCTCGCCGCGATGGCAGCCGGAGCGTTCCCGGTCCAGGAGCGCCGGCGAGCCGAGCAGCTGTTCCTCCATCAAGGCCAGCCACTGGCGGGCAGCGCGGATGATCTTTTCCAGATCCGGAATCAGGCGGGTCTGATCCAGTTCCCTGCATTGCTCGGCCAGCATTTCCCCATAGCCGATGATGTGGTTGACCGGGGTGCGCAGCTCATGGCAGATCCCGTGCACGTCCACCTCGGCGCCGCCCATGCAATCCTCGCCCAGGTAGCGGTTTATCAGCGACATCAGGACGTAGCCGCTGCCGTGAATGCGGTCGAGATCAATCTGAAAAGTCGCACTCAGGTTATCGCCAGCCTCTTCCTTGAGGATTTCCGCATAGCCGATGATGTGATTGATCGGCGTGCGCAACGCATGCCTGACCTTGGCGAGACGGAATGTGCCCGATCCGGCGGATGATGCCTGCGGATGTATTTTCATATCAGATATTTCTTATTATTTTCGTGCCGCAAAACAACTGCCAGATAGTGAAACGACCTTGACATTGCTTGCCTGATCTGTCAATTCATATACCTCGGTCAGCCGAGCAATTACCCCGCTTCCACATGGCTGGAAACGAGGGGATAGCGAAACAGCCGACAGATTTCGTGCAAGGAATCGCCATGTGGGATTATCGCTGATACCGACATTCCCTCTTCCTGCCCATGGAGGGTCAAAACGTCAGGTGATCGGCCATTGCCAATGCTTTTGGCAAGGCCTGGAGAACAAGAATGAAAATATCTCATCCGGCCGAGATCCTCCCGTCGCAAACCGCGAGGCTGCTGCGCAATGGCCTTTTCTACGGCCTTTCGCCGCTGATGGCCGCCGCGGGTCTGTTGATCGCTTGGCCGATGTTGGCCAGAAACCTCTTGGCCAGCGGTTTCGACGGACAATCGTTCATGTCGCACGGCTGGTGTTATCTCTGGGTACCCCAGCTGTGGATCCTGCATGTGAGTACCGATCTGGCCATCGGTTTGTCCTATGTCGCCATCTCCCTGACACTGGTCTACCTGATCTATCGGGCCCGTCACGACATGCCGTTTTCCTGGATTTTTCTGGCATTCGGGCTGTTCATCATCGCCTGCGGCGCCACCCATTTCATGGAAGTCTGGACCATCTGGCGTCCCAATTACTGGCTATCCGGCTATATCAAGCTCATCACCGCCACCGTTTCCGTCGCCACCGCCGTCGTGCTGCCCACGCTGGTGCCCAGGGTGTTCGAGCTGATTCACGCCGTGAAACTGTCCCACGAGCAGAAGACCCAGCTGGAGGTTCAGGCCATCCAGCTGGCCGAAGCCCGCGACGCCGCCCTGGAAGCGACGCGACTCAAGTCCGAGTTTCTGGCCAACATGTCGCACGAGTTGCGAACGCCGCTCAACGCCATCATCGGCTACAGCGAAATCCTCGCCGAGGAGGCCGAGGACGGTGGCCGCGAGGCCGATCTGGCCGACCTGCGGAAAATCCGCTCGGCCGGCAAGCATCTGCTGGCGCTGATCAACGATGTGCTCGACCTTTCGAAGATCGAGGCCGGCAAAATGGAAGTGCATCTGGAAACCTTCGCCGTCGAGCCGATGCTGCGGGACGTGGTGTCGACGATCGAACCCCTGATCGCGAAGAACGACAATCGCCTGGAACTGGACATGGCGGGCGATCCCGGCCTGATCCGCGCCGACCTCACCAAGCTTCGTCAGTCCCTGTTCAACCTGCTCAGCAATGCCAGCAAGTTCACCTCCCGCGGGCTGGTCCGCCTGTCGGCCAGACGGGAGCACCGGGCGGATGGCGACTGGCTGAACTTTGCTGTTGCCGATACCGGCATCGGAATTTCGCCGGAGCAGATGAGCAAGCTGTTCCAGGCCTTTTCCCAGGCGGATGCCTCCACCTCCAAGAAATATGGCGGCACGGGCCTGGGTCTGGTGTTGAGTCGCCGCTTTTGCCAGATGATGGGTGGCGACATCACGGTCGAGAGCACTGCCGGCAAGGGGTCATGCTTCACCATCACCTTGCCCTCGGACGGCCGGCCACGGGCGCTCTTGACGCCTGCAAGCGACCGCTCGGCCGGGACCGGCAGTGTCGCGCCATCCCCGCAAGGGCCCACCGTGCTGGTGATCGACGACGACGCGATGGCCCGCGACCTCATGCAGCGTCACCTGGGTCGGCAGGGCCTGTCCGTGGTACAGGCCGCCAGCGGGCCCGAGGGTCTGCAACTGGCGAAAACCCTCAAGCCCGCGGCCATCACCCTGGATGTGCTGATGCCGGAGATGGATGGCTGGGCGGTGTTGACGGCGCTCAAGGCCGATCCCGAACTGAGCGTCATCCCGGTGATCATGGCGACCTTCCTGGATGAGGAGCCGATGGGCTTTGCCCTGGGGGCCACGGACTATCTCACCAAACCCGTCAACCGGGAGCAGCTGGTCAGCCTGTTGAACAGATACGCGCCCGCCCGGCTGGCCGGCCCGATACTGGTCGTCGAGGATCATGACGACCTGCGCGAGCTGATGCGTAGGACCTTGCAGCAGGCGGGCTGGTCGGTCGAGGAGGCGGCCAACGGCCGGGAGGCGCTGGCCCGGCTGGAAACCTCGGTGCCCAGGCTGATCGTCCTGGATCTGATGATGCCGGAAATGGACGGTTTCAGCTTCATCGAGGCCATGCGTCAGAAACCCTCCTGGCAGAGCATCCCGGTCATCGTGGTGACGGCCAAGGACCTGACCGCCGAGGACCGTCAGCGTCTCAATGGTTACGTCCAGTACATCATCCGCAAGGGATCCCGGGTGCGCGACGAGTTGTTGCAGGAGCTGGGCGACAGGATCGCCGCCAGCGTGAGGAAAACCGCCTGAAGGGGAGCGCCATGGCCAAGGTACTGCTGGTTGAAGATAACGAAATGAATCGGGACATGCTGGGCCGGCGGCTGCAGCGCCGGGGATTCGAGCTCGTCATCGCCATCGACGGCGAGGAAGGCCTTGCCAAGGCGGGGTCGGAGCAACCGGACATCATCCTCATGGACATGAGCCTGCCCGGCATCGACGGCTGGGAAGCCACGCGACGGTTGAAAGCCATGCCGGAGATGCGGGCCATTCCGATCATCGCCCTGACCGCCCATGCCATGAGCGGCGACCGGGAAAAGGCCCTTGAAGCCGGCTGCGATGACTATGACACCAAGCCGGTGGAATTTGACCGCTTGCTCGGCAAGATCGAGTCCTTGCTGAAACCCGCCTGAAGGCACGCCGCAAAACCGTCTTGACTCGCCCGGCGCTCCGGCGGTGGCGGCACAATGGATCCGCTACCCTGTTTTCGCGGGCGTGGCCCGCGTTCGCCCGATTTTCCAACCCCGTAAGGTTGCAGGAAAATCGGGACTGGCCGAAAACGAGGGCAGAATGTCCTTGTGCCAGGAACCCTGGTGGCGCGACGATTTCCCCATGGCAATACAGTCAGCCATTTCAGTTATCGAAGCAGGGGAGACCAAGGCCATGGCTTTTTCAAGCCGAATAATATCGGAAATGGCGCCCACGGCCCGGACCATCGGTATTGTCGCCTACGATGGGGTTGAAATCATCGACCTGACCGGACCCATGGAGGTCTTTGCCTTTGCCAATATCGGTTTCATGCGCTCGGGTATTGCCCGGGAGCCTGTTTACCGCTTTCGTGTGCTGTCGCGCAAGGCCAGCCTGATTACTGCCTCCTGCGGTCTTCATATACAGCCGGATGCCGATTATGCCGATTATCGAGAATCCATCGATACCCTGATTGTTCCCGGGTCGCCCGATGTCGACAGCATTCTTGCCGACAGACACCTGATCGATTGGGTTGCCGCTCAATATCACGGCGTGCGGCGGCTGGTTTCCATCTGTACCGGTGCCTTTTTGCTGGCCGAAGCCGGACTGCTCGACGGGCGTTGCGCCACCAGTCACTGGGCTTATTGCGACCGCCTGGCCGCCGACTATCCCGCCGTCAAGGTCGAAGCCGATCGCATCTTCCTGCGCGATGGCTCCATCTGCACCTCGGGCGGCATCACCTCCGGCATCGACCTGGCCCTGGCGCTGCTGGAAGAGGACTGCGGCCGCGAGGCGGCCTTGCTGGTGGCACGCTACATGGTCGTATTCCTCAGGCGACCCGGCGGCCAGTCCCAGTTCAGCGCCTATCTCGCCAGCGAGGCAACCAACAATGCCGATATCCGTGACCTGCAACTCTGGATCATGGAGCATCCCGGGGAAGACCTGAGTCTCGAGCGACTCGCGGCCCACGTCGCCATGAGCACCCGGAACTTTTCCAGGGTCTTCACCGCGGAGACCGGCATGACACCGGCCAAGTTTGTGGAAAAGGTGCGTGTCGATGCGGCCCGCCACTACCTGTCCTCCACCGATGAGCGGATCGAGAGGATGGCCGTGCTTGCCGGCTTTGGCGACACCGAACGGATGCGCCGGGCCTTCCTGCGCCATCTCGGCATTACCCCCCAGGATTATCGTGCCCGCTTCGGCCCGCTTGCAGTTCAGCCCATGCCCAGTCTGACACCACGGCATGCGGAAGCGGTGAAGGCCTCGCTCAACCGTTTCACGCACTCCCGTGGGCAAGGTCCCGTCGCCTCCGGCATCCGCCAGGGGGGGAGCTAGCCGGCAGTTCCTGGCGGGAGACCGCGACCGGTGCGTTCCGGCCTTCCCGGGCATGCCTCCATAACATCAAGAAGAATTCGCGAGGTCCGACCATGAAGATTCTCCTGCTTTCCAGTGCCTACAACAGCCTGACCCAGCAGGCGCATGTCGAACTGAAGGCCTTGGGACATGGCGTCGGTGTCGGCATCGCGACGACGGCGGAAACCATGCGCGAGGCGGTCCATCAATTCCAGCCGGAGCTGATCCTCTGTCCGATGCTGGCGCAGATCATCCCGCGCGACATCTGGGAACGGCACACCTGCTTGATCCTCCATCCCGGCATCGTCGGCGATCGCGGGCCCAACGCCCTGGACTGGGCCATCCTCAACGGGGAAACCACCTGGGGCGTGACGGTCGTCCAGGCGGCCGAGCATGTCGATGCCGGTCTCATCTGGGCCAGCGCCGATTTCGCCATGCGGCCCGCCAGCAAGAGCAGCCTGTACCGCGACGAGGTGGCCAAGGCAGCCGTGCAGGCCATGCTGGTGGCAGTACGGCGCTTCGAAAGCCGGCTGTATGTACCGCGCCCGTTGGACTATGCCCATCGATCGGTACGCGGCCGGTTCCGGCCGGCCGTCGGGCGCGAGGTCCGCCGCATCGACTGGTCGTCGGATTCGGTCGCCCAGATCCTGGGCAAGATCCGATCCGCCGATGGCGCCCCGGGTGTGCTCGACGAGATCGGCGGGCTGCCGGTCTATCTGTATGGCGGGCATGTGGAAGGCACGCTGATCGGGCGTCCCGGCGACATCATCGCCCAGCGCGATGGCGCCATCTGCCGGGCGGCGGTGGATGGCTCCGTGTGGATTTCGCACCTGAAGGCAAGGGGCGAGCGCCCCGACCAGCATTTCAAGCTGCCGGCCGCGCAGGTATTGGGCGAGCGGCTGGCCGGCGTGCCGGAAATCCCGCTGCCGCCCGAAGCCGCTGGTCTGGGGGCGACGTTCCGCGATATCTGGTACGAAGAGCGCAACGACGTCGGCTATCTCAACTTTCGTTTCTATAACGGCGCGATGGGAACCGAGCATTGCCGCCGGCTGCAAAAGGCCATGTGGTATGCGCGGCAACGGCCCACCCGGGTGATCGTCCTGCTCGGCGGGCGCGATTTCTGGTCCAACGGCATCCATCTGAACCTTATCGAGGCCGCCGACGATCCTGCCGGCGAATCCTGGGACAACATCAACGCCATGAACGATTTCGTGCTCAGCGTCCTGACAGCGACCGATCATCTCACCATCGCCGCCCTTTACGGCAGCGCCGGTGCGGGGGGCGTGATGATGGCCCTGGCCGCCGACAGCGTGCTGGCCCGCGAGGGAATCGTGCTCAATCCCCATTACAAGGCCATGGGCGGACTGTATGGTTCCGAGTACTGGACCTACTCGCTGCCAAGGCGGGTGGGGCCGAAGCTCGCCGAACAGCTGACAGAGCAGTGCCTGCCGGCCGGTGTCCACCAGGCCCGGGCCATGGGCCTGATCGATGGCATCGTGATCCAGGATGCGCCCGGCGATTTCGCCCAGTTTCGCGACCAGATCGTCCGGGTCGCCGAGCAGCGGGCCCATGGTCCGCAGTTCCGGCAGCGGCTGGCGCAAAAACGGGCCGAGCGCGAGGCGCACGAGCGGGCAAGACCGCTGGCGGACTACCGCGCCGAGGAACTGGAGCACATGCGGCGCAATTTCTGGGGGGAGGACCCCGGCTATCACCTGGCCCGCTCGGCCTTCGTCCGCAAGCAGCCTCGGCCCGGCAATCTGCGCTGCAGCGCGGCACTGGAGGCCGCCTGCGGCAACCCGCAGTGCGAGGAGGCCCATCGTGCGGAGAGGAATCGCTGCGCCCTGGCCGGCTTGAACGGGGTGTCCGCGCGGCAGCCCAGCCCAGCGCCCGGCCAGCCCGCTGCCGGATCATGATCGCCTGCCGGCCAGGCAGGCCTTGCCCGCGAGGCTGTGAATGTTCACCTACCTGATTCTGGAAGCCGGGGCGGTACTGGTCGGCGTGCTGGCCGGCCTGTGGGCCCTCTGGCGGATCGTCGACATGCCGGTTTTGCGGCAGCGACTGCGGAATGCCTGGTTGCCGCTGAGCTTGCTGGGTCTCGCGCTCATGACCGGCCTCTACGCACACAAGACGACATGGCCGCAGCTGGCCATGCCGCCCTGGATGAATTCACTGGGCCCGCATCAGGACCCCCCGTGGCTGCCGTTGGCCAATGTCGGCCAGTTTTTTCGCCATTTCGACGCCTTCGAGGAGGTGGCGGACATCGGCCGCGATCCTGCCGCGGTACCGCCGTCCCTGGATCGGCCGGGTGGTGCCACGGTACGGTTTGAGCTGAACATACGGGAGGTGATCGCCGAGGTCGCCCCGGGCGTGTATGCCAACTTCTGGACCTACGATGGCCAGGTTCCCGGGCCGCTGTTGCGGGTGAAAGTCCACGATACGGTGGAACTGTCGCTGACGAACCACCCGAGCAGCCTGCATCCTCACAGCATCGACCTGCATGCCGTGAGCGGCCCGGCCGGGGGCGGCACGCTGTCCCGGGTCGCCCCCGGCGAAACCCGCCGCTTCCGCTTCAAGGCGCTGAACCCGGGCCTGTACGTCTACCACTGCGCCTCCATGAATGCCGGCCTGCACGAAACGCACGGCCAGTATGGCCTGATACTGGTCGAACCCGAGGCGGGCCTGTCCAGGGTGGACAGAACCTACTACCTGGTCCAGGGCGAGCTGTACGCGGCCGGGGAGACCGGCCAGAAGGGCCTTACCCGCTTTGACAGCCATGCCTTCCTGGACGGCCGCCCGAGCTACGTGACCCTGAACGGGCGGGTCGAGAAGGCGCCGCGCATGCGGGCCAGAACCGGCGAGCGGATCCGCCTGCTGGTGGGCAATGGCGGCGTCAATCTGGCTTCGGCCTTTCATGTCATCGGGGAAATCTTCGATGTGGTCTACCCGGAGGCCGCCATCGGCTCGGCGCCGCTCAGGAACGTGCAGACCACGGTGGTACCGCCGGGCGGCGCCACGATCGTCGAGTTCACCGTTGATGTACCCGGCACCTACCTTGCCGTCGACCACGCCCTGGCACGCATGAACAAGGGCGCCTGGGCTGCCATCGAGGTCACCGGGCCACCCCGCCCGGACCTTTTTGCCCCCTGAGTGCGGTACCGGTCCGCCTGCGCTCAGGGCTTTTTCGGCTCGATGCGCTTCAGCAGGGAGAAGAGGTCACTGTTGGTCGAGAGCACCACGGTGGCCTCGTTGCCGATGATCTTGCGATAGGTATCCATGCTCTTCAGGAAGCGGTAGAACTCGGCGGCCTCCGGCTTCTGGGTGTAGGCGCGGGCGTAGATTTCGGTGGCCCTGGCGTCGGCCTCGCCGCGGATTTCCTGCACGCGCTTGTAGGCCGTGGACACGATTTCGTTGATGTCGCGCTCCTTCTGTCCGCTGATGCGGGCGGCTTCACCCTCGCCTTCTGAGCGGAAGCGCTGGGCAATCTGCAGGCGCTCGCTGATCATGCGCTGGTAGATGCGCTCCAGCACCTCGGGATTGTAGTTGAGCCGCTTGATGCGGATGTCCAGCAGCTCGATGCCGAATTCGGCCAGCTTGGGGGCGGCGGCCGCGAAGATGTCCCGCTCCAGCTGCACCCGGCCGTACTGGATCGGCCGCAGCACGCCGAGCGTGCCGACGCCGGTCAGGTTGGCCGCGGCGCCCTCGTCGCGCAACGGCTTGCGTCCCTTCTCGGTGCGCACCACCTCGATCAGTTCGTGGCGGGCCACGGCGGTGCGGGTCTCGCTGCCGAGGATGTCCTCCAGCCGCGATTGGGCGCTGCGCTCGTCGCGCAGGCGCAGGAAGTACTGCATCGCGTTGGTGATCCGCCAGCGGGCGAAGGTATCGACCTGGATGTAGGTCTTGTCCTTGGTCGACATCTCCACCATCGGTCCGTCCCAGGCCAGGTAACGCTTGTCGATGCGGTTGACCTGCTGGACGAAGGGCAGCTTGACATGCAGCCCCGGCTCCGTCACCGGTTCGCCGATCGGCCGGCCGAATTGCGTGATGATGGCCTGCTCGGTCTGCCGGACCGTGTAGAGGCACTGCAGCAGCACCAGTGCCGCCAGCGCGGCGCCGGCGATACCCATGATCCTGGCTTTCATTTTGGCGCTCCGGTCGGGATTTGCGGCAGGGGCAGCATGGGCAGGATCTGCTGCACCGACTCGTCGACGATGATGCCCTGCTTGGCGGCCGGCATCACTTCCCCCAGGGTTTCCAGATAGATGCGGGTGCGGGTGACATCGGGTGCCTTGACGTATTCCTCCAGCACCGCGGTGAAGGCGGCGGCGTCGCCCTCGGCCTCGTTGATGCGCTTGAAGCGGTAGCCCTCGGCATTCCGGATCGCCTGATCCGCCTCGCCTCGCGCCCGCGGCACGGCCTTGTTGTAGTCGCCGTTGGCCAGGTTGATGGCATTCTCGCGATCCTGCTGGGCACGGTTGACCTCGTTGAACGAAGGCTGCACCGGCACCGGTGGATCGACATTCTTCAGCTGCACCTGGTTGACGGTGACGCCCAGATGGTAGCGATTGGCCAGTTCCTTGATCCTGGCGAGCGAGGTGTCCTCGATTTCCTGGCGACCGATGGTGATGATCTCGTCCACGGTGCGATCGCCGATGATTTCCCGCATCACCGATTCGGCCAGATCGCGCAGGGTGAAACCGGGATCGCGCACCTCGAAGAGATAAGTCTCCGGTTCGGTGATGCGGTACTGAACCACCCATTCCACCAGCGCCGCGTTGAGGTCCCCGGTCACCATGGAGCGTTCCTTCAGCGGGTCGGCACCGACCTGGTCCGGGTTGGTCAGCGCGTCCGCCGGCCGTTTCATGCCGAATTCCAGTTTCAGCTGCCGCTGCGTCGGTACCTTGATGACCTCGTCGATGCCAAACGGCAGCTTGAGATGCAGCCCGGGCGGCACGTTGTGCACATGCCGGCCGAAGCGCAGCACGACACCGGCGGACTCGGCGGGGACGGTGAAATAGCTGGTGAACAGGCCGGTCAGGGCAAACAGCACCAGGGCAATCGGCACGAACGGGATGGGCTTGTGCGGCGCGGGCAGATGCGCTGCCCAGGGATCAGGCGTGCTCACGGGATTCCTCCACGGTCGGGCGGCAACAGCGCCGGCGGGCAGTGTAACGCGAAGCCGGGAAGGCCGGGAGCCACGCCTGCACAGCGGTTGTCCGGCATGCTAGCGTATGGCGCACCCTCACGCTCCGACGCTTCCGCCATGACGACACCCCTGGTCGAATTCGCCGCCGTCCGCAAGGGCTATGACGGCAAGACGGTTCTGCCGGGGCTGGATCTGGCCATCCGCGAGGGGGAGTTCCTGACCCTGCTGGGGCCTTCCGGTTGCGGCAAGACCACGGCCCTGCGCCTCCTGGCCGGTTTCGAGACGCCCGACGCCGGCGAAATCCGCCTGGATGGTCTGTGCATCGACGCGCTGCCGCCGGAGCGCCGGCCGGTCAACACGGTATTCCAGAGCTATGCCCTGTTTCCGCACATGAACGTGGCCGACAATGTCGGTTTCGGACTGCGCATGCAGGGGGTGCCCGCCGCCGAGCGTCGCCGCCGCGTCGCCGAGGCACTGGCGCTGGTCCGCCTGGAGGGCCTGGAGAGCCGCAGGCCGGGGCAGCTTTCGGGTGGCCAGCAACAGCGGGTGGCGCTGGCCCGCGCACTGGTCAACCACCCCAGGGTGCTGTTGCTGGACGAATCGCTCAGTGCCCTGGACTATCGGTTGCGCAAGGACATGCAGGGCGAGTTGAAGGCCTTGCAGCGGCGGCTGGGACTGACATTCCTGTTCGTCACCCACGATCAGGAGGAGGCCCTGTCGCTGTCCGACCGGGTGGCGGTCATGCGGGCCGGCGTCATCCAGCAGATCGGCACGCCCCGCGACATCTACGAAAACCCCGCCAACAGCTTCGTCGCCGGCTTTGTCGGCGAGAGCAACTTTCTCGATGCCCGGGTGCTGCGGCGCCTCTCGGCCGCCTGCATCGAGGTGCTGCTGGAAGGGCATCCGCTCGGCCTGCGTTGCGCCTTGCCGGTCGCCGAGGGCGATACCGTCCGGGTGCTGCTGCGGCCCGAGGATCTGCGCGTGCGTGCCGCGGATACGGCGTCCACGGCGGAACCGCTGCGCGGAGAGATCCTCGACACCCGCTACCGGGGCGTGACGCTCGATCTCGTCATCCGTCTCGACAGCGGCCAGACACTCACGGCCAGCGCGTTCTTCAATGACGCCATCGCCGGCCCGGACGGCACGCCTGGCCGGCGCGTCGCTGTCGGCTGGACGCCGGGTCGGGAAACCGTGCTCGGGGCATGAGCCGGTTCCGCTTCCCGCGGGCGGAAAGGCGAGCTCCGGCCTTCCCGCCAGTCATCCGGTCACAGGGGCCTCGTTGAGGCAACCCGGTTGCCATCCGGGGTCAGGCCACCAGGCCCTCCGCACGCATGGCCGCCGCGACGGCCGGACGCTCCGCGACGCGCTTGTGAAGAGCCGTCAGGTGCGGCCAGGGGCCGAGATCGATGTGATGGTAGTGGGCCCAGTTGAGGACGGTGAAGAGGTAGGCATCGGCAAGAGTGAAATGCTCGCCGGTCAGATAGGGTTGAGCGCCCATCAGCGCCTCGACATAATCGAAGCGGCGCGACAGATTGTCCAGCGCGGCCTGGCGGGTTTCGATGGGCGCATTCGGGTTCCAGAGCGGGCCGAACCCCTTGTGCAGTTCGGTGGCGATGAAGGCCAGCCACTCCATCAGGCGGTAGCGCTCCATCGTGCCCGCGGGCGGCGCCAGTTTTGCCTCCGGCTTGTGGTCGGCCAGATACTGCAGGATGACCTGATCCTCGGTGAGCAACTGGCCGTCCATGAACTGCAGGGCCGGCACATAACCCTTGGGATTGATGGCGCGGTAGTCGTCGCCGTGTTCGGTCCGGTGGGTGGCGAGATCGACGCGGACCAGCCCGAAACCGTAGCCCGCTTCCCGCAGGACGATATGGACGGCGAGCGAGCAGGCACCTGGCGTGTAGTAGAGCTTCATGGGTTTCTCCTTCGGATGAGCGATTCACCGACAAGCTATCAGATTTGTCTGACCTTTTGCCTTGGGTTCCCGCTTGCCCGGGCTGTCGGCGCATTCCGGCCCTTGGCCATGTTCCCGGCGCCATGACCCGGCTCCGGCGGGTGCGCTGCTTTTCGCGGGCCGCTAAGGACCCGGCCTCCCGGTTATCGGGTCTGGGACGGTGGTGCGCCCTGTCGGGGCTCCCGCTCTGGTTGTCGATCTTCACCCTGGTGCCGACAGGGCTGGTCGTGACGGTCAGCTTCCTCGGCCGCGACGAGCGGGGCTTCATCCGCTTCGTCCCGACACTGGACAATTACCGGCGCCTGCTTGACCCGACCTATCTCAATGTCTTCATCGATTCGCTGGCCATGGCCATGCTGGCGACGCTCTTGTGTCTGCTGATCGCCTATCCGTTCGCCTGGTCGCTGTCGCGCGTCGGTCGGCGCTGGCGACCGCTGCTGCTGATGCTGGTGATCCTGCCCTTCTGGACCAATTCGCTGGTACGAATCTACGCCATTCGCAGCCTGCTGGCGGCCAAGGGCGCGATGAACGCCCTGCTGGTGGGGCTGGGGCTCGTCAACGAGCCGATCCGGCTGCTCTACAGCGGCTGGGCGGTGAGCCTCGGGCTGGTCTACGTGCTGCTGCCCTTCATGATCCTGCCGCTCTATTCCAGCTTCGAGAAGCTTGACCGGCGCCTGATCGAGGCGGCGGCGGATCTCGGCGCCGGGCGGCTGGCAAGCTTCCGGCATGTCATTGTCCCGCTGACCGCGCCGGGCATGGTCGCCGGCGCCCTGATGGTTTTCCTGCCGGCGCTGGGGCTGTTCTATGTCACCGATGTGCTGGGCGGCGCGCGCAACCTCATGCTGGGCGCCCTGCTGAAGGAGCAGTTCCTGGACGCGCGCGACTGGCCGTTCGGTGCGGCGGCCAGCCTGGTGGTCATCGGGCTGCTGTTCCTGTTCCTGGCGCTGTACCGGCTGGCCCGGCAGCGCATGGGCGAGACGGGAATGGCCGATGCCTAGTCTACGCGGCGCCAGTCTGCTGGGCGTCTTTGTCTTCCTGTACCTGCCGATGCTGGTGCTGATGGCCTATTCCTTCAACACCTCGCCCTACGGGACACATTGGGACAGCCTTGGCGGACAGTGGTATCGCCAGCTCGCGGATGACGCGGATCTGCTCGACGCGACCCGGAATTCGCTGCTGGTGGCGACCGCCGCCGCCACGATGGCCACCGTGATCGGTACGCTGGGCGCCATCGGGCTGCGGCTCTATCGCCTGCCGGGGCGGGCCTTTTTCCAGGGGCTCCTGTATGTCACCTTGATGTCGCCGGAAATCGTCATGGGCGTCTCGCTGCTGGTGCTGTTCATCCTGCTGCGTGTGCCGCTGGGATGGCCGACGCTGCTGCTGGCCCATATCACCTTTGGCCTGCCGTTCGTGGCGGTGACGGTGCTGTCGCGGTTGCAGGATTTCGACCACCAACTGGTGGAGGCGGCCCGCGACCTCGGCGCCGGCGAGTTGCAGGCCATCCAGCGGGTGGTGCTGCCGCTGGCCCTGCCTGCCGTCGCCGCCGGCTGGCTGCTGAGTTTCACGCTGTCGCTGGACGACGTGGTGGTGAGCTTCTTCGTCACCGGCCCGGATTTCGAGGTATTGCCGCTGCGTATCTATTCGATGGTGCGGATGGGCGTGAAACCGGAGGTGAATGCGCTGGCGACCCTGTTGTTCGGGTTCTCGCTGATTCTGGTCAGCCTGTCGCAGAAGCTGCGCGGAAGGCCGGCCTGATGCGGCGCACGGCAATGGCCGCCCTGCTGGTGCTGGCGACCCTGCGGCTGGTGCACGCGGCCGCCGCCGAGGTGCGCTTCTACAACTGGTCCGACTACCTGCCGGCCGCGGTGCTGGAGCGGTTCACGGCGGAAACCGGCATTCGCGTCCGCTACTCTACCTACGACAGCAACGAGGCCATGTACGCCAAGCTCAAGCTGCTGCGGGCGCAAGGCTACGACCTCGTCGTGCCGTCCACCTATTTCATCGACCGCATGCGCCAGGAAGGCCTGCTGCGGCCGCTGGAACGGTCGCGGTTGCCGAATTTCCGCCATCTCGACCCACGCCATCTCGACAAGCCCTTCGATCCCGGCAACCGCTACAGCGTCCCGTATCTCTGGGGCACGACCGGCATCGCCCTCAACACAGCGCGCTACGACCCGGCGCGGGTCAGCGGCTGGGCGGATTTGTGGCGGCCGGAATTCCGCCGTGGCCTGCTGCTCGCCAACGATATGCGCGAGGTGTTCCAGATCGGCCTCAGGGTCCTGGGATATTCCGGCAACAGCACCGATCCCGGCCAGATCCGGCAGGCCTACGAGAAGCTGCGGATGCTGATGCCGAACGTGCGTGTCTTCAATTCCGATGCGCCCCAGGTGCTGTACGTCACCGGCGAGATCGACGCCGGCATGATATGGAACGGCAATGCCTATCGTACCCAGCTGGAGGTGCCGGGCTTTGTCTACCTCTACCCGCGCGAGGGGTGCGGCCTGTGGATGGACAATCTCGCCATCCCGGCCGGGGCCGGCAATCCCGACGGCGCCCACCGTCTGATCGATTTCCTGCTGCGGCCGGACATCGCCCGGCTGATCGCCGAGACGACCCGCTATGCTTCGCCCAATGCCGAGGCGGTGCGCCAGCTGCCGGCCGAGCTGCGGGACAATCCGGTCATGTACCCGACGGACGAGATTCTGGAAAAGGGCGAGTACACCACCGATGTCGGCGAGGCGGTGACGCTTTACACCCATTACTGGGAATGGCTGAAAGCCGGCGAGTGAATCGGGCAGCGGCCCGAGCATTCGGTTTACAATGTCAGGCTTCGCGCCCGGCGCATCTCTAAACAGGGGTTGTTGATCCATGACGAAAAACGTTCTGATGGCGGCTGCGCTGGTGGGTGGCGGCCTGTTTGCCTCGACCGGCATGGCGGAATTCCAGCGCGGCTATGTTTCCATGATGGGTTCCTCGACCGTGGTACCCTTCGTCAAGGCTGCCGCCGATCATCTCAAGGGCAAGGCGCCGCTGGTCCAGGCGTCCGGGACCGGAGGCGGCATCAAGCTGTTCTGCGAGGGTACCGGACCCGAGTCGCCCGATATCGCCATCGCCTCCCGCGCCATGAAGACCAAGGAGCACGACGAGTGCCGGCGCAATGGCGTCGGTGACGTGCTGGAACTGAAGATCGGCTATGACGCCGTCATTCTGGCGCAATCCAGGAAAGCCGAACCCTGGTCGCTGACCAACGTGGAAGCGCGGAAGGCCTTCGCCAAATGGCTGGCCGAGCGCGACGGTCCCATGGCGCTCAACCCCAACAAGACCTGGAAGGACGTGAAGGCCTCGTTGCCGGCCATGCCCATCGAGCTGCTCGGCCCGCCCAACACCTCCGCCACGCACGACGCCTTCATCGACCTGATTTCCGACCTCGAATGCAAGGGCTCGCCCTGGGTGCCCGCCGGCGCGCGCGAACCCACCGCCGACATGCTGCGCAAATGCCGCAGCGTGCGGGAGGACGGCATCTACAGGGAAGGCCGCGAGAACGACCAGACCCAGATCGACCTGATCGCCGATTCCGCCAGCCCCAAGCTGGGTGTGTTCGGCTACAAGATGGTGACCGATCACGCCGGCAAGATCCGGGCGATACCCATCAATGGTGTCGAACCCACCTACGAGAACATTTCCTCCGGCGCCTACCTGGGTACCCGGCCGCTCTATCTCTACATCAAGTCCAACAACATCGGCCGCACGCCGGGATTGAAGGAGTTCCTGGCGGAGATTTCCAGCGAAGAGGCCTGGGGTGAGAAGGGTTACCTGCGGGCAGCCGACCTCGTTACCATGCCGGCCTCCGAACGCGCCAGCTACGTGGCCAAGCTGAAGGAATATGGCGTCTCCGCAGCCGCTGCCAAGGAAGCCGCCCCGGCCAAGAAGGACAAGGCCAAGGGCAAGACGACGAAAGGCAAGGAAAAAGAGAAAGCATCGGCCAAGAAGACCGACGGCAAGAACTGACCACCCGACGGCGCTTTGCCCCGTTCTTTCCCGGCGAAGCGCCCCTCCGAAGCCGGCCAGCTAGCGGGCTGCGTGCCATGCTGGCCGGCTTCGGCCTCTCCGAGGGACAGATGGACCAGCCCGATCCCCGCGATATCCAGCGCTTTCTTGCCGAGGACATCGGCACCGGCGACCTCACCGCCCTGATCCTGCCCGAAGCGGCGCTGGCTACCGCCAGCGTCGTCACCCGCGAATCCATGGTGCTGTGCGGCCAGGCTTGGTTCGCGGCCGTGTTCGCCCATATCGAACCCGCGATCCGCTTGCAGTGGCTGGCAGAGGAGGGAGCCGAGGTGGCCGCCGATACCGTGCTGTGCCGGCTGACCGGACCGGCGCGTGGCCTGATGACGGGCGAACGCACCGCCCTCAACCTGCTGCAAACCCTGTCGGCCACCGCCACCCTGGCCCGGCGCTACGCCAGGGCGGTCGCCGGAACCCGAACCCGGGTGCTGGATACCCGCAAGACGTTGCCCGGCCTGCGGCTGGCACAGAAGTACGCGGTGCGTTGCGGCGGCTGTCACAATCACCGCATCGGCCTGTATGACGGCATCCTCATCAAGGAGAACCACATCTTCGCTGCCGGTTCGATCACCCGCGCCGTGCGGGCCGCGCAGGCATTGCAGGCCGGTGTCATGATCGAGGTGGAAGTGGAAAACCTCGCCGAATTGCAGGAAGCCCTCGAGGCCGGCGCCGGGCGGATACTGCTGGACAATTTCAGCCTGCCCACGCTGCGTGAGGCCGTCACCCTTGCGGGCGGGCGGGCCGAGCTGGAGGTATCCGGCAACGTCAGCCTGGACAGCCTGCCGGCGATCGCCGCAACCGGTGTCGATTACGTTTCGGTTGGCGCCCTGACCAAGCACGTCAGGGCGGTCGATCTGTCCATGCGGGTCGACATCGACGCCTGAACCGGCGCCGGGGGTATCCGGTCCGGCGTCAGTCGATACGGCGCACGCCGTCGGCGCCACCCACCAGGATGATGTCCGCCGGGCGCATGGCGAAAATGCCGCAGGTGATGACACCCGGGATGTTGTTGATGAGCTGCTCCAGCTCGACAGGGTTGACGATGGAGAGATTCCAGACGTCGAGAATCTGGCCGCCGTTGTCGGTGACACAGTTTTCACGCCAGACCGGCTGACCGCCGAGCTTGACCATCTCCCGCGCCACATAGCTGCGGGCCATGGGAATGACCTCCACCGGCAACGGGAACTTGCCGAGCACGTCCACGCACTTGCTATCGTCGGCGATGCAGATGAACTTGCGGCTGGCCCCGGCGATGATCTTCTCGCGGGTCAGCGCCGCCCCGCCGCCCTTGATCAGCTGCTTGTGCGGGTTGATCTCGTCGGCGCCATCGACGTAGACGTCCAGGGTGCCGACATCGTTGAGTTCCAGAACCGGGATACCGAGCTTCCTGAGCTGCTCGGTGCTGGCATTGGAACTGGAAACGGTGCCCTCGATGTCCTGCCGGATGTCCGCCAGGCAGTCGATGAACAGTCGCGTGGTGGAGCCGGTGCCGATACCAAGGATCGAGTAGCCCTTCACATATTCGAGCGCGGCTTCGGCAACCTTCTGCTTGAGTTCGTCTTGCGTCATGGGTGATTTCCCTGCTGGGTCGGTCGTGGTAAAAACGCGGGATGATAACGTGACGCCGGCTGCCCCGCCACGCCATGTGGCCGACGGCCTTTCGCTGACCATCCTCGATCCCGGCCCATTCCCATGATCCTTACCCGCACTGTCGAGCGCATCCTCAGGGCGCGCGTCTACGACGTCGCCATCGAAAGCCCGCTGGATTATGCCGCCGGTCTCAGCCGCGGTCTGGACAACTCCCTGTACATCAAGCGCGAGGATCTGCAACCGGTCTTTTCCTTCAAGCTGCGCGGCGCCTACAACAAGATGGCCAGCCTCGATGCCTTGGCGCGGCGCGCGGGTGTCATCGCCGCATCGGCCGGAAACCATGCCCAGGGCGTGGCGCTGGCGGCGCGCAAGCTGGGCCTGCGCGCCCTCATCGTCATGCCCTGCACCACGCCGGCGATCAAGATCAACGCGGTCCGCAACCTCGGTGCCGAGACCGTGCTGCATGGCGATGCCTACGACGAAGCCTGCGAACACGCCCTGGCGCTGGCCGAGGCTCAGCAGCTGACCTTCATTCATCCCTAC
The DNA here is from genome assembly GCF_056880625.1 of Methyloparacoccus sp. NF-16. Taxonomy (NCBI): domain Bacteria; kingdom Pseudomonadati; phylum Pseudomonadota; class Gammaproteobacteria; order Methylococcales; family Methylococcaceae; genus Methyloparacoccus; species Methyloparacoccus sp. NF-16. The sequence goes on along the minus strand of NZ_CP174130.1, from coordinate 19,146 downwards.
GACGACCCCGAGGTAATCGCCGGCCAGGGCACCATCGGCATGGAAATCCTGCGCCAGCATCACGACGACATCCATGCCATCTTCGTTCCCGTGGGCGGTGGCGGCCTGATCGCCGGCATTGCCGCCTATGTGAAGTTCGTGCGGCCGGAGATCCGCATCATCGGCGTCGAGCCCGACGATGCCGACTGCCTCAACCGGGCCATGAAGGCCAGCCGGCGAGTGACCCTGAAACAGGTGGGGCTGTTCGCCGACGGTGTCGCCGTCAGACAGGTCGGCAAGGAAACCTTCCACGTCGCCCACACCTATGTCGACGAGGTCGTCACGGTCAGCACCGACGAAATCTGCGCGGCGATCAAGGATATCTTCGACGACACCCGCTCGGTCGCCGAACCGGCGGGCGCCCTGGGTGTCGCCGGCGCCCGCCGCTACGTGGAGCGGACCGGCATTCGCGGGCAAACCCTGGTGGCGATCGAGAGTGGCGCCAACATCAATTTCGACCGGCTCCGCCACGTGGCGGAGCGCGCCCAGGTCGGTGAGCGGCGCGAACAGCTGATGGCGGTCACGATTCCGGAACGGCCCGGCAGTTTCCTGCGCTTCTGCCAGACGCTGGGCCGGCGGGCCATCACCGAATTCAACTACCGCTATTTCGACGATGGCGATGCGCAGATCTTCGTCGGCGTGCACAGCGGTGGCCGCGATGATGCCGCCCTGATCGGGACGCTGGCGGCCCAGGGCTATGCGGTGGTCGACATGTCGCACAACGAGCTGGCCCTGGAGCACATGCGCTACATGGTCGGTGGCCATGCGCCCAAGCTGCTGGACGAAGTGGTCTACAGCTTCGAGTTCCCGGAGCGACCGGGGGCCTTGCTGTCGTTCCTCTCGCGGCTGAGCGGTCGCTGGAACATCACGCTGTTCCACTACCGCAATCACGGCGCGGCCTACGGGCGGGTTCTGATGGGCATCCAGGTGCCCAGGGCCGAGCGCAGGGAATTCCGGGCCTCGTTGGACGAGATCGGCTTTGCCTACCGGGAGGAGACACTGAATCCTGCCTATCGGCTGTTCGCCGGCGGCAGCGAGATGCCGGTCCGACGGCCGCGCAAGGGGCCCTGAATCAGGCGGCCAGCTTGAGGGTGGCCACGCCGCAGATGATCAGCAGCACGCCAAGGTAGCGGCCCAGACTGGCCGGGTCGCCGAAGAACCAGACGCCCACCAGAAAGGTGCCGGCCGCACCGATGCCGGTCCAGACGGCGTAGGCCGTGCCGATGGTGATGTCCCGCTGCGCCAGCCACAGCAGGCCGCCGCTGCAGGCCATGCAGAGGATGGCGATGACGACACCCAGCCAGCGCTGGCCGGAAACCTGGGCCAGCTTCAGGCCGACCGGCCAGCCGATCTCGAACAGGCCCGCGCCCACCAGGTAAAGCCAGCTCATTCCAGTCCCAGGATGAAATGCCATTGCGCCTCGCTGACCGGCATCACCGACAGGCGGTTGCCCCGCCGCACCAGCGCCAGACCGTCCAGTTCGGGCCTTGTCTTCAGCTCGGCCAGGGTGATGGTTCGCTTCAGCTTGCGCACGAACTCTACATCCACCATGTACCAGGTCGGCTGTTCGGGACGACTCCTGGGATCGTAGTGCTTGTTCCCGGGATCGAAGGCGGTCGGGTCGGGGTAGGCCTCCCGTGCCACCCGGGCGATACCGACGATGCCCGGCTCGTCGCAGTTCGAGTGGTAAAAAAACAGGGCGTCGCCGACCCGCACCTCGTCCCGCATCAGATTGCGGGCCTGGTAGTTGCGAACGCCGTCCCAATGTTCGCTCCGGTCCGGGCGACGGGCCAGATCGTCGATGCCGAACTCGCCGGGTTCGGACTTGAACAGCCAGTATCGCAGCTTGACCTCCTTGCAGTTCCCTAGTGCCGACAGGCCAGTCTCTACTGGCATTTTCCCTGGAGTTCCACTCGCCAGTCATCGGAGCGGTTGCCCATGCCGTAGATGGGTTGCCTGCCGACCATGCCGGCGACATTGATCGCCGTCTTAACGGTAGGGTCGATGCCCTGATAACGCGATTGTCTCGACAGCACGGCAAAGGCTTTGCCGGTCGGTTTGCAATGCGCTATGCCCTTGTCCAGGGCCGCCTCCAGCGCTTCGTCCTCATCGTAGCCGTTGCCGACGATGGCAACCGTGCCGTCGGCGTTGGGCACTAGGGTGGCGCTCGCACAGGCTTGCAGGGCCGTGCAGATGGCCACCACCCACATCCTGACCCTGCTGTCGCGAAAGTTCATGCGCCGTTTCCCCGGGGTCGTTGTCGTGAGAATGCCGCGACCCATCCTCGACTCAAAAGGCTGATGGATATGACGAGGCAGCAAGCCGGCTGTCGAAAATCCCTCAGCGCGGGTTGCGATGACCGAAGTCCATGGGACTGGCAGGATACCCTGCACAGGGAGTTGCAAAGTGCCATCCGCTGGCGTTGCGCCGGTCTGATCGATTCTGGACACGATACTGCTTGGCCGGCAGATCGCGTCGATGAGGTATTCCCCGCCTGCGCCGTAACCCGCTTTCGCCCTTGAACCAGAGGTTCAGGTGGGATCGGCGAATGGCGAATCAGGCTTCCCGCACGAAGCGGACTTGCACACATCGCCGGTTCGGGCGTTCCCGGGGTTTTGGATTAGGCTCAAGAAGTAACCCAGCAGGCTTCGAACGCCGCAGGGAATACATCGGTGTCATTCTACCGGCTTGCGGGCCCCGCGCAAACGTCCCGCACCGACATGGGGCGCGCGCGCCTCAGACCAGTCGGCGCTGGCGTTCCTGCAGCAGTTCGTGGGTGATGTTGAGGGCGGCCATCACCGCGATGCGCTCGGTACCGATGATGCGGCCGTTGTCGCGTATCTCGCGCATCTTCTCGTCGAGATATCGGGCAGCGATCAGAAGCTCATGCTGTTCATCCGCCGGGCAGGAGACGGGGTACTCCTTGCCGAGAATGTGGACCTTGATGGGGGGGGATGGTTCGCTCATGGGCTTGCTGGAAGATGAAAACTTGGGTGGCGTGAAGGCCGAATGTTAGGATAAAGAATTGATGTGACGCCGACAAGGCAAGTACCCATGAATCAACACGATGTGAGCTTTGGGGACATTCAGGCGGCCATGCAGGCGGGCGTCCCCGCCGGCAGCCCCGCGGAGGTCCATGGGGTCCTGGCCGGCATGCTCTGCATGGACGTCGGCCTCGACTGCCGGCAATGGCTGGGCAATTTCTTCGGTCCGGAGCTGTCCGGCATCGGCGAACACGATCGATCCTGCCTGGAACGCCTGTTCAGCCAGACCCGCCGCCAGCTGGCCGACTTCGATTTCTCCTTCGAGCCGCTCCTGCCCGGCGACGACCAACCGCTGGAAGGCCGCGCCAGCGCGCTGAGCGAGTGGTGTCACGGCTTCCTGCAGGGGATCGGCTACCGCGGTGGCAACGCCGGCTGGCCGGGCGAGTGTGCGGAAATCCTGCGCGACTTCCTGGAAATCGTGCGACTGGATGCCGAGGTAGCCGGCGAGGGCGACGAAAACGCCTACGCCGAACTGACCGAGTATGTCCGTGTCGGCGTGCAGGTGATCCAGCAGGAGCTGGTGTCGAACACGTCCACCCTCCGCCACTGAACGGCTGGCGCCATGCTGACCCCCAACGATTTCAGGCACCGCCGCAAGCAGTTGATGCGGCACATGAAGAAAAACAGCGTGGCGGTGGTCGCCAGCGCGCCGGCGAGCATCCGCAATCGCGACGTCGAGTATCCCTACCGCCAGCACAGCGATTTCCACTATCTCACCGGCTTCCATGAACCTGAAGCCGTCGCGGTCCTGGCGCCGGGCTGCAAGGAGGGGGAATTCATACTCTTCTGTCGCCCGTTCGATCCGGAAAAGGCCATCTGGACCGGCCGTCACGCCGGTCTGGAGGGCGCACGCATGGGGCATGGCGCCGACCAGGCCTTCCCGATCGAGGCCTTGGACGAGCAATTGCCGCGCCTGCTGGAAAACCGCGAGCGCGTCTACTTTCCCATCGGCCAGGATGCTGAACTGGACCACGCGCTGCTGTCCGCCGTCAACACGGCACGTGGTCGCGCCCGCAGCGGGGTCGAGGCGCCGCATGAATTCATCGCGCTGGAGCACCTGCTGCACGAGCTGCGCCTGATCAAGTCGCCAGAGGAAATCCGCATCATGCGCCGGGCGGCCGAGGTCTCGGTGCTCGGCCATCGGCGGGCCATGCGCGCCTGTCGGCCGGGGCGCCACGAATACGAGATCGAGGCCGAACTGGCGCACGAGTTCGCCTTGCACGGCATGCGCTCGCTGGCCTATCCGAGCATCGTCGCTGGCGGTGCCAACGCCTGCGTGCTGCATTACACCCAGAATGATGCCGTGCTGGGAGACGGCGATCTGCTGCTCATCGATGCTGGCGCCGAGTGCGCGAACTATGCCGCGGATATCACCCGTACCTTCCCCGTCAATGGCCGATTCAGCAAGCCCCAGCGCCTGATCTACGAGCTGGTGCTCGAGGCGCAGCTGGCCGCCATCGACGCCGTGCGCCCCGGCCGACGCTGGAACGAACCGCATGAAGCCGCCGTCAAGGTGCTGACACGCGGACTGGTGCGCCTGGGTCTGCTGGAGGGCAAAACCTCGCGGCTGATCAAAGACGAAGCCTACAAGAAGTTCTACATGCACCGCACCGGCCACTGGCTGGGCATGGACGTACACGATGTCGGCGCCTATCGGGTCGGCGGCAAGTGGCGGGCCTTCGAGCCCGGCATGGTGCTGACCGTCGAGCCGGGTCTCTACATCGCTGCCGATTGCCAGGAGGTGGACCCGTGCTGGCGTGGCATCGGCGTCCGCATCGAGGACGACGTGCTGGTCACCCGCGACGGCTGCGAGGTACTGACGGCCGCGCTGCCGAAAACGGTGGCGGACATCGAGGCCCTGATGGCGGAACCATGAGCATGGATTTCGACCTCCTGATCATCGGTGGCGGACTGGTGGGCGGCAGCCTGGCCCTGGCATTGCAGGCGACACCGCTGCGCATAGGTCTGGTGGAGGCGTTGAGCGATGCCGAGCGGCGGGCGTCGCCCGCCGGAGATCGCGCGCTGGCGCTGTCCCGCAGCACCGCGCAAAGCCTGGCCGGACTGGGTCTCTGGGATGCCGTGGCGGCGCGGGCGATGCCGATCCGGCACATCCACGTTTCCGACCGCGGCCATTTCGGCAAGACCCGTCTGCACGCCGCCGAGGCCGATGTCGACGCGCTGGGACATGTGCTGCTAGCCCGCCATCTGGAAGACGCCATCCAGTCGCGGCTCGACGAAACCGCCGTCAACCGGCTCTGTCCGGCACGGGTCATGGGGCTCAAGGCGGGACCGGACAGGGTTTTCGTGACGCTGAAAGAGGGCGAGGAGACACGCAATATTTCGGCCCGGCTCTGCGTGGCCGCGGATGGCGGCAATTCCACCGTCCGCACGCTGCTGGGTATCGAACAGCGGGTACAGGAATATGGGCAGACTGCCATCGTCGCCGAGGTCCAGACGGAAAGGCCGACGCGGCATACCGCCTACGAACGCTTTACCGTCACCGGGCCCCTCGCCTTTCTGCCGCTGGCGGCGCACAGGAGTTCTGTGGTCTGGACGCTGGCCGACGAGGAGGCCGCGGACATGCTGCAACGCGGCGATGCCGAGTTCATCGCCAGCCTGCAGGAGGCCTTCGGCCACTGGCTGGGGGGGCTATCGCTGGTCTCGCGGCCGCAGGGATTCCCGCTGCGGCTGATCCAGGCCGGCCGCATGGACGACGACCGCGTCATCCTTATCGGCAACGCCATGCACCAGCTGCATCCGGTCGCCGGGCAGGGCTTCAATCTCGGCCTGCGCGATGCCGCGATGCTGGCCGAACATCTCGAAATCCAGACCCGTCTGGGCGCGGACATCGGTGCTGCCGACTTTCTCGCCCGCTATGCGGCCACCCGGCGCAGGGATCTGGAACGCGTGGTCCGTTTCACCGACAGTCTGGTGCGACTGTTCTCGAACGACGGCACCCCGCTGGCCCTGTTGCGCAACCTGGGCCTCCTGACGCTCGATCACCTGCCGTTTGCCAAGCGGATGCTGTGCCGTCACGCCATGGGCTACGGCGTGCGCTGAGTACGGGCCAACGTCTGGCTGAACTCCGGCAGGCCGCTTTCTAGGACCCAGCGGTTGCCATCCTCATCGAAACGCCAGCGCTGCTGATCGATGAGGCTTTTCTCGACCACGGCGCCGGGCGGGATGTAGCGGATCTCGACCGTCTGCGTCATCACCTTGCCGCTGGGCAGAACCTCACGGTACTGGGGACTGTAGGCGGTGACCTTGGTTTCGGCCAGTGCCTTCCAGTCCGGCGCGGGCACCGGCGGCGGATCGAGATAGCCGGCCGCCTTCTTGAAAAGATTCCAGCGAATGGCGGAGCCGTAGCCGTTGACCTGCTCCTCCATCTTCATCAGTTCGAGGTCGTGGGCGCAGGCCGACAAGAGCGCCAGACAGGCGAAACCAACCAGGGCTTTCACGGTCACAACCGTACTCGCGAGAGTGACGGGACGAGGCGGGAACACTGGCATCCGCTGCGCCCAGGCCTTGCGTTCTCCCAAGATCCATCGACCATTTCGGCGCTTTTGACGCCGATCATGTCGAGAGCCTAACATTAACAACACTGGAAACGCCGACGAGAAACATTATGAAAATTATATTTTGGGTCATGGGTTTGCTGGCGGTGATCTACTTCATGTCCGCCTTCACGCAAACCACCCGGGGCATCGACGGTTCCAATCAGCGCACGGCCGCCAATTCGGTCAAGAAACTGAAGCGCTACATGACCACCCAGCAACAGCATATCTTCGAGACGTCCTACGGCGTTCTGGGCGCCATCAAGTCCAAGGAAGGTCCGGACGCCTTCCTGCCTTTCGTCGACGGGAAAAGCCCCGACGAAATCATCGAACTGGCCCGCCAGGAAGTCACCGCCCGCATTGCGTCCGGCGATCCCGACTTTGTCAAATACGGCAGCTGGGAAAACCTGGTCGGTCTCGGCACGCCCACCGCCAGCAAGAGCAACGGTAAACCCGTGACCGCGCAACCCCTGCGCAACTCGGTGCGTGGCGGCCGCGACGAAACCCCGCTCGCGCAGCCCGAGCCTGCCCGCTAATCCGTGGCCTCCGCCGAGGTTCCCTCGCGCCCCGAGAGCCGCAGCGCTTCGCGATAGACCAGTTCGCGACGCGCGCCGCTGATTTCCACCGTCAGCGCGACGGCTGTCTTCAGTGGATGGTCCCGCAGCAGGATGCCCAGGATGCGGGCCTGCTGCGGGGTCAGCGCGGCCGTGGCAGCGGTGCTCGGGGCACCCTCGACCAGCACCACGAACTCCCCCAGCCGCATTTCGGCATCCGCCGCCAGCAGTGCCTCCGCGCCACCCACAGTGGTGTCGACCAGGGTCTCGTAGCGCTTGGTAAGCTCGCGCGCCAGCACCAGGCGCCGCCCGGCCGGAAACACACTGGCCAGATCGCGCAGGGTTTCCAGGACCCGGTGAGAGGACTCGTAAAAGATCAGCGTGCGCGCATCGTCCTTCAGGGCCGCGAAGAAGGACTTGCGGGCCGACGATTTGCGCGGTGGAAATCCCTCATAGGCGAAGCGGTGGCTGGGCAGACCCGAAGCGCTCAGCGCCGCGATCAGGGCGCAGGGACCGGGGACCGGCGAGACCCGGATGCCGGCCACCCGGGCCGCGCGCACCAGCGGATAGCCGGGATCGTTGATCAGGGGCGTGCCGGCATCGGAAACGAGGGCGATGGAGTCGCCCGCCAGCAGCCGCTCGGCCAGCCGCGCCGAGCGGCTGTCCTCGTTGTATTCGTGCAGCGCGATCAGGGGGCGGTCGATGCCGTAATGATCGAGCAGGGGCCGGCTGTGGCGGGTATCCTCGCAGGCAATGGCATCGACGGATTTCAGCACTTCCAGCGCCCGGAAGCTGACATCGGACAGATTGCCGATGGGCGTGGCGACTAGGTATAGTACTCCGGCGGCCACTTGTGGTTCGCGCCTCATCATCATGCCCTGCCGTTCTCCCTCGAATCACCCATCATGCGCTGCTCGCGCCCTCTCGCTCTGTTGGTGTTAGCGTTCGGCCTGGCGGCCTGCCAGGGTCGGCTGGCGCGCTGGCCAGGTTCCCCGGCGCCCGACGATCCGCAGGCCGAGGCGATGCTGCGGGGCGGAGACTATCACGGCGCCATGCGGCGCTACGAGCAGCTGGCCACGGCTTCGTCGACACCCGACGCCTACTGGCTGGCCGCCGCCGACGCGGCGCTGCGATCCGGGGACGGCGCGGCAGCCCAAAACCTCGCTGCCGCCATACGCCCGGGCGAACTGAGCGGTGTCGATCATGACCGCTACCTGCTGCTGTCCAGCCGGCTGGACCTCAACGCCGGCCAGGCGCGCGAGGCGCTGAACACCCTCAACGGCCTGCGGAGCCGGAAACTGGCCCTCCAGGACGAGAAAAACTATCACATCCTCCGCGCATCCGCGCTGAACCAGCTGGGCAACATGGTCGACAGCGCCGCCGAGCGGATCGCGCTGGACCGCCTGCTGTCCCAGCCGGAGGATCTGGCCCGCAACAACGACATCATTTTCGAGACCCTGGAACAGGTGCCGGATCCAGTACTGCTGAGCCGGCAGCCCACATCGGATACGCTGGGCGGCTGGATGAACCTGATCCACCTGTTCAGGCACACCTCCCGGGACGAACTGCCGTCTGCCATCGCCAAATGGGAAGCCCGTTACCCGGAGCATCCGGCGCGCGGTGATTTCCTGCGCCGGGCGCTGGCGGACGAGAGCATCCGCAACCGGGTGGCACGCCCCGGCGAGCCGTCCATCGCCGCCAGCGGCGGGTTTCCATCGCCCCCCTTCGTCGGTGTCCTGCTGCCGTTGTCGGGCCCCTATGGCAAGGCGGCGTCTGCCATACGTGATGGCCTCGAGGCCGCCCATGCCGCCGACCGCGGCCCTGACAGGGCCAGCCTGTATGTCTCAGATTCGGTCGACGGCGATGTTGCCCGCACCGCCCGCCGGCTGGTGGACGCGGGTGCCAGGGCCATCATTGGCCCGTTGATCAAGGACGAGGTCGCAGCCCTGGCGCGCGCCGGCGATCTGCCAGTACCCGTGCTGGCGCTCAACCAGGTTGACGCCGCCCAGCATTCGCACCTGTTCCAGTTCGGGTTGACGCCGGAACAGGAGGTCGAACAGGTCGCCGCCAGTGCCTGGCGCGACAGCAAGCAGGCGGCCATCATCCTCCACGAGGACACGGAATTCGGCCAGCGGCTGTCGCGACACTTCGAGCACTACTGGAGCGGTCTGGGCGGTACCGTGCTGGATCGGCGCAAGTTCCCGAAGCAGGGCGAGCCCGCCCCGGGCCTGCTGTCGCAGCTGCCCGCGAGCCCGGTCAATGCCTTCGTCTTCCTGGTCGCGGAGGCCGACCAGGCACGGCGTCTGGTTCCCCGCCTGCGGACGACGCCGGGCTGGCCCATTTACGCCACCTCGCTGTCCTATGACGGCCAGACAGATGAGCAGAGCAATCAGCCCCTGGATGGTCTGATCTTCTGCGACATGCCCTGGTTGCTGCCGTCCGGGCCGGGTAGCAGCTTGTCGGCGCAGGTACTGAGCAACCAGTTTCCGGACGCCTCGCACGAATCCCTGAAGCTGATGGCCATGGGCGTGGACGCCTACCGGCTGCTGGCGGAACTCCCGCGGCTGGAGGGCAGCCCCGCCTACCGCTACCAGGGTGCTACCGGTGGGCTGGCCCTGGTGGCTGGCAACCGCATCCAGCGGCAGCTGGACTGCGCCCAGTTCATCGGCAGCACGCCGCAGGCGCGGGGGCCGGCACCGATCATCCCGGTCGATCGCCTCTGATGGACCCGGCCGGCGGGTCGCGCGCCGAGCGGGGCCGAAAAGCCGAAGACGAGGCCCTGCTGCGGCTGCTGGCGGCCGGCCTGCAGCTGGTGGAGCGCAATTACCGCAGCCGCTACGGCGAGATCGACCTGATCATGCGGGATGGCCGGACGCTGGTCTTCGTCGAGGTCCGCTACCGCAGCCGGAGCCGTTTCGGCGGCGCGGAAGAAAGCGTCGATCGGCGCAAGCAGACGCGGCTGGTGCTGACGGCGGCCAGCTACCTGCGGGAACATCACCTGAACTGCCCGACCCGATTCGACGTCGTCGCCCTGAAACCGGGTTCCGGTGGACCCGAGCTGAACTGGATCAAGGGTGCCTTCCAGGCCGATTAGAACAAAGAGAACCTCGAGGATGAACTTTCATGACCGTATCGCGCAGCAGTTTTCGCAACACCTGGAAACCACCCAGGACAGCCTGCTGCGCCTCAGCGACCGGCTCGAGGCGGCAGCCTTCCGGCTCGCCCAGTGCCTGCTGAATGACGGCAAGATCCTCTGCTGCGGCAACGGCGGTTCGGCCGCCGAAGCGCTGCACTTCTCGTCGGAACTGCTCAACCGCTACGAGCGCGACCGGCCGGGCCTGCCCGCCATCGCCCTGACCACCGACCTGTCGGCGATCACCTCCATCGCCAACGACTACCAGTTCGACGAGATCTTCGCCAAACCCATCCGCGCCCTGGGCCAGAGCGGCGATGTGCTGGTCATCTACACCACCAGCGGCAACTCGGCCAACCTGCTCAAGGCCGCCGGCGCCGCCCACGACCGCGACATGACCATCCTCGCCATCAGCGGCCGGGATGGCGGGCCCCTGGCGCCGCTGCTGCGCGAAAGCGATCTGGAGTTGCGCGTGCCCTCGGAATCCACCGCCCGCATCCAGGAAGTGCACCTGCTGATGACGCACTGCCTGTGCGACCTGATCGACGTGCAGCTGTTCGGCGAATGAATCCATGGCCCTGAATCCCGCCTTCACGGCCCGGCTCGGGGATATTTTCCCGTCCCGGAGCCTGCTCACCGATCCGGCCGATTGCTGGGTCTACGGCTACGACAACAGCAAGCGGCAGATTCTGCCGGACGCCGTGGTCTTTCCCGACTGCCACGAGAAGACCCTGGCCCTGGTCAGGCTCTGCAACGAGCATGGCGTGGCGCTCACCGCCCGCGGGCGCGGCACCGGCACCACCGGCGCCACCGTACCGCTCCGGCATGGCGTTGTGGCCTCCTTCGAGCGCATGGACCGGGTACTGGAATTCTCCGCCGACAACCGTTTCATCGTCGTCGAACCCGGCATCACCAATCAGGCGGTGCAGGACTACGTCAGGCCGCATGGCTTCTTCTGGCCGCCGGACCCGACCAGCGCCGCCTTCTGCAGCATCGGCGGCAACCTGGCCTACAACTCGGCCGGCCCCCGCGCCGTCAAGTACGGAACGCCGCGCGACAATACCCTGGGTCTGCGCGTCATCACGGGAGCCGGCGAGGAACTGCGGCTCGGTGTCTACACCACCAAGGGTGTGGTCGGCTACGATCTGACCCGCCTTTTGATCGGCTCCGAAGGCACCCTGGCCCTGATCACGGCGGCGACACTCAAGCTCACTCCGCTGCCGGAAGACAAGCGCACGCTGCGGGCGGTGTATCGCGATGTCGCGGCCGCCGCCCGGGCCATCGCCCGCATCATGGCGCAGCCGGCCGTGCCCTGCGCGCTGGAATTCATCGATGGCAATGCCATCGAGCTGGTGCGGCGTTACTCGACGGCCGGCCTGCCGGAGGACGCGGGCGCCCTGCTGATGATCGAGGTGGATGGCTTCGGCGCCGCCATGGCGCCGCAGATCGACAGCATCCGCTCGGCGGCGGAGAATTCCGGCCTGCTGGAGTTTCGCATCGCCGAGACCGCGGTGGAGGTGGAAGCCCTGTGGCAGACGCGCAAGGCCCTGTCACCGACACTGCGCAAAGCGGCGCCGAAGAAGATCAACGAGGACGTAGTGGTGCCGGTGACGGAGCTGCCCGAGCTGATCGTCGGACTGGACGAACTCTCGCGCCGCTACGGATTGCCGATCGTCAACTTCGGCCACGCCGGCAACGGCAACATCCATGTCAACCTGCTCTACGACCCGGCACGACCCGGCGAGTCCGATCGCGCCCATGCCTGCCTGGACGGGATATTCTCGCTGGTGCTGAGCCTCCGGGGAACCCTCTCCGGCGAGCACGGGGTCGGTATCGAGAAGCGCGACTATGTCGAGCGGGAGCTCGACCCGCCCAGCCTGCGACTGATGCGGGCGATCAAGCGCCAGTTCGACCCGAACGACATCCTCAACTGGGGCAAGGGATTTCCCCCGGATGAAACCCCCTCGTCACCGGGCTGAGGCTCATTGCGGCAGCCACGCTACCGCCCGCAGGGGCGCGCCGCTGCCGCCCTCGATCTTCATCGGCAGGGCCACCAGCCAGGCGCCGGTTGCCGGCAGCCGATCGAGTGCGGCGAGATTCTCGAAAATCGGGATGCCCCTCGCGGCCAGAATCCGGTGGCTCTCGAACAGGCTGGACTGGCCGTAGTCGATGCTTGCCGTATCCAAGCCCACTGCCCGAATGGCGCGCTGCTCGACCAGCCAGCGGGCGCCGGCCGGCGCGAGACCCGGGAAGTGCAGCCTGGCGATGGCGGCTTCGCCCCGCTCATCGGTGCCCAGATAGCGGCGGGCATCCGGCCAGTAACGGTCGTAGCCGGTGCGCAGCAGTATGATGGACCGCTCGGGAATGCGCCCATGCGCCTGTTCCCAGCGGGCGAAATCCGCGGGCCCGATCAGATAGTCGCGATTGGCGCGCGCCGCCGCCTCGACATCGATGACAAGCGTGGGACCGATGATACGGTCGAGCGGAACATGCTCGACGGTCTGGCCGCCGGCGGCGAAATGAATCGGCGCATCCATGTGGGTACCGCCATGTTCGGCGGCCGTGTAGCGATTGGCCGCGTAGTGGTAGCCCTTGGTCGTGGTGCCGTCAAACACGGTCTCGAGCCTGAAGCGGTCGGCATTCGGCCAATAGACCGTTTGCCCGGAGAAGGCATGCGTCAGGTCCACCCAGTGTCCCTCGGTCCAGCCGGGTGCGGGCTGCCGCGTGGCGCAACCGGCGGGGAAGGCGAGGACCAGCAGCAGTCCCAGGATGTTCCGGCAGTTCATGGGATCACCTCGGTGCATGGGTTGAAAACGGATTCGGCGTTGAGAAAACGGACGACGGCCGGGTCGCCCCGGCTGGCGATGGAGAGACAATACGCCGCCCGCACCCGATGGACCAGCTGCCAGCCGCCCGCCGGCCCCAGCAGGTCCGGCACCCGGGTGTAGCCGCGCCAGTCCGGCGCCACTTCCACCCGCTGCAGACCCAGCGCGATACCGCGGCCGGTAGCCTTGAGGAAGGCCTCCTTGGCCGACCAGAACCGGCAGAAGGCAAGGGCCTGGCAATCTGCCGGCAACGCCCGCCAGGCCGCCTGCTCGGTATCCGTCAGCACAGACCTGGCGAGCCGCCGGTAATCCCGGCCGGGACGGCAGCACTCCAGGTCCACGCCCAAGGGTCTTGCGGCAGCGAAGGTCAGCACCGCGAGACGGCCGGAGTGGGAAACGTTGAACACCAGCCCCTGGTCCTCCCCGATGCCCTCGAGTCGCGGCTTTCCATGCGGGTTGGCAGTAAAATGCAGCGCGGCGGGATCGCAGCCGAGGTAGCGGCCCAGGAGCAGGCGCAAGCCGGCGCGCGTGAGCCGGAAGCGGGCTTGCGCCTCTGCCTGCCGGTAACGTCCGGCACGCGCGCACTCCCGGTCGTCCAGGACGTTCAGAAGCGGCGAGGCCGCCTGTTGCGGGGCGCCGCCATCGACCGACAGCAGCCAGACATGCAGTTCCGTAAGCCCCGGCAAGGCAAGCCGCGATCCCGTCGCGAGCGACGGCAGCGTGGCATCGGGGATGGACCATCCGGCCGCCGGCCCCGAATCCTGGAAGGGGTCGTCCGCCATGCTCATGTTCCGCTCCGAAACCGCCCGATCACGATCCATTCCCCCTGCCGCCTCATGACAACCGCCCGCTCCCTGCTGATGGCCCTGCTGGCGCCGCTACTCTACCTGATGGCGGCGGCCTTCCTGGCGGCGCTGGTCGCCTACCCGGCATCCCGGCTGCTGGGTCTTGAGGATATCAGCGACCTGCGTTCCCTGGTCAGCCGGGGCGGGCAGGCCCTGTTGCTGCTGGGGCTATGGCCGATCGGGCGTCGCCTGGGCTGGGACCTCCGGACGTGGGGCCTCGGCGCCCGGCCAGTCCGCCAGTGGCTGATCGGCTTCGGGCTCGGCGGCCTGATGCTGGCCGGCCACGTTTTCCTGCTGGTCCAGCTAGACATCCGCGCCGTGGTCTGGGATCGCTGGACAGCGGCCTATCTGGCGCCAGTGCTGGCCAAGGCCTTCGGCATCGGCCTCGGCATCGGGCTGATCGAGGAAACCCTGTTCCGCGGCGCATTGGTCGCAGGCCTGCGGCAAGCGGCCGGACCGGTGGCGGCGATGATCATCAGCGCCTTCTACTTCGCCATCCTGCACTTTATCGGCAGCCGCTGGACCGCGGAGACCGGCATCGACTGGACGACCGGCTTCCGTATCGCACTGGATGGCTTTGCCCGCGTCAGTTCGGCGCCGGCCGATGCCTTTCTGGGACTGTTCGTCGCCGGGCTGCTGCTGGCCACCCTGCGCACGCTCTGGCCACGCAGCTTGGCCCTCTGCATGGGCATGCATGCCGGCTGGATCTTCATCATCAAGTCGGCCAAGCCGCTGACCTGGATCGATCCGGAATCGCCGCGGCTCTATCTGATCGGCCCGTACGACTATTTCGTCGGCTATCTGTCCGCTGCCTGGCTCGGCAGCCTGTTGCTGCTGATGCTGGCCGGTCGCTGGCTCTGGCAGAAGAACCGCACCCGGGACCGTCGGCCATGACGCGGGACGAAAAATTCAAGGCGCCCCTGGACAGGATCGAGGATTTCGATTTCGGCTCCGAGACCGCGCGGGTCTTCGACGACATGCTGGACCGCTCGATACCGTTCTATCCCGAAATCCAGCGCATGATCGGCGAAATCGCGGCGGATTTCGCCACCCCCGGCAGCCGCATCTACGATCTCGGCTGCTCGACCGGGACCACCCTGATCCAGCTGGACCCAGTCGTCGCGCCCGCCGTGGAGCTGATCGGCATCGACGCCTCGCCCGACATGCTGGCCGTCGCCCGCGACAAGCTGACCGTGGCCGGTCTGTCGCACCGCTGGCAACTCATCTGCGGCCAGCTGGAGCAGACGCTCGACCTGAGCCAGGCCTCGGTGGTCATCATGAATCTCACCCTGCAATTCGTCCGGCCGCTTTACCGTGACCGGCTGATCCAGACCATCGTCCAGGGCCTGGAGACCGATGGCTGCCTCCTGCTGGTGGAAAAGGTGCTGGGCCCCAACTCGACCATCAACCGCCTGTTCATCGAACACTACTACGCCTTCAAGCGCCGCAACGGCTATTCCGACATGGAGATCGCGCAGAAACGCGAGGCGCTGGAGAATGTGCTGATTCCCTATCAGCTGGACGAGAACCGCGAACTGCTGCTGCGCAACGGTTTCCGGGTCACCGACGTGTTTTTCCGCTGGTACAACTTCTGCGGCATGATCGCCATGAAGTGACGGCATGTTCCCTGGCGGCCGCTGCCTCGGCAAGACGCGGGATTTGCGATAATCAGTCACCATATCCCGGAAAATACCTGCTATGTCCACACCCACAGCCAGCAAGAAAAAGCCCCGCAAGTTGCAGCCCATGCAGAAGGGCACGCTGGTGATGTGGAACGACGCCAAGGGCTTCGGCTTCATCCGTCCCGAGGGGACCGAGGACGATTATTTCGTCCACATCAGCAACTTCAAGAAGGGCCTCCCCAGGCGGCCGGATATCGGCGACGAGCTGCTCTTTCGCCCCGTCGAGAGCGAGACCAAAAAACGGGCGTCCTTTGCCCTGATCCCGGCGCTGGAACGCGTTGCCCCGGAGCCCACCCACTTCTCGCTGAACCCGCGGCACCGCTCCTGGGCGGTCAATCTGCTGATCATCATCCCGCTGATGCTGTCGGGCTACCTTCTGCTGATGGCGAAAAACCCGATTCCGTTCTTCTCCTATGCAGGTTTCAGCCTGCTGACCATGTTCCTGTACGGAACCGACAAGGCCAATGCCGCCATGCGCAGGTGGCGGGTTCCCGAGGAGTATTTCCACATCCTGGAAATCCTGGGTGGCTGGCCGGGTTCCCTGATCGCGCAGAACGCCTTCCGCCACAAGACCCGTCCCTCGGCCTATCTGTGGATATTGCGCGGCATCATCGCCATCCACCTGATGGGCTGGGTCATCTACTTCTACTGGTCAGCCCACCAGATCGGCGTGGCATCCTGATCCAGGGCCCCGGCCGCCCTGTTATCGGCCACGGCTCCGCCCAGGCGCAGGAAATCGCGGCGGGCGGCCGCAGAACCATCACCAATCGCCTTCGCCACGATCCGGCGGCCCGGCAGCAGGATGGCCACCGCCAGAACCCCCAACGTCAGCCCGTACGCCACGCAATAGGTCGCGGCATACAGCACGCCACCGACCCCGTTCAGACGGCGGCTGCCATTGCCGGCCGCCAGCCATCCTTCGACGGCAAGGGTCTGGCGCCTGGCTACCCTGCGATGCATCACCCCGCGGGCGCGGCTCACCGGGTAACGCATGCCATCAAGCCCTCGATTTCCCGTAACAGCGTGCGCATTTCGCCTGCGGCCGGGCTGCGCGGGGCATATTCCAGTACCGACAGACCGGCTGCGGCACTCTCGGCAAAGACCACCCGCTGCGCGATGGCTGTCTGCAACAAAGGGAACGGATAGTCCTTCAACGCCTCGGCGACGTCCCGGCTGATGGCGGTTTTCGCCACCACGCGATTGATGACAAAGACGCCGCGAAGACCGGTGTTGTACACCTGTGCTTCCACCACCAGCTTGACGATGTCGCTCGCCGCCCAGATGTCGTAGGGGGACGGCTGCACCGGGATGACGACCAGATGACTGGCCATGATCGCCGAACGGGCCAGCTCGTTGACCCGCGGCGGGCCATCGATGATGACATGATCCTGCTGTGCGGCGAGGCCCGGCACATCCTTGTGCAGGGTGGCTCTGGCCATGCCGACCACCGGGAACAGGCTTTCGCCGTCACGGCTGGCCTGCCAGTCCAGTGCGCTGGCCTGTGGGTCGGCGTCGATCAGCAGGGTACGGCGTCCCGCCAAGGCCAGTGTCGCCGCCAGATTCACCGAGAGGGTGGTCTTGCCGACGCCGCCTTTCTGGTTCAGCACACTGACGATCATGAAGATGCCTTCTCCGCTGCCATCGTGGACCATGGGTTGCTCCGGTTCGTTTGCCCAAACCGGTGAAGCCAATAGTATCGAAAAGAAAGAAAAAAGATTGTGTTGGTTATTACGTCCTGCCAATGCTGGGGATACGATGATTTGTATCTTTCTTTCAAGGGCTTGGCGGATTCCATGGCTGTGGATAACGCCATCGGGTCGCTATCCTGCGTCTGTGGACAAACCGGATGCGCAGGCAAGGTGTCGGATTTGGCGCCCATTGTGCACAGGCTTGTCCGAGCCTTGTCCACGCATTTTCCCGCCGCTGCGGCTCTTTGGCGGCGCTCACTCCAGCTGGATGGGAATGAACAGCGTGCTGCCCTCGCGCTGGATCAGCAGGGCCAGACGCTTGCCGGCCTGCTGTGCCAGGGCCAGCAGCTCCTCTGCCGAGTTGACGGGCTGTCCGTTCACCGCCAGCACGATGTCCCCGCGGCGAATGCCGGCCCTGGCGGCGGGTCCGCCGGCCTTTTCCACCCGAAGACCGCCCTGGACGCCTGCCGAGCGTTGCTCGTCCGGGGTCAGGGCCCGGACGGCCAGGCCCAGACGCCCCTGTGGCGCGCCATCGTCGGATTTGGCGTTTTGCACCGGCGGCTTGTCCTCCAGTTCCGCCACCTCCACCCGGATCTCGATGGCCTTGCCTTCGCGCCAGATTTTCAGGGTGGCGGTGCTGCCCGGCTTGATATCGGCCACCCGGGGCGGCAGCTCCCGGGAGTCGTGCACCGGTTGCCCGTTCAGCTCGAGGATGACATCGCCTGGCTGGATGCCGGCCCTGGCGCCCGGACCGTCAGCGGGCACCATACCCACCAAGGCGCCATCCGGGCTCGGCAGGCCGAATGACTCGGCCAGTGCCGGCGTCAGGTCCTGCACGGCGATACCCAGCTTGCCGCGGCTGACCCTGCCCTTGGCCATCAGCTGCTGCTGAACGTTGAGGGCAACATCGATGGGGATGGCGAACGACAGTCCCTGGTAGCCGCCGGTACGGCTGTAGATCTGGGAATTGATGCCGATCACCTCGCCATGCGTGTTCAGCAGCGGGCCGCCGGAGTTGCCGGGATTCAGGGCGACATCGGTCTGGATGAAGGGCACGTAGCCCTCCTCCGGCAGGGAACGCGATTTCGCCGAAACGATGCCCGCCGTGACCGTGTTCTCGAAACCGAACGGCGAACCAATCGCCAGGACCCATTCGCCGACGCGTGTCTCGGCCGGGTTGCCGATGCGCACGGTCGGCAGGTTTTGCGCCTCGATTTTCAGTACCGCCGTATCGCTCAGCTTGTCGACGCCGATCACCCTGGCCGTGAATTCGCGTCGGTCCGCCAGCTTCACGGTTACCTCCGCCGCGTTGTCGACCACGTGCGCGTTGGTCAGGACAACCCCGTCCGGGCGAATGATGAAGCCCGAGCCCATGCCCTGGGCGGGTCCTTCGTTCTCCGGCGGTTCCTGGGGGCCGAAGAAAGGCGCGAAGGGATCACCGGCACCCGGGCCCGGCGGCGCCTCGGGCATGGTCTCGGCCGTGGAGCCGCGGGTGCTGATGTTGACCACGGCGGGTCCGCTTGCCTCGGCGATGCCGGCAAAGTCGGCCAGGACGCCGTATGGCGTCGCCGGTGCCGCCACGGAGGCTGGCGATGCCGCTGGCGTCTCGGCTGCCGGGCGTTGCGCGGACGGATGCCCCTGCTGCTGGCGGAGCAGGAACATGCCGCCGGACAGCAGTGCCGCCATGACCGCGACGCCAGCGATGATCTGGCGCAAGTAACTGGATTGCATGTCGGTTTTCCTCATGTGGGAGCGATGGGTAAGGGCCGCAACGCGACCGGA